>NZ_JADCUC010000009.1 GCF_016464365.1 Sandaracinobacteroides hominis | reverse complement strand
GGCCTTGGCGGGCGATTTTACATTGGAGGATCTGGGCTTCATCTTCGTTCCTTCGTCACTACGACGAAGCCCAGATCCTCCTTAAATCACAACCTCAAATCTGTGCCATTGGTGCTGACGGCGGACAACGATAGAATGTCCGGCGGGCAATGCCGAGCTGGTCCAGCGTGCGCTTGGCGGGCAGGTGCGACTGCTCAACGATCCTGATAATCTCGAGCTTTTCGGATGCCGGATACCTCATTCGTCGTCGCCCCCATCCGCGATCATGCTTTTTTTGAGCAGGCGGTTCTCGAGCGTCAGGTCGGCCACGCATTCCTTCAGGGCGCGGGCTTCGCGCCGCAGATCCTGCACCTCGCCGCTGGTCGCGGCACGGGCGGTGTCGCCGGCCAGGCGGCGCTTGCCGGCCTCCATGAACTCCTTGGACCAGGTATAATACAGGCTCTGGGCAATGCCTTCCTTGCGGCACAGCTCCGCAATGCTGTCCTCGCCGCGCAGGCCATCCAGCACGATACGGATCTTGTCCTCGGCCGAGAAGTGCCGGCGGGTCTGTCGCCGGATGTCCTTCACCACCCGCTCAGCGGGGGCCTTTACCGGCGATTTTTTCAAGGAGGGTTGGGGCTTCATCTTCGTTCCTTCGTCACTACGACGAAGCCCCAACCCTCCTTAATTCACAACCTCAAATCTGTGCCATTGGTGCTGACGGCGGACAAATGGAGGCGTCACGCCCGACGCGCTTGTGCCGGTGGGCGAGCACGAATATCAAACCGGCAGACTCTCGTTATGACCGCGGGACCAGCGGGGGGCAGGTCAGCGTAGGCGCTTGTACCACCGGGCTTGGAGGCGAACCGGCAGGAGCGCGACAAAAAAGGAAGCGCCCGTCCGATCCAGATCGAACGGGCGCCAAGTGTAAGATATCTGTCCTTTGCGAGGAAGATCTCTTCTGGGTTCCAACGGTTTCACGGGGCGCTCGATCGCCCCCGCTTGTACAGAAAACGCCAAAAAGGCGCTTGGGATCGCCAAACCGGGGCGGGCTTGCACGGCAGGAGTCCGCCGGTTGCAGTACAGGCCCCCTTTGCGATCTGATCAGAGGCTAGAGAGTCTGCCCATCATCGACAGTAAAGAGGCTGCCGGTAACCGGTGCACTAGCGTCAGAGCAAAGGTAGAGCAGTAGGGGATCCAATGCATCGGTCTGCATCAAGCGCTGGCGGGGAAAGCCTTCAAGAAGTGCCCTTCCCTTTTCGATTTCCCAGAGCTCACTGGTCATGTCGGTTTCCATATAGCCCGGCGCGATCGTGTTGACATTTATCCCCTTAGTCGCCCAGTCCTTGGCCAGCAGGCGCCCCATCTGGGCAACGGCGGCTTTTGAGGCCCCATAAGGAACGATGCCCTGAAATGCGTGCTGCCCGGTAACCGAGCCTATCAACACGACCCGTCCGGACCCTGTTGAGCCTATGTCGCTGGCCACCATACGCCGCGCGCCTTCGCGCGCCGTCAAAAAGGCGCCGCGCAGGTTCACGCTCATCGTGAGGTCGAAATCGTCCACCGAGAGCCCCAGCGCGCTTCCGGCAGGACTGATGCCGGCATTCGCGACGACCGTGTCGATGACGCCGAATGCCCGCTCTGCCGCGTCATAGGCAGCAACGGTCGAGGCTTCGTCGGCGACGTCCATACCGATCGCGATTGCCTCGCCCCCTGATTTACGAATATCTGCACAAAGTGCGTCCAGTCGTTCGGTTCGCCGGGCGGCCGCAATCACCCGCGCGCCTGATCGGGCAAGCAAGGTCGCAAAGCGGTGCCCGATCCCCGACGACGCGCCGGTCACCAGCGCGGTCCGGCCTGTCAGGTCGAATGTGAATTTTGCACGCATGCGGCGGCCTTACCCTTCTCTTGTCACCCGCGTCGGCGGAGACTGTCCACTTGGTCAATCCTCGGGAGCGATGCGCGCTCTCTTAATGGTCGCTTCGGCCAGCCGGACCTGACATGCGAGGCGCGACTGGCTTGTTCGACAGCCGGTCGAATCGAGGAGGTCATCCTCGTCCGCCGACGGCCCGGACAAATCGCCTCCGGACTCTTCAATATAAACGTGACAGGTCGCGCATGAGCAGCAGCCGCCGCACATCGCGAGCATTTCATCAACGCCGGCGTCACGAATGGCTTCCATCAGCGAATATTCGGGACCGGCGTCGATGAGCCGCTCGCTGCCGTCGCGCAGAACGATGCAAATCTCTGGCATATCTGTTTCCTCAAATTTCAGGGTGACAAGGGGCCGCATCCGGGCCGCGTCTGCGCGACCGCCAGCGCAGCGAGTTCTGGAAAGGCCCGCGCGCGCTCATGCGCTTCTGCCGACGAGGCGGTGCCGCGAATGGCCCGCCCCTTGATCCCGTGAAAGATCGCAGCAAGGCGGAAGAAGTTGAACGCGAGAGCGAACGCATAGTCGGTATCGGGCATGCCGGTGCGGCCGCAATAATCGCCGACATACCGAGCTTCGGACGGAATGCCGAGCGCCTCCAGATCGGAGCCCGCAAGTCCTGCCACGACATGCGGCGGCATCCGGTACATCATCGCATGATAGGCAAAATCGGCGAAGGGATGGCCGAGCGTCGACAATTCCCAATCGAGAACTGCCACGATCCGCGGTTCGGTCGGGTGGAAGATCATATTGTCGCACCGGAAGTCGCCATGGACGATGGCCGTCGCATCACTTTCCGGAATATGGGCCGGAAGCCACTCGAGCATATAGTCCATATTCGGATCGCGCCCGGCGAGATCGTCGGCGAGATATTGTTTGGACCAGCGACCGATCTGCCGTGCGAAATAGTCGCCGGGCTTGCCGTAATCGCCGAGTCCAACCGCCACAGGATCGATCGCGTGAAGCCGGGCAATCTTCTCATTCATCGCATCGAAATAGGCGGACCGTTCTGCATGCGGAACAGACGGGAAGGTCGCGTCCCAGAAGATCCGGCCCTCGACCATTTCCATGATATAAAAGGGCGTCCCGATAACAGCCGGCTCCTCGCACAGCGCGAAGATGTGCGGCACGGGAAAGCCGGCCGCCTTGAGCGCCGTCAGCACGCGAACTTCGCGTTCGATGGCGTGAGCGCCAGGGAGCAGCGGCCCCGGCGGCTTCCGCCGGAGCACATAATGCGCGCGCGGCGTGCACAGCCTGTAGGTCGGGTTGGACTGACCGCCTTTGAAACGCTCTATGCTGAGCGGCCCCGAAAAACCGTCGACATGCAAAACCAGCCAGTCGCGCAACGCCGCTTCGTCGAAGGCGAAACCGTCGCGCACGGCCGCCGTGGCCGCCTCGTGCTCGCCTCCCCCACTCACAGGCCAGCCTTCCAGTCGCGCTTGATCTTCTTGGCGAGGCTCCATTTGTGGACCTCGGTCGGGCCGTCATAGATGCGGAAGGCACGAACCTCGCGGAACACCTGCTCGACGATCGTCTTGTCGGTGACCCCGGTCCCGCCCATCACCTGCACGCAGCGGTCGGCGATGCGCATCAAGGCTTCGGATACCGCGACTTTGGCCATCGAGCTTTCAACCGTGCCGAGCGATCCGGTGTCGAGCACCGAGGCGCACCAGTCGATCATCAATTCGGCCTGCTTCAGGTCGATCATATTCTCGGCGAGCATGAAGCCGACGCCTTCATGGTCAATCAGTGCCTTGCCGAACGCCTCGCGGCGGTTGGCATAGTCGGTCGCAATCTCGTGCGCCCGGATACACGCGCCCAGCCAGCGCATGCAGTGCGACAGGCGGGCGGGCGACAGGCGCACCTGCGCATAACGGAAACCTTCGCCGGCCTCGCCCAGCATCTGGTCGGCGGGAATGCGGAGATTATCGATAGTGATCGTTGCGTGGCCGCCGGGCATCGAGCTGTCGATCGTGTTGGGCACATCGTCGATGCGGACCGCGGGATCGGGCAGGTCGACGAGGAACATGCACGCGCCCTGCTCGGACTTCGCCATCACGATCCCGACGCGCGCGCCCAATGCGCCGGTGATGAAGGTCTTGCGGCCGTTCACGACCCAATGATTGCCGTCGAGGTGGCATGTCGTTTTCATCATCGACGGGTCGGACCCGGCGCCGCCCTCTTCGGCGGGCTCGGTCATGAAGAAGGCCGAACGGACATGGCCTTCGACCATCGGCTTCAGGAAGCGCTCCTTGAGTTCGGGGCTGCCTTCCTTGCCGAGCAGATACATATTGCCCTCGTCGGGCGCCATCGTGTTGCACGCAAGCGGGCCGAGCGGCGAGAGGCCGCTCTTGATCAGCACGACCGCGGTCTCGCGCTGGTTGAGGTGATCGCCGTCGCCAAGGATGTGCGGGGTCAGGACGCCCGCCGCACGCGCATGCTCGCGCATCTCCATCATCAGTTCGTCGGTCGGCGCGCCATGATGGTCGCGGCGTGGATCGCTCTCATAGGGAACGACGGTTTCGCGGACAAAGGTTTCGACCTTGGCGGCGATGGCGAGGGCGCGGTCAGAGATACTCATGAGCTATTGGCTCCGATCCTAATTAATGTGGTGGTTGCGGCATGCCGTGCTCGGGTCACATCGCCGAAAGACCGCCATCGATCACCAGCTCGGCACCCGTCACGAAGCTTGCTTCGTCCGAACAGAAATAGAGCGCGGCGTTCGCGACATCGTCCGGTACACCGACACGCCCGAGCGGAATCTGCCGGGCAAGCTTGGCCAGGACATCTTCGCGCGTCTGCCCCGCCGTCAGCCCGTCGAGCAAGGGTGTGTCGATGAAGGTCGGATGGAGCGAATTGCAGGTGATCTTGCCGCCCGTTTTGGCGCAGTGCAGCGCCACCGACTTGGTCAGGTGACGCACCGCCGCCTTAGCCGAATTATAGGCGGCGAGGTTGCCCGCCGCGACGATCCCCGAAATCGACGAGATATTCAGGATCGCGCCGCCGCCGCTCTGTCGCATCAGCGGCAGGCAGCTGCGCATGCCATAGAAGACCCCATCGAGATCGATGGCATGCGTCCGCTTCCAGTCCTCGATCGAGATATCCTCGACCGAACCCGTCAAGCAGATTCCGGCGTTGTTCACGAGGATGTGAAGTGCTCCGAAGGCGTCCTCTACTGCCGGCAAGGCGGCTGCCCAATCAGCCGGATCGGCAACGTCGATCCTCAACGCCACCGCTCCGCCGCCGAGATGGCGAGCAACCTCGCTCGCTGCCGCGAGATTGACATCGGAGACGATCACGCGCGCGCCTTCGTCCGCGAAGCGCCGCGCTATCGCCGCGCCGAGCCCCGATCCCGCGCCGGTGACCAGCGCCACCTTGCCTTCCAGCCTGCCTGTCATACTCTCATTCCCTGATGGTGGCGCGGGGCCGTCCGGCCCGCCCTCCCGTCGCCGTTATGCGGCGGAAAAGCGGACTTTCGGTTGCTCTGGGTCGTCAGAAGCGCATCGTTGCTTCGACGCCGTAGGTGCGCGGGGCACCGCGAGCGAGATAGTCGAGGTAGAAGGCGTTGAGGTTCAGACCATAGGTATAATAGAATTTGTTGGTCAGATTCTTGCCCCACAACGCGACCGAGAAGCGCTCGTCGAACGTATAAGTCGCTCTGGCGTTGAAGAGGACATAGTCAGGATTGCCGCAAGCGATCTCGGGCGTCGCCGCAAGCACCTGCGAACCTGCGGCGGGCTTGTCGCAGGGATTCTGGCCGTAGGAACCGAACGGGTCGAAGAAATATTTACCCATATATTGGACGTCGCCGCGAACCTGGAACTTGTGCGGACCGCTGTCGACCAGCGTCACGTCGACCCCCGCCGACGCCGTCCATTTGGGCGCGTTGGGGAACTGGTTGCCGTTGATGTTGAGTGTCAGGCTGGCCGGATCGGTCGGGTCGATCTTGTTGCCCTTATATTTGCTGTTGAGATAGCCCACCGAGGCATCGAAACGGATCGCGTCGGTCGCCTGCAGGGCGAGTTCGGCCTCGCCGCCAAAGACGCGTCCGTTTGCTGCACGCAGGAAGGACGTCGCGCCGATGATCTGGGCGATCTGCTGGTTCGAATAATCATAATAGAAGCCGGCAAGATTGAGCTGGAGCTTGTTGTCGAGCAGGCGCGTCTTCAACCCGACCTCATAGGCGTTCACCTTCTCGGGATCGAGGAAATAGACCTGGCTCACATCCTGATAAGCGAGCCCGTTATAGGTGCCCGAACGATAACCGCGGCTGTAGCTTGCATAGCCCATCACATCGTCGCTGAACTTATAGTCGACGACGAGGCGCCCGGTGAGTTCGCCCGAGGATTCCTTCTGGTTCAACGCCGGAAGGTTCGGATCATAGGGCGAGCTGTAAGGGACGAGGTTAGCGATCGGGGTCACCCCGTCCAGCCCGAAGAGGACCGTCCGCGCATTCTGATATTTCACCTTGTCCCATGTGTAGCGCAGGCCAAGCGTGATGCTGAGCTGATCCGTGACATCCCAGACCGCCTCTCCATAAATGGCGGTCGAGGGCCGCTTGAGCGTGAAGCGCTGGTCTGCGGCGATCGGTCCGAACGGTGGGGCGCCCGCCGCGAAGCAGGCGTTCTGCGCCGCAGTCCCGCCAGCCGTATTCGTCGCGGCCACGTCGGCGTTGAACGCGATCAGCGTGCGCGCGTCGAAATAGCCTGCGGGATTGATCACCACCGGCGCGCAGAAACCGGGATCGGCAGGCGTCAGCGAGGGATCGAGCGCAAAGGCCGGCAGCGTGCGGAGCGAATTGCCGACCGCGATCGGGATATTGCCGTAATTGCCGGGCAGGCCGGCACCCGAGAGAAGCGGACGCAGGAAGCCGAAGAAATCGGGCTCATTGTACGTGTCGATCTTGTCCTGGCCATAATAGAGGCCGCCGATCAATTTGAGCCGGTCGCCATCATAGGTCAGGCGTAGGTCCTGGTTGAAATTCTTGCTCGAGCTGTCGTAGCGGATCGCGCAGATATTGTTCGGCGAACCGTCGCAATCGAAGGGCGACAAGCGATAGCGGCCGACGTCATAGCCGGTGATCGAGGTCAGGGTGAGATCGCCGCCCAGTTCGGCTTCGATGTTGAGCGACAGCCCCTTCGACCGCGTAAAATAATCACCGCCGGTATCCGACTGGACCTCATTGCGCTTCAGCCGCCGCCCGCCGAGTTCGGGGCGCGGATCGAAGCGCGAATAGCCGCCCGCGTCGGTGCGACCCTGGAGATAGCCGATGCCATAGGGAAGGTCCTGGCGCGGGTCATTTTTGGCATAATAAGCCTTGAGATTGATATCGATCGTATCGACCGGCTTGAAGCGGAGCGAGATACGGCCGGCGATCGAATCGGTGGTGCCGAAGTCCAGGTTCTGCGTCGGGTTGAAGGTATAGCCATCGCCCTTGCTTCGCGTGAAGGCCGCGCGAATGCCGGCCTTGTCCTCGGCAAGAGTCAGCTCGACCGCGCCCTCGGCCTTGATCGTGTCATAATTGCCGTAGCCGAGCGTGAGGTAGCCGTTGTTGCCCGAGAGATCGGGCTTGCGCGTGATGAAGTTGATCGCACCGCCCGTCGTGTTGCGGCCGTAAAGAGTGCCCTGCGGACCGCGCAGCACCTCGACGCGCTCGAGATCATAGAGCTGCTGGCCGTGGCTGGCGCGGAAACTCTGATAGACTTCGTCGACATAGACCCCGACCGGCGACGCGGTCGAAGCCGAAAACTCGTTCGCGACCGAGATACCGCGGAGCGAGAAATTGGGCTGCGTGTCCGAATAGGCCGAGGTCACCTGGATATTGGGCAGACTGCCCATCAGGTCGCTGGTCTCGCTGACCCCGCGCGCCGCGAGGTCTTCGGACGAGAAGGCCGAGATTGCGGCGGGGACGTCCTGCAGATTCTGCGACCGTTTCTGGGCCGTGACGATGATCTCGCCAAGCCCCCCCTCGCTCGCCGTTTCTTCGGCCGCGGCGGCATCCGGCGTCGCCGGCGCATCCTGCGCCCCCGCGGGAACCGCAGCGAGTGCGAAGATGCTCCCGGCGATCAAAAAGGCGGCTTTCCGTCCATCATTATAAGTCATGTTCGCTCTCCCTGAAAATGCTCGTTGAAATTTGATCAGCTCGCCCCGTCCGGCGCGGGCGCCGATAGTCGAAGGTCGATCATGCGTCCGGCTTCCCGGCTCGCGTCGCGCAGCTGCTGCTTGTGAATCTTGCCGGTTTCGGTCCGCCCGACACTATCGAAGCGCCACAGTCGGGGGCGCTTCGGCCCGGCGAGCGTCGCGGCGATGTCTGCGGCAATCCGCCGGGCGAGTTCGAGATCGTGCGGTCCTTTTGCCGCGTCGCTCTCGACCAGCACCGCCACAACCTCGCCGAGGTCGGGGTCGGGAAGCCCGAAGACCGCGCAGTCGCGCACCGCGGGATGCTCGATCAGCGCCGCTTCAACTTCGCTCGGATAGACGTTCACGCCGCCCGAGATGATGGTGAAATTCCGCCGGTCGGTCAGGAACAGAAAGCCGTCGTCGTCGACATGGCCGATGTCGCCCATCGTCGCCCAGCCCCGTGCATCGAGCGCGCCGCGCGTCTTCTCGGGATCATTGTGATATTCGAGCCCGGCCTTGCCCTCGAAATAGACGGTGCCCGTCGTTCCGGCCGGCACTTCGCGGCCATCGTCATCGAGAATATGGATCGTGCAGCCGAAGGCCCGCCCGACGCTGCCCGGCCGGGTGAGCCATTCGGGCGAGCTAATGTGCGTGAAGCCAACGCTTTCGGTGCCCGAATAATATTCGTGGAGGATCGGCCCCCACCAATCGATCATCGCGCGCTTCACCGAAGGCGGGCATGGCGCGCCGGCGTGGATCGCGCAGCGATGCGACGACAAGTCCCTCGCCGCCCGCGCATCCCCGGGCAGCGCCAGCAGCCGCGAGAACATCGTGGGCACCCACTGGCTGTGCGTCACCCGCTCGCGCTCGATCAGGTCGAGTGCGGCGGCAGCATCGAATTTCTCCATGCCCACGAGCTTCGCACCGACGCGGAGCAGGTTCATTGCGAAGCGCAGCGGCGCGGCATGATAGAGGGGCGCGGGCGACAGGAAGACCGTATCGGCATCGAAACCGAATAGCTTCGCGCCGCGCTCGACGCGGCGCGCGTCGCTCCCCAGCGTCTCGCCTGCGATCGGCCGGCGCACACCCTTGGGCCTGCCCGTCGTTCCCGAGGTGTAGAGCATGTCGCCGCCCTCGATCACCGGCGGCGGCGAGTGGTCGCCAAGCGCCGCGGAGAGAAGCGGAAAGTCGCCGTTTTCGTCGAGACCATAGCGCCGGATATCGAGCCCCTCCGAGGCTGCCGCGCCGAGCGCGCCGAGATCGGACGAGGCGATCAGCGCGCTGGCCCCGCTGTCCTCGAGGATATAGCGCACCTCGGCCGACGTCAGCTTGGTCGGGATCGGCAGATAATAGAGACCCGAGCGCTGCGCCGCCCAGGCAAGTCCGAGGAATTCGGGCCGGTTCGACACGAGCAGCGCGACGACATCGCCCTGCCCTAATCCATCTTTCCACAGCAGCGCCGCGACCCGCGCGCTGAACCTGTCGAACTCGCCATAGGTCCAGCGCTCTGCGCCGAAGACGAGCGCCTCTCGGCCCGGGTCGCGCGCGGCGATCGCGGCGGGCGACCAGGTCATGCCGCGGCGTCCATAAAGCGGCCGGACAAATGCGCGGTCTCGTTGACACTGACCACCGCGAGGCGTTCAAGCGACGAGCCCGCAAGGCGCGTGATCGAGCCATAGTCGGGCAGGAAATGGCCCATGCCATCGAGGCCGAGCGCCTGCCCGAGCAGGATATTGATCGGAAAACCATGGGTGAAGATCGCGACGGTTTCGAGGTCGCGGCGTTCGAAAAGCTCGGCAAAGGCATCGAGCGTCTCGGAACGGAACCGCTTCGGATCAATCCCGAAATAGCCAATCGGATCGCCAAGGAAGCGGCGCCATTCCTCGTCGCCGCGCGCGCGGATGATCTCGGCATTGGCATAATCGACCCCGTAGCGATCGACTTCGCCGAGATTGGCGATCGCCTCGGGAACAATAGCGAGCCGGTCGACGAGCGGCTGCGCGGTCGCTGCGGCGCGCGCCATGCCGCTATGAACGATGGCATCGACCGCGGTTCCGGCGAGATAATGACCGACACGACCGGCCTGCTCGCGACCGAGCGCCGACAGCGGCGGGTTGGCGGGGGTCGCACCGGCCTGTGTTTCGGGCTTGCCGTGACGGACGAGTATCAGCTTCATCGTTCAGCCCCGCCCCGCCAGCGTGCGCAGCGCATGAAAGCCGCCATCGACCTTGAGGTCGACGCCGTTGACCCAGCTGGCGCGCGACGACAACAGGAAGTAAATAGCCTGTGCGATTTCCTCGGGTCGGCCGTGACGGCCGGTCAGCGCTGCCGCTGCGGCGATCCGGTCCGCACCCATCGAGCTGCGAAAGTCGGCAAGAATCGGAGTCTCGACTGGTCCCGGACTGACACAATTGACGCGAATCCGGCGCGAGGTGAACGCAGCCGCCTCGTGAAGCATCCAGCGGTTGAGCAGCGCCTTTGAATGCTCGTAAGCCGATGTCCCGTCGAGGGTCGAAAGCTCGGCCTGCAATTCGCGGGGCTCAAGGCCCAGAAGCCAGTCCTTCGCGGCATCGTCTAGTGTGCAGCGCGCGGCCGTGATGCTCGACACGACGACGACGCTCGCCCCCTCGGCCAGCCGCCCTGCCAGTGCGTCGGTCAATTGCCGCGGCGCCAGCAGGTTCACAGCCAGTACCGCCGCCGTCGGCGCCGTCCCCGGCACGCCAGCGACATGCGCGATACCGGCAAGCGGTCCATCGATCTGCTTCGCGGCGCGCAAGATTGCCTCGGACGAAGCAAGGTCGCACACGATGTCGCAACCGGGCCCCGCTGCGCGGTCGAGACCGATCGGCCGATGCCCCGCATCGACAAGATCATAGTAAAGCGATCGGCCGATGCCGCTCGCCGAACCCGTGACGAGGAATGCGCCGCTCATTGCCAGCACACCTTCATCGCCGACCAGCCGGTGAACCAGTTGGACGGCAGCCGCTCGGGTTGTCCCACGAGTTCAATGGTCTCGATATGCCGGCCGAGCGCTTCGAACAGCAGCCGCGTCTCGAGCCGCGCGAGGTGTGCGCCGAGACAGAAATGCGGACCGATGCCAAAGCCCATATGCGGGTTGGGCTTGCGGTCGAGAACCAGCCGGTCCGCGTCGCGGAACATTTTTTCATCGCGATTGCCGCTCGCGAACCACAAAACGACCTTGTCGCCCCTAGCGATCGCCTGTCCGGCTACCACCGTGTCGGCCGACGCCGTACGGCGCATGTGCGTGACTGGTGAGACGAAGCGGCACATTTCCTCCGTCGCGGTCGGCAGCAGTTCGCCATGATCGCGCAAAAGCGGATAGTCGCCTTGCCGCACCAATTGCGCGAGACCGCCGGTAACGAGAAAACGCGTCGTTTCATTGCCCGCGATTGTCAGCAGCATGAAATAGGCGTCGAGCAGTTGCTGTGACTCTTCGCCCTCGGGAAAATCGGCCTCGACCAGCAGGGTCGCAAGATCGTCGGCGGGCTGTCGGCGCTTCAGTGCGCCAAGCTGACGAAAATAGTCGAAGAGATGCTGGCGTGCCCCCGCTTGCTCCGCGTCGCTCGCATTGACGTCGGACATCAGATTGGCCGAGTCGACAAGCGCCGGCGCTTCCTCGGGCGGCACGCCGAGCATGTCGGCGATGACGAGCATCGGTAGCCGGACCGCGATGCGATCGACAAAATCGAAGGCCTCATCGCGCGGCGCCGCGAGCACCAGTTCCTCGGCGATGCGCGCGAATGCCTCGGTTCGCCGCTCGACCACCGAGCGCGACAGACCGGGCATGACGATCGAGCGCAGCCGCGAATGGAGCGTGCCGTCGCTGTTGTGGACGCTCGGCGCTCCATGGCCTTCGGCGCGGCGATCCTTGATTTGGGTTCCCTGTCCCGAGATGAAGAGATGGCCGTCCCGCGCCGCCGCCGAGATGTCCTCGTAGCGAGCGAGCGACCAGAATCCGGGTCCGTCAGGCTCGGGGTTGAAGAACAGGCCGTCACGGGCCCGCAGGCCGCGAAACAGCTCATGCTCGCGCGAGCCCTGGAAGGGCGCGATATCGAGGAGATCGATCAGGCTCATGCCGCCGCTCCGCGGATTGTACGGTACCAGATGAGGGCGCAGCTGCGGCCGAGCCGCTCGATGGTCGCCGCCTCGGGATCCTCGACCGCAAGCCCGATCTCGACATAAGCTAGCTGCTCGGTGAGCGCGCTCAACCCCGCCGCGACCATGGCGGCATCCTCCAGCGGCGAAATTTCGCTGTTCGCGACGAGCTGATCCAGCCAGCGATGCGTGCGCTCGACATAGCGATTGCGCATCTTCAGCCACATTTCGCGAAACCCGATCTCGTCGCTGCGCGCCGCGACTTCGCGCGCCACGCGAAGCAGTTTCCGGTTCTGCGCATATTCGCGGAAGAACTGGATATTGCGCCGTTCGAGCTGCGCAAGCGTGACGGCACCATCTTCGCCCACTTCGCGCCCCGAGGTATGACGAAGCTGCGCGTTCATCCGGTCGAGGACCGCGAC
This sequence comes from Sandaracinobacteroides hominis, assembly GCF_016464365.1. Taxonomy (GTDB): domain Bacteria; phylum Pseudomonadota; class Alphaproteobacteria; order Sphingomonadales; family Sphingomonadaceae; genus Sandaracinobacteroides; species Sandaracinobacteroides hominis. The sequence continues at coordinate 97,808 of NZ_JADCUC010000009.1, read as the reverse complement.
GAGAATTTCGGCCCTGTCCTTGAAGTGGCGATAGAACAGGCCGTGGCTCACCCCGGCCTTGGCGTTGATGTCGACAACACGGGTCGCCTCATAGCCAAGTTGCCCGAAAACCTCGGTCGCCGCATCGAGCATGCGCTCGCGCGTTGCCTGCCCTTTCGGAGTCGGCGGCAGCGTCTGTTCGGCTTTGCTGTCTAGATTCTGCACCATTGGCACCCTCTCGATTCCGTTCGCTCATTGTCTTTTCGACTTGCACTCATAGTGCGATAATGTAAAAGTGATGTCAATGTCACTTTTTCGATACGCGGAGCCAAACCCGCTTCCGGCTCGAAAAAAAGGCAAAAACAATGGGAAGAGGAGAGCAACGATGGGCCGATTGGACGGCAAGATCGCCATTATTACCGGCGCAACGGGCGGAATCGGGTCCGCGACCGCGCGCAAATTTCTAGCCGAAGGCGCGAGCCTCATGCTCGGGGGCCGCGATGCCGGACGACTCGCAGAGACGGTTGCAGCACTCGGCGAAACCGACCGGGTCGCGACCTGCACCGGGCATCCAGCCGAAGAGGCTGATGTAGCGGCGCTCGTTGCGGCAACCATCGCGCGCTTCGGGCGGCTTGACATCTTCGTCGCCAATGCGGGATCGGAAGGCAGCGTCGTCCCACTGGTGATGGCCGACGTCGAGAGTCTCGACGACGTGATGCGCGCCAATATCCGCAGCACCTTCCTCGCCATCAAGCATGGCGGGATCGCGATGGCCGACACAGGCGGCGCAATCGTTACCATGTCGTCGGTCACCGGCGAGGTCGGGGTTCCGGGCATCGGCCCCTATGCCGCTACCAAGCATGCGATTCTCGGCCTCACGAAGGCCGCCGCGCTTGAGCTTGCTGCAAGCCATATCCGCGTGAACAGTGTGGCCCCCGCCCCAATCGACAATGCGATGATGCAGTCGATCGAGCAGCAGGCGGCGCCCGGCGACCCCGCTGCCGCGCGCGCGGGCTTTTCGGGACTGATCGCGATGCGCCGCTATGGACGCAACGAGGAGGTGGCGAATGTCATCGCCTTTCTCGCCAGCCCAGAAGCCAGCTACGTCACGGGTGCGACCTATGCCGTCGACGGCGGCTTCCTGGCTGCCTGACCAAAAGCGAGGGAAGAGACAATGATCGACACCGAACCCCTGCTCGCCACGCTGCTCGAAGAGCGCAAGGCGCGGCGCGGCCTGCCGCCCTATCTTCCGCAGGAGGATCGCGCCGTCGCAGCGCTGCTGCAAAGCTGGTACGACGCGCGCGAGGCAGGCGCGACCGTCCGCAACGTCGCGCGTATGGGCGGCGGCGCATCGCGCGAGCAATTCATCTTCACGCTCGAGTGCGACGGCACCGAACGCCGCTATATCCTGCGCATGGACCCGACCGAGGGCATCACCGAGACGAGCCGTGCGCGCGAATATGAGATATTGCGCGCGTTCGAAGGCACGCTCCCGGTTCCCGCCGCAGTCTGGCTCGACATCGACGCCGACCATTTCCCCTGCCCTGCGATGATCGTCGAGGTCGTTGCGGGCGTGACCAAGCCGACCTCGGATCAGCTCTCGGTGACGGGTCTCGGCACCATATTGGGCGATCCGCTGCGCGACATCATCCGCCCGCAATTCCTGGGGCATTTGGCGACAATCCACAATTTCGACTGGAGCACGGCCAACCTGCCATCTTTCACCGCACCGACGGACGATCCCAAGCAGCCGACGCGCTGGTTGATCCAGTTCTGGAAGGAATTGCTCGAGCAGGATGCTGTGACAAAGGAGCCCGTGCTTCGCCTCGCGACGCAATGGCTTGAGGATAATGTACCGGATTGCGAGAAGATTTCGGTCGTCCACGGCGACTACCGCACCGGCAATTATCTCTTCGACGAGACCGACGGCCGGATCACCGCAATCCTTGACTGGGAGATGTGCTACCTCGGCGATCTCCACGCCGACCTCGCCTGGGCGATCCAACCGGTGTTCGGCAGCCATATCGACGGCGTCTTTCGCGGCAGCGACCTCGCCCCGCCCGCGCAATTCCTCGCTGAATATGAGGCGGCGAGCGGCAACCGCGTCGACGCCGCGAAGCTGCATTATTTCACCATATTCAACGCATGGAAGAGCTATATCCTCGTCGCGGCGCTCGGCATGCGCGCGGCGCGCCAAGCGCATAACCACCAGGATGTGCTCCTCACCTTCCTCGCCGCGACCGGACCGTTGTTCGTCGACGAGCTCGCGCGGCTACTCATGATGGAGGAAAGCCAGTGAACCCCTCGGTCGACGATCGCCTTTACAGCGTACTGCGCGCGCTCCAGTCGGTGGTGCTCCCCGCGCTTCCCGAAAGCGCCAACCTCGCGCGCGAGCAGATCATGCTCGCCATGGGCCATATCCAGATCATCCAGGCCCAGCGCGATGCGACCCCCGCCTATGAGGAGGGGGAGCGCGCCGACATCTTTGACATGGCCCGTGCGCTGCTGGCCGTCGCCGGCGGCGGCGAGCCGAGCGCCGCGGCCCGTGCCGGGCTTGAAACGCGGCTCGCCGACAAGGACGGGCTCGCTCGCGAACGCGCCGAGGCCATCCGCGAGGCGATCGACGCGCTGCTGCTTGCCGCGCACGCCGGCGGCGAGCGCGACTATCACCGAAGCCTCGCCGCGGCGATCCTGCCGCTCGGCCGCGCGCGCGCCGACAAAGATCGCAGCTGGTTCGCCCCGATGGGCTTCGACAGCGAAAAGAGCGCGTGAGCGCGAACGGAGGAACGGACATGATGATCGATCGCGACTTCCGGATGCTGATCGGCGGAGAACTGGTGCCGGGCGCTGCCCAGCTGGCGGTCGAGAATCCCGCGACCGGCGAAACCTTCGCCGAAGCGCCCGACGCGTCGCCGACCGACCTCGACGCCGCGGTCGCCGCGGCGCGCGGCGCCTTTGCCGGCTGGCGCGACACGCCGATCGAGACGCGCCGCAAGGCGATCATCGCGCTCGCCGACCGGCTGATCGAAGAGGTCGAGCCGATGAAGCGGCTGCTCACCCGCGAGCAGGGCAAGCCGCACAAGGATGCCGCCGAGGAGGTGCTAGGCGCGGCTAACTGGCTCAAAGCGGCGGCGAGCCTCGATATTCCGGTCACAGTCAACGAGGACAGCGCCGAGCGTTACAGCGAGACGCGCTACGTTCCCCTCGGCGTCGTCGCGGCGATCGCGCCCTGGAATTATCCGCTGATCCTTGCCTCGTTCAAGCTCGGCCCGGCTCTGCTCGCGGGCAATTGCGTCATATTGAAGCCGTCGCCTTTCACTCCGCTGACCGCATTGAAGCTCGGCGAGTTGGCCGCCGACATCTTCCCCGCAGGCGTGCTGAACGTGATCAGCGGCGGGGACGCAGTGGGGCCATGGCTGACGAGCCATGCCGGGATCGACAAGGTCAGCTTCACCGGCTCGACCGCAACGGGCAAGAAGGTGATGGCGGCCGCTTCCGACACGCTGAAGCGCGTGACGCTCGAACTCGGCGGGAACGACCCGGCGATCATCATGCATGATGTCGATGCCGAGGCGATCGCCCAGCAGATATTCTGGGCCGCCTTCGGCAACGCCGGTCAGATCTGCATCGCGTCGAAGCGCATCTATGTTCACAAGGACGTCTATGAGGCGCTCCGCGACGCGCTGGTTGCCTATGCCCGCACGGTCAAGGTCGGCGACGGCGCCGAGCAGGGCACGCAGATTGGCCCGGTCAACAACCCCCAGCAATATGACCGCATGCGCGATCTCATCCGCGACGCCCGGGCGCAGGGCTATGTATTCCTGACCGGCGGCGAAGCGGAAGAGGTGCCGGGACATTTCATCCCAGTGACGATCATCGACAATCCGCCCGAGCAAAGCCGTATCGTGCAGGAAGAACAGTTCGGGCCCGTGCTGCCACTACTCATGTTCGATAATTATGAAGAAGCCCTCGCACGCGCCAACGCCTGCGAATATGGTCTGGGCGCGTCCGTCTGGGGCGCTGACGAAGACGCCGCCTGGGCGCTTGCGGAACGGATCGAAAGTGGAAATGTCTGGGTCAATGAAACCCGCCACCTCTCGCCATTCGCTTCTTTTGCCGGCCACAAACAGTCGGGCCTCGGCGTCGAGAATGGCGAAGATGGGCTTCTCGAGTATCTTCTACCCAAGACGCTGACACGCAAGCGCGCTGGCCGCTAAAAGCAGTGTCCGTCGTCAGAACATTTGGCACACTTCGCGGCGTAGATTAGCGGAGTGCGGGCCTCGTCTGGGGGTTGATGTTAGGCGGCGAGCTTGCGGTGCTGCAAGCGTCGATGTTCGATGGTCTGTCGCTTGATCCTTTCACGCTGTTTGATGATGGCCGGTGCTCTGCCGAAGTAGGCGTCTGCAGGTGTCACGTTGGCCAGGCTCTCGTGGTAGCGCTGGTGATTGTAGTGCTCGACGAAGGCCTCGATTTGAGCTTCGAGGTCGCCGGGCAGGAAGTAGTTCTCCAGCAGGATGCGGTTCTTCAGAGTCTGGTGCCAGCGCTCGATCTTGCCCTGGGTTTGGGGATGGCACGGTGCACCGCGCACATGACTCATCTGCTGAGCTTCGATGTATTCAGCCAGTTCGCCCGCGATGTAGCTGGGGCCGTTATCGCTGAGCAGCCTGGGCTTGTGCAGCACCGTGGCGCTGTCGCAGCCCGAGGCCTTGAGGGCGAGGTCCAGCGTGTCGGTCACGTCCTCGGCCCGCATGTTGGTGCACAGTTTCCAGGCGATGATGTAGCGCGAGAAGTCGTCGAGCACGGTCGACAGATACATCCAGCCCCACCCGATGATCTTGAAGTAGGTAAAATCGGTCTGCCACGTCTCGTTCGGCCGGGTGGTCTTGGTGTGGAACTGATCGGCGGCCTTGATCACGACGTAGGCCGGGCTGGTGATCAGATCATGGGCCTTCAGCAGGCGGTAAACCGTGGCTTCGGACACAAAGTATTGGCGTTCATCGGTAAATCGCACCGCCAGTTCGCGCGGTGACAGTTCGGACTGCTCCAGCGCCAGTTCCACGATCTGATCCTGCACCTCGGGCGCGATGCGGTTCCACACCCTGCTCGGCGCCGATGGCCGATCCTCCAGCGCCTCCGGGCCGCCCTCAAGGTAGCGGTCATACCAGCGGTAGAACGTCCGGCGGGCGATGCCGATCTGGTCCAGCGTCCGCTTGGCCGGCAGGTGCGACTGCTCGACGATCCTGATGATCTCGAGCTTTTCGGATGCGGGATACCTCATTCGTCGTCGCCCCCATCCGCGATCATGCTTTTTTTGAGCAGACGGTTTTCGAGCGTCAGGTCGGCAACGCATTCCTTCAAGGCACGGGCCTCACGCCGCAGATCCTGCACTTCGCCGGTGGTCGCGGCACGCGCGGTATCACCGGCCAAGCGGCGCTTGCCGGCTTCCATGAACTCCTTCGACCAGGTGTAATACAGGCTCTGGGCGATGCCTTCCTTGCGGCACAGCTCGGCAATGCTGTCTTCGCCGCGCAGGCCATCCAGCACGATACGGATCTTGTCCTCGGCCGAAAAATGCCGCCGGGTCTGCCGCCGGATATCCTTCACCACCCGCTCAGCTGGGGCCTTTACCGGCGAATTTTTCAAGGAGGGTTGGGTCTTCATCTTCGTTCCTTCGTCACTACGACGAAGCCCCAACCCTCCTTAATTCACAACCTCAAATCTGTGCCATTGGTGCTGACGGGGGACACCCACTTCATCGGCTGCGGCTCAACCAGATCAATAACGCCGAGCCGCTTCTCGACAGTCCAGTCCCCATCGTTCCTCGCCCACGGGATACCCGAACGTGGCGGAATGGATCCGGTCGTCGCCAACACCGCGGCCCGGCGACCATCGGGCGATACGCGCACGCCCAAACTGCCGTTGAAGGGGTAAAGCGGGACTGACGCTACATTCGTCCATTGGCGGTTCGGGACATTTCCAACGGCTAATATTGCGATTTCTTCGGGCCCGGCACCTGTGCGCTCCAGACCGCTTCCTGACACGCTGACCATCGCCTCACGTCCAGTCTGCATCGCCTCGCGTGTCGCCTGGGTGTGCTGATAGATGCGCTCGCTTGCGTCCAGCAGCGCAGATGTCCGCCCCGTCGGAAGGAAGGCCACTAACAACCTTTGCGCATCAAGCCAGGCAAACGGCGGGTTCTCATCTCCCGCACTGCAAGCGTCCGCTGACACCGCGTTCGGCCCGGCGATATCCAGCTTGTTGAGGCCGCCACCATAGCGCGTTTGCGTAACGACCGCCTGCTCACTCAGGCGAATAAGCTCGTCCGAATGGCGATCCCAAACATAGAGCCTGACGTTATTGCCGCCCTGCGGTTCTGCGTCTGTAGGGCGGGTCGACAAGAAGGCGAGACGCTGACCATCTGGAGACCATGTTGCACACAAGGCGCCTGCGGCCCGGCTGCGCCCGTTGGTGAGATTGCGCTTGGCGCCGGTCGCGCGGTCGATGATCCAGATGTCGGCGCGCGAAGGATCAATCTCGTAGGAGGCGCGGCCAAAGATCTCTCCCGGCAAAGCCCCTCGAAGGACTACCGCCGCGACGAGCGAACCATCCGGCGACAGGCTGGCCCTTTCGAGCCGCTCGATCGCAAGCACATCATCGACGGTCATCGATCGTTGTTCGGCCACTGTGGGTGGTGCCAACAGCAACACAAACACCAAAAGCCAGTGTCGAAAGCCAAACGCACTGTGCAATGCAGATCGTGACATTGTTCTAATTGGACACACCGAAATTGCAGCGCAAGCGACTAACGTCGCGCAACCTGACCGAGTTAGACATGGCCTTGGCGCTGCGAGTTTGTGAAGCAATATTCTGCTGCGCCACGGCGTCCGCTACCATGCAACTACGCGCGCTCGATATGCGACAGACGGGAGTGCATGACTTCTCGGAAGTGAGTGGAGTTTTGCGAACACGGGGAGCCGCTTCAGCAGTCAAGTGAGCGGCAGTTTTCGAGTAAGCCCCACAGTGAAGGTCGCTTCCGATATGCCGGCGAAAGAACTTATTGCTTGGCCAATTCAAAGCTGAACCACTTCATGATTCCTGTAGAGTTTTTCTAGTCCCGAATGCGCAATCCTAAACTGGCTGCGCCTCTTAATTTCGGGCCGCGAGGCTGAGGCATTCGCCATTTTGACGGCGGGATCATAATATACCTCTCCAGTGGCAAAGGCCCTTAGAGCCCGTTTGATAATGGGTTGAGCAGCCGCCGCTGGCGTGATTCAAGCTTGGGATGTGGACCCGAGCGAGCCGTGACCGGATGGCAGAACATGAGAAGCGAGCCAAGCGCTATCCGACAGACCTGACGGATGTGGAGTGGGGGATTATCCACCCGTTCCTGCCTGTGCCGCCGAAGCGCGGGCGCAGGCCATCGACTGACCTGCGCGAGGTTTTGAACGCCTTGCGGTATCTGGCTCGTTCGGGCGGAGGCTGGCGCATGCTGCCCAAGGATTTTCCGCCGTGGCAGACAGTCTATTGGTGGTTTCGTCGCTTCGTACGGCGCTTGCTTTTCCGAACGATACACGATGTAGCGCTAATGCTGGACCGGGAACGCGAGGCTCGCGAGCAGAGCCCTTCTGCCGCGGTCGTCGATAGTCAGTCGGTCAAGGCACCATCGGCACCATCAGGCGGCGGCTTTGATGCGGGCAAGCGGATCAAGGGGCGCAAGCGCCACATCGCCGTCGATACCGATGGTCGGCTGCTGATGGTTAACCTGACCACTGCCGACATCTCCGACAGCGCTGGCGCACAGGAGATCGTCTCAGCAGTCCGCAGGCGTTGGCCATGGCTCAAGCATCTGTTTGGCGACGCGGCCTACGACCGCACCAAGCTGCTCGACGCTGCCGCCTACCGCGACTTCACCGTGGAGATCATCCGCCGGTCGGACGATGTTTCTGGCTTCAAGGTGCTTCCCCGGCGCTGGGTTGTCGAGCGCACCTTCGGCTGGATGACACGCTGGCGCAGGCTGGTCCGCGATTATGAGAAGCGCCTCGACGTATCGGAAGCGATGATCCATCTTGCCATGGCGAGCAACCTGCTCCGGCGGCTCACGCCGTAAACGACGGCTGTTCAAAGGGGGAGCGCAGGTCGTGGTGACGGCTCAAAAACAGAAGCGAGTACGTCGCAAGGTCGGCGATATAGTGCGCATCGACCTCGGATCAGGCCGCCATGCCTATGGGCAAGTTGGGAGCGAGCCCTTGGTTATCTTTTTGAAGGCACCTTCGACGAAGAGATTGGGGTCGAGCGCATCCCCAGCCTGCCTATTGCCTTCAGGTTGTGGGTGTCCAACCACGCGATCACCAAGGGAACTTGGCCGGTCATCGGTTCGCGGCCGCTTTTGCCGGAAAATGCAGAAGAACCCTTCTTCTACAAGCAGGACGCCATCAGTGGCCGGCTATCCCTGTACCACTCGGCATTCGCCGCGACCAACTATGAGCGCTCCGCTTCCCTCGACGAATGCCAACATCTTGAATGCGCAGCCGTATGGGAGCCTGAGCACGTCGTTGATCGCCTAAATGACCATGCCGCGCACCGACCGAACCGCTGGGTGGAAAGCCTCAGGATCAACGCTACAGCCATCCCCGCCTGACATTCTCAAACGGACTCTTAGAAAAAGCAGAAAATCAGTCTGTTCGCAAAGCAGAACATTTGCGCCGTACCGATATTCCGGGGGCGGTGTTCGCGACAACGAAGGCACATAGGCCGCCTGTGCATGTTTGCGATTCCAATGCGCCATCATGCCTTTGAAAGTCCACGATGCCGCGATCTCTCCGGAGGCGTCGATTAAGGCCAGCCAGCCATCGAGGTCGGTGATCTTTCCACTGAGTGGATCATAGCCCGACATTATCATCCGGAGGCCCGTAAGGTGATTGGAGGCGCGCTGACAATCGTAGCGGCCGCCGAAGTTGATGCGGTCGGAGATGCCTGCCCGATCAGGATATCCAAATCGCTTCATGAATTCAGTAATGCCCAAAGTTCGGTAGATGCCGCCAGTTGGCTCCGGCGTCATTAGTGTAACGGGCGACAGTGGCCTGAAGGAGCTGAAGTCGCGAACGCCGTACTGTTTGACTTCCCAGCCCATGAAGTCGGGTTCCGCGTAGCCGTTGGGCATGATGCCCAGCTCCGCCTCCAATGTGTAGCCGCCGCCATTGCGGGCGGCGTAGGGGGCTTTCGTGCCGTCTCTGGCCAGCTTCTGAGAGGCAATCCATTGCAGCTGGTAAATGCGGCGCAGTTCCGTCAGAAGATGTTCACGTGGGCTACTGGTGTCACCCAGTGTCAATGGAAGTTCCTGAAAGACACCGACCATCGGCCAGTCGCGCGCGGTCAGTTCCGCGGCAATCGGATTAGTTGCGGCGGCAGCATACCCCAACACTTCGCCTTGTCGCGTGATGCCGAAGAAAAGCACGCGCCCCAAATCGCGGACCCGCATGATCTCTGAGGGTGCGGCCTTGCAGCCGAGCAGGAAGCCCGACATCCGGACTTCCGGATATTTCGGATACAGGATTAGCCCTGCATTCGGCGCCCGGTGCCGGCGGGTTTCGTCTATCCAATAAAAGTCGACAGGCGCTTTCGCACGATCGCGAACGGCGCCGGCGACAGTCGTGTTATCGGTAATTACATCGCCGTGCGGGATGATGTTGAGTGCGGAGAAATCGCCACCCAGATAGATCTGGTTCTTGGAGTTGTCGTTGGGCGCGAGCTTCTTGGCATAAATGCGATACGCGCCGTGGTGGCGCATCAAATCCAATAACTGTGCAAGTGATGCGACCAATTACCCGCCCCTGATCGTGATGGTCTGTTCATCCCCCTTTATCCAAGTGATCAGCCGCTGAACAGCTTCTGGAAAATCAGCTCTGGTGCGGCCTTTCAATGCACATTCCCAGACGATTGCGGAGCGCCAGCCTGCTTCCAGAAGTGCGTTGGCAGCCCTCTCATCGTTGATCACGTTGCGCCCGATTTTCTCACGCCAGAAGTCCTGTCGCGTTGCGGGCCAGTGAAACAGGTGACAGTCGTGCTGATGCCAGAAACAGCCGTGAACAAAGATTATGGCCCGGTAGCGCGGAAAGACGAGATCGGGCTTGCCTGGCAAATCTCTGACATTCAGCCGGTATCGCAGTCCGGCTGAATGCAGGGCCTTCCGGATCAGCAGTTCTGGTTTGGTGTCGCGTCCCCTGATCGCCGCCATGTTCCGGCTGCGGGTGGCGGGATCATGCACATCTGCCAACCCTTAAGCTGCTTTACGCTGTTGCGATGCTTCGACGATCGTCTGAATGTGCGGCTGCATAATCCGGGCAACTGCTTCAAAAACAGGCACGGCGACCGAGTTTCCGAATTGTTTGTAGGCCTGCGTGTCAGAGACAGGAATTCGGAAGTCGTCGCCGTATCCCATGAGCCGGGCACATTCGCGCGGCGTAAGGCGACGGGGGTTCTTGCGTTTGCCCTGGCTGACAAGGATCTCTGATCCATCCTTGTAATAGCGGGCCGATAGTGTGCGGGCGACGTCGTCCGGAGTGACCAGTCCGAAGCCGAAGCCATTGCCGGCGGCCTTATGTTTCTCGGCATAACCCTGAAGATATTGCCAGAGCTTGTCCGTCAGGGTGTATTTGCCGTTCACGATGGCGTCCGGGCCCAAAGTATAGGGCGCCTCTGCCTTCTCGGATCCATCCTGCGGGTGAAGAACATGCTTCAGGCGCATGCTGCCCTTTACCGGTAGCTGCAGATCATCCCAGGTAAAGGGGACGTCTTCCCGGAAGCCAACGATGACGATCCGTTCGCGGTGTTGCGGAACGAAGTGCTGGGCATCGACGACCTTATGCCAGATCTTATATCCCAGCTCGTCAGTCAGGGTTTTCAGAATAACCTCGAATGTGCGCCCTTTGTCGTGGCTCGTCAGGTTCTTTACGTTCTCGAGAAGGAAAGCTGCCGGTCGCCTGGCTTTCAGAATGCGCGCCACGTCGAAGAACAGCGTTCCCTGAGTTTCATCGAGAAAACCGTGCTGGCGGCCGAGCGAGTTCTTCTTGGAGACGCCGGCAATCGAGAAGGGCTGGCAGGGAAATCCAGCGAGGAGGACATCATGCTCGGGAATATCATCTGTGCCGATGGTCGTGATGTCGCCATGCGGTGGGTGATTGTCGCGGAAATTGGCAGCATAGGTCTGCTGCGCATATTTGTTCCACTCGGAGGTGAAAACGCAGTGACCGCCGATGGCGTCAAAGCCCCGGCGAATACCGCCAATTCCGGCAAACAGATCAATGAAATTAAAACGTGTGGCGGTCTGGTCCGGTGCTTCCGCAGCCATTGACCTCAGTAGCCCAATCGCCGCCTCTCTGGGCTTCCCGTCACCTGCTTCCCAGCGCTGCACTTGACGTGAGCTGTAGCCGGTCATTTGGGCAAGATCTTCAATCGAGAGACCGGCGCGAACACGAAGGGCGGCGAATTCGTTGAGCATAAATCTCCTGGGACGATTTTCGACATGGTGTCGCGATGCGGCCCAGATGGCAAGCCCTTTTGCGAAATTTTGTTCACTATTTGTTCAATGGCATATACCGATCCTGCACAAGCCGTGATCGACAGCTACCGCTCGAAGTCCCGCCCCCGGCCACCCCCATGCCCACGTTCCAGCAATGGCTCACGCTCTTCGTGCTCAAACCGACCTTTGTTGCTAGCCTCGTGGGCTGACGTCTTGCTACCCGCGTTTCGTGCCACGGAGCGTTCCACAACTTTCGCGCTATCAACCACCAGCGTCGCATGTTCGGCAATTCGCGTCACAGCGACCAGGAACGTTCGCGTCGAGTTCAGCGTTCGCTCGCGCTCGCTCATCAGGATTATCCCGTTCTTGGCGGTCATGCCCTGAGCAACATGGACATTGACCGCATAGGCGAGATCAAGCCGCTCTAATGCAGGGTCATTGCGGGGGATGTCGTGGCGCTGTCCGGCGGAAGTGGTGACCGTGACACCGCCGGGGCCAACACTATCCATCTGCGCAATGTCGCCATTCAATGTGCCGCGCGCAGGATCCTTGTCGGTCCAGCGAATACGGTCCCCGGCGTGAAGTTCGAGATCCTTGGGCTGGAAAATCGAGACCGCATCATGAGCGAGATTGCGGGGGAGTCGTTCGGGCGTGAATATCTTCCTGCTGCCGTCCGCCATCTGCAGCCGGACCTTGTGATCCTCGATGCCCTGCACAGTCCCACGATCCCCCCGTTGGAACCCTTGCGATGGCAGGTTGGTCCGGAATTCCACAATCCTGCCTTCGCGATAGCCCTTCAGCTGTCGCGCCCCTTCGCGGGTGATTCTGACGCGGTCGAGCACCGTGAGATGAAGAGACTGTGGGCCCAACTCGCCCTTCGCCAGAAGCTCGGCCTGCACAGCTTCATTGGCAGCCGACCGCATCGCCCGCCCGGATGCCAGCAGGATTGTCTGCTCACGTTCCTCTATCGGCAATTTGGCCCACAGGCGCGCCGCCGCTATTGGCGTGCGGCCATGCGGCACTTCCACCGTATCCGGCCTCAGAATGACAAATGCCCTGCTGATATCGCTCTCGCCAAGTGCGGCGTTGAGATCGCGCATCTGCGGTGTCGTGGCGCGCAGATTCTCGGTGATTTCGCCGGTGGGCACACCGACATTCTGAAGAAGCTCGAACGGCTTCCCCGCCTCGATTGCCGGCAGCTGCTTCACGTCACCAGCCAGGATCAACCGCCCGACGTCCAGCTTGTTGGAGAGATCGACTAGCTTCAGCAGCCGCTCGTTGCCGATCATGCTGGCTTCGTCGACCATGATGACAGCGTCGGAAAGTTCGGCGCGGGCGGACGCCATTCGATCAGGACCGGCGCGACTTTCCAGCACGGCAGCATAGCGGCCAAGGAAGGTATCGACCGTCGAACCTTTCTCACCAACCTTCTCCCCGAGCTCGCGGGCAATGCGGCCCACATGCGACAAGGCAAAGACGTTCCGCCCTTCTTCCCGAGCGATGACGGCAACAGGCGCAAGCGCCGCAGATTTGCCTACACCTGCACCGCCCTGCACCAATTGGACGCGATCCGGTGACGACAGCTGCGCAACACGCGGACTGCCGCGGTCCTCTTTTGCCAAGGCTTCCAAGATTTCTGTGCGTCGTGTCGAGAACGCCTCGATCTCGCCTCGCGTGACACCGGCAATTTCAAATGAGCCGCCGATGGGATTCGCCGCCGGGATTGTCTCATACCCCAACGCTTCCACTCTCGACCGAAGTTCAGCGTTGAACACGGCGCCAATGAGATGCTGGCTGAGGTAGAGCTTGTCGTTGTGAATGGCATGCCACTTGCCGTCCGATGCGATCGTCGCGTTCAAGATCACGGCATGGCTGTGCAACTGCGGGTCGCCATTGCGATTTACGTCATGCTGGAAAACGGCGGCAGCTATTTTCCCGGTCGGCTCAGCCAGTTGGACTTTCGCCGACCTATCCCAGACGCGAGCTTCCAGAAGGTTCTTCTCGACCCAGCTGCCCCACGCGCCCTGTGAGATGCCGATAGCACCCACCATTTGCCGCGAAGTCTCGACAAGGTTGGGCCATGTGGCGCCGCCCTTGGTTGCAACCAATTCCCGATAAGCAGGTGACGCCAGTTCGAGCGCGATCTCCGGCGTCACAGCACCCTCCCGATTGCTGGTACAAGTTCGTGATCGATTGTTCTGTATATTGGGTCGGAACATTTCTTCCGGTGCATCGGAAGAAATCTGCCGACCGCTCTCATCACTGAGGCTCTCGAACACCGCCTCCAGCGCCGTCAGGATGGCCTGAAGCCTGGGTAGATCCGCGATCGGGGCTACCCGACCGGACGGCAGAATGTCCTCGGACTTCTGGTGCAGGTCAGGGTTCTGCGTCTCGCGGATTTTCCGGCGGATGCGGCGGATGTCCGCTTTGGTCTCTATGACCGCCTGCTGGTGCAATAGCTGTGCGTCCCGGATCAGCTGCAGTTCCGTGAACCTGCCAATCAGCGGCGCGAGATTTATCCCCGCCGCCCATCGGATGGATTCGCCGGCGCGCATGCCTGAACGAGCGCCGTTGCCACCTGTTGTACGGACCAGAAGACCTTTGCGCTCCAGTTCCCGTTCGGCTTCGTTGACACCCCGACTGCACAGACCGAGCCGCTCAGCGGTGCCGCTGACCTTTTCCCAGACCGCGCAGATCCGGCCCTGCCGATAGTCGCTGTCTCTTGAGCGGAAGACGTAGTGGTGCAGCACGCAAAATGCCGTGCTCGAAATGCCGAGGCCCCGCTTCCCGAGATTCTCGACCAGTGACAGCAGATCTTTCCGCACGATGCCGGGCGGCAGGCCTTGGTGGGCAAGGGTGGCGCTCACGCTTCACCGCCAGACAACGCAGCGCTTGCGCCTGATTCGACCTTGACGTAAAACCCGAGAATAGCCGCATAGCTATCGGATACGCCGCTGTGAGGGGTTGCCGCCCCTCCAGCGGTTTTTCGTTGGGGTAGGTTCTGGCGGAAATCGCAGTTCCCATGGATGGGCGAAGTGGTTGATCTCCAAATTGGAAACTGGCCAGCCACCGCCCGGAATGAGCAGGGATGTGACATACTAAACACCTATGTTCAGGAATTTGTATGTTCCCGAACGATTCCCTTCACCCGCTCCAAACCCAAGTCCGCCGACCTCTGTATGCGTCAGGACAGCAGCCGAAAGCTCCATATACTTCGAATGCTGGTGGGCGCATCGCGTCCGACCGCGTTCTCCAACGCACTGGATCAGGGTGCGGACTTGTGTTCCGTTGCCTGCGCCAACAGGATCAGGAAATCCTGGTCCGCGTCCGTCCAGAGATGCCGCTGGGTCCAGCCTCCCGCCTGCAACAGCAGTTTTGCTTGATCGGGCGTGTACTTGTGGCTGTTCTCGGTGTGGATCGTTTCGCCGCGCCGCATCTCGAATCTTTGGCCGCACATGTGAAACAGCAGGTCGTCCAGCGCTTCCAGGTGCATTTCCACACGGCTCAATTCCGCGTTCCACCTTGCCCGGTGGCGGAGCATCGCTATCGGGATATCCGCGCCCAGTTCCCGGTTGATGCGGGTGACGAGGTTCAAATTGAACCTTGCCGTCACGCCCTCGGGATCGTCATAGGCCCGGACAAGCCGGCCGATGTCCTTGACCCGGTCCATGCCGATCAACAGCTGCGCGCCATCGCCCAGGGTTTCCCGCATGGACCGCAGCAGGTCGATCGCGCTCCAGGGAATCAGATTACCGATGGTAGAGCCCGGGAAGAAGCCCAGCGTGGGATGGCCGCGGAGGGCGGGCGGCAATTGCACGGGGCGGGTAAAATCCGCCTGCACCGGCAATATGGTGAGCTCGGGAAACTGCGCCGACAGCTGCGCTCCCGACTGACGCAGGAATTCGCCGGATATGTCGATGGGCACATAGATCGCCGGCTGCAGCTCCCGCAACAGAAGAGGCGTCTTCGTGGAGCTGCCAGAGCCGAATTCGACCACGGCGCTCGCCTTGCCGGCAAGGCGGCCGATTTCCGCCCCATGTTGTTTCAGCAGCGCGGTCTCCACCCGCGTCGGATAATAGTCTGCAAGCTGGGTGATTTCCTCGAACAGGCGCGACCCGGCAAGATCGTACAGCCAGCGCGCGGGAACCGCCTTTTGCGTCTGGGAAAGTCCCTGCAGCACGTCGAAGCGGAAAGCCGGATCGACTTCCGCCTGAAACCGTCCGCTTACGCCTGTCGCATGCCCGAACCGCATCTCAAACGTCCTTCGCCAGCCTGAGGCCCGTGAACTGCCAGCGCTGATGCGGCTCGAAGAAGTTGCGATAGGATGCGCGCACGTGCCCCCGCGGCGTGGCGCAACTTCCGCCTTTCAGCACGAACTGCCCGTTCATGAATTTGCCATTGTATTCGCCGACCGCGCCCGCCGCCGCCCGGAAGCCCGGATAAGGGCGATAGGGCGACCCCGTCCATTCCCATACATTGCCGAACATCCCCCCGGACTCGGCAAGAAACCGGGGTTGCACGGGCCCTGCCGCGTCCAGCTGGACCCCCTCTGCCGGATTCATCTGCTGTGCCGCCGCTTCCCATTCCTGTTCTGTGGGCAGACGCGCCCCGGCCCAGGCAGCAAAGGCGTCCGCCTCATAGAGGCTGATATGAGCTACAGGCGCCGCCGGATCGACATGGTGCCAGCCTGACAGCGTGAACTGTTCCCAATCGCGCCCGTCCCGGCGCCAATAGAGCGGTCCCTCGACCGACTGCGCGTTGACCCAAGCCCATCCGTCCGACAGCCACAGCGATGGCGTCGCATAGCCGTTGTCATCGATGAAATCGAACCATTCAGCGTTCGTCACCGGTCTGTCCGCCAGAGCATGGGGACGGAGGAAGTGCAGGTGGGCCGGTCCTTCGCAATCGAACGCGAAACCATTCCCGGCGGCGCCAATGCTGACCAGCCCTTCCGCCTGAGGCAGCCAGCCCGCCGCTTGCACATAATGCGGGCCGCCATTGCCCGGTCCCTCAGCCCAGGCTGCCGGACTCAGCGGGTTATGAAAGAACAGGTGCTTCAGATCCGTCAGCAGCAGTTCCTGATGCTGTTGTTCGTGGTTCAGCCCAAGCGCAAGCAGCTGCGGACAGCGCTCAGCGACAATGTCCATCGCCTCCAGCAACGTCTCGTCCACCCGAAGCCGGTAGTCGATGACTTCGGCAAGAGAAGGTCGCGTCAGCAGGCCACGCTGCGGCCGGGGATGGCGTGGGCCCTCGGCCTCATAATAGCTGTTGAACAGGTAGGCCCAGCGTGGGTCTTGCAGCCGATAACCGGGCACGTGATCACGCAGCAGGAAGGTCTCGAAAAACCAGCTGGTATGCGCGAGGTGCCATTTGGCTGGGGAGGCGTCCGGCATGGACTGGGCGGTTGCATCCGCTTCCGAAAGTCCGCGCACCAGATCCAGGCTCAGAGCCCGCACGGCCAGGAATTGTGCACGGAGTTCTTCTGCGCTGCCGGTCGCCGTTTCAGAGGTCACGCTATCCATCCCCCTTGTCATCCTTCGGTTCAGCGCGGTCACCGATTGAGGAAACTATCCTGAACGGATTTTGTTACATGCGGTCCCGGTTGATTTTTCCATCCAGCCATTCGGCCGCCTGTCTCGGCGTCGTCTTGTCGGCGTCGCGGTCGACCATCCAGTTCGCCGCCCGCATGCTGTCGATCGGAATGGAGCCGACCAGCGACTGCAATACTGCAGCTATACCAGGGTCGTTGCCGATACCCGGCCCCAGCAGCAGAACGGCATCATAGTGGGGCAGGGCGCGGCGCGGGTCTGGCAGCGTGATGAGCTGCATTTCGGATATACGGCCATCCGACGAAAAGGCGGTGATGGCGTCTGCCGATCGATCGCCGAGCGCGCGATACATGAAGGTGGGGCTGTACTGGCGGATTTCCCGGAATTGCGGGCGATAAAGCCGCTCCACCGCCTGCCACTCCGGCCGGTTCTGAAACTCGAGATCGGTCGCCAGCCGCAATTTGCCGGAGGCGCGGGCCAGATCGTCGAGATCCGCTATCCCCATTTCCGTTGCGCGGGCCCGCGTCATCGCAAAGGCATAGGCATTCTCAAAGCCCAGCGCGCCCAGCAGCTGCACCCTGTCTCGCCCGGCCATCTCGCGCTGAAGCGCCTGCAGCATCGCCGCCGAGGGCAGCGTGTCGGTACGCCCCAGAACATTTGCCCAGAGCGTTCCGGAATAGTCGACATAGACGTCGATGTCGCCGGCCGCCAGCGCCCGATAGGCGATTGCCGAGCCAAGATTGTCCCGCCGCTCGGTGCGATAGCCGGCCGCCCTCAGCCGCATCTCGATCAGCTCGGCCAATATATACTGCTCGGAGAAGTTCTTCGCGCCGACAACGACCGTCTGCCCCTTGTCGCTCGGCAGCCGCCCACCCAGCGGCAGCAAGGCGGCTATCGCCGCCACCAGCAGCAGGCCGGCCCCTGTCCAAACCTTCCAGCGCCGACGCTGCGCCAACCCGCCCTCGATCAGTCCCAGCAGGAAATCCACCGTCAACGCCAGCCCGGCTGCTGCCAGGCAACCGGTCAGAACCCGCCGCCAGTCCTCCGTCTGCAGCCCCGAGAAGATGAGGTCGCCCAGGCTCGGCTGGCCGATGGTGGTGGCAAGGGTCGCCGTGCCGATGGTCCAGACCGTCGCAGTGCGGATGCCCGCCAGAAGTACCGGCGCGCCCAGCGGCAGCTCCACCTTCGCCAGCCGCTGCCAGCCGGTCATGCCCAGCCCGTCTGCGGCCTCCACCAGTGTCGGATCGACACCGCGAATGGCGGTAACCCCGTTGCGGATGATCGGCAGCAGGGCAAACAGCGCCAGCGCCAGCAGCGCGGGCAGGAACCCCAGCGCCGGGATCGGCAGGCCGGTTGCACGGCCAAGGAACAGCAGCAGTGGATAGAAGAGCGCCAGCAGCGCCAGCCCCGGAATGGTCTGCAGCAGACTGACGAGGCCGAGTATCGGCGCGCCGATCCGCGGCCGCCTTGCCGCCAGGATCGCAATCGGCAGGCCGATCGCCAGTGCCACTATCATCGCGCAGATGCTCAGCAGCAGATGCGCCTGCACCAGCCGCAGCAGGTCGCTCATCCGTTCCGTTCCAGCACGGAAAAATGCCGGGCACCCTCGCGCACGACATCGATCATGGCGCACACCCGCTCGTCGCCCCGGAACTGCAGCAATTCGGCCGGCGGCAGGTCGGCCAGGATTTTGCCGTCACCTACCACCACGATCCGGTCGGCCAGCCGCAAGGCTTCGGCCATGTCATGGGTCACCAGCAGGCTGGTCAGCCCCATCCTGTCGTGGAGCGCCCGGTAGGCAAGCCCGAGATCGCGACGCGTCACCGGGTCCAGTGCGCCGAAAGGCTCGTCCATCAGCATGATCTCCGGGTTTGCCGCAAGCGCACGGGCAAACCCCACCCGCTGCGCCTGCCCGCCGGACAGTTGCGCCGGGAGGCGTTCGGCCAGGTCAGCAGGCAGCGACACGAGTTCGAGCAGTTCGGCAACGCGCGCCGGTCGTGCAGAATCCGGTGTCCCCCGCAGCCGCGGGCCGATCCAGATATTCTGCGCCACGCTCATGTGCGGAAACAGCCCTACGCCCTGAAACACATAGCCAACCCGGCGCCGGAGGTCGGTAAGCTGCATCGCCGCCACATCCTCGCCGTCGATGCGGACGGACCCGCCGTCGATCTGCACCAGCCGGTTGACGGCCTTCAGCAAGCTGGTCTTCCCCGCCCCGGACTGGCCCACCAGGACCACGAACGCAGCTTTCTCCACAATCATCGAGACGTCGTCGACGACCAACCGATCGCCATAGGCCTTTGTAACGTGGGAAAAGGCGATCATCGGGCCAGTATGCCGGTACGACACAGATGCTGCCAGCGAGATGTGGCAATCCTGCACGGAAGGCAGGACGGGGGAAAACCCCGTCCGCCCCGTTCAGCGCGAGCCGGTCTTGGCTTTGCTCGAAGAGCCGCTCTTGGTATCGCCGCTCTTGGTATCGCCGTTCTTGGTATCCTTGCCCGCCGGGCTCTGGCTACCGCCCTTGGCATCCTTGCCGCCGCTCTTGTGCGTATCGGTTTGCTTGCTATCCGCCATCTGGCTTCTCCTGTGCTTGCCGCGACGATGCGGCACAAAGGCAACCCACCTCCACGACCGGCGTTCCCGAAAAAAATTTCGTCACAACATAGGTGAAGACGTTAATTGGAACGGCATGTTTGTTCTCCGCCGTTCCGCTCACGGATGCGCATTATAGAGATAGTAGGGATCGAATTGCGCCCGCGCCGTCAGCCGTTTCAGATCCAGAATCTCCACCCGGCCGGCCTGGATACGGCAGAGGCCTTCCTCCCGAAGGATCCGCACCACCCGGTTCACGTGCACCGTCGTCAGGCCACAGATTTCGGCAAGGTCGACCTGCGTCAGACCAAGCGCGAACGATTGTCCGTCGCTGCAATCCGCAGCCACCAGCCGGGCGTTCATCTCGCAGATGAAATGGGCAACCCGACCTGTGGCATCAAGCCGGCCCAGACGAAACAGCCAGGCCCGGTGAATGGCAGCATCTATCAAGGTTGCGAACCACAGTTTCCGCGCCAGCGGTGGCTCCGCCTCTATCAGCTGTTCCAGCGCCCGGTGCGGCACCATCGCGACCGTGGAGGCCGTAAGTGTTGCCACGTCGTGGTCGAGCTGCTTCAGCGGAAATCCATGGAGATCCATGAAATCTCCCGGCACATGTACGGCAACGAGCTGCCGGAAACCGCGCCTGTCGTCGATGTAGCGCGACATCAGCCCGTCGATCAGGAGCATGCTGAAGTTCATCGTCTCGCCGGCAAAGACAACCGTCTTCCGGGGCGGGAAGGTCTTGATGTCGGAAATCGCCGCTTCCAGCGCGGCGCGCTCGGCGGGCTCAAGCCGCACGCCTCGTTTGTCTTTCAGAAACCGGTCTGTGTACATCGCATGTCCTGAAGGAAATGTGGGCTGCGCTAACCGTTGCGCGGCGACAGTGGGGTGCCCGCGACATCAAGGGAGATGCTGATGACAACCAGCGCCCGTCCTCGCGCGTCCCGGGCTTCGACGCACAGCTTTCGCCCATCCCACACGCTTTGTGCTGAACTGTGGAGATACTCGCCGGCGAACTTCACAGCCTCGATGCAGGCATCGTGGTCACCTGCCAGCTCCACACCATCCTGATCCCTATAGGATTCAGAATTTTCGAAATTGAAGAAATAGCGCGGCATCGAAAATCCTTGCATCCATACAGGGGGATAATCACCGCAGCCCTGGATAGTTCCGACGCCGCGTCCTGCGCGGAACCCGGTACGCATGTTCAACGCCCCCGCGTTATGGATCGTTCAAATCCTATCCGCTGGCAGGGCTCCAACAGAGTCGGAACTCCAGGCCTTCGGGCGCAAACACCAGTCTGGCCTTGCTGCGGAATTCAGCGGCCAAGGCCCGCTCGATAAGCTTTGAGCCAAAGCCGCGACGGGAAGGCGGCAAGACCGGAGGCCCGCCGCGCTCCAGCCATTCGAACTGCAGTTGCGTGCCCTCGGCAAGCGGGCCCCAGCCAACGCTCACCGTGCCATCGTCCGTGGTGAGCGCACCATATTTGAGGGCATTGGTCGCCAGCTCGTGGATCGCAAGTGCCAGATGCATCGACTGCGAGGGGGATATGAACAGCTCCGGTCCGGGGCGGATCAGGAAGCGCCGATCGTGCGGCCTGTTGTAGGGAGCCAGCGCCTTTTCGACTACGCTGCCCATCTCGGCGCCTTCCAGGTTGGAAGCCGTAAAAATGGACTGGGCCTGGGCCAGGGCAAGAATGCGCGCATTCAGGTCGTGCGCAGCATCGGCCAGAGTTGCCGGAGGTCTCAGCGTCTGTTGCGCAATCGCGCCTACCACGGTCAGAATATTCTTGACCCGATGGTTCAGCTCGCGGGCCAGAAGTTCGCGCTGGACTTCCATGCGCTGCTGATCGGTTATGTCACGCGCAGTCGCCAGCACAAAGTCAACCGATCCGCCATGCAATCGAATTGGCGCAAGCATCACATCCCAATGGCGCTGAGATCCCTGCAACGTCCTGCTCGGCCCCCGAAACCGGGCGACTTCCCCGTCCAGCGATCGGGCAAGCGCCTGCGCTGCATGGGCCAGCTCCGCGCCGCTCCACATCTGCGGCCAGGATCGACCGATCAACTGACCAGGCGAGCTTGCCTCCAGAACTCGCACGCCTCCGTTGTTGACATACAGGATCCTCCCTTGCCGATCCAAAACCTTGATACAGTCCGCAGAGCTGTCGAGGAGAGTGGCGAGGAACCCGGCCGCGTCCTCCACGTCGGAAATCTCGCGCGCGATTGTTGCCGCATTCAGGCTAGCGATATCGATGTCGGAGGATGAAAGTTCGCCATCCTCGCGCACGCTACCAAAGGAAATGTCGGCCATCTGCGCGCGAACCCCCGTGCCAGAGCCGCAGCGAGCCGAGCGCATATGCTCGTTTCGTCAGGCTTCGGTTCCGCGAATATGGACGAGTTCAGAGAGGCGGGCGACAACAAATGTTAAGCGATAGCGGGACGAGACCATGTCCGTGCGGGGCTATCCCGGCGGCCGTATCGCACTGTCAAAGCGGAACGGCTTGCCGCCAGCCCGGATCACGGCCGTACATCTGGTCTCCGCCTGATCGCGGCGAGGCTGGCCCAATGCAGAAGCGGCACCCTGGAAGGGTCGCCGCTTCGAAATGCCAACGGCTGGGGATGGCAGGCGTCGGCCGCTCACGAGCTGGAATACCAGCACCACCAAACCCGCCCGCACACGCCGGCTAGGCAGCCGGCCGGCCCCGCCGCCGCATCCCGGCCACCAGCAGATAAACCAGCAATCCGACAGGTCCCATCATCAAGGTCAGCCCCAGCAACGGCACCACCACCCAATGCGGCACACCTGCCCGCGGCGCGTCCGCCAGCATCCAGCTCGCCACAAACAGATCGAACGCCAGATAGTGGATCCAGCCTGCCAACATCGCCCCCCGCGTGGACAGCAACGCCACCACCGCATCCAGCGACCCAAAACCGGCCCCCTCCGGCAGCCCCGGCCCCACGGCCAGCCCGCGCACCACCAAAATCGCGTACATCGCGCAAACCGCAGCCGCCACCACCCGCGCCACCAGCACCAGGGCGTCGCGCCGCAAGGGCGCCAGCAGCAGCGCCGCCCATCCAACCAGCACGAACCAGTTGGCAATCGAAAACACCAGATCCGCGTTCCGCATGCGGCTTTCCTTCCCCAAAACCCGCCGCTAGAGCCGGGCGCATGACCCAAGCCCGCAGCAAGGCCTCCTCCGGCTCCCCCTTCGAAGCCAGCATCGGTTTCTCACGCGCCATCCGCGTCGGCAACCGTATCCTTGTCTCGGGCACCGCGCCGGTAGAGGCAGACGGCAGCTCTACGCCGGGCGACGCCGAGGCACAGGCCGCCCGCTGCCTGCAGATCATCGTCGAGGCGGTGGAAACGCTCGGCGGCACGGCGGCAGACGTCGTCCGCACCCGCATGTTCCTGGTAAACCCGGCCGATGCAGCGGCTGTCGGCCGCGCCCACGGGAAGATTTTCGGCGATATCCGCCCCGCCTCCACCATGCTCGCCGGCGCCGTCCTGCTCCGCCCGGAATGGCTGATCGAAATCGAGGCGGAGGCGGTTCTCGACCATGCTTGATCGACCCGGCCCGCGCCTCTCCGGCCGGGCGCAGAAACTCGCCGCCATCGGCCAGTCCAGCGCCTGGGAAACCGCCGATCTCGCGCTCCGCCGCGCCGCAGCCGGCGACGATGTGCTGCTGCTGTCCCTCGGCGACCCGGTCTGTCCACCGCACCCGGCCATCGTCGCCGCCGCAACTTCTGCGCTGCAGAACGGCCGTACCCATTATACCCCGCTGCTCGGCGAACACGCGCTGCGCGAAGCCATCGCCCGCGTCGAAGGCTGCGCGACAGACAATGTCGTGGTACTCCCCGGCGCCCAGCACGCCGCCCTCGCCGTGTTCACCCTTATCGCCGGCGAAGGCGATGAAGTGATCCTCTCCGACCCCTATTACGCCACCTATCCCGGCGTAGTCGCCGCCGCCGGCGCGCAACCGATCAAGGTCCCCGCCCGCGCAGACCTCAGCATCGACATCGAAGCAATCGCCGCCGCCATCAGCCCCAACACCCGCGCCATCTTCCTCAACAGCCCGGCCAACCCCAGCGGCACAGCGCTCTCACCCGCCGACTACGCGCGCCTGCGCGACCTCGCCGAAGCCCACGACGTCTGGATCGTCGTCGACGAGGTCTATGCCAGCTTCCGCTACGACGGGCAGGACATCCGCGCCTGGAAACACGGCCCCGCCGGCCGCACCATCGTCCTCAACAGCCTCTCCAAAAGCCACGCGATGACCGGCTTCCGCTGCGGCTGGGCTTTGGTCCCGCCAACCCTTGTCCCCGCCCTCGGCGACTGGAGCGCAGCCGCCCTCTTCGGCGTCAGCCAGTTCGTGCAGGACGCCGCCGTCGTCGCACTCTCGCTGCCCGCCGCCGAACTGGCCGACTACCACAACGGTTTCAAGGCCCGCGCCCACCATGTCGTCCAGCGCGTAAACGCCATCCAGGGCCTGCGCGCCGCCCTGCCGGCCGGCGGCATGTTCGTCATGGCCGACTGTACCGGCGTCAACCCCGACGATATCGCACTCGCCCGAACCCTCCTCGAAACCACTGGCGTCGCCCTGGTGCCGGGCAGCGGCTTCGGCGCAGGCGGCCACGGCCACCTCCGCATCAGCCTCACCCCGGATATCGAAACCCTGGACCGCGCCTTCGATCGGATATCCGGCTTCGTCGCGCGCTGACGGCAGCGTCCTTTGGCCTCCGGCGGCCGGGCTCTGCCCGGACCCGGCAGGGGAATCTATCCCCTGCACGCCGACAGTGGATCCCGATACTCAACGTCGTCCCAGCGGAAGCCGGGACCTCAGGCAGCAGCGTTTTAGCCCGCACAACAAGGCGCCGCAGGCAATCAGATGCCTGCGGCGCAATCCTGCGCACAGATCGCGCGCCAACCAAAGCTGTTGAGGGTGCAGGGGGCAGAGCCCCCTGCTTCTCAACTCACTTCAGCCCACGGTTCTTCAGCAACGCATCCGGGGTCGGCAACCGCCCGCGGAAGGCAATGAAGCTCTCCTGCGGCGGGCGGCTGTTCCCCGTCTGCAGGATGTTTTTCCGATAGCTGGCCGCGATATCCTTGTTCCAGATATCCCCGCTTTCCTGCCATTTCGCAAAGGCGTCGGCTTCCAGCACTTCCGCCCAGGTATAGGCATAGTATCCGGCCGAGTAGCCGCCGGAGAACAGGTGGGTGAAGTGTGACAGCCGGTGGCGCATGCCCACGGCTTCCGGCACGCCATATTTCGCCAGCGTCGCCTTTTCGAACTTCACCGCGTCGAAATCGGCCGGAATGCTCTCCAGCCGATGCAGCTCCATGTCGACAATGGCCGACGAAAGCTGCTGCACCGTCATGAAGCCCTGGTTGAAGTTGCGCGCCTTCATCAGCGCATCCAGCAGCTGCGGCGGCATGGGTTCGCCCTTGGCGTTGCGGGCATGCCGCTCCAGTATGCCGCGATCCGACACCCAGTGTTCATAGACCTGGCTGGGGAACTCCACATAGTCGCGATAGACGGCAGTGCCGGCCAAAGAGGGATAGCGCGTGGCAGACAGCAGCCCGTGCAGCGCATGGCCAAACTCGTGGAACATGGTTTCCGCGTCGTCATAGGAAACCAGCGCCACTTGCCCCTTCGCCGGCGGGGTGACGTTCATGTTGTTGACCACCTGGGGCTTCCTGTTTTCCAGCCCGTTCTGGGTGCGGATCTCGTTCATCCAGGCGCCCGGCTGCTTGGTGTCGCGGGTAAACCAGTCAGCATAGAACAGCCCTACGCGGCGGCCGTCGGCCTCGAATACGTCAAAGGTGCGGATGCCGGTGTTCCAGGTCGGAATGTCGGTCCGCTCCACCAGCTTCAGCCCGAACAGCCGCTCGGTCGTTTCCTTCAGCCCGCCGAAAATGCCTTCCATCGGCAGATAGGGTTTCAGCTGGTTCTCATCCAGGTCATAGCGCGCCTTGCGCACCTTCTCCGAGTAGAAGCGCCAGTCCCACGGCTCCAGCTTGCTGATGCCGTCAGCCGTCGCCAGCTTCTGCAGGTCGGCTTCTTCCTTCTTCGCCTGTGCCAGCCCCGCCTGATAGACCTGATCCATCAGCGCCTGCGCAGCTTCCGGCGTTTCCGCCATCGAGTTCGCCAGCTGGAAATCGGCATGGCTCTTGAAGCCCAGCAGCTTCGCCCGCTCCAGTCGCAGCGACACCATCTGCTTGATGGTGTCGCCGGTGTTGTTGGCGTTGGCGTTGCTCCCGCGCTCGTCGAACGCATGGAACACCTTTTCGCGGGCGGCGCGGTTGGTCGCCTGCGTCATGAACGGCTCGAAGTCGGAGCGCGTGGCACCGACCAGGAACATACCCGGCTTCCCGGCCTTGCCGGCACGGTCCGCTGCCGCCGCCCGGAAGCTGTCGGGCATGCCGGCCATTTCCGCGGCGCTCAGCAGCGTGTCGCCGGCCTTCTGGTCGGCCACCACCTTCTGCCCGAACTCGGTGTTCAGCTTCGCCAGCTGCTCGTCGATGGCGGCCAGCCGGGTGCGCTGCGCGTCGGGCAGGGCCGCACCAGAGCGCATGAAACTCTTCCAGGTGACTTCCAGCAGCCGGGCCTGCTCCTCGGTCAGCCCCAGCGCCTCGCGCTTCTGATAGAGCGCGTCGATCCGCCCAAACAGCTTCTTGTCGAGGTAGGTCTGGCTCTGGAAGCGCGCCAGTTTCGGCCCGACTTCGGTTTCGACCGCCTGAATCTCCGGCGTGCCGTCGCTCCCGGTCAGGTTGAAGAAGGCGTTCGCGGTGCGCGTCAGCAGCTCACCCGATCGCTCCATCGCCTCGATGGTGTTCTGGAAGGTCGGCGCCGCCTTGTTGTTGGCAATCGCGTCCAGATCCTTGCGCGCCAGCCGCATGCCTTCGTCAAAGGCCGGGGCATAATGCGCCGGCTTGATGCGGTCATAGGGCGGCACCGCGTCGGGGGTGTTCCACGGCCCGATCAGCGGGTTTGCCGAAAGAGGTGCCGCCGCCTGCGCATGGGCTGGCTGCGCGGAAAGGGTCATCGTGCCGGTCGCAACAAGCGCGGCGGCGACAGCCGCAAAGGAAACTGTGTCAACAAATCGCAAATTCTGTCTCCCAATGGGGTCATGGCGGCGTTCAAGCCAAATCGGCGGCAGGAGTCCAGTTCGGCTCGCCGATTCTGCCAGATTTGCCCCGGTTGTGGCCGATTTGCCCGGCCCGCGTTTCAGCTCCGCCGCGCCACCATCGCCCAGCCAACGGCCACCACCGGTACCGCCAGCGCGATCCACGCCACCACATCGCGCAATCCATCCCCGGTCAGCGCCGCAACCAGCCCGAACAGGCTCGCTGCCGCGATCAGCAGTGGCATGGCAAAAACCTCGCGCAACCTGCGGCGTCGGCTCATTCGGCCATCAGCCCCAGAAACAGCATCCCCGGCAACCCCAGAAACATGTCGGTGTGCAGCTGCAGGATGAAGTGCATCAACCCGCTACCGTCCTCCGCCCCCACCGCCAGCCCGGTGGAGCGATCGAACAGCTGCACCGTCATCTCCCCTTCTGGTGAATCCGGCCGTGGCGCCGTCGTCACCGTCATCAGAGGCTGGTCGTTGTCAAAGGCCATGAACACCGGCACCTCGCCCGGCCGGGCATCGGTTGCCTTCTTCACCATCACGTCCAGCGGCAGCCCGCCGTGCGATGAAGGCGGCGCATTCTTCGCCAGCTGCAGCGGATCTACCGTCAGCGCATCGATCTCCTCATGAAAGATCAGCGGCAGCCCGGTGATACACAGCATCAGCAGAAACAACGTGCAGATCAGGCTCGACCATTTGTGGACGAACGCCCAGGCCGCGGTCGAGGCGCGGGTCATGCGGCAAGGTTCCGGGCGTTATTGAAATTCATTATCGCGGGCCGATAGACCCCGCGACGGTCAGGTTCAAGTCACGCGCAGCAGGCTATTCGCCGCGCCAGACCGGCCGCCGCTTTTCGGCAAAGGCCCGGGGCCCTTCCTGCGCATCTGCGCTGCTATAGCAATATTCCGAAGCCGCCCGCGCCGCCTGCAATGCCGCCGAACGCCCCATCTCCGTCGACAGCATCACCGTGTCGCGCGCCGCCTTCACCGACAAGGGCGCCCCGTCCAGCACATCGGCCGCAAGCTCCAGCGCCGACGCCATCAACTGCGCCGGCTCCACCACCCGGTTCACCAGCCCGATCTCATATGCCCGTTCCGCCGTGATCGGCTTCCCCGTCAGCAGGATCTCCATCATGATCCGTTGCGGGATCATGTGGATCAGCGGCGCCGCCCAGGGCGAACTCCGCCCCACCTTCACCTCGGTCACGGCAAAGCGCGCCGATGTGCTCGCCACACACAGGTCGCAGGCCTGCGCGATCATCCAGCCACCGGCAAAGGCCACCCCGTTCACCGCCGCAATGGTCGGCTTCGACAGCTCGATCGAATCATATGGCACCGGGAACATGTCGCGCGGCGGCACCCGCAGCCCGCGCTCCACCATGTCCTTCAGATCACCCCCCGCACAAAAGGCCTTGTCGCCAGACCCGGTCAGGATGGCGATGCGAAGCGCCGGGTCCCGCTCAAACCGCTCCCACGCCGCAAACAGCCCGGCGCGCACATCGGCCGTCAGCGCATTGCGCGTCTCGGGCCGGTTGATGGTGAGGATGGCGATGCCATCGCCGCGCCCCTCGAACAGCACTGCGTCGCTCATCAATATCCCTCCTCGCAATATCGTGCGCCACACGGGTCAGCTGATCGCGGAAGTCCGGATGCGCCCCCCGCCTCCACGCCACCGCATCTTCACACGCATACCCTCGACGGGAAAATTCCTCAGTAGGACCGGGGCAGCTCCAGCACCTTCTCGGCAATGAAATTCAGGATCATATGCGGGCTCACCGGCACCGTCCGCAGGATCGCTGCCTCCCGCACATAGCGCTCCACATGATATTCCTGCGCCAGCCCCATGCCGCCCATCGACAGCATCGCCGTGTGGCAAGCCTCGAATCCGAACTCGCCGGCCAGATACTTGCCGGCATTCGCCTCCACGCCACACTCCTGGCGCTGGTCAAACAGCTGCGCCGCCTTCATCACCATCAGGTTGGCGGCCTCCAGCTGCGCCCAGCATTTCGCCAGCGGATGCTGGATGCCCTGGTTCATCCCGATCGGCCGATCGAAGACGATCCGCTCCCGCGCATAACGCGCCGAGCGCCGCACAGCCGCCCGGCCAATTCCAATCGCCTCAGCCGCCAGCAAAATCCGCTCCGGATTGAGGCCATGCAGGATGATCTTGAACCCATCCCCCTCGCCGCCAATCCGATCCTCTTCGGGCACAAACAGGTCGGAAATGAACAGCATGTTCGAATCGACCGAATGCCGGCCGATCTTGTGGATCACCCGCGCCTCGATCTTCGAGCGATCGAAATCCGTGTAGAAAAGCGAAAGCCCCTCGGTCTTCTTCTTCACCTGGTCCAGCGGCGTCGTACGCGCCAGGATCATCATCTTGTTCGCCGCCTGCGCCACCGAGATCCAGATCTTCTCGCCGGTGATCCGGTATCCACCCTCCACCTTCTCCGCGCGGGTCTTCAGCTTCGTCGTGTCCAGCCCCGTGTTCGGCTCCGTCACCGCAAAGCACATGGTATGCTCGCCGGTCAGGATAGGGGGGATCATCCGCTTCTGCTGCTCCTGGGTGCCGAACAGGATCACCGGCTGCATGCTGAAAACAGGCCCGTGCACGGCAGACGCAGCCGTCATCCCGCCGCCAGCCTCGGCCACCGCCTGCATCATGATCGCCGCTTCGGTGATTCCCAGCCCGGCACCGCCAACTGCCTCCGGCATGGCAATCCCCAGCCAGCCGGCCTCCGCCATCGCCGTGTGGAAATCGCGCGGAAACACCTCGTCCCGGTCGCGCTCCAGCCAATAGTCATCGCTGAACTGCGCGCACAGCTTCAACACCGCCTCGCGGATGTTCTGCTGGTCGTCGGTAAAGGCAAAATCCATGGCGCTTCCATCCCATCCCATCTCTTCGCTCGCGGCTAGCAGCCGCCGCCCAATATGCCAACTCGAATTTGTCCGGACAACATCGCTGGATTTCAATAATCCTATCCACTAGGCGCAAAGGCTGAGGAGGATTTGAATGCCGGAATCGAACACACGCAAAGGGCCGCTCGCCGGGATCAGGATCGTCGATCTGACGGCCATGGTGATGGGCCCCTATGCCACGCAGATCATGGCCGACATGGGCGCCGACGTCATCAAGGTGGAGGCCCCCGCCGGCGACGACACCCGCTACATCTCCGTCGGCCCCGCCCCCGGCATGGGCGGCATCTTCGTCAATGTGAACCGCGGCAAGCGCAGCATCGTCCTCGATCTGCGCACCCCCGAAGGCAAGGCCGCCCTCACCGAGCTGATCCGCACAGCAGACGTCTTCATCCACTCGATGCGCTCCAAGGCCATCGCCCGCCTCGGCTTCGCTTACGAAGACGTCGCCGCCATCAATCCCTCCATCGTCTACACCAACTGCTACGGCTATGGCCGCCGCGGCCCGGATGCAGACCTCCCCGCCTACGACGACACCATCCAGGCCGAATGCGGCCTCCCCGCCGTGCAGCAGATGCTCACCGGGCAGGCCGATTTCATCGGCACCATCATGGCCGACAAGGTCGCCGGCCTCACCTGCCTCTATTCAACGGTGATGGCCCTCTTCCACCGCGAACGCACCGGCGAAGGCCAGGAAGTCGAAATCGGCATGTTCGAAACCATGGCCGCCTTCATGCTCGTCGAACACGCCAACGGCGCCCTCTTCGACCCTCCGTTGGGCGAGGCCTTCTACCCCCGCGTTGTCTCCCCCAACCGCAAGCCCTACCAGACGAAAGACGGCCAGATCTCCGCCCTCATCTACAACGACAAGCACTGGGCCACCTTCATCAACGCCGTCCAACCCGCATGGGCCAGCGACGAATTCGCCCGCCTCGAACAACGCGCCAAACGCGTCAACGAAGTCTACTCCCTGCTCGGCGAAACCTTCCGCCAACGCACCACCGACGAATGGCTGAAGCTGCTCCGCGAACTCAACATCCCCTGCGCGCCGCTGCGCACCCCAGCCGAGCTCTTCGACAACCCCCACCTCAACGCCGTCGGCTTCTTCCAGGAAGTGGACTCGCCGCACGGCAAACTCCGCTTCCCCGGAATCCCCAACTGGTTCTCCCGATCCCCGGGCCACATCACCGGCCCGGCACCCGAGCTTGGCGCGCATACGGATGAGGTGCTGAAAGAAATCGGTCTGCGCTAGCCTCCGGCGGCCGGGCTCTGCCCGGACCCGGCAGGGGAATCTGTCCCCTGCACCCCGATACCAATCGTCGTCCCAGCGAAAGCTGGGACCTCCAGCCGCAGCCGCCACCCAGGTTCGAGCACGCACAACCCAGCGCCGCAGGCAATCAACCAACTGCCTGCGGCGCAAAGAAAACGGCCTCACCGCCTCACCCAAAAACAAACGGGGTGAAGGGGCCAAAGCCCCTTCCGGGTCCCAAGGGCAGAGCCCTTGGTTCACAAATCACCCCGCAAAAACAGCCCGCAGCAACCGATCGTAAATCCGCCCCAACGCCTCGATGTCGGCAACGCTCGCCTGCTCATCCACCTTGTGCATCGACATCCCCGGCAGGCCGAATTCCACCACCGGGCACAACCGCCGGATAAACCGCGCGTCCGATGTCCCGCCCGTAGTGCTCAGTTCCGGCACCCGCCCGGTCTCCGCCTCAACAGCAGCGCTTACCAACGCAGAAAGCACCCCCGGCTCCGTCAGGAACGCCTCGCCCGAAATCCGGATCTTCACGTCCGCGTTCGGCGCATGCCGCGCGATCACTTCCTCGATCCACGCCGCCAGTTCCGGGCCCTTGTGCATGTCGTTGAAACGGATGTTCAGCCGCGCCTTCGCCACTGCCGGGATCACGTTCGTCGCCGGGTTGCCCACCTCCAGGTCGGTGATTTCCAGATTGGAGGCGGTAAACCAGTCATTCCCGGTATCCAGCACCCGCGCCTGCAGCTCGTTGAGCGCCGGCACCAGCCGCCGGATCGGGTTGTCGGCGCGATCCGGATAGGCAACATGCCCCTGCGCCCCCAGCACCGAAATCCAGGCGTTCAGGCTGCCGCGCCGGCCGATCTTCATGCAATCGCCCAGCTTCTGCACAGAGGTCGGCTCGCCCACCAGACACATGTCGGGCCGGATGCCGCGCTCCTCCATCCACTCCAGAATCCGGTCGGTGCCATAGGTCGCCGGCCCTTCCTCGTCGCCGGTAATGATAAAGCTGAGCGTCCCCGGGCTGCCACGCTCCACATGCGCGGCGGCGGCAAACACCATCGCCGCGATCGCCCCCTTCATGTCGGCGATACCGCGCCCCACCAGCTGCCCGTCGTGGATGCCGGCGGAGAAGGGATTCACCGACCAGCCCGAACCTTCCGGCACCACATCGGTATGCCCGGCAAAGGCGAAATGCGGCCCACCCGAGCCGATGGTGGCAAACAGATTCTCGATAGGCCCGTCCGGCTCTTCGCCAAAGGTCAGCCGCGTCACGGTGAAGCCCAGCTTCTCCAGCGCCTGCTGCAACACGTCCATTGCCCCCGCGTCGGCAGGGGTGACGGAGGGGCAGCGCACCAGCGCCTGGGCAAGAAAGATCGGGTCCATGGGCCTCTGCTGACATCTTGCCGCGCGCCCCGCAAGCGGGCACCTTGCGCGCATGCCGAAGGTCGATCTCGAATCGCTCACGGTCATCGCGCGGACGAGCTACCCGCCGCCGCACGACCGCGCCGTCGAAGGACGCAGCTGGCTCGACATTGCAGAGGCAGTCGGCCTCTCGCAGTTCGGCGCCAACCTCTGCACCCTCACCCCCGGCGCCTGGTCCAGCCAGCGCCACTGGCACTCCGCCGAAGACGAGATGGTGGTGGTGCTCTCCGGGGAGCTGGTGCTGGTCGAGGACGACGGCGAAGCCATCCTCACCGCCGGCCACATCGCCACCTTCAAGGCCGGCGAAGCCAACGGTCATCACCTGCAAAATCGCTCCGCCGAGCCGGCAACATTCCTCGCCATCGGCCCCAACAATCCCGAAATCGACGTCTGCACCTACCCCGATATCGGCCTGGTGCTGGACCGCCGCGGATACCGTTTCACGCTCTAACGGCAGCAGAGTTTCCAACCTGCGCCGCAGGCATCCGAATATCTTCGCCGCGCCAAACTATGCGATCCGGAACCCATTCCGAGGGTGCAGGGAAATCATTTCCCTGCCGGGTGCAGGGCAGAGCCCTGCCCGCCGGAGGCAAAAAACCTAAAACTCATAGTGCGGCAACAACCGCGTCTCATCCGCCGCCGCCGCGATCCACTCCGCCACCAGCGGATGTGCGATCGCCCGCGCCCGATACGCGTCAGAGAGCGGGCTCAGCTTCACATCATAGGTCGTCAGCCGGCTCACCACGGCGGAGAACAGGATATCGGCCCCTCCCCATTCGGCCCCGCCCAGCCAGGGCCCCCCGAACCGCTCGATGGCGGTGCGCCACAGCCAGTCGATCCGCGCCACATCGGCCTCCGCATCGGGGGCCACCGTCCAGCCCGGATAATGCCGCATGCAGTTCATCGGGCAATTCTG
Organism: Sandaracinobacteroides hominis; assembly: GCF_016464365.1. Classification (GTDB taxonomy): domain Bacteria; phylum Pseudomonadota; class Alphaproteobacteria; order Sphingomonadales; family Sphingomonadaceae; genus Sandaracinobacteroides; species Sandaracinobacteroides hominis. The sequence continues at coordinate 64,524 of NZ_JADCUC010000009.1, read as the reverse complement.
CCGCAGCGGCAGGAAGCCGGCCTGCATCTCCGCCGCAATGGAGGTCGCAAAGGCCCGCGCCTTCGGCTCCGTGGGCCAGAATTTCGTGCCCCCGGATTTCCGGTCCAGCCAGTCGATGATGGCCAGCGCGTTCCACACGACCGCGCCATCATCCTCCAGGATCGGCACGCGGCTGTTGCCCTCGCCAAACACGCCCTCGGTCTTCTGCGCCGCCCAGCCGTCGGCATAGATGTCCACCATCACCTCTTCAAAGGGCAGGCCGGACTGCTTCGCAGCCAGCCACCCCCGCAGCGACCAGGAGGAATAGCGACGGTTCGCGATATAGAGCTTCACTTCGATGCCTCCGCTTTGGTCTGCCAGACGCGCACATGGTCCACTTCCATGCGCTGCGGCAAGGCCTCGTCGTCGATCCCCTTCTGCCCGGCCCAGTTGCCGCCCATGGCCAGGTTCAGGATCAGATGGAACGGCGCCTCGAACGGCCAGGCGCCCTTGCCGCCGGGCTGGTTGTCCAGCACCCGGAAGAAGGCCGTGCCGTCGATACCGATGGTGATCGATCCGGGCCGCCAGTCCATCTGATAGTCGTGGAAAGCGTCGCAGGCCGTTGGCAGCGGCACGGAGGCCCCACGCTGCGTCCCCTTGGCATGGTTGAACAGCCCGGTGTGCAAGTTCGCATGGATGATGCGCGGGTCCATCCCCACATGCTCCATGATGTCGATCTCGCCGCCCTCGGGCCATTGGGACTTGGTCGCCGGCATCATCCAGATCGCCGGCCACGTCCCCCGCGCACAGGGCAGCTTCGCCCGGATTTCATAATAGCCATAGGTCCAGCTGTGCAGCCCGGCGGTCGTCAGCCGCCCCGACGTATAGGCCTGCCCGCCGCTATCCGGGAAATTCGCGGTAGACTCCCGATGCGCCTCCAGCACCAGCTTGCCGCCCTCGATCCGCACATTCTTCGAACGCTCGGCGGCATAATACTGCTTCTCGTCATTGAACCAGCCGGGCTTGTTGAAGGCCGTCTCATAGGCCCACTTGCCCGTATCCAGCGCCGGCCCCTCAAACTCGTCCGCCCACACCAGCTTGGCCTCAGCCGGCCGCGGCATAGGCTCATCAATCCGATAGCCAGTGCCGGGCCCAAGCGTCACCTGAGCCTGCACCGCAGACCCCAGCACTACGGCAGCCAACAAGCCGAACTTCATCGCAACCTCCCCGGAAGCCGTTGCGACGTTCATCGGGCCATCCAGCCCAAAAGAAAAGGGGGCCGAAACCGGCCCCCTTTCCCTTAGTCGTCGTTCCCGGTCAGGAAGGCCGGCAGCGGCGCGTCGCCGCCTTCCGGTTCCCGCTCGCGGCGTTCCCGATTGCCGCCGTCGCGGCGGGGGCCACGGTCACGGCCGCCGTCACGTCCACCATCCCGGCGCGGACCCCGGTCGCCATCGCGGCGCGGGCCACGATCGGAACGCTCTCGGTCGCCACCTTCCCGCGGCTCGCGTGCCGGGCGGGTATCGGGCAGCTCTTCGCCGGTGTCCTGATCGACCAGACGCATCGACAGCTTCACCTTGCCGCGATCGTCGATGCCGATCACCTTCACCTTGACGGTCTGGCCTTCGGTCAGCACTTCCTTCACGTTCGCCACGCGCTCGTTCTTGATTTCCGAGATGTGGACGAGGCCGTCCTTGGCCCCCATGAAGTTCACGAACGCGCCGAACTCGGGCATGCCCACAACCTTGCCGGTGTAGATCTTGCCGACTTCCGGCTCCTGGATGATGCCGTTGATCCAGTCGCGCGCGGCCTGGATCTTCTCCGGATCGGCCGACGCGATCTTCACCGTGCCGTCGTCCTCGATGTCCACCTTGGCGCCGGTCGTGGCGACGATCTCGCGGATCACCTTGCCGCCGGTGCCGATGATGTCGCGGATCTTGTCCTTGGGCACGCTCATCGTTTCGATGCGCGGCGCATGCGCCGACATTTCCGTGCGGACCTCGGTGATGGCCTTGGCCATTTCACCCAGGATGTGTGCGCGGCCATCCTTCGCCTGCGCAAGGGCCACCTTCATGATCTCTTCGGTGATCCCGGCGATCTTGATGTCCATCTGCAGGCTGGTGATGCCTTCGCTGGTGCCGGCCACCTTGAAGTCCATGTCGCCCAGATGATCTTCATCACCCAGAATGTCCGACAGAACCGCAAAATCCTTGCCTTCCAGGATCAGGCCCATGGCGATGCCAGCCACCGGACGCTTCAGCGGAACGCCCGCATCCATCAGCGCCAGCGAACCGCCGCAGACCGTCGCCATCGAAGACGAGCCGTTCGACTCGGTGATGTCCGACAGCAGGCGGATGGTATAGGGGAACTCTTCCTTCGACGGCAGCATCGGGTGGATGGCGCGCCAGGCCAGCTTGCCATGGCCCACTTCCCGACGACCGGGGGCGCCGAAGCGGCCCACTTCGCCGACCGAATAGGGCGGGAAGTTGTAGTGCAGCATGAAGCGCTCATACTTCAGCCCGTCCAGGCCATCGATCATCTGCTCGGCGTCGGCCGTGCCCAGCGTCGTGGTGACGATCGCCTGCGTTTCACCGCGGGTGAACAGCGCCGAACCATGGGTGCGCGGCAGGAAGCCGACTTCGCCCAGGATCGGACGGATGGTCTTGGTGTCGCGGCCGTCGATGCGGCTGCCGTCCTTCAGGATCGCGCCACGGACGATTTCGCCTTCCAGCTTCTTGAAGAGCTTGCCGGCCTTCTGCTGCGTTGCGCTGTCGGCATCGGCATAGAGCGGCTTCGCCTTTGCCTTCGCATCCGCCAGGGCAGCCACGCGGGCGGACTTCTGCGTGATCTTGTAGGCAGCAGCGATGTCGGCGCCCACGGTGGCGCGGATGTTGGCCAGCATGTCGCTGTCGTCCGCGATCTTCAGTTCCCACGGCTCCTTGGCGGCCTTTTCAGCCAGGCCAATGATCGCGTTGATCACCGGCTGGATCGAGCGATGCGCAAACATCACCGCGCCCAGCATCTCGTCTTCCGAAAGCTCCTTGGCTTCGGATTCGACCATCATCACCGCATCATGCGTACCGGCGACGACGAGATCGAGGCGGCCTTCCTTCAGCTGCTCCTTGGAGGGGTTCAGCTGATATTCGCCATCGGCAAAGCCAACGCGGGCAGCGGCGATCGGGCCCATGAAGGGCACGCCCGACAGCGTCAGCGCCGCAGAGGCAGCGATCATCGCCACGATGTCGGCTTCATTCTCGCCATCATAGGAGAGAACCTGCGCGATCACGTTGACTTCGTTATAGAAGCCTTCCGGGAACAGCGGCCGCACAGGGCGGTCGATCAGGCGGCTGGTCAGCGTTTCATGCTCGGTCGCACCACGCTCGCGCTTGAAGAAGCCGCCGGGGATGCGACCCGCAGCAGAGAACTTCTCCTGATAGTGGACGGTCAGCGGAAAGAAGTCCTGGCCTTCCTTTACGCTCTTGGCTGCGGTCACGGCGCACAGCACCACGGTCTCGCCGTAGGTCGCCATGACGGCGCCGTCGGCCTGGCGGGCAACCTTGCCCGTTTCGAGGGTCAGCGTGCGGCCGCCCCACTCGATGGATTGCTTGGCAATAGTAAACATCAGATGCACTCTCCATGCCTCTGACCCCAATGCCAGAGGCGGTTCGGACGTGAGGGCCCCAAACCATTCAGGGCCTCTCGGTAATGCCCCGCCTCGGCAGGGCGGCGCTCATGCGCCAAAGTCCCGGATACGCCGGGCCGGTTACAGGAAGGGCGCCCTTTCGGGGCGCCCTTTCGGAATTACTTGCGCAGGCCCAGCTTGGCGATCAGCGCCTGATAGCGCGAAGCGTCCTTGCGCTTCAGATAATCGAGAAGCGAGCGGCGGTTGTTCACCAGCATCAGCAGGCCGCGGCGCGAGTGGTTGTCCTTCGCGTGGGTCTTGAAGTGCTCGGTCAGATTCTGGATGCGCGCGGTCAGGATGGCGACCTGGACTTCCGGGCTGCCGGTGTCGCCGGCTTCGCGGGCGTGTTCGGCAATAACAGCGGCTTTTTGCTCAACAGTGATCGACATCGTGGATCTCCTACAGCAGGTTGAATCCCCTCACGACTTTCACATCGCCTTGCAAAACCTCCACCAGCGCAACCGGAACAGGCCCGAGGGTTGCGATATATTGGCCGGGCTTTACGCGGGGCCTCAGAATGCGTCGCCCTTGCTTCAGCGCGGCAGCTTCCTGAGGGTCGACAGTCAGGACCGGGATGTCGTCCAGTCCGGCTGTCAGTGGCAAAAGGGCCTGTTCAGGCGCGGGGCCATGCACGACTTCCACGCATTTGTCTAGGCTCAGCGCCTGTTCCAGCCGGAAAGGCCCCGCTTCCGTGCGCCTCAGCGCCGAAACATGCCCCACGCTGCCCAAAGCCAGCGCCAGATCCCGCGCCAGGCTCCGCACATAGGTGCCTTTCGTACACCGCACATGGAAGGTCGCAGCGTCAGCCTCCACCGATTCGCATGTCAGCTGCAGGATCGTCACCTCCCGCTCGGCCAGCTCCACCGCCTCCCCGGCCCGCGCCAGGGCATAGGCGCGCTCTCCGTCCACCTTCAGCGCCGAATAGGCCGGCGGCCGCTGCCGGATCGGCCCGGTGAAGGCCGGCAGCACGGCCGCAATCGCCGCCGCATCGGGCCGCACATCGCTGGTTGCCACAATCGCACCCTCGGCATCGTCGGTCGCCGTCGCCGCCCCGAACGCCAGCGTGAACCGATAGGCCTTCGGCCCGTTCAGCAGATACCCCGCCAGCTTCGTTGCCTCGCCCAGTGCAATCGGCAACACGCCAGAGGCCAGCGGGTCCAAAGTCCCCCCATGCCCGATCTTCGGCTTCCCATGCCCGCCGTTCCTGAGCGCCCACTTCAGCTTGCCGACCACCTGCGCAGACGTCGGACCCACCGGCTTGTCCACGACAAGCCAGCCGTTCAGTGCAGTTTCGCGTTCCACGCAGGTCCTCGCATCAGCTGGGGCGCGCAATCGCACGTGCGGGCTGCGCCCGGCGTTTCAAGGCAAAACGCCCGCTCAGCCGCCCGCCCGCACAACCATCAGCTCGACCGGCGGCTGCGGCTTCTCCGACTCCAGCACGAAGGTAGCGGTGTCGGTGATAAACATCAGCTTGCCGTCCGGCGCCTCGATCCGCGCCTGCAGCCGATAGGTCATCGGCTTGGGCTCCAGATTCTCCGGATAGGTCAGCAGATAGTTCAGCGGCACCTGGTTGCCGCGCGTCACGATCGAAATCGACGCCAGCTCCACGCCAGGCGCATCGGCGCGCGCGGCATCCACCAGCAGTACCTTCACCTTCGATCCGCTGGGCAGCGCCATCCGGTCCAGCTTGTTCACCGTGCCCCAGATCGTTCCGCGCACCGGCGCATCCGGTAGCTGCTTGCAGGTCGCCACAGCCTGCGCCTTGCGGCCAAATCCCCGGCGGATGATCGCGGTATTGCCGTCCAGATCGACAGTATCGGCCCCGGTCACAAAGCGCTTCGGCGTCGTCCCCACCAGCTCCTGCAGCGCCAGCACCTCGCCGTCGCGCACCACGCGCAGGATTCCGGCGGCCTCGTCATGGTCGATCGTCCCCGTCTGCCCATCCGAGCAGATGAAGGTCTTGGGCGCGCGCAGCGGCAGCACCGGCGCCTGCTGCGCCGGGCCGGCCGGCGCGGCGGCCGGGGCAACGGGCGGCTCAGGCGCCATCGGCGCGGCCGGAGCAGCGGGCGCAGCCGGCGGCGCAGGCGGTGTCGGTGCCGTTTGCGCCGTGGCGCAGGCCGCGATCAGCAGGGCAGGCGAAAGCAGAACGAAAGGCTTCAATGTGCGGCTCCCCAATTTGCCCCGGTTCCGATCTCGACCCCCAGCGGAACAGTCAGCTGAAGCGCCGGACCAGCGGCAGATTCCATAACTTCCCGGATGACCTCGGATGCCCGGGCAATTTCCCCCTCGGCCACCTCGAACACCAGTTCATCGTGCACCTGAAGCAGCATCCGCGTCCGCGTCAAGCCGGCCTCCGCAAGTGCGTCGTCCATCCGCACCATCGCCCGCTTGATGATATCGGCCGCCGTCCCCTGCACAGGCGCATTGATCGCCGCCCGCTCGGCCCCGGCCCGCTCCGATTGCACCTTGGATCGAATCATCGGCACATGGATTCGCCGGCCATACAGCGTCGTCACGAAGGCATCCTCGCGCACCTTGTGCACGGTCTCCGCCATATAGCGGCGAATGCCCGGATAGCGGTCCAGATAACGCTCGATAAAATCGGCAGCCTCGCCCCGCCCGATCCCCAGCCGCTGCGCCAGCCCGAATGCGGAAATCCCATAGATGATCGAGAAGTTGATCGTCTTCGCCCGCCCGCGCGCATCCCGGTCCACCGGCGCGTCCGGTGCCAGCCCGAAAATCTGCCGCGCCGTCAGCGCATGGATGTCGTCGCCGTTCGCATAGGCCGCCTTCAGCTCCGGCACCTCGGCGATATGCGCCATCAGCCGCAGCTCGATCTGGTTATAGTCCGCCGCCAGGATCACATTCCCCGGCTCCGCCACGAAGGCATCGCGAATCCGCCGCCCCATCTCGGTGCGGATGGGAATATTCTGCAGGTTCGGATCGGTAGAAGCCAGCCGCCCGGTAGACGCCACCGCCATCGAATAGCTGGTGTGCACCCGCCCGGTCTCCGGGTTGATCTGCTGCTGCAAGGCTTCCGTATAGGTAGAGCGCAGCTTCGAAACCTGCCGCCAGTCCAGGATCTTCCGCGCAATCTCCACACCGTCGCCGGCCAGCCGCTCCATCTCGGTCACGTCGGTCGAATATTGCCCGGATTTGCCCTTCTTCCCGCCCGGCAATCCCATCTTCTCGAACAATATGTCGCCCAGCTGCTTCGGGCTGCCCAGCGTGAAGGGCTGCCCGGCGAGACCATGCACCTCGCCCTCCAGCCGCGCCATCTCGCCGGCAAACTCGGCGGACATCCGCGCCAGCTCCACCCGGTCCACCTGCACGCCGGCGCGCTCCATCCGCGCCAGCACCGGCACCAGCGGCCGGTCGCACCATTCATAGGGGCGCGTCACCTGCTCCCGCCACAGCCGCGGCTTCAGCTTCTGCCACAGCCGCAGCGTCACATCGGCATCCTCGGCTGCATAGCGGGTCGCCTGCGGCAGGCCCACGGCGGCAAAGCCGATGAAGCTTTTACCCTGTCCCGCCACTTCGCCGAACTGCACCGGCGTATGCCCCAGATGCCGCTGCGACAGCTCGTCCATCCCATGCCCGCCCGGCATCCCGCCCGCCAGCGCATAGGACAGCAGCATCGTATCGTCGAACGGCGCAATGGAGATTCCATGCCGGGCCAGCACCAGCATGTCATACTTCAGATTCTGCCCCACCTTCAGCACGGCAGGGTCTTCCAGAAGTGCTTTCAACGGCTCCAGCGCCAGCCCCACAGACAGCTGCTCCACCGGCTCCGCCAGCAGCCCGGTGCCCGAAACATGCCCCACCGGCACATAGCAGGCCTTGCCGGCAGCGGTCGCCAGCGAGAAACCCACCAGATCGGCCCGCATCGCATCCAGGCTCGTCGTCTCGGTGTCGAATGCGACCACACCCACGCGCCGCGCTTCATCCAGCCACCAGTGCAGCCGCTCCAGCGTCACCACCGTCTCATAGCTGTCCAGGTCGAACGGCACGTCGGCCGGCGCATCCGCCTCCAGCTCTTCCTTCGGCTTTGCAATCGTCGAGGCCGCCGACCGCCCCACATCCCCCAGCTTCGCCAGCAGTGATCTGAATCCATGTTTCGCGAGGAACGCCGCCAGCTTCTCCCGGTCCTCGCCGCCCTCCAGCTTCAAAGCCTCCAGCGGCGGCTCCAAGGGCATGTCGCGCTTCAGATCCACCAGCACCCGCGACAGCCGCGCCGCCTCGGCATGGATCTCCAGATTCTCCCGCAGCTTCGGCCGCTTGATCTGGTCCAGGTTCGCCAGCACGCCTTCCACCGTCCCGAACTGGTTCACCAGATCGGCGGCAGTCTTCGGCCCAACCCCCGGCACGCCGGGCACATTGTCGACACTGTCGCCCATCAGTGCCAGCACCTCCAGCAGCGCGGTGGGCGGCACCCCCCATTTCTCCTGCACCTCGGCCTCGCCGAAGCGCTTGTTCTGCATCGTGTCCAGCAGGGTCAGCCCCGGCCGCACCAGCTGCATCAGATCCTTGTCCGAGGAAACGATGGTAACGGCCATCCCCGCCGCAATCGCCGCCTCCGCATAAGAGGCGATCAGGTCGTCCGCCTCAAAATCCGCCTTCTCGATGCAGGGCACGCCCAAGGCGTTCACGGCGTCGCGGATCAGCGGAAACTGCGGCAGCAGATCCTCCGGCGGATCGGGCCGGTTCGCCTTGTAGTCGGCATAGAGATCATGCCGGAAACTATGCTTCCCGGCATCGAGTATCACGGCCAGATAGTCATCCTCAGGCGATTTCCGCGCCCCCTCGATCAGGTTCCACAGCATCGAGGTAAAGCCGAAAACAGCCCCCACCGGCGTCCCCTCCGGGTCGGTCAGCGGCGGCAGGCGATGATAGGCGCGAAAGATGAAACCCGAGCCGTCGATCAGCCAGAGATGCGGAGGATTGGCCATTTCGAACCCCTAGCGCAGCCGCCGCCCAGCGCCCAGCCCCCGCCTTCGCTTGACTTGAACAGCGTTCGGGCGGAAATTCGTTAACACTAACAGCGGGCGGGGGCCTGCCCGGGGGAAAGCCGTTGGCGGAATCAGGCGAAGCAGCATCGACTCCCGTCGCGGGCACGCCCGCATGGCTGCGCTTCATCACCCTGATGGTGCTGCTGATCGCGGCAGGTCTAGCCTTCTGGCTCTACGCGACAGACAGCAACCGCACCCGCTCCGGAGACATGGGCGCCGTCCGCGAGGTCTCCATCGTCGCCACCAATTTCCGCAGCTGGCCCGACACCGCGCATCAGGTCGCCAAGACCAACCTCTTCCACGCCGGCTCCGGCGGCCGGCTCAGCCTCTATCACCCCGAAATCGGCCGCTTCGCCATCACCTATTCCACCACCGCCCCGGCCCCGCCGCCGCAGGCCGGGCAACCCCCTGCGGACGACGACAAGGAAGCAAAGGGCTGCACGCCTTCCATCGCCAGCCGCTGCGTCGATATCGTCGATGGCAAGATGACGGTGCGCGGGGTCGCGCTCGATGCGCCTCCCGCCACCCCCGATCCCTATTACAACCGCGTCGTCGCGCAGCAGCAGGTGCTGCCCGCCGGCACCAGCGGACCCATCTACTATGCCATCCGCGACCTTCCGCTGGAATCGGTGCTCAGCCTGCCCGACAGCTTCGAACATGTGCTGATCGTCAACGGTGCCTCCGTCACCGCCGACGACGACAAGCTGCCGCCGCTGAAAGTGGTCGCCCAGATCGGTCGCCCGGAAATCCCCGTCCGCAGTCTCAACGAACTGCCAAGGCTCCGCGACCAGACCGTGCAGATTGCCGAAGCCGCCGCCAAGCTCGATTCCACAGGCTCGGCGGCCAACCTCGTCAGCGCGCTCGGCCAGCAATCCGCGCCCGACGCCCTCGTCCCCGTGGACAGCCGCATAGCCGGCCGTCCCTATCGCCTCTATCTCTACCCGGTCAGCATCGCCGCGACAGACCGCACCATCGATTTCTACGTCGTCGGCATCGCGCCGGCCAGGGGAGGCCTCTTCGACGTCGACTTCACCGGCGCTGCAGCCCTGGCCTTCGCACTGGCGCTGGCCATGCTGCTGGCGCTCACCCCGGTCATCAAGCTCGCCTTCCTCGGCCCGGTCGATGGCATCCGCCGGCTGGAGCTCTCCGGCATCTTCGCCGGCCTGATCCTTGCAACCGCCATTGCCGCCGCCGCCCTGATCCTCGCCTGGGATGTGATTTCCGCCCGCTCGGCGGCGCGACAGGCGATGGTGGTGCAGGCGGATAGGCTTGCCGGCGCCATGCACGGGGAACTCGCGGCACAGCTGAAGGCGCCGATGAACCCGACACTGGCGCTGCTGCGCCCCGATCCCGCCCGCGCCACGACCCCTGGCCGGATCATCACCGGCAGCGCCGACCGCAACACCGATCTGCCGCAGCCCAACACCTTCTTCTTCCTCGACGGCCGCGGCCGCCAGTCGCTCGATACCCCGATCGTCGCCCGCCGCGACCAGCCCGGTGCCGATTTCGATGTCGCCGACCGCGCCTATTTCCGCCGCGCGCTGGTGGGCGAGGAAGACCCCGGCTCCGCAGCCCTGGGCGCCACCGCCATGTCCGGCCCCTGCCGCCCCACCTCCGGCTTCGTCGTCGAACAGATCCGCTCCCGCCCCGACGGCGTCGCCAAGACGGTTGTCGCCGTGCCGGTTCGCCCGGCGACGGTCGCCGCCAGCGTCGCCGCCTACGAGGCCGCCGCCGGCACCGAGAAACTGCCCGCCACCGCGCCCGAGCGGGTGCGCGAGGCGGTGACCGACCGGCTCGATTTCTGCAGTGCCGCCGCCGCCCAGTCCGAAAGCGAAGCGCGGGTGATGGTGCTCAGCTTTGTCATGTCGTCGATGATTTCCCCCGCGACAGAGGCCGGCAGCAGCTTTGCCGTCGTCGATCTGGGCGAGCCGGACTGGCCGGTCATCTTCCACTTGCGCCGGGGCAGGGCGCATGTCGAGTATCTGGAAAGCGGCCTCGACGATGCCGCCCGCGACTCCCTCGCCATGCTCGCCGCCACCGAACCGACCGGGGCCGACTGCAAGGCCGGCGTGATCCACGCCCGCCCGATCGCCGGCAGCTACGAAGGCGCCGACAGCATCCTCGCCGCCGCCCGCGTTCCCTGCACCCGCTGGGCGGTGATCAGCGCCGCAGACCAGGATCTGGCAGACCGGGCAGCCGGCCGCGCCGCGCTCAACGCCACCATCATCTGGCTCGGCCTCGCCTTCCTCGGCGGCATCGCCATCGCCTGCCTCTATGCCGCGCGCCGCCGGATCGGCATCGGCAATCTCGCCTGGCTGTGGCCAGACGAAGCCCGTCGCGACAGCTACCGCCGGCTTTCCATCGGCGGCGCGGCGGCCGGCGGCCTCGCCCTACTGCTGGCCCTCATCGGCTTCGGCCAGCTTGCGCTTCTCCTCGCGGCCGCCGCCAGCATCTGGCTGCTCTATGACCTGCACAAGCCGGTCAGTCCGGTCACGGCGCCGCTCAGCGAAGTCACCGAACGCCGCTTCCGCAACCTGATGCTCACGCTGTTGCTGCTGCTGGCAGCCGCGCCGATGCTGGCGCTCGCAACCGACGCCCGCGGCCATTTCCGCAGCCTTGGCGCCGCTGCGCAGACCCGCGCAGACCAGAATGCCCACCAGCGCGCCGCGGCCGAACAGGCCAGCATCACCCGCGTCTTCCGCACCGCCTGGCGCGACAAGCCGATACCGGCCGCCCCGCAGCCGGAAGTGAAGGCCAACCCTCCTCTTCCCTTCTCGCTCACGGCAGAGGCGCGCCGGCTGGCCATGAACGACGACGGCAGCGTCGCCTGGGCTTCGGCTGGCGGCCAGCTGCGCGGCAACCCCAATCCCCCGGCCATGGTCTTCCTGCTGCTCTTTGCCGGCATCCTCGCCGGCCTCATCCTTCTCTCGGTGCACACGGTCGGCCGCTCGCTGTTCGGCTTCGGCATCGCGCTGGAGGCGGTCGATTACCCCCGCTTCCTCGAGGAGACAGGAGGCCTCCTGCGCCGCGTGAAGATGGAAACGGTGCGCCCCTGCTTCATGGCCATCGGCGCGCCCTCCTGGGTGCGCCAGTCGCTGATAACCGCCGCCGGCCCCGACAACGCCTATGATCTCTACGAAGCCACCGCATCGGCGGATGCCGCCGCCAAGGTAAAGCTCCCGGCCGCCGCCAAGCCACCGGCGCTGCTGCTGCTCTATGATTTCGAGCTGCTCTTCCGCGACAGCGCCCGCCGACAGACGGCGCTCTCGCTGATAGAGCGGCTGCTCGTCGAACAGCGAAAGCAGCCAGACGACAGCGCCAGCCGCATCGGCCTGCTCGCCGATCTCAGCCCGCTCGACCGTTTCCTGCAATCGTCCGAACACCGCGAAACCAGCGACGCAGATTCCCTGCGCAGCCGCTGGCAGAGCGCGGAGGACATCCGCTGGAGCCGCATCCTCGAGCAGTTCACCAACTATGTCTATCGCGCCGCGCCGCGCCCCACCGACGGGCTGGAGCTGGAAAAGGAAACCGCCGCCGTCCGCCTCGTCGTCGACGAGCTCGCCTACCTCCCCGATCATGTCGTGCAGGCGATCATTCCCGACACCACGATCGGCTTGCAGGCAGCCGAAATCGTCAGCTGGGCGAAAACGAAGAATCTCGATCTGCAGACAGAGGCTGCGATCGTCGACTTCCTCGCCTCGCAGCTGATCGAGCACTATCACTATCTCTGGTCGGTCTCGAGCCGCGCCGAGCAGATCCTCATCTACCGCTTCGCCCACGGCCAGCTCGTCAACATCGCCGAGGCCTATGCCCTTCGCTCGCTCGTCCGCCGCGGCATCGTCGTCCTCGATCCGGTGCCGCGCATCATGAACCGCAGCTTCGCCCAGTTCGTCCGCCACGTGGAAGAGCCCAAGCGCCTGAAGATGTGGCAGGAAAGCCAGCCGGATGGCCTCTGGACCCGGCTGAAGGCGCCGCTCACCCTCGTCCTGCCGCTCCTCATCGCCTTCTTCGTGCTGCTGATGATCGAGGGCGCCAACAGCTTCGTCTCCACCGTCCCCCTGCTGCTCGCGGCAGGTCCGGCAGTCCTCAACATGATCGGCGGCTTCCGACGCAGTTTTGGATAGGGTTGCGGCTTCGCCTCCGCCCACGGCAGTATGCCGGCCGGGAGGACACGCATGACAAACAACTGGCCGGCGATGACAATCGCCCAGGCAAGCGCCCTGCTCACTGCGCCCGGCGCACCCTTCGAGATGGAAACCGTGGAAATCCGCGGCCGCCCCACCCGCACCTGGAAGAACGCCCCGCCCACCCTGCAGCACTGCTTCGCCGCAGGCCGCCTGCACGGCGAACGCATCTTCCTCGTCTACTACAACGGGCACGAAGACCAGCGCGTCAGCTTCGAGGCCTTCAGCCGCGCCACCATCGCCCTCGCCGCCCATTTCCGCACGCTCGGCGTGGGGCAGGGTGACCGCGTCGCCATCGCCATGCGCAACATCCCCGAATGGCCGGTCGCCTTCTATGCCGGCCATCTGATCGGCGCCATCGTCACCCCGCTCAACGCCTGGTGGACCGGCGCCGAACTCGAATATGGCCTCGCCGATTCCGGCGCAAAGCTGCTGGTGACCGACGGCGAGCGCTGGCAGCGCATAGCCCCGCACATGCCGGAACTCCCGGACCTGAAGCACGTGCTGGTAACCCGCGGAGAGGGGCCAACAACCCTCGAATCGCGGATAGGCCCCCCGGAAAGCTGGGCCAGCCTCCCCGACGAACCCACCCCCGCCCCGTTCCTCACCCCCGAGGACGACGCCACCATCTTCTACACCAGCGGCACCACCGGAAAGCCCAAGGGCGCGCTCGGCACCCACCGCAACATCTGCTCCAACATCCTGTCTTCAGGTTTCTCAGGCGCGCGCAGCTACCTCCGCCGCGGCGAAGTACCCCCTTCACCAGACCCAGCCGGCCCGCAGAAAGCCACGCTTCTCTCCGTCCCCTTATTTCACGCGACAGGCAGCCACGCGATCCTGAATCCCAGCCTCGTCACCGGTGCCAAACTCGTCCTGCAGCGCAAGTTCGACGCCGGCGAAGCCCTTGCCCTCATCGAGCGCGAGAAGATCACCGGTGCCGGCGGAGTCCCCACCATCGCCTGGCAGATCCTCACCCACCCCGACCGCGACAAATATGATCTCACCACCCTCGAAAGCATCTCCTACGGCGGCGCTCCATCCGCCCCCGAACTCGTCCGCCAGATCGGCGCGCAGGGTTCCGCCCCCGGCAACGGCTGGGGGATGACGGAAACCAGCGCCACCTTCAGCCATCACATGGCCGAGGATTATCTCCACCGCCCCGACAGCTGCGGTCCCCCGGTAGCAGTCTGCGACGCCGAAATCCGCGACGCCCAGGGCAGGGTGCTCGGCCCCGACGAAGTCGGCGAGCTCTACGGCTTCGGCCCCAACATCGTGAAGGGCTATTGGAACAAGCCCGAAGCCACCGCCGAAACCTTCCCCGAAGGCTGGGTCCGCACAGGAGATCTCGCCCGCATCGATGCCGAAGGCTTCATCACCATCGTCGACCGTGCAAAGGACATGCTCATCCGCGGCGGCGAGAACATCTATTGCGTAGAGGTGGAGGGCATACTCTGCGAACACCCGGCCGTCATGGATTCCGCCCTCGTCGGCCGCCCGCACCCGGTTCTGGGCGAGGAACCCGTCGCCTTCGTCTCCACCCGGCCCGAAATGGCCGTCTCCGAACCCGAACTCATCGCCTTCGTCGCGCAGAGGCTTGCGCGCTTCAAGGTGCCCGTGCAGGTAATCGTCCGGGACGAGCCGCTGCCCCGAAACGCCAACGGCAAGATCCTCAAGAAAGACCTGAAACAGGAGATCGCATGATTGCCGTCGCAGCGCTTACCCAGCTTGCCGCCCGCCTCACCGAAGCGCTGCACCACCCGGTCGCCCTCGGCGCGTCCTCGCCAGAGGAACAGCCCCGCCTCACCCTTCTCGTTCACTCCATCGCGCCGGTGCCCGACGTCGTGAAATCCACCGGACGCCACCTCGCAGACCAGCAGACCTCGCTGTCGTGGATCATCCACCTGCTGCTCAAGGGCGAAGCCGAGGGCCTCCTCGCGCAAGTCCGCCTGATCGAGGCCGCCGCCGCCGACATCGATGGACGCCCGGTTCTGGGCGGCGAAGGCTGGCGCGCCGACATGGTGCTCGAAGGCGAACCCGATTGGGCCAAGGGCGTCGGCCCGGCAATAGGTGTACGCCTGCGCGTCGCCGCCGCCTGACGCCGCCCCGGTCGCCCCCCGCATGACCGGCATCTTCCTCCCCCCGGAGCGCGGCCCCCGCCGCGACTCCCCGCCGGAGGACAAGCCCTTTCCCCCGCGCACCGGCATCCGCGTAACCCCGCTGATCCTGGCAGCAGAGATGTATCCGGAACTCGAACGCCTGGTGCTGGGCGCTGAAACCAGCATCTACATGGCCTTCCGCATCTTCGATCCGGCCACCCGCACCCGCTCGCCCGAAGCGAAGGAGGCCGGCCTCCCCGATTGGGCCTCGCTCCTCAAATCCCGCGTAAAGGCCGGCGTGCAGGTGCGCATCCTGCTCACCGATTTCGAACCCACCGTCGCCCACGCCCTGCACGCCAGCAGCTGGTCCAGCTTCCGCGCCCTGAAGGACCTGCTGGAAGACATGGCCGAGCCCCAGCGCGAACTGTTCGAGATCATCGTAAGCCAGCACGAAGGCGAAGTCGGCTGGGCTGTCCGCCAGGCGCTGCGCCTGCCGATGGGCTTCCTCCTGCGCAAGATCGTCCGCGAATTCGCCGAAACCGGCGGCGACATCGAGGAACTGCTGGCCGTTCGCCCCGGCCTCTGGCGCTACGTCAAATCAGACGGCGGCACCCCCCGTTTCCGTCGAGGCCCACCGCCGCGCCTGTGGCCCGCCACCCACCACCACAAGTTCGCGGTGATCGACGGCAAGGTCGCCATCGTCGGCGGCCTCGACGTCGACGAACGCCGCTGGGAAACCCGCCGCTACGCCCAGCCGGCGCCGGAAACCTGGCACGATGTCAGCGTGAAACTGGAGGGCCCGGCCGCAGGCGACGCACAGGAACATTTCCGCCGCCTCTGGAACTTCGAACTTCCCCGCTTCCGCGAAATCACCAGCCACTGGCTCATCGGCCAGGACCGCAAGCTCGTCATCGACCCGCTCGACGAGATTGCGGATGCAACGCCGCTGCCACCCGCCATCCCCGGCAGCACCGCCACCGGCCAGCTGCTCCGCACCCGCTCCCGCCGCTCGCGCAAGCCCTTCGCGCTCGGCCCCGCCCGCCATATCCGCGAACTGATGGCCGCCCACCGCCAGCTCATCTTCTCCGCCCGCCGCCTGCTCTACATAGAGGCGCAGTTCTTCCGCTCCCGCCGCGCCGCCGGCTGGATCGTCGAAGCCGCCCGCCGCAACCCCGGCCTGCAGGTCATCATCGTCCTGCCGCAGGCCCCGGATGAAGTCGCCTTCGAAGGCCATGGCAACAATCCCGCCCACCGCCACGGCGAATGGCTGCAGGCCCGCGCGCTCGGCAAACTCCGCCGCAAACTCGGCCCCCGCGTCGGCCTCTTCGCCCTGGGCCGCAAATCGCCCCTCACCGAAGAGGAAAAACAGCTGGTGGCAGACCGGGGAGCCGTCTTCGGCGCCGGCATGATCTACGTCCACTCCAAGCTGCTGATAGCCGACGACGAACACGCCCTCGTCTCCAGCGCCAACATAAACGGCCGCAGCTTCGGCTGGGACAGCGAATTCGGCCTCCTCTGGTAAGACCCCGAAGGCATAGCCACCTTCCGCAAACGCCTCTGGGGCCAACTCCTGGACCTCGCCCCGGATCAACTCCCCAACACCAGCAACAGCCTGCCGCTATGGCGCGAAACCGCAGACAGCAACGTCCTGAAACCGCCAGAAGAGCGCCAAGGCTTCATCCTACCCTACCGCTACGCCCGCGTCCGCCGGTTTGGACGGCCAGCATGGTTCGTGCCTGATGAGCTGGTGTAGCCGAGCCTCCGGCAGCCGGGCGCTGCCCGGACCCGGCAGGGAAATGATTTCCCTGCACCCTCAACACATATCCGTCATCCCAGCGGTCCGAAGGACTGGCGGAGCCAACGCTGGGATCCACAGGGCAAGCGATCCGCAAGCGCAAAACCGACCACTGAGAACGCCAATCGTCGATCGGAAGGCACCTGTTGTTACAAAAATCAGTTTGAAATACGCTTTCTAAATGAAAGCAGTTTTCGCCACGTTCACTTTGGCAGCAGCTCTTTTGGGCTCGGGGGCAATCGCTCAAGAGAAGACCGAAGGTGAGTGCCAGCGCATGCATCCAACCATTTCCTCTCCGGTCGAATACGCGACTTGCATGTACGACAGCGAGAATGCGGAGCGCTCAATGCGTGCGGCCTATTCGAAACTCAGGTCGAGGGTGTCCGGTGAGTACCTTCTCTTGCTGGAGAAAGCGCAATCGGCCTGGATTGCCAGCCGGGATAGCCAGTGTGCCTATGACGCGGGAGGAAACCCGGGAAGTACGGGGTCAGACTCTTCGATAATTGCCTGCATAGCTGGAGCAAATCGCGCCAGAACCGCCTATCTGCTGCACGATCTGCAGCGTTGGCCGATTGAGAAACAGTCTCGGTAAAAAAAACGGAAGGAACGCTTCCCGGCCCAAGGTCTAGCGAGCAATCACGTCGGGATACATTATACGATCAGCGTTCAGACGGGCCTTGCAACTCAAATCGTTCCGGGAGAACTGCGTGACCGGCGTTTCAGCAGCAGCGGCCCCACATTGCCGATCACGCTGTATCAGCCACTTTCTCTGCTCTGATTTGACCTTTCGTTCGCCGCTCAAGCCTTTGGCTGCCCTCACCCGTGCAAGCGTCAGCGCCCACACGCGCTGCATGTCTGCCTCCGCTCGATCAAAGTCTGTCTCCGCCAAGCACAATGTATAGGGTCTGAAGTCATCGGCCTTGGGATTCTCACAATCCGGATATGTGGCGGCGAGCCAAGCGCTGGCCTCCTCTCCTGCCTGCACTACCGCTCTATCCTCCGCTGTGAGTTGCCCAAGCGAAGGAGGCTCGGACTCAGTCATAAGGAGCATGGCAAGCAGCACGATCATTCAACCTGTCCTACAAACCCCAATCCATGCCACAACCACCCCGATGCAGGCGGCAAACCAACCCGCACTTTTCTCTGTCCTACACACCAGTCACAAGCTACGCGCGCACCCGCCCACGCACGCATTGCCAATGCGAAAAGTGCGAAAAGTTGAACGGAAATTAACGGATTCGGAAGCGGCGCAACCGCCCTCAGCCCTTCAGTTCCCGCGCCAAAGCCTTCCGCGTCTTCTCCCCGTAAGGCGGCTTGAACCCGGCCAGCCCGGCCAGATCCATCTTCGGCTGCTTGTAGATGCTCTTCGCATGGCTGAAGGTCTTGAACCCGTCATGCCCGTGGTAATTGCCCATCCCGGCAGGCCCGATCCCGCCAAAGGGCAGATCCTCCTGGGCCACATGGAAGATCACATCGTTCACCGTCACCCCGCCGGAAACGGTCTTGTCCAACATCTGCCGCTCCTCGCCGGCATCCGTGCCAAACCAGTAAAGCCCCAGCGGCCGCTCCTTCGAATTGATATACCCAATCGCGTCCTCGACCGACTTGTAGCTCTTCACCGGCAGCACCGGGCCGAATATCTCCTCCTGCATCACCGTCATCTCGTCGGTGGGGTTGCGAATAATGGTCAGCGGCATCTTGTTGGTGTTCTGCTTGGAGAAATCCTCGTTCGCCGGGTTTACTTCCACGATCTCGGCCCCCTTCGCCCGCGCATCCTCGATATGCGCCTCCAACCGGTCGCGGTGCCGCTTCGAAATCACGCTGGTATAGTCGTCATTCGCCAGCAGGCTCGGATACATTTTCGTCGTCGCCGCCTTCAGCCCCTCGACGATCTCCGCCTCCTTCTCCTGCGGCACCAGCATGTAATCCGGCGCCAGGCAGATCTGCCCGGCATTCATCATCTTGCCCATCGCCACCCGCTCGGTGGCGCTGGCAATGTCGGCCGACCGGCTGATGACGGTCGGCGATTTCCCGCCCAGCTCCAGCGTCAACGGCACCAGATTCTTCGCGGCCGCCGCCATCACATGCCGCGCAATCGAAGTCGCGCCCGTAAAGATCAGATGGTCAAACGCCAGCTCGGAAAAGGCCTTGCCCACCTCCGGCCCGCCAACCACCGTCGCCACCTCGGCCTCATCGAAATATTGCGCAAAGGCCGTGCGCATCAGCTCCGAAGTCGCCGGCGTGAACTCGCTCGGCTTGATCATCGCCCGGTTCCCGGCAGCCAGGATGTTCGCCAGCGGCGCAAAGGTCAGGTTGATCGGGAAATTCCACGGCGCGATGACCCCCACCACGCCCTTCGGCTGCCACTCCACGATGGCCTTCGCCCCCAGCAGCCCCAGCGGGAAGTCCAGCTTGCGGCGCTCCGGCTTCATCCACTCGTCCACATGCTTCAAGGCATGCTTCAGCGGCTTCACGCTGCCCATGATGTCGGTGATGTCCGTCATCTCCGCCGGCCGGTGCCCGAAATCGTCTGACAGGGCCTTCTTGAACGCCTCCCGATGCTCCAGCATCAGCTTCAGGGCCCGGTTCAACCGGTCCTTCCGCACAGCGGCGCTTACGGGCAGCTCTGCGGTAAAGGCGGCCCGCTGCTTCTCCAGCAGGGCCTGCATGGCGGCAGTATCACGGGCAAGTGCGTCGGCGGCGATCGTCATGGGCTGTTCCCTCTATCCCTCTGCCGCTCAGGATAGTGGCACAGCCCGCGCCCGAAAACCTCTCAGATGCGCTCCATGGCCTGGGCATGCACCCGCGCGTCGCCAGCCGCCAGAACGCGCCCCTCGCTCCCCAGCTCCAGCGGCTGCCCGGCCCAGTCGGTAATCACCCCGCCGGCCCCCTGCACCACCGGCACCAGCGCCGCCCAGTCATAGGGCTGCAGATTTTCCTCCATCACCAGGTCCAGATGCCCGGCCGCCACCAGCCCGTAATTATGGCAATCCCCGCCAAACAGCATGTCCTTCACCGAACGCCCGATCCGCTGGAAACTGGCATGCCCCGAAGCCGAGAACACCGAAGGATGCGTGGATGCAGCCCGCGCCGCGCCCAGCGAAGCGCAGGCCCGCGCGCTCACCCGCTTGCCGTTCAACGTCGTCTGCGGCTGCCCCACCGTGCACCCCAGCCAGCGGTCACCCGCCGCCGCCGCCGAAATCAGCCCCAGAATGGGCTTTCCGTCCTCGATCAGCCCGATCAGCGTCCCATAGAGCGGCCGCCCCGCCACGAAACCGCGCGTCCCGTCTATGGGATCGATCACCCACACCCGGCCCGATTGCCCGCGGCTGATGCCATATTCCTCGCCATAGATGCCGTCGGTCGGCCGGTCGCTCCGCAGCATGTCGCGGATCACCCGCTCGGCGCCCCGGTCGGCGGCGGTAACGGGCGAGAAGTCCGCCTTCTGCTCGATCTCCAGCTTGGCGCGAAAATATGGCTTCACTGCTTCATCGGCCGCATTCGCCAGCCGCTGGATCAGCGCGATATCGGCCTCGATCGTCATGTACCCGCAAACTCCGCCACCAACCGCGCCCGATCCGCATCCAGCCGCGCCGCCGAAGGCCGCGTTGCCGGATCGGGGTGCGCCGACATCTTGATCGGATTCCCCGCCACCTTCAACGGCCGTCCTTCCGGCGAATGCGTTTCCACCAGCATGTTGCGTGCCGCCACCTGCGGCATCGCCAGCGCCTCGCCCACCGTGTTCAGCGGCCCGGCCGGCACCCCCGCTGCCCCCAGCAACGCCAGCCAGTGCGCTGCGTCGGCAGTTGTCAGCCGCGCCTCCACCCCGGCCGCCAGTTCGGCCGCATGCTCGGTGCGGCTGTGGTTGCTGGCAAAGCGCGCATCCGCCGCCATGGCGTCCAGCCCCAGTGCCTCGCAGCACGCCAGCCACAGCGCATCGTTTCCGGCCGCAATCACGATCGGCCGGTCGGCACAGCGAAAGGCCTGGAACGGCGTGATCGAAGGATGCCGGCTCCCCAGCGGCCCGGGGCTCTTCCCGGTCACCTGATAGCGGGCAATGGCATTCTCCAGGATCGCCAGCTGGCAATCCAGCATCGCCACGTCCACCTTCTGGCCCCGGCCCGTCTTTTCCCGGTGCAGCAGTGCCGCCTCGATCCCGATCACGGTGAACAGCCCGGCGGTGATATCCCCCAGCGAAGTCCCCACCCGCACCGGCGCGCCGCCTTCCTCGCCGGTGATGGACATCACGCCCCCCATCGCCTGCACGATCACATCATAGGCCGGGCGCCCGCTCTCCGGCCCGCTATGCCCAAAGCCCGAAGCCGCCGCATAGATCAGCCGCGGAAACCGCTGATGCAGCGCCTCGAAGCCCAGCCCCAGCCGCTCCATCGCGCCGGGGCGGAAATTCTCCACCACCACGTCGGCCTTCGCCAGCATCGCTTCCAGCACGGCCAGATCGGCGGCGGATTTCAGATCCAGCGCAATCGATTCCTTCCCCCGGTTGACGCTGGTGAAATAGGCGCTGTCGCCTTCCGCCATGAACGGCCCGATCGCCCGGCTGTCGTCTCCGCCGGGCGCTTCCACCTTGATGACGCGCGCGCCCAGATCGGCGAGCAGCATCGTCGCATAGGGCCCGGCCAGCACCCGCGTCAGGTCGAGGATCAGAAGGCCGTCCAGCGGGCCGCGGGAATCTGTTGCATCAGGCATATGTCGCCGGTCGCTAGCGCTATCCCGCTCGTCGGAACAGCCGCAATTAATTGGTTAACGGTGGATGAACTGCTTCGACCAACGGCATTTGCCCATCGACAAAGGGCGTCGCCTAGAGACGGCTGTTTCAGTAGGGTGACAGCATGAACCAAGCATTCCAGCCCCGCACGGACAGGAAACCGTCCAGCGGCCCTTCCGAACGGGCCGGGCAGGGCGAGCCATCCCCGCGCATGGCCATCCTGTCGATCATCGGTTTCTGGCTCGTCTATTTCGTATTGGCCACCGCCCGTGCCGCCGTCTCCGACATGCCCGGGCAGGAAGAGATGTTGCTGCGCCGTGGCATCGTCACGATCGTCGCGATGCTGCTCACCGGCCTGCTCTACATGCTGCTCCGCCGCTACGATCACGCCCGCACGGGCAAGCTGCTTACCATCGCCTTCGTCGCGTCGGCGCCGCTGGCCTTTGCCTATGCAACGGTCAACTACATCGCCTTCTACGGCTTCCCCATCGCCGAGCACATGGCGATGGACATGGAGTACAAGGGCGACAGGTCCGTCTACACCGACGCGCCGATCTCGGTCATCGTCTCCTCTGCGCTCGAATGGTATTTCTTCATTGCCTCCTGGGCGGTGATGTGGGTGGCGCTGCTCTATGCCAGCAAGGTCCAGCGGGTGGAGCGGCAGGCCGCGCAATATGCCCGCGCCGCGCAGGACGCCGAGCTCCGCGCGCTCCGCTATCAGGTCAACCCGCACTTCCTCTTCAACACGCTCAATTCGCTTTCCTCGCTCGTCATGCGCGATCGCGCCGAGGAAGCCGAGCGGATGATCCTCAACCTCTCCACCTTCTTCCGCGCCTCCCTCACCCGCGAGGCCAACGAAAATGTGCCGCTCTCAGAGGAACTGCGCCTGCAGCTTCTCTATCTCGACATCGAAAAGGTCCGCTTCCCGGAACGGCTGGTGGTCAAGGTCTCCGTTCCAGACGTGCTGAACGATGCGCTGGTCCCGGCGCTCATCCTGCAGCCGCTGGTGGAAAACGCGATCAAATACGGCGTCTCGCGCAGCCAGCGCCCGGTCACGGTCACCATCGCCGCCGAGGCTGTCGGCGGCCATCTCGAACTCTGGGTGCGCGACGACGGCGATTCCGTCGCCACCGCCAGCGAGCCGGGCTGCGGCGTCGGCCTCGCCAATGTCGAGGCCCGGCTGAAGGCCTCGTTCGGCGACGCCGCCGACAGCGTCGCCGGCCGCCCCACTGCCGGCGGCTGGCTGGTGCGGCTCAGGATGCCGCTGATCCGCGGTTGACCGCAGCCGAGGCTTGATGCTGCCCGAAGAAAACGCCACCAGAGCCGCCATGGCGCAATTGAAGACCCTGATCGTCGATGACGAGCCGCTTGCCGTCGAACGCATGCAGATCCTCTGCTCCCGCCTGGCCGGCGTGCAGCTGGTCGGCACCGCTTCCGACAGCGAGGCGGCGCTTCGCCTGATCGACGCGCTGGAGCCCGATCTCGTCTTCCTCGATATCGCCATGCCCGGCCTCACCGGCCTCGACGTCGCCAACGCGCTGGAAGGCAGGGAACGGGCGCCCGCGATCGTCTTCGTCACCGCCTTCGATCAGTTCGCGGTCGCCGCCTTCGATGCCGCCGCCGTCGATTACCTGCTGAAACCGGTCGCCCCGGAGCGCCTGGAAAAGGCCGTTGCCCGCGCAGCCGAGCGCCTGCGGATCGCCGCCGAAACCCCAGCCGACGCCGCCCCTGCCGACGCTTCGCGCTATGCCCGCGAATTCTGGGTCCCCAACCGCGGCGAGCTGACCCGCGTCGCGGTCGCCGACATCGACCGCATCGAGGCCGAACGCGACTATATGCGCCTCCACGCCGGCAACCGCAGCTGGCTGATCCACGAAACGATCGGCGCGCTGGAGGCGCGGCTGGATCCGGCGGAATTCATCCGCCTGCACCGCTCGTCGATCGTCCGCCGAGATCGCGTCGCCCGCCTCGCGCACGACGGCCAGGGCAACTGGACAGCCGAGCTGGAAGGCGGCCAGCAGCTCCGCATCGGCCGCACCTATCTGGCAAGCGTCCGCTCCAGCGTCACCAAAAGCTGACACGCCCCCAAGCATCGCCTAAAATGAAAATGACCCGCTTCCGGCAAAGGAAGCGGGCCAGTGGGACTGACAGGTTGAGGCGGGCGGGAGCAGGCAAGCTCCCGTCCGCCAAACTGGAAAGGTTATTCCGCCGTGCCTGCCGGCTGCTGCACGCGGGAGGCCATCTGTTCGGATTGCGCCCGCGCCACCAGCACGTCCCGCTTTGACGAAGCGGCGGCGATAGAGGCCCGCTCGCACGTGGCGCGGGCCGTAGCGGCGGCAAGGTCGCGATTGTCTTCCTGCATGCAGACGCTGCGGGCGGCCCGCTCGATCCGGGCGTCGAGCTTCTCGACGTCGGCCGGATTGGCGAGGTTCAGCCCGGAGGTCGAAACCTGGGTGGTGCGAAAGTCGCCGCCCTCGGGCACGCCGGCAAAGGCGGCGCCCTGCAAGCAGGTCATCGCAACCGCGGCGATCAGGGCGAGGGGCATACTGGTGCGGGTCTTGGAAAGGGCAAACATCGGGGGTCTCCTGTTGGGGATGCTGCCGGGGAGTTATCGAGAGGGGTTGATGTCCCCGGCAGCACCATGACCCTGCTTGTAGCGACCCCGATTTTCCGGTCGCGTCTCCGTCGACAGGCAGCGTCCGGGCTTCTGCGACTGACATGCAGTTCGACGAACGCCATCTGTGGGTCGACCAACGGCATGGGCTGCAGCCGGACTGCGGCAGAATCGGCCCCCGGAATCAGCCTCGGAATCAGCCTCGGAAAGGGAAAGCTGGCGCCATGCCGCCGCTACCCTCTGCAAAACCGCATCGGCCAGGCTGTGGCGCCCCCACCTCCCGTGCCTGTGTTGCACTGCAGCGTCATTCAGGTTGCAGCTGCGTGCGGCCGTCTCCGACAGGGCTTTTCCGAAGCAAAGGATGCGGCTAGAGCCCGGACATGAGCTCCGCACCGCCCCCGCCCGAAACGCGCATCGTCCACAGCCGCCGCGTTGCGTGCGACGGCGATGAAGGGGCGCTCGGCCATCCCCGCGTCTGGCTGCAGATCGACGAACGCAATTTCGTCGATTGCCCCTATTGCGACCGCCGCTTCATCCTCGAAGGCGACGGTGGCGGGGATCACCACTAGATCAGGCTAGTCGATGGGCTCCGGCTCTTTCGTCAGTGCAGTCGCGATGGCGCCGCGCTGTCCGGTCCAGCTGCAGGGCGTAAATCTCCCGCAGAAACCGGCGGTCCCGCCACCGGCAACACCCCTCCACCCGCAATCCGCTTGCCCAAAACCGCATGCCCCAACGTTCCGACAGCCACAGCGGGAGCGGGCCCAACCCCCGTCAAGCGCTCCACATTGCCTTTGACGCCCGAAGGCCTATTTCGGGCAGATGGACAATCTGCTCTACGCCGAACTCGATCCCGCCGAGGCCGAACGCCTCACCCGCGATGCGCTTGCCGGGCTGGAGGACGGCGAACTCTATCTGCAGGCCGCCGTCTCGGAGAGCTTCGCCTTCGACGACGGCCGGCTGAAGACCGCCAGCTTCGACCAGACCAAGGGCTTTGGCCTGCGCGGCGTCGCCGGCGACGTCAGCGGCTATGCCCACGCCAACGAGATCAGCGCCGGTGCCATCCGCCGCGCCGCGGAAACCCTGGCAGTGGTGAAATCCGCCGGCGCCCACACCCCGGCCATCGCCCCGCGCGGCACCAACCGGCGCCTCTACACGGATGCCGATCCGCTTTCCGCCGTCCCCTTCGCCACCAAGGTCGAGCTGCTGGCAAAGATCGACGCGGCCGCCCGCGCCCGCGACTCCCGTGTCGTGCAGGTAACCGCCAGCCTCGCCGCCAGCTGGAGCCATGTGGAAATCATCCGCGCCGATGGTCTGAAGGTGAAGGACATCCGGCCCCTCGTCCGCCTCAACGTCGGCATTGTCGCCGAAAAGGACGGCCGCCGCGAATCCGGCAGCTGGGGCTTCGGCGGCCGCGCGCTCTACGACAAGCTGTTCGACGAGAGCGAGTGGCAGCGCGCGATCGACCTCGCGCTGGCGCAGGCGCTCACCAATCTCGAAGCCGTCCCGGCGCCTGCCGGCGTCATGCCCGTGGTGCTCGGCCCCGGCTGGCCCGGCATCCTCCTGCACGAAGCCGTCGGCCACGGCCTCGAAGGCGACTTCAACCGCAAGGGCACCTCCGCCTTCTCCGGCCGCGTCGGCGAACAGGTCGCGTCGCGCGGCGTCACCGTCATCGACGACGGCAGCCTTCCAGACCGGCGCGGCTCGCTTTCGGTGGACGACGAAGGCACCCCCACCTCGCGCACCGTGCTGATCGAGGACGGGATATTGAAGGGCTATATGCAGGATCGCATGAACGCGCGGCTGATGGGCGTGGAGGCCACCGGCAACGGCCGGCGCGAAAGCTTCCGCCACCCGCCAATGCCGCGCATGACCAACACCTTCATGGCGGCCGGCACCGAGGATCCGGGCGAAATCCTGCGCAGCGTCAAGCGCGGCATCTTTGCGAAGAGCTTCGGCGGCGGCCAGGTCGACATCGTCTCCGGCAAGTTCGTCTTCAGCTGCACCGAGGCCTATCTGATCGAGGAGGGCAAGCTCGGCGCCCCGGTGAAGGGCGCCACCCTTATCGGCAACGGCCCGGCGGTGATGCAGAAAATCGCCGCCATCGGCAACGATATGGAGCTGGACGAGGGAATCGGCACCTGCGGCAAGGGCGGCCAGTCGGTGCCCGCCGGCGTGGGTCAGCCAACGCTGCTGGTGGAAGGGCTGACCATCGGCGGCACGGCCTGATGCTGGCAGAGCTCACGACGGTGACAGACGTGGCATTGGCGCAGATCCTCCGTGGCCGCCTTGCCGCGGCCGGAATCGAGGCCGTGCTTTTCGATGAAGGCTTTTCCGGCCTGCTGGGCGGTGGATTTCCCGGAATTCGGTTGATGGTGATTGCCGACGACCTGCCTGCAGCCAGGGGCCTCCTTGGATTGCCCGAAAATGAGGCAAGCGACTGAGGCCATTCCAGACCCTGCCGAGATTTTGGGCACTTTCGTGACAGTTTTTGCTGCACTGCAACCGAAGTTCCGCTTGGAAGAAAGTTGGCACACTTCCTGCATAACCAATGAACGGCTGGCGTGCCTTGCACGAAAGGCCGCAGGTTCGGGAAGGGAAGGGTCGACGTGAAATTCATCGTAGCCGTCATCAAGCCGTTCAAGCTCGACGACGTCCGCGAAGCGCTGACCGCGCTCGGCGTGACGGGCATGACCGTGACCGAGGTGAAGGGTTTCGGCCGCCAGAAGGGCCAGACCGAAATTTACCGCGGCGCTGAATATACCACCAACATGGTGCCCAAGGTGAAGATCGAAATCGCCGTCGCAGCCGATCTGGCGCCCCGCGCGGTCGAAGCCATCCAGCAATCTGCCCACACCGGCGCGATCGGCGACGGCAAGATCTTCATCTTCGATGTCGGCGGCGTGGTGCGCATCCGCACCGGCGAAACCAACGAGACGGCGCTCTGATGCCGCTCGAATCACACTCCCAAAAACAGTTCAAGGAGGGGTCTTTGATGCAGTTCCCACAGCTTAGCTGGGGCAGGCTTGCCCTGGGGCTGGGCCTTGCCGGGGTGGCGCTTGTCGCCCCCGCCCATGCCCAGGAAGCCGTCGCCGTCGCTACCGATGCGGCGGTCGCCGCCGCTGCTCCCGTGGCCGCGGCCGTCGCCGAAGCACCCGTTCCGAACAAGGGTGACACCGCCTGGATGATGACGGCCACCGTCCTCGTCATGGCGATGATCGTCCCCGGCCTCGCCCTCTTCTACGGCGGCCTCGTCCGCACCAAGAACATGGCCTCGGTCCTCACCCAGATCACCGCCGTCGCCGCACTCGCGATGCTGATGTGGGTGATGTTCGGCTACAGCCTCTCCTTCGGCGGGGACTTCAACCAGTTCATCTCGACCGGCAAGTTCTTCCTGGCCGGCGTCACCGCGGATTCCAATGTCGCCACCTTCACCGATGGCGTCGTCATTCCCGAGTTCGTCTTCATCGCCTTCCAGATGACCTTCTCTGCCATCACCGTGGCGCTGGTCGTCGGCGGCCTTGTCGAGCGGATGAAATTCTCCGCGCTGATGGTGTTCGCCATCGTCTGGCTCACCATCGTCTACTACCCGATCGCGCACATGGTCTGGTATCTGGGCGGTGACGATGCCGCCACCGGCCTGATCTTCGGCTGGGGCGCTCTCGACTTCGCGGGCGGCACCGTGGTCCACATCAACGCAGGTGTCTCGGCGCTGGTGGGCTGCATCATCCTCGGCAAGCGCATCGGCTACCAGAAGGAACTGATGGCGCCGCACTCGCTGACGATGACGCTGATCGGCACCGGCCTGCTGTGGGTTGGCTGGTTCGGCTTCAACGCCGGCTCGGCGCTCGAGGCCAATGGGTCGGCCGGTCTCGCCCTCATCAACACCTTCACGGCAACGGCCGCCGGCGTCCTCTTCTGGATGCTCACCGAAAAGCTGCTGGGCCACTCCGGCTCGCTGCTGGGGGCCTGCTCGGGCGCCATTGCCGGCCTCGTCGCCGTCACACCGGCGGCCGGCAACTCCGGTCCGTTCGGCGCCATCCTGCTCGGTGCCATCGCTGCCGTCGCCTGCTGCCTCTTCGTGATGAAGGTTAAGCCGAAGCTCGGCTTCGACGACTCGCTCGACGTGTTCGGCATCCACGGCATCGGCGGCATCATCGGCTCGATCGGCACCGCCTTCACCATGCTGGCCGTGCTCGGCGGACCTGCCGGAGAAGATTATGTCCTCGCCTCCCAGCTGTGGATCCAGGTGAAGTCGGTCGTCGTCGCCATCGTCTGGTCGGCAGTCGGCGCAGCCATCGCCTTCTACATTGCCAAGGCCCTCACCGGCCTGCGTGCCTCCCCCGAAGCCGAGCGCGAGGGCCTCGACCTCGCCGAGCATGGGGAACGCGCCTACAATTATTGAGTTCGGAGCCGCGCACTAAGGCAATGCGGCTCCCCCCAGATCGGCCGGAAATTCCAAGCCCGGCCCCCAAGTTCCTCCCCAAGGAACCAACCTCCCCGGCAGGGAAACCTGCCGGGGATTTTTTTGGCTGAAGCGGCCGACGCTTTTGGCGAAGCCAAAACGCGCGAGTCCGCGCAAGCCCGGCCGGCGTGCGCCTGGCGGAGCCAGGCGACACGTCCGACGAGCGGGCTTTGCCCGCAACCTTCCTGCCTTCCTGCCGTCTCCGGAGCGGACTCGCGGTCTCAGCCCGCGGCCGCGCCTCAACGCAAAAGCCGTCAGCGAAGGCAGGGGGCCGCGCCGCGACGCCGAGTCTGCGAGTTAGCGCTTTGCGCTAATCGCAGCCGGCTTCCGCGTTAACGCAGGGCGTCAACGCGGACGCGGCAAGTTCGGCCCGAACGGCCTCGGCGGCCCGGCCGGCCGATCCCGACGCGGCATCTGCGCCTGATACGCCACCAGGCAATGCTCCCCGCAATAGGGGAAACCGGGATTCACGGGCTTGCCGCAGAAATGGAAATCCGCTTCGTCCGGGTGCCCGATCGGCCACTTGCAGATCCGGTCGTTGAGATCGAGCAGCGTCACCCGCGCGCCCTTGGCACGCGGCGCAGCGCGCGGCGCCGGCATCACCGGCACGGCAGAGGACATCGGCGCCGAAACCGGGGCGGCAACGGCCGCCGGCGCAGGCGCCACGGCCGGGGCTTCCGCGACACGCGGCGCAGGCGCCGGCCTCGGCGCTGCCACGCGTGGCTCGGCCTTCGGCGCGGCCGCCTTCGGCTCGCTGCTCTTGGGCTCGCCGGTCTTCAGCGGCGACGGGCGCGATGCCAGCCCCAGCCGGTGCGCCTTGCCGATCACGGCATTGCGCGAAAGTCCTTCGCCCAGCAGTTCCGCGATCTGGCTCGCAGAGCGGCCTTCTTCCCAATATTGCTTCAGCTGAGCGATGCGCTCGTCAGTCCAGGCCATTTCGGCTCCCGCTAGTCAGTGTGCGCTTGCCCGGCCCGTTTGCGCCGGATAGGACGGCTTCAGCCATGCAAGCACCCGTGTCACCCCAATCCGAAGCGCCTGTCCATCCGGAACCCGGGGTTCCGGTCATTCTCGGCGTCAACTGGCTGGGAATACGCACGCTCTATATGAAAGAAGTGCGCCGCTTCTTCAAGGTGCAGACACAGACCATCTGGGCGCCGGCCATCACCACCATGATGTTCCTTGCCATCTTCACGCTGGCGCTCGGCAGCGCCAAGGGGAATGTGCTGGGCTTCCCCTATGCCACGTTCCTTGCGCCCGGCCTCATCATCATGGGCATGGTGCAGAATGCGTTCCAGAATTCGCTGTCGTCGATCATCATCGCCAAGGTGCAGGGCACCATCGTCGATGTGCTGATGCCGCCGCTCAGCCATGGCGAGCTGCTGTTCTGCTATGCCGCCGGCGCCGTCACCCGCGCCTGGCTGGTGGGGATCGCCATCTGGCTTGCGATGCTGTTGTGGCCGGGCGTCGATGTCTCCGTCGCCAACCCGCTGCAGGTCTTCTTCTTCGGCACCGCCGGTGCGCTGATGCTGGGCCTGCTCGGCGTGCTGACAGGCATCTGGGCCGACAAGTTCGATCATGGCGCTGCCGTCACAAACTTCCTCGTGCAGCCGCTCACCCTGCTGTCCGGCACCTTCTATGCGATCGATCGCCTGCCCCCGGTCATGCAGGCGATCAGCCGGGGCAATCCCTTCTTCTACATGATCGACGGTTTCCGCGCCGGCTTCATCGGCGTGGCAGAGGCGCCGCCGCTGCTGGGCGCGATCATCGTCGGCGGACTTTGCGCCGCCTTCTGGGCGCTCGCCTATGCGCTGCTCAAATCGGGGTGGAAATTGCGCGCCTGAGCCGCTATGTCCGCAACCATAGCTGAGGCGGCGGAAGCGCCGCCTCTTTTCGTTTCAGGAGCCCCATTCGGCATCAGCCGAAGCTACAGCGCGAGGACAGCATGGCCATTTCCCCTCTCATGCCCGTTTACCCCCGGTGTGCGTTCGCGCCGGTGCGCGGGGAGGGCGCCTATCTGTTCGACGCAGCCGGCAACCGCTGGCTCGATTTCGCCAGCGGCATCGCCGTCAACGCGCTGGGCCACAACCACCCGCACCTCACCAGGGCGATCCAGGATCAGGCGGCAACGCTGATGCACGTCTCCAACCTCTACGGCTCGCCGCAGCAGATGGCAGTCGCAGAACGTCTGGTGGCGCTCACCTTCGCCGACACCGTCTTCTTCACCAACTCCGGCGCCGAAGCCGTCGAGTGCGCGGTGAAGACGGCGCGCGCCTACCACTACGCCACCGGCAACCCACAGCGCTACAAGCTGATCAGCTTCTCCAACGCCTTCCACGGCCGGACGATGGCGGGCATTTCCGCCACCGATCAGGAAAAGCTGCGCAAGGGCTTCGAACCGCTGCCGGACTGGTTCCATGTCGTGCAGTTCAACGATCTCGCTGCCGCAGAGGCCGCCATCGACGACAACACCGCCGGCTTCCTGGTGGAACCGATCCAGGGCGAAGGTGGCATCCGCGCCGGTACACAGGAGTTCCTGCAGGGCCTGCGCAAGCTCGCCGACCAGCACGGCCTGATGCTGGTGTTCGATGAAGTGCAGACCGGCGTCGCCCGCACCGGCACGCTGTTCGCCTATGAACAATATGGCATCACGCCGGATATCATGGCCGTCGCCAAGGGTATCGGCGGCGGCTTCCCCGTCGGCGCCTGCCTTGCCACCGAAAAGGCCGCGACCGGGATGGTCGTCGGCACGCACGGCTCCACCTATGGCGGCAACCCGCTGGCGATGGCCGCCGCAGGTGCCGTGCTGGATATCGTCGCCACGCCGGAATTCCTCGCCAACGTCCGCGAAAAAAGCGACCGCCTGCGTGCCGCGCTGGAGCAGATGATCCCCAACCACGATCTGTTCGACAGCATCCGTGGCATGGGCCTGATGCTCGGCCTGAAGCTGAACGCCGACAGCCGCGCCTTCGTCGCCCACTGCCGCGACAATTTCGGCCTGCTGACGGTGTCGGCCGGCGAGAATGTCGTGCGCGTGTTCCCGCCGCTCAACGTCGAGGAATCGCACATCCGCGAGTTCGTGGAAAAGCTCTCCGCCGCCGCTGCCGCCTTCGAGGTGCCGAAGGCGGCATGAGCAGCGGCATGAAGCACGTCCTCAACCTGTCCGATCTCGGTCCCGGCGGCCTGCGCCGGGTTCTCGACCACGCCCGCGCCCGCAAGACCGCGCGCCGCGGCCTCCCGCAGGGCGCGCCAGACAGCGACGCCCCGCTGGCCGGCCACCTGCTCGCCTGCATCTTCGAAAAGCCCTCCACCCGCACACGCCTCAGCTTCGACGTGGCAATGCGGCAGCTCGGCGGCGAGGCGATCACACTCGCAGCCGGCGACATGCAGCTCGGCCGTGGCGAAACCCTCGAAGACACCGCCCGCGTCCTTTCCGGCTTCGTCGATGCGATGATGATCCGCGCCAACCGCCACAGCGACGTGGTGGCGCTGGCCGCGGCTGCCAGCATACCGGTCCTGAACGGCCTCACCGACCTCTCGCACCCCTGCCAGATCGTCGCCGACCTGCTGACCGTCGAGGAAAAGCTCGGCCGCAACACCGATGGCACCCGCTGGGCCTGGGTAGGCGACGGCAACAATGTCTGCAATTCCATCATAGAGGCTGCCGGCCTCCTCGGCTTCTCGCTGACCATCGCCGCCCCCGCCGGCTTCGAACCGGACGCCGCCTTCGTCGCCGCCGCCCAGGCACGCGGCGCCACCATCGCGTTCGGCACCGACCCGGACGAAGCCGTCCGCAACGCCGAT
The DNA here is from genome assembly GCF_016464365.1 of Sandaracinobacteroides hominis. Lineage (GTDB taxonomy): Bacteria > Pseudomonadota > Alphaproteobacteria > Sphingomonadales > Sphingomonadaceae > Sandaracinobacteroides > Sandaracinobacteroides hominis. The sequence goes on along the minus strand of NZ_JADCUC010000009.1, from coordinate 32,179 downwards.
GTCGTCGTCACCGATACCTGGGTCTCGATGGGCGACACCGACAACGCCGATCGCCGCCGCGCCTTCGAGCCTTACCAGATCAACCCGATGCGCATGGCGCTCGCGAAGCCCTCGGCGATCTTCCTCCACTGTCTCCCGGCCCATCGCGGCGAGGAAGTCACCGACAGTGTCATCGACGGTCCGCAATCGCTGGTCTGGGAAGAGGCCGCCAACCGCGTCCACGCGCAGAAAGCCCTGCTGCTCTGGGCGCTCGGCAAGCTCAGCTGATGGCCGATTCCCTGCATCGAGACGGCGACAGGCTGATCGGCTTCACGCTGCCCGGGCGCGGCGCCCGCGGCCGCGTCGTCCGGCTCGACAAGGCGCTCGGCGAAATCCTCGCCGCCCACGCCTATCCCGAACCCATCGCCCGGCTGCTCGGCGAAACGCTGGCGCTGACGGCCCTGCTGGGCGCCCTGTTCCGCCCCGAGGAAGGCCAGCTCACGCTGCAGGCCAAGGGCGAAGGCGGCCCGGTCCGGCTGCTGGTCGCCGATTTCCGCGCCGAGAATGGCGAGGGCGCCCTGCGCGGCTACGCGGCGCAGGATCTCGACCGCCGCTTTCCGCCCGCCGCCACGCTCGAAACCCTGTTCGGACGCGGACAACTGGTCATCACCCTCGATCAGACCGCCAGCTCCGAACGCTATCAGGGCATCGTCGCGCTCAGCGGCGAACAGTTGCAGCAGGCCGCGCAGGGCTATTTCGAGGATAGCGAGCAACTGCCTACGCTCGTCCGCCTGTCCGCCTCGCAGGATGCCGACGGCCGCTGGACGGCGGGCGGCCTCATCCTGCAGCACATGTCCCGCGCCGAGGAAGGCGACCGCCGCCTCCACCTCGATGAAGACAGCAGCAACTGGGACCATGTCGCCGCGCTCGGCGGCAGCGTCACCGAAGACGAGCTGACCGACATCGGCCTGCCGCTCGAATCGCTGCTCTGGCGGCTCTTCAACGAAGACGAGGTCCGCGTCCTTCCGGCGCTCGGCCTGCACCGCGGCTGCCGCTGCTCCACCGATCACATCCGCAGCGTGCTCGCCCAGTTCAGCGAGGAAGACCGCGCCGAAATGCGCAACGCCGACGGCGTGATCTCGGTCGATTGCGAGTTCTGCTCCCGCCAGTTCCTGATGGACGTCTGACCTGCCGGGAGCGGACCTGTCCTGCCTGCGGTACCTCGCCGTATCGACGCACCCGGCATTTCGGCCACGCTTTTGTCCAACTCACCGTCTATATCATCGGCCATGAGCATCGGTCGGAAGAACATGGCGCTGATTGGAATTCTCGCTGCATCTTCAGGTGCGGCGTGGGCGCAGGTGCCCGCGTTGCGCGCACTGCAGGGCTTCCAGGCCGGTCAGTGGCAATCGAAATCGCTTGGCAACGGCGGCGACGTGCAAAGCCAGTGCCTGCCCAACGTCGAGACGATGCTGATCGGCAGCCGTGCGGCCCCGCAATGCGTCTTCACCACCATCTCCGATGAGGAAGACGGCGCCGTCGTCACCTATCGCTGCGCCAGCGGCCGCTCGGGCCGCACCGCCATCCGCCGCGATACGGCTGGAATCTTCGTCATCGACGCGCAGGGTCTGGAGGCGGGTCTCCCCTTCGCCTCGCGCACCGAATGGCGCCGTACGGGTTCCTGCTGACCGGCTCCCAACTGCGGCAGGCTTAACAAGCCTCCATCCGCCGCTATTCTGCACCGATGGGATGGGAAGCTGAAATCGAGGAGCTGCGTCGCCGGCAGGCGCTGGCGCAACGCATGGGCGGCCCTGAAAAGCTGAAGCGACAGGCCGACGCCGGCCGGCTCGACGCCCGGGCCCGGATCGCAGCCGTCGCGGATTCGGGCAGCTTCCACGAAATCGGCGAGCTTTCCGGTTTCGCCACCTACGCCGCCGACGGCGAGCTGGAGGCTGTGCTGCCGGCCAATTTCCTCTTCGGCCGCGCCGAGGTCGATGGCCGCCCGGTGGTGCTGACAGCAGACGACTTCACCGTGCGCGGCGGCGCCGCCGACGCCGCGCTGCACCGCAAGCTGCTGGAGGCCGAGCGGCTGGCCGCCGAATATCGCATGCCGCTCATCCGCATGATCGAGGGTACCGGTGGCGGCGGCTCGGTGAAAAGCCTCGAAGGCATGGGCCACACCTACATCCCCGAAATCCCCGGCTGGGAGGAAATGGTCGCCAACATGGCCCGCGTGCCGGTGGTCGCCCTCGGCCTCGGACCGGTCGCCGGTCTCGGCGCCGGTCGCATGGTGATGGCGCACTACAGCCTGCTCGTCGAAGGGCTGTCGCAAATGTTCGTCGCCGGCCCGCCGGTGGTCGCGGCAGCAGGCGAGAAGCGCACCAAGGAAGAGCTGGGTGGCGCCGAAATCCACGCGAAGAACGGTGCCGTCGACGACCGCGTCGCCAGCGAAGCCGAGGCCTTCGCCCGCCTCCGCCGCTTCCTCTCCTACCTTCCCTCCAGCGTCGAGGAACTGCCCACCCGCGCAAAAACCCGCGATCCGGTCACCCGCCGGGAGGCATGGCTCAACGCCGCCGTCCCCCGCGATTCCCGCCGCCTCTATCCGATCCGCCCCATCGTCGAGGCGGTGGTGGACAAGGGCAGCTGGTTCGAGATCGGCCGCGAATGGGGCCTCGGCGTCGTCACCGGCCTTGCCCGGCTGGATGGCTGGCCGGTCGCCATCGTCGCCTCCAATCCCGAGGCGCTCGGCGGCCTGTGGACGGCGGCAACCGCCCGCAAGGTCGAGCGGATGGTCGATCTCGCCGACAGCTTCCATCTCCCCGTCGTCCATCTCGTCGACAACCCCGGCTTCCTCATCGGCCGCCGCGCCGAGGACGAAGCGACGATCCGCTGGGGCAGCCGCGCGCTCACCGCCATCTATCAGGCGAGCGTGCCCTGGGCGACGGTCATCCTGCGCAAGGCCTATGGCATGGCCGGCAGCGCCCATGCGCCCGCAGATCGCTTCCGCTGGCGCATGGCCTGGCCCAGCGGCGACTGGGGCAGCCTGCCGATCGCCGGTGGCCTCGAGGCCGCCTATCGCGGCGAACTGGAAGCATCGGAAAATCCGGCCGAAAAGCTGGCCGAAATCAAGGCCCGCCTCGAACGCGTCCGCAGCCCCTTCCGCACCGCAGAGCGCTTCGGCGTCGAGGCCATCATTCCGCCGGAAGAAACCCGCGAGCAGCTCTGCGCCTTCGCCGCAATGGCGCAAAGGGCGCTGAAACCGGGCCGCAAGGGGCGCGGCCTCAGGCCCTGACACCCGTCCTGTTTCCGGGACGGACCTATTGGTTAATAATGGGATCAGGCGTCGGCTGATTTTACAGCATTTCAGCACAGCCACATTTGTGTTCATGTAACAGACGGGAAACGTGCAGATTTCCTGGCGCACGAAGTTGGTCTGCATCTTGCAGGGAATGCGATACCATGTATGAAGGTGGAGGGATTTTCATGTTCAGGAAACTTGCTATCGCGGCAACGCTTGCGCTCGGCGTCACCAGCGCAGCACAGGCCGTCACGCCCACATATCCGACGCCCGGCACCGCCAACGTCCTCGACTACAGCTTCACCGCTGCAGCGACCGGAGACATTGTCGCCTATTTCGTCGGTCACACCGCCGGCTACACCAACCTGCTCGGCATGTCGGTCAACGGCGTCGACACCGGCATCTGGGGTCTCAACAACCAGACCACGGCTCCCGGCACGTCCCTGAACTTCGGCCCGGTCAACGCCGGCGACACGCTGGTCTTCAAGATCAACGTCACCAACACCGGCGAGTATTTCTACTCGCAGCGCAGCCTGAACGGCGACGGCATCACCCACATCTTCTCCGCCGCCTATGCCGGCGGCGATTTCGGCATCCCCGCCGGCACCTATGTCGGTTTCGAGGATCTGAACGGCGGTGGCGATCTCGACTATGACGATCTGCGGTTCGTCTTCACCAACGTGAAGGGCGTCGAAATCGGCGGCGTTCCCGAACCCACCACCTGGGCCATGCTGATCGCCGGCTTCGGTCTCGTCGGCGCGGCTGCCCGCCGCCGCAAGGGCATCGCCGTCACCTCGGCCTGATCTTCCAAGCTGTATGACGCAGGGTGGGCCGCGCCGAAAGGCGCGGCCCTTTCGCGTTGCGGGATCCGGATGAACGTCTCGCGCATCCTTGCAGTCGGCCAGGCCTGATCGGCTATTGCCTGCGAACCGTCTCCAGCCGTTCCCGTACATAGGGATAGCCGACGTCGGCCGGTATGCTCAGCCAGCCATCGGGCGAGATCGTCGGCTGAATGAACGGCGGCGGCGTTTCATCCGCCAGCAGCTTTGCCACCGTCCCGAACTGCCCCAGTCGGGCGACATTGCAGCGGGTCGGAAACAGCAGGCTGATCCGCCCGGCATCAGCGTCCGCCAGCAATTCGGCCGGCGTCGCCCACCGCGCGTGCACCGCCTCGTGCCCGTCCGCCGCCATCTCCTCGCCATCGGGCAGCGCCGCCACATAGAAATGCGTATCGAACCGCTTGTGCAGCCCCTCCGGCGGCAGCCAGCGCGCAAACGGCACCAGCCGGGCAGCGTCCAGCCGGTGCCCCACCCGTTGCAGCAGCTCGCCAAAGCCGATCTCGTGCCGGTCGGAAGCCGGTCGCAGCTCTGCCCGCAGCTCCGCGCTCACGGCGGCCCCGCCGGAAAGCAGGATGCCGGATTCCTCGAACGCCTCGCGCGCGGCTGCCACCCGCGCCGTCGCATCCACCGCATCCAACCCGCCAAACCCCTCGAAACAGTCGCCCTCGGCGCTGTCTGACGCATCCACCTTGCCACCCGGAAACGCCACCGCGCCGCCGGCAAAGCCCATCCCCTTCGCCCGCTCTATGGCAAGGATCTGCAGCCCTTGCGCGCTGTCGCGGGCAATAATCACAGTGGAGGCGGGAATGGCGACGCTGCTTCGCGCGCCGCGCTCAGGGGTTGCAATGCTCATCATCGGCGACGATAGCGGCGGGTGCCGGCCCCGTCCCCTACCAATTCGGGCCCCTACCAATTCGGCCCCCTGCCCCAATTCGGCCCCCTGCCAATTCGGAGGTATCGCGCGGCGCCGCGCAGGAGATGTGCATGACCGGAGTTGCCGATTGGGACGGAAAGAGCGCGCCGGCGCTGCTGGCGCTGGAGCGGCTGGACCGCGATCTGTTCCGCAACCGGCTGAACCAGCGCAACGCCAACGACGCGCTCTTCGGCGGGCAGGTGCTGGCACAGGCGCTCACCGCCGCCACCCACACCATCGGTGCCGACGGCGCAACGCGGCACGTGCACTCCCTGCACGGCTATTTCCTGCGCGCCGGTCGCGTCCACGCCCCCGTCATCTATCAGGTCGATCGCACCCGCGACGGCGGCCGCTTCTCCACCCGCCGCGTCATCGCCATCCAGGAGGGCGAGCCGATCTTCCACATGGAATGCGGCTTCCACGCCCCCGAGCGCGGCTTTGACCACCAGGCCCCGTTTCCGCCCCACATCACCCCGCCGTCCGAACTGCAGTCGCTGCCCGAGCTCGCCGTCTCCATGGGCAGCCGCCTCCCGGATCTTGTCCGCGAACGCTGGAGCCGCACCGACTGGCAGATCGAGGTAAAACCCGTCGATCCGATGCGTTTCCTGCACATCGATGGCGCACCCCCCAGCCGGGCGATCTGGATGCGCCTGCCCAGCGGCGCCGGCGCCACTCCCGCCGAACAGGCCTGCCTGCTCGCCTACATGTCGGATTACTGGCTCGCCGGCACGGCAGCGCTGCCGCACACCCTGCCCATGCCGAACCCCAACCTGTTCATGGCCAGCCTCGATCATGCCATGTGGTTTCACCGCCCTGTGCAGGTGGAGGAATGGATGCTGTTCGATTGCGACAGCCCGTCTGCACAGCACGGCCGCGGCTTTTCGCGCGGCCTTGTCTATGCCGAAGACGGCACACTGGTTTCCAGCCTCGCGCAGGAAGCGCTGCTCCGCCCGCGACAGGGGTGACTTGCCGGGCGGGGCGGGTTCAGGCCGGCCGTCGGCAAAGCCGCCGAGTCCGGCTGGGCGTTTTAGAGAAGTAAGGAAGGTTGCGGGCAAAGCCCGCTCGTCGGACGTGTCGCCTGGCTCCGCCAGTCGCACGCCGGCCGGGCCTTCGGCGAGTCGAGAGTTAGCGCTTCGCGCTAATCTTCGCCGCCTTCGGCCTGGCCTGGTGGAGACGAGGGGGATCGAACCCCTGACCTCAGCAGTGCGATTGCTGCGCTCTCCCATCTGAGCTACGTCCCCGTCTCATCGATCGAGGGCCCAGGCCATGAGAAGCGCGGCCTATAGCGAGCCGTTTCCTCCCGCACAAGCCTTCAGCAGCGCTTCCGCACCGGCCTGTCCAAACCGCTCCGGGGGCAACTCTTGTGAATCCGCCGCATCCTGCTAGCTTGGCGGCAAGTGCCTGAGGCAGTTGCTGCTTCAAGGTGACCTCAGGCGGATACGGCCCCTCGGGGCAGCCTCCGCCGGGCGAGACGGGACGTTGAAGATGGGTGACAACCGCGCCACAGGCGCCGCCTCTGGCCACCGCCAGAGGGCTGACGAAAGCTCCGGGCCTCCCCGGAAAGGCGAATCGCCCGCCGGCACTGTCCGGCAGGTCTCCGCACAGGCATTCCCAGCCGCAAGCATCCGCTCCCGCGAAGCCCCCCGCCGCGCCACCGGCCACCATCGCGGCCCGATCGCCGCCCTCGATCTCGGCACAAACAACTGCCGTCTGCTGATCGCCCGCCGTGTCGGCGCCGACGGCGACGGCGAGTTCCAGGTGATCGATGCCTTTTCCCGTATCGTCCGGCTGGGCGAAGGGCTGCTGCAATCCGGCCGCCTGTCCGACGCCGCGATGGACCGCGCCGTCGCCGCGCTCGCCACCTGCGCCGACAAGCTGGCCCGGCGCGGCGTCACCCAGGTCCGCAGCGTCGCCACAGAGGCTTGCCGCCGCGCCAGCAACGGCCCGGAGTTCGTCCACCGCGTCTACAAGGAAACCGGCCTCGCCCTCGACGTCATCACCCCCGCCGAGGAAGCCCGCCTCGCGGTAATCGGCTGCCAGACGCTCATCGACCGCAAGGCCCGCCGCACACTGGTGTTCGACATCGGCGGCGGCTCCACCGAAGTCGTCCTGCTGGAGCGCGTGAACGGCAACAAGCCCGGCCGCCGCGAAGGCGGGTTGCGCATGGAGGCATGGGTCAGCGTGCCCTGGGGCGTCGTCTCGCTGGGCGAAACCGAGCTGGCGGATGCCGGCAGCCCCGCCAGCCGCCTCATCGCCTACAACCGGATGAAGGCCCGCGTCAGCGATCATCTGGCCCCGTTGGCGCGGCGCATTCGCGGCGAAGTGCAGCTGCTCGGCGCGTCCGGCACTGTCACCACGCTCGCCAGCCTCAACATGGGCCTCGCCCACTATGATCGGCGGCAGGTCGACGGCTCCCTCGCCTCCACTGCCGAACTGATCGCCCTCAGCCACGACCTCGCCGTCAAATCCCCCGAAGACCGCGCGCTGATCCCAGGTGTTGGTGCCGATCGCGCCGATCTCGTGGTCGCGGGCGCCGCCATACTCGAGGCGCTGATCGATCTCGGCGCCGCCCCCCAGCTGCGCGTCGCGGATCGCGGCATCCGCGAGGGTATCCTGCGCAGCATGATCGCGCGCGAAGACAATCAGAGGACGGCATGACAGCATCGCGCGGCAATTCCGGGGGCGGCTCAGGCGGTTCAGGTAGCGGCGGCGGCACCCGCTCCGGCGGCGGCCGATCGCTGGGCGGCCGCACCCGGCTCAAGTCCCGCCGCGGCCGCACCAACAGCTCGGCCCGCTGGCTCGAACGCCAGCTGAACGACCCCTATGTGAAGCGCGCCCACGCCGAAGGCTGGCGCGCCCGCGCCGCCTACAAGCTGATCGAGCTCGACGAACGCTTCAACCTGCTGCAGGGCGCCGACCGCGTCGTCGACCTCGGGGCAGCACCCGGAAGCTGGTCGCAAGTGGTGATGAAACGCCGCCCCAGGGCCACCATCATCGGCATCGACCTCCTCGAAGTCGCCCCGATGGCCGGCCTCACCTTCCTCCAGGGCGATTTCCTCGCCGAAGGCATGGACGAGCGCCTGATCGAAATGCTCGGCGGCAAGGCCGACCTCGTCCTCTCCGACATGGCCGCCAACACCGTCGGCCACAACCAGACAGACCATTTCCGCACCATGGCGCTGGTAGAGGCGGCCGCCCACTTCGCCGCCCGGATCCTCCGCCCCGGCGGCAGCTTCGTCGCCAAGGTACTCGGCGGCGGCGCCGACGCCTCGGTAGTGGCCGAACTGAAACGCCAGTTCGAAACCGTGAAACACGCCAAGCCGCCGTCCAGCCGGAAGGAATCGAGCGAGACGTTTCTGGTGGCAACCGGGCGCAAGGTGGAGGGGTAGGTTTTGCGTCCGGCGCCAAAGCCGACAAGCAGCAGGATCGAAAGCGACGCCAGCAATAGGAGCGACAAGCAAACAGCGCTGATGTGGACAGCGATCTCCGCAATTGCGCAAACAGCAAACTTCGTGCCTGTCGGGTAGCCTTCAGGAAATCGGTGGGAAACTCCGGCGGAGGCGACCAACGCGTCCGCCCTGTCCTACATCCCCAATCCCTGCCACAACCGCGCCAATGTCGGAGCGAAGCCAACCCGCATTTTTCCCTGTCCTACACGCAACCCACAAGCTACGCGCGCGCCCACGCACCCGGGCGGTCGCGCACAGGAGTCCGTGGGAAGTTTGGGAAGTTTGCCCTGGTATTTCTCCAACAGGCCTGCGCACGAAGGCACGGCCGGCGGCAAAGCCGCCGAGTCCGCTGGAAGGCAGGAAAAAGGAAGTGTGCGGGCAAAGCCCGCTCGTCGGACGAGTTCGTGGGCCTGATGGCCCACGCCTCGCCGGCCGATCTTTCGCGGAGTCGCGCGTTATGGCTTCGCCAAAAGCGTCGCCCGCTTCAGATGAATCCACCCCCAAGTGACAGCCGCACCAGCGCCACCGCAATCACCACAAGGTTCAAGATCTGGCCTTCCTTGCGGCTGGAGATCAACCCAAGCACCAACCCCAACCCGGCGATCGGAATAACAAACCAATTGGCCCAACCAACAAAGGGGATGATTCCGAAGAGCGCGATAACGCCGGCAACAACGCCGATCAGCAGCGACAGGACGTTCAACATGGCTACAGAAAACCTTCCGAAAAACAAATGGTCCCGTCTCTCGCCCGCAATATGAACACCCCAAGGTGGAACTTCAATCTCCCGCGCACTAGGTGATGGACATGAATCGCATTGCCCCAGCAGAATGGGCGCCGCAGCGCGCGCTCTTCACAGCCTTCCCGTCAGACCCCGAACTGTGGGAAGACGATCTCGCCCCGGCACAGGCAGAGGTCGCCGCCATGGTGCGCCAGCTTGCCGAAACGGTGCCGGTGCATCTGCTCGCCAGTGGCACAATCGCCGCCGAACAGGCCCGCGCAGCAGTCGGCAGATCCGCCACCATCCACGACATCCAGTTCGGCGACATCTGGGTGCGCGACACCGGCCCGGTCTTCACCGGCCCCGAAAGCTGCGCCCGCTTCCGCTTCAACGGCTGGGGCGGCAAATATGACCTCCCCGGAGACGACACGGTCGGCGCCGAAATCGCCGGGCTGGTGTCGGCTGCCGTAGACGCGCAGGATTTCATCCTCGAAGGCGGCGCCATCGAATATGACGGGCAGGGCCTGATCCTCACCACCGAGCAATGCCTGCTGAACCCCAACCGCAACCCGGGCTGGACCCACGCCAGGGCCGAACAGGCGCTGGCGAAGGCATTGGGCGCCCGCCGCATCGTCTGGCTGGGCGAAGGGCTGCTGAACGACCATACCGACGGCCATGTCGACAACCTCGCCCGCTTCGTCGCCCCCGGCACCGTGGCGCTGCCGAAGGGCGATGCCAGCGATCCGAACGCGGCAGTCTTCGACGACGCCCGCGAACGCCTGCGCGCGGCTGGCCTCGCCGTCGTCGATATCCCCTCGGTCGGCGCCTACGAGATGGACGGAGACCTGGTCCCGGCCAGCCACATGAACTGGATCATCGCCAACGGGCAGGTGGTGGTGCCGCTCTATGGCACCGCCAGCGACGCGGCAGCGGTTGCAGCCGTCCGCAAATGCTTCCCCCGCCACAAGGTAACGGGCCTTCCCGCCAACCATATCCTCACCGGGGGCGGCAGCTTCCACTGCATCACCCAGCAGGTTCCGGCCTGAGCCGGAGGCGAAAAAACCAATGGAGTACATGATGCACGTCGGCGCAATCCAGATGGCGATGTCGGGCAACCGCGACGCCGACATCGCAAAGGCGATGCAGTTCGTCCGCGAAGCCGCAGGGCAGGGCGCGAAGATCATCCTGCCGCCGGAGTTGTTCGAAGGCCATTATTTCTGCACCGCGCAGGATGAGGGCGTGTTCGCCACCGCCGCCCCGGTCGAAACCCATCCCGCCGTGCTCGCCGCGCGCGAAATCGCCCGCAACGAGCGCATCTTCCTCCCCACCAGCTTCTACGAGCGCGACGGCCACCATTACTATAACTCGCTCGCCTTCATCGGCGACGACGGCATGGTGCAGGGCGTCTATCGCAAGAGCCATATCCCGGATGGCCCGGGCTATATGGAGAAATTCTATTTTCGCCCCGGCAATACCGGCTTCAAGGTCTGGCCCACGCCCCATGGCACGGTCGGCGTCGGCATCTGCTGGGATCAATGGTATCCGGAAACCGCCCGCTCGATGATGCTGATGGGCGCGGACCTGCTGATGTTCCCCACCGCCATCGGCAACGAACCGCATGATCCGGATCTCGACACCCGCCGCCTCTGGGTGCGCGCGATGATCGGCCACGCGGTCAGCAACGTCGTCCCCATCGTCGCCGCCAACCGCGTCGGGGTCGAACCTACTGCCGATGGCGCCGGCGCCCACTTCTATGGCAACAGCTTTATCGCCAACCAGCGCGGCGACATGGTGGCCGAAATGGATACCGCCAGCGAAGGCGTCATCACCGCCCGGTTCGACCTTGCCGAAATCGCCCGCCACCGCGCCGCCTTCGGCTTCTTCCGCGACCGCCGCCCCAACCTCTACGGCCGGCTGGCGGAGGACATCTGATGCTCGGCCGCCGCGAGCTCCTCGTGGGTGCGGCGGCGCTCTCCGCATTTCCCGCCCGCGCCGCCCCGATCTGGAGTGAAGGGGTCCCGCTCCCCTATGCGGTGCAGGAAATCTACCCGACGCTCTGGCGCGATATGCTGGTACTGGGCGGCGGCTTCCGCGCCCGCGGCCCGGAATTCGTCGCCAATCTCGGTGCCCTCTGGCCAACGGCAACGGTCCTCGCCGCTGACCGCGCCGCAGGCCGAAGTGGCAGGCGGCGTGGTGGGCAAGGACGTGTTGATCGCCGGCGGCCGCACGCCGTGGGAAGGCAGGAACGGCAGCTATGCCGACCACCGCGACACCGGAGCCGCCCACTACCTCTTCAGGTCGACCGCCGACGCCACCGCCGCGCGGAACATTTCGGGCGTCAGCCGCCCGCTGTTCTGGTTCAGCCGCGAGGGATGATAGCTGTCGACCAGCACATAGCCGGTGTGCAGCCGGTGCACGGCGCCGTGCGCAAACGGCAGCTTCGGCAACTTCCCGCCCAGCGCCTTGCCCGCAGACTGGTGCGCGATCTGCCCCAGCGCCAGCACCACCTTCAAGTGCGGCATCGCCCGCAGCTCATCCTTCAGGAACGGGCGACAGCTCCGCATTTCCTCCGGCGTCGGCTTGTTGGCCGGCGGCAGGCAGCGCACGGCATTGACGATGCGGCAATCCAACAGCTCCAGCCCGTCATCCGCAGTCGCGCCATAATCGCCGCGAACCAGTCCGAACTCGGCCAGCGTCCCGAACAGCAGCCCGCCGGCCCCGTCGCCCGTGAACGGCCGCCCCGTTCGGTTCGCGCCCTTCTCGCCCGGCGCCAGCCCCACGATCGCCAGCCAGCCACCCTTATCGCCAAAGCCCGGCACCGGCGCGTTGAACCAGTCCGGGTGCGCCGCGCGCAACGTCTCGCGGTGCGCGGCCAGGCGCGGGCATAGCGGACAGTCGGGGGAGGGCTCCATGCAACGCAGCGCTACCAGCCCCGACAGGTCCACGCCAGTGATCGTGGCGCTGGGCGGCAATCGCTGCCACGGCCGGCACGGCCGCCCGGAGCAGGTGCTGCAGGCCGCAATCAGGAAACTGGCAAAGCGAGGCCTGCGGATCGAGCGAACCTCCCGCATCCTCTCCACACCGCCGCTCGGCCCCTCCAACCGACGCTATGCCAACTCCGCGCTGAAGGCCCGCTGGGGCGGCAGCGCCCCCGAACTGCTGAGCCTCCTGAAGGCGCTGGAACGCGAGTTCGGCCGCCGCCGCGGCCAGCGCTGGGGCGCCCGTGTGCTCGATTGCGATCTCATCGCTTTCGGCCAGCAAAGCCTGCACCTGCACGGCCTCGAACTTCCCCATCCGCGTCTCCACCAGCGCGATTTCGTGCTGCGGCCCATGCTGGAAATCTGGCCCGACTGGCGACACCCGCAACGCCTCCAAACCGTCCGCCAGATGCTTGCCCGGCTGCAAAAGCCGAAACCCAGCGGTTGATTGCCCGGCCTCAACCGCCTAAGGGCCTCCCTCCGCAGCCCTTGGTGGGGGCTCGTAGCTCAGTTGGTAGAGCAACGGACTTTTAATCTGTAGGTCCCGGGTTCGAGTCCCGGCGAGCCCACCATGTCAGCCATTTTTCCCATTCTTTCCATTCTGTTGGGTGGATTTCTCGGCTAACCGCTCTTCATGGTTCGCCAAATCCGCATCCGAAAGATGCGAGATTGCCGCCTTCGCGAGCCGCTCCTGATCGACGCTGGCGGTATAGAGCGACACCTCAGCATCGCCCTTCCATCCGCCCACAGCCTTCAATGATTGCTGAGACGCCCCGCTTTCAGCTAGCCTTCGCGCCATCGCTTTTCGCAACCCGTGCGCCGTGCACTGCGGCAACTTGGCTTCATCACACCACCGCCGCATGGCATTCCCGAACCCAGCGCGGCTGTATGGCTTGCCGTGCTCCGTCACCAGAAACGTCCGAAGCCCGATTCGTTGCATGGCGTCGATCGCCTGCTGAAGCTGGGGCGCCATCGGCAGCCACAGATCAGTGCCGGTCTTTCCTTGCCGATAGTTGATGCGCCCATCCTTCAGATGCTCGCTGCCCAGCAACCGCGCATCGCCACGTCGCTGCCCTGTCCAGAGCATGATTTCCAAAGCCAGACGGGCGCGAGTGCCTAGCGCATGGCGCGCTTGGTATTGTGCAATTTCCGCCTCCGACCATGAGTGATAGCCTGCGGTCTTCGGGACTTTCACCCTCTCGGCTTCTTCTGCGGGATTGCGGGTAATCCACTCCAACCGCTTCGCGTAGGCGAACAGGCGAACAAGTTGCTTGCGCAGATTTCGCGCTGCCGATGGTCCGCCGACCAGTCGCCCTCGATCATCGGGCTTCTTCTTGGCGCGCTCCGCCAGAATGGCTTCGATATGATCCCAACGGAAGTTGCGAACCAGATCGTCGCCATAGCTGACACGAAAGCTCTCCAGGAGGAGGCGGCGCCGGTGGCGATCGTCATCACCGCCGCTGTTGAAGTTGGTCGAGCCGTAATACCGCCACAGCAAGTCGGACACGCTCCCCGGTATGCAGCGTCCCGAGCCGGGCTGGATGCGATTGCCGGCCTCGCAGGCCTCTAGCTCTTCCCGAAAGCCCGGCGTGTCCGGAGGGTTACGAAAGCTGTAGGTTGGGAAGCCCGTCTTGCGCCACCGCCACCGCTGCTTGCCGTGGCGATCCCGATAGCTGGAAACGTTCGGATGGCGGCGCTTTCGCTTCGTCACTTCAACACCCTGTCCAAGGGGTTGGATGGCTCGACAGGAGAGCCATCGTCGAAGATCAACCGAATTCCGCCAAAGCGATCAATGACACATTCTCGCACCTTCATACGAGCATCCGTCGCACCGCCCAAAGCTCGCGCAACATCAGCCTTTGTGAAGATGGCGGGCTTGCTCACCCAACCACCGCCTTCCCGCGCGCATTGAAGCCCTCGATTTCGCGCACCTCGTCGGTGTCGAGAATGTTGGCATCCACCGCAATCTTGTGCGCCGCCCAGCGGGTTTGCGGGTCGCCGCGGAGGAACACGGACAGATCCAGCTCGATCTCCAGGCCACTGCCTTCGGGGAACAGCGCCCGGGAAAGCACCGCCTCGATCTTCCGAGCCCACGGCCCAAGGGTGAACTGGGCAAACCAGCGACCGGCCGTGTCGCTGTTGGTGAACGTGTTGTGGCTATAGTCCTGCACGATCGGGGGAGGCACCTGATAGAGCCGGCACATTTCCTCGACGCTGAACTTTCGGCTTTCCAGCAACTCAGCATCTTCGGGCGTCACACCCAAGGTCTGAAACTTCAGGCCGCCGGGAAGAAACATCACGTTGCCGGCGTTTCGCGGGCCGCTATGCCGTTCGGCCATGGATTGCCGCAGGCGCTCGAGAGCTTCACCGGCAACCGGGGCATCGGAATAGATCGCGCCGCTCGGTGCCGCGCCTTGGGCGACCACATTCTGCGCCCGTTCGTTCAACGCCAAGGCATGGGCCACCGGCGCCGCCGATCGGGAAAGCCGCGACACCCCAAGGAAACCGACATCACTGCGGTCCTTCAGGTGCACCACGTCGCCGGCCAGCAGCCGCCGAACGTCGCCAGTCTGCCCATACAGGCCCGTCTGTTCCGTCACGTCATAGATGAGCCGGCCGGAGGGCGCGAGCATGGGGCTTACCCAGCGCCATGGCACAAATCGCAAGGCCGTTATGGCCGCCCCGTCGCGCTCGATCTCCAACAGGCCATTGCCGGTCAGCAGGGTGCAGGAAAACCACGCCTCCAGCAGATCCGGCCACGTCTGATAGGGGTTCGGCCCATTCCGCAGCAGCTGCGCAATCGGATGCTCCGGAACCTCCACCCGGCCGCCTGCGGTGCGCTGATAGACAAGCACGGCAGCGCTCGCCAGGGCGCTGGCCTGTGCGCCCACGCATGCGGCAACAGTGGAGAGGTTCTCGGCCGTCCGCTCGTTTACGGCAGCCCCCAAGCCCAGCGGCTGTAGCGCATCCCACGATGGCGACGAAGCAACCCGGCGCTCGAAGCCCAGGCGCGAGGCGATGCGTTCAACCAATTGCACGGGCCACCTCCGCAAGCACAAGAGCGCGCTGGCGCCGTTCCCGCTCCAGCAGGCCCGGCATGGCCCGCAGCGCCAGCGACGTGTCGGGATAGGCCGGCCAGGCGCTGACAACGCTGATTTCGTGCAGGTTCACCCGCTTCAGCGTGCGGCGTTCGCCCTGCCAGCGCTCCCCGCCCTCCGCGATCGTGAACCCGAAGCTCATTCCGCCCAGGTCGCCGCGCGTGGCGAGCGCCAGCACGTCGGCCCCGGCCTGCGTCTCCGGCAGGTCCAGGCTGAAGGCGAGGCCCTTGGCGTCCTCCGAAAGCCGCAGGGAACCGGAGCGCGTGCGCCCCAGCACCTTTGCAGGGTCATGGTCCAGCAATGCCAGCACGTCGCCGGAAAGGCCGCCAGAGAAGGCGCCGGGTGCGATAGTCTCGCGAACCCGGCCGATCTTGGCCTCCGATCCGAAGACGGCGGCATAGCCCTCCAGGCGACGGCCGGAGGCGCGAACCTCGATGGCAGCCGCCCGGCGCTCGATGCCGCCGCCGTGCATCAGGCGATGCCCACCGCAGCCGCCAGCACCCCGGTTGCCTTCACGAAGGCGGCGGGGTGGCGCAGGCCAATATCGGCCGTGGCCATTGCGCGGACAAGCACATTGCCCTTGCTGTAAGCGGCATCGGCAAAGGGGTTCACCAGCACGTCCAGAGCCGACCAGAGGCCGATCAGCAGCTCCGAGAAATCGCCGTAGATCAGGGCCGACTCGTTGTTGCCGGCGCCCAGCGTGTCGGGGGCAAGGTTGCTGAACTCCACCCGTTCGCCGTGGAACAGCGCCGCAGTGCCGATGGGCAGCTTTTGCGCGTCCAGCGTCTTGCGGGCGATCGTGGCAACGCGGTTGGTGGAGAGGAACGCCCGGCTTTCCCCCACGTTCGCCACCTTGGCCTTGCCGATCATTTCCGCCGTGGTGTGGAAGATGCTCGTCGCATAGGCCTGCGATTGCGTCCCCGCTGCGGCAAGGATCCCGGTCGGCTCATTGGTGCCGCCGCCCAGGATGGCAACGCGGTCCATCTCCAGCGCGATATCCCGCGCCATCATCTGGCGAAGGAGGCCTTCGATGCCGGGGCTCGTCTGCAACAGCATATTGCGCGAGAACTCGGATCCAGACCCGACATGCTTGGGACCAATGGCAAGTTTGCCAAATTGCGGATCGGAGAACGTCAGCGCTCCATTATCGCTCACCCAGCCCGGCGGCACTGCCGCCTTTTCCATGGGGATTTCGACATTGCCAACGAGGCCGGAAAGGGTGCGGGCACCGAGGCTGGCGATGACGGTGGAGGCCGTCAGCGCGGAAATATACTCGTTCGCAAGGAATTCGGTCGGCACCAGGTTGGAACCCGGTCCGCCTGCAGGCAGCGCCGTGGTCAGCACCCGCTTCTCGAAAAGCTCGGTCGGAACCGCAATGCCCTTGAACTGGCGGCCAGTCGTGCTGCGCAGCTCCGCGTCCACTTCGCGCTCGCGCCCGGCATCGACGCCGCGCAGGCCGGCACCCCATGCCAGCGCACGGGTTAGGCTGTAGTTGCCCAGCTCGGCCGCCATGCGCTCGTCGCGCTTGGGCGCCTGCATGTCGGCCGCGTCCAGTGCCTTGGCGCGCTCGATCTTGGAATCCAGGCCGCGAAGCTCGGCTTCGGCAGCGGTGAAGTCTTCCGCCTTGTCGGCGTCATGTGCGGCCCGCATCCGTGCCACCAGGGCGCCGCGCTGCTCGATCAGGTCAGAGGTTTTCATGCTCGGTCTTTCATGCTGGCCGGGAGCCGAAGCCCCCGGCACGGTGATTGCCGTCTGTCTCGCGACGATGGCGGGGAAGGTTGCGGTGTGAAGGCGCGTTCATTCCGCTGTTATTTCAACTTTGCGGCGGATGACGGGGCCGCCAGCCCGATCCACGATCAGGCTGGCGAGAAACCAGCAGTCGATGACGAAAGAAATTGCCCTTGGTTCCTCGTCCGCCAGATCGTCCATGGCGGCGAGGTTGGGCACGCGGGTCACGTCGAGCTCATTGCTGCCGCCGCAAACAAGGAACCGGCCGTAGGCGGCAGGGCCTGCGTCGTTGGCGGCGGCGGCGCGAATGCGCTCCCGCGAGAGATCGGGGATTTCGTCACCTTCAAAGACGACTGCGCCGTCTATCTCCTCCATGGCGACCAGCGTGGGCAGAATGGCCATGTGGGCAATGATCTTCGTGGACGACACGTCCACACCGGCATCAGACAACAGCTTCATCACCGCCAGCCGGATGATGTCTTCCAGGCGCCAACGCGTCCAGGTGCCATCTGCCTTGGACTCGATGACACCGCGCCGCCTCCAATCGCGCTGGAGGGTCGTGGAAACGCCGGTGACGGTGGCGGCCTCGGCCGGGGTGAAGTCGCGGGAGATGGTTTCGACGGAATAGCGCATGACAGCTCCAATTTAAGAGCGTGATATGAGCCACGCTTTTGACCGTGTCAAGTGCCACGCTTATGGCAGCCGAGGCCACCCCCGTCGCACGCGGGGGCACTGGATCAGGCGCGGCCGGCCTCGATGGCAAGCTGTTCAGTGAATGGTTGTGCCCAGCGGACGTTCATTGGGAGTAGTCCCCAAGCCAGTCCCGGCGAAATACATCGGTCGAAGTTCAGCAAGCCGCCGCCTGACATTATCTAGCCGCGTCAACCACCGGTCCCGTCTTTCGCCAGGAGGCTCGACTTCGAGCTTGCCCTGCAGATCGGCTTCAAGCCCGATCATGAGCGCACAGGCGACATGGTCGCTCATTGTCCGGCCTCCTTGGCGATTTCTGCCTCTGCGCAGGCGAGCGCACGCTTCACGAGCTGGGCGCGCTTTTCCGCCTTCTCCGCCTTCTGGCAGACTTCGAAATAAGTGCCTTCGATGCGCCGGGCATCTGCGGCCATCGTGCTTAGAAACTCGCCAGAGCGGAAATGCTCATCGCTGGCCTCAGAGATGAACCAATCCAGCTTGGCGCGAAGCATGTAAGGCTCAGTCGCGGGGTAGAACATGAAGGCTATCAGCGCTTGGTCGTAGGCTTCGCGTGTCTCGTCGGCAGCGTCGATCGTTTCGGGAACGGTGGCGGTTTCTACATGTACAGCCAGGGTGTAGCGGGCGAACGCGATCTGGCAGTTTTGCCAAGCCTCATAGGCTTTGTTGACAGGCGTGGCGGTGCTATCGGCTGGATCAGCCATGATCGTTCTCCTTGGGAACGGTTGCGGTTAGAGCCGGGGGAAGGATTAGGCCCCTTCCATCGGCTCGCCTTTTCTGCCATCATCTATTCCATGTCGTCAATAGCTAATGTCAGAAAATCGCGGGGACGGCCGGCGGTCAATGCGACTGCGGTAACGGTTCGTATCCCCCCCGATCAGCTATCTGCCCTCGACGCATGGATTGCCGCCCAGCCCGAACCTAAGCCGTCGCGACCGGAGGCTGTGCGGCGATTGCTTGGGGAACGTCTGCGTTAATGGCGCTGCCTTACCATCCCAAGCCGGGAACGATTGTTGTCTGCGATTACTCCACGGGGTTTCGACCACCGGAGATGGTAAAGCAACGGCTGGCCATCATCATTTCCCCCAAACTGAAGCGGCGAAATGATCTTGCCTCGGTCGTGCCCTTATCGGCAACATGCCCGACCACTTTGGAAGAATGGCATCATCGCCTCGACATCAGCTTGCCACCACCGTGGGGCGATTGCCCGCGCTGGGCGGCATGTGACCATATTGCCACGGTGGCTTATCATCGGTTGAACCTGCCGTATACAAAGCACCCCGTTACCGGCTCCCGGCAATTCATCCAGAGGGAGTTGGAAGCGGACATCCTTAAAGAACTTCGACGAAAGGTGGCTCTCGCGCTCGGCATAGCAGGTTGAAAATATACCCGTTCGGTGTATATCAGATGCATTCCTGCGCTGCTTGGCAACAAGCATCAGGCTTAAGTCCAAGTTAACTTGGCGGAACTTCTAGCGTTGCCAGCAAGAGGTTTGACAAGCCCCAGCCTAACCGCTGGGGCTTTGTCGTTTAAAACCACTCAATCTCCCACGTCACGTCCGGCGCCACTTCCGTCCGCGCCGCCAGCCCGATCGCCATAACCAGCGCCACAAGGCCATCTATCTTGTCTCGGCTGCGGTCCTTCGCCAGCTTGCGGTTGCCATTCGCGTCCATCTGAAACACGGCGTTGCCGGCCATCCAGCGCAGGATCGGGTGCCCGCCATGCTGCAGCTTGCCTGTCAGCATCGCCGCTTCAAAGGCGTCCACCGCCGGTCCCATGCTGCCGAAGTTCTGGGAGAAGGGCACCAGGGGCAAGTTGATGCCGTTGCGGTCGAGGATCAGCTGCAGCTCCCGCATGCCATAGCGGTCATAGGCCAGGCCCTTTACGTCGAACTCAGCCGCGATCGCCGCCAGGCGCTTCGCCACATATTCCCGATCGATGTAATTGCCGGGCACGATTTCGATCAGCGATTGCTTTGCCCAGACCCGATAGGGCACCCGATCCTGTTCCTCTTTCTCGCGCACCGCGTCATCCGGGCACCAGAAATAGGGGATGATGATTCCGCCATCTTCGGGGAAATAGAGCACGGCAGCCGTCAAATCGCGCGCCTGGGAGAGGTCGAGGCCTACATAGCAGGGCCTCCCGGCGAGGTAGAGCGGCGCCACCGTCTCTGTGCCGCAGGCGTCCCATTCGTGCGGATCGATCGCCTTCGGCTCGGCATCCACCCGCTGATTGCAATAGAGGTTTCGGAATGCCCCTTCCGTCGTCGGGATCCGCCGCGCCCGCTCCGCTTCAATCTGCAGTTCTTCCAGGCTGCGGAACACGCCCAGCGCAGGGTTGGCCAGCGGCCAACTCTCCGGGTCGAACACGTCCATCTCATCGGGGATCCGATAGACGGCGCCATGAAAGGCGGGGTCGGTGATGTCGCCGCCCTGCAGGCGCTCGGCATAGTCCACCAGCTCGGACATCATGTTGTCATGGTCCGCAGATTGCGTGCCGATCGCGACCAGCAGCGGCTCTTTCCGCTTTCCCATAGACGTGCGCAGCACGTCGAAAAGTTCGCGGCGCTTCCACTGTGCCAGCTCGTCGCAGACGATGAAGCTGGCGGCGAGGCCGTGCGCGGCCGGGCCGTCGGAGGCCAGCGCCTTGTAGATCGATCCCGTCTCGTCGTCGGCAATCCGCTTGTGGAAGGTCTGCACGTTCAGCCGGCGGGCCAGCCAGGGCACGGCGTAAACCCAAGCCTCGATCTCGGAGAAGATCAGCGAGGCCTGTTCCTTGGTCGCCGCAGCCGAATAGCACTCGCCGCGCGGCTCGGCTTCAGGTCCGGCAAGGTGCGCCAGGCACAGCGCCGCCAGCAGCACCGTCTTGCCATTCCCCCGGCCCACCGACATCAGGCCTGTGCGCACCAGGCGCCGGCCGTTGTCGCCGGTCGCGTAGACCGCTTCGATCCATTCCCGCTGGAACGGCTGCAGCGTCATGGGCTCGCCGGCGCCAAAACCCTTGGTGACAGGCAGGGATTCGATGAAGGCGATGACACGTTCCGCACGCGTCAGGCCCTCCGCCTCCCAAGGGCGATCGGAGGGCAACCCTTCCCGATTTGCCGCCTCGATCTGCTTCCGACTTCCAGGACCGCGCTTAGCCATGCCCGCCTCCAGCGCACATCACAATGTGATGTGATGAGCTATCTCGCTTAAATAACTCAAGATTTCTTTGGGGCGGCTGTGTTCCAGCCTCAGCTATGAGCGATTTTTTCATGAATTGGCCTACATTCTCACATTGTGATGTGATTTTTGCCCGTGCGGCGCCGTATCTTCGGCGTGCTTCAGCCACCACCTCTGCGCAGCCCGGATCATTCGAGCCACCTCAGTCGTCCGTTCTGGGTCGGCTGTTATCCGTCGCAGGCACTCATCCAAGGGCGTGGCGATCAGTTCCACGCGACCGCCCAGCTGCCCTATCCACCAAGTGCGCTCAGCCGACGTGGGCGCGCCAACAATGAAGAACACGTGATCATATCGCTGCTCCCTCCACAGGCCGGACAGGATTGCGTTGCGAGCCTTTAGCGCTTTGGCCAACACCTCCCTGCTGGTTGCATAGCGAGGCAGCCCGCTGACCTGCTGCTTGATATCATCGAGGTCGAGGATGAGGTCTGCCGGCCCCGCGTGCTTGCGTGCCCACGTGCTCTTGCCCGCGCCGGATGGCCCACATACCAGCACCACAGGAACAGCCGAGCGCCGCAGCCCGGGCGGCTTCAACAGGGCCTCAAAGGTCTGTTGCCCGCCCCCGTTCCAGGGATGCTCTGGATCCGTGGGCCGCCCACTCGCATCGCAGCCCTTTATCGGTTTATCTGTCCAGACGGCGCCAGCCTCCGGCCCGCGCGCCGTCTTCCGTGAGTGGCAGCGATTACACAGGCTGCGAAGGCCAGAAAGCGCAGGGAAGGCTTCGCCGCCGAGCCGGACGGGAATCACATGGTCCACCGCTTCGGCAGGCTTCAGGCGGCCGGCGGCCTCGCAATCCTGACAGAGCGGGAACTCTACCAACTTCGCCCGACGAAGCCGACGCCAGCGAGCCGTGCTATAAATCGCATCGGCCACTAGCGCCGCCCTCCGGCGTTGCCCATTGCCCGTGCCTCTCGTTCCCCCCGGATAGCATTTGCAGCGCTTGCCGCTGGCACTGCCTGCGGCGGAGGTACTCTCAGTTCCGCGCCAGGACAGACAGCCCGAACGGCCGGGATAAGCTCCAACTTCCGGTTCAGCAGGCTGCGGAACAGTTCAACATTGGCCGTCTGGATCAACACTTCGCTGCCGGTGAACGTGACGGATGTTCGCCACACGGGGTTCCGGAACAGCGCGGCATAAGCCCGCTGCCCCATCGCCTCACACCACCGCCGCCTCAGTTCATCCGCCTCATCGCTCTCACCCGGCGCCGTTGGGTCGATCGGTTCAGGTTCTTGCGCTGCCACTTCCGCTCGCCGCTTCCGCCGCCGAGGCAGCTGCGGCGCTTTGGGGGTAAGGGGGGTAGTAGGTTCAGAGAAAGGTTCCGTGTCCCGTTTTTGGGACTCTTTCCGCGACTTTTCGGAACCGTTCCGCTTTTGGGACTCTTCGGTTTTTGCTGGCCCGCCTCCAAACAAGCGATAGGCCTTCACCTGCCCAGTGGCACCCTTGCGGATTCCGGAATCTGCAATCCACCCATCTGCCTCAAGCCGATCGAGACAAGCGATGACCGTCTTGCGATTCAATCCCGTGAAATCGACCAGGGTAGCGAGTGATGGAAACGCTAGCCCGCTTTCTTTGCGATGGTTGTCGGCGAGCGCCCACAACACCAGCTTCATAGAGGCAGAACCGGGTTGAGCTTCGGACGCCCAAGCTACCGCAATCATGCTCATGTCCGCACCTCCAGCCCGGAGGCCGACAGGTTCGCCAGACGTTCTTGGCTCCCAAGGGCAACCACGTTACCCGGAAAGGCCGTGCGCCAAGCTATGCTCTTGATCTCGCAACACCGGGACAGCCCCGGCGAGCCCACCAACCCTTCCGCGCACCGGCATGGCCCTCCGCGGGCGCGCGGCACCTGGTCGGTATCACGAACCCTTTCGGTTCGAACCGGCGCTCAGATCGGTTCCGCTGTCCCCCACTCCATCCATCCGGCAAAGCGAGGCGATTTCGGCGTATAGCCCGCGCCCCGCGACACCAGGCGAAAACCCGCCGCCTCCACCCCTGAGGTGACCGGCCGCGTCAGGTGGCAATTGCCGGCGAGGCGCTTCCACAGGGGCTCGATGCGCGCCTGTGTCCGCCGTACCTCGGCATCCGGGCTCAGCCCATGTTCCAGAAACAGCAGCCGCCCGCCCGGCGCCAGCACGCGGCGCGCTTCCGCCAGCGCGGCGGCGGGATCCTGCACCGAGCACAAGGTGAACGTCGTGACGACCGTGTCAAAGCTCGCGTCGGCAAAGGGCAGATCCTCCGCGAACCCCCGATGCGTCTCGATCGGGATCGGCGCCTCGGCCGAGGCCGCATCCGTCCGCTCCAGCAGCTCGGCATGCGGATCGATACCCGTCAGGCTGCGGACGACTACCGGGTCGTAGAATTCCAGATTGAGCCCACCGCCGCAGCCATATTCCAGCACGCGTCCGCGCGCCCCCGGTACCACCAGCGCACGCCGTTTCATCACCTGCCCCTGCCCGCAGGCGCAGGTGATCAGGCGGGGCAAGACATGACGATCCCAAAAGCCCATGCGTAAATCTTGCCGTGCGCTGAGGCGCACGGCAAGATTTGTCTTAACTTGGGCGCTTCGCGCCGCTTCCGCGCACCTGCGCGGGCGCCCGGTCGGGCTTGCGGCCTGCAGCCGTTATATAGCTGCCGTCACTGCGCAGCCTTGCGGGCTTCCATCATCTTCTGCATCGCCGCGCGGCCTTCCTCGCGGGTTACCTTACCATCCTTGTTGGCGTCCATCATCGCAAACCCCTCGGGCTTGCGGCCAGCGGCCTTCCACTCGTCGGCGGTCAGAACGCCGTCCTTGTTGGTGTCGGTCACATCCCAGAACTTGCCGCCGCCATGCCCGGCGGGTGGCGTTGTCGATGCCGGTGCGGTCTGCGCCAGCGCAGGGGCGGCCATCAGCAGGGCGGCGATCATCAGGCTTGCAGATTTCATGTCACTCTCCTCAGGATTTCAGGCTTCTACGCAGTGCATCGCACCGGTCCCCCGCGCTCAGATCCATATCCGTTCGAACCTGTCTCCCAGCCGAACCAGCAGCTCATATTGCGAGCAGCCCGAAGCTGCCGACAATTGGGGCAGGTCCCAATCCAGCTGAACCCAGTCGCCTTCGGAAAGCTCTGTGCCCGTTGCGTCGGCTGCCAGCATGTCCATCGAAACCCGCCCCGCCAGCGGCAGCGCCCGCCCGCCTGCGTGCAGCTTCAGATACGGTCCCAGCCTCCGCGCGATGCCATCCGCATAGCCGATGTTCAGCACCGCAATCCGGCTCGGCCGCTCCGCCACCCAGGTCGCGCCATAGCCAACCGCCTCGCCAACGGCGACATCGCGAAGCTGGATGATCCGCGCCTCAGGCGTCACCACGCGGCGAACCTGAGCCGCTGGAAAGGCCTCGCCCCCATACAGGCTCAATCCCGGCCGCACGGCGGAAAAGGATGTCCCGGGCCAGTGAATTCCGGCCGAATTGGCAATCGCATGCGCGGCTCCCGGCGTCGCGGCAGCCACCTCGCGAAAACGCGCAATCTGTCGCTCTGTCAGCGGATTTCCCGGCTCGTCGGCGCAGGCGAAATGGCTGTGCACGATCTGCACCGGAATGCCGTCGGCCGCAGAGATTTCGGCGGGCTGCACCCCCAGCCGGTTCATCCCGGTTTCCACCATAAGGTCCGCCGGCCGGCCCGGAAACGCTGCCTTCCACGCGGCGCATTGCGCAACCGTGTTCAGCACCGGCCTCGCCAGCGGCAAGGCGGCGGCCGCAGCAGCGCAATCGGGGGTAAAGCCGTGCAGCACCAGCAGCGGCAGGTCGGCCCGCCCCAGCGCCACGGCCTCGGCCCATGTCGCCACGGCAAACGCCTTCGCCCCTGCGCCGTGCAGCCGTCGCACCACTTCGCGCGCGCCCAGCCCGTATCCATCCGCCTTCACCGCCGGAATGGCCGGCACGCCCGCACGCGCTTCGCAGCCACGGAAATTGCCCACCAGCGCTTCCCCGTCCAGCCGGAGGCGAAGGGGAGCGGGCACGGTCGGAAGATCAGCCATGGGAGGCGATTAAGCTCCCCCCGTTACACCCGCAAGGCCATCGCCTTCAGGAAGCGCGCCTGCTCCACCATGCTCAGCGCGCTGGCATCGACATCGATCCGCACGCGCTCGATCGATCCGGCGAACGGAAAGGGCGCCGCATAGGCCGGCGAAACCCGGTTCCCCAGGTCAGCGCCCACCGAGAAACCATCATAGCCGGTGGAGAACAACGCCTGCCGGAACTTGCGGCTGCCAGTCTGCCTTCCGTTGACGAACAAGGCGCCGGAACCATCGAACGGCCGGCTCTCCATCTTCTGCACATAGCGGATCTCCAGCTTGCCCATCGGCACCAGCCCGCCGTCGATCACCTCCCGCCAGGGCAGCAGCGACTGTTCATAGTAGAGCCGCCCACCCTTTATATAGAGCGTGTATCCGGCCGGCTGGCTGCCGTGCGCGACCAGCACGCCGTCGCCGGTTCGCACGCAATCTACGATGATCTCGTGCGGCAGTCCGCAGACCACCGGCGCCACCTCCCGGCTCAGCCGCTCGATCGGCGGTCGCAGGTCCCACGTCTCGCGGATGCCCCGGTTCTGCCGATCCTGCACCAGCCGGATCACCATCTGCCGGTCGTCCAGCGGAAACACCTGGTAACGCTCCGCCGCAGCGTTCCACTTGTCCGCCAGCTCCGCCACCTTGTCGGGGCGGCTGGCGGCCAGATCGTTCAGCTCGTTCGGGTCCTTCGAAAGATCATAGAGCTCCCATTTGTCTTCGGTGAACGGCGCACCCCGCTCGTGCCGTGTCACCAGGCGGAACGGCGCTGCATAATAGGCGCGGTTGCCACCCAGCTCGAAATATTGCTCCGTCCGCGTCGGCGCTGCAGCGTCGGCAAAGGTGCCGAAGATGCTGTCCCCTTCCAACGGCTTCATCCTGCGCCCGTTGCGCGCCTCGGGCGGCTTCACCTCAGCCACCTCCAGGATCGTCGGCAGCAGGTCGATCACATGCACGAACTGGCTGCGCACGGCCCCCTTTTGCGGCATGGCTTTCGGCCAGCTCACCAGCAGCGGGTCGGCCACGCCGCCCAGATGCGTGAACTGCTTGTAGAGCCGGAACGGGGTGGTGGAGGCGTTGGTCCAGCCGATCGGATAGTGCGGGAAGGTCGGGTCCTCGCCCATCACATCGATCAGCTTCTGTGCCTCCGCCACCGGCACCGGCCGGCCAAAGGCGGCGGCGAAGACGTTTGGCGTTCCGGTCTCCGTTCCCTCCGCCGAGCCGCCATTGTCGGAAAACAGCAGCACCAGCGTATTCTCGCGCACGCCCAGCTGCTCCAGCCGCACCAGCAGCCGACCGATGTTGGCATCGATATTCGCCAGCATCGCCGCATAGATTTCCATATAGCGGGCATAGAGGGCCCGATCTGCGGCGGGCACGTCCGCCCACGGCTTCGCGCCCGAGGAAAGCGCCGGCAGCTTCGTCCCCGCCGGCATGATCCCCAACTCGATCTGCTTTTGCAGCCGCGCCGAACGCACGGCATCCCAGCCGGCATCATAGGCGCCCCTGAACTTCTCCCGCTCGGCGCGGCGGACCTGCAGCGGCGAATGCACCCCCGGAAAGGCCAGCTGCAGAAAGAACGGTCGCCCCGGCTCCAGCGCCTGCTGCGTGCCCAGATAGGCCATCGCCCGGTCGGTCAGATCGTCGTTCACATAATAATCGGGCGTCGTCGGCGGCTCCACAGGCGCCACCCCGTCGAACAGCTCGGAGGGGTGGAAATAATCCGTCGAATGCCCCTGGAACCAATAGGCCCGGTCAAAGCCCCGCTGTGTCGGCCAGTTGCGATAAGGCCCGTTGGCGCCGGTGGAATGGCCGCTGTTCACATGCCACTTGCCGCACAGGAAGGTGCTCCAGCCGGCGTCGCCCAATATCTCGGCCACGGTCGCCGCATCGTGCGTCAGGTCGCCCCGCGTCCCCGGATAGCCGCTGTCGATATCCGCGAGCCAGCCCATCCCCGCCGAATGGTGGTTGAGGCCGGTCAGGAAGGCCGCCCGCGTCGGCGAGCACATCGCAGTGGTGCGGAAGTTCGAATAGCGCAATCCGGCGGCCGCCAGCGCATCGATGGCCGGCGTCGGAATTTCCGAGCCATAGCAACCGAGATCGGCAAAGCCGACATCGTCGAGCAGGATGGCGACGACATTGGGCGCACCGTCGCGCCAACCCTTGTCGTTCACGTCCATCGGCCGGCTGTCGGCAAAGCTCTCGGCGATTTCCGCTGCCTCGCCCTTCGCCACCGCCTTCGGCGTCTTCAGCTGCCGCGCCCGCCCCTCGATGGCCCGCGCGCCAACGGCGGCGGCTCCCGCCACGCCAACGCCAACGGCGCCCCCCACCAGCAGCGAGCGCCGATCCAGCTTGCGCTTCTCTTCATCCGCCATGCGCTTGCTCCTAGTTGGCCCAGTAAATCAGTTCCTGCCCCTCGACCCAGGGCGCGTTCGAAGGCACGTCGATCCGCACCGGCCCCTCAATCAGCGCCGGCCACAACGGCTTCGGCATCTCGGCCGCCTGCGCCTCGATCAGCCGCTTCAGCTCCGCCACCTTGTCCGGCATCGCCTTTGAAAGATCGGTCCGCTCGGTCGGGTCGTCCTTCAGGTTGAACAGCCACACCCGCTCGGGCCGCTTCGAAACCTGCAGCTTCCAGTCGCCATCGCGCACCGCGCGATAGTCGCCCGAACGCCAGAAGTTGGTGCGCGGCGGCAGCGCGCCCCCCGTCTCCAGCGCCGGCAGCAGGCTCACACTGTCCATCTGCCGGTCCCCCGGCATTCTGGCGCCAGCCGCCGCCGCCGCGGTCGCGAACAGATCGATATGCGAGCCGACCCCTGACACCTTCGTCCCCGGCTTGATCCGCGCCGGCCATTTCGCAAACAGCGGCGTCCGAATTCCGCCCTCGAAGAAGGTCGCCTTCCAGCCGCGATACGGCTTGTTCAGCCCATCCATCCCCACATACCAGGCGCCGCCATTGTCGGATGTGAACAGGATCAGCGTGTTGTCGGCGATCCCGTCGGCCTCCAGCTTTGCCTGCACGCGGGCGACCGAGCGATCCAGCGCCACCAGCATCGCCGCATAGACCCGATCGCGATGATCCTGGATGTGGCCCAGCTTGTCGTAATCGCTCTTCAATGCCTGCAGCGGCGTGTGCGGCGCGTTATAGGCGAGATACAGAAAGAAGGGCCGGTTCCTGTTCGCGTCGATCGCGCGCAGCGCCTCGTCGGTGAACCAGTCCGTCACATAGCCGCCAGGCGCGAAACGCTTGCCGCCATTCCACTGCACGGCATAGGGCAGGCTCGCCCACAGGAACTGGTCGATAGGGTCCCAGTCCAGCCTGGCATTCACCACATCGGGCGCATTCTTCGGCAGGAACATCCCGGCCCCCGCCGCAAAGCCCAGCGACTCATCGAAACCCTGATCCTCGGGGCGCATGCCCCTGGCCTCGCCCAGATGCCATTTGCCGATATGCATGGTGTGATAGCCGGCGGTCTTCAGCACCTCCGGCAGCATCACTTCGCTCGCCGGTACCCCCTGCGAGCGATAGTCGGGCAGCTGGTCCGCCACTTCCGAATGCACGATCGGCTGCCACGGCCCGAAGCCGGCGCCATGCCCCACATTCTTCGCCAGCAGCGGCGGCACGGCCGTGAACTCGAACCCGAAGCGCGTCGGATAGCGGCCCGTCATCATCGCCGCCCGGCTGGGCGAACAGGTCGCGTTCGCCGCATAGAAGCTGTCGACGGTCGCGCCTTCCTGCATCAGCCGGTCGATGGCGGGTGTCGGCACGATGCCGCCGCCAAAGGCCGAGATGTCGTTGATGCCAAGATCGTCGGCGACGATCAGGATGATGTTCGGCGGCCGCTGCCCGGCGGGCGCCACCGCCGGCCCCTGCGCCCAGTTCACCGTCTGCGTCGGCCCGATCGGATCGGTCACATCCGCAATCAGGCCCGGAATATAGAGCTTCCAATGCTGGAACGCCGCATAGCCCACGCCGGCCAGCGCCAGCGCACCGCCCAGAAACAACCAGCGCTTCTTCATCGCGTCCCTCCCAGCCTGCTCGTCTCGATCCCCCCGGTTGCCGGCAGGCTCACCAGATCGCGGTCCTGCGCGATCCGGATCTCGCCATCAAAGCGCTTGCGGGCATCACCCAGAAACGCCCCCTCCAGCCCCGCCAATCGAAGCGGCGGCACGATATGCGTCAACACCAGCATCTTCGCGCCCGCCTTCTGCGCCACCTCGGCCGCCTGCTCGGGCGTCGTATGATAGTCCTCGATATCGGCCATCACCTTCGCCAGCGGCGCGTTGCCGGCCTTCTTCGCGGCCTCTCCCAGCACGCGGGTAAGCCGCGGCTGCAGCGCCTCGTGCACCAGCAGGTCGCAGGCCTCTGCCGCCCGCATCAGCACCGGGGAAACCACCGTATCCCCCGAAACCGTCAGGCATCGCCCCTTATAGTCGAAGCGATAGCCGACCGCCGGCGCCACCGGCCGATGATCGACCCGGATCGCCGTCACCTTCAGCCCGCCGTCGTCGGAAATCACCGCCGTGGTTTCCGGCACGGCAAAGGCGCGCGGCGACAGCCCGAAACCCGAAGGCGGCACCACCGCCTCGCCATGATGCGCCACGCGATAGGTCGAGTCCGGCTGGTAGACGGCGTTGAAGCCGGCGGCGATCTGTCCGACGCCGACCGGCCCCAGCAGCGGCAGCTGCGCCGTCGCAGAGCTACCCACCCAGCGCTGCAGCGCCAGCGCGCCCAGCCCATCGATATGATCCGAGTGGAAATGCGTCAGCAGCACCCGCTCCACGCGACCTGGCGGCAGGCCCATCAGCTGCAGGTTGCGCGCCGCGCCTTCGCCCGCGTCGACGATCAGCAGGCGCTTGCCGGCGATCACCGCCAGGCACGGCCCGGCGCGATCCGGATCGGGCATCGGGCTTCCGGTGCCGCAGAAGGCCGCGTGCAGCCCGTCGGGCAAGCCGTCCAGATTGTTGGAGGTCAAGGCCTGCTCGGCGCCGCGCGCATACAGCATCAAGGCCAACGGCTCCCGGAACGCCCACCCCGCCCCGGCCCCCAGCGCCACCACGGCAACCGCCCCCAACAGCCACTTCTTCATGCCACTTCCCCCGCGCGTGTCCTCAGGTCCCGCTCCACGGCCCACAGCCGGTCCTGCCCCCAGTGCGAAGGCAAGTCGCCGACCCGGAAACTCGGCACTCCCCACAGGCCGCCGGCGAACATCTCGGCCCGGTTCGCTTCGGCAACCGGCCGCCAGCTTTCATCGGCCAGAGCCGCTCGCACGTCTGCCTCGCCCAGCCCGGCCCTTACCGCCAGCATCCGCAACCCGTCGTCGGTCGTCGCATCCACCGCCTCGGCAAAGGCGCCCTGCAGGAAACTCTGCGCAAACGCCGGCCCATGCCCCATCGCAATCGCCCGGTGCAGCACGGCCATTCCGCGCTCCACGCCCACGCCGACAGGATCGCACACCCGGCCGAACTGCAGGCCAAGTCGCTCCGCCTCGCGCTTGGTATCGCGCACGATATACATCCGCTTCTCGCGCGGCACGGGCAGCCCGCGCATCACCATCGGCAGTACCGGCCGCAGCACCAGCTTGGCGTTCCAGCGCCGCGCCAGCGCAGCCACCCGCGGCGCAGCGATATGGGTGTAGGGGCTGCGCAGGCTCAGGAAGAAGTGCAGCTCCGCACCCCCGGAATCTCCGGTCTCCGCACTCGCCTCCAATTGCCGAACCACGGGCGTCCCGCCCAGCCGCGCCTCCAGATGCGGCAGCCGGTCCACGCCCCAATAACATTCTCCCTCGAAGGAAAAGACACCCGGAAGATAGTGGCCGGCAGCCGTGAGCGCGGCAGCGCCCTCGGCCAGCGCAGCTGTTGCATCGCCGGCGCCGTCAACTGCCTCGCCCGAGAACAGCGCTGTGCCCAGCGCCACCGCACGTGCAGCAAATTCCGCAGCATTCCTTCCGGCGCCGGCCAGCTGTGCTTCCGCCGCCGCAACAGCCTTGGCGGATGGGCGAACGGGATTCTCGGGAAATTGCAGGGCGTGTGCCGTCGCCAGTTGCTGCGCATCCCGCAGCCCCCAGTCCGCCAGCAACCCCGGCTCGGGCGCCGCAGCTTCCGCCGGAGGTGGCACCAGATGCGGCACGATCCGCACGCCATGCGCTGCTTCCAGCCGCGGCAGCATCTGCACCGCCAACAGCGACCAGGGATCGGAAACACCGTGGAAATAGTGAACAGTCGGTACTTCGCCCATCAAACGACGCCTTGCGGCATGGAATCGACGCGAAATTCGCCGAAGCGCGGGACTGACAAGAATTTGTGCGGCAAGGGATTCCACCCGGCCGCCTCCACTGATCCTGCCCACATCCACACCTCCCCAGGCCGCTGCGGTCGCTGCTCGTGCAATTGCGCTTACTTATGGCACTTTAAGGGCCAATAGTGACATATGGCGCAACATCGGTCAATATGACATCATGCGTGCAACAGGGAGCACTGCCATGCTGCGCACAAAAGAGGGGGATAGGATTGGCGATCCTGAATCGGACGGCCGCCGCCGTCGTTCCGCCGACAGCCGCCGCCGGATCATCGAGGCGATGCTGGAGCTTGTCCGGGAGGGGGACATCTCCCCCAGCGCCGATGCCGTAGCCGCCCGCGCCGGGGTCGGTCGCCGCACCGTCTTTCGTCTCTTCTCCGATATGGAGGGCGTCTACCGCGAGATGCACGCCGTCATGCGGGAGAAGGTGGCCCCTGTCCGCGATGCGCCTCTGGTGGGCGAAACCGCGTCGGCAAAGGTGCATGCGCTCGTCGATCGCCGCGCCCGCTTCTTCGAGGAAGTGCTGCCGCTGATGGTGGCAGCCGGCGTCCACCGCCCGCGCTCCACCGTCCTCCAGAATGACCATGCACTGATCCAGCGCGAGCTGCGCAACATCCTTTCGGAGCTGCTGGACGAGCAAATCCTGTCAAACCGGGAAATGGTCGAATCGCTCGACATGCTGCTCAGCATCGACGTCTGGCGGCGCCTGCGGCTGGAACAGCGCCTCACCGTCGCGCAGGCAACGTCCATCCTGCATATGCTGGTCACGGCCCTATTGCCGGCCTAAGTGTTTAGTCCCAGAGTGTGATGGTGTAAGATTGTCATCATCGCAGCGGGAGGGTTTATGGGCCAGTTTCTACACGGGAGCGCCAAGACCACGCACGCCGTTCGAGGCGAGCTACAGCGATCGCAGG
>NZ_JADCUC010000008.1 GCF_016464365.1 Sandaracinobacteroides hominis | reverse complement strand
TCGACCCACGCACCTCCATCCGGTGCTCATTTTGGTGCTCCACGACCAGTCCCTCGCAAACTCAGTTGCAGGACGGCATGCCCGAACTCACATCAAGTCAAAACCACGGGACCCGCGCACCGCTTACGATGAACGGGACATCATGTTCGTTTCTTTGGTTGCACAGCGGGCTGACAGCCCGTTGTCTGGCAATCGCTATGAGCAGCGTTTCAATGTCGCATTGTCGCGCGCTAGGGACAGAACATATCTGGTCCGTTCAGTTGAGTTAGATCAGCTTCGCGCAAGCGATCAACTCCGCAGATCACTTCTGGAGCATTTCCGCTGCCCTTATCCGGCTGAAACGTCGGACCTAAAGGACCGCCGCGATCGGTGTGAGTCCGATTTCGAACGGGAAATGTTCGACCTGCTGTGTGAGCGTGGCTTCAGGGTCAATACTCAGGTACGGGTCGGCAACTTCCGGATTGACCTCGTCGTTGAAGGGGACAACGACCAGCGCATTGCTATCGAATGCGACGGCGATCGTTACCATGGGCCAGACAAATGGCCTGACGACATGATGCGCCAGCGGATATTGGAGCGAGCCGGCTGGACGGTGTGGCGCTGTTTTGCATCCCGCTTCGTGAGATGCCGCCAGCACGTGATTGACGAACTTGCGGACTTCCTCGAAGCGCGGGGGATTCAGCCGGTCAGTGGAGATGGAAACTGGGCCAGCAGGCATACTGAGTTACGGCTCTGGCGGCCCTCGATTGGGAGCGATGACGAAATCGTTGCTGTGCCCGACGAGGAGGACAGTTCGTCGACTTTTGCTCCGGCGGAGCCGCTGGGAGCAAATGACGATCTGTTTGAGATCGAATTGCCCCGGGGTGCCTCCTCGTCGTCGCAGCGCGTGACGGAATCCCAGGTTCAGGTCGCCATTCTAGATCTGATGTCCGACAACAAGGTATGGTCGAACGGCGACTTGAAGAAAGCACTTGTGAGCATTCTACCGCTTTCAGAGGGAGATCGGGAGCAGGCCAAGTTTCGACCTGGTGAGGAAAAGTGGGAGGAGCTGGTAAACAATGCCCTCTCACCGTCTCGCGGGAATTCACTTCATGCCAAGGGGCTAGTGAAGAGCGCAGGGCGCGGCCTGCATATCCTCGCCGAAGCTACGACTGGAAATTCAGCTACAGAAGCGCCCGAACGGGAAATGGAAATGCCTGAAACTGGCAAATCCGAGTATCGAAACCCGGCTCATGAAATAGGTGAAGAATATCGTTTAGCATCATTGTCAGTTCCGGATGATGACGCAGACCAGATTTATCATACGGATTACCGGCATGTTCTGGAGCAAATGGTCGATCAAGTTCTTGAGATTGAAGCGCCGATCTACGAGGACATGCTAATTGAAAGGATTGCACGGGCGCACAAGAAGGAGCGGGCTGGCAGGATCATTCAAGATCTCGTGACTGGTGCAATCGCAGGGCGCCATCCATCAATATCGGAAGATGGCCGTAAAGTTGTGTTCCACCGAAGCATGGATGTCATGAGATTGGTTGCGTATCGACCTGCTCGATCTGACTGGCGATCTCACCGCGATATCCCTCTTATGGAACTCGCCAGCCTGGCACTACCCATGGTCCGCAAAGCCAAGCCGGATACTGAAATCCTGGCTCACTTTGCACGAACATTCAGTTTGGCGCGGTTGCGTGAACCAACACGGAAACGCTTCGAGGCAGCAATTTCGATCGCGCGGGCTACTGACGAGGCTCAAGCCTAAACCTTCGGCTATCTCAGCGCTGCGAGAAAGCTTGTTGGCGTCAGATCGATGTGCGTCGAGAGTGGAGGGCGAAGGCTGAAGGCTTTTGGTTGGCGAGCAAAATTCCATACCCTCACGAGGTGCCATTCATCACGGCGGGTTTCAGCAATCGCGATTTCATTCTGGCTGATGTGAAAAGGCGTGCGTTCCCAGCCGTTGGTCGTCTTCACCTCGATCAGTCGCTCACGGCCATCGGGTTCGAAGCTGGCAATGTCGAAGCCATAGCCATCGCCGTCCTGTACGGCGGTCCAGCGTACTTTATCGGCAAGATCGTTTCGTCCAGCCTGCAAGAGCGATTGGCGCTCGTGATGCACGACCAGCTCTTCGCCAGCCTTGCCCAGCCGCCGGTTCCTGGCATCGCGTTCCGCCACATTATATTTCTTGCCGATGGCCGCCATGATGGTCGGATCTATCAGTGGTGGTTCATTCTGATGCGTCGGGGGAGGCCCAATCCATAGAGACGGGATCTCACGAACATGACTACCTTCGTCAGCTTGAACCCTTGGTTCGAGCCAATCGGGGCGTTGGTCAAGCCAGCGCAACACTCCATCTGCCAATGCATTCTGATAATGCTTGGCTGGCTCGAGTCCTGTAACCCATGGCTGCCCGAAACCAATCATGATCGCGCTGATGTTCTGGTGCTTGCGCTCGATCGATTTGATGTTTCGCGGGATTCGTTCAGCAAGGCTGCGATAACGCGCGAGCTTTACAAAAGGACGACCCGCGAGCTCGTCGCCAAGCATTCCGAAGTAGTCGGCGACAACCGCATCAATTTCGGATTCGGTCCAATCTTCAGCCACCCGATCTCAGCTAACCGATATCGCAGGGCCTGACCAGGACGCGAGTGGTCAGATCTTATTGACCATATGCCGAGCCTCCCAATACAGGTGCCTCATCCACGCCTCCGCTTACTTCTGGTACACCTTCCTGCCCGGCGTGCGTGCTGACTTCGGTTGCCCGCTCCTCGATCTCCTTGGCGAAGATTTCCAGCATTGACGAACCGGCGGGCATTGCTGCCACCTCCTCGACCGCTGCGGGCAGTTCGCGCAGCAACCGTGCCGTCACCTGTTCCACCCGCTGCACCGTTCCTCGCGCTGCCAGTCCTGCGGCTTCTGCCATGCGCCGCCAGTGGCGACCGTAGATGTGCCGACCGCGGCGCTGGCCCCCGATCGCCTGGGCGTGGTTCTGGGTGATGTTCGCCCAAGCGAGCCCGGACATCAGGTCGTAGAGCGGGGCAAGCTGCGGCGCGCCCGGGCCGAGCAGGATCGAGTAATTCTTGGCGTGGGAGTCGACGTTGCCGATGGCGATATTGAAGATCACGGCGTCCAGCAGCCGGGTGATGTCGCGCGCCGTCATATGCTGGCGGACAACCGCGAACATGTCGGCGATCGAGGGGCCGCGCGTACCGGTGCCGTTGAACTCGTATTTGGCTGCAGGCGGACGACCGAGGGCCTGGCAAAAGTCCTCCTGATGCAGGCGGCGGACATTGGTGCCGGTGCCTGTACGGTCATAACGCTCGACAAGCAGATAGCTGCGCTTCCCTGCAACGCCGGTTGTAACCGGCGCGACATTGAGGCCAATCCTGCGAGCGAGAACCATGCACAGCGCCTCATTCTGGACGCTGCCGGGCAGGCGTGGATTGTCGGGCTTGAGGATATGCGTGGATGGTGCGCCGTTGATCGGCACCGCAATCTGGCCTTCGATGACGGCCACCGGCAGCTTTTCCTGCGCGCCGGCAAGGCTCATCGAAACGCCGTCCTCGCCAACCAGAAATGGCCGCGATGGCAATTCCTCGATGATCCGTTCCAGTGCGTCGGCATCCGGGATCGGACGATAGCCGGGCTTGCCGCGCGGCTGCTGCGGGGCGATGCTGAGCGCGCCTGCCAGATCGTTGCCGGTCTGTGTGATCAGGCCGAGCGCGTCCTCCGGCGCAGCGCCGAGTGCGCGCGTCATGGCGCGCAGTGGTTCGCCCTCCGGCAGGAGGTTCATCAGCCAGGGAAGCACTTGTTCTCCTCCATAGGGCTCCGGCTGGATCGGCATGGCCAGCGAGACCGGGAAGATGTCAGCGGATGAACTCCAGGCATCCGCATAAGTGAGGCGGGTTGCCTGCGCGTCGGCGCTGATCGTGGCGACCAGGCGGTCTTCGTAGTGAACGGGAAGGTCCACCGTCAGGCCTGCGAAATGCCGGTCGCGGTGAGCCGCAAGCCGACTGCCTTGGCGGCGGCGAGTGCCTTGCCGAGTTGGGCGGTGGGCTTTCCTGCTTCCAGATCGACAATGAAGCGCTCACCGCTGTTGATTGCGAGCGCCAGCTCCCGCTGGGTAAGGCCAAGGGCCTTGCGGGCCGAGGCGACGGCTGCGCCGAATTGGGTTGCGTTGTCGATCATGTCAGTCTTACCGATCGGGAAGTTCTCATATATACTGTAGAGTTTCAAGAGCATTCCTTCCCGATCGGGAAGGAATCCCCTTCATGTTGAGGCCCATCCGGAAATTCTTACCGCTCGGTAAGTTTATTGGTGGCCTCGGCGGACGTTCCGTGCTATCGAGGGCGCGTCGAAGTCAGTGGATCTGTCCATGTCGATCGCCAGCGCTCAATACGACGATGAAGAAATGCTGGCCATGACGCGGGCGGCCGCTGCATTGGTCGCGCGCTGGGGCGTTCAGGATGCAGCAGCCGAGCGGCTTCTCAACGGCGAAGGGCGGGCTGCAGCGCTGCTCGGCATTCATCGCGCATTACGATGCATATTCGCTGACAGCGATAGGGCCGCGCTGTGGATTGGTGCACCTAACGAGGCTTTTGATGGGGCCTGCGCGCTCGATCTCATGCTGGCAGATGGCCTCGCAGGTATGCGGCGCGTCGAGGCCTACCTTGATGTGGAAATCGCCAGCTGAACAGATTGGTGACAGATCCTGAGTGGTGCCGCAGGATCAACCCGGCAACGCGCTCGCAGCGCCCGATGGCCTGCGGAAGCTGCCTTGCAGCACCTTTGCACCGGACCTTAGCTGGTCGAGATAGTCCGCCCAGCTCTGCATCATCCTGATGCGCTCATCCCAGTGCTCGCCGCGCGCGTAGGCGCGGCGGACGTCATCGGTCTCGGCATGGCCGAGCTGGCGCTCGATCGCGTCGGGGTTCCAGTGACCCTGCTCGTTAAGCAAGGTGCTCGCCATGGCGCGGAAACCGTGGGCGGTCATCGTGGTACCGTCGAACCCCATCCGCCGCAGCGCGAGGTTGATCGTGTTTTCGCACATGGGCCTGTCGCGCTTGCCCTGGGCGGGGAAGAGGAAGCGGCGGTTGCCGGTGATCTCGCGCAGCTCTTCCAGGATGGCGAGGACCTGACGGCTGAGCGGCACACGGTGCGCGACGCGCATCTTGGTCTTGTCGGCGGCGATGGTCCAGATGTTGCGGGTAAAGTCGAACTCGCTCCATTCTGCCTGCCGCAGTTCGCCCGGACGCACGAAAACATAAGGGGCAAGCCTCAGCGCCGCATGGGTAACCGGATAGCCTGAATAGGCATCGATGGCCCGCAGCAGAGCGCCCGTTTCCTTCGGCGTGGTGATGGCGGCGCGGTGCGTCACCTTGGGCACGATCAGCGCGCCGCGCAGGTCTGCCGACACGTCGCGGTCGGCGCGGCCCGTGGCAATGGCATAGCGGAAGACCTGTCCGCAGGTGCTGCGCAGCCGTCGCGCGGTTTCGTAATGCCCGCGCTTCTCAACCGCGCGTAGCACGGCTAGCAATTCGGGAGCCTTGATCTCGCCCACCTTGCGATCTCCGATCATGGGGTAGGCGAATTCGAGCAGCCATGTCAGCTTGCACACAGTCACATCGGCACGGCCCTCGCGTCGGGCCTTGTCGAGCCATTCTTCCGCCACGGCCTTGAAGCTGTTCACATTGGCGAGCGGCCCGGTGATCTTGTCGATCTTGCGCTTGGCCGCTGGGTTGATCCCCTCGGCGATCTGCTTCTTGATCTCCAGTCGCTTGGCTCGCGCCTCGGCCAAGGTGATGGTCGGATAAACCCCGAGTGCCGCAGTGGCCCGCTTTTCACCGAAACGATAGTCCATCCGCCAGTATCGTTGACCCGCGGTCGTCACCAGCAGGTACAGCCCGCCCCCATCAGAGAGCTTGTAGGGCTTGTCGCGCGGCGCGGCTTTTCGGACGGCCAGATCGGTCAGCATGGTGCCACCTCTGTCGGTTTTGATACCGTCAGATATACCGTCATGTACCGCCAATTTCAACGAACTCGGCTGGATGCCGATGGACGCCAAACTTGTCGTAAGTGGCTGTTTTCTTGGATTTTTCCGGACACTTGCGGAAGTGTCCGGAAAGAAAAATGGTGCCCAGAAGAGTCACGCTTCTCTTCCGCCTGCAGACCCCGATCCTCGTGCTCTCGATGGGCGCCTTGCTGACACTGGCGGGCGCCCTGCTGTGGCGGGCTGCAAATTCCTTCGCCTTCCAGGCCGGTCGCCCGATCATCGATCTGCCGGAGAAGGTGCAGCTGTTCATGACGCAGGTGCCCTATTTCCTGCTGGGCATCCTCATCATCCTGGCGCTGGGATATGCGGGCTCCATCGTCAGCGTGGCGCAGCGCTTTCAGCGCGCGGTAGACACGCCGGTGCTCAGTTCCGACCCGGTCTTCTCGATCGGCGGGCTCGCGGCAGGCTGGAACGGCGTGCGGTTGGCAATGGCGTCCGCGGCGGTGTTCGCCGGCATCGCCTATCTGATCTTCGCCAGCGGCCTCGCCAATGCGCTCGGGATATCCGGCGGCGTCTTCCCCGCACCCGTCGGCTCCAGCGAATGCGGCGCCGGCCCGCCGGCCTCCGATGCCGTCGCCTGGACCGCCACGCACAAGGCGTTCCGCACCGGCAGCGCCGGCGACCGCTTTGCCTTCGCGCTCGGCCTCTGCTCGCGCACGGAGCTGATGAAGATGTTCGTCATCGCCTTCCTGGCGGGCTTCTCCGAGCGGCTGGTGCCCGACATCTTGAGCGAGATTGCCAATCGCGCCGTCCCTAGGCCTGTCTCTCCGGCCCCCAATCAGGTGCCGGCTGAAACCATCGAGCGCGGATCGGCCGGCAACGCCGACCTGTCGGCAAACGGCGGCGGCGAGGGCGTGGGCTAGGCCCTCAGTTCCGGGCTGCGCGGATTGCCGGCAAGGGCGAGCAGGGCAAGCGCAATGCCGGCAAGCCCGGCCGACAGCACGAACGGCGCGCCCGGCGCATGAACACCGGCGTCGGCACCCGAAAAATGCGCAAAGATACGGGAAAAGATCAGCGGCCCCGCCATTACCGTGATCGATGAAAGCGTGGCCAGCGCCCCCTGCAACTCCCCCTGCTGGTCGGAAGCCGCGCGAGAGGTCATCATCGCCTGCAGGGCCGGCACGGTAAGGCCGCCAAAGGCGCCCACGGTCAGCGCCAGATAGGCAAGCCCCGGCGTCGAGGCGAATATCTGGATGGCATAGCCGAGCGTGCCTGCCGCCATGCCTGCCAGCGCCGTCCGCCATTCCCCCAGAAACCTGACCGCGCGCCCCACCAGCAATCCGTTGATCAGCACCGCAAGCACGCCAACCGTCGTCAGCGACAAGCCGATTCCCAGCGGCGTCCAGTGATAGCGATAGGCGGCGACATAGCTCCAGATGCCGTGCAGCGACTGGATGGCGAACATCCAGATGAAGAAGGTAGCGGCAAGATGCCGAAGCGAGCCGCCCAGCCGCCCCAGCTGGCGAATGGCGCCAATGGGGTTGGCGCGGCGCCAGTCAAAAGCGCGGCGGCGCTCCGGCGGCAGGCTTTCCGGCAACAGGAAGATGCCGCACAGCATGTTGATCCCGGCCAGGCACGCTGCCGCGATAAAGGGCCAGCGCGGGTGTAGCGACCCCAGCAGGCCACCAATGGCCGGGCCGAATATGAAGCCGAGCCCGAACGCCACCCCCAGCAGCCCGAACGTCTGCGCCCGCCGCTCGTGCGGGGTGATATCGGCGATATAGGCGTTGGCGGTCGAATAGCTGGCCCCCGTGATCCCGGCGAGCGTGCGGCCGACGAACAGCATCCAGAGGCTGGTGGCAAAGGCCGCGACCAGCATCGAGATCCCGAATCCCGCCATCGAAAGCAGCAGCACCGGGCGCCGGCCATGCGCATCGGAAAGCCCGCCGATCACCGGCGAGAACAGGAACTGCGCCAGTGCGTAGGTCATGATCAGCGTGCCGCCGATGGTGGCGGCCTTGTCCAGCGACACATTCCCCAGCTCGCCGACCAGTTGCGGCAGCACCGGAATGATGAGGCCGAACCCCATCGTATCCAGCAACACGGTGAGAATGATGAACGCGAGCGGGCCCCGGCTCGCGCCGGAGGCCGGCGCCCGCATCAGGCCGACGGCCCGATCTTGCCGTGCACCCGCTCATAGGCCTTCAGGTCGCCGTCGCTCAGCAGCCTTGCCTGCGATTGCCACTGGTCTCGTTCGGGGCGACCGGCAAAAGTCCCAAGCTGTGCATCGACTTCGGCAAGCTGCGCCGGGGTCCAGTTGGCTATCTGACGATAGTGGAACACGCCCAGTTCGCCTAGCCTGGCCGACAGTTTCGGGCCGATCCCCTTGATCTTCGAAAGATCATCGGCAGCGCCGTCCGGAGCCGCAAGAAACGGCGAAGCGGCGGCTTCCGCAGCCACGGTTGCAGGCGGCACATCCTCGGGCTTTGGCGATTCGGCCACTGCGGCGGCAAGCGCGGCTTCCGCTGCCCGCACGGGATCCTTGGCGGGCAGCTTTTTCGATCCCCGCATCAGGATGACCATCAGGACGAGGCCAAGAACAAGGCCGGCGATCAGCAGGATATCGAGAAGTTCCATGGGCGGGCAGGTTAGCGCGGGCTTTCGCCGGGTCAACCGATGCCTGCGACAATAGGTGCGCGATTCCGCTCGCCCCTGCCCGCACCGTCAAGCTATGCGGCGCAAGATGACGCGAAGCCCAACGGATGCAGCAATACCGGTCGACGCCCGCGGGCTGAAATGCCCGCTGCCC
Source organism: Sandaracinobacteroides hominis (assembly GCF_016464365.1). GTDB lineage: Bacteria > Pseudomonadota > Alphaproteobacteria > Sphingomonadales > Sphingomonadaceae > Sandaracinobacteroides > Sandaracinobacteroides hominis. The sequence goes on along the minus strand of NZ_JADCUC010000008.1, from coordinate 106,608 downwards.
GCGCTGCGCCTGGCCCGCGCCGTGCGCGAAGGCGGCACGGCACGCTATGACCTGCTCGCCGACGATCCGGCTGCCGAGGCCGATATTCCCGCCCTGTGTCGGGAGCGCGGCTGGACGCTGCTGCAGGCAGGCGGCGGGCGCTTCCTCGTGCGCGCCTAGCCCACCACCGAACAGGCTTCTCCAGCCACCTTCAGCCGGCCGCAGATGTCCCTGGCTTCCGCCGGACTGGCCGCACTGGTGCGCAACCGATACAGCGTCTTGCCGTCGCTTGCGGTCGGCAGGATCACAGGCTCGAAACCGGCAAGATAGCGGTATCGATCGGTCAACGACTTGAACGCGGCACGCGCCCGCGATTCGCTGGAGAAGGCACCAAGCTGCAAGGTGCTGCCATTGCCGGAAGCCCGCGGCTCCGGCTCGGGCGCAACAATCATCTTCGGCTCGGCGATCCGGGGCTTCGCCGGGGGAGGCGCGGCGACGACAGGCTTTGCAGGGATGGGGGCCGGCTCAGCCTTCGGCTCGCCCTCCACGATGACGGTTTCGGGCACAGGCTCCGGCTCCGCCACAGGGCGCGGCAGAGGATCTTCGGGCATGGCGTCGAGCGCGATTGCGGCTTCCGGATCGCGTCCATCCCCCGTACCGAACAGCACCTGTCCCTGACCTTCCACCGGAACGCCATCCACGTCGGGCCCGCTAGGGGCCACCTTCCACGGACCGGGCGAAGAAAGCACCGGAACCTGCTCACCCACACCCGGAACGTCGATGGGCGTAGTCTCCCGCTTCGACACCAGCATGATGCCAACAATCACGCCGATGGTCAGGATCGCCAGAAGCGCCATCATGCCCCAGAAGGCGCGGCGACCCACCAGCGTATGCGTCGGGCCTTCCTCCTCGAAATCGCCTTCGTCGAGCCATGGGGCGTCATCCGGCTCCTGCCGGCGCGCGCGGCGCGGGGCCGGTTCATCCTCCCAGCCACGATTGCGGCGCGAGGCGTCCTCACGCGGAGACGGGCCGCGGGAAGGCGACCTCGGTGCCATCAGCGCAATTCCTCGGCAGCGGTAACGCCCATCACGCCCAGCGCGGTGCGGATCACCTGCGCCACTGCCGAAGCCAGCTGCAGGCGCGCCGCCGTAACCGCCGGATTGCTTTCAACCAGCAGCCGGAAGCCCGGATCGTCGTTGCCCCGGTTCCACAGCGTGTGGAACGCGCCGGCGAGGTCAGCCAGATAAAAGGCGATCCGGTGCGGTTCACGCGCCACCGACGCCTGCCGCACCACGCGCGGCCATTGTGCCGCCAGCCCGGCGAGCTGCAGCTCCTGTTCGTCCAGAAGCTCCAGTTGCGCCGGAGAGGGCAGGTTCATGCCGGCCGCCTTGCGCAGCACCGAGGAAATCCGCGCATGTGCATAGTGGACGTAGAACACCGGGTTTTCGCGCGATTGCTCGATGGCGGAAACGAAATCGAAATCCAGCATCGCCTCGGGGCGCTTCGTCAGCATCATGAAGCGGACCACATCGCGGCCGACCTCCTTCACGACATCCGCCAACGTCACGAAATTGCCCGAGCGCTTGGACATCTTCACCGGCTCGCCGCCGCGGAACAGGCGCACCATCTGCACAATCCTGATGACAAAGGGGGTATGGCCTTCGGTCAGCGCGTCGACCGCCGCCTCGATGCGCTTCATCGTGCCGGTATGGTCGGCGCCCCAGATGTTGACCAGCGCCGAAGAACGCCGCGCCTTGTCGGCATGATAGGCCATGTCGATGCCGAAATAGGTCCAGTCTCCCGAGGATTTCCGGATCGGCCGGTCGATATCGTCGCCATAGGCAGTGCTGCGGAACAGCGGCAGCTCGACGGGCTCCCAATCTTCCGGAACTTCGCCCTTCGGCGGCGGCAGGGTGCCGTCATAGACAAGGTCACGGCTGCGCAGCAGCGCTTCGGCCGCCTGCGGCGCGCCTTCGGCAAGGATCGCGGCCTCGGAAGAGAAACGGTCGTGAACAATGCCCAGCAGCGCCAGATCGGCCTTGATCATCTCCAGCATGGCGGCAACGGCGCGGGTGCGGAACAGCGCCAGCCATTCGCCCTCCGCCGCACCGACATAGCGGTCGCCAAATTCGCTCGCCAGCGCCTCGCCCACCGGCTTCAGATAGTCACCCGGATAGAGGCCTTCCGGGATGTCGCCGATATCTTCCCCCAAAGCCTCGCGATAGCGCAGATGGGCGGAGCGCGCGAGCACATCGACCTGCCCGCCGGCGTCGTTCACATAATATTCGCGCACCACATCGTGGCCGGCAAAGGCCAGCAGGCTGGCAAGCGCGTCACCCACCACCGCGCCGCGGCAGTGCCCCATGTGCATCGGGCCGGTCGGGTTGGCAGAGACATATTCGACGTTGACCGGCAGCGTCTCCTGCGAAGGATCGCCCCGGCCATAGTCGGCGCCCTCGGCCAGAATGCGGCCGATCTCGTCCTGCCAGACCGTCGGCTCCAGCTTCAGGTTGATGAAGCCAGGCCCGGCGACTTCGGCGCTGGCAATATCCGGATGCCGCGCCAGCTTCATCGCGATCCGCGTCGCCAGCTCGCGCGGGTTGGCCTTGGCGGATTTTGCCATCGCCAGGGCGGCATTGGTGGCAAGGTCGCCATGCGACGGGTCGCGCGGCGGTTCCAGCACGATCGCCGCATTCGCAGCTTCGGGCGGCACCGTTCCATCGGCCACCAGCGCCGCGACCGCTTCCGCCACCACATCCTCGAACCGTTGAAAGACGTCCAAACCAGAATCTCCTCGAACGCCGGGCCGGCGTTCAGACACGTATCAGCGCTCCCGTTAGCCGCCCTGCGCGCAAGCCTCAACTGGCTCAGCGGCGTTCGCCTCAACTGGAACCGGGAGCACAGATTCGGGTTGGACAGGATCAGTCCCTGGCCTATTCTGGCCATCGGCATATATGGGGATGAAATGCATGGCTTTTCCGGACAAGTCGATGAGTTGGGGCGCGGCCCTGTCGCTGGTGGCGGCACAGCTGGCACCTTTGCCGGTTCCTTTGCTGGCCATGGCGCCCGCCGCCGCACAATATGGCGCCGAACCTTTCCGTGTGAACTGCTACTCCAGCGGCAACCAGACACGCAGCTGCGACCTGCCGCGCAACACCCAGTCGGTCACCTTCATCGGTCCCGACCGCAGCGGCCGCTGTCGCGAGGGCGATACCTGGCGGCGCGTCGGAAACCAGATTCGCGTTTCCGACGGCTGCGGCGGCACCTTTGAGGCGATGGTCTATCAGGGCGGCGGTTCCGGCGGTGGCTGGGGTGGCGGCTCGGGCGGCGGTTCCGGCGGTGGCTGGGGCGGCGGCAACGGCCAGGGCTTCGCCGGCGAGGTCACCTGCCGCAGCCGCGACAACCGCGAGGAGCGCTGCTCCGCGAACACCGGCGGGCGCGTGCAGCTCCTGCAGCAATACAGCAGTGCGAGTTGCCGCCAGGGATCGACCTGGCGCTACGATCGCTACTCCATCATCGTCCGCCAGGGCTGTCAGGCCCGTTTCGGCTACGGCTATGGCAATTATGATGGCGGCTCCGGGGGCGGCTGGGGCGGTGGCAACAACCAGGGCTTCGCCGGGCAGACGGAATGCCGGTCAGACGATAACCGCTATCGGCGCTGCTCGGTGAACACCAATAACCGGGTCGAAATGCTGCGGCAATTCTCGTCCTCCAGCTGCACCCGCGGCCGCAGCTGGGGCTATGACCGCAACAGCATCTGGGTCGATAACGGCTGCCAGGCCCGCTTCGGCTATGGCTATGGCAATGTCACCGGCGACACCTCAGGCGGCAGCAGCGGTGGCTCCAACACCGGCGCGGTGATCGGTGGCGTGGCGCTTGCGGCCGGGCTGGTGGCGCTGCTGGCAGCTGCCGGCAAGAGCAGCAACAGCTCCTCGAACTCGTCAAATGTCGCGCAGCTGGATGCAGATCTCGGCAAATTCCCCTCCGACGCGCGCGTTTCGGGAGAGGCTTGCATGAAGGAGGCCGCCCGTCAGATCGGCGCCACCGGCGGCACCAGGGTGCGGCTGGATACGCTGGATACTGCCAGTCGCTCGGGCGACGGCTGGATGATCCTGGCGCGGATCACTGCCACCTATCCGCAGCAGACGAGGCAGGTGACGATGGATTGCCGCGCAACCGGCAGCAAGGTGACGGCATTCGACGTCAGGTGAGGCTTGGCGTCGATCGGCATGCGCCCCTATAGCGGACGGCATAACAGGAAAGGGCAAGCAAGATGGCAACGAAGAGTGTGAAGAAGACGCCGGAGAAGAAGGTGAAGAAGGCCGTCCCTTCGGCGCAGGCGCTGGACATCGGTATCCCGGCGGCCAAGCTCGCCGCCATCACCGAAGGGCTGTCGCGGCTGCTGGCCGACACCTACACGCTCTATCTGAAGACCCATAATTATCACTGGAACGTCACCGGCCCCCAGTTCAACACGCTGCACGCGATGTTCATGACGCAATATACCGAGCTGGGCCTGGCAGTGGACGAAATCGCCGAGCGCATCCGCGCGCTGGGGGCCTATGCGCCGGGCAGCTACTCGGATTTCGCACGTCTGGCGGTCGTGAAGGAAGCGGTCGGCACGCCTTCGGCCGACCAGATGGTGGCCGAGCTGGCGGCCGATCAGGCGACGGTGGTGCGGACGGCGCGTTCGGTGTTTGCGCTGGCGGATGATGCTTCGGATGAGCCGACTGCGGATTTGCTGACGCAGCGGATGCAGGTGCATGAGAAAACGGCGTGGATGCTGCGGGCGATGATTGCGTAAGCAATCATCGAGCGGCCGCGGCCTGGAGAAAAATTGCGAAGCGATTTTTTGAAGGCCCGCGGACTCGCGGCCCCGCACGGCCGGCTGAGTCGCGGCTCTCCAGCCGCGGCCAGTCCGACGGCGCAGGCTTTGCCTGCGTTCTTCCTTCCTGACTTGAACCCCAAGCGGACTCGGCGGCTTTGCCGCCGGCCGCTCCCCCCACCAACGCCCCCACCCGCATCCGGCCGTCGGCTAAGCCGACGAGTCCGGAAGCGGATACGCCACGCAACAGAAAAGAAGGAAGCGGGCGCTCCGAAGGTCAGCCTTCGGCTGAACGCCCGCTCGTCGGACGGGTTAGTGGGCGTTCGCCCACGCCCTGCCGGCCGGGCCTTCGGCGAGTCCGAAGGCTAGCGCTCCGCGCCAGCTTCGGCCGCCTTCGGCCAAAACTTCGGCGCCAGAGCCTTGGCTCGTGGCGCCGAAAGGGGGTCAGAGGATATCGCTGCTGACTATACGCTCGTCCCTGTCGCCTTCCTGAACGGGCGGATTCCGCAACAGGCGCAACTCGTTCAGCCCCAGCAGCATCAGCGCCAGCAGCAGCGGCCCCCAATAATAGATCATCCGATAGAGGATCAGCGCCGACACCAGCGATGGCTTGTCCACTTCCGGCAGTGTCACCAGAATCACCGCCTCAAACACGCCGATGCCGCCCGGCGCATGGGTGAGGAGGGCGACCACCACCGCCACCACATAAGCCACCAGGAAATCCGGATAATGGAACCAGGTCTCCGACGGCAGCAGCACCAGCAGGGCGGCGCTGGCAATCGCGATGTCGGTGGCAGCCAGCGAAAACTGGATCAGCGCCTGCTTCAGCGTCGGCACCGGCAGCGTCCAGCCCAATATGTTGATCGGGCCGGTCTGCCGCGCACACGCCACCAGATAGCCGCCGATGCCTGCCAGCACCACGGCACCGATCGCTGCCTGCGAATAATAGGGCAGGCTGTTGTCATGCACCCGCAGTGCCCCGGGAAAGGCGATCAAGAACGCGCCCAGCATCAGGAAGATGCCCAGCCAGAAGGTCACGCCGGCAATGACCACAAGGCGGGCAATGTCGGCAGCGTCCAGGTTGGTGCCGCGATAGGCGCGCCAACGCGCGGCAGCTCCGGTAATCGGCGCGAAGCCCAGATTGTGGCTGAGATTATAGGCGGTAAAACTGCCCAGCGCCGCACGCCAATAGCGCTGCGGCTTGCCGATCGCATGGAGGCCCAACACGTCATAGAAGCTGAGCACGAAAAAGGAGAGCGCGGTCAGCCCGATCGAGAGAAGGATCTGATGCGGCGTGATCCTGCCAAAAGCGGCAAGGACATCCTCTACCCTGATATCCCGCAGGATCTCCAGCAGCGCGAGGCTCGCAAACCCCAGCACCACCGCCATCAGCAGCATGGTCAGCCAGGTCTGGTGAACCCGCACCCATCCGATCAGCCGCTCCAGGCGCGGATCGAGCTTCATTTTAGCACTCCGGTCAGGCCGCCGTCTGGCGGTTACCGTAGTTCGTCTCAACCCATTCGAGATAGCTGCCGTCCAGGATGCCGCGCCACCAGCTCTCATGATCCAGATACCAGCCCAGGGTCTGCGCAAATCCGCTCTCGAAGCTGTGCTTCGGGCTATAGCCCAGCTCGGTCATCGCCTTGCGGCAATCGATGGCGTAACGCCTGTCGTGGCCCGGACGATCCGCAACAAAGGTCTTCAGCGTGGACGTAGGCAGGCCCTTGGCAGCGGGCGCATCGGGAAAGCGCTGCGCGAGAGCCGGATTGGCGGCAAAGGCGGAGTCCACTGCGGCGCACAGCGTATCGATCACGCGGATGTTCGGAAGCTCCGCCCCGCCGCCGATATTATAGGTTTCACCCACCCGTCCATGTTTCAGCACGGCGGCGATACCCCGGCAATGATCCTCCACATGCAGCCAGTCCCGCACCTGCATGCCATCGCCATAGATCGGCAGGTTTCGGCCGTGCAGGGCATTGATGATGAACAGCGGGATAAGCTTTTCCGGGAAATGGAACGGCCCATAGTTGTTGGAGCAGTTCGACGTCGTCGTATGCAGCCCATAGGTGTGATGATAGGCCCGAACGAGATGGTCCGATGCGGCCTTCGACGCCGAATAGGGCGAGTTCGGCGCATAGGGCGTCTCTTCCGAGAAAGCCGGGTCGTTCGGGCCCAGCGTTCCATAGACTTCGTCGGTCGAGACATGGTGGAACCTGTGCGGCCTTCCGGTGCCGGCCCACTTCTTGCGCGCCACTTTCAGCAGCGCATGGGTGCCCAGCACGTTCGTCTCGATAAAGGCATCCGGGCCCACGATCGAGCGGTCGACATGGCTCTCGGCTGCGAAGTGGACAAGGGTATCGACATCGCGGCTGTCCACCAGCTCGGCAACCAGCGCCTCGTCACGGATATCGCCCACCACCAGCTCTGCCCGCATGCCATCCAGGTTGGCACGATTGCCGGCATAGGTCAGCAGGTCCAGCACCGTCACCCGATCCTCCGGGTGCGTCGCCGTCCAGTGGGCGACGAAGTTGGAGCCAATGAAGCCCGCGCCCCCCGTAACCAGCAATGAAGCCATCAGCTGTCCTTCCGCAATTCCACCATCTCGGCAAGCGCTGCCTTCAATTCGGCCCGCCAGTGGGCGGCGGGGCCGGTGATTGCCCAGCTGCTGCTCTTGTCGAGCAGGCTCATGGCCGGGCGCTTCGCCGGGGTTGGATAGTCGCTGGTCTTGATCGGCACAACTGCAACCGCGCGATCGAGCAGGCCGGCGGCCGTCGCTTCGTCGCGAATTGCAACGGCAAAATCATACCAGCTGGCAACGCCGGCGTCGGTCCAGTGATGGATGCCGTGGGCACCGGCAGCATCCAGCGCCCAGATCGCCCGCGCCAGGCTGGCGGCATGGGTCGGCGTGCCGATCTGATCAGAGACGACCCGCAGCTCGTCGCGCTCGCCCATCAGGCGCAGCATGGTGCGGACGAAATTATTGCCCTCCGCCGCATAGACCCAGGCCGTGCGCAGGATCAGCGGCGAGGGATGTACAGCCGCCACCTGCCGCTCACCCGACAGCTTGGTTTCGCCATAGACGCCGATCGGAGCGGGCGTGCTGTCCGGCAGATAGGCCGTGGGCGAAAGACCATCGAAGACGAAATCGGTCGAAACATAGACTGTGCGCGCGCCGATGGCTGCAGCCGCCGCCGCAAGTCCGCCGGCCGCCGTTCCGTTCACCGCCTCGGCCGTGTCGCGGTCGCTCTCGGCCTTGTCGACGGCGGTATAGGCAGCGGCGTTGATGACGAGATCGGGCCGCGTGCGTTGCACCAGTGCCGAAACCTTGGCTGCATCGAGGATATCGAAATCCGCCTCCGGTGGCGCAAGGATCTCGGTGCCCGCGGGGGCGGTAGCCTGCAGCGCCCGCCCCAACTGTCCGGCAGAGCCCGCGATCAGCACCTTCATTCGAACGTCTCCGCCTCAGCCAGGAACGGCGCACCGGCGTCCTTCGCCGCAAGCTGCGGCTCGCCGATGCCGTCCAGCGGCCACGCGATACCGATCTGCGGATCGTTCCAGCGCAGCGAGCGGTCCGACGGCTGGTTCCACATCGTCGTGCACTTGTAGCAGAAATCCGCAACCTCGCTCAGCACGACAAAACCGTGGGCGAAACCGGGCGGCACATAAAGCATGGCAAAGTTACGGTCGGAAAGCTCGGCCCCCACCCATTGCCCAAAGGTCGGAGACGCGCGCCGGATATCAACCGCGACATCGAACACGGCGCCCCGCGTGACCCGCACCAGCTTCCCCTGCGGCTCGACAAGCTGATAGTGCAGCCCGCGCAACACCCCGCGCACCGAACGGCTGTGGTTGTCCTGCGTCCATTCGGTCGGCAGCCCGGCATCGGCGAAAACCCGGGCATTGAAGCTTTCCAGGAAAAAGCCGCGCTCGTCGCCAAAGGCGCGCGGCGTCAGCAGCTTCACTTCCGGAATGGCGAGCGGCTCAACCTTCACTTGCCGCGTTCCAGCTGGCTCAGCAGATATTCGCCATAGCCCGACTTCCGCAGCGGCTCGGCGACGGCGGCCAGGCCGGCATCGTCGATAAAGCCCTGCCTCCAGGCGATCTCCTCCGGGCAGCAGACCTTCAATCCCTGCCGTTCCTCGATGATGCGGACGTAGAGCGCGGCATCGAGCAGGCTGGCATGCGTCCCGGTATCCAGCCAGGCGAAGCCGCGCCCCATCAGCTCGACGTTCAGCTTGCCGGCCTCCAGATAGAGGCGGTTGAGATCGGTGATCTCCAGCTCGCCGCGCGCCGAGGGCTTAACCTGCTTCGCCAGCTCCACGGCATTGCCATCGTAGAAATAGAGCCCGGTAACGGCAAAATTGCTCCGCGGCTTGGCGGGCTTCTCCTCGATCGTCTCCGCCCGGCCCTGGGCATCGAAGCTGACGACGCCATAGGCCTGGGGATCCTTCACCCAATATCCGAACACCGTCGATCCATCCGTCCGCCCGTCAGCGCGCTGCAGCAGCTCGGGCAGCCCATGGCCATAGAAGATGTTGTCGCCGAGAATCAGGGCAGACGGGCCATAGCCGACGAAGTCCGCCCCGATATGATAGGCTTGCGCCAGCCCCTTGGGCTCCGGCTGGACTGCATATTGGATGGCAAGGCCCCACTGCGATCCATCCCCCAGCAGCCCCCTGAAGGCGGCCTGGTCGGCCGGCGTGGTGATGATCAGAACTTCGCGAATCCCCGCCAGCATCAGCACGCTCAGCGGGTAATAGATCATCGGCTTGTCATAGACGGGCATCAACTGCTTCGAGACTGGCCGCGTAAGCGGGTAAAGCCGTGTCCCCGACCCGCCGGCGAGGATTATTCCCTTCCGCATGCATTCAATCCTTCCGGCATCTTGCCCGGTCGTGCCGGCCCATGCCATCCAATAGGTTCGGCAAGGTCAAGGCGGAAGTCACGACAGCAGCCGCGTCCTTCCGCCTCAGTCCTGTTCTCCTGCCTCGCCGCTTCAGCCTGCCGGTGCCGGTGCCGGTGCCGGCTCTTGCGCAGCGGCAGGCGCCGCGCCTTCGTGCGACGGCAGTTTGAGGGCTTCGGGCGCCGCCGGCCCAGACGGATTGGTGCCCGCCAATGCCTTGGGATCAGCTGCCTTCTTGGCCGCCGGCTCCCAGCCGGGCTGGAACACCACCCGTTCCTTCTGCGACTTCTGCTGTGCTTCGACTTCCTTGCGCAGCGCATTCTGGATGCGCTCGTTGCGCAGATAATTGGTGGCGAACTCGCGCGCCTTGTCGCCGGTGAACGGCTGGATACGGGTGTCCTTCACCTGGTTCACCAGCACCACAGGCGCCGGCGCACCCTGCGGACGGCTGGCAAACATGAACAGTTCCTGCGGATTGGCCGCAAGCACCTTGCTCACCTCGCGAACGAACGCCGGGTTTGCAGAGAGCGCATCCAGCGAGGCCGGCTGGCGGCGGAACTGGATCTTGTTGGCGGTCAGGATCTGCTCGACCGCCTCCATCGTCTTGGCACTTTCAAAGCCCAGCTTCTCGATATTGTCGGGCCGCAGGAACTGGATCTGGTCGAGAATGAAGAATTTGCGCTCGTTGAACATCGAGGGGTTCTCGGCGATGAACTTCTCGGCTTCGTCGCGCGTCGGCGGAACCACCTTCGCCGCAATGTCGCGCGCCAGCGACTGGACCTTCAGCTGCTCGACAGCCCGGCGTTCCTGCAACAGGAATTCCGGCTTCTTGTTCAGCTCCCGCTCTTCGGCCTGCTTCGCCAGCATCCGGCGGGTGATGATGTTCTCCAGCGCCAGCTTTTCGGCATCGCGCCGCACCATGTTGGGCGGGATCGGGGTGCCTGCCAGTTCGGCATTCACTTCCAGGACAGTGATTTCCTGGCCGTCCAGCGTGGCCACAACCTGACCCTTGGGAGCGTCGCTCTTCCCGCCGATGCCCAGCTTGTCGCAGCCGGCAAGCGCGAGGGCGGCGGTCGCCACAAGGAGCAATGCGCGCAGTTTCCCGGCTCCGCCGGATGCGCCGAACGCCATGTTGTTGCTGTTGGTGTTCATGTGATGGGTGTCCCTGCCTGGTTGTTCTGCCTGTCTCGATTATGCCCGGTCAGCTTTCCGGTTGCTTACTCTCGCGACATCCCGAGCATCGCCCGGGTCATCACAGCGGCCTTTTGTGGCTGCCGCCGGAAGAGGCGGCGTACGATGAGGGCCATCGACAGCGGAAACTGCAACGGCCACAACAGCGGAAAATTTCGCCGATAGAATTTGTGCCGGCTGCGCATCAGATAATATTCCGACGCTTCGGAGCGCTGGCCCTTCTTGGCCGACGAGCCGATCGAGCCACCTTCCTTGTGATAGACGATGGCACCATGGGCAAATGCGATCGCAAAGCGCCCCCTGTTGCGGACCGACCAGTCCATCTCCTCGAAATAGAGGAAATAGCTTTCCTCCATGAATCCGACGGTCTCCAGAAAGGCGCGGCTGACAGCCAGCGACGCACCCAGAACGAAATCGGTCTCGCGCGCCACCTTGCGCGGATCGAACGGCCGCGTCACCGGCTGGTTCAGATAAATGCTCTTGCTGCTGCCGGTCAGCAGGTGGAAGCGCTGGCCGTTCAACGCCTGCCACACGCCCGGGCGATGATAGTAACGGACCTGCGTGCCGCACATGCCGACCTTGTGGGTGGCATTCATGCGCGCGACGAGAGCTCCCGGGGCGGCAGGATCGACCACGGTGTCGTTGTTGAGGCACCAGCAATAGGCGATTGCCGCGTCGCCCAGCGCAAAGCGCATGCCGATGTTGTTGCCGCCCGAGAAACCCCGGTTCTCGCCCACGGCCAGCACGGCGATCTGCTCGTCTCCCGGGCGTGCCGTGGCAATCTCGTCGGCGGCAATCACGCGCAGGTTCACCGGCTTCGGCAGTGCCGGGTTGGTAAAGCGCCGGAGCGGCCCCATCGGCGCTTCATAGGGTTCCTCGCCGGAAGCCCAGGCCTTCAGCCGGTCGATCGACCCGTCGGTGGAGCCGTTGTCGACGATCACCACGCGCACCCGCGTGTCGCAGCGGAGCAGCGATTCCAGACATTCCAGCGTGTCCGACCAGCGGTTCCAGTTGATGACGATGACCGCCAGCCTGGCATTCCGATCCTGAGCGGATTGAACCGTTGTGCCCTGATATTGTCGGTGGGAAGGTTTCAGGTCGTTCACTGTTACTTGTTCCAGTTCACGATAAGCTGCTCGCCAGCCCGCGCTTTGCTCGCGATCTCCAGCATGTCAAGCGCGCGAAGCCAACGTAGTTTGAGCAGAAAACCAAGTCCACGAAAGCGGTTGCCGAGGCCGGACACCCGCCGCGACACCAGCATCTGCGGCGCATGCACAAGTCCGGATGCCGCAACCGCCGCGGCGCGAAGCTTCCACAGCAGGATCGGGCGGCCCTTTTCCATCTGCGCCGAGAAAGCCTGCTGGGACAGGCGGGTCCATTTGCTGCGCATTTCCTCGAAATCGCGGCGCGCAGGGTGAAAGGCCAGCATGCGCGGGGCATAGCGGGTCTTGATGCCCATCGCATAGGCCCGTTCGCCAAAAGCGCGATCCTCGGGCATGTTGATGCCGTCGAACGGCCCGGCCCTGTCAAAGACGGCGCGTGTCATGATGATGTTGGCCGTGACCGAATAATGTTTCTTCTTGATGTAGGCCTTCTGCCGGAAGGAAAACACCGACTCGAACGCCTCCACGTCGGTCATCCGCTTCCGGTCGCCCACATCGATCCGCACATCGCCACCCACCAGTGCAAGCTCCTGGTCTCCCACCGCCTTCAGTCCGGCCTGCAGCCAGCCCGGAGCAACCCGGACATCGGCATCGACAAAGGCCAGCACGTCGGCACGCGCATGGGCGACACCCATGTTGCGCGCCGGGCCGGGGCCCGGCTCCCTCTGCAGCAAGAAGCGAACGCCGGGCCATGCCGCCTCGATCAGCCGCATGGGCATGCGCGATCCATTGTCGACCACGATGATTTCAAACCAGCCGTGATCCAACGCCTGCGAGGCAACGGCCTGCAGGCACTTCACCAGCAGTTCCGGGGTGTTGAAATGCGGGATGATCACGGAAACGCGCGGAAGCCCCGGATCCTCCCGGAGCACGTCGTCGCCTCCTCTCAATCTCGGCATTCCGAGCCGGGGAGCGTTCATCTTGGGCACCGGGCCAGAAGCACGAATGGCTATCTCCCTGCCCGGGCAAGGGCAGCGGAAAGGCCCAGCAACTGGGCAACGCCCTGAGTCCGGAACCGGTAACGCGGCTCCGGCGCACCGTCTGCGCTCTCGCGATCGAACAGATCGATCTCGCCTGTCAGGCCGTCCAGCGTGCGGGTGATGCCCTTGATGTCCGGCGAACCGGCCTCGGCCGCCACATCATGCACGCCAAACCACCCGTCCGGCGTGCCCGAGGCGCGCGAGGCAGCGATCAGCACATTCCAGGCGGCACGGACTTCTGCTCGCTGCAGGATCACCTGCACCCGACGCGGCAGCCCGGCGTTCCATTCGGCGAGAACGGCCTCCGTCCCGGCAATAACATCGGCCTCGCCGACGGTCTGCCGCTTCTCGTCGAGCGCCCGGCCAGCCGCGCGGTTGCCGAGCAGGCGAGCGAAATAGGGCGAACCGCCCGACATCCGGATGATCAGCGAGCGGGCGTCAGGCGCAAAGAGAAGGCCGGTCGCATCCTCCGCCCGGCGCAGGATCTCGCGAAGCTCCGGCTCGGCCATGGGCCCCACGGCCAGCCCGACGATGTTCCGCCGGATCGACGGGGTGAAACCGATCAGCTCGTCCAGATTCGATGCAACGCCGGTCAGCACCAGCTGCACACGGGCGGCGCGATCGGACAGATTCTTGATGAGTTCCGCCACATTCCGCCGGAACGCAGGATCGGAAACACGGTCATACTCGTCGAGGACCAGCAGAACGCGCGTCCCGACAATCTTCTGGAACAGGTCGGCAAGCTCGCGCGGATCGACATGACCGGGGTCGAGCAGGTCGGCGAAACTGCGATTATGCTCACCTTCGTCGGCGGTCGGGGAAACCCCGCTGTGATAGAGCAGCGGAATCTCCGACGCGAAGGTGCGGAACATGTCGTCGAACCGCGCCTCGACACCGCAGCTGCCATAGAGGACGAGATAATGGGCCTCACGAGCTGTCTCGGCAAACACATGCACCAGGCTGGTCTTGCCGATTCCCCGCTCTCCATAAAGCACCACATGCGCCCGCTGCTGCTCGATCGCCGCGATCAAGGCGCCCAGCACATCCTGCCGGCCGGCAAAGCGATCGCGAGACGTGACAGGCTGCGAGGCGGAAAGGGCGTCCGCCAGCGCCAGCCGTGCGCGTCCGGGGGATTGCTCCAGCATGCCCAGCGCCGCATCGCCGAGATCATCGGTGGCGGCCACGGCAAAGCGTGGAAGGCTGGGATCTGCCGGAGAATCGGGCTGATGCCTGCCTATGGTCGGGCGGCCGAGCCGTTCCAGGGCATCCCGTTCCTGCGGGCTCTTCTCGCGTCGAAAAATCATGCGATCAACTTCCACAGGCCGAACTGGCAGGGGCCAAGTCGGTGATGACGGGGCGGGAACTGGGGCAGGCACGGCACTCCGAACACCAGCAAACTCCGACCCTCCACGGCAGCTCCCGTCCCTTGTATTCCTCGCAGACCATACGATCCGTCAAGGCTCGCACGATCCGGCTCGAGCTTGCCTGTTGCCATGGCAGCCGCGCCGGCCATAGCCCATAACGACCGCATGTAACAATCTTTCGCCTTCATTTGACACGCCAATCTTTTGATTTGAGATAGGAGCATCGCTAAGGAAGCTGCAATGGTTCTTCGGTTTTGCCGCAAGGGGCGGTATGCCGCATGTGCGAAAGCGACTATTGCCGAGGCTCAGGGGTTAACGCTAAGCCGAAGCCGGGATGCGCACAGGCGAGCTGCCCGGTGTATTCGGGCCGGGTTCTGGAGGAGGGTCGATCTGGTGGCATCGCGTTGGGCAGTGGGTGAAAGCGGCTTGAAGACACTCGCCGGAATTGGCCTGTTTGGAGCAGCTTTGGTCGGCCTGGCGCCGGCCGCTGCGCAGGTTGTCCCGCTGCCTCCGGTCATTCCCGGGCAGGTGGCATCCACTACGGCGCCCACGGGGGTTACCTCGGATCCCTATCGCGTCTTCGGCGATGATGCGCCGGTCTTTGCCGGGCTTGGTGTTCTGGGGGGGCTGGGGTTCCGGATATCGGGCAGCCTGATAACGGAATATAGCGATAACATTGCCCGCGTTTCCGGAGACGATGATGTCGGCGGCCGCTACACCAGCAAGGATGACTGGATTTTCCGCCCGACGGTCGCTGTCAACATGAGTCGCGATCTGGGGCGGCAGACGGTGTTCCTCAGTGGCAGCATCGGACGCCAGTATTTTGCCCGCAACACGATGCTGAATTCGAACAACCTGAATGTCGGCGGCGGCGCGTCGCTCTCGCTGGGCAACCGTTGCGGCGGCAATTTGAAGGCGGGATACAGCAATCGCGGCACGCAGCTGGGAACATTCGAGGAGGTGATTCCCTCCGAACAGGAGCGGGTGTCCCTTGGTGCCAGCGCGACCTGCCGGACGCCCGGAGGGCTCTCCGGCAGTCTTTCCTATGGCTATAGCAATGCGACTAACCACACCCATGACCCGTTGAACGAGGTCGATCGCAGCTTTGCCAATGTCAATTCCAATCACTTTGGCGCCAACATCGGTTATGCGGTCGGCGCGCGCGGCCAGGTGGGCCTGCAGGGCAGTTGGAGCAAGAACAGATACCCCAATCAGCTGTTGCCGACGGGTGGCAGCAACCGCAACGAAATCGTGTCGGGCAGCGTATTCGCCGCCTATCGGGTCGGCTCGTCCCTCAGCGCCAGCGGGTCGGTCGGTAAATCGGAAGTGCGCACGAATGTGCCCGGTTCCTCGGCATTTTCCGGAACGACCTGGAACGTGTCGATGAACTATTCCGGCCCGCGGATCGGTGCGGGCATTTCCACCGGCCGCAGTGTCAGCGGCGGTGCAGGCGGTTCTGCCAACTATTCCATCGGCACATTCTTCAACACGTCGGTAAACTATCGCTTGAACGACCGTATGTCCGTTGCAGGCGGGATCGCCACCTCCAACTCCGACTATCGGGGGCTGGAACAGTTGCCCGAGACCGAGGCCGTAAGATCCTCCAAGTCGCGGAGATACTTTGTCGGGGCGGACTACAGCATGAGCAAGATATTCTCGTTCAGCCTGGACCTTAACCATCAAAAGCGTTCGTCGGATCCCAGCGGATACAGCTATGATGAGAACAGTATCCTCCTCGGCATCCGGGCGCGATTCTGATGCGTTCGATGTCGGGTAAACATTTTGGAGTGGCAGGAATGGCAGCCATGATCGACAGGTTTTGCACTACCGCTATGCGCCTCGGCGCAACGCCCTTTCGCACCCTGCTGGCGGGGATGGCCGCAGCGCTGTTCTCGCTCTGCGGCGTGCCTGCGGCTGCGCAAAACGGTTCTCCGGCCTATATTCTCGGCCCCAACGACGCCATAACCGTGGTGGTGTATGGCCAGAGCGAGTTCAATGTTCAGACGCGTGTGAAGCCGGATGGGTCCATCGTGATGCCCCTGATCGGCAAGGTTCAGGCACAGGGCAAGACTGTGATCACGCTGGCAGATGAGATCACGCGCCGGCTGGAGGCGGGCAACTATCTCAAGGATCCGATCGTCAATATCGAGGTCAGCCAGTACAACAGCCGCTACGTTCGCGTCGCCGGCAAGGTTGGCAGCCCGGGTCTCGTGCCTCTCGATCGCTCGAACCGCCTGCTCGACGTCTTGCTGATGTCGGGATGGGTGCAGGATGCCGGCTCTGAATTCATCACCATCCGCAAGGCCGACGGCAAGGATCTCCGCATCAATTCGAAGGAGCTGGCGCGCGGCACAACCTCGGATGTGACGCTGGATGCCGGTGACACGATCTATGTGGCGGATGCCGAACTGGTATATCTTACCGGAGCTGTCGCACGGCCCGGGACCTATCCGTTGAAGACGGGCATGACCGTTTCCGAACTGCTCGCGACCGCCGGCGGGGTTGGCCCCACCGGTTCTTCCGGCAAGGTCGGCCTGAAACGTGGGACTGGCAAGGAAACCGATGCCGACCAGCAGACGAAGCTGGAGGCTGGCGACATCATCAATGTCCGCGAGCGGCTGTTCTAGGAGCACCCCGAGATGAGTATCATCCAGTTCCTGCGAATCCTCCTGGCAAGGTGGAAACTGATCCTTGCCGCCACCCTGGCCTGCATGGTCGTTGCGACGACGATCGCCATGCTCCTGCCTAAGCGGTATCCGGCCACGGCGCGCGTCCTTCTGGACATCAAGTCCGACCCGGTTACCGGCGAAGCACTGGGCGGCCGCAACGACCGCGGCTATCTCGGCACGCAGATGCTCGTCATCCGCGACATGCGGGTGGCAGGGGCCGTGGTCGACAAGCTTGGACTTGCCAACGATCCGGCAATGATCGCGGCCTACGAAGCCTCTGGCCGGACAGCGGCGGATGGCGGGATCCGGGCATGGCTGGGCCAGCAGATCATCGACAATACCGAATCCGGCATGGTCTCAGGTTCGAACATCCTGGAGATCCGCTACCAGGCCGACAATCCGGATCGGGCAAAGGCCATCGTCGCCCTTATTCGCGAAGCCTATATCGACGAATCCCTCCGCCTGCGTACCGACCGCGCCGGCCGGACGGGGGACTGGTTCCGGGAGCAGACCGACAAGTCGCGGGAGGCCCTGTCAACCGCAGAGCGCGATCTGTCGGCCTTCATGGTCAAGAACAACATCATTCTGGTGGGCGGGGTCGATAGCGAATCCGCGAAGCTTTCTGCATTGCAGGCCGCGCTGCAGCAGGCGCAAGGGGCGCAAAGCGCCACCGACGCGGCGGTCACTGTTCGGCTTGCCAGCGATCCGGTTGCTGACCAGCTGCAGGTGCAGCTTGCCAGCATCGAGGACGAACTCGCATTGGCGGGGGCCCGCCTCGGGCCGGAACACCCTACCTACAAATCGATACTTGCACGCCGGAATACGTTGCAGCGGCAGATCAACATTGCCCGCTCGAAGTCGGCGGCCGGGGTGTCGGCGCAATCCGGTGCGGTTCGCCAGTCGATCGGTGAGTTGGAAAAGCAGGTCGCAGCGCAATCCAAACTCGTGCTGGATCGCAAGCCCGTCCTCGACGAGCTTTTCAGGCTGAGCCGGGAAGTGGATCTCAAGCGGCAGCAATATGAAGCAGCCCTTGCCCGGACCGACCAGCTGCGGCTGCAGGCTGACCAATCCGAAGCCGGCCTGGTGGTCATGGGCGATCCGCAGGCGTCGCGCTCGCCCTCCTATCCCAAGGTGAACCTGATCGTGGCACTTTCGGCCCTGTTCGGTTTCGGTTTGGGCGTACTGGCGGCGCTCATTGCCGAATTCATAGCCCGCCGGGTGCGCGGCCATGAGGATCTTTCCTTCGCTTCCGGCGTGCCGGTGCTCGTTACCGTGGGTGCAGCGGCGCCGTCGCCGCTGCGTCAGCGCATCCAGAAACTACTTGGCCGTCGAGACCCCGATGCGGGCGACGGCGAATTGCAGGCGATCTGATCCATGAACGACATCGAGACCAGCCAGCGCCTCGCTGCCGCCGATACCGGGGCGACGGATTCGCTTTTGCAGACCGGCGCCCTCACCGACGAGCAGGCGCGTGTGGTCAGCGAATACCAGGCAAAGACGGGGCTGCCTTTCGATGAGGCAGCCGTGGCACTGTCCCTAGCCACCGAGGGCGATGTCGCAGTCGCCCGCCGTGCCGTTCAGGGCAGCCTCGCTCTCCAGCTGGCACCGTCGGCCGCCCTTTCGGACGAGCTTATCGTGCTGTCCGATCCGGCGAGCCCGCGGGCCGAAGCCATGCGGCTGCTCAGAACGCAGATCATTGCCCAGCATGTCGGTGCCGGCAGGCGCGCCTTTGCCGTAACCGGCGCAACGGACGGCTCCGGTGCGACCTATATCGCCGCCAACCTTGCAGCTGCACTCTCCCAGGTCGGCATAAAGACCCTGCTGGTCGACGCCAACCTCCGCAACCCGCGCGTCGACGCCGTCTTCGGCATTGATCCCAATGGTCCTGGCCTGTCTTCCTATCTGTCGCTCGATGTGAACCGACCCGAGCGGGTGGTGTACCAGAACGTCCTGCCGAACCTGTCGGTGGTGCCGGCGGGCCCGCCGGTCGCGCGCCCGCAGGAACTGCTGTCGGGTGCCCGCTTCCGTACCGGCGTCGATATCCTGCTGCGACAGCATGACGTGGCGCTGTTCGACACGCCTGCCACCAACGAGAATGCCGATGCCCTGACGGTGGCGGGTGTTCTGGGCTATGCCCTGGTCGTCGCCCGGCGCAATCACAGCTTCATCAAGGATGTACAGGTATTGTCCGCGCAGCTCGCTGCATCGCGTGCGACGGTCATTGGCTCCGTCCTCAACGAGTATGACTGAAGCTTCAGCTTGAGGTCCGGGAGTTCTGGGGAATGACCGTAACCATGCCAATCGCCAAGACAGGGTGGCTGGATCATGCCCGGCGCTATCCGGTGCTCACCATCGCCTTGCTGGTGACGGTGCTTCCAACCCTGTACGCCATGGCGACGCAGAGCTGGACCCAGGAATCCGGCGTGCACGGGCCTCTCGTGCTTGCCACGGCCGTATGGCTTGTCTGGCGCAATTGGGACGAGATCATCGCCGAAGCACGCCCAGGCAACATGGCGCTGGCGGTTCCCGTCCTGCTGCTGGGCTGCATCCTCTACACCTTCGGCCGCGCCTTCAACTTCCTCATCATAGAGGTTGGCGCCTTGCTGCTGGCACTGCTGGCGGTCGCCTACGCCTTTGTCGGGCACAAGGTGTTGATGAAACTGTGGTTCCCGATCGTGTATCTGCTCTTCCTGGTGCCGCTGCCGGGCTGGCTCATGGACAGCATAACCCAGCCGCTGAAGATACTGGTTTCCGACATCGTCACCACCCTGCTATCGGCTTTGGGATATCCGATCGCACAGGTGGGCGTGACACTCTACATCGCCCAGTATCAGCTGCTGGTGGAGGATGCCTGCGCGGGCCTCAATTCGCTGATCAGCCTCACAGCGGTCGGCCTGTTCTACATCTACCTGATGCACAATGCCTCGTGGCGCTATTCCTTGCTGCTGCTGATGTTCCTGCTGCCGATCGCCATTGCCGCAAACGTGGTGCGCGTGGTGATTCTGGTGTTGCTCACCTATTATGCGGGGAACGAGGTGGCACAGGGCTATCTGCACGATTTCGCCGGCATCGTGACCTTCGTCTCGGCGCTGCTGCTGATCTTCCTCCTGGACAAGATCCTGTCGCCCATCCGGCGCCACCTGACGCGTGAAGATACGGAGAAATCCCTTGATACGGCGGCGTGAACTTGTTCTGGGGCTGCCGCTGATCGCGGCTGCGGGCGGGGCTTTCGCGCTGACGCCGCGCAATCGTCTCAACCTGCTTGGTGACAAGAAACTGGAAGAGGCAGTGCCGCTCACCATCGGAAGCTGGCACGTAACCCCCTCCAACGCCGTCATTCTGCCGGAGGCGCAGGAAGGCACGCTTTCCGCCCAGCTCTACGACCAGACCGTAAGCCGTCTCTACCTGTCCAGCACGGAACTGCCGGTGATGATGGTCATTGCCTATGGCAGTACGCAGTCGGATCAACTCCAGCTGCACCGCCCGGAAGTTTGCTACACGGCGGTCGGCTTCGAGATCAGCAGGGCAGAGCGGGTGGAAATTCCGGTTGCGCCACCTTCCGTCCTGCCCGCGCGCGAACTGGTGGCCACCAGCAACGATCGCACGGAGCCGATCCTGTACTGGACGCGCATCGGTGACTATCTGCCGGCTTCATCCGGCGAACAGCGGCTGATGAAGCTGCGCAACGAACTGGCCGGAAACATCGCCGATGGCGTGCTGGTCCGGCTGTCCACCGTGGGAGATCCCAGCGCCGGAACTTTCGAATCCCTGCAGCGTTTCGCCAAGGAAATGCTGGACGCTACCGCCCCGGCCGCCCTGCCGGCGCTCGTCGGTCGCCCGCTCGCAGCTGCTATCAAGGGTCGGACATGAAGGCAGGTAGGCAGCAATGGGGGCGTGAAAGCGGCGATGCCGGCGGCCGCGCCGTCAGCCCAGCCTTGCCGTCCTTGCTATTCCCCTTCCTTGCCGAAGGGCTTCAGGAAATATTGGATGAAAGCCAGGATCGCCGCAATTCCGCCAATGGAAACAACGTGCAGCAGCATATTGCTGTCGTCGATGGCCTTGTTGCCGACCTGGTTGATTACCGCACAGGCGACCGAGGCCGCGAAATAGGGCCACATCTGATCGCGCTGCGGGCCAACGGAGCGCTGCAGGAACAAGACGATCAGTCCTGCAAAGATCCCCACCGTAACCCAGTCGTAAACAGTTTCCATACGCCACCACTCCCCCTCCGGAATCCGGCGTCCGCTACACTGCCGGCGGGGCAGAGCCTTGCATGGGTATTCGGCCATTCGCAAGATGCCGAAGATGATGAACGGCGCTTGCGCCGTCGATTTGGCCGGCTGGCGGCATGAACGACATGGACGGCAGGGGCAGGCCGCAGGCCGCGGGCGAGGTAGGGCACGGGCATACCACCGTGCCGATCGATCTTGTCGTGTTTGCGGTCAGGGTCGTCGAATTCCTCACCGTCATCCTGGCTGGCGTGGTTTCGCTTTCCTTGTGGGCAGAGATCGTCGGCGCCGGGCATGCCGCCATCTACGGCCGTTCGATGCTCGCCGGTGCACTGATCTTTGCGCTCGTTGCCGAGATCATGGGCACCTACGACGTGGATTCGCATTTCTCGCTGCGCGTCGCATGGCAAAGGGTGCTGGCGTCGTGGGTGGTAACCGGGCTGTTCCTGGTCACCATCGGCTTCCTGCTGAAGGTCTCCGAAGATTTCTCGCGCGGCTGGGCACTGACCTGGTTCGTAACGGCAGCCGTGATGCTGGCCGGTTCCCGCGCGGCGATGACCTTGTGGATCCGACGGCTGAAAGGGCAGGGCATCTTCAACAGCCGCGTGGCGATCTATGGCGCCGCAGCACAAGGCCAGAAGCTGGCGCACTATATCCGCGGCAACAGCAAGCTGACGATCAGCCTGGTCGGCTTCTTCGACGACCGACGCGATGGCCGCGTCCCGGTTATCGTCGACGATCTGCCGGTGTTCGGAACATCCGAGGATCTTGTCGCCATGATCCGCGACGGGCTGATCGATCAGGTTATCGTGGCGCTCCCATGGTCTGCAGAGGCGCGAATCCAGCAGGTCGTGCAGAAGCTGGCGCTGACGCCGGTTCGGATCCGGCTGGCGCCCGATCTCGCAAACTTCGCCTTCGCCCATCGCCCGCTGGTGCTGCTGGGCGATATGCCGGTGATCACGCTGTTCGAGCGGCCGATTTCCGGCACCGACGCCATCGTGAAACGCGCCGAGGACCTGCTCTTCACCGGCATCATCCTGTTCTTCATCTGGCCGGTCATGCTGCTGGCGGCAATCGCTGTGAAGCTCGATTCACCGGGCCCCATCTTCTTCCGGCAGCCGCGCGAGGGGTTCAATAACCAGCGATTCGACGTGCTGAAATTCCGTTCGATGACCCACGAAATGGGGCAGACCGACGGAATCCAACAGGCCACCCGTGACGACAAGCGCGTCACGCGCGTCGGCAGGATCATCCGCGCAACCTCGATCGACGAACTGCCGCAGCTGTTCAACGTCATGAAGGGCGACATGTCGCTGGTGGGGCCGCGGCCGCACGCACCGTCCACCCGGGCGGCAGGCCGGCTCTTCAACGAGGTCGTGCAGACCTACGCCGCTCGACACAAGGTAAAGCCCGGCATCACCGGTTGGGCGCAGGTGTGCGGCTGGCGCGGCGAGACGGACACCGAGGACAAGCTGGTGAAGCGCCTCGAATATGACCTCTACTATATCGAGAACTGGTCGGTGCCGTTCGACATTTACATCCTGCTGCGCACGGTGCTCGCCGTGCTTTTCCCAAAGAACGCCTTTTAGGCCTTCAACTTCGCATAGGCCGCCAGCGCCCGCTCTCTGGCGAACCCATGCGCGATGATCGGCGGCGGATAGCCGTTCGGGCCGTCGGGAAACGGCCCATGCATGGCGCCGTCCTCAAACCCGGCAAGCTCTGGCACCCAGCGGCGAATATAGCCCGCCGCATCGAACTTCGCGCTTTGCCGCAGTGGCGCGAAAATCCGGAAGTAGGGCGCGCTGTCCACGCCCGAGCCCATCACCCACTGCCAGCCCATGCCATTGTTGGCGAGGTCGGCATCCACCAGCGTGTCCCAGAACCAGCGCTCGCCATGTCGCCAGTCGATCAGCAGATGCTTGGCAAGGAAGCTGGCCGCCACCATCCGCACCCGGTTGTGCATCCACCCCGTCTCCCAAAGCTGGCGCATCCCGGCATCGACCAGCGGATAGCCAGTCCGCCCGCACTGCCAGGCCGCCAGCTGCGCGGCGCCCTCCTTGCTCGTCACCTCCGTCCACGGCATCCGCTCGAACTCGTCGCGATGGGCGCGGCTCGCCGTGTCCGGAAACTGCCCCAGCGTCTCCTGCGCAAAATCGCGCCACGCCAGCTGGCGAAGCCAGGCCTCCGCATCTGGCCCGGCATGGGCAAGCGCTGCATGCCAGGCCTGGGCCGGCGAGATCTCTCCGAAATGCAGGTGCGGCGACAGGCGGGATGTCCCCTCCTGCGAGGGAAAATCCCGGGCAACGGCATATCCGCGCAGCCGAGGCAGAAAATCCTCCAGCATGCCCAGCGCCCCGGCTTCGCCCGGGGTCCAGTCGCCAAACCCCGACGCCCAGTTCGGATGCGATGGCAACAGTTCCCAGTCGGCCAGCGCTTCTCCGTCCGGCAGCGGCGCAAAAACCAGCTCCGCAGGTGCCGGAGCGGGCAGCGGCGGGTCACCCCATTCGTTCAACGCCCGCCAAAAGGGCGTGAAGACGCGAAACCTTCCACCTGTCTTCGTGTGCAAAAGCCCGGGCGGAACAAGAGTCTGCCCAAGGTGGAGCTGAAGCCGCGGGACCTCCGCCTCAAGGCCCGGCCACCAGGGCTCGGCCTGCTGGATAGCATGGACGGCGCCGGCGCCGATTCGCTCGGCAAGCTGCGCCAGCAGCGCCGCCGCCCGCCCCCGCAACAGCAACAGCCGCCCGCCGCGCTTCCGCAAGCTGGCATCCAGCGCCGAAAGGCTATGGTGCAGCCACCAGCGGGATGCGCCGCCCATGGGCCGGATATCCGGCGATTCCTCGTCCAGCACAAACACCGGAACGATCGGCCCCGCCTCCGCCGCAGCCCGCAAAGCCGCCTGATCCGAAAGGCGAAGGTCGTTGCGAAACCAGACGATCTGTGGTGCAGCCATCCCGCCTGTCTGGACTACCAGTTCGGGTTCGTCATCCCCAGCCGATCGAGGAAGGCCGAGCCGAAGACATATTCCGTCTCCCGCCCCAAAAGCTCGGTGCGCGCCGCAATCCAGCTTTCCAGATCGGCGCCATAGCTGTCCCGCACGCTGGCGGCCGTCAGCTCGTTCATCTTGCCCCAATGCTCGGCATTCGGGATCCCCGCGGCGCGGATATCCAGCAGCACGGCGCGCATCGCCGCCCGTGCCCTGTCGGAATTCAGGCCGTCCAGATCGAGGATGCAGGTGCGTGGATGCCGCACAAATGCAAGCAATCCCGGTGATTTCACCCCATAGCGGCAGGCGAAGGCCAGCGGTGCCTTCCCCGTCCGTGCCAGCGCCCGCTGCGCGATGTCCAGCGCTTCCAGCGACCGCTCCACCGGCACGGCAATGGAGGCGCCCGCAGTCCCCGCACGCGGCGTGGTGAAGTTGAAACTCTGCCCCCAGCTCCCTGTCTTTCCCAGCATGGGCTTCAGCTGATCCTGCAGCACCAGCTTTGTGATGGGCGGCGTCAGACCGGGCGCGGCATCCAGGATGTTGGCCACGACAACACCCAGATTATAGCCCGGCGCCCGCTTGTTGGTGAGATCATAGCTAAGCGCGTGGCCCGGATCCCAGGGCCGCTCATAGCCGGCGGTCACATAGGCAAAGCCCTTGTCGATATGGCTGTTGACGACCGACTGGAAGAAATAGGGCCGCCCACCCGCCACATCCGGCCCCGGCAGGTCGACGCTGTCAAAGCCGCCGCCGGTCATCGCCCTGCGCACGCCATCGCTGAACGGAATGCGCTGCCGCCAGCTTTCCAGCAGGAAGATCGGGCGCGTCTCGATCAGCACGCTGTGCACGACACCGAACGCGCCCAGCCCCACCAGAGCCGCCGCAAACAGGCGGTCGTCGCGCACCACGGTCGCCCCCATCGCATCCGCCATGCGCCCGTCGGTGACCGGACGGCTGGCAGGTTCGATCCACAGGTTCAGGTCGGGCGAGGGGATCAGCTGGAAGCCGACGATCTGGCTCTGGATGGCGGGCAGGTCCACCGCCGATCCGTGCGTGCCGGTGGACATCGCGCCGGCAAAGGTTTGCCCGTTGGAGGCGCCGCTGGTGCGCAAAGACCTTCCGCGTGCCTCCACGAACCGATTGAACGCCCCCACGGCAACGCCCATCTGCGCCAGGAAAAACCCCGTCCGGTCGCCGGCAAATTCCGCCACCACATGCGTTTCCGGCAGCGGGAAGATCCAGTTGGCGTAGCCGGTCGCCAGGCACCAGCCGCCCGGCACCGCAGGCGCTTCCGAAAACGACCAGGCCGCTCCCTGCGCCCGAAGCCGCCGCCGCTCGGCAATGGCGCGTCCGATCAGCTTCTGGATCTCCGCTGCCGTCTCCTTCATCCCCGCCAGCGAGGCCGCACCCGAGCCGTTCAGAATCTCGAAGCGCCCGGCAATGGGCACATCCCGCACAGACAGGTGCCAGTTGGTCCAGCGCTGCTCGTCATGGAAGATCGT
Source organism: Sandaracinobacteroides hominis (assembly GCF_016464365.1). GTDB lineage: Bacteria > Pseudomonadota > Alphaproteobacteria > Sphingomonadales > Sphingomonadaceae > Sandaracinobacteroides > Sandaracinobacteroides hominis. The sequence continues at coordinate 80,820 of NZ_JADCUC010000008.1, read as the reverse complement.
TCGGGCCATCAAAACGCCTCCAGTTTAGGAGTTCACGTCCTACGGGTCGATCTTTCCCTCGCCGAGCGGCGCTTTCGAGCAACGATATTCGATCGTCGCCGGCTGCCACGCCCCCAGTGTCAGCACCGTCGCCAGCGATTGGCCGAGCGACGTCCGCACCCGCACTTCGGCCAGCAGATTGGTCGGGCACAGGCTGGCAACGGTCTGCTGCTCGAATGCCCCCCAGCCAAACGCCGAGGAGTGAATGCGGTGATAGCTCTGGTCGGCCGGATCGGGCACCGGAACGGTAAGCCGGTGATAGGCACAGCCGCTGAGTGCAAGGCTGGCCGCAAGCACGACAGCATGGCGCATCGAACCGCCTCCCCATTGCACCCGGCGAAAAGAATGCGCTTCCGTTAACGATTTGGCAAGCAAGCAGAGTTCGCCTATCGGGCGGCCATGCCCGCACTTGCTTACGCCCATGGCCGCTATCTCCCCGTCAGCGACGCTGCTGTGTCGGTGGAGGACAGGGGCTTCCAGTTCGCCGATGGCATCTATGAAGTGATCGCTTTCCTGAACGGTCGCTTCCTCGACTGGGACAAGCATCTCTGGCGGCTGCGGCGGGGCCTCGCCGCCCTCCATATCGAAGGGCTGGCAGCAGATCGGGCGCTCTCGGCCATCGCAGGCCGTCTCGTGCACAGAAGCCGCTTCGCCGACGGCCTCCTCTATATCCAGGTCACGCGCGGTGCCGGAAAACGCGATCACGGCTTCCCGGCCGGCATCGAGCCGACGCTGGTGATGACCGTCCGCCGCTTCGATATCCGCCAGCGCCTGCCCCAGCTCGATACGGGCGTCGCCGCGATCAGCCTGCCCGATCAGCGCTGGGACCGTTGCGACCTGAAGACGACGGGCCTGCTGCCCGCGGTGCTGGCAAAGCAGGAAGCCAGGCTGGCCGGCGCCTTCGAGGCGGTGTTTGTGAAAGACGGCCACGTCACCGAAGGCGGCTCCACCAACATCTACATGGTCGACTCCGCCGGAGCGATCGTTACCCACCCGATTTCAGCCCGGATCCTGCCGGGGATCGCGCGCGACACCCTGCTCGGCCTCGCCCGCGAGGCGCAGATGACGGTGGTGGAGCGCCCCTTCACGCTGGAAGAAGCCCGCGCCGCGCCGGAACTGTTCCTCACCTCGACGACGGCGCCGATCCTCCCCATCGTCCGGCTGGATTCGGCGCCCATCGGTAGCGGCAGCCCCGGCCCGATCTCGGCTCGGCTCGGCGCGCTCGTCTGGGCGGAGGTGCGCCGGCAGACCGGCTGGTCAGGATGAGTCGCCGCATGGGCGGCCAACAGCTTGTGCAATCGCACCAGCCCACGATACAGTGCTGAAATGCATTCGCACAGCATCCGTATCGACCCTGCCGACATCGACTTCATGGGCCATGTCAACAACGCAGTCTATCTGCGCTGGGTGCAGGATGCCGTGATCGACTATTGGCAGCGGATCGCGCCGAGCGAAGCCGTCGCCCGGCACCTCTGGGTGGCCCTGAAGCACGAAATTACCTACCGCGCCCCTGCCTTCCTCGACGATGAAGTGCTGGCCGAAGTGCTCGCCACCGGCGTCCAGGGCTCCCGCGCCTTCTTCACCACGCTCATCCAGCGTGGAGACACCGTGCTCGCCGAGGTGAAATCCAGCTGGTGCTGCATCGACACCGACACGCGGCGCCCCGCCCGCATCGCGCGCGATCTCGCTGCCCGCTTCCTCCCCTGATCAGCGCGCCCGCAACCCGTCCGTCACCAGCTTGTTCGCCTGCGCCGCAATGTCGGCCATGTCCTCGCCATTCCCCCACACGCCATAGCGCAGGCCCAGGAACACGTTCATTCCGGCAATCGCCCAGGCTTCCACTTCCCCCACATCCGGCCGCATTTCTCCCTGCTCTGCGCCCGCCTGCAGGCGGGCGGCAATACGCGCAACCGTAGTCTTGTAATGCTCTGAATAGGCATCGGGCGCGACGAACTCCGCTTCGTCGATGATGCGGTAGATCAGCTGGTGCCGGGTCACGAAATCCAGATAGCTCTCCAGCGCCGCATGTTCCCGCGCCAGCGCATCGGGGGCTGCCAGCACATGCGGGGTCACATGCGATTTCACCTGCGCCGACATGTCGGTGACCAGAGCACGGAACACCTCCTCCTTGCTGGCGAAATAGGTGTAGAAGCTGCCCAGCGCGACGCCCGCCCGGCGGGTGATGTCGGTGATCCCGGTGGCGTGGAAACCACGCGCCCCGAATTCCTGCGCCGCCGCATCCAGAAGGCCCCTCAGCGTCCGCCGACCCCGCTCGGTCTTGGGCGCCGGCACGGCAGTGGTGTCGCCGCCCGGCCTCGTACTGGCCGATTGTGTCCTGGATGCATCGCTCAACGTCTTTCTCCCAGCCCCTGTGAACCTGATTCAGCTTTCAAGTTGAATCTTGATTCATGTTTCAGTAAGCCAGTAGGCAACTGAACCGCAAGCCTGAAACGGGAAGCGGCAAATCACAATGGCGTATCCACGCGCCAGACCCTTGGGAGACAGATATGCATTTCAGACAACTTTCGCTGATCGCCCTCGCTGCTGGCATCGCCTTCCCGGCAATCGCGCAGGACGCCCCGGTCGTCTCCGAGGAAGAGCGGGTGTCTGACGACATCATCGTGTCCGCCCGCCGCCGCGACGAATCGCTGATGGAAGTGCCGATCGCGGTTTCGGTCTTCTCCGGCGATACGCTGGCTGCACAGGGCGCGCCCGACATCACCGCGCTGCAGCGGCAGGCGCCCAACCTCACCCTGCAGGTCGCGCGCGGCTCCAACTCCACGCTCATCGCCTTCATCCGCGGCGTGGGCCAGCAGGATCCCCTCTGGGGCTTCGAGCCCGGCGTCGGCCTCTATGTCGACGACGTCTATATCGCCCGCCCGCAGGGCGCCGTGCTGGACATCTTCGAAGTGGAGCGCGTGGAAATCCTGCGCGGCCCGCAAGGCACGCTCTATGGCCGCAACACCATCGGCGGCGCCGTGAAATATGTCACCAAGAAGCTCGGGGATGAATTCCGCGGCTCCGTTCGCGGCGCCTACGGCAGCTATAATCAGATCGACCTGTCGGGCACGGTCGCCGTTCCGCTGGGGCAGAATTTTGCCGTCGGCGGCGCCTTCCTCTGGTCGCAGCGCGACGGCTACGGCGAGAATCTGACCACCGGCGTCGACCAGTATGACAAGGACGTCGTGGCCGGCCGCCTCTCGGCAGAATTCGACAACGGCGACATCTTCATCCGCGTTGCCGGCGACCGCACCGAAGACCGCTCCAACCCCCGCCACGGCACCCGCCTGCAGGGCAATCTCGGCCTTCCCGCCTTCGAACCCACCAAGAGCGTCTATGACACCCGCGCCGGCATCGGCGATGACAACTATGTCTGGACACAGGGGGTCAGCCTGACGGGCGAATTCGCCCTCAGCGATGCGTTCACGCTGAAGTCCATCACCGCCTATCGCGACGGCCGCACCGATACGCTGATCGACTTCGACAACACCCCCGGCCCGGTGCTGGATATCCCCGCCTACTACGCCGACAACCAGTTCACCCAGGAAGTGCAGCTACTGTATGAAGGCGAGCGCCTGCAGGGCGTTGTCGGTGCCTATTATCTGGACGGCCATGCCGAAGGCGCCTTCGACACTGTCGTGGGCGGCGCCAACCTCACTACCTACACCGGCGGCCAGGTCGATACGAAGTCGATCGCCTTCTTCGGCGACCTGTCGTTCGACGTCACCGACAAGCTGAGGATCTCGGCCGGCCTGCGCTGGACGCAGGACAAGAAGGAAGCGACCGTCCTGCGCGAGGACTATCTCGGCATCCGCTCGCCCTATTTCGGCAATCCGAACGCGATCTTCTTCCGCACCCGCACCGATTACACCAACGATGCAACCTTCGATAAGCTGACGCCGCGGATCTCGATCAGCTACCAGCCCAACGAAGACCTGAACCTCTATGCCAGCTATGGGCAGGGCTTCAAATCGGGCGGCTTCGACATGCGCGGCGACGCGATCTTCACCCCCAACACCGTCAACGGCTACAAGCCGGAAACGATCGACAGCTGGGAAGTGGGCATGAAGGGCGCGTTCCTCGATCGCAGCCTCTTCCTCAACCTCGCCGGCTTCTATTCGAACTACAAGGACCAGCAGGTAACGGTGCAGGCGCCGTCGGGGGCCACCGTCGTCTCGGTGGTGGACAATGCCGGCAAGGCCGTCATCTATGGCTTCGAGGCCGAGCTCCGGGCCGTTCCCACCGACAATCTGCAGTTCGTGGCGGCGTTCGGCTATATCAACGCCGACTACAAGGAGTTCCTCACCTACATTGCCGGCGGCAACGAGCCGGTCGACGTGTCGGATCAGCGCTCCTTCCAGAACACGCCCGAGTTTGTCATCAACGCCAACCTGACCTGGTCGATAGATGTCGGTGGCGGCCGGCTCGGCTTCACGCCGGCAGTCGCGCTGCGGTCGGCCCAGCAGATGTTCGAGTTCGCCTCGCCACTGGATCAGGGCGCAACCGTTCTGGTAGATGCATCGCTGAACTGGACCTCCGATAACGACCGCGTCACCGTCGGCCTGCATAGCCGCAACCTCACCGACGAGCGCTACCGCGTCGGCGGATACAATTTCCCCGGCGCCCTGCTGGGCAACAGCATCATCGGCTATTACGGACCGCCGCGCACCTTCGCGATCACTGGCGAATACCGCTTCTGAAGAAGCGAGCATGATCGGGGAGGGGAGAGCGGCTGTTCTCCCCTCCCTCGGATTCATCGGCAGTTCAAATTTCACCCGCCTCCCCGACTCGGAATTACCCCGGATTTCGGCGCCGGCAGCCTGCTGCGCAATCTGCCGCACCCTGCTAACATATTGTTGGAAAACGGCATTAACGATTTGGTCGCTGACATGTCGCGGAATGCAGTTGCCAAATGCAATCGTTCGGTTACCAATCTGCACAGGGGTTAAGCTTAATTAGGGGCATCTCATGAAGAACAAAGTGCTTGCGCTTGCCGCAGTTGCGTCTGCGGTCGTCGGATTTCACGGCGTCGCCAACGCCAAGGGAAACATCGTTTCCGGTATCCGGGACGGTCTGCAGTGGACTGCCCAGAACGCCATCGTCGGGATGACGCCTACATCCGACGGAATCACCGGGGTCGGCGGCGGCAATCCGCTGTTCTTCCCCAGCTCCAACAAGTCGGGCGTCGTAGCCCTCATCATGGATTATGGTCCGGGCGGGCGCTTCATCTGCAGCGGCTCGCTGGTCAGCTCGCGCTCCATCGTCACCGCCGGCCACTGCGTCAGCGACGGCGCCGGCACGCCCAATCCGCTCAAGACAACCGCCTATTTCTTCACCGGTAACCCGAACGAGCGTACGCCGTTCAGCGTGAATGCCGTCGCCATCGACGTCACCGATTATTTCGTGAACCCGAGCTACACCGGCGAAGTCATCGATCAGAACGACATCGCGGTGCTGCGCCTCGCCTCCAATGCGCCGTCCGCCTTCGAGCGCTATGGCCTCTATACCGGGGGTGACCTCACCGGCTCCGGCTTCAACGTCGCGGGCTATGGTGGACGCTCCACCGTGGGCGGCGCACTTGGCTCCAACTCGCAGACGGGCTGGCTGCGCGAGGGCGACAACATCTACGACTACGCCTGGGGCGACGCTGCGTTCGGCGGCTTCTTCACCGACGTTGTCGCCGGCGAGAATTTCTTCGGCACGGCCGAGATCGACAAGTCCTTTGTCTCGGATCTCGATAACGGCACGCTGAACAACGATATGGCCGGGCGCATTGGCTATGCCGTAACGGGCGGGTTGGAGTTCTTCCAGTTCGGCGTTGGTGCACGCGAAGTCGGTGTCGCCGGTGGCGATTCGGGCGGGCCGGGCTTCATCGATGGCAAGCTTGCCTCGGTCAACAGCTACGGACTCTCGTTCGGAACTGGCTTTGGCGACTGCCTCCCTGGCCTGCAGAGCAGCTGCGGTGAGTTTAGCGGCTATGTGCCGATCTACATCCACGACCAGTTCATCCGCAACAGCATGTGGGCGGGTGCCCCCATTCCAGAGGCCGGCACCTGGGCGATGATGATCGCCGGCTTCGGCCTGGTGGGTGGCATGGCGCGCCGCCGCCGGATGGATACCGCCAAGGCCTGATTTGCACGATTGACGCAAGGCGAGGGGCCGGCAGGGGAAACCTGCCGGCCCCTTTCCGTTGTGGGACTTGTTCTTGCGCGATCAGTCACTATTCCCGTTTCAGCGCAAGTCGCGCGGGCGAAAGGACGGCACGTGGGCGACGGACTGGAAACGGCGGTAGTGGCGGGTGGATGCTTCTGGTGCACCGAGGCGGTCTTCGACCGGCTGGAAGGCGTTCAGAGCGTGGAAAGCGGCTATACCGGCGGCCATGTCGCGCAGCCCAGCTACCGCCAGGTCTGCGGCGGCGACACCGGACATGCAGAGGCTGTGAAGATCGTGTTCGACCCGGCGAAAATCCCCTATGCCGACCTCCTCGACATCTTCTTCGCCACCCACGATCCTACCCAGCTGAACCGGCAGGGCAACGACGTAGGCCCGCAATACCGCTCCGCCGTCTTCCCGCAGAATGCCGCCCAGCAGGCAGAGGCGAAGGCCGCGATTGCCCGTGCGCAGGCGGATTTCGAGCAGCCGATCGTCACCACGATCGAACCCGCCGCCCCCTGGTACGAGGCCGAGGCCGAGCATCAGGAATATTTCGACCGAGTCGGTGACAATAATCCCTATTGCACCGCCGTAGTCAGCCCCAAGGTACGGAAATTCATGCAGAAATATGCGAGCCGTCTAAAGGGCTGAGGGCGCACATCCTCGCCGGCGCAGCCAACTCCGGCCACGGAATGTCGCCTGCTGTCAGGCATTTCCTGCATCCCGATGATAGTTCCCTGACTATTGGCACGTTCTGCCGCAGAAGCCGCTCGTCTCGTCGCGGCAATCCAACATGGTGAATCGGACTCTGTCCCCCCGCCTGCTACGCCGCAGGCCAGTTCAGTAACGGGGGTCGCTCCACGTGCAGAATGCGCAGCGCCGGAACTTCGGTTTCGGGACGTGGAACAATCTGTTTCGCGATCATGAAATCTATGTGCGGACGTCTGGCCATGTCCGTTTCCTGCACATCAGCGCCCGGCTGCAGCGCCGGGCCGCCACGCTTGCGCTCTGCGTTCTGGCCCTCTGGCTCGCCGGCACGGCAGCGCTCGTCGCCTGGCAGGCCTGGACCAGCTGGAAGGCGGGCGATGTCGACGCCCGCGCAGCCGCCGTCGAACACGCCGAAGCCCGCGTCGCCGCCGAACGGCAAACGGTCGAAGGCATAGCGGCAACGCTGGACCAGCGGCAGGATGATATGGAGGCGCTCTTCGAAAGCCATTTCGGCAAGGCGATCCCTGCGCAGCCGCTGCCGAAGGCATCGGAACAGCCTGCGGCATCCGCCCCGCCGCAGGATGGAAAGCAGGTCGCCCGCCTGAAGGAAATCGAGGGCCGGCAGGACCAGATGCTGCAATCGCTGACCAAAGTCGCCGAAAGCCGGATAAGCCGGGCGGAAACCGCCCTGCAGGCAGTGGGGCTCAGATCCAACGACAGAAGCGCACAGGGCGGCCCCTTCATTCCCTTCAAAGGCAAAGACGCGCGCAGCAACGCCGGCTCCCTTGATCCGGCACTCAGGCGTCTCTCCGCTATTCTCAACCGGATGGAACAGCTGGAAAATCTCCTTCTCGCCGTCCCCACCGGCCTGCCGACAGACCGGATGGAGCTTTCCAGCGGCTTCGGCTATCGCGCCGATCCTTTCACGTCCCAGCGCGCGTTGCACGCCGGCCTCGATTTCCGCGGCGCCCACGGCACCCCGATCCGCGCCGCCGCCCCCGGCCGTGTCAGCTTTGCCGGCGTGAAGAGCGGCTATGGCAATGTGATGGAGATCGATCACGGCCACGGCCTGCTCACCCGCTACGCCCACCTTTCCGGCTTCACCGCAGGCGTCGGTCAACGCGTCGCATCCGGCCAGCAGATCGGCCGGATGGGCTCCACCGGACGTTCGACCGGCACCCACCTGCATTTCGAAATCCGCGTAAACGGCATTGCCGTGAACCCCCGTCGTTTCCTGGAGGCGAACCCGCATGTTCTCGAAATCAAAGCAGACACCCGATCAAAGGGTATCACCGGGGGGATCGCCAATGTCGCAGCCGGCTAAGTCATCTGCCGGCGCGCGCTCGGCCAGCTTTTCGGTGATCGGCGGCGATGTCACCGTCACCGGCAATATCTCGGCGACGGTCGATCTGCACCTCGATGGCCGGGTGGAGGGCGACATCTCCTGCGCCACGCTGGTGCAGGGAACAGACAGCGTGATTCGCGGCGCCGTAACCGCGGAAACCGCCCGCCTCGCCGGCCGCGTCGAAGGCTCGATCCATGTGCGCGAACTGGTAATCCAGGCCAGCGCCCGCATCGAGGGCGACGTCACCTACGAAACGCTGACCATGGAGCAGGGCAGCCAGGTCGAAGGCCGCTTCAGCCTGAAGCGGCCCGAAGCGCCCGTCCTGCAGGCAGTCGTAAACGACTGAACCTGTCCTCTGCCGGGGGCGACGGAAAAAGGCCCCCGTCCGCCGACGGGGGCTTCATCCTCATTTCACCTTGCGCTGGTCAAAAAAGTCGATCGGCGCCAGCACCGACTGCAGCCACTGGCTCGGCCGTCCCATGCCATGCCCGGCGCCGGGCAGGCGGATCATCGTCGCGTCCATCCCCCGCAGCTTCAGGGCGCCAAACATCTGCTCCGTCTGGCTGATCGGCGTGCGGTAATCATTCTCGCCGGTGATCAGCAAGGTCGGCGTCTTGATCTGCCCGGCCAGGCTGAAGGGCGAGCGGCTGAAATAGAGCTCCGGCTTTTCCCAGGGCGTCGCTCCCATCCAGTGCTTCATGAAGAAGGCGCTGCCGTCCGCGGTGGTCACCTGATCGGTCCAGTCCACCACTGGGCGCAGCGCAACCGCGGCGCGGAACTTGTCCGGCTCCTTGCCGATCGCCCACAGCGTCAGCACGCCGCCGCCCGATCCGCCACCGATGAACAGGTTGCGCCCGTCCACATAGGGCCGCTTCGCCACTTCATCGACCATCGTCATCAGGTCGTCATGGTCCTGCCCCGGATAGGCGTTGGTGATCAGATTGGCGAACTCCCGGCCATAGCCGATCGATCCGCGCGGATTTGTGAACAGCACGATATAGCCCGCCGCCGCATAGAGGCTGTGGGTGATGGAATAGAAGGGGCCATAGTCGCTGTTGGGCCCGCCATGGATGTCCAGGATCATCGGGTAGCGCTTGCCCGGCTTGAAGTCCGGTGGATAGGCTATCCAGCCCTGCACCCGCCGCCCGTCGGCGCGGCTTTTCACATTCACTTCCTCGATCCGCGCCGCCTTGCGCGTGGCGGCCCAGCCGGCATTGAAATCGATGCCGTCGGTCTGCGCAGCGCCGGTGCTGACGCCCAGCCCAGTGGGGCGGTCGGTAAAGGCGCTGGTCCAGGCAAAGCGGCCGGCTGCAGCACTGAACTGCCCGCCAGACGAGGGCAGATACAGGCGCGTGCCACCAACCATCGGCACCACCACCCGGTTCTCCCCGGTTGCAGCCGAAATCTCGCCGACCCGCTGCACCCCCTCGTCGCTATAGAGCGCAAGGATGGCGCCGCCGTCCTCCCGCCACGCCATCGCATCGATCGGCCGGTCCAGCGACCTGGACAGGTGCGTAACGGGCCCGCCCGGCGTGGACGACGTCGTCCACAGCTCCGGCATGTCATAGAATTCCGTGCTGGCGGCAGAGCCGACAAACGCCACCGTCTTGCCGTCCGGCGACACCTGCGGATCATATTCGCTGCCCGCCCGGCTGGTCAGCTGCACGGGCGGCCAAACCTTGCCGGTTTCCCCAACCCGCGCTTCATACAGGTAAAGGTCAATCTCGCGCGGCCCGTTCACCGGGTCCGGCGTGAAAGACGCCACGATGGCCTTGCCATTCGGCAGCCAGTCCAGCCCACCGTCGCCATTCACCTTGTCGGTGTCGCCAACCGTCAGCTGCGACACCACACCGGTCGCGGCATCGACCACGAACAGATGCGTCGCGCCCGGCTTGATCTCGCCCGCCCCATCCGCCCGCCAGAACAGCTCGGAAATGATCTTCGGGTCCGGCGCGCTGTCACCGCCCTTGGTCTTCTCCGGCATTCCCGGGATGCTCACCGGCTTCGCCTCTACCCGCCCGGTAAACGCGAGCTTCGTGCCATCCGGAGACCAGACCGGCGCACCCGGCGAAAGGTCGCCTGTCGTCACCGGCTTGCCGATGCCTTCCGCCAGCACCATCACATGGATCTGCGGCTTGCCCAGCGCTTGCGCCACATAGGCGATGCGGCTGCCATCCGGCGAAAAACTCGCCCCGCGCGGGCCGACATCGCGCGCCACGAGCAGCCGCTTGTCCACGACCTTGCCGGCCTCATCCAGATGCGCGAGCCACAGCTCCCCCGTGCGCCGATCCGTCAGCCGGTCGAAACTGGCGCGCGTGAACAGCACCCGGCGCCCGTCGGCCGACAGCTCCGGCCCGGTCACCATCGAAATCTGATAGATATCGTCGGCCCTGGCAGGCACCGCCCCGGCAGATGTCGGCGCGGAGGCGGCGAACACAGGCATCGCGGCGGCGGCAAGCAGCGCCGCAATCAGGATTTTCATCAGTCACTTTCCCTTCTTTTGCGCCAAGCTAGCCTGGCACGGGGAAAGTGCAATCCGCTCGGACGTCAGCGGGCGCCGATGCGGTCCGCCATCAGCCGCACGGCCGCCTGCCAGAGGCGCTGCCGTTCCGTCCACGGCAGAAGATCGCCGATCAACTCGTGAAAGCCATGCTCGTCGTCTGCCTCGGCGCTCGCCAGCAGGCTCAGCAGCAGATGCTCGTCCGGCGAAAGCGTCGTCGCGCAGGGCGGAAAGGTGGTGAACGGGTCCGACCAGGCAGAAACCGCCGTATCCATCAAAAGCGAGAAGCGCGCGTTCGCACTGCCCAGCAATCCACCCAGCACGGGGCGCGGGTTGCGATGGTTGCGGGCCAGCATCACCCACATCCGCGCCGCCTTCAGGAACAGCCGCGCTTCATCGCCCAGCATGCTGACGGGCGGCGGCGAAAAGGAAAAGGGGGTAAGGGCGTGCATGCCATTCTCCTGCGAACGAGTCGCAGAAAGTTATTGCGAATTAGTCGCACATACAAGTTGCGATGTTGCGCCAGCCAAAAAATGCACCGGCATCAGCTCCGCTGCGCCCGGTCCACCAGCATCTGCGTCCGGAAATGCCAGGCCGTGCGCCCAGACCTGCCCCCTCTTGCCAGCGCAAAGGCGGTCGCCTCCTCGGCCACGAAATCCAGCCCTTCGGCCGCCAGATGCCGCCGTACCATCTCCAGATAGCTGTCCTGATCCGGCACATGAAAGCCCAGCACCATCCCGAAGCGATCGACCAATGCCAGCTGGTCGTCGGCGGCGTCGCGCGCATGACGGCTGTCGGTGGCTTCCCGCTCCACAAGATGCCGGTGATTCGAGGTCACGGCCAGGCGGACATTCGCCGGCCGCTCTGCTATCCCTCCGTCCAGCAGCGACCGCAACACCCGCACCGAGGGGTCGGCGGCCGCAAAGGCCAGATCATCCACATACAGGATAAAGGGCCGGTCCACGCCCTGCAGCTTCGCAAACAGCGCCGGAAGGCTATGCAAGGCGTCTCCACTCGCCTGCACCAGCGCCACACCCTGGGCAACGGCCACGCTGCGGATCAGCGCCGATTTCCCCATCCCGCGCGCGCCCCACAACAGCATGTCGTGCGACGCGTCGCCCCGCGCGTGCGCGCCGATGTTGCGAATCAGCGCGTCCCTTTGCGCATCTACCCCGGCAAAGCGGTCGATCGGCAGGACATTGCCCAGCGCGGCGGCTTGCAACGTGCCGCCATCCCACAGGAAGGCCTTCCCGGCCGCCGGATCGGCGGCAGCCGCGCCTTCCGGCGCAATCCGTTCCAGCGCTTCGGCAATCCGGCGCATTAACTCTGTATCTGTGTCTTTCATGCACTTGTCCCTAATGGCATCCGACCCATTTGAAAAACCGTCACGCGACGTGTAAGCGCGGCGACCAGCTAGTCACCCCATCGACGGGAATTCATTTCATGTTCTCCACTCCTGCCTATGCGCAGACCGCAGCCGGAGCCGCTGGCGGAAGCTCGGCCTTTCTCATCCAGATCGTGCCGCTGATCCTGCTGTTCGTGATCTTCTGGTTCCTCATCATCCGCCCGCAGCAGCAAAAGCTGAAGGCGCACCGGGCGATGGTGGATGCCGTGAAGAAGGGCGACGAAGTCGTCACCGGCGGCGGGCTGATCGGCAAGGTATCGAAGGTGACCGACACGGAAGTCGAAATCGAACTTTCGCCCACGGTAAAGGTGCGGGCACTGAAGGGCACGCTCAGCGGCGTCACGCCGCGCGGCAGCCCGGCTGCCGCCAACGACGCCAAGGGCTGAGCTTCTCCATGCTGGATTTCCCCCGCTGGAAGATCTGGATGACGCTTGCCACCCTTCTGGTCGGCACGTTGTTCGCGGTTCCCAACTTCTTCCCCGCCGAAACGGTCGCAAACTGGCCGGCGTTCGTCCCGCGCCAGCAGATGAACCTCGGCCTCGATCTTCGCGGCGGCAGCCACATCCTGCTGGAGGCGGACGCCTCCGACGTGCGGAAATCGCGGCTGGAAACGCTGGAGGAAATCGCCAGGACCGAGCTGCGCCAGGCTGACGATGGTGCCATTCCGTTCCTCGACATGAGCATGCGCGACGGCGCCATCAGCTTCACCGTCCGCAATCCCACCGATGTCGATCGCGCCGTGGAGGCGATGCGCGCCATCTCCCGTCCGGTGGGCCAGCTTTCCGCCACCCGCGACGTCGACGTCAGCGTGGTCGATGGCAACCGCGTCGTGCTGCGGCCCACCGACGCCGGAATCGCAGCCGAAACAGATGCCGCGATGAAGCAGGCGGTCGAGGTCATCCGCCGTCGGATCGACGAACTCGGCACGCGCGAACCCACCATCATCCGCCAGGGCGATACCCGTATCGTCGTCCAGGTGCCCGGCCTGCAGAACCCGGAAGCCCTGAAGTCGCTGCTCGGCAAGACGGCGAAGCTCGAATTCCGCCTCGTCGATGTCGATGCAGATCCGGCGCAGGTCGCGCAGGGCAGGGCGCCCCCAGGCAGCCAGGTCCTGCCGATGGTCGAAGGAGGCGCCATCGCCGTCAAGCGCCGGGTGCTGATCTCGGGCGACCAACTGGTCGACAGCCAGCCCACCTTCCAGGACGGCATGCCGGTCGTCAGCTTCCGCTTCGACAGCGTCGGCGGCAAGCGCTTCGCCAAGGCGACGCAGGAAAACACCGGCAAGCCTTTCGCGATCGTCCTCGACGGCAAGGTGATCTCCGCCCCACGCATCAACGAACCGATCCTGGGCGGATCCGGCATCATCTCCGGCAACTTCACCACCGAAAGCGCCAACGAACTTGCGATCCTGCTGCGTTCGGGCAAGCTGCCGGTGGCGCTGAAGGTGATCGAGGAGCGCACCATCGGCCCGGATCTCGGCGCCGATTCCATCCGCGCGGGCACGCTTGCGGCCATTGTCGCCACCATCGCCGTCGCCACGCTGATGATCGTCACCTACGGCCGTTTCGGCGTCTATGCCTGCATCGCGCTGGTGCTGAACGTGATCCTGATCCTCGGAGTGATGTCGGGCATCGGCGCCACGCTTACGCTTCCGGGCATCGCCGGCCTCGTGCTCACCATCGGTGCCGCCGTCGATGCGAACGTGCTCATCAACGAGCGCATCCGGGAGGAGCAGCGAAAGGGGCGGAACGTGTTCAATTCCGTGGATACGGGCTTCCGGGAGGCAACGCGGACGATCTGGGACGCGAACTCGCTGAACATCATCGTCGCGATCATCATGTTCATCTTCGGCACCGGGCCGATCAAGGGCTTTGCGGTCGTTCTGTCGATCGGCATCGCCACGTCGGTCTTCACCAACGTCACGGTCGTGAGGCTCATGGTCTCCAACTGGCTGGTCCGTACCCGGCCCACCGCACTGCACATCTAGGAAGTCTGCGGCCATGCCGATGAAGTTCGTTCCCGACAACACCAACATCCCGTTCGTAAGCTTCCGCTTCATCGCCTTCGGGCTGACGCTGCTGCTGACGCTCGGCTCGCTGGCGCTGCTGGCGACCCGCGGCCTCAACCTCGGCGTCGATTTCCGTGGCGGCCTCACCATCGAATCGGAGTTCAAGACTGCGCCGAAACTGGATGAGCTGCGCAGCCAGATGGACGAGCTCGGCGTCGGCCAATCGGCGCTTACCGAGTTCGGCAGCCCGCGCAACATCCTGATCCGCCTTCCGCTTCCGGAACCGCAGGGAGACGACGCCGCCGTCCAGAAGGTCGTCGCCAAGGTCAGCTCCGAACTGAAGGACAACTACCCCGGCGTCACCATTCGCCGCGTGGAATCGGTCAGCGGCAAGGTTTCGGGCGAACTCATCCAGAAGGGCATCACCGCCGTTCTCCTCTCCATGCTCGCGGTCGCCGTCTTCACCTGGTTCCGCTTCGAATGGTATTTCGGCATTTCCACCGTGGTCGCGCTCATCCACGACATCATCGTCACGCTGGGATTCTTCGCGCTCACCCAGCTTGAGTTCGACCTCAACGTCATCGCCGCCATTCTCACCATCGTCGGCTATTCGCTGAACGACAAGGTCGTCATCGATGACCGAATCCGCGAAAATATGCGCAAATTCCGCAAGATGGACATGGGATCGCTGATCGACCAGTCGGTCAACGAAACCCTGCCGCGAACGGTGATGACCACGGTCACCATCCTCATCGCCCTTCTGGTGCTGCTCTTCCTCGGCCCCGACGTGATCTTCGGCTTCACGGCAGCGATGGTGCTCGGCATCTTCGTCGGCACCTATTCCTCCGTCTTCGTCTCCTCCTCGCTGCTGCTGACAATGGGCGTCACGCCAGACAAGGCGGCCGCCGATGCCATTCGGGGCGAAGGCACCGCCGAAGAGCGGGCGAAGGCCCGCAAGGCGGCCGAGCGCGGGCGGGTTTGAAAAGCCCGACAAGCGGTTCCCGGATGGAAGGCGTCCGGATGGAAGGCGGCGCCAGCCGCATCGCCGGCAAGACGGCAGACGGCTGGATCATCGGCAACCGGCTCTACAGGCCGGCGCTGATCGCCACCGCCGATTTTGCGGGAACGCTGCCGGGCCTGACGCTGGATAGGCTCGATGCAGCGACGCTGCCAGCCCTCGGTGATGCCGAACTGCTGCTGCTCGGAACCGGCGCCACGCTGCAGCGACCCTCGGCAGGGTTCGTCGAAGGTTGCCGCCAGCGGGGCTGGCGCGTGGAGCCGATGGACAGTGCCGCGGCCGCCCGCACCTTCAATGTCCTGGTGGCAGAGGAACGGCAGGTCGCAGCGCTGATCCTCTAGGCCGCAAGCACCTTGGCATCTTCCTGCAGCCGGGCGCGCGCCGCATCATATTCGCGCTTCAGCCGGGCAACCATCTCGCCCGCCGGCACCACCGCCTTCACGGCGCCGATCCCCTGACCAGAACCCCAGATATCGCGCCAGGCCTTGGCATCGGTATTCCCGCCCGATCCGAAGTTCATCGTCGAATAATCGCCCTTGGGCAGATTGTCGGGGTCCAGACCGGCGGCAACGATCGAAGGCCGCAGATAATTGCCCGACACACCGGTGAAGAGATCGGAATAGACGATGTCGCTGGCACGCCCCTCGACAATCGCCTGCTTGTAGCGCTCGTCGGCGCGCGCTTCCGTGGTGGCGATGAAGGCCGAGCCGATATAGCCGAAATCCGCCCCCATCGCTTCGGCGGCCAGCACCGCCGCTCCAGTGGCAATGCTGCCCGACAAGGCCACCGGCCCATCGAACCATTCGCGGATTTCCTGCACCATCGCGAACGGAGACAGCACGCCCGCATGGCCGCCGGCTCCTGCCGCCACCGGAATCAGGCCGTCGGCCCCCTTCTCGATCGCCTTGCGCGCAAACCTGTCGTTGATGACATCGTGCAGCACCACACCGCCATAGCTGTGCACCGCCTCGTTCACATCCTCGCGTGCCCCCAGGGAGGTGATGATCACCGGCACCTTATACTTCACCACCAGCTCCAGATCCTGCATCAGCCGGTCTGTGGACTTGTGAACGATCAGGTTCACGGCATAGGGCGCATCCTCCGGCCCGAGCTCCGTGGAAAGCCGCTGCAGCCATTCCTCCAGCTGCGGCAGAGGCCGCGCATTCAGGCTGGGAAAGCTGCCGATGACGCCGGCCCTGCACTGGGCGATCACCAGATCCGGATTGGAAATGATGAACAGCGGCGAGCCGATCACGGGCAGCTTCATCCGGGATTTCAGCTTGGCAGTGATCGGGTGCATTCGGTTCATCCTTCCCCAAAGGTCGATCAGGCGGGCAACAGGGTCTTCAAGGGCACTTCGGCATCGGCGAGCCGGGCCTTGTCGGCCGTGATCCCGCGCTCCACCAGCGCCTTCCCCTGGACATAGTCCCTTGGTGCGTTGATGCAGTCCAGCGCGATGACGGCACCAGCCCTCAGATAGACGAGGGACCAGCTGCCAGAGGCCGGATCGCCGCGCACCACCGTCTCGTCATAGCCATGGCTGAAGCCCACCGTCTGCAGCTTCAGATCATATTGGTTGGACCAGAACCACGGGCAGGCGGAATAAAGCTTCGCCGTGTCCCCATGGACAATGTGGGCGGCAGCCGCCTTCGCCATGTCGACGGCATTCTGCACCGATTCCAGCCGGATCGTAGCGCCATTGGCAAAGCTGTTCACATGCGCCGCGCAATCGCCGACGGCGTATATATCGGGCAGTTCGGTGCAGCAGTGCGCATCGACAGCAACGCCATTGCCCGAAAGCCCCAGCGGCGCCACCGAAGGCACCAGTCCGATTCCGGCAATCACCACATCCGCCGGCAGCACCCGCCCATCCGACAGGCGCACAGCCGAAACCCGGTCCACCCCCTCCAACGCTTCCACCTGCGCATCCAGCAGGATTTCCACTCCATGCGCCTCATGCTGCGCCTTGTAGAAATCGCTCACGGGCTCGGCCGCAACCCGCGCCAGCAACCGGGGCTGCGCTTCGACCACAGTCACCGATTTCCCATGCTTCGAAAGCACCGCCGCAGCCTCCAGCCCGACGAAACCCCCACCGATGACGACCACCTTTTCGGCCGTCAGCAGGTCGCTGCGCAGATTGTCGTCATCCTGCCGGGTACGGATCACATGCACGCCGCCCAGCGAGCCACCCTCGCAGCTCAACCGGCGCGCATGGCCGCCAGCCGCCCAGATCAGCTTGCCGAAACGAAACTCCCGCCCATCGTCCGAGAAGGCCGAATGGCCCTCCACCCGGTCGATGCGGGTGCCGGTCACGATCTGCACATGCCGCTCGGCCCAGAAAGCCGGCGGACGCAGCAGCAGCCGGTCGGCCGTCTTGTCGCCCGCCAGATATTCCTTGGACAGCGGCGGCCGCTCATAGGGCAGGTCGGCTTCCTCGCCGACCATGGTGATGCTGCCTTCAAACCCTTCCTGGCGGAGCGATATTGCCGCCTGCGCACCAGCCTGGCCGGTTCCGACGATCAGGATATCGCTGTCCATCCTTGCCTTCCTATTGCCCGAACTGCGGCTCGCCCGCTGCCGCCAGCGCCAGTTTCGCCGCCGCCATCAGCGCCCCCGCCTTCGCCTCGCACTCGCGCTGCTCGGAGGCCGGGTCTGAATCGGCGACGATCCCCGCCCCTGCCGTCACATGCATCACGCCGTCCTTCACCACAGCGGTGCGCAGGATGATGCAACTGTCCATTCCGCCATCCGGCGCGAAATAGCCGACGCCCCCCGCATAAGGCCCCCGCCGCTCGCTCTCCAGCTCGGCGATGATCTCCATCGCCCGCACCTTCGGCGCACCCGAAACCGTCCCGGCAGGGAAGCCGGCAAGTATGGCGTCGATCGAATCGCTGCCTTGCCTTTGCCGGCCAATCACGTTGGAAACGATGTGCATCACATGGCTATAGCGCTCGATGGTGAAGCGCTCGGTCACCTGCACGCTGCCGGCCTCCGCCACGCGCCCGACATCGTTGCGGCCAAGATCCAGCAGCATCAGATGCTCCGCCAGCTCCTTGGGATCGGCCAGCAGGCTCTCGCGGTTCGCCTCGTCCTCGGCATCGGTCTTGCCGCGCGGGCGGGTGCCTGCAATCGGCCGGATGGTGATCTGCCCGTCGCGTGCCCGCACCAGAATCTCGGGCGACGAACCGATCACGGCAAAGCCTGGAAAATCCAGATGATACAGGAATGGCGACGGGTTCACCCGCCGCAGCGACCGATAGAGCTGAAACGGCGGCAACGGAAACGGCAGCTGAAAGCGCTGCGCCAGCACCACCTGAAAGATATCGCCGGCGGCAATATAGTCCTTCGCCCGCCCAACCATCTCGCGATACCGTTCGGGCGCGACGGCCGGAATCGGGGCCGCCTCAACCGCGACATCGGCAACGGTCGCACGGGCCGGCAGCGGCTGCGCCAGCCGGGCAGCTGCCGTCTCCAGCCGCTCCGTCGCCGCTTCCACCAGCCGCTGCGGATCTTTCTCCGCATCGGCATAGATCGGCGCGATAACCATCAACGTATCGGCGAGACGGTCGAACACCAGCAACAGCCCGGGCCGCACGAAAAACATGTCCGGAACAGACAGCGGATTGGCATCGGGCACCGGCAGTTTCTCGACCAGGCTCGCCGTCTCATAGCCGAAATATCCCACCAGGAAGGGCAGGGCAGGGGGCAGGCTCGCCGGCACCTCCATCCGGATCGAGCCGACCAGCTGTCGAAGGGCATCCAGCGTAGGCGCCTCGACGGCCACAAAGGCCGCAGGATCGCTCCGCCACCGGCTGTTGATCTCGGCCCTGTTCCCCTCAGCGCGAAAGGCAAGATCCGGATCCAGCCCGATCAGCGAGTAGCGCCCGCGCGTGCGCCCGCCTTCCACCGATTCCAGCAGGAAATCGCCCCGGCCTTCCTTCGCCAGCTTCATCCAGGCCGAAACCGGAGTCTCGGTATCGGCATCCAGAACGATGTGCAGGCAGGCATGCTGCCCGGCCGCGAGCTTGCTACAGGCCGTGGCCCGGTCGTCGGCGTCGCGCACGCCGGCTATTCGACGATAGCGCCGGTCAGCCGCCGGTTCACCGCCTTCAACTGCTCGGGCTTGCGCACCACGCCCACTTCCCGCTCGATTGCGCGAACGAAGGTCTCGCCCATTTCATTGCCGGCCTCGGCAACCAGGCTCCGCCGCACGGCGTCGACCAGCTGCGGTGCCTGCGCGATGTCGCCGGGCTCTACCGCGTCGACCTTCACCACGAACCAGCCCTGGCCACCCGGCGCCGGGATAACCCGCGCCTGGCCCTTCGGCGTGTTCAGCAGCATCACCACCGGCGGCGGCACCTGCTGGCCCTGCTGCGCCATCTGCGTCAGCTCCAGCCGGCGGATGGCCAGCTGCTGGGCCGGCGGCAGGCGCTTGCCCGCCGTCGCTTCCGCCAGCGACTGGCCCTTCGAAACGGCGGCGGCAATGCGATCCGCTTCCGCCTTCGCAGCATCCGAACGCGCCTTGATCGCCCAGGCGGTCGCCACGTCGCTGCGGATCTTGGCCATCGGCACCAGCTCCGGCGCGATCACATCGACCACTTCCAGCAGCGCATAGCGGTTGTTGCCCAGATCGACGACCTGCGGCCCTTCCGACTGGTCGGCGTCGAAGGCCTTCGGCAGCAGCGGCTGCTCGATGCGCGAAACCCGGAAGTCGGCATCGAACAGGCGCCCATCGGCCGTCAACGCCGGCGAGGTCTGCACCGCAATGCCCAGCGACCGAGCCACATCGGCCAGAGACTCGCCGCCGCTCAGCCGGTCCTCGGCCGATGCAACGGTCTGGGAAAGCAGGTCGGCAAGCTTCTCATCCGCCAGCTTCTTCTCGATGCCGGCGCTCGCAACCGCGAACGGCAGCGGCGCGGCCGGCACGATGCGGGTCACATCCAGCACATGCCAGCCCAGCGACGATTGCACGGGATCGGAAACGGCACCCGGCTTCAACGCGAACACCGCCTTGGCAACATTGTCGTTGATCGACGTCTTCAGCCCCTCGACAGTCTGCGGCCCAAGGTCGGTAT
The DNA here is from genome assembly GCF_016464365.1 of Sandaracinobacteroides hominis. Taxonomy (GTDB): domain Bacteria; phylum Pseudomonadota; class Alphaproteobacteria; order Sphingomonadales; family Sphingomonadaceae; genus Sandaracinobacteroides; species Sandaracinobacteroides hominis. The sequence goes on along the minus strand of NZ_JADCUC010000008.1, from coordinate 60,569 downwards.
CGCTCGCGGCGAAACCTTCGGCAGCTGCAGCCTCGGCAAAGGGCTTGCCGCCACGAACGGCTGCAACCAGCGCCTTTGCCTTCGCCTCGTCGCGCAGCACCACCTGCCGCACATGGCGCGATTCCAGCCCGCCGAATTCCTCGGGATGGCTGTCATAATATTTCCGCACGTCGGCAGCCGTCGGCTTGGCCTTTGCCAGCAGCGACGCACTGTCGAACTCCGCAAAGCGGAAGCTGCGGCGTTCCGGCAGCGTATAGGCCTTGCGATTCTCGTCATGGAACTTCTGCAGCTGCGCATCGCTCGGCGTGCCCGGTTCCGGCATGGCGATCGACGGGATCGGCAGGATGGCACCGCGGCGCACTTCCAGCAGCAGGGCGGCAAACGGCTCGGCCATGCCGCGCGGCACGCTGCTGCTCGAAACGATCGGCTGCAGCAGCTGCCGCCGCTTCAGGTCGCTGGCGATCGATTCCCGCAGCTCGGCTTCGGTAACGCGCTGGTTCTGCAGCAGCCGGCGGAACGTCGCGTCATCGAACTTGCCATTCACCTGCAGCGCCGGGATGCTGGCGATCTCGCCGTCCACCATCTTGCGGGAAATGACCATGCCGTTGGCTTCGCCGAAACTGTCGATCGCCTTGGCGCCGATCATCTGCTGCAGCACCATCTCGCCACCGCCGGCGGCGATGAAGTCGGGGTTGGTCATCTGCGGCGCGCGCTCGCGCTCCCGCGCTACCGCACGGTCGATCGTGCGCATATATTCGGATTCGGTGATCGCCTTGCCGCCAACCGTCGCCAGCACGGGGCCGGTCGCCCCCGGAGCACCCGCCGGGCCGGATGGCTGGAACAGCGTGAACACCAGGGCGCCAAGCGCAAGAGCGAGGAGGAGAATTCCGACCCAGGAGGTGATCGATTTGCGCAGAACCTTGAACATTCGTCTCTTTCGGTGGTGGCCGTGAAGCCCGATTGTGGCACCTGTTAGCGGCATGGCAGAGCTTTGGCCAGCAGGCTGGAAATGCGCGCACGACGAGCGGATTTCCCCCGCCCCCCTGATCCTGACGGCCGCCCTGCCGCCCGCCCTGCAGGCAGCGCTGGATGCACGGCGCGATGCGGCGGCGCTCGCGCACGCGCCGTCCCATCTCACCTTGTTCCGCCACCTCCCCGGCGCCCGGTTTCCCGCCCTGCTGAACGATGCCCGGCGGCTGCTGCGCGATATCGGGGCGCCCACGGCGCGGCTGCTGCCGCCGCTCCACCGCGAGCGGCTCTGGCTGGCCCCCATCGAGGCGCCCGCCCTCGACGAGCTGCGCGAGCGGCTCGCGGAATGCTGGCAGGGCCTGCTCGCCCCCGGAGACAAGGCGCCCGCCCGGCTCCACATCAGCCTTGGCCGCCGTGCCGATCCGCCGCCGGCACTTGCCGAAGGCCCGTGGCGGCTCCCGGGGCTGCTATTCTGGCAATACGGCGAAGCGTGCTGGACGCCGCTTGTGGCGCTCAACTTCCGTCGGTAAGACGCTGCGCATGAACTTCCGCCCATTCCCGGCCGGTGTGCGCCTGCCGAATGCCCGTCTCGTTGCGTCGGCCGTGCTGGCCACCTCGTTGATTCTGACAGCCGGCTGCGCCCGCAACCGCAACAAGGCGAAGACCGACCAGGCCTATATCGCCCGCGACGTGGAGACGCTCTACACCATCGCCAAGGACACGCTGGAAAAGGGCGACTATCGTCTGGCCGCCGCCATGTTCGACGAGGTGGAGCGCCAGCATCCCTATTCGGTCTGGGCCCGCCGCGCCCAGCTGATGTCGGCCTTCAGCTACTATGCCTCGCGCCAGTATAACGAGGCGATCCTCTCCGGGCAGCGCTTCCTCAGCTTGCACCCCGGCAACAAGGACGCCGCCTACGCCTATTACATCATCGCGCTCAGCTACTACGAGCAGATCGCCGATGTCGCCCGCGACCAGAAGATCACCCAGCAGGCGCTGACCGCCCTGCAGGAACTGGTGCGCCGCTACCCCGATACCAGCTACGCCGCCGACGCCCGGCTGAAGATCGACCTCGTCAACGACCATCTGGCCGGCAAGGAGCTGGACATCGGCCGCTTCTACGCCCGCAACCGCCAGTGGATCGCCTCCATGGTCCGCTATCGCACCGTGGTAGAAGAGTATCAGACCACCAGCCACACGCCGGAAGCGCTGTACCGGCTGGTCGAAGCCAATCTCGCGCTCGGCATCCCCGAGGAGGCGATGCGCTATGCCTCCGTGCTGGGCTCCAACTTCCCCGGCTCCAAATGGTATGAGCGGGCCTATCAGCTGATGGAAAAATACGCGCCGGGCGCCAGGGTGCCGCCGGTCGCGACGACCATCACCCCGGTCGCGGCGCCTGCGCCTGCCGCCGCGCCGCCCGCGCCCGCAGCAGCGCCAGCCGCGCCGCCCAAGCCGGCCGCCTGATTCCGGCACGGCTTCCGGCTTGCTGGTCCAGCTCGCAATCCGGGACCTCGTCCTCATCGAGCGGGTCGAGCTCGATTTCGAACGCGGCCTGACCGTCCTTACCGGCGAAACCGGCGCCGGGAAATCGATCCTGCTCGACGGTCTCGGCCTCGCGCTGGGTGAACGCGCCGACGCCGCGATGGTGCGCAAGGGCGCCGCGCAAGCCAGCGCCTCCGCCGAATTCCGCGTCGCCCCCGGCCACCCGGCGCTTGCCCTGCTGGCGGAAAACGGCCTCCCCGAGGAGGAACCCGGCGCCATAATCCTGCGCCGCACCCTGAAGGCAGACGGCGGCAGCCGCGCCCACGTGAACGACGTGTCGGTCTCCGCCGGTCTCATCCGCCAGCTCGGCGCAATGCTGGTGGAAATCCACGGTCAGAACGACGAACGCGGCCTGCTGAACCCGCGCGGCCATCTCGCCTTGCTCGATGCCTTCGCCGGGCACGGCGTGCTGGTCGGCGATGTCTCTGCAGCCCATGCCGCATGGGCGGCGGCAGCCACCGCCCGCGAGGAAGCCGAAGCCCGCGCCGAGGCCGATGCCCGCGACCGCGACTGGCTGGAACATGCCGCGTCCGAGCTCGCCGCGCTGAAGCCGCTCCCCGGCGAAGAGGCCGAACTCTCCGAAGCCCGCTCCAACATGCAAAAGGGCGCGCGACTGGCCGAGAGCCTGGATGCCGTGGACACACATCTGTCCTCCGCCGACGGCGCCCTCTCGCAGCTGAGGCAAGCCGCCCGGCGGCTGGAGCGCATGGCCGATGCCGATCCCGATCTGCAGGCTGCGCTCGATGCGGTGGACCGCGCGCTGACCGAAGGCGACGCGGTAGAACAGGCGCTCGCAAGCGTCCGCGCCCGCTTCCGCATTTCGCCGGACTCGCTGGAGGCCGCCGAATCGCGGCTGTTCGAGCTGAGAGCAATGGCGCGCAAGCACCGCGTCGAGGTGGAGGCACTGCCGGAACTGGCCGAGAATCTGGCTGGCCGCCTGCTTGCGGTGGAAAACGCCGGGCACGGACTGGCGGCGCTGAAGGCCAGCGAAAAAGCAGCCGCAGACGCATTCGCCGTCCGTGCAAGGGAACTGACCGCCGCGCGCCAGGCCGCCGCCAGCAAACTGGATGCCGCCGTCAACGCAGAGCTGCCCGCCCTGAAGCTGGAGGCTGCCCGCTTCCGCACCGCCATCCAGCCCGCACCCGCCAGCGCCGTCGGCGCTGATCAGGTGCGGTTCGAGATCGCCACCAACGCCGGCACCGATTTCGGCCCGCTGACAAAGATCGCGTCCGGCGGCGAAATGAGCCGCTTCACGCTGGCATTGAAAGTCTCGCTGGCGCGCACCGGCACGGCGGGCACGCTCATCTTCGACGAGATCGACCGGGGCGTCGGCGGCGCCACCGCAAACGCCATCGGCGCCCGCCTCGCCCGCGTCGCCGAATCCGCTCAGGTGCTGGTGGTCACGCACAGCCCGCAGGTGGCGGCCGCAGGCGCCCACCATTTCCGCATCAGCAAGGCGGCAGGGCGCACCGAAATCTTCGCCCTGCAGCCCGAAGACCGCCGCGACGAGATCGCGCGCATGCTCTCAGGCGCGGAAGTAACGGCAGAAGCCCGCGCCCAGGCGGAGCGCCTGCTCGCAGGCTGAAGTTGGAAGGCGGCTAGAGCTTGAATCCGGGCGGCAAGGGCAGCCCCGCCGTCATCTTCTGCATTTCCGCATGTGCCGCCTGATCCGCCCGCGCCCGCGTGTCGTTCAGCGCGGCAACGATCAGATCCTCCGTCATCTCCTTGGAATCGGGCGACAACAGCGACGGATCGATATCCAGCGAAATGATCCGCCCCTTGGCGCTGGCGGTCACCTTCACCAGCCCGCCGCCAGACACGCCGCTCACCTCGATCTTGTCCAGCCCCTCCTGCGCCTGCGCCAGCTGCGCCTGCACATTGCCGGCCATTTTCAGGATGTCGTCGAGACTCTTCATGATGTGGCGCTCCTCAGCCGTGGGGGTGAGAGGCTTTCGCGCGGCGGTGGCGGAAAGATCAACTCTGCACCCGGAAATTCCTGTGTCAGCGCCTGCACCATCGGCTCGGCAAGTGCTGCCTCATGCGCATCGGCGGTCCGGCGATCGGCCGTCTGGCGCAGGCTTTCAACCCCTTCTGCCGACGCGCCAATCTCGACATTCCATTTTGCCCCGGTCCAGTCGTCCAGATGCCGGCGGACATCGGCGGCAAAGGTGCCGGGCAGCTTGCCCACCGGCGCCAATGCCAGCTGGCCCGGCTGCACGGAAACCACGGCGACATCGTCGCGCAGCTGCTTTGCCAGCATCGGCTCCAGCTTCTGCTCGAACAACGCAACCAGCGCCGCCGCATCGCGAATCTCGATCGCCTCAAGCTGCCGCACGGCAGACGCAACCGGCGCCGTCTCGCGTCGCGGCACAGGCGCTTCGCTGCGCGTCGCAGGCAAGGAAGCGCCGCCTTCCGCCAGCAGCTTCGCCAGCTTCTCCGGATCGGGCAGGCCGGATGCGTGCACGCAGCGCAGCACCGCCATCTCGGCCGCCTGCTGCGGGATCGGCGCCTGCGCCACATCCGCGTGGGCCTTCAGCAGCAACTGCCACAACCGGTGAATCTGCGGGAAGGACAGCTGCCCCGCCCATTGCGTCACCAGCGCCCGGTCGCCTTCTGCCAGCGCCGGATCGGCGCTTCCGGCCAGCTTGGCGCGCGCCACTGCGTGCGACAGATCCAACAGACCGGATACCAGCGCCTGCGGCTCCACACCCGCCGAATGCGCCGAATCCATCGCCGCCATCGCCCCGTGCACATCCGCCTTCAGCACCGCATCCAGCAACCCGGCAACCCGCCCGCGATCGGCCAGCCCCAGCATGTCGCGCACGGCGCCCGCCGTCACCGGCCCCTGTCCCGCCAGCGCAATCGACTGGTCCAGAATGGAAAGCCCGTCGCGCACGCTGCCCTCGGCCGCCCGCGCGATCAGCGCCAGCGCCTCCGGCTCGGCCGTCACGCCCTCGGCTTCGCTCACCCTGGCAAAATGCGCCGCCAGCGTATCCGCGGGCACCCGCTTCAGGTCGAAACGCTGGCAGCGGCTCAGGATCGTCGCCGGAACCTTGTTCGCCTCGGTCGTCGCAAAGATGAACTTAACGTGCGGCGGCGGCTCCTCCAGCGTCTTCAGCAGCGCGTTGAACGCCGCCTTGGAGACCATATGCACTTCATCGATGATATAGATCTTGTAGCGCGCCTGCGACGCCGAATAGCGCACCGCCTCGATGATCTCGCGCACATCGTCGACACCATTGTTCGAGGCGCCGTCGATCTCCACCACGTCGATATGCTGGCCCGCCGTAATGGCCGTGCAGTTGGAGCACACGCCACAAGGATGGATCGTCGGCCCGCCACTGCCGTCCGGGCCGATGCAGTTCAGCGCCTTGGCAATGATTCGCGCAGTGGAGGTCTTGCCGACGCCACGCACCCCGGTCAGCAGCCAGGCCTGCGCCAACCGGTTGCTGGAAATCGCATTCCCCAGCGTCGTCACCACGGCATCCTGCCCGATCAGGGCATCGAAATCCCCCGGCCGGTACTTGCGGGCGAGCACGCGATAGGGCGCATCTTCGGGGAACAGACTCATGCCCCTGAAGTGACGCTTCGCAGCCGCATAATCAAGCGGGAAGGGCGCCCGAAAGCCGGCCCGAAGCCAGTGCACAGACGCAGGTTGCCTTTCCGGCGCTCAATCGCCATATGCCGCGCCGGGAACCGGGGCGGGCGTGCCGCTCGCCAACCCGGTCAGATCCGGAAGGAAGCAGCCGTAACGAATACGGCGCGGGTCGCCTCGGTTCCCACTGTTCTGTTTTTTTGGTCCGGCCTTTGGCCGGTTCCGCGCACTGGCGCGGGCGGCCGGTCGGCCTTGCGGCCTTCGGCCGGGGAGCTTGGACGAAATACGGGCGCAGCCCGCAAGCGCGACTGCGCGCCCGCGCCAGTGCGCGGAACCGGCCGCAGGCCGGTCAACTCGGACGAAATACGGGCGCAGCCCGCAAGCGCGACTGCGCGCCCGCGCCAGTGCGCGGAACCGGCCGCAGGCCGGCCAACTCGGACGAAATACGGGCGCAGCCCGCAAGCGCGACTGCGCGCCCGCGCCAGTGCGCGGAACCGGCCGCAGGCCGGCCAACAAAAAACTATCTCAGCCGCGGGCAGGGTGGTTCCTGGCCTCTCACCGGCGCCGGCGGCTTCTTCGGGTCTCGCTCCGCCGCCACCAGCTTCCCCGGCAGCGATCCCTGAAACGCGATCGTCTCGGCCTTTCGCGTCCGCGATTCAGAAATCGGCGGCAGGCCCGCCATCGCCGCGCGGACGCTGGCCGGGCAAACCGTCTCGATCGTTCCCGCCACCATCAGGCCGCGCAGACCATCGGAAACGATGGTCGCCTTCAGGCTGGCAACTTCACCGGTCGCGTCGTGGATGCTTGCCTGGCGCACTTCCGCCGTCCCTCCATCCGTCCAGGCCGCAAGGCTCCGGATTGCCGAGGTCGCCGTCAGCTCCGCCTGCAGCTCCAGCTTCAGCGGGTCGCCGTGCCCGAACCGCACGCTTTCCCCCGCCAGCACCAGCTGCGCCTGTGTCGGAGGCCGCGGATTATCCGTGTCGGCCGCAGCGGCAGACGAAGGCGTCTCCCGCAGATGCACTTCGAAATGCTTTGCGGTCGCCGGCGTCGCGAACAGCCCGGTCTGGATGTCGGCCCCCTCCCACAGGATCGAAAGCCGGGCAATCTTGCCGCCATCCAGCCGCAGCGAGGCCTGCGCTTCGGGCGAGGCGATGCGCGCAATAGCCCCCTGGATCGGCGCCAGCGAAATCTCGGCCACCGATTCGCCCAGATTGATCACCTGCCGTTCCGGCTGCCACGGCACACGGTTGATCGTCGCTTCACTCGCCTTCAGGCTGGCCTTCAGCGCCACGTCCTGCGCCAGCAGGTCCACCGGCTGCACATGCACCTCCAGCCGATAGGGAAAACCGCCGGCCTCGATCTCGCTGTTGGGCGGCAACACGCGCGCCAGATCCGCTTCAAACCCGGCGGCCTGCCCACGCCAGACATAGGCCCATATCGCCACGCCGGCCACCAGCGGCAGCAGCATCATCCACAGCGGCAGGCGCCCGATCACGCCCGTGCCTCGGCGGTCAGCGGATCGCGGTTGATCGCTGCATGCACCCGCCCCTCCAGCTCCTCGCGTGGCAGCCCGGCCGGTATTTCCGGCATGAAGGTGATGGTGATGGTCCCCGGCCGTTTCACAAAGCCGCGAACCCAGAACTCCCCGGCATTGTGCGTCACCGGAACAACCGGCAGCTTCAGCCCCGAATAGACGCCGAACAGGCCCGGCTTCAGCGGCGGCGCAGTCCCCACCTTCACCCGCGTGCCTTCGGGAAAGATGAAGATCGGCCGGCCTTCCGCCACCCGCGCCTTCGCCTGCCGCAACATCGATTTCAACGCCGAGGCGCCCTTGCCCCGCTCCACGAAAATGCTGCCATGCTTGAAGGACACAAATCCCCAGATCGGAATTTTCCGCAGCTCCGACTTCATCACCACCGCCGGGTGATGGAACAGGTACAGCGTCAGGATGGTCTCATAGGCAGAGGTGTGCTTCGAGGCGACGATGACCCCCTCCTGCGGAACGCTGCCGCGAACCTCCAGCTTCAGGCCCAGCAGGATGCGCGCGCAGCCGATACACCAGGCCGACCACAGATGCGCACCGCGGCGCACAAGGTCATGCGAGAAGGGCGAGACCAGCGCCGTAGCTCCGGCGATCCCGATCGTGCCCAGCACCATCACCACCGAAAACAGCACGGACCCCAGAAATCGCATCATTGCCCCCAATTCACAGGGCGAACCCGCAGCATTGCCCAGGAAGCCTGGAACTTGCCATATTCGATCAGCATCGACCACAGCGGCAGCCCGGCCCGCACGCCGTCGGGCACCACCACAACACCCGGAGGCAGCCGCGCTTCCAGCTCCGCCTGCGCCCGCGGCATATGATATCCGGCCGTCACCAGCCGCACCGAGCGAAATCCATGCCGCTCCACCCAGCGCGCGACTTCATCGCCGTTGGAACGCGTGCTGTCGGCTTCAAAGCCCAGGTCCACGCAGCATGTGAACATCGCCGATGGAAACCCGGCTGATTCCGCCAGTTCGTTCGGACGCACGCTGGGGTCGACGCCCGACACCAGCATCCGCTTCGCAAGCCCCGCGTTCAGCACATCCTTGCCCCGCGCCAGCCTGCCCGGCCCGCCGGTCAGCACCGCAACCGCGTCGGTAACGGTGCCCTCCGGCGCAGGGCCCGCCTGGTTGAGAACGAAAACGGCAAAACCGCCGATCCAGACGAGAAAAAGCAAGGCCATGGCACGCGCCAGCCAGCCAAGCGGGCCGGGACCATTCCGAGGGCTCTGCCGCCTGCTTGTCGTTCGCCTTCTGGCCATTGGATGGCGGACATAGCCGCCTGCCACGACACTTTGCAAACGCTGTGGCCGGCATTCTGCCGCAAATACTTGTGCAAGGCGCCGTTCTTGTGGAAAAGACCGATCATGCAGCTCACATGCCCTGGCTGTGGGGCGCGTTACCGTATCGATGCCACCAGTTGGCCTACCGAGCCCGGCCCGGACGGCGAAGCCGTGCACCGTCCCCGGCGTGCCCGCTGCAAGGTCTGCCGCACCATCTGGGAGGCCCTGCCCGAGGAAGAAGTCCTCGAGCTGGACGATCCCATGCCGCCCGACGAGCCGCCAAGGCTGGCCGATGCCGCATGGGCCTCGGTCGCCGGCTGGCCCGATCCCAGGCCACTGCCGGCCCCGCCGGCGCCAAAGCCCGATTTCTCCCCCCCGCTCGATCGTCCGCCGCCCGTTTTCTCGGCGCCCGGCTTCACGCCGCCAAAGGACCCCAGCGCCCCCATCTACGCAGCGCCCGCCCGGCCCTCGATCCATTTCGAAGCGCCCCCGGTTCCACTTCCCACGCCTCCGGAGCGTCGCGCCATCCGGCCCCGCCTGCTCGGCCCGGGTGCCTATCAGGACGAGGAAGCCGACGAGCTCCCGCCATCGGAAGCAGACGAGGAACTGCCCGCCAGCGAGTGGACCGGGGAAGAGTGGCCCGACGAAGACGAGAAGCCCCGCCGCCGAATCTGGCCGTGGCTGCTGGCCCTGCTGCTGGCCCTTGCCGTCACATGGGCCGCGCTGGTTGCAGCGGGCCGCGTCCAGCCGGAAGATTATGGCCTGCCGCCCTACGATCCGTCCGTCATCGGCCTCGATCAGGTGCAGCTTCCTGCCATAGCCCTGCCCAGAACCCCCCCGCCGCCGCTCACCATCGAAGCCGACGCCGGGAAGCGCCGCCTTTCGGACAACCGGCAGATCTGGGAGGTGAAGGGCGTCATCCGCAACCCGACAAGGGAAAGGCTTCCCGTTCCTCCGGTGGAAATCCTGCTGCTGGATGCCCAGGGCAGAACCGTCGGCCGCTGGATGGTGCGCCCCGAGATCGAGACTCTGGCGCCCGGCGGCACGGCTGACTTCGAAACCAGCGCCATCGATCCGCCGTCCAGCGCGGCGCGGATGCGGCTGCAGCTGAAGCCGGGCGAACTGGGCAGACTCTGACGCCCAACAGGCGCCCTTGCACCCCGCCCCTTCCCACAGGTTGCCGCCCCCCTCCAACTGCGCCAAGGCTTCCGCACCAGTTATGATGGACCCGGTTGCCGGGATGGGGAGAAACAGATGATTTTCGATTATACGCCGCGCATGCGCGAGATGCAGGATCGCCTGAAGGCGTTCATGGACGAGCACATCTATCCCAACGAAGCCCGCTACGAGAAAGAGGCCTACAGCGGCGAGCGTTGGAAAGTGATCGACGTCATCGAGGAGCTGAAGCCCAAGGCCCGCGCCGCCGGCCTCTGGAACATGTTCGTTCCTCCCACGCACGGCGGCACCCCGGTGCACGCGTTCCACTTCGACGGAACGCCGCTCACGAACCTCGAATATGCCCCCCTCGCCGAAGAGATGGGCAAGGTCGGCTGGTCCAGCGAAGTGTTCAACTGCTCCGCGCCCGACACCGGCAACATGGAAGTGCTGGCCCGCTACGGCACGAAGGAACAGCAGGATAAATGGCTGAAGCCGCTCGCCAACGGCGAAATCCGCTCGGCCTTCCTGATGACGGAGCCCGCCGTCGCCAGCTCCGACGCCACCAACATCGAAACCTCGATCGTCCGCGACGGCGATGAATATGTGATCAACGGCCGCAAATGGTGGTCGTCCGGCGTCGGCGATCCCCGCTGCGCCGTGAACATCGTCATGGGCAAGACCGACCCGTCCGCACCCAAGCACCTGCAGCAGTCGCAGATCCTGGTGCCGATGGACGCGCCGGGCCTCACCAAGCTGCGTCCGCTGCAGGTCTTCGGCTACGACGACGCGCCGCACGGCCACTTCGAAGTGCTGCTGGAAAATGTTCGCGTGCCGGTCGAAAACATCGTCCTGGGCGAAGGCCGCGGCTTCGAAATCGCGCAGGGACGCCTCGGGCCGGGCCGCATCCACCACTGCATGCGCTCCATCGGCACCGCCGAACGGGCGCTCGAAAAGATGGTGAAGCGCCTGAAAAGCCGCGTCGCCTTCGGCAAGCCGGTCGCCGATCAGGGCGTCTGGCACGAACGCATCGCCAATGCCCGCATCGAGATCGAGCAGACCCGCCTTCTCTGCCTGAAGGCCGCCTACATGATGGACACCGTCGGCAACAAGGAAGCCAAGACCCTGATCGCCATGATCAAGGTGGTGGCCCCCAACATGTCGACCAAGGTGCTCGACATGGCGATCCAGGCGCACGGCGGCGGTGGCGTCTGCCAGGATTACGGCCTCGCCTCGGGCTATGCGCACCAGCGCACCCTGCGTCTCGCCGACGGCCCGGACGAAGTGCACCGCCAGGCAATCGCGAAGGACGAACTGCGCAGATACAATTGACGACGGTGGCGGCCGCGCCTCGCGCCCGGCCGCCAACCTTGCCTAAACGCGCCGTCGTCCCTATGTGCCCGGCTTCCCCGAACCAGAGCTGGCGAGACCCAACCACGTGCTGATGACCTTCCTTCTCGTAGTCCATGGCCTGCTGGCGCTCGCGCTGGTGGGTGTGATCCTGCTGCAGAAGTCAGAAGGCGGCGGCCTCACGGGCGGCGGTTCTGCCGGCGGCCTCGTCTCGGCACGCGGCGCCGCAGACCTGCTCAGCCGCACCACGGCGGTCCTCGCGACGCTCTTCATCATTTCCTCGCTTGGCCTCGCCTGGCTCGCCGGCCACAGCAATCGGCCGCAGACGATCGACACCTCGCTCGCCCGCGAATCGGCGCCGGTCGGCCCGCTCGGCTCCATGCCCGCCGCGCCCCCCAGCAACGCGCCGCCGATCGCTCCGGTGCTTCCGGGCGCTGCCGCTCCGGGCGTGCCCGCTGCTCCGGCAACGGCGCCGGCAGCCGATCAGACCGTACCGGTCGCCAGGTAACTTCGAACTTTAACCCAAACTTCTGTTGAAAACCGGCCGCGCCCGCGTGACAGCGGGCGCGCCTTTCGTTAGGTCTGTTCTCCCATGGCGCGGTTCATTTTCATCACCGGCGGCGTGGTGTCCTCCCTTGGCAAAGGCCTCATGGCCGCCTCTCTGGGCGCACTGCTTCAGGCACGCGGCTATCGCGTGCGCATCCGCAAGTTCGATCCCTATCTGAACGTCGATCCGGGTACGATGAGCCCGTATCAGCACGGCGAGGTCTATGTGACCGACGACGGCGCCGAAACCGACCTCGACCTCGGCCATTACGAGCGCTTCACCGGAGTCGCCTCGCGCAAGACCGACAACATCACCTCGGGCCGCATCTACCAGACGATCATCAACCGCGAACGCCGCGGCGACTATCTGGGCGCCACCGTGCAGGTGATTCCCCACGTCACCGACGCCATCAAGGCCTTCGCCACCGCCGACGTCGACGATGTCGATTTCGTTCTCTGCGAAATCGGCGGCACCGTCGGCGATATCGAATCGCTCCCCTTCATCGAAGCGATTCGCCAGCTGCGAAACGACCTGGGGCGCGGCAACAGCATTTCCGTCCACGTCACGCTGGTGCCCTATATCGCCGCCGCCGGCGAACTGAAGACCAAGCCCACCCAGCACAGCGTCCGCGAACTCGCCTCGCTCGGCGTGCAGCCCGACGTGCTGGTCTGCCGCTGCGAAAAGCCGCTGCCGGAAAGCGACCGGGCCAAGATCGCGCTCTTCTGCAACGTCCCCAAGGAAGCCGTGATCCCGGCGCTGGACGCCTCCTCCATCTACGGCGTGCCGCTGCAATATCATGCCGAGGGGCTGGATGCGCAGGTGATCCACGCCTTCGGCCTGCCGCCAGGCCGCGAGCCGAATCTCGGTCGCTGGACCGACATCATGGACCGCATCACCAATGCAGAAGGCCGCGTCACCGTCGGCGTCGTCGGCAAATATGTCGGCCTGCCGGATGCCTACAAGTCGCTGAACGAAGCGCTGGTGCACGGCGGCATCGCCAACCGCGCCAGGGTGGACATCCGCTGGATCGATGCCGAGCTGTTCGAACAATCCGAAAGCGACATTGCCGCCAGCCTCGAGCCGCTGCATGCCATCCTGGTGCCCGGCGCCTTCGGGGAACGCGGCGCAGAGGGCAAGATTGCCGCCATCCGCTTCGCCCGCGAACGGCAGGTGCCCTATCTCGGCATCTGCTTCGGCATGCAGATGGCCTGCGTAGAGGCCGCACGGAACCTCGCCGGCATCCCCGACGCCTCCTCCACCGAATTCGGCGCCACCAGCGAACCCATAGTCGGCATGATCACCGAATGGATGTCGGAAGAAGGCCTGCAACAGCGCGAGGCCGGAGGCGACCTTGGCGGCACCATGCGGCTTGGCGCCTACCCGGCCGTGCTGGCGGGCAACAGCCACGCCAACGCCATCTATGGCGCCACCGAAATCTCCGAGCGGCACCGCCACCGCTACGAAGTGAACACCGCCTACCGCGACCGGCTGGAAGCAACGGGCCTCGCCTTCACCGGCATGTCACCGGATGGCCGGCTGCCCGAGATCGTCGAGCGTCCGGATCACCCCTGGTTCGTCGGCGTGCAGTTCCACCCGGAGCTGAAGTCCAAGCCGTTCGAACCGCACCCGCTGTTCGCAAGCTTCATTGAGGCGGCGCTGAAACAGTCCCGGCTGGTATAGCGGCTGCGGTTTCCGTCGCCGGCGCCGCCACCGCTGCCGGTTCTCCGGCAACCACCGGCTGGCCGGGCGCATCCTGCGCGGCGCCGCCCTCGGGAATCGGATCGAACGGCGAAACGATGATCTGCGAACCGGCAGGCTTCTTCGCCGGGCACATGTCTTCCACCCCGTTCGGCCGCGAATTCAGCAGCAGCGCCACCTCCGCCAGCACGCCATTATGCTTCTCGTCGGCATCCATCAGCAGCTTCGCCCGCTCACAGAATCGGCTGTGCTCGGCATATTCCGAATATTTGTTGGCAAGCGCGGTCGTGAACTTGTCGTACTTCAGCCGGTCGCCCTCCCGCACGAAATGCGCCAGCAGCTTCTTCTCCCCCTCGATCAGCGACGCCTTCGCCCGGCCGACCCATCGGTTATAGGCAGCCGGCATGTCCGGCATCGAGCGCCCGCATTTCAGCGCGCTCACCATCAGCACCGTCTGCAGGTCGCGCATCCGCGCAGCCTCATATTCCTCGGCCTCCCAGCACGCAGCCGCCTTGACCTGTGCCGAAACCAACGAAAAACTTAGAATACACAACAGGATACCGCGCATGAGCCCCCCTCAAGCGGTTGAATGAACGCCAGAGCCGTTCCCTGTAACGGCCCCATACGTGCGCTGTTAATGCCGGGGTCATGCGGATTTGAGAAGGGCGCAACATGTCGCCCCCTGCCTAAAGTCAGGGGCAGAAAAACTAGGCCGCCCGGCTTTCGCCGGACGGCCGTGTATCCCGTAGACACCCTTTTTGATTGGTCCTGCCTTGGTGCGCCGCCCTCTTCATGGGGCTAAGTATCACCGGACCAACCCCGAACCCTGGCCAGCCATGCTGCCTTGGTGACGCGACCCTAGATAGTGTCTGAGCGACTGTCATCAAACTGGAACAGTCCCGAACGATTCGCTCGGCGGCTGTTGCAGCCGCGCCACAGCTTCGGCTAGGGCGTGCGCTCCGCCGCCCCCGGCGCCGAGCGCCCCAGCCGGCGTGAAGCACGGCCACGCAAACGAGGTCCCATGCTCTTTTCCCGTTATCTCCTGCCCGTCATGAAAGAGACGCCCTCCGACGCGCAGATCGTCTCGCATCAGCTGATGCTGCGGGCCGGCCTGATCCGCCAGACTGCCGCCGGCATCTATGCCTGGCTGCCGCTGGGCCTGCGTGTGCTGGACAATATCGCCAACATCGTCCGCCGCGAGCAGGCGAAGGCGGGCGCGGTAGAGCTGCTGATGCCAACCATCCAGTCGGCCGATCTCTGGCGTCAGTCGGGCCGCTACGACGCCTATGGCCCTGAAATGCTCCGCTTTCAGGATCGCGGCGGGCGGGAAATGCTCTATGGCCCCACCAACGAGGAAATGATCACCTCGATCTTCCGCGACTGCGTCCGCAGCTACCGCGATCTGCCCCGCACGCTCTACCACATCCAGTGGAAGTTCCGCGACGAAGTCCGCCCCCGCTTCGGCGTCATGCGTGGCCGCGAGTTCCTGATGAAGGACGCCTACAGCTTCGACATGACCGAAGAGGGCGGCCGCGAAAGCTATGACGCGCAGTTCACCGCCTACCTGAAGACCTTCGCCGCCCTCGGCCTGCGCGCCGTCCCCGTCCGCGCCCCCACCGGCCCCATCGGCGGCGACCTCAGCCACGAATTCCACATCCTCGCCGATACCGGCGAAAGCGAAGTCTTCTACGACTCGGCGCTGGACGAAGTGGACCTCGCCGACCCCGAAGCCCCCGCCAGGCTGCGCAGCCTCTACGCGATGGAGGCCGAAGAGCATGAAAAGGTCGACAATTGCCCGGTGCCGCCCGAGCGGCTCGCCCGTCGCCGCGGCATCGAAGTCGGCCACATCTTCTTCTTCGGCACCAAATATTCCGCCGCCATGGGCATGCAGGTGCAGGACCGCGACGGCACGCTCGTCACCCCGCTGATGGGCAGCTACGGCATCGGCGTCTCGCGGCTGATCGGCGCCATCATCGAGGCGAGCCATGATGCAGCCGGCATCATCTGGCCGGATTCGGTCGCGCCCTTCGATATCGGCCTCATCAACCTCCGCCCGGACGACTCCGCCTGCGCCGCCGCAGCCCACGATCTCCAGGCAAAGCTGGAGGCAGCCGGCCGCACCGTCCTGCACGACGACCGCGAAGCCCGCGGCGGAGAGAAGTTCGCCACGATGGACCTGATCGGCCTCCCCTGGCAGATCACCATCGGCCCCAAGGGCGTCGCCGCCGGCACGGTCGAGATCAAGCGCCGCGCCACCGGCGAGAAGCACGAGGCCTCCATCGAAAGCGTGCTGGCCGGTCTGCTGAAGTGATCAGCTCCTACGAACGCATGATCGCCCGGCGCTATCTCCTCCCCGGACGCGGCGAGGGCTTCATCGTCCTCGTCGCCGGCATTTCGCTGGTCGCCGTAGCCCTCGGCGTCGCCGCCCTCATCGCGGTCATGAGCGTGATGAACGGCTTCCGCGCCGAACTGTTCGACCGCTTCCAGGGCCTGAACGGCCACGCCGTGGCGCAGGGCTATGGCGGCCGCCTGCCGGACTGGAAGATGGTCGTCGAGGAAGCGAAGAAGACGCCCGGCGTCGTCACCGCCATCCCGCTCATCGAACAGCCGCTGATGGGCTCGGCCAAGGGCCGGGTCGAAGGCGTCCTCGTGCGCGGCATGCGCATCGAGGACATCAAGCACACCGATGTCATTGCCAAGACGGTGCAATCCGGGGACATCAACCGCCTGAAGGCAGGCGAACCGGTGGTCGCCATCGGCGCGCGCCTCGCCGAGAATCTGGGCGTCCGCGTCGGCGACCAGATCGCCCTCATCTCGCCCGACGGCAACGTCACCCCCTTCGGCACCGTCCCGCGCATCGTCTCCTATGAAATCGGCGCCATCTTCGAGATCGGCATCTACGATTTCGACAAGGCCTTCGTCGTCCTGCCGCTCGATCAGGCACAGACCCTGTTCAACATGGGCGACGAGGTAGGCATGGTAATGATGACCACCGTCGACCCGGACAAGGTCGAACGCTACCTGCAGCCGCTCGCCGAAAAGATCACCATGTCCGCCCAGATCACCGACTGGCGACAAATGAACAGCGCCCTGTTCGAAGCGCTGGTGGTGGAGCAGGTGGTGATGTTCTGGGTGTTGTCGATCATCATCCTCGTCGCCGTCTTCAACATCCTTTCCTCGCTCATCATGCTGGTCCGCGCAAAAACCCGCGACATCGCCATCCTGCGCACCATGGGCGCCAGCCGCTCGGCGCTGATGCGCATCTTCGTCATCGTCGGCACCACCATCGGCGCGCTTGGCGTGCTGCTGGGGCTGGCGCTCGGTTTCCTGGTGCTGCGCTTCCGCGAGCAGATCATCGCCGTCGTCTCGCGCCTCTCCGGCACCAACATCTGGGATCCGAGCGTCCGCTACCTCACCGAACTGCCGTCCAAGACCGACCCGGTCGAGGTGATCGGCATCGTCGTCCTCACCCTCGTGCTCAGCTTCCTCGCCACGCTCTATCCCGCCTGGAAGGCCGCCAGCACCGATCCCGTCACGGTGCTCCGCTATGAATGAGGCCGCGCTCCAGCTCACAGCACTCACCCGCAGCTTCCAGCAGGGCGACGTCACGATCGAGGTCCTGCGCGGCGTCGACTTCCGGCTGGAGAAGGGCGAGATCGTCGCTCTCCTGGGTCCGTCCGGTTCGGGAAAATCCACCCTTCTGCAGGCCGCCGGCCTCCTCGAAGGCGGCTTCGGCGGCGCCATCGCCATCGACGGCAAGGCCGCCGTCCACATGTCGGACCGCGAACGCACCGCGCTACGACGGGACAAGCTGGGCTTCGTCTACCAGTTCCACCACCTCCTCCCCGATTTCTCGGCCGAGGAAAATGTGGTGCTTCCGCAACTCGTTCACGGCACCGCCCGCGCCGCCGCAGAAACCCGCGCCCGCGACCTGCTCACCGTCCTCGGCCTCTCAGCCCGCCTCCACCACCGCCCGGCCCAGCTATCCGGCGGCGAACAGCAACGCGTCGCCGTCGCCCGCGCGCTGGCCAACAAGCCAGTCCTCGTTTTAGCCGACGAACCCACCGGCAACCTGGACGAAGACACGGCCGCCCGCGTCCTCGAAGAATTCCTCACCCTCGTCCGCTCGCAAGGCTCGGCAGCCCTCATCGCCACCCACAACCGCGCCCTCGCCGCAAAGATGGACCGGGTCGTCAGGCTGGATCACGGCAAGCTCGTCGCCGGGTGAGGATTTTCCCCAACTATCTCGGCTCCGACGCTTGAGGCCGATGCGCCAAACCCACTAGGTTTGAATATGTTCATCCCCCTCCGGGTCCAGTCCTGCTTCTCGATGCTCGAGTCGACCATCGAGGTGAAGGCGCTTGCCAAGGCCTGCGCCAAGGCCGGCACGCCCGCCGTCGGTCTTGCGGATCGCGGCAACCTGTTCGCGGCAATGGCCTTTTCCAAGGCCTGCATGGACGAAGGCGTGCAGCCCATCATCGGCACGCTGCTGCCGATCGTCCGCACCCTGCCACCCGGCGTTCTCCGCCCCGGCAGCAAGCCGCCGGTGGACTATCTCCCGCTCTACGCCCAGAACGCCGTCGGCTGGCAGAACTTGCTCTCCCTCGTCTCCGAAACCCACATGCAGGGCGAAGCCGAGCTCGACACCCTCTTCGGCCGCACCGAAGGCCTGCTGGCACTTACCGGCGGCGCAGACGGCGCGCTCGCCCGGCTGTTCGCAGACGGGCAGGCCGGCGAAGCGCAGGCGCTGGCGCTCCGCCTGCGCCAGCTCTTCGGCGATCGCCTGTTCGTCGAAATCTCCCGCACCGGCGATCCAGTCGAAAAGGCGAGCGAAAACGGCCTGCTATCTCTCGCCCATGCCGATGGCATCCCCATCGTCGCCACCAACCCGGCACAATTCCTCGAAGCCTCCGGCCACGGCGCCCACGATGTCATGCTCTGCATTTCCGAAGGCGCCTATCTCGAATCCGCCGAACGCCAGCGCTCTAATGCCCGCCACTATCTGCCGACACAGGCGGAAATGGCCGAACGCTTCGCCGATCTCCCCGAAGCGCTGGCCATGACCGAGCATGTCGCCCGCCGCAGCGCCTTCGCGCTGAAGAAACGCGACCCCGTCCTTCCCAAGCTGGTGCCCGACGCCGAGGCGGAAAAGGCAGCCCTCACCGAACTCGCGATCGAAGGCCTGAACAAGCGCCTCGCCAGCCTTTCCGTCGACGAACAACCCTATCGCGAGCGCCTCGATTTCGAGCTGAAGATCATCGGCGACATGGGCTTTTCCGGCTACTTCCTGATCGTCGCCGACTTCATCCAGTGGGCAAAAGGGCAGGGGATCCCCGTGGGCCCCGGCCGCGGCTCCGGCGCCGGCTCGGCGGTCGCCTGGGCGCTCTCCATCACCGATCTCGATCCACTCGCACTCGGGCTGCTGTTCGAACGATTCCTGAATCCGGAACGCAAGTCGATGCCCGACTTCGACATCGATTTCTGCGAAACCCGGCGCGAGGAAGTCATCCGTTACGTTCAGCAGAAATACGGCCGCGCGCAGGTAGCGCAGATCATCACCTTCGGAACGCTGAAGGCCCGCGCCGTCGTCAAGGATGTCGGGCGGGTGATGCAGCTCCCCTATGGGCAGGTGAACCGTCTCTCCAACCTGATCCCGGCCAACCCCGCCGACCCGTGGGATCTGAACCGCACCCTCAATGGCGTCCCCGAACTCAGGGCCGAGATGAAGGCCGACCCAAAGGTCGCCGAGCTCATCAAGGTCGGCCTGCAACTGGAAAACCGCCCCCGCCACGCTTCCACCCACGCGGCCGGCGTCGTCATCGGCGATCGCGACCTCTCCGAACTCGTCCCGCTCTACCGCGATCCGCGCTCGGATTTCCCCGTCACCCAGTTCGACTTGAAATGGGCCGAAGAAGCCGGCCTCGTGAAGTTCGACTTCCTCGGCCTCAAAACCCTCTCCGTCCTCGCCCGCGCCACCCAGTTGCTGCAGGCGCGCGGCACCGAAATAGACCTCGACACCCTCCCGTGGGACGATCCGGCCGTCTATGCGCTGATGACCCGCGGCGACACCGTCGGCGTCTTCCAGTTCGAATCCGAAGGCATGCGCCGCGCCCTCGCCCTCGTGAAACCCAGCGTCTTCGAGGACATCATCGCCCTCGGCGCCCTCTATCGTCCCGGCCCGATGGACAATATCCCCAGCTTCGCCGCGCGGAAATGGGGCCGCGAACAGCCCGACTATCTGCACCCGATGCTGGAGCCGCTGCTGAAGCCGACCTACGGCGTCATCATCTACCAGGAACAGGTGATGCAGATCGCGCAGGTGCTCGCCGGCTATTCGCTCGGAGACGCCGACCTGCTGCGGCGCGCCATGGGCAAGAAGATCAAGGCGGAAATGGACGCCCAGCGCGCCCGCTTCGTCGACGGCGCCAAGGCCAGGGGCGTGCCGGAAACCCAGGCCGAATTCATCTTCAATCTCGTCGACAAGTTCGCCGGCTACGGTTTCAACAAGAGCCACGCTGCCGCCTATGCCCTCGTCGCCTGGCAGACCGCCTGGCTGAAAACCCACCACCCGGCCGCCTTCTTCGCTGCCTCGATGGCCTATGATATCCACCTCACCGACAAGCTGGCGGTGTTCGTGGACGACATGCGCCGGCTGGAACAGCCGATGCTCGGCCCCTGCATCAACGCCTCCGGGGCAGACTTCACCCTCGAAGATCACGAAGGCCGCATCGCCGTCCGCTACGCGCTCGGCGCGCTGAAGGGCGTCGGCGAAGGCGCCATGGCCGACATCGTCCGGGAACGCGACGCCAATGGCCCGTTCCGTTCGATGGACGATTTCGTCAACCGCATCGATCCGCGCGCCCTCAACCGCCGCCAGATGGAATCGCTTGCATCGGCCGGCGCCTTCGATTGCTTCGGCATCGATCGCGCGCGCATCTATGCCGGCGCCGAGCTGCTGATGGCGGCGGCCACCCGCGCCGCCGACCAGCGGGTGACAGGGCAGGGTGGCCTCTTCGGCGGCGACGCCGCCGCCGAATCGGTGCCTCTGCCCGACGCAAAGCCATGGCCGCTCGGCGAACGCCTCTCCCGCGAAAAGGACGCCTACGGCTTCTGGTTCTCCGGCCACCCGGTCGAAGCCCACGCCGCGGTCCTCGCCGCCATGAACGTCACCACGGCCACCGAAGCGCTCGCCCGACGCTCCAGCGCCGGCACCCGCTTCACCGTGAAGATGGCCGGCCTCGTCGAGGACAGCCGCTGGCGCGTGCCGCAGGGCAAGGGGCCGGACAAGCGCTACATGATGGCCGACCTCACCGACCAGAGCGGCAAATGGGGCGCCACCGTCTTCAACGCCGAAGCGCAGGAACAGGTGGCAGCCGCCATGGCCGCTGGCGAAACCCTGCTGCTCGATGTCGAACTGCAATGGCGCGAAGGCGACGAAAGCCCGCGCCTCACCATCCAGAACGCCAGCCCGTTGAACGCACTGGTGAAAAGCGCCCGCGCGCTGCTCGAAATCGAATTCGCCGCCGATGCCGGGCCCGACCTTTTGCCGTCGCTCGCCGCCTGGCTGCCGCGCGGCGGCCGCAGCGAAGTGCAGGTCAGCGTTCCGCGCAGGGATGGCCCGCCGGCCGTCATCCGGCTCGGCCGCGATTTCGCCCTGCCGGCCGGCGCAGACGCCGAAATCCGCCAGTTGCCGGGCATCGCCGGCGCGAGCATCAAGGCGATAGGTTCCATGCTGCGGGCAGTAGCCTGAAGCGACGACGATGCAGAAAATGACAGGGGTAAGGAAGATGACATTCTCTCTCTATGACGCCGTAGTTCCCAATTTCCGTCAGACCATCGGCGCCGCCATCCACATCCTTGGCAAGGCAGAGGCATGGGCAAGCGAACAGGGCAAGTCGGCCGAGGAAGTGATCGGCTATAGCCTCGCGCCGGACATGCTGCCGCTGGGCTATCAGGTGAAATGCCTTCCGCATCACAGCATCGGCGGCATCGACGGCGTGCGCGCCGGCCAATTCAGCCCCGACATGAAGCCCTGGCCCACCGATTTCGCCGGGCTGAAGGCCCTGCTGCAGGGAGCCGACGAGAAGCTCGCGGCGTTGACAGCTGCCGATCTGGAAGCCCTGCAGGATCAGGAAACAGCCTTCGTCTTCGGCGAAACGCGGATGCCCTTCACGGGCGCCAACTTCCTCCTCTCCTTCTCCACGCCCAACTTCTATTTCCACGCCACCACTTTCTACGACATCCTGCGCAGCAAGGGCGTGGCGCTGGGCAAGCGGGATTTCATGGGCCGCCCCCGCCTGAAGTTGTGATCTTGCGCCACAACTGGATATTCCTCGCCGCAATCGCAGCCGGCCTCAGCTACATGGCGAGCAGGGGCTGGAATCTGCCGCCCGCCGCCGCCATCGCCTGGAAGGGCGCGGGCGTAGGTCTGCTGGCCGTCTGGGCGTCGTCTCAGGGCCGCTCGACCAACCACCGCCTGCTCGCCAGCGTCCTCGCGCTGGGCGCAATCGCCGACATGGTGCTGGAACTGAACTTCATCGGCGGCGCAGCGGTTTTCGCGCTCGGCCACGTCGTCGCCATCACCCTCTATCTGCGAAACCGCCGGGCCGGCGCCAGACAGGCGCAATTCGCCTTCGCCCTGATCCTCTTCGCCGGCTCCATCGCCCTCGCTGCAACCCTCGCCCCGGCAGGCTGGAAGCTCGCCATCGCCTTCTACACGCTGTTCCTCGCCGCCATGGCGGCCACCGCCAGCCTCTCCCGCTTCCCGCTCGCTTTCGCAGGCGCCTTGCTGTTCCTGCTGTCCGATCTGCTGATCTTCGCCCGCATGGAAATCCTCGCCAGCATCGGCTGGGCCTCCTACGCCATCTGGCTCACCTATTTCGGCGGTCAGGCAATGATCGCGTGGGGCGTCGCCTCGCGGCTGGGGGGCATCTCCTCCAAACTTGACATTTCCCGCGCGCGCCACTAGCTGCCCCGCCCATCCCACACGCGAAGGGAAACCTCCGGTGCCCGGCCACAGTCGGGCTTACCTTCGCGGCGGAACCAACCGGTTAGGAGACTACACATGACGGACACCCCGCAGGTGTCGATGCAGGCGCTGCTGGAAGCAGGCGCCCATTTCGGCCACCAGACCCATCGCTGGAACCCGAAGATGAAGCCTTACATCTTCGGCGAGCGTAACGGCATCCACATCCTCGATCTGTCGCAGTCGGTGCCGCTTTTCGCGCGCGCCCTCGATTTCGTCCGCGCCACCTCGGCCGCCGGCGGCAAGGTGCTGTTCGTCGGCACCAAGCGCCAGGCCCAGGATCCGATGGCAGAGGCAGCCCGCCGGTCGGGCCAGCACTATGTCAACCACCGCTGGCTGGGCGGCATGCTCACCAACTGGAAGACGATCTCGGCTTCGATCAAGAAGTTCAAGACGCTGGAAGAGCAGCTTTCGGGCGACACGCACGGCTTCACCAAGAAGGAAGTGCTGAAGATGACCCGCGAGCGCGACAAGTTCGAAGCCTCGCTGGGCGGCATCCGCGACATGAACGGCCTGCCGGATCTGATGTTCGTGGTCGACGTGAACAAGGAAGACCTCGCCATCAAGGAAGCCAATGTCCTTGGCATCCCGGTGATCGCGATCCTTGATTCCAACACCGACCCCGCCAATATTGCATTCCCGGTGCCCGGCAACGACGACGCCGCCCGCGCCATCCAGCTCTACTGCAACGCGGTTGCTGACGCGGTCCTCGCCGGCAAGCAGGGCCGCGCCCAATCGCAAGGCGTCGATCTCGGCGCTGCGGTCGAGCCGGAAGCAGAAGCGGCTATCGCCTGATATCGGCCGGCCTCCGGGCTGGCCTGTCATCGGCATGACATTCGGGCGTTGCACGGGTCACCGTGCAGCGCCCACAAACTTAGAGAGAGAAGGAGCCAGCCATGGCCAACATCACCGCCGCCCTCGTCAAGGAACTGCGCGACCTGACCGGCGCAGGCATGATGGACGCGAAGAAGGCGCTCGTCGAAGTCGAAGGCGAAATGGAAAAGGCCATCGACTGGCTGCGCGCCAAGGGTCTCGCCTCTGCTGCCAAGAAGTCCGGCCGCACCGCGGCCGAAGGCCTCGTCGGCGTCGCCGTCTCGGGTAACCGCGGCGCGGTCGTCGAAGTGAACTCGGAAACCGACTTCGTTGCCAAGAACGCCCAGTTCCAGGAATTCGTCCGCGAAGTGACGCAGGTCGCGCTCGCCAAGGGCGAAGCCGTGGAAACGCTTCTCGCAGCCGACTATCCGGCCGGCGGCGGCAGCGTCCAGGACGTGCTGACCAACAACATCGCCACCATCGGCGAGCACCAGTCGGTACGCCGCGCCGCCGTCGTCGAAGCGACCGGCGTGGTTGCCTCCTATGTGCACAACGCGGCCGGTGCCGGCCTCGGCAAGATCGGCGTGCTCGTCGCCATCGACAGCGACATCGCCGACAAGTACGCGCTGATGGCGATCGGCAAGCAGGTCGCCATGCACGTGGCCGCCGCCAACCCGCTCGCCATTTCGATCGAGCACATCGATCCGGCCCTGCTGGAGCGCGAGCGCGCGATTGCCGTCGAAAAGGCCGCCGGCTCGGGCAAGCCCGCCGACATCATCGAGCGCATGGTCGATGGCGCGGTGAAGAAGTTCGCCGGCGAGCAGGCCCTGCTCAGCCAGGTGTTCGTGATCGACGGCAAGTCCAAGGTCGCCGACTTCATCGGCAGCGAAGCCAAGCGCCTGTCGGGCAACATTCTCGTCGCCAAGTTCGTCCGCTTCCAGCTGGGCGAAGGCATCGAGAAGAAGGAAAGCGACTTCGCAGCCGAAGTCGCGGCCGCTGCCGGCGCCTGAAGCCAAACCTCCGGCCGGCAGCGGTCGCAGCGCAATCGGCGGAACGCCGTAAGCGCAACCGCGCGCCGGCCGTCAGGCCGAACTCGATGCCTCTGCATCGAGCCTTAGCACTTGAGAGCGCGCGCGCCTCTCGCTAAGCCCGGCTGACCTCCAGCAAAAACAGGCGACCAATGGCCCTACCGACCTTCAAGCGAATCCTGTTGAAGCTGTCGGGCGAGGCCGCAATGGGCGACCAGGCGTTCGGGATCGATCCTGCCACCGTCGCCCGTGTCGCCGGCGAGGTGAAGGCCGCCAAGGACAGCGGCCTCGAACTCTGCCTCGTCATCGGCGGCGGCAACATCTTCCGCGGCATGGCCGGCGCCGCCAAGGGCATGGACCGCGCCACTGCCGACTATATGGGCATGCTTGCCACGGTGATGAACGCGCTCGCCATGCAGGACGCGCTGGAGCAGCAGGGCGTCGAAACGCGGGTGATGTCGGCCATTCCGATGGCGGCCGTCTGCGAGCCCTACATCCGCCGCCGCGCCGAACGGCATCTGGAAAAGGGCCGCGTCGTGATCTTCGCCGCCGGCACCGGCAGCCCCTATTTCACCACCGATTCCGGGGCCGCCCTCCGCGCTGCCGAGCTGAAGTGCGACGCGCTGGTAAAGGGCACCTCGGTCGACGGCGTCTACGACAGCGACCCCAAGACCAACCCCGGGGCTGTCCGCTACGACCGCATCAGCTTCGACAAGGTGCTCAGCGACAATCTGAAGGTGATGGACGCCGCGGCAATCGCACTTTGCCGCGACAACGACATTCCGATCGTCGTCTTCAACATCCGCGAGCAGGGCAATCTTGCGCGCGTTCTCTCCGGCAGTGGCGTTTCCACGGTTGTTGGCGGATAAGAACGACAAGCGAGCACATGAAATCCAAGGACTGAACATGGCAGATTTCGATTCCAACGCCCACAAGGCCGATCTCGATCGCCGCATGAAGGGCGCCGTCGAGACTTTGAAAAACGATCTCGCAGGCCTTCGCACCGGCCGCGCCAACACCTCGCTGCTCGATCCGGTGCAGGTCGAGGTCTATGGCGCCAACATGCCGCTCAACCAGGTGGCAACCGTCACCGCTCCGGAGCCGCGCATGCTGGCCGTGCAGGTCTGGGATCGCTCCAACGTCCAGCCCGTCGAAAAGGCGATCCGTTCGGCCGGTCTCGGCCTCAACCCGATCTCCGAAGGCCAGACCTTGCGCCTCCCCATCCCGGATCTCACCGAGGAACGGCGCAAGGAACTGGCGAAGCTGGGTACGCAATATGGCGAAAAGGCCCGCATCGCCATCCGCAACGTCCGCCGCGACGGCAACGACGTGCTGAAGGCGGCCGAAAAGAAGGGCCAGATCAGCCAGGACGAACTGAAGCGCCTTGAAGGCGATGTGCAAAAGCTGACCGACAAGGCGATCGCCGAAGTCGACGCGGCGGCACAGGCCAAGGAGAAGGAAATCCTTGGCAAGTGAAATGGTTCAGCTCCGTGCGCCCGGCTTCAGAGGCTGAGGCTGCCATGCCGACCAGCGGCCTGCCGCCAATCCCGGGCGGGCCGCGCCATGTTGCCATCATCATGGACGGCAATGGGCGCTGGGCCTCGTCGCGGATGCTGCCGCGCGTGGCAGGGCACAAGGCCGGCGTCGATGCCGTCCGCCGCATCGTCCGCGCCGCGCCGAAGCTCGGCATCGAAACCCTGACGCTCTATGCCTTCTCGTCGGAAAACTGGCGCCGCCCGGCCGACGAAGTTTCCGACCTGATGAGCCTGCTCCGCCACCATCTGCTGGCGGAACTCGAGGAGCTGGATTCCAACGGTGCGCGCCTGTCCCTCATCGGCGACTGGCGCGGGCTGAAGCCCGACGTCGTCGAGCGGCTGGAAAACGCCATGGAATCGACCCGCCACAACGAGCGTTTCCGCCTTGTCGTCGCCCTCAACTATGGCGGGCAGGACGAGCTGGTCCGCACCGTCCAGGGCATCGCGCAGAAGGTCGCGTCCGGCGCCATCTCTCCAGCCGCCATCACGCCGCAGATGATCGAGGCCGGCCTCGACACGGCAGACCTGCCGCCGGTCGATCTCATCATCCGCTCGTCAGGCGAACAGCGGCTGTCGAACTTCCTGCTGTGGCAGGCCGCCTATGCAGAGCTTTGGTTCACGCCGACGCTCTGGCCCGATTTCGACGAGAACAGCCTGCGCGAAGCGGTGGAAGCCTATGCGCAGCGCGAGCGCCGCTTTGGCGGGCGCTGAAGTGGCCGCATCGCAGTCGGCAGGCTCGGGCCTCGCCGCTCGGGTCGTTGTCGGGCTTCTTCTCGCCGTGTCGGCCGTCGCCCTCATCTGGCTGGGCAGCTGGCCGTTCGCCCTTCTCGTCGCCGTGGGCGTCAGCCTCATATTCCACGAATGGAGCGCGATGCATGCCGTGCCGCTCCGCTGGCAGATCGCCGCCATCGCCGTCATCGCGGTCAGCGCATTCCTCGCTCAGATCGGCCAGGCCCCCGCCGCGCTCGCCGTACTCGCTGGCGGCGCATTGGTTCTTCCCGCCTTCGCCCTCGCAACCGGGCTTCCCGGCAGCCACTGGCTCACCAGCGGCCTCCTCTACGCGGGACTGCCGGCCATCTCCCTCATCTGGCTGCGCCAGCAGCCCGAAGGCTTTGCCCTCGTGATGTGGACGATGGGCGTGGTCTGGGCGACCGACATCTTTGCCTATTTCGTCGGCCGCGCAGTCGGCGGGCCAAAGATCTGGACGGCGATCAGCCCCAACAAGACCTGGGCCGGCCTCATCGGCGGCATGAAGGCGGCCGCGATCTTCGCCGGATTTTATGCCTGGCTGGCCGGCTGGCCGACACATCCGCTGCTCTACGCCCTGCTGGGTGCGGCGCTTGCCGTACTGGCGCAATCGGGCGACTTCTTCGAAAGCTGGCTGAAGCGCCGCGCCGGCGTGAAGGACTCAGGTTCCCTGCTCCCCGGCCACGGCGGCGTGATGGACCGGGTCGATGGCCTGATCCCGGTCGTCTGCGCCGTCGCCCTCTTTGTCGCGCTGACCAACGGAGCCGTCGCATGAAGCGCCTCACCATCCTCGGTGCCACCGGCTCGGTCGGCGCCTCCACCCTCGATCTCGTCGCCCGCAACCCCGAGCGTTTCCAGATTCAGGCGCTGACCGCCGGAAAGGACTGGCGCAAGCTCGCGGATCTCGCCGTGGCGCACGCCGCCCGGGCAGCCGTCATCGCCGACGAAGGCGCCTATGCCCCGCTGAAGGAAGCGCTGGCAGACACCGGCATCGACGTCGCAGCCGGCGAGCAGGCGCTGGTCGATATCGCCCGCCAGCCCGTCGATCTGGTGGTTGCGGCAATCGTCGGCGCCGCCGGCCTTCCGCCCACCCTTGCCGCGCTTCAGGCCGGAACCTCGGTTGCGCTCGCCAACAAGGAATCGCTGGTCTGTGCCGGCCAGCTGATGACAGCCACGGCCCGCCGCACCGGCGCCGAGCTGCTGCCGGTGGACAGCGAGCACAACGCCATCTTCCAGGTGCTGGAAGACCGCGACCGCATATCCCGCATCCTGCTCACGGCGTCGGGCGGCCCGTTCCGCACCTGGACCTCGGAAGCGATGGCGGCGGTAACGCCGGCGCAGGCCGTGAAGCATCCCACCTGGTCGATGGGCGCGAAGATCTCCGTCGATTCGGCGACACTGATGAACAAGGGGCTGGAACTGATCGAGGCCTGGCACCTGTTCGGCGTCCGCCCCGATCAGCTCGGCGCCATCGTCCACCCGCAGAGCCTCGTCCACGGCCTCATCGAATATATCGACGGCTCGGTACTCGCCCAGCTCGGCCCGGCCGACATGCGCGTTCCCATCGCCCACGCACTCGCCTGGCCGGAACGCATCGCCACCCCGGTCGAGCGCCTGAACCTCGCCGCCATCGGCCGGCTGGACTTCGAGGAGGCCGACCGCCAGCGCTTCCCGGCACTGGCGCTGGCCGAAGCCGCGATGCGCGCCGGCGATTGCCGCCCCTGCGTGCTGAACGCCGCCAACGAAATAGCCGTGGCAGCCTTCCTCGAGGGTCGCATCGGCTTTCTGGATATCGCCTCCATCGTCGCCGAAACGCTTGAGGCACTCCCGTCACGATGCCCGGAAAACCTCGAAGATGTCGACGAGGCCGATCGCAGGGCGCGCGACAGGGCGCAACACTTCGTAAAGATCAGCCGCAACAGGTCATTTGCCGTTCAGCGGGCCAGGGGTTAAGCAAATCCAATGGAAACACTGGCCTCACCCGGATTCTTCTTCACGTTCGCGGTCTTCGCGCTGGTCATCGGAATCCTGGTGTTCGTGCACGAGTTCGGACACTATGGCGTCGCCCGGATGTTCGGAATCAAGGTCGAGGCATTTGCCGTAGGCTTTGGCCGCGAG
This sequence comes from Sandaracinobacteroides hominis, assembly GCF_016464365.1. GTDB lineage: Bacteria > Pseudomonadota > Alphaproteobacteria > Sphingomonadales > Sphingomonadaceae > Sandaracinobacteroides > Sandaracinobacteroides hominis. The sequence continues at coordinate 31,622 of NZ_JADCUC010000008.1, read as the reverse complement.
ATCGTCGGCTGGACCGACAGGCACGGCACCCGCTGGAAGCTGGGCTGGATCCCGATGGGCGGCTACGCCAAGTTCGCCGGAGACGCCAATGCCGCAAGCCAGCCCGATCATGCGCTGGATGCCACGCTTTCCGCCGAAGATCGCGCCAACCTGTTCCACAACCGGCCGCTCTGGCAGCGCTCGCTGGTGGTCGCCGCAGGCCCGGTCATCAACTTCATCTTTGCCATCCTGATCTTCGCCATCTTCTTCATGACCTATGGCCACCAGATCACGCCCGCCACCATTGGCGGCGTGCAGGAAGGTTCGCCGGCGGCGATGGCCGGGCTTCGGCCGGGCGACCGGATGGTTTCCGCAGACGGGCATTCCCTGCAGCGTTTCGAGGATATTACCACGCTGGTGGCGATCAATCCCGGCACGCCGATCGACCTCGTGGTCGAGCGGGATGGTCAGGAAAAGACCCTCACCGTCACCCCGAAACTGGTGTCGCAGACCGATAATTTCGGCAACCAGTATACGCGCGGGATGCTCGGCATCGCCTCGGGCGAACTGGTGGTGGTGCGCCACGGCCCGGTGCAGGCCTTGCGCTGGGCAGTCATCGAAACCTGGTCCACCGTGCGGATGATGTGGGAAACCATCGTCCAGGTCGCCACCGGCCGCCGCGACATCCAGGATCTGGGCGGCCCTGTCAAAATCGCCCAATATTCGGGGCAAAGCGCCGTTTTGGGCCTTCCGGCGCTCGTCAGCTTCATTGCACTCGTCTCGATAAACCTCGGGTTCATCAACCTGCTGCCAATCCCGATGCTGGACGGAGGGCACCTGTTCCTATACGCGATCGAGGGTGTCCGGCGTCGGCCGCTCAACCCGAAGATTCAGGAATGGGCGTTCATGTCTGGATTCGCGCTGCTGATGTCGCTCATGCTTGTCCTCACCTGGAATGACCTGCAATCGGTCGGACTGTGGGATACACTCGCCAGCGTCGTCGGCTGACACTCAGCAGGATACCAGGTTTTAACGTGACGAGTTTTCAGGTGGGTCCGGGTTCTGGCCCGGCACGGTTGACCAATATTCGCCGCTCCATCCTTTTGCCTCTCCTGTTCGGAGTGGCACCGGTGGCTCTTTCCCCCGTTGCCGCGCAGACGGCGCCGCCTCCGGCCGCGCGGGTGCCTGCCGCGCCCGCTCCTGCACAGCAAGCGCCCGCGGCCACCGCGGCTGCGACGTCCGCTCCGCAGCCCTCGCGCACCATCCGCTCGCTGAACGTGGTCGGAAACGAGCGTCTGGAGGCGGATACCGTCCGCTCCTACATCGATCTGAAGCCCGGCGAAGCCTATGACCGCGTCCGTCTCGATCGTGCGCTGAAGGACCTGTTCGAAACCGAGCTCTTCGCCGACGTGCAGATTCGCGATGACGGCGACGGCAACATCACCATCGACGTCCGCGAAAACCCGGTCATCAACCGGGTGCTGATCGAGGGCGCCAAGCGGATCAAGGAAGACAAGATCCGCGAAGAGATCAAGGTCGCCCCGCGCCAGATCTTCACCCGCTCGCGCGCCCGCGCCGACGTCGGCCGCATCCTCGAACTCTACCGCCGCGGCGGCCGCTTCGCCGCCAAGGTTGAGCCGAAGATCGTCCAGCTCGAGCAGAATCGCGTCGACCTCATCTTCGAAATTTCCGAAGGGCCGAAATCCAAGGTCCGCCAGATCAACATCATCGGCAACGAGCAGTTTTCCGACGGCGATCTGCGCAAGGAAATGGCAACCCGCCAGGCCCGCCCGCTCCGCCTGTTCACCTCGAACGACACCTACGATCCCGATCGCCTCGCCTACGATCAGCAGAAGCTGCGCCAGTTCTACCTGACGCAGGGCTATGCGGACTTCCGCGTCGTCTCCTCCATCGCCGAGCTCACGCCGGATCGCCGCGACTTCATCGTCACCTACGTGATCGAGGAAGGGGAGCGCTACAAGTTCGGCAAGGTCGATCTGGAAAGCCAGATTCGCGACGTGAAGGCAGACGGCTTCAAGGCTCTGCTGCCCATGAAGCAGGGCGACTGGTACAACGCCAAGCAGGTCGAAGACACGGTCGACGGCCTGACCGAAGCAGTCGGCCTCCTCGGCTACGCCTTCGCGGATGTTCGCCCGAACTTCGACCGCGACAAGGAAAAGCTGGAGATGAACCTCACCTTCGTGGTGAACGAAGCTCCGCGCGTCTATGTCGAAAGCGTCACCATCAACGGCAACACCCGTACCCGCGATGAAGTGATCCGCCGCGAATTCCGCCTGGCCGAAGGCGACGCCTTCAACTCGATCAAGGTCAAGCGCTCGCGCGACCGCATCCAGTCGCTCGGCTTCTTCCAGGAAAAACTGGAGGTCAAGCAATCGCCCGGCACCGCGCCCGACAAGGTGGCGCTGCAGGTCGACGTCGAAGAGCGCCCCACCGGCTCGCTGCAGCTCTCGGCCGGCTTCTCCAGCCTCGAGCGCTTCATCTTCAGCTTCTCCATCGAGGAGCGGAACTTCCGCGGCCGCGCCCAGCAGCTGCGCCTGTCGGCCAACATCAGCTCCTATTCGCGCTCGATCGAGGCTGGCTTTACCGAACCCTATCTGTTCGATCGCAACCTGGCGCTCGGCTTCGACATCTTCCGCCGCGATTACAACAGCTTCGGCTACCTCAACAACGGCGACCGCCAGACCACCTACGAACAGACGACCACCGGCTTCCAGATCCGCGCCGGCACGGCCATCACGGAATTCTGGTCGGCGCAGGTCCGCTATGGCCTGTCGCTCGACGATGTCTCGCTGGATGAATCGACCTTCTATACCAACGGCGTCTGCGACCCGCTGAAGGCCGGCCGCTACCTCTGCGACGCCGTGGGCAAGAACACCACCTCGTCCATCGGCTACAGCCTCGTCAACGATACGCTCGACAACCGCCTGCGGCCGACGCGCGGCCAACGCCTGATCTTCAACCAGGATTTCGCCGGCCTCGGCGGTTCGGTCAAATATCTGCGCACACGCGTCAACTACGACCGCTACTGGCGTCTTCCCTATGGCTTCATCCTGAATGTGGGCGGCGAAGCGGGCAACATCTTCGGCTGGGGCGGCGAGGAAGTCCGCCTGACCGATCGCTTCTACCTCGGCGAACCGCGGATGCGCGGCTTCGGTATCCGCGGCGTCGGCCCCCGCATCATCCGCCTGCCGTATAATAAGCAGACCGACACCACGGGCAGCGTCGACGATAAATCTGCCGACGATTCCATCGGCGGCCGCAACTATTATCTCGGCCGCGTCGAAGTCGAAGTGCCGCTCGGTTCCGGTGGCCGGGAGCTCGGCCTCCGGCCGTCGATCTTCATGGACGTCGGCGCACTCTGGGGCGTGCCCAAGCCCGACCTGATCAACGAGGACGACAATACCCTCACCTGCATCACGCCGGCTCCGACCGAGGTAGTTCCGAATCCCTCTCCGATCTGCAACACCTCGCCCGGCTTCGTCGAAACCTTCGTCGGCGACAGCCCCAGCCCGCGTATCTCCGTCGGCGTCGGCGTTTCGTGGAATTCCCCCTTCGGGCCCTTCCGCTTCGACCTTGCGAAAGCGCTGAAGAAAGTCGATGGCGACGACACGCAAGTATTCCAGTTCAACGTAGGAACCCAATTCTGATGAAGACCTTTTTCAAGACTGTGACTGCAGCCGTTCTTCTTGCGGCTGCTTCCGCCCCGGTGCTGGCCCAGCAGCTGAGCCCCGCCGTGATCGTGATCGTGGATATGGACCGCGTCGTGAACGAAAGCGCCGCCGGCAAGACGGCGGGCACGGAAATCCAGACCAAGATCACCAATCTGCAATCGCGCGCCGCCACGCTGCAGACGCAGCTGAAGACCGACGCCGATTCGATCCAGGCAGGGCAGGCGAACAAGACGCTGGTCGGCCCGGCTCTCGAGCAGCGCGCCCAGGCCTTCGGCCAGAAACAGCAGCAAGCCCAGCAGGAAATCGCTCGTCTGGAGCAGGACATCGCCCGTTCGCGCCAGTATGTGATCCAGCAGATCAGCACCGCCGCCAGCCCGATCATCACCCAGGTGATGCGGGAGCGGAACGCCTCGATCGCCCTGCAGAAGGAAGCCACGCTGCAGCATTCCGCTTCGCTGGAAGTGACGAACGACGTCATCACCCGCCTCAACACCAGCACGCCGCGCGTTTCGACGACTCCGCCGGCACAGCCTGCCCCGGCTGCGGCCGCTCCGCGTCAGTAATCGGCTCGCGAAGAGGGCGCGCACATGATGGACATTCAGGCCGTTCTGGCGCGCCTTCCGCACCGCTTCCCCATGCTCCTCGTCGATCGCGTCGAGGAGCTGGTGGAAGGGGAAAGCATCGCCGCCATCAAGGCGGTGACCTTCAACGAACCCTTCTTCCAGGGCCATTTCCCCGGCCGCCCGATCATGCCAGGCGTCCTCATCGTAGAGGCGCTGGCGCAGGCAGCCGGCGTGCTCGCGGTCGAAACGCTGGGCCTCACGGGCTCAGGCAAGCTCGTCTATTTCATGGCGATCGAGGAAGCGAAGTTCCGCAAGCCGGTGGAACCGGGCTGTCTGCTGCGCCTCGAAGTACGCTTCCTTCAACGCCGCGCAACTGTCTGCAAGTTCGAGGGCAAGGCGCTCCTCAATGGCGAAGTTGCGGCCACCGCCAACTTCACCGCCATGATCGCCGACCCGCCCGCCTGACCAGGCAGGTCACCCAGGCCGGCGCTTCTGGTCAGTCGCCCCGTCTCATCAGTCGCCCCGTCTCAATCGGTGTGACGCGAACCGCCCCGATTGCCCGCGCGGCGAACCATGATCATCACCAGGAACGCCATACCGGCCGTCGCCAGCCCTTGCGGTGTCGCAGTATAGGCGATCAGCGTATCGACTACGTCCAGCACGACTCGATCCTTTCTGCCTCTGTTGCAGTGCAACAATAGCGCGGGCGCGTGACAAGTCGATTGTAGGAATGCGACAGAAACCGGGGTGCGGCGTTATTGCCCAGCCAGATCTTCGGGACGGTTGATGTTCCGCAAGCCGGCCAGGGGCACGACCGAGGCGCCAGCCAGTTCCACCCACCGCCGCGCCGGGATTGCCCCTTCAGCGGAAAGCGTTAGAGACAGTATGTCTGCCAATATCGCAGGCCACAGCCCGACCAGCCACATATCTTCGGCAACCGCAGGCCCCGGTGTCAACGTCAGCGCCGCATCCACCGGCAGTCCCAGCAGATCGCACGGCGCGCACAGCACCGCATCAAAGTCGTTCGTCTGTCCATGCTGCAATGCAGCACAAAGGCCGCCCAACGGCCCCAGCCCAGGCGCAGGTGCATCGGCCAGTGAAACCATCCCGCCCCACGCCCGACCACATACCACAACAGCCTCGCACTGCGCCTTCAGCGCTCCTGCCACATGCGCGATCAAGGGCTTCCCGGTGTGCAGCGCCAGCGCCTTGTCGCTGCCAAATCGCCTGGATTCCCCCCCGGCCAGTATCGCCCCCAGCAGCCTCAAGCGCTCTCTTCGAACATCTCGCGCCCGATCAGATAGCGGCGGATCTCCGAAGTTCCCGCGCCGATCTCATACAGCTTCGCATCCCGCAGCAGCCGCCCGGTCGGATAGTCGTTGATATAGCCGTTCCCGCCCAGCGTCTGGATCGCCTCCAGCGCCATCCAGGTCGCCTTCTCCGCCGAATAGAGAATGGCGCCGGCCGCATCCTTGCGCGCCGTCTCGCCCCGGTCGCAGGCTTCCGCCACCGCATAGACATAGGCGCGTGACGTGCTCAGCCCCACATACATGTCGGCGAGCTTGCCCTGCATCAGCTGGAACTGGCCGATCGCCTGCCCGAACTGCTTCCGGTCGTGCACATAGGGCACCACCACGTCCAGGCACGCCTGCATGATCCCCAGCGGCCCGCCGCACAGCACCACGCGCTCATAGTCCAGCCCGGACATCAGCACCTGCGCGCCGCGCCCTTCCTCGCCCAGCACATTCTCGAACGGCACCTCGCAATCCTCGAACAGCAGCTCGCAGGTATCGCTGCCGCGCATCCCCAGCTTGTCCAGCTTCTGCGCCGTTGAAAATCCGGCCATTCCCTTTTCGATCAGGAAGGCGGTAATGCCGCGCGGCCCCGCCTCGGGATCGGTCTTGCCATACACCACCAGCGTATCGGCATGCGGCCCGTTGGTGATCCAGAACTTGTTGCCGTTCAGCACATAGCGGTCGTTCCGCTTCTCCGCCTTCAGCCGCATCGAAACCACATCCGAACCGGCGCCCGGCTCCGACATCGCCAGGCTGCCCACATGCTCGCCGGAAATCAGCTTCGGCAGATATCTCGCCCGCTGCTCCGCCGTGCCCCAGCGCGCGATCTGGTTGATGCACAGGTTCGAATGCGCCCCATAGCTCAGCCCCACCGAGGCGCTGGCGCGGGAAATCTCCTCCACCGCCACCACATGCGCCAGATAGCCAAGGCCCGAGCCGCCATCCTCTTCCTTCACGGTAATGCCGTGCAGCCCCAGCTCGCCCAGCTTCACCCAAAGGTCGCGCGGAAACGTATTGGTGCGGTCGATCTCGTCGGCGCGCGGCGCGATTTCGGCTTCGGCAAAGGCGCGCACGCTGTCGCGCAGCATGTCGATCGTCTCGCCGTGGTTGAATCTAAGCCCCGAAAGCATGGCCGGCCCTTCCCTTGGTCTGTGCAGACAGCCCTATTCGCTGCCGCTCCCGGCGAAAAGGGGGCGAGCCATCTTCCCGTTCACCCGCCATTCGGATTTTACCCGATAGCAATCCGCTGCTTCAGCGGGGGAACGACAGATGCGGCAGGGAAGACGCACGTGCAGGCATATATTGTTGCGCCTGCTGCCCGCGCTGCTGCTGTTTTCCTGCACAGACGACGATCGCCCGCAGGAGCCCTGCAAGCGCGAATGTCCGGCGCAGCGCCCGATGCCGCTGCTCTACTGATCCGCCTTCACCAGCGTCACCAGCAGCGTTCCCTCCGCCACCTGACCGCCCACCGCCACCGAAACCGATTCGACCCGCGCATCGAACGGCGCCGTCAGCCGGTGCTCCATCTTCATCGCTTCCAGAACCAGCAGCCGGTCGCCCGCCGCCACCTGGTCGCCCGGGTTCACATGCAGGCCGATCACCTTGCCCGGCATCGGCGCCGTGATGCTGCCATCCGAAGGTCCGGCGGCGCTATGCCCCTCCCACCCCGGATTGGCGGTGAAGAAGCGCCAGCTCCGCCCCTTGCGCCGCGCTTCGATCCCGCCGTCGATGTCGACGACAATGGCAGAAGGCTCGGCCGCCACCAGCTCTCCCCCCACGCGAACACCGTCTGCCGCCACGGTAAAGCGCTGCTCCTCGCCCTCGGCCGTCCACAGCGCCGAATGCGTCAGCGCCGGCAGGTTCACCCGAAACGGCGCGGAAAATCCCGAACTGCCAGCCGCCAGAGAGCGCAGCCAATGCCCGGCAGCCGCCGCCACCACGGCAGGGGAGGGCGGCGTCACTTCAAACAGCTCCGCCTCATGCCGCCCGATAAAGCCGGTATCCACTTCCCCCGCCACAAAGGCCGGATGCGCCGCCAGCCGTGCCAGGAAGCCGCGATTGGTCGTCACCCCTTCCACCTCGATGGCATCCAGCGCCGCCACCAGCTTCGCCAGCGCCTGCTCGCGCGTGGGGGCATGGGTGATCACCTTGGCGATCATCGGGTCGTAATGAACCGTCACCTCGCTGCCCTCGACAACGCCGGTATCGATCCGCGCCTCCGCCGGAAACCGCAGCCGGTTCAACGTCCCCACAGAGGGCAGGAACCCCTTGTCCGGGTTCTCCGCATACAGCCGCGCTTCCACCGCGTGGCCGCTCACGCCCAGCGCATCCTGCATCAGCGGCAGCATCTCGCCGCGCGCCACCCGGATCTGCCACTCCACCAGATCCTGGCCGGTGATCGCTTCCGTCACCGGATGCTCCACCTGCAGCCGGGTGTTCATCTCCATGAAGTAGAATTTCGGATCGCCCGCCTCGTCCAGATCATCCATATCCAGGATAAACTCGACGGTTCCCGCATTCTCATACCCGATGGCGTGCCCGGCAGTCGCCGCCGCAATCCCCAGCACATGCCGCAGCTGCCCGGAAAGCCCGGGCGCCGGCGCTTCCTCGATCACCTTCTGGTGTCGCCGCTGCAGCGAACAATCCCGCTCGAACAGGTGCACCACATTGCCATGGCTGTCGCCGAAGATCTGCACTTCCACATGGCGCGGCCGCCCGATCAGCTTCTCCAGCATCACGCTGTCATTGCCAAATGCAGCCGCCGCCTCGCGCTTTGCCGCCAGCAGTGCCTCGGTAAAGCCCGCCTTGTCGGCCACCGGCCGCATGCCCTTGCCGCCGCCGCCCGCCACCGCCTTGATCAGCAGCGGATAGCCAACCAGCTCCGCCATCCGCTCCAGCCGCGCCAGAGACTGATCCTCGCCCATATAGCCGGGCGTCACCGGCACGCCGGCCACCTTCATCTTGGTCTTGGCCGAATCCTTCAGTCCCATCACCCGGATCGCCTGATCCGAAGGCCCCACGAAGATCAGCCCGGCCTTGCGAACCGCCTCGGCAAAATCGGCATTCTCCGAAAGAAACCCATAGCCCGGATGAATGGCGTCAGCCCCGGTCGCCTTCGCCGCCGCCAGAATCTTCTCCGCCAGCAGATAGGATTCCCGCGCCGGCGCCGGCCCGATATGCACGGCCTCGTCGGCCTGCCGCACATGCGGAGCCCCCGCATCGGCATCCGAATAAACGGCAACAGTCGATATCCCCATCCGCCGCGCCGTGCGGATGATCCGACAGGCAATCTCGCCCCGATTGGCAATCAACAGCTTTTTCATCATCACATCCGGAACAGGCCAAAACGGGTTTCAGCAACAGGCTGGTTCAACGCCACCGCCAAACTCAGCGCCACCACCCGCCGCGTATCCTCCGGCGCGATAATCCCGTCGTCCCACAGCCGCGCCGACGCATAATAGGGATTCCCCTGCCGCTCATAGGTCTCGCGGATAGGCGCCTTGAACGCTTCCTCCTCAGCGGCATTCCTGAATCCACCGGATTTCACCGTCGCCAGCACGCTGGCTGCCTGCTCACCGCCCATCACGCTGATCCGCGCATTCGGCCACATCCACAGGAAGCGCGGCGAATAGGCCCGCCCGCACATGCCATAATTGCCGGCCCCGAAACTTCCCCCGATCACCACGGTGATCTTCGGCACCCCGGCCGTCGCCACCGCAGTCACCAGCTTGGCGCCGTGCTTGGCAATGCCCTCATTCTCATACGCCCGGCCCACCATGAAGCCGGAGATATTCTGCAGGAACAGCAGCGGTATCTTACGCTGGCAGCACAGTTCGATGAAATGCGCCCCCTTCAGCGCGCTTTCCGAAAACAGGATGCCGTTGTTGGCGATGATGCCCACCTGCAGCCCCTCGATATGGGCAAAGCCGGTCACCAGCGTCGCGCCGTACAGCGGCTTGAACTCGTCAAAGCGGCTGCCGTCGACAATCCGGGCAATGATCTCATGCACGTCGGTCGGGTGGCGCGTATCCACCGGAGCCAGCGCGTGCAGCTCCTCCGCCGGAAAGCGCGGCTGCTCCACGGCGGCCCGCACAGGCACGTCCCCCGCAGGCACCGTCGAAATCGCCGCCCGCGCCAGCGCCAGCGCGTGCGCATCATCCTCGGCCAGATGGTCCACCACGCCCGAAATCCGCGCATGCACATCGCCGCCGCCCAGATCCTCGGCGCTCACATCCTCGCCGGTTGCCGCCTTCACCAGCGGCGGCCCGCCCAGAAAGATCGTCCCCTGCTCCTTCACGATGATCGATTGATCGGCCATCGCCGGCACATAGGCGCCGCCCGCGGTGCAGCTTCCCAGCACGGCGGCGATCTGCGCAATGCCCTTTGCGCTCATGTTCGCCTGGTTGAAGAAAATCCGCCCGAAATGCTCGCGATCGGGAAAAACCTCATCCTGCCGGGGCAGGTTCGCGCCACCCGAATCCACCAGATAGATGCACGGCAGCCGGTTTTCGGCGGCAATCTCCTGGGCCCGCAGATGCTTCTTCACCGTCAAAGGGTAATAGCTTCCGCCCTTCACGGTCGGGTCGTTCGCCACCACCATGCACAGCCGCCCGGCCACCTGCCCCACGCCGGCAATCAATCCGCCCGCCGGCACGTCCTCGCCATAGACGTCATGCGCCACGAACTGGCCGATCTCCAGAAAGGCCGTCCCCGGGTCCAGCAGACGCTCCACCCGCTCTCGCGGCAGCAGCTTGCCGCGCGCCACATGGCGCTGCCGCGAAGCCTCAGGCCCCCCCAGCGCAACCGTTGCCGCGCGCGCTTTCAATTCTGCCACAAGCGCCGCCATTGCCGCGCGGTTGGCATCCGTCTCCTCGCCCGCGAGGATCCCCGTTCCGATGACAGCCATGCACGCACTCCTAAGACTGTTTGCACTTATGGCAAGAGCCTTGACCCAATCTGCGGCCAAGCTTGCCTTTTCGCCGCCCGGTCGCTATGCGCCCCCTCTTTCCGGGCTGGTCGGAACCAGCCAAACCCCAAGGAACCCCGAACATGGCCAAGCAAGGCATCCATCCCGAATACCACACCATCAAGGTGCAGATGACCGACGGCACCGTCTTCGAAACCCGCTCCACCTGGGGCAAGGAAGGCGACACGCTGGCGCTCGACATCGATCCCAAGAGCCACCCGGCCTGGACCGGTGGCGCTGCCAAGCTGCAGGATGGCGGCCGCGTCGCCAAGTTCAACAAGCGCTTCGGCGGCTTGTCGGCGATGGGCAAGAAATAAGCCGATTTGCGGGGCGGTTCATCCGCCCCGCCTTCGCACTCGCGTTTTCCCTACCTTGACGGCAAGCCCGTCGGGGGCCGAAACTCCACCCCAACAGGAGATCGGAACATGGGCCTGAAGGACGACATGCCGCTGCTCGCGCGCCACGAAGGCGTATGGGCCGGCACCTACAGAATCTACGACGCCGCCGGAAAACTGGTGGACGAGCACAGCTCGCGAGTCGTCTGCCGCTTCCCGGATGACGGCCCCTATTCCTACCTGCAGACCAACAATTACAGCTGGCCAGACGGCCGCACCGTCTCGCAGCACGTTCCCGCCAACTATCGCGACGGCCGCATCTGGTGGGAAGGCGACGTCATCCGCGGATGGGCCTGCGAACTGCCGCTCGACGAAAAGGGCCGCTCCCTCGTGCTCTACTGGCAGCATGTCGCCGACCCGGATCTCTACCTCTACGAAATGGTCCAGCTCTCGGACGACGGCAAGAAGCGCTGCCGCACCTGGCACTGGATCCGCAACGGCGAGCTGGAAACCCGCACCGCAATCGAGGAAAAACTGGTAACGCGCGACTGGCGGGCGGAGGACGACAAGCTGAAGAAAGCCGCCTGATGCGGCCTGTGCCGCTGCTGCGCGCAGCCGACATGCGCGCCGCAGAGGAAAGCTGGTTCGCCGCCGGCCACGACAGCTACGCCCTGATGCAGACCGCGGCCGCCGCCGTCGCCGAAAGGGCAGGGACGATGGCCGGTCCAGCGGCGAGACTCCTCATCCTCGCAGGCCCCGGCAACAATGGCGGAGACGGCCACCTCGCCGCCGTCGCGCTCGCCGCCCGTGGCTTCCACGTGCATGTTCAGCGCCTCGGCGCCCCCTCCACCCCGGATAGCCGCCGCGCCGCCGCCGAATGGACGGGCGCAACCGGCCCGGCAGACCCGGCCGGCTTCGACCTGATCGTCGACGCCCTGTTCGGCATCGGCCCCAAGCGCCCGCTCGCAGGCGACGCCGCCGCCCTGGTCACGGCTGCCAACGCCAGCGGCCGCCCCATCCTCTCCGTCGACATCGCCAGCGGTCTCGATGCCGACACCGGCGCCGCCGCCGGCCCGGCGATCGAAGCAACAGCGACACTCAGCTTCCACACGGCAAAGCCCGGCCACCTCCTCCTTCCCGGCCGGCTGCACACCGGCCGCCTGCACATCGCCGACATCGGCCTTCCTGCCCCCACCGGCGCCACCCTCTTCGAAAACAGCCCGGCGCTCTGGTCGCTGCCCCGCCCGCAACCCAACACCCATAAATATGCCCGCGGCGCTGCCCTGGTCTGGTCCGGCCCGGCGCTTGCCACCGGCGCTTCCCGTCTTGCCGCACAGGCAGCGCTCCGGATCGGCGCAGGCGCCGTCACGCTGGCCGGCCCCCGCGACGCCCTCCTCGTCCACGCCGCCCATGTCACCGCCATCATGCTCGCCGAAGCCGGCCCGCAAGACTTCGCCCGCCTGCTGGACAACCCGAAACTGCGCGCCGCCTGCGTCGGGCCGGGCGCAGGCAGCAACGCACGCTGCGTGGCGGGCGCAGCCCTGCAATCCGGCAAGCCTCTCGTCCTCGATGCCGACGCGCTGACCGCCTTCGAAGCCGATCCCGCCCATCTCTTCCGCCTGATCCGCCGCCACCCGCGCGACGTCGTCCTCACCCCGCACGAAGGCGAATTCAGCCGCCTCTTCCCGGGCCTCACGGGCAGCCGCCTCGAACGCGCCGCCGAAGCCGCCAGCCAATCCGGCGCCACGATCGTCTTCAAGGGCTCAGACGGCGTCATCGCCTCCCCCGAAGGCCGCGCCAGCATCGCCACCAACGCGCCAGCATGGCTTGCAACCGCCGGCTCGGGGGACGTCCTCGCCGGCTTCATCACCGGCCTCCTCGCGCAAGGAATGCCCGCCTTCGAAGCCGCCTCTGCCGCCAGCTGGATCCACGCCGAACTCGGCAACCGGCTGGGCGCAGGCCTCATCGCCGAAGACCTCGCAGGCCCGGAAATCCGCCCCATCCTCGCCGGTCTTTAACCCGCAGACTTCTCCAGCATCAGCCCACGCGTCGCCGTCAGCAGCGCCGCCTCCAGTCCGGCGCCACCATCGGCCACGCCTGTCCGCGCGCCGATCCGCACCTCGCCCGGCCCGCCGCTCGCCGACAGATCATAGGCCATCACCTTGGCGTTCGCGATCAGCGCCTGCTGCGCGTCCACCTGCCCGGCGGGGATCAGCGCCGCAAACTCGTCGCCGCCCCAGCGCGCCAGCATCCCCGGCGGCGCCACGGCAGCCGCCAGCCGCCCGGCCACCTGCCGCAGCAGGGCATCGCCAACGATATGCCCATGGCAATCGTTCACCGCCTTGAAGCCGACCAGATCGATCAGGATCAACGCCTTCTCGCCCTCCATCGCGTCCCAGTGCAGCTCCAGCCCGCGCCGGTTCGGCAGCCCGGTCAGCACGTCGGTCATCGCCACCTGCCGCCACATTTTCGCCTGCCGCCGCATCTGCACCAGCCCGAACAGCAAGCCCAGCACCAGCAATCCCAGGATCGGCGACAGCGTAGCCAGCACCAGCACCGAAACCGGGATCATCCGCCCTCAGCCGATCGTTTCGGTCGGATAGACGCCAAAGGCCTGCTCGCGCAGCAGATAGCCGGACCGCCCCTGGCCCTCCACCCGGCACCAGCGGTCGGCACACATCGTCACCCGCATCACCACGCCCGGCTCGGCCCGCAGCACGATCGGCGAGGAAAGATCAGGCCGCGCCCGCAGTTCCCGCGTCTGCTTCGTGATCTGCACCGTGCGGTCGGTCGACAGCATCGCCCGGTCCATCCAGCCCTCGGTGCCGTCGGCGTCCTTCACCTTGCGCCACACATTCCACTCGCTCACCACTTCCAGCGGCGTGCCGGGGCGCACATACACCCAGGTGACGGGATATTCCTTGCCCGGCCCGGCCCGCATATAGGCCTTGCCGGCCCTCAGCGACGCAAAGCGCGGCACCGGCAGGCCGGATCGGTTCTTCATCGCATCCTTGTTCGTGGGCTGCACGGCAGCAGGCGCCGGCGCAGCCTCTTGCGCCAGGGCATTTCCCGCCAGCAGCAAGGGGATAAGGGCAAGAGCGAAACGCATAATGCTCCCTGCCAAGCCGGCGCTCCCCTTGCAAGCCTTGCGCCCGGCCCTCGGTGCAGCATAAGCATGCAGCATGTCAGCCAGTCGCTTCCGCAAATATGACCGCAAGCTCCGCGTCACCGTCTCCCGCCGGCTGCCGCAAGCGGTCGAAACCCGGATGGCAGAGCTGTTCGACGTCCAGCTCAACTACGAGGACAAGGCGCTCTCCCGCGCCGAACTCGCCGCCGCCATGGCGGATACCGATGTCTTCGTCCCCACCGTCACCGACGAGATCGACGCCGCCCTCATCCAAGGCGCCGGCGAGCAGCTGAAGCTCATCGCCAATTTCGGCACCGGCGTCGATCATATCGATCTCGCCGCCGCCCGCACCCGCGCAATCGCCGTCACCAACACGCCGGGCGTCCTCACCGAAGATACCGCCGATCTGGTGATGGCTCTCATCCTCTCGGTGCCCCGCCGCCTGTCCGAGGGTGAGAAGCTCGTCCGCGCCGGCAAATGGGCCGGCTGGACGCCCACAGGCATGCTCGGCCACCGCATCACCGGCAAGCGCCTCGGCATCGTCGGCATGGGCCGCATCGGCCAGGCCGTCGCCGCCCGCGCCCGCGCCTTCGGCCTCGCCATCCACTACCACAACCGCCACCGCCTGCCGAAGGCCGTCGAATCCACGCTGGAGGCCACCTGGTGGCCCACGCTGGACGCCATGCTCGAGCGCGTCGATTTCGTCAGCCTCAACTGCCCGGAAACCCCCGAAACCCGGCACATGATCAACGCCGAGCGCCTCCGCCTGATGCCCAGCCACAGCTACCTCATCAACGTGGCGCGCGGCGGCCTCGTAGACGAAGAGGCGCTGATCGCCGCGCTTGGCACCGGCGGCATCGCCGGGGCGGGCCTCGACGTTTTCGAGCACGAACCCGCCGTCTCGCCCAAATTGCTCAAGCTGCCCAATGTCGTGCTGCTGCCGCACATGGGCTCGTCCACCTTCGAAGGCCGGCAGGCGATGGGGGAAAAGGTCATCACCAACATCCGCGTCTTCGCAGACGGGCACCGCCCGCCCGATCAGGTACTGGCAGAGTTCTGATCCACCCGTGATCCGCGAAAAGGAACTTCGCCTCGCGCTCGTCTGCTACGGCGGCGTCAGCCTCGCCGTCTACATGCACGGCGTCACGAAAGAACTGTGGAAGCTGCTGAAGGCGAGCGAAGGCCGCAAATGCGGCCGGGAGCTCCCCGGCGACACCGAGCCCGTCTGGCGCGACATGCTAAACGCCATGGCCGACACCGTCGATCTCACCGTCATGTGCGACATCCTCGCCGGCGCTTCCGCCGGCGGCATCAACACCGTCCTCCTCTCCAATGCCATCACCGTGGGCGAGACGCTGGAGCCGCTCACCGATATGTGGCTGGAAGAGGCCGACGTCGACAGGTTGCTCGATCCGGCCGCGCGCTCCAGATCCCCGCTCGCCCAGCGGTTCGCACATTTCTACAAGGAGCCGGTCGCCTGGTTCGCCGCCCGCCGCTCGGCCACGCTCGCCTCGGTCGATGTGCCGGAGGTCCGCGCCGAAATCGCCGCCAAGCTCGCCGGCTTCGTCCGCAGCCGCTGGTTCCAGCCGCCCTTTTCGGGCGAAGTCCTCACCGCCATGATCGATCGCGCCATGGACGCCATGGCAAGCGCCCCAAAGGGGCCGCCGCTGCTGCCGCCAACCTTGCCGCTCGATCTCTACGTCACCGTCACCGACTATTGGGGGATGGAGGGCGAACTTGCCATCCACTCGCCCCCCATCGTCACCGAGCGCGAACACCGCCGCCTGTTCGCCTTCTATTCGCCAGCCGTCACCCGCCGCCGCGGCGTCGCGCATGAACCGGTCTTCGGCGAGCGCCTCCCGGCTGCAGAACGCCCCGCGCTGCTCCTCGCCGCCCGCGCCACCTCCTGCTTCCCCGGCGCCTTCCCCCCGGCTACCATATCAGAAGTCGATCGCCGGCTCGAACAGACCTGCGCCGCATGGCCCGGCCGCGCCGAATTCGTCCGCACCCAGCTCGCCGGCGACCGCGCCCCCGAAGACATCGCGCTGATAGACGGCAGCGTCCTCAACAACGCCCCCTTCGGCCCGGCCATCAACGCCGTCCGCCTGCGCGCCGCCCACCGCGAAACCGACCGCCGCTTCGTCTATGTCGATCCCAACCCCGGCTCCGGGCAGGAGCAGAACGGCAACGGCAAGGCCCCCGGCTTCTTCAATGTCATCTTCCGCTCGATGGCCGGCATCCCGCGCGAACAGCCGATCCGCGACAGCCTGGAGGCGATCAACGCCCTGTCCACCCGCATCCGCCGGGTAAAGCATGTGATCGATTCGATGACACCTGCCGTCGACGCCGCCATCGTCCGCGCCGTCGGCGCCCGCTTCTTCCTGCTGAAGGTCACCCCCGAACGCCTGTCAAAGGCCCGCTCGCGCATCCAGTCGCTCGCCGCCGCAGAGGCCGGCTTCGCCTTCGCCGCCTATGCCCAGCTGAAGCTCCGCGTCGTCCTGGAGGAAGCCGTCGGCCTTCTGGTCCGCGCCGCCCGGCTGGGCAAGGCCGACGCCGCCCGGCTGCAAATCGCCATCCTCGAGGAAGCCGCCGCGCGCGGCGCCTTCGCGCACGATGCCGCGGTCGAGCGCGGGGCAGACGCATCGGGCTATGTCCGGGTCCTGAAGCAGCTCGACATCGGCTTCCGCGTCCGCCGCCTCAGCTTCTTCATCCGCCGCCTGTCGCTCGCCATCATCGAAACCACCGATCCCGAGGAACGCGCCGCCTGCGAAACGCTGAAGGCAACGCTGCACGCCGTCGCCGCTCCCTTCCAGAACCGCCGCGCCCCCTCCGATCCGCCGGAAGCCGAGGCACTCGCCATCGCCGCCCGCGCCATTCTCGCCGCCGCCACCCCGGTCGAACGCGCCGAGGCTGCCGGCTACGCCATAGACCGGCTCGGAATCGCGCTCGGCCTGTCGTCGCTCGATGCCGAAGCCGACCGCGTGCTGGTGGATGCCGTCAACAACCCCGGTTTCAGCCGCGACATGCGCCGCAGCCTGATCCGCGCCTGGCTCGGCTTCCCCTTCTACGACATCGCCATCCTGCCGCTGATGCAGGACGAAGCTGCCGACAGCTTAGACGAGATGAAGGTGGATCGCATCTCCCCCGACGATGCCTTCGCCCTGCGCAAGGGCGGCGCCCGTGCCACGCTGAAGGGGTGGCAGCTGAACGCCTTCGCCGGCTTCTTCAGCCGCGCCTACCGCGAGAACGACTATCTCTGGGGCCGCCTGCACGCGGCGGAACGGCTGGTCGATATCGTCATCAGCGCTGCACCGGAAACGTCATTCGACGCCGACCATTGGAAGGGCTTGCTTTTCAATGCCATATTGTCGGCGGAAAAGACCCGGCTAAGGCAGGTGCAACCGCTGATCGCCGAACTTGAGGGGGAAATGCAGAGATGGGGCAGCAAAACGCCATAAGCCTGGATCGTCGATCGCTTCTGGCCGCAATCGCCGCCGGCGCCGCGTCGGCGTCGGCGCCGGCCTTCGGTCGCGGCAGCACCCACCCGGCCGTGCAGGCCCTGCTCGATGCCTATGTGGCAGAAGGGCTGGTCCCCGGCGCCGTCGTCGGCATCGTCAGGCCGGGCCGCTTCCAGCCCGTCTGGATCCGCTCCGGCAAGACCCTGTTCGAAGGCGGCGTGCCCGTCGATCCCGAAACCCTGTGGCGGGTCTATTCGATGACCAAGCTCGTCACCGGCATCGCGGTGATGCAGCAGGTTGCCGCCGGCAAGCTCTCCATCGACACCCCCATCGCCGACGTCATGCCGGAATTCCGCCAGATGCGGGTCCTGGTCGACCCCAGGAAAGGCCTCGACAGCCGCCCGGCAACCAAACCGATCCTCGTCCGCCATCTCCTCACCCACACGGCAGGCTTCACCTACGCCTTCAATCAGGGCCTGCTCGAAGACGAATACAAGCGCGTCGGTCTGCAGCCGATGTCCAGCGGCGCCCTGCTGCAGCAAGGCGCCCCGGCGCCCGACCTCACCGGCTACATGCAGCGCCTCGCAACGCTGCCATTGGCCGCCGAGCCCGGCTCGAAATGGCAATATTCCATCTCGCTCGACGTCGCCGGCGCTCTGCTCGAACGCCTCACCGGCAAGACGCTGGACCGCGTCTTCGCCGAACAGCTGTTCGAGCCGCTCGGCATGAAGGACACCGGCTTCTGGGTAAGCCCCGCCCAGCAAAAGCGGCTGGCAGGCCTGTATCTCTGGCGCGATTCCGCCTGGAAGATGCTGGACAAACCCCGCCTGATCGACAGCGCCGAAAAGAGCGATTACGCCACGCGCCCCGTCATGCTGGCCGGCGGCGCGGGGCTGGTGTCTTCCGCCGAAAACTTCGCCCGCTTCGCCCAACTGATGCTCAACGAAGGCCTGTTCGAAGGCAGGATGCTGCTCCCGCGCGGCACGGCCCGCCTCGCCATGGCCAATCTGATGGAGCCCGGCGTCTATTTCGCCGAAACGCAGGGCAACGGCGCAGGTGGCCGCTCCGTCCTCTATCAAAGCATCGGCCCCAATCCGGAAAGCTACAATGTGCAGGTCTGGGGCTGGGGCGGCGCCGCCAGCACGCTGTTCCACGTCGATCCCGTCCGCCAGCAGGCCGTCGTGCTGATGCTGCAGTCGCTCGGCAACGAGAAAGGCCCCACCGAGGAACGGCTCAATCGCGCGCTGGCCTCGGATGCCGCCCGGCAATAATTTTGCACGGCGGCACGTTCTGGGTCACATTGCGGTCCTCGAATGGGGGGATGTCAGATGGCACTGAAGAACCATCCGCTTCGCAGCCGTATTGGGGCAGAGATCCACATGCGCCGGATGGCTGCGCTGCAGGCGCCATGCCAGATGCTGCAGGTGGTGCGGATCGTCGAAGCCGCCGACCATGGGCGCGAACGCGCACATGCCGCTGCCATGCCGGGCGTTGTCCGGTCAGAGGCGCAGTCCGGTGTCAGCCACATCTCCGGCGTCGCTGCGGGCGGCATCGCCTATATGTGGGAACGGCACAGCGAAGCGACGACGTCCACGGTTGTTCTGCCGCGCCGGGCCGCGGCCGGCGTGTTCGCCGACGAGCAGAATGATGCAGAGGCGATGCGCTGGCTCAGCGATGCCCCGGGCAGCGTGATCAGGGCAGTCCGCATCGGCATCGTCGCAACCGGTCGCGAAGCAGAGGCCGTTGCGGCGACCTGCAGTTTTGCCGAAAGCGATCTGGTCTCCTGCTATCTCGGCAAGGCCCGGATCTGGACGGACTTTCACACCCGCGGCGACGGTTTTGGCCGCCTGCTCGTCGCCGCCAACGGCGTCCCCCCCAATGATCTCGGCCGACTGGTGCAGCGGGTTCAGGAGCTGGGAAACTATCGCAACATGGCGCTGATGGGGCTCCCGCTCGCTCAGGAAAAGGCCCGCGAGGTTGCAGAGGCGGAAGCCGCGATCGTCGATCTGGCCGGCCGCATGGCCGCAGGCGAGGACGACCGCGCCTTGCTGGACGAGCTCTCGGCCTTGGCGTCCCGGGTAACTTCGCTGACAGCAGCCACGGCCTATCGCATGAGCGCGACCGCCGCCTATGCGGCGATCGCAACGGATCGGCTGCAGCAGCTCGACTGCACCCCGGTAGAAGGCTGCCTCACGCTCGACGAGTTCACCGAGCGCCGCCTGCTGCCAGCTGCACGCACCTGCTCCTCGTTCGTGCTGAGGCTGGAAAGCCTGTCCGGACGGATCGAGCGCGCGACCTCGCTGCTGCGCACGCGCGTGGAAATGTCGGTAGAGGAGCAGAATGTCGCGCTGCTCCAGTCGATGAACCGCACCGCCGTCCGACAGGTGCGCATCCAGAAGCTCGTCGAAGGACTCTCGGTGATGGCGGTCAGCTACTATGCCGTCGGCCTGCTCTCCTATCTGGCAAAGGGCGTTTCCGCCGCTTTGGGCACCCACGCGGAGATTCTTGCCGCTGCGGCCGTCATTCCCGTCCTGCTGGTCGTCTGGATCTACCTGCGCGGCAAGGTCAGGCGCATCGAGCAGGAAGGCGAGGACTAAGGTTTAACCCAGTCGCGCAAGCGCCCATTCGGCGGCTTCGGAAACGACGGGATCCGCATCCGCAAGCAGGGCCGCCACGGCGGGCCTCAGGCCCGCAAGTCCGCTGTTGCCGGCCGCATAGAGGCAGTTGCGCACAAGGCGATTGCGCCCGATCCGCTTGACGGGAGAGCCCGAGAAGACCGCGCGAAAGGCCGCATCGTCCAGCGCAAGCAGATCGGCAAGCCGGGGTGCCGCCAGTTCCGCACGCGGCAGCAGCGCCGGATCGGCAGCAGACGTCGCCAGGCTGTTCCACGGGCAGGCGTTCAGGCAATCGTCGCAGCCATAGATGCGGTTCCCCAGTCTCTCGCGAAACTCCAGCGGTATCGGCCCCTTGGCCTCGATCGTCAGATAGGAAATGCAGCGCCGCGCATCCACCCGGTAAGGCGCCACAATGGCCCCCGTCGGGCAGGCATCGATGCACGCCGTGCAGCTCCCGCAGGTCGCAACCGCCGCCTCCTCGCGCGCCTCCTCCAGCTCCACGCTGGTATAGATCGCGCCCAGAAACAACCAGTTGCCATGTTTGCGCGACAACAGGTTCGAATGCTTCCCCTGCCACCCCAGCCCGGCAGCCGCCGCCAGCGGCTTCTCCATCACCGGCGCGGTATCCACGAAAACCTTCAGCTCAGCCGGCCAGCGCTCCACCATCCAGCGCGCCAGCGCCTTCAGCTTCGATTTCACCACATCATGATAGTCCCGCCCCAGCGCATAGACGGAAATGGTGGCAAGCTCCGGCCGCTCCAGATTGCGCGCCGGGTCCAGCGCCGGCGTATAGGGCAGCCCCAGCATCACCACCGAGCGAACCCCGGGCCACAACCCCGCCGGCGATCCGCGCTCCGCCGCGCGCGCTTCCATCCACAGCATCTCGCCGTGGCAGCCGTCCGCAATCCACTGGTTCAGCCGCGCCGCGCTTTCCGGCGCCGCATCCGCCCGCGCCACCCCAAACGCCACAAAGCCAAGCCGCTCCGCCTCGGCCCTGAGGTCAGAAGTCGAGCTTGTCATAGTCCGGCGGCGGGCGAACACCCTCCATCCGATCGGCCAGCAGCGCCCGGAAGCTCGGCCGCGACTTCAGCGCCGAATACCAGATTTTCGCCGCCTGATGCCCGCCCCAGTCGATCCCGCCCAGATAATCCGCCACCGAAATCTGCGCCGCGGCATGGATATCGGCGATGCCAAAGGTCGGCCCCGCCAGCCAGCGGTTCTCGTCCAGCAGGTCGTCCACATATTGCAGGTGCAGTTCCGCGCCCCGGTTCGCATTCCGAATGGCAATCCCGTCGGGCATCTCCCGGCTGATCACCCGCTTGTACATCCGCTCCGCCAGCAAAGGCGCCGTCACCTCGGCATAGAAGCGCTGCGCAAACCAGAAGGCCAGCCGCCGCGCTTCCGCCCGTTCCAGCGCGCCGGCCCCCAGCAGCGGCGGCCGCTCCACCGTCTCGTCCAGCCACTCCAGGATCGCGTTGCTGTCGCACAGCACGGCGGTGCCATTTTCCAGCACAGGGGTCTGGATCGCAGGGTTCAACCGCGACAGCGTCTCCCCGCGCTCCCACGGATAGGCCAGCACCAGCTCGGCAGGCACACCCTTCTCTGCCATCGCAAAGCGAACGGCGCGGCTGAAGGGACAAAGAGGAAACTGATGCAGGCGCCACATTCTGTCCGTCTATTAGCGCAGGCGTTGCCAAGCGCCAGCACCAACATTGCTTTCCGTTACGGAAGGGCTTCCGCCCTTTTGCCAGCTTGGAATGGCAACCTGCCTTTGCTACCCCTCGCGCCCAAGGAGAGAGCATATGGATCTGGCGTTCAGCCCCGAAGACAACGCGTTCCGCGACGAAGTCCGGACGTTCATCGCCGAAAACTATCCGGCACGCCTGCGCGGCCTGCAGGAAGAGGGCGAAGAGCTCAGCAAGGAGGACTTCCTCGCCTGGCACCAGATCCTCGGCAAAAAGGGCTGGGCGGCGCCGGCATGGCCCGTCCAATATGGCGGCACCGGCTGGACGGCGACGCAGCGCTACATCTTCTCCGAGGAATCCGCCCGCGCCGAGACCATCCCGCCGCTGCCCTTCGGCATCGCCATGGTCGGCCCCGTCATCTACACCTTCGGCACCCCCGAGCAGAAGGCCCAGCATCTCCCCGGCATCCTCGCCGGCACCACCTGGTGGTGCCAGGGTTATTCCGAGCCCGGCGCCGGCTCCGATCTCGCCTCGCTCCGCACCAGGGCGGAACGTATCACCGAGGACGGCAAGGACTATTACATCGTCAACGGCCAGAAGACCTGGACCACGCTCGCGCAGCACGCCGACTGGGGCTTCTTCCTCGTCCGCACCGACGCCACGGCAAAGCAGCAGGAGGGGATAAGCTTCCTCCTCATCGACATGAAAACGCCGGGCATCACGATAAAGCCGATCATCACGCTGGGCGGCGAGCATGAAGTCAACGAAGTCTGGCTCGACAATGTGAAGGTGCCGGTCGAAAACCGCGTCTACGAGGAAAACAAGGGCTGGACCTGCGCCAAGTTCCTGCTCGCCCACGAGCGGACCGGCATCGCCGGCGTCGCCCGCTCCAAGCGCGGCATCGAAAAGCTGAAGGAAATCGCGAAGACAGAGCAGGACGGGCAGGGCAGCTCGCTGCTCGCCAACCCCTTCTTCCGCCGCAAGGTCGCCGATCTCGAAACCGATCTCACCGCGCTCGAGTTCACCGAACTGCGCACGCTCGCCGGCGAAGCCTCGGGCAAGGGCCCGGGGCCTGAATCCTCGCTCCTCAAGGTGAAGGGCACGGAAATCCAGCAACGCATCACCGAGCTGGTGCTGGAATGTGCCGGCAACTACGCCGCGCCCTATTTCCGCGAATTCCCCGAAGGCTCCAACGAATATCCGATCGGCCCGGAATTCGCGCACCGCGCGGCGCCCACCTATTTCAACATGCGCAAGACATCGATCTACGGCGGCTCGAACGAGATCCAGCGCAACATCATCGCCAAGATGGTGCTGGGGCTCTGACCAACTCGTCGCCCCGGGCGCGATCCGGGGCCGCCTGATTCAAGATATTCCGGGAGGATAGTTTGGACTTCAACTTCACCGAAACGCAGTCGATGCTGCGCGACACGCTCGGCCGTTACCTCGCCGACAACTACGACTTCGACAAGCGGCAGGCGATGCTTGCCCGCGACGGCGGCCGCGATCCCGGCCAGTGGAAGGCGCTCGCCACCGAGCTCGGCATCCTCGGTGCTGCGCTCCCGGAACAATATGGCGGCTTCGGCGGCGGCCCGATCGACAGCATGGTGCTGATGGAAGAACTCGGCCGCGCCATCGCCGTCGAGCCCTATATCCCTACCGTCGTCATCGGCGCCGGCGCCCTCGTCGCCACCGGCGGCGAACATGCCGAAACGCTCGTCCCCGCCATCATCGGCGGCGAAGCCATCATCGGCGCCGGCTTCTACGAGCCGCAGGGCCGCTACAACCTCGCCGACCTGAAGACCACGGCAAAGGCCGACGGCTCCGGCTGGACGCTGAACGGCCACAAGGCCGTCGTCCTCGCCGCGCCCTACGCCACGCACCTGCTGGTCACGGCCCGCACGGCAGGCAGCCAGCGCGAAGCCAGGGGCGTCTCCCTGTTCCTGGTCGAAGCCAACACCAAGGGCGTCGTCCGCCGCGACTACCCCACGGTCGACGGCAACATGGCCTCGGAAGTCTATTTCGAAAACGCCAATGTCGGCCCGCACGCCCTGCTGGGCGCCGAAGGCGGCGCCCTGCCGCTTGTCGAGCAACTGATCGACCACGCCACCATGGCCGCCTGCGCCGAGGCCACCGGCGCCATGCGCAAGCTGCACGAACTGACGCTGGATTACGCCAAGCAGCGCAAGCAGTTCGGCAAGGCCATCGGCGAGTTCCAGGTGATCCAGCACCGCCTCGTCGACATGTTCATGGAGGCCGAACAGGCGACCTCGATGACCCTGATGGGCACGCTGCGCCTCGACGATCCGGAACGCACGAAGTGGGTGAGCCAGGCCAAGGCCAAGGTCAACAAGGGCGCCCGCCTGCTGGGCCAGGCGGCCGTGCAAACCCATGGCGGCATCGGCATCACCACCGAACTCGCAGCCGGCCACTATTTCAAGCGGCTCTCCATCCTGGAGACGCAATATGGCGACTACGACTATCACATGGGCCGCCTCGAAGCGCTGATCTGAAGGAAGGCGCGGCCTCCGCCAACCGAGGCCGCGCCCGCCCTGTCCTACAGGCGAGGTTCCTGCCATGGATGGGCAATGCGGCAGCTACGGCACGCACGAAACTCCCCTGTCCTACACAAGTCCGCTTCGCTACGCGCGCACCCGCACGCGCCGGCGCACGTACGCACGAGTCGGTGGGAAGTTTGGGAACTTTGCCAGGGCAAATCCCTAAAAGGCCTGACCTCAGCGTTGCGCGCCGGGTTTCGCCACCTCCGCCGCCATCCACGTCCGCATCTCCCTCTCCAGCACCGGCAAGGGCACCGCGCCCATCCCCAGTATCCGGTCATGGAACGCCCGCTGGTCGAACTTCGGCCCCAGCTTCGCCTCCGCCTCGGCCCGCAGCCGGCGGATCGTCAGCTCCCCCAGCTTGTAGGCCAGGGCCTGCCCCGGCCAGCTGATATAGCGATCGACCTCATTGGTGATTTCCAGATCGGAAAGCGCCAGATGATCCTTCATATAGTGCAGCGCCTTCTCGCGGCTCCAGCCATATTCGTGCATGCCGGTATCCACCACCAGCCGCACCGCGCGCCACATCTCATAGCTCTGCCGCCCGAACTCCTTATAGGGCGTGTCATACACCCCCATCAAAGTCCCCAGCCACTCGGTATAGAGCCCCCAGCCCTCGCCATAGCCCGAGAAATACAGCTCCTTTCGGAAGTCGGGCCGCTCCGGCGCCTCCAGCGCCAGCGCCGCCTGGAAGCTGTGCCCCGGCGTGCATTCGTGCAGCGTCAGCGCCGGCAGCGAATACATAGGCCGCGAGTCCAGCTTGTATGTGTTCATCATGCAGTTCTCGAGCCCGCCGCGGCCGCTGGTATAGATGGGGGCAATGGCATCCGGCACCGGCACGATTCCATGCCGAAAGCGGGGCAGGGTGCCGAAATAGTCCTTCAGCTGACCATTCACTTCCATCACCACATAGGCGGTCTCCGCCAGCAGCTCGTGCGGGGTCTTCGCATAGAATTGCGGGTCGCTCTTCAGAAAGGCGATGAAGTCCTTCAGGCTGCCGTCGAAGCCGGCGGCGGCCTTGGTCTTTTCCATGTCGGCCTGGATGCGCGCCACTTCCTTCAGGCCCAGCTCGTGGATTTCGCGCGGCGTCATGTCGGTCGTGGTAAAGGCCTTCACCTGAGCCGCATAAAAGGCCCGGCCATCCGGCATGTCCGACGCGCCGATGCTTTTCCGCGCGTTGGGAATATAGTCGTTGCGGATGAAGTCGCTCAGCCGCGTGAAGGCAGGCACCGCAGCTTCGCGGATCGCCGCCTCGCCATCGGCCCGCAGCGCCGCCTGCTCGGCAGCCGGGATTGTCGTCGGCATCGACCTGAACGGTGCAAGGAGCGGGTTGCTCGCATCCGCCTTCAGATAGGGGTCTATGGTCTTCTCGCGCCCCACCAGCGTCTGTTTCGGATTGCTGAAGCCGCGCTTCAGCCCGGCGCGCATGTTGGCGATATTCTCGTCGAAATAGCGCGGCACATCGCGGATCCGGGCGATATAGCGGCGATACTGGTCGGCATCGGCAAAGCCTTCGCCCGAATAGGGCGCGATATCGGCCCAGAAGAAGCTGTCGGCGTTGAACGGGATCTCATATTGTTTCCAGCGGATTTCCGAAGCGCTGGTTTCCACCATGGAGCGGAAAACCTGCGCATTCACCCGCTCTTCCGGAGACAGCTGGTCCAGCGGAATGGCGTCCAGCTGTTTCAGCACATCCTGCCAATAGGCCAGCCGTGCCGCCTGCGATTTCGGATCCACCCGCGGCAGCCGGTCGCCCATCGACTCCGGACCGAACCCGGGCAGCCGCCCTTCCTCCGCCCGCCGCCAGGCAAACTCCGCCGCATACAGCGCCTTCAGCCGCGAATCGGCTGTCCCTGCCTCGGCGGCTGCGCCGCCGGTCGGTGCCGCAAGGGCCACGGGCGCCGATGACAGCAACAGCATCGTTCCGGCAGCGGCCAACAGTCGTGTTGCAATCATCGCGATCCCCAATCCCTTGCCTTGCCCCTTCGATACGCATTTGGTCAGCCGCCATTCAACAGCGAAGTCGCAACATTTCCGCCATGAAACGCCTTCTGGTCCCGATTCTCGCCGGCCTCTCCCTCGCCGGATGCATGACACTCGACGATTGGTCAGAGGCGCCCGGCTCTGATCGCTACGGCTATGATTATCCCGCCCCGGTGGGCTGGTGGGGGCAGAATGCCGCCTCCATTGACCTCTTCTATGGCCCGCTCTCGCAATATGGCCGCTGGGGCAGCTACCCCGGCTATGGTCAGGTGTTCTGGCCCGGCAACGTCGGCTCCGGCTGGAGCCCGTACAGCCGCGGCTACTGGCGAACCGACAGCCGCTATGGCCGCCGCTGGGTCTCGCAGGAGCCGTTCGGCTGGGCGACCTACCATTATGGCCGCTGGGGCCAGGACCCCCGGCTCGGCTGGTACTGGGTGCCCGATACCCGCTTCGGCGGCTCCTGGGTCGATTGGCGCTCCGATGGCATGTGGTCGCCCAGCGCCCCCTATGGCTATCGCGGCCGCAACCCGTGGATCGGCAAGCCGCGTCCGGAAAAACCCGACGCAGGCCGGCCCCGTCCCGGCGATCAGGTCGCAACGCCACGACCGCCGTTCCGCATCCCGCCGAATTCCCATCCCCGCACCCCGCCCGAATGGCAGGGCGGCGAACGTCCCGCACAGGTCGACCAGTCGGCCGGCAACGGCCAGCGCCCGCCCCGCCCCCAATGGCAGCGCGGAGAGCGTCAGCCGGGCCAGCAGGCATGGCAGGGCGGCAACCGCCAACCGCCGCAGGGATGGCAGGGCGGCCAACGTCCCGGCCTGAACCGGCAACCGCCGCCGGCAAGGCCCCCACAGGCCCAGCCGGAACAATCCCGGCCCCGGCAAGAGGTCGCCCGTCCGCAACGCCAGCCTCAGGCAAGCCAGCCCTCGCGCAGCACCCAGCGCGAGGTCCGTTCGCAGGGGCGTTCGGTAGTGAACGACCAATAGCGAGAAGAAAGCAGTTGCACGACTTTGCTGCACCGCACAGTATGCGGATGTGACAGCACGCGCCTTCGACGAGACATTTGGATTTGCGCCCTTTGGCGGAGACGATGTTCGCGCTGCCTACGGTGAAGTCGCCCGCTGGCTGAAGTCGGCCCCGCCCGAGCTGCTGGAAACCCGGCGCCGGCAGGCAGAGCTTTTCTTCCGCCGCATCGGCATCACCTTCGCCGTCTACGGAGACCCGGACGCACAGGAACGACTGATCCCCTTCGATATCGTCCCAAGGGTGATTTCCGGCACCGAATGGAAGGGCCTGGAGGAAGGCCTCACCCAGCGCGTGCAGGCGCTCAACATGTTCCTTGCCGATGTCTACGGCCCGCGCGAGTGCATAAAGGCCGGAATCGTCCCGGAGGAACTGATCCTCCTCAACCCCCAGTTCTGCCTGCCGCAGGTGGGCCGACGCCCGGCCAAGGATGTCTGGGTGCACATCGCCGGCATCGACCTGGTCCGCACCGGCCCCGACGAATTCTTCGTGCTGGAAGACAATGCACGCACGCCCTCCGGCGTTTCCTATATGATGGAAAACCGAGAGGTGATGCTCCGCCTCGTGCCGGAAATGATCCATGCCCTCGCCTCCACCGGCGGCCTGCGCCCTGTCGAAACCTACCCTGAAACCCTGCTGGAGACGCTGACCTCGGTGGCGCCGGCAACCTGTTCCGGAGAGCCGAGCCTCGCGCTGCTGACGCCGGGCATCCACAACAGCGCCTATTACGAACATAGTTTCCTCGCCGATAAGCTGGGCGTCGAGCTGGTCGAGGGCTCTGACCTCTTCGTCCACAGCGATGTGCTCTACATGCGCACCACCGAAGGGCCGAAGCGGGTCGACGTCCTCTATCGCCGGGTCGATGATGATTTCATCGACCCGCTGCAGTTCCGCAGCGACTCCGCTCTGGGGGTGCCGGGCCTCGTCAGCGCCATCCATGCCGGCAACCTGACGCTCGCCAACGCCATCGGCACCGGTATTGCCGACGACAAGGCGATCTATAGCTACATGCCGGAAATCGTGCGCTTTTTCACCGGCCGCGATCCTCTTCTGCACAATGTGCCCACCTGGCGCTGCCGCGAGCCGGATTCGCTCGGCTATGTGCTCGACAATCTGCACGAGCTGGTCGTCAAGGAAACCGACGGTTCCGGCGGTTATGGCATGCTGGTCGGCCCACACGCCACGCAGGCGGAGCGCCAGGTCTTCGCCGCCCGGCTGAAGGCCAATCCGCAGCATTATATCGCCCAGCCGACACTGGCGCTCAGCACCTGCCCCACGCTCACCGCTTCCGGCCTCGCTCCTCGCCACGTCGATCTCCGCCCCTTTGTCCTTACCGGCGCGAACGGCGTGAAGATCATCCCCGGCGGGCTGACGCGAGTAGCGCTGAAGGAAGGCTCGCTGGTGGTGAACTCCAGCCAGGGTGGCGGCACCAAGGATACCTGGGTGGTCGACAGCCCGGCGGTGGGCGACTTCGGTGGCGAAAGCCGTGGTCCCTACGATACCGAAACCCCGGCGAGTCTCGTCTGAGATGCTGTCGCGGTCTGCTGCAAATCTCTACTGGATGGGCCGCTACCTGGAGCGGGCCGACTATCTCTGCCGCCTGATCGACGCCACTGTTCGCCTCGCCTCGCTCCCTGCCTCGCACGGCGGCGCGCAGCCGGCCTGGGAAAGCGCCATCCGATCGGCGGCGGTCGACATTGGCTTTACCGAGCGGAACCTGCCCTTCGACGAGCTGAATGTCGGCCATTATCTTACCGTGGAAACGGAAAATTCCAGCTCCATCCGTCGGTGCCTGGAGGCTGCGCGCTCAAATGGCCGCGCCGTCCGAACTGCCCTCACGCTGGAGACGTGGGAGGCCGTCAACGACGCCTGGCATGAAATCCAGCGCTATGGGCAGGGGCCGATCGACAGCACCACGCTGGTCAGGCTTGCCGACAGCATCAAGAGCGCGCTGCTCAGTTTCGACGGCGCCGCCCACCGTACCCAGCTGCGCGAGGCGACCTACTGGTTCCTGCGCCTCGGTACCACCGTCGAACGCGCCGACAACACCGCACGCCTGCTCGACGTGAAATACCATCTGCTGCTGCCGCGCAGCGAGCCGGTGGGCGGCAGCCTCGACTATTTCCAGTGGACGACGCTGCTGCGCACGGTCTCCGCGCTCACCGCCTATCGCTGGGTCTATCGCGAATCCGTGAAGCCCTGGCTGGTGGCCGACCTGTTGGTCTTCAATCGCGCCATGCCGCGGTCGCTGATCGCCTGCCTTGAGGATGCCGTCTGGCTGCTTGATCAACTTGCGGCCTCGCGCGGACGGCGCGGGCCGGCCAACCGGGTTGCAGCCACATCGCTGCGCAAGCTTGCCGCGACCGATATCGACACGCTGTTTCAGTCCGGGCTGCACGAATTCCTGCTGGCCTTCATTGCTGACAACAACAGGCTGGGCGACGCTATCGCCGAGCAATATCTGTTCTGAGCGGGAGAGGGCACATGCAGATCAGTATCGATCACATCACCACCTACCGCTACACCGAGCCGGCCACCGGCATCGTCCAGAAACTGCGGCTTACACCCCGCGACAACGACCATCAGCAGGTGGTGAACTGGCGGATCGATGTCGACGCCGACGGCCGGCTGGTGATGGCGCAGGATCCGCATGGCAACCACTGCCACCTCTTCTATGCAGATGGCCCTGTCGAAGCGCTGACTCTGCATGTCAACGGCACCGTCATCACCTCGGATTCGCATGGCGTCGTGCGTGGCACCGACGAGCCGCTGGTGCCGATCATCTATCGCCGCTCAACAGACCTGACGGAAATCACCCCGGCAATCGCCGCCTTCGCCGAGCCGTTCCGCCATGCAGACCCTCTGGAAACCCTCCATGCGCTGATGCTGGGGGTAAAGGACCGCATGCAGTTCGAACCCGGGATCACCAACGTGGTGACCAATGCCGATTCCGCGCTGCAACTCGGGCGCGGCGTTTGCCAGGACCTCTCGCAGATTTTCATCGCTGCCGCCCGCCACCTCCAGCATCCGGCGCGCTATGTCTCGGGCCATTTCGCAGCTTCCGAGCATCCGGAGCAGGAGGCGGCGCACGCCTGGGCGGAGGCCTATATTCCCGATCTCGGCTGGGTAACCTTCGATCCCACGCACGGAATTTCGGGTTCCGAGGCGCATATCCGCGTCGCCGTCGGCCTTGACAGCCTCGATGCCGCGCCCGTGCGCGGCTCCCGGCGCGGCGGGGGTACAGAATCGCTTGCGGTTGGCGTCTTCGGGCGGCAATCCGGCAGTCAGGGCCAGTCGCAGATTCAGAGCCAATCCTGACGCGCGCAGAAGGGCCAAAGGGAGCCGAATGACCTATTGCGTCGGGTTGCTGGTGAAGGAAGGGCTGGTGATGCTGGCCGACACCCGCACGAACGCCGGCATCGACAACATATCCATCTACCGAAAGCTCCGCGTCTTCGGCGAAGAAGGTAAGCGCATCATCGCCCTGACGGCGGCAGGCTCGCTCAGCACAACCCAGTCGCTGGTCAACCGTCTCAACGAAGGCGTGCTCATGCCGGGGAAGGAAGAGCCCGAGTTCGTGGAAACCGCGCCCACCATGTTCCGGGTCGCCCAGATCGTCGGCGAGGCGCTTGTCGGCGCCAAACGCGACATTGAGTCCGTGGTGCAGCAGCAGGAGGATGTCAGCCTTGATGTCACGCTGCTGGTCGGTGGCTCGATAGACGGCCGCGCCCCGCGCCTGTTCATGATCTATGGCGAGGGCAATTTCATCGAGTGCGGGATGGACACGCCCTATTTCCAGATCGGCGAACTGAAGTACGGCAAGCCGATCCTAGACCGCATGCTGAACTATCGCACGCCACTGCCAAAGGCGATCAAGGTGGCGCTGGTAAGCATGAACAGCACCATGCGTTCGAATCTGGGCGTAGGCCTGCCCATCGACATGCTGGTGATGCGTCCGGGCCAGTCCAGCGTCACCCTGACCCGGATCGACGAGGACGATGAATATTACCACGATCTCGGCGCC
Organism: Sandaracinobacteroides hominis; assembly: GCF_016464365.1. Lineage (GTDB taxonomy): Bacteria > Pseudomonadota > Alphaproteobacteria > Sphingomonadales > Sphingomonadaceae > Sandaracinobacteroides > Sandaracinobacteroides hominis. The sequence continues at coordinate 319 of NZ_JADCUC010000008.1, read as the reverse complement.
CGCTGGACGAAGGCGCTGTCCCAGGCAATCGACGGCATCCCCGAGCCGAGCTACCCGATCCCTGGAGCCTAGGCGGGATCGACATTCAGGATTTCCAAACGTGTTGATCGCTGATTCATAGGGCTCCGTGTTGAACGCGGAGCGGACGATGGGGATCAAGCGGTACGAGTTGAACGATGCGCAGTGGGCGAGGATCGCGCTGCTGCTGCCGGGCAAGGCGGGGGATCCTGGACGGACGGGGTCGGATAACCGATTGTTTGTGAACGGATGTTTGTGGGTTCTGAGATCTGGAGCGCATTGGTGCGACCTGCCTGAGCGC
>NZ_JADCUC010000007.1 GCF_016464365.1 Sandaracinobacteroides hominis | reverse complement strand
TCTACAAGCAGCGCAACCGGATCGAGCGATGCTTCGGCCGCCTCAAGCATTTCCGCCGTTTCGCTACCCGCTACGATCGACGAACCATCCACTTCACCGGCTTCATTCACCTCGCCGCAGCAATGATCTGGTTACGATGAATGTCGATCCGGCCTAGCAGAAAATGCCAAATCCCGCGCGGTGTTGCGCCAAAGCCCCGAGCGCCTGCAGCCGATAGAACCCTCGCAAAATCGGGCGAAGAATGGCCCGCGTGAGGGAGGACAGAATGATTTCAACCGGCCGCGCCCGTTGGGCGATGGGATTCCTGCTGGCGTCTGCAGCGCCTGCGCTGGCACAAGGCGTGGATACGGGCAGCGAGGATATCGTGGTGACGGCGCAGCGGCGCGAGCAGTCGCTGCTGGAGGTGCCGCTGGCGGTGACGGCGCTGTCCGATGCGCAACTGGCCGATCGCGGCGTCACCAATTCGGCGCAGCTGGCAAGCGTGGTGCCCAACCTGCAGGTGAACAGCTCGTTCGGCTCGACCCAGCCCAACTTCACGCTGCGCGGCATCGGCGTCGCCAACGAGTATAATTCGAACCAGGCCTCTCCCGTCGGCGTCTATATCAACGACGTCTACATCGCCCCGCGCTCGAACCACGGCATGGGCTTGTTCGATCTGCAGCGGGTGGAAGTGCTGCGCGGGCCGCAGGGGACGCTGTTCGGGCGGAACACCACTGGCGGCGCGATCAACTTCATCACCCGCGCGCCCGGGCTGTCGGGCAATGAGGGCTATGTCGAGGTCGGCTACGGCAACTACAACCGCTGGACAGCGCAAGCTGCCGTCGAAGGGACGCTGATCGACGATCAGGTAGGGCTGCGCGTCGCCGGCAATCTGGTGAACAGCGACGGGATGATAAAGAATGTCTATCCCGGTGGCCGCGACGGCAATTCGCAGGATACGCTGCAGGGCCGGGCGACGCTCCGGGTAAAGCCGGCCAACCTCCCCGTCGATCTGAAACTGACCGGCTATTACGGGCGCGATCGCAGCGCGCAGGCGGCGGTGTTCGGGCTGCAGGCGTTTCGCGAGGGGCTGGGCTTCTACGAGACGAACGAAAACCGGCTGGGCCTCAGCAAGACCGAGGCCTGGGGCGTTTCCGCCAATATCGGCGTGGAGCTTTCCGACAGCCTGACGCTCACCAGCATCACCTCCTACGATGGCGGCAGCCTGAACCTGCAGCAGGCGGCCGACGGCTCGCCGCTCGACATCCTCGATATCCACTGGACGTCGGACTACCGCCAGTTCAGCGAGGAAGCCCGGCTGAACTATGCGGGCGAGCGGCTGAACCTCGTCGGCGGCGTCTTCTATGGCTATGACCGCAACTTCACCGCCAACCAGTTCAACCTGCCGCTGCCGCCGGCCGGCGGCTTCTATCAGGAATATGATCAGGTGCGCCGTTCGTTCGCGCTGTTTGCGCAGGGCGATATCGATCTCACCAGCAAGCTCGTGCTGACGCTGGGTGCCCGCTACACATGGGACAGCAGCAGCTATAATGATGCCTTTGCCTATCTGTTCGTGGGCGGCGTCGACGATGTGCCTTTCCCGATCGCCACCACCGTTCCCTGCCCGGGCGTTGCCGGCACCTGCGCCTATGATCCGGATGCCCGCTTCGAGCTGTCGCAGAAGAACCGGGCGCTGACCGGGCGGGTGGCGCTGAGCTACACGCTGGACAGCGGCACGCTCCTCTATGCGAGCTATAACCGCGGCTATCGCGCGGGCGCCGTGAACGGCGGCGGCTACACCTCGTCGGCGGGGATCGACTATGTGAAGCCGGAGTTCGTCAACGCCTATGAGGTGGGGGTGAAGGGCCGCTTTGCCGATATGCTGACGCTGTCGGCCTCGGCCTTCTATTACGACTATCGCAACCAGCAGCTGCAGGACACGCGGCCGGGGCCGGTTTCCTTCCTCGTGAACGCGCCGAAATCCAAGGTCTATGGCGTGGAAGCGGAGGCGACGCTGCGGGCTTCGGACGCGCTCACCCTGAATGCGGCGGTGGGTGTGCTGGGCACCGAATATGTCGAGCTGACGCTGCAGGGGGTCGATATCAGCGGCAACCGCCTGCCCTTCGCGCCGACGCTGACCAGCCAGCTGGGGCTGGACTGGCGGGTTGCGGAAGTGGGCGGCGGGGCGATCCGCTTCTCGCCGAATGTCCTCTTCACTGGCGCGCAATATTTCTCGCCGTTCAATCAGGTGGATGTGCCGAACAGCGGGCAGCTGAACCGCGAGCTGGCGCAGGGCGGCTTCGCCAAGGTGAATGCAACACTGGCGTGGGAGACGGAGCGGCTGCAGGTGCGGCTGTGGGGGAACAACCTCTTCAACGCGCGGACGCTCAGCTATGGCCTGGACCTGCGCGGGGCCGGCTTCCCCTACAACTTCCTCGTGCCCGCCAATCCGCGCACCTTCGGCATCGCCGGCCGGCTGAGCTTCTGATGGAGGCGCCCGATCTCGCCGATCCGGACCTCTATCTGGGCGGCGTGCCGCACGGCCTGTTCGCCCGGCTGAGAGACGAGGATCCCGTGCACTGGAATGCGGCCGGGGCCTATCCGGGCTTCTGGGCGGTGACGCGCCATGCCGACATTGTCGAGATTTCGCGCCAGCCGAAACTCTTCTCCTCGGCGACGGCGAACGGCGGGCATCGCATTTTCGACGAGGACGCGGCCGGGCTGGCGGGAATGGGGGAATCGGCGATCGGCGTGCCGATGATCTCCACCGATCCGCCCGAGCATCTGAAGTATCGCAAGATCATCCTGCCCGCTCTGGCGCCCGGCCGCATAGCCGGGATCGAGGAGCGGATCGTCGGCCGCGTGGAAAAGCTGCTGGCAGACGTGCCGATGGGTGAGCCGTTCGACCTGGTGGAGCGGCTTGCGGCGCCGCTGCCGATCCTGACGCTGTGCGAGCTGATCGGCGTCGACCCCGACATGTGGCGGCAGCTCTATCGCTGGACCAACGCCTTTGTCGGCGAGGACGACCCGGATTTCCGCGCTTCGCCCGAGGCGTTGCAGGCGACACTGGGTGAGTTCATGGGCTTTGCCGCCGAACTGTATGAGGAGCGGCGGCGGGCGCCGGGGCACGATATCGCTTCGCATCTGGCGAACAGCGGCCCGGATGGCGAGCCGGCGAAATACAGTGATTTCCTTGCCAACCTGATCCTGACCCTGGTGGGCGGCAACGAGACGACGCGCAACTCGATCAGCCACAGCGTGATCGCCTTTGCCCGGGATCCGGGGCAGTGGGCGCTCCTGCGCGAACAGCCGGAGCTGATGCCGACAGCCCCGCGCGAGATGGTGCGCCACGCCAGCCCGGTGCTGCACATGCGGCGGACGGCGACCGCGGATACCGAGCTGGGCGGCAAGCGCATCCGCCGGGGCGACCGCGTGGTGATGTGGTATCCCTCCGGCAACCGCGACGCGGCCGCATTCGAGCGGCCGGACGCGTTCGACCTCCGGCGCGGCAATGTCCAGCATGTCGGCTTTGGCAGCGGCCAGCATGTCTGCGCCGGATCGCGGATCGCCGAAATGCAGCTGCGGGTTTTGTTTGGCGCGCTGGCCCGGCGCGTGGCAGGGTTCGAAGTGCGGGGAGAGCCGCGGCGATTCCGGTCCAACTTCATCAACGGGCTGAAATCGCTGAAGGTGGTGCTGGAGGAGGGTTGAGATGGCCACGGCGCAATCGCGAGTGACCGGCGAGGACATCATATCCGACTGCCTTGGCCGCGCGCCCGACGTGCAGCTGGGCGAGGAGGGCTGGCGGCTGAGCCGCTGGCGGCAGTTCGTCGGCAGCTACAGCCTGCCCTCCCTGCCGGACCCGATCTTTGTCGTGCACATCGCCGGAAAGCCGCAGGTGCGCACCTGGCAGCGCGACAGCTGGAGCGAGAGCGCCTCCATCCCCGGCTGCGCCACCATCGTGCCGGCCGGGCAGCCGACCGGCTGGCTGGTCGACGGCGAGCTGGATGTGGTGACGCTGAGCATGGGCTCCGCCGAACTGCGCGGGGCGCCGGCCGCGCGGCAGTTTCAGGCGATGCAGTTCGCCTTTGCCGACCCGCTGGGCGTGGCGCTGACCCGGCAGGTGCTGGCCGAGCTCTATGCCCCCGCCGATGCCGGACGCGAGGCCTATCTGGGGGCGCTGGTGGGGGCGCTGCGCGCGCATATGCTGCGCGGGCCTTCGGGGCCGCTGCAGATCCCGACCGCGGACTTTTCCGCCTATCGGCTGCACAAGGTGCTGGATGCGATACTGGAGGCGCCCGAGGCGCCGCACGACGTAGAGGCGCTGGCGGCGCTGACGGGGGTGTCGCCTTCGCACTTTTCCCGCATTTTCAAACAGGCGACGGGCGACAGCCCCCATCGCTATGTGCTGAAGGCCCGCATCGAGCGGGCGAAGGAGCTGCTGCTGCAAAGCGGAAGCACGATCTGCCAGATCGCCGAGGCGACCGGATTCCAGACGCAGGCCGAGTTCGCCCGCGCCTTCCGGCGCGAAACGGGGGAGGCGGCCTCGGACTTCCGCAAGCGGCAGGACAAGCGACGGGACAGCGAAAGGAAGCAGCAGTGACGGAAGCCGTGCGGGCCATCGCCGCAATCGTTCATCAGCCGATGGGGCCGTTCGAGCTTCAGGAAATCCTGGTGGAGGCGCCGAAGGCCGGCGAACTGCGGGTGGCGGTGAAGGCGGTCGGAATCTGCCACACCGACCTCGTCTTTGCCTCCGGGCAGACGGAGATGACGCTGCCGGCCGTGTTCGGCCACGAGGGCGCGGGAATCGTGGAGGCTGTTGGCCCCGGCGTGACCGGGTTCGCCGTGGGCGACAAGGTGCTGCTCACCTTCGACAGCTGCGGCCATTGCCGCCGCTGCACCGAGGGGCATCCCGCCTATTGCCAGGATTTCACCACGCGCAACTATTCGCCGGTACGTCCGGATGGCACCACCGCGCTGAGCCTGGATGGAACGCCGCTGACGGGGCAGTTCTTCGGCCAGTCGTCGTTTGCCAGCCACGCGATTTCGCGCGTGGGCAACACGGTGAAGCTCGCCCCCGATGCCGATCTGGCGCTGTTCGCGCCGCTGGGTTGCGGCGTGCAGACGGGGGCCGGCGCCGTGCTGCGCTCGCTCGGGGCCGGGCCTCAGGATGTGCTGGTGGTGATCGGCGGCGGCGCGGTCGGCCTCTCGGCGGTGATGGGCGGCAAGATCGCCGGTTGCAAAACCATCATCCTGATCGAGCCGCGCGCCGACCGGCGGGCGCTGGGCCTTTCCATGGGGGCGCACCACGCGATCGATCCGGCGGCCGGCGAAACATCGGAAGCGGTGCGGGCGATCTCGCCGCTGGGGGCGGACCATGTGCTCGATACCTCGGGCCATGTCGGTGCGCTGCAATCGGCGCTGCAGATGCTGGCGCCGATGGGGACGCTGGGGCTGATCGGCGTGCCGCCGGCAATGGACGCGACGCTCAGCGTGGTTATCGCGCAGGCGATCACCTTCGGCCACAAGGTGATGGGCATCATCGAAGGCGACAGCGTGCCCAAGGATTTCCTGCCGCAGCTGGTCAGCTGGACGCAGTCCGGCGAGCTGCCGGTCGGGAAAATGGTGACAACCTATCCCTTCGCCCAGATCAACAAGGCGCTCCACGAAGCGCATGAGGGCAGCACGGTGAAACCGGTGCTGGTGTTTGATTGAGCGCATCGGCGTAGCCGATCGGGTTCGACCTACCGGCCGGCGTGCAGTCGCACTTGCGGCGTTCCGCCGGGAGCACAGATTGGGAGAGACAGGCAGATGGATTTCGAAACCGGCTATCAGATGACCATCGGCGGGCGCGGCGTCAGCGGCGCGGCCAGCATCGACGTCTTCAACCCGGCGACCGCCGAGGTGTTTGCGAATGCGCCCGATTGCTCGCGCGCCGAGCTGGATGAGGCAGTCGCCACCGCCAGCGCCGCCTTCCCGGCGTGGAAGGCCATGCCGATCGAGGAGCGGCAGGCGCTGCTGCGCAAGTGCGGCGAAGCGCTGCTCACCCACACCGAGGCGCTGGCCCGGCTGTTCACCCGCGAGCAGGGGCGGCCGACCGATGCGGCGAAGCAGGAAATCCAGGGCGGCGCCGCCTGGCTGATCTCCTTCTCGCAGATGACGCCGCCGGTGCATCTGGAGGAAACCGACACCCGCTGGATCGAGACGCGCTATGTGCCGCTGGGCGTGGTCTGTGCGATTTCGCCGTGGAACTTCCCGGTGATGCTCTCCATGTGGAAGGTCGCCGCCGCGCTCGCCGCCGGCAACACCATGGTGCTGAAGCCCTCGCCCTTCACGCCGCTCTGCGTGCTGAAGGTGGGCGAGATCTTCCGCGAGATCCTGCCCCCCGGCGTGCTGAACGTCATCAGCGGCGGCGACGAGCTGGGCGTCTGGATGACGAGCCATCCCGGCTTTGCCAAGATCAGCTTCACCGGCTCCACCGCGACCGGCAAGAAGGTGATGGAGAGCGCCTCGAAGGATCTGAAGCGGCTAACGCTGGAGCTGGGCGGCAACGACGCCGCCATCGTCATGCCCGATGTCGACCTCGACGAAATCGCCCAGAAGATCTTCTTCGGCGCCTTCTTCAACACCGCGCAGATCTGCGTCGCCACCAAGCGGCTCTATGTGCACGAGGATGTCTATGAAGGCCTGCGCGACCGGCTGCTGGGCATTGCGAAAGCGATCAAGGTGGGCGACGGCGCCGAGCAGGGGACGGTGCTGGGGCCGATCCAGAACAAGCGCCAGTATGCACGCGTGCTGGAGCTGCTGGAGGACGCGAAGAAAACCGGGCTGACGGTGCTGCAGGGCGCAGACGTGCCCGAGGGCGGCTATTTCATCCCCGTCACCATCGTCGACAATCCGCCCGAGGACAGCCGCGTGGTGCAGGAGGAAGCCTTTGGCCCGATCCTGCCGATGCTGCGCTTCAAGGATGTGGACGAGGTGATCGCCCGCGCCAACGCCAGCGAATATGGGCTGGCGGGCGCCGTGTGGAGCAAGGACGTGAAGGCCGGGATCGACATCGCCCGCCGCATGGAAACCGGCACCATCTGGGTGAACCAGAATCTGGAGCTGGGGCCCAACACGCCGTTCGCCGGGCACAAGCAAAGCGGCTTCGGCGTCGAGAACGGCATGGAGGGGCTGCTGGAATTCATGGTGCCGCAGGTGGTGAACGTGGCCCGCTAGACCGCAGCGCCCGCGCGGATTGACGCGCGGGCCTGTCTGGCCGAAAGCGCCTCCTTCATTTCGGGGAGGGATCATGCTGGCAGACCGGATACGGCACCGGCGCGCGTTGTGGGCGAGCTTTGTCGGCACGGGAATCGAGTTCTACGATTTCTATATCTATGCGACGGCGGCGAGCCTCGTCTTCGGGCAGATCTTCTTCCCGCCCGGCGATCCGGGGCTCGCGCAGCTGGCCGCCTTTGCGACACTGGCGGTGGCCTTCTTCGCCCGGCCCGTGGGCGCTGCCGTGTTCGGCCATTATGGCGACCGCATCGGCCGCAAGGCGACTCTCGTCGCCTCGCTGCTGACGATGGGGCTGTCGACAACGCTGGTCGCCTTTCTGCCCACCTATGCGATGGCCGGCTGGATCGCGCCGCTGATGCTGTGCGCGCTGCGGTTCGGGCAGGGCTTCGGCCTGGGCGGGGAGTGGGGCGGCGCGGCGCTGCTGGCGGTGGAAAATGCGCCGCCGGGCTGGCGCGCGCGCTTTGGCTGCGCGCCGCAGATGGGGGCGCCGGCGGGCTTCTTCGTCGCCAACGGCCTGTTCCTGCTGATGGGGCTGTGGCTGACACCGGCCGAGTTCGCGGCCTGGGGCTGGCGCATTCCCTTCCTGCTCTCGGCCGGGCTGGTGGCGGTGGGGCTGTGGATCCGGCTGAAGCTGGAGGAAACGCCGGAGTTTTCCGCGGCGCTGAAGGAAGCGCCGCCGCCGAAGGTGCCGCTGGGCGAGGTGGTGCAGAACCATGGCGGCGCGCTGGTGGCGGGCACCATCGGCGCGGTCTGCTGCTTTGCGACCTATTATGTGGCGACTGCCTTCCTGCTGGGCTGGGGGACGAAGTCGCTGGGCTATGCGATGCAGGATTTCCTCGGCGTGCAGCTGGTGGCGATCTTCTGCATGGCGGCCGGCATCTATCTGGCGGCGTGGCTGGCCGATGTGCGCTGGGATCCGCGCCGGGTGCTGGCGGGCGGCTGCGCGATGGTGGCGGTGCTGGGGCTGACGATCGCGCCGCTGATGGGGGCGGGGCTGCCGGGCATCTTCCTGTTCCTGTCGCTGCTGCTGTTCGCGATGGGCTTTGCCTATGGCCCGCTCGGCGCCTGGCTGCCGGGGCTGTTTCCGCCGCGGGTGCGCTATACCGGCGCCTCGATGACCTTCAACATCGCCGGCGTCATCGGCGGCGGGCTGACACCGGTGATCGCCCAGGCGCTGGCGCTGCGCTTCGGGCTGATGCCGGTGGGGCTGTATCTCAGCGCGGCCGGCATCCTGAGCCTGCTGGCCCTGATCTGGGCGCGACGGCACGACTGATTTAGGCAGGTTACGGGTGATCGCACGGCGTGGTTGAAGGGCTGCGAACTGTTTCGGAGACCTGCATGCGCAACCGCCTTTCCACCGAGGAGCTGGAGGCCTTTCTCGACTCGCTCAGGCGGCTGCTGGCCGACCGTTGCACCGAGGCGGACGTGCGCCGGGTGATGGAAAGCCGCGACGGCCATGATGCAGCACTGTGGAAGCAGCTGGCGGAAATGGGCGTCGCCGGGCTGGCGATCGAGCCGGAGCATGGCGGGCTGGGCGCCGGCCCCGCCGTGCTGGAGCGGGCCATGGAAGAGCTGGGGGCGGTGCTGGCGCCGACCCCGATCCTGTCGTCGGTGCTGGCGGCATCGCTGCTGGAAGGGCTGGAGGCCGCCGGACGGCTGCTGCCCGGTATTGCCGATGGATCGACCATCGCCGCCGTGGCGCTGACCGGGCCAAAGGCGAAATGGACGGCTGAAACGGTGGGCGTAGAGGCGAGCCCGCGCGGCAATGGCTGGCAGCTGGAGGGCAGGGCGGCCTTCGTGCTGCACGCCGGGCTGGCGGACGTGCTGCTGGTGGCGGCGCGCACGGCAGACGGCATCGGCCTGTTCGAGCTGAGCCCGAAGGCAGAGGGCGTTGCGGTTTCGGCGCTGCCGGCGTTCGACCGGACGCTCTCCATGGCGGATGTGCGGTTTGCCGGGGCGGATGCCGTGCGCCTGTCGCCGGCAGGGGATTTCTGGCCCGAGGTGGAACAGGCGCTGGATCTGGCGCGGGTAGCGCTGGCGGGCGAGCAGGCCGGCGGCGCCCGGCGAGTGTTCGAGATCACCGTCGACTATGCCCGGGAACGGCACCAGTTCGGCCGCTCCATCGGCAGCTTCCAGGCGATCAAGCATATGGCCGCCGACCTGCTGCTGGAAAGTGAATCGGCGATCTCGGCGGCGCGACATGCGGGCACGGCGCTGGCGGAGGGGGCCGAGGATGCGGGACAATCGGTGAGCCTCGCCGCCTTCGCCTGCGCCGACGCCTTCAGCCGGGTGACGGCGGACAGCATCCAGATGCATGGCGGCATCGCCTTCACCTGGGTCAATCCGGTGCACCTCTACCTGCGCCGGGCCCGCGCCGACGCGCAGCTTTTCGGAACCCCCGCCGCCATGCGCGAGCGGTTCGTGCAGCAGCTGGGAGGCTGAGATGACGGAAGAACAACTGGCAGCCGAGGTCCGCGCCTGGCTGTCCGCCAACTGGGACGCGAAGCAGAAGGTGAAGGCCGAGAGCTTCGGCCGCAGCCCCTATCAGCCATTTCTGCAGAAGGTGGTGGCCGCCGGCTGGGCGGTGCCGACCTGGCCGAAGGAAATCGGCGGGCTGGGGCTGACCCCGGCCGAGGGCCGCCTCATCGAGGCGGAATTTGCCGCCGTCGGCGCGCCGGGCGCCGGGCAGGACCGGCACAACCTCTGGGCCAACACGGCGCTGGCCCACGCGACGCCCGAATTCCGCGACGAGATCGTGCCGAAGCTGCTGACCGGATCGGTGGGCATGTGCCTGCTCTATTCCGAGCCGGGGGCCGGCTCCGATCTGGCGGCGGTGCGCACCCGCGCCGACCGCGAGGGCGACAATTTCCGCGTCAACGGACAGAAGGTCTGGACCTCCGGCGCGGCGATCGCCGACTATGGCATGCTGATCGCCCGCACCGATTGGGATGCGCCCAAGCACAAGGGCATCAGCTTCTTCTTCCTGCCGATGAAGCAGCCGGGGATCGACGTGCGGCCACTGCGGCAGATCACCGACGAGGCGCATTTCAACGAGGTGTTCATCGCCGATGCGCTGGTGCCCGCCGCCAATCTACTGGGGCCGTTGAACGGCGGCTGGGGGGTGCTGCAGACGGCGCTCGCCTATGAGCGCTCGGTGATGGGCGATGCGGCGCGCGGGCCGCGCAGCGGCAAGAGCAGTCCCAAGGGTGACGGCGCACTGGTGGAGCTGGCGCGCGAGGCCGGCGTGCTGGAAGACCCGCTGGTGCGGCAGGACATCGCCCAGGTCACGGCTTGGAAGATCCTGAACCGGCTGAACAATGCGCGGGCGAAGGCGGAGCTGAAGCGCGGCACCAGCTCTCCGATCATGTCGCTGGGCAAGCTGGCGATGAGCCGCATCCTGCACCAGGAAGCGCGGCTGAGGACGCAGATGCTGGGGGCCGAAAGCATGCTGGAGGGGGCGGATTTCCCGCGCGCCGAGGATGCGAATTTCCTCAGCCTCAACGCCTATTTCACCTCCATCGGTGGCGGAACCGACCAGATCCAGCGTAATATCATCGGCGAACGCGTGCTCGGCCTGCCGAAAGAGCCGGAGGTGGACCGCGACATGCCGTTCCGCGAGGTGAAGAGCGGCTGAAGGTGAGGGCCGATGGGGGGACGGACGCTTTCGGGCGAGCTGCGCGACTATCTGGGCGATGCGGAGACGCGTCGGGCCTGGAGCCTGGCGGCGCAGGACGGGATCATCAGCACCGCCGGCATCCTGCTGGGCTTTTCCGGCGCCGGCGCCAGCCCGGCAACGCTGGCGATTGCCGGCACCGCCGCGATCGTCGCCGGCATGCTGACCGTTGGCGGCGCGAAATGGTCGGAGACGGCAGTCGAGCGGGAAGCGCAGCTGCGCGCCATAGAGGACGAGCTTACAGACCTTCGGCTTCAGCGCGACCGGGAGCGCGTCGAACTGGTCGAACATTATGAACGCAAGGGGCTGAGCCCCGGCCTCGCCGAACAGGTGGCGGACGAGCTGATGCGTCGCTCGCCGCTGAAGGCGGCGCTGGAAAGCGAGCACGGCATCTTCCGCCTGACCTCCGGCGCGGAAGTGGTGATTTCCGGCATAGGCGCCGCCATCGCCTTCGGCCTGGGGGCGGCCATCCCCTTTGCGATTGCCTACTACCTGCCGATGGATATCGGGATCGGCGTCATCGTCTTTGCCGTGCTGGTGTCGCTGACCTTCGTTTCCATCGTCGGCGCGCGGGCGGGGCGCATGCACGTGCCGCGCACCATCCTGCGCTCGCTCGTCATCGGTTCGGTAACGATCGTCGTCAGCTATCTGGTGGGGCAGATCGCCTTTTAGATGACCGCCGCCAGCTCCGACGCCTGCCTGATCGCCCGCTTCGCATCCAGCTCGGCCGCTTCATAGGCGCCGCCGATCAGGTGGGTGGAGATGCCCGATTCCGCCAGCGCGTCAAACAGGCTGCGTTCCGGCTCCTGCCCGGCGCAGATGATGACCGTGTCTGCCTCGAACAGCTGCGGTTCGCCATTGACGACGGTGTGCAGCCCCTGATCGTCGATGCCGGTATATTCGACACCGGCGACCATGCCGACGCCCCGGCGCTGCAGCGTCAGGCGGTGGGTCCAGCCGGTGGTGCGGCCAAGGTTGCGGCCGACGGCGGTTGGCTTGCGCTGCAACAGGGTGACTTCGCGGTCGTTGGCGGCGACTTGCGGCTCGACGCCGGTGACGCCGCCGCGCGGGTGGTTCTCGAAGTCGATCCCCCATTCCTTCGCGAAGATATTGACGTCCAGCGCGGCCGACGTGCCGGCGTGGGTGATGAGCTCGGCAACGTCGAAGCCGATGCCGCCGGCGCCCATGATGGCGACCTTCCGGCCCACACTGGCCTTGCCCCGGATGACGTCGATGTAGGAAACCGCCTTCGGGTGGTCGATGCCGGGCAGCGCCGGCGTGCGCGGGGAAATGCCGGTGGCGACGACCACTTCGTCGAAGCCCTGAGACCGCAGCGCGTCGGCGTCGACGCGGGTGTCGAGGCGAAGCTCCACCCCGTGCACGTCGATCATCCGCCGGAAATAGCGCAGCGTTTCGTAGAACTCTTCCTTGCCGGGGATGCGCTTGGCGAGGTTGAACTGGCCGCCGATCTCGCTGCCGGCGTCGAACAGCGTCACCTTGTGCCCGCGCTCGGCGGCGATGGTGGCAAACGCCAGGCCAGCAGGGCCGGCGCCGACCACGGCGATGCGCTTCGCCGCTTCCACGGGCGAGAAGTTCAGCTCCGTCTCGCGCCCGGCACGGGCGTTGACGAGGCAGGTGGTGAGCTTGCCCGAGAAGGTGTGGTCCAGACAGGCCTGGTTGCAGCCGATGCAGGTGTTGATCTCGTCTTCGCGGCCCTCCCTCGCCTTTTTCACCAGCTCGGCGTCGGCCAGCATCGGCCGCGCCATCGAAACGAGGTCGGCGTCGCCACGCGCCAGCACCGCCTCTGCCACATCGGGCATGTTGATGCGGTTGGAGGTGATGACGGGGATGTTCAGATGCTTGCGCAGCCGCCCCGTCACCTGCGCGAAGGCCGCGCGCGGGACCATGGTGGCGATCGTGGGAACGAAGCTCTCGTGCCAGCAGAAGTGGGTGCTGATGACATCGACCCCCTCCGCCTCCAGCGCCTGCGCCAGCTCGACGACCTCCTCCCAGGCAAGGCCGCCCTGCAGCATGTCCATCGCGGCGATGCGGAAGATCAGGATGAACTCCGGGCCGACGGCAGCGCGCACGCGGCGGACGACCTCCACCGCGAAGCGCATGCGGTTTTCCCAGCTGCCGCCCCATCGGTCGGTGCGCCGGTTGGTGCGCTCGACGAGGAAGGTGGAGATGAGATAGCCGGCCGAGCCGATGATCTCGACCCCGTCATAGCCGGCCTCCTTCGCCAGCACCGCGCAATTGGCGAAGGCGGCGATCTGTTCCTCGATGCCGTCCTCGTCCAGCTCCTTCGGCACGAACGACCCGATGCGCGACTTGATGGCCGAAGGCGCGACGCAATCGGGGGTATAGGCAAGCGGGCCGGTATGGAGGATCTGCATGCAGATCTTGCAGTCCGGATTGGCTGCATGAACCGCGTCCGTCACCTGCCGGTGCATCGGCACTTCAGAGGGTTCGGAGAGCTTGGCACCGGATCCCGCCACCCGGTTCGGGGCAATGCCGCCGGTGATGATCATGCCGACGCCGCCCTTCACCCGCTCGACGAAATAGGCCGAAAGCCGATCGCCGGCGTCCTCCACATCCTCAAGGCCGGTGTGCATCGAGCCCATCAGGATGCGGTTCTGGACAGTCTGGCGGCCGATCTTCAGCGGCGAGAAGATGTGCGGATAACGCGTGGTCATCGGGCTTACTCCGAAACGTAGCTGGGGGTGCGCTTTTCCAGGAAGGCGCGCATGCCCTCGGCGAAATTGGGGCTTTTGGCGGCCATCACCTGGTTGCGGTTCTCGATGGCCATGGCGGCTTCCAGGCTGCCGGAATCGGTCGCCATGGCGAGGCCTTCCTTGGTCATGCGGAGGCCGAGCGGCGAGGCATGCAGCAGGTCGTCGATCCACGGCCGGGCGGCTGCCTCCAGCTGCTCGTCGGGGACGACTTCGGCGACAAGGCCGACGGCGAGCGCCCGCTCCGCCTTCAGGAAGCGGCCGGTCAGCATCAGCTCCGAGGCGATGGAGCCGCCCACCAGACGGGGGAGGAAATAGCTGACGCCCATGTCGCAGGCGGAAAGCCCGATGCGGATGAAGGCGGCATTCATGCGCGCGGATTGGCCGGCAAGGCGGATGTCCGACGCCAGCGCGAAGGCAAAGCCGCCCCCGCAGGCCGGGCCGTGGATCAGCGACAGGATCGGCTGCGGGCAGCGGCGCATCCGGATATAGACATCGGCCAGATAGCCCTGGAAGCCGAAGCCGCCGCCAAAGGGAACGGCATCGCGCTCGCTATGCTCCTTGATATCCAGCCCGGCGCAAAAGGCGCGGCCGGCGCCGCGCATCACCACGACCCGCACCGAGCTGTCGTTATAGAGCCGGCCGAAATAGTCGCTGAGGTCATGCACCATCTGCAGCGAAATGGCGTTCATCGCCTCCGGGCGGTTGAGGGTGAGCCAATCGACTTCCCCCCGCTTCTCGACGGTGATGGTCTGATAGTCCACGCGTCGACTCTCCCCATGCTGAACACTGTTTAGTGTTGCGTACTGAACGCCGTTCGGTATGACAAGGGGGATGGCCGTTCTCCTCACGGAAATGCAAGTGCGCGAAGTGCGCGAGCGCATCCGGCAGGTGGCCGAACAGCAGCTGGCGGAACGCGGCCTGCAGGCGACATCGCTGCGCTCGATCGCCTCCCAGATGGGCTGGTCGCCGGCCTCGCTCTATCGATATTATGCGGGGAAGGCCGAGCTGCTCGCGGCGACACGCGCGGCCGCCTACAACCGCTTCTCGGACGCGATCGAGACGGCCTATGCCAGCACATCCGATCCGTGGGGCCGGTCGCGCGCCATCGGCGACGCCTATGTCGCCTTCGCCTTCGACGAGCCTGCCGCCTACAAACTGCTGTTCGCCTATGAACAGGCCGACACGGAAAAGACCGACGAGCTGCGCGCGGCGGAGGCGCGCTCGCAGTTCACGCTGACGACATATGTTTCCGAGATGGTGGAGGCCGGGCTGCTGGAAGGCGATCCGGCCACCCTGGCGCATGTCTATTGGGCGAGCCTGCATGGGCTGATCGTGCTGCAGATGGCCGGGAAGCTGGGGCAGGCGCCGCCGTTCGAGACGGTGCGCCATGCAGCCGCGCGGCTGATCACCCGGGGCGCCGCAGCCCGCCGCGACGGATCAGGGGAAAACGGATAATAAGGGGGAACAAGGGCATGTGGCGTTGGGTTCTGGGTCTGCTGGGGGTGCTGGGGCTGGCGCTGCTGTTCCTGCCGCTGTCGGCGGTCGCCACGCGGCTGGCACCGGGGCTGCAGGCCGAGCAGATTTCCGGCTCGATCTGGAAGGGGCGGCTGGGCGACGTGCAGCCCGTGCAGCAGGAAAGCATCGCCGACCCGGCCTGATGCGGAGAGACCTGCCCGAAACGCCTTCCGTTCAGGGGTTCACACCCTAGTCGAAAGCGACGTGCATATCCTCGTCCTTGCCGGCGGCGGGCTGTTTCGGTGGCCGCTGCAGCAGCATCACCAGCGGCAGCGCCGCCAGCGTCAGGAACATCATCAGCTTGAAGTCATCCAGATAGGCGATCATCAGCGCCTGCTGGTTCACCGCCGCGTCCAGCATCGCCGTCACCGTCTCGCCGGCCGAGCCGAGCGCCGAGGCCATGCCCGGATCGACCGAGCTGATGCTGTAGCCGGTGACCTTCCCGCCCAGTTCCATGTGGTTCACCTGCACGTTGCGCGCCAGCATTACCGTCACCAGCGAAATCCCGGCCGAGCCGCCGATGCTGCGGAACAGGGTGAGCAGGCTGGAGCCGTCGGTACGATATTTCGGCGGCAGCGTCGCAAAGGCGAGCAGGTTCAGCGGCATGAAGACCAGCCCCATGCCCAGCCCCTGCACCAGCCCGGAGACGATGAACGGGGTGGAGCCCATTTCCGGCGACCAGCCGCTCATCTGGTGCAGCGACTGGGCCGCAACGATCAGGCCCAACGCCACCAGAATCCGGGGGTCCATGCCGCGGGCGATCAGCCGGCTGGTGACGAACATGCTGATCAGTATGCCGACGCCGCGCGGCATCAGCAGCACGCCGGTGGTCAGCACCGGATAGCCATACAGCCCCTGCAGCAGCGGCGGCAGCAACGCCAGCGTCGCCGTCATCAGCATGCCGTTCACCGCCATGAACAGCATGCCCATCATCAGGTTGCGGTTGGCGAAGATGTGGCGATCGAACATCGGCTCGCGCGCGGTCGCCATGTGGATGCCGAACATCCAGGCGGCACTGACCATCACGATCGCCTCGATCCGCACTTCCCACGAGCTGAACCAGTCCATCGTCTGCCCGCGGTCCAGCATCAGCTGGAACGAGCTGAGGGCGATGGCCAGCATGGCAAAGCCGAAGATGTCGAAGCGGCGGATGCTCTGCTCGCGGGTGGGAAGCAGCGCCCACAGGATGGCGAAACAGCCGATGCCGATGGGGACGTTCACATAGAAGCACCAGCGCCAGTTGTAATATTCCGTGAGCCAGCCGCCGATCACCGGCCCCAGGATCGGGCCGATCATCACCCCCATGCCCCAGATCGCCATGGCGCTCGCCTGCCGCGATTTCGGGTTGATATCCATCATCACCGTCTGGCTGAGCGGCATGATGAAGGCGCCCATGACCCCCTGCAACAGCCGGAAGGCGACCATCTGGTTGAGGCTGGTGGCAAGCCCGCACAGCATCGAGGCCGCGACAAAGCCGAACACGCCGACGAGGAACAGGTTGCGCGAACCAAAGCGGTCGGAGAGCCAGCCCGTCAGCGGCAGGGCGACGGCCGAGGCGATGATATAGCTGGTCAGCACCCAGGTGATGGTGTCGGCGGTGGCACCCAGCGCCGCCTGCATGTGCGGCACGGCGACGTTGGCGATCGTCGTGTCGAGGATCTGCATGATGGTGGCCGCCATCACCCCGAACGCCAGCAGCGGCCGGTTGCGGGTATGGAGCGCCGGGCGTTCCTCGTCCGGGAGAGGCACTGCGCCGGCCGCGGCGCTAGCGCTTGCCATCGTCTCTTACGTCCACCGTCACATCGGCGCTGAGGCCGGCGATCAGCTGGCGCGGGCTGGCTTCGTCGATGGCGATGCGCACCGGCACGCGCTGGGTCACCTTCACCCAGTTGCCGGTGGCGTTCTGCGCCGGCAGCACCGAGAACTGCGCGCCGGTGCCGGCGCCGATCGATTCCACATGGCCCTTCAGCTTCAGCCCCTTATAGGCGTCGAAGGTCACTTCCGCCGGCTGGCCGACGCGCATCCTGTCGAGGTCGGTTTCCTTGAAATTGGCATCCACCCACGAGCGGTTGCTCTGCACGATGGAAACGGCCGGCAGGCCGGTGATCATCATCTGCCCCACCTGCAGCCGGCTCGACTGGCTGACAGTGCCGTCGACGGGGGCATAGACGGCGGTGCGGGCGAGATCGAGCTCCGCCTTGGCACGCTGCGCCTGCGCTGCCTGAATGGCGGCGGGCGAGCCGGAAGCGGCCGAGCCGCTGCCCAGCTGGCTGCGGGCGCGGGCGGCGGTCGCCTGCGCCGTGGCGCGTTCGGCCTTGGCCGCCGCCAGCGCATGCGCGGCCGAATCCAGGTTGGCCCGGGTGGTAAAGCCCTGCCGCATCAGCGCCGCCTGCCGATCATAGGTGGATTGCGCCAGCGAGATGTCGGCGTCGGCGCTGGCAAGGTCGGCAGCAGCGCTGCCCTTGTCGGTCGCCAGCGTGTTCACCTGCACGCGTGCAGCGGCAAGGGCGGCGTCGCTCTGCAAAAGGGCGATGCGATAGGGTTCGGGATCGATGCGGAACAGCAGGTCGCCGGCCTTCACCGGCTGGTTCTCCTGCACGTTCACCTCGACGATACGCCCGGCGACGTCGGCCGAGACGGAGACCTTGTCCTGGTTCACATAGGCGTTGTCGGTAGAGACGGACTTGCCCTCGGACATCCAGATATAGCCGGCAACGCCCAATGCCAGCAGCGGCACGCTGAGCATCAGCGGGCGCACCCAGGGGCGGCGCTCCACTTTCTCGACCGCCAGCGCCGGCACCGGCTGCGGTTCGGCCTCGGCGGCTTGCGGCGCGCGGCGGGGAAAGGGGGGATCGGGATCGATGTCAGCCATGATGTGTCAGTTGCTCGTCTTCGAATTCGGGTTGGTTGGCGGCAAGGTTGGTGCGGATCTGTTCCAGCATGTCGGCCAGCGCGTCGCGCTCGGGTTCGGCAATGCCGTCTAGCGCCACGCCAAACAGCTCGTCGGCGATGACCGCGAGCTTGGCGATGATCGGGCGCGCGCCTTCCGTCAGGAAGATGCGCCAGGCGCGGCGGTCCTGCGGATCGCGGCGCCGCTCGACAAGGCCGGCCTCTTCCAGCCGGTCGATCATCCGGCAGAGCGTGATCGGCTCCACCTCGAGTCGCTCGGCAAGGGCGCCCTGGTTAAGCCCCTCGTTGCGCTGCAGGATCACCAGCGTCCGCCACTGCGGGCGGGTAACGCCGATCAACCGCGCGCGCTCGTCGAAGCGTTTGCGCAAAAGGCGCGAAACATCGCTGATCAGGAATCCAAGACTGTCTGCCATGCGCGGCATATAATAACGATGCTTATAAACAGCAATATTATATTCCGCGCTGGCAGCTATGCGCGCGGCTCACATCCTAGTTGCCGGCGCGGGCGATCAGCCGGGGGCGGTCGAGAATATGAACCGTGCGGCGGGCCGGCAGGTCGAGGATCCCGGCGCTGCGCAGGGCCGACAGCTGGCGGCTGACCGTCTCGATGGTAAGGCCAAGGATGTCGGCGATCTGCTGCCGGTCCAGCGGCAGGTCGAACCTGTCCAGCGGCGCCGCAGGCGCGCAGCCATTGTCGCCCAGCCGTTCGGACAGTTCCAGCACAAAGCTGGCGACTCGTTCAGAGGCGGATTTGCGGCCCAGCAGCAGCATCCAGCGGCGGGCGCGGTCCAGCTCGTCCAGCACGGTGCCCAGCAGCCGGTGCTCCAGCTCGGGATGGTCGTGGGCAAAGCGATCGAAGGCGGCGCGCGGGAACAGGCAGCAGCGGCTGTCGACCAGCGCCGTCACGCTGTGCGGGCTGCGGTCGTTGAACGGGCGGCCGATGAAATCGCCGGGATAGGCGACGCCGACGATCTGCTCGCGGCCGTCGGTGGTGGAGGTCGAAAGCTTCAGCGCGCCTTCGATGAGATTGGCGACCAGGGCGCTGTCCTCGCCCTCCCACACCAGCGTGCGGCCGCGCGGGACAGAGACGATGCGGCCGTCGCGGCCAAGCAGGTTGCGGGCTTCGGCCTGCAGCGAGGCGCAGATGCTGCGGCTGCGGACGGCACAGCTCTCGCAGCCGGAATCCTGCGACCTGGGCGTGGGAACAGCGGCAGGCAATGGAGGGGATGGAATATCAAGCACGAGCATTCACTTCGCCTGGCCCCCTACCCGCAATTCCGTCGCCATGCGGCATGAATCTGCCCGATGGCGACATTCTGTCGCTTCGAAACCCGCGGTTTCCGCCGGACGATCCCCCCTTTCTTGATCTGAATCAAGCATTGCCTTCGCGGCGAGGTGCATGGGGGCGGGCGGGCACTCGTACGCCCGAAGCGCTTCAGAAGGTACAGTTGCCATGAACGTCCTATTCCAGACCGGGGCCTATCTGCTCGCGGCCTTCATGGCGCTGTTCATGATCGCCACGGCGACCACCTGGCCGTTCGCGGCCCATGGGGTGGTCATCCTGGCGGCGGCGGCGATTGCGGCGGTCTATACGGTGGGCGGCGCGCGCTTCACGCCAAACGGCAGCTGGATCCTCCCCGACCATCCCGAGGATCGCTACAAGGACGATGTGATCCGCGCCGGCGTCATCGCCACCAGCTTCTGGGGCGTGGTGGGGTTGCTGGTCGGCGTGGTGGTGGCGGCGCAGCTGTCGTTCCCGCTTCTGAACCTCGATACCGAATTCACCACCTTCGGGCGCCTGCGGCCGCTGCACACCTCCGCGGTGATCTTCGCCTTTGGCGGCAATGCGCTGATCGCCACCAGCTTCTGGGTGGTGCAGCGCACCTGCCGGGCGCGGCTGGCGTTCGGCAACCTCGCCTGGTTCGTGTTCTGGGGCTATCAGCTGTTCATCGTGCTGGCGGCGACCGGCTATGTGTTCGGCATCACCCAGTCCAGGGAATATGCCGAGCCGGAATGGTATGTCGATCTGTGGCTGACCGTCGTCTGGGTCGCCTATCTGGCGGTGTTCCTAGGCACTCTGGTGAAGCGCCGCGAGCCGCACATCTATGTGGCAAACTGGTTCTACCTCGCCTTCATCGTCACCATCGCCATGCTGCACATCGTCAACAATCTGGCGGTGCCGGCGGGCTTCTCGGCCAAATCCTATTCGCTGTTTTCCGGCGTGCAGGATGCGCTGACGCAATGGTGGTACGGGCACAATGCCGTCGGCTTCTTCCTCACCGCCGGCTTCCTGGGGATGATGTATTATTTCGTGCCCAAGCAGGCGAACCGGCCGGTCTATTCCTATCGCCTGTCCATCGTGCACTTCTGGTCGCTGATCTTCCTCTACATCTGGGCCGGGCCGCACCACCTGCACTTCACGGCGCTTCCCGATTGGGCGCAGACGCTGGGGATGGTGTTCTCGGTCATGCTGTGGATGCCCAGCTGGGGCGGCATGATCAACGGGCTGATGACGCTGGACAATGTGTGGGACAAGATCCGCACCGATCCCATCATCCGCATGTTCGTCGCCTCGCTCGCCTTCTATGGGATGAGCACGTTCGAAGGCCCGGTGATGTCGATCCGGGCGGTCAACTCGCTGTCCCACTACACCGACTGGACCATCGGCCATGTCCATTCCGGCGCGCTTGGCTGGAACGGCATGATCACCTTTGCCTGCCTCTATTTCCTCACGCCCAGGCTGTGGAAGCGGGAACGGCTCTATTCGCTGCGGATGATAAACTGGCACTTCTGGCTGGCGATGGCGGGGATCGTTCTCTACGCCTCGTCGATGTGGGTGGCCGGCATCATGCAGGGCCTGATGTGGCGGGAATTCAACGCCGAGGGCTACCTCGTCTATGGCTTCTCGGAAGTCGTGGCGGCGATGCACCCCTATTATGTGATCCGCCTTCTGGGGGGCCTGCTCTATTTCGGCGGCTCGCTGGTGATGGTCTATAATCTGTGGCGGACGATCCGCGGCGATGTGCGTGCGGAGGCGCCGCTGGTCGACAGCTCCGGCAAGTCCGCCGAGCGGCCTTTGCCGCAACCCGCAGCTGCAGAATAGGGGGGCGCACGATGCAGATTTCCCATGGCACTATCGAGCGCAACGTCACCATCCTGCTGGTGCTGACCCTGCTGGTGGTCTCGATCGGCGGGCTGGTGCAGATCGCGCCGCTGTTCTGGCTGCAGAACACGGTGGAAAAGGTCGAAGGCGTGCGCCCCTACACCCCGCTGGAGCTGGCCGGGCGCAACATCTACATCCGCGAGGGCTGCTATACCTGCCACTCGCAGATGATCCGCCCCCTGCGCGACGAGAATGAGCGCTATGGCCATTACTCGCTGGCGGCCGAGAGCATGTACGACCACCCGTTCCAGTGGGGCTCCAAGCGGACGGGGCCGGATCTGGCGCGCGTCGGCGGCCGCTATTCCGACGAATGGCATGTGCAGCACCTGATGGATCCGCGCGCCGTGGTGCCGGAATCGATCATGCCCGGCTATGCCTTCCTGAAGGACCGCGATCTGCTGATGCCGGATGCCGCAGCGCATCTGAGGGCGAACCGCGCGGTCGGCGTTCCCTACAGCGACGCGGCGATCGCGCAGGCGTCCGCCGACCTGCGCGCGCAGGCCGATCCCAACGCCGACACGGCGGGCCTGCTGGAACGCTATGGCAAGGTGCAGGTGCGCGATTTCGACGGCGATCCGGCGCGGCTGACCGAGATGGATGCGCTGGTCGCCTATCTGCAGGTGCTGGGCACGATGGTGGACTTCGACACCTATGTGCCGGCCGAGAGCCGCTGAAGATGGACTATAACGAACTGCGCCATCTGGCCGACAGCTGGGGGCTGGTTTTCCTCTTCGCCTGCTTTGCGCTGGCGGTGTGGATGGCGATGCGGCCCTCGGCCCGGCGCTACCACGACGATGCACGGATGATCCCGTTGCTGGATGAAGAGTTGCGGGATGAAGAGGCGGACAGATGAGCGACCCGAGCAGCACCGAACCCGGCACCACCGGTCACGAGTGGGACGGCATCCAGGAGTGGAACAAGCCGATCCCGCGCTGGTGGCTGTGGATCTTCTACGCCACCATCGTCTTCGCCGGCGTCTGGGTGCTGCTCTATCCGGCGATTCCGGGGATCCGCGGCGCAACGCCG
Source organism: Sandaracinobacteroides hominis (assembly GCF_016464365.1). Taxonomy (GTDB): domain Bacteria; phylum Pseudomonadota; class Alphaproteobacteria; order Sphingomonadales; family Sphingomonadaceae; genus Sandaracinobacteroides; species Sandaracinobacteroides hominis. The sequence goes on along the minus strand of NZ_JADCUC010000007.1, from coordinate 150,964 downwards.
GGCCTTCTGGGCTATAGCAGCCGTGCCAATGTGCGGGCGGAAATCGCTGCCGTGGAGGCCGGGCGCGAGCAGGCGGTGAAAGGGATGATGGACATCCCCATCAACGATCTGCCCAACCATCCGCAGCTGATGCAGGCGGCGGTCGCCGGCGGGCAATCGGCGTTCAAGATCTATTGCGTGCAGTGCCACGGTACCGGCGCTGCCGGCAGCAAGGGCTATCCCAACCTCAACGACGACGACTGGCTGTGGGGCGGCGACATGGAGAGCATCCACACCACCATCCAGCACGGAATCCGCCAGCCCGACGACGACGATACGCGGATTTCGGCCATGCCCGCCTTTGGTCGCGACGGGATATTGAAGCCCGCCGAAGTCGACGCCGTGGTGGAATATGTGGTGCAGATCTCCGGCCAGAAGGCAAACCCGGCGCTGGCGGCAAAGGGCGGGGTGATCTTCCAGCAGCAATGCGTCGCCTGCCACGGCATCGACGGCAAGGGCCTGCGCGAATTCGGCGCCCCGAACCTCACCGACGGCATCTGGCTCTATGGCGGCAGCCGCGCCGACATCCGCCACACGGTGTGGAACGCCCACGCCGGGGTGATGCCGGCCTGGAAGACGCATCTGTCCGAGGAAACCATCCGCAAGCTCACCGCCTATGTCCACAGCCTCGGCGGCGGGGAGTGAACAAGATGCCCGGCCTGCTGAAGCCGGCGCCGCAGCCGCCGGCCGGCCTCTACAAGAAGCGCGAGAAGATCTTCCCGAAGGAAGTTTCCGGCCCCTATCGCCGCGCCAAGTGGATCATCCTCTGCGTCACGCTGGGCATCTATTACATAACGCCCTGGCTGCGCTGGGATCGGGGCGCCCATGCGCCGGATCAGGCGGTGCTGGTCGATCTCGCCGGGCGGCGCTTCTTCTTCGGCGGAATCGAGATCTGGCCGCAGGAATTCTACTATGTCGCCGGCCTCCTCATCATGGCCGGGATCGGGCTGTTCCTCGTCACCTCGGCCTTCGGGCGGGCGTGGTGCGGCTACAGCTGCCCGCAGACGGTCTGGACCGACCTGTTCATGGCGGTCGAGCGCTTCATCGAGGGTGACCGCAACGCCCGGATGCGCCTCGACAAGGCACCGTGGGGCCCCGAGAAGATCGCCAAACGCATCTCGCTGCACAGCGTCTGGCTGGTCATCGCGCTCCTCACCGGCGGGGCGTGGGTCTTCTACTTCGCCGATGCGCCGACGCTGCTCTCGCAGATCGTCAGCGGCACGGCGCCGTTCGCCGCCTATGGCGCCATCGCCCTCCTCACCTTCACCACCTATTCGCTGGCGGGGCTGATGCGGGAACAGGTGTGCACCTACATGTGCCCCTGGCCGCGCATCCAGTCGGCGATGCTCGACGAGGACAGCTTCATCGTCACCTACAAGACGTGGCGGGGCGAACCGCGCGGCAGCGTCAAGGAAAAGCTGGCCGAGCCCGGGATCGGCGACTGCGTGGACTGCATGGCCTGCGTCAACGTCTGCCCCACCGGCATCGAAATCCGCAACGGCCCGCAGCTGGAATGCATCACCTGCGCGCTGTGCATCGATGCCTGCAACGACACCATGCACAAGCTGGGCCGGGCGCCCGACCTGATCGGATACACAACCCTGAAGCGGGACGAGGAGGAGCGGAAGGGGGCGGCGCTGAAGCCGATCTGGCAGACGCTGCTGCGCCCCCGGCTCCTCCTCTATTTCGCGCTGTGGGCGGCGATCGGCATCGGCATGGCCGTAACACTGGCCGGGCGCGAGCGGATGGAGCTGCTCGTCTCGCAGGATCGCAACCCGGTCTATGTGCAGCTTTCCGGAGGCGACATCCGCAACGGCTTCACCGTGAAGCTGCTGAACAAGGAGCTGCAGCCCCGCGATTTCATCCTGACGGTGGAAGGCCTGCCCGAGGCGCGGATTTCCGATCCGCTGCTGGGAGGTGAGCCCGGAACGCAGATCGCCCTGACGGCGCGCGCCGACGGCGTGGAAACGCGGCACCTGCAGGTACGGGTGCCGCCAGCCGCGCTGGAAGGCAAGGAACACAGGGATTTCGCGTTCGTCGCGCGGGCGGCCGACGGCCAGGGCGAAACGCGGCAGGCGGCCCGCTTCACCGGGCCGCCACCTGCCGGGGACGGCGGATGAGCAAGCCGCTGACCGGAAGAAGGGTGCTGGCGATCTTCGCCGCCGGCTTCGGCATCATCCTCGCGGTGAACCTGACGATGGCCGTGCTGGCGACGCGGACCTTCCCCGGAATGGTGGTCGAGAACAGCTATGTCGCCAGCCAGAATTTCAACGCGGGGCTGGAGGCCGGGCGCGCGCAACAGGCGCGGGGCTGGAAGGTGACGCCCGAAGTGAAGGACAAGGCCCTGCTGGTGACGGCGCGCACCTCCGCCGGCGCAGCGCTCAAGGGCGCGCAGGTGGAGGCGCTGCTGACGCACCCGCTGGGGCAGGTGCCGCCGGTGCGGCTGGCGCTGCTGCCGGGGCCGGAAGGCCGCTACAGCGCCACCCTGCCGCAGGGCCTGTGGGACATGGAGCTGACCGTGCAGCGCGGCGGCGAGCGCCACTGGCTGCGGCAGCGGATCGAGGTCGGCTGATGGCCAGCTCGCCGCTCCTCACCTTCACCACCGAGCCGGCGCCGGGCAAGCGGCGGCTGGACCTGCACGTGCCGGGCGTCCACTGCGCCAACTGCATCCGCAAGGTGGAAGGCGCGGTGCGGCCCCTCGAAGGCATCACGCTGGCACGGGTCAACTTCTCCACCCGCCGGCTGGCGGTGGAGTGGGAGGACGCACAGGTCACGCCCGAGGCCATCGTCGAGGCGGTGGAGGGAGCGGGCTTCGAGGCACGCCCGTTCAACCCCGCAGACGCCGCCGCGACCGAGGCCGACCCGCAATCCCGCCGGCTGCTCACGGCGATGGCGGTGGCCGGCTTTGCGGCAATGAACATCATGCTGCTCTCCGTCTCGGTCTGGTCCGGCGCGGACGGCGCGACGCGGCACCTGTTCCACATCCTTTCCGCCGCCATCGCAATCCCGGCAGTCGCTTACGCAGGCCGCCCCTTCTTCGCCTCCGCCTGGGGCGCCCTGCGGCATGGCCGCACCAACATGGACGTGCCGATCTCCATCGGCATCCTGCTGGCGACGGGGATGAGCTTCCACGAAATGCTGACCGACGCACCCCACGTCTGGTTCGATGCAGCGACGATGCTGATCTTCTTCCTGCTGGTCGGCCGCTATCTCGACAGCGTGATGCGCGACAAGGCGCGCGCGGGCGTCGCCACCCTGATGAAGCAGGCAGCGCGCGGGGCGCTGGTGCTGGGGGCGGACGGCACGCAGGAATATCGCCCGATAGAGGCGGTGGCGCCGGGCATGCTGGTGCTGGTGGCGGCAGGCGAGCGGGTGCCTGTGGACGGCGTGGTCACAGAAGGCCGCTCGGCGCTGGATTCCGCGCTGCTGACGGGTGAGAGCCTGCCGCAGGCGGTGCAGCCCGGCAGCCTGCTCTCCGCCGGAACGCTGAATCTCGACGCACCGCTCACGGTCAAGACGACGGCGGTGGGCGAGGCGAGCTTTCTGGGACAGGTGCTGCGGATGATGGAGGCGGCCGAAGGCGGCCGCGCCCGGCATGTGCGCATCGCCGACCGCGCCGCGCGGCTCTATGCCCCCGCCGTGCACCTGCTGGCGCTGTGCACCTTCCTCGGCTGGATGGCGGCGGGGGCCGGCTGGCACCAGTCGCTGCTAACGGCGACCGCCGTGCTGATCATCACCTGCCCCTGCGCGCTGGGGCTCGCAGTGCCCGCCGTTCAGGTGACGGCGGCGAACCTGCTGATGCAGCGCGGCGTCCTCCTCAAGGACGGCGGCGCGCTGGAGCGGCTGGTGGAGGCCGATTCCGTGCTGTTCGACAAGACCGGAACGCTGACGCTGGGGCGGCCCGAGCCGGCGGGCGAACTGCCGCTTGTCGAGGCCGATCTCGCACGTGCGGCGGGTCTGGCCGCCAGAAGCCGCCACCCGCTGTCGCGCGGCCTGCTCGCCGCCGCCCGGCGTCAGGGCGTGGTGCCCGCAACACTGGCCGATGTCCGCGAGGTGCCCGGCTGCGGGATGGAGGCCCGCGTGGACGGCGTGCTGCTGCGGCTGGGCCGGCTGGACTGGGTCGGCGCCGAGGCCGGGCCGGAGGGCGCGCTCCTCAGCCTCGCCTTCCGCAAGGGCGATGGCGCGGCCGTGGTGCTGCCGTTCCACGATCCGCTGCGGCCCGATGCAAGGGCCGCCATCGACGCCATCCGCACGCGCGGGTTGCGCGTCGGCATCGTCTCCGGCGACCGGCCCGAGGCGGTGGATGCAGTCGCGCGGGAGCTGGGCATCGACGACTGGCACGCCGCGATGACGCCTGCCGACAAGCTGGATCTGATCCGCGTCCGGGCGCGACAGGGCAGGCGCGTGCTGGTGGTGGGCGACGGGCTGAACGATGCCCCGGCGCTCGCCGCCGGCCATGTCTCGATGGCGCCGTCCAGCGCCAGCGACGCCGGGCAGACGGCGGCGGACCTGCTGTTCCTGCAGGACGGGCTGATGGCGGTGCCAGAGGCGCTCAGTCTGGCGACGGCGGCGGACCGCCACATTCGGCAGAACTTCGCCGCCGCGATCGGCTACAATGTGCTGGCCGTTCCGATTGCCATTGCAGGATTTGCCACCCCGATGATCGCCGCCATCGCCATGTCCGGCTCCTCGATCCTGGTGGTCGCCAATGCGCTGCGGCTCAGGTGGGCCGTTCCGGCGAAAGGGGCGCGATGAACACGCTCGGCATCCTCATTCCCATCGCGCTGGGAGCCGGGCTGCTGGCGCTGATTGCCTTCCTCTGGTCGGTCCGCTCCGGTCAGTACGACGATCTCGAAGGCGCTGCACAGCGCATCCTGCTCGACGAAGAGGACGAGCGTTGAGGTTCGCCGTTGCCCTCGCCGTCTTCGCCCTGCCGATGGCCGCACTCGCCGGCCCGGCCACGGTTGTCGTCTGCTCGGCCAGCGGCAGCGGAAAGCGCGTGCCCGCCCCCGGCAGCGAACAGGCGCCGGCCTGCGCCCACTGGTGCGACGTCCGGCGGCGCCCTGGCGCAAACGCCTGATCTGCAGCGTCAGCACGCCACCAACGACGGTCAGCAGCGCCAGCAGCAGCATCAGCGTGCGGAAATCCTGCGGCGTCGCCAATGCCCAGGCCAGCAGCGGGCCAAGGATCGCCGGAATGGTGTTGGCGAGGTTCAGCACCCCCAGATCCCGCCCCCCCAGATCCCGCCCCCCCAGATCCCTCCCCCGGTGCGCCGGGCGCGGCAACAGCAGCATGAAGAAGGCGGAATGCAGCGCCAGGAAGGTCTGCGCCCCGACGGAATAGACGAGGAAGCCGACGGCGCCGGCAGAACGGCCGGTGGCAAACGCCATGCTACGGATTTTCCGTGCATTTTCGCTGATTCAAGCCCGATTTACTCTTGGGAACGTTCCCAAATCTTGCAGCGCGATCGGAGCGGGGGGTTGACAACAAGCCGCAGCCGCAAGATTGTGAACGTTCCCAAGGCCGTTAACCAACTGTCGCGGGGCAAGCGCCGGAAAGGTGCGCGCAAGATGTTCGCCGAAAACAGCTGGGTGCAGGTGAGGATGGGGCAGGGCATCCTGCCAGGGTCGTGGCACCCCATCGCCGAAAAGCCGACTCCGCAAGAGCTGGAAAAGCTGCTGGAGAATGTGTGCGCGCATGTGGCGCACACGCTGGGCCAGCTGCCCGATCACGCCACCTATGTGCGGCAATATTGCAGTGCAAGGGCGGCTGCCTGAACCATGCCGCGCAGGAAACAGGCCGTCACCATCAGGCATGTCGCCGCCCATGCCGGCGTCTCCATGCAGACCGTCAGCCGCGTCATCAACCGCGACGCCAATGTGCGGCCGGAAATGGCCGAGCGCGTGCAGGCCTCCATCGACAAGCTCGGCTATGTCCCCAGCCTCGCCGCAAGGCGGATGGGCGGCTCCCGCTCCTATCTGATCCTGGCCTTGAACGACCGCGAGCGGACGCTGGCGGATTGGGAAAGCCGCATGGGCGCCGACTGGGTGGACCAGATGCTCCTTGGCGGCATGCTCACCTGCGCGAAGCACGGCTATCGGATGATAATCGAACTGGTCGATACCCACTCCGACCATATCGAGCGCGAGCTGGGCGCGGCCATCGCCGCCGTCCGCCCGGATGGCGTCATCCTCACGCCGCCGCACTCGCAGAACCCGCTCATCACCCGCCTGCTCGACGAACAGGGCATCCGCTTTGCCCGCATAGGCTCGCTGCTGGAGGGGCCGGGCTTCCGGCTGACGATGGACGACGAACATGCCGCCCGGCTGGCGACGGAGCATCTGCTGCAGCTGGGGCACCGGCGCATCGGCTTCGTGGCGGGCTCGCCCGACTATGAACTCAGCGGCTGGCGGGTGCAGGGCTGGCGCGCGGCCATGGCCGAGGCCGGGCTGGCGACGGACGGCCTGCTGAAGCCGGGCGATTTCAGCTACACCTCGGGCGTAGCCGCCGCCACCGCGCTGCTCGACGGCGCCGATCCGCCGACGGCGATCATCGGCAGCAGCGACCAGATGGCGTTCGGCGCGCTGGCCGTCGCCCGCGCCCGCGGTCTGGAGGTTCCGAGCGACCTCTCCATCATCAGCTTCGACGATACCCCGGCGGTGCGCTTCAGCCATCCGCCGCTCACCGCCGTGGTGCAGCCCATCGCCGCCGTTTCCGCACGCTCGGCCGAGCTCATCATCGCCGACTGCGCAGGCGAGGAGCCCTCGCACGACCCGGTGGTGGTGGAGGCCTCGCTCGTGGTACGCGGCTCCACCGGCCCGGCCCGCCGCTGAAGCGCCCGCACCTGCGGTTTCCCCCGATAAAGCAGGAGCATCTTGAGACGAAACCGCACGGCGATATGGTGCCCGCCGCCGGCACGCGATACGTGGTGCCACAGGAGATTGCCTTGCCCGACGTGCTGACCCATCTGGAACGACTGGAAGCCGAAGCCATCCACATCCTGCGCGAAGTGGTGGCCGAGGCGGAAAAGCCGGTGATGCTCTATTCCGTGGGCAAAGACTCAGCCGTCATGCTCCACCTCGCGCGCAAGGCCTTCTACCCCTCGCCCCCGCCCTTCCCGCTGCTCCACGTCGATACCACCTGGAAGTTCCGCGACATGTACGCTCTCCGCGATCGCATGGCCGCGGAATCCGGCATGGAACTCCTCGTCTACCAGAACCCCGAAGCCAGGGCCCGGGGCATCAACCCCTTCGATCACGGCGCCCTCCACACCGACATGTGGAAAACCGAGGGCCTGAAGCAGGCACTCGACACATACGGCTTTGACGCAGCCTTCGGCGGCGCCCGCCGCGACGAGGAAAAGAGCCGCGCCAAGGAACGCATCTTCTCCTTCCGCTCCGCCACCCACCGCTGGGACCCGAAAAACCAGCGCCCCGAGCTCTGGAACCTCTACAACGTCCACAAGGCCAAGGGCGAAAGCATCCGCGTCTTCCCCATCTCCAACTGGACCGAGCTCGACATCTGGCAATATATCCAGCTGAACGACATCCCCATCGTCCCGCTCTATTTCGCCGCCCCGCGCCCCACCATAGAGCGCGACGGCCTCCTCCTCATGGTCGATGACGACCGCTTCCCCCTCGCCCCCGGCGAAGCACCCGTCCAGCGCTCCATCCGCTTCCGCACGCTGGGCTGCTACCCCCTCACCGGCGCCGTCGAAAGCGAAGCCGCCACGCTCAGCGAAGTCATCCAGGAAATGCTCCTCACCACCACCTCCGAACGCCAGGGCCGCGCCATAGACAAGGACGCCGGCGGCGCCGGCATGGAAAAGAAAAAGCAGGAGGGCTATTTCTGATGTCCGCCCCCCAATACACGGTCGACGCCCTCATCGCCGAGGATATCGACGCCTACCTCCGCCTGCACCAGCACAAGAGCCTGCTCCGCTTCATCACCTGCGGCTCCGTAGACGACGGCAAGTCCACCCTCATCGGCCGCCTCCTCTACGATTCGAAGATGATCTTCGAAGACCAGCTCGCCGCCCTCGAAGCCGACAGCCGGCGCGTCGGCACCCAAGGGCAGGAAATCGATTTCGCCCTCCTCGTCGACGGCCTCGCCGCCGAGCGCGAACAGGGCATCACCATCGACGTCGCCTACCGCTTCTTCTCCACCGAAAAGCGCAAGTTCATCGTCGCCGACACCCCCGGCCACGAACAATATACCCGCAACATGGTCACCGGCGCCTCCACCGCCGATCTCGCCGTGATCCTGATCGACGCGCGCAAGGGCGTCCTCACCCAGACCCGCCGCCACAGCTACCTCGCCCACCTGCTGGGCATCCGCCACATCGTCCTCGCCGTAAACAAGATGGACCTCGTGGCCTACGATCAAACCCGCTTCGACGAGATCGTCGCCGATTACCGCGCCTTCGCCACCAGCATCGGCATCTCCCATTTCACCGCCATGCCCATCTCCGGCTTCAGGGGCGACAACATCACCGCCCCCAGCGCCAACACCCCCTGGTACAGCGGCCCCACCCTCATCCAGCACCTCGAAAGCGTGGAGGTCGACGCCACCGCCGACCAAACCCGCCCGTTCCGCATGGCCGTGCAATGGGTAAACCGCCCCAATCTCGATTTCCGCGGCTTCTCCGGCCTGATCGCCTCCGGCACCATCCGCCCCGGCGACGCCGTCCGCATCCTCCCCTCCGGAAAGCTCACCAAGGTCGCCCGCATCGTCGCCATGGGCGGAGACCTCCCCCAGGCCGTCGCCGGCCAATCCATAACCCTCACCCTCACCGACGAAGTCGATTGCTCGCGCGGCGATGTCATCGCCATCGCCGACAACCCCCCGCAAACCTCCAGCCAGTTCGAGGCAACGCTCGTCTGGATGGACGAGCACGACATGGTCGCCGGCCGCTCCTACTGGCTGAAACTCGGCACGCAGACCGTCTCCGCCACCGTCCAGCAGCCGAAATACCAGGTGAACGTCAACACCCTGGAGCATCTGGCGGCGAAAACACTGGATCTCAACGCCATCGGCGTCGTCACCCTGGCGACAGACCGCCCCATCGTCTTCGAACCCTATGCCGAAAGCCGCGCCCTCGGCGGCTTCATCCTCATAGACAAGATGTCGAACGCCACCGTCGCCGCCGGCATGCTCCACTTCTCGCTCCGCCGCGCGCAGAACGTCCACTGGCAGGCGACAGACATCAGCCGCGAACACCACGCCGCGCTCAAGAACCAGAAGCCGGCCGTCGTCTGGCTCACCGGCCTCTCCGGCGCCGGCAAATCCACCATCGCCAACCTCGTCGAAAAGAAGCTGGCGCGGATGAACCGCCACACCTTCCTCCTCGACGGAGACAATGTCCGCCACGGCCTCAACCGCGATCTCGGCTTCACCGAAGCCGACCGCATCGAAAACATCCGCCGCGTCGGCGAAGTCGCCCGCCTGATGACCGACGCCGGCCTCATCGTCATAACCGCCTTCATCTCCCCCTTCCGCGCCGAACGCGACATGGTCCGCGCCATGATGGCCCCGGGCGAGTTCCTCGAAGTGCATGTCGATACGCCGCTCAGCGTAGCCGAACAACGCGACGTAAAAGGCCTCTACCGCAAGGCCCGCGAAGGCAAGCTGAAGAACTTCACCGGCATAGACAGCCCGTATGAGGCGCCGGAAACCCCGGACCTCCGCATCGACACGACGCAGGTAACGCCCGAGGAAGCAGCCGAGATCATCGTGGCGGCACTGATCGGGTAGGCTGGGAAGAAAGGGGCGCTGCCCCCTTCACCCCCGGCAGGGAAATGATTTCCCTGCACCCTCGATGGTGGTTCAGTGCGTCAGGAGTTCGGCCGCGAACTGCCTGCCCGCTTGGAAGGGGGAGTCGCCTAGAGCTGTCGTTTGACCCACCATTGAAAACAGCTGCGAATACGATAGTCTCAACTGCAGAGGTCCGATGGCGATGGGGGCTTATCGTGCAAATTCAATGATGCCTGAAAGGGATTCCTGAACAACCAGGGGATAATGGAGAGCCGAAATTTTCGGACCCTGAGGCTGAGAAGTTACTCTCCTCCGGAATGTTGAGTAGCGCAGTCAAGCGGAACTCTTGCAATCAATTTGTACCCGCCATTCATGACGCCCACGACGACTTGAGTGAAACGGCATTAAATGACCATGTAAACAACTTTCCCTCGGTCTGGGATCGCACACCTTACATCTCTCTGTCGGCGGGCATCGTGCTGCCAGACCCGGTTGGAGGTGTAAGCGTGTTGCCCGCTTGGCTGACCGCTGCAGCCTTCGCGACTAACTATGGCCGCACGTCCGGCTATGTGTACCGCTGCTGGTGCGTTCTCTCACCTAAAGCCGTCCCTGAGCTCGCCTGTATCGCAGATGCAGTCCGCGACCTAAATATATTCCGCAAGTACTGGATTTTTCATGGAGAGGGCGAGATTGCTGCAAAGCTTACCGTGCCTGCCCGGCAGATCGAGCGGGTGCACAAAATCGACAAGAATACAAATTCGTTGAATTTTGCCGGACACGCGCGTCCGGAGATCTTCAATGGCAAGTTTGTGTCGCCGGATAGGCTTTCAAACTTGCTTGAGGCAATAGCATGAGCACTTTGAACGGGCCAGAAGGTTGGCTGGGTGATATTCGGGTGCGTTCGACGTTTCTCGAAAAATGTGCTAACAACTCAGAGTCGCTTGCCCGGCGCTTTGGGCCAACGTTTCCAATGGTCCCTGAAGGAAGTCTGTTTGATCCTCTGGCCGCTCAAGGCGCGCCTAGCCGACTTTTCAAGATTGATCTGCTAGTATCTGCAGCCGAATTGGCGTTCTGCACGAACGAGACCAGCCGAGGGAAGGGTCTCATCCAGCAAGCCGTGGAATTGCTGCGCGAGCCGTCACCGGAACTGCTGCTTGTCGCACGGAAAGCGTTCTACTCCGCTCTGACCACTAGCACGGAAATATACGTTGGCGACGGCAATCTCCGCATCGATGATTTCAATAGGAGTTGGCGTGAATTCACGTCCATTGTCGAAATGGATGCCAACCTTCCCGGACTGATCTTTGCGGCACTCGCCACGGGAGAGCCAGATTCCCATGCGAGGATCGTGATGACCGCATATGGTGCAGACAGAGTATCTTATATCGCGCGATTGTCGTTCCTCGCCAGCTCTGATTCTGCGATCCTTAACCTTTTCGGTATCTTCCGCGTGCGAGGGTTCATGTTCTTCGATCCAGAGGAATTGATACACGAATACTCGCCCGACTCAATGGAGACTGCCCGAGCCAGCGGGATTTTTGCAGGCCAATCGGCACTAGCCATGCGCGAATACAACTATGAGAACAGAATTGCGCTTCTTCAGACAAATGCCATTGCATGGAACTCATTGGCACCAGCCAACAGCCTGATCGATTGGATCCTGCTTATGATCCATGTTGCCTTAATCCGGCGCGACCGGACTGCACACCTCAAAGCGATACCAATCGCCGGAAATGCAACCCGTTTCATGCGAGAGCTAGCCTACGAGCTTGCCTAAACTCCCTCGATCTGAAGGCCGCCCATGCCCACCCCAACCCCTGCCAAAACTGGTGAAGCGACTGCGCCTGTGGTAGCTACTGCGACGGAGCAGCCTCAGGCCGCAACGGATGTCTGGAGCGGATTCTGGGAGGGTGCCGGTGCGACGGTGGTTCCTGCTTTGGTTTGGGCGGCATTCGGCATTTGGGTTCTCGTCAAATTCCTTCCACAATTGCTTGATTTGTTGCCTCGCCTGAAAAGCTTCAAGGGATTGGGCGTCGAGCTAGAACTTGCGATCGCAGACCTAACGCAAGCCTCGCAACAACGGGGTGTCCCATTAGAACCCGGCGGCACAGGCGCGCTGACTCGAAGACTGGATCGCACGTCCGACATTCTCGTAGGCATGCGGATTCTCTGGGTTGACGACCAGCCTGGCAATAACGTTGCGGAACAGGTGCTCTTGCGCAGATTCGGAGTAAAAATTGCTGCAGCCACAACGACAAATGACGCTTTGAAATTGATGGCACAAGCAAGTTACGACGCGGTCATTACCGACATGAGCCGTCCCGAGGGGAATACTGCTGGTCTCGATCTGCTTAAGAAGGCTCGAGAAGCGGAGATTGGAACGCCTTTTTTAATCTACACTGGTACCGACCAGAGTGACAAGGACCGCCCCGCTGGTCTGTTTGGCATTACCAATCGGCCAGACGAGCTTATGAATCTTATTTTGGATATCCGTGAACGCGATCGGTTTGCGGCCACGTAAGGCATTCATCAGTCTGATGCCTACTCGTTTCGAATTCATAAGATCCAACATTCAGCCACGCCGGTCCAGTGGCAAAACCTTTAGCCTTAAAGCGGCACTGCCAACGCCACTGCATTTGATTCACGGTAGTTTTCAGGCTCATGGATTAGGCCACCGAACGACCGAAATGGCGGCGCTAAGCTGCCACCGTCGATGCGGCTGTCCTACAGCCCCCATTCCGTGCCAAAACCACCCCAATGCAGGCGCCAGACCAACCCGCATTTTTCCCTGTCCTACACACCGGTCACAAGCTACGCGCGCACCCGCACGTACGCACGAGTCAGTGTGAAGTTTGTGAAGTTTGCCTGGGTAAATCTCCAACAGGCGGGCGCACAGAGGCGCGGCCGGCGGCACAGCCGCCGAGTCCGCTTCAGGAATCAGAAGAAAGAAAGGTTGCGGGCATAGCCCGCTCGTCGAACGGGCTCGTGGGCCTGATGGCCCACGCCCCGCCGGCCGTGCGTTGCGGCGAGTCCGCAGGCCTTCGGCGGATTGCGCTGCAATCCGCCTCCAGGCTGCGGCCGCCTACACGTTACACGCGTTCGATAATAATCGCCGGAGCCATCCCGCCTGCGGCGCACATCGTCACCAGCCCGCGCTTCAGGTCGCGCCGCTCCAGTTCGTCCAGGATTGTGCCGATCAGGATCGAGCCCGTCGCGCCGATGGGGTGGCCCAGCGCGATGGCGCCGCCGTTCACGTTCACCTTGTCGCGGTCCAGCTTCAGGTCGCGGATGAACTTTTCCGCCACCACGGCAAAGGCTTCGTTGATTTCCCACAGGTCGATGTCGTCAACCGTCAGGCCGGCCTTTTCCAGCACCTTCTTCGCCGCCGGCACGGGTGCGTTCAGCATCAGCGTCGGGCAATCGCCCATGTTGGTCATGGCAACGATTCTGGCGCGCGGCTTCAGGCCGTGCTTGTCGGCATATGCCTTCGATGTCAGCAGCACGGCGGCGGCGCCGTCGACCACGCCCGACGAGTTGCCGGCATGGTGGACATGCTCGATCTTCAGGTCAGGGTATTTCTGGTTGATCAGGCTGCGGAAGGTGGTTCCGCGCTCGTCCAGCGGCATGTCGGCGATCTTGGTGAAGCTGGCTTCCAGCTGGGCAAGGCCCTCGGCGGTGGTCTGCGGCCGGGGGAATTCTTCCTTGTCCAGCGCCACGGTGCCGTCTTCGTTCAGCACCGGGACCAGCGACTTCGCAAACCGCCCTTCGGCGATGGCGACTGCGGCGCGCTTCTGGCTTTCAAGGCCCAGCGCATCGACATCGGCGCGGGTGATGCCTTCCATGGAGGCGATGGCATCGCCGCAGACGCCCTGGTGCGATTGCGGGTGGATCTTCTGCAGGTGGGCGTTGCCCGAGCCCATCATCATCGGCGCGAAGCCGGCGGCGCGTTCTTCCTGCGCCATCGTCGTCGTCAGGCTCATCATTTCGGTGCCGCCGGCGACAACGCAGTCTTCCATGCCGCTCATGATCTGCGCGGCCGCCAGGTTCACCGCCGTGATGCCGCCGCCGCAGAAGCGGTCCAGCGTCATGCCCGAGGAACGAATGTCATATCCGGCGTCCAGCGCCGCCATCCGGCCCAGATCGCCGCCCTGCTTGCCCTTTTGCGTGCTGGTAGACCAGATCACGTCGTTGACCGTGGCGGTGTCCAGCTTGTTGCGCTCGGCAATCGCCTTCAGCACGGTGGCGGCCAGATGCTGCGGGTGCAGGTGCGAAAGCGCCCCCTTGCCGGGCTTGCCACCGCCGCGCGGGGTACGGACTGCGTCGATGATATAGGCGTCTGCCATCTGTATTCTCCTTCGGCGGAGACCGATAAGCCTCCGCGCGAAAGCCTCTACTGTGGGAATCGGGAGGCCGCGCGCCAGGCGGAGGGGGAACAGCCGCTCCAGCGGCGGAAGGCGTCGGACAGGATCCCGGGCGCGGCATAGGCCAGCGCATCGGCGATATCGCTGGTGGGAATGTCGGTCAGCTCCAGCAGTTCCTGCGCCAGCGACAGGCGCACATCGTCCAGAATGTCCTCGAACCGTTCGCCTTCGGCCGCCAGCCGCCGCCGCAACGTCCGCGGGTGCAGCCCCATCTCGGCGGCAACCGCCGCCATGCCGGGCTGGTGCGACTGGATCAGCGGCCGCAGCCGGTGACGGACCCGGGCAGCGGTCGTGCCCAGACGCAGGCCCGGCATGGCCTCCATCTGCAGCAGCAGCCGCAAGCGCCTCTCCGGATCGGCGGTAACGACCGGGGTGCGCAACGCCTCCCGATCCAGCACGATGCAGGTCTGCTGCTGGTTGTAGCGCAACGGCAGCGCCGGCCGGGCAACGCCGTCCATCGGCCGACAGGCCAGGTTCAGATCCCCCGGAGTCGCCTTGCCCGCGGTCAACAGCTCGATCATGCGGATGCCGTTGCCCATCGCGAGGTGCAGCAGGTGGCTGCTGCTGACCGGTCCGCGGTCATACGTGCCATAACCCAGAAGCGCACCTTCGCCTTCCGGTCGCAGATAGACGATGGCGCCGCTGGAGTATCCGGGCTGCCAGGTGACGAGATCCAGGAGCGCGCGGTGCAGGGTGGGCGCGGTCTGCATCAGCGCCCCGATAAGCCCATGGTGGTGCAGCTCGTAGCGCAGGCCGATACGCAGCCCCAGATCGGGGCAATTGGCGGCAGCCGCGGCCCCTTCCATCAGACGCAGGAAATTCCCCATCGGCGCCAGTGTCTCTGGCCCGAAGCCGTCGACCGCAAAGCCCGCGGCTGCGAGGAGGGCGTCGGGATCGCACCCCATTTCCCGCAGGAGGCCGGGGAGCGCAGAGAAGAGGCCGGCGCGCTGCATTCCGCCCTGATGCACATGGAATTGTGGCCGTACCCCCGGTTGCGGCTGCAATTTTGTCCTCCAAACCGAAGCGGAAGATGTGGCGATACGATATGGCCCCAACCGGAACTGCGGGCAAGCAGGGCGGGTACGGACGGGCGCCGGCAGATGTTCCATGGGGTTCCGCAGCACAGCTTGCAGAGAGGGGACTGAGGCATGGCACTGAAAGAGTATAAGGCCGGGCAGGCGTTCAATGGCGTCATCGGGCGCACGTTCGACGTTTCCGAACCGGCATGGCCGGAACCGCTGCGGGCGAGGGCGGGGGCGCCGAATATCCTGTTCGTCGTTCTCGACGATACCGGTTTCGGCCATCTGGGCTGCTATGGAAGCCCGATCCACACGCCCAACATCGATGCGCTGGCGGCCGACGGGCTGCGCTATGCCAACATGCATACCACAGCGCTGTGCTCGCCCTCGCGGTCGTGCTTTATCAACGGTCGCAACCACCACTCCAACGGCATGTCGTGCATCACCGAGGGTTCCACCGGTTTTCCGGGCGGCAACGGCATCATCCCGTTCGAGAACGGCTTCATCTCGGAAATCCTGCTGGAGCAGGGCTACAACACCTATGCGATCGGCAAGTGGCACCTGACGCCGACGGAGCAGACATCCGCCGCCGGCCCCTATAGCCGCTGGCCGCTGGGCCGCGGGTTCGAGCGATTTTATGGCTTCATGGGGGGCGACACGCACCAATATTATCCCGAGCTGGTGCGGGACAACACCCAGGTGGAGCCCGAGAAGACGCCGGAGGAAGGCTATCACCTGACCCCGGACCTGATGGAAAAAGCGAAGAGCATGATCGCCGATTCGAAGCAGGTCGCGCCCGACAAGCCGTTCTTCATGTATTTCTGCACCGGCGCCCAGCACGCCCCCCACCATGTGCCGAAGGAATGGGCGGACAAGTACAAGGGCCAGTTCGACGACGGCTGGGACGCCTACCGCGAAAAGGCCTTCGCGCGGCAAAAGCAGATGGGGCTGATCGCCAAGGACGCGGTGCTGTCGGGCCACGACCCCGATGTGCAGGACTGGGGCAAGCTTTCTGCCGACGAGCGCCGGCTGTATGCGCGGATGATGGAGGTGTTCGCCGGCTTCCTGGAGCACACCGACCATTATCTGGGCGAGCTGATCGGCTTCCTGAAAGAGATCGGCGAGTATGACAACACGCTGATCCTGCTGGTATCCGACAATGGCTCCAGCTCGGAAGGCGGTCCGACGGGTTCGGTGAACGAGAACAAGTTCTTCAACAACGTGCCCGACAGCCTGGAGCAGAACCTGGCGGCGATCGACGAGATCGGCGGCCCCAAATTCTTCAACCATTTCCCCTGGGGCTGGACGCACGCCGGCAATGTTCCGTTCCGCCGCTGGAAGCGCGAAACCTATCGGGGCGGCGTCTCGGACCCGTTCATCGTCAGCTGGCCCAAGGGCATCAAGGCGAAGGGCGAGGTGCGCACCCAGTTCTGCCACGCGATCGACCTGGTGCCGACCGCGCTGGACTGCGCCGGGGTGACCCCACCGGCCGCCATCAAGGGCATCACCCAGTCGCCGATAGAGGGCTTCAGCCTGCGCAATACGTTCGACGATGCCAAGGCCGAGGGGCTGCACCGCACGCAATATTTCGAGATGTTCGGCCACCGCTCGCTCTATCACGACGGCTGGCGCGCGGTTTGCCCCTGGCCGGGGACGTCGTTCACGGAAAGCGGCCGCTTCTTCGGCGCGCCGATCGACAAGGACATGCTGACGAAGCTCGATGCGGAAAGTTGGGAGCTGTACGACCTGAGCAAGGACCCGGCCGAAACCAACGATCTGGCCGCCAGCGAAAAGGCCCGGCTGATCGAGATGATCGGCATGTGGTATGCCGAGGCCGGCAAGTACAAAGTCTTCCCCATCGACAGCCGGGGCACGCTCCGCTTCGGCGAGTCGCGGCCGCAGATCGCCGTTGGCCGTACGAAATACGTCTATTACCCGAACACCCAGGTGATACCGGGCAGTGCGGCCCCGCGCGTGCTGAACGTGGCCCACAGCGTGTCGGTGCACGCAACGGTGCCCGAGGGCGGCGCCGACGGCGCGCTGTTCACCATGGGCGGCAATGACGGCGGGTTTGTCTTCTATGTGAAGGACGGCAAGCTCAGCTATGGCTACAACTATGTCGCCGACCGGCGCTTCAAGGTGCAGGCCGCAAGTGCGGTGCCGGCCGGGCAGCATGTGCTGAGCTTCGAGTTCACGCCGACCGGCCCTGCCGACGTGATGCAGGGCAAGGGGACCCCCGCCAACATCAAGCTGTTTGTCGACGGCAGGCAGGTGGGCGAGGGCGAGGTGGATGTCACCATCCCGCTGTCGCTGGGGCTGGGCGCGGGCGTCTCGGTGGGAAGCGACAATGGGTCGCCGGTGATGCTGGCGGACGAATATCTGCCACCGTTCAGATATGCCGGCACCATTCACAAGGCGCTGGTGGACGTGACGGGCGAGCCGCTGGAGGACAAGGAGCAGGTGATCGAGGCCTATCTGAAGGCTGCGATGGCGCGGCAATAGAGGCGGCCCGCCCCCGGCAGGGCCGGGGGCGGGCTGTCCGAATCCACAGGCAGGCTTGGCCTCGCTTTTTCGGCATGTCGAATCCGAATGGAATCCGAAATAGCGGGAGAAGCAACATGGCATTCACGACGCGCATCACCGAGATGCTGGGAATTGAGCATCCGATCGTGCAGGGCGGCATGCAGTCCGTGGGCGTGGCGGAGCTGGCCTCCGCCGTTTCCAACGCCGGCGGGCTGGGATTGCTGACGGCGCTGACGCAGCCGTCGCCGCAGGCGCTTTCGGCGGAGATCGAGCGCTGCCGCAGCATGACATCGAAGCCATTCGGCGTGAACGTGACCGTGTTCCCGACGACGATGTCGCCCGATTATGTCGGCTATGCCAAGGCGGCGCTGGATGCGGGCGTGCGCATCTTCGAGACGGCGGGCACGCAGGCGGTTTCCGAAGTGTGGGAAGTAGTGAAGTCGGTGCCCGGCACCGTGATCCTGCACAAGTGCACCGCTGTCCGCCACGCGCTGTCGGCCGAGCGCAAGGGCGTGGACGTGATTTCGATCGACGGTTTCGAGTGCGCGGGCCATCCGGGCGAGGATGACATCCCCGGCCTGATCCTGATCCCGGCGGCGGCCGACAAGGTGAAGATTCCGATGCTCGCGTCGGGCGGTTTCGGCGACGGGCGCGGCCTTGTGGCGGCGCTGGCGCTGGGCGCCGAGGGCATCAACATGGGCACGCGCTTCTGCGCCACCAAGGAGGCGCCGATCCACGACAATGTGAAGGCGAAATATGTGGAGAATGACGAGCGCGGCTCGCACCTCATTTTCCGCAACTTCCACAACACCGCCCGCGTCGGGAAGAGCGATGTCTCCGACGAGGTGGTGCGCCGTCTGAAGAACCCGGACGCGAAGTTCGAGGATGTGCGCGAGCTGGTGGCGGGGGCTGCCGGCAAGGTGCTGCTGGAAACCGGCGACCTTTCCGCCGGGGTGTTCTGGGCCGGGATGGTGCAGGGGCTGATCCACGACATCCCCACCTGCAAGGAGCTGATCGACCGCATCATCGCCGAGGCGGATGCGATCCTGGACCAGCGGCTGGCAGGATTCCGCAACCCGGCCGCCAAGACGAAGGCGGCCTGAGATGAAGGCGATCCGGCTGCGCCACCCCGCTGGCATCGACAATCTGAAGCTGGAGGAGCTGGTGGAGCCGGGTGCCCCGGCACGCGGTGAAGTGCTGGTGCGGGTGAAGGCGTCCAGCCTCAACTATCACGACTATATCGTGGTGGTGGGCGGCATCCCGACGCCGGACGGGCGCATTCCGATGTCGGACGGCGGCGGTGAAGTGGTCGCCGTGGGCGAGGGCGTGACCGAGTTTGCCGTGGGCGACTCGGTGATTTCCACCTTTTTCCCGAGCTGGCCGGGCGGGCCGCCGATCGACGGCGGATTTCGCGATGTGCCGGGCGACGGGGCGGATGGCTTTGCCTGTGAATTCTTCCGCGGTCCGGTCAGCGCCTTCACCCATGCGCCGAAGGGCTGGAGCCATGCCGAGGGCGCGACGCTGACCTGCGCCGGGCTGACGGCCTGGCGGGCGCTGGTGACCGAAGGCGGGCTGAAGGCCGGCGACAGCGTGCTGGTGCAGGGCACCGGCGGGGTTTCGATCTTTGCGCTGCAATTCGCCAAGGCGATGGGGGCGACGGTGATCGCCACCTCGTCCAGCGACGAAAAGCTGGAACGGCTTAAGGCGATGGGGGCCGATATCCTCCTCAACTACAAGTCGACGCCGGGCTGGGGCGCGGAGGCCGTGAAGAAGCTGGGCCGGGGTGTCGACCATGTCGTCGAAATCGGCGGGTCGGGAACGTTGCCCGAGAGCATCACCGCTGCGCGGATCGGCGGGCATATCAGCCTGATCGGTGTGCTGGCGGGCTTTGGCGGGCCGATCCCGACGGTGCAGATCATGGGCAAGCAGATCCGGCTGATCGGTATCACCGTGGGCTGCCGGCGGGACCAGCAGGACATGGTGCGCGCCGTCGAGGCGAACGGCATCCGCCCGGTGATCGACCGGAGCTTCCCGCTGGCGGAGCTGGGCGCAGCGTTCCGCCACCAGGAATCCGGCACGCATTTCGGCAAGATCTGCGTAGAGATCTAGGCGAGATATAGGCGAGATCCAGGCGAGATCTAAAGCCCTTCGCCGGCCGCCTGCTCAGAAGTTGACGCTGCCGATCACGCCGAAGAAGCGGTCGTTGTCGCGCGGGACGAAGCGCGAGACGCCCGCCACCGAGCCATAGGCGATTGCCGGGCTATAGTGCTGGTTGGCGATGTTCTTCACCACGCCGCGAACCGACCAGCCACCATCGGCCAGGATCGCGACCGAGGCGTTCCAGATGCCATAGGCGGGCTGCACCGTGTCCGGCGTCTGGGTGATGGAGAATTGCGTGTCGCTGCGCCAGGTGAAGTCCGACTGCAGCTCCAGGTCGAAGCTGTCGGAGACGGGGAAGCTGTAGCTGCCGTCCAGGTTGAACTTCCAGTCCGGCGCGAAGGGCAGCGGGTGGCCGTTCACATAAGCGTTGCCGCTGGCATCGGCGCAGTTGACGCCGTTGGCCGGGCAGTTGAACTGGTCGATGCGGGCCTTGGTATAGGCGACTGCGCCGGAGAGCTGCAGGCCCTCCAGCGGGCGGACGGTGAAGTCGGCATCGATGCCGCGCGTGGAGACATCGCCCGCGTTGATAAGACGGGTGACGAGCGTTCCCAGATACTCGTCCTGGAAGTTCGCCTGGAAGCCGGTGAACTTGGTGATGTAGCCCGCCACCGAGAAGCTGACGAGATTGTCGAAGGCGGAACCCTTCAGGCCGATCTCGAAGCTGCTGGAGGTTTCCGGGTCCAGCGGGTTCACGTCGAAGGCCTGCATGTTGAAGAAGACGTTGTAGGCCGGGCCCTTGTAGCCGCGCGACCAGGTGCCATAGGCGTTGATGCGGTCGGAGATGTCGTACTGCAGGCCGAGGCGCGCGGAATAGTCGGTGGCGCTGGTGCTGCCGGAACTCGAAAAGCTCGGGCGGATGCCGGCGACGCCCGTTGCCGTGTCGGAGACGCGGGCGTGGTTGTAGTTCAGCTCGTCGCGGATCAGGCGACCGCCGACGATGGCGCGGAACTGCTCGGTGAAGTTGATGTTGGCTTCGCCGAACACGGAGTAGTTCCTGAGCTCGGTGCGATAGTTGGCGACCCCGCTGTTCCGGATCTGGTTGCCACCGATCAGCTGGGTGACGTCGCGCTGGTAGCGCTCGCGGGCGACGGTGGTGAAATAATAAAGGCCAACCACATAGTCGATGAACTGGCCCTCCGGCGAGGAGAGGCGGAGTTCCTGAGAGAATTGGTTGGAAGCGACGCGGCCGAGATCCTCGCCTGCGGGCACGCCGACGGCGAGCGTTCCGGTGGAATCCCAATCCTGATGCTGGACATTGTCCCACCAGCGCTTGGCCGTGATCGAGGTGAGGGTGTAGTCGCCCAGGGCCACGTCGGCGGTGAAGGACAGGCCGCCGTTCTTGTCGCGCACGTCGGCGTTGAAGCTGGGGCTGACTTCCCTGTTGTTGAGGCCGGGGGTGATGCCTTCGGAGGCGAGGACGCCGGCGAGCGCAGGGTTCTGGCTGATGGCGCCGCTGGGGAAGGCGACGCGCTGGGTGGAGATGAAGACGCCGGTGGGGACGTTTTCATAGGCGTAGGCCCAGTCGCCGGCGAGGGTGAAGTTGACGTTCGGCGCCGGGGAATAGCGAAGCTTGCCACGCACGCCGCGCCGCTCATAGCCGTTGACGTCCTCGTCGGTCTTTATGTTGCGGACATTGCCGTCATACTGCGAGACGAGGCCGGTGAGCAGATAGCTGACCTCGTCGTCGATCGGGCCGGTAACGGTCGCCTTCAGGCGCCACTCATTGCCCTCGAACCAGCTTGCCAGCGCATTGCCGCCGAAGGTCTGCGACGGATCGCGCGAGACGATGCTGATGACACCGGCCGATGCATTCTTGCCGAACAGCGTGCCCTGCGGCCCGCGCAGGATTTCGATCCGCTGCACATCCAGCAGGTCCAGAGTCGACTGGCCGGGGCGGGCCAGCACGACGCCGTCGACCACGGTCGCCACCGATGGCTCGACGCCGGGCGAGGTGGTGATGGTGCCGACGCCGCGGATGAACGAGGAGCGATCCTTGTTCGAGGAACCGGCGCGGAAATCGAGCGTCGGTACCGAGCGGGAAAGATCCTGGATGTTGGAAAGCCCGCGCTGGGCCATGTCCTCGCCCTGCACGGCGGTGATGGCGATCGGCACGTCGGTCAGGGATTCCGTGCGGAAGCGGGCGGTGACGACGATGTCGCCTTCGTTGCCCGGGTCAGCGGCCGGATCGGCGGCAAGGGCGGGGGCGGAAACGGCGGCGATACCTGCCAGCAAGGCCAGGCGAAGCGGTTGTCCGGTTTCAGTGCGCATGTCTTTCACTCCCTGATCCTTCGGGCGGCTCTGTCGGCCGCGGGCTCGAAGGCGATAACTCTACCAAATCACTTGTCTAAATAATATTAACTTTCGACCTCGCAGGCGCTTCTTTCGTCGCAATTTTACGAAGACCGGCCTTTCCATCAGTGCCCGACCGCCAGCCCGCCGGCGCCGGGCGCGCGGCGGATCTCGGGCAGCAGCAGGTGGATCCAGCCGACCGCCAGCAGGTAGGAGATGCTGGCGAACAGGAACAGCGGCAGATAGCCGAGCCCGGCCATCAGCACGAGCCCGGCGACCTTGACGATCGCCATGCCGCCGATGTTGCCGCAAAAGGCGCCGAAGCTGGTGACGCGGCCGACCTTCTCGCGCGGGGCGATGTCGGAGATCAGCGAGAAGACGGTGGTGGAAAAGGCCTGATGCCCGGCGAGCGCCACGGCGAGGATCAGCGTTGCCCCCCAGACATTGCCGGCAAACAGCGCCAGCGGGATCGGCAGCACCAACAGGCCCGCCGCCAGCATCACGCCCTTGCGCACGCGGTTCACGCTGTGCCCCTGCGCCAGCAGGCGCGAGGCGATGGTGCCGGCCAGCAGCGAGCCTATGGCCGAGCCGGTGTAGGCGACGGCGAGCGGCGGGCCCAGATCGGTGCCGGAAAGCCCGAACTGGCGGTTGAAGAAATCCGGCATCCAGAACAGCAGCAGCCACCAGGTGGAATCGGAAAGCACCTTGGCAATCGCCACCGCCCAGGTGCGGCGCTCCTGCACGATGGGGCCATAGTCGCTGGCTTCGGGCGCGGCATCGGCGGTTTCCTCGGGGGTGTCCTCGAAGCTGACACCCCGGGTGGCGATCAGCCAGAAGGCCGCCCAGACGAGGCCGAGCAGGCCGGCAAAGACGAACGCCGCGCGCCAGCCATAGAGGGCGGCGATCAGCGGGATGGCGAGCGGAGCGAGGATGGCGCCGACGCTGTTCACCGCGTTCAGGATGCCGAAGCCGGTAGAGCGCAGGTGCGGCGGGAAGATGGTGGCGATGGTCTTGACGCCGGTGGGGGTTCCCATCGCCTCGGTGGCGCCCAGCGCGGCGCGGACGGCCGCGAACTGGCCCATGGTGAAGGCCCAGGCGTGGGCGATGGCGGCGAGACTCCACGAAACGACGCCCAGCGGGTTCGCCCATTTCACCCCCAGCTTGTCGGCGATCCAGCCGGTGCCGAGGAAGGCGATGGCGGCTGCCCCCTGGAACCAGGCGGCCAGCGTGCCGTAATCATCGTCGGTCCAGCCGAGATCGGCGGAAATCACCGGCTTCAGCACGGCGATGATCTGCCGGTCGACAAGGTTCAGGATGCCGGCGGCGAGCACCAGCGCAAAGATCGCCCGGCGGCGCGAGGGCGGTAATGTCATGCGGGTGTCGTCATGCCGGGGGTCAGGCGAACGTCACTTGCCGGCCGCCCTGGACGATGGGGATGGCATTGCGGCGGAGCTGGCGGGTGCCGGGGTTCAGCATCGCCTCGGCGGTATATTGCGCCAGATAGACGCGGCGCGGCTTGTCGGTGCTGTTGGAGCCGGTCGCGTGCAGCGTGTGGCTGGAAAAGGCGACGATGCTGCCGGCGGGCACTTCGACCGCCACGGCGGCGGCTTCATCGACATCGACCGCGATGTCCTTTGTCTCGTCGCGCCAGATGTGCGGGGCGACGCCGCCGGTCTGGCTGCCGGGCACCAGCCGCACGGTGCCGTTGGCGACGGTGGCGTCGTCGAGCGGAATCCAGCAGGTGAGATAGGGGAGGTGATCCTCAGGCCCGCCATTGTGGATCACATAGCCGGAATCCTGATGCCAGCTGAACGAGGTGCCGCCATCCGGGCCCTTCACGACATATTGGTCGAAGAAGAAATAGGCGGTGTCGCCCAGCGTCGCGCGGCAAACATCGGCCATCAGCTCGCTGAACAGCAGGCGGCGGAGGTCCGGCTGCTCGCGCTGGCATTCGTTGGCGAAATAGCGGCGGCCGCGGATGGTGATGCCCAGCGTGTCGGCTCCGGCGGCGTCTAGCCTTGCGTCCTCGCGGGCGACGAAATCGTCGCAATTGGCGCGCAGCAGTTCCAGCTGCTCGTCGGAAAGCGCGCGCTCGAAGACGGCAAAGCCGTTCTTCCGGAACTGTTCCGCCTGATCCGCGAACCGCATGTCCGTCCTTTCCCGCCCCGAATCCAGCTTAGAAACCAGTGCGCGGCGATAATCAATTGCCGTTCAGGGCAGCTTCTGCCCGGTCGAAGCCTCCAGCACGGCATACCATTCCGCCCGCGTCCAGCTGACGGCAAAGGCGCCCTTCGCCTCGCGGATGCGATCGGGCTGCTGGCTGCCGACGATGGGGATGGGCCGCGCCGGATGCGCCATGATCCAGGCATAGGCAGCGGCAGAGCGGGAGACGCCGGAGGCATCGGCCTTGGCCTGCAGCAGGGCGGAGACGGAGGACTCCTGCGAAACGGCGCCGCGCCCCAGCGGCGACCAGGCGAGCACCGCGAGATCCAGCTCCATCGCCTGATGCAGAACGCCGTCCCAGATCGGCGTGCTGTGCCAGGCGGAAAATTCCGGCTGGATGGTGGCGAGCGGGAATGGCAGGTGCGCCTGCAGCGCCCGCACTTCGGCGACGGAGAAGTTGGAGACGCCGACGGCGCGCGTCTTGCCCGAGGAGACCATGGCGGCCAGCGTGTCGGCGAGGTCGGCCGGGTGGGTAAGGAGATCGGGGCGGTGCACCTGCCACAGATCGACCTGCTCGACGCCCAGCCGCCTGAGCGAGGCGTCCAGCGCGGCGGCGAGATAGGTGGCGCTGCTGTCATAGGGGACGCCGGGGATGATGCCGCCCTTGGTCGCCAGCACCATGCCGCCGCGCAGCTGCGGCGCCGCGCGGAACACCCGGCCCAGCAGCGCCTCGGCAGCGCCAAACGCCTCGCCATTGTCCGGGCCATAGATGTCGGCGGTGTCGAACAGGTCGATTCCTGCCTCCAGCGCGGCCTCTACACGGGCCTGCGCCGCCCGCACATCGTCTCCGGCGAAGCGCCACATGCCCCAGGCAATCGGCGAAACGGTCAGTCCGCTCTTGCCGAGCGGCACGGGTTGGGGCGAAAGGGGTGTCACAAAAATCCTCCCTGGAAGCTGGGCACCGGTATGGCACGCAGGATCCGCTATGGCATTGTTGGCACCGGAATGATGGGTTGCGAGCATATCCGCAACATCCGTCTGCTGCCCGATGTGGAGATTACGGCGATTGCCGACCCGGTGGAACGTTCGCTGGAGTGGGCGGACGGCAATCTGGGCGCGTGGAAGCCGGCGCGTTTCCGCAGTGCCGCCGAGCTCGCCGAAAAGGGCGAAGTGGATGCGGTGGTCGTCGTTTCGCCCAACAACACCCACCGCGAGGTGCTGGAGCAGCTGTTTGCGCGCGACGTCGCCATCCTCTGCGAGAAGCCGCTGGCGACCACCATCGCCGACGCGCAGTGGATCGTCGAGCAGGCGGCGAAATCCGCCGCGCCCTTCTGGACGGCGATGGAGTATCGCTACATGCCCCCCGTCGCCCGCTTCATTCAGGAGGTGCACGGCGGCAAGGTGGGGAAGCTGCAGATGCTCTCCATGCGCGAGCACCGCTTTCCATTTCTGGTGAAGGTGGGCGACTGGAACCGTTTCTCGCGCAACACCGGCGGGACGATGGTGGAGAAATGCTGCCACTTCTTCGACCTGATGCGGCACATCACCCAAAGCGAGGCGGTGCGGGTCTATTGTTCGGGCGCGATGGACGTGAACCATCTGGACGAGCGCTATGGCGGCGAAAAGCCGGACATACTCGACAACAGCTATACGGTGGTGGACTTCGCCGACGGCACGCGGGCGATGCTGGACCTCTGCATGTTTGCCGAAGGGGTGGAGAATCAGGAAGAGATTTCCGCGACCGGCGACAGGGCGCGGCTGGACGTGCTGGTGCCACCGGGCGAGCTGGTGTTTTCCCCGCGCGTGCCGCTGGGCGCGCCGAAGCAGGTGGTGCGCGAGCGGATCGAGGTGGACGAAGCGGCGATGGAGGCCGGCTCGCACCATGGCGCCACCTTCCACCAGCATGAGGCCTTTGCCCGCGCCGTGCGCGACGGCGGCGCCGTGGAAGTGACGGCGCTGGACGGGCTGAAGGCGGTGACGATCGGCGCCGCCGCCGAGCTGAGCGCACGCGAGAAGCGGGTGGTGGAGATCGCCGAGCTGACCCGCGGCTGAGCCGCTATCTAGTCCGGCGGCTGAGGCCTAGCCGACGGCGTGCTTGTCGGCCTTGCGCTTGCCGAACAGCAGGTCCTGCTCCAGCCGTTTTCGCAGCGCGGTGTAGTAGGTGTCGAGGAACAGGCGATCGTTTTCGCGCGGGATCCGCCCGTAGCTGCCGATCTTGTTGCGGATGGCGGCGGCGGCGACCGCCAGCCCGTCCGGGTCCTCGGCGCGCAACAGGCGTTCCAGCGCCTGCAGCTCGAACACGCCATAGATGGCCAGCTGCCGGTCGGTGAAAGGCGGGGTGGCGACATGGGCGCGGGAAAGATCTTCCAGCAGCGTGCGGCGCGGCGCGGCGATGACCCAGGTGCCGGCCAGCAGGTCGCCGATGCGCAGCCGGTCGCGGTTGAGCAGCGGGAAGGCGAGCAGCATCACCGTCCAGCCCAGCCCCAGCAGCGCCAGCAGGCCGGTGACATTGTCCGTGCCGGCCTGGACCAGAAGGAAGGTCAGCGGCAGATACACTTCGATCTCGCGGATAAGGTTGCGGGCGATCACCGCATCGGCGGTCAGCCGCTCGCCGCCGCGGGCGCAGACCCGCAGGCCCATGATGCGCTTGCCGAAGGTGGCGCCGCGCGGCCCCAGCTCCATCAGGATGAAATAGCCGTTCCGAAGCAGGAAGAAGCCGAGCAGCCAGACGACGGCGATAAACTCGACATTGTCCCTGCTGCCCACGGCGAGCAACGCCATCCCCACCAGCAGCGTGAGAGCGATGAGCAATCCCAGCATGATCAGCAGGTCGATGACGAACGCAGAGACGCGGCTGCCGCCGTCGGCCAGTTTCAGCCGCAGCGCGACGCCCTCGGGCGTGACCAGATCGCGCTGCAGCGCGGCTTCCGCGTCAGCGCGCATGCTGGTCCCGCCCTTCTCGTTCCCGCCCTTCTGCTTCTCTCCCGGCCCAGCCGAAATAGACGGTCCACAGCAGCAGCACGCCAAGGCCGATGCCATAGCGCCAGCCGACATGGCCGATGGTCTGCCGCGCCACACCTTCCAGCAGCCCGGCGAGGAACAGCATGAGGACCACGCCGATCATCGCCCGGGAGGCCGTGCGGCCGGCGGCCTTCACCGACGTCACGCGATCCTGCTCGCCGGGGAACAGCACGGCGAGGCCGATCCGCAGCCCGGCGGCGCCTGCAACGGCGATGGCCAGCAGCTCGGTGGTGCCGTGGATCAGGATCCAGCCCATGAACTGCAGGCCCAGACCCTTGCTGGCAAACAGGACGGCCATCGCCCCCAGCATGGAGCCGTTATAGACCAGCAGCAGCAGGGTGGGGATGCCGAAGGCGAAGCCAAGCGCGAAGCAGGTGATCGCCATCTGCGAATTGTGGGTGAACAGGAAGGTGGAGAAGACCGCGAGGCCCTCGGATTCCCCCGATGCGTCGAGCGTTTCGGCCAGCGATGCAGGCGTGGCGCTGAAATCGCGGCCCGACGACATCTCTGTCGGCACCAGCATCGCGTACCATTCGGAATCCGCCATCACCAGCAGCGCCCCCGCCGCGATCCCCAGCAGCAGGAACAGGGTCGCAGCCAGAAGTTCGCGCCACAGCGAGCGGACGGCGGCCGGCCAGTCGCGGCGAAAGAAGCTGGCGATGCGCTTCACCGGCGAACTGCGCACGCCATAGACGAACAGATAGGCCCGCGCGCAGAGCACCTCCAGATAGGCGATCAGCTCGGCGTCGAGCGAGGTCTCGCGCGCGACCGACAGGGCTGAGAGCGCCGTGCGATAGAGGATCGGCAAGGCGAGCAGATCATCGTCGGACAATCTGCGCGCGCCGCGCCTTTCGGCGATGGTCAGGATCGACTCCAGTCGCTGCCAGTCGGCCTCGTGGGCGACGCGCAGGGGGTGGGCGACGGGGGCGGTCATGCCGGCCTCCCGCGGGCGAGCCGGGTCCAGGCGCGGACCAGCACGGCCCCCACCTGCGCATGATCGGCCTGCAGCACATGCACACCTTGCCGCTGCAGCCGGGCAATCACCAGCTGGCGTTCGCGCAGCAGGGCGCCGGCGGTCGCGGCGCGGGTCACGGCCTCTGCCGTTTCCGGCGGCGCGGCGGCGATTGCCTCCAGCTCGGCATGGCGCATCACCACGAAGATCAGCATGTGCCGCCTGACCAGCGGGCCGACTGCATCGAGCATCAGCGCGGCGCCGGTGGAATCGGCGAACTCGGTGAACACCACCAGGTGCGAGCGGCGCTTCAGACCGGCGGCGATGGCGGACAGGCCCAGCGTGAAGTTGGTTTCGGCCGGCGAATAGTCGATGCCGGCGGCCGCCTCCTGCAGCAGCGGGAAGGCCCTGAGGCCACCGACCGGCGGCAGGTGCACCCGCGGCCTTGCGTCAAAGGCGGCGATTCCGGCACGGTCGCCCTGCCGCAGCGCCACATTGCCCGCCAGCAGCGCCGCCGAAATGGCGTGGTCGACGCGCGGGATGCCGTCCAGCGGATCGGACATGGCGCGGCCGCAATCGATCGCCAGCACCAGATTGTTGTTGGTCTCGGCCCGGAATTCCTTGGCGAGCAGGCTGTGGTGGCGCGCCGATTGCTTCCAGTCGATATGGCGGCGGTCCATGCCCGGGCGGAAATCGGCCAGCGCCTCGAACTCGGTGCCGGCGCCCGCCTGCCGGCGCGACATCAGTCCCCAGGCGCCGGCCTCTGCCAGCAGCTGCGGCGCCTGCTCGCGCACAGGCCGGATATCGGGCAACACCCGCACGCGCAGGCCGGGATCCAGCGTGCGGGTCTGCTGCAGCAGGCCCAGCGGCCCCTGCCAGCGGCACCAGAGCCGGTCGAGCGCGGCGGTCCCGCGCCTCAGCGTCGCGTGCGGCAGGGTTGCCGGTCCGGCCGCAGGATCGAACGTTCCCGGCCCCTGCCAAAGTGGCTGCAGCAGCGGATCACGGGCCAGCGCGATTTCGACGCTGGCGGGGGCGCTGGCCGGAAAGCCGAGCGAAAGCCGGACATCCAGCGTCTCGCCGACGCCGATGCTGCGGGGCGCCGCCGCCTGCACCGCAAGCCGGCCGGCCTTCGGCGACACCGCCCAATCCAGCAGCATCAGCAAGGCCAGAAGCAGCAGCAGCCCCAGTATCGCCGCCCAGGCATTCGGCGCACGGACAGCCAGCAGCAGCGCCAGCGGCGACGCCAGCGCGACGATCAGGATCAGCTTGGGCGTCGGGGAAATGCTCAACGCGGCGCGCCCACCTCTTCGATCAGGCGGGCCAGGATGCCGTCGGCGCGACGTCCCTCGATCTCCGCTGCCGGCGACAGGATCAGGCGGTGGCGGAGCGCCGCCGGGGCCAGCGCCTTCACATCGTCGGGGATCACATAATCGCGGCCCTCCAGTGCGGCGCGGGCGCGCGCGGCGCTGGCAAGCATGGCGCCGGCGCGCGGAGAGGCACCGCACTCGATGTCCGGCGTTTCCCGCGTGGCACGGACGAGGCGCACCACATAGTCGACGACTTCGGGCACCATCGGGATGGCCGCCACTTCCGCCTGCGCCGCAGCGATCTGGCCCGGCGCGACCACGGCGGACAGGCCCAGCGCCTCCGGCCGGACGGTGCCGATCCGCGATCCGTGCAGGGTGACGATGGCGGCCTCTTCCGCGGCATCGGGATATTGCATCTGGTGCTTGAAGAGGAAGCGGTCGAGCTGCGCCTCGGGCAGCGGATAGACGCCCTGATGCTCGATCGGGTTCTGCGTGGCGACCACCAGGAAATGTTCGGGCAGCGGCAGGGTCTGGCCGTCGATCGTTACCGAGCGTTCCTGCATCGCTTCCAGCAGAGCGGCCTGCGTCTTGGGCGGGGTCCGGTTGATTTCGTCGGCGAGCAGCAGCTCGCAGAAGATCGGCCCCTTGGTAAGCGTGAAACTGCTGGTCTGGAAATTGAACAGGCTGGAACCCAGGATGTCGCCGGGCATCAGGTCTGGCGTGAACTGGATGCGGCCATAGTCCAGCCCCGTCACCCGCGCGAAGCACTGGGCCAGAAAGGTCTTGGAGGTGCCCGGCGGGCCCTCCAGCAGCATGTGGCCGCGCGCCAGCAGGGCGACCAGCAGCAGGTCGATCGCATCGTCCTGGCCGACGATGGCGCGCTGCAGCTCGGCGCGGATGGTGTCGCGCAGGATGCTTATCTGTGCGCCGATACTGGTGCTCATCGACCCGTGAGTTCCTTCTTCCATTGAAACAGCGATTGGGCCGCTGACAGCAGCCCGGTCTTGTCGGTTGCGGCGCGCAGCTCGGCCGAGCGCGCGGACCACAGCTTGTCGGCGGGGCTGCGTCGGTCCAGCCAGCCGTCCAGCGCTTCGCCGGCCAGCCCGGCGGGGGCGCCGGTTTCCTGCGCGGCCTGTGCGCCCAGCAGCTCGGCATAGCCCGCCCCGGCCAGATGCTCGCGCCGGGCCATCGTCAGCAGCCCGGCCATATTCTCCACCAGCGCCGTCGAGCCGAGCGCGATGGCGTGCGGCGGTGTGCGGGCAGGGCCAAAGCGGATCAGCGCCGCCCAGGCGGCCAGCAGCGCCGCCACCGTCAGCAGCAGCGTCAGGGCAACGAAGGGCGGCTCGAACAGCAGCGTCAGCAGGCTGCGCTTCCCGCCGAAGCCGTTGACTGTCACGTCGAACAGGATGGGCGCCTCTGCATCGTTGCGCAGCGCCTCCAGCAGCGCCACGGCGTTGCGCGCACCTGCCAGCGTGCGAAGCGACTGGTTGTTGAGGAGGTCCGGATCGGCGAGAATATAGGTCTGGGTGTCGCGCTTCACCGCCAGCACGACCAGCCCCTCGGGCGTCGCCAGCAGCGGCTCCAGCTCGGCTCCCTTCAGGCTCTGCAGCCGCTCCGGCGCGGGCATGTGCAGGCCAGCCAGCACTTCCGAGCCGATCAGCTGCCGGGCACCGGCCTGTTCCGATCGCTGTGCCAGGCGGACATCCGCAACCGGCTCGATCAGTCTGGAAAGATAGCCGGTATCGAAGACATCGTGCCGCACCACCCAGCCCGGCACGGCGGGATGCGGCGACGTCACCCATTTCGGCAGGATGTAAAGCGTGGGCAGGACCTTGCGCGCCTCGACCACCGATTTCAGCACGTCCGCGTTCTGCATCGGTTCGAGGGTGACGACCATCAGCTCCTCGGAAGCGATTGCATCGGCATCGCGGACGATTACCGCCCGGTCGCTTTCAAGGCGCAGCAGCTCGACGATGCCGGCAAAGCCGGTGCCGCCACGCGACAGCGCATGCGCCTGCCCGTCGCCCGAGCCGCGCCATTGCGGCGCATAGGCAAAGAGAATGAGGAAGGCAGCGAAGGCCAGCGCGCTGGCAGCGACGATGCCGATGATGAGACGCGGGTTGAACGGGCTGTCGCGTGTCATCGCGGGCCGCTCCGGCCTCTGGTCCAGCCCTCGGCTCCGGCAAAGCTGGCATAGGCGGCGCGGCAGTCTGCCCAATCCGTGGCGTTGAGCGAACGGCGGGCGAAAAGGCTGCGCTCCACCAGCGCGACGATTGCGCGGAAATGCGTGGCCGGTCGCGCCGGCAACAGCGCGGATCCGCCCAGTTCGCGGCTGGTGAGGGTGGGGCGGACTTCGCCCGGAAGCCGCTTGTCCATCTCCTCGATGGTGCGGGCGAGCAGGGTGTGGGCGGCCTCGTCATAGCGGCCCGCTCCGGCCAGCGCGTCGGCCTCCGCCAGCAGTTCGCGGGCGGTTTCTTCCGTGGGCTGCAGCAGGTGCGGGGCTTCGGGTGCTGGGCGGCGGCGGAACCAGCCCGGCAGTTTCAGGCGGCCGGGCAGCAGGGCTGCCGCGATCAGATAGAGGAGGATCAGCGCGCCGATGCCGACGATGGTCCAGAAGATGGCTGGCAGGAACGGTTCCAGCACCTTCAACGCCTGCCCCAGCCATTTCAGCCAGTCGGGAACTTCCGGCTGCTGGAACGGTGGCAGCTCGAACTGGATGGACCTGCTTTGCAGCAGCTCGGCATGCGCGTGGGCGAACTGTTGCTCTGCACCGATCTCCGCACCTGCACCTTCGGCCAAACCCGAGCTCCAACCCGATACGCTTACACAAGCTGTACTTCTATTCATGGCTGACGGCGGCGTGCAAGATGAAACCGTCTGGACAGGTGCCATAAGTTTCGCACACATGCGGACAGTTGAAGGAGAGTTGCGTGGCGTATGGTGTGGGTGAAAAGATCGGCATCGGGCGGGTACTTTCGAACGGGTTCCTGCTGTTGCGGCAAAACGCCGTTCCATTCCTGATACTTGGCTTTGTGTTCTATGGCTTTCCGGGGCTGGCGGCTGCGGCGGTCCGTGGTTTCCCGACTGCCACGCAGCAATTGCAGGCGTCATTCGGGGCGGCTTACTTTGTTCCGCTGCTGCTCACGCTGGTGGGAAGCCTTGTGGCGCTGCCGGCGATGCTCCGCTTCCTGGGGGAGAAGCGGGCCGGGGAAACGCCGGAACTTGGTGGGATGCTGCTGGAGGGACTGAAGCTGGCGCCTGCGACGTTTGCGGTGCTGTTGCTGCACTTGCTCGCCAGCATGGTCGGCTGGCTGTTCCTGCTGGTGCCAGGGATCATCATCTACATCATGTTCTGCGTTTCGCTGCCTGTGCTGACCGAGGAGCGGGCGGGGGTGACCGGCAGCCTGAAGCGAAGCCGGGAACTGACCAAGGGGTCGCGCTGGCGCATATTCCTGCTGCTGCTGATCGGCTGGCTGGTGCTGATGGTGATTTCAGCGCCCATCTATGCGGCGGTATTCCTGTCGCCGGACAGCGGGGTGTTGAACGCACTCATCAGCGCAGCCGCCAACACGATCTTCCTGCCGCTTTCGGCGACGATGCTTGCGTCGCTCTACTTCGAGCTGAAGGACGTGCGCGAAGGTGCCGGCACCGAGACGCTGGCCGAAATCTTCGCCTGATGAAGATTGCCGGAAGGGGGCGGCTTCAGGCCGCCCCTTCCAGCTCCTTCAGCATGTTGCGGGCGATGAGCAGCTGCAGGATCTGCGTGGTGCCTTCATAGATGCGATAGAGCCGGGCGTCGCGGAAGAAGCGCTCGGCTTCATACTCGGCGAGATAGCCTGCGCCGCCGAAGATCTGCACGCAGCGGTCGACCACGCGGCCGCACATTTCAGACGCGAACATCTTGGTGGCGGAGGCCTGTATCGTCGTGCGCTGGCCTTCGTCTGCCATGCGGCAGGCATCGGCCAGCATGCATTCCGCCGCGTAGATTTCAGCCTGGCTGTCGGCCAGCATCGCCTGGATCAGCTGGAAGTTGCTGATCGATTGCCCAAAGGCCTTGCGGTCGACGGCATACCGCATCGCACTGTCGAGCGCGCGCCTTGCATAGCCGGTGGCGGCCGCGGCGACCGAGAGCCGGCCGTTGTCGAGGCTTTTCATCGCATGTTCGAAGCCCTTGCCTTCCTCGCCGCCCAGCAGCGCGTCTGCCGGGACATGGACGTCCTCCAGGATGATGTCGGCTATGGTGGCGCCGGCCTGCCCCATCTTGCGGTCGGGCCGCCCCACGGTGACGCCCGGCGTGTCGATCGGCAGGATGAAGCCCGAGACGTGGCGGTTTTTCGGCAGGTTTTCCGCGTGGGTGCGGGCCATGATGAGGGCGATCTTCGCCTGCGGGGCGTTGGTGATGTAGCGCTTGGTGCCGTTGAGGACGTAGC
Source organism: Sandaracinobacteroides hominis (assembly GCF_016464365.1). GTDB lineage: Bacteria > Pseudomonadota > Alphaproteobacteria > Sphingomonadales > Sphingomonadaceae > Sandaracinobacteroides > Sandaracinobacteroides hominis. The sequence goes on along the minus strand of NZ_JADCUC010000007.1, from coordinate 116,887 downwards.
CCGAACCCGACTTCACCGCGCGGCATTGCAGTGCCGCTGCATCCGAGCCTGAACCGGGCTCCGTAAGCCCGAAGCTGGCAATCGCGCCGGCCGCCAGCTGCGGCAGCCAATAGCTTTTCTGGTCCGCCGTGCCGCCGTTCTTCAGCGCCGAGGCGACCATGCCGACACCGATGGAAATCGCCGAACGATAGGCCGGCGCGGCATAGGCCAGCCGCCGGATCGTCTCCACATATTGCGAGACATTCATGCCGGCGCCGCCATAGCCCTCGGGGATGGTGATGCCGAACAGGCCCATGTCGCGCATCTCGTCGAGGATCTCGGGCGGCACCGCATTCGCTTCGATCATCTGCGGCTCGGCGGGGATCAGCCGCTCCCGCACATAGCGGCTCAGCTGCTCGGCGAAGGCGGTGAAAACCTCCTCGTCCATCCCACCCCGATGACTGATAGCGGGCATTTTCCCCTCCCCTTCTCGCATTTCCGCTTTTATGGCGGGGGGATATAGCTGGAGGCAAGATTCATGAAGACGCGCGCGGCAGTAGCATTCGAGGCGAAGAAGCCGCTGGAGATCGTGGAAGTCGATCTGGAAGGCCCGAAGGCCGGCGAAGTGATGGTGGAGATCAAGGCCACCGGCATCTGCCACACCGACGCCTACACGCTGGACGGACTGGACAGCGAAGGCATCTTCCCCTCGATCCTGGGCCATGAAGGCGCCGGCATCGTCGTCGAGGTGGGCGCAGGCGTCACCAGCGTGAAGCCGGGCGACCATGTGATCCCGCTCTACACGCCGGAATGCCGCCAGTGTAAGTCCTGCCTCTCCGGCAAGACCAACCTCTGCACCGCCATCCGCGCCACGCAGGGCCAGGGGCTGATGCCGGACGGCACCAGCCGCTTCAGCTACAAGGGGCAGACCATCTTCCACTATATGGGCTGCTCGACCTTCTCCAACTACACCGTGCTGCCCGAAATCGCCGTGGCGAAGGTGCGCGAAGACGCGCCGTTCGACACCAGCTGCTACATCGGCTGCGGCGTCACCACCGGCGTCGGCGCCGTCACCAACACCGCCAAGGTGCAGGTGGGCGAAAAGATCGTCGTCTTTGGCCTGGGCGGCATCGGCCTGAACGTGATCCAGGGCGCGCGGATGGTGGGCGCCGACGTGATCGTCGGCGTGGACATCAACCCCGACCGCGAGGAGTGGGGCCGCAAGTTCGGCATGACCCACTTCATCAACGGCAAGGGCAAAAGCCGCGAAGAGGTGATCGCCGAAGTGCTGGCGCTGACCGACGGCGGCGCAGACTATAGCTTCGACGCCACCGGCAACACCGAAGTGATGCGCACGGCTCTGGAATGCTGCCACCGCGGCTGGGGCACCTCCATCATCATCGGCGTCGCCGAAGCCGGCAAGGAAATCACCACCCGCCCGTTCCAGCTGGTGACCGGCCGCAACTGGCGCGGCACGGCCTTCGGCGGCGCCAAGGGCCGCACCGACGTGCCGAAGATCGTCGACTGGTACATGAACGGCAAGATCGAGATCGATCCGATGATCACCCACCGCCTGCCGCTGGACCGCATCAACGAAGCCTTCGACCTGATGCACCGGGGCGAAAGCATCCGCAGCGTGGTCGTCTTCTGATGGAAAAGCTGCAGGATTGGCAGAGCCACGGCGGGCGGCAGCAGGTGTGGAAACACGCCAGCACCGCCACCGGCACCGATATGGTCTTCTCGATCTTCCTGCCGCCGGGCGACGGACCGTTTCCGTTGCTCTGGTTCCTCTCAGGCCTTACCTGCACCCACGCCAACGTCACCGAAAAGGGCGAGTTCCGCGAAGCCTGCGCCCGGCTCGGGATCGCCTTCATCGCCCCCGACACCTCCCCGCGCGGCGAGGGCGTCGCCGACGACACAGCCTATGATCTGGGTCAGGGCGCGGGCTTCTACGTCGATGCGACGCAGGCGCCATGGGCGCCGCACTTCCGGATGTGGAGCTACATCACCGAGGAACTGCCCGCCCTTGCTGCGCAGCATTTTCCGCTCGACATGGCCCGCCAGGGCATCACCGGCCACTCCATGGGCGGCCATGGCGCGCTAACCGTGGCGCTCCGCAACCCCGATCGCTTCCGCTCCGTTTCCGCCTTTGCCCCGATCGTCGCGCCCTCGCAGGTGACGTGGGGCAAGAAGGCCCTCGGCGCATATCTCGGCCCGGACCGCGCAGCATGGGCGCAGCACGACACGGTCACCCTCATCGAAGCCGGCGCCCGCGTGCCCGAGATTCTGGTCGATGTAGGCGGCGCCGACAGCTTCCTCGACGAGCAGCTGAAACCCATTCTGCTGCGCTCGGCCTGCGACGCGATGGAGGTGCCACTGACGCTGCGGGTGCAGCCGGGGTATGACCATAGCTATTATTTCATCTCGTCGTTCCTGGCCGAGCATGTGGCCTGGCACGCGGAGCGGCTGACGTAAGCGGGCCTCCGGCGGCCAAGGGCTTTGCCGGCCCAGCGCCATCAGGCGATGGCCAACAAGAACCCAAGGGCTCTGCCCTTGGAACCCGGAAGGGGTCTTGACCCCTTCACCCCTTTCAGTTTTGATTGGGCTTCTGGCGGCTAGGCAGCTCGGGTTGATTGCCTGCGGCGCTGGTTTGACTTGGGGGGTGGTGCTTCCTACATCGGCGGCGCGGTGACCACGTTCCCGTCCCCTGACTTTGGGGTGCTCAAGACCGGGACGGCCCGGCGGCTTTCTGAAGGAGGCTGCTGCCATGCCATGGGTTTATCTTGTCGTCGCCGGTGTTCTTGAGGTCGTCTGGGCCTTCTACATGAAGCAATCGGAGGGCTTCACGAAGCCCGGCGCTGCGGCGATCACGCTGATCGCGATGTTTGCAAGCTTTGGCTTGCTCTCGCTGGCCATGCGGTCGCTGCCGCTGGGCACAGCCTATACGGTCTGGACCGGCATCGGCGCCGTCGGCGCATTTGCCGTCGGCGTGCTGGTGCTGGGGGAGCAGGCGACGCCGATGCGGATTGCGGCTGCCGGGCTGATCGTGGGCGGGCTGGTGCTGATGAAGATGTCATCGCCTTCCTAGCGCCGCAGGCAATCAAGCCACGCGTCGACCCCCGCCTACGCGGGATGACGCAGAGATTGCTGGGGTGCAGGGGATAAATTCCCCTGCCGGGTGCAGGGCAGAGCCCTGCCCGCCGGAGGCTTCAGGCAACCAGATCGCGCACCAACTCCGACGCCGGGCGCGCGATCACCTCCGCAGTAGGCCCACACTGCACGATCCGCCCCGCCTCCAGGATCGCGATGCGGTCGGCAAGGTGGGCGGCGTCTTCGATGTCGTGGGTGACGAGGATCACCGGCATATCGAGGCTCGCGCGCAGGTCGCGGATGGTTTGCGCCAGCGCCCGGCGGGTGGGGCGGTCGACGGCGGAGAAGGGCTCGTCGAGGAGGAGGAGCCTGGGTTCGCGGGCGAGGGCGCGGGCCAGCGCCACGCGTTGTTGCTGGCCGCCGGAGAGTTGGGCGGGGCGGCGGTTTTTCAGGTCGCCGAGCTGGACGGCGGCGAGCAGGCGGCGCGCGGCGGTTTCGTCCGGCGCGGCGGCCATGACATTCTCGAGCGCGGTCTTGTGCGGGAAGAGGGCGTAGTTCTGGAAGAGATAGCCGAGGCGGCGGCGGTGTGGGGAGAGGCGGATGCCGGCGTCGCTGTCGAACCAGCTTTCGCCGTTGACGCGGATGTGGCCGCTGCCGCCGGGAAGCAGACCGGCGATGGCCTTCAGGATGCTGGATTTGCCGGCGCCGGAGCGGCCGATGAGCGCTAGGATTTCGCCGGGGGCGACCGTGAGAGCGAGGTCCAGCGGGACCGGCGTGGTCGCCCGCAGCGCGAGATCAAGCCCCGACATTGGGTCGCTTTCGGCTGAGGGCAAAGGTGAGGGCGACGGCGGTCAGCGAGATGGCGAGGAGCAGCGCCGACATGCTGGCGGCGGCGGCGTTGTCCAGCGCCTGCACACGATCGTAGATGCTGAGCGCGAGGGTTTTCGTTTCGCCGGGGATGGCGCCGCCAACCATCAGCACGACGCCGAATTCGCCCAGCGTGTGGGCGAAGGCGAGGACGGCGCCGGTGAGGATTCCGGGCGCCGCGAGCGGCAGTTCGATCTGCCGGAAGCTGGCGAGGGGGGAGAGGCCGCAGGTGGCTGCCGCGTGGCGGAGATCCTGTCCGACGGCTTCGAAGGCGCGCTGGGCCGGCTGCACGGCAAAGGGGATGTTGACGAGGATCGAGGCGGCGAGGATGCCGGGAAAGCTGAAGGCGAGGCCCTGGCCGAAGAGCTGGGTCCAGAGCTGGCCGACGGGGGAATGCGGGCCCATTGCAGCGAGCAGGTAGAAGCCCAGAACGGTGGGCGGCAGCACCAGCGGGAGGACGACGAGCGCCTCGATGAAGGGCTTGCCGCGCCAGCTGGTGACGGCAAGCCAGCGGCCGAGCAGGATCGCGGGGGGCAACAGCAGCAGGACCGTGAACAGGCCGAGCCGCAGCGAAAGGGCGAGCGCTTGCCAGTCCATCAGAGCGGCGGGGCCACTAGCGTGGGGGCGGACTGTAGCCGTAACGGCTGAGAACGGCCTGCCCTTTCGGGCCGAGCAGCCAGTCGTGAAAGGCGCGGGCATCGGCGCCGGCGCCCTTCAGCAGCACCATGCGCTGCACCAGCGGCTGGTGCCAGCTGTCGTTGACGACGGCATAGCGGCCCTTGAAGCCCGGGCTTAGGACGAGCGAAAGCGAGACAAAGCCGCCGTCGGCGCCGCCGGTGGTAGCGAACTGGAAGGCCTGTCCGATATTCTCGCCCACCACCAGCCTGGGCTGGGCGAGCTTCCACAGCTCCAGTCGCTGCAGCACTTCGCGGGTGCGGGTGCCATAGGGGGCGGTTTCGGGGTTGGCGATGGCCAGTTTTTTCAGGCTGCCGTCGGTGAGCGCGCGGGTAAGACCCTTCAGCTTGGGATCGACCACCAGCCGGGAGCCGGGTGGGGCGACAAGGGCGAGGCGGCCGACGGCATAGGCGGTGCCGCGATCGACGGCCAGTTTCTGCTCGGCCAGCTTGAACACATGCGCCTCGTCGGCGGAGAGGAAGAGCTGGTAGGGCGCGCCGTTCTGGATCTGCTGCACCAGATTGCCCGACGCGGCATAGGTGATCCGCACAGATTTGCCGGTGTCGCGGGCGAAGGCGGCGGCGGCTTCGTCGAGGGTATAGCGCAGGCTGGCGGCTGCGGCGACGGCAGGCGGGGCCTGCGCGATCGCTGGGGCGGCAACCAGAAGCAGCAGGGCGAGAAAGATCCGGCGCAGCATGGCGATGGTTATGGCCGGATATAGCCTCGTTGGAAAGCCGCGGTCAGAACACCCGGCCAAGGATCAGGTAAAAGGCGCCGTTGCCCCGGGCGAGACCGGCGGCAAGGAAGGCCGGCCCCAGCGGCGTGTCTGCGCCGACGAACAGGCTGCCAGCCGGTCGCAGACTGTCGAGCCCGACATCTTCGAGCGCGATCCAGGTGTTGCCAACCTCGACGGAGCCCCCAAGATAGACCGGCACGTTGAGGATCGGCGCGACTTCGGACAGCCGGTGATAAAAGATGGCGCGGCCGAGGATCTTGTGGCGGCCGATCAGCTCGTTCGGCTCGAGGCCCGACAGATTCAGAAAACCGCCAAGGCGGAAATCGGCCAGCGAGCGCCCATTGCCATCGGTGGTGAGCCCGATCTCGCCGCCGAAGAGAATGGTGTTGCGGCCCCAGCTGAACGGCTTCTGCACCTTGGCGGTGACGCTGTTATAATCGAGATCGCCGCCGAAGAGGTTGCTGTGATCGGTGTAGGAGGCCTGCGCGAAAACACCCCTCGTCGGGAAATCCAGGCTGTCGAGCTTGTCGGCGGTGAACCGCGTTCGCCAGCTGAGGTCGGTCTGCCCGTCAAAGTCGCCCACCAGCGGGGCGCCGACGATCACGTCCAGATCGACCGCGGCGACGTTGATTCCGGTGCGCAGCTCGCCCCAGTTGCCGAACAGATAGCCGGCTTCGAACGTGCTGCCGACGCGCGAGTCGCGGACCTGGAGGGCGGCTTCGCCATTGATGTAGAAGAAAGTGTCTATGCGCGACCAATAGGGCGTGACTTCGCCGAAGAAGCGGCCCCATTCCTTGTAGAGCCCGGTCGAGAACAGAAGGTCAGAGCCGACGCGGACATCCGTGCGCCATTCCGCGCCGGTGCCGGCAAAGTTGCGGTCGGTATAGGAGGCGCCGATGCGGATGGAGGAGATGCGGTTGAAATCGGTGGTGATGCCCAGCCCGAACTGCATCCAGTTGGCCGATGTCGGATCGCCCTCGGCGCGGATGGTGACGCCTTCGCCCAACGGCAGCCTGCCTTCGGGCGTTCCGCCGCCCTTGGAGGTGGTGATGGCAGGCCGACCGTCGGCAGTTGTGCCTTCTTCGGTGGTGGCGGGGCCGATATCGTAGCGGACGCTGCGGAAGCCACCCAGCGCATAGATATTCTGCAGGTCCTCGGTCATCTTCCGCGCATCCAGCGGTTCGCCGGAGCGGGCACTGACCATCCCCGTGATCTTCTCGCTGGGGATGTCGGAGTTGTTGACGATGTGCACGAAATCGAGCGTCGGCGCATAGCGCGGCGCGCGGGCGGCGCGGGCGGCGATATACGCCCGCCAATCGGCTTCCGAGAGCTGGTAGGGCTTCAGCTTGTCGAGCATGGCAAGGGCCGCCTTGCGGCCGGCGGCGATTCCGTCGACGCTGCGTTCGAACGCCGTGGAGCTGATGTCCGGCTGGTCCGGCAGGATGAGGACATCGGCCGGCGACAGGCTGGCGATGCCGCGCTCGACGCTCTCGCGGCCCAGCAGCAGCTGCATCTGGTCCAGTACCGAGACGAAACTCGTGATGCGGTCGCGGGTGCGCAAAGGCGTGCCGACATTGACGACGATCAACCGCTCGGCTCCCAGTTGCCGCGCCGTGTCGATCGGCAGATTGTCGGCGATCATGCCGTCGACAAGCAGCATGCCGTCGCGCTCGACCGGCGGAAGGCCACCGGGCACCGACATCGAGGCGAAGACGGCGGTGGCGATGTCGCCATTGCCCAGCACCACGGCCTCGCCCGTCTCGATGTTGGTGGCGACGGCGCGGAACGGCAGCGCCAGATGATCGAAATCGGAGACGCCACGGGCGGGGGCCAGATATTCGGCCAGCGTCAGGAACAGCTCCTGCCCGCGCAGCACGCCCTTGGGCAGCACCAGCCCACGGTTGTCGAAGGAGATGCGGTAATCGATCAGCACGTCGCGCTCGTCGCGCTTGCGGCGGAAAGGCAGGCGTTCGCGCGGGATGTCGTCGTTGAAGACAGTGGTCCAGGGGATCTCTTCGGTGATGGCTGTCAGCTGCTGCGCGTCCTTGCCCGAGGCATAGAGGCTGCCCACCACCGCACCCATGCTGGTGCCGGAGATGACGTCGACCGGGATCCGGTTCTCCTCCAGCACCTGCAGCACGCCAACATGGGCAAAGCCGCGGGCGCCGCCGCCGCCCAGCACAAGGCCGATGCGCGGTCGATCTTGCGGTTCGGGCGGCTGGGCCGTCTGGGCAAATGCGGGAAGCGCGAGGGTCACGGCAAGAATCGTGAGGATCGCGCGCAGCATGACTCCCTTCCTAGTGCGGTTGTTGCAGTTGCGAAACGGGATTCTCAGCTGCCTTCCAGTTTCAGTTCCATCCGCGCCTTGCCGTCCTTCTCGGTGGCGGAATCGCGGCCCGAAAGGAAGACCCGGGCCGGGTCGACCTTGTTCTCCCCCTCCAGCAGGGCCAGGCGGACAGCCTCTGCACGCGCCTTGCCCAATGCCGCGAGTTCCTCGGCCGTGGGCGCGAAGGATTTGCGCAGCTCGACCATCAGCCACTCCACTTCGCGGCTGCGACGCGCCTCCTTGTCTTCGCCTTCGGGGCCGGCGGGGAACTCGGGGCCCTTCTTGTATCGGGCCTTGTAGAGATCCTTCAGCCGGTCGTGGCGGGTGGCGAGGTCCATCGTCGACATGTCCGGTGTCTCGCCCTTCTTCACCGTTTTCGGCATGGCGGCGGCGGCGATCTTCTGGTCGGCGAGGCCCTGTGCATCGAGCGGCAGGCCGGGGCCGGAGGGGATGTCGAGACGGAGTTCGGGCTTTTCGCCCAGCCCCTTGGAGATGGTGGCGAAATTCGGCGCGACGCCCGGTGGAATCGCCGCCGATCCGGGGGCGAAATCGATGAACTGCACATCCTCCTTGTCGCCGCCGAACAGCTTGAACGGGGCGGCCAGCGCCTTGGCGAAGAGGTTGCCGATGATCTTCCAGATGATCGGGCCGATCTTGAAGCTGGGGTCGTCCAGCGTTCCGGTAACGGGGACCTCCAGGTCGATGACGCCATTCTTGTCCTTCATCAGCGAGGTGATGAACTTTACCGGCAGGCCGACCTTTTCCTTGCTGTCGGTAGCTTCGCCCCATTCCAGCTGGTCGATGATGATATGGTGCTTCGCGTCCAGCGCCCGGTTGTCGATGGTATAGCTCAGCTCCGTCGTCAGCTTGCCCTTGGCGATGGAATAGCCGGCCCAGCGGCCGGAATAGGGGTTGAAGACCGGCAGTTCGATGTTGCGGAAGGCCATGTCGACTTGTGTGCGGCGATCATATTGCATCGGCGTCATCTCGCCCTTGATCGTCACCGGGGAGAATTTGTCGATGACGAAGCCGCCAAGATCCAGCCTGGCGACGGCGCGCGGGCTGTTGGAGACGTTGGTGACAGTGCCGCCGACGCCCTGCACCTTGGCGGCGAAGTTGGGGCGAAGCGAATAGTCGGCAAAGTCCAGCGTGCCGCCGTCGATGCTGAGCCGCTTCACGGTGACGGGGATGGCCGGCTCGACGACGGGGGCTGCCAGCGCGGCGCGGGCCTTGGCCGCTGTCGCCTGCTTCTCGGCCTCCTCGCGGCTCGCTATCTCACGCCGTTGCGCGCGGGTGAGTTTGGGCTTGGCGGCCTCGACGCCCGCCTGCGGCACCACAACCGGCTCCGGGTTCATGGTGACGAGGCGCTGGAAGTTCATCGTGCCATCAGGGAGGATGACGACCGTGGTGGCCGGGCCGGACAGGCTGGCGCGCTCCACCAGCACCCTCTTCGGCGTCGCGTCGATGCCGGCCAGCGCCAGCCGCTTCCACGCGACGAGGTCGGAGCGGCCGAAGGTCTCGATCAGCTGCAGATTGTCGATGCTGGCATTGCCGGTATAGCCCATTGCCTTCGGGCTGTAGCGCAGGCGGCCGTCGGCGCTGGCCGTGCCGGAGACGATCTCCAGCGCCGGGAAATCGATGGTATAGGGAACGCCCGCCTTCAGCGGGAATCCGGCCATCTTCACGGCAAGATCGGCGCTCGGGGTGGCGGGGCTCACGTCTCCGGTGGCGGAAAAGGCGGTGGCACCGTTCAGCTTGCCGTTCACGCTCAGCTTCAGCGGCCCGTCCAGCTTGCCGTCCTGCCCGCGCGCCGTAACGGTAAGCGGGGCGATGGTCCAGGTCGAAGCGGGCTTCACCGCATGATCGGCAAGTTTCAGCTTCGCGTCCGTCAGGCTGAACTCGCCGATGGCGGGATAGCCGGCAGAAGCGACACCCTTCCTGGCTTCCCGCGCCGGCGGCAGGATCCGCATCAGGCCGATCGTGCCGTCTGGCGCTCGGGTGGTGGCCACGTCCAGACCCGCCAGCCGGATGGCGCCGATCGACAAGGCGGAGGTGGCCGGGACGACGTTGATCCCCTCGACATCGGCCGACTTCAGCGTCGCGGCTTCTCCCTTGGCGGGGCCGGTGCCGACCATCTTGATATCGCGAACGGCGATTCCGCCAACGGCAGCCGTGGTGGCCATCTCGCCGCCGGGCGGGATGGCTGCGGTGAACCTGATGCCCTTGATGTCGACGCGGCCAAAGTCGGTATCGGCATGATAGAGTTCCGGACGGCCGCCGACGTTCAGCGCGGTCAGGCCGAGCTTCGGCAGCGTGGCGGACAGATGCGTTCCCTTGTCGCCATAAGAGGCGAGGTAGGACAGATCGAGGTCGATGCGGCCGCTGTTGAGCACGACGGGCATCAGATCTCCGGCGAACTTCTGCACGCTGCTGGCCTGCAGGTTGCGGATGGCGAGCCCTCCCGACGAGGCGATGGGCGCCATCGACACCTTGCCGATCCAGACGAACTCCTCCTTCTCGTCGCTGACGCCCTCCAGCCGCAAATTGCCGCCCTCGTCGCGGGTGGTGTGCAGGTTCTGCAGGTCGAAGCTGGAGAGGGTGAGGCGGGTATCGGGCTTGTTGGCCTTGGACAGGTCGGCGAGATAGGCGGCGCCGTCGGTGATCCGAAGGTCGGCGATCAGCACCGGCGGGAACGGGTCCGGATTGGGAGGCGGCACCAGCTTCAGCAGGTTCAGCTTGCCGTCGGGCTGGACAATCGCCTTCACCTGCGGCCCTTCGAACAGCACCTCGTCGAAGCGGTAGGAGTCGGAGAAGATCGAGCCGATGGCAAAATCGAGATGCAGCCGGCGAACGGAAACCATCGGCTCTGCAGCCGGGATGGCGATGCCGGACATGTCGACCTTGAAGCCGAACGGATCGACCTTCACGTCGCCGATGGCGAGATCCTGTTTCAGATTCTCGCGCGTCCAGGCCCTGGCCTGATCCTCGATCAGCCTGGGCGCCCACAGATAGCCGGCGGCGGCATAGAGGGCGAGCAGCAGCGCAAGGACGCCGGCGATGAGGAGGAGGATGCGGGTGGAGGGCAGCGAAAAGCGGCGCGCGGCGGATGCGGTCGCACGTTCCGGCATGTCCGTCTCCACTGTCGCCACCTCATTCATGGACCCGCTCCCCAGCCCATCGTTGCGGCCTGCCCCAGCGCACCGCGGGGAACAGTTAGCGCCCCGAAGCGCTTGTTGGTCAAGCCCTTGAGAGGTATGTCGTACAGGAATAGAGTGAGGCAATTGCGCGACGTTGGGCAAAGTTCCGGCACGGGGCCGGGCACAGGAGCCAGACGATCAGACTGCAACAGGGAGACGATAATGAAGAAGGCAATGTGGATTGCACTGGCAACCGCTCCGCTGCTGGCGCTGGCAGCCTGCTCCAGCGGTCCGGACGTGCGGGCGATGCAAGACCCTTCGGCGAACTTCGCTTCCTATCAGACCTTCGGCTTCGAAAATCCGCTGGGCACCGACAAGGCCGGCTACCAGTCGATCGTCTCGCAGCATCTGAAATCCGCCGCGCAGCGCGAGATGGAGGCACGCGGCTACCGCTATGATGCCGCAAACCCGCATCTGCTGGTGAACTTCAACGCCACGCTGAACGACAAGATGCGCGTCGATTCCTATCCCGCGCCGGTGATGGCAGGCGGCTATTATGGTTTCCGCGCAGGGCTTTATCAGCCCTGGCCGATGTATGCGAACCAGACCGAGGTGACGCAGTACCAGGAAGGCACGCTGACCATCGACGTGGTCGATGCGGCAAAGAAGCAGCTGGTGTGGGAAGGCACGGTGACGAAGAGCATCAGCTCAAGCGACACCAAGAACGTCCCGGCAGCGCTGGATTCGGCGGTCAGTGCCGCGTTTGCGAAGTTCCCGACGCCAAGGGCTGCGGCTGCTCCGAAGTGATCTGGGCCGGGGGGCTTCGTGCCCCCCGCCACTGCCGTCAGTGCTTGCCGGCGACCATGCGCTTCACCACATAGCTCAGCACCAGTTCCTCGTTCTGGTTGAACACCTTCACTTCGGAGGTGACGATGGCGCGGTTGTTCTTCGACGTCGGCTTGATGTCGTGGATGTCGAGCGTCGCCCAGATGCTGTCGTTGACGCGCACCGGCCCATGCACCTTCACATGCGCTTCCAGGAAGGCAAGGCCGACGCCCTGGATCACCGACTGGAACAGCAGGCCTTCGATCAGGCACTGGGTGAGCGCGGCCGGAACCGGTCGGCCGGCTATGGCCTTCCCCGGATAGTCGGCGTCGATGAAGATCGCCTCCACCATGCCCGTCACGCCGATGAAGTTGACGAGATCGGCTTCCGTGACGGTGCGGCGGAAGGTACGGCCGACAAGGCCCGGCTTCAGCTCTTCCCAGGTGGGGCCCTTGCCCATCACGGGGGCGGTTTCGAACAGGCTGGTCATGTCGACATTCTCTCCCAAATGGAAGCGGCGGGATATGGCACCGCCACACCCCGCCGCCACTGGTCTTTAGGCAAGGACGGCGGTCAGCCGATCACCTTGGCCCGAAGCTTGCTGAACTCTTCCGGCGAGATGGTGCCGGCAGCCTTCAGCTTCTCGAGCTTTTCCAGCTCGTCTGCCGGGCTGACGCCGACGAACTCGCGCAGATCCTTCTGCGCCTGCTTCACCTGCTCCACCTGCCGTTCGCCCATGCCGCGGCCTTGCGTCAGGATATAGGCGAAGACGCCCAGATAGGGCAGCAGCACCAGGAAGATGATCCACAGAACCTTGCCGAAGCCGCCGATGTCGTGGCGGCGGAACAGGTCGCCGATCACCGAGATCAGCAGCCAAAGCCAGAGAACGAAGATAAAGACGACAAAGGCGAATGTAGCGAAACCCAATATGCTTTGGAAGATGTTGGCAACCATTTGAAACTTTCCCCTGCGGAAGCAGGCCGCTGCCTGCAGATGGAAGCCTGCCCGCTTTTGCCCGCGCTGTCACCCGTTCGCTGTCATCCGTTCATCGCAAGCCATCCACCAGAAGCCGGGCGGCAGCATCCACCACGGCTTCTGCATCGAGGCCATAGGCGCGATAGAGGTCGCCCAGCGTTCCGGTCTGCCCAAAGCGGTCGGTTCCAAGCGGCTGCACGCGCTGGCCGCGGACGGCGCCAAGCCAGCTGAGGGTGGCGGGCGCGCCGTCCAGCAGGGTGACGAGGCCGGCTTCGGCCGGGAGCTGCGCCAGCAGCCGCTCGATATGGCTGTCGCCGGCCGACCAGTCACGGTGCAGGCGGGCGGGCGAGGTCACCTGCAGCAGGCCGAGGCCGGGGAGATCTTCCGAAAGGATGGCATGGGCCTCCAGCGCCTCCGGCAGCAGCGCGCCCATGGCGACGATGGCGACCGGCTGCGGTGCGGTCGGTGCGATCCGCCAATAGGCACCGCGCAGCGCATCGGCCTTCCACTTGTCGTCTGCCCACTTGTCGTCGGCGCGGTCGGGTTGGGCGATGCTGCGGGTGGAAAGGCGCAGGTAGATGCTGCCGCCCTCTTCCGCCTGCAGGTGGCGAAAGCTGTGCTCCATGAACAGCGCCAGTTCGTCGGCGGTGGCAGGCTCATAATGGGTGAGGCCCGGCTGGCCCATCGCCAGCAGCGGCGGGTTGATCGACTGGTGTGCGCCGCCTTCGCCACCAAGCGTGAAGCCGGAGGGTGTCGCGACCAGAAGGAAGCGGCTGTCCTGATAGCAGCCATAGTTCAGCGCATCGAGGCCGCGGGCGATGAAGGGATCATAGACGGTGCCGATGGGGATCAGCCGCTGGCCGAACAGCGGCGCGGAAAGCCCGGCGGCGGCGAGCATCAGGAACAGATTATGTTCGGCAATGCCCAGCTCGACATGCTGCCCGGCGGGATTGCCCTGCCACTTCTGCGGACTGGGGATTCCGGCCTTGCGAAAGACGTCCGGCAGATCCTGCCGGCGAAACAGCCCGCGCTGGTTCACGAAGGCGCCCAGATTGGTGGAGACGGTGACGTCGGGCGAGGTCGTCAGGATGCGGTCGGCGAGCGGGCTGTTGCCCTTTGCCAGCTCGAACAGGATCTTGCCAAACGCGCCCTGCGTCGATTGCTCGTCTCCGGCCGGCACCGGGATGGCCGGCACCGGGACGGTGGCATGGGGCAGGTCCGCAGCCTTTGAGGCGATGGGCGATTGGCGCACGAAGGCGGCGAGTTCGGCGGCGGCATTGTCGCCAAGGCCGGCCCACGCCTCCCATTCCGTTCCTTCGGCTATCTGCAGGCTCTCGCGCAGGGTGGCGATCTGCGCCGGCGTCATCAGCCCGGCATGGTTGTCCTTGTGCCCGGCGAGCGGCAGGCCCTGCCCCTTGATGGTGTAGGCGATGAACAGCGTGTTGCGTTCATCCTTCGCCGCTTCGAACGCCTGCACCAGCGTTTCGACGCAGTGCCCGCCCAGCGTCGTCATCAGCCGCTGCAGGGCTTCGTCCGTATGCTGGTCGATCAGCTTCAGCGCCCTGGCATCGCCGGCAAGATCGGCGGTAAGCCGCTGCCGCCACGCTGCGCCACCCTGATAGGTCAGCGCGGCGTAATCGGCGTTGGGGCAGGTTTCGATCCAGTCGGCAATCGCCTGCCCGCCGGGCCTCGCGAAGGTTTCACGCTGCAGCCGGCCGTGCTTCAGCGTGACGACGCGCCAGCCGCAGGTTTCGAAGATGTCGTCAAAACGGCGGAACATGCGATCGGCCGTCGTCGCATCCAGCGACTGGCGGTTATAGTCCACCACCCACCAGCAGTTGCGGATGTCATGCTTGTAGGCCTCGATCAGCGCTTCATAGATATTGCCTTCGTCCAGTTCGGCATCGCCCATCAGCGCGATCATCCGCCCCGCATCTTCCGGCGCCAGGTTTCCGTGGGCGATCAGCCAATCCTGCACCAGGCTGGCAAAGGCGGTGACGGCAACGCCGAGGCCTACGGAACCGGTGGAGAAATCGACCGGGATCAGGTCCTTCGTGCGGCTGGGATAGCTTTGCGCGCCGCCAAAGCCGCGAAACGCCTGCAGGGCCTGCAGCGACTGGTTGCCGAGCAGATAGTGGATGGCGTGGAGCAGCGGCCCGGCGTGCGGCTTCACGGCAACCCGATCGTTGGGCCCGAGCGCGTGAAAATAGAGCGCGGCCATGATCGCCGACATCGAGGCACAGCTGGCCTGATGCCCGCCGACCTTGATGCCATCCGGGCTTTCGCGCAGGTGGTTGGCGTTGTGGATCATCCAGGCCGACAGCCAGCGCAGGCGGGTGTCGAGCGCTTCGAGCTGGGCGACGGGCGGTTGAGCAAGGGTGGTGACCATGGCCTATCCTAGGACGTGAACGCCTAAACGGAAGGCGCTTTGATGGGTCAGGCAGGCGAAATCGGCGTTGGCGCGACGCGAAGGCGGGGCTTTGCCCCCCGGTGCGGTCGGCGACGGCGTTGATGTCGCCTGCCCGACCCGCCCAAGGCGCGGTTTTCAGCCCCGATCCAGCGCTCGCTGCGCCTGCCAGCTACCTGCAGATCGCCTGTTCGCGCAGGCAGCCGGAAATGAAAAGGGCGCCTTGCGGCGCCCTTTCCGAACATACTGGCGTTCGCTGCCCGTCAGGCGGTGACGGTGGCTGCCGCCATCGGCCTGCGGCGACGCATGCTGAGCCCGACCAGGCCGAAGCCCGCGATCAGCATCGCCCAGGTATCCGGCTCGGGCACGCCCGGCGCGGTGAAGATGATCCGGCCGTCCTTGATGGTCGGGATGCCCAGCGTGTAGACCTTCGGGCTGTTGTTGCCCAACTGGCCGTAATCGTCACAGGTATCGTCGCTGGGGTCGCCCAGCGGCAGGATCGCCGCACTGAAGTTGCCGCCCCGGCCTAGCGGATCGGCGAAGCAGGCGAACGAGATGATCATGTTGGTCGACGGCGCGCCGAGGACGGTGGCCGAGCTCCAGGCCTCGGTGGTGATCCGATAGGTGAAGGTGGAACTGTCCCCGAAGGCCAGCGGGTTGGCGAGGTCGGCGATGAAGTTCGTGCGATCCCAGCCAAAGATATAGGCGTAGCCGCTGTCTTCCTGCTGCTGGAAGTTGATCAGTTGCGAGGAAAGGTCGGCGTTGCCCGCGCCGGCCACATAGCTGATCACGCCGCCGGTGTTCTGGAGGACCAGGCTGCCCGACACCTCATTTACCGTGGCGCCATCCTGCAGCACTTCGAACTTGAAGCTGGTGAAGGCCAGGTCCTTGGTGCCCGGCGGTTGGGAAAAATTGGTGAAATTGCTGAAGCCCGCCCCGGAATCGGTGATCCCGCAGCTGGGCAGAACCACGCCGGAGCAGCCCTCCACCACGTCGCCCAGCCCGTTCACGAACGGGTTGAAGAAGTCCGACACATAGAATCCGAAGGTGGATTCGAAGATCGTCGACTGGATCTGGGTGATGGTGTTGACGGCGTCGTTGTTGAAGACGTCGAACGAAACCTCAACCACCGACTTCGCGCTGTTGCGGTTGCCGGCCGCCATGCTGCCGGCCTCGAAGTAGATTTCGTTGCCGGCGATGTTGGAATAGGACGCATAGCCAGCGCCGAAGCGCGAGCTGGGCTGCGACAGATAGTAGGGCGACGGCACCGGCGTGCCCAGCAGAACAGGGTTGCCGCCTATGACAAGTTCCGCATCCCGCTCCGTCGTGATGTTGGAAATCTGCGCAAAAGCAGCCGTGCCCCCGGCCGCTGCGCCGATCGCGCAAGCTGCGACGGCCGCAAAACGAGCGCCAGCCGCCATCCTTCCAAAAGTGATTCGCATGTCAGCCCCCGTTTACAAGTGTTGACATTTTACGCGCAGAAAGCATTTGAGTCGAGGTCAGCTTTTTGTGTTAACCTCTTTTCCTTCCAACCCGTTACATGTCGCCCTCAGACCCTTTGTGAAGCTGTGATCCGGGCCTACTGTCTCGTCCAGCATCTGCAATCCGCTGGCACAATCCCTGCGCGCTTCCGCCTTGCGGCCCATCTTCCACAGCACCTGTGCGCGATTGACCATCACTTCACCGATGTTTGCGTGCACCTTGCCATAGCTGGCCTCGTAATTTCGCCTGGCTTCGTCGAGGTGCGACAATGCGCCCGGGTAGTCGCCCTGCTGCGATGAAACCTGCGCACGATAGAATTCGGCGATGCCGATATTATAGTGGCCGCCCTTGTACACCTGCCGATAGGCAGTCACGGCCTGATCCAGCGCCTGGTCTGCCGCAACAAGCTGGCCCTGGGCCTGATAGATCGACCCCTGCAGCGACAGCGCATCGGCGCGGATCGGGTTGGTCTTGTCCAGCATCCGGTCCAGCACCTGCAGCGACTTGCGGATTCGCTGCTGCGCCAGCGGATAGTTGCCCGCCGAATAGGCGACCAGCGCCAAGGAATAGAGGTTGCGGCCGGTCTGCAGGTGCTGCTCGCCCTGATAGGTAACAAGCAGCCTGTTCGCCTCCTGCAACGAGGCTTCGGCATTGTCGTAGCGGCCAAGATCGTTCAGCACCCGCCCGCGCCAGTCCAGCATGCCGGCACGCTCGCGCGGATCGGCGCCGGGGTCGCGGGCAAGGAAGGCGAGTGCCCTGTCATAATCCTTCAGCGCCGCCTCCGGATCGCCGTTCAGATAGGCGATGCCGCCGCGCGCGGCGAGCAGCTGCGAGCGGACGGTAAGATGCTCGTTGGGATCGCCCCCCAGCAGATGTTCGGCGCCCGAAAGCGCCTTCAGCGCCTGTTCGGGCGAGCCCTTCTTCAACTGCGTGGCGGCGAGCGCCAGCAGAGCCGGGGCCCCGTCCGGCCCGGCACGCTTGATCGCCGGCATGGCGCGGGCAAGCGCGGTCTCCGCTTCCTCCAGCAGGCCCAGATTATTGTAGGCGCGGCCCACGGCGGTGACGAGGCGGGCCTCGATCTCCGGCTGCGCCTTCAGTTCGGTGCGGGCGCGTTCGGCGCCACGGGCAAGGATGGTGACAAGGCTGACGGTGCGCGGGTTTTCGGTCGCTGGATCGGTCAGCTCGAAGGTGCCGATCAGATAGTCGGTGGCGGCCCGCGCTGCCGCCGTCTCGCGTTCGGCAATGGTGCGCTGCTCGACGGCAACCAGCCGCTGCTGGTTGGCATAGAAGGCAAGGCCGGTGGTGAGCAGCATGCCGATCGAAGCGGCGGTGGCGATCCACGTCAGCCGACGGGCCCGGCGTTGCGCCTCGCGCTGGACAAGATCGTCGAGACGCACGCCGGTGATGCCGGCGACCAGCTTCATCAGCGCCAGCCGGCGGCCGTCCTTGCCCTTGCGGATATCGGCAGCGATCGGCTCGGCCGGGATGTCGGAGATCTTCGCGTCGCCATCGATCCGATAGCGGAGCGCGCGGGGGAAAGCCTCCTCCGCCTCGCGGCCGGGCATCGCGCTGGCATGGGGCTCGCCGTCGACGATAAGGGCGAACACCCGCTGCTCGCCGTGCAGCGACTTGAAGTAGCGGATCTCCTCTTCAACATAGACGGAGCCGGCGGATGCGGGGGAGGCGATGACGATCAGGTGATCGCTGTTTTCCAGTCCCGCGTGGAGGGCATTGCCGAGATCGGCCGACGCCGGCAGCTCGTCGCGATCGCGGAAGACCGGGATCAGGCGGGCGGGAACCGGCCCCTTTTCCGTGGGGCGCCCCACCAGCTTCTTGGGAATTTGATAACGCTCGAGCGCCCGGTGGAGCCACTCCGTCTCCGCCCGGTTCCTGTGGCTGTAGCTGAGAAAAGCCACATATCGCGTCATATGTTGCGGCGCCCTCCTGCCGGCGCCGCGTTAACTACGATGTTCTGCTGCAGCGCGCAATTGCCGCCATGTAGGCGCAGGATGGAGCAAGCGACGGGAACGGCAGGCAGATTCGCCCGCAGAAGGCCTCCCGAAATCCTCAGGTAAAGGCCTCAGGTGGCTCCGACAATGGCGCGCGCAGCCCGGAGCACGGCTTCCCGCGCCTCGACCATCGTCATGCCCTGCTGGTCGCGGAGCCGCTGCCAGGTCTCGATGGAGAGGATCAGCGTCAGCAGCTCGAACACCTGCTGGTTGGAAACGACTTCGCCCGGAAGCGCGGCCGCCAGCAGGTCGCGGCTCATCACCGTGATGCGGCGATGTTGCGCCGAGATGGCGCGACTGCGGTGGCGATGCACGTCGATTGCCGTCTTGAAGGGTGCCAGGATCTCGAAGAATTCTGCCCGCCTGGCGACCGATTCCTCCAGCAGCGCCGGCCATTCGCGCCGCTCCAGCGGCTGGTCCAGGATCGGGCGGACCCGCTCGAACACCTGCGCGGCAATCTCCAGGTGGAGATTTTCCATTTCCTCGAAATGGCGGAAAACGGTGCGCAGCGAAACCCCGGCCTTGGCGGCGACTGCCTCTGCCGTCGGAGAGGGAAGGCCGCTTTCGATGAGGTCGATCATCGCAGCCAGGATCCGCCGACGGCTGGTGGCGGAACGCTCGCGGCGTCCGTCCGTCTTGGGCGCGTCGTTGCTGGAATTGGCCGCTTCGGCGACTGGATTCGCTGTCATATCCATTGTCGTTAACTATACCGCTCTGTAAAAAATTGGAACCCCTTGACTAGTATCTGCGGCATTTCGACCGCCAAATCCACCAATCACCCCCGCGCTTCTGTCCTACAGGAACCATTATGGTTATGTATGGGATATGAACAGGCAGATTTCCTCGAAATTGGCGCATCTCGCGCCGCATTCCTCCGCCTCGCGCTGGCTGATCGAAACGGCCTTCCTTGCCGCGGGCAGCATGACCGGCCGCCAGCGCCGGCGGTTCCTGGATGCGCTGATGGAAGGGCCGGATTTCAAAGCTGCCTGCGCGGCGGCCGGATCGAACATGTCGCAGGTGGTATCGCAACGGCTGAACGATCCGATATTCTGCGAGGAATGGAGAATGGCGGACACCGGCAGGCTGGAAGCAGCGGAAACGCTGCTGATCGACCAGCTGGTGAAGGCGCTGCAGAGCGAGAAGCTGGCCGACAAGTCGACGGTGCAGCTGTGGCAATCGCTGCGCGACGATCGGCGGCGGCCGGCGGAGCCCGTTCGGGATGCGGCTTCCACCCCGACCACAGGTCCAGGCGCCGGGGTTTCGCCCGGAGCCGAAGACGACCAGCCGCGCATCGACGCGCTGATCGACGAGGTGGAGCGGCGAATGCGGGCAGCCGAGGACGAGCTCGGCCTCAGGGCCTAGCCTCGTCGCTCAGTCGGCGTTGATCTCCAGCTCGCGGATCATGTCGTACAGTGTCGGGCGGCTGATCCCCAGCAACCGCGCCGCCTTGCTGATGCTGCCATCGGCGGCAGTCAGCGCGGCGGTGATGGTGCGCCGGTCCGACAGCATCCGCGATTCCCTGAGAGTCTGGATGGCAGCCTCGGGGCTGTCGGCCAGATCGAGGTCGGCGGGGGTAATGGTCGTGCCGTCGGCCATGATCGTCGCGCGCTTCACCCGGTTTTCCAGCTCGCGCACATTGCCCGGCCAGCTGTGCAGGTTGATCGCCGCCAGCGCCGCCGGGCCAAAGCGCAGCTGCGGCCCGGGCCGGGCGCCACCGAACGACTTCAGGAAGTGGTTGGCCAGAAGCACGGGATCGCCGTCTCGTTCCCGAAGCGCCGGGATGCTGATCGAGACTTCGGCGATCCGGTAATAGAGATCCTCGCGGAAACCGCCCTCCAGGATCATCTTCTTCAGGTTGCGGTGGGTGGCGCAGACAATGCGGGTGTCGACCTCGATCGACTTGCGGCCGCCGATCCGCTCGATCACCCGCTCCTGGATGAAGCGCAACAGCTTCACCTGCAGCGGCAGCGGGATGTCGCCCACTTCGTCGAGGAACAGCGTGCCCCCCTGCGCCAGCTCGATCTTGCCCTCGGTGGTCTTCACCGCGCCGGTAAAGGCGCCGCGCTCATAGCCGAACAGCTCGGCCTCCAGCAGCGTATCGGGAATGGCGCCGCAGTTGATGGCGACGAACGGCCCGGCGGCCCGGCGCGAGGCATTGTGCAGGCCGCGCGCCAGCACTTCCTTGCCGGTGCCCGAGGCGCCCAGCAGCAGCACCGACACATCGGTCGGGGCAACCCGCTCCACCATCGCGGATACCTTCAGCATGTCGGGCGCGGCGGTGATCAGATTCGCCAGCGGGCCGCTTACCTGCGCCGAGGCGAGGCGTCGGTTTTCGGCTTCGATCTGCGCCACATGGAAGGCACGGCCGACGATGAAGCCCAGCTCGTCGATGTCGACGGGCTTCTGGTAGAAATCGAAGGCGCCCAGCGCGATGGCGCGGCGGGCGCTGTCGCGCGCCCCGTGGCCGGAGGCGATGATCACCTTGGTGTGCGGGGCAAGCGCGATGATCTCCTCGAGCGCTGCAAAACCTTCGGAGGTGCCATCGGCATCGGGCGGCAGGCCAAGATCCAGCGTCACGACCGCCGGGGAATGGGTGCGAACCGCCTCGATCGCGGCTTCGCGGTCGCCGGCGATGATCACTTCATAGTCCTCATAGGCCCAGCGCAACTGGCGCTGCAGGCCGGTGTCGTCCTCGACGACAAGCAGGGCAGGCTTTACTTCGGTCATGGGTGCTCGCTCTTTTGCCGACCGGAATTCGCTTCCGGCTTCTTGTGATGCCCGCCGGAACTGGCGTCCGGCCTCTCCTGATGTCTCCCGGAACCGGCTTCCGGCTGATGAATGCGCTTGATCGGGGTAGACTTGCGCCGGCCCGCTGCCGGGGCGGACGCCTGCCGCGGAAGGATGACGGTGAAGCTGGTGCCTTCGCCTGCGCGGCTCTCCACCTCCAGCCGGCCGCCATGGGCGCGGGCAATCTCCCGCGCTTCGAAGGCGCCGATGCCAAAGCCGCCGTCCTTGGTGGAGCGGAACGGCTTGAACAGCTCGTCGCGGATAAAGCTCTTCGACATGCCATGGCCCTGGTCGGCGATGCGGATTCGGACTTCGGCAGGCCTTGCCTCCACCGACAGCCGCACCACCGCCTCCGGGGCGCTGGCATCGATCGCATTCTGCACCAGGTGCGTCAGCATCGCCTCGATCCGCTCGCCGTCGCCGGGCACGGATATCGGTTCGTCGGCGCCCACCAGTTCCAGCGCACCGTGCTGGCGGCGAAGTGCGGCGGCGACGATGGTCAGAACCCGGGCGATGTCGGCCTGGCCTTCCAGCGGCTGGTCGCTGCTCCCCAGGCCCTCCGTCTCGCGGCCCATCAGTTTCAGAAGGTCCTGCATCTTGCCGACGCTGCCGTTCAGGGTCGCGATCATGTCGGCGCGGAATTCCGGATTGTCGGAATGGCGCTCGGCGTTGCGGGCGACCAGCGCCAGCTGCGAGACGACATTCTTCACATCGTGCATCACGAAGGCGAAGCGGCGGTTATACTCTTCAAAGCGCTTCGCCTCGTCGAGCTGCGCCTGCGTTTCCGCCTCGGCCAGATACGACGCGCCCTGCCGGCCCAGCGTGCGGAGCAGGTCGTAATCCTCCCAGTTCAGGTCGCGCGCGGCGAGGCTCCGCTCCAGCAGCAGGATACCGGTCAGCGCCTCGCGGTGCACCAGCGGCACGGCCAGCCAGATGGAACGATCCTCCGCAGCCCAGGCCGGCAGGCGGAGCGAGCCATGGCTGCCGCGCGTGGCGGTGCCGGTGGCCTCGGCGCGCAACTGGTCGAAATCGGCGATGCGGCCGGTTTCCAGGAAGAACAGCGTCAGCGCGGCGCCCTCGGCCACCTCGGGCGGTTCCATGTCGGGCCAGCGCCAGCGGCTGCTGTACTGGTAACCGCCCGCGTCCGAAGGCTCCAGCAACGCCCCGCCGGGGCAATCGAGCACGGTGGCGATCGCTTCGATCAGCCGCTCGCGGAAGGGCGTGAAAACGGGGGTGGGGGCGCCACGCCCGGCGGCACGGCTCGGCTCCGCATCGATCTTGTCGATGAACCGCAGCCATTCCACGCGATAGTCATAGCGATAGCGATAGAAGTTGCGCGAAATCCGCACCTTCAGCTCGGCCCGCACCCGTGGCGACAGCGCGACCAGAGCCCCCGCGATCAGCGTCACCGACAGGAAGGTGACCTGCAGCAGCTCGCCCCAGTTGCCGCCCGTCATCTTCAGCCCATAGGCGAGGAACGACATGGCGATCAGGTAGAGGCCGATGATCGAGAAGCTGACGGTCTGGAAGGCGGCCTGCCGCGACAGGTGCAGCCGGCCCGTCGTGTCCTGCCGCAGCGACAGATAGATCAACGGCGCAGCCATCGCATTCACGGCACCGCGAATGCCCAGCAGCGCCGCGTTCGGCTCGCCCAGCAGGAAATGCAGCGTATAGAGGTTGAGATCATAGGCGAAGATCACGCCCAGCCCGACCGCGAACAGGCGGAAGCTGAGACCGCCGGAATTGTCGCTGTTCACATACAGGTTATGCAGCAGCACCAGCCCGGAGATCGACAGGATCAGCCGGCAGGCCACGAACAGCAGCATGCCCGGCGCCTGCTCCGCCATCTGCCCGTCCTGAGAGCCGTACTGGAACATGATGTCCAGCGCGAGCTGAAGGGCGATGATGAAACCCATCCCCATGGCGACGGCAAAGGATTGCGACGGCCGCTCGGTAAAGCCCAGCGACCGCCGCTGCAGCAGCAGCAGCACGCCGATCCAGCCGGCGGTGCGCACGGTTTCCAGCCGCGACAGCCACGGCACCGTTTCCGGTCCATAGGCGGCTGCCATCACATGGCCGCCGGCCCAGAAGGCGGTGATGAACGCGGCCAGCGCAACGGCCAGCCGGACGCCGGTGGGCACGCGCTTCAGAACAAGCGCGAGCCCCAGCATCGCGAAGGCGATGGCGGCCACCAGATGGCTTAGCAGGCCTATTGTCCCAAGCATGGCAGGCATCTGTAGCCCGAACACCCCTCCGCAACCAGACTCGAAGCCTGATACGGCCCCCAGTCTGTAAAGCTTATTTACACTGCCTGTCGGATTCCTCGACAGCCCTGTGCGGTGGGTGCGGCTGGATTCGCGAAGTACGACCCTTGGCGTCTGCCTGCGTGGCGGGTATCGCGTGCAAATTACGGGAAAGCAAGGGCAATGGCAGACGCGAAATCAGAGAAGGAAGCGCGGTTGAAAGCCGCACTCCGGGAGAATCTGCGCAAGCGGAAGGCGCAGGAGCGCGAGACGCGCGACGAGCCCGACGGCAAAACCTAGGCCATTTATATCCTAGGGAAGCGGGCGCCTCGGTGTCAGGCGCGGATCGCTCCCAAAGCTTCCATAGGGGTCGCTCCAGTTGCTGCGGCTGCTTTCGAACGCAAAGCTCGCCCAGCCGTTGTCGCCCAGCGGAACCGACGTGGCGCCATAGACGCCGCGGGTGCCGCCGGTGCCCACCATGAAGCCGACCTCGCCATGGGGGCGCCTGTCGGTGAGGATCTGCGTCTGCACCGGCAGGGCAAGATCGGCCTCGGTCTTGCGGGTAAGGATTTCCTGCTTCTGCGTTTCCGTCAGGCTGTGCGTTTCAGGCTCGGCCACAGCCGGGGCGGCAGCCCACAGCAGGGCGAGCGGGAGGAGGAGCCGGCGCATGCGGGCCAACCTGCCCCGCCCGGCCTGAAGCGGAGGTGAACCCCGGCGCCTATTCCCAGCCAAGCGCATGCGCCATGATGTGGAAGATGGTGCTCTGCTCGATGGTGCCCGATGCCAGCGCGCTGCCCGGTCCGCCGGCGAACAGCGCCACATCCTCGCCGCCGTGCGATTCCGACGCCGTCTGGAAGGTCTTGGGCTGCAGGAAGTCCGGATCGGTGGAGGCCTTGTCGGAGTTCAGCACCCGGCTGCCCACCCGCACCTCGGCCGGGCCGTTGGCATAGCCCAGCGTCGGCATCGTCCGGCCCTTCTGGTCGAGGCTGTTGCCGGCCTCGTCCGTCTTGCCGCCGCCCTCGCCGCCCGGCAGCGGCCGGATCAGGCCCAGGATGTCGTTCCCGCGCGGGGGATAGCCGGCCATCGTGAAGACATGGCTGTGATCGGCGGTGACAAGCACCAGCGTATCCTTCAGGTCGACCAGCTTCAGCACCTGCGCCACCGCCTCGGAAAGCTCGGCGGTTTCGTCCAGCGCGCGATAGGCGTTGGAAAGGTGATGGCCGTGGTCGATCTTGCCGCCCTCGATCATCAGCACATAGCCCTTGTTGCCGGGGCGAGACTGCAGCTTCCGCACCGCAAAGGTCGCCAGCTCGGCGAGCGAGGGCTCCTTCTGCCGGTCGGCATCCACCGCGAAATCGAGGTGGCTGGCGTTGAACAGCCCGATCACGGGCGTTTTCGACCTGGGGTCCAGCGCCCGAAACTCGGGCGCCGCCGCCACGAAGCTGCCCTTCGGATTCGCCTTCTGCCATTCGGCAATCAGGTCGCGGCCGTCATCGCGGCCAGCGCCTTTTTCATCGGCACGGGGGCGGAATTTCGAAAGCCCGCCGCCCAGCACCACGTCCATGCCGCCGGGAAAGGCGATCAGCTGGCTGGCGATATCCGGGCAGCCCGACTTGCGCGCCTCGGCGCCATAGTCGCGGTCGGCGCCTTCCCAATCGCGCGAGGGCGCATGTGCATACATGGCAGCCGGCGTCGCGTGGGTAACGCGGGTGGTGGTGACGATGCCGACGCCCATGCCCCGATCGCGCGCCAGCCGGGCCAGCGGCGTGGGGAACTCGGCAGGCGTGGCGCAGGTCTGCGGCCCCTGCCCCGGATTGATCCCCAGCACGCCGATGCGGGTCTTGGCGCCGTTCGTCATCGCGCTGGCGGTCCCGGCGCTGTCAGGCACCTGCGCATTGGTGTTATAGGTCTTCACCAGCGCCCGGTTGGGCAGGCGCTCGAAGCTCAGCAGATTTTCCTCGCCGCCTTCAAAGCCCGGATAGGTGCCACCGGCAGCCCGCGCCTTTTTCTGCGCTTCATAGATGCGGGCGGCGGTAATGGTGCTGATGCCCATGCCGTCACCGACGATCAGGATCACGTTCTTCGCCCGCGCGTTGGCGCCCGGCGTCTTCAGCCGCTCGGCAAGCTCCGCCTCGGACTTCTTCCACGTCGGTTCGGCCGAGGCGGTGGTCTTCAGCGGCGCAGCAAGGGCAGGCGCGGTCAGCAGCAGCGCCGCGAGAACAAGTTTCTTCATGCCAGTTTTATTTCAGCCAATCGTTGCAACAGAAAGTCATGGGCGGTGATCGGCGGCTCGTCGCCGACAAAGGGCTCGATCAGCCAGTCCGGGCGATAGTGGAGGAAGAAGGGCATCGAATAGCGCGACAGGTGCCGCCGCTCCGGCGCCGGGTTGACCACGCGATGGGTGGTGGAGGGAAGCTGCCGCCCGGTCTGCCGCTGCAGCATGTCGCCCACATTGACCACCAGGCTGCCCGGCGTGACGGGAACGGCAAGCCATTCGCCATCGCGCGACAGCAGCTCCAGCCCCGCCTCTTCCGCTCCCAGCAGCAGGGTGATGACATTGATATCCTCATGCGCCCCCGCGCGCACGGCATCGGCATCGGGCGAAACCGGCGGATAGTGCAGCAGGCGCAGGATCGAATTGCCGTCCTGCACGGGGCTGTCGAAGAAATCCGCCGGCTGGTTCAGGTGGACGGCAATGGCGCGCAGCACGCGCCTTCCGGCCGTGTCGAGCGCCGCGAACAGCGCCTGCATGGCGGGGCGGAATTCGGGCACGCTGTCGTCCGGCCAGATGTTCGGCGGCATCGTCGCGCTGAACCTGTGGCCTTCCGGCAGGTCGCGGCCGACATGCCAGAATTCCTTCAGGTCAGATAGCGTCGCCCCCTTCGCCGTCTCCACGCCGAACGGCGTATAGCCGCGCTGCCCGGCGCCGCCGGCCTGATGGTATCGGCGCTTCTCCGCCTCGGGCAGCGCGAAACAGGCCCTGGCGGCGGCCTTTGCCGCTTCGATGCCATCGTCGGGGATACCATGCCCCTCGATCACCGCGAAACCGGTGCGGCGGAAGCTGTCGCCAAGCCGGCGGGCGGCTTCGGCAAGATCGCTTTCCACAAGGCTTAGCGGAACGGGCTGGATATCGGCGCGAGTCGTCATGCGCCTTGCCATAGTCCGGCCGGCGTCGCGGATGAAGGGGCCGGTTGAAGGGAGAGGTTGAGGGGCGGGCGCCGCTCGGCCACAGTGCGCACCGGGAGGAATGCGGGATGATGGACTTCGACTATATCGTCGTGGGTGCGGGCTCGGCCGGTTGTGTGCTGGCGAACCGGCTGACGGCGGATGGCCGCCACAAGGTGCTGCTGCTGGAAGCCGGTCCGACCGACTGGAACCCGATGATCCACATCCCCGTCGGCTATTCGCAGACGCTGAAGGACCCGAAGGTCAACTGGCTCTACAACACCGAGGAAGACCCCGGCTCCAACGGCCGCGTGCATGTCTGGCCGCGCGGCAAGGTGCTTGGCGGTTCCTCCTCGATCAACGGCCTGCTCTATGTGCGCGGGCAGATGGCCGATTATGATGGCTGGGCGCAGCTCGGCGCCACCGGCTGGGGATCGTCCGACGTGCTCCCCTGGTTCCGCAAATCCGAAGGCAATGAACGGCTGAAGGACGAGCTGCACGGCGGCGACGGGCCGCTGAACGTCTCCGACCCCACCACCCACCACCCCGTTTCGGACGCCGTGATCGAGGCCGGCGTCGAGGCCGGGCTGCCCTTCAACGACGACTGCAATGGCGAAGTGCAGGACGGCATCAGCTATTTCCAGATGACGGTGAAGAACGGCCGCCGCTGGTCGGCGGCGATGGCTTATCTGAAGCCGGCCATGCAGCGGCAGAATCTGAAGGTCGAAACCGAGGCGCAGGTCTCGCAGATCCTGTTCGAAGGCCGGCGCGCCGTCGGCGTCACCTATGTGCAGGATGGCCGGCAGGTGACGGTGCGCGCCCACCGCGAGGTGATCCTCTGCGGCGGCGCGGTGAACAGCCCGCAGATGCTGGAGCTGGCCGGTATCGGCGACCCCGAGGTGCTGAAGGCGGCGGGCATTCCCGTCCGCCACGCGCTGCCGGGCGTCGGCGCCAATCTGCAGGATCATTATGTCGTCTCCGTGCAGTTCCGGCTGAAGCCCGGCACCATCAGCGTCAACGAACTCTCGCGCGGCTGGCGGCTGATGGTGGAGGCGGCGAAATATGCAGTCAACCGCACCGGCCTGCTGACGCTGTCGGCGGCCCATATCCAGGCCTATTGGCGCTCCCGTCCGGGCCTAGCCGGGCCGGACGTGCAATATCACATCCTCCCCGCCACCGTGGATATCCCGCGCTTCGTCGAAAAGCAGCTGTGGGAGCTGGAGCGCGCGCCCGGCCTCACCATCGCGCCGTGCCAGCTCCGCCCGGAAAGCCGCGGCACGATCCATGTAAAGAGCCACAATCCGTTCGAAGCGCCGGCCATCCGCCCCAACTATCTCTCTGATCCGATCGACCAGCAGACCATCACCGAGGGGCTGAAGTTCGCCTGCACGCTGGCTTCGCAGGAGGCGCTGAAACCCTATGTGGTGGATCGCCTCACCCCGCCCCCCGGCCCGATGAACGACGCCGACTGGCTGGGCTATGCTCGCGAAATGGGCTCCACAATCTATCACCCGGTCGGCACCTGCCGCATGGGGCAGGCATCGGACCCGGGCGCCGTGGTCGATCCGGCGGGCCGCGTGCACGGCGTCGCAGGCCTGCGCGTCATCGACGCCAGCGTCATGCCCCGCCTCGTCAGCGGCAACACCAACGCGCCCACCATCATGATCGCCGAGAAAATGGCAGCCGCCGTGCTCGCCGACGCCCGGGAGGCGCTGTCAGCCTGACCGCGCGTCCCGAATGTCCGTCCGCGAAAAATCGTCGCCGACGAACAGCAAGGGGCAGGCGCGTTCCCGGGCCAGTTCATAGGCAAAACAGTCGCCGAAATTCAGCCCGGCCGAATGCACGCCCTTTCCCCAGCGTGCATAGACATCCGCGATGCGCCTGGCAGAGGCGGAGCTGACGGCCACGATTTCCACGCCCAGCCCGTCGAGCAAATGAAGCGCTTCTGCCGCCACGTTGCGCCGGCCGGCGACGATCAGCGTTTCGGCAATCGTTCCCGCCGACATCAGGATGTCGTTTTCCGCCTCGATCGCCGCTGCACAGGCATCGCCTTCGGGTTCGTTCAACAGGATCGCCAGGATGGCCGACGTGTCGACCACGATCATTCCGGCAGGCCCTCATCGCCATAGAGGAAATCCTGGCTTCGGGCGGCATCCGGCCCGGCGGTCGCCTTGCCGGCGGCAGACATACGAACTGCCTCGATCAGCTTGCGGCGCGTCGCCCCGTCAATCGGTGCACGGACAGGCACCAGCCGCACGGCCGCCTGTCCATGTCGCGTCAGGATGACCTCGTCGCCCGCCTCCGCGCGGCGGACGAGGTCCGTGAGCTGCCCCTTGGCATCGGATACGGAAATCTGCATGGCCGATATATTGGACCAATAAATAGTCCAATTCAAGGCCTATAGCAGGGGGCTTCGCAGCTGTCGGGCCCCGCCCGGCCTTTGCCCGCAGGGCAGGCCGGATTTCCTTGCCGGGGCTGGCGGCAAGCGCCGCCAGCATCACCAACGTCAACCGCATCCGTCTCTACCCTTCCCCCATTATTATAGCATCAGGATTGCCACTTCCCGTCGATCCGGGCGACGACGCCCGCCTGCGCGCCTTCCCGCAGCGCGGACGGCAGCAGCCCGTCGGGCAGGTCCTGATAGCAGACCGGCCGCAGGAAACGGTCGATCGCCAGCGTCCCCACCGAAGTGGTGCGCGCATCCGACGTCGCCGGGTACGGCCCGCCATGCACCATCGCATGGGTCACCTCCACGCCGGTCGGCCAGCCATTGGCCAGAATCCGCCCCACCGTGCGCTCCAGCACCGGCAGCAGCCGGCGGGCGGCGTCATGATCCTCCGCCTCCAGCTGCAGCGTCGCCGTCAGCTGCCCTTCCAGCTGCCCGATCACGCCGATCAGTTCGTCCAGATCTGCGCAGCGCACCAGCACGGAAGACGCGCCGAACACCTCGTGCAGGTGAACCGGATCGGCGAAGAAATCCTTCGCCGTCACGCTGAACAACGCAGCCCGGCCGCGCGTCGGCCCTTCCGGCGCGGCGCCCTCGGCCAGCTTCGTCACATAGTCGCTGTTCGCCAGCGCCTCCTTGCCGCTCTCATAGGCCTTGTGGATGCCCGGCGTCAGCATCGTCTGCGCCGGCGCCCCCGTCAACACGTCGCCCGCCTTGCCGGCAAACGCATCCAGATCCGGCCCGTCGATCCCCAGCACCAGGCCGGGGTTGGTGCAGAACTGCCCAGACCCCATCGTCAGCGACGCGACATAGGCCTCTGCCAGCGCACCCCCGCGCGCCTTCAACGCGTGCGGCAACAGGATCACCGGATTGATCGCCGACATCTCCGCATAGACCGGAATCGGGCGAGGCCGGGCGGCCGCAATCCGCATCAGCGCTTCGCCGCCCCCGCGCGATCCGGTGAAGCCCACCGCCTGAATCCGCGGATCGGCAACCAGCGCCTCGCCAACGGCCCGCGTGGTGCCGTTGACCATGCTGAAGACGCCGGCCGGCATACCGGTTTTCGCAGCAGCCCGGGCAATCGCACCGGAAATCAGCTCCGCCGTGCCGGGATGGGCGCTGTGGCCCTTCACCACCACCGGGCAGCCGGCGGCCAGCGCCGAGGCCGTGTCTCCGCCGGCAGTCGAGAAGGCGAGCGGGAAGTTCGACGCGCCAAACACCGCCACCGGCCCCAGCGGGATCATCCTCAGGCGCAGGTCGGGCTTCGGCGGCGTCCGCGCCGGATCGGCATGATCGATCCGCAGCTTCTGCCACTGGCCGTCGCGGACTTCCTTCGCGAACAGCCGCAGCTGACCGGCGGTGCGGCCCCGCTCGCCGGTGATGCGGGCGACAGGAAGCCCGGATTCCCGCGACGCCCGCTCAATCAGCACATCGCCCAGCGCCTCGATCTCGTCGGCGATCGCCTCCAGGAACAGCGCCCGCTCCTCCAGGGGCTTGCCGCGATAGATGTCAAAGGCAGCGTCGGCGGCAGCACAGGCATCGGCCACATCGAAAAGCGTTGCGCCGCTGAACTTCGGCTCGGCGATATCGGCCCCGGCCGCCGGATCATGGGCGACGAAATGGCTGTCGGTGCGGCGGCGTTCGCCTGCGATGAAAAGTTCGCCGGTTAGGGTCATCTGGGGTCTCCTGAGTTGGTTACCAGCCGCTCGCCTTCAGGCGGACGCGGGCAAGGATCCTGTGCGAGGTGAGAAAGAGGCTGCGACCATCCTCGCCAAAGGCGCAATTGGCCACCGGCCCGCCGGTGGAAATGATCCCCAGCAGCCTGCCTTCCGGCGAGAGGACATGAACGCCGCCGGGGGCAGTGGCAAAGACCCGGCCGTCGCGGTCCACCTTCAGCCCGTCGGGCAGGCCGGGAAGCCCCTGCCTCGCCTGCGGGGTGGCATCGTGGAACAGGGTCCAGCCGTCGGCCGGCAAGCCATCCGCGCCCAGCCGATAGACGAGGATCTGCGGGCGCGCCTCGTCCGAGAGGGCAAGATAGAGGTTGCGCCCATCGGGCGAGAGGGCAAGCCCGTTCGGGCGATGCTGGCTGCGGTCCACCAGCGTCAGCCGGCCGTCCGGTGCCAGCCGATAGACGCCGTTGAAATCCAGCTCGCGCAACGCCGATTTCTCGGCGTCCGCCAGCCCATAGGGCGGATCGGTGAACCAGATCGCCCCGTCCGCGGCGACGGCCACATCATTGGGGCTGTTGAAGCGTTTGCCCTCGAACCGGTCGACCAGCACGGTTCGCCTGCCAGAGGCCAGGTCGAGACGGGCGATGCAGCGGTTGCCGCTGTCGGCCATCACCAGGCCGCCCTTGCCGTCGACCGCGATGCCATTGACACCGGGTTCGCGGATGCCGGCCGGCACCGGCAGCGCATGCCCTGAAGGATGCAGGAACGTCTCCGGCAACCCGCCCGGCTTCCAGCGATACAGGATGTTGTTCGGGGGATCGGAAAAGAGAAGGACTCCGCCGTCATCTTCCTTGCCAGCGCCGCCCTTCACCCAAGCCGGTCCCTCGGCCCAGCTGTAGCCGCTGCCGATCACCTCGATGGGAGATTTCACGTCGACCACGGCATCCAGGGCCGGATCGAGCCGGAGGATCGATCCGACCCGCGCCGGAGCCGCCGCTGCCCGCGCAACCACCGGCTTCGGCACCTCGGCCTTCGCGCGCCCGGCAAGCGCCAGAGCCGACAGCGCGCCCATCCCCGCCAGATATTGTCGTCGGTCCCATCCGCGCACGGCAGCGCTCTCCTCAAAGCACTGGTAGCGTTACCATGATTTCCGCAAATGGCCAGCCCGGATCGCTCCACAGTTGGTCGAGGTCCAGCCAGCGGCGGCCGGCGGCCACCTACTCCTTCTTCCCCCCGTACCGGCTCTCCAGAAACCGCCCCTCGGTTTCCAGCGCCCGCAGCCGTTCGCGGGCGATATCCGTCGTCAGCCGCTCGATCTCGCTTCCCACCACCTGCAGCCCTTCGCGCAGGTGCGCGGTCGCTTCCGGCGTTGCGCGATGGCTCGCCGGCACTTCGGCATAGCTGCGCACCAGCCGGGGCAGGTGGTCACCGATCAGGCGGCGGGCGTCGTCGGCTTCGGTGGAGGCCGGGTCCAGCATCTTCAGTTCCGGCGCCAACCGGTCCAGCTGCGCCATGATCCGGTCGACATCGCGCGAAGCAGGGGCGGGAAGGGCACGTTGCTGGTGGGAGAGCCATTCCTCCACCTGTGCGGGCAGCGCCGGCAGGGGGGTGTCGGGCAGGGTTTCCAGTTTCGGCTCGCGTTCGCCGGGCCAGCTGGCCAGCACCACGATGGCGACCAGCGCCGCCATCATCGTCAGCATCATCCCCAGGAAGCCCAGCGGTGCGACCAGATTGCCATAGAGGAAGGCAGCCAGGATCACGGCAAAAACGCCGAACACCATGTTCCGCAGCCGCCGCCCGACCGAGCGCGCGGAGCGCCCGACGCGGCGCGCCTGCACGGCAATCGCGTCGGGTGATTTCACCGTCCGCGCCACCCATTCCTCATAGCGGGCCAGCGCTTCCCGCGTTTCCGGGCTGATGCTCATCGGCTCAGCCGGCGATCGGCGTCAGCGGTTCTGCTGCGCCCTTGCCCTCGATCTGCGCCATGCCTTCGGCGCGGGCGATATAGCCCTTGGATTTCTCCACTTCGCTGGAAAGCGTGTTGACCGTGGTCTTCATCGATTCCAGCGCCTGCATCTTGAACGTGTCGATGGAATCCATCGTCTGATAGATGTTCTGGAATGCCTGCTTCAGCGTCTCGACCGGAATGGTGGAGGCGGCGGCCTGCTTGTGGATTTCCGCCGTCTGCACCCGAAGCATGGTGCCGGTGGCGTCGATCACATTCGCGGTCGTCGTGTTCAGCGCGGTGATCTGGTCCAGCACCAGCTTCTGTCCGGTCAGCGCCTGCGCCACGGTAACGGCGGTGCGCAGCGCGGAGACGGTCGTGGTCGAGGCCCGATCCACGCCCTTCAGCAGCTCGATATTGTTCTTCTTCACCAGATCCAGCGCCAGATAGCCCTGCACCGAGACCGCCATCTGCGTCAGCAGGTCGGTGCTGCGCTGGCGGGTATAGAACAGCGCCGTTTCCCGAATCGCCTTCGCCTTCGCCGGATCGGACGTCTCCAGCTCGATGGCGGCGGCTTCCAGCCTAGCGTCGAGCAGCTTCGACATGTGGATCATCTGCTCAAGCTTGCCCATCGACTCCCACAGCTGCTTGCGCTCGGTATCGATGGCGGCGTTATCGCGCAGCAGCTCGTCCTTGCCGTTGGCCAGGCTCTTCAACACGGTGCTGATATGCCCCTGCGCCGATTTGTAGCTGTCGAAATAATTGCGCGCCTTGTTGCCCATCGGGATGATCCCGAAGAACTTCTTGCGCGTCATCAGGTCGCCCCGCTTCGACGGATCGAGGTCTTCCACGGTGCGGCGCAGCTGCGTCAAATCGGCGCCGATGCCATTGTCCTTGTCCATCGCCCGCACCGGGCGATCCAGGAACCGGTTCGATTGCCCGGCCGCTTCGGCGATCTGCTGCTGGCCC
The DNA here is from genome assembly GCF_016464365.1 of Sandaracinobacteroides hominis. Lineage (GTDB taxonomy): Bacteria > Pseudomonadota > Alphaproteobacteria > Sphingomonadales > Sphingomonadaceae > Sandaracinobacteroides > Sandaracinobacteroides hominis. The sequence continues at coordinate 83,154 of NZ_JADCUC010000007.1, read as the reverse complement.
AGATTCGCCAGCCGATCCACCTGCTTGCCGAATTCCGGGCTGTTCGCGTCCTGCGCAACAAGCGTGGCGATAAAGCCCTCCACGCGCGTTTCCAGCTCGGTCTTCTGCCCATCGCTCAGCGGCACAAGGCCGGCGGCGGCTTCGGGCGCGACGATCTGAACCGCGTCGGGCGCGTCGAGCTTCAGCTTTGTTTCGGTAGCCATGGGTACTTTCCGGTCCGTTAAGGGCCTCTCTCACGCACAAGAATGGCCATGGCGCGCCATCTTCGCAAGAGCCGCCACGGGCTTGCAGGCGGGAACGCTTCATTCTAGCCGTGCATCCATGCAATTCACCTCGTTCGACGGCACACGGATCAACGTCACCGAAATGGGTGAGGGGCAGCCGCTGCTGCTCCTGCACGGCCTGTTCTCCAACGCCGACACCAACTGGATCCGCTATGGCACCGCTCGGCGGCTGGCAGAGGCGGGCTGGCGGCTGATCCTGCCGGATTTCCGCGGCCACGGGGCAAGCGACGCGCCGGAGGGGCCGGAATTCTGGCCGGCAGACGTGCTCGCAATGGATATCGAGGCGCTGGTGCAGCAGCTCGGGCTCGGCACCGATTTCGTCCTCGGCGGCTATTCGCTCGGCGCCCGCACCTCGGTGCGCCTTCTGGCACGAGGCCTGCGCCCGCGCGCCGCGATCCTCGCCGGCATGGGGCTGCGCGGCATCACCGGCGGCGCCGAACGCGGCCAATGGTTCATCAACATGATCGACAAGCGCGGCACCTGGCAGCGCGGCACCCCCGAGTTCGTCGCCGAGGCCTTCATGAAGTCCAGCGTGAAAAACCCGGATTGCATCAAGGATCTGCTGCGCGGCCAGCAAAGCACCCCGCCGGAGGTGCTGGCAACGCTGTCGCTCCCCATCGCCGTCGTCTGCGGCGCCGACGATCAGGACAACGGCTCCGCCCCCGATCTCGCAAAGGCCCTCCCCAACGCCCGCTACCTCGAGATTCCGGGCACCCACATGTCGGCCGTGACCAGGCCCGAGCTTTCCGCCGCCATGCTGGATTTTCTGGAAGCGCTGTGAAGGCCCTGCTCCCCTTCCTCCTGGCACTGGCCCTGCTCGCCGGCTGCGGCAAGCGGCAGGCAGATGCGCCGCCCCGGGTAGAGGAAACAACGCAGGTGCCGGTAACGGTCTCGCGCGTAACGGTTCCGATATCGGCCGAGCTGTCGGCGCTGGAAAAGCTGCTCGAACGCGAGATCCCGCCTGTCCTTATGGCCATCGACCGGCAGGAAAAGGCCTGCGTCCCGCCGGAACGCATCACCGTCTGCCTGAAACACGTCCGCAAATGCGAAGGCGACGCCTGCAAAAACGTCCCCTGCAAGGTCGGCGTGAAGCACGCGAAGATAACGCCCACCTTGAGCTGCCGCATCGTCGGCGAAATCCGCCGCGGCCCGATCCGCCTCTCCGGCGACGGCGAGCTGATCAAGCTGCACATGCCGGTTTCCGCCGAGATCGCCGCCAAGGACGTCGGCCATATCGTCTCCGAAACCGCCACCGCCAAAGCCGAGGTGCGCGCGAACGTCCGGCTGGGCATGACACCGGACTGGCAGCCGACCGCCAAGGTCGAGATCGACTATAACTGGACGAAAAAGCCGGGAATCGAACTGCTGGGCCAGCGCATCACCTTCGCCGGCAAGGCCGATCCGCAGGTGCAGAAGATCATCGCCCGCATCGAAAAACAGCTGCCGCTGGAAATCGCGAAACTGCAACCGAAACAGCGGCTGGAAGAGCTGTGGAAATCCGGCTTCACCTCGCTGGAGCTGAACCGCAAAAACCCGCCCGTCTGGATGCGCCTCACCCCGCAGCAGCTGGATTACGGCGGCTATCACGTCGTCGACGGCCGGCTGATCCTGAAGCTGGAGCTGGAGGCCAAGGCCGAAACCTTCGTCGGCGACCGCCCCGCCAACCCGACACCCACCCCGCTCCCCCCTTCCGGAAAAGTCCAGCCGATGCAGGGCTTCCGCGTCACCGCGCCCGTCATCGCCGCCTATTCCGAACTCGAACCCGTGCTGCACAAGGCACTCGGCAAGCTGGAGAAAAAGGGCATCACCCTCCCCGCCATCGGCCCGGTGATCGTCCGCTTCGGCAAACCCACCATCTACGCCACCGAAGGCGGCCGGCTGGCGCTCGGCCTCGCAATCGAAGCCTCGAAACCCGACGGCAACTATGGAACCAAGGGCACCGTCTGGCTCACCGGCACCCCCTATAACGAACCGAACTCCCCGGTCGTAAAGGTGCGCGACCTCGTAATCGACGCCAGCACCGACAACGCCGCCGCAGACCTGCTCGTCCCGCTGGCCAACTCCCCCGACGTGCGCCTGGCGATCGAGGAAGCGCTCGCACAGAATTTCGCCAAAGACATCGCCAAGCTGCAGGTGAAGATCAACAAGGCCCTCACCGAAAAGCGCGTCGGCGACTTCGTGCTGAACGCCAAACTCGGTGAAATGCACTACGGCGTCGTGCAAGCCCTGGGCCAGGGCGCCTACCTGCCAGTAGAAGTAAGCGGCACCGGCTCGCTGGAACTGGCGCCGTTGAGCCTGACGCGGAAGTAAGAACGAAGGAGCTCTGCCCCTTCACCCCGGCAGGGAAATGATTTCCCTGCACCCTCATAGTTGGAGCTTAATTGGTATGCTTTGGGCAGGTGGGGGGATTTGACTGCCTGCGGCGCTTGTCTGTGGGCAGGTGGTTAGCCGACCGGCAGCGCTTTCGAGGAAAGCTTACTACAATCAGACCTCCTCACAGACTGAATCTACATCCCTCCGATAAGGCAGATAGACCCCATCGCTCGCTAACATGTTGAATTGGAGCAATTCCCGTTCATCAAAAACACCGTAGCTACGTCCACCGTCGATCCTGAAGAAATCGAGATACAATCCTTCACCCCGCTGGGCGATGCTATACACATACCGCCCATTGTCGGGCCGGGCCACAATCAGCGCCTCTGCTGTTAGTACGATGCCAGTCTTATGGCGCTCCAAGTGAAATCCAATGCGCGGGAATCCCTCTTGCATGATGGTCATTCCATCTGCCGCAAGCTTAATCGGTGCGCTGGAGGGTGTAACGTAACAGCCAAATGCGACAGCATTTTCGGGTGGCGGAACAGGTTTTGGCCGCAGAAAGACGAAGGCTCCAATCATTGCAGCAGCGCTAGCCAAGTAAAGCCAGCGGAGATCCAGTTCGTAGCCTGTTCCTTTGTAAGCCATATCGAACACAGCCTAAACGCCGCGAATCCAAACGTGCAACCGAGCAATGTCAGTAATGGGACGGGAACAGGCGCCGCAGGCAATCAAATCTGGTTACTTCGTCAAGCCAGCCGGCAAAGTTCCAACTTTGAGGGTGCAGGGAAATCATTTCCCTGCTGGGTGCAGGGCAAAGCCCTGCCCGCCGGAGGCAACCCGCCCTACAAATTCGCCTTGAACCACCCCAGCGCGTCCGCCCACCCTTCCTTCGCCGCCGCCTCGTTGAAGCTGGGACGATAGTCGGCGAGGAACCCATGGTCGGCGTCCGGGAACAGGCGGATGCGGCTTTTCGAACCCGCCGCCTTCAGCGCTGCCTGCATCTTCTCGACGTCGGCGACCGGGATGCCCTTGTCCAGCCCGCCATAGAGGCCGAGCACCGGGGCGTGCAGTTTGGCCGCATGGTCGATCGGCTGGCTCGTCTGCAGCTGGTTCGATGCGCCAACAAGCCGCCCATACCAGGCCACCCCCGCCTTCAGCGCCGGGTTGTGTGCGGCATACAGCCAGGTGATGCGCCCGCCCCAGCAGAAGCCCGTCACCCCCAGCTTCTTGGCGTTGCCACCGTCCGTTCCCGCAAACACCGCCGCCGCGTCGAGGTCGGACATCACCTGCGCGTCGGGCACCTGTGATACGATGGTCTTGAACAGCGTCTGGATGTCGGCAACCTTGGTGGCGTCGCCTTGGCGCTGATACAGGTCGGGGGCGATGGCGTAATATCCGGCCTGCGCGAAGCGGCGGGTGATGTCCTTGATCCACTCGTGCACGCCGAAGATTTCCTGCACCACCAGAATCACGGGCGCATTCTTCCTGTTGGCGGGCTTGGCGCGATAGGCGTTCATGGCGAACCCGGCCGAGGCGGGGAAGGTGAGCATCCCTTCGGTGAGGCCGTCGGCGGGCGTGGTGATCGCGGCCGCGCTCACCGGCTGGGCAGCCAGCGCATAGCCGACAGCGGCGACGCCTCCGCCCAGTGCGGCGCGGCGGCTCACGCCCGACATGCGAACCCAGTTTTCGGTTTCGGGCAGCGGATCGGAAGGCTTGTCGTCCAGCGTCATGGTCATCTCCCTCTGGCGGCGAGGCTAGCCGATGCCCTAGGCTGGCGCCATGCTGTTGATTCTGGGGCAGGGCTATTCCGGCGGGTTCCTCGCGCAGGCTGCGCGCAAGGCGGGCCACGACGTGCTGGGGGTGCGGCGCATGGCGGCGCCCGACCTGCTCGCCTTCGACGACCCGGCAGTGGAGCAGGCCATCGCCCGCGCCACCCACATCGTCTCCAGCGTCCCGCCACAGGGCGAAACCGGCGAGGACATGGCGCTCAGCCGCTACGCCAACGCCATCCGCCGCTCCAGCGCATGGGTCGGCTATCTCTCCTCCACCGGCGTCTATGGCGACACCGGCGGCGCCTGGGTCGATGAATCCGCCCCCATCGGCGGCGGCCGCCGTTCCTCGCGCTCGGCCGCCGACCTTGCCTGGCAGGATCTCGGCGCCACCATCTTCCGCCTCCCCGGAATCTACGGCCCCGGCCGCTCCGTGCTCGATCAGCTCCGCGCCGGCACCGCCCGCCGCGTCGACCGCCCCGGCCACCGCTTCAACCGCATCCACGTCGCCGACATCGCCGGCGCCGTGCTGGCGGCGATGGAGGCCCGCGCAAACGGCATTTTCAACGTCGTCGACGACCTGCCGGGAGAGCCGCGGCACGTCACCGAATTTGCCTGCGGCCTCTCCGGCCTGCCGCTGCCGCCGCTGCTCCCCATCGACCTCGCCAGCCTGCCGCCGATGGCGCGCGGCTTCTGGACCGAGCAACGCAGCGTTTCCGGCGCCAGACTGGAACGAGAGACAGGCTACCGCTTGCAGTTTCCGGACTATAAGGCAGGACTGACGGACATCTGGGCAGGAGAGCGGCGATGAAATTCGGAAGCAGCCAGACAGGCGTCGGCAAATCCGTGGAGCGTGTCGAGGATGCCCGCCTGCTCACCGGACGCGGCCGCTATACCGATGATTTCAGTGCCCCCGGAATGGCCTATGGGGTCACGCTGCGCAGCCCCTACGGCCACGCCCGCATCGCCTCCATCGACGCTTCGGCCGCCCGCGCCATGCCCGGCGTTCTCGCCGTCTACCTGCACGAGGACATCGCCCATTATGGCGAAGTCCCCTGCCTTGTCCCGCTTTCCGGGCCGATAAAGACTCCGCGCCACCTGCTCACCGGCGGGCAGGTGCGCTTCGTCGGCGACGGCATCGCCTTCGTCGTCGCGGAAACGCGCGAACAGGCCCGCGCCGCCGCCGACGCCATAGAGATCGATTTCGACGAGCTCCCGGCAGTCGCCAGCATAGAGGCCGCGATCGCTCCCGGAGCCCACCCCGTCTGGCCCGATGCGCCGGCCAACGAGCTTTTCCTCTGGGAAGTCGGCGACCGCGCCGCCGCCGACACCGCCCTGGCCGGCGCCCATCACGTCACCCGCCTGCGCATCATCCAGAACCGCATCGCCCCCACCAGCATGGAAGTCCGCGCCGCGCTGGGCGAATGGGTGGACCCGGCCGCGCCCGGAATTCGCGGCCAGCAGGATCGCGCCGCCGGCTTCACCCTCACCACCGGTTCGCAGGGCGTCGTCGGCATGCGGCAGAGCATGGCGAAGCAGATCCTCCACTGCCCCATCGAGGAGCTGCGGGTCGTCACCGGCGACGTTGGCGGCGGCTTCGGCATGAAGAGCTTCATCTACCCGGAATATGCCCTCGTCCTGCACGCCGCCCGCGACCTGAAACGCCCGGTGAAATGGACCGGCGAGCGCTCCGACGCCTTCCAGAGCGACACCCACGGCCGCGCCATGGAAACCGACGGCCAGCTCGCCTTCGATGCCGACGGCCGCATCCTGGCGCTGAAGGTCGAAACCTGGTCCGATCTCGGCGCCTACCAGTCGCAGTTCGGCCCGGCGATCCAGACCTTCGCCGGCGGCCGCATCATCGGCGGCGTCTATCGGATCCCCGCCATCCACAACAGCGTGCACGGCATCGTCACCAACACCACCCCGGTCGATGCCTATCGCGGCGCCGGCCGCCCCGAAAGCGCCTACATCATGGAGCGGCTGGTCGAGCAGGCCGCTCGCGAGCTCGACATCCCCGTCGACGAAATCCGCCGCCGCAACCTGCTGACGCCTTCCGAACTCCCGCATGCCAACGGCCTTGGCCTCACCTTCGACATCGGCGATTTCCCCGCCGTCCTCGAAAAGGCCCTCGCCAACGCCGACTGGAAGGGCTTCCCCGCCCGCAAGGCCGACGCCGCCCGACGCGGCAAACGCCTCGGCCGCGGCCTCTGCTACTATGTCGAGATCGCCGGCGGCGGCTCGGCCGAGGAATTCGCCGACATCCGTATCCTGCCCGGCGGCATCGTCGAAGCCGCCGTCGGCACCCAGTCCAACGGGCAGGGCCATGAAACCGCCTACGCGCAGGTATTGGCCGAACGCCTGGGCATCCCGATGGAGCAGGTGCGGATCGTGCAGGGCGACAGCAGCCGCCTGGAAGTCGGCCACGGCACCGGCGGCTCGCGCTCGATGGCCTGGGGCGGCGGCGCCTGCCTCGTCGCTGCCGAAGACATGATCGCGCGCGGCATCGAACTCGCCAGAACCGATCTCGGCGACGAAGTCGACTACGACGGCGGCCTGTTCCGCGCCCGGGGCTCCAACGCCACCCTCTCCATCGAGGAACTGGCCGCGAAACACCCCAACGGCCTCGACGGCCGCGCCCGCTTCGCGCCGGAACAGCCGCGCCCCACCTTCCCCAACGGCTGCCACGTCGCCGAAGTCGAAATCGACCCGGAAACCGGCGGCGTCGCCGTCACCCGCTATTCGCTGGTCGACGATTTCGGCACCATCGTGAACCCGATGCTGCTGCTGGGCCAGATCCACGGCGGCGTCGCGCAGGGGCTGGGGCAGGCCGTGAACGAAAACATCGTCTATGATGACTCCGCCCAGCTCCTCACCGGCAGCTTCATGGATTACGGCATCCCCCGCGCCGACGACATGCCCGGCCACATCGGCTTTGACACGCTGCCCACCATCAGCCCCACCAACCCGCTGGGCGCCAAGGGCTGCGGCGAAGCCGGCACCATCGGCGCCATGCCCAGCGTCATGAACGCCATCATCGACGCGCTCGACGGCACGCAGGTGGAAATGCCCGCCTCCCCCGAAAAACTCTGGCGCATCTGCCAGTCCCTGAACCACGCCGAGGCCGCCGAATGAGCCACTGGCTGCTGAAATCCGAACCAGACGTCTACAGCTACGACGACCTCGTCCGCGACGGCGACACGCTCTGGACCGGCGTCCGCAACAACACCGCCGCCCTCAACATGAAGAAAATGCAGGTAGGCGACGAAGGCTTCTTCTACCACTCCAACATCGGCAAGGAGGTGGTCGCCATCTGCCGCATCTCCAAACTGGCAGCCCCAGACCCCACCGACGAAACCAACCGCTGGATCGCCGTCACCATCGAACCGGTCCGCAAACTCCCCCGCCCGGTAACACTCGCCGAAATGAAAGCCGAACCAAAGCTGGAAGGCTTCGAACTCATCCGCCAGTCACGGCTGAGCGTGGTGCCAGTGCGCGACGCCGAATGGGCACAGATCCTGAAGATGGCGGGCGATTGAACATTCGCAGGGGCTCTGCCCCTGCACCCCGGCCCGCCGGTCTCGCGCGCCATCGGGCAAAGCGAATGTCTGCTTCGCGCGACACTTCAGCCATAAACGCCGCCCAAAACCCATCTCAAAGCCCGCTCAGGCTGAGCTTGTCGAAGCCCCCGGGAATTCCCAAGTGTCCTATAACTCCCCAGTACCCTCACCAATGCGCGCGTTGGCCATCAGCGAGAATCAGGAGCCAGTATGAGTGAGCCTGACTGGACGACGAACAAAGTGGCAGCGGGAGGTATGGGCAATACTGTACTCTACCGGATGGTGAAGGATTATCCCGGCCACACCTGTCCAGACATCGTCCGCGACAAAATGATGATCATTGGGCGTGTCTACTCAGCGGCGGTGACACGTGGTGTTGGAGAGAGAGGGGGAGAAATTGAAGCCGCGATTGATCTGTATGACCATCTTGCCCAGCATATTGTCAGCGTAGGGTGCGAACTCGACAAGCAGATCGATAGCCTCAGACACCTTGGAAGATTGGATCTCAGCAATCTCCGCAGCGTCATTGAGGCTCATTCATTCCTAAATGGTGTTATATCTGACTCTATTAGGGGCTGGAGAGGTCGAGATGGTGATCATGACCGTGAACGTCCGGCGCGATACTCGTTTGTGTCCAAGTATCTTCACTTCCATGCACCGATGTCGTTTTTCATCTATGATTCGGTCGTTTCGGCGACGCTGAGAAAGTTGCGGAATCCCCGCGCGAGAGCACCATGGCCCCGCGACCTCGAGAAACAGTATCGAACCCCTTATGGCAAGCATTGCGTTCATATGCTGAGCTGCGCGGAAGCTTACTATTCTGGAATACAATGGACGCCTCGGCTCATAGACGGGCATCTGATGGGATATATCAAAGATAAGAGAATCCCTTGTGCGATCCGAAAAGCTCGCGATGAGCGTGATCAGGACGACCAGGCTCGGGCAGCAAAGAGGCGGGCAGATAAAACTCGCAACAAGAGCGCTGGTGAATAATTGGGCACCATCGGGGCGCCACATGCAATCAATCAACCCTCTTGAACCGATTCCGCCGATAAAGTTCCAACTTCGAGGGTGCAGGGAAATCATTTCCCTGCTGGGTGCAGGGCAAAGCCCTGCCCGCCGGAGGCACCCTCCCCGCTCAAGCTAAGAAGGCCGCGTCAAAATCCAAGCCGCACAAACCGCCATCGCAGCCGCCACTCCCACCGCCAGCCCCAACTCCGGCTTTGCCGCCAACGCAAACACCGCATAGCCAGCCGTCATCCCGCTCACCGCAAACATCTTGCCCCGCGCCGGGATCGCCCCCCGCGCCCGCCAGTCCAGCACCAGCGGCCCGAAGCGCGGATGCGCCAGGATCTTCGCCTCCAGCCGGGGAGAGGAGCGCGCAAAACACCCCGCTGCCAGGATCAGGAATATCGTCGTCGGCATCAGCGGCAGGATCGCGCCGATCACCCCCAGCCCCACCAGGACGAAGCCCAGCGCCAGCCAGGCCCCGCGCTTCAGCCTAATGGACATGTCCGACGGATTCGGCCGCTGCCGTTTCGCGGTTGTAGCGGCCGCCCGAAACCCACCAGTGCGGCGGGCGCGTCACCTGCGCCGGCGCCACTTCGTTCATCGTCGCCGAATCATACAGCCGCCCGCCCAGCATCACCTGCGCCACCTTCTCGCTGTTGCGGATATCGGCGGTCGGGTCGGCGTCGATCACCACCAGGTCGGCAAGCTTGCCGGCTTCCAGCGATCCGATGTCCTTCGCCATCCCCAGTGACTTTGCCGGCACGATGGTCCCCGCCTGCAGCGCCTGCAGCGGCGTCATCCCGCCCTTCACAAAGCTCCACAGCTCCCAGTGGGCGGCGATCCCCGGCTGCTGCCCGTGCGCGCCGATGGAGACCAGCACGCCCCGTTCCGCCAGCCGCTTTGCCTCGCGGGCGTTGATTCCATCATAGAACAGTTGGTCCGGTGCCTTCACCCGGCGCAGGCTCTCGGCCAGCACGCCCGGCGGCGTGTGCTGCTTCAGCAGCGGCTGGTCGAACATGTCGGTTGCCTGCCGCCAGTATTTGTCGCCATCCATGCCGCCGAAAGACACCACCAGCGTCGGCGTATAGTTGGTGCCGCTGGCCGCAAAGAAGTCGATCATGTCGGCATAGAAGCGCTGCATCGGGATGTTGTGCTCCAGCGTGGCGTTACCATCGGCGATGATGGTCATGTCCAGTCCAAACAGCGATCCGCCCTCGGCCACCACCTGCATCCCCTCGCGGCGGGCGGCTTCCGCCACCTGCTGCCGCTGCTCGCGCCGGGGCTGGTTGTAGTTCTTCACCGATTGCGACCCTTGCGCCTTCAGCCGGCGGACATGCGCCAGCGCATCGTCCAGGCTGTTGATCTCGGCATAGACCCGCGCCGACTTCGCGCCATAGACGACCTCGCCGGTGGAAAAGATGCGGGGGGCAAGGAAGCTGCCGCTGCGCTGATACTCCTGCGCCGCAAACACTTCGGTCGAACGGTTGGAGGGGTCGTGGATGGTGGTGGTGCCCAGCGCCAGCGCCTGCACCTGCACCCAGTTCTGCTGCGGGATCAGGTCGCCGGTGCCGATCGGCCCGTGCGCGTGGGCGTCGATCAGGCCGGGGATGATGGTCTTGCCGGAAACGTCGATGCGGGTGGCGCCGGCGGGTATGGCAGTGCCGGCCGGGCCGACCGCAAGGATGCGGTCGCCCTGCACCACGATCACGCCGTTATCGATGATCCCGCCATCGGCTGCCGACATGGTGACGAGGCGCGCGCCGGTCAGCGCCAGGGTGCCGGTCGGCTTGTCGGCGGCGACCTCCATCGAAAGCGACACACCCGAGGTCGGCTGCTGGAACTTTGCCGGGTCGGTCATCATCGAGGCAAGCGAGGCCGCATAATATTGCGGCCCCACGCTCCAGCCGATGCGGCTGCTGTCGGCCGACCATCCGGCATATTCCGCCCCGCCGCGGCTGGCGCGGACGACTGGCAGCGCGGTGGATTTCGAATCGATGGAGACATCCTGCGGCCCCGCCATCAGCGGCATCACCCAGGTCTCGTAATTCTGCCGGAAGGCCAGCCAGCGGCCATCGGGGGAAACGCGATAGTCGGTCGAAAGCTCGCCGCTGCCGTGCACGCGCTTCGCCTCGCCGTTCAGATCGACGCTCACCAGCTGCTGCTTGCCGCCGCCCGAGCTGTTCAGGAAGATGCGGTCGTTCGCAGCGCCAAAGTGCGGCATCGATCCGGACGCGGAAATGCGAACCGCCTCGCCGCCGGAAACGGCGACCCGGTAAATCCCGGCATTCTCCGACCAGTCGCCCGATGTCAGCCCGCCGCCCTGCCGCTGCTCGAACACCAACGTCCGCCCGTCGGGCGAGAAGGCCGGGCGCGCATAGAGACCGGGATTCGAGGTGACGGTGCGGCCCGACCCCGACGGGCCGACGACGCGGATCTCGCCCAGCCTGTCGTCGGTCCAGCGGACATAGGCGATGGATTTCCCGTCGCGCGACCAGCTGGGAAACAGCTCGCGCGCACCATCCTTGTCACGCGTCAGGCGTCGCGCAGCGCCACCGGAGGCCGGCTTCAGCCACAGTTTGCCAAGGCTTTCGAACAGGATCGACCGCCCGTCCGGGGATTCGCTGGCAAAGCGCACCATCTTCGTCGGGAACCGGTCGGGCGCCACATCCACGGTCGGGTGCAGCGAGGCGACGGCGGCGCGGGTGTCGGCCACATGAAACGGGATTACGCTCGCCCCGGAGCCATCGCGGTTCACCCGGTTCAGCTTGCCCTTCGCCCAATAGACCAGCCCGCGATTGTCGGGCATCCAGGCGAAATTCGGATACACCCCGGTAACGGCCCAGCCTTCCTGCATGTCGATATCGAGGCCCGAGACGACGCGCGTTTCAACGCCAGAGGCAAGATCCTTCACATAGAGGCTGGAATGTGTCCCCTCGCGCTTGATGAAGGCCAGGCTTTTGCCGTCGGGCGAGGGCTGCGGCCGCACCGCGCCGCCGGGGCCGGACGCAACCGTGCTGATCTCGCCGGTGGCGATATCCACCGCCTCGATGTTGAACAGATCCAGCTGCGCATCCTGCGCATATTCGAAGATCGGCCCGGGCGAGATGTTGCGCGTGTAATAGACTTTGCCGCCGCCATTGCCCTTATCGGGTGCGAACACCGGCTCGCCCAGCTCCTTCTGGTGCTGCTCGTTCGGCCGCTTCACCAGCGGCGCCCCGCCACCGCCCGACACATGGTACAGCCAGATTTCCCCGGTGCCGAGCGAACGCTGCGTCGTGAAATGCTTCTTCGCCGCGATATACTGCCCGCCCGGGCTCCAGCTCGGCTGATAGACGAGGCGGAAATCCTCCTTCGTCACTTGCCGCTTGTCGCTCCCGTCGGCGTTCATCACCCAGATATTATCGCCGCCGCCCCGATCGGAGGTGAAGGCAATCCGCCGCCCATCGGGCGAAAAGCGCGGCTGCACTTCCCACGCCATCCCTTCGGCAATCCGCGTCGGCGTGCCGCCGGAAATGGGCATCGTTTAGATATCGCCCAGCAGCGCAAAGGCCAGCGTCCGCCCATCCGGCGAAACGTCCAGGTCCATCCAGGTGCCTTCGGTGACGTCGATCGGAATCTGCCGCAACGTCGCGCCGCCGGCGGTCGAGACATCCCATTTCGGCGGTTCCGCTGGCTTGGCCTGCCCCAGCACCGGGGTGGCGAGAATGGAAAGAAACGCAAAAGCCAGCCGCTTCATCAAGGACCCTTCATGTCGAACTGTCGCCAAGCCTAGGAGTTCACGTCCTAGCATCGGGCAAGCAAAGGGGAAGGGTGCAACGCCGACCAAATCGCCCTGTATCGCCCTATATCGCGACGGCGATTCCCAGCTCCGCCGCAACAGCGTTCAGCCGGCGGTCGCGCGACAGGAGCAGGGCGTGGCTCAAAATCGCGGAAGCGACAAGATGTGCATCCACCCAGCCGATGCCGCGAGAGTGAAGGGGGATGCTGTTCACCAGCCCCAGCACTTCTGCGTCCCGCGCCACGTCTGCCGCCGGCAGGGTCGCCATTGATTCCAGAATGCCGGCGCGGTTTCGGAGCGATCCGAGGCCCACCTCGCCGATTACTGCGGGATGGCAGACCACTCGGCCGTCGCGCAACAACTCCGCAAAGCCGGGCAGACGGTCGCTCAGATGTTCGATCCAGATCGACGAGTCTGCGAGGATCGGCTTTTGCCCGATCATTCGAAGCGACGGCGGCGCGGCGCCTTCAGGTCAGGCTCGGTTCCACCCAACAGCGCCAGCCGCCGGGCAGCTTCCCGCGCCACCATCTCCTTCAGCGCGCGGCGCAGCAGCTCCGACTTCTCGTGGATGCCAGTATATTCCATAGCCGTCGCCACCAGCTCGTCGTCCAGCGTGATCGTCGTTCGCATGCATCAAAATTAGCATCAACTGATGCGCATCTCAATGCAACCGCGCTCACCCGATAAACATCGCGCTGGTTTTCGCCTGCACGTCCTCCAGCGTCACCCCCGGCGCCATTTCCACCAGCCGGAACGGGCTCTTGCGGTCGGCGCGGTCGAACACGGCAATATCGGTGATCAGCACGTCCACGACGTTCCGCCCGGTCAGCGGCAGCGTGCAGGCCGGCACGAACTTCGGATTTCCCGCCTTGTCGACATGCTCCATCAGCACCACGATGCGCGGCGCCCCGGCGACCAGGTCCATGGCCCCGCCCATGCCCTTCACCATCTTGCCCGGCACCATCCAGTTCGCAAGGTCGCCATTCTCGGCCACTTCCATCGCCCCGAGCACGGACAAATCCATATGCCCGCCGCGGATCATCGCAAAGCTGTCGGCGCTGGAGAAATAGCTGGTGCGCGGCAGCTCGGTGACGGTCTGCTTCCCCGCATTGATAAGGTCGGCATCCTCCTCACCCTCCCACGGGAAGGGCCCCATCCCCAGCATGCCGTTTTCCGACTGCAGGGTGATGTCCAGGTCGCCGGCATGGTTTGCCACCAGCGTCGGCATGCCGATGCCAAGGTTCACGTAAAACCCGTCCTTCAGCTCCCGCGCGGCGCGTTGGGCCATCTCGTCTCTTGTCCAGGCCATTATGCCGCCTCCCGCTTGCGAACCGTGCGCTGCTCGATGCGCTTCTCGAACGTTCCCACGAACACCCGCTGCACGAAGACGCTGGGCGTGTGGATGCTGTCCGGCTCCAGCGCCCCGTCCTCGACGATCTCCTCCACCTCGGCGACGGTCACCCTGCCGGCCGTCGCGGCAGGCGGATTGAAGTTCCGCGCCGTCTTTCGATAGACCAGATTGCCGAACCGATCCGCCTTCCACGCCTTCACGATGGCAAGATCGCCGACGATCCCCCGCTCCAGGATGAACGTCTCGCCGTCGAACTCCTTGTGCTCCTTGCCCTCGGCCACCAGCGTGCCGACGCCGGTGCGGGTGTAAAAGCCCGGGATGCCGGCGCCACCGGCCCGCATCCGCTCGGCCAGCGTGCCCTGCGGCGCGAACTCCAGCTCCAGCTCGCCCGCCAGATACTGCCGCTCGAACTCCTTGTTCTCGCCGACATAGCTGGAAATCATCTTCTTCACCTGCCGCGTCTCCAGCAGCAGCCCCAGCCCGAAGCCGTCGACGCCCGCATTGTTGGAAACGACGGTCAGCCCCTTCACGCCCGATGCGCGGATGGCGGCAATCGAATTCTCCGGAATCCCGCACAGGCCGAAACCGCCCGAGACGATCGTCATCCCGTCAAACAGCAGCCCGTCCAGCGCCGAAGCCGCGTCCGTGTAAACCTTGTTCGCCACATTCCCTCCCGGTCTTGATATCGGCAACAGTTGAAAGGCGATTCGGGATTCAGATAATTCGAATCTTGACCCAGCACTAGCCGCAAGCTTTGCCCGCTTCCATGCCTAACCTTGCCTCTCCCCCCTCCGCTCCCCCCTCCGCTCCCTCTCCGCTTTACCTTGCCCGCCATGCGGAGACGGTCTTCAACCGCGCCCGCCGCATGCAGGGGAACGACGCCCACACCCCCCTCACCCGGGACGGCATCGCCCAGGCCGAGGCGATGGGTGCGGCGCTGGCCCGGCATTTCCGCGACAGCGGCGAACCCGTACCGCAGATCTGGGCCTCACCCGCAGGGCGCACCCTGCAGACGGCCGCCATCATCGCCGAACATCTCGATCGCGCCTTCTTCGACATCCGCCCCGACAGTCGCCTGCGGGAAATCGAAGTCGGCCGCTGGACCGGCCGCGACTATGCCGAGATCATCTCAAGCGAAGGCGAAATCCTCGACATGGAACACAAGCTGTTCCGAATGCCGATCCCCGAAGGCGAACACTATTCCGACATCGCCCGACGCCTGCGCGACTGGCTGGCAGACGCCGGCACCGCCCCTGCCCTCGTCATCAGCCACGGCATCACGGCGCGGGTGCTGCGCGGCATGCTGGTGGGAGGGCGCGAATTCCACGGTGTGCCGATCGCCGCAGACCTTTCCCAGGGCAGCATTTGCAGAATCGACTCGGGATTCGAACGCATCACCCTTCAGGGAACCGGCGTTAGCGGGCCAAGAGCAGCCTGATATCGGCACCGGAGTGCCAAGACATCGCTAACAATTTGATGGTCAACAGCCAAGATTCGCACAAGAAATTGTGCAATGCAGCAAAACGAGAATCAAGGGTAACTTGCCGTTTTTACGCCGTTTACCATGCTTCTCTCGCCACGACGTGCCAATCCAGAGTCCGGGACTCGACGAATCGAAGAAATTGGCACTGCGAGTTCGCTTGCTGACCTTCCGTACTTGGGATATGTTGCAAATGGGCCAAGGGGGCCCAAGTAACTAGGGGCTCAACATGCGCAAGATTGTCCTCGCGCTGTCGACCATGTTGTTGGCAAGCGCTGCACATTCCGCCATCCCGCTCTACGGCTCGCCCGGAACGCGGATCACAGATACCACATATGACACCTATGTAGCCCCGTCGTCAGGCATCGTTTATGCCTGGTTCCTCGGCAAGGAAGCCCAGTACACCAGCGTGATCTCCATGAAGGTCAACGGCGTAACCAGCCCGGAAAGCCCGATCTTCAACAACCAGGTCACCCCGGTTCCGACCAAGGCTGCACTCGGCTATGTGCAGGCGGGGGATTCACTTGAACTGCTGCTGCATATCCTTGCGCCGCCGGATGTCGCTGGAACGATCTTCTCCAGCAACAGCGCCAACAACCCGGATGGCTTCGTCCACATCCACGCCACGCCCTATGGCGGCGGGGATCTGGGCATTCCGCTCGGCACCTATCTCTATGTCGGCTTCGAAGACATCAATGGCGCCCGCGATCCCAACTTCCGCAACGATTGGGATTACGACGACCACCGCTTCGTCTTCGAAATCGCCCCGGTTCCCGAACCGGCGAGCTGGATACTGATGATCGGCGGCTTCGGGCTGGTCGGCATGTCGCTTCGGCGCAAGACGATCCGCTCCGTCCACGCCTGACACGGTCGACGCGGACAGGTTGAAGAGGTAGCCGACGCAGGGGCCGGCTACCTTTTCCGCGTCTGCAATCCAGGCGCTGCCGGCGCGCACAATCGGCGCCTCTTCGCTTTTCCCCCATTTTGCGCTATGGGCCGGCGCTCCATGGATACTGAACTCATGCCCATTGCGGGCGCGGTTGACCCCGTCACCGTGCCGCGCACGCCCGCCATCCGCGCCGACGGCCTGACGGACCTCGTCGGCCTGCCGAAATCGCGGATCGCCGAACTGCTGCTGGATGTCGGCCTGGTGGAGCAGAAACAGGCCCGCATGCGCGCCAGGCAGATCTGGAGCTGGATCTACAACCGCGGCGCCCAAAGCTTCGAGCAGATGTCCGATCTCTCCAAGCCCCTGCGCGAAGGTCTCGCACGCCACTTCGTCGTCGGCCGCCCCGATATCGTCGAAGCGCATGTCTCCACCGATGGCACCCGCAAATGGCTCCTCCGCTCCGGCGCGGAAGAATATGAAATGGTCTTCATCCCCGACGCCGATCGGGGCACGCTCTGCGTCTCCAGCCAGGTCGGCTGCACGCTGAACTGCCGCTTCTGCCTCACCGGCACGATGAAGCTCGTCCGCAACCTCACCGCCTCCGAAATCGTCGGTCAGGTGATGCTCGCCCGCGACAGCCTCGGCGAATGGCCCAGCCAGCCCGACGGCCGCCTTCTCACCAACATCGTCATGATGGGCATGGGCGAACCGCTCTACAATTTCGATAACGTCCGCGACGCGCTGAAGATCGTGATGGACGGCGAAGGCCTCGCCCTCTCCAAGCGCCGCATCACCCTCTCCACCTCGGGCGTCGTGCCGATGATGGAACGCGCCGGAGACGAAATCGGCGTAAATCTCGCCGTCTCCCTCCACGCCGTCACCAAGGAAATCCGCGACGAGATCGTGCCGCTCAACCGCAAATACGGCATCGAGGAACTGCTGCAGGCCTGCGCCGACTACCCCGGCGCCAACAACGCCCGCCGCATCACCTTCGAATATGTGATGCTGAAGGACAAGAACGACCGCGACGAAGACGCCCACGAACTCGTCCGCCTGCTGAAACACTACCGCCTGCCGGCCAAGGTGAACCTCATCCCCTTCAACCCCTGGCCCGGCGCCATCTACGAAACCAGCACGCCCGAACAAGTCCAGCGCTTCTCCGATATCGTCTACAAGGGCGGCATCTCAGCCCCGGTCCGCCGCCCCCGCGGCCGGGACATCATGGCCGCCTGCGGCCAGCTGAAATCGTCCTCCGAAAAGCTGAGCCGCGCCGAGCTCGACCGCCGCGCGGCTGAGAAGGAAGCCGCCTGGTAGGGAAGGGGTTGGCCTCCGGCAGACCTCTCTTTCTGCCTCCGGCGGCCAAGGGCTCTGCCCTTGCAACCCGGCAGGGAAATGATTTCCCTGCACCCTCAATGTTATGTGTAGCCGCAGCGAACGCCGGGGTCTCAGGACCTCAACAACCCGACCCGTTCACACCCCCAAAGTCGCCCCAGCGAAGGCTGGGGCCAATCGCGACGCGTACACAAATCTCCCCGCCGCCCGCTCCCACCCCCCCGTCATCCCAGCGAAAGCTGGGACCCACAGGGCAATCTCTCCGCAAGCTCAAACAGTTTGCATTGAGTTTCCCTTGGCCTGCACGGGCATGCCGCAAATGCGGAGGGGACCTGACAGCTTTCTGATCGTCTGTTTTTGGTGCTCGCACGACAGGGTCGTAATGACAGAAATGTTGGCGGGAGCCGTCACACCATCAGCCCTGTCCTACACCCCCCAATCCATGCCACCACAGCCCCAATGCAGGCATCGAACCAACCCGCATTTTCCGCTGTCCTACACACCAGTCACAAGCTACGCGCGCGCCCGCTCGCGTACACGACTCCATGTGAAGTTTGGGAAGTTCACCCACAAATCGTGGGTGCAGGGGACAGATTCCCCTGCCGGGTGCAGGGCAGAGCCCTGCCCGCCGGAGGCAAATCCTACTTGGCCGGCGCCGCCGCATCCTCCGCAGGCGCCGGTTTCATCGGCACGAACTGCCCCAGCCCGCAGCTGGCCCCGCGCGAGGGGCCGCCGCCCTGCTGGATCACGGTGATCATATCCACGCTGCACAGCTGGTTGGTGGTGTTGCGGTATCCGAAGGCGCGCTGGAAGCCCAGGTTGGGGCAGCTGCGCGGCAGCGTGTTTCGCATCACCTGCCCGTTGCGCATGCGGAAATCGATGGTCTGGTCGTCGCGCACGGTGGTGTCGCGGATCTGGTTCATCTGGATGCAGTTCACCGGATCGCCGGCGGGCACCAGTTCCGGTGCGCGGCTGCTTCCGGCGATGGCGGGCGCCGCCAGCAGTGGCGCAGCCAACAGTGGCAAGAACGCGGCGATAGTCAGGATGTGGCGCATGGATTCAACCTCCCTCATGTCAGCGCACGCTCTGCCCGTGGCACTGAACTTCGGCTTAATTTGGCCGTCGGCATGTCGGATTTTGGCTCGAAACGGCACCACTGCGCAACAGGGCATCGCCAGCATTCCGGCGACCGTGCCTTGCACAGATATCGCCCGTGCAGGATCAGCAGGTGGTGCGCTTCGCGGCCCCAGCGGGCGGGCACCTGTTTCAGCAGGTCGCGCTCCACGGCGTCTGGCGTCTTGCCCGCCGACAGGCCGATGCGGTGGCTCACCCGGAACACATGCGTATCCACCGCCAGCGTCGCCTGCCCGAAGGCCTCGTTCAGCACCACGTTCGCGGTTTTCCGCCCCACCCCGGCCAGTGCGATCAGCTCTTTCTCGGTGCGCGGCACCTCACCGTCGTGATGCTCCAGCAATTGTTCCGACAGGCGGATGACGTTGGCGGCCTTGGCGTTGAACAGGCCGATGGTGCGGATATGCTGCTTCAGCCCGTCCAGCCCCAGCGCCAGCATCGCCAGCGGGTCCTGCACCTCGGCAAAGAGCTTCCGCGTCGCCTTGTTCACCCCCACGTCGGTCGCCTGCGCCGACAGCACCACGGCCACCAGCAGCGTATAGGGGTTCACGAACTCCAGCTCGGTTTTCGGGCTCGGGTTGGCGGCGCCCAGCGTATCGAACATCGCCTCCACATCGGCGCGGGGCATCGGTTTCCAGGCTTTGGGCTTGCGGGCCATGCCGAAAGCTAGAGCAGCGGCAGCCCCGCCCCGCAAGGGCGCTTTTCTTGGCGGCGGCGCAGGTCTAGGAATGGGTAACTTCCTGGCAATCCCAAGTTGGGCCAAGTCGGGGCGTGCGGGGGGAGTGGGCCCTGCAATGCAGGGGACGGGGATGGCCGAAGGCGCAACGATCGGGAGCAAAGCGCGCGCGCTGGTAATTTGCACGCATCTGAGGCCAAGCCGCGACAAGCGGCGATCCAGCTATCTGATGCAGCCGATATCCGGGCTGCATGTCGCTTCGCTGCTGGATCGCGACAGGTTCCAGGTGGAGCTGTATCACGAGGATTGGCACGGCCCCTTCGATCCGGAGCGGGCAACCGGCTATGATCTCGTCTTCCTCAGCGGCCTGCAGGTCGATTTCGATCGGATGCGCCAGCTTTCCTTCTATTTCCGCCGCTCCGGTGCAAAGACCGTCGCCGGCGGCAGCATCGCCACCAGCTTCCCCGAATTCGCCAGCCGCTTCTTCGACGCCGTCTGCGCCGGCGGCGCCGACAGCACCCGCGAGGTCGCCGAAGATTTCCTGATGGGAGCACTGAAGCCCATCTACCGCTCCAGGATGACGTCGATCTCCCGCTATGTCGCCGACTATGGGCTGATGACCGAGGCCGGGATCACCCCGCCTTTCCACCTGATCGAGGCAACGCGCGGCTGCAGCTTCAAATGCAGCTTCTGCGTGATGCCCTCCGAAGTGGGCGGCCACGCAACCTTCGATCTCGCCGACGTGAAGGCCAGCATAGATCGCGCGATAGAGGCGAGCCCGCCGTTCAGCTTCCAGCGCCTGTCGCCGATGATCCTGTTCCTCGACAACAATCTGTCCGACGATCGCGACTTCCTGATGCAGATGTGCGCGATGCTGAAGGCCGACCGCCGCATCAGGGGATGGGCTGCTCTGGTGACGCAGAATGTCGTCAACGACCGGGCGCTGGTGCGGCATCTGGCAGACAGCAAATGCATCGGCCTGTTCGCGGGCATCGAGAGCCTCGATCCGGTGATGCTGAAGAAGTTCCGCAAGACGCAGAACCTCAGCCGCCGCTCCAACATCCTCGACGACGTCGCCTATGCGGAATCCCGGGGTATCGGCATCGCCTATGGCCTGCTGTTCGATCCGCAGACGCAGACGGCCGCGGAAATGCGGCGGCAGCTCGCGGCGATCACCGAAGATCCGCTGATGCCGATGCCCGTCTACATGAGCTTCATTGCCCCGCTGGCCGGCACGCAGAGCTTCTGGGAAGATCTGGAGCAGGGCCGGCTGGCGCCGGGGCTGCGGCTGCGCGATCTCGACGGCGAAACCATCTGCTATCGCCACCTCGCCGACAGCCACGACAATCTGGCGCAGTTCGGCGAGCAGGTGTTCCGCCGGCCGTGGGAAGTGATCGGCCGCTGGGACATCCTCGCCAAGACGGTGCGGCGCATCGTCCGCGCCCGCCTGTGGAGCCCCATCCGCTGGGGGGTGATGGCCTCGGCCAACCTGCATTGCTACCTCTGGTCGAAGGGCACGCCCGACGCCCGGCGCAGCTACAAGGCCGGGCACGACGTGCTGGACCCGCAATATGCCGAGATCCCGGCCGATATTTCCGAAGCCGACCGGCAACTCTATTTCGAGCCGGTCGAGCTGGTCGACACCGCGGGTGAGCCGGCCGAATGGCTGCGCGACCGGATGCCTCTCAGGCAGGCATCCGGTCGACGGTCTGCGACGGTTCGTGCCCCAGCAGGATAGCGAGCGGGTCCTTCAGCTGCAGGAAGTCGGCGATGGCCTTGGCCGCTTCCTCCAGATGCTCCTTCGAACCCCAGCCATCCTCGCCCAGGATCCACACCGTGCTGCGAGCCGAAAGCGCCGGGCGGATCGGGTCCAGCCAGCGCTCCAGCAGGCCTTCCAGCTGATCTGAGGGAGAGCCCTCCTCGGAAATGCCGGTGGCTTCCAGCAGCGGGCCGATATCGTCGATGATGAGAAGCTGCGCCTCGCCCCACGGCCACCAACCGATGTTGGCAGGCCCCGGCGGTGGCGGTTTCAGCTGATAGTCCTGAATGCGCGCCAGCTCGATCAGCTTGGTGAAGGGCATGTAGCGCGCCATGCCGCCGCGAAAGGCGACCTCGGTGCCGATGCTGCAGGCGAATTCGGTGCGGCCGCTGCCCACCTTGCCGCCCAGCACCACCACGCGCGGCGGCCCGGCGGGCGGATAGGCATCGCAGATCCCGGCCCACAGCTTTTCGGCATCCTTCTTCGGCATGTTGGGCTTTATGTCGGCAAGCCGCGACAGATAGGGCAGCGACGCCTTCTGCCAGATGATCTTCTGCCGCACCCAAGGGATCGCCAGCCAGGCGCCCAGCACGATCATCCCCAGGATCAGCGGCGTAGAATAATACCAATCCTGATGCAGCGCCCAGCCCATCGCCGCGCCCAGCGCCATATAGAAGGTGGCGATGACGGCATTGCGCCGAAGCAGCCCCACCTGCAGCGGAAACTGCGAGCCGTGCGCGCGCTTCACGTCGCTGCTGTAGGCATTATATTCCCACAGGGCCACGAGAGCGGCGGACGCGGCAAGGCCCAGCAGCTCGGGCCACATCAGCGTCGACCAATGCCAGCCGAACAGCACCGGCAGATGCTGGAACAGGGCGATCAGGGCAAAGGCCAGCAGCATGCCGACGCCCATGTGCCCGACCTGATCCGCCATCCAGGTGTAGCTATAGGTGGCGGCGCTCTGCACCTCCTTCCCATAGGCATCCATCCACACCTGACGGCGGATATCGGCCAGCGTCACATCGGGCGCCCTCGGCTGTGGTACGGCCATCCTCATTCCCCCCTGAGATGCCGCATCATGGCACGACAACCGCTGCAAACCTAGCGGCTTACAGGCTGGTCATACGCGCGCTGTGTGATAGGGAAACCGCGAAATGGCGGATATCTTCATATCCTATGCCCGCTCCACGGAGGCAGAGGCCCGGCAGATCAGTGCAGCGCTCAGGGCGCTGGGCTATTCCGTCTGGCGCGACGACGAGCTGCCGGCGCACCGCGCCTTTGCCGAGGTGATCGAGGAGAGGCTGCGCGCCGCCCGCGCCGTGCTGGTGATCTGGTCGCCGGATGCGCTGAAATCGCAGTGGGTGCGGGCCGAGGCGAATTTCGCGCGCGAGGCCGGCAAGCTGGTGCAGCTTCGGCTGGTGCCGCTGGTGCCACCCATTCCGTTCAGCGAAATCCAGTGCGCCGACATGGCCGGCTGGGATGGCGAGGCCGACAATGTCGGCTGGCGGAAGGTGCTTGCCAGCATCGCCGAGCTGACCGGGCCGGTTTCCCCCGGCCAGCCTGGCGAGGAAACCCGGCGCATGCCGACCGAGCCGCTGCTGGCCGTGCTCGCATTCGACAATCTCTCGCACGATCCGGAAATGGCCTATTTCTCCGACGGCATCAGCGAGGAGATCCTGCACACGGTTTCCCGGTCCAAGGGGATGCGGGTGATCGGCAAATCCTCCAGCTTCCAGTTTCGCGGCACAGAGAAATCGGCGCGCCGCATCGTCGACGAGCTGGGGGCGACGCACATGCTGGACGGCTCGGTGCGGCGTGCCGGAGACCGCGTGCGGATCACGGCGCAGCTGGTCGATACCGACAGCCAGATGACGCTGTGGAGCGAGCGTTACGATCGCTCGCTGACAGACATCTTTGAACTGCAGGACGAGATTGCCGCCGCCATCGCCGCCCAGCTGGACGCACATTTCACGCCGGGTCCGAAAATGGGCGCGATCGACCCTGCCGCCTACGATCTCTTCCTGCAGGCGCGTGCGATCTATGCGCAGGATTCGACCATTCAGGACCGCGTGCATTGCGTGCAACTGCTGGAGCAGACGGTGGCGCTGGCGCCGGATTTCGCCACCGCCTGGGGCCAGCTGGCGATGTTCCGCGGCTTCAGCCTGCCCAAGAGCAGCGATGCGGATGGTGCGCTGATCCGTCCGGTGGCGCTGAGCGAAGCGCAGCGGGCCCTGGCGCTGGACCCGGAATGCGGCCCTGCCTTCACCGCGCTGGCGCTGCTGACGCCTGCCTTTCAGGATCATGCCGAGCGGGTGCGGCTGGCCGAGCGGGGTTTTTCGCTGACCACCAACGACAGTTCGGTGGCGCATATCCATGTCGGCGCGCTGATGAGCGTGGGGCGCAACGGCGAGGCCTGCAGGATCTTTGACGAGATCGCCGCCAACGAACCCGCCAGCCCTTATTCGCGGGCCATTCGCGCCTTCTTCCACCACAGCGCCGGGCATCTGGAAAAGGCGCACGAGATGGCCGAAGGCGCCGTGCGCGACTTTCCGGATTCGCCCTATGCCCGCTTCATGCTGGACCAGCTGACACGCTCGCGCGCGAATCTGATTGTCGATGTCGCCGAAAGCGAGCGGGCCTCTGCACAGGCGCATATCGAGAAGCGCATCCAGCAGGCGCACCCGGTGCTCTACCTTGTGCATGTGGGCCGCACGGCGCGGCTGGGAGACATGGACCGCGCCTTCGAGCTGCTGTTCACCGCAATCGACGAGGGGCGCCCGCTGGCATTCGATCCGGCACCCGACGGGCGTGGATTTTCGCGCGCGCTGGCGTCTGTGGGGCTATTCTCTCCGGTGGGCCTCAGGCTGCGGCAGGATCCGCGCTTTGCGGAGCTGTGCGTGCGGCTGGGGCTGCATGACTATTGGACACAGTCCGGGGCATGGCCCGACTGCGTGGCGGAAGTGGCGGAATTCTATGATTTCCGCGCAGCCTGCGAGGCTGCCGCTGTGGCGAGCGCGGGGCGCGAACCCTACAGGCCCAATCGCTCGCACTGAAATTGGGCGCTTGCCCGCCTGCCTGTGTCGGCTAGTATGTTACGGCCCCGCAACAGGACCATCTCCATGATCAACCTCACCGTGAACGGAAAGACGCATCGGCTGGATGTGGAACCGGATACGCCGCTGCTGTGGGTGCTGCGCGACACGCTGGACCTGAAGGGCGCGAAATATGGCTGCGGCATCGCCCAATGCGGCGCCTGCACGGTGATCGCGAACGGGGCCGCCATCCGCAGCTGCGTGACACCGGTGGAAGCGCTGGCGGACGCAGACGTCCTTACCATCGAAGGCGTTGGCGCGAAGGGGCTGAGCAAGCTGCAGCAGGCCTGGCTGGACCATCAGGTGCCGCAATGCGGCTATTGCCAGACGGGGCAGATCATGCAGGCGACGGCGCTGCTGAAGGACATTCCAAAGCCGACCGACGAAGAGATCGACGCCGGCATGGCGGGCAACATCTGCCGCTGCGGCACCTATGTGCGCATCCGCGCGGCCATCAAGCAGGCAGCGGGGGTGTAGCGGCATGAACGAGATGCTTTCCCGCCGCAGCTTCATCGCCGGCTCAGGCGCGCTGGTGGTTTCGCTGAGTGTCAGCGCCGCGCCGGTCTTTGCGCAAGGCGCAGCCGCAAAGTTAACCGCCTTCCTGGAGATCGCCGCCGACGGGCGGGTGAAGCTGTGGTCGCCCACCACCGAGATGGGGCAGGGCATCCACACCGGCCACGCCATGCTGATCGCCGAAGAGCTGGGCGTGCCGCTGCAGCGCATCAGCGTGGAAACCGCAAACCCTGCCCCCGCCTTCCGGCGCGGTGTGACGGCGACCAACCCCGGCGCGATGAGCTCGGGCGGAAGCTGGGGGATGCGGGCCTGGCATGTGCCGCTGCGGAAAGCCGCAGCGCAGGCGCGGGCGATGCTGCTGGCCGAGGCTGCAGAGACGAAGAAGCTGCCTGTGGGCGAGCTGGACATCGTCGACGGCGTGGTGATGCGCGGCGGCAAGGCCGTCGGCCCGATCGGCGCCTTTGCCGCAGGGGCTGCCCGGCGCGAAGCCCCGGCCGAGCCGCAGCTGCGCGACAAGGCAACGCGCAAGCTGACCGGCACGCGGCAGCCCCGGCTGGATTTGCCCGCGAAAGTGAAGGGCGAGCCGATCTATTGCTTCGACATGGAGATGCCCGGCATGGTCTATGCCTGCGCCCGGCTCTCTCCGGTGTTTCGCGGCGAGCTGCAGGATTTCGACGCGGCCAGCGCGAAGACGGTGAAGGGCGTAACGCAAGTCGTGGCGCTGCCCGGCGGTGCCGCCGTCGTGGCCAATTCCACTTGGGCGGCGATGAAGGGCGCGGATGCCCTCGCCATCCGCTTCAAGCCGACCCCGCACGACAAGCTGGACAGCGCCACGATCTCCGCCAACATGAAGGCCGCCCTCGGCAGCGCGAAACCGGCAGTCGCCCCCCGCGCCGACGGCGATTTCGCCGGCGCGCTGAAATCCGCCGCAAAAGTCGTGGAGGCGGATTACGAAGTCCCCTTCCTCGCCCACACCCCGCTGGAGCCGTGGAACGCCGTCGTCCGCTTCAACGCCGACGGCACGCTGGAAGTCTGGGCGCCGACGCAGGCGCAGGACCGGCTTCTGGGCGCAATCACCGCCGCCTCGGGCCTGACAGCCGACAAGGTGACCATTCACACCACGCTGCTCGGCGGAGGCTTCGGCCGCCGCCTGCGCGATGTGGAAGGCGTGCGCGATGCCGTGCTGGTGGCGAAGGCCGTGGGCAAGCCCGTGCATTACTTCTGGCGGCGCGAGGACGAGATCGGGCAGGGCTGGTATCGCCCGGCGCAGATGGCCCGCATGAAGGCGACGCTGGACGCCGGCGGCAAGGTGACGGGCCTGTCGTTCCGCGCGGCCGGCACGTCGATGGTGATGGATTTTGCCGCCCCCGCCACCCCGATTCAAGAGGGCGGCCTCGATGGCTCCAGCCTGCAATCCATCGCCGACACCCGCTACAAGCCGCCCGCGCTGCTGCTGGAATATGCGATGCACCGCGAGCCGGTGCCCTCCGCCCCATGGCGCGCGGTCGGCTCCACGCAGAACGGCTTCTTCCTCGAATGCTTTCTGGATGAGGTCGCCAAGGCCGCCGGGAAAGACCCGCTGACGCTGCGCCGGGAGCTGCTGGCGCATGACCCCCGCGCGCTGAAGGTGCTGGATGTCGTAGCGCGGGAATCCGGCTGGGGCACCCCGCTTCCCGCAGGCCGCGCCCGCGGCCTCGCCTATATGGAAAGCTACGGCAGCCTCTGCGCTGAAGTCGCCGAAGTCAGCATCGTCGACGGCAAGCCGAAGGTCCACCGCGTCACCGTCGCCATCGATTGCGGCAGCATCGTCAGCCGCGACGGCGCCATAAGCCAGATCGAAGGCGGCGTGGTGCAGGGCCTCTCCACCGCACTCGGCGAAGCCGTGCTGATCGAAGGCGGAGCCGCCGCCACCCGCAACCTCGACAGCTACCAACTACTGCGCATGCCCGACGCGCCGACGCGCATCGATTGCCACATCATCGAATCCGGCGAACCCATGGGCGGCGTCGGCGAACCGCCCCTGCCGCCGATTGCGCCGGCGGTGTGCAATGCCCTGTTCGTGCTGACCGGGAAACCGGTGCGGAAATTGCCGATCGTGTTGGGGGCGTAGAGTTTCGCGGGGGCTCTACCTGGATGCCTGCCCCGCACTTGATCCAGAGGCGCTAGAACTTCTCCATCCAGGGTCGCAGATCCAGCTCATGCGTCCAGGCCGAGCGCGGCTGCACGTGCAGCTGCCAGTATGCCTCGGCGATGGCGTCCGGGTCCAATATGCCTTGCTGGTCTTTCAGCGCGTAGGCTTCGGGGAAGTTGTCGCGGATGAAGGCGGTGTCGATGGGGCCGTCGATAATGGAGTGGGCGACGTGCAAACCCTCCGGCCCCAGTTCGCGGGCCATGGATTGCGCCAGTGCACGGACGGCGTGTTTGCCGCCGGCGAAGGCAGCGAAGCCAGCCCCGCCCCGGACGCTGGCGGTGGCGCCGGTGAAGAGGATGGTGCCTTCGCTGCGTGGCGCCATCACCCGGGCGGCTTCGCGGCCGGTCAGAAAGGCGGAAAAGGCGCACATTTCCCACACCTTGCGATAGACGCGCGCGGTCGTCTCGCGGATGCCGAAGCGGACGTTGGCGCCGATATTGTGGACGGCGACGCGGATCGGGCCGATGTCGGCTTCGATGCGGTCGACCAGATCGACCATCACCTCTTCCACGCGGGCGTCTGCACCGAACGGGACGGCGCGGCCTCCAGCGGCTTCGATGGCCTCCACGAGCGGCACGAGCTGATCGCCGTTGCGGCGGACGACGCAGGCGGTAAGGCCCTCGCGGGCGAAGCGGCGGGCGATGGCGCCGCCCAGCGCGTCGCCGGCGCCGATTATCAGGGCTGCACTCACAGCTCGCCCTTCAGCGCCAGCTCGACAAAGGCGGTGCGGTCCTGCCCGAAGAACAGCCGGTCGCCGACCAGGAAGCTGGGGGCGCCGAACGCTCCCGCCGCAACCGCCGCCTCGGTGTTGGCGCGCAGCTTGTCCTTCACCTCTGCCGAGTCGATGGCGGCCGCATAGGCGGCGGCGTCCAGGCCCGCTTCGGTCAGCACGTCTGCCAGCACCGCCAGATCGCCGGTGTTGCGGCCATCGCGCCACATCGCATTGAAAACGGCGTCGCTATAGGCGGTCAGTTCACCCCGCATTTCCGCCGCGACCGCCCCGCGCATCAGCGCCACGGTGTTAATCGGAAAGTGCGGGTTCATGGTCAGTGGCGTGCCGTCGCGCTTCGCCCAGATCGCCAGGTCGCCGTTCATCCAGCGGCCCTTGGCGGGCACGCTTGCCGGCATCACGTTGCCGGTCGCCTTGAACACGCCGCCCAGCAGGATCGGCACGACTTCGACGCTGGCGCCGGTGCGCGCGACCATCGCGGGCAGGCGCTTCCAGGCGAGGTAGGAGGCCGGGCTGCCATAGTCGAAAAGGAATTTGAACGCCGCCATTGCCTGCCTCGCTATTTTGCTTCAATATTTGAAGCATTGTCCCGCGAGGCGAGAGAGTCAAGATGAAGTGGCAGCAGCTGGGGGATACCCATTGCCCCGTGGGACAGGCGGCGAGCCTGCTGGGAGACCGCTGGACGCTGCTGATCCTGCGCGAGTTGTTCCTGGGCGCGCGCCGTTTCGACGAGTTCGAGGCGGCCATCGGGCTTTCGCCACATCTGCTGTCGCTCAGGCTGAAGCGGCTGGTGGCCGAGGGCATCCTGCGCCGCGAAGGGACGACGCGACCGCTGTACAGGCTGACCGAGCAGGGCCGCGCGCTGCAGCCGGTGATCCTGACGATGGCGGCCTGGGGCAACCGCTGGCGGGTGGGCCCGGAGCCGGCAATCCGCCATCGCCACACCGCTTGCGGCGCGGACTTCACGCCAGTCCTTTGCTGTTCCGAATGCGGCGAGCCGGTGGGTCTGGATGTGGAGGCCCATGTAGATGGCTCTTTGCAAGCCGAACGCGCCGGCCAGGTCGAGGCCTTTCGCGAGCGGCGGCGGCTTACTGCCCGGGCAGCATCGGATCGTTGAGCTGCGCGCCGATCTCGCGCGGCGGTTGCGCGGCATCGGGAAGAGAACTTGTCTCCCGCTCGATCATGCGGTGCACCACCAGCGGATAGGAGCCGCGATGCAGGGCGCGGAGACGTTCGTAATTCTCGACATCTGCCTGCGTGCGCCGTTCATTATGGCGGACATAGTCCAGCCAAGTGGGCAGCTCGAACCGCTCGATCCACAAATCGGCCTCGTGCAGGTCCCGCAGCAGGGTCCATCTGCGGGCGCCGTCGCGACGACGGATGCGCCGACGTTCGGCCATGGCATCGAGGAAGGCGGGAAAGTCTTCCTCGTGGATGCGGTATTCGACGGAGATGACGATGGGGCCGCTGCGCGGCTGCACGTCGACGGCAGTGTCGGGCGCCTTCCAGCGCGCCAGCGGATCGAGGTTCAGATTCTCGATAGTGGGAAGCGGCCGCCACAGGCCCATCGCCAGGGTCAGCACCTGCGCGCCTGCCGCCCAGAGCAGGGCAGTTTCGACGGACTTCCCCTCGGCCAGCCGGCCAAAGACCCAGGCGCCGACAGCCATGCCGCCGAAGGCGAACATCTGGTAAAGCGCCAATGCGCGGGCGACCACCCAGCGCGGCGCCGACATCTGCACGGTGACATTGAAGGTGGCGAGCGCCAGCACCCAGCCGGCGCCGCACAGCGTCAACGCCGCCATGGTGACCGGCATCATCCGGCTGATGGCGGTGATCGCGGCCCCCGTCGCCAGCAGCGCGGAGGCTATGCGCACGATCTGTTCGGTGGGCAGGCGGCTGCGGATGCGACGGATCAGGATCGCTGAAACCACCGCTCCAACACCAAAAGCTCCAAGCAGCAGGCCATAGGTGAGCGGCCCGCCGGCAACGATATGCCGTGCCACCAGCGGCATCAGCGCCGGCACGGCCGCGGCGGAAAAGCCGAACAGCAGCGCGCGCGCCAGCACGATGCGGATGCCCGGCGACAGCGCCACATAGCGGACCCCGGCGGCCATGGCGTCCAGCAACGGTTCGGGCGGGAGCAGGCGCTCGGGAAGTTTCGGACGCCAGCAAGACAGCACCCAGATCAGCGGCACATAGCTGACCGCGTTGAGGATGAAGGCGGCAGCGGCCCCCAGTGCCGCAACGATGGCGCCGCCCAGCGCCGGGCCAAGGCTGCGGGCGATGTTGAAGCCCATGGCATTCAGCGCCACCGCCCCCGGCAGCGATCCGCGCGGCACCATTTCGCCCACAGACGCCTGCCAGGCAGGGCCATTGAACGCCAGTCCGCAGCCGAGCAGGAAGGTGAAGGTAAGCAGCAGTGCGGGCGTGAGGATGCCGGCCAGCGCTGCCGCGGCCAGCCCCGCCGAAACCGCCAGCATCGCCGCCTGCGAGGCCATCATCACCCGCCGCCGGTCGCGATTATCGGCAACGGCCCCGGCCAGCAGCGAAAAGAGCATGATCGGCATCGCGGTGGAGGCCTGCACCAGCGCCACCGTTTCCGGCGAGCTGGTGAGCGAGGTCATCATCCACGCCGCCCCCACAGACTGGATCACACCGCCGAAGTTGGACGCCATGCTGGCCAGCCACACCGCGCGAAACACCGGAATGGACAGAGGGGCCGGGGAATCGATCTGCTCACTGCTGTCCATGTGCATCAGCGTGGAACGATCGTCGCCGGAATGAAAGCGGTGGATGCGCTATGGAGCAGGCGGCGGAGCTGACGGCATCCGGATGCGGAGCGGCACAGACAGCGACAGGAAGAAGGAGGTGCCCTCCATCCGGTTCTTCGCGCCGAACTCGCGGAAGAGCCGGGCGCGGACGGTGGCCGGCATATGGCCGATGACGAAATTGTTGGCAGCGGTGACGCCCACGGCGGATACCCGCCCCTTGAAGTCGCCCAGCACGGCGCCGTCGCCGCTGTCGCCCGAGATCTGCTCGAAATGGTAGGCCTGGATGCCGGCGGATATCGCCTTGGAAAAGCTCTTCTCGATGGCGCCTTCGATGTGGAACTCGTTGCCGCTGTTATAGTCGGTGTAGCTATTGGTGCCGTTGAAGGTAACGCCGGCCTTGGCCGAGATATCCCACCCGGCCTTCGGATCGTTCCAGCTGTAGGCAAGCGAGGTGTCGACGATCCAGCGGTGGAAGGCGAGATTGGCGAGCTGATCCTTGCGATACTGGCCGATGGGCACGCTGACCTGCGTCATCGCCGCGATGTGCGAATTGGCGCCCGCCTTCCAGCCCACATTGGCGTTCAGCACCGGATCGCCCAGCACCAGCGCGGAATCGCTTCGCGCAAGGCTGCGCTGGTTGCCCAGCGGGCCGGTGAGAATGGCATCGGCACGGACAGTCGGGAAGCCGATCGGCAGGGTTGCCCCCACGGCCAGCGTTCCGCCGAGGAAGTTGGTGGTCGGCACGAACAACATGGTCAGGAACTCGGCCGGGATCAGCGCTTCCAGCCCGGCGACGACATTGCCGCCGACGGTGAACTCGCGTTCGGCCTTGGCGTCGCCGCCATAGAGATAGAATGTGCTGTCGAAGAAAGTGCCCTGCAGCGGCGGAAGCACGGCGGCGCCGGGACCGCCGGAGCCGAGCAGGTAGAAGCTGGAGCCGCCTTCGGTGGCGAGGCCGGGGGAGGCGCCGGAAGCGAGGACAAGGGCCAGGGCCAAGCGGAACGGGGTAGAAATCTGGCGCAAGCTTTGTCTCCCGGATGTGAAGGAGCGGTCAGGCCGCGGGACGCCGGCTGTGAATCCATTTCATGTAGAGGCCGGTGAAGATCACGCTGGACAGCAGGTAGAGAAGCACCGCGAGCATGATGCGCGGCTCGTCGAAATGCATCTTGGCGATCAGCATAGCGATGCCGGGATGGCGGGTGACCGTCGCCTGCGCCAGCGCGATGCGATAGGTCGGCTTGGGCCCGCCCAGAAAGTGACCGGCGGCCAGCCCGATGGCGATCATGGCCGCGATTGCCGCCAGCGTGCCGTCGCCCAGCAGGCCCAGGATGTGCATCCCCTGCTTCCACAGCACCAACAGCACGACCACGCCCAGGATCGCATAGGCAATGCCATTGACGATGGGGGCAGCGCGCGCCGCAAACGCCGGCCACAGGCTGGCGATGGCAAGGCCGGCAACCAGCGGCAGCAGCACCGACTGGAAAACCAGCGTGGCGATCGGCATCACCGGCAGCGAAATATCGCCGGGGAAGAGGGCGGAAAGAATGCTGGCGGTAAGCGGCACCACGAACACGGCAAACAGCATGAGGGCGGCATAAAGGCCGACGACATAGGCATGATCCACCCCCGCCTTCAGCAGCTTGCCGGGCAGGAACGGCGCCATCGGCGAGATCGACATCAGCGCCAGCCCCAGCTTCACGATTGGGTGGATGGGCAGCATCAGCAGCACCAGGATGGCGACGATGGGGAAGATCACATTCACCGAAAGCAGGCCACGCACCAGCAGCGTCGGCCGCTTCAGCACATAGAAGAGATCCTCGAACCGCGCCTGCAGGCCGACCACCACCACAACGAGGACAAGGCTGGCCTGGACCGCGAGTGGCAAAAGCGTCTGGACATCCATCCCCGAATCTCCCCGAAGTCCAGCCATGGCCACCCCTCGGCCGCCGGGCATCTATCGGAACAATAATATCTTTCCACCCGCAGTGAAGCGGAAAAATCAGCGGCGAAGGGAAAATGGTGGGCGCGGCAAGGATTGAACTTGCGACCACTGCGATGTCAACACAGTGCTCTACCACTGAGCTACGCGCCCACTCGGGATGGGCGGCCATAGCGATGCTTGCGCTGGAGCGCAAGCATTCTTGGTTGCGGCGCTTCGCGCGGTCTTGGTTTGGCGCTTCGCGCCGGTTCCGCGCATAAGCGCGGGCGGCCGGTCGGCCTTGCGGGCTTCGCCCGGGTGGGCGGCGTTTGGAGTTCAGTGCGGCAGGCGGCGAAGTCCGGGGGGCGGGGTCATCCCCATCGTCAGATACAGTTTGGCGACATCGTCGAACTTCATGTCGTGGAGGACATGCACCTTTTCTGCCGCCACCAGCAGCAGGGCGCCGCCCACCGGCACCGGCGCCGTCGGAATCATCACCAGCCGCGCCGGCCCGCCGCCCACATCCAGCGTTTCGGGCGAGGCAAGAAAGGCGATCGTTTCGATGCCACCGCCGAATTCCACCCGGCAAACCGCCATCGCCGACATTTCCGCCTGCTTGTGGCCGGATACGCTGCGCACCAGTTGCGCCACCGGTCGATAGACGTTGCCCAGCAACGGAATGCGGCCGATCCAGCCGTCCACCCAATCCTCCAGCACTTCACGGAACTTGTCGCGGACGAGGAAGCCGAGCGCAGTGATGAAGGTGAAGAGCAGCGCAACGCCCAGCGCGAACGAGATCAACGGATTGCCGCCATCATCCACCACCAGCCGTCCGCCGGCCGTCAGGATCTGGCCGACCACCGAATCCGGCCCCACAAAGGCAACCAGCTGCACGAACACCCAGCTAAGCACGATCGCCGTCAGCAGGATCGGGGCGAGGAAGGCGAGGCCGGTGACAAAGGCCGTCAGCAGCGCCCGCGGGCTGTAGCGGTTACGCCTGGCGGGAGGCGCGTCGCTCAACCGGCGAGCTTTGCGAGGATGGCCTCGCCCATTTCGGCGGTGCCCAGCATGCCGCCCAGATCGCGCGTGCGGGCTCCGGCGTCGAGCGCCGCCTCGACAGCGGCTTCCACCCGGTCGGCAGCCTGCGGCGCGCCCAGCGAATGGCGCAGCGCCATCGCCAGCGACAGGATGGAGGCGCATGGGTTGGCAAAGCCTTTGCCGGCAATGTCCGGCGCAGAGCCGTGGATCGGCTCGTAGAGGCCGGGCGTCCCCGCCACGCCGATGGCGGCCGACGGCAGCATGCCGAGCGACCCGGTGGACATGGCGGCCAGATCGGAAAGCAGATCGCCAAACAGATTGTCGGTCAGGATGATGTCGAACTGCAGCGGCGCCTTCACCAGCTGCATTGCGCAATTGTCGGCATACATGTGGCTCAGCTCAATGTCCGGATAGCTCTCGTCGCGGAGCTTCTGCACTTCCTCGCGCCACAGCACGCCGGATTCCATCACATTGGCTTTCTCCACCGAGCAGACCTTGCGGCCCCGCCCTCTCGCCAGTTCGAAGGCTGTGGTGGCGACCCGACGGATTTCGTGCGTGGTATAGCTCTGCGTGTTGAAGCCGCGCCGTTCGCCGTTGGGCAGCCTTTCGATGCCGCGCGGCTCGCCAAAATAGACGCCGCCGACGAGCTCGCGGACGAACAGGATATCCAGCCCCTCCACCAGTTCGCGCTTTAAACTGGAGGCATCCGCCAGCGCCGCAAAGCAGCGTGCCGGGCGCAGATTGGCATAAACGTTCATCGCCGCGCGCAGCTTCAGCAGCCCGGCTTCGGGGCGCTTGTCATAGGCGACAGCCGCCCATTGCGGGCCGCCGACGGCGCCCATCAACACGGCGTCGGAGGCGAGCGCCTGCGCCAGCACGTCGTCCGCCAGCGGCACGCCATGTCTGTCGATCGAAGCGCCGCCAAAAAGCGCTTCGGTGACTTCCAGGCCGGGAATCGCCAGCACATCCAGGATACGGCGGCTGACGGCGGAGACTTCGGGGCCGATGCCGTCGCCGGGGAGGAGGAGGAGTTTCGTCATCTGTGTGCCGCTCCGGCGATCCAGGGCTGTTCCTTGGCGAGGCGCGCCTCGTGCGAAGTGATCGCCTTCCCCATTTCCAGCGTCAGCGAGATTTCATCCAGCCCGTTCAGCAGGCAATGCTTGCGAAAAGCATCGATCGGAAATTCGAAGCGGTCCTGAAACGGCGTCGTCACCACCTGATTCTCCAGATCGATGGTGATGGGCTGGCCCTGTTCGGCCACTTCCATCAGCCGGTCTACCTGTGCCTGCGGCAATTGCACCAGCAGCAGCCCGTTCTTGAAGCTGTTGCCCGAGAAGATGTCGGCAAAGCTCGGCGCGATCACCGATCGGAAGCCGAGGTCCATCAACGCCCACGGCGCATGCTCGCGGCTGGAGCCGCAGCCGAAATTGTCGCCGGCGATCAGGATCGGCGCGCCCCTGTTCTCCGGCGCATCGAACAGATTGTCCGGATTCTCGCGGATGGCGGCGAAGGCGCCCTTGCCCAATCCGTCGCGGGTTACCGACTTCAGAAAGCGCGCGGGGATGATGACGTCGGTGTCGACGTTGGCGGCGCCGAACGGAACGGCCCGTCCGGAGATGGTGTCGATCGCTTGCATGGCGAGCGGCATAGGCGAAGCCGGGCGGGTTGCGCCAGTGCTGATTCGGATGACAGGTGAAGAGTCGGCAGGGGCCTCAGCAGTCCGCGAAGCGTCGGATCAGGTTGTGATAGACGCCCGTCAGCCGCAGCACTTCCGGATGCTGGATGCCCTGCGCTGCCGCCAGCGACTGGATGGACTGGTCGAGATCGAACAGGATGCCGCGTTCGCCGTCGTCGCGGATCATGCTCTGAATCCAGAAGAAGCCGGCGATGCGGCTGCCCCGCGTAACCGGGGCGACATGGTGCAGGCTTTTCGCCGGATAGAGGATCATGTGCCCGGCGGGCAGCTTCACCGATTGCCGGCCATAGCTGTCCTCGATCACCAGCTCGCCGCCGTCGTAGCTGTCCGGGTCCGACAGGAAGAGCGTGGCCGACAGATCGGTGCGCAGCCGTTCGCCAGTGCCGGGCACGGTGCGGATGTTGTTGTCGATGTGGGTGCCAAAGCCGTCGCCCACTTCATAGCGGTTGAAGAGCGGCGGCAGGATTCGCAGCGGCAGCGCTGTGCCGCGAAAGCGCGCATTGGCCGCCAGCAGATCGAGCACGCGATTGGCGGCGCGCTTGGCCAGCGGCGAATCGGGAAGCTGGCGGTTGCGCTTGGCAGCCGCCGCCTGCGGCCCGGCGGCACCGCGTCGGCAGTTTCTACCAGCATTATTCCACGTGCATTCCGGCCTCCCCTGTCGCTTCAGCGATAGGGGAGGGGCCGGCGCATTGGAAGCTCAGGCCGCTGCGGCCAGCTTCGTCTTGTAGCGGTTGATCGCGGCGTTCACCATCGCTTCGGCGCCATCGACATCCACCAGCCGCGAAAGCTTCGCCCACTTGCCCTTTTCCAGATCCTTGTAGTGCTGGAAGAAGTGGCCGATCTGCTCGATCAGCACCGGCGGCAGGTCGGTGTAGGTCTTCACGTTCGAATAGAAGGGGTGGAGCTTGTCCACCGGCACGGCAATGATCTTCTCGTCGCCGCCGGCTTCGTCTTCCATCAGCAGCGCGCCGACCGGGCGGACGCGGATCACCGCGCCAGGCACGACGGCGTGCGGGCCGACGACGATCACGTCGATCGGGTCGCCATCTTCCGACAGGGTGTGCGGCACGAAGCCGTAATTGCCGGGATAGTACATCGCCGTGTGCAGGAAGCGGTCGACGAACATCGCCCCCGAGGCCTTGTCCAGTTCATATTTGACCGGCACGCCGCCCATCGGAATTTCGATGATGGCGTAGAGGTCCTTGGGCGCGTTTTCCCCGGTGGGGATCTTGGTGATGTCCATGCGGCAGCCCATTCGCTCCAAGCTGCCCTCGGGTCAAGTGAAGCTTTGCCGCAACTGCGAATAGGCTGCCACGTTTGCGGCCTGACCGGCGAAAAACCGGACAGGCCGCCTGTTGCGGGGGCGAGCCGACGGTCGGGCTGCAGGCAATGTCGACGGCGGAGCTGTCGAGGTTGAACCCGCCCGACTTGTAGCCGCGTGCCCAGCTTGCATAGACCATCAGCCCGTCCGTCGGCTTGAAGCTGAGGACGGCAGTGCCGGTCCATTCGCCGCACGCTGCCGGCGGCTGATCAGGCCTTGCGCGCGCTCCAGTTGCGCCAATGCGCAAAGGCGACCACCAGCCCGCCGCCCACTGTCAGCGCGGGTTCCAGCAGCGAATAGTCGTGTGCGAGCGCCCCCAGCGCCATCAGCAGGAAGCCGCCCAGCGCGATCTTCCAGGGCATCGCATCGCCATGCGCGAAATATCCGCGGCGCAAGGCATAAACCGAAACCGGCGCGGCAGCCGCAAGCAGCAGCCAGTGCACCCAGACCGGGCCGTGCATCAGCCCATCCGCCACCCCGTTCACGGCAGGCGCCAGCACCAGGCCAAGCGGCAACAGCAGGCAGTGCAGCAGGCACAGGCTGGAAAGCGCGGCAGCCGCACCATCCAGAAGGGGTTCGCCCTCCACGTCCTGCTTGAAATCCTTGCTGCTCACCTGGCTCGCCCGCTGTGCTGTTGGCGATGTGATATTATAACATGGTGAACGGGTCAATCCGATTCCGGCGAACTAGATTCACGTCCTAACCCGCGAGGCTTGGATAGAGGATGGTGTCGCGCGGCGGTTCCGCAAGGCCCGGATAATCGGTGGTATAGTGCAGCCCGCGCGATTCCTTGCGCGCCTGTGCCGAGCGGACGATCAGGTCGGCCACCTCCACCAGGTTGCGCAGCTCCAGCAGATCGGGCGTGACGCGGAAATTGCCGTAATAATCGTGGATTTCCGACCGCAACAGCGCCACGCGGTGCGCTGCCCGCTCCAGCCGCCGGTCGGTGCGGACGATGCCGACATAGTCCCACATGAAGCGGCGGAGTTCGTCCCAGTTGTGCGTCACCACCACTTCCTCGTCGGAGGATGTCACGCGGCTTTCGTCCCATGGGCGGATGTCGATCGGCGGCGCGGTGTCGTCGAACCGGGCCAGGATCTCGTCGGCGGCGGACGCCCCGAACACCAGGCATTCCAGCAGGCTGTTGGAGGCGAGGCGATTGGCCCCGTGCAGGCCGGATTGCGTGACCTCGCCCACGGCATAGAGGCCGGGCAGATCGGTGCGGCCCTGCAGATCCACCAGCACCCCGCCGCAGCTATAGTGCGCGGCGGGCACTACCGGGATCGGCTGGGTGACGGGATCGATGCCCAGCTCGCGCAGCCGCTTCACGATTGTGGGGAAATGCTCCTCCACAAAGCCGTCGGGCTTGTGCGTCATGTCCAGCAAGACGTGCGGAATGCCCAGCCGCTTCATCTCGGCGTCGATCGCGCGGGCGACCACGTCGCGCGGCGCGAGTTCCAGCCGGCTGTCATAGTTCGCCATGAACGCCGTGCCATCCGGCAGCCGCAAAATGCCGCCCTCGCCCCGCATCGCCTCGGTAATCAGGAAGTTCTTCACCTGCGGATGATACAGGCAGGTGGGATGGAACTGGTTGAATTCCATGTTGGAAACCCGGCAGCCGGCGCGCCACGCCATGGCCATGCCGTCGCCCGTCGAACCATCGGGATTGGTGGAAAAGCGATACACCCGCGAAGCGCCGCCCGTCGCCAGTACCACCGCCCGCGCCAGCAGCCGCCGCACCCGCCCGCTGGTCCGGTCCAGCGCATACAGGCCCATCGCCCGCCGCGGGGAGAAGCCCCGATCCTGCGCATGCCGCTCGGTGATGATGTCGATCGCCACCTGATCGGCCAGGAAGCGGATGCCCGGCGTTGCCAGCGCCGCGCGCTCCAGCGCCTTTTGTACGGCCCAGCCGGTGGCATCGTCCACATGCACGATCCGCCGGGCACTATGCCCGCCCTCGCGCGTCAGGTGCCAGCGTTCGGAGACGGTTTCACCCGGATTGAACGGCACGCCCAGCTTCGCCAGCCGCTCGATGGCCGGGGCGGCGTGCTCCACCACATATTCCACCGTGCGCCGGTCGTTCAGCCCTGCGCCCGCCACCATCGTATCCTCGATATGGCTCTCGAAGGTGTCGCCCTCGTCCAACACGGCGGCGATCCCGCCCTGCGCCCAGCTGGTGGAGCCGGCGGAGATATCCCCCTTCGACAGCACCAGCACCTGCCGCCCGCCGCCGGCCAGGTTGAGCGCTGCGGTAAGCCCCGCGGCACCCGAACCGATGACAATGACGTCGGTCTCGATCAGTTCGCTCAAACCACAGCTCCGGCCGCGGCTCCGATCGGCGCTCCGGTCAGCTCCAGGAACACATCCTCAAGGTCGGCTTCGCGCGTGCTGACATCGACCACCGAAAGCCCGGCCGCCTGCAGCCGCGCAAGCACGGCGCCCGCCTGCGTGCTGCCCTTGTCGTAGAGGATATCCAGCCGGCGCTCGTCCAGCTTCTCCACTCGCGTCACGCCCTCGATGGCGGGAATGGCGACAATGTCGCTTTCCAGCGTCACCACCACGCGCTTTTCCCGCGCCTGCCCCAGCAGGCTCTTCTTGTCGGTGTCGGCAACGATGCGGCCATGGTTGACGATGGCGATGCGGTCGCACAGCTCCTCGGCTTCCTCCAGATAGTGCGTCGTCAGCACCACCGTGGTTCCCGCCGCATGCAGCTCGCGCACATAGGCCCACAGCATCTGCCGGAGCTCGATGTCGACGCCGGCAGTCGGCTCGTCGAGGATGATGACCGGCGGGTTGTGCACCAGCGCCTTGGCGATCAGCAGACGCCGTTTCATGCCGCCGGACAGCGTCCGCGAATAGACATGCGCCTTGTCGTCCAGCCGCACCTTCTTCAGCAATTCCATCGTGCGGCGGCTGGCCTGCGGCACGCCATAGAGGCCCGCCTGCAGCTCCAGCGTCTCGAACGGGGTAAAGAAGGCGTCGAACAGCAGCTCCTGCGGCACCACCCCCAGCGACGCC
Source organism: Sandaracinobacteroides hominis (assembly GCF_016464365.1). Taxonomy (GTDB): domain Bacteria; phylum Pseudomonadota; class Alphaproteobacteria; order Sphingomonadales; family Sphingomonadaceae; genus Sandaracinobacteroides; species Sandaracinobacteroides hominis. The sequence goes on along the minus strand of NZ_JADCUC010000007.1, from coordinate 43,530 downwards.
TTGGCGTTGCGCGGGTGCTGGTCGATGTCGAAGCCCCACACCTCGGCCGTACCCGAGGTCTTCGTCACCAGCCCGGCAAGGATGTTGATCAGCGTCGATTTCCCGGCGCCGTTCGGCCCCAGCAGGCCGAACATGGAGCCGCGCGGGATCTCGAGCGACACGCGATCGAGCGCCCGCTTCCCACCGGCATAGACCTTTTCCAGCGCCTGCAGGCGGATCGCTGCCTCCGCCGGAGGGCGGAAATCAGATGACGTCATGCAAATTGCCTCACGTCAGTCAGGTGACCGGTGATCGCAGCCGCCGCTGCCATCGCTGGCGACATCAGGTGCGTGCGGGCGCCCGGCCCCTGCCGGCCCACGAAATTGCGGTTGGAGGTGGAGGCACAGCGTTCGCCGGCCGGCACCTTGTCGGGGTTCATCCCCAGGCACATCGAGCAGCCGGGCTCGCGCCACTGGAAGCCCGCCTCGGTAAAGATGCGGTCCAGCCCTTCCTGCTCGGCCTGCAGCTTCACGAGGCCCGAGCCGGGCACCACCAGCGCCTGCCGGATGTTGCTGGCCACATGCCGCCCCTTCACGATCGCGGCGGCGGCGCGCAGATCCTCGATGCGGCTGTTGGTGCAGCTGCCGATGAAGATGTTCTCGACTGTCACATCCTCGATCCGCTCGCCCGGCGTCAGGCCCATATAGGCGAGCGATTTGGCGGCCGCCTCGCGCTTGAAGGCATCGGCGAAACTGTCGGGCGAAGGCACCACGCCGGTCACCGCGACCACATCCTCGGGCGACGTGCCCCAGGTGACGAGCGGGGCGATCTTCGTGCCGTCAATCACCACTTCCCGGTCGAACCGCGCGCCCGGATCGGTTGCCAGCTGCCGCCACCAGGCGATGGCCTGCTCCAGCTCGGCGCCCTTCGGCGCGCGTGGGGTGCGGGCGACATAATCGAAGGTCTTCTGGTCGGGCGCGATCAGGCCGGCGCGGGCGCCGCCCTCGATCGACATGTTGCAGAGCGTCATCCGCCCTTCCATCGTCAGCGCCTCGATCACCTCTCCGCGATACTCGGCGACATACCCCGTGCCGCCGGCGGTGCCGATCTCGCCGATGATGGCGAGCGCGACGTCCTTCGCGGTGATCGAAAGCCCAAGGCTGCCGGTCACGGTGATGGCGAGGTTCTTCGACTTCTTCAGCAGCAGCGTCTGCGTCGCAAACACATGCTCCACCTCCGACGTGCCGATGCCGAAGGCCAGCGCCCCGAAGGCGCCGTGGGTAGAGGTGTGGCTGTCGCCGCAGACCATGGTGACGCCCGGAAGCGTGAAGCCCTGCTCCGGGCCGATCACATGGACGATGCCCTGATCGGGGGAGGTGATGTCGAAATATTCGACTCCGAACTCCGCGCAGTTCGTCTTCAACGCCGCCAGCTGGGCGGCGGATTCCGGATCGAGGATCGGCAGGCTGCGGTCGGTCGTCGGCACATTATGGTCCGGCACCGCCAGCGTCAGGTCAGGGCGGCGCAGCCGGCGGCCGGCCGCGCGCAGCCCGTCAAACGCCTGCGGCGTCGTCACTTCATGGATAAGATGGCGGTCGATGAAGATCAGCGAGGTGCCATCGGGCCGGGATTCGACCACATGGTCGTCCCAGATCTTGTCGTACAAGGTTCCTGGGGGAAGGGTGCGGGGGCCAGTCATAAGGCGTTCCGGTTAGGCCCCTGCTGCAATGTCGGTCAAGTAAGGCCTGATCGCAGGTCGGAAACCCCGCCTAAATACCCTTCTCGCGCCGATAGGCGCGCCACTTGCGAACATTCTCCTGATGCTCCTCATAGGTGCGCGCGAACGCATGGCCGCCGGTGCCGTCGGCCACCATATAGAGATAGTCGTGCACCTCGGGGTCGAGCACTGCGGCAAGGCTTTCCCGCCCCGGATTGGTAATCGGACCCTGCGGCAGCCCATCGCGGACATAGGTGTTATAGCCATTGTCGGCCCGCAGTTCCGACTGGCGGATGCCCCGCCGCAGCGGCTTGCCTTTGGTGACCGGATAGATGACCGTCGGGTCGGCCTGCAGCCGCATCCCCGCCTTCAGCCGGTTGGTATAGAGCCCGGCGATGCGCCGCCGTTCGGACGGGTCGCCGGTTTCCTTCTCGACGATGGCGGCCAGGATCACCGCTTCGTCCCTGGATTTCACGGCGATGTTCTCGCTGCGGCGCTCCCACAGGCCGTCCAGCTCCTTGGTCATCGCCGCCTGCATGCGCTTCAGCACGTCGGCGCGCTTCTCGCCGATCTTCGCTTCATAGGTGGCCGGCAGCACCGTGCCTTCGGCCGGCGCCTCCACCCGGCCTTCCAGCCGGCCGACACCGTTCAGCCGCTCCGCCACCTGGATGCTGGGCATGCCCTCGGGAATGGGGATGCGCACGATCAGCGTGTCGCCGCGCTTCATCCGCTCCAGGATGCTGCCCCACCCCTCGCCCTCGAAGAAGCCGTAGGTGCCATACTGGATGTCGCGCTTGTCGCCGATGGTGCGGGCCAGCAGCTCGAACGCCTCCGAGCTCTCGATGACGCCGGCCTTTTCCAGGATATCGGCTGCCTGCCCGATGGACGCGCCCTGCGGAATCGTCACCTCGATGCGCTGCGCGCCGGGCATCGGCGCACGCCGCCACATTGTCGCCGTCCAGACGCTCATCGTCAGCAGCGCCAGCAGCGACAACGCCGCCCCCCAGACAATCCAGCGCGGCTGCCCCGCCAGCTGCTTGCCCCCCGCAGTCTTGCCCCCGTTTGCCAAGCGTCAGGCCGCCTTGCGCATGACCAGCGTTGCGTTCGTCCCGCCAAAGCCGAAGCTGTTGTTGAGCACGGCTTCCACCTTGCGCTCCCTGGCGACCCAAGGAACCAGGTCGACGCCCTCGGCACCCTCGCAGGGGTTTTCCAGATTCAGCGTCGGCGGCACCACCTGATCGCGCATGGCGAGCAGGCAGAAGATGCTTTCCACGGCGCCTGCGCCGCCCAGCAAATGGCCGATGGCCGATTTGGTGCTGCTCATCGAAATCTTGCCGATGGCGTTGCCGAACAGCCGCTTCACCGCGCCCAGCTCGATCTCGTCGCCCATCGGCGTCGACGTGCCGTGCGCGTTCACATAATCGATGTCCGAAGGGTTCAGCCCGGCCCGCTTCAGCGCATTCTGCATCGCCCGGAAGCCGCCCGACCCTTCCGGCTGCGGCGCGGTGACGTGATAGGCGTCGCCCGTCAGGCCATAGCCCACGACTTCGCCATAGATCTTGGCGCCGCGCTTCTTCGCGCGCTCATATTCCTCCAGCACGACGATGCCGGCGCCTTCGCCCATCACGAAGCCGTCGCGGGCCTGGTCCCAGGGGCGGCTGGCGCGGTGCGGCTCGTCGTTGAAGCCGGTGGAAAGGGCGCGGGCCTGCGCAAATCCGGCGATGCCGATCGGGCAGATGGTGGCTTCGGTGCCGCCCGCCACCATCACGTCGGCGTCATCCAGCGCGATCAGCCGCGCCGCGTCGCCGATGGCGTGCGCCCCGGTCGAGCATGCCGTGACGACGGCATGGTTCGGCCCCATCAGGCCATATTTGATCGAAACCTGCCCGGAAACGAGATTGATCAGGCGCCCGTGCACGAAGTGCGGGCTCACCCGCTTCGGGCCACGTTCGTGCAGCACGATGGCTTCCTCGGCAATGCCCGGAAGCCCGCCGATCCCCGATCCGATCAGCGTGCCGGCGCGATAGCGCTCTTCCTCGGACATGCTGGTCAGCCCGGCATCTTCCAGCGCCTGTCCGGCGGCATCGATGCCATAGATGATGAACGGATCGACCTGCCGCTGGATCTTGTGATCGACGCGCAGATTGGGATCGAAATCCTCCGGCTTCACCTCGCAGGCGATGCGGCAGCTGTAATCGGTGGCGTCAAAGCGCGTGATCGGGCCGGCGCCGGATTTCCCGGCGATCAGGCGGTCCCACGTCTGCTGCACGCTTGCGCCCAATGGGGTCACAAGCCCAAGTCCGGTCACGACAACGCGGCGCATTCGCCTCTCCTCATTCGCTTCGGCTTCTGCCGGTCATGCTGTTCGCCGGTCTTTGCCAGCCAGTCCCTCCTGTCGCCATAGCGAGGAGGCCGGAAAATGGAAATGTCCGGAACGGAATCGGCCCCGCAGCGTGAGCCGCAGGGCCGAATCCATTCAAACTGTCCCTGCCGACCGCGTGCAGCGGCGCCGGAACAAGCTGCTTACTTGCCGTTGCCGGCCGGACGCCGCTTATTTCCCGTTGGCGGCGATGAACGCGATCGCGTCCTTCACGGTCAGGATCTTTTCGGCGGCATCGTCGGGGATTTCCACGCCGAATTCATCCTCGAACGCCATCACCAGCTCGACGGTGTCGAGGCTGTCGGCGCCGAGATCGTCGATGAAGCTGGCGTCCTCGGTCACCTTCTCAGCTTCCACGCCCAGATGCTCGACAACGATCTTCTTCACTCGCTCTGCGACGTCGCTCATATGAAACCCTTCCTGTCAGGGCGCCGCCTGTTGTTCACGAGGCCCCGTTAATTGCCTGTCTGCACTAGCCGTGGCTGAACCGCCTTGCAAGCTGCGCTTACGCCATCAGCATCCCGCCATTCACATGAATGGTCTGCCCGGTCACATAAGCGCCCTCGGCACTTGCCAGCCAGACGATGGCGGCCGCCACATCCGAACCCTCGCCGAAACGTCCGGCGGGAATCCGCTCGAACATCTTCGCCTTCTGCTCGTCGTTCAGCGCATCCGTCATCGCCGAGCTGATGAAGCCGGGGGCCACGCAATTCACCGTTACCCCGCGCGAAGCGACCTCGGCGGCAAGGCTGCGGGTCATCCCCTCCAGCCCGGCCTTGGCCGCGGCATAGTTCGCCTGCCCCGGATTGCCCATCGAGCCGACGACCGAGCTGATCGAGAGGATTCGCCCGTGCCGCTGCTTCATCATCGGCCGCATCGCCGCACGCGAGAGGCGGAAAGCGGCCTCCAGGTTGACCGTCAGCACCGCCGCCCAATCCTCGTCCTTCATGCGCATCGCCAGCCCGTCGCGGGTGATGCCGGCGTTGTTGACGAGGATATCCAGCTTGCCCAGCTTCCCGACGGCAGCAGGCACCAGCGCCTCCACTTCGGCGGCATCGTCCAGCCGGCAGGGCAGCACTTCCGCGCCGCCGATTTCCGCGGCGAGCGCGTTCAGCGCGTCGGCGCGCGTGCCGGAAAGCGCCACGGTCGCGCCCTGCGCCTTCAGCGCGCGGGCAATCGCCCCGCCGATTCCGCCGCTGGCGCCCGTTACAAGCGCCGTCTGTCCAGTCAGATCAAACATTCGTTGTTTTCCTTCCTCGCACTAGCTCGGGCGCGCAGTCGCGCTTGCGGCGCTCCGCGCCGGGCTCCGCATTCCCTCAGAGCGCCTTCAGCACGGCGTCGATATCGTCAGGCTTCATCACGGAAAGGTTGGTCACATCGGGTGCGATTCGCTTGATCATCGGCCCCAGCACCTTGCCGCCCAGCTCCACCATATGCGTCACGCCGGCAGCCGCCATCGCCTCCACCGATTCGCGCCAGCGCACCGTTCCCGTCACCTGCTCCACCAGCAGCGTGCGAATCTGCGCCGGGTCGCTCACAGCCGCCGCCGTCACATTCGCATAGACCGGCACCAGCGGCGCGGCGATGTCGGCAGCGGCCAGCGTCTCGGCCATCACCTCTGCCGCAGGTGCCATCAGCGGGCAGTGGAACGGCGCGGAAACCGGCAGCAGGATCGCCTTGCCGCCCTTTGCCTTCGCCAGCGCCACGGCGCGCCCGACCGCCTCGGCATTGCCGGAAACCACCACCTGCCCGGCGGCATTGTCGTTGGCGACAGCGCACACCTGGCCTTCGGCCGCCTCGGCCGCAATCGCCTGCACATCGGGCATCGACATTCCCAGCAGCGCCGCCATCCCGCCGACACCGGGAGCGACCGCCGCCTGCATCGCGTCGCCGCGCTTGCGCAGCAGGCGGGCGGTATCGGCAAGCTTCAGCGATCCCGCCGCCGACAACGCGCTGTATTCGCCCAGGCTATGCCCGGCGACGAAATTCGCCTTCTCCGACAGGCGGAAGCCGCCCTCGCCTTCCAGCACCGCCAGCGCCGCAAGGCTCGCCGCCATGATCGCCGGCTGGGCATTGGCGGTCAGCGTCAGCCTGTCCTCGGGCCCATCGAACATCAGCCGCGACAGATGCTCGCCCAATGCCTCGTCCACCTCCTGCAGCACGGCGCGGGCGGCGGGGCTGGCATCAGCCATGGCGCGGCCCATGCCCACCGATTGGGAACCTTGCCCCGGAAACAGAAATGCTATCGTCACGGCCATACTCGCTCTGTTTTTTGACTGAATGGCGGCTGACTAGCCCATCCGGCGGCGCTGTCCAATCGCGCTTGAGACACGTTCCGTCTCACGCACGGACTTCACAGGGGTTGTGGCAACATGTTGCGCTTTTCTTGGGCGGATGCTTCGCCTATGCAGTCCGCCACACTGGGAGAGGGGGCTCCGACCAGCTGTTCACCTGCACGCCAGACTCGGCATGGCAAGGTGAACATATGTTGTGTCCTTCCCTGCCAAAGGATTGCTAGCGACAAGAAAGGTCGTCGATGAAGCTGGTTTCGAAGCTTGCTCTTGGTCTTGGACTTGCCACCGCGCTGCCGCTGGCCGGTGTACCCCTTATCTCCGGCGCCGCCATGGCGCAGGCGATTTCCCCCGCCGTCGGCAAGCCGCTGCAACAGGCCTCCAACGCTGCCAAGGCCGGCAACACCGCCGCCGCGCAGAATTATGTGAACCAGGCACGTTCGGCTGCGAGCACCTCCACCGAGCGGACCAAGGTCGCCCAGATGGCTGCCTATGTTTATACCCGCAGCGGGCAATATGGGCAGGCCGCCGCCGAGCTGGAGCGCATCGGCGCTCCGCCGAGCCAGCTGGCTCCGCTCTATTATCAGGCCCGCCAATATGACAAGGCGATCGCCGCCGCCCAGCGTTCGGGCCAGACGACCATCGTCGCCCAATCCTATCTGCAGCAGGGCAAGTCGGCCGAAGCCGCCAAGATCTATCAGCAGATGCTGGCGAAGAGCCCGAACAACCCGGCGCTGCTGCAGAACCTGGCCGGCGCCCAGTTCAAAATGGGCGATCGCAAGGCCTATCTCGCCACCATCCAGAAGCTGATCCGCGTCGACCCGACCCCGAATCGCTGGCGCGCGCTGCTGATCGACATGAAGGCCGCGCCGATGTCGCGCGACTCGAAGCTGGCAATGTACCACCTGATGCGCGAAACGGGGAACCTGACGACGCCCGCAGACGTGCAGGAATTCGCCAAGCTCGCCATCGTCGGCGGCCAGCCGGGCGTTGCGGCCGATGCCGTGAACGCGGCATCCGCCAGCGGCGTGCTTCCCGCCGGCGATCCGATGACCAGCAAGCTGGTGCAGGCCGCCACCAAGCGGCAGGCGCAGGCGCTGGCAGCGGCCCCGGCCGCCGCCAAGTCCCCGAACACGGCGCTGGCCGCCGGCAACGCCTATCTGGGCGCCGGCCAGTATCCGCAGGCGATCGCCGCCTTCACCACCGCGCAAAAGGGCCCGAACCCGGGCGAAGCGGCGCTGTTCAAGGGCATCGCCCAGGCGCGCGCCGGCAACTTCGCGGCCGCCAAGGCAACCTTCAGCGCAGTTCCCGCCGGCAATGTCTCCGAAATCGCCGGCCTGTGGCAGCTGTTCGCCTCCACCAAGGGCTGATCGGCTTGCTTTAGGGTTTGAAAAGCCCCTCTCCCGGATGCCGGGGGAGGGGCTTTTCGTTTTTAGGATGTATCCGGCTCCATCGGAAGTTGCCGCTGTCCACAATATTGATTATGTTGAGGACACGTTGAGCAAGGACTTGTGATGGCCAACACGATGACGCTGAATGTTCGGGTGAGCGGGACACTGGGTGAGTTTGTCGAGGCCAATGTCGGGGACAACGGAGCGTATGAAAATGTCAGCGAGTATGTGCGCGACCTGATCCGCCGCGACAAGGAGCGGGTGGAGTCCGAGGCATTCGCGCGCCTGAAAGCAGAGTTGACCGTCGCCTTCGCCGCGCCCGAAGTGGCCTATGAGGCTCTGGACGCCGAAACGATCATCCGCCGCAACGCGCGACACTGACGGGACCGACGCATGGTCGCTTTTCGGGTTCAGGCCGGAGCCGGTCGCCGGCTGGACGAAATCTACGTCTATACGCGCGATACGTGGGGCGAGGAGCAGGCAGCCAGATATATACAGGGCCTGTTCGAACGATTTGACGAGATTGCATCCCGCAGGATTCCCTGGCGCGCCATTCCAGCCGAGTTCGGAGTGGACGGCTTCCATTGTCGCTATTCGAATCACTACATCTACTGGCGATTGCTGTCAGATGGAGCGGTGGGGATCGTGACCGTGCTGCATGAACGGATGCACCAGCTTGATCGGTTTCGCGAGGATTTGCCGAAATGATGGGCTGCGAGCGGCGGTCAGCGCTATCGATGTCATTGCACGCGCCAGCCACACCGGTAGAAGGAATGTATGACCAGCGTCTCTCCCCTGATCCCCGAGCTTGCGCGCTGGAACAATGGCAAGGGTATTGCGCCGGATTCCTGGATATTTGTTGAGGGGCGGGCAGACCATGCCCTTGGCTTCTGCTCATTCCTATGGCCTGAGTTCGTGAAGTTTGAAGGCTATGTGCTTCGCTCACCGCTTGATGTTGAGCGGCTGCGGGGATGGGAGAGAAGCGGGGAGCATACTCGCCAGCAGATCGAAACGGCCATGAATGCCTTTCTGCTGGAAGGCGCTTTTCCGACCGACAAAGCTGAAAGCGAGTTGAAGGAGAAGCAGTGCGAGCGCCTGGCAGAAATCATGGCGGACATGCTTGCTGCGAAGCTGGCTTGCGATTTTCCGGGGCTGCATTTCGAGACTTTCACGATGAGCGGCTATGACTTCGGTGTCTCGTTCCATCAGCTTTAGCGTTCGCGACCCGCTACAAAGCCGAAGATCGCCGCAGGCAACCAACCTTGAATGCCTCCTCAAAGACCTGGCGGTGGTGCGCGAACATAGAGGGTGCAGGGAAATCATTTCCCTGCCGGGTGCCGGGCAGAGCCCGGCCCGCCGGAGGCCGGCTGACACCCTAAAGCGCGATCAAACTGATCTGCCGCCCATAATCCGGCTCTCCGGCCAGCGTCGTCCGCCGATAACTGAAAAACCGCCCCGGATCGGATTTCGTATCGGCCCCCAGCGCTTCGGCGCGTTCGACGCCGGCTTCGCGGAGGCGGTGGAGGCAATAGGCTTCGAGATCGAAATGGGCGTGGCCGGGGCGGCCTTCGGCGAAGAATAGGGCGTTTTCCGCATCCGCATCCTCGAAGCGGGTGCGGAAGGCGACATCCACTTCGTAGGAACGTCGGGCGATGCAGGGGCCGACTGCTGCGGCGATGCGGTCGCGGCGGGCGCCGAGCTTTTCCATCAGGTCTACCGTCGCGCCGATGACGCCGGTGAAGGCGCCTTTCCAGCCGGCGTGGGCGGCGGCGATCACGCCGGCCTCGGCGTCCTCGAACAGCAAAGGTCCGCAATCGGCGGTGAGGATGCCGAGCGCGAGGCCGGGGCGGTTGGTGACGACGGCATCGGCGTGCGGGCGGGCATCGTCGGGCCAGTCGCCGGCTTCGACGGCCAGTGCGCTGTGCACCTGATGCAGCGTCACCAGCCGCGCGCCCGGCGCGACTGCCTCCACGGCGCGGCGGCGGTTTTCCCGAACGGCCTCTACGCGGTCGCAGGAGCCGAGGCCGACGTTGAGGCTGGTGAAGATGCCTTCGGAAACCCCGCCCGTGCGGCCCAGAAATCCGTGTGGAGAGGAAAGCGTGCGCGCAGTCAGGCGGGTGATCACAAATCGAGCCTCAGGATCCGGTCGTCATCGACCGTGTTGCCGACCCGGTATTCGTACTTGCCGACTTCGATGAAGCCCTGCTTGTCGTAGAAGCGGCGCGCCCGGTGGTTTTCCACCCAGACTGTCAGGTACAGCTCCTCGTAGCCCTGCGCCCGCGCTTCGCCGATGGCCCAGTCCATCAGCGTTTGCGCAAGGCCGGTGCCCTTGGCCGCTTCATCCAGATAGAGTTGCCGAAGCACCCACCAGCGGCGGCTGGAGTTGGTTTCGAGGTCATACGGCCCCAGCGTGCAATAGCCGAGCAACAGTCCGTCCGCGTCCTCGCCCAGCATCACGGCGTGGTCGGCATCGGTGCATTCGTGGCGGAACCGCTCCTCGCTGCAGCCCGCCAGGAACTCGGCCAATTCTTGCGCAGGATAGAGATGCCCGAAGGTCGCGGTGAAGCTCTTGTGGAACATGTCGCGCACGGCGGCGGCATCGGCCGCCCCCGCCCGCCGCAAGGTGTAAGAGGGCTCAGGCCGCACGGCTGCCGTGCAGTTCGCGGAAATGCTTGCGCAGCGTCACCTTGTCGATCTTGCCCGATCCCAGTTTCGGCAGCGGCTCGCTGTGCAGCCACAGCCGCGCGGGCACCTTGAAGGCGGCGAGGTCGCGGCGGACGAAATCGACCAGCGCATCGGCCTCCACCGGCTCGCCGGGCTTCAGATAGACGACGGCGCCGACGATCTCGCCCAGCCGCTCGTCGGGGAGCCCGAAGACCGAGGCTTCGGCGACGGCCGGATGGCCATAGATCGCATCCTCCACCTCGACGGCGGAGATATTCTCGCCGCCGCGGATGATGATGTCCTTCTTGCGGTCGACGATGGTGAGGTAATTGTCCTCGTCGAAAACGCCGAGGTCGCCGGTCTTGAACCAGCCATTGGCGGTAAAGGCGGCGGCAGTCTGCTCGGGCTTGTTCCAGTATCCGCGGACATTGGCCGAGGAGCGGATGCAGATCTCGCCGACTTCGCCCACGGGCACCGGCTCCATATTGTCGTCCGCGGCCATCATTTCCACCAGAGGCTTCGTCGGCCGCCCGGTGGAGCCAGGTCGCAGGCGATAATTGTCGCGGATGTTCCCGGCGCCGACACCATTGGTCTCGGTCAGGCCATAGCCGATCGCCGGGTTCTTGCCCGGAAAGGCATCGGCGATGCGGCCGACATGCTCCGCCGGGCGCGGCGCACCGCCGGCGGCGATGTCGAGCAGGGTGGAGAGATCATATTTCTCGCGGTCGGGGTGCTGCATCAGCTCCAGCGACATGGTGGGCACGCCGACGAAATAGGTGGCGCGCTCCTTCTCGATCAGGCGCAGCGCGTCGCCGGCATCCCATTTGTGCATGATCACCAGCTTGCGGCCAATGGCGACCGACACCAGCATCACCGGCACACTGCCGGTGATATGGAACAGCGGCACGTTCAGCAGCATCACCTGCTGTTCCGGCAGCTCGGTGCCCTGCGCCTGCGCCAGCTGCAGCATGGCCAGGCCCTGCACCAGATAATTCAGCGCACCGCCGACCACCGCGCGATGCGTGGCGACGGCCCCCTTCGGCGCCCCGGTGGAACCGGAGGTGTACATGATGGTGGCGTCGTCTTCGGGGTAGATCGGCGGCAGATACCAGGGCGTCGCGGGAGAGGCCGCCAGCGCATCCTCCAGCGTTTCGGCCCCCAGCTGCGCCGCAACCGCATGGCTGGTGCGCACCGTGACCAGCGGGATCTTCAGGTCATGTATGTCCGCAACCCGCCGCAGCCGCTCCTCGTCGACGATGGCGAGCCGGCTGCCCGAATCCTTCAGGCCATATGCCAGCTCGTCGGTCTTCCACCAGGCGTTCATCGGCACGACGATGGCGCCGATCATGATGGCGCCGATGAAGGCCGTCACCCATTCGGGATAGTTGCGCATGGCGATGGTGACGCGGTCGCCCTTCGCGATGCCATAGCGGTGCTGCAGCATGGCGGCGATCTTCACCGATTGCGCCTGCACATCGGCAAAGGTCAGCCGGTCGCCCTCGTAAACCAGGAACTCCTTGTCGGCATGCGCCGGCAGGAAGAAGCCCAGATATTCCCGCAGGGACGGCGGCGCATTCTCGAATACCGGCAGCTCCAGGCCGCGGATGGTCGCCTTGCCGATGGCGAGCTGGCCGCCGGGCGCGGTGATGGCCGCAGTGGCAGCGTCGATCGCCTTGTCGAGTTCGGTGAGAGCCATGCGACTTCCCCTCTAATAGTTCATCATGCGGGCGAGCCGGTCGCCCTGAAAGGCGCCATCGCCAAAGGTTTCGCCAGCCGCGCGGGCGCGTTTCATGAAGAAACCTATGTCAAACTCGTCGGTCATGCCGATGCCGCCGTGCATCTGCACCGCTTCGTTGGTGGCAAGCTTCGCCACATCGCCCGACTTCGCCTTGGCCAGTGCCACGAAAAAGGGCGCGCGGTTGTCGCCTTCGTCCAGCGCCGTCAGCGCCTTCAGCGTCGCCGAGCGGGCCAGCTCCACTTCGCAGAACAGGTGCGCGGCACGATGCTGCAGCGCCTGAAAGCTGCCGATCTTCTGCCCGAACTGCTCGCGCTGCTTCAGATAGTCGACAGTGGTGTCGAAGCTCTGCGCCGAAACGCCCAGCATCTCGGCGGCAAGACAGGCGCGGCCTGCATCCAGCGCCGCCTCCAGAATGGCAAAGCCGGTGCCGATCCCGCCCAGCACGTCGGCGCCATCGACCTGAACGCCATCCAGCGTGATGGCTGCTGCGTTGCGGCTGTCCACCATGGAGCGGCGCTCGGTCTCGACACCGGCCGATTTGGGATCGACGAGGAACAGGGTGATGCCCGTCGTGTCCTCGTCGTCGCCAGCGGTTCGCGCGGCGACGATCAGCCTGTCGGCGACATGGCCGTCCAGCACGAAGGATTTGCTCCCCGTAAGTCTGAAGCCGTTGCCCGAAGGTTCGGCCCGGGTCGAGATCGCATGCGGCTGGTGGCGGGATTTCTCGTCGGCGGCCAGCGCCACGATCAGCTCGCCCGCCGCGATCTTCGGCAGCATCGCCGCCTTCTGCTCCTCGGAGCCGCCGGCGAGGATCGCCTTGGCCGAGAGGATCGCCGAGGAAAGGAAGGGCGACAGCGACAGGTTGCGACCGATCGCCTCCTGGATCAGCCCGGCGGCGACCATGCCCAGCCCGGCCCCGCCGAATTGCTCCGGGATGGCGACCCCGGCAAAGCCCATCTCCGCCATCTTCGCCCACAGCCCCCGGTCAAAACCGGTCGCGTCCTTGTCGTCGCGCAGCTTGCGCAGCTGGGCGACAGGGGCATGTTCGGCGAAGAAGCCGTCCGCCGAATCCTTCACCATCCGCTGCTCGTCGTTCAATGCCAATGCCATGTGATCAGGCTCCCGGAAGCTGGAGTACGCGCTTGGCGATGATGTTCAGCTGCACTTCGCTGGTGCCGCCCTCGATGCTGTTGGCTCGGCTGCGCAGCCAGGTCTTGGCCGGGTCGCCGTCATGCTTGTCCGGGCCCTCCCAGGTCAGGCTGTCGGTGCCTCCAATGCTCATCAGCAGCTCCTGCCGCTGCTTGTTCAGCTCGGTGCCGTAATATTTCAGCATGGAGGACAGTGCGCCGACGCCCTGGCCGGCCTTCGCTTCGTCCTTCACCCGCTCCATCGTCAGGCCAAAGGCCATGGCGTCGATCTCGTGGCGGACGATATCGGCACGCAGCAGATTGTCCTTCAGCTTGCCCGACTTGCTGGTGCCGATCTGCTTTTTCGCCAGCTGGTGCATCGAATCGCGGCCCGCCGATGCCATGTCCATGCCGGCGATCATCTCGCGCTCGTGCGTGAGCAGATATTTGGCGATGTCCCAGCCCTTGCCCGGCGTGCCGACCAGATTTTCCTTTGGCACCCGCACATTGTCGAAGAAGGTCTGGCAGAAGGGGCTGTAGCCGGAGATCAGCTTGATCGGGCTGGCAGTGACGCCGGGGCTTTCCATGTCGAACAACAGGAAGCTGATGCCGAGGTGCTTGGAGGCCTCGGGATCGGTGCGCACAAGGCAGAAGATCCAGTCGGCGCGGTCGGCATAGCTGGTCCAGACCTTGGAACCGTTCACCACATATTCGTCGCCATCCAGGATTGCCGAAGTGCGCAGCGAGGCAAGATCGGAACCGGCGCCCGGTTCCGAATACCCCTGGCACCAGCGGATTTCGCCGCGGGCGATTTTCGGCAGATGCTCCAGCTTCTGCGCTTCATTGCCATATTTCAACAGCGCCGGACCAAGCATCCAGATGCCGAAGCTGGAAAGCGGTGGCCGGGCGCTGATCCTGCGCATCTCCTGCGCCAGAATCTTCGCCTCTTCCTTGGAAAGCCCGCCGCCGCCATAGGCCTTCGGCCATTCCGGCACGGTCCAGCCTTTGGCGGCGCAGCGCTCCAGCCACTGTTTCTGCGCCTCGCTCTTGAAGCGCCACTTGCGGCCGCCCCAGCAGACGTCGCTGTCGCCGGCAACGGGCTGGCGCATTTCCTCGGGGCAATTGGCTTCCAGCCATTCGCGCGTCTCGGCGCGGAACGCCTGCAGTTCGGGCGTCTCGTCCATCCTCAAATCTCCCATCAAGCACCTGTGGCGCTTGTTCCTCGCAGCCGATATGAAGCCACGCATGCCGTTTTTCCACCCACCTGTCGAATGGGGGAGCCTAGGGCTCGATCCCGTGCTTTTCTCCATCGGGCCGCTGGCGCTGCGCTGGTACAGCCTCGCCTATATCGGCGGCATCCTGGCCGGCTGGTGGATGCTGCTCAGGATGGTGAAGCGCCCGGGCAGCCCGATGACGGCGAAGCATGTCGACGATCTCGTCACCTGGTGCACGCTGGGGGTGATTCTGGGCGGCCGGCTTGGCTATGTGATCTTCTATAATCCGGCCCAGTATCTCAGCGACCCGCTCGCCATCCTGAAGCTGTGGGAGGGCGGCATGTCGTTCCATGGCGGGCTTACGGGGGTGATCGTCGCCATCCTTCTCTATGCCCGTTCCAAGGGGCTGTCGGCGCTGCGCATCCTCGATTATCTCGCGGTGGTCACGCCGGTGGGGCTGCTGCTGGGCCGCTTCGCCAATTTCGTGAACGGCGAGCTGTGGGGCCGGGCGACCGATGGCAGCTGGGGGGTGATCTTCCCCGACGCCGGGCCGGAGCCGCGCCACCCGAGCCAGCTCTATGAAGCGGCGCTGGAAGGGGCCCTGTTGTTCCTCGTCCTCAACATCCTGTTCTGGGCGACTTCGGCGCGGATGAAGCCCGGTCTGCTGGGCGGGCTGTTCATCGCCGGCTACGGGCTTTCGCGCTTTGTCATCGAATTCTTCCGCGAGCCGGACGCGCAGCTGGGCGTACTGTCGATCGGGCTGACGATGGGGCAGCTGCTGAGCCTGCCGATGATCCTGCTGGGGCTCTACCTGCTGGCGACTTCCAGCCGGCGCGAGCCGCTGACAGCCCTGAACCCGGCCGCGTGAACCCCGAACTCGCCGAGCTGCTGAAGCGGCAAGGTCCGCTGCCGCTGGCCCGCGTGATGGCGCTGGCGGCGGATCAGTATTACGCCACGAAGGAGCCGTTCGGCACGGCGGGCGATTTCGTGACGGCACCGGAAATCTCGCAGATGTTCGGCGAGCTGATCGGCCTGTGGCTGGCGGATATCTGGCAGCGCGCCGGCGCGCCGAAGCGCGTGCTTCTGGCAGAGTTGGGGCCGGGGCGCGGCACGCTGATGGTCGATGCCCTGCGCGCGATTCAGCGGGCGGCGCCCGCGCTGGCACAGGCGGCAGAGCTGCATCTGGTGGAGAGAAGCCCCCGCCTGCGCGCCATTCAGGCAAAGGTGCTGCCGGGTGCCACATGGCACGACGATCTCGGCACATTGCCCGAGGATGCACCGCTGCTGCTGGTCGCCAACGAGTTTCTGGATGCCCTGCCCATCGCCCAGTTCGAGAAGCTGGAGGACGGCTGGGTGCTGCGCCGCGTGGAGGTGGCGGGGAGCAGCGGCCCGCGCTGGGATCGTTCGGTGGGCGCCAACCTCGCCTTCATCCCCGCCAGCCTGCGCGATGCGCCCAGGGGCAGCATCCACGAGCGCAGCTTTGCCGCCGAGCAGGTGGGGGCGGCCGTGGCGAAGCGTGTCGCCGCGCAGGGCGGGGCAGCGCTGTTCATCGATTATGGCTATGCCGGCCCGGCGCTGGGCGACACGCTGCAGGCGTTGAAGGGCGGGCAATATGCCGACGCGCTGGAAACGCTGGGCGAGGCCGACATCTCTGCCCATGTCGATTTCGGCGCCATTGCCCGCGCCGCCGATCCGCATGCGCGGGTGCAGGGGCCGCAGCCGCAGGGGATGTTCCTCGATTCGCTGGGCCTGCCCGAGCGCGCCGAGCGGCTGAAGGCGATGGCCAGCAACGCACGGCGCGCCGAAATCGAGGCTGCCCGCGTGCGGCTTTCCAGTATCGGCGCCATGGGCCGGCTGTTCCAGGCGATGGCAATTTCCGCTTCGGACTGGCCAGCGCCGGCAGGATTTCCTACCCTGCCCGCATGAGCATCCATGCAGACCGACTCGCCGCCCTTCGCGCCGAGCTGACCAACCGCGGCCTTGACGGCTTCATCATCCCCCTGACCGACGAGCATATGTCGGAATATGTCGGCAGCTACGCCCGACGGCTGGAGTGGCTGACCGGATTCCAGGGCAGCGCCGGCAATGCGGTGGTTCTCTCCAATGCCGCCGCCATGTTCGTCGATGGCCGCTACACGCTGCAGGTCCGTCAGCAGGTCGAAGGCGCGCTCTACGAATATCGCTCGGTGCCCGCCGAACCGCTGATCGCGTGGATCGCCGCCACGGCGCCGGCTGGTGCGCGGATCGGCTATGATCCGTGGCTGACGACGCGCGGCTTCCTCCGCAGTGCGGCCGCCGCCGGGCTGACGCTGGTGCCGGTGGATACGAACCCGGTCGATACCATCTGGGCGGGCAAGCCGCAGCCGTCGCTCGCGCCCGCCGAAGTGCTGGCGCTCGAATTTGCCGGCGTAAGCTCCGCCGACAAGCGCGCCACCATCGCCGCCACCCTGCAGAAGGCCGGCGCGAAGACGGTGCTGCTCTCCGCGCTCGACAGCATAGCCTGGTTGTTCAACATCCGCGGCAACGATGTCTCGCGCACACCAGTCGTCCGCGCCTTTGCCATCGTGCGCGAGGATGCGACTGCCACGCTCTTCACCGACCCGGCCAAGATCCCGCCCGAGGTACAGGCGCATCTCGGCGCGCAGGTGTCAGTCGAGCCCTACGAAGCCTTCGGCCCGACACTTGAAACGCTCACCGGCAAGCTGATGCTCGATCCGGCCTGGTCGGTCGCCGCCATCTTCGAGGCGCTGGCGCGTGGAAGCGCCGAAATCGTCGAGGCCCGCGACCCCTGCATCCTGCCCAAGGCCGCCAAGAACGGCGTCGAGCTGGACGGAGTCCGCGCCGCCCACGTCCGTGATGGCCTTGCCGTCTCGAAGTTCCTCCAATCGATCGACGCCGACCGCCCGGCCGACGAACTCGCCGCCGAAGCCCGGCTGGAAGCCTTCCGCCGCGAATCCAACCTGCTGAAGGATCTGAGCTTCGACAGCATCTCCGCCTTTGGTCCCAACGGCGCCAGCCCGCACTACCGCTCGGAACCGGCCACCAACCGCAAGCTGGAGGGCGACAGCCTCTACCTGATCGACTCCGGCGGCCAATATCCGGATGGCACCACCGATATCACCCGCACCGTCGCCATCGGCACCCCCAGCGCGGAAATGCGCGACCGCTTCACCCGCGTGCTGAAGGGCCATATCGCCCTGGCGACGGCCCGCTTCCCGCGCGGCACCCGCGGCGGCCAGCTCGACATCCTCGCCCGCCAGTTCCTCTGGTCGGCCGGGCTCGACTATGCCCACGGCACCGGCCACGGCGTCGGCCATTATCTGGGCGTGCACGAAGGTCCGCAGCGCATCGCGGCCGCCGCCGGCGCGCCCGGCATAGAGGAAGTGCTGGAGCCGGGCATGGTGCTGTCCAACGAGCCGGGCTTCTACAAGGCCGGCGAATATGGCATCCGCACCGAGAACCTCGTGATCGTTGTCGAGGACAAGCGCCCCGGAGACCTGGAGCCGATGCTGGCGTTCGAAACCGTCACGCTTGCCCCCATCGACAAGCGGCTGATCGAACCGGCGCTGATGACGCAGCCCGAAATCGACTGGCTGGATTCCTATCACGCCCGCGTCCGCGCCGCGCACCAAAGCCATCTGGAAGGCGCACAGCTGGATTGGCTGCTCGCGTCCACATCCCCGCTCCTCGCAGAGGCGCGGGCCGCCGCATGAGTTCAGACCAGCTGCCCGACACGCAGGACCGCATCCGCAGCGACTCTGAAACGCGCCTTCGCAGCGACTCTGAAACGCGCCTCCGCACGATCGCAGACGCCATCGTCAGCCCGCTCAACATCTCCAGAAGCGCCCCCTTCTGGAGCTGGCTGGCACCGCTGGCGGCGTGGCTTGCCTATTTCGTCTTTCACGACCGCGCCTCCGAACCCACGATCGCCTTGATGCTGGCGGCACTGCTGATGCCGGCGGTGCTGGCAGCCGTGCACCACGCCGAGGTGATCGCGGTAAAGGTGGGCGAGCCGTTCGGAACGCTGGTGCTGGCGCTCGCCGTCACCGTCATCGAATGCGCGCTCATCGTCACGCTGATGCTGGCCAAGCCCGAGGCGTCGGCACCCCTGATGCGCGACACCGTCTATTCGGCGGTGATGATCATCCTGGGCGGAGTCGTGGGCCTCTGCATCCTGTCCGGCGCCGCGCGCCACCATGTGCAGCGCTTCGGCCTCTATGGCGTCTCGGCCGCCGGCACCACGCTGGCGGCGCTTTCGGTGCTGGTGCTGGTGCTTCCGAACTTCACCACCACCACGCCCGGGCCCACCTATTCCAGCGGCCAGCTGATCCTCGTGGGCATCGCCAGCCTGACGCTCTGGCTGCTGTTCGTGATCGTGCAGACCGTCCGCCACCGCGACTATTTCCTGCCCGCCGGCGAAGACCAGGATTCCCACCACGGCACCGAAAGCTGCACCACCCGGCAGGCCTGGCTGGCGCTGGCGCTGCTGCTGGCCTGCCTCGGCGCGGTGGTACTGCTGGCCAAGACGCTGTCCGATCCGCTGGCCCTGCTGATCGTCGAAAGCGGCGCCCCGCTTTCTGCGGTGGGCGTGGTCATCGCCGGCGTGGTCCTCCTGCCCGAGGGCGTCGCCGCCGTCCGTGCCGCCAAGGCCGACCGGCTGCAGACCAGCCTCAACCTCGCGCTCGGCTCGGCGCTCGCCACCATCGGCCTCACGGTGCCGATCATCGCCGCGCTTTCCGTCTTCTTCGGCTGGCGGCTCGAACTCGGCCTCGACGCCAAGGGCATCACGCTCCTCGCGCTGATGCTGCTGGTGTCGTCGATGTCGCTCTCCACCGGCCGCACGACGGTGCTTCAGGGCGCCGTCCACCTCGTGATCTTCGCCTTCTTCCTGTTTACGTCTTTTACGCCCTGACGGGCGGCCGGCCTTCGGCCGGTTCCGCGCATTGGCGCGGGCGGCCGGTCGGCCTTGCGGCCTTCGGCCGGTATTGTTGGGCGCTCCGCGCGGGTTCCGCGCATTGGCGCGGGCGCGCAGTCGCGCTTGCGGCCTGCGGCCGTTGGGTTGTTTCGGCTCAGCTAAGCTTCGCGAAACCCTCGACCGCATCCGTTGGCCCGGAAACGATCAGGATATCCGACATATAGACCACCGTTTCCGGCAGCGCCTGGATGAACGGCTCCCGCGGCCGCTTCACCCCCACGATGGTGATGCCATGCGTCTTGCGCACGTCCGTCTCTGCCAGCGTCTTCCCCGCCAGCATCCGCGGCGTCCGCGTCTTCACGATGGCAAACCCGTCGTCGAACTCGATGAAGTCGATCATCTTGCCCGTCACCATATGCGCCACCCGCTCGCCCATCTCCGCCTCGGGATAGATGATATGGTTGGCGCCCACCCGCTCCAGGATGCGGCCATGGTTGGCGTTCACCGCCTTCGCCCAGATATCCTTGCAGCCGGCATCCAGCAGCGCCACCACCGTCAGCACGCTCGCTTCGATGTCGGACCCAATGCCCACCACCGCATGCGCCATGTCGCCCGCGCCCAGCTTGCGCAGCGCCACCGGATTGCTGGCATCGGCCTGCACCACATGCGTCAGCTCCTCCGAAAGTGACTGCACATTCTCCATGTCCTGGTCGATGCCCAGCACTTCATGCCCCATGCGCTGCAGGGATCGGGCGACCGAGCTGCCAAAGCGGCCAAGGCCGATCACCATCACGGGCGGCGCGCTGCCCTGCTTATCCGACAATGGGTCTCTCCTCCGGGTAGCGATAGGGCATGTTGCGCACCTTCAGCGCAATGGCGGTGCCAAGGCTGACGGTGCCCACACGGCCGATATACATCACAAGCACAAGGATCAGCTGCCCGGCCGGCGGCATGGAGGCGGAAAGTCCGGTCGAAAGCCCCACCGTCGCAAAGCCCGAAATCACCTCGAACATCACCCGCTCCACCGGGGCATCCACAAAGGCGACAATCGCCAGCATCGCGATCGAACAGACCCCCACCGACATCAGGACGATCGCCAGCGCCTGCCGCTGCGCATCCGGGCTGATCCGGCGGCGAAAGGCGACACTGTCGGGATGGCCGCGAATCTCCGACCAGACCACAAAGCCCAGCAGCAGGAACGTCGTCACCCGAATGCCGCCCGCCGTCGAGGCACTGCCGCCGCCGATGAACATCAGCCCCGACGAGATCAGGATCGAATCCGGCCCCAGCGCCGCCGTATCAGAGCTGTTGAACCCACCCGAACGCGTCATCACCGAATGGAACAGCGCCCCCAGCAGCCGCTCCCCCCAGCCATGCGCGGCAATCGTGGCGGCGTTGTTGAACTCAAACAGCAGAACAGCGAAAAAGCCGACCAGGATCAGCGCAACACTGCCCCACAGCGTGAGCTTGGTGTGGATCGACCAGCCGTCCGGCCGCCGCCACTCGCGATGCAGCTCATACAGCACCGGAAAGCCGATGCCGCCCAGAATCACCCCGATCATCAACGGCGTCAGCAGCAGGAAATCGGTCGGATGGCTCGCCAGCCCCTCGGGCAAGGTGCTGAACCCGGCGTTCACAAACGCCATCACCGCATGAAACAGCCCCTGCCACAGGGCATCCGCAATCCCATGCCCCAGCGCCCAGAAGCGCAGCGCCAGCCACAAGGCCAAAACCGCCTCCGTCGCGAAGGTGGTGATCACCACCAGCCGCAGCACATGCCGCACATCGCCCAGATCCAGGCTGCGCATCTCCGCCGAAGCCAGCAACTGCCCCGACAGCTTCATCCGCCGCGTCACCAACAGCCCCAGCAAGGTAGCGCCGGTCATGATCCCCAGCCCACCCGCCTGCGCCAGCAGCAGGATCACCACATGCCCGAAAGGCGACCAGAAACCGGGCGTGTCGACAACGGTAAGCCCGGTAACGCAGATCGCCGAAGTCGCCGTGAACAAGGCCACGACAAACGAAGCCCCGCCCTCGCCGGCCATCCCCCCGGCCCGCGAAACCGGCAGCATCAGCAACAAGGTGCCAATCGCCATCCCGATCAGGAAGGCAACCGGCACCACCCGTTCAGGATGCCCGATCCTCTGCGCCTCAGCCCGCGCCTTCACCGCCCCTCCGTTGCAGCCCTTGCCTTGTCTGCCCGTGCGGGGTGCTCGCGGCAAGCAGGAGTTGCGCGGAGAGGCGCCTCCGGCGGGCAGGGCTTTGCCCTGCACCCAGCAGGGAAATGATTTCCCTGCACCCTCTGTGTTTAGTGGCAGATCGGATGGGTTGGGGCGAGGGGGACTTTTGGATTGCCTGCGGCGCTGAGTCTGCTTCGCGCGACCTTTCAGCCATCAACGCCGACCAAACCCCACCTCAAACCCACCTGAAAGCCCGCTCAGGCTGAGCTTGTCGAAGCCCGACCCGAATTAAGTATACTGTCCCCGGAATTCCCTGTCCCCGGAATTCCCGCAGCATCGACAGCTTCTGCTCCACCGTCCACCGACGACGGCCAGCCACAACCTCAATCCGAGCACTCATATGACTGCTCATACGACTACTCGCCCGCTCGACACCGATATCAACGCCCATCGCCGCTCCCATCAGAAGCAGCCATCAACCCGTCAGCACACAACCGCGCAAGGCGGCCACCAGACCACGGTTACCAAAGATCCATATTTTTAACCTCTCAAGGGGCCGGCGAGACGCCATTACGAGGACCGGCCGCTACCCCAATGAGGAGTCGTAACGGCAGTTGGACAATGACTGGATTTATGAGGTAAAAGACGTGGCAGAGATGCAATATTTCATACCCAAATTCCGAAATTATTTAGTGGAATACTATAAATATAACTAGGAAATTGTACCGTTATGTAATATCCAGTCTATAATTTTTTCACTTTTCTTATTGGATATGTAATAATTATGAAGTAGATTTTCAGATATTCTACCTTCCATAATTTGTAATTGAAGTCCTCTGTATTCAGATGGTATTTTATTAACCTCTACCGCAATTTTTGATAGCCAATGGTCTATGTTTTCATCATTAATATTGAAATATGGGGGATTCCATAGGTTTTATTATTTCCTATTATCATGAAAATCGGAAGATATTTTTGAGATGGATCGGAATTATCCCTTTCCCAGTACATTTCAAAATTTGGAATGTAGACCCCGATTTTTCCAGATATTTGAAATAGCCCTTTTCGCCGATGAATGTGCGGGCAAAAAAATCTCTTTATTTCTCCGATATCTGGAGAATACATTAGATTCTTCTCCACGTTATCAACGCTATTCCATCCAATTGAAACAAAATATTGACGAATTTTGTCCTGAACAATATCACGTTTCATAGTCAATTCCAAACATGAATTCCGGGGACAGTATACTTAACTAGGGTCGGGCTTCGACAAGCTCAGCCTGAGCGGGTTCTGAGGTCGGGTTTGGTCGGCGTTTATGGCTGAAAGGTCGCGCAGACTCGACCCGGCGCCGCAGGCAATCGACCACACGGCAAAACCAACCCTTCCCGACCAAACTCCAACTTCGAGGGTGCAGGGAAATCATTTCCCTGCCGGGGGTGCAGGGGGCAGAGCCCCCTGCTTTAACCTTCACCCCTTCAGCCTGGCCGCGATCTCGGCCACATGCTTGCCCAGATACAGCGCCCCATCCAGCTCGTTGGCGCTGGGTTGGCGGCTGCCATCCCCATTCGCGATGGTCGTCGCGCCATAGGGCGAGCCGCCGGTGACTTCGTCGTTCCGCATCTGGCCCTGGAAGCTGTAGGGCAGGCCGGAGATGATCATGCCGTGGTGCATCAGCGTGGTGAGGATGGAGAACAGCGTGGTTTCCTGTCCGCCGTGCTGGCTGGCGGTGGAGGTGAAGGCGGCGCCGACCTTGCCGATCAGCTTCCCCTGGAACCACAGGCCGCCGGTCTGGTCCCAGAAGTTTGCCATCTGGCTGGCGACGCGGCCGAAGCGGGTGGGGCTGCCGACGATGATGGCGTCATAGTCTGCCAGTTCGTCTACGGTGGCGATGGGGGCGGATTGGTCGGTCTGGAAGTGGCTGGCCCTGGCGACTTCGGCGGGCACGAGTTCGGGAACGCGCTTCACGACTGCTTCGGCGCCGCCGGCGCGAGCGCCTTCGGCCACGGCTTCGGCCATCGTTTCGAGGTGGCCGTAGGACGAGTAATAGAGAACCAGAACCTTGGTCATTTCATTTCCTTTTTCCTTGTGGGCATCCGCCCACGTTCCTCCGCTTCGCTCCGGGCGTGCAGTCGCGCTTGCGGGCGCTGCGCGCCCGGAGTTCGGCGTCACTCAGTCAGTTCAGGGCGTCCACCAGCACCAGCTCGGCGTCTTCCAGCGCCTCGACGGTCAGCTCGGTCACGTCGCGGATGGCGATGCCGTCGCGGGCATTTGCCACCTCGCCGTTGACGCGGATCTTGCCTTCGGCCGGCACCATATAGCCCACGCGGCCCGGTTCGAACCGGTAGGTGGTGGAGGTGCCTGCCTTCAGCGTTGCGCCCAGCACCCGGGCGGGTGTCTGGATCGGCAGCGCGTCGGCGTCTCCCATGCCGCTGGCAAGCGGCACGAACTGCCCGGCGCGATCACCCTTGGGGAAGGGCCGTGCGCCCCAGGCGGGGGCGGCGTTCTGCGTTTCCGGCATGATCCAGATCTGGAACAGCGTGGTGGCTTCATCCTCCAGGTTATACTCCGCGTGGCGCACGCCGGTGCCGGCGCTCATCACCTGCACGTCGCCCGCGGCGGTGCGGCCACGGTTGCCCATGCTGTCCTCGTGGGTGATCGCCCCGGTGCGGACATAGGTGATGATTTCCATGTCCTTGTGCGGGTGGGGCGGAAAGCCGGAGTTGGCGGCGATGGTATCGTCGTTCCAGACGCGGATCGCGCCCCAGCCCATGCGGCCGGGATTGTGATAGTTGGCGAAGCTGAAGTGATGGCGGGCATCGAGCCAGCCATGGTTGGCAGCGCCCAGGGTGTAAAAGGGGCGAACTTCGATCATCGTCTTTCTCCTGTCACCGCATGTTGCGGGAACGTCCCTTCAAATAGGCGACCGGTTGGGTTAGAAAAGTGCAATGATAGTAATGCATCGTTTCAGAAAATGACTGATCCCGACTTTGAGGCCTGGTCTCTGTTCGTCGCCGTAGCCGAGGCCGGGAGCTTCGCCGGAGCCGCCCGCGCAAGGGGGCTTTCGGTGCCGACGGTCTCGCGCGCGATAGCCCGACTGGAGGAACGGCTGGGGGCGGCGCTGTTCCACCGCACCTCGCGGCGGCTGTCGCTGTCGGCGCTGGGGCAGGAGGCGCTGGGCGAGGCGCAGGCGCTGGTGCTGGCGGCGCAGCGCATGGAGGAGCGGCTGGGCGAGGCGACGCAGGTGCCGGCGGGGACCATCCGCGTGGCGGCGCCGCTGGATTTCGGGCGGGCCTATATCGCCCCGCTGCTGCCGGAGTTCATGGCGAAATGGCCGGGGCTGTCGATCGAGCTCTATCTGGACGATGCCCGCATCGACATCGTCGCTTCCGGCCATGATCTGGTGCTGCGGATCGGCAAGCTGGCCGATTCCAGCCTGATCGCGCGGCGGCTGTGCGCGGTGCAGGTGCTGACGGTGGCGGCGCCTGCCTATCTGGACCGCGCCGGGCGGCCGGCGCATCCCGCAGACCTTGGGCGGCACCAGTGCATGCGCTATCTGAACGCGCCGAACCCGTCGGTCTGGCAGTTCGAGGGGCCGGGCGGTTCGGACTATAGCGTCACGGTTTCCGGGCCGCTGGCGACGACCAACGGCGGGGCGCTGCTGCCGGCGCTGCTCGCCGGGGAGGGGATCGCCATGCTGCCGGATTTCCTCGTCTGGGAAGAGCTGGCGGCGGGCCGGCTGGAAGCGCTGCTGCCGGATTGGACGCGGCCGGAAATGGCGCTGTTCCTGGTGACCCCGCCCAGCCCGCTCAGGCCGCAGCGGGTGCGGCTGCTGATGGACTGGATAGCGCAGCGCCTGCAACGCCCGCCCTGGCAGGCGAAACCAGCCGCTGCATCGGCAGGGAAAGCGGTGACGGAAGGCTGAGCGCCTGCGCTGCGACATGTTCGGCCAGCAGCGGCGCCAGCGTGAAGCCGCGACCTCCAAGTCCGGTGAGGACAAACAGCCCGGCGCGCACTTCGCCGGCAAGCGGCTGGTGATCGCCGGTGGCGGCACGAACGCCTGCAGCGGCTGACAGCGGGGTTTCGGCAAGGCGGGCGGCGAGCCTGGGGAAGCGGCGCGCCAGTCCTTCAAGGTTACGGGCATTGTCGGCGTCGCGCACCTCCCAGCCGGTATCGCCCCGGTCGTGGGTCGCGCCGAACAGCAGGCCTGTGTCGGTGGGGATCAGATAGCCGCCCCAGCTGGTCGGCGGGGCTTCCATCGGCAGGTCGGCAAAACTCGCCTGCCCGCGCACGGCGCGCAGGTGCACCCCCGCCAGCGCGGCGCTTTCGATCCCGGCGGCGACGACGAGGATATCGAAGCCTTCGGGCAGCGCTTCGACGCGACGTTCCTCGACAGCCGGCAACCAGGCCGCGCGCAACCGATCCGGGCTGACGACCAGCGCCTCCGCCATCCGCATGCCGTCGCCATCGAGCGTCAGGCTGCCCGCGTCGAAAAGGCCGGATTCCACCGTTGCCACGGCCCGCGCCGTTTCACTTTCGGAGAGCAGGCGTCGGACGCCCTGCGCGATGATCGCTTCGGGCGCGGATTCGCGGATGCGTTGCACGGCGCGGCGGAAGGCCAGTGCGTGCAGCGCCGCGCCGTCGCCGCTGCCGGCTGCGAGGCGGGGGGTGACGAGGGCGGCGGGGTTGCCCGATGCCATCGGGCCTTGCGCGAAGATGTGAGCTGTGAGTCCGAAATCGGCGAAGGCGCGGGCGAGCGACGCACCGGCGATTCCGGCGCCGATGATGGCAACGCGCGGCTGCGGGGGTTCCGCCGCAACACCGGGAAAACGCGCTTCCAGCCGTTCCGACTTGTGCCCGAAGCCAGGTTGGCGGCTGACGTCGAAGCCGCCGGCTTCCAGCCCGCGCCGCACGGCACCAGCCACGCTCCATGTGGCAGCGCGGCCGCCGGGGGCGGTATGGGCTGCCACCTGCGCCAGCAGGGCCTCGCTCCACATCTCCGGGTTTTTCGCGGGGGAGAAGCCGTCGAGGAACCACGCGTCGGCCTTGCCGTCCCAGCCAGCGAGCGCTTCGCCGACGTCGCCGACCATCAGGTCCAGCGTGGCGCCGAGTTCCGGCCAGCGGATGCGGTGCAGGCCGCGCGCGCCCTTCGGCCAGCCGGCCAGCAGTGGTGTGGCGATCTGTGCCAGTTCCGGGAAAGGCTCCAGCGCCCGCCGGGCGTCTGCGGCTGCCAGCGGAAACCCATCGATGCTGAACAGGTGCAGCGTGGCACCTTCAGGCCGATGCTGCTGCCACAGCTGCAGCAGCGCCAGCATGTTTAGGCCGGTGCCAAAGCCCAGCTCGCCCACGGTAAAGCGCCGCCGTCCGGCCCAGCGTTGCGGCAGGCCGCAGCCGCCCAGAAACACTGCCCGGCTCTGCGCCAGAGCCCCCTGCCGCGACGCATAGACATCGCCGAAGCGGGCGGAGCGCAGAACGCCCGCTTCCCAGACTGCGCCGGGGTCGTTCTGCATCAATCGGTGCGGCGCGCCGTCGTGATCGGGATGGGCTTGGCGATCATCTGCCCCTTCATCACGCCGACGCCCTCGGTCGCGGAAGTCGGCGCGGCGAGGATTTTCATCACCACGTCCATTCCCTCGACGACATGGCCGAACACGGCATAGCCCGGATCGCCGCCCGGCTGCGCGTCCAGCCCGGGCAGGCCGCCGACAATGATGAAGAAGTCCGCATTGGCCGTGCCAACCCCGGCGCGCGCCATCGAGATCGCACCATTGTCGTGGGTGAGGCCGGTCTTGCTGGTCGGTTCATGCGCTATCGGCGGAAAAACCCGCTTCGGGTCAGACTTCACGCCGCCCTGGATCAGCCCCAGGTCGGGGCGGCCGGGAAAGTTCATCGCCCGATAGAAGGTGACGCCGTCCAGCTTCTTGCTGTCGACATATTTCAGGAAGTTCGCCGTGGTGATCGGCGCCCGTTCCTTTTCCAGCTCCAGCACGATCGGGCCTTCGGCCGTGGTCAGCTTCACTTTCACCGTCGCCGGCTTCGGCGCCGTGGCAGCCGGCGCGACGGGTGCAGGCGCGGGCGGAGCGGCGGGCGCCTCTTGCGCGAGAGCGGGAAGGGCAACGACAAGCGCTGCAGCGGCGATCAGGGCACGAATCATGTTCGGCACGATAGTCTCAACGGTTACGATCTGCTATCCTCTGCGAGATGGGAGACACACCACCTGAAGGCGCCGCTTCCGACTGGACGGTGCCGCAACGCTGGGAGCAGTTCACAGCCGCGGAACATGCGCTGTGGGACCGGCTCTATGCCCGGCAGACGAAGCTGCTGCCCGGCCGCGCCGCGCCGGAATTCCTGGCCGGTCTCACTTCGCTGGGGCTGGGGGACGGCGGCATTCCCGATTTCCGCCGCCTCTCCGAACGGCTGATGCGGCTGACCGGCTGGGAAGTCGTCGCCGTGCCGGGGCTGGTGCCGGAAGACGTGTTCTTCGAACACCTCGCCAACCGCCGCTTCGTCGCCGGCAATTTTCTGCGCCGGCCCGAGCAGATCGACTATCTGGAGGAGCCGGACGTCTTCCACGATGTCTTTGGCCATGTCCCGCTGCTCGCGAACCCCGTTTTCGCCGACTATATGCAGGCCTATGGCGAAGGCGGGTTGCGCTCCATGCAGTTCGGGGCGCTGCACAAGCTTGCCCGGCTCTACTGGTACACGGTGGAGTTCGGCCTGATCGACACCCCGGAGGGGCTGCGCATCTATGGCGCCGGCATCGTCTCCTCGAAGGGCGAAAGCCTGTTTGCCCTCGACGATCCCAGCCCGAACCGCATCGGCTTCGACCTGAGACGCGTGCTGCGCACCCGCTACCGGATCGACGACTATCAACAGGCCTATTTCGTCATCCCCAGCTTCGAAGCCCTGCTGAAGACGACGCTGGAGACCGATTTCGCGCCGCTCTACGCCGAACTGGAAGATCTGGCGGATATCGGGCCGGTCGACATTCTGGCGGAAGACAAGGTCATTGCACGGGGCACGCAAGCCTATGCCCTGGAAGCCGCAGACCGCGCTGGCCTGTGAGGACCGGATTGGTTGTTCCACGTGGAACAATTCCTACAAATTTTGGAATCGTGTTTTTGTTTTAATATGTTGCGCGAATTTTTGTTGGACATGTTCCACGGGTTTCTTGCAGGCCGGAGCAAGGTAGAGGCCTCCGGCGGGCAGGGCTTTGCCCTGCACCCAGCAGGGAAATGATTGGCGATCATGGTCTTTGCAAACCTATCGGCCTTGAAATCACGCCCGGACCCCGCTCAGGCTGAGCTTGTCGAAGCCTGGGACGCGACGGGATATTCGCCGAGCGGGTGGCTTGAACCAAGGGCTTCGACAAGCTCAGCCTGAGCGGGGCTTGGGGCGGGAACCAAGAGCGGAACACGTCACTGGTTTGCAAAGGATGCTATCGCCAAATGATTTCCCTGCACCCTCGTTAATTTTTCAAGTGAATCGAGCGCAGGGTGAGTTTCCTGGCCGGATTTCCCGCCACCATCCAAGCACGCAGACCGTCGCGCCGCAGGCAATGAATCAACTGCCTGCGGCGCCAGCTTTCGCTTGCTCGAACGGCGGTGACGGCTGCGCCCTGAGATCCCAGCTTTCGCTGGGATGACGAATATCTGATGGGGTGAAGGGGCCAAAGCCCCTTCCGGGTTCCAAGGGCGGAGCCCTTGGTTTCTTGTTTAATCCGCGCCTGATGGCGACGGAGAGGCAGAGCCTCTGGTTTCTCGCTTCCTAGGCCGGGCATTTCCCATAACCCGGTCCCTTCACGAACCGGCCCGGCCTGGCACCCGTGGGCTCGCCGCCTTTCAGCACCTGCACGCCGTTCACCAGCACGTCGCTGACGCCGACGGAATAGACCATGGGTTTTTCGAAGCTGTTGCGGTCGGCGATGGTGGCCGGATCGAAGACGACGACGTCGGCTGCCATGCCGGGTGCGAGTGTGCCGCGATCGGCCAGTTTCAGGCGTTGGGCGGGGAGGCCGGAGAGGCGGTGGATGGCGCTTTCGAGGGTGTCGACCTTTTCGTCGCGCACATATTTGCCGAGGAAGCGGGCGACATTGCCGTAGGCGCGCGGATGGGTGCTGCTTTTCAGGAACAGGCCTTCGGGGGCGGAGGCCTCGGCGTCTGAGCCGAGCGTTACCCAGGGGGTGCCGGCGAAGGCCTTCACATTGTCCTCGGACATCATGAAATAGACGGTGTCGACCCGGCTTTCGTCTTCGATGACGAGGTCGATGATCGTGTCTTCGGCGCTGGTGCCGCGCATTTTCATGACTTCGGCCAGCGTCTTGCCGATGAGGGGACGCAGCTTCTCGTTGCGGAAGCCGATGAAGAGGACGTTTTCCGGACCGCCGGAGCCTTGCGCCAGATTTTCCCAGCCGACGGGCTTGCCGCGCATTTCGGCGATGACTCGGGCGCGGATGGCTGGGTCTTTCAGGCGCTTCACCCATTCCTCGTCGCCGCCGGCCTGCACCCATGTGGGCATGGAGGCGTCCAGCCCGGTGGCGCCTGCCGGATACATGTACATGTTGGCGCGGATATCGAGGCCTTGTGCCTTGGCATCGGCGATCTGCTTCAGGATCGCGTCGCGCTTGCCCCAATTCTCCTTTCCGGAGATTTTCAGGTGGTAGATTTCGGCCGGGCCGCCGCTTTCGCGGGAGATGGTGATGAGCTCGTCGATGGCCTTTTCGATGTTGGTGCCTTCGGAGCGCATGTGGCTGATGTAGCTGCCGCCGCAATCGGCCGACGCCTTGGCCAGGGCGACGAGTTCGGGCGTTTCGGCGTAGCTTGCCGGCGCATAGATCAGGCTGGAGCCGACGCCCATGGCGCCTTCGTTCATGGCCTGCTTCACCAGCTTCACCATGCGGCCGAGCTGCTCGGGGGTGGGGTCGACGTCTCCGGCGCCGAGTTCGTGGATGCGCACGGTGGTGGCGCCGACAAAGCTGGCGACATTGGGGGAAATGCCCATCTTCTCGAGCTTGGCGAGATATTGGCCGAGCGTCGTCCAGTCGATGTTATATTTGAAGTCCTGCTGCTCCCTGGTGAGCGTGGTTTTCATCGCCTCGGAATAGGGGCCCATGGACCAGCCCTCGCCCATCACCTGCAGCGTGACGCCCTGCTTCAGGTCGGACATGCCGCGGCCGTCGTACATCAGGCTTTCGGTTGCCCAGCTGAGCATGTTGATGAAGCCGGGCGCGACGGCCTTGCCGGTGGCGTCGATGGTCGTGGTGCCGGCTGGCGCCTTGCCTTTGCCGACGGCGGCGACCTTGTCGCCTTTCAGCGCCACCCAGCCGGGGAAGCCCGGGGCGCCGGTGCCGTCGTAGATGGTGCCGCCGCTGATGACCGTGTCGTAAGCGGGGGCCGCCATCGCGGGCGCGGATACGAGAAGCAGGGCGAGGGTGATGCGCATCTGGGGCCTTTCGCGAGGATGCACGGTATTTCAGGGGCTTGGAGCGGGCTTGTCAACGCAGGAGCAGGTGCGGCGGATGGTCAGGGGTTGAGCAGTTCCTCCACCAGCGCCGGCACCAGCGTGCCGGCGGGGCCGAGGCGGCTTTCGTCGAAGCGGGGGCTGGTCATGGAGGGATCGAGGTTGAGTTCGAGGGTGCGGGCGCCAGCGTGGCTGGCGAGATCGACGAAGCCGGCGGCGGGGTAGACGTTGCCGGAGGTGCCGATGGAGACGAACAGGTCGGCGCGGGAGAGGGCGCGGTCTATCCGGTCCATGTCGTAGGGCATTTCGCCGAACCAGACGATGTCGGGGCGGAGGTGGCCGCGGGCGCCGCAGGCGGGGCAGGCCGGATCGTTGGAGAGGGCGCCATCCCAGGGGGTGCGGCGGTCGCAGGAGAGGCACCAGGCGGATTTCAGCTCGCCGTGCATGTGGAGGAGGCGTTTGGAGCCGGCGCGGTCGTGGAGATCGTCGACGTTCTGGGTGACGAGGAGGAGGTCGTGCGGCCACTCGGCGTCGAGCTTGGCGAGGGCGTGGTGCGCGGCGTTGGGCTGGACGCGGGCGAGGGCGGCGCGGCGCTGGTCGTAGAAGCTCTGCACCAGTTCCGGATCGCGGCGGAAGACTTGCGGGGTGGCGACGTCTTCGACGCGGTGGCCTTCCCACAGGCCGTCGGGGCCGCGGAAGGTTGGGACGCCGGATTCAGCGGAAACGCCTGCGCCGGTGAGGATGACGATGTTGCGGATTTCCCTCATTGGCCTGCCGTTATCGCCTTCAATCGTCAGAGGCCATCCGCGTCGGACAGCCAACCGGGGATATCCCGCCGGGCGTGCAGCACGCGCCAGACATCCACATAGGCTTCCAGCTCCATATAGAAGATACGCCATGGAAACCCGTTGATCGGGGCACTGCGCAGTCCCGGCAGGTTGAGCTCGTGCGACCAGCGGGGGGATCCCGCCGCCGGCGTTTCGCCGATGCGTGTATAGGCCTGCTCCAGCGCATCGACGAAGCGGAGGGCGATTTCGGCGCCTGCTTCGTCCCGGTAATGGTCAACCGCAAGGTCGATATCTGTCCGCGCCGCGGCGCGCGGTCTGACCGGCTTCATGCGCCCTGTTTCATGCGCCCTGTTTCATGCGCCCTGTTTCATGCGTCTTGTGTCGTGCGATCCCGAAGACCCCGGAAATAGGCTGCATCAACCGGAGAGGTGGAAGCCGAAGCGGCGCCTGCCAGCAGCATCTCCCGAAGGCGCTGCACATCCTGATCCTTGCGGATCAGGTCGCGCACATATTCGCTGCTCGTGCCGAACCCGCGTGCCCCGACCTGCTCGTCGACATAGGCCTTGAGCGTGTCCGGAAGCGAGATGTTCATGGTTGTCATCGGCCATACGATGCCAGATTTGGCAAAATTTGGCAAGAATTGTCGATGCCCTACATCGCTGTCTTGAACCCGGCCCCCGCGACACTCGGCGCTGCCGCAAACGGCTTGATGCCCATCGCTTCATAGGCTTCGGTCGGGAAATAGACGGTGCCGTCCTTCACGACCATGGCGATGGACTTGATCGCCTTGATGTCCTGCACCGGATCGCCGGGCAGCAGCATGAAATCGGCGACCTTGCCCGGCGTTACCGAGCCATAGTCGGCGTCGCGCTTCAGATGCTTCGAGCTGTCCAGCGTCGCGCGCTTCAGCACTTCGGCGTTGCTGAGGAAGGCCGTGTAGAGCTCCAGCTCGCGGTGATACCAGAAACTGCCGCCCATGTCGGTGCCGGGCACGATCAGCACGCCCGACTTGTTCAGGCGCTTCATCGTTTCCAGCGTGGTGTCGAAAGCCTTGAAATAGGCGCGATCGTCCTCGGGCGTGGCGATATCCAGCATTGGCTGCTTCAGGTCTCGCTGGGTGCCGGTGGGCATGTGCGGCGCCCAGTCGACGGTGCCGGGGGCAAAGCTGCCCTTTCGGCCGCGCGTGGCGTGCTCCATGATCACCAGCGTCGGATCATGCGCGATATGTTTCGACGCCATCAGGCCCAGCGTCTTCTGCGCCGCCGGGCTGTCCAGATCATAATCGGCAAAGCGCTTCAGCGCCGTGATGCGCAGCAGCGTGCGGGTGTCGTCTCCGGGTTGCAGCACCCAGTTCAGCATCAGCTGGTTGGAATGGGTGATCTCGTCATAGCCGGCCAGGATCATGTCGTCGGTGGTGGTGAAGGCCGGCACATGGCCGGCGACACGCAGACCATGAGCGTGCGCTTCCTTCACCATCGCCGGCACCCAGGCCGGATTGATGCTGGTGTAGATCTTGATCTGGAAAACGCCCTGCTTTGCGGCGTTCTGCACCGCCTTCACCGCGTCGGCCTCATTGTCCACCACCACGGTCGCCTGCGCGTTGGTCTTGCTCTTGCCCTCGATGAAGGCGGAGCGCACCACGCGCGGGCCGGCCAGTTCGCCGGATTCGATGCGGGCCACCAGCTTGTCCAGCACGGGGTCATCATTGCCCATGTCGCGCACGGTGGTGATGCCCGCGACAAGGTTCAGGAGCGCGTCGGACTGGCCGAGGTGGGCGTGCATCTCGTTGAAGCCGGCGACGATGGTGCCGCCCTTGCCGTCGATAACCGTTTCGCCGGCAGCCGTCGCCCCCGGCGCGTCGATGGAGGCGATGCGGTTGCCCTTCACCAGCACCGAGGCGGGTGCGGAAAGCGCCAGCTTTGCCGGATCGAAGACGCGGACGTTGGTGATGCGCAAATTGCCTGCAGGCTTGTGGGCGATCTTCTGCACGGTGTCGGTCAGCCGCTTCGTGTCCCACTCGGCTACCATGCCGCGCAGCCGGGCCTCCTCGCCCTCCAGCCCCTGCTGCACCACGATGAACTCGGGCGTCGCGAAGGCGACGAGGCGCTTGTTCCCATCGAGGAAGATGGTCTGCCGATCGAGATCAATTCCGGAGAGCGTGTAGGCTGTGGTATCCACCGTGCCCGCCGCCGACTTCAGGCTGACCGGGCCAAGGCTGTCCAGCTTCAGCTCGCCGCCGGGCAGCGCCGCCAGCTTGCCGCCGGCCTTGTCCAGTGCGCGGGCATAAAGGCCCAACGCCCAGGGGCTGGCGCTCTGCGCCACGTACAGGGCGGGGCCGGTCAGCGTCGCCTTGCCGGGGCCGGTGGCGTCGGTCCAGGCGGCGGTATTGCCAGTCTTCGCAAAGCTCTCGTCTACCTTGCTGCCGAAGGTGGTGCTGCCGGTGACACGCCATGCGGTGGGAAGACCGGCGGCATCGACCGTTACCGTTTCATTGATGGTGGGGCCGCGCCCGTTGTTCTTGTAGTCATAGGCGATTTTCGTCGTGCCGTTCGCGTCGTCCGCCACCAGCGAGCCGGTGTTTCGGCCGCTGAAGAGGATCGAATAGCGCTCCTCTGCGGCATGTGCGGGAATGGCGAGGGCGAGAAGGGCGGCGCAGCCAAGCAGATTTTTCATGGCCGGCTATTGAGCATGGCCGGAAATCACTCGCAAGCTCAGCTTGCCAAGCCCTCGCACTTGTCGCACCTGTTTCCCTTCAAGGAGCGCAGGACATGATCAAGATAGGCGTGCTGGGGGCGGGGGGCCGCATGGGTCAGGCCATCATTTCCGAGGTGCAGGCAGAGCCGGATACCCGGCTGGCGGGCGGCGTGGAGCGCCCTGGCCATCCGATCTGCGGCAGCGTCATCGGCGAGGGGCTGGTGGTGTGCGCCAATGCGGCACCCGTTGCCCACAAGGCCGATGTGCTGATCGATTTCACCAGCCCGTCCGCGCTCGACGAGAATCTGCGCGCGGCGATGGATGGCAAGGCGGCGATCGTCATCGGCACCACCGGGCTCGGCCCCGACAACCAGGCCGCCATCGACAAGGCGGCGCGCTCCATCCCGGTGTTGCAGGCCGCCAACACGGCGCTGGGCGTTACCCTGCTTGCCGAGCTGGTGGAGCAGGCGGCGCGAGCACTGGACACGGGCTGGGACATCGAGATCGTCGAGCTGCACCACAAGCACAAGGTCGATGCCCCCTCCGGCACGGCGCTCTATCTGGGCGAAGCCGCCGCACGCGGGCGCGGCAAGCGGCTGGACGAACTGATGATCCCGCCGCACACATCCACCAGCGGGGCACGGCGTGCCGGCGGCATCGGCTTCGCCTCGCTGCGTGGCGGCTCGGCGGCGGGCGAGCACAAGGTGATCCTGGCGGGCGAGGGCGAGCGGCTGGAGCTGGGCCATGTCGCGGAAAGCCGGGAGATCTTCGCGCGCGGGGCGGTAAAGGCGGCCCGATGGCTCTCGTCGCAGAAACCGGGCCGCTACCGGATGGCCGATATCTTCGGGCTGAAATCCTAGGCGAGGATATGGGGCGGCCGCAGCCAGCTGCCGCAATCCGGATCGGCGGACACATGCCGGAAGGCCGCACCGCGCCGCATGTCCTCGGCATTGGTGCCCGTCAGCTGCGGTCCTGAGTCGTCCGCCGGCGATGACAGCCGGGCATAGCCCACCAGCATCAGCCCCAACAGAAATCCGATCAGCACCGGCTTCAACACCCTGCACACCCTTCGCTATTCCGACGGCGCCGATCTAGGCTAGACGCCGCCGACGGGCTTGCACAAATCCGACAGAATCGGTGCCGACTTGCAAAGTTCCGATATTTTGGGCATTTCCCCGCCCGATTTCCGCCCCTTTCGTGGGGCTCTCTCCGTTCAAGGTCTGCCTGTTCGCCTATGCCGAAAGAAGAACTGCTCGAAATGCGCGGAACGGTGGTGGAGCTGTTGCCCAACGCCATGTTCCGGGTCCGGCTTGAAAACGACCACGAAATCCTCGGCCACACGGCCGGCAAGATGCGCAAGAACCGCATCCGCGTGCTGACCGGCGACGAAGTGCTGGTCGAACTGACCCCTTACGACCTTACCAAGGGTCGGATCACCTACCGATTCAAGTGATGGCGCAGGGGGAGGATGCTTCGGCTGCTTCTCCCTTCCGCGCCCATTTCCGCTGGCAGGCGGGATGGTGCCGTGCGCTCGGCTCGCCCTTTACGGCGATGCTGCTGGACCTGATGGCCGACCGGCTGGATTCCGCGTCGCCGCTGGGCCAGCGGCTGGAGCATTGGCCGGGCAACATGAACGACGACGCGCTTTCGCTGCGCGTTACCGGCGCCCTACATGGCCGGGTGCGCGGCGCCGATGCGCCGGAGCTTGCAGCCCTCTATCCCCCCGCCGATCCGAACCCGGAGACGCTCTGGCCGGTGCTGGAACGGGAACTGGCGCAGCCGGGCCTGCTGCGCTGGCTGGAGAGCCCGCCGCAGACCAATGAAGTCGCGCGCTCGGCAGTGCTGATGTGCGGTTTCCTGACCATTGCGGCCGAGACCGGCCTGCCGCTGGCGCTGCTGGAGCTGGGCTGCAGCGCCGGGTTGAACCTCATTCCGGACCGCTACAATTATCGGCTGGGTAATGTTTCCGCCGGCGACACCGACAGCCTGCTGCTGCTGGCGCCGGAGTGGATGGGCGGCGATCCGCCGGTTGCACAGGTGGAGATCGAAAGCAGGATCGGCGTCGATCTCAACCCGCCCGATATCTCCGATTGGATGGGGCGCTCGCGCATGCTCGCCTATGTCTGGCCCGACCAGCTGCAGCGGCTGGAGCGGATGGCGCTGGCGATGACGATCTTTTCAGAGGAACCGGCGGAGATTGTGGCCGGCAATGCGGCGGATTTCTGCGAGGAGCGGGCGACGCCGCGCAAGGGCGTTGTGACCACCGTGTTCCACTCGATTGCGCTGCAGTATTTCTCTGCCGCCGATCAGCAGCGTATCGCCGGGCACCTGCAGCGGATGGGGGAGGTGGCGACGGACGAGGCGCCGCTCGCCTGGCTGCGCTTCGAGCAGGAACACCCGGGCGCCGGCGAGCCGCCGACGCTGCGGCTGACGCTGTGGCCCGGCGGCGAGGACCGGCTGCTCGCCATCGGGCATCCGCATGGGGGCATCATTTCTTGGCTGTAGAGGGGCTGGTTCTCGCGTCTGCCTCGCCACGGCGGCAGGAATTGCTGGGCCGGATCGGCGTGCTGCCGGCAGGGATAGACCCGGCCGACATCGACGAATCGGTGCGAAAGGGCGAGCGGCCCGAGCCGCATGTAGCGCGGCTGGCTGCGGAGAAGGCCGCGGTGGTTGCAGCCCGCCATCCCGGCCGCATCGTGCTGGCCGCCGATACGCTGGTGGCGGTGGGGCTGCGCATCCTGCCCAAGGCCGAGGATGAGCTGACGGCGCGGGAGTGTTTGCAGCTGATGTCCGGGCGGCGGCATCGCGTGCTGACCGCCGTCACCGTGGTGGATGCGCGGGGTGTTGCCCGCCACCGCACCAGCATCTCCATCGTCCGCGTCGATCGGCTGAGCGCGGCCGACATCCATGCCTATATCGCCAGCGACGAATGGCGCGGCAAGGCGGGCGGCTATGCCATCCAGGGTCGTTTCGAAGCGCATGTGCTGTGGATGCAGGGCAGCTTTTCCGGGATCATGGGCCTGCCGCTGGCGGAAACGCGGGCGATGCTGGCGACGGCGGGTCTCCTTGGCTGACCTCTATCTGGCCGAGCTGATCGGCGAGACCCGGGCCGCGCTGTTCGAAGGCGGGCGGCTGGTGGAAATGCACATCGCCCGCGACGGCGACGGGTTGGCAGCCGGTGCCCGCGTGCAAGCGCGACTGGTGAAGAAGCTGGGGACGCGCGGCATCGCGGAAGCGGACGGGCAGGAACTGCTCGTGCAGCCGTGGCCGGCGGGCGCCACTGAGGGGGCGACCGTGACGGTGGAGGTGGTTCGGGCCGCCTGGCGGGAGACGGGCCGCGACCGGCTGGCGAAGGCGCGGCCCACGCAACTGGCGCCATGGCCGGCGCCCGGGCTGGAATCGGCGCTGGCGGCGCGGGGGGCGCGGCGCCTGCCCGGCTGGCCCGCCGATGTTGCCGGCCAGTGGGACGATGCGTTTGAGGCGGCGCAACTGGGGCTTCTGCGTTTTGACACCGGCAGCCTGCTGTTCGAGGCGACGCCGGCCTTTACGGCCGTGGATGTGGACGGACATGGCATTTCGCTCGCCCGGCCGGCGCTGGCGCAGCTGGCGCGCGCGATCCGGCTGTGGGGGCTGGGCGGCAGCATCGTCATCGATGTGCCGGCCGCCGACAAGGACGAACGCGCGGCCGCGGCGGACGGGTTCGACAAGGCCATGGGCAAGCTCAGCTTTGAACGCACGGCGATCAACGGCTTCGGGCTGATGCAGGTGGTTCGGCCGCGAATCGGGCCGTCGATCCTGGAGCGGGCCCGAATCGACCGCGCCGGGACGCAGGCGGTGGCGATCCTGGCCGCGGCGCTGGGTGACAGGGCAACCGGGCCGCTGCTGCTGCGAGCGCCTGCGGCGGCGGAAAAATGGCTTAGCGCCCGGCCGCACCTGATCGCGGAACTGGCCGCCCGGACGCACCGCGCGGTTGAGCTGACGCCCGATTCCGGTGCAGAGGCGGGCGATGCCTGAAGCCCGAAGCCCCGCCGATCCGCGCTGCCCCATCTGCCGCAAGCCCAGCGTGAAGGCCCACGCGCCTTTCTGCTCGGCCGCCTGCCGCGACCGCGACCTGATCGCCTGGCTGGACGAACGCTATGTCGTTCCGGGCCGACCTGCAGCGGAAGAAGGCGAAGACGGTTGACCCGCCCCGCGGCTTGCGCCATAGCGCCGCTCCCGTGCCTAGGTAGCTCAGTTGGTAGAGCATGCGATTGAAAATCGCAGTGTCGGCGGTTCGATCCCGTCCCTGGGCACCATTTTCCCCTAACGTCCAGAAATCGTTACACCTCAACGCGTTATCGAGTGGATTGCTACACAACCGTGCACCACAAGAAGGGCAAAGAGGTGTTCAAACTCAGCCAGCGCAAGGGCTCGACTCTGTGGCAGGTGCGGAAGCGTTGGCCGCAAGACGTTGCGGAACTGCTGAAGGGTGAGTTCACCCGCTCCACCGGGGAAGGTGACAAGCGCAAAGCTCAGGCGCTGATACCCGTCATTGCCGGTGAATATGAGCGATTGGTGCAGCAGGCCCGCGACAGGCTAGCGGACAGCACCCAGCGCGACATGAGCAGGGCTGAAATCCTGCGGCTGGCAGCGGCCCACTATGCCGATGTCCTGGCATTCTACGCCGCCAACAAGGTGGATGGGGTCGAGAGCCAGCGAAAGACGATAACCGGCCTCAGCGACGACCTCGCCTATCGAGAAGCCGCGTTCGGCAGGGAGGACTATCAGACTGTCCGGCAGTCGGTGAACGGCTTGATAGAGCGGGAGGGGCTGCCGGTCCCCGAGGACAGCCCCAGCAGGACGGAGCTGGAGAGGCTGGCGATGCTGGCCCGGATGGAGGCCCTGCGGCAGACCATAGCGCGCCTTCAGGGCCAGCCAGCGCCGCCCTTCAAGGCCGAGGAGATCGGCGAGATCGTCGCGGCCTCAGGGAAGCCCAAGAAGACCGTAACAGACCTGCTGGATGCCTATGAGGCGGCCAAGACCGGCGGATGGAGCGAGTCGTCGAAGTCGGCCTTCTCGCCCGTCCGAAGGCTCTTGCGGGATAGCCTCGGGGACCGCGAGGTTGCGACCCTCACGCGCGACGACGCCCGCAAGGTTCAGGGGCTGGTAAAGCGGCTTCCTCGCAACCTGGGAAAGCTCAAGGCACTGGAGGGCTTGCCCGTCCCGCAAGCCGTCGAGAAGGCTGAGCGACTGGAGCTGCCGACTGTGACGGCAAAGACCATGAACGGCGGCTATCTCGTGCACATCATGGCGGTGTTCGCATGGGCGATGCAGGAGGGATGGACCCCGACCAACTTGTTCCTGAAGCTGGCGGTCGCGGACGACGTGGCGGACGAGGACAGGCGAGACCCCTTCACTACGGAGCAACTGCAACACCTATTCACTTCTGAGCCTTGGACTGCCCCCGCAACGCCTGACATGGCCCTGCCGGGGCGTTTCTGGGTTCCCCTTCTGGGGCTCTTTCAGGGTGCTAGGCGGGGCGAGCTTGTGGGCCTTCAGATGCGGGATGTGGTGGAGATTGAAGGCATCCTTTCCCTCCACATCCGCGACAATGATATTCGCAACCTGAAGAACAGGGCTAGCCGCCGCGTGGTGCCTGTCCATCCGTCGGTTCTGGAACTGGGCTTCGGGCAATATGTCGAGCATCGCCGACAACATGCTCCTGCCGACGCCCTTCTGTTTCCCGACCAGAAGGACAAGGCGCGCGGGCAGATCGGCTATAACCTGGGCGTCTGGTTCGGAAAGAAAATCAACGCCTACCAGATGCAGGGACGGAACCTATCGCTGCATTCCTTCAGGCATAACTTTGAGGATGCGCTGCGCCGTGCAGGTCTTCACAAAACACCTATTGGCCTGGGGTTGGCCGGGCGAGATGATGGTGGCAGCGCCGCCAGTTATGGGAGCGGTTATGTCATGTCCGACTTTGCCGAGCCGCTGGCGAGGGTCCGGTTCGCCGGTCTCGACCTATCCCACCTGAAGGTGGCGAACGATGAGTGAGGAGGAAGGGGAAGTAACGTCCACGCCCGATCGTTCGCTCATCGAGAACGCCTTTCCGCTCCCTTGGGACCGCGCCAGCAAGGCTGCGGGATGGCCCGCTGCACTCGATGAGCTGACCGGCCAGATTGAGGCCTCACAGGGCCGCCAGAGAGCCCTCAGGAGCGCCGACCGGGAACGCCTGCGGGAAACCCTCGGGTCGATGCTGTTGGGACTCTACGCCCTCCGCAGGGCCGATAAGGGCCGGTGGGGTTATTACTCGCGCGACAACAACAGCTATGGGCCTTCGGAGGCTTACGCCCATGCCCTCGTCACCGCGCATACCGCGCGAACCGTGGCGGACTGGCTGGTGGCACAGGGGTTGGCCGAACAGGTGGACGGCTTCCTTGACCGCCGGGTGAAGACGTTTGGCAAGGGCAGAGGCAAGCAGCCCCGCATTAAGGCCACAGCGGCCCTTCAGCGGCTCTTGGAGGGCCGTGGCGGTGTTCGTCCCGAGAACCTCGGCCATGCCGACTGGACCCCGCTGATACGCCTGAAAGGGCCGGCAGAGAGTCGGGGCGGTTCAAAGCCGCTCCTGGACTATCCGCCCACCGATGCCACCCGACGGATGGAGCGCGAAGTTCGAGAGCTGAACACCTTCCTCAACTCCTTCCGCGTCGAACTGGCCCCGGCAGGGCGTAAGGGGCTCGGAAAGTCGAAGGGATTGTCAGCCGTCGCGGACCCCGTCCGCCTCTATCGCGTGTTCAACAATGCCTGTTGGACGCACGTTGGACGCTTCTACGGCGGTTGGTGGCAGGAGTTGCCAAAGGCAAAGCGCCGCCACCTGCTGATTGACGGGGAGGCGGTCATCGAGCTGGATTTCCGTGCTCTCCATCCCCGACTTTGCTACCAGATGTCCGGCCAGCCCTTGGGGCCGATGGACGACCCATACGCCTTTCCGGGGATGAAAGGGGTTGCCCAACGGAACTTGGTCAAGACCGCGCTCAATCAGCTCATCAACATCACCCCCGGCATGCACCTGAAGACCCCGGCAGGGGCCGCCAAGGCGCTACCGCAGGGCCTCAGCTTTAAGGAGCTGCTGGCGCAGATCGAGCTTGCCCACGCGCCCATCGGCAACTGGTTCCGCAGCGCGCGAGAAGTTGAGCTTCAGCATATCGATAGCGTCATCGCCGAAACTATCCTCAGGCACTTCCGAAAAGCGGGGATTTGCTGCCTGCCGGTGCATGACAGCTTCATAGTTCCACGTTCTGCCGAACGGCTGCTTGGATGGGCTATGCTCCTCACCTATTCCGTCGCCTTGGAGAGGCTGGGACGCCCCGGCCCCTATCCAGTGCTGGCGGGATGGTCTTCCCCCAAGGTGGAAGCAGAAGTGATGGACGGACTGCCGCCGCCATGAAGCACATACTTCCATGCAGGACATCAAGGAGGAGGATGCCCTCCGGTGGCCTGCCGGGCACCCTACGCCATTACTCAGAAGCGTAAGGGCCGCAGGTCATCCTCAAACGGGTTGCTCTAGCCACGTTCCGACCTCTCGCTCAGCCCCATTTCTAATGCCGGAAACCGAACGTCGATTAGGGCTCACTCTTGGAGAACAAAACACGAACATAGGCATTCCGCGCTGTGCAATGGTCCACGGGGCAGGCCATCAGATTTGTCGCAGATTTCCGCGGGCGGGTATACGAGGGGGCGGTCACGCCTGCTACCCCCATACCGGGGGTCGCGCCTGAGTCCGTGAATGATTGAGGCCCCGTTTTCCTTGGCTGTGGTTGAGGAGGAAGGCCCCGGCCAGATGCCAGCCGAGGCCCATCGATCAGCCTTCGCGCGGTCCTACGCGACCTCCGCTGCCCATGCCTCCCATGCGGCAGCTTCATCGTCGAAGTGGTCGGCTTCGAGCATCATCTCTTTCGCCTGATACGCCGCCTCCTCGTGGCCCCATATCCATCCCAGCGGGTCGGGGCAGTCGGCCGGCATACCGAGTGCAATGCACGCTGCAATCCCATTCGCTAGGGCCGCCGTTGCCTCCGCCCGCTTCCCGGCAACTTCCTGTCGACGTTGCTCCGGGGTCTTGAGGCGGTCTGCTTCGGCTTGGGCGGCCCGTTCAGCCTCCCTTGCGGCTTTCCTTGCGGACTCCTCGGGATGTCTGCGAGCCCATCCGGCGCGTGCCTCGG
Organism: Sandaracinobacteroides hominis; assembly: GCF_016464365.1. Taxonomy (GTDB): domain Bacteria; phylum Pseudomonadota; class Alphaproteobacteria; order Sphingomonadales; family Sphingomonadaceae; genus Sandaracinobacteroides; species Sandaracinobacteroides hominis. Next base: position 795 of record NZ_JADCUC010000007.1, on the reverse strand, counting down.
CAAGGATGGCTTCATCTTCGTCGACTGTGACGCAATCGCTATTCAACATGCACTGGCTCCTATGCCGCTCCATTGCGGTTTCCAGCCTATGCTACGGATTTTGCAGCCTAAATATCTCGTTAACGGAACCTTCAATTGGTCCATCGTGCCAATGCGATGAACCGAGTCCCGGCTGAGTCCAGCCGAGTCCTGAGGGGCTTCTCAGAGACTTCCCGCAGCCCCTACAAAATGTCCAAACGAACGTTACGACATCTTGTAGGAGCTCACCCATGTGTCGTGTCATTGCCTACTATCGCGTCTCGACAGCCGCCCAAGGAAAGTCCGGCTTGGGGCTGGAGGCGCAGCAGGCGGCTGTCCGCTCCCTCTGCCAGTCGAGAGACTTCACCATCCTCGGGGAGTTTGTGGAGGTGGAGAGCGGGAAGCGGAATGACAGGCAGCAGCTCACCGCGGCGCTGCAAAGGGCGAAGGTGACGGGGGCGGTGCTGGTAGTGTCGAAGCTAGGCCGGATCGACATTCATCGTAACCAGATCATTGCTGCGGCGAGGTGAATGAAGCCGGTGAAGTGGATGGTTCGTCGATCGTAGCGGGTAGCGAAACGGCGGAAATGCTTGAGGCGGCCGAGGCATCGCTCGATTCGATTGCGCTGCTTGTAGAGTTCGATGTCATGCGGGATGAAGACTTTGCGATTGCGCTTGGACGGTATCACCGCCTGCGCCTCCATCTGAGCGATCGTCTCGCGTAAGCCATTACTGTCATAGGCTTTATCGGCGAGGATGGCATCCGCTTGCTGGCCCT
>NZ_JADCUC010000006.1 GCF_016464365.1 Sandaracinobacteroides hominis | reverse complement strand
GGCCTTGGCGGGCGATTTTACATTGGAGGATCTGGGCTTCATCTTCGTTCCTTCGTCACTACGACGAAGCCCAGATCCTCCTTAAATCACAACCTCAAATCTGTGCCATTGGTGCTGACGGCGGACATCGGTGCGGGAATTTCAGGCGGCCGGTCGCCGGATAGTTGGCTCGGCCCCGGTTGGACGCGAAGGCACTGCAGCCTGGCTCGACGCCATCGGCTCCGCTTTTGGCGTGGCACAATCCCAGGTCGATGCAGCAAAGAACCGCTTCCTGCCGGCAATAGCCGGAGCGCTCGCCGCGAAACCCGTAAAGGGCCGGATAACGGTTTCGGGTTACGAGGGCTCGGAACTTCTCGTCGCCCGGCTGCTCATCGAAAGCGGCGCCAGCGTACCCTATGTCGGCACCGCCTGCCCACGCACTCCGTGGTCCGATCCGGATGGCGAATGGCTGGAAGCACGCGGAACCCGCGTGCAATTCCGCGCCAGCCTCGAGCAGGACAAGCAGGCCGTCGACGAATTCGAACCCGATCTTGCGATTGGCACCACGCCGATCGTCCAGCACGCCAAGGAACGGGCCATCCCGGCGCTGTATTTCACCAACCTGATATCGGCCCGACCGTTGATGGGTCCGGCCGGCGCCGGCAGCCTGGCGCTGGTAGTGAACGCAGCGATTTCCAATGGCGAACGCTTCAATCGCATGAAGGCCTTTTTCGAAGGCGTTGGCACCGAAAATTCCGCCGGCATATGGGAAGCAACCCCGGTCGATCGGCCCGAGTTCAAGGCCAAGTACGCCGCCCGTCGGATTGCCGCCGCCAAAGCGCAGGAGGCAATCGGCGGATGAGCCTGATCCTCGATCACGACAGGGCTGGCGGCTATTGGGGCGCTGTCTATGCCTTTTGTGCGGTGAAAGGCCTGCAGGTCATCATCGACGGCCCCGTCGGCTGCGAAAATCTGCCTGTCACCTCGGTGCTTCACTACACCGACGGTCTGCCTCCGCACGAACTTCCCATCGTGGTAACGGGACTTGGCGAGCAGGAACTCGGACGCGACGGCACCGAAGGCGCGATGAAGCGGGCCTGGGCCACACTCGATCCGGATCTCCCCGCGGTCGTCGTGACCGGCTCCATTGCCGAGATGATCGGCGGCGGCGTGACGCCGGAGGGCACCAACATCCAGCGCTTCCTGCCACGCACGATCGACGAAGATCAGTGGCAGGCGGCGGACCGTGCGCTGACCTGGCTGTGGACGGAGTTCGGCCCGAAAAAATCCTTGCCGCCAAAGCCCCGCAAGGATGGGCAGAAGCCGCGCGTCAACATCATCGGGCCAATGTACGGCACCTTCAACATGCCCTCAGACCTTGCCGAAATCCGGCGCCTGGTCGAAGGCATCGGCGCACAGGTGAACATGGTGTTTCCGCTCGGCGCGCACCTTGCGGATATCCGCAAGCTGGCGGATGCCGACGTGAATATCTGCATGTACCGCGAGTTCGGCGCCAACCTCTGCCAGGCGCTCGACAGGCCGTGGCTGCAGGCGCCGATAGGGCTCGGCTCCACGACACTGTTCCTCGAAAAGCTGGGCGAGCTGCTGGAGCTGGATCCGCAGCCGTTCATCGCGAGCGAAAAGCACACCACCATCAAGCCGCTGTGGGATCTCTGGCGCAGCGTCACGCAGGATTTCTTCGGCACCGCGAGCTTCGGAATCGTCGCCACCGAAACCTATGTGCGTGGCATCCGCAATTTTCTCGAAGGCGACATGGGTTTGCCCTGCGCCTTTTCGTTCCAGCGCTCTGCGGGCGTCAAGCCAGACAATGCAGCGGTCCGCGAAGCCATCGCCAAAACCCCGCCGCTGATCGTGTTCGGCTCGTACAACGAGCGCCTGTACATGGCCGAGACGGGTTGTCGCGGAATCTATATTCCAGCGTCGTTCCCGGGGGCAGCCATCCGCCGCCACACCGGCACGCCGGTCATGGGCTATTCGGGCGCCACCTGGCTTGTGCAGGAAGTCGTGAACGCCCTGTTTGATGCGCTGTTCCACATCCTGCCATTGTCCACCCAGATGGATATGGCTGACGCGACCCCCGCGCGCCTGCTGCGGGAACTGAGCTGGGCGGACGACGCCAAGGCGCAGCTCGATGCGATCGTCGAGCGCGAACCTGTGCTGGTCCGGATATCGACAGCCAAGAGGCTGCGGGATTGCGCCGAACAGGCTGCACGCGCCGCAGGCGACAATCTGGTGACAGCGCAACGGCTGTCTGAAGCTGTGCAGCAGGCGAGGGCCGCATGAGGCCGCGGGCCTGCAATCCGATGTGGCGCGCGCGTGCGCGCCCGAAAGGCTTCGTCCGGCATTCGCCGGCCGAAGACGCCGCCGGGGCGAGCGGTCGTCCCTTCTTCTTGCGGGAAAACATGGAGAAAAGGACATGGTAGATAATAATGACAACAGGATGGGCCTCAGGACCTTCCTGGAACCTCAGGAGGCGCAAGAGTTTCATAAACTCTTCATTTCCGGGTTCATCGGCTTCACCGTCATCGCGATCATCGCACACTTCCTGGTGTGGAGCTGGAGGCCTTGGCTCTGACCCTTCCTCTGACGTTGTGCCGGCTTTCTGAAACTGCCGGCAACATCGTTGGAAATGGATTCAGCAATAGGAGAGAATGACATGTGGAGATTGTGGTTGATATTCGATCCGCGACGCACGCTCGTGGCATTGTTCATATTCCTTTTTGTGCTGGCACTTCTGATTCACTTCATTCTGCTCAGCACAAATCGCTTCAACTGGCTTGACGGCGGCAACAATGCGGTGGCCGCCACCACTTCGACTACGCCCTGACCGGGCGTGACCGGAGTTCAGGCATTCTGACAGCGACGACGGGCAGGATTGTCATATCTCATAGGAAAGGCCTGCCCGCCCGAGCTTGAAATAAGGAATGGCGCCAAAGGGCATTCGCCCCCAGCGCTCGAAGAGGTGTCCAATGGCGCTGCTGAGCTTTGAACGGAAATATCGTGTGAGAGGCGGCACGCTGATCGGCGGCGATCTCTTCGATTTCTGGGTAGGCCCGTTCTATGTGGGCTTTTTCGGTGTCACGACGATCTTCTTCGCGGCGCTCGGCACCGCTCTCATCCTATGGGGTGCCAGCCAGGGTCCAACGTGGAACCCCTGGCTTATCTCGATAAACCCGCCAGACCTGAAATACGGTCTCGGCCTCGCGCCGATGATGGAGGGCGGCCTCTGGCAGATCATCACGATCTGCGCAGTCGGCTCCTTTGTCAGCTGGATGCTGCGGGAAGTGGAAATCTGCCGAAAGCTCGGAATGGGGTACCATGTGCCGTTCGCGTTCGGGGTAGCCATCTTCGCCTATGTCACACTGGTGATTTTCCGCCCCATGCTGCTGGGCGCCTGGGGCCACGGCTTTCCGTACGGCATCTTCAGCCACCTCGATTGGGTATCCAACGTCGGATACCAGTTCCTGCATTTTCACTACAATCCGGCCCACATGATCGCGGTGAGCTTCTTCTTCACCACCACGTTCGCACTTGCCCTCCATGGCTCCCTCATCCTTTCCTCCGCCAATCCGCAAAAGGGGGAGACGGTGAAGAGCCCGGAATATGAAGATACCTTCTTCCGCGATGTACTCGGCTATTCGGTCGGCGAACTCGGCATCCACCGTCTCGGGCTGTTTCTTGCCCTCTCGGCAGGCTTCTGGAGCGCGGTGTGCATCATCATCAGCGGCCCCTTCTGGACCCGTGGCTGGCCCGAATGGTGGACCTGGTGGCTCAACCTTCCTGTCTGGAGCTGAGGAGCGCACATTATGGGGTATCAGAACATATTCACCCAGGTGCAGCTTGCAGGCCCGCCCGAAGTGGGACCGCCAGCCAGGGACTCAGATCCGCGCACCGGCGGGACAGCCAGCAGCTACTGGCTGGGCAAGGTCTTCAACGCACAGATCGGGCCGATCTATCTTGGGCCACTGGGAATCGCTTCCCTGATCTGCGGATTTCTCGCCTTCGAGATCATCGGTCTCAACATGTTCGCCTCGGTGGGCTGGGATCCGGTGCAGTTTGTCCGCCAGCTCTTCTGGCTGGCGCTTGAACCGCCGGCGGCCAAGTACGGGCTCAGGATTCCGCCTCTGGCCGAAGGCGGCTGGTGGCTGATCGCCGGCTTCTTCCTCACCACGTCCATCCTGCTCTGGTGGCTCAGAACCTATCGCCGCGCCAAGGCACTTGGCATGGGCACCCACGTGGCCTGGGCGTTCGCGTCCGCCATCTTCCTGTACCTCACGCTGGGCTTCATCCGCCCGGTGCTGATGGGCAGCTTTTCCGAGGCGGTCCCATTCGGCATCTTCCCGCATCTGCATTGGACGGCTGCCTTCTCGATCCGGTACGGCAACCTTTTCTACAATCCCTTCCACTGCCTCTCGATCGCTTTCCTCTATGGCTCGACCCTGCTGTTCGCCATGCACGGCGCCACCATTCTGGCAGTGGGCCGTTATGGCGGCGAGCGCGAACTGGAGCAGATCACAGACAGGGGCACTGCCACCGAACGCGCCGCGCTGTTCTGGCGTTGGACGATGGGTTTCAACGCAACGATGGAATCCATCCACCGCTGGGCCTGGTGGTTCGCAGTGCTCACCACCCTGACCGGGGGCATCGGCATCCTGCTAACCGGCACCGTGGTAGATAACTTGTATCTGTTTGCAGTCCAGCACGGTTATGCCCCCCACTATCCGGCAACCGGCGCGATGGATCCCAACACGCATCCCGGAGCAGTCCAATGATCCTAGAAACCGGCCGCCCCGCCGCGCTCGTCGCGCTCGCCCCGCTTTCGCTGCTGCTGGCCGGCTGCGAGCCCGGGGCCAAGGAAAGCAGCCAGCTCGGACCTCGGGGTGCGGGCATGGAGCAGGTAAGGAAAGCGAACCTTGCCAGCAATCCCGAAACTCCCCCGCCGTCCGCCTACAAGCTGGAAACGCGGGAGGGTCAGAAGGCAGGCGAAGTCTATCCGGATCTGAAACTGCTGGGGAACATCAGTGTAGAGGAATTCGGTCTCCTTATGGCCAATATAACCGAATGGGTTGTGCCAAAGGATGCGCCACCCGAACAGGCCGGATGCAACTATTGCCACAACCCCGAAAACATGGGCTCCTACGAAAAATACACCAAGACCGTAGCGCTCAACATGTTGAAAATGACGAAAAATATCAATGTGAACTGGACGGACCACGTAAAGCAGACGGGCGTGACCTGCTACACCTGCCACCGCGGCAAGGCGGTCCCCGAATTCAGCTGGTCAAGCCAGCCGGACGGCCCCCAGGGGACCATCCTTCGCAACAGGCACGGCCAGAATGCACCCGTACAAGCAGTCGGCTTTGCTTCGCTTCCGAACGATCCCAACGCCTTCTTTCTTGGCAACAGCGAAATCAGGGTGGGCGCCACCCAGGTTCATCCCGGCAGCCAGCCGACCGGAATCAAGGATGCAGAAGTAACCTACGGTCTGATGATGCGCATGTCAGGGGCGCTCGGCGTAAACTGCACCTTCTGTCACAACACCCATAATTTCGCCGACTGGAACTCAAGCCGCCTGCAGCGGCAGACTGCCTGGTATGGCATTCGCATGGCTCGTCAGGCCAACGAAGACTATATTCAGCCGCTGCAGACCGTCTTTCCCAAGGATATGAATCGGCTGGGGCCGATGGGCGATCCGATGAAGGTGAATTGCCAGACCTGTCATCAGGGTCACTCCAAGCCCCTCGGCGGCATCAGCATGCTCGCCGACAACCCTGCCCTTCGCGAAATCTGGTCTCCAAAGACAACCAGCGTCGCAGCGCCCGACGGCGCCGTTCAGGCGCCGAATGGCGCCGCAGTCGCGACGGGTTCCACATCGGAAGCGGCCGTATCCCTGGGGCAGACCTTCCGGGAGGCGGGCATGGCGCCCGCTGGCTGAGGGAGACCGAATTCGCAAACCTGGCGTCTCTTGGCGATGGACGCCGACTTCGGGGGCAGCGCAGCCATCCAAAATACCAAAGGCGGATCCTCCCTGTCGAGGGCGGCCTAGGCCCTCAACCGCTCGATCAGCGCCATAGCTGCCGCCGGATTCAGCACCTTGTGGCCGCTGATGACATACAGGAACACATCCCGCCCGCCAGCCGCCAGCTTGCGAGCGCGCCCGGCCCATTGGTCCAGTCTCGCGGCTGAATAGCCCTGTTCTTCGCCGTCGACCGTTCCCATGATCCGCAGATAGGCGAAATCGGCGGTCGCTTCGTCGATCTCCGGATAGGCGCTGTCTCCAGCCAGGATGATCGCTGCCCCATGCTCGCGCGCAAGTGCCGCAAATTCGGGTGAACGGAAGCTGTCGTGTCGCACTTCCAGCGCATGGCGGATCGCCCTGCCCTCCACTTCCCTTGGCAGCAGCTTCAGGAAAGCGCTGAAATCCTCCGCATCGAACTTCTTCGTGCCCGCGAATTGCCAATTCACCGGCCCCAGCTTGTCCCGCAGCTCCAGCACGCCGCTCGCAAAGAAGCGGCCGATGCTTTCGCCGGCGTCCGCCAGCACGCGCCGGTTGGTCGCAAAGCGCGGTGCCTTCAGGGAGAACACAAAATCCTCCGGCGTCTCATCATGCCATTTGCGAAAGCTTTCCGGCTTCTGCGATCCATAAAAGGTGCCGTTTATCTCGATGGAGGTCAGCTGCTCGCCTGCAAACTCCAGCTCGCGCGCCTGCGCCAGCCCGGCGGGATAGAAAACCCCCCGCCACGGCGCATAGGTCCAGCCGCCAATGCCGACGAAAATCCTGCCTTCAGAGCTCGAAGATTGCGGCATAGACCAGGCGTTCCTCCACCACCCGACGCCGGCGGACGGCGCCCGCCGCCCGCTCCGGCACGGTGCGGTCGGAGTAATAGCGCTCATACTCGCGCAGCATCAACCGCGCCGGACGGCTACCGGCAGGAAGGGTGACCGTCGCCTCGAATATCTCCGGATCGCCAAAGCTCGGGAATCGCTCCAATATATCGCCCGGCCGCTCGAAAACGGATGGCAGGCTCACCTTGCCACCGGCGCGCGGCTCGACAATGCGGGCGCTATCGCGCGCGCGGACGGCCTTAACGCCAGCAGCCTGCGCTATCGGAAATGGCCCCGGACCAGGCCCAGGCCCAGGCACATCCGGCCCGGTCAGGCTGCTCGCCAGCAGCGTGCCTTCGCTCCAGGCCAGGTCGCTGTCGGTATCCGGATCGCGCGTCTGGTGCACCAGCTCCACCCGGTTCCGTCCCAGCTCCTGGATGCCCTGCAGCAGCGATATATCCTGAAAGGCGCTGTCCCGATCGAACTTCATCGGCCCCGACGCCGGCGCCCGGCCGTTCAGCGTCAGCGTCGCCACGGCACCGTTGCGCACCAGCTTCGCCTGCCGCCTCGGCAACACCTGCGAAAACTCGGCCAGCACCACATTGGAGATCTTCCGCCCGCCCAGCGCATTGGGCTGATAGCGCACCAGCGCCAGCCGCACGAACGGCATGTAGGTAGCGCCCGCATCCAGCTCGATATCCACATACCACAGCCCGCGCGCTTCGTCGAAATGCACCCGATGCCCAACTATCGTCACCGGCGGATCGCCCGGCCGTTCCGTCAGCACATGATTCTCATGCCAGACGCTTGCCGGAAAATCGGTCACCCGCGTCCGCGATTTCGGAACCACCGTCTCCCACAGCGGATCGCGCCCCCATTGCGTCACATAGGGCTGCAACGCCTGCGGAATGTCGGTGAAGTTGCCGCCATCCGCATGGATCACCACGCCCAGCAGCTCGCCGTCTCCCGAAGTGAACCACGGCCGATCCAGCCACACGCGCAGGCCATTGCCGATCCGGGTGATGGTGCGATTGGTAGCCGTCCCGCTGCTCTGCCAGCGAAAACTCGGCACCACATACAGCAGCCGGGGATCATCCGGCGCCACCGTCGCCGGAATCGCCGTCCGGTTCACCGGCCCGGCACTGTCCGGCAGTACCGGCGCCCCGGCATCGTCGTCGGCGCCAACGATATAGCGGCTTCCCTGCGCCGGCGGCCCCAGCCGCGTCACCTTGTCGGTCTGCACATAGAGCGCTTCGGGCAGATATTCGCGGAACCGCGTAGTCGCCCGCGCCCGATATTCGATCAGCCGAAACCTGGTGTCGCCAAACTCATGCCGGTCGGCCCGTGCCCGCGGCCGTTGCGGATCGAAGATCATCGCATCGACTGCCTCCTTCAGCTCGAACTGGTTCACATGATTCTCGGCCAGCAGGATCTCCCCCAGCTGTCCCTTCCGCTCCACCCGTTCGGGCCTGGGGCGGCTGATATCGTCGACCCACTCGCTCCACACCGCCTCGATCTCGAACTTGCCCGATGATGGCCCGTGCAGGTCCACCACCGATTTCAGCTCCGCATGCTGCCAGCCCGGCTGCCTTCCCGCGTGCAGCTTGATCAACTCCGGCTCGCACACCGGCTGCTGCGTCGCGTGCACCAGCACCAGCGGGCGGAACGGAGTCACCAGCCAGTTGCAGCCCAGCACCGCCATCCGCGTTGCAAACTCCCGCCCGCCGGCATCGGTCGTCCACATCGGAATGCCGAACTTGCCGATTTCGCGCGGCGCGACAAAGCTCGCAAAGTTCAACCGTACGATCCGCCCCTTGGAAACGAACAGCGTCAGCGTTCGCGCATCCTCATCCCATTTCGGCCGGCCGGGGCTGTCGAACTGCTCGTTGCACGGCAGGCTGCCGATCGCCGCCTTCCGCTCCACCAGGATCAGCCGAAATCCAAAGGAATCCGGCCAGCGCTTCGCATGCGCCACCAGCAGCACCAGCTCCTGGTTCGGCGCCCGCCGCACGATGCAGCTTGGCCCCAGGTCCATCTCCTGATCGACCCCCGGCAGCTGATGCCCCGGCGCCGCCCGCAACGCCACGCCGGCCGCCGCCGGGTCGGGCAGATAGGGCGTCAGCAGCTGCTCCTCAGGATGGATGATATACTGCCCGCCCACCAGCCGGTCGCCCACCGGGTTGTCCTCAGACGGCAGACGTGGCGGCAGCTCCGGCGTCTTCGCCACCTCCGTCAGCTTCACCGGCGTCACCAGCTCGGCGCCGTCAAACAACGTCCCCGCCTCGCGCGCGGCGATCTCATAGCCCTTCTTGATCTCCGCCGGATTTCCGAAGAACGGGTCAAAGCTCCCATGCGTCTCGCACAGCATCTGCGCCGCCTTGGGCGGGGCGAAATGCCGCTCATTCACCACCGGATAGGCGAAGTCCGCCGAAGCCGGCAGCGCGATCGCCGCCGCAAAATCGGCGGAGGCCGGATAGTCATCGGTCGAGAGATCCCAGTTCGAACGGATCACCATCCGCTCCCCGGATTCGCCTTCGCTCACCCGATGCTTCTGCACCAGCGCCGGCGGATCCACCGGCTCGAACCGCCAATAGCCGACCGCATCGCTCGCCTGCTCCAGCGGCTCCAGCGTCGGATCGTCCAGCAACAGGCTGTTGCCCGCGACATCCACTTCGCGCGCCCGCATCCGATACAGCTGTCCGAACCGCAGCCGCGGCAAAGTGCCCTTTGTCGCGCTGAAGCTGACCACCAGACCATTGCCGCCCTGCGCCTCGTCGCTGACGTCTGCAGGCTCCTCTGCCTGCAGCTCTGTCCCCTCCACCTTCCGCGCGCGGATCGCCCGCCCGGCACGCGGCGCAGACAGGCTCCAGCCGCTCCAGCGGAACATCGTTTCGTGCAGATAATGATCGTCCGGGTCGGCAGCGGCATCGACAGATCTGGTGGTGGACGCCCCCGCGACATGCCCTTCATCCGGCGGCAGATCCAACTTCTCGTCAGTCTTCTGCAGCCGATAGCTGCCGGTCCGCGCATTCAGGCTGAACCATTTGCCCGGGTTCACCTCATCCTCCACCGGCGACACATCCACCCGCCAGCCGCGATGCACATCCTCCGCGAAATAGAGCACATCCTGTGCCGCCCCACTTGCCACCCTGGCATTGCGCGTGGCCGCGGCCGCCGCATTCAGCGCTACCGTCTGTGCCCGACCATGGCGTGACACGCCCAGCCCACCTGAACGCAGCGCCGCCACCCCCTGCCGGTCGCCGGTAGTATAGGTAACGCCGCCATCGGGCAGCTTGCGGTCCAGATGCTTGGTCACCAACCCCTGCGCAGTTACTGTAAAGCCCACCGTCTTCAGCGCCGCCCCGTCCGGGTCCAGCTGGAACAGGTCGAACGGGCTGCGCGTCTTCCGCTCGGCCACGCCCCAGCCATCGTGCGCATGTTCCAGCTTCAGCAGCCCGCGCGCGCTGTCGCCGCCGCGCGGACGGGTATAGAAACGCTGTTTGTCGGCGCGAAAGGCCGTCCGCGGGCGCCCATCGTCAAAACCCGTCGCGCGCGGCCACTTCACCTCCAGCTGCAGGATGCCGTCTCCGGTTCCGCCGCCCGCCGCCACAAGTGCATTCACCGCCTCGGCCTTCACCCGGAAATCCAGCAGCAGCCCCAGCTGCCGCAACAGCGCCGGATGGTCGCCAAACGAGGCGACGATACGGTGAAAATCCATCTCCGGCTGCTTCGGTGGCGGCGGCACGGCGGAGAAATCCGGTCGCCGCATCCGCTGCTCTTCCTCTGTCGCGGGCACCCGCCGATAGAAGCGATCCGCCTGCCACATCGCATATTCGGTCTGGCTGCGGAACTGGTCCATCACCTGCGCCGCCGGCCCCGGCTGGATCGGCGCATTCGGCCCGCCGGGGCGCGGATTGGTCCAATCGGGCGGCAGCGCCCGCACCGACGCGCTTGCCCCGCCCTGCTCGCCCCCCGGGCCATCGATCTTCCGGTTATACTGGCTGTCCGGTCCGAACACCTGCGCCCGCTGGATACGGTCCAGCCCCTTCGCCTCCTTGTCATAGAAGCGCCCGAAGCCCGGCTCCGGCAGTTCCAGCATGCCATGCCCCAGCGGGATCTTGCGCGTGCGCATTCCCAACTCGCCAACCATCTCCTTCAGATCCGGATGCGCGCCATCCCACGGCAGCAGGCTGGGCAGGTTGGAGGCCGACTGCACCGCCAGCCGGCCATAATATCGGCGCAGGAAGCCCAGCACATGCCGCACCGGGAAAGAGCGCAGGTTCACCCGGCTCATGTCGGCAAAGACAAAGCCGCTCACCGGCGTCTCTGCGCTGAACAGCTTGTCCCACAGCTCGGGCTGCAGCTCGTTCTGCTGCCCCAACTCGTGCAGCACGCCGTTGATCCTGAGCGCGAACGTCGCCTCGGCCACGGTCTTCGGCCAGTTCAGGAAATCCGGAAACGCGGAAAGCTGCCGCTCGTCCACCACCTGCGGCGTCAATCTCGGCGCCACCAGCACCGAGACATTCAGAAGGCGGTCGCCGCCGTTCACCCGCCCGGCGGGCAGCACCGTCCACATCACGCTTGCCTTGGCCATCTGAAACCCCCTCCCTCAGGCAAACGCCTCGATATGGTCGCGCCAGGCATATTCGGTGTCATCGTCGATGGCGGCCAGTTCCTGCTCCAGCGGCATCGCCGGCTGGAAGCCCAGCATGTCGCGCAAGGACGGATCGCCATTGGAACCGGCGAACTTACGCTCGCAGGTGATGGTGACGCTGCCGGAGAAGATGAACAGCGAGATCTCGATCGTCAGCTCGGCCTTGCCGACGCACTTGCCGCTCTGGAACTCGTATCGCAGCTCCAGATACAGCTCCAGCGAGGCGGTGATGAGCCCCAGCACATCGACATGCCCCTCCAGCCGGAAATAGCCGGTGAGAGAGGCCGCGTCCTGCTCCATCCGGAAGTAGATGCCCGCCATCACCGACACACCGCCCGACGCAACGCCGAAATCGATGGAGATGGCAGCGCCAAACTCGAACGCCGCCTCCAGGATCTGCACGCCGTTCGGATCGATAGTGACGCCAAAGAAACCGCCCCCGCCGAAGATATAGACCGTCAGCGTAAACGGCTGTTCGCGCTTGCAGAAATTGAACCGCACCGACAGCGGCTGGCCGATGAACGGCACAGTGAACCCGGCCCCAAGGCTCAAGTTCGTCAGGCTCATCACGCCAATCGAGATACCCGGCAGCTCGATATCGAAGCCGGCGTCGATGCCCTGCGCGCTGATGTCCAGATAGGGCGGATCGGAGAAGCCATCGAGCGGGATCAGATCCTTCAGCGTCTCCACAAAACTCAGCGGACCGACAAACTTGATGTCGTTCAGCAGCACGTCGACATCCATCTTGGCGCTGCTGTCGATCGTGAACTCGATCTTCTCGAAGTTCAGCTCCAGGAAGCTCGCGGGCGCAATCAGCACCAGGTCGAAATGCTTCAGGCCGCAGGTAACGCCGATCTTCGGCGTGCCGCCGCCCGATTTCTTCACCTTGGCCTCAACCGCGACAAGGAAGCCCTTCTGGTCGTTGGCGCGGAAGATCGGATCGTCGGTCGCCTTGTTGGCGCCCGGCAGCCACCAGCTTTCGATCCGGGGGTTCCAGTCGAAGCGGATGGTCATTTCCTCGCCCAGCAGGTTGGCGAGCATTTCAATGATATCTGCCGCCGATTCCAGCGCCTCCTCCACCGCCTGCATCGCGCCGAGGATGGTGTTTTTCGGCGCACCGTCCAGCAGATCGAAACTCTCCAGCGGCGGTCGCAAACCTCCCAGCGCCGCCGCCACATCGTCCAGCAACGCCGCGAAGGCCGCCGGGTCCTCGAACAGTTCGCCCAGCCCGCCTGGGTCCGAGAAGATCGCGTCCAGCGCCGCATAGAGCGACTTGCCCGCCGAGATGATCGCAGGGAGCAGCTCCAGATCGGCGAGGAAATCGTCGATCGTCTGCACCGCCCCAAGGATCGACTGGCGCAAGCCGGACGGCAGCGACTGCCCCGCCACCTGCGCATTGGCCGCCGTCTTCAGCTGCTGCAGCCGGGTCCGTGCCGTGGCGATGGAGCCGGGCAGCTGCCCCAGCGATGGCGCGCTGTCCGCCACGTCCACCACCAGCGCCTTCAGCGCCTCCAGCTTCGAGGCGACATCGCCCAGCGCCGCCGTCGCCTGCTGGATGGCGGCATTCACCGGCGCCATCTGCGCCTGCGCATAGGCAAGGCCCTGCTGCTTCAGATCTTCCAGCAGCGCCTTGAACACCGCAGTCGCCGCTTCGCCGATCTGCGACGGCTGCGCGGCGATATCCGATATGAAGCCATAAAGCCGCGAAAGTCCGGAAACGAACGCCTCCAGATCGTTCGCCGCTTCAGAGGCGAATTTCGGGATCTCATCCGGCGTGTCGGTGAGGTCCAGCACCGCCTTGATGATCTCGCCCAGCGGGATGCAGCCAAACAGAAGCGGCAGCGGCAGGTCGGAAATGCTGGTCGGAAAACCGGCGCCGGCGTCCGTCTGCCCCTGCACGAACTTGTCGACATTCCCCATCACCGGCCCGGCCAGCCGCGACAGCGCGCTCGGCTTCAGGTTCGGCTGCACATAGCCGCCGGATCGGTCGCCCTGTGCGGAAAAGTCCAGCATGGCCATGCCGCCCTCGGGCTTCACGTCCACGAACACCTCGCCCTTGTTGCCGACGAAGCCCTTGTCCAGATACCAGGCGTTCCAGCCGACCAGGTTGCTCTTGTCGGTGCCGCCCAGCTTCGCCAGCGCGCCGATGCGGGCCCGCACCTCGTCCAGCTTCGGAAACCACAGCGGCCGGTTCAGCCGATCGCTCGCGGCGCGAAGCGCGGCATTGTTCGCCTCCGCCTCGCCATTGAAAACGATGGTCTCGCTCTCCACCGCCGTATCGCCCGGCTTGAAGCTCCCCGCCAGCGCTACCCGCTGCCCCTTCATCGGAATGGAGCGCCGATCCAGCCGGCTGTTATATTCCTTGCGCGCCTTCTCGGCGTAGGTTTCGGCCGTGTTCCACTGCGGCACCAGCTTGTTGCCCTGCCGGGTGCGCGGGCAGGCCAGCATATTGTCGACGAAGATCATCGGCATATCAAAGGCGATACGGCTGCCGTCCAGGTCGATCCCCACACAGCTGAACTTGAACGGTTGTCCGCCCACCGCCGGCCAGAACATCTGCTGGTCCAGCCCCTCCACATCGGTCAGGTCGGGCGGATCGAGGTTGGGCGTCGTCTGCGTCAGGATCCGCACGGAGGCGAACGGAAACTGCCGCTGCCAGCTGCGCTTGTTGTCGTTGGACCTGAGCGCACCGAGCGCCGCCTCATCATAGTGGCGCTCCCGCTCGCGGACGATCATGAACAGCCGCTGCCGCAGATAGGCGATATTGCCCGGATACTGGCTGGCGGGATTGCCCGTCACCGTATTGCCCGGCGGGCTGTGGAACTTCCGCTCCGTCACCTTCACCAGGCTCACCCGGTGCCCGAACGGATAGAGGAAACCCTTGTAGACGATCCGCACATAATGGTCGCGCGCCATCGAGGCGCGGTGCACCCATTCCTCGACCGACAGGCCCGGCGGGTTCCAGCCGCCCTTGCTGTCCAGCCAGCCACCCAGCGCCGACAGCATCAGCAGGTTCGCGTCGATCGGCTCCGGCACGTAGTTGCCGACCGAGAAGTTCGACGACAGATGCGCAATCTGGAACCGGTCGAAATCGTTCATCGGCATCCGGAACGGCGCATTGCTGGGCGGCGGAATATGGACGATATCCGGCCAGTTCCCCTGCATCGGCCGATCCGGCGGGCTGCTTTCCCCGGTCAGCGCCCAGATCGCCCGGATCGTCCGGTTGCTGTCCGGGTGCGGCGGCTCGATCGCCTTCAGCGCTGACCCCTTCGGCCCCACCAACCGGGTATGCCACAGTTCGGTACGGCCGGTTCCGGGTGTCACCACGGGGGCCGTCGCATGCTGGAACCGCTCCCCCTCGTGCGGGGAAATGATCAGCCGGAACGGCAGCTCGATCGAAGTCGTGGTGGCCGAAGGCAAGGCCGGGCGCGCGGAAAAGCGGATGCCGGGAATGCGCGCCACATCGATCGGCCGCACCAGCCCGCCAACCGCAGAGATACGGCCGGCAAGGATCCCGGCGGTATCCTCCGCCGCGCCGATACGGGCCGAACGCACCGAAAAGCTCGCAAGCCGCCCCCGAAGCTTCGGGTGCAGCGCCTTCACCTTGGAGACAACGAAGATATCGCCCCAGATGATCGGCCGGAAACGACTGGTGCGCGGCTTCGCATTCGCCGCCACATTCGGCGCCAGCGTCCGCACGGCCTCCAGCACCGAGGCCAGCGACCATTCGATGTCGAACCCGTCCGGCACGGCGAACGACAGCCGCGATTCCCCCGAAATCCGCGCCCGCACCGGTGGCTCACCCGGCGTCTCGCTGAAATCCGCAGGCGGGCTGGGGGCGATATCGCCCTGCGGATTGGTGGGGTTGGTATAGGTCGCCTGCGTCTCGAAAAACGCCTGCTCCACGATGGCCTGCGGCTGGAAGTGCAGGATCAGATGCGCCGCGCCGGATCCCGTCTTCTTCAGCCGCGGCGAAGCACCCCCCGTAACGTTGAGCCCGTTCAGCTCGATCCGAATGGCAGCGAGGTCATCCGGGCGGACAACCGCCACGACATTGCTGCCCCCCGCCCGCTTGAACAGGTTCTGGACAGGATCGTTCAGCCGAAACACGG
The DNA here is from genome assembly GCF_016464365.1 of Sandaracinobacteroides hominis. Classification (GTDB taxonomy): domain Bacteria; phylum Pseudomonadota; class Alphaproteobacteria; order Sphingomonadales; family Sphingomonadaceae; genus Sandaracinobacteroides; species Sandaracinobacteroides hominis. Next base: position 242,493 of record NZ_JADCUC010000006.1, on the reverse strand, counting down.
GCGGGTTGCGCTCGACGATCACGGGCCGGTCGCCCAGCTTGTCGGTCACCTTGCCGGCGATGACCTTGGCCTTGTCCGAAACCTTGCCGGCGGCCACCTTGCCCGCCGCAGCCTTCGTTGCGACGATCTTGCCCGCTACCGGCTGCTTCCCGACAATCCTGCCCACAGGGGTCCCGCCCCTGCCCTCCGTCGGCTTCTTCGCCATGCCCGCCTCCCACGCTCCTCTTCAGGAGCGCCACTTGAACGTGGTCTGGCGCCTCGCGGTTCATGCCGCGCGAGCCCTAAGGCGCAGGCGTTAACCATATGCCCCGGCAGCCGGGGAGTCGAGCGCACTCGTCGCAAATACAGGCGGTAAAGCCGCGGCCGGGCTTGCAATTGCCCTATTTGCCCAGGCCCAGCGCTTCCTTCGCTTCTTCCTTGTCGCGATCCCGAAAGGCAAGCGCCGCCAGATAGGCCGCGTCCGCCAGCAGCTCCAGCGCCAGCACCACGCCAAGGAAGCCGGCCGAAACGGCCGCCCAGTTGAACAGTACCAGCAGGCCCATCACGATGGAAATGCCGGACGCCGCCGCCAGGATCGGGAAATAGCGCGATTGCCGCAGCGACAGCGCCATCAGCAGCTTGGCGATGCCGCCACCCACCAGCAGCAGCGCCAGCAGGAACGGCACGCCCACCGGCCCCACCGTGCGCGGATCGCCGAACTTCATCGAAAGCCCGGCATAGACCAGCAGCGCCCCCACCATCCCCGGCAGGATCATCGTCAGCGGCCGCCGCCGCGAGCGCAACAGCAGTGCAATAAGATAGATGGCGCCGGCACCCACCAGCAGCCAGGGGATGATCCCGGCAACCAGCGCCGTCACCGACACCGGGTTTGCCAGAATATAGAGCCCAATCGCCGCGATGATCCCTGCCAACACTGTCTGCATCTGCCAGTTCATGCGAAAACCCCCGATAATTGATCTGGCGCATTGTTGCGCCCGACAGGCCCTGTCATGCAACCACAACGTGAAGCGTGCACGACAGGCGCGCAAATTCGCCGGGAGCAAAGCGATGGGACAGCTGGTGGTGTTGGGTTTCGACGGGATCGCATCGGCCGACGAAGTGCTGAACAAGGTGCGCAGCCTGAAGGTGCAGCACCTGATCGATCTGGAAGATGCCGTCGTCGTGGAGCGCGACGCGGAGGGCAAGGTGCACATCAAGCAGGCCGTCAATCTCACCCGCCTCGGTGCAGCCTCGGGCGGGCTTTCCGGCGCCTTCTGGGGCATGCTGGTGGGTTTGCTGTTCCTCAATCCGCTCGCCGGGATGGCAATCGGCGCCGGCGCCGGTGCGGGCGCAGGCGCCCTGTCCGGCAGCCTGATGGACTATGGCGTCAACGACGAGTTCGTGAAGAAGCTGGCCGAAACCATCCCCAACAATTCCTCCGCCCTCTTCGTGCTGGTGCGCGAAGTGACGGTCGACAAAGTCACCGCCGAGATCAAGGCCTGGAACCCGCGCGTCCTCAATACCTCGATGACGACGGAGCAGGAGGCAAGGCTGGTGGAGGCGCTGAAGGCCGCCTGATCGGCGCCATGGCGCCGATTGCGAACACGCACATCATTTGGCGTTGATCACCGTCCGGTCCAGGAAATCGAGCATCGTCTTCCACTGATGTTCGGCAAGCTCGGGCGCGCGGATACCGTGCCCCTGCCCCGGATAGACCATCAGCTCGAACGGCTTGCCGGCCTTCTGCAGGGCGGCGATCATCCGTACGCTATGGTCGAAAACGACATTGTCGTCGGCAAGACCGTGCACGATCAGCAGCGGCCGTTCCAGCTTTGCCGCATCCAGCGTCACGTCGGAGGCTGTATAGGGCGCCCTGTCCGTCGCCGGATTGCCCAGATACCGCTCGGTATAGTGCGTGTCATAAAGCGTCCAGTCGGTAACCGGAGCGCCCGAAATGCCTGCCGCGAAGGCGGTCGGATATTTCGTCATCAGCCGCTGCACCATATAGCCGCCATAGGACCAGCCATAGACGGCAATGCGCTTCGGATCGGCAAAGCCCTGTTGCTTCAGCCAGTCGAGTGCGGCCATCTGGTCATCGACTTCGGGGAAGCCGAGCTTGCGATAGATGGCGCTCTCAAATGCCGTCCCGCGATTGGGCGTGCCGCGGCCATCCACCTGGAAAACGGCCCAGCCCTGCTGCAACAGATATTGGTGGATCAGCTTGCCAAAGCCGCGCTGCACCCGCTGCACACCGGGGCCGGCATAAACCTCGAAGAAGACCGGCACCTTCGTTCCCGGCGCCAGCCCCACCGGAAGCTGCAGAGAATAGTGGAGGTCGGTCTTGCCGTCGGCCGCCTTTAGCGTTCCATAACGGGGCGCGATGTGGCTGGTGAGGCTGGCGGCATAGGGAAAGTCGGTCGCCGTAATCTCGCGCCGGATGTTCAGCGGGTCGCCGTCGGTGGTCGCCAGCAGCACCATCGGCGGAATGGTGGGCGTGGAGCGGGTGAGCAGCAGCGCCGTGCCCTGCTTGTCGGACACACTCTCCGTCCAGCCGCCGGGCTGGGTCAGCCGCTCGGGCTCGCCGCCGCTCAGGTTCACCCGATAGAGAGACTTTTCGATGGGCGTTTCGCGAAAGCCCGTGAACAGCAGTTTGCCGGTGGTTTCGTTGACCGCAAGCAGTTCGCCAACCGACCAGTCGCCCTGCGTAACCGGCTGCAGCGCCTTGCCATCCCACAGATAGAGATGGCGCTGGCCTGAGCGTTCCGAGGCCCAGAGGAAGCGCTTGCCGTCCGCGAGAGGCCGCAGGCTGTCGTGCAGATCGATCCAGACAGGCGAGATTTCGCTGAACAGGATACGGGACTTGCCGGTGGCCGCCTCCACCAGCAGCAGGTCCAGCCGCTTCTGGTCGCGGGATTGGCGCTGCACGATCAGCTGGTCGGCGTTCAGCCAGTTTACCCGCGCAAGGTAGATGTCGGGATCGCTGCCCAGATCGACCTGAACCGGCGCACTTCCGTCCAGCGCATGGATTTCCAGGCTGACGAGGGCGTTCGGCGTGCCGGCAAAGGGGTAGCGCTGCTCGGTCACGCGGGTGCCTTCGGCGCCGATTGCAGACCGCACCGCGACTTTCACCGGCGTCTCGTCCACGCGGGCAATGGCAATCCGCCGATCGTCGGGCGCCCACCATTGCCCCGTCATCCGGTGCATTTCCTCCTGCGCCACGAACTCGGCGAGGCCATAGCTGACAAGGCCGCCGCCGGCGGTGGTGAGAGCGGCTTCCTTGCCCGTGGCCAGGTCGAGGACGACAAGGTTCTGATCGCGAACGAAGCTCGCGTGCGTGCCCCGCGGCGACAGCTTCGCATCCAGCTCGGAGGAGGCCGTATTGGTCAGGCGGCGGGGTTTTCCATCGAGCGGCGTCAGCCAGATGTCGCCGTCGAGCGGCGTAAGGAGCGAACGACCGTCCGGCGCCCAATGATATTCGACCAGGCCCTTGGACGAGGCGATGCGCGCCCGCTCCCGGCGCATCAGCTCCGCTTCGGAGAGGTTGGCGGGGCCGGAGGACATGGCCAGGCTGTCCACCGCCATGCGGCGCTTGCCGGTGGCGATTTCCTCCACCCACAGGTCGAAGCGCAGCTGGTCGTCCGCGCGCGACTGCAACCAGGCAATATGCCGGCCATCCGGCGCGATGGTCAGGGCGCGGGGCGGCGTGCCGAGCAGCGGCGGGTTGGCGAAAAGGCGGTCGAGCGTGAGCATGGGCGGGCTATCCGATTGGGCAAGGGCGGGGGTGGCAGCGAGCACCATGGCAGCAGCGGCAAGGATGAACTTCATGTCAGACGGGGTGCCGGAACGGCGCCGCAAGTTCAATAGCCTACAGTTGAAATTGATTGCCGGAACGACACAGACTTTCAGCACCTTCAGGTAAGTGGTTAACACGGCAGACCCACCCGTTGACTTTGAATCACCATTACGGAAAGTGCAGCGCAAGAGGTTCGAAATATGGGTCAATTTTCACTTCCTGAGCATTTAGTTGCATGGTGCGAGACACAAGTCGCGTTGGGGCGGGTTGCGAGCATCGGCACTTATCTTGCTCAACTTATTAGCGAAGACAAATTGCGATTGGATGCAGCGGAACGGCGTCAGCAGGCGATTGCCGAGGCGCGGGACAGCGGCATATCCATGCGCGACCCGGAGTCGATACTGGCACAATGGGTGTCGCAGGCGCCGAATGCCCACCTGGAGGAGCTGCGGGACGCGATCCGGCAGGGCCGCGAAGGGGGTATTTCGCTCGTTTCGCTGGAGGGCATTTTGTCGCGTGCAACCGACCGGAAGCTGGCGGCATGAGCGCGCTGAAACTGACGATCCGGGCCGAGCGGGATCTTGGAGAGATCTTCGCCGAGATGGCGCATGAATTCCGCTTCTTTGGCGAGGAAACCGCCCGCCATTATTGCGACGGGCTGAAGGAAGAGCTGGAACAGCTGTCGCGGCAGCCGATGAACGGCCGGGCAGAGCCGGCGATCGATGACCGGACGCGCAGCCTGCCGTTCCGGCGCCACACCATCTACTATGAGATCGACGGCGACGGCATTATCGTGCTGCGGGTGCTGGCCGAGAGCGTTTCCGCCTGACATAGACGGGGAAACAACCCGTTCTGATGAGGTGGGAATGAACGAGATCGTAAGGCCGCTGGAAGTCGCGGCGGCGGATTTTTCCGGCTTTCAGAAGGTGCTGGACAAGGTCTTCACCTCCGAGCTTGAAAGTTTTCAGGGCATGTCGGGGCAGTATGGGCTGTTCGAGGATGTGGACGCCCTGACGGGCCGCATGCGGAAGATCTCGGCGCAGGCTGCGCGGGAACTGAACGACCTGCGCGACGGTGCGTTCGAGGACTCTGCGCTGTGGTCGGCGTCGCGGCGGGTGGAGCTTTTGGATTCCATGCTGGAGCAGCTGGACCGCTTTGTTCAGGTGGCGGATGCGCGCGGTGCCACGCTGACATCGGGCGACCTGCTGCAGAAGCTGCGCGGCTGGATCAAGATCCTGCGGGAATGGCTGGCCGGGCTGCGCAAGCAGCTGGCGGCGATTGCAGGGGAGGAGTAGCCCCCTCCCCCATTGAATCAGGTAGCGACAGGACGGCGGCGGCGCAGCGCACCACCGACCAGGCCGAAGCCGGCGATCAGCATCGCCCAGGTGGCGGGTTCGGTGAGGCCGTTGTCGGTGAAGTCGACGGTGATGAAGGTCACGTCCTCAACATTTACCGTGCTTTCGACGCCGGCGCCGACGATGAAGCTGCCCGGACTTTCGCTGGCGAAGGGATAGTCATCGCCATAGTTGGGGAAATTATAGACTGCCGAAACGGTGGTGCCGTTCAGACCGGCTTGTGCCGGGGCTGCGACTGCGGCGGCGAGCAATGCGAATGCTGCTAGATTCAATTTCATCATATCCGGCCCTCCTCGGATGTTGAAGTTTCCCGCAATTGCGCCGGGCGCGTTAACCCTGAAGGCGGGAAGTTGGGGCGCTGCACCAACTTCGGAACCTCCAGCGGGGCACTGGCCAGCGACAAGCCGGGAGTTGCCCCTCTCCGCTACGCAACATTTACATCGACGCCAGGTGAGCCAGGCTGAGCCCGACATCTGGGAAACTGGCTAAATTGGGGCGAAACCGGTGTCAATTTGCTGATTGTGATTAACCATTAAACGAATTGGCTGGCGATTTCCGGGAAGCCGGTCGTCTATCCTGTTGGCCGGCCGCCGGAGAAGGAATCCCATTGGTTCATCTTCGGGGCGCCGAGCGTGGTCGAAGAACAGGCCCGCTGGAGTTTTACCCAGGCAAAGTTCACAAACTTCCCACTGACTCCTGTGCATGGGCGCCCGCGCCTGCGGGCGCGCGGATAGCGAAGCGGACTTGTGTAGGACAGGGGAATTTTTCGCGCTCTGCGGCCTTTGCATTGGATGGGTGTGACAGGAAGACAGCGTGTAGGACAGGGCTGAAGCGGCCGACGCTTTTGCGCAGCAAAACGCGCGAGTCCGCGCAAGCCCGGCCGGCGGGGCGTGGATTACCATCCACGAACCCGTCCGACGAGCGGGCTTGGCCCGCAACCTTTCTTCTGGTTCATTCTGGCTCTTTCAGCGGACTCGGCGGCTTTGCCGCCGGCCGCGTTTGTTGTAGAGTTTGAGCATGAAAGCCGATGTTCCCTTGCGCGAGAAGATCAGCGATGTCGCCGGGCCTAAAGAGGCTGGCTATGATGCCTGGAAACGAGCGAAGGTGGAGCGGGCCTTGGCAGATTGCGATGACCGCCATAAGATGATCCCGGCCGAACAGGTGTGGCGCGAACTTGGGCTTGAGGATTGAGTTTTCGCCCGGCGCTCGGGCGGATTTGCTGGCAATCGAAGCGTGGATACGGGTGGATGACCCGGCCGCAGCAGCGCGGGTAGTTTCGCGAATTCGCCAGACCGTTATGATGCTGGGGCAGTTTCCGAAGCTGGGGCATGCCGGAGATGTGGCTGGCACGCGGGAGCTTACGGTGGCGGGGCTGCCCTACCGGATTGTGTATCGACAGGCTGTTCCTGAGGTAGTGGATATCGTGGCGATTGTGGATGGGCGGCGGAGGTGGCCGTAGGCGGGAGGAATAAGTATACTGTCCCCGGAATTTCCCTGTCCCCGGAATTTCCGGAATTTAAGAATGTCCCCGGACCTCCCCCAATATCGGCTGCCTTGAAAACAGGCACACGTATTAGGGGCAGATTAATTCAACCGTAGGGAAGTAGGTGCGGACCCGTGCCGGATCTCGTGTCAGCAGAGGAGCAGCTTCAACCTCGGCTAACGCGCCAATCAGAAAATCAGGCAAAACGTTGGACTTTGTTCCCGCATTTTCGTCACGGTATCTTCTGAATGCCCTCGAAGCGCTAAATAATACCTCATTAGAGTATGGACGTCTGACTAAAGAAAGGGCAGTTACAGCCTGATCGACTGCATCCAAATTTTCCATACCACAACACAGTTCGCAATATACCATATCAGATATTAGCAAAGGTCCATTCATATTTGCACTTAAAACGCGCTCAGAACTCCATGTATGGTACTCCGCATCTTCAGATAGAAGATCAATAATTACACTGGTATCAAGAAATGTTGTCATGCATCCCTCGTTATCGACATTATTTCTTCTGCACTGAGATTGGGTGAAATACCCTTACCTCTCAGCATTTCTAACGATGCTTCCAAGCGTTGCCTAACATACATTTCTATGTCAAAATTATCCAATTCTGAAATATCGAGCGTTTCAAATCCAACATAATGCGCCAACATAGCGCAAACCCTTGGGATAACACCTCTCGCGCTGGGATCTGTTGGATGTAGCGCCGTTACTGGATCGGGGTTGTTCGCAAAATACATAATCTCCGGAAGTATTATTTTTTGCCTCTCTCTAGTGGCATCTTCCGAAAATCTCAAACGCCCCCCACATATTGAATATAATTTGACAAAATTGTGCGCGGCAATATCTTTTTGAATGCTTCTTGGTCCTGAAATAAAATGAAAACCGGACCGCAAAAGACCTTCTTCGTATTCCGAGTCCGGCAATATCTTTCCGACGGCTGCCTCATCCTCAACAAGCCGATCGAGCGTAACAAATAAGGCACTCAACCACCATCGCTCTGGTTTAGAATTTCTGAACTCGCTCAATCGACCTTGCTTGTAAAGGTAGTTTAAATTTGTTGCCACTTTGCGCGCAGTTTGAGCACGGTAGCGCGGATCATTGAGTAAAAAGCGCTCAATATCGTCTGCAGATATCTTCTTTGCATCCCAGCTGAATTCCAAGGCTACCCGATCAGCCAAATAATGATATGCCCACAACGCTGGCTGACTCTGACTCGCGGCAGCACGCTTCCAGCGCCCAACTCTGCTTAGGTGGAATGTGTATAGAGCTAGTTTGTCAAAAGCTGACGAATGTCGAAAGTTAAGGGCCTGAAATACCAATTCATCTGCGATGACGAAGTCTGTACTCGAAATTGTCTTATTATAAAGAAAGAAATTGAGCGGTATGTAGTCAGACCTGTTCTTGGCGCTGACCCTGGCTCTAAATTCTTCGCGCGGAACATTCTGCATGGTTCCTGCAAACCCCACACGAATTACGTCATAAAGTTCCCGCAGCCCTTTTTCTGCGGGACCCCAACTAAAGTTTTTTGTAAAACTACCTGGATACCACTCTTCAACCATTTTAGGGCCTATTATCTATTGTGGACTGCCCGGCTATTATAATTGTACGTCGCCCAACCAATGTCATAAATTTCTGCTTGATTGCCCCATGTTTCCCAACCCGACCTGCCGCCACGCGCAAATAGTTCTAAGCAAGGTCCGCTACTGCACGATTCAATGATATCATATAGTTCATCCGGTTTCCGGCTGTGTTCACGTTTTCTTGTCGCGAGAAAATTGACCTGCCTTCGCCCCGCAGCAAGTGTTCTGGCACCTTTTCCTCTTATCCCAAATAGCACCACTTCCGTTACATTTCTAAAATAAAATCCCACACCTCTACCGTCAGGGCCGCCATCCTTACGAATTTTATGCCATACTAGATTAGTTTTGTACTGAAATCCCCAAGCTTCCATCACCTCAAGGCCTTCCGCAAGAAGTGCGTTTGGAACCCAGAGATACAGGTGTGCAGGCTCATCGGCAACCTGACTTACCGGCAGAGCTTTTATTTCTTCTAGAGACATAGTTCCATATCGGCTCAGGCGATGATGTTCTGGAGCCATTTTTCCTGTTCGATTGGCGAACCGCCACGGCGGGTCAGCCAGTATAGTTTTAAAGCGACGACCTTCGAATGTCGTAGCGAAATCTTTGACCGCTGATAGTGTCACAACCTTACTCCGCAGCCCCAACCCCACCCAACAAATCCGCCTCAACCACCCCATCGTTCGCAGCCGCCACAACCTTCGCGCTCTGCCTACGATCAAAGCTCTCCCAGACCTCGTTCCAATTCCCCTTGGTCGCCGCCTTCGAATATTCGGTGGCGCGGGTTTCGAAGAAGTTGGCGTGCTCCACGCCGTTCAGCAGCGGTTGCAGCCAGGGGAGCGGGTTTTCGTCGATCAGGTAGATCGGTTGCAGGCCCAGCTGGCGCAGGCGCCAGTCGGCGATGAAGCGGATGTATTTCTTGATTTCCTTGGCGTGCATGCCCGGCACCGGGCCCATTTCGAAGGCGAGGTCGATGAAGGCGTCCTCCAGGCGGACGGTTTTCTGGCAGACGTCGGTGATGTCGTCCTTCACGCTCTTGGTGAGGCAGCCGCGTTCGGCGCAGAAGGCGTGGAACAGCTTGGTGATGCCTTCGCAGTGGAGGCTTTCGTCGCGGACGGACCAGCTGACGATCTGGCCCATGCCCTTCATCTTGTTGAAGCGCGGGAAGTTCATCAGCATGGCGAAGCTGCCGAACAGCTGCAGGCCTTCGGTGAAGCCGCCGAACATGGCGAGCGTGCGGGCGATATCGGCATCGTTATCCACGCCGAAGGTGGCGAGATAATCGTGCTTGTCGCGCATTTCCTTGTAGTTGAGGAAGGCTGAGTACTCGCTTTCGGGCATGCCGATGGTGTCGAGCAGGTGCGAGTAGGCGGCGATGTGCACCGTTTCCATGTTGGAAAAGGCGGTGAGCATCATCTTCACTTCGGTGGGCTTGAACACGCGGCCGTATTTGTCGTGATAGCAATCCTGCACCTCGACATCGGCCTGGGTGAAGAAGCGGAAGATCTGGGTGAGCAGATTGCGTTCGTGCTCGTGCAGTTTCTGCGCCCAGTCGCGGCAGTCCTCTCCGAGCGGCACTTCCTCTGGCATCCAGTGGATCTGCTGCTGGCGTTTCCAGAAATCATAGGCCCAGGGATATTCGAACGGCTTGTAGACGCGGGAGGCTTCGAGGAGGGACATTGGGCGAAATCCTTGGGGCTTTAAGAACGAATGTAGAACGAATGCGGGGTTTTCGAAAGAGGTCGGGCGTTGTCTGCGCGCGCTATCTTCGCCCCAGAATGCCGCTGCCGCCGCCGAATGCGCCGGCGCCGAGCGCAAAGCCGAAATTGTACCAGCCGCCATTGTTGGGGACGGCGTAGACGGAGATCGTGTCGGAGAAGAGCGAGCCGATGAACGAGAAGACGATCACGAAGCCGTGAAAGAGACCGAGGAAGAAGCCGGGGGCGCCGGGTTGGGCCGTGGCGGGGAGCTGGTGGGCGCAGGCTGCGAGGAGGAGGAGGGCGGCGAGCGTGCCGATTTTTGCGAGGGTGGCGCGGTTCATTGGGCTGGCACCTGCTGGGGGAGGTTCAGAATGCGGCGGCGCGGCGTGTAGCGGGCCGGGGCGCGCATGGCTGTGCGATGGCGCTTCAGACGGAGGAGCGTGCGGGTGCGCAGGATCGGGTGGTGGCGGCGCATCATCGAGATTGCTCCCCGAAGAAAGCTGGGCCCCGGATCAAGTCCGGGGCGACGGTGGGGTTGTGGCCTGAGGCAAGGTTTGAGGGTGCAGGGAAATCATTTCCCTGCCCGCCGGAGGCACAATCCGCCCTCACTTCTTGTCCGGTTTTTGCGTTAGTGCAGATGCCGCAAGAGACTTGATCTCGCTCTTTGAAAGAGAGCCCGGATCCTTCAGTCCTTTGCTCGCAATTGACGCGACCCTCGAAGAAGTCGATTCAGGTTTTTTTCCCATACCAGCTTCCTTTTACTGACAGGCCAGGCACTCGTCGTAATCCTTCTGCTCCAGCTCGATCTGGCGGAGATCCGGCGTGTTGTCAGCCTCTACGGCTCCGGCGAAGCCGGCGCGTTGGATGGACTTGGAGCGGAGGTAGTAGAGCGACTTGATGCCCAGTTCCCAGGCGCGGAAGTGGAGCATGAGGAGATCCCATTTTTCCACGTCGGCGGGGATGAACAGGTTCAGCGACTGGGCCTGGTCGATGTAGGGCGTGCGGTCTCCGGCGAGTTCGAGGAGCCAGCGCTGGTCGATTTCGAAGGCGGTCTTGAAGGTTGCCTTTTCGTCGGGGCTGAGGAATTCGAGATGCTGGATGGAGCCGCCTTGTTCGAGGATGCTGCTCCAGACGGCGTCGGAGTTCTTCGCCTTTTCGATCAGCAGTTTTTCGAGATAGGGGTTCTTTACCGAGAAGCTGCCCGAGAGCGTCTTGTGGGTGTAGATGTTGGCCGGGATCGGCTCAATGCAGGCGCTGGTGCCGCCGCAGATGATGCTGATCGACGCCGTGGGGGCGATCGCCATCTTGCAGCTGAAACGCTCCATCACGCCGCGGTCTGCGGCGTCCGGGCAGGGGCCGCGTTCGGCTGCGAGGAGCATCGAGGCTTCATCCACCCTGGAGCGGATGTGGCGGAACATGCGGAGGTTCCACGACTTGGCCATGGCGCTTTCGAAGGGGATGCCGCGCGCCTGGTAGAAGCTGTGCAGGCCCATGACGCCGAGGCCGACGGAGCGCTCGCGTTCGCAGCTGTATTTGGCGCGGGCCATTTCGGGGGCGGCGCGATCGATATAATCCTGCAGGACGTTATCGAGGAAGCGCATGACGTCTTCGATGAAGCGCGGGTCGGCGTTCCACTGGTCCCAGGTTTCGAAGTTGAGGCTGGAGAGGCAGCAGACGGCGGTGCGATCGTTGCCCAGATGGTCGGTGCCGGTGGGCAGGGTGATTTCCGAGCAGAGGTTGGAGGTGGAGACCTTCAGGCCGAGCTCGCGGTGGTGCCTGGGCATGTTGTTGTTCACATGGTCGATGAAGACGATGTAGGGCTCGCCGGTGGCGAGGCGGTTTTCGACCAGCTTCTGGAAGAGGGCGCGGGCGTCTACCTCGCCGCGCTTTTCGCCGGTTTTGGGGGAGACGAGATCGAAGGGGGCGCCGGCGCGGACGGCCTCCATGAAGGCATCCGTGACGAGGACGCCGTGGTGGAGATTGAGCGCCTTGCGGTTGAAATCGCCCGAGGGTTTGCGGATTTCGAGGAATTCCTCGATCTCGGGGTGGTTGATGTCGAGATAGACGGCGGCGCTGCCGCGGCGGAGGCTGCCCTGGGAGATGGCGAGGGTGAGCGAATCCATGACGCGGACGAAGGGGATGATGCCCGAGGTCTTGCCGTTGAGGCCGACCGGTTCGCCGATGCCGCGGACATGGCCCCAATAGGTGCCAATGCCGCCGCCGCGGGCTGCGAGCCAGACGTTTTCGTTCCAGGTGTTGACGATGCCTTCGAGGCTGTCGCTGACGGAGTTCAGGTAGCAGCTGATGGGGAGGCCGCGACCGGTGCCGCCGTTGGAGAGGACGGGCGTTGCCGGCATGAACCAGAGGTTGGAGATATAGTCGTAGAGACGCTGGGCGTGCTCGGCGTCGTCGGCATAGGCGGCGGCGACGCGGGCGAACAGGTCCTGGCAGGTTTCGCCGGGCAGCAGATAGCGATCGGCAAGGGTTTCCTTGCCGAAGTCGGTCAGCAGCGCATCCCGCGACGGATCCGTGGCGACCGGAAAGCGCGGGCCGAAGATGGCGTGCGAGGCCGGCGTTGCCCCTGTTGCAGCAGCCTCTGATTCGGGCGGCGTCTCGCTGCGTTGGAAATCCATCATGTCCCCTCTCAAACGTCTTTCTTTGGGGTGGTCGGGCCAGGTGCCCGTTGCCATCCAATATACTGCGACCAGCCTGATTCTGCGACCTTCCCGACCCCTTTCGGTTTGGAAGATGGCGCCGAAGCAGACACAATTTGTGGGGGCTTCGTTCCCCCCGAACACTAGGGATAGTGCCAAATCCGTGCGGCGTTGCAAGCGGGTAATTTTTGCTTGCGGGCATTGACAGCAAAGTTTCGGTCCCGCGCCGGGACCATTGCAGGGCTGTGACGGCGGGCGCCAGTGGCGATGGCGGTTATGCCGGCGTTCTCCCGGATTCGTGCACAGCTTTCGAATGCGGTCTTTCCGGAGGCGGCGGGATGGGGTTAAGGCGGCGCGACACGAGACGACAAGACGCCGGGAGCGAACACCGATGACCCTGATCAAGAGCGACGATGTGATCGAAAGCGTCGCGGATGCGTTGCAGCATATCAGCTATTTTCACCCGCTGGATTATATCGAGGCGCTGGGGACGGCCTATGATCTGGAGGAAAGCCCGGCGGCGAAGGATGCGATTGCGCAGATCCTGACCAACAGCCGCATGTGCGCCGAGGGGCATCGACCGATCTGCCAGGATACCGGGATCGTTGCCGCATTCGTGAAGGTGGGGATGGGAGTGACCTGGGACGGGCGGATGACGCTGGACCAGATGATCAACGAGGGCGTGCGCCGGGCCTATAACCATCCGGACAACAAGTTGCGCGCCTCGATCGTTGCCGATCCGGCATTCGGGCGCGTGAATACGCGGGATAATACCCCTGCCGTGGTGCATGTGGAAATGGTGGAGGGGCACCATCTGGAGATCGCGCTGGCGGCCAAGGGTGGCGGCAGCGAAAACAAATCGAAGTTCGTGATGCTGAACCCGAGCGATTCGATTGTCGACTGGGTGGTGAAGACGGTGCCGTTGATGGGCGCCGGCTGGTGCCCGCCCGGCATGCTGGGGATCGGCATCGGCGGCACCGCCGAAAAGGCGATGGTGATGGCCAAGGAATCGCTGATGGGGCCGATCGACATGGCCGCCCTGAAGGCGAGAGGCCCGATGAGCCGGATCGAGGAGCTGCGGATCGAGATCTATGATGCGGTGAACGCGCTGGGGATCGGGGCGCAGGGGCTGGGTGGGCTTTCCACCATCCTCGACGTGAAGATCCTGGATTGCCCGACGCATGCGGCCTCGAAACCTGTGGCGATGATCCCGAACTGTGCGGCGACGCGGCATGCGCATGTGCATCTGGATGGATCGGGGCCGGCCTTTCTGCCGGCGCCCGATCTGGCGAAGTGGCCGAAGGTGGACTGGAAGCCTTCGCCTGAGGCAATCCGCGTCGATCTGGATAGGCTGACGCCTGAGATCGTTGCGAGCTGGCAGCCGGGTGATCGGCTGCTGCTGAACGGCAAGATGCTGACCGGGCGCGATGCCGCGCACAAGCGGATGGTGGATATGCTGGCGCGCGGAGAGAAGCTGCCGGTCGATTTCACAAACCGCGTGATCTATTATGTCGGCCCGGTCGATCCGGTGCGCGACGAGGTGGTGGGGCCGGCCGGGCCGACGACCGCGACGCGGATGGACAAGTTCACCGAGACGATGCTGGCCGAGACCGGGCTGATCGCGATGGTGGGCAAGGCCGAGCGCGGACCTGCCGGGATCGAGGCGATTGCCAGGCACAAGGCGGCCTATCTGATGGCTGTGGGCGGGGCTGCCTATCTGGTGGCGCGGGCCATCAAGGCGTCGAAAGTGCTGGCGTTTGAAGACCTTGGCATGGAGGCCATTTACGAGTTCGAGGTGAAGGACATGCCGGTGACGGTGGCGGTGGATTCCACTGGGACCAGCGTGCACAAAACCGGGCCTGAGATCTGGCGCAAGAAGATTGCCGAGAAGCAGGCGGAGATGGCTTGAGGGTGAAGGGCTTCGACAGGCTCAGCCTGAGCGGGCTTCGATAGGCTCAGCCTGAGCGGGCTTCGACAGGCTCAGCCTGAGCGGGCTTCGACAGGCTCAGCCTGAGCGGGGTTTGGCTGGAGAGGGGTGGATAGGCTTGACCTTGCGGGCTTCGACAGGCTCAGCCTGAGCGGGGTTCGGCTGGAGAGGGGCGATAGGCCTGGCCTTGCGGGCTTCGACGGGCTCAGCCTGAGCGGGTATTGCGGTTGAGCGGGCGGGCTCGGACTGCGCGGGGTTGAACCTGGTTCGCTATCTCGCTCCTGCTGCCCTTCGAATTAGCGCGCATGCTGCCTTTCGAATTACCGCTAATCCTGAGCCCGTCGAGCCCGCTCATGCTTAGCTTGTCGAAGCACCGCTCATGCTGAGCTTGTCGAAGCCCGCTCATGCTGAGCTTGTCGAAGCACCGCTCAGGCTGAGCCTGTCGAATCCCGATGGGGTGGCGCGCCTGCCTTGGCGCTGGCCAGTTGGCTGACCAGTTCCCAGTTGCCGGCCATCATTGCTTCCTTCTTCGCCCGGCTCCAGCCCTTCAGCTGGCGTTCTGCCGCGAAGGCATCGTCGCGGGTCTGGAAATGCTGCGACCATAGCAGTGTGACGGGTCGGCGCCGGCTGGTGTATCCGCCTCGCGTGCCTGATTGATGTTCGGCGAGCCGGTGTTCGAGATTGTCTGTGTGGCCGACATAGTAGGAGCCGTCTGCGCAACGCAGGATATAGGTGTGGAAGGCCATGGAGTGCGTTGGTTGCCATGGTGGATGGGCTTCGACAAGCTCAGCCTGAGCGGTGCTTCGACAAGCTCAGCCTGAGCGGTGCTTCGGCGGGCTCAGCTTGAGCGGGCTTCGACGGGTTTAGTCTGAATGAATTGCGTCGACGCCTCGTTCTGGCCTAGGCGGCGGCAGGAGACTTGCGTGCATGGACCAGCCGGGGGGCGTTTTGCAAAAACCAGTTCTGGAGCGGGTGCTGCCCGACCGCGTGATTGGCTGGCTGGCGCTTGCCTTGCTGGCGGTGGTGATTGTTGCCGTGCTGCGGGGGCGGGGGGATTGGGCTTTGCCCACGCCTGCTGTGTGGGCGCATCTGTTGCTGGCGATGCTGGTGCTGGCTTGACGCCGGTGATGTTGTGGCGGGCGAAGGGGTCTGCTTCGCACCGGGTGCTGGGGTGGGTCTGGGCGCTGGCGATGCTGGCGCTGGCTGCGATCAGTTTCGATATCCGGATGTCGAAGAGTGGCGGCTTCAGCCTGATCCATCTGCTGTCCTTGTGGGTGGTGATCGCCGTGCCGCGATTGATCTGGAGGGCGCGCCGGCATGACGTGAAAGGGCATCGGGCGATGGTGCGCGGGCTTTCGATCTTTGCCTTGCTGGTGGCGGGCTTCTTCACCTTTCCCTTTCATCGGATGCTTGGGGTCTGGTTGTTCCAGTGATTGGCTTGCGCGGATTTCGCCCGAAGGCTGTTGCCTTCGACATGGACGGGCTGCTGCTGGATACCGAGCGGCTGACGCGCGAGGCGATGGACGTGGAGGCGGCTTCGCGCGGGCTGGCCTTTGACGACGGGCTGTTCATGGGGCTGGTGGGCGTGGACGAGTTCGGCACGCGCAAGCGGCTGGCCGAGGTGTTTGGCGCCGATTTTCCCTATGACGAATTCCGGGTCGCCTATCGGGCGCGGGTGCGGGAGCTGGTGCGCGCCGGCATGCCGATGCGGCCGGGCGCACGGGAGATGGTGCAGGCGGTGAAGGCGGCGGGCTTGCCGATCGCCGTCGTTACCTCTTCGTGGCTGGCGCAGGCGGAGCCGCATCTGACGCAGGCAGGGATCTGGCCCTTGCTGGATACGGTGGTGGCGCGCGACGATGTGGCGAATGCCAAGCCTTCGCCCGAACCCTATCTGCTGGCGGCGGAGCGGCTGGGGTTTGCGCCCGCCGACATGCTGGCCCTGGAGGATTCGCATAGCGGCGTTCGCTCTGCGGCGGCGGCGGGGATGCGGGTGGTGATGGTGCCCGACCTGCTGCCGGCGACCGACGAAATGCGTGTGTTGGCAACGGCGGTGGCGGATGATCTGCACGTGGTGCGGCGATGGTTCGTTGGCTGACTGTCGCCCTATTTGCCAGCGGTCTGCCGCTCCGTGAGGCTGTGCAGCAGGCGGGAAGGCTGGATGGCGACGCTGCCGGGCCAATCTGCGTGACGGGCCGCCACCTGCACGGGGCGGGATTCGCCGAGCCAGCTGACGCGGGCTGAGACGGTGAGCGGACCGGGAGCCATCGCCTCGAGGCTGTGGCCGCGGATTTCGATTGCAGCGGAGTCGAGGCCGATGCGCAGTTCGATGGAGGGGGCGATGCGGAACAGCGGCAGGCCGCCCGCCGTGACGGTGAAATCCGGGTAGATGGTGAGGACGACGCTGTGCGGGGCGAGCGGCGTGTGGCCACCGGCGGCGATAGCGGCGGGCAAGTCCCGGGCGCGGGCATAGGCATCGGCCAGAAGCGGAGCGAGTTCGAACAGCAGCGCTTGTGACAGGCCCCGGGCGATGGACTCGCGGAGCGGTTGTAGGGTCTCGCCGCCGCCGCCGAAGCGCTGGCCGCGTCCGCCGAGCGCCGCGGTGCTGGCCTGGGCGACGGTAGTGGCGGCGATCCAGTCCACCACCGGGTCGATCGGGTGGATGAGATCGGCGACGATCGGGACCGGCTTCAGCTTGGTGGTGACGGGCTGGCCGTCGGCGGGCATGGCCGGGCCGAGCGCGGCCGCGGTCATGGGGCGGCCGATGGCGAGCGACATTTCGGTGCCGGAGCTGGGGGGTGTGGTCTGGGTAGCCGGGCGGGCGGCGGCGCGGCGGCGGCCGAGCAGCCATAGCGCGAACATCAGCACGGCGGCGAGCAGCAGGGCGGATGAGGCGGCGAGGAGCCAGGGAAATGGACGGCTGGGTGACTGGATTGCCGCTTGTTCGGCCGGAGCTGCCGGTTGGGGTTGCTCGACGGCCGGCGGTGGAGGCGCGAGTGAAGGCGTGGCGGTTTCCGGCAGGGTGGCGGCAGGCGCGATCGTGGGGGACGCTTGGGCAGGCGTTTCCGGTTCGGCTGGCTTTGCCGGCGGCTTGCGTTCAGCCCTGGGCTTTGGCGGGCCTGCGGAGACGGAGACGCTGATCGGCGCACCGCAGCGGTAGCGGCCGCCCTGTTGCGGGCTTTGCGACAGGAACATGTTGGCGGCGAGCGGCGAGGCTTCCTTGCGGATGGCGACGCGGACGGGGATGTTGCAGAAGTCCGACGCCTGCTGCTCGAAATGGGCGCGGTGGCGCGGTTCGATGAGGGTGGGGACGACGAGTTCCGGCGGGGCCGGACCAGCGGAGACGTAGAGCGTGACGGCGGTAGCGTCGCAGCCGACCCGGGTGCCGCGTTCGGGGTGCTGGCCGATGACTTCGCCGCCCGGCTTGGTGGAGGGGCGGCTTTCGGTGATGATCCGGGGTTCCTTGCCGCAGGTTTCGCGGGCGCGCTTCAGGTAGCGGTTGAGATCCGGGATGCTGGAGAGATTGGGCACGCGGATGGACTGGCTGGAGGACTGCGCCGCCAGCGGGGCCGGCAGCAGCAGGGGCGACGCGACCAACGCCCAGCCGCCAATGAACCTGGCCAGCAGCTGAATCCCAGAAAAGCCCATCGACACCCAACCGATTGTTGTCCCCGTTGTTCCCGCATCACTGGTTTACAGATTTCGGGCGCACAGATGTGTATGCAGCATCGGGTGTAAGGCGTGCAACAACAACGGTTTCAACGATAATGGACTGCAGCGCAAAGGCTGCGGCAAGAACGGGTAAGGGTCGCTGGATGAAAAATGCTCTGCTGGGGTCGACCATCGTCGCCCTTCTCGCCACCACGCTGGTTTCGCCTGGCGCCAAGGCCGCCGAGCTGCTGACCAATGGCGGCTTCGAAGATCTGGCCGCGGCGGCGGCGCCGGGATCCTATGGCACCTACGCCTATCCCGAAGGCACGATTGCCGGCTGGACCTTCTTTGGCGCCGGGCTGATCGATGGCACCATGGCGACTCCCTGGTTTGGCGGCTCGGCGCCGACGGGCTTTGCCGGGGCGCAATATGGCTTTGTGCAGGGAACCGGCTGGCTGGTGCAGAGCTTTACCGCCGACGCGACGGGCACGCTGGACATCAGCTGGCTGGAAGGCTCGCGCCCGGACATTTTCGGCGGCGGCTATAAGGGCGATCAGACATATGAAGTGTGGTTGAGCAGCAGCCTGCTGGGGACTTTTTCGACTGCGAGCGGGCAGAATTTCGTTGGCCGCGGGCTGAGCGCGCTGGTTTCCGGCGGGCAGAGCTATACGCTGGCCTTCCATGGGCTGTCGCAGAGCGACAATACCGCGTTTGTGGACAATGTGAGCGCCAGCATCACGCCGACGGGCGGCGTGCCCGAGCCCGGAACCTGGACGATGATGATCGCCGGTTTCGGCATGGTCGGGCTGGGCATGCGTCGCCGGGTTCTCACCACCGCTTAAGCGTTTCTCCACCAGTGGAGACGGGCCATGCGCTGTGAGGGCCGCATGGCCCTTTCGCGTGCCCGATTGCTGCCCTAGGCTTGCTCCCGGTTCAATGTTTCGGGGGTTTGCATGCGTATCGGATTGATGGTGCTGGCGGCAGTTCTGGCTTCGCCGGTTATGGCGGAGACGCCGGAGCAGCGGCTGGCGGCGAAGGGCTATGTGCTGCCGGAGCCGGTGAAGCCGGTGGCGACCTATGTGACGTCGGCGCAGAGCGGCAATCTGCTGTTTCTGTCGGGGCATGGCCAGTGCGGGACGCAGGCGAACGGCAAGGTGGGGCGGGACCTGACCGTGGAGCAAGGAAGGGCCTCTGCCGAAAAGGTGGGGCTGTGCATGCTGTCCACCATCAAGGCGAGCGTCGGCGAGCTTTCGAAGGTGAGGCGGTTCGTTCGGATTCTGGGGTTCGTGAACTCCACAGACAGTTTCACCCAGCATCCGCAGGTGGTGAACGGCTTTTCCGACCTGATGGTGGTGGCCTTTGGCGAGGGTGGCAAGGCGCCGCGCAGTGCAGTGGGAGCGCCCAGCCTGCCGATGAACATTCCGGTGGAAGTGGAAGCCGTGGTGGAGCTGGCTGACTGAGGATGGCCTGGCCCTGGTGGATCCTGATCGGCTTCGGCTCGCTTGCGGGCGTGGTGCTGCTGCTGGTGTGGCTGGCGGACCCGGGGCCGATGAAATATCCGGTTTCCGACCATTTTGACGGCGAGCGCTTTTTCATGCCGGAAGGTCGGCCGGTGGGGAACACGTCCCTGGGCGCGGTGCTGAAATGGCAATGGGAGCGCGAGCCGGCGAAATGGCCGGAGACGGTGCACGTGCACCCTGCCCTGCCCGAAGCGCGGGTGGCGGGCCGGCGGATCGTTGCGACGATGGTGGGCCATGCCTCTGTGCTGGTGCAGACCGAGGGGCTGAACATCCTGACCGATCCGCTGTGGAGCGAGCGCGCGGGCCCCTTCAGCTTTGCCGGGCCGAAGCGGGTGACGGAGCCGGGAATCCGGTTCGAGGATCTGCCGAAGATCGACATCGTGCTGGTGAGCCATGGCCATTGGGACCATCTGGATGTGCCGACCCTGAAGCGGCTGCGGGAGCGGGATCGGCCGAATATTTTCGTGCCGCTGGGGCATGGCGAACTGCTGGCGAAGAACGGAATCGAGGCGACGGAGCTGGACTGGGGACAGCCGGTTGACGCCGGGCCGGCGAAGCTGGAGGCGGTGCCGGTGCGGCACTGGACGTCGCGCTGGGGGGCCGATCGCAACCGGGCGCTGTGGGCGGGCTGGCAGGTGACGCTGCCGGATGGGATCGTCTATTTTGCCGGCGACACCGGCTATGGCGACGGCGGTTTTTTTCCGGAAGGTGGGGGAACGGGCGCGGGCGGCTGGCTTGCCGATCCGTTTGGCGCTGCTGCCAGTCGGGGCCTATGAGCCGCGCTGGTTCATGGCCGAGCAGCATATGAACCCTGAGGAAGCCGTGAAGGCCTTTGCCGACCTGGGCGCCGAGCAGGCGGTGGGCATCCATTGGGGCACGTTTCAGCTGACCGACGAGGGACGCGATGCGCCGGTGGTGGCCCTGGGGCAGGCACTGGATGCGGCGGGCATCGCGCATCATCGCTTTCCGGCACTGGAGCCGGGCGAGCGGGTGGAACTGCATTAGACGACCGGCGCTGCAGCCGGTTGGAGCCAAGTCCGTAGCGGCTTTCGCAAAACAGCTGGGCTTGAATTTTGTGCTGCGTCGGCGGCAGTGCCAGCCTTCCCCAAGAGCAAGTTCAATCCCATGCCAGGCCTTTTCATCCTCCGCCCCGGTCGGTGCGCTTGCCCGTTGGCAATCAGCGGGACGTCGTCAGATGCTGTGCGACGGCGTCGTAGGCGGGAAGGGTTGTTGCATTGATGGCGCGGTTGCTGGCGACCGGGTGGCTGGCAAAGCGGGCGATGACCAGATCGTGTTTGGGATCGATGTAGATGCCCTGCCCGTGCACGCCGACCGCCATCGTCTGCCCGCCGGCGCGGTGCCACCACTGGCTGCGGTAGCTGCCGCCATCGAGGCCGGGATATTTGGTGGCAGCGAAGGCAGCTGCGTCTCCGGGGGTGAGGATCGCCTTCGCGACGGCAGCCGGCAGGATCTGCCTGCCGTTCCAGCGGCCACCCAGCCGGATCATTTCACCGAAGCGGGCCATGTCGCGGAGCGCGACGTTCATGCCGCCGCCGCCGAAGGCCGTGCCGATACGATCGATGTTGAGCGTTGCGTCCTGCTCCATGCCCATAGGTTGCCAGAAGCGGCTGGAGATCTGCATGGCGAGCGGGGCGCCGCCAACGCGCTCCACCACCCATTGCAGGGCCATGGTGTTGGGCGTGCGATAGACGAAGTTGCCGCCGTGCCGGCCGTTGGCGCCGAGGCTGGCCGCGAAGGCAAAATTGCCGTCCGGACCAGAGAAGCCGGGCGGATTGGGGGCCATCCCGACGGCGAACGCCATGCGGTTGACATCGGATAGGCCGCCGCCGGCATAGTCTTCGTTGAAGGCGATGGCTGTGCGCATATCCAGCAGCTGGCGCAGCGTGGCGCTCCCGAAGCCGGATTGGGCGAGCTCGGGGACGTAGCTGGCAACGGTGCGGCTGTCGTCGAGCTTGCCTTCGTGGATCAGCAGCTCGGCCAGGGTTCCGACGAAGCTCTTGGTGACGGACATGGCGATGTGGCGGCCTTCGGGCCGGAGGGCGCCGGCATAGCGTTCGTAGACGACGCGGCCCTTGTGCAGCACGATGATGCCGTCGGTGTAGTTGGTGTCGAAGGCCTGGCCCCAGGTCATGGGTTTGCCCTCGAACGTGGTGAAGGCGACGGTATCGAGCGGCTTTTCCGCGCGCGGAAGTGCGGAGGGCACGCCGGCGCGGTGGATGGTGGCGGTGGGGACGAGCGCCTGCTGGTTGGAGAAGGCCCAGCGGGTGTTGGGGAAGGCCCACATCGAGCCATTGTCCCAGCGGACCTGCTTGTCGGCGGGGACCGGGCTTCCCTGCATCAGGCCGGCTTTCACAGGGTCGGACAATTTCGCCGGATCGGACGATTTCACCGGATCTGACGATTTCGCCGGATCGGGCTGGGCGGCGGCAAGCGGTGGCGTCTGGGCGGCGGCGGTTGTGGCCAGCAGTGCGGCGGCTGCGACGATCCTGAGCATGGTTTCCCCCCGTTTTTCGGTTTGTTGCGGGGGAGGCTAGGAGCCTGTCAGGAGGGGTTCAACCCCTTCAATCGTCCTGGATTGCGCGGCGGGCCACTTCGGTGGCGCGGGTCTGTTCGGCGCCGAACGCACCGGTCTGGGCGGTGGGCGGCGTGTAGTTTATCATCCGCGCGGAGCCTTCCTCGATCACCGCTTCGTTGGGGGCTGCGCCGGCAAAGGCGACGCCGGCGACGACTACACCCAGGAGGATGAATCCGAATATCGGGCGGCCTTGCCTTTCGCTGATCATCTCGTCCTCCTTTCGTCTGCATGAACGGGTTCATCCCGGAAACGAGGCAGGGGCGCAGCTGTTCCCGAGGTGGTTTGCGAATCGCGATTGTTCTTGTTATGTTCTGAAACTTGGCGGCAGGGAGCAGCGGCATGGGCGAGATAATCTTCTATACGAATCCGCAGTCGCGCGGGCAGACGATGCGCTGGATGCTGGAGGAGCTGGGGCAGCCCTATGAGACGGTGATCCTGCAATATGGGACGACGATGAAGTCGGCCGATTATCTGGCGATCAATCCGATGGGCAAGGTGCCTGCGATCCGGCATGGCGGGCAGGTGGTGACGGAGTGCGGGGCGATCTGCGCCTATCTGGCGGATGCCTTTCCGCAAGCCGGGCTGGCGCCGCCGGCCGGTGCGCGCGGGGCCTATTATCGCTGGATGTTCTTTGGCGCGGGGCCGGTGGAGAGCGCCATCATGGACCGCTATCGGAAGATCGAGATCCCGGACGAGCAGAAGGTGATGGTCGGCTATGGAAGCTGGCAGGATGTGGTTGGCGCGCTGGAAAAGGCGGTAAGCGCAAGCGAGTGGATTGCCGGCGACAGCTTTTCGGCGGCGGATGTCTATGCCGGGGCGCAGATCGACTGGCCGTTGCAGTTCGGGATGATCGAGCCGACGCCGGCACTGACGGCCTATGTCGAACGGCTGCGGGCGCGGGACGCCTACAAGCGGGCCAAGGCAATCGACGCGGCGCTGGTGGAGGAAGCCAAGGCTGCTGCCGGGGACTGAATCCGTTTCATTTTCGTTTGAAAGCGCCTGCCCGCCTTTGGGTCAGGCGCGTGCCGAGGGTGGGCGGGAATCCCCTCTCCTCCTGCCTCCCTCGGCGCGTTTCCATTGGAGGTTCACGCCTCAGTCTGGCTTGCCCTAGTCTGGCTTGCCGTTGCGGCGGAAGCGCCAGCCGCCCCTGGTGGTGCGGGCTGCCATGAGCAGGAAGCTGGCGGTGGCGGCGATGAAGAGCAGGATGGCGCCCTCCGGGGTTTGGCGGGCGATCCACGGCGCGGTGGCGATGGCGGCAATGTAGGCGATGGTGAGCGCCCAGCCCTGCCAGCTGATGGGCGGGCCGCTGCCATAGCCGTTGCGCTTGGCTTTGAACCAGCCGTCTTCTGACATCGATGCTCCTCAGCCTTTGATTGGGCGGCCGCGTCTTGGCGGTTCGGCGGGGGTCAGTTTTACGCCGCGACGGGCGAGGGCTTCGCGCAGGAGCGTTTCGATCTGGGCGTTGGTGCTGCGGAGATCGGCCGCGGCGCTGCGCTCGATCGCGGCATGGAGAGCCGGATCGAGGCGCAGCGGATAGGCCTTTCTGGAATCCGGCACCTGTCCCCGCCCTACTGGTAGAGGGTGCCGGCGTTGAGGATCGGCTGGGCGTTCTGTTCGCCGCAGAGCACGACCATCAGGTTGGTGACCATGGCCGCGCGGCGTTCGTCGTCGAGATTGACCACGTCCTTTTCGCTGAGCTGGGCAAGCGCCATTTCGACCATGCCGACTGCCCCTTCGACGAGCGTCTTGCGGGCGGCCACGACAGCTTCGGCCTGCTGGCGGCGGAGCATGGCGCCGGCGATTTCCGGGGCATAGGCGAGATGGGTGAAGCCGCATTCGTCCACCGTGATTCCGGCGACCGAGAGCCGCGACTGCAGCGCCTGCTTCAGCTCGTGGCCGACTTCCTCGTGGTGGCCGCGCAGGGTGATGTCGTGATGTTCGAAATCGTCGTAGGGATAGCGGGCGCCGATGGCGCGGATCGCCGCCTCTATCTGGGCGAGGACGAACTCGCGATAATCATCGACATCGAACAGGGCCTGCGCCGTGTCGCGGACGCGCCAGACCACCTGGGCTGCCATCTCGATCGGGTTGCCGCGCAGGTCGTTCACCTTGATCTGCTGGGAGATCAGGTTGTTGGCACGGACGCTGATCTTCTTGCGGGTCATCCACGGCCAGGTCCAGCGCAGACCCTCGGTGCGGTCGGTGCCGCTGTAGGCGCCGAAGAGCAGGATGGCGACGGCCTGGTTGGGCTGCACCATGTAGAAACCGGGGAGGATGAAGAAGGCGGCGAGCAGCAGCGGAATGGCAAGCGGCATGGCGCCGGTGCGGAACGTGAGGATGCCGGCGACGATGGCGCCGAGCAGGACGGCCAGCAGCAGCAGGCCGTTCATGGTGGTGGCCGGACGCTCGCGGCTGGCGGACAGGCTGGGTATGGCGGGCAGATTGTCTGGCATGTCGCTCCCCTGAAATTTGATATTAAAATGATATCATATTTTCTGATTGCGACAAGCGGATTCGGGAGGCCTCGGCTTGAACTCCTCAGCTGAAGGCGTGGGCGCGCAGGCGGGCGACGGCAAAGGCGGAGAATGCGAAGGTGGAGAGCAGCGCCACCGCGGACAGCAGCAGTGTGTCGACAGGCTGGCCCGCAAGCAGGATCGCGAACAGGGCGGCCGTGGCGAGGCCGGCGGCGCGGCGGAGGCCTCTGGTCGCCCGCGCGAGAGCCAGGCCGGCGAGCAGGAAGACGAAGATACAGAGCACGGTGGCCGCGGTGGCGATGATGCCGAACTGCTGGGCGACGGTGGGAGATTCCGTGAGCAGCAGGATGATCGTGCTGATGATGGCGATGCCGAAGTTTATGATGGCGCGGGGCGGGATGCGGACGCCGGCCTGCCGCATGGTGGCGATGTAGCTTTCGATGGTGCCGAGCTGCAGGCTGCCAAGCGTGCCGGCGGCCTTGGTCGCGGCGGCGACGGCGATCAGCATGCCGGCGATCGGCCCGATGATGAGGGCGGTGGCGGCGGCGAAGGGGGCGGTGGATTTCGCCAGCTGGGCGGCCGGGATCATGCCGGAAATGACGGTGGAGGAAGCGATATAGACGGTGGCGGCGATCAGCACGCCGACGATGGTGGCGATGGGGATGTTGCGATCCGGATCGCGCATCTGGTTGCTGACGAGGGACGCCATCTCGAAGCCGATGAAAGCCATAAAGACGAGCAGCGTTGCCTGAAACAGCGCCGAGACATTGCTGTGGCCGGAGATGTTCCAGCTGTCACGGAAGATCTGCGGATCGAAATAGTCCCAGCCGAGGAAGCCGACCAGCAGGATGGGGACCAGGCCCAGGATCAGCGTTGCCGAGCCGGCGAAGGCGACGGTGCGGGGGCCGAGCTGGTTGAGGAGTGCGAACAGCCAGAGAATGGCGCAGGCGGTCCAGAAATTGGCCGGTTGCGGCAGGACGGCGGGAAACAGGAATCCGAGATAGCCGGTGACGGCGACGGCGACGGCCGGCAGGGTGAGGATGATGCTGACGAAATAGAAGATCGCCGAAGACAGGCCGACGACGGGGCCAAGGTGGCGGCCGATGTGGTCGATGAAGGTGGCCGGCGGCCCGATGCGTGACAGGAAGGCGATGCTGAGACCGGCGAGCATGGCGCCCAGGGTGGCGATGATCCAGCCCAAGAGCGAGATGCTGCCGATGGCGCCGACCGTGGCCGGGATCATGTAGATGCCGGAGCCGATCATGGTGGTGGCGACGAGCAAGGTGCCCATCACCGGGCCGATTCCGCGCGGATTGCCTGCAGCCACTATTGCCCCCTGCGTGCCTGTTGCGGAAACCTAGGCGGAATCTGCGGGCACGCAAGGCGAGATTTCGGCTCGGCAGTGCTTGCGTGGAGAACGGTATCGGACAATTGTGTCCCTGATGTTGTCGATTGCGTTCGAACCCTCCGCGATTCCCTTTTCCGTTGCGCTTGGCGTGATGCTGTTGCTGGGCTTGCTGCAGGCGTTTGCGCTGGGTGTGATAGAGCTTCCCGACGATCCCGTGGATACGCCGCTGGACTGGCTGAATAGCGGCCGCGTGCCCTTGATGGTGCTGTTGATCCTGTTTCTGACCTTTTTCGGGCTGCTGGGGCTTGCGTTGCAGGCATTGGCAGCGAGATTTGCCGGCGGGTTGCTGTCGTTCTGGGTGGCGGGGCCGCTGGCCGGGCTGGCGGCGCTTCCGGTGACGCGCTGGAGCAGCGGGCTGGTCGGCCGCATCCTGCCCAATGTGGAGACGACGGCGATGCCGCGCGAAGCGCTGGTGGGGCTGCGGGCGACGATAACCACCGGTACGGCGCGGCCGGGCTTCCCGGCGCCGGCGCGGGTGCGCGACCAGCTGGGCGGGGTGCATCAGGTGCTGGTAGAGCCTGAGGCGGACGGCGAACCGCTGGTCGAGCGATCCGAAGTGCTGCTGGTGCATCGCATCGGCGAGATATTCCGGGCGATCCCGGTGACGCCCCATCCATTCCTTGGTTCCGACGGAGACTTTCGCAGATGAACCCGCTGTTGAGCAGCCTTGTTGTTGCAGGTGTCGCTATCCTGGCCCTGGTGGCGATCGGTATCCTGATCGCCCGCCTGTATCGCCGGGCGACGAAGGAAATCGCCTTTGTGCGGACGGGTCTTGGCGGCGAGGCGGTGGTGATGAACGACGGGGCGCTGGTGCTGCCGATATTTCATGAGACAATGCCGGTGAACATGAACACCGTGCGCCTCGCCGTGGAGCGCAAGAATGCCGACGCGCTCATCACCTCTGACCGGATGCGGATCGATGTGAAGGCGGAATTCTATGTGCGGGTGCGGCCCGACCGGGAATCCATCGGCATCGCAGCGCAGACGCTGGGACAGCGAACGATGAACCCCGAGCAGCTGAAGGAACTGGTGGAAGGGAAGTTCGTCGACGCGCTGCGTTCGGTGGCGGCGGGCATGACGATGAACCAGTTGCACGAGCAGCGCTCCGACTTTGTGCAGAAGGTGCAGCAGGTGAGCTCGGCCGATCTGGCGATGAACGGGCTGGAGCTGGAAAGCGTGAGCCTCACCGGGCTGGACCAGACTTCCATCGAGCATTTCAACGCCAACAATGCCTTTGACGCCGAAGGATTGACCAAGCTGACCGAGCAGATCGAGCTTCGGCGCAAGGCGCGCAACGCGATCGAGCAGGAAACGCGGGTGGAGATCGAAACCAAGAACCTGGAAGCCGAGCGAAAGAGCCTGGATATTTCGCGCGAGAGCGAGTTTGCGCGGCTGGCGCAGGAGCGCGAAGTGAAGGTGGCGAGCGCGACGCAGGAGGCCGAAGTGGCGCGGCTGCAGGCGGAGCGCGGGCAGGAAGCCGAGCAGGCGCGAATTCTGGCCAAGCAGCAGGTGGATTCGAGCCAGATCGAAGCCGACCGGAAGCTGGCGGAAGCGAAGATCGCGCAGGAGCAGACGCTGGCTCTGAAGCGGCAGGAACAGCAGATCGCCATTGCCAACAAGAGCCGGGACGAGAGCCAGGCGAAGGCGGAGGCCGACCTTGCGCGGGCCGAAGCCGTTGCCGCCGAGGAGCGCGTGACAACGTCGCGCGAAAGCGAGATCGCCGAGCGGGTGAAGCGTATCGAGTTGATCGAGGCGGCGAAGGAGGCCGAGCGCGCCGCCATCGGCCTGAAGCTTGCAGCCGAGGCGGAACGGTCCGCTGCGGCCGACCGGGCGGAAGCGACGCGGCTGGAAGCCGAAGGACAGGCCGAGGCTGAGAAGCTGCGCGCGGAAGCAACGCGGGTGCGGCTGGAAGTGGAAGCAGCCGGCCAGCGGGCGATCAACGAAGCGGCGAACCTGCTGGGATCCGACCAGATTTCGCTGCAGACGAAGCTGGCGCTGCTGAAAGTGCTGCCGGAGGTGATCCGCGAGGCAGCGAAGCCGATGGAGGCAATCGATTCCATACGCATCGTGCAAGTGGACGGCATTGGTGGTGGGGGTTCGGCTGGTGTTGGTTCCGAGGGCGGCGGCAATGGCAATCTGGCCGATGCTGCCGTGCAGGCGGCGCTGCGCTATCGGGCGCAGGCACCGGTAGTGGACGGGTTGCTCAAGGAGCTGGGCTTTGATGGCACCTCGCTGGATCGGCTTGGGTCTGGCGTGCTGGCCGCTGCATCGACCCGGCCTGGAGCGGGGACGGCCGATTGAACGTGGGAGCTGCCAAAAAGGGGCGGGGCGGTTAGGCTGACGCTTGCGAACGGGGGGACATGATGAAAACTTTGACGGGGCTGATGCTGAACCGGCGGATCGTGGCGGCGTTTGTGCTGCTGGTGGTGCTGGGGACGTTGGGGCTGGATGTTGCCGGGATGGTGCATCCCTGCCCCTATTGCCGGGTGCAGCGGTTTGCGCTGGGGGTGCTTGCGATCATTCTGCTGTTGAAGGGCTATGATCGGCTGCTGCCGCGCTACGTTGCCGCCGTGGTGGGATTGATGGGGCTGGTGGTGGGGATGACCCAGCATTTCAACCATATCAAGAAGATGAACGCCGGCGCGTTTGACTGGGCGGCGGTGACTATCGGCCATCCGTGGGTGCTGTCCGGGCTGGCGGTGCTGACGCTGGTCTGGCAGCTGTTCCTGATCTTCAATGTGGACCGCAAATCGGCGGCTTAGCCGCGCGGATGGGCGCTTTTGTAGACGTCCAGCAGGCGGGCGGTATCCACGCTCGTGTAGATCTGCGTGCTGCTGAGGCTGGCGTGGCCCAGCAGCTCCTGAATGGTGCGCAGGTCTGCGCCGCGGGCTAGCAGGTGGGTGGCGAAGCTGTGGCGCAGCGCGTGCGGGGTGGCGGTTTCGGGGAGGCCGAGCGCCGTGCGGGCCTTGCGCAGCGTGGCGCGCAGCACGCCGTCTGAGAGAGCGCCGCCCTTTGCGCCGCGGAACAGCGGGGTGTTTCGGGTGACCGGCCATGGGCTGAGTTTCAGATATTGCTCGATGGCGTCGCGGACGAGAGGCAGCATGACCACCGTGCGCTGCTTGCGGCCCTTGCCGGTGATGGTGAGGCTTTCGGCCAGCGGCAGGATTTCGCCGGTCAGCGACAGGGCTTCGCCGATGCGGAGGCCTGCGCCGTAGAGGAGGAGCAGGACGGCGGTGTCGCGGGCCTGCAGCCAGGGTTCATCGTGCATTTCGCCCGTGGTGTCGGCGAGCGCGCGGGCGTCTGTGGGGGAGATCGGGCGCGGAAGGCCCTTTTTCACCTTTGGGCTGGCGACGCCGTCCAGACCGGGGAAAGGCGTATCGTGGCGATCGCGGCTGTGGGCGGCAAGGCTGCGGAGCGCCGAGAGTTCGCGGGCGGCGGAGACGTTGGCGAGGCCTTCCGTGCGGCGGGCGGACAGGAAGCCCCGGAAATCTGCTGCGGTGAGGGTCGCCAGGAGCTGGAGGTCTGCCGGGCGGCCTTGGGCTTCGGCGATGTGGGCGAGGAAGCGGTGGCCGGTGGCGGTGTAGGCGCGGAGGGTGTGGGGGGACAGGCGGCGTTCGTTTTGCAGGCTGGCGAGCCAGCTTGCTA
Source organism: Sandaracinobacteroides hominis (assembly GCF_016464365.1). GTDB lineage: Bacteria > Pseudomonadota > Alphaproteobacteria > Sphingomonadales > Sphingomonadaceae > Sandaracinobacteroides > Sandaracinobacteroides hominis. Next base: position 212,719 of record NZ_JADCUC010000006.1, on the reverse strand, counting down.
CGAGTTGCTCGCCTGTCATGCTCGGCGTCAGGCTTTGTGGGTCCCAGCTTTCGCTGGGACGACGGAGAGGGTTGGGCCTTCAAGATACAGCCGGCGCGCAGCGCCGCTAGCGCGACTGCGCGCCCGCGCCAGTGCGCGGAACCGGATGAAGGCCGGCTTAGGCAATAGTCTGCCCCGTTTTTGCCCAGTCGGCGAGGAAGAGTTCGAGGCCCTTGTCGGTCAGCGGGTGTTTGGCGAGGCCCTTCAGGACTGCCGGCGGCGCGGTGATGACGTCGGCGCCGATGCGGGCGGATTGCAGGATGTGGATCGGGTGGCGGATGCTGGCGACCAGGATCTGCGTCGTGAAATCATAATTGTCGTAGATGAGGCGGATGTCCTCGATGAGGTCCATGCCGTCCTGGCCGGTGTCGTCGTGGCGGCCGACGAAGGGCGAGATGAAGGTGGCGCCGGCCTTGGCGGCGAGCAGCGCCTGGTTGGCCGAGAAGCAGAGGGTGACGTTCACCATCGTGCCTTCGTTGGTGAGGCGCTTGCAAGCCTTCAGCCCGTCCATGGTGAGCGGCAGCTTCACGCAGACATTGGGGGCGAGCTTGCGAACGATTTCCGCTTCGCGGAGCATGCCGTCGAAATCGGGGGCGACGACTTCGGCCGAGACCGGGCCGTCGGTGAGGGCGCAGATTTCCTTCACGACCTCGAGGAAGTTGCGGCCGGATTTCGCGATCAGGCTGGGATTGGTGGTGACACCGTCGAGCAGGCCGGTGTCGGCGAGATCGGCGATTTCCTTCGTGTCGGCGGTATCGACGAAGAATTTCATGGGAAGTGCTCCGGGAATGCGGGGATGCGTTGCGGCCCCTGAACCCAAAGGCTAGCTGCCTGTCAATGCGCGCGACCGTTCTTCTGCTGCAACATGGGCTGGGACCACTCGATTACCGGGTGCCGGACGGAACCTTGCCCGGCGCGATCGTGGAAGCGCCGCTGGGGCCGCGACGGGTGGTGGGCGTGGTTTGGGATGCGGGGGTTTTCACCACGCGGCCGGTGGACGAGGCGAAGCTGCGCGAGGTGCGGGTGCTGGACATGCCGCCGGTGCCGGAGGCGTCGCGGAAACTGCTGGGGTGGGTGGCGGATTATTATCTGGCCCCGCCGGCGGCGGTATTGCGGATGGCCTTGCCGCAGGCAGCGTTTCTGGCGGCGCCAAAGGGGGTGGCGCATTTTGTTCTGGGGGAGGTGCCGGAGACGAAATCGGCCGTGCGCCGGGCCTTGCTGCAGCGGTTGGAGACGGTGCGGGGGATCGGGCCTGCGCCCTTGGCGGTGTGGGCGGCGGCGGCAGAGGCGCGGGTGGAGACTTTGCGCGGGTTGGCGAAGGCGGGCGTGCTGCTGCCGGCGGATGGGGTGGAGGATCTGGCGGTGGCGCGCCCTCCCCTGCCGGCGGGTCCGGTGCTGGGGGCGGCGCAGGCTGCGGCTGCCGGGGAGCTGGTGGCGGCGGTAGAGCGCCACGCGTTCCAGCCGTTTTTGCTGGATGGGGTGACGGGGGCCGGGAAGACCGAGGTTTATCTGGAGGCCGTGGTGGCCGCCATTCGGGATGGCGGACAGGCTTTGGTGTTGTTGCCGGAGATCGGCTTGACCGAGGGGTGGCTGGCGCGGTTTCGGCGGCGGTTCGGCTTTTCGCCGGCTGTCTGGCATTCGGGGATGACGCCTGCGGCGCGGCGGGCGGCCTATCGGGACATAACCTCGGGGGTGGCGCCTGTGGTGGTGGGGGCGCGGTCTGCCTTGTTTCTGGGGATGCCGCATCTGCGCCTGATCGTGGTGGACGAGGCGCATGATCAGGCGTTCAAGCAGGAGGAGAGCGTGCCCTATCATGGGCGCGACGTGGCGGTGATGCGCGGACATTTCGAGCAGGTGCCGGTGGTGCTGGCCACCGCCACGCCTTCGCTGGAGACGATGGAGCAGGTTTCGCGCGGCACCTATAAACTGCTGCATCTGCCGGATCGGCATGGCGGAGCCTTGCTGCCGGATATCCATCTGATCGATCTGACGAAGGACGCGCCGGTGCGCGGGCGCTGGATTGCGCCGCCTCTTGTGCAGGCGGTGGAGGAGCGGCTGGAGCGGGGTGAGCAGAGCCTGCTGTTCCTGAACCGGCGGGGCTATGCGCCGCTGACCCTTTGCCGGGCCTGCGGGGAGCGAATCCAGTGCCCGAACTGTACCGCCTGGCTGGTGGAGCATCGGCTGGCGCGGCGGCTGCAGTGCCATCATTGCGGGCATTCGATGCCGACGCCGAAGCATTGCCCCAGCTGTCAGGCGGAGGACAGCCTGGCGCCTTGCGGGCCGGGGGTAGAGCGGCTGGCGGAGGAAGTGGCGGCGCTGTGGCCGGAAGCGAAGGTGCTGGTGGCAACTTCGGATACCATCCACACGTCAGCGGATATGGCGGCGCTGGTGGATGCCGTGGCGACCGGGGATGTCGATATTTTGATCGGCACGCAGATGCTGGCGAAGGGGCATGATTTTCCGAATTTGACGCTGGTGGGCGTGGTCGATGCCGATCTGGGTTTGGATGGCGGGGATCTCAGGGCAGCCGAGCGATGTTTTCAGCAGATCCGGCAGGTTTCGGGGCGGGCCGGGCGGGCGGACAAGCCGGGCGAGGTGTATCTGCAGACGCACCAGCCGCGGGCGCGGGTGATGCAGGCCTTGTTGAAGGGAGATACGAGCGAGTTTTACGCCGCCGAGCGGGAGAGCAGACAAGCCGCGCATATGCCGCCATTCGGGCGATTGGCGGCCGTGGTGGTTTCATCGCTGGATGCGGCGGCGGCGCTGGATGCGGCGCGGCGGATCGGGATGGCGGCGCCTGCAGCCGACGGAATCGAGGTGTTCGGGCCGGCGCCTGCGCCGCTGGCGATGCTGCGGGGGCGGCACCGGCATCGGTTGCTGGTGCATGCGCGGCGGACGGCTCCGCTGCAGCATTATGTGCGGGAGTGGCTGGCGCGGGTGGACATTAGCTCGAAGGTGCGGGTTGCCGTGGACGTAGACCCGCAGAGTTTTCTCTAGTCTTCAACCAGTTCGTAGCTGGCGAGTGGTTCGTAGTGCGGGCCGCTTTGGCCCAGGATGCTTTCGACGAGGTGGAAGTTGCTGGCGCGCCATTGGAGTGGGGGCGGAGTTGCCGTTTCGAGCCAGGGGCGGAGCGTTTCGCGGCTGGCGCCTGCGCCGCTGAAGCGGGCGAGCGTGATGTGCGGGACGAAGCGGCGCGCGTCCGGGGCGAGGCCGGCGCGGCGGCAGGCGGTGCGGACGCTGGTGGCGAGATCGGTGAGGGCGTCTGCCGGCTCTACGCCTACCCAGAGGGCCGAGGTGCGGCCGGGGCCTGTGCTGTCGAAGCTGCCGAGTTGGCCGAGCTTCAGATCGAGCGGGGCGAAGGGGACGGATTCCAGCGCCTCCAGCGTCGCTTCGGCGCCGTGGCGGTCCACTTCGCCGAGGAAGGCAAGGGTCAGGTGCAGCTGGTTGTCGTTCAGCCAGCGGGCGCCTTCGATTCCGGACTGGATTGGCAGCAGCGCGGCGCGGATTTCCGGCGGCGGGCGGAGCGCGACGAAGAGGCGGTGGCTCATTTCAGCTGCTTGCGGACAGTGGGGAGGATGTTCTTCACCATGACGGCTACTCCGGCGGCGTTGGGGTGCATCTGGTCTGCGAGTTGCAGCCTGGGGTTGGTGGTCACGCCGTTCAGGAAGAAGGGGTATAGCGTGTCGCCGTGCTTCTTGGCGAGCGTGGGGAAGACGGCGTTATATTCCTTGCCATAGGCCGGGCCCATGTTGGGGGCGGCGAGCATTCCGGCGACGATGACCGGGATGCCGCGCTTGTCGAATTCGGTGAGGATGGCGTCGAGATTGGTGCGGGTGACGGTGACCGGTTGGCCGCGCAGCATGTCGTTGGCGCCCAGCGCGACGATGGCGAGATCGGGCTTTTGCTTCAGGCTGTTCAGCACCCATGGGAGGCGGGCCTTGCCCTGGGCGGTGGTGTCTCCGGAAACGCCGGCGTTATGCACGCGGACCTGGCGGCCCTCCTTGCGCAGCGCCGCTTCGAGCTGGGCCGGGAAGCTTTCGCCCGGTTTCAGCTGGTAGCCTGCCGTGAGGCTGTCGCCGAAGGCGAGGATCAGCTTTTCCTTTGGCGCTTGCGCAAACAGCGGTGCCGCGACGAGCAGAACGATGGCAAACTTCAAAAATGTTGCGATGATGCCATATGAACGTGGCTGTGTGCTGATCGCGACCAACGGAGACTCCATGACGCCTGATGTTTCTGCCCCGGATATGGTGATCGATGCGCGCGATGTCACGCTGGCTCTTGGCGAAGGCGCGGCGCGGGTGGAAATCCTGAAGGGCGTGAACCTGGCCGTGCCGGCCGGCGAGCGGCTGGCGATCCTGGGGCCTTCGGGAAGCGGCAAGTCCAGCTTGATGGCGGTGCTTTCCGGGCTGGAGTCTGCAACATCCGGGTCTATCCATATTGCCGGGCTGAACATCGTGGGGCTTTCCGAGGATGGGCTGGCGGAAGCGCGGCGCGGGCGCATCGGCATCGTGCTGCAGGCGTTTCACCTGATCCCGACGATGACGGCGCTGGAGAATGTGGCGGTACCGCTGGAGCTGGCAGGCCATGCCGATCCCTTTGGCGAGGCGTTGCGGGAGCTGCAGGCGGTCGGGCTGGGCGAGCGGGTCTCGCACTATCCGACTCAGCTTTCCGGTGGGGAGCAGCAGCGGGTGGCCCTGGCGCGGGCTTTGGCGGTGCGCCCTGCCCTGCTGTTTGCCGATGAGCCGACCGGCAATCTGGATGCTGCCACCGGCGAGACCATCGTGGAGCTGCTGTTCCGGCGGCTGGACGAGACCGGGGCGACATTGGTGCTGATTACCCATGATGCGGAGCTGGCGACGAAATGTTCGCGGGTGATCCGGATGCGGGATGGGAAGATCGTTTCCGACACGCTGACGGGCGCCGAAGTGGTGGGCGCGTGAACATTGCCATTCCCATTCCGGCGCCGACACCGGCACGGGTGCAGCCAGAGCTGTGGCCTTTGGCGGCGAAATTTGCCTGGCGGGAGGCGCGCGGGGGGCTGGGCGCCTTGCGCTTGCTGTTCGTGTGCCTGTTGCTGGGCGTGCTGGCGATGGCGGGCGTTGGCAGTTTGGCAAGCGCGATCGAGCGGGGGCTCGCCGATCAGGGGCAGGTGATCCTGGGCGGCGATGTGGAGGTCCGGCTGACGCAGCGAGGCCCGACGCCCGAGGAGATGGCGGCGCTGCGCGGGTTTGGCTGGGAGATTTCGCAGAGTCTGCGGATGCGGGCGATGGTGCGCGGCGAAAGCGGGGCTGCGGCGAACCGGGAGTTGCTGGGCGAGCTGAAGGCGGTGGACGGGCTGTGGCCGCTGTATGGCGAGGCCGATGTCCGCGGCGGCGGGGGCAATGCTGCCGTGCAGGCGGCGCTGGGGCGCGGGGCCGTGGTGGCGGATGGGCTGGCAGATCAGCTGGGGCTGAAGATTGGCGACACGATCAGCCTGGGTGAAGGGCGCTTTCCGGTTGCCGCCATCCTGACGGTGGAGCCGGACAAGGCGGCCGAGGGGTTTGCGCTGGGGCCGAGCGTGCTGATCTCTCGTGAGGGGCTGGAGCGAACGGGCCTGGTGCAGCCGGGTACGGTGTATCGGCATTATGTGCGGTTGAAATTGCCGCAATCCGTGGATCCGGCTGCTGTGAGCGAGCAGCTTAAGGAGCAGTTTCCCGAGGCCGGGTGGCGCGTGGCCGATCGACGCGATGGCGCGCCGGGGGTGCGGCGCTTTGTCGAGCGGCTGGCCCAGTTCCTGACGCTGGTCAGCCTGACCTCTCTGGCGGTGGCCGGCGTTGGTGTTGGCAATGGCGTTGCGAGCTATCTGGACCGCAAGGGCGGGACCATTGCGACGCTTAAGGCCGTGGGGGCTTCGTCGGGGCTAGTGTGGCGGACGTATCTGCTGCTGATCGGCGGGGTGGCGCTGGTGGCCGCCGTGGCGGGGGCGCTGATCGGGGCGACGGTGCCCTGGATTGTGGTGGCGTTGGCGGGGGATGTGCTGCCCGTGGCGCCTTCCCTGGGGTTGCAGTTTGCGCCCCTGTTTACGGCGATTGCCTTCGGCTTGCTGGTGGCCTTGGCCTTTGCCGTGCCGCCGCTGGCGCGGGCGGGAGCCTTGCCGGCGCAGCGGATGTTTCGTGGCAGCGTGGAGAGCTGGCCCTGGCCTTCGGCACGGGCGATGGCGGCGGCGCTGGGTGCCGGGGCCGTGGTGGTGGCGATGGCGGTGTGGCAGGCGGCCGAGCCGATCTTTGCGCTGGGCTTTGTCGGCGGGGCAGCCGTGGTGCTGCTTCTGCTGTTCGGGCTGGGGTCCGCGGTGAAATGGGCCGCACGGCGGGTGGCGCGGCCGAAGCGGGTGCTGCCGCGGCTGGCGCTGGCGAATGTGCATCGGCCCGGCGCCATGACACGTCAGCTGGTGGTGGCGCTGGGGCTGGGGCTGAGCCTGTTTGCGACGCTCGCCTTCATCGAGACGAGCTTCAATGCGGAGCTGCAGAAGACGGTGCCGGCGAAGGCGCCGGCCTTCTTCCTGCTGGACCTGCCGAAGGAGGACTATGCGCGCTTCCGCGAGACGCTGCCCAAGGGGAGCGAGGTGCGGATGGTGCCGAGCCTGCGCGGCCCGGTGGTGGCGGTGAACGGCGTGCCGGCTTCCGAGCTGAAGAATGTGCCGGAGGAAAGCTATCTGCTGCGCGGCGATCGCGGGCTGACCTGGGCCGACGAGCTGCCGGCGGGCAATCGTCTGGTGGCGGGGAAATGGTGGCCGAAGGATTATGCCGGGCCGCCGCTGGTGTCGATGGACGCCGAGCAAGCCGCGCTGCTGGGGCTGAAGGTGGGCGACACCATCGCCGTTTCGGTGCTGGGGGTGGAGATTACCGCGACCATCGCTTCGCTGCGGGAGGTGGACTGGGACTCGCTGGGGTTCAATTTCGTGCTGATCTATGATCCGAACAGCTTACGCGACGCGCCCTATAGCTGGATGGCGACGATCACCCCGCCGGAAGCGGCCGAGGAAGGCTTTACCGGCACCATCAGCCGGGCCTTTCCAACGGTGTCGGTGGTGAAGGTGAAGGATGTGCTGGGCGAAGTGGGGACGCTGGTGCGGCAGATGGGGATGGCCGTGCGGGTGGCGGCGAGCGTTGCCATTCTGGCCGGGATTGCCGTGCTGGTGGGGGCTTTGGCGGCACAGGCGCGGGCGCGGATTTATGACAATGTGATCCTGAAGACCCTGGGGGCGACGCGGCGGCAGCTGATGGCGGCGGCGGCGATGGAATATGCCGGACTGGGGCTGGTGGTGGCACTGATCGCCCTGCTGCTGGGCGGGATTTCCGGCTGGGTGGTGGTGACGCAGGTATTGAAGTTCAGCTGGGCGCCGGATTGGGGCGTGGCGCTGCTGACCGCGCTGCTGGGGGCGGCGGTGACGCTGGCGCTGGGGCTGGTGGGCGCCTGGCGGACGCTGGGGGTGAAGGTGGCGCGGGTGCTGCGGGAAAGTTGATTTGTTTGGCGCTCCGCGCCCGTGTTCCGCGCATTGGCGCGGACGCGCAGTCGCGCTTGCGGGCTGCGCCCGGTCTTGCCGGTGAGGATTTCTGGTTGATAACCCCAAAATGTTTCATGCATGAAAGATTTCACTGGCGACTCTTGAAACCCGTTGTTACATAGGCGATATTATCGCTGCATCCGGTGTCGCGTTTCAGCGACGTTACCCCCGGACTAGGGAGAGTTTCGATGGTCAATCAGGTGGATCCCAGGCTGAGTCGCTCTGCGGCAATGGCTTCGGCGCGCCTCGGCACCACGGCAGCGGAATATGACGCCGGCCTGCGCTCGCACATGCTGAGCGTGTACAACTATATGATGTCGGGCGTGCTGCTGACGGGCGTGGTCGCCCTTGGCATGGCCTACACCGGCGCTGTGAACGCGCTGTTCAACCCGATGACGGGCTCGCCTTCGATCCTTGGCTGGATCGTGATGCTGGCGCCGCTGGGCTTTGTGTTTGCGCTGGGCTTCCGCTTCCAGAAGATGTCGGAATCGGCGGTTCAGGCCTGCTTCTGGGCCTTTGCGGCGATCATGGGCGCTTCGATGTCCACGATCTTCCTGCGCTATACCGGCACGTCGATCGCGACGACCTTCTTCGCGACGGCGGCGGCTTTTGCGGGCCTCAGCCTCTATGGTTACACCACCAAGCGCGACCTTTCGCGTCTGGGCACCTTCCTGGTGATGGGCCTGATCGGCATCCTGGTGGCGATGGTGGCCAACATCTTCATGCAGTCGGGCACGCTGTCGCTGGTGATCTCCATCCTTGGCGTGCTGATCTTTGCCGGGCTGACCGCCGCTGACACGCAGAAGATCAAGGAAACCTATGACTATGTGGCCGGCACCGACATGCAGGGCAAGGCCGCGATCATGGGTGCGCTGACGCTGTACCTCGACTTTATCAACCTGTTCCAGTTCCTGCTGAGCTTCCTGGGTTCGCGCGAATAGCGCGCTGACGGAGCCAGCTTGCCAAGTTGCAAGAAGAGAGCGACCCCGACCCCTGGCAGGGAAACCTGCCGGGGGTCTTTTTTGCCGAAGGCGGCAGCGATTTGCGCAAAGCGCAAACTCGCTGACTCGCCGAAGGCACGGCCGGCGGGGCGTGGGCCATCCGGCCCACGAACCCGTCCGACGAGCGGGCTATGCCCGCAAACTTCCTCTTTCTGCCTCTCCCAGCCGGACTCGGCGGCTTGGCCGCCGGCCGGCGTTCGCCGCCACGCACGCGGGGAAGGCTCTTTAGCGCCACCCGCGACTTACTTCCCCCTTCCCTTCCCCCGCCCACCCCGTCATTAGGTAAGACAAATGAGGGAGAAGGACCCAGATGCCAGACGATATCTATCACCAGCATGCCAAGTCGCTGGACGGACGCGATGTTTCCATGGCCGACTACCGCGGCAAGGTGCTGCTGATCGTGAACGTTGCCTCTAAATGCGGGTTCACGCCGCAATATACGGGGCTGGAAGAGATTTATCAGCGCTTCAAGGACAAGGGCTTTGAAGTGCTGGGTTTTCCATGCAACCAGTTCAATAAGCAGGAACCCGGGAACGACGCGGAGATCGCAACCTTTTGCTCGCTGACCTATCCGGTGAGCTTCCCAATGTTTTCGAAGATCGAGGTGAACGGCGAGCACACGCACCCGCTGTATCAGCAGCTGAAGACCGGGGCGCCCGGGCTGCTGGGCTCCACGGGCGTGAAGTGGAACTTTACCAAGTTCCTGGTGAACCGCGAGGGCGAGGTGGTGGAGCGTTTCGCGCCGCAGGTGAAGCCCGAGGATATCGCACCGAAGATTGCAAAGCTGCTGGCTTGAGTGCGCCGTTTGCACCCTTAGGGCGCTGCGCACCTCTGACCGCCCCGCACCCCCGCCCGGGCGCCCATCGAAGATACCTTGGGGGCGGCCGGGCGGGGGTGCGGGGCGGTGGCGGACGGAGCACAGCATGCCGCTGATTGCCGTGGACGGCCCGGCTGCTTCGGGCAAGGGCACGATTGCCCGGGCGCTGGGGCGGCATTTCGGCGTGCCGCATCTGGATACCGGGGCGCTCTATCGCGTGGTGGCGCTGTCGGCGAACCGCGCCGGGGTGGCGCTGGACGATGGCGCGGCGGTGGGGCGGCGGGCGGCGGCTATAGACCTGTCGCTGCTGGAGGATCATGATCTGCGGGCGGCGCATACCGGAGAGGCGGCCTCGAGGGTTTCGGCGCATCCGGAGGTGCGCGCCGCGCTGATGGGGTTCCAGCGGGCCTTTGCGGCGCAGGCGGGCGGCGCGGTGCTGGATGGGCGGGATATCGGCACGGTGATCGCCCCCGATGCGCACGCCAAGCTGTATGTGACGGCGGCGCCTGAAGTGCGGGCGCGGCGGCGCTTTCTGGAGCTGACCTCGGCAGGGCGGGACGTGACCGAGGCCGGGATACTGGCCGATATCGTGGCGCGCGATGCGCGTGACATGGGGCGGACCGATGCACCGCTGCGGCAGGCAGACGACGCCGACTTGCTTGATACGAGCAATTTGGATATAGCCGCGGCCGTCCGGGCAGCGATCGACCTTGTGTCGAAGCGCCTGGAAAGGGTCCCCTGATCGACGGCGCCGAAGACCTGTCTTCGCGCGCCCGTTTCGCTTTCAGGGGAGTCTAAAGGTTAACGCGTTCTGCCTGAAGGGTTTTCAGGCGAATATTTGACAGCCACCCCCGCAAGACCGCCGGAGACAACCGGCTGGCCTGCCCGATGATGATAGGATCTACATGGCTTCGACTGCAATGCCCACCCGCGACGATTTCGCCGCGCTTCTCGACAAGTCGCTGGGCGAGTCCCAGAGCTTCGAAGGCAAGGTGGTGAAGGGGCGGGTCACCGCCATTGAGAACGATCTGGTGGTGATCGACGTGGGCCTGAAGTCTGAAGGCCGTGTTTCGATCCGTGAATTCACCCCGCCCGGACAGGCTCCGCAAGTGTCCGTGGGCGATGATGTCGACGTCTATGTCGACCGCGTGGAAAACGCATTCGGTGAGGCGATGCTGAGCCGTGACCGCGCCCGTCGCGAAGCGGCCTGGGACAAGCTGGAAACCCAGTTCAACGCCGGCGAGCGCGTGGACGGCACGATCTTTGGCCGCGTGAAGGGCGGCTTCACGGTCGACCTTGGCGGCGCTGTCGCCTTCCTGCCCGGTTCGCAGGTGGATATCCGCCCGGTGCGCGACGTTACCCCGCTGATGGGCATTGCCCAGCCGTTCCAGCTGCTGAAGATGGACCGCAAGCGCGGCAACATCGTGGTTTCGCGCCGCAGCATCCTGGAAGAAACCCGCGCGGAAGCCCGCACCGGCCTGATCCAGAGCCTGGCCGAAGGTCAGGTGATCGACGGCGTGGTGAAGAACATCACCGATTACGGTGCGTTCGTGGATCTGGGCGGCATCGACGGCCTGCTGCACGTGACCGACATGAGCTACAAGCGCGTTGGCCACCCGAACGAGGTGATCAACATCGGCGACACGGTGAAGGTGCAGATCATCCGCATCAACCGCGACACGCAGCGCATCAGCCTGGGCATGAAGCAGCTGGAAAGCGATCCGTGGGAAGGTGCCGAAGCCAAGTATCCGGTTGGCGCCAAGCTGAAGGGCCGCGTGACCAACATCACCGAATACGGCGCGTTCATCGAGCTGGAGCCGGGCATCGAAGGCCTGGTGCATGTTTCGGAAATGAGCTGGGTGAAGAAGAACGTCCACCCGGGCAAGATCGTTTCGACGAGCCAGGAAGTGGATGTCATCGTCCTGGAAGTCGACGCCGAGAAGCGCCGCATCTCGCTGGGCCTGAAGCAGGCGCAGCGCAACCCGTGGGAAGTGTTCGCCGAAGAGCATCCCGTTGGCACCATCGTCGAAGGCGAAGTGAAGAACTCGACCGAATTCGGTCTCTTCATCGGCCTGCCCGGCGAAGTGGACGGCATGGTGCACATGTCGGACATCGCCTGGGGCGTTTCGGGCGAAGCCGCGCTGCAGCTGCACCACAAGGGTGAGATGGTGAAGGCGCAGGTTCTGGAAGTCGATGTCGAGCGCGAGCGCATCTCGCTGGGCATCAAGCAGGTTTCGGGCGAAGGCGCCGGGACTGCGGCTGTTGCCGGCGAAGAAGGCCCGAGCGATGGCTTCAACCTGAAGAAGAACGAAGTCGTGACCGTGATCGTTCGCGAATCCCGCGACGGCGGCATCGAAGTGCAGATCGGTGAAGACGGCCCGACCGCCTTCATCAAGCGCTCCGACCTTAGCCGCGACCGGGACGAGCAGCGCCCGGAACGCTTCCAGGTTGGCCAGAAGGTCGATGCGCTGGTGATCGGTTTCGAGCGTGGCAAGAAGCCGATGCTTTCGATCAAGGCTCGCCAGATTTCGGAAGAAAAGCAGGCAGTTGCACAATATGGTTCGTCGGACTCCGGCGCTTCGCTGGGCGACATCCTGGGTGCGGCCCTGAACAAGGCCAAGCAGGACGGCTGAGGCCGGACGGCTTTTCCGTTCAACGGTTCAGAAGGGGCGGTGCTGCGAGGCACCGCCCCTTTTGCGTTGTTGATGAAAGGGTTGACCGACTCATTGTTGGCAGCACATAGTGCGAGACCACCGGGGGGCTTGCTGTCATGATCCGTTCCGAACTTGTTCAGAAGATTTCCGACGCCAATCCCCATCTGGGTACGCGCGAGGCCGAGCGCGTGGTTTCCACCATTCTGGACGCCATCGCCGATCGACTGGCGGAAGGCGGCCGGGTTGAGCTGCGGGGCTTTGGTGCGTTTTCCACGCGCGGCCGCAATGCCCGCACCGGGCGCAATCCGCGAACGGGGGACTCGGTGGACGTGGACGCCAAGCGCGTGCCGCACTTCAAACCCGGAAAGGAATTGCGGGAACGCCTGAACGTCGGCTGACGCCGACGGTTAAGGCGGTTCCGAAGCGCTGGCCTCGCACCTGCTGAGGTGGGATAGGGTGCCCACAGACACCCATTTGGCGCGCGGACGTGGCGAAACTGGTAGACGCACCGGACTTAAAATCCGTTTCACCGACAGGAGAGTGCGGGTTCGAGCCCCGCCGTCCGCACCATTTCAATTTGCTTATGCAAATTGAAATGGTTGCTTTTCTGAAGCCCGCGGGCGGTCGCATCCGCTCCCTTGCGTTCCGCGCTGCGCCCCGGTTCTTTGGTGGGCGTTCCACGCAGCTCTGCGCGCGGGCGCGGGGGCGTGGTCGTGGTTCTGCCGGAGGCTGACCCTCGGTTCGCGGGCTGCGCCCGTTCAGGGATTTCTCCTAAAAAACGTTGATATATATCAATTACTTCTTTGCTCTCGATCAAGGACGGCTCCTGTCGACAGGTGCAGGGAACGCCTTAGATCTGAAGGAGCCTTGACATGAGATTTGCGACCTGCCGCAACACCGCTACCGCTGTTGCCGCCATTTTGCTGGCTGGCTCGCCGGCGTTTGCGGAAGGCGGGGACTGGATCGTGCGGGGGCGCGGGATTGCGGTGGACCCTTCTGGCGGAGGGGACAGCATCCAGCCGACCTTCCCCACCGAAGGCGTTTCGGTGACCACAGGCTATGCGCCCGAGCTGGATGTGACCTATATGGTCACGAACAACATCGGGCTGGAGCTGATTGCGGCGACTACCAAGCATGCCGCTACCGGACAAACGGGCACCACCGGCAGCATCGGTCGCTTGCTGAGCACCTGGGCGCTTCCGCCGACCTTGACGCTGCAGTATCATTTTGCGCCCGATGCCGTGGTTCGCCCCTATGTCGGTGTCGGCTTGAACTACACGATCTTCTACAACAGCCGTCCTTCCAGCCAGCTGGAGGCTGCTGTGGGCGATACCCGTGTCAGCCTTTCGGACAGCTTCGGCTATGCGTTGCAGGGCGGGCTGGACATTCCATTTGGCCAGAACAGCAACTGGCTGTTCAACCTGGACTTCAAATACATCGACATGGATACCACAGCCCGCCTGCGTCCTTTGGCGATCCCGAGCCAGAGCGTCCGGGTGAACATCGATCCGTTGGTGATTGGCGTTGGGATCGGCTACCGCTTCTGACGATCGCTTTGTCGCCTGGCCTGCGCGCCGTGCGCAAGACTGTTTGCAGCCGGGTAATATTCCGCTAGCAGGCCGCGCATGGAACTATTCGGACTTTCGCTGCACTTCATGAACGAGCCGGGCGCCTGGCGGGCGCTGGGCACGGTGATCATGATCGATCTGGTGCTGGCCGGCGACAACGCCATCGTGATCGGCGCCCTGGCCGCCGGTTTGCCCGCGGCCGATCGCAAGAAGGTGATCGCACTGGGCATGGTGGCCGCGCTGGTCATGCGGATCGCCTTTGCGCTGGTGGTGACGCAGCTGCTGGACATCGTCGGCATCCGGCTGGCCGGCGGCCTGCTGTTGCTGTGGGTGTGCTGGAAAATGTATCGCGAGCTGCGCCCGCACAAGGTTATGCTGGCAGACGGGACGGTCGCGCATGATGCGCCCAAGCCCGCGAAGACTTTCTGGGGCGCGGCGTGGGCGGTGGCAATCGCCGATCTTTCGATGAGCCTGGACAATGTGCTGGCAGTCGCCGGCGCATCGAAGCACCACACCGAGGTAATGATCTTCGGGCTGGTGCTGTCGGTGGCGCTGATGGGAATTGCCGCCAACTATATCGCCCGGCTGATCGAGAAGTATCACTGGATCGGCTGGATCGGCCTGGCGCTGATCTTCTATGTGGCGATGGACATGATCATCAACGGCGGGCGCGACGTGGTGCCGCTCCTGCCCCAGATCAACGCACTGTTCGGCAACTAGGACGTGAACCCATAAACGGAAGGCATTTTGACGCGGTTTTCAGCCCCGAGACGAGTGAGCAAGCGCAGACCGGCTACCTGAAGGTAGCTGGCAAGCGCAGCGAGCGCTGGATCGGGTCTGAAAACCGCGCCTTCGGTGGGTCAGGCAGGCGAAATCAACGCCGTCGCCGTCCTCACCGGGGGGCAAAGCCCCGCTTTCGGCCGCCGCCAACGCCGATTTCGCCTGCCTGACCCATCAAAACGCCTCCCGTTTATGGGTTCACGTCCTGGGGAATCAGCAGCGTGGAGCCCGTGGTTGCGCGGGCTTCCAGCGCCTTGTGGGCGGCGACTGCATCGGCGAGGGCGAAGCGCTGGCCGATGTGGGCGTTGAGCACGCCGGCGCGGAGCTTTTCGAAGACGGCGCCGGTGCCGGCGGCGAAATCCGCGGGCGTTGCGTAATAATGGAACAGCGTCGGGCGGGTGACGAACAGCGAGCCCTTGCCGGCGAGGATGCCGAGGTTGAAGGCGCTGACCGGGCCTGAGGCGTTGCCGAAGCTGATATGGAGGCCGCGCATCTTCAGGGAGTCCAGCGAGCTTTCGAACGTGTCCTGGCCGACGCCGTCAATGCTGCAGTCGACGCCCTTGCCGCCGGTTAGATCGCGGACTGCCTTTGGCGCATCGGCATAGTTCAGCACATGATCGCAGCCGGCGGCCCTGGCGATTTCAGCCTTTTCCGGCGTCGAGGTGGTGCCGATGACAGTGGCGCCTGCCGATTTCAGCCATTGGGTGAGAAGGATGCCGACGCCACCGGCTGCTGCCGGAACCAGCACGGTGTCGCCGGGCTGCACCCGGGCGCAGCGCTCGACGAGGAACTCGACGGTGCAGGCCTTCAGCCACATGGCGGCGGCGATCTCGTCGGACAGGTCGTCGGGGAGTTTCACCAGCCATTTTGCATCGAGGACGCGGTGGGTGGCGTAGGAGCCGGGGGTGGCGGCGAAATAGACCACGCGGTCGCCGGGGGCGACGTGGGTGACGCCCTCCCCCACTGCTTCGACGACGCCGGCTGCCTCGACGCCGATGCCGGAGGGGAGCTGCATGGGATAGAGGCCGCTTCGGTGGTAGGTGTCGATGAAGTTCACGCCGATCACATGGTGGCGGACCAGGGCTTCGCCGGCGCCCGGCTGGGGGGTCGCGACATCGACAAGGCGCATCTCCCCGGGGCCTCCGGTCTTCTCGATGCGGATTGCCTTCATCTACTGTCTCCTGTGAGGCACCATGTGCCGTCTCGCTTGTGTTCCTTCAGCGCCTTCCACGCCGATACCGGCTGGTCGCTGCTGATGAGGGTGACGCCGCGCTCTGCCAGGCGGGCGTAGCCGAGGCCGTCGTCGTCGGCAGCCTGATATTTGTCGTCCAGCCGCTCGCCGGGTTTGCCGAGCGTACCGGTGATCGCCTCGACCCGCGAGGCATCGAGGGTGGCGATGAGGGCGGGATCGGGCTCTGTCGTGCCGGTGAAGCGCAGCATCATCGGGTTGGCAAGACGCATCAGCGCCTGCGCCTCGCGGCCTTCGCGGGCGTAGGTAGAGACCATCATTTCCGGCGCGACGCCCATGGCAAGCCGGCTTTCGGCGAGGCTGTTGGCAATGAGAATCACCTGCCCCTCCATGCGGGCGCTGCGGACGTGCTGCACCAGATCCTCCATTGGCATCGAGCGCTTGGGATCGAGCATCAGGATGGCGCCGCCGCGCCGCGCCATGACCAGTGCTTCGTCGAGCGTTGGGATGCGCTGCTCGGTGATGTCGCCGTTGGGCTTGCGGAGCTGGAGCTGGCGCAGTTCCTTGTAGCTTTTCTGCGATGCAACGCCGGTGCCGGTGGTGGTGCGATCGAGGGTATCGTCGTGCAGCAGCATCGGGACGCCATCGGAGCTGACGAAGACGTCGATTTCCAGCACGGTGATGCCCTTGCGGAAGGTTTCCGTCCCGCTTTCGACGCTGTTCTCGGTGGCTTCCGGGTTGGGCTGGGCGCGGTGGGCTGCCACGAGCGCGAAGCGGTTCGTTCGCAGGCAATCGAACAGCCAGTGCAGTTGCGGCATCGGCCTGGCCGTGGGGCGCTGCGTCTGCACGGCGCCGACCGCGCAGCCGCCGAGGAGGAAAAGCGGAACAAGCGGGGCCATCGGCACGAAACGCAGCATCGCCTGACCCTAACGACCAGTTCTGCATGGTGGAAGTGGGATGCGACCAGCGGAGTTTTTGCGTATGACTTTCACGCATAATGCGGAGGGTGGCGGGAGGCGGCCGCTTGGCTAGGTTCCGTGGCATATGCCCGGCAAACGGGCGGGAGGATTTTGCGTGGAAGAGACGTTCGATTTCGTGATCGTGGGCGCTGGAAGCGCCGGTTGCGCCATGGCCGGCCGGCTGTCGGAAGACCCCGGCACGCGCGTGGCGCTGCTGGAGGCGGGTGGCGACGACAAGGCGATGATGATCAACATGCCGGCGGGGCTTGGCGAGATCATCCCGCCGGAAAAGGAGAGTGCGTTCAACTGGGGTTTCTGGACGGAGCCGCAGGCGCATCTGAACGGGCGAAAGCTCTATTGGCCGCGCGGCAAGGCGCTGGGCGGGTCTTCGTCGATCAACGGCATGGTCTATATCCGGGGGCATTCGAGCGACTATGACCGCTGGGCGCAGGCGGGCTGCACGGGCTGGGGCTGGGCGGATGTGCTGCCATGGTTCAAGAAGGCCGAGAGCAGCGATCGGGGTGCCTGCGACTATCATGGCGCGGACGGGCCGCTGAGCGTGAGCCGGCGGATGCTGCCGCATGTGCTGAACAATGCCTTCATCGATGCTGCGGTGGAGAATGGCTGGCCGCGCACCGATGATTTCAACGGCGCACAGTTCGAGGGCGCGGGCAGCTATGATTCGACGATCAAGGGCGGGCAGCGCTGGTCTGCGGCGCGCGCTTATCTGACGGCGGAGGTGCGGCGGCGGCCGAATTTGAAGATCATCACCGGGGCGCTGGCGGAGAAGGTGGAGTTCGAGGGGAAGCGCGCGGTTGGCGTGCGCTATTCCGGCGGCCAGCTGGTGCGGGCGCGGAAGGTGGTGCTGTGCGGCGGGGCAATCAATTCGCCGCAGTTGCTGCTGTTGTCTGGCGTGGGGCCTGCGGCGCAGCTGAAGGCGCTGGGGATCGATGTGGTGGCGGATCGCGCGCAGGTGGGGCAGAATTTGCAGGACCATCTGGATGTGCTGGTGCAGTGGAAGTGCAGCCAGCCGATCACCTTGAATGCGAACACCAGGCCGTTGGTGAAGCTGATGGCGGGGCTGAACTGGATTTTCCGCAAGTCTGGCAACGCCAGCTATATGCCGACGGCGGCGGGGGCCTTTGTCTCGACGCGCGAGGGGCTGGCGGCGCCGGATATCCAGATGCACTTCATGCCGGTGATGGGGCTGGCGCATGGCGTTGGCGGCTTGCAGCCGGAGCATGGCTATCAGGTGCATGTGTGCCAGGTGCGGCCGGAGAGCCGGGGCTCGCTGTGGCTGAAATCTCCCGATCCGAAGGCACATCCGGCGATCGACCCCAATTATCTGTCGGCTCCGGAGGATGTGGATACGCTGGTGAAGGGCGTGGAGATTGCGCGGGCGATCGGGCGGCAGTCGGCGCTGAAGCCGTATAACGGGGGCGAGAGTTGGCCGGGCGAGGAGGTGCAGGGCGCCGCCGTGCTGGAGAAGATGCGCGGCTGGGCGGAGACCATCTATCACCCGGTCGGCACCTGCCGGATGGGGGCGGATGCCGGGGCCGTGACCGATATCGCCTTGAACGTGAACGGGGTGGAAGGGCTGATGGTGGTGGACGCCTCGGTGATGCCGTGGCTGGTTTCGGGCAACACCAATGCCCCGACCATCATGATCGCGGAGAAGGCAGCGGCGGACTTGCGCGGGCAGCAGATGCAGGGGCTGAAGGCGGCATGAGCGTGGTTCAGTTCGAGATCCCCGTCGAGCGCGAGGAGGTGCAATGGATCCGCCGGCGGGTGGAGGAATTCCGCTTCTTCGAGGAGCCGGAGGGGCATCAGTGGGAGCATGGCGCGAACCGGGCCTATATGGAGCGGCTGCGCGAGCATTGGCTTACCGGATACGACTGGGAAGCGACGGTTGCGCGGCTGAACGCCTTTGCGAATTTCCGGGTGGAGGTGGAGCCGGGGTTTCACCTGCACTGCATCCATATCCGTTCCAGCCGGGCCGATGCGCAGCCGCTGCTGATCGCGCACGGCTGGCCGGGTTCGGTTCTGGAGTTCGAGACGATCCTGCGGCGGCTGGCGGAGCCGGAAGATGCCAGCCAGCCCGCCTTTCACGTGGTGGCGCCCTCGCTGCCCGGATATGCCTGGAGCGACCGGCCGAAGGCGCCCATCGGGCCGCGCGCGGTGGCGGGGCTGTATGACCGGCTGATGGGCGAACTGGGCTATGACCGCTTCATCTATCAGGGCGGTGACTGGGGCAGCGTGATCGGCGGCTGGATCGGGCTGGACAGCGCGCGGGTGCAGGCGATCCACCTGAACGGATACGGGCTGCGGTCGGCCGACATGTCGGCGCATACCCCGGAAGAGAAGCAGTGGCTGAACTGGGCGCGGATGATCCGCGCTACCGAGACGGGCTATCTGGTGCTGCAAGGGACGAAGCCACAGTCGCTGGGCTTTGCGATGATGGATTCGCCGATGGGCGTAGCGGCCTGGCTGAGCGAGAAATATTGCGGCTGGTCCGACACCAACGCCAGCATGGTGGAGCCGCCGTTTAGCCTGGACACCATGCTGGACACCATCCTGATCTACCTGACGACGCGGAGCTTCCTGACGGCGACCTGGATCTATCGCGGGATGTTTCTGGAAGGTGGCTTTGCCATTCCGGCCGGGCGGCGGATCGAGGTGCCGGTGGGGGTTGCCGCCTTCCCGCGCGACCTGCTGGCCTTTCCGCCGCGCAGCATGGTGGAGCGGGGATACAATGTGGTGCGCTATACGCAGATGCCGCACGGCGGGCACTTCGCCGGGCTGGAGGAGCCGGAGGCGCTGCTGGGGGATTTGCGGGCGTTTGTTTCCGGGGTTGGCTGATATCCGCGCCGCCTGCTAGGCGGCGCCCATGGCTTCCGTTTCGGACATGCAGCCGGCTTCGCGCTGGCCCCTTGCCGCTTTGCTGCTGGGATCGGCGCTGCTGGCCTTCGGACCCTTGCTGGTGAGGTTGGCGGATGTTTCGCCGGCGTCTTCGGCATTCTGGCGGATGGCGCTGGCGGCGCCTGTGCTGATCCTGATTGCGGTGTGGCAGCGGCGGGATGGTGGGGGCGTGCCGTTGCGGGCCTTGCCCTGGGCTGCGGGGCTTGCGGCGGGGTTCTTCTTTGCGGCGGATCTTGTCTCGTGGCACTTTGGCATCGTGCGGACGACGAGTGCGAATGCGACGCTGTTTGGCAATTCGACGGCGTTCATGCTGGCGGGCTGGGCGATCCTGGTGCGGGGCGACACGCCGAAGCGCTCGACCTTGCAGGCGCTGGCGCTGGCCGGCGCGGGAACGGCGCTGCTGCTCGGGAATTCGGCGCAGGTTTCTTCGCAGCATCTGGCGGGCGACCTGCTGAGCCTGCTGGCGGCGGCATTCTATACCGGATATATTTTCACGATCATCCGGATGCGCGACCGGCTGCCGACGGTGACGGTGTTGGGGATGACGACGCTGGTTTCGGCCGTGATGCTGCTGCCTGTGGCGCTGCTGGCGCCGGGGAGCTTCTGGCCGGGCAACTGGACCCCGGTGCTGGCGCTGGCACTGACCAGCCAGTTATTGGGGCAAGGGCTGATGACCTATGCGAGCGGCAAGCTGCCGGCGCCGGTGATCGGCATCGGACTGCTGGTGCAGCCGATGGTGTCGGCCGCCGCCGGCTGGGTGGTCCTGAACGAGGCGCTGGGGCCGGTGGAGCTGCTGGGGGCGGCGATGGTGGCGGCGGCGCTGGTTCTGGTGCGTCGCTAGGCGTCTTGCGGGAGCGCATGGCCCTCGCCTAAGACCTTGTGGATGGATCGCCGCACATTTGTCGCCGGCAGCCTTGCTGCTGCCCTGCCCGCCCCTGTTCTTGCTCAAGCCGGAAAGTCCCCGATGAAGCCACCTGTTGCGCGTGTCGACAATTTCGAGTTCACGCGCTTCGGAGTGACGGTGAAGGACCCCTATCGCTGGCTGCGCGACAAGGATTACCCGAAGGTCGATGACCCGGAGATCCTTGGCTATCTGAAGGCGGAGAATGCCTATTTCGAGGATCGGATGCGCGAGCATTCGATGCTGGTGGAAGCACTGTTCGAGCAGCTGAAAGGGCGGATCAAGGAGGACGATGCCTCGGTTCCCTATCCGGACGGCGACTGGCTCTACTGGTGGGCGTTCGAGACGGGCGGGCAGTATCGCAACTGGTATCGCAAGCCACGCGACGGGTCGGGCGATGCGCAGCTGATCCTGTCGGAGCCGAAGCTGGCGGAGGGCAAGGACTATTTCCGCCTGGGATCGTTTGATGTCTCGCCGGATGGAAAGCTGCTCGCCTATTCGACCGACACCAGCGGATCGGAGCGGTTCACGCTGGTGATCCGCGATCTGGCGACTGGCCGCGACCTGGAAACCGTTTCGACGGAATCGCTTGGCGATACGGCGTGGGCTGCCGATTCCCGCAGCCTCGTGTGGACCGAGGCCAATGCCGAGTGGCGCCCGAACAAGGCCTTTCTGCACAGGCTGGGCGAAAAGAAGGACAAGCTCCTCTATGAGGAGAAGGGCGACGGCTGGCGGGTTGGCGTTGGCCGCAGCCAGGACGGGAAGCATATCCTGCTGGGCACCGGGGTGCAGGTGACGACGGAATATTGGCTGCTCGACGCTGCCAACCCGGCGGCGCCGATGCGGCTGGTAAAGAAGCGCAAGGACGGCGTTCGCTATGCCTGCGATGTTTCGGGCGACACGCTCTATGTGCTGGCGAACGACGACCATGTGAATTTCCGCGTGGCGACGGCACCCGTTGCCGATCCCGGAAACTGGAAGACGCTGATCGCCGGGTCCGACGAAGTCTATCTGACCGATATCAAGCCGTTCACCTCCTATCTGGCGGTGGAGGAGCGGGTGGCCGGGCTGGATCAGATCCGCCTGCGCTTTGCCGATGGCAGCGAGCGGCGGGTGCAGTTCCCCGAAGCCAGCTATGCCGCGAGCCTTGGCACCAATGCCGAGCCGGACGCGTCGGAGCTGCGGCTGGCCTATTCGTCGATGGTGACGCCCAATACGGTATTCGACTATCGTGTGGCGAATTCCGAGCTGGTGACACGCAAGGTGCAGCAGATCCCATCGGGCTATGACGCCAGCCAATATGCGACCGAGCGGCTGATGGCGACGGCGCGGGACGGGACAAAGGTGCCGGTCTCCGTCCTCTACAAGAAGGGCTATAAGCGCGACGGCTCGATGCCGCTGCATGTGTATGGCTATGGCGCCTATGGGATTGCCATTCCGCCCAGCTTTTCCTCGGCGCGGCTTTCCATGGTGGACAGGGGCTTTGCCTATGCCATCGCGCATGTGCGCGGCGGCGATGACCTGGGGTATCAATGGTATCTGGATGGCAAGCTGGCGAAGCGCGAGAATGCTTTCCACGACTTCATCGACGTGACGAAGTTCCTGCACACGCAAGGGTTTGGGCGGGCAGGCTTTACCTCGGCGAGCGGCGGGTCGGCCGGGGGCTGGCTGATGGGCGTGGTGGTAAACCAGGCGCCGGAGCTGTGGCGGGCGGTGGTGGCGCATGTGCCGTTCGTGGATATCGTGAACACGATGCTGGACGAGACGCTGCCGCTGACGCCCGGCGAATGGCCGGAATGGGGCGACCCGCGCACCGACGAGGTGGTGTTCAAACGGTTGCTGCATCTGTCGCCCTATGACCAGACTGTCGCGCGCAGCTATCCGGCGATGCTGATCACCGGGGGGCTTTCCGATCCGCGGGTGACCTATTGGGAGCCGGCGAAATGGGCGGCCCGGCTGCGGGCGGTGAAGACCGACGACAATCTGCTGCTGTTGAAGATCAACATGGGTGCCGGGCACGGGGGCAAATCCGGTCGCTTCGACAGCTTGCGCGAAGTGGCTGAGGAATATGCCTTCATCTTCGCGGCTTTCGATGGACTGTTGAAGGCATGAGCGGGAGCTTCCGGATGGCGTTCCGTCCGGAAGCCGCCGACATCGACGAAAACGGGCATGTGAACAACATCGTCTATGTGCGGTGGCTGCAGGTTGTGGCGACGAGCCATTGGTATGCAGTGGCGCCGCCGGAGGATGTGGCGCGCTATTTCTGGGTGATTTCGCGGCACGAGATCGACTATCTGCGCGCCACCCTGCCCGGTGAGGTGGTGGAGGCGGAAACCTGGGGCGAGAATCCGCGCGGGGCGCGCTTTGATCGCTGCACGGTGCTGCGCGGGCCCGACGGGCTGGAGCGGGTGAAGGCGCGGACGACCTGGGTGCTGATGGACCGCGAGCTGGAACGGCCGGCGCGGGTCCCGAAGGCGATGATGGGATTGTTCGAGCGAGGCTAGGCGAGGCTGAGCG
The DNA here is from genome assembly GCF_016464365.1 of Sandaracinobacteroides hominis. GTDB lineage: Bacteria > Pseudomonadota > Alphaproteobacteria > Sphingomonadales > Sphingomonadaceae > Sandaracinobacteroides > Sandaracinobacteroides hominis. The sequence continues at coordinate 189,832 of NZ_JADCUC010000006.1, read as the reverse complement.
TGAGATTTCCGTGCAGTGGCACGGCGTTCCAGCGGGTGGCGAGATCGGCCATCACGGCACGGATCTGCAGGATGTCTGCAGCTTCGACCGGGGCGGCGGGGTGGCCGCGCTCCTCGCAGGCGAGTTGGTAGAGCGCGCGCATTTCGGCGATATTGCCGGTGCCGCCGCTTGACCAGACGTCGGCCTGCATCACGTCTACGAGGCGCTCCACCGGCTCGGCCTCGAGGCTGGCGCCTTCGGTGAAGCCGAGGCCCTCTCCGGCGGCGACACGCCGCAGGAAGCCGGGGGCGTGGAGGACGGATTCGACAGCATGGTGCACCATATCGTGCGGGATCATCCCCTGCCTGGGGCAATCGACCTCAGCGGTACTGCCGTCTGCGCGGGTGATTTGCAGCCGGTCCATCTTGCCGGGTAGTCTGGTGAAGACGAGATGAATCACGGCTTGTTTTCGGCGAGCGCCTTGGCTGCCAGTTCCGCTGCCGGGCTGCCGGGGGCGGATTTCACCGTCATCTCCCACAGTTTGCGGGCGTTGGCTTCGTCCTTGTTGGCGGCGGCGACATTGCCCTGCTCGAAGAGGATGTCCGGATTGGCGGAATCGAGCGTGGAGGCGCGGGCGATGTCGGTGCTGGCGCGGCCGATGTCGCCCTGCCGGCGGGCGAGTGCTGCCGAGAGCATCCAGGCTACGGGATCGAACTTGTTCAGCTGCAGCGCCTTGTCGAGGTCGGCGCGGGCGGCGACGAAATCGCGCATGTCGGTGTAGGTACGGGCGCGGTCGAGAAGGATATTGGCGGTTCGTTGCGGGGCGAATTCGCCGGCGGATTTCAGCGCCGTGGTGAAATAGCCGACCGCCCCCATGTTGTCGCCGGCGAGGAAGGCGGCGTTGCCGGCCTGGCTCCAGAAATCGGCGGCGAGGGGGGATTTTTCCACCTCTGCCTGCTGCGCTGCCTTCGATAGCGTGCTGGCGGCCGCAGTGAACTGTTGCTGCTGCATCAGCGCGAGCGCCTGGCAGTGGCGCGCAGGGAGGCCGCCGCCCATGCCCTGCCATTCAATCGCGAACTGCTCGGCCTTTTTTGCGTCCGTCGGGATGGCGCGGACGCAGCCGTCGTAGCGCTTGCGATCGAGCGACGGGTCGTAGGTGCCTGCCGTCTGGGCGAGGGCCGGGGCCGCAAGGAGGGCGAGGAGGAGGATGGCGCGCTTCATGGGAGGAGGCTCTCGATGCTGCGCTGGAGGAGCGCGAGGTCTGCGGGGGAAGACAGGCGATGATCGCCGCCTTTTACGAGGGTGAGTTGAACGTCGGCTGACGTCAGGCTCTTCATCAGCTGGATGGAAATATCCCAGGGGACGGCGTCATCCTCGTCTCCGTGCAGGAGGCGGACCGGGCAGTCCAACGGGATCGGGCGGCCCAGCAGGCAGGCTTCGGCGGCATCTTCTATGAGGGTGCGGCTGTAGCGGTAGCCTTCGTCGGAATAGGCCGAGGGGCGGAGCGTGAAGCCCTGGTGGGCGAGGCGCTCGACATCGTCGGCGCTGAGCGCGAGGCCCCAGCGGGTGAAATCGGGCGCAGGGGCAATGCCGACGAGGGCGTGGATGCGCGACGGCTCCGCGAGCGCGAGGTGCAGCATGATCCAGCCGCCCATGGAGGAACCGACGGGCAGAAGCGGGCCGGGAGCGAGGGCGTCGGCTACGGCCTTTGCATCGGCTGCCCAGCGGCGGATGGAGCCGTTGTCGAACTCGCCTTCGGAGGCGCCGCAGCCGCTGTAATCGAGGAGCAGGCATGGGCGGCCGGTGTCTGCCGCCCATTGCAGCAGGTGTTGCGCCTTGGTGCCCGACATGTCCGACATGTAGCCGGGGAGGAAGAGGATGGTGGGGCCGCTGCCGGGCTGGAAACGGGCGGCGAGCCTTATGCCGTCCCCGCGATCGATCATCTGCACGTCTGCCATGCGGATGGTTTAGGCGGTCGGCGCGAATTGCGCGAGGGTTGCAATTGCAGTAGTGGCGGCAGCATGTGGCGGCGCGCGTTTCTTTCCCTGTTGGCGGTGCTGGGTGTCCTTGCTTCGAGCCTGCATGCGCCTGCGATGGCGGTGACGACGATGCCCGTGCGGGTGCAATCGGCGCCGGTTTCGGCGATTCCTTCCGAACACGCCTGCCCCGAGATGGCTGCAAAGGCGGCGGCGGCGAAGCAGGTGAAGCCGACCTCGCCTGCCAGGCCGGAAAAGCTGGGGCTGGCGGCTGCCAAGGCGCCGCAGAAATCGGATTGCTGTGGCGATGGCTGTGACAACGCCTGTTCGCCCGTGGCTGCTTTCTTCGCGGCCGCTCCCCAGCGTGTGCTGAGCTTCCTGCGCTCTGTGGTTGAGGCGGAAGCTGTTGCGAAAGCGCCAGCACGCCGGATTGACGGTAGCGAGCGACCTCCAAGACCCGACGCCTGAACTGAAGCCCGGCGCTGGCCGGGATTGTTCAAGCTGTTGAGGATTTTCCGATGCGATTTTTAACGGCGGCGCTGTGCGCCGTCCTTGCTGCCGCACCTGCGGTGGCGCGTCCCGTTTCCTATCCGGGGGGCGTGACGCTGATGCAGGAGCTGGACCCGATGATGGGCTCCGCGCTGCTGCACTATACCCCCGATCGCCACTATTCGGTGGGAGGGCGATACCTGCGATTGCGGGAGGCGGAGGCCAATCTCGCGGGGGGGCAAGTCACCTGGCTGGCCCGGCGCTGGAACATGCCTTCCGCGCAGGCGAACGTCTATGTGACAGGGATGGCCGGCGGTGCCTGGCGTGACGGCGAGACTGCCCGACCGGGTGGGTTCGTGGAAGCGCAGGCGGATTGGGAAAACCGGCGCGTGATGCTGATGGGCATGGCGCGGCTGACCCATGCCGACAATCTGGGCACTTCGGACATGCAGATGGCCCGCATCGGCTGGGCGCCCTACGCGGGCGACTATGGCGATGCGCACCTGTGGCTGTTTGCGCAAGTGATGCGCGACAGCGCGATGCAGGACGAGGTGCAGCCGGCGATCGTGGGGCGCATCCTTTACCGCACCATTCTTGTCGAGGCCGGCGTCACCGACCGTGGCGGGCTGATCCTCAATTCCGTGTTCCGATTTTGAAAGGGCGTATTCCCATGAAAACAATGTTTATTGCGCTGCTGCTGGTTGCTGCCCCCTTGGCGGCAGCCCCCACCCCGGAAGCCGTGACCGTGAAGGTGAACGGGCTGGTCTGCGATTTCTGTGCGCGCTCCATCGAGGCGATGATGAAGAAACGTCCGGATGTGTCGGGGGTGCATGTCGATCTGGACAAGGGCGAGGTGCATCTGGCGCTGAAGGCCAATGCGACGCTGGATGATCCGACGTTGAAGAAGCTGATTACCGATAGCGGTTATGCCGTGACGGGCATCGAGAGGAGGGCTTCCCCTGCAGGCCGCGAATTCCAGGCGCGGCCACAATGAGGGCGTTGGGGATGCGCGACACGCTCGCGCCAACGCTCAGCCTGTTCGCCTCTGCCTCGACGCTGCTGTGTTGCGCCTTGCCGGCGTTGCTGGTGACGTTGGGGCTGGGGGCGAGCCTTGCCGGGCTTGTGTCTGCGGCGCCATGGCTGGTGGCGCTGAGCAAGTACAAGATCTGGCTGTTTGCCGGATCGGGGCTGATGCTGCTGTTTGCCGGGTGGATGACCTGGAAGGCGCGGTCGCTGCCCTGCCCTGTCGATCCGGCGGCGGCGCGGGCCTGCAGGCGGCTGAGGGCGTTTTCGGCGGGGGTGATCGGGATTTCTGCCGCAATCTGGGCGGTGGGCTTCTTCTTTGCCTTTCTGGCCGCCGATCTGTTGCTATGACCCACCGATGATTCGGGAACCCCTTGAAGCCCTGCACTCCATTTTCGGCTTCGAGGGGTTTCGCGGGCCCCAGGAGCAAGTGATCGGTGATGTGATGGCGGCCCGCGATGTGGCGCTGGTCATGCCGACCGGAGCGGGGAAATCGCTCTGCTATCAGATACCGGCGATCTGCCGGCCGGGTTGCGGAATCGTGGTATCGCCGCTGATCGCGCTGATGGCGGATCAGGTGCGGGCGCTGACGCTGGCGGGCGTGAAGGCGGCGGCGCTGAACAGCCAGTCCGAGGATGCCGGCGAGACCATGCGGGCCTTCCGGGCGGGGGAACTGGATCTGCTGTATGTGGCGCCGGAACGAGCGGCGATGCCGGGGTTTCGCGATCTGGTGCAGCAGGCGCGGGTGAGCCTGGTCGCCATCGACGAAGCGCATTGCGTGAGCCAGTGGGGGCATGACTTCCGCCCGGACTATCGACGGCTGAAGGCGCTGGCGGACCTGTTGCCGGGGGTCCCGCGGCTGGCGCTGACGGCGACGGCGGACGCGATGACGCGCGCCGATCTCTGCGAGCAGCTGGGGATTTCGCCCGAGCGGCTGGTGGTGGCGGGCTTTGACCGGCCGAACATCCAGTATCGCGCCGAGGCGAAGAACCGGCCTTCGGAGCAGCTGGCGGCGTTTGTGCGGGCGCAGGGGGACGTGCCGGGAATCGTCTATTGCCAGACGCGCAACGGGGCCGAGCAGGCGGCAGCGACCTTGAAGGCTGCCGGCGTTAAAAGCTGGGTTTATCATGCGGGATTGTCGCCCGAGGAGCGGCAATCCGGGCAGAAGGCCTTCCAGCGGGCCGAAGCGGGGACGATGTGCGCGACGGTTGCCTTCGGGATGGGGATCGACAAGCCGGACATCCGCTTCGTGGTGCACATGGGGCTGCCGAAGTCGATCGAGGCCTATTATCAGGAGACGGGACGGGCCGGGCGCGACGGCGGGCCGAGCGTGGCGATGCTGTTCTGGGGGCCGCAGGATGTGACGCTGGCGCGGCAACGGATCGTTGACGGCGAGGCGGATGAGGCAAGGAAGAGCCATGAGCTGGCGCAGCTGAAGAAGCTTTCGGGATGGGCGGAGACGCTGGGCTGCCGGCGGGTGCCGTTGCTGACGCACTTTGGCGAAGAAGATCCAAAGCCTTGCGGAAATTGTGACAATTGCCTGGAAGCGCCGCTGACGGTCGATGTGACGGAGGCGGCGCGCAAGCTGCTGTCTGCCGTCTATCGGACCGGGCAGATGTTTGGTTTGCAGCATGTGGCGAAGGTGCTGCGCGGCGAGCCGGACGATAAGGTGGCGCGGTTCGGGCATGACAAGCTGAGCGTTTTCGGCATCGGCAAGGAGCTGGTGGAGGCGCAGTGGCTGCGGCTGGGGCGGACGCTGGAGGCGTCGCACGGGCTGGAGCGCGATGCGGATCATGGTCCAGGCAGGATGGGGGGCGTGAAGCTGGGGCCGGAAGCGCGGGCGATCCTGAAGGGCGAAGTGACGGTGGCGGTGCGCGAGAGCGACTGGAAGCCGAAGCCGCGCAGCCGGGGCAAGGGCGCGGCGCCAGTGGAGCTGCCGGGCGAGGACGCCGGGCTGTTCGAGCTGCTGCGGGCGTGGCGGCGGCGGCAGGCGGAAGCCGAGGATGTGCCAGCGTTTGTGGTGCTGCACGACAGCGCGCTGAGGTCTATCGCGGCGCGGCGGCCGGAAACCCGGGCGGAGCTGCGGGCGGTGCCGGGGATAGGAGAGGCAAAGATGGAGCGGTTTGGCGATGCCATCCTGGAGGTGGTGCGGACAGCCTGAGGGAACCTGAGGGTGAATTTCTGGTTTGGAATGGCGAAAGGAATGTTTCTCATGCGTATTGCTGCAGTGCTGGCCGTTGTTTCGATGGCGATTGTCGCGCCTACCGTTCCGGCGGTGGCGAAGAAGAAGGACCAGACCCAGTGGGTCTATGACGGCCATGCCTATGACAGCTATGAGCAGTGCAAGAAGGCCAAGGACAAGTCCAAGGCGCGCGGTGCGGTCGTTGGGGCTGCAAGCGCCGGCACTGTTGCGGCGATCGCTGGCGGGAGTTTGGGTGAGACGGCGCTGGTAGCTGGTGCCGGGGCGCTGACTGGGGCGGTGATCGGGAAGAATGCGAAGAAGTGCTGAAGCCAAAGGCGGCTGCGATTAGCGCGAAGCGCTAACTCGCAGACTCGCCGCAGGCGCGGCCGGCTGAGCGGGCGATCTCTATTGCCCGCCAGTCCGACGGCGCAGGCTTTGCCTGCGCTTTTTTCTTTTGCTTTTAACCTCCCCTGCCCCCCGGCTTTTCCTTATCTCTCCCTTCCCCAAACCTGACGGACTCGCGGGCTTTGCCCGCGGCCACCGCACGCGCACATTCCGTGCATGATCCACCACCGCCAGATCCCGAACATCAACGGCCTCGACATGCATGTCCTGGAGGCCGGCGACCCTGCCAACCCGGCGGTTCTGCTGCTGCACGGCTTCCCGGAACTGGCCTATAGCTGGCGCAAGATCATCCCCCGGCTGGCGAATGCCGGATACCATGTGATCGCGCCGGACCAGCGCGGTTACGGCCGGACCACCGGCGAGGATCGGAGCAGGCTGGAGCAGTTCCGCATCCTGAACATCGTGCGCGATGCCATGGGGCTGGTTTCGGCTCTGGGGCGCGATCATGTGGCCGCCGTGGTGGGGCATGATTTCGGCTCTCCGGTGGCAGGCTGGGCGGCGATGGCGCGGCCGGATATCTTCCGATCTTGCGTGTTGATGAGCGCGCCGTTTCCGGGTGCGCCTCCCTTCCCTTTTCCGCCTGTGCGCGGCGGCGGTGATTTTCATGCCGGGCTGGAGGCGTTGGGGCGCAAACATTATCAGTGGTATTATTCGACCGATGCGGCGGCTGCGGAAATGGATGCGCCGAAGCAGGGCATGGCGGCGTTCCTGAGGGCCTATTATCATGTGAAGAGCGCCGACTGGGCGGAGAACCGGCCCTATCCGTTGGCGGGATGGTCAGCCGACGAACTGGCGAAGCTGCCGGACTATTATGTGATGCCGCGGGAGTTGGGGATGACGGAGACGGTGGCGCCGTTTCTGCCTGAAACTGTGCCGGGCTGGCTGAGCGAGGCCGAGCTCGAATACTATACGGGCGCCTATATGCGCACCGGCTTTGGCGGCGGGCTGCTCTGGTATCGGGCGATTACATCGGGGCGGTTTGCGGCGGATTTCGAGCTGTTTGCCGGGCGGCGGATCGAGGTGCCGACGATGTTCCTGGCTGGCGCGAGCGACTGGGGGATCCATCAGAATCCAGGTGCCTATGAGGCTATGGCGGTGCGGGCGTCAGCCGATTGGCGCGGCAGCCATCTGCTGCCGGGGGCCGGGCATTGGGTGCAGCAGGAGCAGCCCGAGGCTGTGGCCGCGCTGTTGCTGGAGTTTTTGAAGGGGCTTTAGCGGCCGCCCTTCTTGTCCTCGTCGAACAGCGCGGCGAGCTGGTCGACGATAGCTCCGCCGAGCTGCTCGGCATCCATGATGGTGACAGCGCGCTGGTAGTAGCGGGTGACATCGTGGCCGATGCCGATGGCGATGAGTTCGACCGGGCTTTTGGTTTCGATCCAGCTGATGACCTGCCGCAGGTGGCGCTCCAGATAATTGCCGCTGTTGACCGAAAGCGTGCTGTCGTCGACCGGGGCGCCGTCGGAGATGACCATCAGGATGCGGCGGTCTTCGGGACGGGCGATCAGGCGGTTGTGCGCCCAGAGCAGGGCTTCGCCATCGATATTTTCCTTCAGCAGCCCCTCGCGCATCATCAGGCCCAGATTGCGGCGGGCGCGGCGCCAGGGGGCGTCGGCCTGCTTGTAGATGATGTGGCGCAGATCGTTGAGGCGTCCGGGCTTGGCGGGACGGCCCTGCGCCAGCCATTTTTCACGGCTCTGGCCACCCTTCCAGGCTCGGGTGGTGAAGCCGAGGATTTCAGTCTTCACGGCGCAGCGCTCCAGCGTGCGGGCGAGGATGTCGGCGGAGATTGCGGCGATGGAGATCGGGCGGCCGCGCATGGAGCCCGAGTTGTCGATCAGCAGCGTGACGACGGTGTCGCGGAAATCGGTGTCGCGCTCGATCTTGTAGGAAAGCGCATGGTCGGGCTGCACGACGACGCGGGTGAGGCGGGCGGGATCGAGGATGCCCTCCTCCTGGTCGAAATCCCAGCTGCGGTTCTGCTGCGCCATCAACCGCCGTTGCAGGCGGTTGGCGAGCTTGGTGACTGCTCCTTGCAGGGTGACGAGCTGCTGATCGAGATAGCCGCGCAGCCGCGTGAGTTCCTCGGCTTCGCAGAGATCTTCTGCGGTGACGACTTCGTCGAATTCGGTCGTCCACGGCTTGTAGGAGAAGTCGGGCGGCAGCTTGCTGTCGGGCAGGTTCGGGCGCCACGGCATCATGCCGTCTTCGCCTTCGTCGCCAAGTTCCGCGTCGGAGGTGGTTTCCCCCTCCATCTCCATTTCCTGTGCCTCGCCTTCGGACTCGCCGCCTTCCTGTTCCTCGGAGCGGGTTTCGACCGACTGCTGCGCCTGGGCGGATTGGGCGTCGTCGTCGCCTTCCTCGTCGCCCTGGGATTCGTCTTCGTTTTCCTCGGCCTCGTCGGATTGTTCGTCTTCGGAGGGGGAGTCCGGATCGTCGGCGAGGCCGAGATCGTGGAGGACGCGGACGAAGGCTTCGGCGAAGGCGGCCTGATCGTCCTGCGCATTGGCCAGCGCGTCGAGGTGGCCGGCGGCTGCTTCCTCCATGCGTTCGCGGACCATGGAGACGCCGCCCGCCGCGCTGTCGGGGATGGGCTGGCCGGTGAGGCGCTGGCGGACGATAAGGCCCATGGCGGTTGCCAGCGGCACTTCATCCGGGGTGCGGGCACGGGCGATGGCATCCGATTTCATGCGCGTGTCGAGCATGCGCTGCAGGTTGAGGGCGACGCCGGCCATGTCGCGGCCGCCGATCGCCTCCACGCGGGCCTGTTCGGCGGCGTTCAGCATTTCGCGCGGCAGTCCGGGGCCGACATGGACGGCGGCGTGGGCGCGCGGATCGTGCAGACGGCGGCGCAGCGCGAAACTGTCTGCCCAGCCGCGGGCTTCGGCCGCCTGTTCGGGGGTGAGGCTGCGCGAGGGCTGGGGAACGCGGGCCTGATCGCCGTGGCAGGCCGGGCGGTCTGCGGTGTAGCTGAGCTCGAATTCCGGGCGCCTGCCGAGCGCGCGCATGCCGGCGACAAGGGCCTGGCGGAAATCCTCGAGACGATCAGGTTCGGGCATGGCAAGGCTTTAGCCGGGAAACATGCCCGCTTGGAAGCCTCCCAAAATCACCCCGGCGCTATCTGTAGGGCAGATATCCCAGCAGATAGGCGGCGGCGAATGCCAGAACCGCAAGCGCGATGCCGATGCCAAGTACCCATCGCATCGCGCCGATCTCCACGGCGCCGCGAACCTTCACGGCCTGGGTGGTGTTTTCCAGCGCCTCTTGCGGAGTTTCCACATCTGGAGCCAGCGGATGGATATCTGATGCCTTGCTCATATGTCAGCAACGGGGACCAGGGGAAATTGTTCCGTCAGGCGCCCGCCTTGATCGCGAGCGCGTGGATACGGTTTTCCAGAAGGTCGGCGAGTGCCCGGTTTACGGCTCGCTGGCGTTCCACGCGGTTCATGGTGGCAAACAGGGCGCACTCGATCTCGACGGTGAAGTGGCTTTCGCCGCTGCCATCATCGCCCATATGGCCGGCGTGTTTGGCGCTGTCGTTGGTGACGACCAGCTTTGTCGGGCTGAAATTCTCGCGCAGCCTCAGTTCGATTTCGTCCTGCACTTCGCCCATCTTCGGCTCCCAATCCTGTGTTGGCCCCCTATATGCGGTGTTTTGCGGGCGATGAAAGGGAAGCGGTGAAGGCGAAGGGGGGTGCTTATCCGGGAAATCGGGCCTGTGCGCACCCGGGTTGCACCGAGCCGGGGGATTATCGTGCACCATTGAACCGGCCGGGCCGTTCGGCAGGGGAGCCGCCGGAGTGGCAATATTTCTGCCTGGAGCATGTGCGCGCCTTCAATGCCGGCTGGAACTGGTTTGACGGCATGAGCGAGGACGAGATCTGGCAGGCGCAGTCGCCCTTCCCCACCTGGGACCGGGAGACGCGCGCCTTTGCGCACAATGCGATGGCCGGTGACGAACGGGTGGAGGACACGCTGGGGGTGTTGCGCTGGAAGACGGCGAATGCCGCGCGGCCGGCCAGCCGGCTGTCGCGCGAGGACCGGCAGGCGCTGGCGAAGCTGGGGCTTCCGGAAACCGCGACCTTGAAGGAGATAAAGTCCAAGTTCCGCCAGCTTGCCCGCCGCTATCACCCGGATGCGAACGAGGGCAGCCGGGAGCATGAGGCCCGCTTCCAGGCGCTGGCCGAAGCGCTTGCGCATCTGGAAACGAGCCCCGCCTTCAAGCCGTCTGCCTAGGCCGTGAACCCGGGTTACCTGGCGCGGGCGGTGCGGCGGGGAGCCGAGGCAAAGGGGGGCTATAGCGGCTGGATACCGGCGCGCAGCACGCGCAGCGCATTTTCGCCCATGACGGCGTGGATTTCTTGCTGGGTGAAGCCTTCGTCCAGCAGGGCCTGGGTGATCTGTTCGAGGTGGCTGGTGTCGAAGCGCACGGTGGTGGCGCCGTCGTAATCGCTGCCCAGTGCGACGTGCTGGATGCCGACGAGGTCGCGGACGTGCTTCATCGATCTGGCGGCGATGCGCGGGTCTGTGCCGCACAGGGCGCCGTCCCAATAGCCGATGCCGATCAAGCCTCCTGTGCGGGCTACGCCGCGGATTTCGTCGTCGGAGAGGTTGCGGTTGGTCTTGCAGATGGCCTGCACGCCGCCATGGCTGGAGACGACGGGACGGCGGGCGATGGCGATGACTTCGGCGAGTGCCTTGTGCGAGATGTGGGCGACGTCGACGAGCATGCCCTTGTCTTCCATGCGGCGGATGACCTGCCGACCCAGCGGAGTGAGGCCGCCCTTGTCGACGCCGTGCATGGAGCCGGAGAGCTCGTTGTCGAAGAAGTGGGTGAGGCCGGCCATGCGGAAGCCGGCGTCGTAGAGCTTGTCGAGATTCTCGATGCGGCCTTCGAGGTTTTGCAGGCCTTCGATGGTGAGCATCGCGCCCACGGGAAGGCTGTTGCCATTGCGTCTGGCGAGAAGTGAATCGAGGGAGGTTGCATCCTGCACCTTCAGCAGGCGGTCGTTGGAGTTCGCGACGGCGCGATCGAGCTTTTCGGCGTGGTAGAGCGAGCGTTCGGTGAGGGAGAACCAGGTGCGCGGCGGTTGCAGCTGGGCGATGACGAGCGGGGTGATGTTGTCGGTTTCGCCGGTGTTGCCGTCATAGTTCTGGCCGCGCGGGGATTTGGTGACGCTGGAGAGCAGCTGCAGGGTGACGTTGCCCTGCTGCAGGCGCGGCAGGTCCTCGTGGCCGCGGTCGGCGCGCTTCAGGATGTCGCGCTTCCACATGAGGGTGTCTGAGTGGAGATCGACGATGCGCAGCGTCTTGTGCAGCGCCTTTGCCTCGGCGGAGACGGGGAGGAGCGGCTTTCCGTCGATCTTATTGGTGCGGGATTCGAGGATGCCGGGCGCAAAGGCGAAAAAGGCGACGATGGCGAGGCCGATCAGGCCGAGTATTGCCCAGAGCCATTTGCGCATTCTTCTCTCCCCGGTTCGTTTTGCCGGAGGTTAGAGTGCGCCCCTGCCCTCGCCTAGCCCTCCCAGCCGAAGATGTCCTCGACTCCGACGCCGAACAGGCGAGCGATGCGGAAGGCGGTTTCGAGGCTGGGGGAATAGGCGCCCTGCTCTATTGCGATGATGGTGTGGCGGGTGACGCCGACTTTCTCACCGAGTTCGGCCTGCGTCATGCCATCCGCGAGCAGGCGATAGAAGCGGACGCGGTTGCTGATGGGGGGGCGCCTGGTCATCCGTGGCCGCGGCGGAAGTAGACGATCTGCAGCGCATATTCGGCGACGGTGGAGATGAGCAGGCTGAGCAGGATGATGTGGAACAGCGTGTCACCGCTGCGGTGGACGAGATAATGGAACAGGGCCGAGATGCAGCCGGCGCCGAGGACGAGGCCGGACAGGTGGCTGGCGCGGGTGAGGAGCTGCCGCTCGCGCTCGTCGGCGGGGGCGTTGGCCTCCCGGGGGCTGGAGCCGGCGAGGATCGACTGGATGACGATGGAGCCGATGATGCTGAACAATGTGACCGCCATCAGCGGGCCGGCTGGCGGCGGCGCGACGCCGGAGCGCCAGTTGAGCGGCTGGGTGGCGCCGATGAACCAGATGGTGATGGCAAGGAAGAGCAGGCCCATTCCCCAGGCGGATTTTTCGCGGAACGGCATGGCGAGACTCCAGATGTCGAATATCTTCGACATCTGGTAAACTGAATTCTACATGATGTCAAATATCTTCGACATCATCGATACCGTAGCTTGCTCCGGTCCAGCTGGTCGACGCGCGTCACCCCCATCAGTTTCATGTCGCGCTCGATCTCTGCCTGTAGGCGGGTGAGGATGCGGCGGACCCCGGGTTCGCCGGCTGCTGCCAGCGCATAGAGGTAGAGGCGGCCCCCGGAGCAGGCTGTGGCGCCGGCGGCGAGTGCCTTCAGGACGTGGGTGCCGCGCTGGATGCCGCCGTCGCAGATGATCTCGATCCGGCCGCCCACCGCATCGGCGAGTTCGGCGATCTGGTCGAAGGGGGCGCGGCTGCCGTCCAGCTGGCGGCCGCCGTGGTTGGAGACCATGATGGCGGTGGCGCCGATGTCTATCGCGCGCCTGGCGTCCTCCACGCTCATCACGCCCTTCAGGCAGAAGGGCTTGTCGCCCCAGTTCTTGCGGATGGCGTCGGCGCGCTTCCAATCCAGCGTCTGATCGAGCATCTGGGTGAAATAGTCCGCCACCGACATGGATTTGCTGCTGCCTTCGGCCAGATATCCTTCGAGATTGGGGAGGCTGAAGCGTTCGCGGAACAGGTAGTTCAGCGCCCAGCCGGGCTTGGTCGCATATTCCCAGACGCTGGACGCAGTGAAGCGCGGCGGGCTGGTGAAACCGGTGTTCAGGCAGCGCTCGCGGTTGCCGCCGACGATGGTATCGACGGTGAGGGTCAGGCAATCGAAGCCGGAGGCTTTCGCACGTTCCACGAGGCTGGTGTTGAGCCCCTCGTCCTTGTGGACATAGAGCTGCAGCATCTTGGGGCCGTTCACCGTGGCGCCGATATCCTCGAGGCTGACGGTGGAGAGGCTGGAGACGCCGAAATAGGTGCCGAAGGCGGAGGCGGCGCGGCCGACGGCGCGCTCGCCCTGCCAGTGGAACAGACGCTGCAGCGCCGTGGGGCTGAGGAACAGCGGCATGGCGAGTTTCCGGCCGAGCACGGTGACCGACATGTCGATTTCCGAGACGCCGGCGAGCACGTTGGGGACGAGATCCACATCATCGAAGGCGCTGGTGTTGCGGCCCTTGGTCAGTTCGTCGTCGGCAGCGCCATCGATATAGTGGAAGACCGGACCGGGCAGCTTCTTGCGGGCAAGGCGGCGGAAATCCTGGACATTGTTGCAATCGGCTAGGCGCATGATCGCTGCTTAATGCGGCGTGGCAGAAAGCGGAACCCCGTCACTTGGCGGTGTTGCCGCGAATGGATAGTGTGCACGCGAGAGTTCGAGGGGGATATTGGTTGCGTACTCTATCGATTTGGGCGCCGCTGGCGCTGTTGTTGGCCGGGCCGGTTGCGGCGCAGACGGTTCAGCAGGATTTCGACGCGGCGCAGAAGGCTCTGGACGAGCAGGACGTCGTGGCAGCACGCGCGAAGTTCGAGGCGCTGCTGAAGCGGATGAAGGCCAGCAAGAGCCGATCGGTGGGGGTTGTGAAATCCCGGCTGGGTTCGACGCTGGTGATGGATGGCGAGCAGGAAGCTGCGATTCCGTTGCTGACCGAGGCGATTGCAATCTTTGATACCGGAACGCCGGCCGACGTAATCGAGCAGGCGGATGCGCTGAGCAACCGGGCCCGCGCGCATGAAGCGCTGGGGCAGTTCAAGGATGCCGCTGCCGACTATGGTGCGGCACTGAATCTGCTGAAGCCGGAGCATGGGAGCCGGCAGGACATCGTACTGCGTACCGGGATGGCGCGGGCGCTGATCTGGACCGATCCGGGCAAGGCCCGGCGCGAGCTGGATGGCTTGATTGCCTTGCCGGCAGATACATGGGGCAAGGACAGGAAGACGCTGGCGTTGCTGAATTCCCTGCGCGCCCGCGTGGACCTGAACGATGGCCGCCCTGCCGATGCGATGCCGTTTTTGCGCAAGGCCATGGAGCTGGCCGGCGGCAGCAAGACCCTGAAGGTCGATGTTACCGACATACGCGTCCGGGCGGATGCCGCCATCGCCGCCCATCTGCTGGGGTTGTCGGCCCTGCATCAGGAACTTGTTGCCTATTCGGGGGGTGGCAGCCTGGTGACGCAGGGCCTGTCGTCGGCGCGCTGGATGGAGCTGCCTTCGTGCGGGACGGGAACCGGCCTGGACCCGAACGATGTTGCAGTAGTGGAGTTCGCCATCAACAACGACGGTCGCGTTCGCGCCGCCACCCCGATCTATGTGAAGCGGGCCGATGGCAAGCGGCCGGACGGCCTGGGCGCCGGCCCGGAAACGCAGTTCGTGCAGGCCGCCCGCAGCTGGTACTGGCAGCCGGAAAATCTTGCCAAGGTGGAACCCTTCTGGAGGCAGTCGCTGCGCGTGGAGGTGCGCTGTTCCAACGCGCGGTCGAATTCGGATCCGATTCAGGACAGCCTGCAGACCGAACATGGCGAGGCATGGGCGCGGCTGCAGCTGCGGCCGATGCCGCCGGGTGCCCAGGCGGATACCAGCGCACTGCCGCAGGAAAAGGCCGAGCTGGCGGCACGCGAAAAGGCCGACGGGGTGGAAAGCCCGCAGCTGCTGGTGCCCTTGAGCCGGTTGGGCGCCAATCAGGCCGCGCCCCCTGCCGAGCGCGCAGGCTGGACGGAACGCGCCCTTGCCTTGCTGCACAAGGCCGGGGCGGATCCGTTTCTGATGGCAGTCATGAACTATCGGCTGGTGCGCATCCGGGCAGAGCAAGGGAAGGACAGCGACAAGGCGCTGCGGGAAGGGCTTGCCCGGCTGACGGCGCAGGAAGCGGCTGCGCGACCCGATGCCCGCATGACTCAATTCCTGCGTCTGGAGCTGGCGGAGGCCCTGCAGGAAGATCGAACGCCGCAGGAGGCGGAGAAGGTGCTCGACGCGATTGTGGCAACGCCGGAGGAGAAACTCGGGCGCGTGGATCCGATCCGCACGGCCGCGCTGTTGCGCCTGTCGAACATTGCCGCGGCACGAAAGGACCTGAATGCGGCGGCGGCCGCCCTTGCCGCGACCGGCCTCAGCCCCGAACAATGTGCGCTGGTGGACGTGCAGCCGACGATCCAGAACCGTCAGGTGAGCGCCAGCATCTTTCCGCAGGATGCCCGGCGCTGGGGGTCCGGCGGCTTGACCAAGGTGGAGTTTGACATCGGCACGGACGGCAAACCCAGAAACGCCCGGACAGTGATGGCTGCCCCGCCGTTCGTGTTTGGACCGGCAACGGAGAAAGGCGCGCTTCAGCTTCGCTATCAGCCCGTGTTCCGCCCCGGAAACGATGTGGGCTGCAGTGCCATGACGCAGAATTTCCGCTTCCAGGTGGCCCAGAACTGACGTGCGAAGGCCGGCGGGATTGCTCCCGCCGGCCCCCTTTAGCCCGGAGATCGAGCTAGAAGCGGAAAGCTACAGCCGCGCGGATGCCGTGATCCGAGGCGCCGTTGCCTGCCTGGCCGCTGTAGCCGACGTCGATGTCGATGTTGGTGCCGATCTTGCCTGTCAGCGCCAGGCTCATGGCGGCGACGTCCTTGGCGATCGGGGCGCCATAGATGTCGAACGCGGGGCCGGAGGCGAAGCCGAGCGAAACCGGGGTGCTCTTGTCTCCGCCGGCGAGGTGGCGCCAGCCGAGCGAACCGGAGAGGCCGAGGCCGCCGCTGCCGAAGCCGACGTTGAAGCGGCTGCCCAGCTGGGTGAGCCAATAGTTGGTGGAATTGGCGCCGAGACCCTGAAGAGCAGCGCTTCCGCCGCGCTCGCTGAAGTCGCCGCCCTCCAGCTTGATATAGGCGAGCTGGAAGAAGGGCTCCAGCCCGATGCCGCCGGCCTGAATCTTGTAGCCGGCATCACCGAACAGCTGGAACAGGTTGCTGTTGTACTTGGCGGTGAGGGTGTCCGAGAAGCCGGTGAAGCCCGGCGTGCGCACCGTCTTCACATCGCGCCACATATAGGCGAGGCCGCCGCGCATGGTGAACCCGAGCGCGTTGAAGCCGACATAGCCGCCGAGCTGGGTATCGGCGGTGTCGGCCTTGGAGTTGCGGTCCGACACCTTGATCTTGGCTTCGCCATAGCCCGCCAATGCGCCGAGGATGAGGCCGCTGTCGTTCACCATTTCGCCGCCGATGAAGAAGCCGCCGATATCGCGCTTTACATCCGCTGCGTTGCCGTCGCCGTCGAAGGTGCCCCAGCTTCCATAGGCGTGGAAGAACAGGCCCTTGCCCGGCGTCGGCGAGCCCACGGTACGGTTGATCATGGCTTCGCGGATGAAGCGGCTGTCTTCCAGCGTGGCACCGCGCAGCGACGCGTGGATTTCGCCGGAGACCTGATCGAACGCATATTGGGCGCTGGCGTTGTCGGGCAGATAGGCGATTGCCGTGTACATGGCGCCGTTGCCGGCGTTGTCGGCGCCGCTCGCCGCATGGATCTGGTTCACCGTGTTACCCGCCGATGCAAAGCTGCGGGTACGCGCAACGTTCAGATAGGCGTTGGTGGCGTCATAGGAGGCAGTCAGGCCGATGAAGGCCGAGACCCCGGTGGCGCCGGTGATCGTGGTATAGGTGCCGGTGAGCCCGCCATCTGCCGACAGGATCGTATAGCGGGTGCCGAGCACATAGCGGGGGCTATCCAGCTTCACGACGTTGACGCTGGAGCCGGCCGCCAGCGTGGCCGTTCCGGTGGCGTGGATGAGGTCGGACTGGCCGAGCGAGTTCAGTTCCACCTCATAGACCGAGCCGGCTGCCTGTTCGTAGTTGCCGGCGACTTCCAGCGTGCCGATGGAGGCGCCGGGAAGCACCATGCCGCCCGATTGCAGGACAACGCCGCCAACCGTGCCGGTGCCCGACAGGCGGGCGCCAGACGCGACGGTGACGATGGAGCTGGCAAGCGTGCCGGTGACGTGCAGGCCGCCTGCATTGACCCAGGTGCCTCCGGTGAGGCCGTTGGTGCCCTCGATCGTCAGCCGCCCCGCTCCTTGTTTCATCAGGACGCCGCTGCCGTTGATGCCGGCGCCGAAGCTGGCGTCGGTTGCCTGATCGAACACCAGCGTGGCGTTGTTGGCGATGGCGCCGGTGCCAAAGCTGGTGGTGTTGCCGACCAGCGTGCCGGCGGAAACCGTGGTGCCGCCGGAATAGGTGTTGACGCCGTTCAGATAGAGGGTGCCCTTGCCTGACTTAGTGAGGCCATCTTCACCGGTAAGGACGTTGTTGACGGTGGCGATGAAGCCGGCGGTCGCATCGTCGTCGGTGCCGACTTGCAGGGTGGGTGCATCGCCCACCATGGCGACGGAATCCCCGTTGATCACATAGCCGCTTACGAGGAAGCGGGCGCCGGCGGCCGAGATCGGGCCATCGACGTCGTCGATAGTGACCGTGCCGGGCGTGACCGAGAAGATCACGTTGGCCGGCTCCAGCGGCAGGCTGTTGTTGGTGACGCCGTTGTCGACGGTGAGGTTGGGGCTGTTCCTGGTGAGAATGCCGTCGCCGCCGTCGACCGTGCCATTGAAGGTGCGTCCGAGCCCGTCGCCATCCCAATAGACATCGGTGGTGGGGGAAGGCGGCGGTGGAGGCGGGGTTTCCGGATCGGGCGAGGCTCCCGGCGCGAAGGCGGCGCCACCGAAGGTGAAGTAGCTGTCATAGCTGTCGAAGCCCGAAAGCAGCAGCTGGAACTTGGTTTCTGCCGAAATCGTGAACGGGCCGGTCGTGCCTGACACGTCGATGTTGCCATAGCTGTAGATGGTGGAGCCGAGCGCGTTGAAGAGCGTGGCATCGGCGACCGTGCCGTCGATCGTCAGCGTTGGAAGCGAGGAGGTCTCGATGATGATGCTGACGAAGTCGGTCGGGAAATCGGCGACGCCCGAGGGCGTTGCGAAGACATAGCTGGAAAGCCACTGGTCGGCGCCGGGGACGATGGTCATCGCCGGGTCGGTGTTGGCATTGGCCTGGCCCTGGCCGATCAGATACTGGGCCACCAGCACCTTCTTAGAGGCATCGACCTGCAGCCCGCCGGAAACGCGACCTTCGTAGAATTCGCCGGCATTCAGCGTGGCAACGGTGGTGCCGTTCAGCTTCACGTCGGTTGCATCTTCGGTGGCGACGATGCGCATGACGTTGCCGAGCGTGCCTGTGCGGGGCGTCTGCGCGACAAGATAGGTGGTGGAGAGCTGATCGACCGACGGCATCTGCTCGACGATGTGATCGCAGGCGCCGACACCAGTGGGGACGTTCGTGCACTGGTTGCCCGAGAAGACCGCAATCGGCTTGTCTGAGTCGATCATGCTGCCGGTCAGCTGCAGCGAGGCATCATACATATAGGTCTGGCCGGCGTTCAGCGTGACGTTGAACTCGGCGCCGCCCTTTGGCTTGAAGGTGACGGTGGTGTTGTCCTGAGTCGCCTGCACCGACATCTGGTCGGGGTAGATATTCTGGTAGCCGGCGACGACATATTTGGTACCCAGGCGTTCACCGTCGATCAGGTAGGTCATGTCGGTGGTGGCGGTCTGGCGGCTGAGGAAATAGCCGCTGACCGCTGCGGAAGAGGTGACCTTGTAGCCGAGGTCTTGGACGGTATCGGGATCGAGTTCATCGGCGTTCGGCAGGGTTATGGTGGCGAAGCCTTCGGCGCCGAGATCGAACGCCTCGCTGAAGCCACCCGGATTGGTGACGGTACCGGTGGAATTGGCCGGGCCGAACACGAACAGCTGTCGTTGGCCGCCGCCCGAATAGTTCGGGTTCATCTGGAAATAGAGCGTGTTGGCGGAAGCCTGGCCGGCAAAAGCGAGTGCCGTAGCCATGGCGAGCGATGCCGCCGTGATGCGAAGCTTGTTCATGTTAACCCCTCTTGTCATTCTGAAAATGCACACGAGCGGACGGGCGCCCCCTGTGGACGACCGGCCGGATGCCCTTCACTCAACGCAAACCGATCAGCCTGAACGGGCGGCGCTGGCGCAGGGGTGCAACCCTCCCGCAGGCTCTTTTCGCCGACCGTTCGGCAAACGGGGCTCTCCCCCGTTCCCAACACCATACTGACGCAAGAACTGTGCCACAAACTGGCAACGCGCTCTTGGATATATACGACAGATTTCGCACTTGCGGAACAGAAAGCTGCGGCAAACCTGCCGCAACCGGGAGGCTGGCGGCGCATCAATCCACTTGCGATTTCGGCCCCCCGGGGGCAACGGACAAGGCATGAGCTCGCTGAACCTTGCCGCCGATACGGAACGCCACGCGCCCACGAAGATGGCTGCGCCCGATACCTTCGTCGATGCCCGCGAGGTGTTCGGCGTGGATATCGACATGCAGGTGCCGGCGTTCAGCGTCGCCGACGAGCGGGTGCCGGACCTTGATCCGACCTATGTGTTCGATCCAGACACGACGCTGGCGATCCTGGCCGGCTTTGCCTTCAACCGGCGGGTGATGATCCAGGGTTATCACGGCACTGGCAAATCGACCCACATCGAGCAGGTGGCGGCGCGGCTGAACTGGCCGTGCATCCGCATCAACCTGGACAGCCACATCAGCCGCATCGACCTGGTGGGCAAGGATGCGATCGTGCTGCGCGATGGCAAGCAGGTGACGGAGTTCCGCGAGGGGCTGCTGCCCTGGGCGCTGCAGACCCCCACCGCGCTCGTGTTCGACGAATATGACGCCGGCCGACCGGATGTGATGTTCGTGATCCAGCGCGTGCTGGAAGTGGAAGGCAAGCTGACGCTGCTGGACCAGAACCGGGTGATCCGGCCCAACCCCTGGTTCCGTCTGTTTGCGACCGCCAACACGGTCGGTCTGGGCGACACGTCGGGCCTGTATCACGGCACGCAGCAGATCAACCAGGGCCAGATGGACCGCTGGAACGTGGTGGTAACCCTGAACTATCTGCCGGCCGAGACGGAGACGAACATCGTTTCCGCCAAGGTGCCCGGAGCTGACCCGAAGACCGTCGCCAACATGGTGAAGGTGGCGGACATGACCCGGCAGGGCTTCATCGCCGGAGACATCTCTACGGTGATGAGCCCGCGGACGGTGATCACCTGGGCGCAGAATGCCGACATCTTCAAGAATGTCGGCTTTGCTTTCCGCGCGAGCTTCCTGAACCGCTGCGACGAAGCGGAGCGGGGGATCGTGGCGGAATATTACCAGCGGGTGTTTGGCGAGGATCTGCCGGAATCGGTGGTCAGCCGGGCGCGGAAGTAGCTTCCACCGCAAGCCCTGCCGGAGCATAGGCTGGGGCATGGCGGATCTGTTTGCAGGGGAAACGAATGAGCGGCGGGCGCCGTTGCCGGAACGGTTGCGTCCGGGTTCGCTGGCCGATGTCGTGGGGCAGGATCATCTGCTGGGGCCGGACGGGGCGCTGACGCGGATGGTGGCGGCCGGCAGGCTGCCGAACCTGATCCTGTGGGGCCCGCCGGGGACTGGCAAGACGACCATTGCGCGGCTGCTGGCGGAGGCCACCGGATACCGGTTCGTCGGCGTTTCGGCGGTGATGACGTCGACTGCCGACCTGAAGGCGATCTTTGCCGCGGCGCGGGTGGCGGGGACGCGGACCTTGCTGTTCGTGGATGAAATCCATCGCTTCAATCGCAGCCAGCAGGATGGGTTCCTGGGGCCGATAGAGGATGGGACGATCACGCTGGTGGGCGCGACGACCGAAAATCCCAGTTTCGAGCTGAACGCCGCCATTCTTTCGCGGGCGCAGGTTCTGGTGCTGAATCGGCTGGACGAGGCGGCGCTGGACGCGCTGCTGGTGCGGGCGGAGGCCGGCGAGGGGCGGGAATTGCCGCTGACGGCGGACGCGCGCGGGGCTTTGCTGGCGGGGGCGGACGGCGATGGGCGTTTCCTGCTGGGGCAGGCGGAGACTTTGCTTTCGTTGGACGTACCGGAGCCGCTGGACCGGGTGGCGATGGCGGCCGTGCTGCAGCGGCGGGTGCCGGTGTATGACAAGGATCGGGACGGGCATTACGATCTGATTTCTGCGCTGCATAAGTCGTTGCGCGGGTCGGACCCGGATGCAGCGCTCTATTGGTTGGCGCGGATGCTGGTGGCTGGTGAGCAGCCGCTTTACGTGCTGCGGCGGCTGGTGCGCTTTGCCTCTGAGGATGTGGGCCTTGCGGATTCCAACGCGCTGGTGGTGACGCTGGCGGCGAAGGAGAGCTATGATTTCCTGGGCAGCCCGGAGGGCGAGCTGGCGATTGCGCAGGCCTGCCTGTATCTGGCAACGGCGCCGAAATCGAACGCCGCCTATGTGGCGCAGAAGGGGGCGTGGAAGCTGGCGCGGGAGAGCGGCAGCCTGCCGCCGCCCAGGAATATCGTGAACGCCCCTACCCGGCTGATGAAGGAGCTGGGGCATGGCAAGGGCTATGCCTATGACCATGACAGCGAGCATGGATTTTCCGGCGACAACTATTGGCCCGAGGGGATGGGCCGGCAGGAACTGTATCGGCCGACCGAACGGGGGATGGAAAAGCGCATCGGCGAAAGGCTCGCCTTTTGGGAGAGTCTTCGCCGGGAGCGCGGCTAGGACGTGAACTCCTAAACTGGAGGCATTTTGACGTGGTTTACAGCCCCGAGACGAGTGAGCAAGCGCAGTCCGGCTACCTTATGGTAGCTGGCAAGCGCAGCGAGCGCTGGATCGGGGCTGTAAACCACGCCTTCGGTGGCCCGGAGAGGCAAAATCAACGCCGTCACCGGCCTCGCCGGGGGGCAAAGCCCCGCCTTCGGCCGGCGCCAACGCCGATTTTGCCTCTCCGGGCCATCAAAACGCCTCCAGTTTAGGAGTTCACGTCCTAGATCACGTTGAAGGCAAGCTGCGCTGTTGCGGGAGGCATGGGAACGGAGGGCGCCGAAAGCCTGGCTGAAGGGAGAAGCCGCACGTTTGCCTTAGCGCTCGTCGCTACGTGCGGCCCCTGGCTGCCAACGGATGGGCGCGGCCGATGTTCCCGGATGGCGGATGGATATTGACTTGTGTGCTGCATGCGCGAAGCATCCGGCAACGCCGAAGGGGTTCGGCGGAATCTATGGGGGTCTTGTTTATGCGAATTGCACTTGCTGCCGCGCTGTTGGTTTCGGCGATTTCCGCGCCTGCTTCGGCGCTGAAGATCGACCTGTTGGACCAGGGCGGGCTGGCCGGCGATACTGCCGCCTACAACAGTTTTCGAAAGGCCGCGGACTTCTGGGAATCGTTGGTGACGACCGACACCACGCTGCGCATCGACGTGAGCTTTTACGGGCAGGGCGTGAACGGGCCGATCGGCGGCACCAGCAATTACTACCATGTCGACAATGTGGGCGTGATCGTCGGCGCGATGGGCGCCGTCGGGAACTCGGCGCTGGATGCAACCGCCATCGCGCATCTGCCGGATGCCAGCGGCGGCTCCATCGGCATGTGGAAGCCGGGCTATACCGATGCCGTCAACCAGACCGGGGCAGATCCGTTCTCGCGCATCTGGGATAACGATGGCAGCTGGAACAACCAGCGCTATGGCGTGACCTGGGCGCAGGGGAAGGCGCTGGGGCTGGTCTATGTCGACGGCTTAAAGGACGGCTCGATCAATTTCAATTCCGATCTGAATTTCGATTTCGATCCGACAGACGGCATTTCGGGCGGTTTCTATGATTTCACCTTCACCGCCTTCCACGAACTCGGCCACATCATGGGCTTTACTTCAGGTGTCGACTATTACGACGCCTTTGCGCCTTCCTATGGCTATAACTGGAACTATGACTGGATCGGGCACGGAATGGATCTGTTCCGCTATAGCGAACTGGGGCTGGACTGGTCGATGGGCGGCGCTCCCTTCTTCTCGATCGACGGCGGGGCAACGGCGTTGTTGGGTGGCGCCTTTTCGACCGGCGTGAACTGGGGCGACGGGCAGCAGGCCTCGCACTGGAAGGAGGGCTTGGGGATGATGGACCCGACTTCCCGCCGGGGCGAGATGGGCCGGGTCAATTCGCTGGATCTGGCGGCGTTCGATGCGCTGGGGTGGAACCTGAAGTTCGACGTGCTGGCGAACCCGGATTTCAGCGCCGATACGCGGCTGATGTTCGGCGTGGTGCCGGAGCCGAAGAGCTGGGCGATGCTGATTGCCGGCTTCGGGTTGGTGGGCTGCATGGCCCGCCGTCGATCGCGTGCGACTGCCTGAGTTCGAGCATTTCGTCGCGATCGACTGGTCGGGCGCGAAGGGTGCCCGGCATCGGGGGATAGCCATGGCGGTTGCCGGCCGGGGCGTGGACGCGCCCCGGCTGGTGCCGCCGCCCTCCCCCGCCGGCTGGGCGCGGGCAGAGATTGCGGATTGGCTGGAGGCGTTGCCGGGCACGGTATTGGCCGGATTCGACTTTTCCTTTGCGCCGCCTTTTCTGGACCGTGGCGCCTATCTGCCGGGGATGGAGACACCCGAGAGCGGGCCTGAATTCTGGGCCTGGCTGGATGTGCAGTGCGCGGACGCAGATCTTGGCGCCGGGGATTTCATGGCGGGCGCCGGCCGCGCGCATTTCTGGATGGGGGCGGCGGACGGGGCGAAAGCGGATTTCCTGCATTTCCGGGTTTGCGAGGGCGTCTTCAATGCGGGGGGCGGCGGCAAGGCCTCTACCCTGTTCGATTGCGTTGGGGCGGCGCAGGTTGCCAAGGCGAGCTTTGCCGGGATGCGGTTGCTGCATCGGTTGCGGGGGAGCTTTGCGGTGTGGCCGTTCGATCCGCCGGGCGAGCGGACGGTGGTGGAAATCTATACCCGGGCGATGCTGCGCCATGCCGGTGGGCGCGGGTTGAAGCTGCGCGATGCGGCGGGGCTGAATGTGGCGCTGGCGGCATTCGGGAGCAAGGGCGTGTGCGATGAGGGGCTGAATGACCACCAGACCGATGCGCTGCTGTCGGCGGCGGCGCTGCGGCGGATGGCGGGCGAGCCGAAATGGTGGCGCCCGGTGGGGATGATGGACGCGATTGCGCGAACGGAGGGCTGGACCTTCGGAGTGTCCGGCCGGGGGTAGGTTGGCGCACAGCCGCTGTGGCTTCCGGCGGAGTGGTGTTTGGCAACGGCGGGCGCGCGAGCTATGCGTTCGCTGGTGATGAATCTTCTTCTTGTCGGATTGGGCGGGGCGCTTGGCTCGATGGCGCGCTATGGCTTTTATCGGCTGCTGCCCGCGCCGCTTGGCACGATGGGCGTGAACATCATCGGCGGCCTGCTGATGGGGCTGCTGGTGGGCTGGCTGACCGCGCGCGGCACCTATACCGAAACCAGCCGGCTGTTCCTGGCGGCTGGCGTGCTTGGCGGCTTCACGACCTTTTCCGCCTTTTCCCTCGACGCGGTGCAGATGTTGGAACGGGGCGCCTGGGGCAATGTTGCCGCCTATGTGCTTGGGTCGGTGGTGGTGAGCATGGCCGCGCTGTATGCCGGGCTTCAGATTGGACGGGCTTTTGCATGAGTCGTGAATTCACCATCGCTGCCGACGACGACGGCATCCGCGTCGACCGCTGGTTCAAGCGGCACATGGCGGATGTGAGCTTCAACCTGGTCAGCCGCTGGGCGCGTACCGGGCAGCTGCGTGTGGATGGCGCGCGGGTCGGGCCGGGCGACCGGCTGGCCGAGGGGCAGGTGCTGCGGGTGCCGCCGGCGGAGACAGTGCCGGTGGATGGCGCAAAGCTGGCGGCCAGGCCGGTTAAGCCGCGGCGCGAGCTGAGCCCGGAGGAGATCGAGTTTGCGCAAGGGCTGGTGATCCATAAATCCAAGCATGCGCTGGTGATCAACAAGCCGCCGGGGCTGGCGACGCAGGGCGGCACCAAGACCACCGAGCATGTCGACGGTCTGCTGGATGCCTTGCAGTTCGAGGCGGAGAGCCGGCCCAAGCTGGTGCACCGGCTGGACAAGGATACCTCCGGCGTTCTGCTGCTGGCGCGCTCGGCGCGGGCAGCTGCCTATTTCGGGAAGAGCTTTGCGACGCGGGACACCAAGAAGCTGTATTGGGCGGTGGTGGCCGGGCATCCGAAGCTGGACGATGCGCTGATCGACCTGCCCATCGGCAAGCAGCCGGGCACCGGCGGCGAGAAAATGCATGTCGACGAGGAAGCCGGGCTGGTCGCCAAATCGCGTTTTCGCGTGATCGACCGCGCATCCGACAAGGCGGCGTTCGTGGAAATGCAGCCGATGACCGGGCGGACGCACCAGTTGCGCGTGCATGCAGCGGCGACCGGCACGCCGATTGTGGGCGACGGCAAATATGGCGGGACGGAAGCCTTCCTGACGGGCGGCGTTTCGCGCAAGATGCACCTGCATGCGCGGCGGCTGGTGCTGGGGCTGCCGGATGGCGGGACGCTGGATGTAAAGGCGGATCTGCCCGCCCACTTTGCCGACACGCTGAAGATGCTGGGCTTTTCGCCGGAGGATGCCGACCTGCCGATCGCGCCGGACAAGCCCGAAGGGCCGAAGCCGAAGCGGCGGCGGATGAGCAGTGCGACCAGCGGTAACCGGCGCGGGGAACGCAGAAGCCGCGGAAAATAATCAGCAACAAAGGGATGGGCATGGAAACGGATCGCAGGGCGTTTGTGGGGATGACGGCGCTGGCTGGCGCTGCGGCCGTGGTGCCGGGGGCAGCCTTTGCGCAAAGCGAGCGCGATGCGGTGAAGGCGGCTGTGGAGGCGGACCGTTCTGCATTGCTGTCGGCCGTGGAGGCCGACAAGGATGCCAGCGTGAAGCGCATCCAGGACTGGATCCGGCATCCGGGGATCGCCGCAGAGAAGTGGCAGATGCAGGAAGCTGCCGACTATACGATGGGCATCCTGAAGGACGCCGGTTTCCAGACGGTGAAGAAGATCCCGACCAGCGGCGAGCCGGGCATTTTCGCAACGCTGGATGCGGGCGCCAAGCGGACGCTGGGCGTCTATTTCATGTATGACGTGAAGCAGGTGAACCCGTCGGAATGGTCGACGCCTCCGTTTGAAGCGGCGATCGTCGACAAGGCGAGCTGGGGGCGCGCCATCCAGGGGCGTGGCGCCGTGAACCAGAAGGGGCCGGAGATGGCCTTTCTGGGGGCGCTGCATGCCTTTCGGAAGGCGGGCAAGAAGCTGCCGGTGAACCTGGTGCTGGTGGCCGAGGGCGAGGAGGAAATTGCCTCTCCGAATTTCCACGAGGTGATTGCGGTGCCGGAAGTGCTCAAGGCGCTGAAGAAGGCGGAAGGCATATTCATCCCCTCTGCCTGGCAGGGCGCGAACGGCAATGTCGCGATCAATCTGGGGGCGAAGGGGCCGCTGGAGTTCCAGCTGATTTCAAGCGGCGCGCGCTGGGGCAAGGGGCCGGCAGGCGACATCCACAGCTCCAACCATGCGATGGTGGACAGCCCTGTGTGGCATCTGGTGCAGGCGCTGAACACGCTGGTGGAGGCCGACGGCCACACGCCGGCGATCGACGGCTGGTTCGAGAATGTGCGGCCGCTGACGGCGCGCGAGAAGGAGCTGATCGCCATCAACGCCGCCGCCAGCAGCGAGGCCGACGCGAAGGCGGCCTATGGCGTGAAGATGTGGATCGACAACGAGCCATGGGAAAAGGCGCTGGAACGGCTTGCGAGCCAGCCGACCGTGAACATCCAGGGGCTGGTGGCCGGCTATACCGGGCCCGGCGGCAAGACCATCCTGCCGGGCAAGGCCGAAGCGAAGCTGGAAGCGCGGCTGGTGCCGAACCAGACGGCGAAGGAGGCCGAGGCGAAGCTGCGCGCGCATCTGCAGAAGCGCGGCTTTGGCGATATCGAGGTGATTGTTTCGGGCGGCTATGATCCCACCGAGACGGCCGAGGATGCGCGCATCATCCGGGCGCAGCAGGCTGTCTATGCGAAATATGGGGCGAAGGCGACGCTGGTGCCGAGGCTGGCGGGGAGCTGGCCGGGAAGCGTCTTCACGCAGCCGCCGCTGTCAATCCCGGCGGGGCAGTTCGGGCTGGGCCATGGCGGCGGCGCACATGCCCCGAACGAATATTTCGTCATCGACAGCACGAACCCCAGGGTTCAGGGCCTGACCGGTGCGACCATGGGCTTCGTCGACTTTCTCTATGAGATGGCGATAATCAGCTGATTCAAATGGCAGCATGCTGTCACTGGTGCAGACAGGCCCTTGAGACTATGCTCCGGTAATGCTCCCCGTTACGCAAACCGTTCAGCCTTATTCCCGCATGGTGGGAATAGGGCATAACCAACCAAGAAAGCGTTCAATGTACGCCATCGTGTTTGATCTCGATACAAATACCCTCGAGGCCATTTATCGAAATCCATCATGGCGAAACGCTTATGTCGATATTGGAAATTGCCTTGCGAAGCACGGCTTTGAACGGCAGCAAGGTAGCACATATTTTGGCAATGAAACGGTGGACGCGGTTCGTTGCGTCATTGCGGTACAGGAGCTAACAAAGACTTACGATTGTTTTTCTCCCGCCGTGCGCGACGTTCGTATGCTTCGTATCGAGGACAACAACGACCTTCGACCGGCAATTGATGCGCTGACCCGAACCTAGTTCGCTGGTTCGTGAATCCCTTGAAGCTTGCCGTTTTCGATTGCGACGGAACGCTGGTGGACAGCCAGGCCAATATTCTGCGCGCAATGGATGACAGTTTCGGCTGGCTGGGGCTGGATGCGCCCGATCCGCATTCGGTGCGGCGGGTCGTGGGCCTCAGTCTGGTGGAAGCGATGCAGGCGCTGCTGCCGGAGGCGGATTCCGACCTGCACACCCGGCTGGCCGACGACTACAAGCTGGCTTTCCAGCGGCTCAGGGCGGACAGCAAGCTGGATGCCGAGCCGATGTTCGAAGGCGTGCGGGAGTTGCTGGACGACCTTACCGGCGAAGGCTGGCTGCTGGCGGTGGCTACCGGAAAGAGCGACCGCGGGTTGAAGCTGTGCCTGGAGCATCATGGCATCTTCGACCGGTTCATCAGCCTGCAGACGGCTGACCGGCATCCATCGAAGCCCAATCCCTCGATGCTGCTCGCCTGCCTGGCCGAAGCCGGGGTGCAGGCGGACGCGGCCTGCATCATCGGCGATACCGTTTTCGATATCGGCATGGGCGTTGCGGCCGGCGTGAAGGCGATTGGTGTCGACTGGGGCTATCACGACCGGCATGAGCTGGAGGAAGCGGGCGCCGTCGGGGTGGCTGTCGATGCCGCCGACCTGAAACGGCTGATGCATGTTTGAGGAAGAGAAGCCGCAGCGCGAGGCGCCTTCGGCGCTGGACGTCTGGCTGGCGCGCGGATTGCTGATGGTGGGCATGTGGTTCGGCGGCGCCGGGCTGTGGGGGCTGATCCGCACCGCGCCCGAGCTGGCGAAGATGCTGTACGAGCTGCCGAGCCTGCTGGCGGGGCTGCTGTTCCTGGCGGGCGCCTGGCGGATGCGGGCGATCCTGAGGTGGGAGCCTGACGACGATGGCTGAGCGCGATCCGGCCGAGGTCCGGCTGTGGCAGATGACGCTGGTGCGGCTGGCGGGGATCCTGATCGTGCTGCTGGGCATGTGGGTGGCGGGAAAATCCGCCGGTGACATGCTGCGCATGGTGGGCGGGCTGGCGCTGATGGCGGCCGGCGCGGGGATCACGCTGTTCCTGCCGCAACGGCTGCTGAAGCGGGGGGACAAGTGAAGCGCTTCTGGAAGGAGGCGACGGTTGAAGCGCAGGCGGGCGGACATGCCGTGCTGCTGGATGGCCGGGCGCTGAGGACTCCGGGTAAGCGGGTGCTGCTGCTGCCGACGGCCGCGCTTGCGGCGGCCGTGGCGGCGGAATGGCGCGAGGTGGGCGCGGAAATCCGTCCCGGCGAAATGGCGCTGACGGGGCTTGCGAATGCCGCGCTGGATATCGTCGCGGAGGAGCCGGACGCCTTTGCCGCCGATCTTGCCCGCTATGCGGCAAGCGACCTGCTTTGCTATCGGGCAGAGCATCCGACGCCGCTGGTGACGCGACAGGCGGAGGCGTGGGATCCCCTGCTGCGCTGGGCGGAGCAGCGCTTCGATATCGGCTTTGCGGTGACGGCCGGGATCGTTCCGGTAAACCAGCCGGCCGCCGTTCTGGAGCGGATCGAGGCGGCGTTTGCAGCGCTGGCGCCCTTCCCGCTTGCGGCGATGTCACCGCTGGTTTCCATTTCCGGGTCGGCGGTGATTCCGCTGGCTTTGGCCGAAGGCGCCGCGGACGTGGATGCGGCCTGGGCAGCGTCCATGCTGGATGAGCATTGGCAGGCGGAAAAGTGGGGCGACGACGCCGAGGCGAGCGCCAGCCGCTCGGCACGCGAAGCGCAGTTTCGGGCGGCGGCGCGCTTTCTGGCGCTTGCGGGCGAGGTTTCCGGCTGAGCATCGGCGGCTTCGCCCGATGGCGGGTTGGTTTGGCGATTTCCTCAGGCGCAAGCGCGAAAAGCTAGCACGGTTGAGGGGGAAAACCCCCTAAAGTTGCGGTGACAGGAGGGCGAATTGTCCCTACCGCAGTTGCGAAAGATATGGGGATTTGCCGATGCTGAAGGTGATCGAAGAGCTTGAACTGCGGCGCGAGGCAGCGCGGCTGGGTGGCGGCGAGGCCCGCATCCAGGCGCAGCACGCCAAGGGCCGGCTGACGGCGCGGGAGCGGCTGGACATCCTGCTGGACGAAGGCTCGTTCGAAGAGCTGGACATGTATGTCGAGCATAACTGCGTCGAGTTCGGGATGCAGGCGCAGAAGATCCCCGGCGATGGCGTGGTGACCGGGTCTGGCACGATCAACGGCCGGCTGGTGTTTGTGTTCAGCCAGGATTTTACGGTGTTCGGCGGATCGCTCTCGGAAAGACATGCGCAGAAGATCTGCAAGATCATGGACATGGCGATGAAGGTCGGCGCGCCTGTGATCGGGCTGAACGACTCAGGCGGGGCGCGGATTCAGGAGGGCGTCGCCAGCCTTGCGGGCTATGCCGAGGTGTTCCAGCGCAACGTTCTGGCCTCTGGTGTGGTGCCGCAGATTTCGCTGATCATGGGTCCGTGCGCGGGTGGCGCGGTCTATTCGCCGGCGATGACGGACTTCATCTTCATGGTGAAGGATTCCTCCTACATGTTCGTGACCGGGCCGGATGTCGTGAAGACCGTGACGAACGAGATCGTGACGCAGGAAGAGCTTGGCGGGGCGATCACCCACTCCACCAAGTCCGGCGTTTCCGACCTCGCCATGGAAGACGATGTCGATGCGCTGCTGCGGACGCGGGATTTCTTCGACTTTCTGCCGCTGAACAATCGCGCCGGCGCCCCGCACCGGGAGAGCGACGACCCCTATGACCGGCTGATTCCGTCTCTGGATACGCTGGTGCCGCCGAGTGCCAACAAGCCTTACGACATGCACGAGCTGATCCGGAAGGTGGTCGACGACGGCGACTTTTTCGAAGTGCAGCCGACGCATGCGGCGAACATCATCGTCGGCTTTGCTCGCATCGAGGGGCATACGGTGGGTATCGTCGCGAACCAGCCGATGGTGCTGGCGGGTGTGCTGGATATTGCCTCGTCGAAGAAGGCGGCGCGTTTTGTGCGCTTCTGTGATGCCTTTTCGATCCCGATCCTGACCTTTGTGGACGTGCCGGGCTTCCTGCCGGGCACGGCGCAGGAGCATAACGGCATCATCAAGCATGGCGCCAAGCTGCTGTTCGCCTATGCCGAGGCGACCGTGCCGAAGATCACCGTCATCACGCGAAAGGCCTATGGTGGCGCCTATGACGTGATGGCATCGAAGCATCTGCGCGGCGACCTGAACTATGCCTGGCCGACCGCCGAAATCGCGGTGATGGGGGCGAAGGGCGCAGTGGAGATCATCTTCCGCAAGGATATCGGTGATCCGGAGAAGATCGCCGAGCGGACGAAGGAATATGAAGCCCGCTTTGCCAACCCGTTCGTCGCGGCGAGCATGGGCTTTATCGACGAAGTGATCATGCCGACCTCCACCCGCAAGCGCATCGCCGTGGGGCTGCGCAAGCTGCGGACGAAGCAGCTGAGCAACCCGTGGAAGAAGCACGACAATATTCCGCTGTAAGGTAGCTGGTTCAGCTGGACGCAATGGTCGGGGCTGGTGCGTGGTTGGTTCGGGCCAGTTGGTCAGGCCGATCGATCAGGCAAGTCGGGCGCGGATCAGTTCCTGGCAGCGGACGCAGAAGAAGGGTGTCGCGGTGGAGCGCATCATGCAGCTGAACTGGGCGCGATAGAATTTCTGCGTTTCGTAGCGCGCCCCCTGAAAGGTGCCGACGGTGTTGGCCGGAAGCTGCGCGCCGCTGTTGAAGTGGGCCGTCGGGCCGGGGCCATGGCTTGTGCAGAGGTGCTTCCACGGGGCGGCGTCTGGTGAGGGGTTGGCGCTGATGTTGGGCTCGATCCCGGGCGGCGCCTGCGGGTTGGCGCTGTCGTACTCGTCTCCCAAGCCGAAGGCGTGGCCCAGTTCGTGGATGGCGACCGATTCCCACTGGTCGGTGGCGGAAGGTTCGTTGGTTACCCAGGCCGGGAAATCGGCGGTGCCGCCGGCGCCGCCGCGCTTGCGCAGGTTTACCAGCACGATGGAGCGATCGGAATGGATGCCCGCCTTTTTCAGGAAGGCGGCGGCGAGCGGGCGATCGCCGAAGATGAGATCGGTGCCCTGCCCGAACTGCAACGGGCCGAGCTGGCCCTGCGAAGGGCTGGTCTTCCAGAACAGGGCCTCGATGGCGATGCGGCCGGGGAATTCGGTGAACGGCGGCATGGCGCCGATGGCGGCGAGGATCCGATTGCAATCGGCGTGAAAGGCCGCCTCGTTGTCGTAGCGTTCGGCGAGCACGGCGAGCACGAAGCGGGGATCGGCGCCGCCGAGGCGCTTGCGGCTGTCGGGCTTTTTCGGGTGCGGGCTGGCGGTTTCGCGGATTCCGGCGCGGATGGTCGAGCGGCCATGCTGTTCGACCTGAAACTGGCTGGCACCTGTGGGCAGGCGCGTCATGAAGGCGATCTGCGGTTCGGCCTCTGCACGCAGGATGGCGCCGTTCGAGGCGGGTGCTTCCATCATCTGGGCAGCCGGCACCGGCACCTTGCGCGGGCGTCCGACCGGCTTGCCGGAAGCGTCGAGGAAGCGCACGCGCGCTTCGGAAGGCCCCGAGGCAGCCTCGGCGCCGGTTGCCTTCGCCTGTGGCACCACCATGCGGATCGGCCCCATCTTCACCCTCCCAAGCTGGTGGAACAGCATAGCCTGTCGCGCTCGGGTTAACCATATTGCCGGCGATTTTCTGCTGCATCCGCGAACTGTGGCCGGTTTCGGGCACCTTGCTGCCCCTTTCCGGTCGCAATCAACCCTTAGCTCGCAGTGCAGGATGACGAACGAATCTCTCTTTTCCGAGGTGAAGGCGCGCTGGGAGGCGGTTTCCGCGAACCTTGCGCCTTCGGCTACAACCAAGCGGATCCTGTCGCTTGGCCTGTCGGCTGCGATCCTCCTCTATCTGGTGCATGCCGTTTCCGACATCGGCTGGCGCGAAGTGGCGGCGGTGCTGCCGTCCAATCCGATCTTCTATGTTCTGGTGGCGATGTCGTACATGGCGACGCCGGTTACCGAGTACATCATCTTCCGTCGCTGGTGGCCGCTGACGCCGCGGGCGCTGGCAGTGTTTTCCAAGAAGCGCGTGCTGAACGAGGCGATCTTCGGCTATTCCGGCGACGCCTATCTGTTCATGTGGGCGAAGAAGGCACTGGGCGCGCGGGAAGTGGGCGCCGGCCCGCTGGCCGCGGTGAAGGATGTTGCCATCACGTCGGCGCTGGCCGGCAATGTGGCGACGCTCTTGATGCTGGCGCTGGCGCTGTCGCTGGGCGGTGGCCCGGCCGTGGAGCAGGCCTTTACCGGTGGCGCGATGCGCTCGGTGGGCTTTGGCTTTGCCTTCGTCATTTCCGTTAGCCTGGGCATCCTGCTGTTCAGTCGCAAGGTGATGAGCCTGTCGGCGCGCGAGAACACGCTGATCTTCCTGCTGCACTGTGTGCGCCTGATCACCGGTTCGGCGCTGCTGCTGCTGGCCTGGATCCTGGCGCTGCCGGAGGTCGATGTCGGCACCTGGATCGTGCTGGGCGCGCTGCGCATGGTGGTGACCCGCCTGCCCTTCGTGCCGAACAAGGAACTGCTGTTTGCGGCCATCGGTGTCAGCCTGACGGGCGGGGCTGCGCCGCAGGTGGCAGCGCTGATGGCGGCCGCCGGTGCGCTGCACCTGGTAAGCCATGTGATTTCCTATGCGGGGGCTTCTTTCATCGAAAGCCGCGGAGACGCGGTGAAATCGCACCAGATGCCGATCGACGGCGCTGCTGCGAGGAGTGCCTGACATGTCGCGTTTAGCCGTTCTTTCCGCTTCCCTTCTGGCGCTGGCCGCGCTGGCTGGCCCGGCTGTGGCCGGATCCGAGATTCTGGGGCCGGATGCAGCTGCCTGCGCGCCCGGATCGGGCAAGGACGCGGTGCTGCTCACCATCGATGGCTTCAAGAACCGCCAAGGCACCGTCCGCGTGGAAATGTGGCCGGGCACCGACGGTGATTTCATGCGCAACCACCATGAGCTGGTGGCCGAGGGGAAGCCCTATTACCGGGCTACCGTGGCGGTGCCCGCCGCCGGTGCTGCGCGCGTGTGCGTGCCGCTGCCCGGCGCCGGCACCTATGCTGTGGGCGCCTTCCACTCGCCGGAAGGCGTGCGGAAATTCAACTTCCGCCAGGATGGCGCAACCTTCACCCGCAACCCGAAGATGGGGCTTTCCAAGCCAAAGGCCAGCGAAGTCGCCATGCGCTTCGGGACCGGGGTGAGTGAATCTCATGTAACGCTCAACTACCTGAGAGGGCTGGGTTTCCGGCCGATTCCGGCGGCTGAGCTGCAAACGACCGACAAGCGGTAGGGGCAGACATGCATATCGTTGACGTTGCCGAATTCTATGCGCCGCTGGGCGGCGGGGTGAAGACCTACATCGACGCCAAGCTGGCGTTCGCGCACCAGAATGGTGCCAGGGTGACGGTGATCGCCCCCGGACCGGAAGACCGGGTGGAAGCGCGCGAAGGCGGCCAGGTGATCTATGTGAAGGCGCCCGCCATTCCGGTGGATACCCGCTATCACGTCTTCTGGAAGGCGGCACCCGTCCACAAGCTGCTGGACGAGCTGAAGCCCGATGTGGTCGAGGCTTCCTCGCCATTCCGTGGCGCCTGGATCGTTGCCAACTGGGAAAGTCGGGCGGCGAAGCTGGCGCACAAGGCGCTGTTCATGCACGCCGATCCGATCGCGGCGCACTTCCAGGTGTGGACGCAGGACTGGCTGCATGCCGACACGGTGGACAAGGCGAGCTTCTGGTACTGGCGCTATCTGTCGCGGACGGCTGATCGGTTCGGCAGCGTGATCGTGGGGTCGCGCTGGTTCGGCAACCGCATCCAGCGCCACGGCAACATCGCCTCTGACCTGATCCCGCTGGGCGTCGATATCGACCTGTTCCACCCGACCAAGCGCGATGGCGAGCTGCGTCGGCAGATGCTGGCCGAGTTCGGCCTGCCGCCTTCGGCCCGTCTGCTGGTTGGCGTTGGCCGCCACCACCATGAAAAGCAGTGGCCGGTGGTGTTCGATGCCGTTGGTGCGCTGCGCGACGAAGGCGTCGCCATGATCCAGATCGGCAACGGCTTTGCCAATGAGAAGGTGCACCGTTCGGCCGCCGCTGCCGGCAATGTGAAACTGCTGGGCCAGATCGGCGACCGGCAACAGCTGGCGCGTATCCTCGCTTCTTCGGATGCGATGATCCACGGCAGTCGTGCCGAGACTTTTGGCCTTGTGGCGAGCGAAGGGCTGGCTTCGGGCATTCCGCTGATCCTGCCTTCGGAAGGCGGCTGCACGGATGCGGCGAACCCGGCCTGGTCGGAACTGTACGAGCCCGGCAATTCGGCTGCTGCGACCGATGCAATCCAGCGCCTGCTCAATCGCAATCCGGATCAGTTGCGCGTTGCTGCCATCGGCGCCCGCCGCACGCACATCACGACGCCGGCGCAGCATTTCGAGCGGCTGTTCAGCCTCTATCGCAACAGCACGCCGCCGGTGCTGCACCCGCTGCCCGCCAATATGCCCGAGATGGGCGCGGTCCGGGCAGCAGCCTGAGGCAAATGCCGACGCCGGGGCGTGCCCCCCGGCGTCCGCTTGCTATTCGGCGGCTTCGGCCAGAACGGGGCTGGAGGCCGTGGCCAGCGGTCGGAACTGGAGCGTTCCGTCGTCAAGGCTGTCGTTGCGGATCGACTTGCGGTCGCGCAGATAATCCTGTGTATCGCGCCAGGGATCGGTGCTGGACTGGCGCGGCAGGGTATCGAGCGCACGCTGCACATAGCCGGAGTTGAGGAGCAGCTCCTCGTCCTGAACGTCGATGTTGCGGACCGGAATGGCGATGGGCGTCTTGCGCTTGTCCATTTCGTTGATGAGCCGGCAGGCAAATTCGCAGGTAAGATCGGCCCGCAGCGTCCACGAGGCATTGAAGTAGCCAAAGACGTAGACGAGGTTGGGGATCCCCTCCAGCATCATACCGCGATAGACGTAGCGGCTGTTGGGCGTTGCCGCCTGGCCGTCGACGTCGACCGTGGCGCCGCCCAGCACCTGCAGGCGCAGGCCCGTTGCCTTGACGATGATGTCGGCGTCGAGGCGTTTGCCTGATTTCAGGGCGATGCCCTTTTCGTCGAAATGGTCGACATGGTCGGTGACGACGTCGGCCTTGCCGGCGTTCACCGCCTTGAAGAAATCGCTGTCGGGGACGAGGCACAGCCGCTGGTCCCAGACATTGTAGCTGGGCTGGAAATGGGCGTTCACGGTTTCCGCCGGCATTTCCTTCAGCAGCATTTCCGTCATCCGCGCATTCACCTTGGCCGGGTTGGTGCGCGCCTGCTTGAAGACGAAATTCTGCATCACGACGTTGCGGAAGCGGATCAGATTATAGGCCCACATGTCGGGCAGGACGCTGCGGAAGAAGTTGGCGACCTTGTCGGTAGCCGGGCGCGACACCATCCAGGTGGGCGAGCGCTGCAGCATGGTGACGTGTGCGGTCTTTTGCGCGACGACGGGGACGATGGTGACCGCCGTGGCGCCAGAGCCGATCACGACCATCCGCTTGCCGCTATAGTCCAGCTGCTCGGGCCAGTGCTGGGCGTGGAAGATGGTGCCCTTGAAACTGTCCTCGCCCTCGAAATGCGGATTGTAGGGATTGTCGTAGCTGTAATAGCCGGCGGCCATCAGCAGCATGCCGCAGCTGAACGTGCGTTCGCCATCTGCGGTCCTGGCGGTGATCGTCCAGCGGCCTGTATGGCTGTCGAAGCTGGCGTGGCTGACCTTGTGGCCAAACCGGATTTTCTTGTCGATGCCGGCTTCGCGCGCGGTTTCATTCACATAGCGGCGGATGTCGGGGCCGTCGGCAATGGCCTTGCTTTCCGTCCAGGGGCGGAAGTTATAGCCCAGCGTGAACATGTCGGAATCGGAGCGGATGCCCGGATAACGGAACAGGTCCCAGGTGCCGCCGATGGCGTCGCGGGCCTCCAGAATGGCGTAGCTCTTGCCTTTGCACTTGTCCTGCAGATGCCAGGCCGCGCCGATGCCACTGAGGCCCGCGCCGACGATCAGGACGTCGAAGCTCTCCATATCTCTCACTCCCGCTTCCCCGTCGTTGCAGGGCAGTTCCCTTTGCCAGCCAAGGTGACATGCGGAGTTGCACTCCGCAAGTCTGGCAGAAGTGGTGGAGTGACTGGAGCATGTTCCGATCAGGTGGGCCCACCTGAATCGGAAACCCATGCAGAAAAACAATGACCTGGAGTGGCAGCTCTAGAAGCCGACGCGGGCGAAGACTGCCGGGCCGCTGAACTTGTAGGCGACGCGGCCGTTCCAGTTGTCCTTGTCGATCTTCAGCTTGTAATCGACGTAGCGATACAGAAGGCCGACATCGATGTGTTTCTGGATGCGGTAAGAGGCTGCGGCCTCGGTGTTGATGAGGCGGCCGGAATAGTCGTCAATTCCGAGGGAAAGCCAATCGATGCGGCCACTGATGGTGAGACGATTGGCTGGCTCCCACTGGCCGAAGGCGCCGACGGTGGGGAGCGGCGCGAAGATGGAGCGACCTTCGCGGCGAACCTGGCTCTGCTGTTCGCCGACACTGCCCTGCCCTTCCACGAACAGCTTGAAGTTCGTGCCGTGGAAACCGGCGGCGATGCCCAATTCCAGCCGCTCCCGCTGGAACAGCAGCGCGCCTGCGGTGAAACGGTAGATGTCGGAATCGAAGCCGGCGCCGACGGTCGCGCTGACCGGATAGGTTGTATCCCCAACGACTATTTCGCGATCCAGCGTCTTTTGGGAACGGCGGCCCAGGCGATAATATTCGGCGTTGAAGACCCAGTCGTCATTCGCGCGCCAGCCGATCTGGACGGCAGGGAGGGTGGCGCTGTCGTCAAGACCGAGCACATCCTCCATGTCGATCCCGGTGCCAGGGCGTTCGGGCAGGCCGACACGCACGAAACTGTCCACGCCGGCGAAATAGGCCTCTACCTTGAGGGTGACGGTATCGTCGAAGCGCTGGGCATGGGCTGGCGCGGTGAAAGCAACTGCGGCCGACGCCGCCACCAAAAAGCCACGCATGACCATGCTCCTTCGAATCCCCTTTGTTATAGCAGGATTAAGCCCTTGTGCGGAATTGGGTGCAAGAACAAAGTCTGGACTGACCGTCAGCCAGCGCGCCTAGCGATAGTTGAAGCTGATGCTGATCCGCTCCGCCCTGGCATTGCTGGCGGGCACCTCGTGGCGGAGCCAGCTTTCCCAGAGGAAGATGCTGCCGGCCTTTGGCTGCGCATAGACATGGGCGCGGGCCTCTTCGGGGGCGTCCGGGGTGCGCGGCGGCGAGGCCATCAACAGCGGCAGGCGGGGGTCTTCGAGGCGCAGCGGGGAAGCGCCGCCGGGCACTTCGACGTAGACGGTGCCCGAAACCAGCGAGAGCGGATGGATGTGGCCGCTGTGATGGCCGCCGGGCTTCAGGATATTCACCCAGATGCTGTCCAGCTTCAGCTTGCGGTCGAGATCCATGTGCGCCGCCTGGGTGAAGGCGCGAACGTGCGGGGCGAGCTTGCGCGCCAGATCGGCAAAGGCCGGGTCGCGCAGTGGCAGGTCGTTCAGCGAGGCATAGCTGGTATAGCCCGGATAGCGGTGTTGCTTGCACCAGCGGCGGCCGGCGGCATCGTCTGCGGCAAGCGCCCGGCAGCTGTGTGCCAGTTCGTTGAGCAGGGCGTCGTCGGCGAGATCGGCTTCATAGAAGGGCGTGGCGAAGAGGTGGCGGACAGGCATGGCCTTGGCCAAGCCCGTCCGCCGGCTCGCGTCAAGACTGGATGAAGGCCAGAAGGTCGGCGTTGATGATGTCGGCGTGGGTGGTGCACATGCCGTGCGGAAGGCCGGGATAGACCTTCAGCGTGCCGTGTTTCAGCAGCTTGATCGATTCGTGCGCGGAGGCGCCGATCGGGACAATCTGGTCGTCGTCGCCGTGCATCACCAGCGTCGGCACGTCGATTGCCTTCAGGTCCTCGGTGAAATCGGTTTCGGAAAAGGCCTTGATGCCGTCGTAATGGGCCTTGGCGCCGCCGATCATGCCCTGCCGCCACCAGTTGGCGATGACCCCCTCCTGCGCCTCGGCACCGGGGCGGTTGTAGCCGTAGAACGGGCCCGTCGGAACATCGCGATAGAATTGTGCGCGGTTGGCGGCCAGGGCGGCGCGGAAGCCATCGAACACCTCGATCGGAAGGCCGCCGGGATTGGCGGCGGTCTTCAGCATCAGCGGCGGCACGGCGCCGATCAGCACGGCCTTGGCCACCTTGCCCTGGCCATGGCGGGCGACATAGCGCGCGACCTGTCCACCGCCGGTGGAGTGGCCGATGTGCACGGCGTTGGTAAGGCCCAGATGATCGACGACAGCGGCGGTGTCGGCCGCATAATGATCCATGTCGTGCCCGGTACCGACCTGGCTGGAGCGGCCATGGCCGCGCCGATCATGGGCGACCACACGATAGCCCTTCGACAGGAAGAACAGCATCTGCGTGTCCCAATCGTCGGCCGAAAGCGGCCAGCCGTGATGGAAAACGATCGGCTGGCCGGTGCCCCAGTCCTTGAAGAAGATGTCGACGCCGTCGCTGGTGGTGACATAGCCCATGGAAGCCCTTTCCATCTGTGGCGGATTTTGCCGCTGCCGCGCATCCTGCACACAGGCATTGACGGCGGTGTTACCGCAACAGCGAAAGGACTGGAAGGGATGCAGCTTTCTGTCCGCGCGCAGGTCGTGGGTCAGGCAATCATTTCGTCAGCCTGGCCGCTACGGACGTCGCATGGTTGCGGAAGGCACTGGCTCCCCGGGCAGGATTCGAACCTGCGACCGTCCGATTAACAGTCGGATGCTCTACCACTGAGCTACCGAGGAAAAGCCGTGCGAGGGGCGCGCCATAAGGCAGGCTTGACGGACATGCAAGCGCCGTGTGGAGGCTTTTGCCGCGATGCGCTTCTTTTTTCACCCCGCCTATGTGGCGCCGTTGCCCGACGGCCACAGCTTTCCGATGTCGAAGTATGAAACGACGCGGGAGGCCCTGACGCGGGCGGGCGTGCTGTTTGAGGAACCGGCGATTGCGACACGCGAGATGCTGATCCGCGTGCATGCGGAAGCCTATGCGGATGCGGTGATCGCGGCCGGGGTGCCGAAGGAAATCGAGCGGCGGATCGGTTTTCCGGTAACGCCTGCGGTTTCGCTTCGGTCGCGGTTGTCGGTTGGCGGCACATGGGCGGCGGCGCGGGCGGCGCTGGCGGACGGGTTTGCGGCAAATGTGGCCGGCGGTTCGCACCATGCGATGCCCGATGGCGGGGCCGGATATTGCGTGCTGAACGATCTTGCCGTGACGGCCGCCGGGTTGCTGGCCGAGGGGCTGGTGCAGCGGCTGCTGATCCTGGACCTGGACGTGCATCAGGGGGACGGAACAGCGGTTTGTCTGGCCGGGTGGCCGGCGGCGTTCACCTTCTCCCTGCATGCGGAGCGGAATTTTCCGGTGCGCAAGGCGCGGTCCGGGCGCGACGTGGAACTTGCGGATGGAATGGCGGACGCGGAGTATCTGGATGTGCTGGCAGCCGAGCTGCCGGGATTGTTCGACGTGGCTCGACCGCAGATCGTGCTGGTGCAGGCCGGGGTCGACCCGCATGTCGACGATCGGCTGGGGCGGCTGGCGCTGACGGATGCCGGTTTGCAGGCGCGCGACCGGATGGTGCGGGAGGCGTGCCTGCGGGCGGGCGTGCCGTTTGCGGTGACGCTTGGCGGCGGCTATGACCGCGATGTGGTGCGCCTGGGCGAACGCCATGCGGCGAGCCTGCTGTCGCTTGCAGGACACTATGTCGCCGCCGAATAGCTGGGTTTGCTTGTCACAAAGGCCAGCCATGGCAGATTCGGGTTGGAACCGGGCTTGCGGAGTCCTACTAGTCACGCAAAGACAACACTTGAAAGCGACACAAAGATGGCGACGGCCGTTCGCACGCCTGATGAAGGCAAATCCGAAAACGGAGCGAGCAAGAAACCCAATGTCGAGAACCGGGAATCTGTAGTCGTCCGCTTTGCGGGGGACTCCGGCGACGGCATGCAGCTGACGGGCGGGCAGTTCACGCTCTCCACCGCGCTCGCCGGCAACGATCTTGCGACCTTCCCCGATTTCCCTGCTGAAATCCGCGCCCCGCAGGGTACGCTGTTCGGGGTTTCGGCATTCCAGATCAATTTCGGCTCGACCCGGATCGAGACCGCGGGCGACCAGCCGGATGTGCTGGTGGCGATGAACCCGGCGGCGCTGAAA
Source organism: Sandaracinobacteroides hominis (assembly GCF_016464365.1). Classification (GTDB taxonomy): domain Bacteria; phylum Pseudomonadota; class Alphaproteobacteria; order Sphingomonadales; family Sphingomonadaceae; genus Sandaracinobacteroides; species Sandaracinobacteroides hominis. The sequence continues at coordinate 148,840 of NZ_JADCUC010000006.1, read as the reverse complement.
ACCAACCTCCCCTCGCTGCGCAAGGGCGGGCTGATCATTGCCGACACCGGCGAGTTCGGCATCCGCAACCTGCAGAAGGCAAAGTACGAGACCAGCCCGCTGGAAGACGGCAGCCTGGATGCCTGGCAGCTGCTCGCCTTCGACATTTCGAAGCAGACGCTGGAGAGCGTGAAGGAATTCGGCCTTGGCAACAAGGACGCGCTGCGCTGCAAGAATATGTGGACGCTGGGGCTGGCGCTGTGGATGTTCGGCCGCAAGCGGGCACCCGTCATCGACTGGCTGAAGATCAAGTTCGGCTCCAACGAGCTGCTGCGCGAGGCGAACATCGCCGCGCTGAACGCGGGCCATGCCTATGGTGAGACCGCCGAGCTGGCGGGGCCGATCACCCAGTTCCGTCTGCAGCCGGCCGATGCGGAACCGGGACTGTACCGCACGGTGACGGGGGCCGACGCGATTTCGCTGGGGCTGGTGGCTGGCGCCAAGCTGTCGGGGCTGCCGATGTTCTTCGGCGGCTATCCGATCACGCCGGCGTCGGCGATCCTGCACAGTCTTGCCCGCCTGCGCGAGTTCGACGTGACGACCTTCCAGGCGGAGGACGAGATTGCGGCGATCTGCGCTGCGATCGGTGCTGCCTATGGGGGGAACCTTGCCGTCACCTCCTCGTCCGGGCCGGGTATCGCGCTGAAATCCGAAGCGATGGGCCTGGCAGTGATGACCGAGCTGCCGCTGGTGATCGTGAACTCGCAGCGGGGTGGTCCTTCGACCGGCCTGCCGACGAAGACGGAGCAATCCGACCTCTATCAGGCGGTCTATGGCCGCAACGGCGACACGCCGATGCCGGTGATTGCTGCGCGCAGCCCTGCCGACTGTTTCGAGGTTGCCATCGAGGCCTGCCGCATCGCGGTGGAATATATGACCCCGGTGATGCTGCTGACCGACGGCTATATCGCCAATGCAGCCGAGCCGTGGAAAGTGCCCAAGGCCAGCGATTTCGAGCCGTTCACGGTACAGTTCAAGGAAGATCTGGACGAGGGCGTCACCAAGCTGAACCCCTATGCGCGCGATCCGGAGACGTTGAAGCGCGTGTGGGTGAAGCCGGGGACGCCGGGCCTGATGCACCGCATCGGCGGCATCGAGAAGAGCTACGACAGCGGCAACATCGATTACTCGGCCGAGAACCACCAGAAGATGACCGACACCCGCAAGGCGAAGGTGGACGGCGTGGCGCGCTCCATCCCGCCGCAGGGCGTGGAGGTTGGCAACCCGAGCGGGCCGCTGGTTGTCGTCGGCTGGGGCTCTACCTATGGGCCGATCCGGCAGGCGGTGGAGCTGGTGCGCTCAAAGGGCCACGACGTGGCCCATGTGCACATCCGCCATATCTGGCCGATGCCGGCCAATCTGGGCGCGCTGCTGAAGAGCTATGACAAGCTGCTGGTGCCGGAGATGAACACCGGCCAGCTGAAAACGCTGCTGCGCGACCAGTTCCTGGTGGACGCGAAGCCGCTGAACAAGGTGTCGGGCCAGCCCTTCCGCATTGCGGAAATCGAGGCGGCCATCATGGAGATGCTGGGCTGATGGCCATAGTTTATGGGCAGCGCGGCCAACCTGTCGCTTCAATCGTTGGGGATGCACTCTTTGACGCTGCTGGAGAACAGATTGCTCTCGTGAACGATAATATCCTCTATCGCTTAAGCGACGGCCAGCCAATGGGCTCGCTCTGTAATGGCGTTGTGTTTGATCCACACGGTGCGCCCCATGGGTTTTTGGCGAATTGCAGCAAAGGCTTTCAGCGTTCGATGCCCCGACTTGGAATTTTGCCTCCACGTTTGAAGAGAATTGGAAGCGATGTGTCGGCGCACCCGTCGATCACAGTTCCAGATTTTTTGACAGAGAGGCTGCCAGCCGGCTCTTCAAACGACTCTAGAGATGGGTTTTTTCTATGAACGAGATCACGAGAATCGTTCCCGCAACCAAGCCGGATGACTGGGCTTCCGACCAGGAAGTGCGCTGGTGCCCCGGTTGCGGCGACTATGCCATCCTGAAGGCGGTGCAGCGCACCATGCCGGAGCTGGGCGTGGAGCCCCACAATACCGTATTCGTTTCCGGCATCGGCTGTTCCAGCCGTTTCCCCTATTATATGGAAACCTATGGCTTCCATACGATCCACGGCCGTGCGCCGGCGGTGGCGACCGGCCTGAAGCTGGCGAACCCCAAGCTCGACGTCTGGATGGTGACCGGCGACGGCGATGGGCTGTCGATCGGCGGCAACCATATGCTGCACCTGCTCAGGCGCAACATCGACATCCAGATCCTGCTGTTCAACAACGAGATCTATGGCCTGACCAAGGGGCAATATTCGCCGACGTCGCGGACGGGCACGCGTTCGCCTACCTCGCCAGGCGGCTCTCTGGAGCGGCCGCTGAAGCCCTGTGCCTTTGCGCTGGGCGCCGGCGCGCGCTTCATCGCGCGCACCATCGACACGGCGCAGAAGCAGCTGCCGGAAGTGCTGAAGCGGGCACACGCCAACAAGGGCGCGAGTTTTGTCGAGATCTATCAGAATTGCGTTGTCTATAACGACGCCGTGTTCGAGCAGTTCACTGCGAAGAAGACCGCCGCGACCACGCAGATCTGGCTGCAGCATGGCCAGCCCATGCTGTACGACAATGGCGCCAAAGGACTGAAACTGAACCGCGATACACTGCGGCTGGAAGTTGTCGATGTGGTCGATGGCGACCTGACAGATGTGCTGGTGCACGACGAGACCAACAAGTCGGTCGCCTCGATGCTGATCGAAATGCCCTTCCCCGAATTCCCGGTGGCGCAGGGTGTTATCTATTGCGATCCGGCGGTTGCATTTGACGAGGCGCTGACGGAGCAGGGCGAGAAGATTGCCAGTTCCAAGGTGGCTGATTTCGCAGCGCTGCTGCGGCGTGGACAGAATTGGGAAGTGAAAGCCGATCACTGACGGAGGTAGTTGCGTGAGCGCAGGGGGAACCCTTCGGGGAAAGGCGAGGTCGGCTTGACCGACTGGCCGGGCATTTCGAGGCGGGCCATGCTTGCCGCCGCCCCCGGCCTTTTGCTTGTCCCTGCTGCCGTTATCGGAGCGCAGTCTGCCGGCCGCGGCAAGCGTTCGCAATCCGCTGTCACCAGCTGCCCCATACCGGATTTCGAGCGGCGCGTGCCGGCGAAAGGCGGCAATCTCTATTGCCGGGTCAACGGGCCGATGGATGGAGACAAGCTGCCCGTCATCCTGTTGCACGGCGGCCCGGGCGGCACGCATTTCGGCATGGTCGGCGCCCTGCCGCTGGCCGACAGCCGTGGGATAGTGCTGTATGACCAGCTGGATTGCGGGCTTTCAGATCGTACCAACGACCGTGCCAACTGGAATGTGGAGCGTTTCGTTTCCGAGGTGGAAGCCGTCCGCTCGGCGCTTGGGATCGAGCGCTTTCATCTTTCCGGGACGAGCTGGGGCGGCACGCTGGCGCTGGAATATGCCGCGCGGCAGCCGCAGGGGTTGCAGAGCCTTGTGCTGTTCAGCCCGCTGGTTTCGACGCGCGCCTGGCTGAACGATGCCGGCGTCCATATCGCGCAGCTGCCGCCCGACTATCAGGCAGCGATCGTCGAGGCCAAGCGCACCGGCAACTATGACAGCGATGCCTTTCAGGAGGCTGACCGCTATTATGCCCGCCAGCATCTCTCTCGCGAGCGGCTGTCGCCGCTGCATCTGGCCTGTCAGGGGCGGACGGATCCGCATTTCAACCTGGAACTCTATACCTACATGTGGGGGCCGAGCGAGTTTGTGGTGACGGGCACGCTGCGCGACTATGATGGCGAGCCGCTGCTGCCGAAAGTGTCGGTGCCGACGCTGCTGGTGGCAGGCGAATATGACGAAGCGCGGCCCGAGACGCTGAAGGGCTTTGCCGCGCGGATGCAGAATGCAAGCTTCCAGATGGTGGAGGGGAGCGGCCACTGGATCGAGAACGACCGGCCCGAACAACATCGGACGGTGCTGCGGCGATGGCTGGATTCGAAGGATTAGCGGAACCAGCGGGGGAAATGGCCGGTTGGCAGCGTATGCCTGAGCGTGAGACAGACATGCACGCCCTGAGCGCCGCCGCCAATGACGCCCGCATGGAAGCGCGTGTGGAAGCCTTGCTTCTGGCGCGTGCTGCTGATGGCGATACGCGGGCCTTTCGCGAACTGGCGGCGCTGCTGGCGCGGCCGGCGCTGGCGACTGCGATCCGGGTGCTGGGCGATCATGCGTTGGCCGAGGATGCCGTGCAGGACGCTTTTGCGCGGCTGTGGCGGGAGGCGGGACGGTTCGATCCGGGGCGTGGCAGCTTTGGCGGCTGGTGGCGGCGGATGCTGATGAATTGCGCATTGGACGGTCGGCGGCGATTGAAGCCGGCGCAGCCGCTGGATGATGCAATGGACGTGACGGATGCTGCACCCGATCCGCTGCAGCAGGCGGAGGATGCGGATCTTGCCGCGCGGGTGCAGGCGGCGGCTGCCGCGCTGCCGGCGCGGCAGCGGGCTGCGCTTTCGCTGTTTTACGGCGATGGGCTTTCGATGGCCGAGATCGGCGAGGTGCTGGAGACGAGCGAGAAGGCCGTGGAAGGCCTGTTGCTGCGGGGGCGGGCCGAATTGAAGACGCGACTGACGGGGCTGAAGGACGAATTGAAATGACCGACGACAAGAGCCTGGATGCGGCGCTTTCCGCCTGGGGCCGGCAGGAAACGGGGGATGACGCCGCGGTGGCGCGTATTCTTTCCCGTGCAGGCGCTTTTGCCGATGCCAACCCCGCAGCGAAGCCCGCGCCGAGACGCTGGCTGCCACTGCTGATGGGAGGCGGGGCGATTGCCGCAAGTATCGCCGTGGCGATCGCGCTGCTGCCGGCCCAGAAGGCCGCAGCACCGGCGCCCGGCGCAGAGCAGAGGGTGCAGCTGGCATCCGCGAGTGATCCGTCAATGGACAGCTTCGCGATGCTCTACACCGTGTCGGACGAAGAGGAATATTATCTGTGACCAAGACCAGGTTGATGGCCGCCGCCGTTGCCACGCTGATGGCCGGCCCGCTGCTGGCGCAGGCTGCGCCTCCCCCTCCGCCGGGCGCGCAAGCCGTTCCGGCCGGCGTTCGCGGAGATCGCTGGAAGGGCGACCGCATGTTCCCCACCGTGTCGCCGGAAGGCCGCAAGATCCTGCTGGAAGCGCTCCGCGATCCGTCCATGAAGGATGGACGCGAGGATGTGCGGGCCTCCCGGGATCGGGTGGAAGCCATCCTGGCCGCCGACAAGCTGGACGTTAACGCCCTGCGCAAGGCGATGGATACCGAGCGCCAGCTGATCGACGCGCAGCAGAAGGCGCGGCAGGATCGGATGATCGCCGTCTATCAGAAGCTGTCTGCGGCGGATCGCAAGGCCTTCGTGGCCGACGCCAAATCGGGCCGCAGCAAGCTGGAAAAGCGGATGGGCCAATTCCGCCCGAAGCCGGTCGAGGCGAAATAACCGATCGTGAGTTGGGGGAAGGGCCGGGGGAAACCTCGGCCCTTCTCCTATTCGGCCGCCTGCCGCTCGTCTGTCGCCGGCTTCCAGGCGAGGATCGGCGTGCGGGCGGCGCGGGTTTCGTCCAGCCGGCTGCGCGGCGCAAAGTGCGGCGCGGTGGCAAAGCGGGTGGTGTCACCGCTCTTCGCTGCGGCGGCGAGCGCGCGCATGGCCTCAATGAACTGGTCGAGGCGGCCCCTGCTCTCGGTCTCGGTCGGCTCGATCAGCATGGCGCCGTGGACGACCAGCGGGAAATACATGGTCATCGGGTGGAAGCCCTCGTCGATCATCGCCTTTGCGACATCCAGCGTGGTGATGCCCGAATCCTTCAGATAGCTGTCGTCGAACAGCGCCTCGTGCATGCACGGGCCGCTGGCACCGAACGGGGCCGACATCACGTCGTCAAGGCTGCGCAGGATGTAGTTGGCGTTCAGTACCGCATCCTCTGCCACTTGCCTGAGGCCATCGGCTCCGTGGCTTTCGATATACGCGAGCGCGCGGACGAACATGCCCATCTGCCCGTGGAAGGCGGAGAGGCGGCCGAAGCTGTTCTCATGATGCTCGGCGTTGGCGGTTTCCTCCTCGATCAGGTGGAAGCGGCGATTATCTGCGCCGCGAATTCCAGGCGCGGCTTCTTCCTCGACCACGAACGGGATCGGCGCATAGGGCGCCAGCGCTTCGGAGAAGACCACCGGGCCGGAGCCGGGGCCGCCACCGCCGTGCGGGGTGCTGAAGGTCTTGTGCAGGTTGATGTGCATCGCATCGACGCCGAGATCGCCGGGGCGGACGCGGCCGACGATGGCGTTGAAGTTGGCGCCGTCGCAATAGACATAGGCACCCGCCGCGTGGACAGCGTCGGAAATGCGCTTCATGTCCGGCTCGAACAGGCCGCAGGTGTTGGGGTTGGTGATCATCACCGCCGCCACGTCCGGCCCCAGGCGGGCGATCAGCGCATCGGTATCTACGCGACCGCGGGCGTTGGCGGGGATGCTTTCCACTTCATAGCCGCAGAAGGCAGCGGTCGCCGGATTGGTGCCGTGGGCGGATTCCGGCACCAGCACCACCTTGCGGGCGTCGCCCCTGGCTTCCAGCGCGGCGCGAATGGCGAGGATGCCGCAGAGCTCGCCATGGGCGCCGGCCTTGGGCGTCATGGCGACTGCCGGCATGTTGGTGAGCGTCTTCAGCCAGTGCGCCAGCCGGTGGATCAGCTCGAAAGCGCCCTGCACCGTGTCCTGCGGCTGCAGCGGGTGCACGTCGCCGAAGCCGGGCAGCCGCGCCATCTTCTCGTTGAGGCGCGGGTTGTGCTTCATCGTGCAGGACCCGAGTGGGAAGAGCCCCAGGTCGATGCCGTAATTCTGCCGGCTGAGGCGGGTGTAGTGGCGCACGGCCTCGCCCTCTGCCAGCCCCGGCAAGCCGATGGGGGCGCTGCGTTCGAGGCCGGCGAGCCGAGACTTGTGGGCGGGCACTGCCTCGAGATCGACTCCGGTGACGTCCACGCTGCCGTTCTCGAAGATCAGCGGCTCTTCCAGCATCAATGCCTTGTTGCCGGTGACCGTGGGGGCAAGGTGCGCGGGCGCAACGGCGCCGGGGGCGGACGGGCGGCCCTGGTTCATCATGCTCATTTGGAGACAACCTCGGAAAGGGCGCGCACCAGCGCGTCGATATCTGCAGCGGAGACGGTTTCGGTGACGGCGAGTATGAGCACCCGGTCCATCTCCGGATGGCCCGGATAGAGGCGGGCGGCGCTGACACCGCCAAGCACGCCCATTTCCGCCATGTCGCGCACGGCCTGCCGGGCTGGCACCGGAATTTCGATGGCAAACTCGTTGAAGAAGCGCTGGGTGAGCAGCTTCACGCCGGGAATCGCCGCCAGCTTGTCGGCTGTTTCGCAGGCGCGGGCGTGGTTCAGTTCGGCCAGATGGCGCAGGCCCTTTTCGCCGAGCAGCGTCATGTGGATGGTGAAGGCAAGGCTCATCAGACCGGAGTTGGTACAGATGTTGGAGGTCGCCTTTTCGCGGCGGATGTGCTGCTCGCGGGTGGAGAGCGTCAGCACGAAGCCGCGGCGGCCGTCGGCGTCCAGCGTTTCACCGCAGAGGCGGCCGGGCATCTGCCGGACATGCTTCTGGTTGCAGGCGAAGAGACCAAGGTGCGGGCCGCCGAACTGCAGGCCGACGCCGAGCGACTGGCCTTCGCCGACGACGATGTCGGCGCCCATTTCACCCGGCGAGCGAATGGCGCCGAGCGAGACGATTTCGGTGACGACGACGATCAGCAGTGCGCCGCTGGCATGGGCAGCAGCGGCCAGTTCGGAGAGGTCCGCGACATGGCCGAAGATATTGGGGTTCTGCACGATCACGGCGGAGGTATCGGAATCGATGCCGGCGATCAGTCTGGCGATGTCGTCGCCGGGGTTGCCGCCGGCCAGATCAGGCTCTCCGATCACCAGCTTGTCACCGGTGAAGCGGCAGAGCGTCTGCGCGGCCGAGATATATTGCGGATGCACCCCGGCAGAGATGCGGGTGGTGCCGCGACGGGTGATGCGGCGGGCCATGAAGATGGCCTCGGTCATCGCGGTCGAGCCGTCGTACATGGAGGCATTGGCGACATCCATGCCCAGCAGGCGGGCAACCTGGGTCTGGAACTCGAACAGATATTGCAGCGTGCCCTGGGCGATTTCCGGCTGGTAGGGCGTGTAGCTGGTGAGGAATTCGCCGCGCTGGATCAGATGATCGACCGAGGCCGGCACATGGTGGCGATAGGCGCCGGCGCCGATGAAAAAGGGATACTGGCCGGCCGCCATGTTGCGGTTCGCCATGCGGGTCAGCTCACGCTCCACCAGCATTTCCGGCTTGTGAAACGGCAGGCCCTCGATCGGGGCGGAAAGCCGGGCTTCGGCCGGGACATCGACGAAAAGCTCGTCGATGCTGGTCGCGCCGACCTTGGCGAGCATCGCCTGCCGGTCTTCGGGGGTGAGCGGAAGGTAGCGCATCAGGCGGGCTTTCTCATCGTGAAGCGGAGGCGGACATAGTCGGCGCGTGTCCGGCCCTGTTCGTCGCGGGGCAGCTGGGCGTCGGCGAGCAGCGAGGCCCGCTCTGCAAGCTCGTCGCGGGCGTTTTCCGGCACGCCGGAGGTATCGAGGAAACCGACGCGGAAGGTGCGGAACCAGTCCTTCGTGCCGCCCGGAAGCGCCGTGGGCCGGGGGATCAGCCGCGCCTCGATGTCGGTGAAGCCGGCGGCCGCATACAAGCCGCAGAATTCGGCGACGGAGGGATACCATTGCGGATCGCTGGTGGGCGGGGTGAAGCCCATGGCCTCCACCGTTTCCCGCAGCGTGCGGCGCAACGTCGCCACATTGCCCTCGCCCCCCATTTCGCCGACGAAGCGGCCGCCCGGCTTCAGCGCGCGGAACACGCCGGCGGCAACGGCTGCGCCATCCAGCATCCAGTGCAGGGCGGCGTTGGAGAAGACCGCGTCGAACTCGGCGTTGAATGTCAGCGCTTCGCCATTGGCCTGCTGCACGTCGAGGCCGCGGCTGCGGGCGGAGTCCAGCATCGGCTCGGAATAGTCGACGCCCAGCACCGAAGCGCCGGCGGCCACCAGCTTTTCCGTCAGCACGCCGTCGCCGCAGCCAAGGTCCAGGATTCGCTCGCCCGGTTGCGGGGCCAGCAGTTCCAGCACAGGAGCGCCCAGCGCCGGCACGAAGGCGGCGTGGGCGGCATAGTGGCCGGCATCCCACAGCGAGGCAGGGTTGGGCGTTTCGCTGCTCACAGCGCGTCGACGAAGGCTTTGTAAGCGGCTTCGTCCATCAGCCCTTCCAGCTGCGACGGATCGGACAGCGTCAGCCTGAAGAACCAGCCGTCCGCCTCGGGCGAGCTGTTGACAAGGTCCGGCGTGCCTTCCAGCGCGGCGTTCGCTTCGGTGACGGTGCCGGAAACCGGGGCATAGACTTCGCTTGCTGCCTTCACGGATTCGACGACTGCGGCTTCCTTGCCCTTGGTGACGGCGCGGCCCGCCTCGGGCAGCTCCACGAAAACGACGTCTCCCAGCTGGCCCTGCGCATAATCGGTTATGCCGACGGTGGCGGTGCTGCCGGAAACTTCCAGCCACTCATGATCTTCGGTGTAGTAGCGCATCCCTCAAACTCCTCGGTGGCTAAAATTGCGGCCAAAATCAGCGGACATAGGTCTTCTGCCAGAAGGGCATCGGGACGACGGTCGCCGCCAGCCGCTTGCCCCGCACTTCGACTTCCAGCGCTGTGCCGTCTGCGGCATGGGCGGCATCGACATAGGCCATGGCGACCGGCGCGCCGACCGACGGGCCGAAGCCGCCGGACGTGACGACGCCAACTTTGGCATCGCCCACGAACACGTCGGCACCTTCGCGGGCGGGCTGGCGCCCATCGAATTTCAAGCCGACACGCTTGCGGGCGGGGCCATCGAGCAGCGCCTTCAGGATGCGGTCGGCTCCGGGGAAGCCGCCTTCGGTCTTGCGGCGCTTGGAAATGGCGAAGGCGAGCCCGGCTTCCACCGGCTCGATCTCCGGCGTCAGATCATGGCCATAGAGCGGCAGGCCGGCTTCGAGGCGCAGGCTGTCGCGGGCGCCGAGGCCGATGGGCTTCACCGATGCGTCGGCCAGCAGCGCCTTGGCGAAGCGTTCTGCGTCCTGCGGATCGAGGGAAATCTCATACCCGTCCTCGCCGGTATAGCCCGAGCGGCTGATGCCCAGGCGTACGCCCTGCCATAGATAGGGGCTGGCCTGCATGAACTTCAGCTCGTCGATTGCAGGAATGCCGGGGAATTCGGGACTTACGCCCAGGCGCTTCATCACGTCGACCGCTTCCGGGCCCTGCAGGGCCAGCAGCGCCGCGCCCTCCATGTGCGTCAGTGTCAGACCCTTGGGCAGGCTCTTGCGCATATGGGCGATATCGTCGTGCTTGGTGGCGCCGTTCACGACCAGATAAAAGCCATGCGAGCTGTTGGTGACCATCAGGTCGTCGAGGATCCCGCCATCGTCGGCCAGCAGCAGGGAATAGCGGATGCGGCCGGGTTGCAGCGCCTTGAAATCGCCCGGCGCAATGCTTTCCAGCCATTCGGCGGCGCCCTCCCCTTCCAGCGTGAGCTGACCCATGTGGCTGACATCGAAAAGACCCGCATGCTGCCGAGTCCACAGATGTTCGTTCATCACGCCCAGCGGATATTGCACCGGCATGGCATAGCCGGCGAACGGCACCATGCGGCCTTCCAGCGACAGGTGCAGCGCATCGAGCGGCAATTTCAACAGGTCGGCGGAGTCTTCAGCCATGGACGCACCTCGTGACTGCAAGGCAGCGATATACTGCCTGCCCGCCCCCGCCTGTCACGAGACCTGAGAGCTTTCACGGCAACCTTTACGGTCGCAGCTTACCCCTTCGGTGGCCGCGAAACCGGGTGAAACCCGAACCGGGGCGCTTTCCAGACTGCCGTTTCAACACGAAGCGACGCTGCGGTCCTTTGGCCTGAGAGATTCCGGGGGCGGTTGCTCCTTCGGCGGCTTTGCAGTTGCCCGCATCGCACTCTCCCGCAGCGTCGCCGGTTGCCCCGGAACAGGGCTTCCGCCGACTTGTCCGGCCTTGGAGCAACCGCCCGATTCGGTCAATGGCGCGAGACGTCGCGCTACTTGTTCTCGTCCGCGGTTTTCGAGATTTCCTTGCCGGCCGACTGCATGTCCTTGCCGACGCCTTCGGTCGTGTTGCACGCGGTCAGCAAAACCAGCGAGGACAGGAACAGGGCTCCGATATACGACTTCTTCATGTCTGATCTCCACGGGCCGTGCGCCCGCGAAGAGAACCAGTTCCGGGCCTGACTGTTCCGCTCAACCGCGAACCCGGATCACGGCCTTTCCAAGCAGCGTGCCGTCTTCCATGCGGCGAAACGCTTCCGCAGCGGATTCGAACGGCACCTCCAGCCCTACCTGCGGCCGGAGCTTCCCCTCTGCCGCCAGCCGGTCTATACCGGCAAGCGCCGCGCGTCCGATGGCGGGGTCCTGCCGGCCCGCCTCCCCGGCGCGAACGCCAAGGATCTCCAGCCCCTTCAGCAGGGCGAGGTTCGTCGGGAGCGGATCGGGACGCCCGCCAACAAAGCCGATCACCAGATAGCGACCGCCCCAGCGCAGAGTTTTCAGCGCCGGGACGACGGCTGCGCCTCCCACCGGGTCGAACACCACATCGCACTGGGCCTTGAGCGCGGTAAAGTCGGGCGCCTCGCGGTCCATCTCCACCACTTGCGATGCGCCCGCCGCCAGCGCCGCTTCGCGCTTGGCGCCGGTGGAGGCGACCGCCGTGACGCGGGCGCCGAGTGCAACGCCCATCGATACCGCCGCAAGCCCCATCCCGCCGCCCGCGCCCAGCACCAGCAGATGTTCACCCTGCGCGAGCCTGCCGCGCACCTGCAGGGCGACCCATGCCGTGAGCGCCCCGGTGGTAAAGCCGGCGGCCTCCGCGTCTCCGAGCGCTTCGGGAACCGGGCGAAGCGATGCTAGCGGCAGCGTCAACTGCTCTGCCAGCAGCCCGGTGCGGCCACCGACCAGCATTCGCAGGCCCAGAAGGTCCGCCGCCACCCCCTCGCCCACAGCCGTGATGCGGCCGACGCCTTCCATGCCGGGCGTGTAGGGCAGCTCCGGGCGGAACTGGTAGCCGCCGGACAGCATCAGCAGATCGGGATAGTTGAGGCCGACTGCAGACATCGCAACCGTCGCCTCGCCGGCGCCGGGTGCCGGCGGATCGGGAAGTTCCTGCAGCTCAAGTGCCGAAATTCCCTCGAGCTTCTCGACGCGCCAGGCCCGCATTTTGCCATTTCTCCTGAACCCTCTCTCCCTTTTGCGCGGTTGCTGGCCGGCTTGCACGATGTAAATTCAACAGGAGGGTTTGTTGTGGAGAGGAGTGGCATGGTCTCGTTCGGAGAAATTCTGGAGCGGCTTGGCGGAAAGCTGGGAAATGCCCCCGCGCTGATCCATGGTGACGAGACGATCGACTGGGCAACGCTGAACAGCCGTTCCAATGCGCTGGCGAATGCCTTTGCCGTGGCGGGTGCCCGCCCCGGCGACCGGCTGGCGCACCTGATGCGGAATTCGCCGGCCTATCTCACGACCACGGTTGCCGGATTCAAGGGCCGGCTCGTGCATGTGAACGTCAACTATCGCTATACCGGCGAGGAACTGCACTACATCCTCGATAACAGCGACGCAGCCGTGGTCGTCTTCGATGCGGAGTTCGCGGAGGTGCTTGGCGGCCTCAGGGACAGGCTGCCGCATGTAAAGTTGTGGCTCCAGGTAGGGGGCGAGACGGCGCCATGGGCGCAGGATTTCGACGCGGTGGCACGCGGCGATTCCACGCCAGTCGCGGCGGATCACCAGCCGGACGACATGTTGTTCATCTATACCGGCGGCACGACCGGCATGCCGAAGGGCGTGATGTGGGACCAGTCCGTGTTGTGGCAGGCACTGGGCGGCGGTACCGCGAGCATCGGTGGCGAACCGCCGGCCTCGCTGGAGGCGCATCTGGAAGCTGTGCTGGCGAATCCGGCGCGGCGGAAGTTGCTGGTACTGCCGCCACTGATGCATGGAACGGGCCTGCTGATGGGCATCTATGCGCTGGCGCTGGGTGGAACGGTGATCACCGCCACCGGCCGCGGTTTCGAGCCGGAAGAGGCGCTGGCCCTGTCCGAGCGGCACAATCCGGACTTCTGCGTGATCGTTGGCGACGCCTTTGCCCGGCCTTTGCTGCGCAGCATCGAGGCTGGAAAGGGCAAGCTGGGGCGAATCACGGTAATGATCTCCTCCGGCACGATGTGGTCCCCGGAAATCAAGGCGGCGCTGATCGCCCACTGCCCGACCATGCTGTGCGTCGATTCCTATGGCTCCTCCGAGGGCCTTGGCTATGGGGCGGCGGTCACGTCGGTGGCGAATAGCTCGGAGCCGACACGCTTCATGCACGATCCGGATACCATCCTGCTGGCGGAAGAGGAGGATGGCAGCCTGCGCGTGGTGACCGATCCCGGTATTCAGGGGCGGGTAGCCCGCACCGGCGGCCTGATCCCGCGCGGCTATTGGAAGGATCCGGAAAAGACCGCGCGCACCTTCGTGGAAGTTGGCGGGCGGCGCTTTACCATGCCCGGTGACTGGGGGGTGCTGGAGGCTGACGGGACGCTGACGCTGCTGGGTCGTGGCAGCCAGTGCATCAATTCCGGTGGCGAGAAGATCTTCCCGGAAGAGGTCGAGGAAGCGCTGAAGACGCATGCCGCCGTGGAGGACGCGCTGGTGTTCGGCGTGAAGGACGAGAAATGGGGTCAGGCGGTCACGGCCGTTGTGGAGACGCTTTCATCCGCCGCGGAAGCCGATCTGATCGCGCATGTGAAGGCGAACCTGGCCGCCTACAAGGCGCCGAAGCGGGTGGTTGTGGTGCCGAAGGTGCCACGCGCACCGAACGGCAAGGCAGACTATGAAGCGGCGCGGGCGCTGGCAGAGGCTGCAGCCTAGGACGAATCTTGTTCTGACTGCATCGGAAAGGCCGCTCTATCTTCCTGTTTTTCCGCGTAGGTTTTCGAGCTGGGTGAGTCTACCGCTCCGGCCCTCATCCTCAGGCCTTTGCCCGGGGCAGGCGCATCCCGAAGATCGATCCCTTGCCTTCCACCGAGGTAACGCTGACCTGCCCTCGGTGGCGTTCGACCACCGCCTTCACGAAGGCAAGGCCGAGCCCTGCTCCGGGTGCGGCGGTTGCGGCGGGGGCGCCTTCGGGGGGAGCGAGGCGGCTGAACGCCTCGAACAGCTTGCCGAGGTCCTCTTCCGCGATGCCGCGGCCCTGATCCTCGATTTCGGCGATCACGAACTTGTCTTCCAGCCGGATTCGCGCCTGAACGTGGGTGCGTTCGTCGCTGTATTTGAGCGCATTGCCCAGAAGGTTGGTGATCGACCGGGTGAGCAGCGCTCTGTCGCCGGTGACCAGTGCTTCGGTTTCCGGAACGTCGGAGACGATGCGGATGCGCTTGGCGTCGGCGAGCGGCCAGAGGTCGTCGACGGAATCCAGCAGCGCATCGGACAGGTTGAAGGTTTCCACGACAAATCGGCCGCTTTCGGCGCGGGCGAGATGGACGAAGTCGTCGGCGAGGCTGAGCGTCTGGTGCGCATAGCGCTCCAGCCGGCGGGCCAGTTCGGGCGGCACTTTCTTGCCCTCGGCTTCCAGCACGGCGAGGATGGAGGCTTGCGGCGCCCGCATGTCGTGCGTCAGCAGGCGCAGTGCATCCTCGCGCTGGCGTTCGGACGCGCGCAGCTCGGTGATATCGGCAAAGCGGCAGATCCAGCCCAGCGGCCGGCGCGCGGCGTCGGTGAAGAAGGCGACGCGAATTTCGAGGCTGGTTCCGTCGGCCAGCCGCGTTTCATAGCCGTTGTCGGTCGTTGCCGAGGATGCAAGCGACATCCGCTGCATCGCATCCATCAGCTCGACGGCGCGCGGATCGGGCAGGCGCGGATCGGAATCGAGGCTGCGGAACAGCTGATCGAGCGGCCGGCCCAGCAGGTTTCCGGCCAGCCGCTGCTCGAACAGCGCATCGGCGGCGTCGTTGGCGATCAGCACCATGCCCTCAAGGTCGGTGACGACGGCGGCATCCGGCAGGCTGTCCAGCGACTGGGCGACGAAACGCCTGAGGTCGCGGATGTCGCGAATGGCTTCGTGCATCAGCAGGATCTGCCGCTCGACCGGGTCGCCGGAAAGTTCGGCCTGGTGGCGCGGCAGCACCGCAGGTTCGGATCGCAGCTCGCGCAGTTCCGCCACCATATAGCGGCTCGCGAGATCAAGCCGGCGCCATCCCCAGAGCGGATAGATGAGGCCGATGCCGAAAAGCGCCATTGCCGGCGGCAGCCAGAAGCGGAAGACGGCAAGCGAGAGGAAGGTGATGAGGAAGACGGCGAGGCCGATTCCTACCCCCAGCCAGAGGTTCACCCGCGGCCCGAGGAACAGCAGGCTCATCATCAGCAGCCAGACCGGAAGCAGCGAGAACAATATCCACGCCCAGGGGGGCGCTGCGCGGATCATCCGGTCAGCCAGCAGACTATCGACGTAATTGGCGTTCAGTTCGACGCCGGGCATGGTTTCCAGCGTTCCCGACATCGGCGTCGAGAAGCGGTCTCCCATGCCGGAGGCGGTCGCGCCCACCAGCACGATGCGGCCGGCGATCAGATCGGGTGGAACCCGGCCTGCCAGCACATCGGCGAAGCTGAAGCGCGAATAGGTGCCGGCGGGGCCTGCGAACGGAATCAGATCGCGAACCGGGGCCAGCACTTCGGAATTGGGGGCGGGGCGCGGAGCGGCGAGCAGGGCATTGTCGCCCCGCACCACGGCCGCGACCGCCTCGCCCATGTGCAGGTTGCGGCGCCCGTCCCCGTCTGTGAGGCGGTCTACTGCGCGAACCACCCCGTCGCGGTCGGGGCGGGTTGCCACATGACCTGTGCTTCTTGCCGCGCTGCCGATGGGTTCCACGGGCGGAATCTGGATGGAGGGAGCGCCATCCGGGCCGGGGATTTCGACGATGGACGGCAAGACCAGCCGGCCGTTTCCGGCAATGGCGTCGGCCAGCTTTCGATCGGCTACCGGATCGGACGCCTCGGGAAAGAGCACATCGTACCCAACCGCCGCAGGGCCCGCCTCGGTCAGTTTTTCGATCAGTCGCGCATGGACTTCCCGGTTCCAGGGCCAGAGACCGATTTCCGACAGGCTGCGGTTATCGATGGCGACAATCAGCACGCGCTGGCTGGCCGGTGCGGGGTTCATCCGCAGTACCAGGTCATAGAACAGATTGTCGGCCCGTACCGGCGGCCACAAGGTGCTGATGGCTATCATGGCAAGCGTCGCCGCCACCAGCACGGCCCACCATTCGAACAGCATCCGCCGGCTCTGGAAGCTGAACTCGCCTGTCTGGCCGCGCGCAAGCGGGCCATCTGCCGGCCCAAGCGCAAGCGGGACGTCAGAGACGGCTTCAGCGGCTGGGCCGGGCCGGGCGGGGCGCTGGATGTTCACGGTTTCAGGCTAGGCCAATCCGTTGCGCGGGGGAATCCACCCTGGAGATGCAGGCCGAATCCTTCGGCGCAGCTTCAGGCGCGGGCGATCGTGCGCCGACGGCGCAGGGCAAGACCGACCAGCCCGAAGCCGGAAATCAGCATGCCCCAGACAGCCGGTTCGGGAATGGTGCTTCCGGGAACGAAGGGCGGATTGGTCGGGGTTTCGTCGGGGCCGCCGTTCACGGGCCCCTGCCCACCGTCGCCGGGAAGGCCGGTAGGGGGATCGGGATCGACAGGAATGATCTGCGGGCCGCCATCGCTTCCGCCGGGCGGAACGGGATCGACCGGTGGCAGGACTACCGGGCCATCGGGATCGGAGGGACCGCTGCCACCCTGACCACCACCGCCAGCACCGCCACCGCCAGCACCGCCGCCGCCAGCACCGCCGCCGCCAGCACCGCCGCCGCCAGCACCGCCACCACGGCCGCCGCCGCTACCGCCAGCACCGCCGCCGCCGCTACCGCCCGCGCCACCGAGGAAGCCGCCGCTTTCAGGCTGGCTGACCTCGGGAAGTCCGGCAACAGGATCTTGAGCAGCCTCTTCGATAGGGATCAGGCCGACGTCAGCGCCCGGAACAATCGGGTCGGCGCCGAAGCCGCCACCGCCACCGTCAGATACCGCCAGCAGCAGATCGCCGGATTCGCCCTCGAACCAGTTGAATTCGGGCTGCATTTCTTCACCCAGGCGCGCGATTTCCTCGGCCTTGTCGTTCTTGCCATTGCCATCTGCATCGGCCGTCGGTCCATCATAGCTGCGCGTGAACGCATATTCGACCGGCCGGCCCGTGAGCCCAAGGTTGTCGATGGCAAAGGCGCGGACATGATAGTCGCCGTTGGGCACGCCATCGAATACGGCGAGCGTGTCCGTGGTCTCCACGCTGCCGACTCGGTCGACGAAGCCGGCGTCGGCGGCGATCTCGACGAGATACTTCACTGCCCCGTTCACGGGCTTCAGCCGGAAGGTAACGGCCTTGGCGTCCTGCAGCCGTTCGGGCGTTTCGACGGCGGGCGCCGGCAGAAGCGCGAACGCCTTGGAAGCGCCTTTGGAGGTGGTGATGTTGCCATAGTCGGCGCGCACCAGAACTTCCTCGATGCCGCCGATGCGGGAAACGGCGACCTTGCCTTCGGTGACGACGGTTGCCGCCTTCAGCTCTTCCGGGGTGTAGGTCACCTTGAATTGCGTGCCGCGGACGGCGGCCACCGCCACCGGCGTGCTGATCAGGAAGCGCGATGCCGGATTGGACATCGGCGTGACCTTCGCCTCGGAACGCCCCTGCTCCAAGGTGAAGCGCCGATCGATCGAATCGGACATCGGCACCTGGCGCAGGCGCGCAAGGCGGATGCGGCTGGCCGACGGCAGCGAAACCTGGCTGTTGTCCGGCAGCGTCAGTGTGGCATAGCCGTTGGCGCCGGTCTCGATGATGTCGCCTTCGGCTAGCGCCATGCCCTTGGCCACCGGCTGACCGGCCTTGCCGCGCACCACGCGCACGTCGCCGCGGAAGGCAGCCAGTTCGGCGGCGATGGGATTGGTCTTCAGCCAGACGCTGCGCAGGCGAAGGGCCGTGCCCGCCGGAATGTCGGACGGGTCCTTCAGCTTGTTGAGCGCTTGTGCCCGCCGCCAGTCTTCCGGCCGTTCAAACCATTTGCCCGCCAGCGACTGCAGCGTGTCGCCGGGCTTGGTCTTGTAGATGATGATTTCGTCGGTCGCTTCCGCCTGCGCACGTTGACGCTGCTCCAGACGCGCCCCGTTGGGGAGCGCCGGTGCAGTTGCGGCCAGCAACAGCAGCAGGGTGGGACCAGCGAAGCGCATGGCGGCTAGGCGGCCATCTCGTCCGCGCCGCCGTCGGACGACTGCGCGTTGGTGGGTTCGAGACGATAGCCGTAGGAATAGACCGGGAGCACGCGGAAGCCGTTTTCAGCCCGAAGGTTCAGCTTGGAGCGAATGCGCGACACATGGGCGTCGAGCGTGCGCGTCTCGGCCTCGGGGCTCTGGCCCCAGATGCTCTCCAGCAGATAGCTGCGGGACAACGGCCGCGACATGTTCTCGAACAGCATCATCGCCAGCGCCATTTCCTTGGCAGTCAGCTTCACCGTCTCGCCATGGACTGTCGCGGTTTCGGTCGGCACGTCGAAGGTATAGGCGCCATAGGAAGCGGTGGACTTCTGCGGCTTGTTGAGCTGGGCGCGGCGCAGAGCTGCCTCTACGCGGGCCATGAAGATGGTCGTGTTGAGCGGCTTCACGATATAATCGTCGGCACCCGCGGCCAGACCCATCACCACATCCTCGTCGTCGGAGCGGCTGGTGATCATCAGGATTGGCAGGGTGGCATGCTGGCCCTGACGGACATTTTCCAGCACTTCGATGCCGGACATGCCGGGCATGTTCCAGTCGATGACGAGGAGGTCGAACGTATCCTGCCGCAGCCTGTTGATCAGGCTGCGCCCCTGGTGGAACACCTCGCATTGATGGCCGGCATCAGCCAGCAGCTTGGCTACAAGCTCCGTCTGCGCCTTGTCATCGTCAAGTACCGCGCACCGCATTAGATTCTGTCCAGTCCTGACCCGTCATTGTTGTACCTGGCGCTTATATGGTTTTCTTCGCCAGTTTTGCCACGAGGGATGCAATAGCACTCTCCGCAGACGTTAACTGTAAACTTGTGATTCCATCCAATCAACCGGCTCGCACGGTGCCAAAGGAAATCGACACAAACTGTGCTTTTTACGCAACTTTTCCCAACCGGCTGACAGGTTAACCCAATATCTCACAAGGGTTGAAATCGCATTCGAATCCGCCGATTCACGGGCGCAATTGCGGCGGGTTTAAGCATGTTATGGCCGTATCCGGTCGTCAGAACCCCCGCAGGCTCGCTTTCAGCGGCTTCCTCAGCGCTGCAACAGCGTGCTCTTTGCCACAAAAGCGCAAAAATCGCTCCATTGGGAGCAAAAGCGGCTCTTTCGCGTTTGACGAAGGCAAAAAGCAGTGAAATGAGGGAGCCACAAGGGTCGGGGCGATGTCGCTCGCTGGACCTTGTTTGCGGGTTCGGTGCATTCGATAGGCCGGCCCCGTGGCAAAGTTTGCCGGCGCCCGGCCATGTGGCCGGCCCGGCTATGGGTGATAGGGAGAGGGACCAGATGGCCGACAAGAAACCGAACGCACTTCAGACGCCCCTGACGCCCTCGCCGCAGCTGGCTGCCGTTGTCGGCAGCGACAAGCTCGCACGGGGCGAGGTCGTCAAGAAGGTGTGGGACTATATCAAGGCCAACAATCTTCAGGATCCGAAGGACAAGCGCCGCATCAACGCCGATGCGAAGCTGAAGCCGGTTTTCGGCGTGGACAGCGTGACGATGTTCGAGATGAACAAGCACCTGGCAAAGCATCTGTCGTAAGCGGCTGTGATTAGCGCAAAGCGCTAACGCACAGACTCGCTGGAGACACGGCCGGCGAGCAAAAGGGCGGGGCAGAACCCCGCCTTTTTGACTCGTCCGACGAGCGGGCTTGGCCCGCACCTTTCTTTTGCTTCTTTCCTTAAACCCAAACCGGACTCGGCGGCTCAGCCGCCGGCCGGATCCAACCGCCGACACCGGCCTAAACCGCCAAGGCCCGCCCAACAGCTCCACGCCCCAACCGCGTAAACCCAACCCCTACGCGCATCAGCCCCGGCGCCAGCGCCAGCACAGCTGCCACCCGATCCCGCCACAGGCCGTCGTCCGACCGCCGCTGCAGCCACGCCGCCCGCCGCACCGCGCCGCCGGCATCCTTCGCCAGCCGCCGGTAATAGGCGCCCTGCCCCGCCCCGGTCAGCAGCGCTTCGGTTGCCAGCCGCGCACTGTGCAGCGCAAGGCTCATCCCGTCTCCGGTAAAGCTGGGGATGACGGCCGCCTGATCGCCCAGTCGCCAGCCAGGCTCCGCCACGCCCTTCACGGGACGATGGAGAAAGCCATAGGGTACGCCGGAAATGGCAAGCGGCCGATCCAGCAACGGCACGGCGCCGGCCAACCGCTGGCCCAGATGCGGGACTTCTGCGGAAAGGTCGGCCAGCAGCGCCGTAAAATCGCCGCCAAGTCGCTTCCACCGTTCGGGCGACACCAGGAAGCAGAGATTGGCGGCATCGCGCTCCACCATCTGCAGCCCGGCATAGCCGCCCTGGAACAGGATCAGCTCGACATGGCCGGAGAGAGCGGAGCGCTCGGCCGGGGTGAGACGGAAATAGGCCTTGAAACCCAGCTGCCCGTTCAACGTGCCCTCGCCGGGGCGGCCGATCCCGCGCAGGTCATGCTTGCCCGTCGCGAGCAGCAGGTTCGCCGGTCGGACAAGCGTGGTCGACGCAACTACGGCACCGTCAGGCTTCACTTCCCGCGCGCTGATGCCGCGCTGCACATCGGCGCCGGCTTGCATTGCGATCTCCAGCAGGGCTGCGTCCAGCGCGCGCCGGGTGACAGAGCGGGCGACAAAGCCCAGCCCCGATACCGCCGAGCGGGTCGCCGTTACCAGCCGAAGCTTTTCGATGGAAACGGCGCCCAGAGCCTCCAGATCGAGCCCGAGCCGGGCGAGCCATGTCTGCGCCTCCCAGCTGAGGAACTCGCCGCAGATCTTGTGCGCGGGGTGGCGCTCCTTTTCCCACAGCGTCACCGGCCAGCCGGCCCGCGCAAGCCAGATGGCGGCCGCCGCCCCCGCCGGGCCGCCGCCGACAATCAGCGCGTCGCGGCTCATGCCTTCAGGCGCCCGACGCAGAGGCGAAACATCGGGTGCCAGCGCAGCCGGGCATCGGAAATGCCGGCCTGCGCCAGCAGCACCCTCCATTCCTCCGCCACGAACGCGCGGCGGACGCTGAGCGCGCCGTCATGCCGGACAAAGCGATGCCAGCCCATCGTCCACGCCAGCATCCGGAAGCTGCCCCACGCCAGCCAGTGCCGATGCAGATCGTTGATGAACCAGCCGTGGCTTGCTGTCTGCTCCTGCCAGCGCAGCAGGCGCACCACCTGTCCGTTCGTCAGATGATGGGTGAACAGGGCGCTGATGATCGCATGCGGCTGCTCGGCCGGGCTCCAGTCGAACAGATCGCCCTGATGCCAATCGATGCGCATGGCGGACGGCGTATTGGCTATCGCCAGTTCGCGACACTGCGGATTGAGATCGATGCCCGTCAGCCGCGGACGCAGACCGCGTCTTTCGGCCCATAGATGGATTCGCCGCAGCATGGCGCCCTGCCCATAGCCGAGATCGGCCACGCGCAGTTCGGTTCCCTGCGGCCAGCCGGCGGTGAGGCGTTGCAGGAACGCCATCGTGGGATGTGCCGCAAAGAGCAGCCGGTTGACCTGCTCCAGATCGGCGAGGCAGCCGGCGAAGTCGGCAAGCGGGATCGCCTGCGTGTCCATCCACTCCGGCTCGTCGCTGCGGGCCGAGAAATCCGGCCAGGCTTGCACGGTCAGAGCTTCTTGAAGGTGAACGTCTCGCAGGCAAGGCCCGGCCCGAACGCCATCGCCAGCCCATTGCCCGGCTGCGCCCCGGCCAGAATCCGCTGCAGCACGAACATCAGCGTCGCCGAGCTCATGTTGCCGAAATCCTTCAGCACGCCGCGCGACCAGTCCAGCCTGTCCTTCGCCAGCTCCAGCCCGGTTTCGACCGCGTCGAGGATCGCCTTGCCGCCGGCGTGCACAGCGAAAATGCCATAGTCTTCGGCTGGCCGTCCGCGCAGCACGCCATCGGCGGCGTTGCGCATCCGCTCGTCCGCCATGGCGCGCTGGATGTGCTGCGGCACATGGCCGGAGAGATGCATGTCGAAGCCGGTGTCGCCGATATCCCAGGTGATGAGGCCCTGCGATTCCGGAAGCGCGAAGCTGAGGAACTCGTTCAGCGCCACGCCGGTTTCGTCGGCCGTGACGAGCGCCGCCGCGCAGCCGTCTCCGAACAGCAGCATGGACAGCAATTTTTCAACGTCGAGCGTGTCCTGGAAATGCAGCGTGCACAGCTCGATCGTGACGACCAGCACCCGCGCCTTCGGATCGGAGCGGACGATGTGATGCGCCAGCCGCAGCGAGTTCACCGCGGCATAGCATCCCATATAGCCGACCAGGGTGCGCTCGACGCCGGGATCGAGACCCAGGTTTCGCACCAGCACCTGATCGAGGCCGGGCGCCATGAAGCCGGTGCAGCTGGCAAGGACGAGATGGGTGATGCGCGACAGGTCCGTATCCAGACCCTCGATCGCCTTTGCCGCCAGTTTCGGGGCGACTTCGCCATAGCGCTGCATCCGCCGGCTGGTGGGCGGGAAGGTGCCGGGGCTGTAGAAACCCTCGGCGTCGGCGACGAAACCGTCGGGGTTTTCCACCGGCCGGAAGCTGGAGAAACGGCGCGAGATCCCCGAACGGCCGGCGAGGCGCTTGAACAGAGCCGCTTCGCGACGCCCATCCAGCAGTTTGCCGACGAACGTTTCAAACGCGACATGGACGTCGTGGTCCGGAACTGCGGTGGAGATGCCGTTCACATGCGCTATGGTCATTCCGGCATCGTGACACAGTGCGTGTGCCCGGTCGACCTCAAACCTGCCGACCTCAATCCTCCGATAGAGGGTGCAGACGGGTGACGGTCGAGACGAGCCGACCCGCATCGACATGCGTGTAGATCTCGGTGGTGGAGATATCGGCATGCCCCAGCAGCGTCTGCAGGGCGCGCAAGTCTGCGCCGTTCGCCAGCATATGGGTGGCAAAGGCGTGGCGCAGGACGTGGGGGGAAATGCGCGCCGGATCGATCCCGGTCCGCGCCGCCAGCGCCTTTACCAGCTGATACAGGCGGACGCGTGTGAGGTGCGTCTTGCCGGATGGAAACAGCCATCGGCTGTCCTTGGGCACAAGCTCCAGTTGAGCTTCGACCGCCGAAAGCGCGGCGGGCGAAAGCGGAATCATCCGCTCCTTGTTGCCCTTGCCGGTAACGATGGCGAACGGTTGCGGCGGGCGGATCGCATTGCGCGGCAGCGAGACCAACTCGGTGGCGCGCAGGCCCGAGCCATAGAGCAGTTCCATCAGCGCCTTCAGGCGGATGGCCTGCGGGCCGGGATTGGCGGCCATATCCTCGTCCAGCGTCGCCAGAAGGCGGTCGACTTCCGCGACCGACAGCGTCTTTGGCAGGGGCCGACCGGGCTTTACCGACGCCAGCGCCAGTGCCGGATTGTCGGGTCGGATGCCCTCGGCCAGCAGGAAGCCGAAGAACCGCCGCAAGGCCGAACGCTTGCGGGCGATGCTGGAGGCCGCAAGCTCGCTCCACCCTGCGAACAGCATTTCCAGATCGGTAGTGGTGGCGGACGCCAGCCGCCCGTCCAGCGCTTCCGAAGCGCCCGTCAGGTCGCGACCATAGGCGGCAAGCGTGTTGCCCGCTGCCCCGCGCTCGGCGGCCAGCATGTCCAGGAAGGTGGCGATCGCCCGGCTGTCAGGCAGGTCCGTCATGCATTGTAGTTAAGCCGCAATCCCGGTTCCGGCCAGCGGGCGAGCGCAAGCTTGCCGGTGGTGGAGAGGCAGATCGCAGCGTCGCACATGTCGGCGCCGCCAAAGGCGATGTTGGTGGTGAGGAGATCGGGAAAGGCGTGGAAGACGATTTCGCCGGTCGCCGGGTCTGCGACGCCGATGCCAGGATTTTCCACCAGCGTCGCCTGGGCGATCTTGCCGCTGGCCAGAACCGCCATCGAATCGAGCAGCGTGCGGCCCGGGAAATCGGCAACGACGCGACCTGGAATGGCGGCCAGCGGCGAGGGCGCCACTTCGCCCGGGCCGGTGATGTCGAAGGCGAGGATGTGGCTGCGGGTGGTGAGCGCGGTGTAAACCGTCTTGCCGTCAGGCGATAGGCCGCAGCCGTTCATGTCGGGACCATAGACGGCGCGCTTCAGTTGCCCGCCGCCTGGCGTGACATAATAGAGCCCGCCATGGTCGGTGTGGTGCGGGAAATGCTTGCCGAGATCGGTGAACCAGAAGCCGCCCGCAGCGTCGAAGACGATGTCGTTCGGGCCGGAAAGCCTGTGTCCCTCATAGCTGTCGAACAGACGCTCGACCTTCCCTGTTGAGAGGTCGATGCGCTCGATGCGGCCGGTTTCGTAATTGTCGGCTGCAGCGCCGGGAATCAGCATGCCGTCGATACGGCCCCAGTTGAAGCCGCCGTTGTTGCAGACGTAAAGCGCGCCATCCGGGCCGATGGCGAGACCGTTGGGACCGCCGCCGGGGGTGGCGACGGCGCTCACCTTGCCATCCTTGGCGATGCGGCTGATGCGACCGGCCTCGATTTCGACGAGGATGATGGAGCCATCGTCCATCATCACCGGCCCTTCGGGAAAGGCGAGGCCTTCGGCCAGAATTCTGAAATCCATTTCTCTCCCCATTCTCTGTTTGGGCCATGTTTCACCCGCCCGAGGCAGGAGGCAAGGCGCAGAAGAAATAGCGTGACTCGGGCGCAGATGTTCGCATAATGTTCCGCGATTGGATCGACAGGTGTTCGTATGGATTTGCTGACGATTGTGCTGATTTTGCTGGTTGCAGCCATTGGGCTGCTGCTGTTCGTGGCTGTGCGGCAGGGGCGGCCGGCGGCTTTTCCAGTCGATGCGATGGCGCGGCTTCAGGCAATCGAGACGCAATTGACAATTGCCAGCAAGCAAGGCTCGGAGGAAGCTCGCGCCGCACGCGAGGAAATGCGCCAGCAATCGCAGGCGCATGCGGATGGGCTGGACCGGCAGCTTCAGGCCTTTGCCGCACGATTCAATGAATTGCTGAATTCCCAGTCCACGGGCTTCGGAACGATGCGCAGCGAGGCAGCCGATGGCCGGCAAAAACTGGAAGAGGCGCTGCGGGTTAGTTCGGACGGCTTTGCGAAATCGCAATCGGAACGGTTGGGCGAAACCAACCAGTTGATGGGATCGCTGGCCGATCGCCTGACCGGAGCGCAGAAGGAGTTGCGAGAGGCGCAGACCTCGGGCCTGAACGACGCAATCGCCGCGATCCGGACTCTGTTGGAACAAAATGGTGCGCAGCACGAAGCGCTGCGCACGGCCGTGGCCGATTCTCTGGACAAGGTTCGCAACGACAATTCCGAAAAGCTGGAACAGATGCGGCTTACGGTGGACGAGAAGTTGCAATGGACGCTGGAAAAACGTCTGGGTGAATCCTTCCAGCAAGTGAGTGATCGGCTGGAGCAGGTGCATCGCGGGCTGGGGGAAATGCAGAATCTGGCCACCGGCGTGGGCGATCTGAAGCGCCTTATGGGGAATGTGAAATCGCGTGGTGGCTGGGGCGAGGCGCAGCTGGAGATGCTGTTGCAGGATATCCTCACGCCGGAGCAGTATTCTGCAAATGTGCGGATCAGGCCCGATTCAACCGAGATCGTCGAATTCGCCGTCAAGATGCCGGGCAAGGGGGTGAGCGACGCGCCGCTTTGGCTGCCCATCGATGCAAAGCTCCCGAAGGAGGACTATGAACGGCTGCTGGCGGCGCAGGATGCCGGCCTGACAGACGAGATCGAGGCGGCATCGGCGGCCCTGGACCGCTTCATCCGCCAGCAGGCGCGGGTGATCTGCGAAAAATATGTCCATCCGCCCTATTCAACCGATTTCGCCGTGATGCACCTCCCCACCGAGGGCCTGTTTGCGGAAGTCATCCGTCGACCGGGGTTGGTAAGCGAACTGCAGAACAACTATCGCGTGATGGTAACGGGGCCAACAACGTTGGCGGCGCTGCTGACCAGCCTGCAGATGGGCTTCCGGACGCTGGCTATCGAGAAGCGGTCGAGCGAAGTCTGGCAGATTCTGGCGGCCGCAAAGGCGGAGTTCCAGAAATACGGCGATGTCTGGGAAAAGCTTGGCAAGCAGTTGGATACCGCCAAGCGCACAGTTGACGATGCCGGTCGGCGCACCCGCGCGGTGAGCAGGCGGCTCCGCGACGTGGATGTGCTCAGCATCCAGTCGACGTCACCCGTCCTTGAGGCGTTTGCCCCGGACGATGCCGACGAAACCGATGGCGATGAAGCCGAAGCCGCCGAATAGCCGCACGCAAGGTTGAACCGCAGCCCTCGCCTGCTATAGCCGCGGGCCTCGAAAGGGCGCTCGATGCGAATTGGAACCGTTACCCGCAAGACTTCGGAGACCGATGTCTCCGTGACCGTCAACCTGGATGGAACCGGCAAGCGGTCCATCTCCACGGGTATCGGCTTCTATGACCATATGCTCGACCAGCTCGGCCGGCACGGCATGTTCGATCTGGAGATCAAGACGGTCGGCGACTTGCATATCGACGGCCACCACACGGTGGAGGACACCGCCATCGCGCTGGGCGAAGCGTTTGCCAAGGCACTTGGCGACCGCGCCGGCATCACACGCTATGGCCACGCCTATGTGCCGATGGACGAAACGCTTTCACGCGTGGCGCTCGACATTTCCGGCCGACCCTTCCTGGTCTGGAAGGTGAACTTCACCCAGAGCCAGCTAGGCGGGATGGATTGCGAGCTGTTCTGGCACGTGTTCCACAGCTTTTCGCAGGCGGCAGGGATCACCCTGCATGTCGAGACGCTCTATGGCTCAAACAACCACCATATCGCCGAAAGCTGCTTCAAGGGCCTTGCGCGCGCCTTGAAGCAGGCGGTGGCAATCGATCCGCGGCAGGCGGGCAGCATTCCATCCACCAAGGGAAGCCTTGGCGGAACCTACGTCTGACGCGATGGCCGTAGCCCTGATCGACTATGGCGCAGGCAATCTGCGTTCGGCAGCGAATGCGTTGCAGGCGGCCGGGGCCGAACGCGTGGACGTTAGCAACGACCCCGCCGTCGTCCGTGCCGCCGACCGCATCGTGCTGCCGGGCGTCGGGGCCTTCGGCGCCTGCGTTTCGGCGCTTCGTGCCATCGACGGGTTGGAAGAAGCCCTGAACGAGGCCGTCCACCAGCGCGCCGTGCCGTTCCTGGGCATCTGCGTCGGCATGCAGCTGATGTCTGATGAAGGCCATGAGTTCGGCGTGCACCGCGGCCTCGGCTGGGTGCAGGGCTCCGTCCGCCGGATGGAACCGGGAGGCGAGTTGAAAATTCCGCAGATCGGCTGGAACGAAGTGGAGCCGCGCGCGGGCAGCCTGATCGAACCCGGCTATGCCTATTTCGTGCACAGCTATGCCCTGCAGGCCGCCGACCCGGCCGATATCGCCGGCACCGCCAGCTATGGCGCGCCCATAGTCGCCGCTGTCCAGCGTGCGAACATGCTGGGTTGCCAGTTTCACCCCGAGAAAAGCCAGGGCTATGGCCTGCGGCTGCTCCGCCGTTGGCTTGCCTGGAAACCCTGATGCCGTTCACAATCTATCCCGCAATCGACCTGAAGGGCGGCGAAGTCGTCCGCCTTGCGGAAGGCGACATGGACCGTGCCACCGTCTATGCATCGGACCCGGCCGCCCAGGCCCGCGCCTTTGCAGAGGCCGGCGCCGGCTGGCTGCATGTCGTTGATCTGGACGGCGCCTTCGCCGGCGAGGCGCGCAATGCCGCTGCCGTGGAAGCGATCCTCGCCTCAACGCCTGCGAAGGTGCAGGTGGGCGGCGGCATCCGCAACATGGCCTCCATCGAGCGTTGGTTCAGGTTGGGCGTGGAGCGGGTGATCATCGGCACCGCAGCATTGACCGATCCGGCGCTCGTCCGCACCGCTGCCGCCGACAATCCGGGCCGCGTCGTGGTCGCCGTGGACGCCCGCGACGGCAGGGTGGCAACGCGCGGCTGGGCCGATGTTTCCGATGTGCCGGTCGCCGATATGGGGCGGCGTTTCGAGGACGCGGGTGTCGCCGCGCTGCTGTTCACGGATGTCGGCCGGGACGGCCTGTTGAAGGGCGTCAACATAGAGGCGACTGCCGCACTCGCGGCGGCGGTGAAGCTGCCGGTCATCGCCTCGGGCGGGCTTGCCGACAAAAGCGAGATCAAGGCCCTGCGCCTGAAACGCGGCATCGAGGGGGTGATCGCCGGACGCTCTCTCTATGATGGCCGCATCCAGCTTGCCGAAGCCTTGCAGGCCGCGAGATGACTCTTGCCGTGCGGGTCATCCCCTGCCTCGACGTTGCCAACGGCCGGGTGGTGAAGGGCGTGAATTTCCTCGGCCTGCGCGACGCCGGCGATCCGGTGGAGGCTGCCGCCCGCTATGATGCGGCGGGCGCCGACGAGCTGGTGTTCCTCGATATCACCGCCTCCCATGAGGATCGCTCGACGCTGCTCGACATCGTTTCGGAAACGGCGGCGCACTGCTTCATGCCGCTGACCGTTGGAGGCGGCGTGCGAACCCATGCCGATGTGCGGGCACTGCTGCAGGCGGGCGCCGACAAGGTTTCCGTCAATTCCGCCGCTGTCGCCCGCCCCGAGCTGGTGGGAGAGCTGGCGCGCACCTTTGGCGAACAATGCATCACCGTCGCCATCGACGCCAAGGCCGTGGCGCCCGAGCGCTGGGAAATCTTCACCCACGGCGGCCGCCGGGAGACGGGCATCGATGCAATCGCGTTTGCGCGGCAGATGGCCGAGCTGGGCGCCGGCGAAATCCTGCTGACCTCGATGGACAGGGATGGTACGCGCTCGGGCTATGACCTGCCGCTGCTCCGTGCTGTCAGCTCCGCCGTCCCGGTGCCGGTCGTCGCTTCTGGCGGGGTCGGCGGGCTGGACGATCTGGTCGCCGGCGTGACCCAGGGTGGCGCATCTGCCGTGCTGGCTGCCAGCCTGTTCCACTTCGGCGAAGCCTCCATTGCCGACGCCAAACATGCGCTGATGGCGGCACATGTCGCCGTGCGACCGCCGGAGACCGTAGCGTGAGCGACATCCTGGAGCGGCTGGAAAAACTGATCGCAGAGCGGGCGGGCGGCAGTGCCGAAACCAGCTATGTGGCGAAGCAACTGGCAAAGGGCCCGCTGAAGCTGGCCGAAAAGCTGGGCGAGGAAGCGGTGGAAACCGTCATCGCTGCCGTCGCCCAGGATAGCGAGGCGCTGGTTGGCGAGGCAGCAGACCTGATTTTTCACTTGCTGCTGGTGCTCAACGGGCGCGGCATTTTGCTACAACAGGTCTATGCGGAACTTGAGCGGCGCGAAGGCCGTTCCGGGCTGGATGAAAAGGCGGGGAGACTGACATGAGCGTCGCCAACGGCAGCCCGTATGACGAGAACAATATCTTCGCTCGCATCCTGCGCGGCGAAATCCCGGCGAAGAAGGTCTATGAGGACGACTACGCCTTTGCCTTCCACGACATCAATCCGCAGGCGCCGGTGCATGTGCTGGTGATCCCCAAGGGCCCCTACGTGAGCATGGCGGATTTCACCGCCAATGCTTCGGATGCGCTGGTCAGCGGCTTCTTCCGCGCCGTAGGCGAAGTCGCGCGCCAGCTCGGGCTTGAGGAAGACGGGTATCGCATTCTCGCCAACGCAGGCATCAATTCGCATCAGGAAGTGCCGCACCTGCATGTGCATATCTTTGCCGGACGGCCACTGGGGCCGATGCTGTCGCGCGGGATGTAGGGGCGCCCGGTCTCCGCTTGCCGCGGCTTTATGACTTTGGCGTCACATCCCGCTTGACTGGAAAGCGCCCCTTCATCAGGTTTCGGCCACGCAAAATGCATGGGACCCCCAATCAATGGAGGGCCCACCCCCGGGGGTTCAGGAGACCGCAATGCTATTCTGGCGCGTAAAGCCACTCGACGACATACTTGCAACTGCCGAGCGAAAGGCGCTCACCCGCACTCTTGGTGCTTTCCAACTTACCATGCTGGGCATCGGCGCCATCATCGGCACCGGCATCTTCGTGCTGACGGCCGAGGCGGCCACCAAGGCCGGCCCGGCAATGATGATCAGCTTCGTGATCGCGGCCACCGTCTGCGCGCTGGCCGCGCTTTGCTACGCGGAAATGGCCTCCATGATCCCGGTTTCGGGATCGGCCTATACCTACAGCTATGGGACCATGGGCGAGCTCGTCGCCTGGATCGTGGGCTGGGCACTGGTGCTGGAATATGCCATCGCGGCATCCGCCGTATCGGTGGGTTGGTCGGGCTATATGGTCCGGCTTGTCGAGGAAATTCTCAACATTTCGATACCGACAACCTTCACCAACGGGCCGTTCGACAAGACGCCGGGGCTCATCAACCTGCCGGCCATGTGCATCGGCCTTGTCTGCATG
Organism: Sandaracinobacteroides hominis; assembly: GCF_016464365.1. Taxonomy (GTDB): domain Bacteria; phylum Pseudomonadota; class Alphaproteobacteria; order Sphingomonadales; family Sphingomonadaceae; genus Sandaracinobacteroides; species Sandaracinobacteroides hominis. The sequence continues at coordinate 118,078 of NZ_JADCUC010000006.1, read as the reverse complement.
CTGTTGCTGATAGTCGGCACCAAGGAAAGTGCGCGTTTCAACACCGTTCTGGTGTGCGTGAAGGTGGCGGCGCTGGCGCTGTTCATTGCGCTTGCGATTCCGGCGATGGATTCCGCGAACTTCCAGCCCTTTGCTCCAAACGGCTTCTTCGCAAAGAATGTCGTGGATCCGATCAGCGGCAAGATGGTGACGGTTGGTGTCGCCGCCGCAGCCGCTTCCATCTTCTTCGCCTATGTCGGCTTCGATGCGGTTTCGACTGCGGCCGAAGAGACCATCAACCCTCAGCGCAACATCCCTATCGGCCTCATCGGCAGCCTGGCTGTCTGCACTATCATCTACCTGCTGGTTGCAGCAGGCGCGATCGGAGCCGTCGGCGCTTCTCCGACAGGTGAGCTGGCGTCCTCAAAGGAAGCGCTTGCCTATGTGCTGCGCGCAATCGGCCATGGCTGGGCTGGCGATCTGGTGGCTATCGCCGCCGGCATCGCACTTCCCTCGGTCATCCTGATGATGATGTTCGGCCAGACCCGGATCTTCTTCACCATGAGCCGCGATGGCCTGCTGCCGTCGATATTCTCCAAACTGCATCCGAGATATGGCACCCCGCATGTGGTGACCATCTGCACCGGCCTTTTCGTTGCAGTTTTCGCCGCGCTGTTCCCGGTGGGCGCTTTGGCCGACATCTCCAACTCCGGAACGCTGTTCGCGTTTGCGCTGGTCGCCATCGGCGTGATGATCCTGCGTCGCACGCAGCCCGGCCGCACCCGCCACTTCCGCACCCCGCTGGTGTGGGTGGTCGCCCCGCTGGCGACCGTCGGCTGCGTGTTCCTGTTCACGCAGCTCTCGGGCTATACTGAGCTGATGTTCTTTGGCTGGGCGGCAATCGGGTTGGTGGTGTATTGGGCTTATGGCTATCGCAAAAGCCATGTGGCGCATCCGCATCTCGCGCCGGCGGAATAGCCCGCGCTGAACGCCAAACAGGGGGGCGCGCGGCGATCGCCGCGCGCTCCCTTGCTTTTTGAGCGCCGTTGCCCCATATGCTGCGGCGCAGCGATGGCCTCCGTCCGAAACATCGGGCGTGCGAGGAGCCCAGTCGCCGGGGCGCGTGATCGACGCGCGGGGCTTCTGCCCCCCGAACCGACCCCGGGTTACCGCTGCAATCCCCACGACATTCCTGCCACGCGGGATGTCTGACCGGCTCAAGCGTCGTTCGAATGCGAACGTGCGCGCGGGTCAGACCTGAAAGACGACCATTGACCACTTTTGAATCGCTGGGTCTTGCCCAGCCCCTTCTCGCTGCACTTGCCGAAGAGGGCTATGAAAACCCCACCCCTATCCAGCTGCAGGCCATTCCGCCGGCGCTGGAGCGCAAGGATCTGCTGGGCATCGCCCAGACCGGCACCGGCAAGACGGCGGCTTTCGCGCTGCCGATCCTCAACTATCTGATCGGTAACCCGGCCCCGCGCCGCAAGATGGCGCCGCGCGTGCTGGTGCTGGCCCCCACGCGCGAGCTGGCGACGCAGATCGCCGACAGCTTCCGCGCCTATTCGCGCTATATCAAGCTGACGGTGATGACGGTGTTTGGCGGTGTGCCGATCCCGCGCCAGGAAAAGCAGCTCTACACCGGTGTCGACGTCCTCGTCGCAACGCCCGGCCGCCTGCTGGACCTTGTCGATCGCCGCGCCCTGCTGCTCGATCAGGTAGAGGTGCTGGTGCTCGATGAAGCCGACCAGATGCTGGATCTCGGCTTCATCCACAGCCTGAAGCGCATTGCCCAGATCGTCCCGCGCCAGCGCCAGAGCCTGTTCTTCTCGGCGACGATGCCTGCCAGCATCGCCGATCTGGCCGGCCGTTACCTCACCAATCCGGTGAAGGTTGCCGTCGCCCCGGTTTCGACCACTGCGGAGCGCGTGCAGCAGTTTGTGACGCATGTGAATCAGGCCGAAAAGCAGCCGCTTCTCACCATGACGCTGAAACAGCCCGAGTTTGCGAAGTGCCTGGTGTTTACCCGTACCAAGCATGGCGCCGACCGCGTGGTGCGGCACCTGCAGGGTGCCGGCATCCGTTCGGCCGCGATCCACGGCAACAAGAGCCAGCCGCAGCGCGAACGGGCGCTGGAGCAGTTCAAGAAGGGGGAGATCGGCGTGCTGGTCGCGACCGACATCGCCGCGCGCGGGATCGACATCGACGCCGTCAGCCATGTGATCAACTTCGAGCTGCCGAATGTGCCCGAGCAATATGTGCACCGCATCGGCCGGACGGCCCGCGCCGGCCTCGATGGTGTTGCGGTCAGCTTCTGCGCACCGGACGAGAAGGCATATCTCAAGGACATCGAAAAGCTGACGCGGCTGAAGATCGACACGCTGCCGCTGCCGGAAAACTTCCTGAAGGAAGCGGCAAAGCTGCCGAAGCCGGTGCCGACGGCGGCCGGCGAACAACGCGACGAGCATCGTGCCCGTCGGGGTGAAGTTGGCACGCACAAGCATGCGCCGCGGCGCTTCGGCGAACGCGGCGGCCGCCCCGGCCAGAGCCGTCACGCCGACCACCGCAACGGCGAGAGCCGCTTTGGCGAACCGCGTGCCGAAGGCCAGCGCTCGGAAGCGAATCGCTCGGAGGGCCATCGCGCCGACAGCCACCGCTCGGATGAGCGCGCCCAACATGCGCACCCGCGCGCCCAGGGCAGCGGATACGGCGGCAACAACGGCGGGCGGGGCGGCTATGGCCGCAGCGGCGGCAATCGTGGCGGCGGCGGCAACCGCGGCCCCCGTGCCAGCGCCGGCTGAGAGGATCGCCAGCTAATGGGTATTCGGGCTCCGTTATCGCGTAAGCGGTTTCGGGGCCCTTCTCCTGAAACGGCCTGCTCTCAGCCGTAGCGGCCTGAGACGATTATCCAGACGACAAAGCCGAAGATCGCCCAGGCGAAAGGCACCCAGACTGGGGTGGAATCCTTCGATTTGCGCGCAACCTTCGGCTTGCCGCCGCGGTCAGCCGGCAAGGCTGGAACCGGCTTGTCCAGCAGGCGGGTAGCGGCGCGGGTAATTGCGCCCGACCATCGCCTCATCCAGCACCCAGTTGGAACGTACGGCGTCATCCGACCAGACGACCAGAACGGCGTCGGGGGCGCTTAGCTCACGGGTGATTTCGGCTGCGAACTGGTGCCCTCCCTCCAGCGCGGCATCCCACCAGACCTTGTAGCCAGCGCCTTCCAGCGCATGGGCCAGCCACTCCACCCGGTCCCGCTCTTCGCGGGCGTAGGAAATGAACAGGCGGACGGGTTCCGAAGACGTCGTCGTTCTCAAGGCCATGCGACTTGCCAGCATAATCCGTCGCTGCGATCGAAGCGTCAAAACCGGGGCTGGCGGGATGCCGCATCTCGCCCTATGGGCGCTGCATGACACGCAAGCTTTTTCGCGCGGCGCTGCCGCTATTCCTGCTGGCAAGCGGCGCTGCGCAGGCGCAGGACAATGGCTGGACGCTGGAGGTGCAGCCCACCACGGCCGCCCTGGTGCGGGGTAAGCCGCAGACGGCGAATGCATTCCGCATCGATTGCGGAGCCGCGAAGATGAGCCTGTCCACCTGGACCTCGCGGCTGCCGCGCAACATCCGGGAGGGCGAATTCCCCTCCAGCCTCAGCGTCTTCCAGGGTCGCACCGAACTGGTGCTGGGCGGCACCGGTCGCGTGCTACCCACCGGCGGCACCCGGGTCGATGCGCTGGTCGCCGATCAGGCCGGATTCCTGCGCGGAATCGGCCAGAACAGCCGCTTTGTCGTCGTCACCTTCGCCGGCCGCGCGACGGCTGCTGCGCCGACGGCACAGCAGCTCGCCGACTTCGGCAAGGCCTGCGCTAGAAGCTGATCCTGGCGGAGAGGCGGATATCGCGTCCGGCCAGCGGCGCATAGTCTTTCAGCACGCTGGTGCTGGCGCGGGCCTCCACATCGAAGATGTTGTTTGCAGCCAGCATCAGGGTCAGCGGCCCCTGCGGGCCCATCGGTTGCCAGTCGATGCTGGCGTTCACCATTGTCCAGCCTGGCGTCCGCGTCTCGAACTCGGCCGTGCGGCTCTGCGCAGAGGCACGCTCCACTTCCACCCTGCCGCCCAGCGGGCCGCCTTGCGCGGCCAGCCCGGCGATGACGCGGTACGGCGGAATACGCGGCACCGGTCCGCCCCCGCCCAACAGGTCGGCACGGACATAGTCGGCGACCAGCGTCCCCTTCAGCGCGGTGGAGCCAAAATCGGCCAGGTGCAGGTCACCGTCCAGCTCGGCGCCATAATAGCGCGCGCGGCTCTGATAGGCCTGGAACACCGGCAGGTCGTCGCGAACCTCCCCGGTCTGGGTGTCATAGATGAAGCCATTGAAATGGCTGTAGAAGGCTGAGATTTCCAGCCTGTATCCGTCTCCCTTGCCGCGCAGGGTCAGCTCAGCCGAGGTGGAGCGTTCGAGACCGAAATCGGGGTTGCCGATCTCATAGGCCTGCGTCGCACCGTGCGGACCGTCGGCGTAAAGCTCTTCGGCGGAAGGCGCCCGCTCGGAGTAGCTGAGGTTCAGACCAGTCCTCCATCCTGGAGCCAGTGCGATCGAAGCGCCACCCGAACCGGAAAAGGCGGTGAAATCGCGCGATGGAGCGCCGACTGCACGAACCTTGCTGTTTTCGACCCGCGCGCCGGCCTCTGCCTGCAGGGCGCCGAAGTCGAACTGCTGCAACGTGAAGATGCCCACCTGCTCGGTGGAGTTGCGCGGCAGGAACGCCTCTTCGCCGATGATATTCATGTCACGGGCCAGATACTGCACGCCGGAAGCGCCTTTCCAGACGCCCTGCTCGCGCTGCACGGCCTCGAAGCGGGCTTCGAGCCCCTGCGCAAAGAAGCGCGTGCCGACTTCTCCGCCTTCCTCGAGTTCGGCGTGCTGGTAGTCGGCGAAACCGAAGCGGAAGCGGAGACGATCGATGAAGCCGCCACCCGTGCCGAAATCGGCCCGCGCATCCACGCGCGTCTGCTGCATGTCGATGACCGGCGCCTCGGGGGCTTCGTCGGATGCTGGATCGAAGCGGACGGGAACGCCGTAGACGCTGTCATAGTGGCTCACCGCCACGCCGATGCTGTCCTTGCCCGAAACATAGGCGAGGCCAACGGAACCATCCTTGGTCTCGGCAGCGGTGTTCGGCAAGCGGCCGCGGCGATCGCCTTCAGCTGCCTGCCCAAGCGCCTCGGCCTCTTCCCGAATGGGCTGGGCATAAATGTAGCCGCCGGTGCGCAGATCGTCCGATTTCGCCCAGCTGCCATCCACATGCGCAACCAGCCCGCTATTGCCCAGCGGCACGTCGGCGCTGGCAGCAATGTTGCGTGCCTTGGCGGCCGTCGCATAGGCGGCCGTCGCATCCAGGTGCACATGGCCCTCCGGGATCGTCGAAGGGATGCGGCCGTCCTGCACGTTCACCACCCCACCAATGGCGGCCGAACCGTAAAGCAGGGCCGCCGGGCCGCGCACCACCTCGATGCGGCGGGCGGTGAGCGGGTTGATGACGACGGCATGGTCCGCCGAGGTGTTGGAAACGTCAAAGCTGCCAATGCCGTCCGTCAGCATGCGGATGCGTTCGCCTTGAAACCCGCGAAGGATGGGGCGCGAAGCGTTGGGGCCAAAGCTGGTCGCCGAAACACCGGGGAGCCGGGCCAGCGTATCGCCAAGCGTCGGACGCACGGCGCTTTGGAGCGTCGCGCCGGAGAGGACACTCACGCCTGACAGGAGATCGACCTTGTTGCGGACGATGATGCCGGTGACGATGATGTCCTGGCCCTGATCGGGATGTACGTCATCGTCCGCGGGCCGCACGTCCCCGGCTGCCTGCGCGGCGTGGAGCGGCAACAAGGCGTACACAAGGGCAGGAAAGAGCAGGGGCAGCAGGCGACGCGACATCATTTTCTCCGATTTCGATGCTGCGGGGACTTAGATGTTATATTGTATCGTCGCAAGTGCGGATTCCAACGGCTCGTCGCGCCCATTTTTCAGTGGTGTCAGGGCCCAGTGCCCGAAAGGCGACCGCCCCGCCACCTGAGAGGGGTGGCGGGGCTGGTCATGAGGCATACCGGCAGTCGGAATTGCCGGCGCCGGGGGTTCGTCCCCCGAACTTCTTTTCACACCAGGCAGTTACGCGCTGGTGCGTGCCCTGTAATCCTCACGCATCTGGTCCAGGGGGACCAGACGCCCGCGGTTCTCGACATGCCAGAAGGTCCAGCCGTTGCAGCTGGGAAGGCCCTGAACGGCAGCACCCAATTGATGGATGGAGCCAGCCCGGCCACTTTCGAGCGCCAGTGACCCATCCGGCCGTACCCGCGCCCGATGGCGGCGCTGGCGATCGGTAAGGGTGGCACCCGGAGACAGCATTCCGGTTTCAACCAGAGCGCCGAAGGCAACGCGCGGCGCGGTGCGGGCCTCGCCGGTGATCACCCGGTCTTCCGCGGCCAGCGGCTCGACGGCGGCAATGCGCGCCTCGGCGACTTTCGCGTATTTTTCCTCACGCTCGATGCCGATGAAGTTGCGGCCCAATCGCTTGGCGACGGCGCCGGTGGTGCCGGATCCGAAGAAGGGATCGAGCACCAGCTGCCCCTCGTTCGTCGTCGCCAGCAGGATGCGATGCAGCAGCGCCTCGGGCTTCTGCGTCGGGTGGGCCTTCACGCCATCCACCTTCACTCGCTCCGAACCCGAGCAGATCGGCAGCACCCAGTCCGAGCGCATCTGCAGGTCTTCGTTCAGCGCCTTCATCGCCTTGTAGTTGAATGTGGGGCGGGCGCGCGGGCTCTTCGAAGCCCAGATCAGCGTTTCGTGGGCGTTGGTGAAACGCGTGCCCTTGAAGTTGGGCATCGGGTTCGCCTTACGCCAGACGATGTCGTTCAGCACCCAGAAGCCGAGGTCCTGCAGGATCGTGCCAACACGAAAGATGTTGTGATAGGTGCCGATCACCCACAGTCCGGCGTCGGGCTTCATTACCCGGTGCGCTTCGCGCAGCCAGTCACGGGTGAAGCGGTCATATTCCTCGAAGCTGCCGAACTTGTCCCAGCTGTCGGTCACCGCATCCACATGGCTGCCGTCGGGCCGGGTGAGATCGCCGCCGAGCTGCAGATTATAGGGCGGATCGGCGAAGACGAGGTCGACACTGGCGTCGGGCAGCTTCGCCATTTCGGCGAGGCTGTCGCCGATTATGATCCTGTTCTGACGCACCGAGAGACCCCCTGATTTCGTTTCGCCCTTAGGTTGGAGTCTCAGGGATTCAGTCGTCAAGTCATGGATTTATGGCAGACTCCTCGCATGTGGAATCGTCTGGCCGACGCACACATCATGTTGAGTCTGCCGGAATCCGCGAACCACCAGATATGGAGGCTGTTGCGCAAAAGACTCAGTTCAGGAGTTTCGAGATCGGGGCGAAGGATCGGCGGTGGTGCAGGTTCGGCCCCAAGCGGCTGAGGCCGGCCAGATGCTCGGCCGTGCCGTAGCCCATGTTGGTGCGCCAGCCGTATCCGGGATGGCCATGATCCAGCTCTCCCATGCGCCTGTCGCGCGCCACCTTTGCGGCGACTGCAGCCGCCGCAATGGAAGCGACGGTGGCATCTCCCTTGACGATGGCGCGGGCCGGAAAATCGAATCCCGGCAGCATGTTGCCGTCCACCAGCACCATCGCCGGCGGGCCCATCCGGGCGGCGAGTGCCGCCACCGCCCGCACCATGGCGAGGTGGCTGGCGCGCAGGATATTGAGGCGGTCGATCTCTTCGACCGAGGCCTCTGCCACGGCCACATATTGCAGGCTCGCGGCGATGGATTCGCGGCGCTTGCGCGGCACGGACTTCGAATCGCCCAGACCTTCAGGAACCGATTCGGCGCAGAGGCACGCGGCGGCCGCCATGACCGGCCCGGCAAGCGGACCCCGGCCGACCTCGTCGACGCCAAAGACCAGGCCGGAAAAGCCCGCCTCGATGCCCCAGCAGAGCCCGTTCACAGCAGCGCGAAATTGTGGCCAAGCGGGCCATGGCCCTGCCCCAGGCCGGGCGCTGCGGCCATCGCGGAGAGCACGAACCCACGCGCACGTTCCACCGCGACCGCCAGCGGCAGGCCGGCAGCAAGGCCCGTCGCCACGGCGCTGGCCAGCGTGCAACCGGTTCCATGCGTGCTGCGGGTGGCAATGCGCGGCGCCTCGAAGCGTTGCTGGCCATTGTGGCTTACCAGCCAGTCGACGACGCGCTCGCCCTCCAGATGCCCGCCCTTCGCCAGCACGGCGGCCGGCCCCATGCCGAGCAGTTCCTGCGCCGCCAGCAGCATGTCGGCCTCGTCCGCCACGTCGCTTCCGGCGAGCACCTCGAGCTCCGGCGCATTCGGCGTTACCACCGCCGCGTGGGGCAACAGGCGGCGGAGGAGCGCCTCAACGGCCTCTTCGGCCAGCAGCGAAGCCCCGCCCTTCGCGACCATCACCGGATCGAGCACGATGGGCGCGGATACCCCCATCAGGGCGTCGGCCACCGCCTCGACCGTTGCCGCATCTCCCAACATGCCGATCTTCACCGCATCGGCGCCGATATCCTCCAGCACAGCGCGGATCTGGCCCGCGACAATCCCGGGCGGCACCGGATGCACGGCGGAAACGCCCAGCGTGTTCTGCACGGTTATCGCCGTCACTGCCGTCGCCGCATAGCCGCCCAGCATCGTCACGGTCTTGATGTCGGCCTGAATCCCGGCGCCCCCGCCGGAATCCGAGCCGGCGATGATCAGCACGCGCGGCAGCCCGCGTCGGGCATTCGAGGGCACAACAGACCCCATCAGGCGGCCTTCGCCACCGCATCGCACACGGCCTCCACCGTCGCCGTCACCAGCGCCTCGTCCTGCCCTTCCGCCATCACCCGGATCAAGGGTTCGGTGCCTGACTTCCGCACCAGCAGCCTGCCCCGGCCTTCCAGCGCCCTTTCGGCGGCGGCGATGGCTTCCTTGACGCTCGCGGTTTCCAGCACGCGCGGTTCCTGCCGCACATTCTTCAACAGCTGCGGCCAGCGGGTGAAGCAGTTGAGCACCTCGCTGGCGGGCCGCGCCTCTTCCACCAGCACCGCCAGGATCTGCAAGGCCGCCAGCAGCCCGTCTCCGGTCGTGGCATGATCGGCCAGGATGATGTGCCCGGATTGCTCGCCGCCTACATTGCATCCGTGTGTGCGCATCGCCTCCAGCACGGCGCGATCCCCCACCGGCGTGCGAATCATCCTGAGGCCAAGTCCCTCCACGAACTTCTCGAGGCCGATGTTCGACATCACCGTCGCAACCAGCGCCCCGCCCTGCAGCGTGCCGGCCTGCTGCTGGTGCCGGGTGATCAGCGCCATCAGCTGGTCGCCGTCCACCACGCGCCCTTTTTCGTCGACGACGATCAGCCGGTCCGCATCGCCATCCAGCGCCAGGCCGATATGGGCGCCAGTTTCCAGCACCGTTTCCGCCAGCGTGGAGGGGTGGGTGGAGCCGACCTGATCGTTGATGTTGAAGCCATCCGGGGCAGCGCCGATGGTCGTCAACTCCGCGCCAAGCTCCCATAGCGCCTCGGGCGCGACGCGATAGGCAGCGCCATGGGCGCAATCGAGCACGACCTTCACACCGTCCAGCCGCAGATTCTCGGGGAAGGTGGACTTTACCGCGTGGATATAGCGGCCGCGGGCATCGTCGATCCGCCGTGCCCGGCCGATGGCGGGGCCGGCCGCCAGCGCGACATCTGCGTGCAGCATCTTCTCGATGGCCAGTTCCTGCTCGTCCGACAGCTTGTAGCCGTCCGGGCCGAACAGCTTGATTCCATTGTCGTAAAACGGATTGTGGCTGGCCGACAGCATCACCCCCAGATCGGCCCGCATTTCCCGTGTCAGCAGCGCCACTGCCGGAGTCGGCATCGGCCCCACCTGGATCACGTCCATACCGACGCTGGTGAAACCCGCGGTCAGCGCCTGTTCCAGCATATAGCCCGACAGCCGCGTGTCCTTGCCGATCAGCACCCGGTGTTTGTGGCTGCCCTTCAGGAACAGGGTGCCCGCCGCCTGCCCCACCTTCATCGCCAGTTCCGGCGTCATTGTCGGGCCGTTGGCCGGCCCCCTGATTCCATCCGTCCCGAAATAGCGCTTTGCCATCACTCGCCTCGCTTCTTAAGGCAGTGGCATAGGCCCATGGCCGGGACTCAAGCAAGCGAGCGGAGGCGAGAATGGAACGGCGCAAACTCGGAAATCTGGACGTATCGGCTCTGGGCCTCGGCTGCATGGGCATGGCAGGCGTCGCTGGCATGCAGGCGATGTATGGCCCGGTGGATCGGGCCGAGGCGATTACCACGCTGCATCGGGCGCTGGAGCTGGGGATCGATTTCCTCGACACCGCCGAAGTCTATGGCCCGTTCGCCAACGAGGAATTGCTGGGCGAGGCGCTGGCGGGCAAGCGCGACAAGGCGGTGATCGCCACAAAGTTCGGCTTCAACATCACCGACGGCAAGGTCGCCGGCGTGAACAGCCGGCCGGCGCATATCCGCGACGTCTGCGAAGCCAGCCTGAAGCGGCTGAGGACCGACCGCATCGACCTGTTCTATCAGCACCGGGTCGATCCCGCCGTGCCGATCGAAGATGTCGTCGGCACGCTCGCGGAGCTGAAGCGCGAAGGCAAGATCCTTGGCCTGGGCCTTTCCGAAGCCGGGCCCGAAACCATCCGCCGGGCGCACGCCACGCATCCGATCGACGCGCTGCAGAGCGAATGGTCGCTGTGGGAGCGCACCATCGAACCCGACATCATCCCGCTGATCCGCGAGCTGGGCATCGGCTTCGTGCCCTATTCGCCGCTGGGCCGCGGCTTCCTGACAGGCCAGGCGAAGCGCGCGGAGGAACTGCCCGATAGCGACTATCGCAAGAACGATCCGCGCTATCAGGGCGCCAATTTCGAGGCCAACATGAAGGCGGCGGATGCTGTGAAGGCGGTGGCCGCAAGGCATGGCGCGACGATGGCGCAGGTGGCGCTGGCGTGGCTTCTGGCGCAGGGGCCGGATGTGGTGCCGATCCCCGGCTCCAAGCGGCGCGTGACGCTGGAGGATAACGCCGGGGCCGCCGCGTTGAAGCTGACCGCCGACGATCTCGCCGCACTGGATGCGGCCTCTCCGGTCGGCGCCACGCAGGGAGACCGCTATGGCAGTGCGGCGATGATGAAGATGGTGCGCCTTTGATCGAGGCGTCGGCGGCGCTGCTGTTGGCCGCAGGATTGTGGGCCGGGGCGCAGAATGCGCTGGCCGGCGGCGGCAGCTTTGTCACCATCCCGGCGCTGATGGCGGCCGGGCTGGATGCGCGCGTCGCCAATCTCACCTCCACGGTGGCGGTGTTCCCCGGGCAGATCACCACCGCGCTTGCCAATCGCAGGCTGGTGTCTGGCATCGGCCCGTTCAGCTTCCTGATTCTGCTGGGAATCAGCCTGGTCGGCGGGGTGCTGGGGGCACTGCTGTTGCTGGCGACGCCCACAGATCTTTTCAGCAGGATGCTGCCCTGGCTGGTGCTGGTCGCTACCCTGCTGTTTGCCCGCGGCGCCTTCGGCAAGAAGCTGGGAGACGCCCATCTGAAGCCGCTCCCCTTCGGGCTCGGCCAGTTCGGCGTCGCCATCTATGGCGGCTATTTCGGCGGCGGCATCGGCTTTCTGATGCTGGCGCTGTTCACGCTGGCCGGCGCTGCGGTGAAGGAGGCGCAGGCCAACAAGAACGCGCTCGCGTCCGCGATGAATTTCTCGGGCGCGCTGGTGTTCATCCTGTCGGGCGAAGTCGACTGGAGCCACGCCCTGCCGCTCTGCGTCGGAACCGTCATCGGCGGCTATGCCGGTGCGCGGCTGATTGCCTATGTGCCGGACAAGGCCCTGAAACTGCTGGTGGTGCTGATCGGGCTGGCGCTGTTCGCAGGGCTGCTCTGGCGCGGATAGAGACCGAATATTTCGTTTGAAATATTCTGCACGTAATTAAAGTTCAATGTTGACGCCCGCGGACGGTTGCGCGAAAGGCCGCGACCGAAAGCGAGGAACCATGACGTTCGACAAATCCCGCCTGCCCAGCCGCCATGTGTCGGTCGGCCCCTCCAAGGCGCCGCACCGCTCCTATTATTATGCGATGGGTCTGACCGAGGAAGAGATTGCGAAACCCTTTGTCGGCGTCGTCTCGGCCGGAAACGACTCGGCCCCCTGCAACACCACGCTCGATTTGCAGGCCGATATCGCCCGCGAGGGCGTGATCGAGGGCGGCGGCATGCCGCGCCGCTTCAACACCATCACCGTCACCGACGGCATCGCCATGGGCCACCAGGGGATGAAGGCCAGCCTCGTCTCGCGCGAAGTGATCGCCGATTCCATCGAACTGTCGGTGCGCGGCCACTGCTATGATGCGCTTGTCGGCTTTGCCGGCTGCGACAAGAGCCTGCCCGGCATGATGATGGCGATGCTGCGCCTGAACGTCCCCTCGATCTTCGTCTATGGCGGCTCGATCCTGCCGGGCCACTTCCACGGCAAGGATGTGACGGTGAAGGACGTGTTCGAGGCGGTAGGCAAATATGCGGCGGGCAACTGCCCGCTGCACGAGCTGATCGCGCTGGAAAAGGTCGCCTGCCCCGGCCACGGCGCCTGCGGCGGCCAATATACCGCCAACACCATGGCCTGCGTGGCGGAAGCGATCGGCCTGTCGCTGCCCAGCTCCAACATGGTGCCAGCGCCCTATGAAAGCCGCGCCGACATCGCCCGCGATGCAGGGCGCGCCGTGATGCGGCTGCTCGAACAGAATATCCGCCCGCGCGACATCTGCACGCGGCAGGCCTTTGAAAACGCTGCCCGTGTCGTTGCCGCAACCGGCGGCAGCACCAACGGCGCGCTGCACCTGCCGGCGATGGCGCATGAGGCGGGGATCGAATTCACGCTGTTCGACGTCGCCGAGATCTTCAAGTCGACGCCCTACATCGCGGACCTGCAGCCGGGCGGGCAATATGTGGCCAAGGACATGCACGATGCCGGCGGCGTCTATATGGTGATGAAGACGCTGCTGGAGGGCGGCTTCCTGCACGGCGACTGCCTGACCGTCACCGGCAAGACGCTGGCGGAGAATATCGCGCAGGTGACGTGGAAGCCCGACCAGAAGGTCATCTACCCGGTTTCCAACCCCATCACCCCCACTGGCGGCGTGGTCGGCCTGCGCGGCAGCCTTGCGCCCGACGGCGCCATCGTGAAGGTCGCCGGGCTGCATGTGCTGGAATTCGAAGGCCCGGCGCGCGTCTTCGACTGCGAAGAGGATTGCTTCGCCGCCGTCGAAGCCCGGCAGATCAACGAGGGCGAAGTCATCCTCATCCGCTATGAAGGGCCCAAGGGCGGCCCCGGCATGCGCGAGATGCTGGCGACCACCGCCGCGCTTTATGGGCAAGGCATGGGCGACAAGGTGGCGCTGATCACCGATGGACGTTTCAGCGGCGCGACCCGCGGCTTCTGCATCGGCCATGTCGGCCCCGAAGCTGCCGAGGGCGGTCCCATCGCGCTGGTGGAAGACGGCGACCGTATCCGCATAGACGCCAGCACCGGTGTCATCGACCTGCTGGTGGACGACGCCACGCTGGCGCAGCGGCGGGCGGCGTGGAAGCCGCGTCTCAACGACTATCAGTCGGGTGCGCTCTATCGCTACAGCCAGACGGTCGGCCCGGCCTCCCTGGGGGCGGTGACGCATCCGGGCGGCAAGGCGGAAACCCATATGTTCGCCGACATCTGACGCGCGACTCTATTTCACCTGCAACTTGTCCCCCGTGCGGAGCAGCGCCTGCGCGGGGGCAAGATCCGGAACGCCGTTTCCGCCCAGATTGGCCCGGAAGAAGGCGCTAGTCGCCGCGCTGACCACAGCGGTTACGTGCGGGTTCGGCACGCCGCGCCCACGCCCGCCGCCGCCACTGAAGGCGGCATGGTCAGCGCCCTCCAGCCAGATACCGACGCTGGACTTGCCGGTCGCGCTAACAGGCAGCGCCTGGAACACCGCGGCTCGCGCTGCCGTCACTTCGCCGATGTCCTTGCCCTGTGCCATCGGGCTGCCGTCGGCGCTGCCGGTCGTCGCCAGCACCGGTATGGCGATGGCGCCGAACGCCGCCGGTGCAGCCGACGCCTGGTTGCGCGGGGGCATGGGGCTCAGCGCCGCGACCGCCTTGAAGCGCGGATCGCGATAGAGGGCGCCCATCGGGCCGAATTTCTGCCCGGCCACCGCCAGCACCGTATGCGCACCGAAACTATGCCCGGCAGCGCCCATCCGCGTTGCATCGCCGCGGCCCAGATCGCAGGCACCTATCCGCTCGCCCGCCTGCACGGCGTCGGCAACCCGGCTCATATCGGCGGCGCGGTCCGCCAGCTGACGCCCATTCGCTGCCGCCATCAATTGCTTCCGGGGATTGCCGCTGCCCTGCCAGACACTGGAATCCGATCCGGGATGCTGAACATGCACGACGAGGAATCCGGCCGCCGCCCACTGCTTCGCATAGGCCGTGCCTGCCTCTACCGAACCGCCCAGCCCGTGCGAAAAGAGGAGGACCGGCGCCCTCGCCTGCCCGGTTGCGGGCATCCGGACGCGGACAGGTATGGCGCGATCGCGCTTGCGGTCGGAAATTGTCCCGTCACAAACAGGGGCCGCAAGAGCAGGCGTCGCAAACGCCAGCATCAAGGGAAGAAGCAGTCGCATGAACAGGTTACGCGAGCGGGCGTCGCCGTCCCCCGTCAGCCCTCGCGAGCGATTTCCGCAGCCCGCAAGATCGCCGCCTCCACACGCGGATAGGTGCCGCAGCGGCAGATGTTGCTGATCGCCATCCGAATGTCGGCGCGGCTGGGGTTGGGGTTCGCTTTCAGCAGCGCCGACGCCGCCATGAGCATCCCCGACTGGCAGAAACCGCACTGCGGCACCTGCTTTTCCAGCCAGGCCATCTGCACCGGGTGCGAGCGATCGTCGGAAAGCCCCTCCACCGTCGTCACGAACGTGCCCTCGATGGTGCCGATCGGCACCTGGCAGCTGCGTTGCGCCACGCCATCGACATGCACGGTGCAGGCGCCACACAGCCCGGCGCCGCAGCCGAACTTGGTGCCGGTAAGATTCGACGCTTCCCGAAGCGCCCACAGCAGTGGCGTGTCGGGCTCCAGCTCATATTCTACGGGGTTGCCGTTCACGGTGAAGCGGGTCATGCCCCGCTTCATAGAGGTTCCGGAACGACGAGGGAAGCGAGACAAGAATGGCCTACACCTGCTTCAACTATTCGGTCGCAGACCATATCGCCCACATCCAGCTGTCACGGCCGCAGGCGCTGAACACGATGAACCGCGAATTCTGGGATGAAATCCCGGCCGTGTTCGCGGAAATCGACGCGGATGCCTCCATCCGCGCGGTGGTGATCTCGTCCACCGGCCGGCACTTCACCGCCGGGCTCGATCTCAATTTCGCCGGTTCCGCGCTGAAGGAGGATGGCGGCGACCTTGGCCGCGCGCGGGAAAAGTTCCGCCGCCACGTGAAATATATGCAGCAGCCGTTCAATGCGGTGGACGCCTGTCGCGTGCCGGTGATCGCCGCCATCCAGGGCGGCTGCATCGGCGGCGGCGTGGATTTCATCACCGCCTGCGACATCCGGCTGGGCAGCGCCGACTGCTTCTTCACGATCCAGGAAATAAACATCGCCATCGTCGCCGACGTGGGCACGCTGCAGCGCATCCCGCACCTGCTGCCGCAGGGGTTGATCCGCGAGCTCGCCTACACTGGCCGCCGCTGGAAGGCCGAGGAGGCTGCAGCGCAGGGATTCCTCAACAGGGTGCTGCCGGATGCCGACTCGACGCTGGCCGCCGCGATGGAGATGGCGCAGGAAATCGCCCGCAAGAGCCCGCTGGCGATTGCCGGCATCAAGCAGGTGCTGAATGCCGGCCGCGACATGAGCATCGAGCAGGGACTGGAGTATGTCGCGGTGTGGAACGCCGGCATGCTGCAGGGAGAGGATATGCGGCGCGCTGTCACCGCCCAGCTATCCAAGGGCGAAGCGGAGTTCGACGATCTCGTTGCCTGACAAGCGGGCACAACCGCAACAGTGTCGCAATAAGCCACAAAAGCTTGTCGCCTATGACCCTGTTGGGTATGGCGCGCTCCAACAGCTACGAATCCCGGGACAGAGGACTAGGGAATGACAAAGGGTTGGGCCTCGGCCCTCATCTCCAACGGCATCAAGGGCGCTGCCATTGCGGCAGCGCTTGCATTTGCCGGTACTACAATGGCCCAGGAAGCCGCACCTGTCGCAACGACTGCCGCTGAAACCGTTGCCCCGGTGGCGCCGCCGGCCCCGGCCGAAGTCGGCGCCGCAGTCGTCGCCGGCACAGCCGAACACGCCGCCGCGCAGAACAGCGCGATTGCCGGCTATGAGCGCATGAAGCCGACGGAAGGCATCGGCATGCCGGTGCCGAAGGGCATCGCCATCCAGGAACAGTTCACGCCAATTGGCAAGGAAGCCAAATGGATGCTGGAATATATCCTGAACCCGGTGATCGCCTTCATTTCGGTCTTCGTTCTGGCGCTGCTGGCATGGGTGATCATCCGCTACCGCTCCGGCGCGGTGGAAACGCCCTCCACCACCACGCACAACTTCACCATCGAAGTGGTGTGGACGCTGCTCCCGGCCTTCATCCTGCTGGCGATCGCCTTCCCCAGCTTCCGCCTGCTGGCAAACCAGTACAACCCGCCCAAGGCCGACGTGACCATCAAGGTGACCGGCTATCAGTGGTACTGGGGCTATGAATATCCCGACTATGGCGGCATCAGCTTTGACAGCGTCGTGCTGAGCAAGGAAGAAGCCGCGAAGAACGGCGATCCGTATCTGCTGGGCGTCGACAACCGCATCGTCGTCCCTGCCGGCAAGACGGTCAAGCTGCTGATCACCGCCGCTGACGTGCTGCACAGCTTTGCCGTGCCCAGCTTCTGGGTGAAGATGGACGCTGTTCCGGGCCGGATCAACGAAAGCTGGTTCAAGGTGGATCGCCCCGGCGTCTATTACGGCCAGTGCTCCGAGCTCTGCGGCACCAAGCACGGCTTCATGCCGATCACGGTGGAGGTGCTGCCCGAGGAAGACTTCAAGCGCTGGGTGCGCATGAAGCAGCAGCAGGACGGCATCGATCCGACCGGCCCCGGCATCGCCATCGAGCGCACGCCGATCACGCCGGCCGCCGCAGCCGCAGCCGTCCGCGCTGCCGTCGCGCCCGCCACTGCCCCGCAAGTTACCAGCACCGCGCCCGCCGCGGCGCCGGTCGCCTGAGAAGGACCCGACCATGGCAAGCACTGCCGATACCCATGCCCTTCAGGCGCACGGTGACAATCACGACCACGGTTCGCATGGCGTGCATTCGCACGACGATCACGACCACAAGCCTTCGTTCTTCGCGCGCTGGTTCCTGTCCACCAACCACAAGGACATCGGCACGCTCTACCTGATCTTCGCGATCTTCGCGGGGATCGTGGGCGGCGCACTTTCCGGCTTCATGCGCTGGGAGCTTGCCAATCCCGGCATGCAGGTGCTGCCCTGGTTCACCGACGGCAACATCGATGCCGCCTATCATCTGTGGAACGTGTTCATCACTGGCCACGGCCTCATCATGGTGTTCTTCATGGTGATGCCCGCCCTTATCGGCGGCTTCGGCAACTGGTTCGTGCCGATCATGATCGGCGCCCCCGACATGGCCTTCCCCCGGATGAACAACGTCTCCTACTGGCTGACGACTGTTGCCTTCGTGCTGCTCGGCATCTCGATGTTCGTCCCCGGCCCGGCCGGCTTCAACGGCGCCGGCACCGGCTGGACGGTCTATCCGCCGCTCTCCACCTCGGGCCACCCCGGACCTTCCGTCGATCTTGCGATCTTCGCGCTGCACCTCGCCGGTGCCGCCTCGATCCTGGGCGCCATCAACTTCATCACCACCATCTTCAACATGCGCGCGCCGGGCATGACCCTGCACAAGATGCCGCTGTTCGTGTGGTCGGTGCTGGTCACTGCCTTCCTGCTGCTGCTGTCGCTTCCGGTTCTGGCCGGCGCCATCACCATGCTGCTGACCGATCGCAACTTCGGCTCGACCTTCTTCGATCCGGCCGGCGGCGGTGATCCGATCCTGTACCAGCACCTGTTCTGGTTCTTCGGCCACCCCGAAGTGTACATCATGATCCTGCCCGCCTTTGGTATCGTCAGCCAGATCATCTCCACCTTCAGCCGCAAGCCCGTCTTCGGCTATCTGGGGATGGCCTATGCGATGGTCGCGATCGGCTTCGTCGGCTTTGTCGTGTGGGCGCACCACATGTTCACGGTCGGCCTCAGCGTGAACACCAAGATGTACTTCACCGCCGCCACGATGATCATTGCCGTGCCCACGGGCGTGAAGATCTTCTCGTGGATCGCCACCATGTGGGGCGGCAAGATGACCTTCCAGACCCCGATGCTGTGGGCGCTGGGTTTCATCTTCATGTTCACCGTGGGTGGCGTCACCGGCGTCGTCCTCTCGAACGGCGGCATCGACACCTACATGCACGACACCTATTATGTCGTCGCGCACTTCCACTATGTGCTCTCGCTGGGCGCGGTGTTCGGCCTGTTCGCGGGCTTCTACTACTGGTTCAGCAAGATGTCGGGCCGCGAGTACAACGAGCTGCTGGGCAAGCTGCACTTCTGGATATTCTTCATCGGCGTGAACGTGCTGTTCTTCCCGATGCACTTCCTGGGCCAGGACGGCATGCCCCGTCGTATCCCGGATTATCCCGAAGCCTTTGCCTATTGGAACCACATCGCCTCGCTCGGCTATGCGATCATGCTCGTCGGCATGGTGATCTTCTTCATCAATGTCTTCTGGTCGCTGCTGGCGGGCAAGAAGGCTGCCGCCAACCCATGGGGCGAAGGTGCCACCACGCTGGAGTGGACGCTCTCGTCACCGCCGCCGTTCCACCAGTTTGAAACGGTGCCGGACCTGCGCAACATGAAGGGCGCGCACTGAGGCCCCGATGGCGAGCAATCCCATCTCGACCGAACAGGAAAGGGCGCCGTCAGGCGCCCTTTCGACTGCTACCCTTACCAGTCCCGCCCTTTCGGCAGCGGACTGGAGCGACTATTGGGCGCTGCTGAAACCGCGCGTGATGACGCTGGTGGTGTTTACCGGCGCCTGCGGCCTGTTCGCCGCCCCCGGCCACCTCAATCCCTTCCTCAGCTTCGTGGCGATCCTGTGCATCGCCGTCGGCGCCGGGGCAGCTGCTGCCTATAACCAGTGGTGGGAAGCCGATATCGACGCGGTGATGAAGCGCACCGCCAGCCGGCCCCTTCCCGCCGGACGCCTCGGCCATGACGAAGCGTTGGGCTTTGCCACCATCCTTGCGGTCGGCTCGGTGGTCACGCTGGGCTTTGCCACCAATTGGGTGGCGGCTGCCTGGCTCGCCTTCTCCATCTTCTTCTACGCCGTCGTCTATACCATCTGGCTGAAGCCGCGCACGCCGCAGAACATCGTCATTGGCGGCGCTGCAGGCGCCTTCCCGCCGATCATCGGCTGGGCGGCCGTCACCGGCGACGTCACCGCGCTGCCGCTTCTGCTGTTCGCCATCGTCTTTGCCTGGACGCCGCCACACTTCTGGGCGCTCGCGCTGTTCGTGCGGATGGATTACGCCCGCGCCGGCATCCCGATGCTGCCGGTGACGCATGGCGTCCGCGAAACGCGCCGGCAGATCCTTGCCTATTCCCTGGTGCTGTTCGCCGTTTCCGTGGCGCCCTGGGCACTGGGGCTGCTGGGGCCGGTCTATGGCGTGCCGGTGACGCTGCTGGGCATCGCCTTCGTGGCGCTTTCCGCGCGGGTTGCCGCCAGCCGCACCGAAGCGGCCGGCGAAATGACGGCGGAAAAGACCCTCTTCAAATTCTCGCTCCTGTATCTTGCCGGGGTGTTCGCCGCGCTGGTCGCAGACAGGTGGATGGCATGAGCTGGACTCCGCAGGAAGAAGCCGCCTTCGTCGCCAAGCGCCGCCGGCGCAACCTGGTGATCGGGCTGGTGCTGGGCGCCTTCGCCCTGCTCTTCTATGGCATCACCATCAGCCGGATCGCCGGATGAGCACGGCTGCGCCCAATGCCAATCTTCGCATTGCGCTGGTTGCCGCCGCTATTGCGATCGGCATGGTCGGGCTGGCCTATGCCTCGGTGCCGCTCTATCGGATCTTCTGTCAGGTCACCGGCTTCGGTGGCACCACGCAAAAGGCCGAAATGCTGCCGTCTGCCGCACAAGTGCGGGCCGCGCACGGCCGGCAGATCAAGGTCCGCTTCGACGGCAATGTCCGCGGCCTGCCCTGGCAGTTCAGCCCGGCGGCGCCCGTCACCGTGAAGATCGGCGAGCAGAACATCATCTTCTACAAGGCAGTGAACCAATCTGCGGCGTCGACCACCGGGTCGGCCACCTTCAACGTCTCGCCGGACTCCGCGGGGAAGTATTTCTCCAAGATCCAGTGCTTCTGCTTCAACGAGCAGACGCTGGCCGCCGGGCAAACTGCCGACATGCCGGTCGTTTTCTTCGTCGATCCGGCGATCCTCGACGATCCGGACGCCCGCGACATCGACGAGATCACCCTTTCCTACACCTTCTATCCCGTGGCTGAACCCAGCCGCCCGCCGGCCATTCGTGCCACCGGCGAGCAGCAGATTCAGGCAAAGGTCAGCTGACGATATTGCCCTTTCCCCATGGTTGGGGTTAGGGCCGTTATAACGAACATTCAGGCCCCACAGCATTCAGGCGAGGCAACATGGCTTCCGGCAAGACCCACGATTTCCACATCCTTCCTCCCAGCCCCTGGCCGCTCATGGGCGCGATTTCCGCCATGGTCATGCTCGGCGGCTCGGTCTTCTGGTGGCACAAGGAGCCGTGGGGCGTTTGGGTTGCGGCCCTCGGCCTGCTGGGCGTTCTCGCCACCTTCTTCTTCTGGTTCTCCGACGTCCGCGACGAAGCGAATGCCGGCGATCACACGGCCGTGGTGCAGCTCCACCACCGCTATGGGATGATCCTGTTCATCGCGTCGGAAGTGATGTTCTTCGTCGCCTGGTTCTGGGCCTTCTTCTCCGCCGCGCTGTTCCCGCACAAGGGCGAGCCGATCGGAGGCGTCTGGCCGCCAGTCGGCATCGAGCCGCTGGACCCGTTCGTCTATCCGCTGCTCAACACGCTGATCCTGCTGCTTTCGGGCACGACCGTCACCTGGGCACACCACGCCCTCATCCATGGCGACCGCGAGGGGCTGAAGAAGGGGCTGTGGGTCACCATCATCCTGGGCGTGCTCTTCTCGTGCCTGCAGGCCTATGAATATTCGCACGCCACCTTCGGGTTTGCCGGCAACATCTATGGCGCCACCTTCTACATGGCGACCGGCTTCCATGGCTTCCACGTGATCGTCGGCACCATCTTCCTCGCCGTCTGCCTGTGGCGCGCCTATCTCGGCGACTTCACGCCGAAGCAGCACTTCGGCTTCGAAGCAGCCGCCTGGTACTGGCATTTCGTCGACGTGGTGTGGCTGTTCCTCTTCCTCACCATCTACATCTGGGGCTCCAATTTCGGAGCGGCCGTGGTTGCCCACCACTAAGCCCACGCCCCTCGGGACAAGGGAAGCCCCGGTGCGCAAGCGCCGGGGCTTTCCCGTTGTCCCCACGCTGATGGTGGCCATTGCCGTCCCCATCCTGATGGGTTTCGGCTTCTGGCAACTGCAGCGCCTGCAGTGGAAGGAGGCGCAACTGGTGCAACTGGCGGCAAACAGCCAGGCACCGCTCCTGAAAATCGACGGCCGAATCCCCGAAGATGCACAGTTCCGGCGGATTCAACTCACGCTCTCCTGCGACAGCCATCCGACTGCGCTCCGCGCCGGCCGCAACCTGAACGGAAAGAGCGGCTACTCCCATATCGCCAGCTGCCGCACCGACACCCAAGCACTGCTGGTGGATACGGGTTGGACAGAGCGCCCGGACCCGTCGACGCCGGGCGACGAACGGCGAACGATTGAGGGAACGCTCGTCCATGCCAACGAGGGCGGCTGGCTGCTCGTCGACGCCCGGGGTCAACCGCCGCTTGCCCCCAGCGCCCCGCCCGGCCTCGATACCATCTCCAACAACCACCTCAGCTACGCCATCCAGTGGTTCAGCTTCGCTGCCATCCTGCTGGTCATCTATGGCCTCTGGCTGCGTCGCTGGCTTGCACAACAGCCGCCAGCCGCCTAACCCCCCTCTCCGCCATGCAATATCTCAGCACGCGGGGGCAGGCCCCCATCCTCGACTTCAAGGGCGCAACGCTCGCAGGCCTCGCAACCGACGGCGGCCTCTACCTGCCGGCCAGCTGGCCGCAGCTGTCGCCGGAAACACTCGAGGGGCTGGCAACCGCCAGCTACGCGGAAACCGCCTTCACCGTGATGCGCCCCTTCGTCGAGGGCAGCCTGACCGACGCCGAGCTGAAAACCCTGATCGCCGCTGCCTATGGCAATTTCGGCCACGCCGCCGTCACCCCGCTGGTGCAACTGTCCGACAGGCACTGGCTGCTGGAGCTGTTCCACGGCCCCACGCTAGCCTTCAAGGACGTGGCGCTGCAGCTGCTGGGCAATTTCTT
Source organism: Sandaracinobacteroides hominis (assembly GCF_016464365.1). GTDB lineage: Bacteria > Pseudomonadota > Alphaproteobacteria > Sphingomonadales > Sphingomonadaceae > Sandaracinobacteroides > Sandaracinobacteroides hominis. The sequence continues at coordinate 95,444 of NZ_JADCUC010000006.1, read as the reverse complement.
CGGCCACTTTCTCGGTGCCACCGATAAGCTCACGATCGTCGGCGCCACCAGCGGCGACACGGGTTCCGCCGCCATCGAGGCGGTCGCCGGCCGCCCCGGCATCGTCATCCACATGCTGCACCCGGCGGGCCGAGTCTCGGAAGTGCAGCGCCGGCAGATGACGACGGTGGCTGCCCCCAACGTCCACAACATCGCCGTCGACGGCAGCTTCGACGATTGCCAGGCGCTGGTGAAGGCGCTGTTCAACGATTCCGCCTTCCGCACCGAACAGTCGCTGTCGGCGGTCAACAGCATCAACTGGGCGCGGCTGCTCGCGCAGATCGTCTATTATGTCTATGCGGGCGTCCGCCTCGGCGCACCGCACCGGCAGGTCAGCTTCTCGGTTCCCACCGGCAATTTCGGCGACGTGTTCGCGGGCTATGCCGCCTACAAGATGGGCCTTCCCATCGCTAAGCTGGTGGTCGCCACCAACGTCAACGACATCCTCGCCCGAGCCCTGAACGAGGGCGACTATTCGGTCGGAACCGTCGCCGCAACGGCAACACCCTCGATGGACATCCAGGTCAGCTCCAACTTCGAGCGCCTCCTGTTCGATCTGCACGGCCGTAGCGGCGCCGCACTTGCCGCCGCCATGCAAGGCTTCGAGAAGAGCGGCAAACTCGCCCTCTCCGCCGAACAGCGTGCCCAGGCCTCCGCGCTGTTCCTGGCCGAGCGCGTCGACGAAACGCGGATGATGCAGGCGCTGCAATGGGCCTATGGCGAAACCGGCCAGCTGATCGATCCGCATAGCGCCGTCGGCCTGGCCGCCGCGCGCCGTCGCGAGACCGAGCTTGGAGGCCCCATCGTCACGCTCGCCACTGCCCACCCCGCCAAGTTCCCCGACGCGGTCGAGCGCGCCAGCGGTTTCCGCCCGTTGTTGCCACGCCGTGTGGCGCATCTTTTCGACCGGCAGGAACGCTATGATCGGCTGCCTGCTGACGCGGAGGCCTTGAAGACCTATATCCGCTCGAAAGCATGACCCCACAGCTCACCACCCTCGCCAATGGCCTCACCGTCGCCACCCTCGATATGCCGGGGCTGGAAACGGCCGCGCTCTCGCTCAACGCCGATGTCGGCGCCCGGAACGAAGGCGCCGGGGAGAACGGCCTTGCCCATCTGTTCGAGCATATGGTGTTCAAAGGTACCCGCTCGCGCTCGGCCCGCGCCATTGCCGAAGCGATCGAGGATGTCGGCGGCTCGCTGAACGCCTGGACCTCGCGCGACACCACCTGCTTCCACGCCCGCGTGCTGGCAAACGACGTGCCGCTGGCGCTGGAGCTGGTGACCGACCTGATCGCCAGCCCCAGCTTCACCGATGCCGATCTGGCGCTCGAACGCGAAGTCGTGCTCTCCGAAATCGGCGAAGCGCTGGAAACGCCGGACGACCTCGTCTTCGATCATCTGCAGGCAGCGGCCTTCCCGGCGCAAAGCCTCGGGCGGCCCATCCTCGGCACCCGGGAAAGCCTCGCAGCGCTGGATGGCGCCTCGCTCCGCAGCTGGCAGGGATCGCACTATCGCGGGGCAGGCCTCGTGCTGTCGGCGGCGGGCAAGGTCGATCACGACGCCATCGTCCGCCAGGCCGAAGCGATGCTGGGCGCCCTCCCCTCCGGCCGCCCCGGCGCCATCGAGCAGGCGAGCTGGGTCGGCGGCCGCATTTCCGACAGCAAGCGCAACGAGCAGACCCACATCGCGCTCGGCTTCAAGGGCTTCGGCCCGCTGGACCCGGCCTTCGATGCCGCCCGCCTGTTCGCTGCCGCGCTTGGCGGCGGGATGTCGTCGCGGCTGTTCCAGGAGCTGCGCGAGGAACGCGGCCTTGCCTATTCGGTCAGCGCTTCGCACGGCATCCACGCCGATGCCGGCGTCCTCACCCTCTATTGCGCGACCCGCCCCGCCGATGCCGACCGCGCTTTGGCGCTCGCCCGCGAAATCGCTGCCGCCACCGCTGCAGACCTGTCGCCGGCAGAACTCGCCCGCGCCCGCGCGCAAATGAAGGCCGGCGTGCTGATGGGCCTCGAAGGCTGTGCAGGTCAGGCCGACTGGCTGGGCGGCTCGCTCATCACCTATGGCCGCGTCATTCCGCCCTCCGAGCTGATCGCCGCGCTGGATGCCGTCACGGTGGAGCAGGTCCGCGCAGCCGGCGCTGCCATGCTGGCCACTCCGCCTGCCCTTGCGATCGTGGGGCCAAAGGCCACGAAGCTGGCGGCCTGATGGTCGCGCTCGCCACCCTTGTTGCCGAACCAACGCCGGATTTCGCCCTGCTGGACTCCGGCCACCGCCGCAAGCTGGAGCGTTGCGGCCCCTACCGCTTCATCCGCCCGGAACCGCAAGCGATGTGGGCGCCCGCCTCTGACGACTGGCACGCCGACGGCGAATTCACAGGCGGCTCCGACGAGGAAGGCGGCGGCCGCTGGCGGCTGTCCCCGAATGTCCCCGCCAGCTGGCCTATCGAGCAGGCCGGCGTACAGCTGCACGCCCAGTGCACGCCATTCCGCCATCTCGGCTTCTTCCCCGACATGGCGCCGCACTGGCAATCTTTGGCAGACGTCTCCGAAGGCGCCGAAGTGCTGAACCTGTTCGGCTATACCGGCGCCGCTTCGCTGATCGCAGCCAGCCGCGGCGCCAAGGTCGTGCATGTCGATGCCTCGAAAAAGGCAGTCGAACAGGCCCGCGCCAACGCCCAGCTATCCGGCCTCTCAGACAAGCCCATCCGCTGGATCACCGAAGATGCCCGCCGCTTCGTCGCCCGCGAGGTCCGGCGCGGCCGCCGCTATGATGCGATCCTGCTGGATCCCCCCAAGTTCGGCCGCGGCCCCGAAGGCGAGGTGTGGGAACTGACCGAACATCTCCCTGCCCTCATCGCTGATTGCGTGAAGCTGCTCGACGCCAACAGCCGTCTGCTGATCCTGACCACTTATGCCGTCCGGCTCTCCGCGCTGGCGCTGGACGGCCTGCTGAAGCCGCTCGCTGCCCACCTGCCCGGCGAAATCACCAGCGGCGAAATGGCCATCCGCGAGGAAGGCCGCGGGCTACTCCTCCCCACCGCCATCTTCACCCGCTGGAGCCGCTGAGCGCTATTCCACGTCTTCCTGCAGCTGCCAGTTCACGTTGGAAATCTGGCCCACGCAATAGGCGGGCTTGCCGTCGCGCTCGGCAGGGATGGGAGGATGATTTGTGAGCATCGCCTTCGTTCCGTCGTCGAACAGCATCGGTGGTTCCGCAACCAGCACCCGCAAATCCTTCACATGCCGGTCTGCCGTGCGCGAATAGGCAAGTTTCACTCCACCCTGAATGTTCGCCCGCCGTAGGCTCTGGGGGTAGTCCTCCGGCTCGATAGCCAGCCCCCGAACGCGCTGGCTGTCGGCCAGCAAGCAGTGATCGGCAGACAAGCTGGCGATTTTCGACATGCGAAGCCGCAGTTCACGGTCGCTGCCCAAGGCAGAAGCGCGGGCGGGCATCGACCTCCAGCGGGAGATGGCGTCGCCCGTATCTCCCATTCGCTCGGCTCGCACAGCCATCCGTCGTCCCTCAGCGGATTTCGGCCCGCCCGCCATGGGCGCCTTTTCCAGAACAAGTCGCGGCGTGAAATAGTAGGGCGAGATGATACCGGTCAGAAAAACGGCGCCGGATTTTACCGCCTCGGCCTCCATTTCTGCCGGCGAGGGCAGGGCAGGCGGCGGTTTCTGCGCGGCTGCACCAAAGGCTGAGCCCAGCAACATGCAGGCTATCACCAGCCTACGCATACAAGTCTTTCCCATCCCCCCCGATATTGTCACAGGCAATGAAGCACGGCCCGTCGCAACTGCCAGGCAAGCGGCTCGCGGTGCCGAAAATTTCGTGCCAGTATGGAAATATTCCCTGTTCGTGAGTTGGAGTAACCGCATGCTTTTCCGCCGATTGGGTTACACAATTCTGCTGGCCGGCACGCTGCTGGCGGCTCCGGCTTCCGCCCAGCTGCGCATGCTCTCGAACACACCACAGGCACCTGACCCGCTCGCCGCGCCGTCGATCCCCGATCCGCTGGTAGAGGCGCCGCCGTTGCGTCTGTCGCTGATGCAGGGCGATCAGGACAAGTTGGGCGACGACAAGTTCCAGCCTGAAATCGGCCAGGCCGGCAAGGATGTGATCTGGGTGCCCACGCCCGACAGCCTGGTGAAGGCGATGCTGACCGTCGCCGACGTGAAACCCACCGATTTCGTCGTCGATCTCGGTTCCGGAGACGGCCGCATCGCCATCGCCGCCGCCCGCGATTTCGGCGCCCGTTCGCAAGGCGTGGAGTTCAACCCCGATATGGTCGCACTCGCCCGCCGCAACGCGCAAAAGGCGGGTGTCGCCAACAAGGTGACCTTCCTGCAGGGCGACATCTTCGAGACCGATTTCACCGACGCCACCGTCGTCACCATGTATCTGCTGCCCAGCCTGAACCTGAAGCTGCGCGACACACTTTTGAAGATGAAGCCCGGCACCCGCATCGTCAGCCACGCCTTCACCATGGGCGAGTGGGAACCCGACCGCACCATCACCACCGACGACGCCAGCGGCTATTTCTGGCTGGTGCCCGCCAATGTCTCCGGCCGCTGGGCCTTTGAAGTCGGGAACGAGCGCTTCGCCACCGAGCTCGGCCAGCAGTTCCAGATGCTGAGCGTCGCCCGCGGCGGCCCCCTGCGCGACGGCCGCGTGAAGGGCACCGGCGTCCACTTCACGCGCGCCAACGGACAGGAGCTGGAAGGCGTGGTGCGTGGCGACCAGATGGTGGGCCGTGGCTGGGTAGCCACCCGCATCCGGACCGGCGGCTGAACTTTATCCGGAGATCCAGGCGTTGAACATGGATAGGGCGCAGCCGGCGCGGCGGCTGTCGGCAACGGATGTTGCGCTGATGATTGTCGGCATCGTCGTCGGCGCCGGAATCTTTCGGGTGCCGGCGGACGTGGCGGCTGCTTCCTCGAACAATTGGGAAGTGCTGGGCCTGTGGCTGGCGGGCGGCCTGGCCGCGCTCACGGGGGCACTCACCTATGCCGAGCTTGCCACTCGCTACCCCTCCATCGGTGGCGAGTTCCACTTCCTGCGCCTTGCCTTCGGTGCCCGCGTCGGCGCGCTGTTCGTCTGGGCACGGGTAGCGGTGATGCAGACCGGAGCGATTGCGACGGTAGGCTTCGTTGCCGGCGACTATGCCGCCGGGCTCTGGCCGAATGGCCCTTCGCCGGCCATGTGGGCAGGCATCGCCGTGCTCGCGGTGTCTTTCGGCAACATGATCAGCCTGGAGGCAGGCCGGCGCGGCCAGCAGATATTCGTCGCCATCGAGATATTCGCCATCGTCTCCGTGATCGCGGCCGCGGTGATGCTGGGGATCGGCGGCGGCGGCGCGGCGCAGGTTGCCGGCAGCGGCTCTGCCATGCCCGGCACCAGCCTCGGCCTTGCACTGGTTTTCATCATGCTCGCCTATGGCGGCTGGAACGAAGCCGCCTATCTCTCCGCCGAAACGAAGGGCGGCGGAAGCGGGCTGGTTGCTGCTCTGGTGCTCGGTCTCGGTCTCGTCACCCTGCTCTATCTTGCCGTCAACGCGGCGTTCCTGTTCGCCTTCGGCCGCGAGGGACTGGCGGGAACACCCGCCCCGGCAACATTGCTGCTGGATGCCGCCTTCGGCCCGGTTGGCGCAGCACTGGTGGCGGGCGCGGTCGTGGTCGCCTCGCTTTCCACCATGAACGCCACCGTCATCACCGGCGCCCGCGCCATGTGTGCGATGGGCCGCCACCTGCCGCTGTTCGGCCCGCTGGGGCAATGGGATCAGGCGCGCTCCGTGCCACGCCCCGCCCTGCTGGTGCAGGCGCTGGTGGCGCTGGCGCTGACAGCCTATGGCGCCACCACGCGCGACGGCTTTTCGGCGATGGTCGCCTTTGGGGCGCCCGTGTTCTGGCTGTTCCTGGCGCTGACGGCGCTGTCGCTGTTCATCCTGCGCCGCCGCCGGCCGGAAGTCGGCGGCTTCGCGGTGCCGCTCTATCCGATCGTGCCGCTCCTGTTCCTGGGGGTGTGCCTCACCATGCTCTGGTCGTCGCTGGGCTATGCCGCCTTCCTGCTCGGCCAGTCGGAGTCAGGGCGGTTGGCGGGTATCCTCGGTCTCGGGCTGCTGGTGGCGGGTATCCCGCTGGTCTGGAAGGCGCGCTAGCCCGCGGAGCCGGCGGCAGGCAGCTTCTTCAGCCTTGCCATCTCGCCGCGGAACTTCTGCAGATCGGCCCCGCCCAGCTGCGAGCCGCCCAGCAGCTTCACCGAACGCGGATCGACGGGCTTGCCGTTCATCCAGACTTCGTAATGGAGGTGCGGGCCGGTCGAGAGGCCGGTACTGCCGACCCGACCGATCTGCTGCCCCTGCGAAACCTGCTGACCGTTGCGGACGCCGATCGATTGCATGTGGGCATAGCGCGTGCGCATGCCCTTGCCATGGTCCAGCACCACCACATTGCCATAGCCGCCGCCCCAGCCCGCCAGCACCACGCGGCCGCCGGCCGAAGCGAGGATGGGCGTGCCGGCTCTGGCAGCGAAATCGACGCCCTGGTGCATGCGGCTATAGCCCAGCAGCGGGTGGAAGCGCATGCCGAAGCCGGAAGATTGGCGCGCACCCTGCACCGGCGTGCGGATCAGGCCCTTTCGGACGCCCTCGCCCGTCTGCCAGAAGAATTCGCCAGAGTTGCCCCAGCGCATCAAAGACACATTGGAGCGGCCGTTCATCAGCCCGGCATAGAGAAGCTGGCCCATCTCCGTCTCGCCGGTTTCGGCGCGGCGATGGGAAACGATGATCTCGAACTTGTCGCGCTTGCCGATGTCGCGCTGGATATCCATCGCATAGCCTAGCTGCCGCATATATTCCGCGACGATGTTCGCCGGCAGACCGGCTGCACGCGCCGCGCGCTGGAGCGAACCGCCCACCTCGCCCGTCACCCTGAGTGGCGTATTGTCGATGCGGATCGGGATATTCTTCACTGCCAGCTGGCCGTCGGCGCCCCGCTTGATTTCCACCTTGTTCTCGAAGCTGGCGCGATACGACAGGAACTCCAAGGGCCTTGGCACGGCCTTGCTCTCGCGCCGGCCCAGAACGATGTTCAGACCTGTCCCGGGCTTGCCGCCGCTAAGGCTGGAAATGCCGCGCAGCAGCCCGGAAATAACCTCCAGATCGTCGCGCCCTACACCGGCCCTACGCAGCGCCCCTTCCAGCCCCCCCGAACCTATGTTGGCGGAAAGCTCCACGCGTGGGCGTTCGGGCGTTTCGGCGAGCCGGCGGACCATCGCATTGGCTGGCACCTGCCGCCCGGTGACGCTGCCAAAGGCCAGCGGCGAAATCCTGTCAAAGCGGGCTTCCTCCAGCTTTGAAGGCGAAAGCGGTGGAGGCGCCGGAGCAACCAGCGACGGCGTGTGCGACCCCAGCGCCAGCGCAGTGCCGATCAGCAGGCCAAGCGTGCCGAAACCCCGCCACCAGCGGCCGGAGCCGATCGCGTCGCCCAGATCAACTACAAGATCGGTATCGTATATTTGTGCGGCTGTGCGCGCCAGCGCAGTGCCTGAAAGAGGAAGGCCGAAACGCGGAAGTTGCGGCGCGCGCGGAAGCGATATGCGGCCCGCAGGTGCCAAAGCGAAGTCAGCAGCCGTAGCCACGGTAGCCCCTTCGCGCCTGATCGCAGTCAGTTCCATGCATCGCGGTAGAACGACCCCTCACGCAACCCTTTCACCGGCCCGTCAACTGCAGGCCTTCTTCCCTCCAACCCGCCGGCAACGTTGATTGAAACCGATAAGTTGTTGGGTGTGAACCCTGAATCATTGCACTGCCGGGGTCAACAGCTCACACGAAAAGGTTCCATGCACCTGCGACGAAGCGCCCTGTCAGGTCGGTGAGCCGAATCACGGCTGCGGCGCATGACAAATCCTGTGTCAGAATGTCACAAATCCACCCCTTGCGCCGCTGAATCGGTCATGCCACAACATATGGCGTTGGAGCTGGTGGGAGAGGCGGTCATTCGCATCTGTCTTGCCGAATTCCGGGCGGCGCGTCGGGCAACAGCCCATGCCAATACCGGATCGGACCCTGAACTGAGGCCCGTCTCGAGGTTGGCCCGTTCAAATCGGCGAAGCAATCCCCATCTGCCTTTCATGCTGCAAGCGAACAGCCCCATGCTGCAGGCAGGTTGGCCGCACGAATGACCCAGCTGGGCGCCCAGCTGACGGCCGTTCTGGGGCCCACCAACACGGGGAAGACCCACCTCGCCGTCGAGCGCATGTGCGCCCATTCCGGCGGCATGATGGGCTTCCCGCTGCGCCTGCTTGCCCGCGAGGTCTATGATCGCGTCGTCGCACTGAAGGGCGCTACGCAAGTCGCCCTCGTCACCGGCGAGGAACGCATCGTCCCGCCGGGCGCCCGCTATTTCCTCTGCACCGCTGAATCCATGGTCACCGATCGCCAGTTCCCCTTCGTCGCCATCGACGAAGGGCAGATGGGCGCCGATCCGGAGCGCGGCCACGTCTTCACCAACGCCTTGCTGCATCTGCGCGGCACCGCGGAAACATTGATCCTCGGCGCCGAAACCCTGCGCCCGGTGCTGCGCCGGCTGCTGCCGGATGCCCATATCGTTGGCCGCCCGCGCTTTTCTGAGCTGAAATGGGCCGAGCCTAAAAAACTCTCCCGCCTGCCCGCCCGCTCCGCCATCGTCGCCTTCACCGCCGAAGATGTCTATGCGCTCGCGGAGATGCTGCGCCGGCACAAGGGCGGCGCTGCAGTGGTGATGGGCGGCCTCTCGCCGCGCACCCGCAACGCGCAGGTCGAGCTCTACCAGTCGGGCGAAGTCGATTATCTGGTCGCGACCGACGCCATCGGCATGGGCCTCAACATGGACATCGCCCATGTCGCCTTCGCCTCCCTTTCCAAGTTCGACGGCCGGCGGCACCGGCGGCTCCGTCCCGCCGAAATGGCACAGATCGCCGGTCGCGCCGGCCGACACCAGCGCGACGGCACCTTTGGCACGGTGCAGCTGGGTCGCGCCGAAGAAGGGGGCAGCCCTGCCTTCACCGAGGCGGAAATCACCGCCATCGAAGGCCATGAGTTCCCGCCACTGCAATCGCTCGTCTGGCGCAACGCCCGGCTCGATTTCGCCTCGCTGCACCGGCTGGTGATGAGCCTGGAGGCAACGCCCTCTTCCCCCGATCTCTGGAGGGGTGACGACGCCATCGACCTGCAGGTCCTGAAAAAGCTGGCGGGCGAGCCGTGGCTGATGGAGCGCGCCCAGGGACGCCCCGCTCTTCAGCGTATCTGGGCCGCCTGCGGCCTGCCCGATTACCGCCGCACCGGGCCGGAGGCGCATGCCCGCCTCGTCGGCCGCATGGTGCGCCACCTGACCGAAGGCCATGGCAATCTGCCGCCGGAGTGGATCCGCTCCGAGCTTGCCGTGCTGGACAATGTCGCCGGCGACATCGCCACCCTTTCCGACCGCATCGCCGCCGCCCGCACCTGGACCTATGTGGCCCACCGCGCTGATTGGCTGGAGGATTCGACCGGCTGGGCGGAAAAGGCGCGGGTGGTGGAGGACAAGCTCTCCGACGCGCTGCACCAGCGCCTCACCCAGCGCTTCGTCGATCGCCGCACCGCTGTGCTCCTGAAGGATCTGAAGCTGCGCGATCCCGACCTTCGCGTCGAAGTCGATCCCGACGGCGCCGTGGTCGTGGATGGCGCCATCATCGGCACGCTGAAGGGCTTTGCCTTCCTGCCAGATCCAACCGCCCGCGCCGGCGAGAAGAAGCTGCTGCTGGCCGCCGCCGAACGCCGCCTTTCCTCCGAGCTTTCCGCCCGCGCCCGCGCGCTGGCCGCCGCCGCAGACACCGAATTCGCGCTCGATTTCGAGGGCGGAATGCCGCCGCGCATTACCTGGCGGGGCGAACGGGTGGCGGCACTGCGCCGTGGCCGCGATGCGCTGAACCCGCGCATCGAACTGGACCGCAGCCTCGATACGCTCGCCGCGCCGCTGCGCGCTGCCGTGCAGGCTCGCCTTGCCACTTGGGCCGATGCCACCAAGAGCCGCCATCTGGCCGCTCTCACCCGGCTGGAAGCGCTGAAGGCGGAACTGTCTCCCCCGGCGCGCGGCCTTGTCGTGCAGCTTACCGAAACCATGGGCTCGCTGCCGCGCGCCAGCGTCGCCTCGCTGATCGCCAGCCTCACGCGTGCCGACCGCAGCGCCCTTGCCCGCGCCGGGGTACGGCTTGGCGTCACCCACGTCTTTGCGGCCGATGCGCTTCGCCCCGAGGCAACCCGCTGGCGACTGGCGCTGTGGGGCGTATCCGCCGGCGTCGCGCAAATGCCGCAGCCGCCGCGCCCCGGCCTCACCTCGGTCGTTGTCGACCCTGGCGCCCCTCCCGGCTTCTACGCGGTCGCCGGCTTCTGGGCGCTGGGCCGCTTTGCCGTTCGCGTGGATATGGCCGACCGCACCGCCCGCCTCGTCCATGCGCAGCGGCTGGCCGAAAAGGCCGGCGGCAGCGCCATCCGCACCGATCCCGGCCTGCTTTCCAGCCTGGGCCTCAGCGCCGCCGATTTCGCCGTGCTGATGCAGGCGCTGGGTTTCCGGGGCGCACAGGAACGCGGCTTTGCCTTTGCCCCCGCAAAGGCTCCGCGGGCTCGCCGCCGCGCCGGCGAGCCCGCACCCGCACCCTCTTCAAACGCCTTTGCCAATCTGGGCGCCATGCTCGCCAATCGTGGAGAGACACGCGACTTATGAGAAGGAGACTGCCGCTTGGTCTATGAACAGGGCATGCGCATCGACAAATGGCTGTGGTTCTCAAGGCTGCTGGGCAGCCGTTCAGAAGCGCAGAAACTCTGCGAAAGCCGGCGGCTCCGGCTGGATGGACGGGTGATAGATCGAAGCTGTGCCACTGTGCGAAGGGGGGCCGTCCTCTCCTTCTGCCGCGGCGACCAGGTGATTGCGGTCCGCGTGAATGGCCTGGCCGAACGGCGCGGCCCCTATAGCGAGGCCTGCCTGCTCTACACCCATCTGCTGAACGGCGCAGAGGCGGAGGCTTCAGCCGTTCAGCGCGAACTGCAGCCCGCCTGAACCGTCTGCCATCGACACTGCCCATTGACGCCCGGCCGCCTGCCACGCTAGCGCAAGGGCAGAAACAGAAACAGAAGAGTGCACACCCATGGCCTATGTCGTCACCGACGCCTGCATCCGCTGCAAGTATATGGATTGCGTGGAGGTTTGCCCCGTCGACTGTTTCTATGAGGGCGAGAATATGCTCGTCATCAACCCGAACGAGTGCATCGACTGCGGCGTCTGCGAACCGGAATGCCCGGCCGAAGCCATCGTGCCGGACACCGAGCCGAACCTCGACCAGTGGGTGGAACTGAACGCCAAGTTCAGCGCCGAATGGCCGAACATCACGGTGAAGGGCGACAGCCCGGCCGACGCCGACGAGTGGAAGGACAAGCCCGGCAAGTTCGAGAGCGAGTTCTCGGAAAAGCCCGGCACCGGAAGCTGATACGGAACCCCCGGCCGCACCGGGGGTTTTCTCCTTCGACTGAAGGAGACTGGCGATGCCGCAGGGCGACAAAACCGCCTATACCGACAAGCAGAAGCGCAAGGCTGCGCACATAGCCGAAAGCTACGCGGAAAAGGGCGTGCCGGAGGACGAGGCGGAAGCCCGCGCCTGGGCGACGGTGAACACGCAGGATGGCGGCGGCAGGAAATCGGGCGCGGGCCGGAAAACCTAGCTCATCGCCAGCACAAGGTTCCGCACCTGCGGATAGACCTGGGTTTCCCACTTCGAGCCCGAAAACACCCCGTAATGGCCGACCCCCGGCTGCAGATGATGCCGCTTCAGATGCGGCCGCAGGCTTGAGCAGAGCGTATGCGCCGCCGCCGTCTGCCCGACGGCGCAGATATCGTCGCGCTCCCCCTCTACCGTCAGCAGCGCCGTCCGCCGGATCGCAGAAGGGTCGACTGTCCGCCCGCGGTGCGTCAACTCACCCCGAGCCAGCAGCGCCCGCTGGAACACGGCGTCGATGGTTTCCAGATAATAGTCCGCATCCATATCGAGCACGGCATAATATTCGTCGTAGAAATCCCGAATCTTCGCCGCCGCCTCGGCCTCTGCGTCGGCCATATGCTGATACAGCTTTCGATGCTGGGCAAAATGCTTGTCCAGGTTCATCGACATGAAGGCCGTCAGCTGCAGGAAGCCGGGATAGACCCGCCGTCCACTGCCGGCATAGCGCCAGGGCACGCGTGAAATCAGATTGTCGCGAAACCATTCGAACGGCTTTTCCATCGCCAGTTCGTTGACCACCGTTGGCGCAATCCGGGTATCCACCGGCCCGCCCATCAGCGTCATCGTCCGCGGCTGCGCCGGGTCCTTGTCCTGCGCCATCAACGCAACTGCAGCAAGCGTCGGCACGCAGGGCTGGCAGACCGACAGCACATGCGAGTTCGGCCCCAGCTCCTGCAGGAAGCGGATCACATAATCGATATACTCTTCCAGCCCGAACCTGCCGGCGCTCAGCGGCACATCGCGGGCGTTCTTCCAGTCGGTGATATAGACGTCGTGGTCGGCCAGCAGCGTCTGCACCGTGGAGCGCAGCAGTGTCGCGAAATGCCCCGAAAGCGGCGCCACCACCAGCATCTTCGGCTGCACCTGCTCGCAATCCGGCTTGGAAAAATGCAAGAGATCTCCGAAGGGTAGCGACATCGCCACGTCTTCCCGCACGGGCACCATCGCATTGCCGCTCAGCACCGGCTCAATCGCATAGGGCGGCCGGTCGTGCGTTACCTTCGTGCCTTGATAGACATCCGCCAAAGCAAACATCCGCCGGGCAAGGTCACCCCCGCTCCATTCGCCCGGACAGCTATCGCGCCACGCCAGCGCGGATGCCGCCGCCCAGCGCGAGGGCGCCATCATGTCACTCCAGGCCTGGAAGGCAGCGTACAGCAAATCTTCCCTTTCAAACGGCCGCAAGTCCGATTCGGCTTCTCCAATGACGGAATATGTGCATAAAATGCTGCTCTGCACCATTCGCAAATGCACGGGGTGCGCAGAGGCAGGGGTGACGATGTCGAAACCGACCTTGACGATCTCCAGCAAGACCTATTCGGCCTGGTCCCTGCGCGGCTGGCTGCTGTGCCGTCTGGCCGGGCTTGATGTCGAACTGCTGCCGGTCCCGAACGACGCCAGCAACCGTGCCGAGCTTCTGCTGCTCTCGCCCTCGGTGCTGGTGCCACGCCTCACCCACAATGGGATGAGCGTGTGGGACACGCTGGCAATTGCCGAGACGCTGAACGAGATGTTTCCCAAGGCTGGCATGTTCCCGTCCGATCCGGTCGCCCGCGCGCACTGCCGGGCCATCTGCGGCGAGATCCACTCCGGTTTCTCCAACCTGCGCTCGGCGCTGCCGATGAACCTGAAGGTCCGGCATACGAAATTCCCGATCTTCTCCGGCGCCAGGCCCGATATCGAACGGATCGAGACCATCTGGCAGGATTGCCTGTCGCGCCATGGCGGGCCGTTTCTGTTCGGCGCCAGACCCACGGCGGCAGACGCCATGTATGCGCCCGTCACCCAGCGCTTCCTCACCTATGCCGTCGCGCTGTCGCCCAAAAGCGCCGCCTATTGCGAAACCATCACCGCCTGGGCGCCGATGGCCGAATGGATCGCAGCCGCGCAGGCGGAACCGGAAGATATGGAAGAACTGGACGTCGAGTTCTGATGCAGGGGTAAACCCATCCCGTGTGAAGGAGCAGGCAATGGACGCAACGCCAACCACGCTGTTCTCGCACAACAAGCCCGCAGACACCGAATGGCGCGCCGACGGCCTGCGCGACTTTTTCCTCTATCGCGACCTGGGCGTGGCAGACGCCACCGGGGGGCGCGTCATCGCGCATCTGGTAAAGGCGAACATGCCGCCGCAGGATGGCACCGGCTGGCACCGCCATGTCGCAGACTTCCAGATCGTCATCATGATGAAGGGCTGGGCACGCTTCATGTACGGAGACAAGGAGACGCTGGTGGAGGCGGGCGACTGCGTGCACCAGCAGCCCGGCCTCACCCACTATCTCTTCGATTACTCCCCAGACATGGAATATCTGGAGATCGTCGGCCCCGCCGATTTCGGGACGGTGGACGCGCCGGCGCCCTGCCCCGTGCCGCCGGTTACCGCGTGGAGCTAGCGATACCCAGCGCCTTCTTCACGTCGCGCCAGTCCACCAGCTTGTAGTTCTGCTGCTTCGCGTCGGCGGTGCAGACGGCGGCATCGGGGTCGTTAGGACCGTCGCCGTCGCAGGTGTCGTGCATGGCGATTGCGCCTTCCGGATAGCCGGCGATCGGCCCGCTCCAGGCGTCGAGGCCATCGGTCTCTGTTGCCGGATCGATGGCGCCGCCGGCCACCTTGAAGCGGCCGATCCACTGATAGCCGCCGTCCTTCATTTCCCACACCGGATAGGCACTGTCGCCCTGGCTGGAGGCAATCAGGAAGCTGCGGGACCCATCGCGCATGATGGTCAGGCCCTCCACGTCGGCGACCAGCCTCTTGCCGTCCACCGAAATGATCTGCACCGGCGCCGCCTTCGGGTCCTTCAGGCTCATCCGCCAGATGCCCACATCTTCCTCACCGACATAGAGGTCGCCGGTGGCGTCGTTCACGACGCAACCCTCGGTCTGGCTGGAGACCTTCCACTGTCCCTTCGGCGTCATTGCCGGCTTGCCGTCCTTGCGCTGGGAAACCGCATAGGCATGGATCGCGCCCGACTTGTTGTTGGCGATCACGAAGGTCTCGCCGCCGAACTGGCCCATGCAAAAGCCATAGGGTTCGCCAAAGGCCGCCTCGGTCGGCATATGACCCCAGCGCGACAGCTTCAGCGTCACCGGATCGAGAAGCCAGGTGCGAACGCCGTAAACGCCGCGGTCGGCGGCCGCCACCAGCACCTGCGGCTTGCCACCGGCGGTGAAGCTGCGCTGGTCGACGTTGTTCATCGGCCCGACGGCAAAAAACTGCAGCATCTTGCCCTGCAAATCGTGGACATAGAGCCCCTTCGACTTGTCGGTGCCGATCCAGAGCGCCCGAGCAGGATCGGCCGGATCGCGCCACAGCACAGGGTCGTCGGCATCGACGGTTGGATTGTCGGCAACGATGGTCTCGGCAGCAGCGGGCACCGCGACAGTGGTGATTCTCTCCACCTGTGCGGGCGCTGGCTCCGCCGCCTTCTGCTGGCCGCAGGCAGCCAGCGCCAGCAGCGCGACAGGGGCAAGGGTACGCAGTTCCAAGGTCAGTCCTTCACTTCAGCAGTGCATTGCAGCCCATCCGGCCCCAGCCGATCAGCCGGCATCGGCTGGTCCGGCACCTGCGCCGGGCCGGTGCAGCGGCGAACGGCAGGCAGCGCCGTCTTCACGTCTTCCAGCCGATTCTGTCCATTGGCGGCCTTTATCAGGTCGAAACCGTCATAAAGCTCACCGGTATTCAGGTGCGAGCGCAGGCTCAGCCGGTCGCCGCTCACGTTCACGATCTGGAACAGGCTGGTGTCCTCGGCCACCCTGTCGGGCTGCGTGCGGGAACGGTCGTTCAGGCCATACATTTTCGCGCCCGCCACAGAAACCATATAGACCGGCCCCTGCAGCGCCCCGCCCGCGCGCGCCTTCGCGCTCGCCTCGCGGCCCTGCTCCGCCGTCAGCCGGCTATAGCAATGATCGTGGCCCTGCAGCACCAGATCGACGTTGCGCTTTTCGAAGATCGGCTTCCACGCCGCCTTCAGCACGGCGGTGTCGTTCGGCCGGGCACAGGTGAAGATCGGCTGGTGGACCATCACGATATTCCAGCGCGCCTTGCTCGCCGCCAGCGTCGCGTCCAGCCAGCCGGTCTGCGGCTTCAGCGTGCCCAGATCCAGAGCCGAGGTGCCATCCAGCACGATGAAGCGCACGCCCTGCCAGTCGAGGAAATAGCTGGTGCCTTCCGCCCCCGGCGCACCGTTCTGCGGCAGGGCGAAATTCACCGGCCAATGCGGCCCCAGCTTGCGCGCCTCCTTGCCACCCGGCAGTGGCACATCGACATATTCATGGTTGCCCGGCGCCGGCACCTGCGGAATGCTTGCCAGCGCCCAGCCGCCCGCCTGGAACCACTGACCCCATTCGTCGTCGTGCAGCATCTCGTCGCGGCTGGCGACCAGATCGCCTGCATGCAGCATCAGCTCGGGATTGCCCGCCTGCAGCAAAGCCCGACGCCAGGCCAGCGAGCCGATGTCCAGGATATGGTTTTGGGTATCGCCCAGATAGATGAAGCTGAACGGCTTCGCGTGCGCCGACGCTGTGCGGAACTGGTGCCATTCGCTCCAGCCCGCCGCGCCCTTCACCCGATAGGCATAGGCGGTATCCGGGGTAAGCCCCTTGAAGCGCACCTGATGCTGGCGTGCCTCGCCATTTTCGCTGACGGTGGCAAAGCTGATGCCCGTAACCGTCTCGGCCTTGGCGCCAAATCCGGGCGACGGCTTCATCCGCGCGATCTGCGCCTCCGGCTGGCCCCCGGCCATGTCGGTCCGCCAGCTCACCGCCATTTCCGTCGTCGGGTTGGCGCCCGGGTTCAGGATCACCCGGTCAGGGATATTGCGCGGCGCATAGGGCCTGCCGGGAGCAGGCGGCGCCTGCTCCACCGTCTTCAGGTCGATCACCACGGAAGGCACGGCGACTTGCGCCAAGGCTGGGGCGGCGATCAGCGCCGCCGCCAACAGCATTGCCCGCATCAGAAGTTCGCCTTCACACCGAACTTCGCGGTCCACTTATACTCTTCATACTGCAGCAGCCGCCGCGTCGAAGGCCCGTTCTGATAGGCGACATACTTGGCGTTGTTCAGGTTCACCAGATCGGCAAAGACGGTGAAATTGTCGGTCACGCGCAGCTTTGCCGACAGGTCCAGCTGGAAGTGCGGGCGCACATAGCGGTCTTCCTCGGCCGACGGCCCCACTTCGTCCAGATAGCTGTCGCGATAGGCGCCGGCGATCCGGAACGAGGCGATACCCTTGTCATAGCCCAGCACCGCGTTGAAATTGTGCTTGGACGACGCCGGCAGCGGGATGCGGCGGCCATCGGCCAGATCGCCCTTCGCGTCGGTGTAGGTGTAGTTCAGGTTCACCAGCAGACCGTCGAACGGGGCAGGCAACAGGGTGAAGGCCTGCGAATAGCTGGCTTCCAGGCCCAGCACCCGGGCGCTGTCGCCATTCATCGGAATGGTCGCCTCGGTATAAGGGATGCCGTTGAACGTGCCGTTTTCGAAATTGGTGTCGACGATGAAGTCCTGCACCGACTTCCAGAAAACGCCCGCCTGGATCACCGCCTTGGGCGCAAAATAATACTCCAGCGTCGCGTCGGCGTTCCAGGCGCGATAGGGCTTCAGATCGGGGTTGCCGAAGGTGCCCTCGCGCTCGCCCTCGTCATTCTCCTCGATCAGGAAGCGCGGCGCCATCTTGCCGAAGCTCGGCCGCGCCAGCGACTTGTAGACACCGGCCCGCGCCACGATGTCGGGATTGAGATCGGCGCGCAGGTTCAGGCTGGGGAGCCAGTCGGTATAGCTGTGGCGCACCTGCACCGGGGTCGCAAAGATCGTGTCCTCGTCCAGCACGACGCCGTTCCAGGTCCCACCCTCTTCGACCACATCGACGCGGTTGCCAAACATGTTCACCTGCGTGCTTTCCACCCGCAGACCACCAACGATGCGCAGTGTCTCGTTCTGGAAGCGGCCCTGCAGATAGGTCGCCAGCACATCTTCCTTGGCGTCATAATTCTCGGCAATGTTGGCAAGATCGGTGTCGAACTGGTTCAGTTCCAGATTGCCGCCATTTGCGTCCAGGAAATCCCGCGTCTTGCCGAGGTCGGGCACCGGGGCGATGTCGGCCAGCCCATAGCTCGGCTTGCCCAGCACGTCGGCCAGCGTGAAATCGCCATCATAGCCGTCATAGATGCCTCGTTGACGACCTGAACCCCATCGAGGCAGGCCGGCTGCCCGATGGCTCGCCCGATCTCTATTTCCGGGGGTTCTATTGCTGGAATTCCGAGGTGGGGGCGAAGACACTGGGGATGGCGAGCTTTTACCTCCGTGCCGTCTGCCAGAACCGCAATCTTTGGGGTGTGGAGGATTTCGAGGAGATCACGATCCGCCACTCCAAATATGCTGCATCGCGCTTTGCTCAGGAGGCGGCACCGGCGCTGACGAAGTTCGCAAACTCTTCGCCCACGCCATTCCTCAACGGCATCAAGAGCGCCCGGGAACGGATTGTCGCCCGCAGCGATGATGATCGTCAGGACTTCCTGCGCAAGCGCGGGTTTTCCAAGGCCGAGACCGCCAGGATCATCGACAGCGTTCTGACCGAGGAAGGCCGCAAACCCGAAAGCATCTTCGATTTTGTGCAGGGCATCACCGCCATGGCACGCGGCAAGACGCACCAGGATGCGCGGCTAGAGATGGAGGGCAAGGCGAAAAAGCTTCTCGATATCGCGGCTTAGCCCGGCCCGCAGATGCTGACCGGCGCCGTCCTCGAGTGAGAGGGCGGCGCTGATTTCATGACGGGTTTGAGGCTGGGGGAGGTCTTCCGGCCACCCGTCGTGGAGTAATTATCATGGCCACTACCAATACGAAGATCAGCCTTGCGGCTTCCCGCGACATTCCGTTCAACCTGCTGCAACTGAGCCAGTCGAACGTCCGCCGCGTGAAGGCCGGTGTATCGATCGAGGAGCTTGCGGGCGATATCGCGCGCCGGGGCCTTCTGCAGGGCCTGAGCGTTCGCGCCGTCGTCGATGACGATGGCAATCCGACCGACCGGTTCGAGATTCCGGCCGGCGGCCGCCGCTACCGGGCGCTGGAACTGCTGGTCAAGCAGAAGCGGCTGGCAAAGACTGCACCTGTGCCCTGCATCGTTCGGGAAGGCGGGATCGCTGAGGAAGACTCGCTCGCCGAGAATGTGCAGCGTGCACCATTGCACCCCCTGGACCAGTTCCGAGCCTTTCTTGCCCTGCGCGAAAAGGGCCAGTCCGAGGAAGAGATCGCAGCCGCCTTCTTTGTGCCGGTGGCGGTCGTGAAGCAGCGGCTGAAGCTGGCATCGGTATCTCCGCGCCTGCTAGAGATCTATGCCGAAGACGGCATCGCACTCGACCAGCTGATGGCGTTTACCGTCTCCTGTGACCATGAACGGCAGGAGCAGGTGTTCGAGCGAATGAGCCAGGGCTATGACAAGCAGCCCTATACCATTCGCCGCATGCTGACCGAGAACGCCATCCGGGCGTCGGACCGGCGGGCGAAGTTCATCGGCATCGACGCCTATGTGGAAGCCGGCGGCACCGTCATGCGCGACCTGTTCCAGGGTGATGAAGGTGGCTGGCTGCAGGATGTGCAGCTGGTCGACCTGATGGTGGCGGAAAAGCTGAACGAAGCCGCAGTCAGCGTGGGCGGCGAAGGCTGGAAGTGGGTCGAGGCCGCACCGGACTTTCCATATGGCCACCAATATGGCTTGCGGCATGTGCGCGGCGAGCAGGTCCCGATGACGCCGGAAGAGCAAGCCGAGCGTGACGCCTGTCAGTCGACGTTCGACGAACTGACCGAGCAATATGCCGACTATGATGAACTGCCGGACGAGGTTGACGAGCAGCTTGGCGAACTGGAGCAGAAGCTGGACATGCTCGATGCGCGACCGATCCGGTTCGATCCGGATGACGTTGTGCGGGCTGGCGCATTCATCAGCATTGCCAACAACGGCGAGCTGAGAATCGAGCGCGGATACGTCCGGCCCGAAGATGAGCTGCCTGTTACTGGCAGCGAAGAACTGCGTGGCGCGGAAGAGACCACCACGTCCGGCGATGGATATCAGCAAGTTTCCGGCGACGCGGAAACAGGCGATAATGGTGCTTCCGGAGCCGCCAGCGCTGACCATGCCGACGACGATGAAGACGGTCTTGCCCCGATGTCCGACAGGCTTGTGTCCGAACTGACGGCGCATCGCACGCTCGGGCTGCGGCACATGCTGGGGGACCGTCCCGATATAGCGTTTCTGGCGGCACTTCATGCACTGACCCTGCGCACCTTCTACCACTACGGGTCGGACAGCTGCCTGGAGCTGGAACTGAAGAGCGTGACGTTCGGGTCGCAGGCACCGGGTCTGAACGACAGCGTGTCGGCCGACGCCATCCGCGCCCGGCATGAGGCGTGGGCGGAAGCCCTGCCGAAGGAGTCTGACGAGCTGTGGGATACCTTGCAGGCGTGGGATGGCGACAGCCAGTCCGCGCTGTTCGCGCATGTCGTCAGCCAGTCGGTGAACGCGGTGCAGGAGCCGTGGAACAGGCGCCCGCGCGCGCTGGCACATGCCGATCAGCTGGCACAGTCGGTCGGGCTAGACCTGGCGGCACTTGGGTGGAAGCCAACAGTCGACGGCTTTTTCGGGCGGGTGACCAAGGCCCGCATCCGGGAGGCTGTGACCGAGGCCAAGGGAGCCGCGGCGGCTGATCGTATGGCGAATCTGAAGAAGGGCGAGATGGCGGCCGAAGCGGAAAACATGCTGGCAGACAGCGGCTGGCTGCCTTCCATTCTCCGGACGCGTGGGATGACGGATGCGTCGGCGCATGAAGTGGAAGCCGACACTTGCACGACCGAACCCGCCGGAGAGGAATCGGCGGCGAAGGACGGCGAACCGGCCATGGATGCGGATGAGGCAAGCGCCGAAGATATATCGGACGAACTGCCCCACGCGCAGGCCGCCGAGTAAATACTTCCTGACCGATACTGGCCCGCTGGCAACGGCGGGCCATTTTTCTGGAGGCATGTATGGCAACGACCGCCAAAGACATCGCCCACGAACTGGCGGACCGCGCGGAAGCGGTCTGCCGCCAATATTTGTCGAACGGACGACGGCAGGGCAGCTACTGGATGGTGGGCAGTGTCCACAACGAACCGGGCCGCTCCATGTTCGTGAGGTTGGCGGATGGGCCGAAGGGTCGTGCCGGAAAGTGGACCGACGCGGCCACAGGTGCGCATGGCGATCTTATCGATGTGATCCAGCAGGCGCGTGGCTTGCACGGGTTCACCGATGCGATGGCAGAAGCGCGGCGGTTCCTGTCATTGCCGGATACCGTCCCGCCAGGGGTCTCCCGATGGGCTAAGGCCAGCCAGACAAAAACCGGCACTTCAGATTCGCTGCGCTCTGCTTTGCGTCTTTTTGCCATGGCGCGGCCGATCGAAGGCACGCTGGCAGACACCTATCTGCGAAGACGTGGTATTATCCCGGAAGCGCTTCCGGGGACGCTGCGATTCCACCCGGAATGCTATTATCGCCCCGACAGCAGAAATTCGACCGAACGATGGCCGGCAATGTTGGCGGCAGTGACCGACAATCGCGGCAAAATCACTGGTATTCATCGTACATGGCTGCAACACGACGGGAGTGGCAAAGCGCCTCTCGCAACACCAAGGCGCGCTATGGGTCATCTGCTTGGCAATGGCGTCCGGTTCGGAGCAGCCGACGATATCATGGCCGTAGGCGAAGGCATTGAGACCATGCTGTCCATCCGCACAGCGCTTCCACACCTGCCGGTAGTCGCCTGTCTTTCAGCTGCACATTTGGCAGCCTTTGATCCACCTTCCAGCATTCGCCGCCTCTATATAGCGCATGACCGCGATGCCGCCGGCCTGCATGCCCGTGATCGCTTGGCGTCACGCCTGTCAGACAGTCCAATCGAGATCATCTCGCTGTCGCCCCGCCGGCACGATTTCAACGACGACCTTTGCATGTTGGGATTGGTCGGAACCCGGGACGCATTGCAGCCGCAGCTTGCCGCCGAAGATGCCGAACGCCTGATCGCCAACAGCCTCTGACGACACCTGATCGTCTGCAGGATTGCTGGTTCTGCCCATGGAGCATCCAATTCCATGGCCGCGCCCGGGCCTTCTTCAGGGCGAGGGGCCGGCAACTGCCCCAGACCGGCAATGGCTGCGGCGGACTATTTTCCGGCGCGAGCCTGAGGGCCCGCTTTCCATCGCGATTCAAAATAGCCCGCCTTCGCCATCCTCCGCTGCGCTCCGGCCCGGACGAAGGGGTCCGGGTGCAGGTCCGGGCCAGCCGCCGGCGAGCCGCTCGCCACGAAGGCCGCGAGAGGCGCGGCCACGGAAAAGGAGCGCCGCCATGGACCATTCGCACGAGCATCAACCCGACATTACATCCACCGCCCACGTGCTGGAGGAACTGCAACTGTTCGGCTACCGCCCATTCTCAGACGAACCCGATCCACGGCCATTGCCCGAAGGATACCGCGTCGCCGGCGCAATTGCCGACATCTTCGACGCGCTGGTGGCGACGCTCGAAGACACCCGGCTCGAACCCGATCTGGAAGGCCTGCTATGGTCCACCGTCAACCTGTTCCACCGTGCCGCCGACCGCATCGAACGTGAACTCGACGACAATGAACAGGCGCAGCGCCAGAGCCAGCGCGATCAGGATGGAAGCGAAATCCGCTCCGTTGAACTGGAACGGCTGTTGGCCGAAGGCCAGACGATGCTGGAACGGCGCGACGCCTTCGAACTGATGCGCGATCAGGCCGCCGACCAATATGAACGCCACACAGGATCATGTTGGCGTCCGCGCAATGGCTCCATGGTCAACCACCGCAACCTGACCTCGGCCGTCATCGACAGCCGTGACTTCCTGATGGCCCGCCAGCGCGCCAAATCGCAAATCCTGCTTCCGGAAGGCCCGAAGGTGGCATTCTCCGGTGGGGACAGCGACGACCACATCGCCATCTGGGCACGCCTCGATCAGGCGCACGCCAAGCACCCGGACATGGTGCTGATCCACGGTGGCAGCCCCAAAGGCGCCGAGAAGATCGCGTCGCGCTGGGCAGACGCCCGGCACATCCCCCAGGTCGCGTTCAAGCCGGACTGGTCCAAACACGCCAAGGCCGCTCCGTTCCGCCGCAATGACCAGATTCTTGACGCCATGCCTATCGGGGTCATCATCTTCCCCGGCACAGGCATCCAGGACAACCTTGCCGACAAGGCCCGCAAGCTGGGCATCCCGGTCTGGAGGGCGACATGAGCGCCCCAATCTGCTATGCTGGCGTTCGCGCCTGGGTGGAGGTGGATGGCGCAATCGTTGGCGTTTTTCACCGGAGGCGAAAGCCATGACCATCCTTCCCATCCTGCTGGCGATCACCGCCATCTTGATGCTGTGCTGGTTGCTGTTCACGCTAGCTGTCTATGCACTGCCGCTGTTCATGGGCGTTACGGCGGGCGCTCTAGCCCATGAAACTGGCGCAGGATGGCCGGGCGCAATCCTCATCGGCGCACTTGCCGCAGCGGTCACGCTGGTGGCCGGCAACCTGCTTTTTACCAAGGCCCGGAACCCTCTAGCCAGACTTGCGGTCGCAATGCTGTTCGTCGCGCCGGCGGCAGTCGCGGGCTATTATGCGTCCCAAGGCATAGTGCGGCACACCGAACCATCCGAAGCCTGGCAGCTGGCATTCTCCATCATCGGTGCAATCGCGGTTGGCGGCACGGCGTTTGTTCGCGTCACGCAACTCTCCGCCGCCCGGCAGCCGGGCGGGAAACCGCTGCCCGGCTAATCGCCGTTTAAGGCGATGTTCGGACAGAGATTGACAATGGCCTCTCCGTCCGTCGTCAATCCGGGCTGAAAGCACTGTTTGAAGCGGGTCAGCGGATCCTTCCCGACATACGCGAAATCTTTGGAACCTGGTCCTCCGAGCCAACATGACGGGCTGCCCAAAAGCCATGCCAGGGAAATTCACCGGCAGAAGCGCAACTCGGCACGATCCACATCTTGCCAGAGCACAGGGCTCCATTTCCGGGAAAATCTCTGACACCGGACAATGAAGGCAGCGGGTGGCCTGCGATAAACCTGTCATTCCCCGCCCGTTCCATACAGCCTCTCTCAGGGCGTGATCTGGCCGAAGACCGGCTTCGCCTCGCCTGCCTAAGGCGCAACAGTTCCGTCACGACTTTCTTCCCCTGCCGGCTCCGCCGTCATTCCTCGCGGAAACAAGAAACTCCCATCCTGCACTGTCTATGGCCCTGCGGCTGCGCCGGCAGGCGTCTCCGACCGGACGATACGCCATCGAGGCCGCAATGGTGCGGGCTCGAGGGAGAAGACAGGAACCTTATCATGGCCACCATCGGCACCTTCAAGAAGTCCGGCGAAGAGTTCACCGGCGAAATCGTCACCCTCAGCGTTCAGGCGAAAGGCGTTCGGATCGTTCCCGACACCCGCGCCACCGGCGAAAACGCCCCCAGCCACCGGGTTCTGGTGGGCCGCGCCGAAATCGGCGCCGCATGGTCAAAGCGCTCCAACGAGGGCCGCGACTATCTCGGCCTGAAGCTCGACGACCCCAGCTTCACCAACCCCATCTACGCCAACCTCTTCGACGACGAAGAAGGCGAAACCTTCAGCCTCATCTGGTCTCGCCCAACCCGCCGCAACGGCGACTAGCCCGGATCAGCGTCCCCGCCCGGGTAACCGGGCGGGGACTTGCTTTACAGACCCCTCAGACAGATTCGGCGGGCCGAAATTGGAATGATATGAAACGCGTCGGTCCAATCTTTCGATCAGCCGAGCGGAGATGGAAAGGCAGCATTGCACGTCAAAAGTACTCTGCCGGTGAGTGAGGTTCCCGCCCGATACGGGAAGCCTTCAAATTTGATGATCGTCTCGCGGGAGCATTTGACCCTGTAGCGTCAAGTGATGCATGGTTCGACCACATTGTAGCTGGCCAAATGGACACTTCATGACCAACCTTCGCATCGGTGACCTTGCGCGATCGACCGGCACGACCGTGGAGACGATCCGCTATTATGAGCGCATCAGGCTCCTGGCAAAGCCTGGGAGGACCGAAGGGAATTATCGGACCTATGGCGCACGCGATTTGAAGCGTCTGAACTTCATTCGGCATGCCCGAGGCCTAGGGTTCGAGGTTTCTGAAATCCGTTCCCTGCTGGACCTCGCCGACCATCCTGACCGGGACTGCGGCGAAGCGGACACAATCGCCACCGGCCATCTGAACGCGGTCGAGGACAAGATCGAGCAGCTTCAGCTGCTGCGCGCGGAACTCACGCGCATGGTCGGCGCGTGCCGTGGTGGGCGCGCTGCCGACTGCCGCGTGCTGGAGGTGCTGGGAGACCACAGCCTGTGCGAGGCTGACCACAAGAGTGCTTGACCCTGTAGTGGCTACAGGGTGCATGGTTGCCCCGGATACGAGTCGGAGAGCATGACGTGGCAGGTTGCACGGATGGTTGCGGAACGGATGCGCGTACGGCGCCGGCGTCGCCGGCGTGGCGTCGCGCGCTGTGGATCGCGCTGGCCGTCAATGCCGGCATGTTCATGATCGAGCTGATCGGCGGGCACATGGCGGGATCCGTGGCTCTGAAGGCCGATGCGCTCGATTTCCTGGGGGACGCGGCCAACTATGCGATTGCGCTTCTGGTCGCGGGCATGGCGCTGGTCTGGCGGGCGCGCGCTGCGCTGCTGAAAGGCCTGGTGCTGATCAGCTTCGGCGGGTGGGTCGCGTTCACGGCCATCGAGCGGGCGCTGGAAGGCGCGCCGCCGCAGGCGTTCGCGATGGGCGCGATCGGCGTGCTCGCGCTGGCCGCCAATGTCGGCGTTGCGCTGATGCTCTACCGCTTCCGGGAGGGCGACGCGAACATGCGGTCGGTGTGGATCTGCTCGCGCAACGACGCCATCGGCAATGTCGCCGTGGTGGCCGCAGCCGTTGGTGTCTTCGGCACCGGCAGCTTTTGGCCCGACATTATCGTGGCCGGCATCCTGGCCGCGCTCGGCCTGTGGGGCGGAACCCAGATCGTGAAGCAGGCGCTGGGCGAGCTGGCGCTGCCAGACGAACGGTTGCGCCGGGCATGACCACGACCGCCGGCATGATCGCGCCGCCTCCGCTTATCTATCTGGCGGGCGCAGCGGCCGGGCTGCTGGCCGACTGGCTTCTGCAGCTCGATCCGCTGCCGTTGCCAGGCATTGTCCGCTGGACGCTGTTCGCTGTCCTCGCGGTCGCCGGAGCCGCCGTCATCGCCGCGGCGCTCGGCCGGTTCGGGCAGGCAAAGACGCCCCCCGAGCCCTGGAAGCCGACGACGGCGCTTGCAACGGACGGCATCTACGCCCGCACCCGAAATCCCATGTACCTCGGCATGGCACTGCTGCTTATCGCTGTCGCGGTCGGGTTCGCAAGCCTGGGCACGCTGCTGATGACCCCGCTTGTAATCCTCGTCGTTGACCGCTTCGTCATCGCCCGCGAGGAACGCTACCTGACCGGCCTGTTCAGCGCGCCATACTCGGACTACCGACGGCAGGTGCGCCGGTGGTTGTGAGCACCCCGGCGTTGCCGAACCGACGGAGATCGGGCATGGGCCGACACGTGTCGCGCCCGAGCCTCTTCACCGGATTTCTGCGTCGCATGGCAGCGCTGCTGATGCTGGTTGCCGCCGCCGCGCTGGCGCCGGCGGCGATCGCCGGCTCGTTCGAGCTCGGCACCGATGCCGCAAAGCTTGCCGCGTCCAGCTTCTCGATCGATGCCGATGGCTGCGTCACCGACCCGAGCCTCACCTCGACCGACCAGCAACCGACCGACGCCGAGCATTGCCCGGCCTGCTGTCTGCATCACCACGGTCCCAATGGCCTGATGACCGATGTGCCGATGGTTGCGCCCTTCGCGCCGTCGCGCGCGGCGTGGACGGGCTGGGAGCCCTCGGGCCTCGTCGAGGCGCCCGAACCTGTCTTGATCCAGCCCCCTCGAGCCTGACAGCCCGCCCCTTCGCCTGATGGCGAAGCCTGGATGCTGTCTTGCTGACGAGGTTTTCCCATGCCGTTTTTCCGGCCCGTGTCGTCGGGCCCTGTCCGCGCAGGCGCAGTCGCGCTTGCCCTTCTGCTGTCATCGCCGGCATGGTCCGCACCACCGCTCACGGTCGAACAGGCTGTCCGCGAAGCCCGCGAGCGCGCCCCCTATGCCCGCGAACTCAGTGAACGCGTCCGCGCCGAGGAAGGGCGCGTCCAGCAAGCGGGCGCCCGGCCCAATCCGGAAGTCGATTTGCTGGTCGAGAATTTCGCCGGCTCGCGGGGCTTGTCGGGCACAGGGCGTGCCGAGACCACAGGCTCGCTGGCGCTGCCGGTGGAGCTTGGTGGCAAGCGCGGTGCGCGGATCGGGTCTGCCACTGCGACGCTCGAGTTGGAACGGGCCGAGACGGACGCATCCCTCCTCGATCTCGACCTCGCGGTCAGGCAGGCGCATGTCCTTGCCGCCGAGGCGGCAGCCGGTGCGCAACTTGCGGCGAGCGAGCTCGAAATCGCCCGCGCGCTGGAGGACACGGTCGGCAAGCTTGTCGCCGCCGGCCGCGAGCCGCCACTGCGGCAGGTGACGGCCGCAACCGAACGGGCGCAGGCGGAAGCGGCGGCGAGGCTGGCGGAGGCCGAGACACGCGCGACTCGGGAACGCCTCGCGGCTCTGCTGGGGCGGCCGACGGTCGACTTCGAGGTGGCGGCGCTGGCCACCGACAGTTTTTCGCAAGCTGTTGGCGTGCTGACCCCTGCCGGGCCCGACCTGCGGGCGGCCGACCTTCAGGTGGGTGCCGCCCAGCAGCGGCTTCGCCTGGCGCGGACCGAACGCGTGCCCGATGTGCGGCTGTCACTGGGGGTCCGCAGGCTCGCGGCCGAAGACGCGACTGCCATGGTCGCTGGCGTCGCCATTCCCTTCCCGCTGTTCAACCGCAACGGCGGCAACATAGCGGCGGCTGCCGCAGACGCCCGGTCCGCCGAAGCCCAGCGGGAGCGCCGGGTGCGCGAGGCCGAAGCCCGGCTAGCCGCCGCCGATGCCCGCGCCCGCGCCGCCGTCGAGCGGGTCGCGACCTACGAGACGCAGGTCGTGCCTGGCGCGGCCGAAGCCTTGCGCATCGCCCGGCTCGGCTATGCGGCGGGCCGCTTTCCCTATGTCGACCTGCTGCAGGCGCAGCGGGGCCTGGCGGCCGCCCGCCGCGACCGGCTCGCCGCCGCGCGCGACGCCGCCCTTGCACTCGCCGAGCGCGACCGCGCTGGCGGCCTGACACCTTCTCCGGAGATGCAACCATGACCCGAACCCAGATCAGCCTTGCCGCCCTGGCGCTGGCGCTCGCCGCCGGTGCCGGTGGCTTCGCGCTCAGCCGCGCGCTTCCGTCGGACCCGCCGGCCGCCGCCGCCAATTCCGAAGCCGATGGCCATACGGAAGACGAAGCGAAGAGAGAGACAGAAGGAGACGTCCCCGAAGGCATCATCGCCGCCGACGCGGCACAGATCAGGGCTGCCGGAATCGAGATCGCCCGCGTCAGCGAACAGCCGGTCAGTGCCGAGGTGCTGGCGTCCGGCACGCTGATCCCCGCGACTGATGCCACCGGCCATGTGACCGCGCGCACCAGCGGCACCGTCACGCGCCTCGTTGCCAAGCTCGGCGACCGCGTCCGCGCCGGCCAGGGGCTCGCCGTCATCGACAGCCGCGAGGTGGCCGAAGCGCAGGCGGCCTATGCGACCTCTGCCCGCGCCGAAGCACTGGGGCGCGCGACGTTCCGGCGGGAGGAAACTCTCTACAATCAGAAGGTCACCGCGCGGGCCGACTATGAGCAAGCCCGCGCCGCCTACGACAAGGCGCGGATCGAGGCGCAATTGGGTGCGGAAGGGGTGCGGGCGCTCGGCGTCACCCCCGGCAGCGGCTCTCGCCTGTTCACGCTGGTCGCGCCGGTCTCCGGAGAAGTGGCAAGCGTCAGCATCACGCCGGGCGAGTTCGTCTCGCCGGAGCGCGAGCTGTTCCAGATCGTCGACCGCCGGCAGGTCTGGGCGGAACTCCGCGTGCCCGCCGCCGAGCTGGCGAACGTGCGCGCCGGCCAGGCGGTCCGTGTGACCGTGCAGGGCTCCGATCACGATCACCCGGCGCGCATCCGCTTCCTCTCCCCCAGCGTCGATCCGGGCTCCGGCTCGGCACGCGCCATCGCCGTCGTCCAGAACCCGGACGGGGAGCTTCGCGTCGGCCAGACGGTGACGGCGCGGATCGCAACCGGGGGCGCGGGTCCGCTGAAACCCGCCGTCCCGCGTGCGGCAATCCAGGAGGTGGAGGGCAAACAGGTCGTGTTCGTCCGCACTGCCAGCGGCTTCGAGGCCCGAACCGTCACCACCGGTGCCGGCAGCGATGCCGCGCTCCCGATCCTTTCCGGGCTGAAGCCCGGCGAACAGGTCGCGGTCGTCAACTCCTTCGTCCTCAAGGCCGAGCTCGGGAAATCCGAAGCCGAGCACGCGCACTGAAAGGCCCGGCAATGCTCACCAACATCGTCAACGCGTCCGTCACCCGGCGCTATCTCGTCGTCCTGCTGACGCTTATCGCCGCCATCTATGGTGGGACCCAGCTGGCGCGGCTGCCCATTGATGCCGTGCCCGACATCACCAACAAGCAGGTGCAGATCAACACCGTCGCCCCGGCGCTCGGGCCGACGGAAATGGAGCGGCAGGTCACCTACCCGATCGAGACGGCGATGGCCGGCATCCCCGGCCTCGAAAGCACGCGCTCCATCTCGCGCAACGGCTTTTCCCAGGTGACGGTCGTGTTCGAGGAATCGACCGATCTCTACTTCGCGCGCCAGCAGGCGACGGAACGGCTGGCGCAGGCGCGATCGGCGCTGCCGCCAGGCGTCGACCCGACGGTCGGCCCCGTCACCACGGGGCTTGGCGAAGTGCTGATGTGGGCGGTCGACTTCCAGCATCCGGCCGGCAAAGGCGCGCCGCGCGCTGCAACGGGCGAGCCGGGCTGGCAGCCCGCCTCGCGAAACGGCGCGGGCGGCTATCTGACGCCCGAAGGCCAGCTGCTGCGCACGCCCGAGGAACAGGCGACCTATCTGCGCACAGTGCAGGACTGGATCATCCGCCCGCAGATGCGCACCGTGCCCGGCGTCGCCGGCGTCGATGCGATCGGCGGCTATGTGAAGCAATATCTGGTCGCGCCCGACACCGCGCGGCTCGCCGCCGCCGGGCTGAGCTTGAGCGATCTGGTTGCAGCGCTCGAGCGCGCGAACCTGTCGAGCGGCGCCGGCGTCGTCGAACAGGGCGGCGAAGGCCTGGTGGTGCGTGCCGACGCCCGCGTGTCGCGCGGCGCCGATATCGCCGATCTGGTGGTCGCCAACCGCGACGGCACGCCGGTCCGCGTCCGCGATGTGGCGGCCGTCTCGATCGGGCAGGAGCCCCGCACCGGGGCCGCCAGCCTCGATGGCCACGAGGCCGTCATTGGCACCGTGCTGATGCTGGCGGGCGCCAACAGCCGCGAGGTCGCCAAGGCCTCCTCCGAGCGCATCGCCGAGATCAACAAGGCGCTGCCGTCCGGCATCATCGTCACCCCGGTGCTGGATCGCTCGGTGCTGGTCGACGCCACCATCGCCACGGTCACCAAGAACCTCGCCGAAGGCGCGCTGCTCGTCATCGTCGTGCTGTTCCTGCTGCTCGGCAACATCCGCGCCGCGATTATCACCGCGCTCGTCATTCCGCTATCGATGCTGCTGGCCGCGACCGGCATGGTGAAGGGCGGCATATCGGGCAACCTCATGAGCCTCGGTGCGCTCGACTTCGGCTTGATCGTCGACGGCGCAGTCATCATCGTCGAAAACTGCCTGCGGCGCCTTGCCGAACAGCAGCACCGCCTGGGACGCTTGCTGACGCAGCCGGAACGACTTTCAGAAGTGAAGGAAGCGACTGTCGAGATGGTTCGCCCCTCGGTGTTCGGGCAGGCGATCATCATCCTCGTCTACCTGCCGCTGCTGGCCTTCGAAGGCGTGGAGGGCAAGATGTTCCAGCCCATGGCGATCACCGTCATGCTGGCATTGGCGGCCGCCTTCGTGTTGTCGCTCACCTTCGTGCCGGCAATCGTCGCGCTGCTGGTGACCGGCAAGGTCGAGGAGAAGGACGGCCGCATCGTCGCCAAGGCCCGCTCCGGCTATGCGCCGATGCTCGAATGGTCGCTGCAGAAGCCGTGGATGGCGATCGGCAGTGGCGTGGCGGCGTTCGCCATCGCCGCCTTGCTGTTCACCACGCTCGGCCGCGAGTTCATCCCACAGCTCGACGAGAAGAATTTCGCACTGCACGCCGTGCGAATCCCGTCGGCCTCGGTCGAGCAGTCGAACGCGATGCAACTTGCCGTCGAGCGCACGATCCTGTCGGCGCCCGAAGTGCAGCTGGTATTCTCCAAGACCGGCACCGCCGAAGTCGCGACCGATCCGATGCCGGGCAATGTGTCGGATGCGTTCGTCATCCTGAAGCCGCGCGACGAATGGCCGGACCCGTCGAAGACCAAGGCGGAATTCGTGGCCGATGTGGAGGCAAAGCTGAACCGCAACCTCGGCAACGCCTATGAGTTCTCGCAGCCGATCCAGATGCGCTTCAACGAGCTGATCGCCGGAGTCCGGTCGGATGTGGCGGTGAAGCTCTACGGTGAGGACTTCGCGGTGATGGAGCCTGCCGCGCAGCAGATCGCGTCAGCACTCCGCGCGGTGCCTGGCGCAGCAGATGTGAAGGTGGAGCAGACGGAAGGGCTGCCGGCGCTGAAAGTCGTGTTCGACCGGGCTGCGATCGCCGCCTATGGCCTTTCAGCGGGCGACGTCGCCGATGTCGTCCAGATCGCGCTCGGCGGGCGCGAGGCGGGGCTGGTGTTCGAAGGCGACCGGCGGTTCGATGTCGTCGTGCGGCTTCCCGAGGCCGAGCGGCGCGAGCTGGCCGCACTTGGCGCGATCCCTGTAGCACTCCCGGCCGAACCGGGCGCGGGCGGCCCCGATGGCAAGCCGATCACGGTGCGCTCGGTGGCACTGGGGCAGCTGGTTCGGTTCGAAGTCGAGAACGGCCCGAACCAGGTCAGTCGGGAGAATGGCAAGCGGCGGATCGTCATCCAGGCCAATGTCCGCGGCCGCGACTTGGGCGGGTTCGTGACCGAGGCGCAGGCCGCCGTCGACGAACAGGTGGGGCTGCCGGCGGGCAGCTTCATCGAATGGGGCGGCCAGTATCAGAACCTCGCCCGCGCCGAACAGCGGCTGACGCTGGTGATCCCGGCCGTCATCGCCGCAATCTTCGCGCTGCTCTATGCAGCACTTGGATCGGCGCGGCTTGCGGCGATGGTGTTCTCGGCGGTGCCGCTGGCGCTGTCGGGCGGCGTCATCCTGCTCTGGTTGCGCGGTATGCCCTTCTCGGTCTCGGCCGCGGTCGGGTTCATCGCGCTGTCGGGCGTCGCGGTGCTGAACGGCCTCGTCATGATGTCCAGCATCCAGAAGCTGCTGGCCGAAGGCCGCGAGGTGGAAGATGCGGTGCGTGACGGTGCCATGCTGCGCCTGCGGCCGGTGATGATGACGGCGCTGGTCGCCAGCGTCGGGTTCGTGCCCATGGCGCTTGCAACCGGCACCGGCGCCGAAGTGCAGCGCCCTATCGCGACCGTCGTCATCGGCGGGCTGATTACCGCAACGCTGCTGACGCTGGTCGTGCTTCCTGCGCTCGCAAAGCTGGTGCTGTCGCGCCAGCCTGGGGCCGAGGATCAAGTCGTTCCGATGCCTGCCGAGTGAACAGCGCAACAGCACAGAGGGAACCTATCGACATGGGAGCAGGTCATGATCACACCGCCGGCGCCAGCAGCCGCAGACTAAGCTGGGCGCTGGGCCTCACCGCCAGTTTCGTCGTCGTCGAGCTTGTCGGCGCCTGGTGGTTCAACAGCCTCGCTCTGCTGTCGGACGCGGCGCACATGTTCACAGACACGGCCGCGCTTGCCATCGCGCTGGTGGCGATCCGCATCGGCCAGAAGCCCGCCGACGACAAGCGCACGTTCGGCTACCGCCGCTTCGAGATCTTAGCCGCCGCGTTCAACGCCATCCTGCTTTTCCTGGTGGCCGGCTACATCCTCTACGAAGGCATCGGCCGCTTCTTCGAACCGCAGGAGGTGCAGTCGCTCGGCATGCTCGCCGTGGCGACCGCCGGCCTCATCGTCAACCTCATCTCCATGCGCATCCTGGCGCCCGCGAAGGACGCCAGCATGAACGTGAAGGGCGCCTTCCTCGAAGTCTGGGCCGACATGCTCGGCTCGGTTGGCGTGATCGCGGCCGCCGCCGCCATCTGGTTGACTGGCGCGCAGTGGATCGACCCGCTGATCGCCATCGCCATCGGCCTGATGGTGCTGCCGCGCACCTGGGTGCTGCTACGCGACACCATGAATGTGCTGCTGCAAGGCGTGCCGCACGGTTTCGACCTGCAGGCTGTGCGAAACGCGATCGGCGCCCACCCGGAAGTCGCCGGCGTCCATGATCTTCACCTGTGGTCGCTTACGGGGAATGACGGGACGCTGACTGCGCACCTCACACTGGCAGCGGGAGCCGATCCCGACCTTGTCCGCGAGGGCGTGGCGGCGGGGCTGGAAGAGAAGTTCGCCATCCACCATGTCACGCTGCAGACCGAAGGGCGCGACTACGGGGACGAGACGTCCACGCACCGCTAGCCCCATCTGCTCTACCGTCAGGCGGGGCAGGCCGGCGGTGCGGGCTGCGAAGCCGGTGCTGTCTTGCCTGGCGCCAGCTTTCGCGACGACCAGTGGATATGCGCGATGCGCCAGTCCGCCCCGGTCCGGCGCAACAGCATCGTCTCGGTTCCGATCCGCACATCGCCATCCCCAATTGGCGTGGATAGCGTCTCGGTCGCGACGAGGGTCATCTCCATGCCGATCAGGCAGCGTCGTCCCATATAGCGCGTAGCGGTTTTCGCGGCATGGGCGGCGTCGCCGGCCAGATGGCCTCCTGCATATTCCTTGGCCGAACGTTCGACGTGGCCGGCTTCGAATATCAGGGCATCCGCCGCCAGCAACGACGTGGCCGCCGCCGCATCGTTGCGTACGAGGGCCTGATGGAATCCGTCTACGGCCGACACCGGATCCGGCGCAGCCCAAGCTGCGGAGGCCGAAAGGCCCAAGGCCGCCAAGGTGACGAGATTGCGGAATGTCATTCGATCATCCTTCCATGGGTGATAGCAGGCCGATCCAGGCAACGAGGCCGAGGATGACGAGGGCCAGGCCGAACTCGACACGCAGGCTGTGGCGCAAATGGCTGTCCGATTGCGGGCCGGGTGTCGCCAAGGCGGGCGCGAACCGGAACCGGTTGAGGGCAGCAAGGCCCAGCATTGCGGCGAAGGCGACCAGCTTCAACGCCATGAGCTGCGCCCAGGGCGTCGTCAGGGACGACAGGTTCAGCGGCATGCCGAGGATCAGCAGCGCGTTGCCAACTCCCGTCACCAGCAACAGCCCCACGACGAGGCTTCCCGTGCAGTGGAACCTGCCCAACGCCCCGACCAGCAGGGCGCGAGCCTCCGGCAGCGCGCGGGACCGTGCGCCCAGCAACAGGAAGGCGGCCAGTGCTCCCGCCCACAGCCCGGCGGCCAGCAAGTGCAGGATCGTGCTCCCTAGATGCAGCCAGCCGAGCCAGCCCTCCGAGGCGCCCGCGTGGCCGAACCAGGCGAGCGTGGCGAGGGCGACTGCTGCTGTAACTATGGGTCCAGCCAGTCGGGTGGGGGCGAACATCATGATACCGACGAACAGGGTGAGCGCCGCGGCACGCAGCAGCAGCGCCAAACCCAGGCCGGGCAGCGCGAGGATCGTGCCCAGAGCCTCGCGATCGAGCGAATGCATAGGCACCGCAAACATGCGGCTGGCCATCACGAACAGACCCGCGACCGACGTCACCGCCGCAACCAGCGCAAGGATGATCAGGAGAGCCCGGAGGCTCCGTTGCCAGTGCGAGCGGTGCTTGCCTGCCAGCCCGTGCCACCCGAAGGCTGAAAGACCGAAGAGCAAGCCGAGCGAAGAATAAAGCGCGAACCGAACTACTGCCGCCAGCGGATCCCCCATGTCGATCGGCTCAGCGAACGGTGAAGCTGACGGACCCCGTCACACGGTGCGTGTCGCCGCCCACCCCGAACCAGTCCAGCCGATAGGACCCCGGGGTCAAGGCAGCTGCCGGTGTGACCGTCATGACCTTGCCGTCATCCGACAGCGCCGCCTCTGCCCGGACCGGCCCGGCTCCGTGGCCGGGCATCGCAGCCATGCCGGTCTTTGCCAGCGTTGCACCCGACATCTTCTCGAACAGCCGCTCGCTGAACGTCAGGCTTATGGCCTTTGGCGAAGCGACCGTTGCACCTGCCGCAGGTATGGAGCCCACAACCTTCGGATGCGCCAGCACCGGCGTTGCGGCGAGCGCAATGACGGCGAGCAAAAGGGTGGCGCGTAGGTTCATTTTGATCTCCTAAGGACAAATGTCGTGGGCAGATGTCAGACGAAACGCCAGCTTCTGCCGTCACGGTCGAACGCCATGACGTCGAAGGGCTCGCGGCGACCGTCTGGCACTTCCATTCCGGGTGACCCGATCGGCATGCCCGGCACGGCAAGGCCGAATGGCGCTTTCGGCCCCATCGCCCGCATCTTCGCAATCGCCGCGAATGGCACATGGCCTTCCACCGGATGTCGGTCGATCATGGCCGTGTGGCAGGACCAGAGCGCTTCCGGTACACCGGCACGCTGCTTGAGCGCCGGCATATGGGGCTGGTCCACCGTGCGAACGGCGTAGCCGGCCTGCTCGGCCAGTGCGGCCCACTTCAGGCAGCAGTCGCAGCCGGCATCGCGGAACATTGTGATCTGCGGGCGGGTCGACGCCAGAACAGGCGAAGCCGTCATGCCAAGCATGGCTGCCAAGACCGTTCGTCGTGCAATGCCGTTCTGTTCGAAGGTCATGTCGCTGATACGCAGGCGCGCACGCCTCCCCTCACATTGGATGCGGGCTTTGTTGCTGCCCTGCGTATCGGCATAGTGAAAGCACCGCACGGTGCGCAGGAGCTGCCATGACCGACCGTCTCGATTCCCTGCTGTCCCGCCTCGCCGAGGCCCCGCTCGATCGGGACCTTTCGACGCTCGAACCGCGCGTCTGGCGCCGGATTGCGGCAGCCGAGCGTGCCTTGCCGTTGGCCGGATGGCGGCTTCCCGCGGTGTCCGCGCTGGGGGCGCTGCTGGTCGGGATTGCATCGACCTCGGTGGCAACGGCGCGGCCTGCCGACACCTCGCCTTTCTCCTCAACCGTCGCCCTGGCGCCGTCCACCCTGCTGGAAGCCTCCCGATGAGCCGGCCGTGGCGGCAGACGCTTCTGATTATCCTCGTGGCACTGCTGGCTGGCATGGCCGGCACCTGGCTTGGGCCGCGCATCCTGCCGGCCGCCAACGGCAGTGGCGCTTCGCTGCATGCCTCCGTGCATCGCGACCTCGATCTTTCGCCGGCGCAGACCGCGCAGATCGAGGCGCTGGAGCGGGATTTCGCCGTTCGGCGCCAGGCGCTCGAACTGGAAATGCGGCAGGCTAATGCCGAGCTCGCGGCCGCCATCGCCAGCGAAGGTGCCTATGGTCCGAAGGTGACGGCGGCCGTCGACCATTTCCATGGCGCGATGGGCGAGCTGCAGAAGGCGACGATCGAGCATGTCTTCGCCATGCGGGCGGTACTGACGCCGGCCCAGGCAGCCCGTTTCGACCGGACGGTGGTGGATACGCTGACCGCCGATCCGAAGTGACTTCGGCGCGAGACGGCGACAGCGACGGCGCGCTCGCCCGTCGCGCCGCCGCCGGCGACGAGCCGGCGTTCGGAACACTGATGCGCCGCCACAAGGACAGCATCTACCGGACGCTGCGGCGGCTGACCGGCGATCCCGATGAGGCCTATGATCTGGCGCAGGAGGCATTCGTGTCGGCCTGGCGGAACATCGCGCGCTTCGATCCCGAGCGCCCGTTCCTGCCGTGGGTGCAGCGCATCGCGCTCAACAAAGTTCGCGATGCGGCGCGGCGCCGGGCCGTGCGCCGCTTCCTCCTGGGTCCCGCGACCGACGACGAGGTTCTTCGGGTCGTGGATGATGCGCCGCTGCAAGATGCGCAACTGGAAGGGCGGCAGGCCGTCGCTCAGCTGGACCGGGCCATCGCCGATCTGCCCTACGCGCTGCGTGCGCCGCTCGTGCTCACCGCGCTCGAAGGGCTGAGCCACGCCGAGGCTGGCACGCAGCTCGGCATCAGCGCCAAGGCGGTTGAGACCAAGGTGGCACGGGCGCGCCGGCAGCTTGCGACTATGCTCCTCCTTTGAGGGGGCGGGCGATGCCGTGCGTAGAGCATGGCAGACATCCCATGGATCCGAGGACATGATGCCACGCAAAGCATATCGGTTTCAGGCGGTCGCCGCCGCAACGCTGCTGCTGTCGGCGACCAGCGCCTTCGCCGCCGACGTGACCGTCGATCTCGTGACCAAGCGCGAGCGGCTGGAGGTGAATCCGGGCCGTCGCGACACGGTTGTCACGCTGAATGGCAACGTGCCCGGCCCGGTGCTGCGCTTCCGGGAAGGCGACACCGTCACCGTCAACCTGAAGAATGAGCTGCCGGAAATGACGGCCATCCACTGGCATGGCTTGCTGATCCCCGGCCATCACGACGGCGCGCCGGGCTTCAACGGCTTTCAGGGCGTGGCCAGCGGCGAGACCTACACCTACCAGTTCACGCTGCGCCAGTCAGGAACCTACTGGTACCACAGCCACGCCTCCACGCAGGAACAGGCGGGGCAATATGGCGCGCTTATCATCGACCCGAAGGACGGGCCCGAGGTCGCCGTTGACCGCGAGCATGTCATTCTGCTGACCGAGCATACGCCGGAAGACCCTGAGCGGATCATCCGCAACCTGAAAGCGGACGCCGGCTACTACAATATGAACAAGCGCACCTTCCCGGAAATGCTGCGCGACGCCGGCAAGTTCGGGCTCGGCAAGACGCTGTCCGACCGCGCCGCATGGGGCCGCATGCGGATGGACCCGACCGACATCGCCGACGTCTCCAATTACACGCTGCTGGTGAACGGCCAGCCGACCGCGCGCAAACCCTTCTTCGAGATGAAGGCCGGCGAGAAGGTCCGGCTGCGCTTTATCAACGGCTCGGCCATGAGCTTCATGGACGTGCGCATCCCCGGCCTGATGATGACGGTGATTGCCGCCGACGGCCGCATGGTGGAGCCGGTCAAGGTCGACGAGTTCCGAATGGGGGTGGCCGAGACTTACGACGTGATCGTCGAGCCAAAGGACGACCGGGCCTTTCCGCTGTGGGTGGAAACGATCGACCGTCGCGCGAACGCGCTCGCCGTCATGGGACCGCGTGCGGACATGGCGGTGGCCGTGCCCCAGCCGCGCCCAATGCAGATCCTGATGATGGGCGAGATGGGCCATGCGATGGGCGGCGATGCCGCGCCGTCCGCGGCCGCAAGCGGCCACGCCGGCCATGCCATGGCAGGCGCCGACAGCATGACCGCGACCCTGAATGCGGCTGCCAAGCGGCAGCCGCACGCCATGGCCGGGATGGAAATGGCGCAGGCCCAGCCGCAGGCGGGCACCTGCACCCCCGCACATGCCGCCATGGGCCACTGCAAGATGCCCGGAGCGGCCCAAGCCCCGGCTCCCGCTTCCAGCTGCACGCCGGAACATGCTGCCATGGGCCATTGCACCATGCCGACCGCGCCGTCCCCGGCTCAGAAACCGGCTGCGAGCTGCACGCCGGAACACGCCGCCATGGGGCATTGCACCATGCCCGCGACTGCGCCCGCTGCCGATCCCAAATGCCCGCCCGAGCATGCAGCG
The DNA here is from genome assembly GCF_016464365.1 of Sandaracinobacteroides hominis. Classification (GTDB taxonomy): domain Bacteria; phylum Pseudomonadota; class Alphaproteobacteria; order Sphingomonadales; family Sphingomonadaceae; genus Sandaracinobacteroides; species Sandaracinobacteroides hominis. The sequence continues at coordinate 56,698 of NZ_JADCUC010000006.1, read as the reverse complement.
ATGGGGCATTGCACCCCGCGCCCGGCGCCTAAGTCCGACGGACCCCGCACCGGCACGGCCGTCGCACTCGCGCAGAAGCCCGATGGCGGCACCCCCTTCCCCCGCGTCGACTATGGCTACGGCCGGGACCCGATGGCGGGCATGGACCACAGCAAGATGGACCATGGCGCCGATCTGGGCCGCGAAGGCGACACCGACGGCTCCGGCCGCGTGTTCGGCTGGGCCACCGGCGCTCCCTATGGCAGCCGGGTGCTCTCGATGAACGACCTGGTCGCCGCCACCCCGAACCGCGACGCGCGCGCGCCGACGCGCGAGATCGTGATCCGCATCACCGGCAATATGGAGCGCTACATGTGGTCGCTGAACGGCGTGCCGTTCGATCAGTCGCCCCCGGTCGACGTGCAGTTCGGCGAACGGGTGCGGATCACCTTCGTGAACGAGACGATGATGGCGCACCCGATGCACCTGCATGGCATGTTCTTCGAGATCGAGAATGGCGCGCCGGCCGATCGGATGCCGGAGAAGAATGTGATCGCCGTCGCCCCCGGCCGCACCCAGTCGGTCGTGCTCACCGCCGACGAGCCCGGCGAATGGCCGCTGCACTGCCACCTGCTGTTCCACATGGATTCCGGCATGATGAAGAAGCTGGTCGTCGCGAACGTCGCCGCCCCCACCGCGTCGACCGCCAGCCTGCACGCCGGACACTGAGCGGATGCGCATCCTCGCAATCGCGGCCTTGCTGGCCGCCGTGCCTGCCGCTGCACAGGATCCGGGCCGGCCGAACCCCGGGTCCGGCGAGACCGGGCAGGGACTCGCCGAACACTTCCATGGCGGTCGGACGCTCACCTTCACGCAAGCGCAGGTGGACTACAGCCGGCAGAATGGTGCTGACGTCGTCAACTGGGATGCGGAAGGCTGGATCGGCGGCGACATCCACAAATTCTGGTGGAAGACCGAAGGCGAGCAGAACGGCCCACGCTTGGAGCAAGCCGAGATCCAGGCCCTCTACAGCCGGAATGTCTGGACCTTCTTCGATGTGCAGGGCGGCATCCGCACCGATATCGAGCCCGATGCGCGCGCCTATGCCGTGATCGGCATCCAGGGCCTAGCCCCGCAGCTGATCGAGACCGAGCTGCATGCCTTCATCGGCTTCAAGGGCGATGTCAGCATCCGGTTCAAGCAATCCTTCGACGTCAAGCTGACCAACCGCTTTGTTCTTCAGCCGCAGTTGGAGACGGACGTCTACCTGAACGACGTTCCGGAGCGCCTGATCGGCTCGGGATTCTCGATCATCGAGACCGGGGTCCAGGCCCGCTACGAGATCAACCGGAAGTTCGCCCCGACGCTCGCGGTTATCTACGAAAGCCGCCTCGGTAAATCCGCCCGCCTTGCCCGTGAAGCGGGTGAGGATGCGGGCGGATGGTCAGTGCGGGGAGGCGTGCGGTTCTGGTTTTAAGGTCCAACGCGGCACATTAAGCGATTTTGAAGTGCGTACCCATGTAACAACCACCGCAAGGAGACAGTCATGACCAAGCAGATCATCCTGATGTCGCTCGCAACGCTGCTCGCGACCCCAGCGCTCGCAGCCGAGCCGGCGGCAGGCGAAAAGAAGTGTTGCTGCGACAAGATGAAGGCGGAAGGCGCCGCAACCGATCATGGCGCCATGGGCCACAGCACGCCCGCTCCGAAATGATCAAAGTGTCGGCGGAGCCATAGCTTCGCCGACACCATATGAAAGCTCATGGTGGCGCGTCCGCAGTCGCCCATCACTGGTTGCGGGTGCGATCCCGAACACGAAGAGGCCGACCTTTAGTGCACCAGCTGCTTGCCGGCCAATAAATCAAGGCGTCGCAACGCGAGCCAATCGCTGAAGGCCATGCTCGGCGATAGTCCGACCGCTGGCAGGGCGGACTAGGCTTTCACGCGCGGCCTACAAAGCCGCCAGGCGTGCTGCTCCTTTGCCTGCTGCGGGGTGTCGCTATATCGCGCGTATTCATAGCAGGCGACCGATTGGAGGCTTGACCCCGGACCATGGTCCGGGGCGCATAGGAACGCCCGGAGGTGATTCTTGGGCAAGATCGACCATCAGATGCGCATCGGCGACCTTGCCCGGTCCGCTGGCGTCGGCATCGACACGATCCGCCACTATGAACGGCTGGGACTGCTGCCAGACCCAGGCCGCCGCCCGTCCGGCTATCGCAGCTACGGCAGCGCGGAGCGGGACAGATTGCGGTTCATCCGACGCGGCAAGGAGCTGGGCTTTAGCCTGGCTGAAATCGCAACCCTGCTGGCGCTCGGCTCGAACAGCGAAGCCCGTGCCGGCGACATCCTCGAACTCACCCGGAGCCGCATCGACAAAGTCGGGCGCCAGCTCGCGGACCTCCGGCGCATCGAACGTGCGTTGGCCGCCCTGGCAGACGATTGCCCGATCGACGCTCCGGCAGAAGCCTGTCCGATCCTCGTTCACCTGAATGGCGTGCGTCCGAACCCGGCCGCCGGCCACGTCACTCCTTCGCGGCCACAACAAGGAGCCAATCCCATGGACATGAAGCATTGCATCGACCTCTGTCACGATTGCCACCGCGTCTGCCTCGAAACGCTGGCCCATTGCCTGAGCCTTGGTGGGAAACATGCCGAAGCCGGCCACATCAACGCGCTGCTTGATTGTATCACCACCTGCTCGGCCTGTGTCGATCTGATGACACGCAACTCGCCGATCCATGCCCAGATGTGCGCAACGTGCGCCGAAGCTTGCCGCCGCTGCGCTGAAAGCTGTGAAGCGATGGACGATCCCCAGTGCCGCCGTTGCGCCGAAGTTTGCCGTGCCTGCGAAGCGAGCTGCCGCGAGATGGGGGCGCTCGCCCATCACCACGCCTGAACCTTCCAAGCTTCCGGCGGAGCCACTCCGCCGGAAGCGACTTCTTTTCTTGAAAGGACCATCACATGCGATCGTCACACATTCTTCTCGCCGCCTTTCTCGCATTCGCGGTCCCGGCTGCTTTCGCACCGGCCGCGGCGCAGGGGATCCAGCACAGCCTCTTGATGCGTGGTCACATTGTGGACATCACCGATGGGGTCATCACGCTGTGCATCGGACGTGCCGACGGCGCGACGCCGGGCCAGGTGCTCGACGTCGCCCGAGTGGTTCCGACCAACCCCGCCCCCAAATCGGTCCCCACCTTCACCCGCCGCGACATCGGACATGTGCGGATCGACAGCATTGTCGACGAACATTTCGCCCGCGCGTCGATCGTGAGCGGCGCCCCTCAGGTGCATGACATCGTGGAATTGCGTCGCAAGTGAAATGGGGCGCCTTTGGGCGCCCGCTGTCGTTCAAAGGAGGCCTACATGACGACTGGTCAAACAACTGCGATCGGGATCACCCGAGCCGCGATTACAGGCGGCCTGTTCCTCGCAACGCTCTTCGCCCTTTGCTGGGGTGCTGCCATCGCAGGGATCGAGTTCACGCATGCGTTCCTGGCGCTGTTCACCCCGTCCGCCGTCGGGACGCCGGGCGCTTTCGGGATGGGGATCCTGTGCGCCGCGCTCGGTGGCGCCGTTGGGGGTGCCGTGCTTGCGCTGTTCTGGAATGCGGCAGGACGCCTGGGGCTCGGCTGACGAGTTGACCCCGACATTGTGTCAAGGTGCAGGTTCGCGCCGGACTCGAGTTTGGAGATGACGATGGCAGACCTGCACCAACATGGCGCATCCGGCCACGCCCATAACTGCTGTGGAGCGGGCGGGGCCGACACGGACACAAAGACGGCTCGCGATCCGGTCTGCGGCATGATGGTCGATCCGCACGCGTCTCCGCATCGCGCTGAGCATGCAGGGCGACCCTACTATTTCTGCTCAGCCGGGTGCCGCACCAAGTTCATCGCCAATCCGGCACAGTATCTGGGAGATGCACCCCCGCCGCCGGTCGCGCCCGCCGGCACGATCTACACCTGTCCCATGCATCCCGAGATCCGGCAGGAGGGACCAGGATCATGCCCGATCTGCGGCATGGCGCTGGAGCCCGAGATGCCAGGTGCAGACACTGGGCCGAACCCCGAACTCGTCGACTTCACCCGTCGCTTCAAGATCGGGCTCGCGCTCACCATTCCTGTCCTCATCCTCGAGATGGGCGGGCATCTCCTCGGCCTCCACCGATACATCGCGCCACAGCTATCGAATTGGCTGCAGCTGCTGTTCGCGACGCCAGTGGTCCTGTGGGCAGGATGGCCCTTCTTCGAGCGCGGCTGGGCCTCGATCAAAAGCCGCAACCTGAACATGTTCACGCTGATCGCACTCGGCACTGGGGCAGCACTCCTCTACAGCCTTGTTGCCACGATCGCGCCCCAGCTTTTCCCACCATCATTCCGCAACATGGACGGCTCGGTCCCAGCCTATTTCGAGCCCGCGGCGGTCATCGTCGTTCTGGTACTGCTCGGCCAGATGCTGGAGCTGCGCGCGCGCGAGGCAACGGGCGGCGCGATCCGGGCGCTGCTCGATCTCGCACCCAAGATTGCAAGGCGCGTCGCCGCCGACGGCAGCGATGCCGAAATCCCGCTCGACGATGTGCAAGTCGGCGATCGGCTGCGGGTGCGACCCGGGGAGGCCGTCCCGGTGGACGGCAGCCTGCTGGAAGGCCGTTCGACCCTCGACGAATCCATGGTGACCGGCGAGTCCCTGCCTGTCTCGAAGGTGGAGGGCGACCGGCTGATTGCCGGAACGATGAACCAGACCGGTGCGTTCACCATGACCGCCGAGCGAGTCGGCCGCGATACGCTCCTCTCGCAGATCGTGGCCATGGTCGCCTCCGCGCAGCGCAGCCGGGCCCCGATCCAGCGCCTCGCCGATCGCGTATCGGGCTGGTTCGTCCCCGCCGTGATCCTGATCGCGCTCATCGCCTTTGCAGTATGGGCACTTGTCGGGCCCGAGCCGCGCCTCTCCTACGCCTTTGTCGTCGCCGTCTCGGTGCTCATCATCGCTTGCCCCTGCGCGCTGGGGCTGGCCACGCCCATGTCCATCATGGTCGGCGTCGGCCGCGGTGCGCAGGCCGGCGTCCTCATCAAGAATGCGGAGGCGCTGGAACGGCTGGAGAAGGTCGATACCCTGCTCGTCGACAAGACAGGCACGCTCACCGAAGGCAAGCCGCGCGTCGCCGGCATCAATGCGGCGGATGGAGTCGACGGGGCGGAGCTGCTCTCGCTTGCTGCCGCGCTCGAACGCCAGAGCCAGCATCCGCTCGCTGCCGCCATTGTCGCCGAGGCCGCCGCGCGGGGACTTGCGCTTCTGCCGGTCAGCGACTTCGACGCCCCATCCGGCAAAGGGGTGATCGGCACGGTTTCGGGGCGGCGAATCGCGATCGGCAAGCCCGCATACCTCGCCGAGCTGGGTGTCGACACGGCCGGTCTTACCGAGGCCGCAGACGCCGCGCGGCGCGAAGGCGCAACGGCCGTTCTGGTCGCCATCGACGGCCGCCCGGCCGGAAGCATCGCCATTGCCGACCAGGTGAAGGCGTCGACGCCCGAGGCGCTTGCAGCCTTTCGCCAGCTCGGCATCCGGGTGGTCATGCTGACTGGGGACAACCGCACGACAGCATACGCCATCGCACGCCGCCTCGGCATCACCGACTTCGAAGCCGACGTCATGCCGGCCGACAAGCAGGCAACGGTCGAACGCATGCGGCGCGAGGGCCGTGTCGTCGCCATGGCCGGTGACGGCGTCAACGATGCACCGGCGCTTGCCGCAGCAGATGTCGGCATCGCGATGGGCGGAGGCACCGACGTGGCCATCGAAAGTGCAGGCGTCACCCTCATGGGCGGTGACCTGATGGGTATCGTCCGGGCGCGCCGTCTCAGCCGTGCGACCATGCGCAACATCCGGCAAAATCTGGTTTTCGCCTTCATCTACAACGCAGCAGGTGTGCCCCTCGCCGCCGGCGTCCTCTTCCCGACCTTCGGCCTGCTGCTGTCGCCGATCATCGCGGCCGCCGCCATGGCACTCTCATCGGTCAGCGTCGTCGGCAACGCGCTTCGGCTGAGGAGCGTCGATCTGCGCTGACCGTCAGTCGATGTTTGAGCAAAGTTCGATTTGAAGACACGATTGGATATTGAGCTGTTCGCATTCCCAGGCGCACTTTGTCCGAATGGTACCTTTCCTCAAGGCAAGACAACTACCTTCAATTTCGGGGTCAGCGACACCGCTCAATCGATCAGACATCAATGTAAGGGGGACGCACGCAGCCGCGGATATAGGGCATTTCGGAATATATAGGTTTTCCCACAAATTCTTTGCCGCCGCCGCCGAATGCGCCAGTAGGGGATAGTGGGTGGTCACCGGCGCCAAGCGACCGATGACACCTAAGCAGATGTGGAAAAGGCGCTTTCATTTGGAGCGTGATCCGCGGATGCGCGATCTGGCGCTGTTCGATCTGGCCATCGACAGCAAGCTGCGCGGCTGCGACGTTGTCACCATTCGCTTCGGCGACGTTGTCAGGGGCGGCAAGGTGAAGTGCCACGAGATGGTGGTGCAGGAGAAGAGCGGCAGGCCGGTGCAGTTAGAGCAGACGGAACCCGCCCGCAACAGCCTGACCCAATGGAGGGAGCGCCAGGGCGACACGCTGGCAGATTTCGTGTTCCCGAGCCGAGTGGACGCCACCGATCACCTCAGCACGCGGCAGTATGCACGACTGGTCGACGAGTGGGTCGCCGCGATCGGGCTTCAGCAAAAAGACTAGGCCACCCACTCGCTCAGGCGGACCAAGCCATGGATCATCTAAAAGCGCACCGGTAACTTCCGCGCAGTCCAGATTCTGCTTGGCCATACCAAGATCGAGATGACGGTTCGATATCTCGGCGTTGAACTGGAAGATGCCCTCCTGCTCGCTAAGGCGACGGAGATTTGATCCGCCAGACGGCCGCTGCCACCGATTGAAGCAGACGGCGGGCACTTGAGGGCGCAACCAACCTGCGGGTCATCGCCCGCGGGACTGGCAGCTCTTGGCCCTTACAAGCCGTCAGCGGCCATAACGCTATCAGCCCCTTTTCCGTCGTTCAAGACCACCTTTACGAATGACCGCTTTCGACGGCACTTGCAGACTTCCCAATGTCCGAAAAGTCGGCGGAACCAGACGCGCTCAGTTTGGATGTAAAACGTTGATGTTTTGCGCGGCCATTTTGGCAATTGCTTTTTGCATTCTTCCAGCCTCTCAGGCACCCGGTTCTAAAAGTGCCAGAAGCGCGACATCCAGAGCGCATGCCAACTCGTATAAGGTTATGATAGTTGGATTCCGCCGACCGCGTTCAAGGCTGCTGATATATTGCTGGCTGAAGCCAGAGCGAGCCTCAACATCTTCCTGTGTCAGGCCTTTTTCGTGCCTGATGCGGGCGAAGTTATGGCCGACTAGTTTGCGCATATCCATGCGCCATCAGATCGCGGCTTACACACTATGAGTTTATCAACTATAATGTGTATCGGCTTTGGCTGTTTCTGAATTGATACCCCAAGGTCAGGTTCTGGCTTGGAAAGTGCCTCAAAACAGTCAACAAAGCCGTCAGGTTGGAAAAAGGATGTCGCCATGGTCGAATCCAGCCCTGTCACCCTCGATGAGCCACCCGCCGCGGAGGCATTGACAGCATATGACCACGCGCATTTGGCGCTCTATCTGCGGCTACTGGATTTTGCCCAGTCCGGTGGTGATTGGCAGCAGGGCGTGTGGGAAATATTCGAAGTTGATCCCTCCATTGATCCGGAACGAAGCAAACATGTCTACGAGGCGCACCTGGCCCGCGCCCGATGGATAAGTGAAAAAGGCTATCGCGGACTGGTATCCGGTAGCTGAAAAACAACCCAGTGATGCGCTCCGGGCATCACGTCCCGCAGCTTTTGTAGCTTCCGACCCCTTCGAAAATCCCTCACATCCTGAAGACTTTGCATGGTTAACGGACCGGGAGGATTCGATGACTGGAGAGGGTTCGCGCTGGCGCTCGGCTGACGCATATCGCCGTATCGAACGGTTATCCCCATCGGACATTGCGTGGGAATTCCTGCGACGAAACCCGGACTACATCCGTGACTATGAGGCATTCGCCAGTTCGGGAAACGCCGCACCGCTAGCAGAGGAACTCTGCCTGCACTGGGGGTTGCGATTTCCCGGTCGATCCGGCGCTCCATCCCCCTGACGTTGCGGTTTTCTGGTCGCCACAGCTTGATACCGGCAGTGTCATTCTTCAGCCGGCGTCCCCGCTCTTTGGCGAGGAGGCAGGTCAACCAGCTATTGCGTCCCCCAAGGCCCAAGTGGATGAACTCGGGCTCAATTATCGGCTTCCGATTGGCGCGGACGACGCATTGAACGTGCTGAAAGTGGATGGCCAGACGGATAGCAAACTGGTTGCCATCGTCCCGCTGTCGATCGATGGCTTTGGCCGCTTGGCGGCGCTTCAACGCCTTCTTGCCCTGTTGCACAATCGGGCCATTCCACCCGACACCCGGATGACAGGGCAGCAGCGAACGCGTGCAGCAAAAATGTTGCGTGCATCGGATGGCCGGGCAGAAGGCGCCAGCCAGCAGGACATAGCGCGCCAGCTGCTGCGCATGGCGCGGCAGGATCGTCACGCCTGGCAGGAATCCTCCGCTCGTTTCGCCGTCATGGCTCTGCTGCGGGATGCCCGGGATATGATTTCGGGTGGTTATCGCAAACTGCTTCGTCATCGCATCCAGCCGTAGTTTTTGGCAGGCTGCGCGCGGTGTGAGAATTCCGCACCCCTAACCTCCGCACACCCTCTCACCGTTTCCAATGCGCCATGGTCGTCGCTGCCCGCCGCAGATGATCGGCGGCTTTCACAAGCAGCCGGAGACCCGATAATGCCCGCCGATTCCGCACCCCTCCCGCCACGCTACCTCCGCACCAAGGAGGCGGCGCATTTTCTGAGCCTGTCCGCCAGGACGCTGGAGAAGCACAGGACCTATGGAACTGGGCCAGCCTATCACAAGCTTGGCGGCCGGGTGGTCTACGCGCTCGACGACCTCGAAACCTGGGTGAACCGTGGCGCTGTTACGTCGACGTCAGACCCAAGAGGCTCCGTATTGCCCGCCCGCCGCCATGCCGGCCTGCCATCAATGGCGGCCCCCTATCGCCCTTTCCCGGCGCGTTGATCGGGAACCTGTGATGACCACCCAGGCACACCATCGAACGGAACGTCGGCAACTGGAGCTGTTCCGCGCGCTGCCCGGCAAGTTTGCGGCCCGCGATGCCCAGGATTTAATGGCCTATCCGTTCTTTTCGCTGAGCAAATCGCACCGTGTTGTGCCGATCAACTTTCAGGCTGGCGGCGTGTCGATCCGGGTTGAGGCGGTGCCGGACCATGGCATGGCGACGATCTGGGATGCGGACATATTGATCTGGGCCGCCAGCCAGATTGTGGAGGCCCGCGATGTCGGTGAATCCACCTCGCGTCTGATGGCAACGACGCCCTATGACATCCTGACCTTCACCGGCCGCGGCACGTCTGCACGGGATTATCAGCGCCTGAAGGCAGCGCTCGACCGACTGCAATCGACCACCGTTTCCACGACTATTCGCCAGCCTGCCGAAGGTCGGCGCCACCGTTTTTCCTGGATCAATGAATGGCAGGAGCGCACAAGGCGCGACGGTCGGCCGGCTGGTATCGAGCTGATCCTGCCCGACTGGTTCTATGCCGGCGTGCTGAACGATGCGCTCATCCTCACCATCGATCGCGGCTATTTTGATCTGACGGGCGGTCTCGACCGCTGGCTCTATCGCCTGGTGCGAAAGCATGGTGGACGGCAGGGCAATGGCTGGCGGTTTGATTTCCGGCACCTGCACCTGAAGTCCGGCAGCCTTGCGCCCTTCAAGCGGTTCGCCTTCGAATTGCGGGACATCATCCGCCGCCAGCCATTGCCCGGTTATACGCTCAGCACAGAGATTGAGCGCAGCGGCCGGGTGCTACTGGCCTTCCAGCCTGCCACCTGTGGACAATTTCCGGACAATATCGTGCTATCGGGAACCCGCGCTATCGTGCCATCAGGAACCCGATTGTCGTGCTATCGGGAACTGGAATCAGGCTCAAACCATTCCCGTGGCAGCAGAATTCGGGCGCCTAACGACTCTAACCCAGAATCTAACATAGAAGATTGCGATAGAGTCGCTGGGGATAAGTCGCCGAATATTCGATCTGGCGATCTGGTTGCCGGGAAGGGGAAGCGGCCATGAGCCAAGCCCCCGGCTATCCGCGCCCGGAAACGCTGACGCAGGTCGATCTGGTGTGGATCGAGAAGCGGCTGCAGCACTGGATCCGCTTCGGCCGTCCGGTTCGCGACGACATCCGGGACCGCAGACGGCGCACCATCTCCTTCCGTCCCGGCAGTGTGTTCGCCTTCATCCAGTGGGCGGCCAACGACTATGGCACCATCTTGTCCCGGATCGATATCCTGCGGGCAGTTGGCGCTGGAGAAGCGCTTCAGACTGTCCCCAATGTAAGGCCAGGCGGCGAGTTGCTGCTGTCCATGGACGGCTGGCCCAAGGTGCAGAGCGTGCTCCAGCACATTGATGTTATCGAGGCTGCCGACATTGACCCTTGCGAGGTGTCACCAGATCACTGGCGCCACTTGCACCATTGTCTGACCGCGAAAATCGCGCCTCGCGCCTACACGAGGACGCGTCATGCGGCATGGCTCAAGCGGCGGGAAATCGAGCGATGACCCGGCTCGGATATGCACGTCTGACATGGTTTGCAACGCTTGCTATCGCTGCCACCGCGCTGTTTACCGTGCCGGTGAAACTGGTGTGGAACGCATCGGCCAGTGTGCCGGTCGGCTTTTACTCGATCAGCAAGGCCGATGCGCCAAAAATTGGCGACCTTGTGTTGATCAGGCCTTCCCAACCCATCGCCCGTTTTATGGCCGAACGCCAATATGTCGGTCCCCGCACGCCACTTCTCAAACATGTGGTGGCGGTTCCGGGCCAGCAGGTTTGCCGCTTCGGTGTGCGGATCATCATCGACGGCAACTATCGTGGCAGTGCGCTTTCGCACGACCGGACCGGGCGCCTGCTGCCCGTATGGCAGGGGTGCCATACCCTTCAATCCGGCCAGCTCTTCCTTATGAACCATGCCATCCCGAACAGTCTGGACGGCCGCTATTTCGGGCCGACGGATGCTACTGCCGTAATCGGACGCGCCATCCCGCTGTTCGAGCGTTCGCGCCCAGTCGCATTCGGTCAGCAGCAGAACCGCCCGCTTTCAGCACAAACACCACAACAGAAGGAGACCTGAAATGTCACAGATAGGCACGTTCGAGCGCCGTGAGAACGGCTTTGCCGGACGCATCGACACCCTGATGCTGGCCAGGGACATCACCCTTGATATCGCCGAAGTTCAGGATAGCGAGAACGCGCCCGACTATCGTGTGCACGCGGGCGATACGGATGGCCCGGAAATCGGCGCCGGCTGGAAACGCACCGGCGAACGGGCTGGAGACTATGTCGCCGTCATCATCGATGATCCGCTTTTGCCTCAGCCGATCCGCGCCAATCTATTTCGGGACAGCGTCGATGGTGCGTCCTGGTCCCTGCACTGGAACCGGACCGACAGGACGGGCGGAAAGCGCTGAATCATGTCCCGTATCGGCACCTTTTCCCGCGTCGGTTTGCTGCTTTGCTGTGCATCACTTGTCAGCGGGATTGCCAATGCGCGGCCGGTCAGCACGGCATTGGACAGAGTCTCATTGGCCACCGCGATTGCAGAAGCATCTGGCAGATTCGGCATTCCCGAGAGCTGGATTCGTGGTGTGATGCGCGCCGAAAGCGCCGGAAATCCGCACGCCATATCTGTCAAGGGCGCGATGGGTTTGATGCAGTTGATGCCCGCCACCTGGGCTGAATTGAAACTGCGATATGGGCTTGGAAACGATCCCTTTCACCCACCGGATAACATCTTGGCGGGCACGGCCTATCTGCGGGAGTTGCATGATCGCTACGGATCGCCGGGATTTCTGGCGGCTTATAATGCCGGCCCCGGTCGTTACGAACAGCATCTGCGGGGCCGCCCATTACCAACAGAAACGCGCGATTATGTAACAGCGCTTGCACCACTGATGGGCTTTGGCGCGACCAAAAATACCGGGAAAATGGCCGCAATCGATCCCCTTGCATGGACGCGATCCGCCATCTTCGCCGCATCAAATCAGAGCCAATCGACCGCAAAAAAGGCGCTGGCCGATGACAATGTCGGCCCGGACTTTGAGCAGAGGGAAGACCTTCCAGCAGTGTCGCCGGCCGCCAGTTCACCCGCCAACGAAATAGCTCCAGCTAAGTCATCTGGAGGCATATTCATCGCCCGATCCCGCCCGGAATCTAGGCCATGAACCCGATCGGCATCATTCCTGGGCCCGGATACCATGGCGTGCAAAATGGTCTGAAACTGTGGAAGTCACTCAGAACAGGTTTTCGATGGCAAGATAAAAGGGCGCGAGGTGCGCGCTCGGTCGGTTGTGAGAAATCAATCACTTATGCAGGAATTTCGCGAGGTGCAGTGCAAGCATGGCACCTCGCAAACAATTCATTATCAGCATCTTTCCAAAGGCCTATCGCGATGCGCGGGGCTTTGCGATGAGCGAAGAAGATGATTTCAGCATACGGCCAGGTCGCATCAGGTCATCGCGTTCTCAGCGAGCGCGCCCATTTATTGCGCAAGTGCTTGTCGCTGTTCGCAGGCAGGGCGGAACAGTGCGCAATGCGACATCAGGCAGGAAAGCAGCCAGACATCGCTTTGGCCAAGGCAAACGAGCTGCCATCCAGGCCAATGCCCGCATAAGCGCCCGTTCGCGGATTGTTGTCGTGAAGGCACATGTCGTTCGCCATACAGCACGCCCCTCTTCGCTCGCCGACCACATCAATTATCTTCGGCGCGAAGGCGTCACGCGTGACGGGGAGAAAGCCAATCTGTTTGGCCGTGACAGCCAAGTTACTGATCTCAACGATTTTGCTGAACGCTGTGGGGAAGACCGCCACCACTTCCGTTTCATCGTCTCTCCGGAAGATGCTGTCGAAATGGTAGACCTGCGCTCATTCACACGCGACCTGATGAGCCAAATGTCCAGTGATCTCGGAACCGATCTGCACTGGGTTGCAATCGACCACTGGAACACTGACAATCCCCATGTCCACATCCTGCTTCGCGGCAAAACGGCGGGCGCCGAAGACCTGGTGATATCCCGCGACTATATCAGTGAGGGAATGCGCGACAGAGCCCGCGAACTTGTCACACTGGAGCTCGGGCCGAGAACGGATCAACAGATCCAGCATCACATCCAGCGACAGGTTGATGCTGAACGCTGGACGCAACTCGACCGGCAAATGCAGCAGGATCAGGATCGCCATGGAATCATCGACGTCGCGCCAGTTCCCGGCCGTACGCCTGATGGCATCGACGTTGCCAAGGTCGGACGGCTCCGCAAACTCGAAACACTGGGTCTCGCCAGCCAGATTGGCGCCGGCCAGTGGGCATTGGCTGAGCAGGCCGAGTCCACGCTGCGGGAGCTTGGCGAGCGCGGTGACATCATCAAGCGTATGCACCGGGCACTGGGCGAGCGCGGCATAGAGCGCGGCAGCGCGTCTTTCGTGCTTGCGGGCGAAAGCATCGATCAGCCCGTTATCGGTCGCCTCGTCGCGCGCGGCCTGGACGATGAGCTGAAGGGCAGCGCCTTTGCCATCGTTGATGGGACTGATGGGCGCACCCACCACATCCGCCTACCCGATCTGGAGGCGTCTTCCGACGCCGCACCTGGCGCCATTGTGGAGTTGCGCGCATTTGATGACGCGCGGGGGGATCGCCGGATGGCGCTCGCGGTCCGATCGGATATCGGTATCAACCGGCAGGTGAACGCGATCGGTGCCACCTGGCTCGACCGCCAGTCGATTGCGCGCGATCCACCCTCACTGTCAGACGGCGGCTTCGGCGCGGAAGTGCGCGACGCAATGGAGCGGCGTGCGGTGTATCTGGTGGGGGAAGGCCTTGCCGAGCAACGCGGCCGGCGCATTATCTTCGCCGCCCGGCTGCTGGATACGCTGAGCCAGCGCGAGCAGGACCAGCTCGCTGGCAGGATAGCCGGCGAGACGGGACTTCCGTACAACCCGTCGGCGCCCGGCGAACATGTGTCGGGCAGCTACCAGCGGCGAATTGCGCTCACGTCCGGCCGTTTCGCGATGATCGGCAACGGGTTCGGCTTCCAGCTCGTGCCCTGGTCGCCGGCGCTGGAACGGCATCTGGGCCGGGAGGTGTCGGGCATTATGCGCGATAGTGGCGGAATCGACTGGAGCTTTGCCCGTAAGCGGGAACTGGGCCTGTGATGTCCGCCCATCCGTTCTGCACGACATCCTAACCGGCGGCGCGCCCTGATCCCGAACACCGTTGCGGCCATTGGAAAACCCATGATCTGCAAAGTCGCCACTGTCCGAAGGGCTGCCCATGTCCGCCACCCGCATCCTGTGGGGCCAGATCCTCGCCGTGTTCCTGATCGTCCTCACGGGCGTGTGGGCCGCCACGCAGTATGTCGCCTGGAGGCTGGGATTTCAGGAAGGGCTCGGAACCCCATGGTTCGAGCTCGCTGGCTGGCCGGTCTATTATCCGCCCGCCTTCTTCTGGTGGTGGTATCTCTTCGACGCATACGCACCTGGGATTTTCGCGCGCGGCGGACTGATGGCCGCGTCCGGCGGGGTCGCATCGATTGCGGTGGCAATCGCCATGTCCGTCTGGCGCGCCCGTGAAGCGCGCAAGGTCGAAACCTACGGCTCCGCTCGCTGGGCGAGCCGGGACGAGGTGCGGGCAGCGCGGCTGCTTGGCCCGGACGGGGTAGTGCTTGGCAAACTCGGTAGCGACTATCTGCGCCATGACGGCCCCGAACATGTGCTGTGCTTCGCGCCCACCCGTTCCGGCAAGGGCGTTGGCTTAGTCATCCCGACGCTGCTGACCTGGCCGGGATCAGCCATCGTTCACGACATCAAGGGCGAGAACTGGCAGCTGACGGCAGGCTTCCGCGCCCGGCATGGGCGCGTGCTGCTGTTCGACCCCACCAATCCCAAGTCCGCCGCCTACAACCCGCTGCTGGAAGTCCGTCGCGGCGCCTGGGAGGTGCGCGACGTCCAGAATATCGCCGACATCCTGGTTGATCCGGAGGGTTCGCTGGAAAAGCGCAACCATTGGGAGAAGACCAGCCACGCGCTGCTGGTGGGCGCCATCCTCCATGTACTCTATGCTGAAAAGGACAAGACATTGGCGGGCGTCGCCGCCTTCCTCTCCGATCCGCGGCGCACCATCGCTGTGACGCTCGAAGCCATGATGAAGACGTCGCATCTGGGAGACGCCGGCCCGCACCCTGTCATCGCCAGTGCGGCGCGTGAGCTTCTGAACAAGTCCGAAAATGAAATGTCCGGCGTGCTGTCGACGGCCATGTCCTTCCTTGGGCTCTACCGTGATCCGGTAGTCGCGGAAGTGACGCGCCGCTGTGACTGGCGGATTGGTGATCTGGTGACCGGCCCGCAGCCAACCACCCTCTACCTTGTGGTTCCACCGTCCGACATCAACCGCACCAAGCCGCTGATCCGGCTGCTGCTCAATCAGGTGGGGCGCAGGCTGACCGAGGATCTCAGTGGCCGGGCTGACCGGCATCGCCTGCTGTTGATGCTGGACGAGTTTCCGGCGCTCGGACGGCTCGACTTCTTCGAGAGCGCCCTCGCGTTCATGGCAGGCTATGGCCTCAAATCCTTCCTGATCGCCCAGTCACTGAACCAGATCGAGAAGGCCTATGGGCCGAACAACTCCATCCTCGATAACTGCCATGTCCGCGTCAGCTTCGCGACCAACGACGAACGCACCGCCAAGCGAGTGTCCGACGCACTTGGTACAGCGACCGAAATGCGGGCCATGAAAAACTATGCCGGCCATCGCCTCAGTCCCTGGCTGGGTCATCTGATGGTGTCGCGATCCGAGACCGCCCGTCCGCTGTTGACACCGGGCGAGGTTATGCAGCTGTCGCCAACGGACGAGATTGTGATGGTGGCCGGCACACCACCAATCCGCGCCAGCAAGGCGCGCTACTTTGAGGACAGGCGGCTGCAGGGCCGGATCAGCGCGCCGCCGGTTCCGAAAGCACCAGCAGTGACGGTGCCGGATCCCTGGAACCAGCTTCCGATTCCGCCACGACCAATCGTCATTCCAGCCCAGCTGACAAAGCATAGCAAAAAGCAGGCTTCCAGTGGCGGCGAGGAACAGCAGCATGCAATGAGCCTGGGCGAAAAGCTGCCTCCGCCCGAAAATCCCATTGAGCCCAATGAATTCGACCTGGATGGCGCGCCGAGCGAGCCCGACGCGGACGTGGAATTTGCACGGCTGCAAAACCAGATGCGGCAGGTCGCGCGTCAGGCTTTCATGGACCCGGGCTCGGACAGGGGACTCTAGCATGCGCCCGAAACAGCCCCGCAAACGCCGGCTTTCGGTCTATCTGGAGCCAAACCTGCTTGTCGCGCTGGAGGAGCGCGCGGCGCGGCGTGACCATTCCCTGTCGATGATCGCCGAAGCCGCGGTTGCCGCCTTTCTCTCCCCCGACGATGGCGAGCGGCGGGAAGCAGCTATCGCCAAACGGCTGGACCAGATTGACCGGCGGATCGCCCGCATCGAGCGCGACCAGACCATAGCCGTCGAGACGATGGCCATGTTCGTGCGCTTCTGGCTCACCACGACGCCGGCTTTGCCGGAACCGCAGGCCGCAGCAGCGCGCGCCAAGGGCTTTCAGCGCTACGATGCCTTCCTCGCGGCGCTCAGCCGGCGCATGGCCAGCAGCTCCAGACTCGCCCGCGAACTGGCCGAGGATATCGCGTCAACCGGTCCAACGACAGACATGGAACGCTAATGGCCGGGGCTGCCATCTGCGCCACGGCCTGTCTTTGCACGCCAGTGCCCTACGCCCGGCAATAGCTGTTGAATCCCGTCTAAATCCGGTTCTCTTACTCGGCCCCAACAGGGGCAGCAGCGGCTGGCCCTGAACCAAGAGGGCAGCAGATGCGCGGTTCACATCATCAGGGAGAGGGTCTCAACCGCAGCGCGCGGATGCTGCGCACCGCGCTTGGGCCCGCCATTGCGGCACTGCTGGATGACCCCGCTGTCGTCGAAGTGATGCTGAACCCCGATGGCCGCCTCTGGTCTGACCGGCTGTCGCAAGGTCTCGCCGATACGGGGGAGCGGCTGTCGGCATCGGACGGCGAGCGGATCATCCGGCTGGTGGCCCACCATGTCGGCGCCGAAGTCCATGCCGGCGCGCCGCGTGTGTCGGCAGAGCTACCTGGGACCGGAGAGCGGTTTGAAGGCCTGCTGCCGCCCGTCGTGCAGGCGCCCACTTTTGCGATCCGTAAACCCGCCGTCGCAGTGTTCACCCTCGACGATTATGTGGCGGCCGGCACCTTGCGGCCGCCAGAGGCAGCCCTGCTGCGGGACGCCGTCCACAGCCGCCTCAACATCCTGGTTGCCGGCGGCACCTCCACCGGCAAGACGACATTGACCAACGCTCTCTTGGCGGAAGTCGCGGGAACCGGCGACCGCGTCGTGCTGATCGAGGACACCCGCGAGCTGCAATGCACCGCGCCAAATCTTGTCTCATTGCGAACCAAGGATGGCGTCGCCACGCTTTCCGATCTTGTCCGCTCCGCGCTGCGGCTGCGGCCGGACCGGATTCCCATCGGCGAAGTGCGCGGCGCTGAAGCACTGGACCTGCTGAAGGCCTGGGGCACCGGCCATCCCGGCGGCATCGCCACCATCCACGCCGGTAGCGCCATGGGCGCGCTGCGGCGACTGGAGCAACTGATCCAGGAAGCGGTGGTGACTGTCCCGCGTGCGCTAATCGCCGAAACCATCGACCTCATCGCCGTGCTGTCCGGGCGCGGCAGCGAACGCCGGCTTGTCGAACTCGCCCGTGTGCCGGGTCTTGGCCTTGACGGTGACTATCGCCTGATCCCGGCAACCGCGCCGGCGGCCGTTCCCACCCTTCTCACCCTCGCAGGAGACCTTGCATGACCCGCTTGCTTACCCTTGCCAACCAGCACCGTCGCCGGTTTGCCGAACGCACCTCGCTGCTGGCGATCACCTTCATGCTCGCACCCGCCGCCTGGGCCGGCGGCGCTTCCATGCCCTGGGAGCAGCCGCTGGAGCAGATCCTGCAATCGATCGAAGGCCCGGTTGCCAAGATCGTCGCGGTGATCATCATCATCGTCACCGGCCTGACGCTGGCGTTCGGCGACACATCGGGCGGGTTTCGGCGGCTCATCCAGATCGTATTTGGCCTGTCGATCGCCTTTGCGGCCTCGTCCTTCTTCCTCTCCTTCTTCAGCTTCGGCGGCGGAGCGCTGGTATGACCGGGATGGAAGAGGTGCCCGGTTACAGCGTTCCCGTGCACCGGGCGCTGACCGACCCAATCCTGTTGGCGGGCGCGCCGCGCTCGCTCGCCATCGTGAATGGCACGCTGGCGGCTGCCCTTGGGCTTGGCCTGCGCCTCTGGCTGGTCGGGCTGGCGATTGGAGCCATCGGCCATTTGCTGGCGGTCTGGGGCGCCCGGCGCGACCCGCTCTTTGTCGAGGTGGGACGGCGGCATCTGCGCCTGCCGTCCCATCTGGCGGTTTGAGGGCTGGCACCCCCATGTTCCACCTCGCCGAATACCGTCGCCACGCCACACGGCTCGCGGACTATCTGCCTTGGGCAGCCCTTGTCGCGCCGGGAATCGTTCTCAACAAGGACGGCAGCTTCCAGCGCACGGCGCGGTTTCGGGGGCCGGACCTCGATTCCGCCGTGCCGGCCGAGTTGGTGGCGGTTGCTGGCCGGCTCAACAATGCGCTGCGGCGACTGGGCTCCGGCTGGGCGCTGTTCGTCGACGCCCATCGCCATGCCGCCACGTCCTATCCCGAGAGCAGTTTTCCCGATGCTGCATCCGCACTGGTGGATGCCGAGCGCAAGGCAATGTTCGAAGAGGAAGGCGCGCATTTTGAATCGAGCCATTACCTGACCTTCTGCTGGTTGCCGCCGCCCGAAGATGCGAGCCGGGCGGAGCAGTGGATGTACGAAGGCCGCAACAGCCGGAACCTTGACCCGCACGAACTGCTGGCCGGCTTCCGTGACCGGACCGACCGCCTGCTTGGCCTCATTGATCCGCTCATGCCGGAATGCGCCTGGCTCGATGACGGCGAGACGCTGGGCTTCCTGCACAACAGCATTTCGACACAGCGGCAGCGGGTCGGAGTGCCCGAGACCCCGATGTATCTGGACGCGCTGCTGCCCGATCAGCCGCTCAGCTGCGGGCTGGAACCACGGCTGGGTAACGCGCATCTGCGCATTCTGACCATCACCGGTTTCCCCACCCAGACCACGCCCGGCCTGCTGGACGATCTGAACCGTCTGGCTTTCCCCTATCGCTGGTCGACCCGAGCGCTGCTGCTCAACAAGACCGACGCGACCAAACTTCTCTCCCGCATCCGCCGCCAATGGTTCGCCAAGCGCAAGTCGATCGCTGCCATTCTGAAAGAGGTGATGACCAACGAGGCTTCCGTGCTGGTGGATTCGGACGCCGCCAACAAGGCCGCCGACGCTGACCTGGCATTGCAGGAGCTGGGTGCCGACCATGCCGGGATGGCCTATGTGACCGCGACCGTCACCGTCTGGGACGAGAATCCGCGAGCGGCAAACGAGAAGCTGCGGCTGGTCGAGAAGATCATCCAAGGCCGCGACTTCACCGCCATCCCGGAAACGGTCAACGCGGTGGATGCCTGGCTCGGGAGCCTGCCGGGCCATGTCTATGCCAATGTCCGTCAGCCGCCGATTTCAACGCTGAACCTTGCCCATATGATTCCGCTGTCGGCAGTGTGGGCAGGCGAGCCGGGCGATGCGCATCTCGGCGGGCCGCCATTGCTGTTTGGCAAGACGCAAGGGTCAACCCCGTTCCGGCTATCGCTCCATGTCGGCGACGTCGGCCATATGCTGGTCGTCGGGCCGACCGGTGCCGGAAAATCCGTGCTGCTGGCCCTGATGGCCTTGCAGTTCCGCCGCTATCCCGGCGCCCGCGTCTTTGCATTCGACTTCGGCGGATCGGTGCGTGTGGCCACGCTGGCGATGGGCGGAGACTGGCATGACCTTGGCGGCAGCATCGCGCCTGCCGCCGACGAAGAACCTGACCGGCCGCTTAGCCTGCAACCGCTGGCCCGCGTCGACCGGGTGCCGGATCGCGCCTGGGCCGCCGACTGGGTGGCCGCCATCCTCACCCGCGAAGGCGTGGAACTGACCCCCGACGTAAAGGAACATCTGTGGTCGGCGCTGTCGTCGCTTGGCACCGCGCTGCCATCCGAGCGGACGCTGACCGGCCTTGCCGTGCTGCTGCAATCCCGCCAGCTGAAGCAGGCGCTGGCGCCCTATTGCGTCGGTGGTCCCCATGGTCGCCTCCTCGACGGCGAAACCGAGCATCTAGGAAGCGCGTCGGTACAGGCGTTCGAGACCGATGGCCTGATCGGAACGCCCGCCGCGCCCGCCGTGCTCTCCTATCTGTTCCACCGGATCGAGGACCGGCTCGATGGCGCGCCCACCCTCATCATCATCGATGAAGGCTGGCTGGCGCTCGATGATGCCGCATTCGCCAGCCAGTTGCGCGAATGGCTGAAGACACTGCGCAAGAAGAATGCCTCGGTCATCTTCGCCACCCAGTCGCTGTCCGATATCGATGCTTCACCTCTGGCGCCGGTGCTGATCGAAAGCTGCCACACAAGGCTGTTGCTCCCCAACGAGCGCGCTATCGAACCACAGATCAGCGCTGTCTATCGCCGCTTTGGTCTCAACGACCGGCAGATCGATATCCTCGCGCGCGCCACACCAAAGCGCGATTATTACTGCCAGTCCCGACGCGGCAACCGGCTGTTCGAACTCGGGCTGTCCGATGTCGCGCTCGCGCTCTGTGCGGCATCCGCGAAATCAGACCAGCCCGCCATCACCGCTCTGCATGCTGAACATGGCAGCGATGGGTTCCTGGCCGCCTGGCTTCGCCATCGCGGCCTTGGGTGGGCCGCAGATCTCGTCCCCGATCTTGTCCCAGAGGAGAATGACCAATGAACGGCAAATCCCACTCCGCGCGGATCGCGGTGGCATGGCTGCTGAGTGCAAGCATCATCCCTGTGATTGTGCCTGCACCGGCCCACGCCATCGTCGTGTTCGACCCCTCCAACTACACCCAGAATGTGCTGACCGCCGTCCGCTCGCTGCAGCAGGTGACCAACCAGATCACCTCCCTGCAGAACGAGGCGACAATGCTGATCAATCAGGGCAAAAACCTCGCCAGCCTGCCCTATTCGGCGCTCGCCCAGTTGCAGCAGTCGATCCAGAAGACGCAACAGCTGCTCGCCGAAGCCCAGTCGATCGCTTACGATGTCCAGCAGATCGACCAGGCGTTTCAGCAGCATTATGCCCAGGTCGATCCGGCCGCCACCGACGCCCAGTTGATCGCCAACGCCAAATCCCGCTGGCAGACCAGCGTTGGGGCGTTGCAGGATGCAATGCGGGTGCAGGCCGGCATCGTCCAGAACATGGACGCCAGCAAAGGCGAGATGGCCGCCCTCGTCGGCGAAAGTCAGGGGGCGTCGGGCGCGTTGCAGGCAGCCCAGGCCGGGAACCAGATCCTTGCCCTTCAGGCGCAACAGCTGGCCGACCTGACCGCAGTGACAGCCGCCAATGGCCGAGCGATGGCGCTTCAGGCCGCCGAACAGGCAGCGGCTGCCGAACAGGGCCGCGAACACCGCAAGCGCTTCCTGACCCCCGGCACCACCTATCAGCCGGGCCAGGCCAAGATGTTCTACGAGTGACAGGGCGATGGACAGCCGCACCCTTGCACGTACCGGCGCGTTCGCGTTCGTCGGCATCGCCGTCACGCTGACGGCGGTGCAGTTTACCCACAGGGAGCGGCGGGAAGAGCCGCTGGCCATAGTGCAGGCGCCGCCGCTTCCCGATCCCCGTCGCGCGGCGCTCCGCGCCTGCCGCGATATGGGGGAGGCAGCGTCCCGCGACCCATCCTGCCTGAACCTCTGGTCCGAGAACCGGGACCGGTTTCTGGGGCAGGATATCGAACGATCGCCAACTGCCCTGAGCCGGAGGGCTGATCATGGGCGGCACCGGCATCATCGACCAGTTTCTGGAGGTCTTCACCTCTTACATCGACGCCGGGTTCGGCCTGCTGTCGGGCGAGGTCGCGTTCATCGCCACTACCCTCATCGTCATCGACGTGACGCTCGCCGCGCTGTTCTGGTCCTGGGGTGCCGACGACGACATCATGGCGCGCTTGATCAAGAAGACGCTGTTCGTGGGCGTGTTCGCCTATCTCATCTCCAACTGGAACGGGCTGGCGAAGATCATCTACGAAAGCTTCGCCGGCCTCGGTCTGCTGGCAAGCGGCTCCGGCCTACCACCCGAAGACCTGCTACGGCCCGGCAAGGTGGCACAGATCGGGCTCGACGCCAGCCTGCCGTTGCTGGAATCCGTCTCCGACCTGCTGGGCTGGGTCTCCTTCTTCGAGAACTTCATCCAGATCATTTGCCTGCTGTTCGCCTGGGCGCTGATCCTGCTCGCTTTCTTCCTGCTGGCAATCCAGCTGTTCGTGACGCTGATCGAGTTCAAGCTGACGACGCTGGCAGGGTTCGTGCTGATCCCGTTCGGCCTGTTCGGCAAATCCGCCTTCATGGCCGAGCGCGTGCTGGGCAATGTCATCTCGTCCGGCATCAAGGTTCTGGTGCTCGCCGTCATCATCGGCATCGGCTCCACGCTGTTCTCCACCTTCACCCAAGGGTTCGGCGGTGAAATCCCGACCATCGATGAGGCGATGACCATCGTGCTGGCAGCGCTCTCGCTACTGGGTCTGGGCATCTTCGCGCCGGGCATCGCCAACGGCATCGTGTCCGGCGGCCCACAGCTGTCCGCAGGCGCGGCGGTCGGCACGACCATGGCCGCTGGCGGCATGGTGGCAGCCGGCGTTGCAACCGGTGGCATGGCGGCAGCGGGCGGTTCGGCAGTCCTTGGCCGCACGGCAGCCGCAGCCCGGGGCGGCGCATCCATGGCAGCCGGTGCATCGGAGGCCTATTCCGCCGGAAGCGCCGGGCGCAGCGGGCTTAGCGCTGTTGCAGGCGGTCTCGGCAATGTTACCCGCACCGGCGCACAGGCTGCTGTGTCCCCTCTCCAGCGCGAAGCTTCCAGTGGCAGTTCATCAGGCGCCGCATCGTCGGCCGCTTCGAACGAACCGCCCGCCTGGGCCAACCGACTGCGCCGCTCCCAGCGTCTGTCGCAAGGGACGCAGGCCACCCTCCATGCCATCCGCGCCGGCGACAGCCACGGCGGCGGCTCCTCCATCTCGCTCAGTGAAGGAAACAGCTGATGTTCCGGCGATCCGCCGTCCACTATGGCAAAACGCCAGAGCCCGAAACGCCCTACCAGCGCGCGGCGCAGGTGTGGGATGACCGCATCGGCTCGGCCCGCGTTCAGGCGCGCAACTGGCGGCTGATGGCATTCGCCTGCCTGGGGCTGGTGGGCGGCCTGTCCGCCGCCCTCGTCTGGCAGGCAACCCGCGGCACCATCGTCCCCTGGGTGGTGGAGGTCGACAAGCTTGGCCAGACCTCCGCTGTAGGTCCGGCAACCGAAGGGTTCCTGCCGTCCGATCCGCAGATTGCCTATCAGCTGTCGCGGTTCATGGAACAGGTACGCGGTATCGCCACGGATCCCATCATCGTGCGCCAGAACTGGCTGCGCGCCTACGACATGACGACAAGGCGTGGCGCACTCGTGCTGAGCGACCATGCCCGCGCCAATGACCCCTTCTCCCGCGTCGGCAAGGAACAGGTGTCGGTCGAGGTCAACTCGGTCATCCGGGCGTCGCCATCATCATTCCGCATCGCCTGGACCGAACGCAGCTATCGCGACGGATCGCTCATGGACACCGCCCGCTGGAGCGCGATCCTGACGGTTGCCGTGCAGCCGCCCAGCGACCCCGAACGCCTACAAGCCAATCCACTCGGCATCTACGTCGACGCCATCAACTGGTCGAAGGAGCTTGGATCATGACCCGGCCATTGTGTTTGCTGCTGCTTATTTCCACGACGGTCATCGCCGGTTGCGCGACGACGGCGACATCCGCGCCGGTGCCGCAGGTGAAGTCAGAGGTGCAGGCTTTGGCGGCCGCACCACCTGCGACGGACACCCCTGTCGCGCTCGGACCACCGCAACAACTCATAGTGGAAGTGCCCGTGCCCCTGCCGCTTCCCGGCCAGCTGAAACCACTTCCCGCAGCTGCCCGCACGCCGGAGCCGGCATCGCCTGCCACCCGCATCCTTCAGGCCAACGCCGCCTCCCGCATGGAGCCGGTACGCGACGGGTTCATAAACGCCATGCAGGTCTGGCCGTTTGTCGATGGCGCCCTCTATCAGCTCTACACCGCACCCGGCCACGTTACCGACATCGCGCTCGAACCTGGCGAAAAGCTGGTTGGCCCCGGGCCGGTCGCCGCCGGCGATACTGTGCGCTGGATCATAGGCGACACCGAAAGCGGCACGGGAGCTGCAAAGCAGGTCCATATCCTCGTGAAGCCCACCCGTTCCGACATTGGAACCAATCTTGTCATCAACACCGACCGCCGCACCTACCACCTTGAACTGCGGGCAACGGAACGGACATGGATGGCGTCCGTCCGGTGGGATTATCCGCAGCGGGCCTTGCTTGCACCACCACAGGGCAAGGCGGAACCGGAACGGCAAGCAGCCGCCGGGGTCGATCCCGCCAGTCTCGATTTTGGTTATGTCCTTTCCGGTGACCGCCCGGCCTGGCGGCCCGTGCGCGCGTTCAATGATGGGAGCCAAGTCTACATCGAGTTTGATCGCAGCATCGCCCAGGGCGAGATGCCACCGCTGTTTCAGGTGGGCGCAGACGGCAAGTCGCTGGAGCTGATCAACTACCGCGTGCGCGGGAATTACATGATCGTCGACCAGCTGTTCTCGATTGCCGAGCTGCGGATGGGAAGCGGCAAGCGGCAGGCCAGCGTCCGCATCCAGCGCGATGTCGGACACCGGCCATGAGCGACGACCCGCCACCGCCGGCAGCAGCGCCGGAAAGCTCATCAGCAGTTTCGTCGGATGAAAAATCCGCCATTGGGGAGACGCAAAGCGAGCGTCCGCGCTTGAAGGAAGTCGCCGACGCCATGCGCCTGCGACCGACACTTCCGCCAGTCACGCGGCTCTCACGCAAAGCCCTTCTCGGTCTTGGCATTATCGTCAGCATCGGTCTGGGTGGAGCGCTGGTCTATGCCCTGCAGGGCCGCGAAAATGCGAAGCGGCCGCCAGAGCTGGTGCCGACCGACAATCGCACCACACCCGATGGTCTGGCCCAGCTGCCCCGCGACTATAGCGGAATACCGCGCCTAGGGCCGCCGCTGCCCGGTGATCTCGGTAGGCCGATCCTGCGTGCCCAACAGCAGGGCAAAGATGTGCCCGTGCCGGGCATTGCGACCTCCACGCCCCCCGTCCAGCCCGTGGACCCAGCAGTTCAGCAGCGACAGCAGGAGCGCGAAGCTGCCCGGACCGCAAAGCTGTTCGCAACAGGCTCCTCCACTGCATCTTCTGAAACACCTTCGGTCCTGGCGGACGGCCTGCCCATCAATGCTGGTCAGCCGCCCGGTGCCGCTCAGCCCGCCGCACCTGTCGATCGACGCCAAGCATTCCTTGGCCAGCGAAGTGAGCCTGCCACCTCCGCCGAACGGATCACCGCGCCAACCTCCCGGCAAATCCTTCAGGCCGGTGCCATCATTCCCATCGCGCTCCTCACCGGCATTCGCTCCGACTTGCCCGGTCAGGTGACAGCCCACGTCACCAGCAACGTCCACGACAGCCCTACCGGCAGGATCGTCCTCATCCCGCAGGGCACCCGTGTCATCGGCGACTATGATTCCGGGATCGCTTTCGGACAGCAGCGCGTGCTACTGGCCTGGAACCGGCTGGTCTTCCCCGATGGCCGCTCGCTCAGTCTGGATCGCCAGCCCGGCACCGATGCGCAAGGGCAGGCCGGAATGCAGGATGGCGTAGATCGCCACTGGGGCCAGATGCTTCGGGCCAGCCTCCTCTCCACCATATTAGGCGTCGGCGCCGAACTGGGAGCCGGTTCCGACGACAACGCCATCCTCCGCGCCCTGCGCCGTGGGGCCGCCGACAGCATTACTGACACCGGCCGCCAAGTCGTCGACCGGCAGCTCGATGTGTCGCCCACGCTCACGGTGCGAGCCGGCTTCACCGCGCGCATTCTCGTGACGCGCGATCTCATTATCGAACCCTATGGAGCTATCCCATGAAAAGGCTGAAGCTCGGTCCCATCTCTGACGAGCGGCCCGTCAAGGTAACCGTCGAACTGCCGGCCGCGCTGTATCGCGATCTCATCGCCTATGGTGAACAATTGGCGCAGGAAACCGGCACAGCTGCGCCGGAACCCGCCCGACTCATTCCCGCTATGATCGGCCAGTTCATTTCAGCAGACAGGGCATTTGCTAAATCACGTTCAAAATGAACTCCTAGCTGCCTATTTTCGAGTATCCCGTCAGCATAATAATGGGAAAAATAGGTTGCCTGGTCAGACGATCCGGATGGGGAAATTCTAGCGCGATACGAGCTAAAAGCTGACGTTCTTTGGAACCTATATGATTAGGCCAAATAATGACTTGGACATCATCGTCAGAAATTGGCGGAATGCCGAACTAACCGAGAAATGTAATGCCTATATTTTCTACAATAACGATTCACGAATACCGTAGGTATATTTTCTTCAATCATTTTATATGAGATCGAATGTATGTTACTTGACGAATAGCTTTTCTTGCAACGTAAGTTCGACCCTGCGGTCGTCCGGATATGATGTTAGTACGGCGACACTCAACAGTTGTTCCCAAAAATTCCATTGAGGTATTATTTAGGTATTCCGCAACATCGAGTCTCTGATTACTGCAATAGGTGGTCCTCGATCGCACGAAGCATGCTCGAGAACCCCTTGCCTTGCGAGTAAAGCAAGATCTTGCTGCCACGATGTTCGCGAATGAAATCTGTAGCTGCATGTTTGGCAGCCAACCAGGTCATCACGAAAATATCGGAATTCTCAGCAAGTGCTCGCAAGCGCGCGGTGCCACCATGATCGGCGTTGGTGTCGACGGTCACCAACGGTGTGACTTCCTCGAGCGCGGCCTTTGCCTGCCGACTCGAGGACTCGGTCAGCGAGTAAATGGCGATACGAAGGCCAGCCAATCGGCTTGCGAGGGTATCTTCGGCCGGTACGATATCGGATGTTGGTGGCGGGGGAAGTGCCCAGCCAAGCTCGCTCGACAAGACGGTGACGGCGACGCGCTGCAGGCGGGTCAGGCGCCCCATAATCGGCGCGGTTCGAGCAAGGATGCGATGCAGTAACTGTTCTCGCGCCGCCGCGTCAGGTGACGCGGCATTCATGAAGCCCTCGACGAGTTCCAGCACCCAGTAGATCATGTCGATGCCATATCCGTCGCCGGCGATCTCATCGATGTCGGCGATCAACTCGTGATATAATTTCGCATCGAGGCTGGAGCCGAGCAACGCTTCGACAAGCACTTGGCTCGACTCATATATGGCAGCCCCCCGCGCGCTCCCCATCGCGAACAGGGTCAGTAACCCACCGTAGACCGGCGACATGGCCGCTCTTGGAAATGCCTCGTCGCGCTGCAGCCAGGCCACCAGATAGGGGAGCGCCTGGGTTGTTCGCTCGGCGGCGAGATCTTCGTTCTGGACAGCCTCGAGCGCCGCGACGAGCGCTCGGACAGCTACCGGGTCGGCAGCGGACGCACCGATGTCCCATTCGTCCTTACCTTGGCGCGCAAACTCGAGTGCGCTCGTGAACCCAGGATCAGCAACGCGCCCGAGCCAACTCAACCACGAATCCGGCGGCGCGGTCTGCGCAGTTCCTTCGGCCGCTTGAACAATGGTCCGAAACGGCATCGTCTCGCGCAGCAGCGCCAGTTCGTCAGGATTGAGCCGCTCCAGCGCTGCCATTGCTTCGGCGAGCAGATCTAGGCTATCCACCGCCTCGACTTGGATCAAGGCTTCACGCGCCGCTTCGAGGGGAGCTTCGGCTTCGACGTCCGGCGGCGCTACGGGCGAGTGCGTCGGCAGCAACGCAAATATCCAGCCAAGATCTAGCGCGTGATCGGCGAGCAGGGCGACAAGGCCCCGGCGCCCTCCATCTGACAGCGCTTCGAGACCGAGAAGACGCCACCCCCCTGCCCGCAGCGATGCCGGTACGGAGGCGATGCGCATCGCTTGGACGAAGGGCTGGACCGACACGGTGAACGCCGTGCGCGTGGCCTCTTGGTCATTTGCTTCGAAGGGACCGGCAACATGCGTTTGGTAGAGGGCTTCGAGGAGGATCGCCGTAATCGCCGGAGTCCTGCGCGCGGCGCACAGTCTCCCGAATTCCGGGAGCGCCGTAATCACACTCCAATCCTCAAAGGTTGCCAGCAGTTGGACCTCGAGGAATTTGACGTTGAGCGCGTCGAGGCGAAGTTCGCCACGAAGCCGCTCGAGCACGAGCATCGCCGCATCGCGCCGACCGACGTTCAGATAATCCTGGAACCGCGCAAGTAACCAAGAGGTCGGAAGCGGCGCCGAGCGTTGCAATTCCGGCGCGCGGGCCAATGTATCACGCGCACGAAGCACGGCGCGCAAGGCCGCAATGCGCGACCGGTTATCGCCGGGCAGGCGCATAATCCCGGTGACGGCTGGCATGGTCAGCATCAACCGCGCACCGACCGGGTCTGTGGGATCGAAGGACTCCGGCACACCATCGAACGCAGTGAGCGTTGGCCCGGCAAAAGCGAGCAAAACCAGCTTGAGGCGGCGCCAATCCGCCACGGTCGATGCGGCGACATCGATCTGCATCGCGCCCGCCCCGTCTATGAACGGTGCGAGCCCACCCGGAAAGGCCTCGGCGCCAACAGTCTGGGTGACCGCTGCGCACAGTGCTTCGATGTCGGTGCCGGTGCCCGCGCAGGGGGCCAACGCGGCGAGGTCGGCGAGAACGGCCTGGGCGGCAGCAAGATTGGCGCCGATCATGCCATCTGGCCTTCCCAGCGCGATTCGAGTTCAATCGACTGTTCGGCGACCACGGCCGGATCTGTGCGCAGGACAAGATGCTCGCCGTTGATCGAGATGCCGTTAAGCGTGAGATTCATCGACCCACTTAGGAAATAATCTGCGCCGAGCAGGCCTTTTGCGTGGAAGCTCTTCTCGACAGTCCATTTGATCTGGTCGCCAAAGCGCGCCTTCAGCGCCTGCAGACGTGCGATGACATAGTCATTGTGCCCGTCTTCGCGGATGACTAGCCTGATCTGGACGCCGCGGGTCAGGAGCGCGCGCAAAAGTTGCGACAGGCGGATCGGAGCTGCGGGCCAGTCCGGCTCGAGGGCGGCGAACTCGCGCGCCGAATTGTCGACGATCTCGACGTCGCTGATCCAGGCGAAGAACAGCCAGATCTTCGGGCTCGGGTGGATAAGTTCGGCGATGAACAGGCTCTGGAACAGGTCGCGCACTGCGCGCGATTGAGCCGGCCCGTGAAGGTCGCGCGAGGGATGAGGCATCAGCGCGCGCAACCGGTCGCGCACGATCGGCCGGGCTAGTTGCTGGAGCAACGCCTGCTGCAAACGTCCTCCCCCGCCGGTAGCGCCGACGCCGGCAGTTCCGTCCGGGGCATGCCCGTTGCCATCGGGGTCTTCCTCGGCGTCGGCGTCTTCGGTGTCTTCGGCATCGGGGGGCGTCGGTGGCATAGCGCCGAAGACATCGTTCATGACGGCACCAAAAACGGCTTCGATGCGATCGTCGTCAAGCAGATCGGCAATCGACTCCGCAAGCGGACGCTTGGTGCTCGACGCATCGGCAAGCAAGGCCGAGAGCAGAAACTGGACTAGCCATTCGCGCTGGAACTGATTGACGTCGTTGGGTAGGTCCGGGTCGAGCCGGATCAGATCTCGCACATAGGCGAGCTTGCTGGTCGCCAGCACGTCAAGCGGAAGGGTGTTGCCAGCCAGCGTTTCGGCATTGGGCAGCGCCAGGTCGAGACGGAAGCCATCGACCTCCAGTTCGAACCCAACCGCGGCCGGTCGATCGTCGTCGCTCATGAACTGCAGTGTGACGGCAAAGTCGTCCTGAAGAATCCGGACGTTCGCTTGCGCCGTTCCGGCGAAGCGGCGAACGCTCACGCTCGAGCGAAATCGGTGCAAGTGGAAGTCGATAGCGCGCACATGGTGCTGCCACTCCGATCGCGTCGGAACCGGTACACCCAGCGCGTCGCCATTGGCAACAATGTCAGATTGCCACAACAGCCGCGCATTGCTGCTCGGCAAGGCCTCGGTTCGCGCGGCTCGTTCGAGCCTCACGGTCCAAGGCCGAAACACCAGCAACGGCGCGCTATCGACCCGTTCATTGAGGCTGCCCGTGAACGTCCCGACGAACTCGTGCTCAAGGGCGTAGTCGCTGATCCGGCGGTCCTGTTCCGGGAACGCCGGGTCGACCGGGATCCAGTGCGACAGCGCTCCACGCTCATGCGCGAAGCGGCGGGTCTGCATCTCGCAGATCGTCGTACAGGCGGTTGGTGACGTCGAGATCGTCGGTGAACAGGAACGCACGCCGTCCAACAGTCCCGGAGGTATTGGTCGCGCCTGGCGGATCGAGCAGTCGCGGCAGCAGCATCGACGTCTGGATCGTGGTCGAGAGCAGCGACGCGCGCGATGCCGGATCGCCCCTCAACAGGATCTGATATTCCGCTCCTTGCTCCTCGAACTCCTCGAGCGTCGGGGTGATCTCGACGACATCGTCGAGTGCGGCGCCGGTCAAGTCCGAGAAGAAGCGCGCCGCATCGCCAAGCGTTGCGGACAGCCCGACCCAAGTGATCGGCGCACCCAGGAGATGCCGCCATCGGCGCAATGTCAGCGCGGCTTGCGCGCCTGTCGCTCCCTCATAGGTATGCACTTCGTCGAGGAGCGCGAGCAATGGCTTGCGGGCAGCCGGAAGGCCAACACCGAAGAGGCCGCGCATCCAATGGTCGGACAGGCGCTGATTGAGGATCTCGGTGGTGGTGAACAGAATGTCCGGGGGGGTGCGTTGCAGCCGGGTGCGGGTCAGCACGATCTGGTCGTCACCGATCTGCGCGCCGCATCCCTGTTGGACGCAGACGAGGCGCTCGGTGCCTGTAGCAATGTCGGCGCCTCGCCAAACGAGTTCGCCGTCGCAGAGCGTGCAGCGCATCCAGGGGCAAATGAAATCCTCGCCACGACGGACCCAGCTTTTGTCAGTGAGTTCCTGGCGTGTAGCCCGGGTCGGTGTCTTGCCGAACAGCGCCCCTATGACAAGCGGTCGGCGGCCATGCGCCGCGAGCGTCTGATCGATCGTCCGCGCCATGCGAAACGCTTCGGCGAACTGGTCCTTGAGCAATTCGATCCGCGGGTAGATCGCGATGGCCTTGACCCAATGGTCGCTGCCGGTCGCCTCGCCGATCCGGATCATGCCGGGGAGATAGAACGCGATCGTCTTCCCGCTGCCGGTCCCCGCGGTGACAATCGTCCCGCCATCGTCAGTCGCCGCTGACAAGCGCAGCGCGGCGCGCTCCTGGAATCCGGCTAGGCGCATGCCCGCCCGAGACGTCAGTGCGCTCCACAAATCCTGACGAAGCGGCGAGCTGCCGAGGACTGCCTGATGCTCGGCCAGGATGTCGGCAGGCAGGCGACGGCGTTGGGGGAAGCGCCGCGGCCGACAATCGACCCTGAAGTCGGCAACGAGTGACGGCGCGCCTTTCCAGACCGCCGAACGCATCAACGCTCAGCAGGTGATCAGTATCGATCGCGGCTTTCATCGGTGGTCGGTGATGTTTGCGCGCAAGACACTCTTCGGAACTGGCCGTTTCGCAGTCCGGATCGATGGACGTCCCGGCACCGATGAGCGCGATATCGACATGTTCGGCGACGCTAACACGGACTGGAACCTGCGCACCGTTGCGCTGATGGCGCGCGCCGGCATTCTGCGCTTGCTTGGAACTCCCTTTCCGAGGATCCAGGAAGACGGTGACTGGCTCGAGATCGAGATCATCGACGATCATCATCTCGACCTGGCCGTGTGGAAGGATCTTGTGGAACCGGTGCGCCGTGAGGGATGGCTCGCCGCCAAACGCAATCTCGATCTTATGCGCGATTATTTGCGCGACGCGCGATGCCCGGCGACGATTCTCGAAGACCTTTATGGCCCCCACCGGGTCGGGCGCACCTGCAGCCGCTGCAGCCTCTGTCGCTCGGACGAGACCTGCCGACTTCAGAGCGTTGCGGTCGGAGAACCCCGTGGCCCCTGGACCGAGGCGCTCGATCCGCTGGTCGCTGATCTGCTCGATCGCGATCTTAGGCTGCTTGTCAGCTACGATCCCGCCGATCTGGCGCGCAATGCATCGCGCCGCCTCGGCGAAACGTTGCAACGCCTTCAGCAGGCGCGTCTCGCCAAGCTGATCACGCTTGGCGTCCAGCCGTTCGACATGCCACGCGTCCTCAAATTCGCGGAAAAATCGGCGTTCTTTGTCAGCGATCTCACATCGCTTGCGTTATCGCGACTGCCGCGTGGTCCCGAACTCGTGATGGTCGGCGACCGGCAAATGTTGGAGCCGCAAAACCTCGCGCCGCGATCCGACAATCCCCGAATTTTTCTGGCGCCGGTCGATCAGCTCGCCCCCGATGGCCGAAGATTGAAAGATGTCTTTGGAGGTCGAACCCTGACGCTCGACGAATTTAATGCAAGAGTGGCCCAATGAGCATTGTTACGACTGCCCAAGCCGCGTCAGCGCGACGCTGTCCTTGCAGTCTTCGTAGGGCTTCTCCTCGACCAGGGGCGCGCTGTAGACGAGGACATTGTGGAGAGTCTCCTCAAGGTCGGCGGCACCCCGATCGAAAGCGCGCAACGAGTTCAGCGCCAATGCCTCCAGACGCACCAATTCCTCGGCGCGGAACATGCCCTTCTTGACGCCGCGTTGAAGTTTAGGGTTCTCGATCGCTTGCGGCACGCGGATCGACGTGAAGTAGCGCAGACCCAAGCCCTCGCCGGGCAGATAGTAATTCTGTTTGGCGTCCTTGAATGCGCGGAGCAGCGGCGAGGTGGTGTCGAAACTGGCGATGTCATAGCCGTGGAAGCTGTCGATATCGTCGGCCTTGGCGAAGCCCAGGATATGCAGCCGGGTCGACGCCGGCACCGCTTCACGGATCGCCTCGAGCACCAGCTTGATCTCGGGCGATTTGAGCGGAACCATGCCGCCGATCGCGAGATAGTCATAGCCCATCGTCACCAGCCGCCGCGCGGCCTCGGCCATGCTGCCCGGAGACCAGCCCTGGACCACGCCTAGAGGCGTAAAGCTCGCATCGATCGCCTTCGCCTCGCGGCGGAAGGCATCGGCATTTTCAAGCGTGATCTCGAAGCGCGCCTTGGCGTCGTCGGTGCCGCCGCTCATCCCCTGTCCGGCGGGGTTGAAATCGAAGATGATGTGATCGACCGAGCAGCCATGGGTGAAGCCGCATTCGTCGTAGAACTCGGCCATCTCCCCAGCCGAATAGGGCGGACGCTCTTCCTGGACATAGGTGAAGGCGCCGCAGTCGCCGAAGATGTCAAGATGCGCGAACTCAGGCTTGTCCAGCCGTAGGAACTTGCGCACGCCGACCAGGTGGAAACGGCGCGCCTGGCTGGCGGTATATTTGCCCTTCACGCGGTGGTCACCGACGATGCCGCGCGAGACCAATACGCCGTCATAGGGCGCATAACCCAGGATCTCGTGCGGATAAGCGTCGTCCCAATAGGGCTGACGCTCGGCCGGACTGCGGTCTCCGATGAAGTCGAACGCCGGATCGACATAATCGAGGCTGTCGGCGAAGATGAACTTCATGGGGCAGCACGCGCCAGGTCGCGCTCGACATGCATCAGATGGTCGCTGAGTTTGGTGATGTGCTGCGAGGTCGACTGGATTTCGTTCCAGACCAGACCCAAGCCCTCCCAGGTGCCGCTGGTCCAGCAGCAATGCGGCGCCAGCCGCTGCAGGGTCGCGCGGACGGCAGCGGCCTTGTCGGCGGCGGCATCGGCGCGCAGCATGACCGTATCCATCAACGCGCCCATCGCGCGAATGCCGGCCGAATGCATGAGCCGGCTTTCGGTGGCGGGCTTACCCCATGCAACGGGGAAGGTGTCGCGCACCGCGGTCCAGTAGAGCAGCATCGCGCCGTACATGGCTTCGGTGTCGTTGCCATCACCGTTATGCCTGTACTGGCCAAGCGCGCCGGCAGGGGTCTTAAGGCTCGACTTCATGGTCTCGATCAGCGCGTTATCGGAGACGATACCAATGCGGTCCTTGGCATCGGACTCGCGCTTGATAAGTTTGAAGAAGGGCGACTTCGGGTCGGTGTTGAGTGCCTCGCACAAGATGCTTGGCAGTTGCTTCGCGGCGAGGTTGCGCGGCAGCAATACGCTGACCTCGGGCAACAGTTCGTTGATGAGGCCGGTAGGCAGCTTGCGCGCCTTGTTGACCAGGATGAACTGCTCGCGCTGAATAGTGAGTTCGTCCGAGATAAAGCCGATCACTGGCACAACGATCGAGCGATCCTTGGCCGCGCCAAGTGCCAGTGAGCGCTGCTGGCCGTCGACGATCCAAGCGGCGCGATGGCCTTCGGGATAGAGCGGGATCTTGAGCGTGCCGGTTTCGCCGACTTCGCAAGCCTGATCGGGAGAACGGCCGCGCGAGCGCACGAACTCAACCTCGGGCGACATAGCCAGGATGATTGCGTTGGGAAACAGCACTGGGCCGCTATCCAGGAACGCGGTGATTTCCTTGACATGATCGCGGATCTCGCGGCGCTGGAAGCCCTTGAGCTCCTGCTCGTCGCGGTGGATGCGACTGATGTCGGCGATGCGGCTGATGTCTGATCCGTAGAGGAAGAAGGCGAAAACGCCGGTCCCCTCCCCCTGTTCCGAGCGCACGGCGCGGACCTTGAGATACTCGCGGGCGGTCATGCCTTCTCTCCTCGCACCCGGCGGGCAAGATCGGCGAACCGCCCCTGCTCACAGGCTACGCCGAGATCGTCGCGCAGGCACCGCAGCAGCCGCGCGGTGCTGCCGCGCTCGGCGTCCCAATGCTCCCGGATAAGGTCCAAAACCGCCGCATCATCAAGTCGCTGCCGGTCGAACCGTGCCGCCATGCGCCAGCCACTGATCGCGGCCGCAACAGCCGCGCGATGTTCGCCGGCCGACCGGCCATCGGTCTCACCAACGACATATTCGGCAAAGTGATGGAGCGCGCGCCCGGCAAAGTCGCCGCGCGTGCCGCGCACCGGGCTGTCGGGCCCATCAAGCCGGTCGTCATAGGGCATGACGAACGGCCGGAGCGCCGGCGCCACGCGTACCAGCGGCGCACGCGTGAACAGCCGCAGCCGCGCCAGCACCTCAACAGGCAGAGCACAAAGGTCGCCCGCGATCATCTCGATATAGGCGTCAGACAAAGCCGCGCATATCAGCCTGTCTGTCGAAGCGACCGCCGATGCCAGCGGCTGCGAGAAAGGCGAAGCTTCACAAAGCGTATGCCACCATTCTGCAACCGAGTAGTCCCCCAGCACCCGCGATGCGATGCTGTCGGGCGCATCGACCAGCACGGTGCAGGCATAGGGCGGGACACGCCTCTCGGCGCTCACCAGCCCAAGTCCTGCTGAGACGATCAGCAGTCGAGCGTTGAGCAAGTCGGCAGCGAGCAGGGCTTCCTGAAATGAGCGGCCGCCGTAAATCTCGCGCGCCGGAAAGACGTCTGCCATCGCAGACAAGTGCGCCACCCAGTCACACGCGAACTCGGCGATAGGCGCTAGGGGGCGCGCAGACACATGGAGACTTTCGGGGATTGGCTTGCGCTTGCGATTCGTACAGGTGGTGATCACGAGCGTCATTAAAAACGGCCCCCTAGCCGCCATTGTTTGGTGCATTAATTCATAAAGATCGATAGAGGTTTTGACAACATTTAATGCTGATATGCACGCTGAGATTTTGCCCAATAAATGCATCGTTCTGCGTTTTTTTTGCCGTTGAATTTGGACGCATACCCACCAGAGCAAGCCCGGCTAATACCGCCAATGGTAGACCGGTTTATTGAGGCCGATGGGGCGTTCTCCAGATTGCGCCCTCGATAGGTTGGAGCATATCCCAGCGATTGGAAGGCATCGAGTGAGTTCCCAACTGTCCAACTGCAACTACCGCTACAAATTTTCTACGCACACAGAAATTGCCATGCCGCTGTCGCGCACAATATTTTCCGCTTCAGATTTGGATTTTTCGCTGCCAACTATTACAGTTTTGATCAACTCTGGACTAATGATGTTAAGAACCTGAACTTCAGCACCCTCATCCGTGGGCATGTGGTCCAACAGTGAGTACTTTTCTCGTACAGATCCCCCAATACCAATTCGATCCTCGAACATTTTCCTTAACGCCCATGGGCCGCCTCTGAAGCCACGATGCTTTAGAATTTCCCGGGATGCCGCATTCGCCCAGCAAAACCTACATTCATGAGTCCACAAAATACTAGAATCTAGTTCAAGTATAGCCCACTCACAGAGATACTGGAGCTTTTTTGCTCTAAACATTGACCAATTTATAGAGTGGATCGATAGAGATAATCCGTTTAGCCGTCCATCAAGCCGCATCTCATCTGTTGCGACGTATGAAATTTCATGCTTTTCGAGAATTTCTCGAGATGCAAGTCCATTTATTAAAATACTCCGGACATTTTCAAATGGAGTAAAATGATATAGAAGTGAAATTTCTCTACACTCAACTTCTTGTTTAATTTCGTCAATATAGTTCACCTCTATTTACCCCACTAAATATCGAACGTAGATTATTTTCGAACATCAGTTGTCAAAAAGTCGTTTGTAGTTTTGATTTATTGTTACGAAATTTCTATTTCTAACAATTTCAATGAATGATGACTTTTCTGACAAAGCCAATTCGAGTTCGCCTCGCTTGACCAGCGAAACATAGAGCGCCACCGAATTCGCTTGGCAATTAATCGATTTTTGTGGATTGAATGCGATGTCCGTGAACACATCATAATCGGTCACCGCACTAGCTAGATCAGAGTGACGGCTAAGAGCGTTTATATACACCCAATCGTAGAAGGCCGTTGGTGGATCGTTGGGCCAATCATCACCAAAAAAACGAAATCCAGTTAGTCTTCCAGCGTCAGATAATCTTCGATCGCGCTTGGCATCAAACGATGACTTGTCGAGCAAATCGAGGAACGGCCCTCCGTACTCGAAAACTTTTGATGCTTGAAATGCACACTCGACTGTTATGATCTTTCCGAACTTCGCCGTTTTGAACGTCAGGTTGAAAGCGCTCAGCTGCACGCCCAAATTGACTTGAGACATTCGGGAAACTTCTAGAATTCTCGATTCTGGATGAACTCTCAGAATTACGTCATGTAGCGATCTCATCGACATTTGCCTGCGCGCCAGAGCCGTCCCAGCAAACCAAGTGAAATCGAATGCTTCCACCTTGACAAATGCCGTTTCTGAATCATCAACAAAAAATGCGGGCCGGTTTGCCATGTCAGCACAAGAGTCCTTTAGAAAAGTCTTGGGACAGTATCTCAAATTTGCAAGAGTGCTGCCCTGTATTCACCGTATTTGACTCCTTTTTCGCCGGTTTCGCATGCGGTTGGCTAAGCGGCGCCATATTCCAACGACTACCCTGCCCAGATCTGACAAAGGTGTAGTAAATTGTAACATTGGCAATTCGACATTACCCGTCCACCGCTTCCAACTTTCCTTCATCCAAAGGCAGTTGCAATGCCTTGGCACCTACCCAAGGTGCGGTCATCCAGATGTCCCATTCCATCGGCTCAGTCAGGATTACCGGCATGGCCTTGGGGTGGACCTGCCGGACAAGATCGTTCGGCTCGGTCGTCAAAAACCCATAGAGATCGGCCGTCACTTCGCCCTCCGCCAGTTTCCGGACTGACGTCCACCGCGTCCACAACCCGGCGAAGAACATCGGCTGATCGGGATCCACTGCCGCAAACCACTGCTTGCGGCTCTTGCCGTCTGCATCACGGGCCGGCTCCGCAAAGGCTGTGACGGGAACGAGGCAGCGGTTCTCCACCCCGAGCCAGCGCCGCCAGTGCGGGGATGCGGTGTTGCGGATGTTGGTGACGCCGCGATCGGTCTTCTTGCCCTCCAGCGCAAACGCCGGGGACGGCATACCCCAGCGCGCCATCACCAGTTCGAGTTCACCCGCTGTCCCATTGCGGATGATGGGTGCCTCCTGATCGGGATAGATTGTCGCCAGGGCAGGAAGATTGCCGACGCGATCCGATATCTTCGGGAACAGGCGGCGGACGGCCTCCTGGTTGGTGGTGGCGCTATACAAATTGCACATGCCGCCACCCTGCCACCGTAAATCTGCGCTGTCATCCAGACTCATGTTCTTTCTTTGTTCCGTTTTGTTCGATATGCTCCGCACATGCGACGCCCTGACACCATCGAGCATATGTATCTGGATTTCGACGGCTTTTTCGCGTCCGTCGAACAGCAGATCGATTCGCGGCTGCGTGGGCGGCCGGTGGGGGTCATCCCCTATGTCGGCGGCACACGGGCGATCCTGATTGCCTGTTCGCGCGAGGCGAAGGCGCGTGGCGTCAAGAACATCATGCCTGTGGACGAAGCGAAGTCGATCTGCCCCGATCTCATCCTGGTGCCGCAGAAGCCGGAGATGTACCGCCGCGCCCACAATGCGCTGGTGGCGGAAATCCACGCCGTCATTCCCATCGATACCGTGAAGTCCATCGACGAGCTTGCCTGTCGGCTTGGCACCGACGATATCGCTGACCCCTATGGGCTGGCCCAGCGGATCAAGCGCGCAATCCGCTATGGCATCGGCGCCAGTATCACCTGTTCCATGGGGTTCGCCGCCAATCGGCATCTGGCCAAGATCGCATGCGCCGTTGGAAAGCCGGACGGCTGCACCGTGTGGCGCCCGCAGGACATGCCCGGGCCGTTGATCCGCATCCCGCTGGAGGATGTGCCAGGCGTTGGCCGCCGTATGGCCCAGCGGCTGGCGATTGCCGGCGTTGAGACAACTGACTGCCTGTTACGCCTTGCCCCCAAACAGGCGCGAGCGCTTTGGCGCAATGTGTCGGGCGAACGGCTTTGGTATGCGCTCCATGGCTATGCCATCGAGGCACCGCCCAGCCAGCGCGGCATGTTCGGCCATATGCGGGTGCTACCACCCGAAGGCCGTACCTTGCCTGCCGCGCGGGAAATCGCCCGCCTGCTGGCTGTGAAGGCCGCCAGACGCATGCGGCGGGAAGGCTACACCAGCAGCCTGCTGATGCTGCACGCCAGCCTGAAGGACGGCTGGTGGGGCGGGGAACGCGCCATGCGGCAAGTGCAGGATGACGCCGCCGTTCTGCAGTCTCTCCTGCTTTTATGGTCCGAGCTTCAGACCACAGCCGGCAAAAGCCGCCAGATCTTCCGCATAGGTGTCACGCTTGGCGCACTGACCCCGGCCGGCGAGCGGCAGCTGGATCTGCTCGACGATGACGATGAAGACCGCCAGCGCTGGGAACGGCTGGGGCGTGCCATCGATGGTGCCAACGCCAAGTTCGGGCGAACGCTCGTCAGCGTCGGCCCATGGAATCCGCCGAAAGGCGGCAATGTCGGCGGGAAAATCAGCTTCACACGCATTCCGTCAGCCGAGGACTTCGCATGAGTTGGGCCGACACCCTCCAGGTACTGGACCTCGATCCATGCGATCGACTGGAAATGACATGCCTTCGCTGTGGGCATCTGCGCTACATCGAGATCGCCAGGCTTCAGGCGCACCCGCTGCACCGGCAGCTCTATCTCCGCGAGGTGGGAGCCCGTTCCCGCTGTCGCGCCCGGGGATGTCGCGGGCTTATGCGCATGGCCCTGCCACGGCCGCACCAGACGAGTGGGTTTGTGGGCGGTTTGGCCTGATCGTGTTGACCCCATGATTTCATGCTGAGGCGATTAGAGCGCGCGGTTGTTGATGCGCATGAAAGAGGAGCAGGGTACATTTGTCAGGGGGCGGTCCTGATGGCCACCTGAGGCGTGATTTGCGAACGGGCCATATCCAGCAGGCGTTGAAGCGCGGGATTCTCGTTGTTTTCCAGCCACACCGCGCTGAATGGGAGAATTTCGTGAGCAATAGGGACATAGGCAATGCCGGGAAATGCGGCCGCGATAGTCGCCTGGCTTGTCAGCGTGATCCCGATTCCGAGCGCCACCAGATGAAGCAAATTGTCTCGACCAACGCTTTGTTGCTTGATATCTGGATGATACCCCAAATCAGCAAGGCGCTTAATGAGATAGTCGTGTATTTCTTGGCCTGGCGGCGATTCACTCACGATAAAGCGGTCTCCCGCTAAATCATTTATGTCGATTTGCTCCTGCGAAGCCAACGGATGAATTGCCGGCAGCACGGCGTAAATGCGCTCATTCCAGAATTGCTGATGAACGCAGCCTGCCCATCCTGCATTTCCAGTAAGGAAAGCGATATCTGTATTGCTTTTGCGAATGGCGGCCACGTGCTCCGACGGATTGCACTCGATGAAAGTTAGCCGAACATGTTCGTATTGACGGCAGTATGTGTTGAACAACTCGGGCAAAAACCCTGACGCAAGCGATGAGAAAATTCCGATCCGCAGATCGCCCTGTTCGCCATCACTGCGTTGCTTGATTGCTGCCTTGGCCAACCCAATCTGAGATATGATTTTACGCGACCGATCGACAAAATCCCGACCAGCAGCAGTGAGCCGGACGCCAGACGAGTTGCGAACGAACAACGCACTATCAAGCTCATATTCAAGTTCTCGAATCTGCCGACTAATAGCAGATTCCTGGACCCCAAGAGCCGCCGCTGCCTTTCGCAGGCTTCCATATTCGGATGCAGCGATAACAAATTCGATCTGGCGCAATTGAACAGACATCACACAGCACCTGAACGCGACAAAGACCCAGCATGACGTTGCGGCAAGACAGCGATGCTAACAATAGACAATCGGCAAGATCACTGCCGATTTATACATGCTAACCATTTATTATGGGCTTACCCTGAATTATTGAGCGAATTCATATCCCATCAGCTTCCTCATTTTCTCCGCAGGCTGGTCGGCCGTCAGCACCAGCGCATGAGCAATGTGGACGTATCGCTGGGTGCCGCCTTGCCCGGCATGCATAGGCAGCCCGCGTTTGGCGCAAAGGCTGCCTAGTCCGCTCAACTGATCATCAATTCTGTCGACCAGGTGCTCAAGGCGAGGAGGCGGCGAAAGAGCCGTCAGGGTCAATTGCTTACAAGGCGCTTACAATTAGAATGTTTTGTCGACTGTAAGCAGCGCCAACTTCCCGATATGATCAGCAACTATCTGCGAATATTCGGAAAAATTGGAGCGGGCGAAGGGATTCGAACCCTCGACTTCAACCTTGGCAAAATATTTCGGCCACTTTTCCCAAACTTTCCTAAGTACGATTATCTACGCTAAATCAGATATTTATGATGTTCCCCTTTACGATTGTCTCCGCCCATAATACCCTCGAAACGCTTAAATCTGGAGACAAAATGGAGACAAAGCACCCCTCTGGAATCTTTGTCTCCAAATGGAGGGTCAAATATGCCGACAGCGAAGTTGAACAAGCGCAATGTGGATGCATTCGCGCCGCCTAAAGATAAACAGGCAGTCCTGTGGGACAGCGAGATCCGGGGCTTCGGCTTGCGGGCGCTGCCATCGGGGCTCAAGACCTTCATCGTTCAGTACCGCAACATCGAAGGGATCAAGCGGCGCATCAATCTTGGCCGTTATGGCGTCATAACGACGGAGCAGGCTCGGGATCTGGCGAAGATCAAGCTTGGCGAAGTTGCTGGTGGTCAGGATCCAGCAGAGGCAATTCACCAGGCCCGTAGTGGCATGACCGTCGCCGAGATCTGCGACTGGTATCTGGTTGAAGCCCGCGCCGGCAACATTCTTGGCCGCAAGAACCGTCCAATCAAGGCCTCCTCGCTCGCGATGGACGAGAGCAGGATCAACACGCACATAAAACCGATTCTAGGCCATCGCATGGCGAAAAGGCTGACAATTGCGGATGTCGAGCAGATGCAGGCTGATGTCCGAGACGGTAAAACCGCCAAGGCTAGGGGTAACGGCCGTGGTGGGCGGCCCGCTGGCGGACCTGGCGTCGCGTCGCGGTGCCTCGGGTCGCTGCAAGCCATTTTGGGTCATGCCAAGCACAAGGGGCTGATTGCGGAGCACCCAACTAGAGGAGCCAAGAAACTCGCAATCAACAAGAAAACGAGACGGCTCAGCACTGCCGAACTCGTCGCGTTCGGTAAAGCCATCGCCTATGCCGAACGTAATGGCGAAAATCCGACAGCACTTGCGGTGGTACGGACACTTGCGCTGACAGGATACAGACGGGAAGAGGCGCAGTCGATGAAGCGCGCCTGGGTGCATGCGGAGGGCGGGTTTGTCTCCTTCCCGGATACCAAAACCGATGCTCAGGTCCGCTCGATCGGCCCAGAAGCACTGAAGGTCGTTCTCGCTCAACCCGAGATTGTTGGTAACCCCTACGTGTTCCCGTCAATGACGGGCGCTGGCGCATACCAGGCTGCACCAGCCTGTTTTCGGAGAGTTTGCCAGTGGGCGGGAATTGAGGGCGCAACACTTCATACCCTTCGCCACACTTTCGGCAGCATTGCGGGCGAGCTCGGATTCACGGAACTGACGATACGGGCCATGCTTGGGCATGCTTCGCAGAACGTCACCCAGGACTACATCCATATTGATGAGGCGCTGAAGCTGGCGGTTCGCAAGACGTCGGACGAAATCGCCCGACTGCTGGCCGAGGGCGCTGAAGCATTGCGGCCGGTCAGATCGCATGCCGCTGTTGAAAATTAACCTTAAAGGTGTATTGCGAATGGGAAGACCCTGATCGATGTCGTGCTGACATTGTTCGAGAAGGATTGAAGGTGACGCAGCCACGGATTCATCCCGAGACCGGCCAGGTCCTCCGCCGCGACGCTCGTTTGCAGACGGTCAGCGTTGGGTCGATGTCGCGCGAAGTCGAGGTGCCGGGCTGGTATCCCGAGGACGATAGTGATTCCATCCATTCAGGGGCGGAGCTGCAGGCTCTGGATCAGGCCCATCTCGAACTGCGAACGGCTTACGCGGCGCGCGTCAAGGCTGTTCGCAAGAAGCTCGGCCTCACCCAGGAAGAGGCAGGCCGGATTATCGGTGGCGGACGGCGCGCATTCCAGAAGTATGAAAGCGGGGCCACACCGCCCAGCGAAGCCGCAGTAGGCTTGATCGAGATTCTGGACCGCCATCCAGAGGAATTGGAAACCCTCCGCAACCTGCGCAGCCTCGCCCCGCGGGAGGGTGTTGGCGGCCGCCTCACGCCGACCGGCAAGAGACAGACACCGGCGACGGGCGTTCGAAATGCTGCGGCATGAGCCCAGCCCAGGCGGTCGGATGGCCCCGGGACAACAATCGCGCTTCAATTTTTAGGAAGCATAACGTATCGCTGTTCGCGTCACAGGTTTGCGACGCGAGGGGATGGAAAGTAGAATAGATGTCAAACGCCAAGCAAATACTGGCGATGTTACGCAGTCGCGCGGAAGGTGACGACGCGCAGTTCTATTCTATTGCCTTGCAAGTTGCCGCATCGGAAGCCCGTCAAGGGCACCGTGACACTGCGAATGAACTTCGTTCCGCAGTCGATGCCGCCCGCGGCGCGGGCGGGGTCAAGGCATCAATTCCCGTGTCTTTTGCTGCCCCGC
Organism: Sandaracinobacteroides hominis; assembly: GCF_016464365.1. Classification (GTDB taxonomy): domain Bacteria; phylum Pseudomonadota; class Alphaproteobacteria; order Sphingomonadales; family Sphingomonadaceae; genus Sandaracinobacteroides; species Sandaracinobacteroides hominis. The sequence goes on along the minus strand of NZ_JADCUC010000006.1, from coordinate 12,738 downwards.
GCGGCGATCTCGAAGGACTGCTCGACTATCGCGATCCTGTGGTTGATCTTCAGGACGTTGTTCTGAGCGCGTCGGTGTCCGAGCGGCTCAATGGGATGCTGTTGCAGCAGCGCAAACGCGATTGGCTGCGCGAACATGGCAAGGTTCCGTCAAGAAGCCTGCTGTTCGTCGGCCCCCCGGGATCCGGCAAGACCATGACGGCAGAGGCGATCGCAGGTGAGCTGAAGCTTCCGCTCTTTATCATTCGACTTGAAACACTGATCACCCGTTATATGGGTGAGACCGCAGCAAAACTGCGTCTGGTTTTCGATGAGACCCGGCGTCGGCGCGGGGTCTATTTGTTCGATGAATTCGACGCTGTCGGCGGTCATCGCACCGCGACCAACGACGTCGCTGAAATGCGTCGTGTCCTCAACAGCTTCCTCCAGTTCATGGAAGAGAAGACCTCGACGGACAGCCCGATCATCGCAGCCACCAATCATCCGGAGCTGCTGGACCGGGCGCTCCTCCGCAGGTTCGACGACGTGCTCGAATTTGAGATGCCGACCGCAGCGCAGATTCGCGCGGTGATCAAGGCCAACCTCAAACCCCTCAAGTTCCAGCGCGCAGGGTGGGCCGCGATCGAGGAGGCGGCGCGCGGGCTTAGCCAGGCCGAAGTCGCACGCGCAGCGGATGAAGTCGTCAAGACCGCGATCCTCGAGCAGAGGAAGCAGACGACCACCCAGGAGGTCGTCGCCAAGCTCACTGAGCGCCAGGCCATGCGAACGGCGTTTGCGGCGAAGCTCTGATTCCTGTGAGCGAACACAACCGACCGCACATCGATATCACACCGCTTGCCCAGCGACGTACCTTCAAGTCGCCAGGCAGTAACGCACGGCAGCGCGCGCTAAACAGAGTGCGTGCGGATCACGGTCTCCGCCTCATCGCGGAAATTGGCAATGCCTTTGCGGAAGCTGAGGCCGGACAGCGTGGCCTGCCCGAACAGCCAGTGGACCTTGAGCCTGCTGGCGGCGTTTTCATTGAGGTTGAACTCAATCGCGGCACAGCCGCCACCAACCTTGAACGGCAAAGGGAAGGCACACGGCAAGCGGCCGAAATCATCGACGAGAACGGAGTACGCCGCATTGCCCTGTTTGTCCCGGATGACATGCGCGATGCCTTTTCCCAAGTCTTTGAGGACTACACAAACGGGGAACTGAGCGAAAAGGGATCGCCGCCCAAGAAGACCCGGGTCGAACCTATCGAGCACATTCGCGCGGCACGCCTGCAAAGTTTCTGGCGCGACGTTCCCGAGGCATTGCCGGAAGACCCCCAAGCGCAGATGTGGTGGGCGCTCTGGTGCTTCAACGATCGCATCGACAGAGTTCTGGGCAGCGCCGCGGTTTTGGGGCTGCATGTCGGCAACCCCGACACCTTTCTGCGTTTTCCGGAGACGACGGTGATCCCGGCATACGGACGGCGCGCATCAATCGAGATGTTGCTGTTCGCAACCGCAGGCATTTCGGAGCTGCGTCGCGCGAGCGACAGCCCGCTGGTGTTTACCCGAGACCTGAAGGACGACGTTCCGGCATTTATCGATGATCTCGCAGAGCGTGTAACCTGGCCCGGCAATGACGCGCCGGCGGTCTGCCTGCTCGACACAGGGGTCAATCGGGCACATCCCCTGATAGAACCCGCTCTGTCGCCAGAAGATCTGATGGCGATCGACACGGCCTGGGGCGGGGACGATCACGAACACGGCGCTGGCCATGGGACCGGCATGGCGGGTCTTGCCTTGCATGGGGATTTTGTAGGTCCGCTCACGAGCGATCAGCCAATCGAGCTCACCCACCGTCTGGAATCAGTCAAGATTCTGCCCCCTCCCGGTGTGCCGGACAATGATCCCCATTCCTATGGGCCGATCACCCAGAGCGCCATTCTGCTCGCGGAGATCAACAACCCTGATCGTGACCGTGTTTTCTGCATGGCGGTCACCAACGAGGGGCGCAGCGGATCAGACGCGACGGCGTGGAGCGCGGCCATCGACCAGGCGGCGGCCGGAGCGGAGTCGGACGATGACGAAAATCCGTCGCCTCGGCGGCTGATACTGCTCTCTGCTGGTAATATTCCCGACAATTCCATTGCCGCCGAAATCGCAGATGCTGATGCTTTCCCGGCAGAAGACCCGTCCCAGGCGTGGAATGCCCTCACGATCGGCGGATATACGGACAAGACCGGGATCGGCGAGGCAGGCTACGACGGTTGGACCACGATGGCACCTGTTGGTGCCGTCAGTCCTTACAGCCGGACATCCTTCCTCTGGGACACCAGCCAATCTCCGTTCAAACCCGAACTCGTCTTCGAGGCCGGGAACAGGGCGCTCAGCCCGTGCGGTGCGGAAGCGGTAGCGGGACTCGATTCCCTTTCCCTCCTTACGGCCTCTCGCCTCGTCGCCCAGAAGCCGCTGGACGCATTTTGGGCGACAAGTGCCGCAACCGCTCAGGCGGCCCGAATGGCAGCTCAGCTGACTGCGGCCTACCCGCATTACTGGCCGGAAACGATCCGTGCGCTGATGGTGCATAGTGCCCGTTGGACCGGGCACATGGATCAACTCGTCGCGCAGTGCGCGACAAAGCGAGAAAAGGCCGACTGCCTCAGGCGGTTCGGTTACGGCATCCCCGATCTGGGGCGTGCGATGGCGTCGGCCATCGATGATCTCGCCCTGGTCGCACAAAACACGATACGTCCGTTCCGCATGGAAGGCAGCAGCTTGCGATTCAACGAGTCGCATATCTATCAGCTCCCCTGGCCCCAGGATGTGCTTGAGGCGCTCGACAACACTCGGGTGAGATTAAAAGTTGCCCTCTCCTATTTCGTGGAACCTAACCCCAGCTTTGCCACCAATCTGGACCCGGCACGCTACCAGTCCTTCGGCCTACGTTTCGATCTCAAGCGCTCACGTGAGACGATTGGGAACTTCAATCGCCGCAACAATGCCGAAGGATACGACAAAGACGCTCCGCGCGCGGTCAATGAAACGAACGACGGCTGGCTATTTGGCGAAAAGCAGATCTCGTCGGGTTCGCTGCATGTCGACATCTGGGAGGGGCCTGCTGTCGAACTTGCCGCCCGCAATGCTCTATATGTCCATCCGATCTCGGGATGGTGGCGAGAGCGCAAATCGCTCGGAAGATATGACCAAGAGGCGCGCTACGCGCTTGTGATCAGCCTTGAGACGCCGGGCGTTGAAGTCGACCTACACACGCCAATTTCCGCGTTGGTCCCCGTGCTGGTCGAGGTCCCCATCGAGATCTGAATAGCGAGCAAGGCCAATGCCGAAGCCTTCGATCCGGGCCATTCAACGCCTCTACGCCATGTCGGGCAATCGCTGTGCCTTTTCCGGCTGTACTGCGCTCATCATCGAAGACAGCCCAGGGATGGCCGGCATCAACATGGGCGAAATCTGCCATATTCGCGCCAGCAAAGCAGGTGGTGAACGCTATGATCCCGACCAAACCGATGTGGAGCGGCACGGCTACGAGAACCTCATCCTGCTATGTCGTCGTCATCACAAGCTGATCGACTCAGACACGATTGAATTCTCCGTGGCCAAGCTCCTCGCGATGAAGCAGGAGCACGAGCAGTTGGCTGGCCGTCCAGAGAGGACAGCGGACAGGTTTTCAGCAAAGCGCCTTCTTGATGCGATGGACCGCATCACAATCCCCGACAACAAGGGCACCGTGGTCATTGTCGGCGCTGGCTCCAATGTCAGCATTCGTCAGCCGCGGTCCCGTGTCACGATGCCCCCCCTTGCAGGGACCATCGGTGCTGATCGCGATATGGTACGGTACACGAAGTATCTCGCGAAGCAGTATAATGAATTCGCCTCGTGGGCTCCGCATCGTACCGAAAAATTTCGGCCCGCGGCGATCTATGCAAACATCACGAAAGAGTTTGGCTCGAAGCTCGAACTCATCCCGGATGATCGGTTCGGCAGCGTCTGCGCCTACCTTCAGCAAAGAATTACGCGCACCCGGCTGGGCCGGATGCGGAATGCGGAGGGACATCGCTGCTACGCGTCATTCGATGAGTTCTTGGACAAAGGCAAACAGCATCACTGAAGTTCAGGCGTGTCTGATGACCGGCCCACCGCCACCGCGACTACAGGTCCAGCTCAACGCCGGTGTGCTGCTCAATCTTCTTCTTGATCAGCCCTTTGGCGAGCGCCTTCAGGAGTTCGATGCTGAAACCGCCAGCCTGTTTGGCCCCGGCCTTTGTCTCGCGCCAGATGGCAGGGTCGCGGATGGTGTCGAGGAAGTCATGGCCGGCCCAGGTGATCTGACCGATCTGCCAGACCGCACCGGACAGCTTCGCCTGAATCGTGATGAGACCCGCCTCGTCCAGCAGAGCCAGATGGTATTCGATCAGCTCAGCCTGCTCGCGCGGCATTTTGCCTGCACCATCTTCGCCGAGTATCTCGGCGATCTCCGGCGTCAACAAATCGAATGCGCGCCGACCGTCCTCGATCTCCAGCAGCAGGTTGCGGACCAGATCCATGTCACGTTTCATGGCATCGATCTTAACTACAGACCCGCCGAAAGGACAGCGATCTATCGTTGCCTTCCGCGCGCCAGGCATGGGCCTACCGGCATCATCGGCGTTCACGCGCGAACGAGGTGATAGCGTCCATTTTTCCGGGCACCGACAAATTGCAGGAGATTGCAGGCGCACAGTCCTGCAAGATCGCGCCGCGCCGACTTGATGCTCACCCGCCAATGCGCGGCAACATCGCGCGCCCTCGTCGATAAACCGCGCGCGACTCGGTCGAGTATCCAGCGCTGACGCTCATTGAGCCCGCTCGTTATTGGGTCATTTACAGGGCCACTTTCAGGGTCATTTATAGTGTCAGAATTCGGCCAATATCTGCCCGCAGACATTTCTTCCCGGTGGCCTTGCCCGAACGATGTTATGCCCGGCCCTATTTTGGAAGCCTCCGCCGAAGACGATTGCTGGCTTTCGATGATGCCCAGGACGAACGCCCGGATGACCGGAGACGTCGCAACCAAACGCAAGAAGAAGACCGTGTCTGGTCCATGTTGCGCGGCCATCCAGTGCTTGGCGGACCGCTCACTCGCATGGGTCAGACGCATCAGTTGCTTGACTGCGCGATGCGTATCGCCATGTTCCTTGCGCAGCAGATTGGCGATGACTTCGGCATAGGCCTGGCGGCTGGCGAGCGCGCCTTCCCATGCTGGCAACTTCCTGCCCTTTTTCGGCAACATCTTCCGGTCCTTTCCCACATATACTGTTGAGAGTGCGGGAATGCCGGAGAGGTCCGTGTTTCGCGCTGCAGCGGTTGGCCGCCCTGGCCACTGCAGTCCGGATTTCGAAAGGGGCGCGCATTGGCGAGTTGGGATCAAGAAGACGCGCCAAGCGACGCCGAACAGCAGCCCACCGTGCGGGCGGCCGAATACGTCCGGATGTCCACCGACCATCAGAAATACTCGACCGAAAATCAGGCCGACGCGATCCGCCACTATGCGGCGTCTCGGGGCATCGAAATCGTCCGCACCTATGCCGACGACGGCAAAAGCGGCCTTTCGATCGATGGCCGCGCCTCACTGCAACGACTGATCGCTGACGTCGAATCAGGCGTCGCCGACTTCGAGATGATCCTGGTCTATGATGTCAGCCGCTGGGGCCGTTTCCAGGACGCGGACGAGAGCGCCTACTACGAATATATCTGTCGCCGGGCCGGAATTCAGATCGCCTATTGCGCCGAACAGTTCGAGAATGACGGGTCGCCGATGAGCACCATGTTCAAGGGCTTCAAGCGCGCCATGGCTGGCGAATACAGCCGCGAGCTTTCGGTCAAGGTTTTCGCCGGCCAGGGGCGGCTCATCGAGAAAGGCTATCGCCAGGGCGGTCCCGCCGGTTTCGGCCTGCGCCGGACGCTGATAGATGAGCACGGCAACACCAAGGCGGTTCTCGGCCGCGGCGAGCAGAAGAGTCTCCAGACCGACCGCGTCATCCTGACACCCGGACCGCCAGAAGAAATCGGCGTGGTGCACGAGATATACCGGGCTTTCGTCCATGACGGACGAACTGAACGCGAGATTGTCGAGGATCTGAATGATCGCGGCATCCTGTCCGACCTCCAGCGTCCGTGGACGCGCGGCACTGTCCACCAGCTCCTGATCAATGAAAAATATGTCGGCGACAATGTCTGGAATCGCCGTTCTTTCAAGCTGAAGAAGAAGCGGGTTCGCAATGCCCCGGACATGTGGATCAGGTCACAGGGCGCATTCGAGGGGATCGTTGAACGGGAGCTGTTCGAGGCGGCCCATTCGATTATCGCTGCGCGCTCGTTCCGCCTGTCCGACGAGGAGATGCTGGAAGCTTTGCGAGGACTCTACGCCAGCAAAGGCCTGCTGTCCGGCATCATTATCGACGAATGCGAAGGATTGCCGTCGAGCAGCGCCTTCAGCTTGCGATTTGGCAGTCTCCTGCGCGCTTACAGCCTGGTGGGTTTTTCGCCGGAGCGCGATTACCGCTACGTTGCAATCAACAAGGCGCTCCGCCGCCTGCACCCTGACATTGTCCGCGACATATTGACTGGCCTTCACGCCCAGGGGAGCGATGCCTGGCAGGACCTCGCCAGCGACAGCATCCGCGTGAATGGCGAGTTCAGCCTCGCCATTGTTCTGGTGCGCTGCACACCGACACCGACCGGCCTCCTGCGGTGGAAGATCCGCTTCGACACCAGCCACCTCGCAGACATTACCATCGTTGTGCGCATGGACATGCACAACCGCGCGCCGTTTGACTATTATCTGTTCCCGAGAATTGACGTCGCAAGCGAACGGCTGCGGCTGGCTGAAGATAACGACCTGCACCTCGACGCCTATCGCTTCGACACGCTGGATTTCTTCTATGACATCACGGCGCCCGTCGCCATTCCGGAGGCTGCTTGATGCCCGTTATGCGCCCCCAGCAGATCGAGATGATCCCAGTCTCCAAGATTACGGTGCTCAATCCGCGCTCGCGCAACAAGCGTCAGCACCGTGAGATCGTGAACAACATCGAGTCGATCGGATTGAAGCGGCCGATCACCGTGAGTCGCCATCAGGGTCCGGGCGGGCCTCGCTATGATCTCGTCTGCGGCGAAGGCCGGCTCGAAGCATTTCAGATGCTGGGCCAGACGGAAATTCCCGCAGTCGTCATCGAGGCGAGCGAGAGCGATTGTCTGGTGATGAGCCTGGTCGAGAACATCGCACGCCGGACGCCGCGCCCGATCGATGTGATGCGCGAGATCGGCGCCCTGCGCGGGCGCGGGTATAATGAAACCCAGATCGGGCAAAAAATCGGGGTCAGCAGTTCATGGGTCAGCATGATCGTCTCGCTGCTGGAGCGGGGCGAGGAACGGCTCGTTGCGGCGGTGGAAACGGGTCTCATCCCGATTAGCCTGGCAATGGAAATCTCCCGCGCGGAATCCGAGGAATCGCAGAACCTGCTGCTCGATGCCTATGAGACAGGCAAGCTGCGCGGCAAGAAGCTGGCTTCGGTGCGAAGGCTACTCGAGCTGCGGATGCGCGGGCACAACAAATCGATGCCGGCAGGAAAGCTCGGTCGGCGTTCCGCAAATCGCAAGTTGACCGCGAGTGACCTCATGCAGGTTTACCAGCGGGAATCGGAGAAGCAGCGCCTGCTCGTCAAGAAGTCCGATTTCACACAGACCCGGCTGCTGTTCATCGTCGAGGCCATCAAGGATCTGCTGGGCGACGACGGATTTCTGACCTTGCTGCGTGCAGAGGCGCTCGAGACGATGCCGCGCGCGCTTGCCATGCGAATTGCAGGTGAGAGCGATGACTGACTGGTCCGAACCCAACACACCAGACATGGAACCCGGCTCGGATCACCGTGTCCGGCTCGGCTTTGAACGCGAGACCGTCACCGTCGCACTCGATCAGCTCGTTCCCTTGAAGATACTCCAGCATGGCGTGCGCGAGAGCAAAAAGTTCGCCCAGATCCTTAGTTCGATCAAGGCGATCGGGATTGTCGAAGCTCCCGCAGTCGCGCCCGATCCCAAGAATGCGGGCAAGTATTTCCTGCTCGATGGGCATCTGCGGGTCGAAGCCTTGCGCCAGCTCGAAATTCCGACGGTTGAATGCCTCGTCGCCAATGACGATGAGACTTACACCTACAACAAGCGCGTCAACCGCCTCCCACCGGTTCAGGAACATCGGATGATCGTGCGCGCCATCGAGCGCGGGGTGACCGAAGCCGTCATCGCCGACGCGCTCGGTCTCGAAGTGCAGTCGATCCGCGCGCGCTTCCGCCTGCTCGATGGCATCTGCACTGAGGCAGCCGATGCCCTCAAGGATACGAATTGCTCGATGAAGGTGTTCGATCTGCTGCGACGCATGACAGCGCTGCGGCAGATTGAGGCAGCCGACCTGATGATCGGGCAGAACAATTTCTCGCTGATGTTCGCACGCGCGCTGCTCGCGGCGACGACCGAAGAGCAGCTGGGTCCCGCAGGCAAGAAGGCGCGCAAGCCCGACGTGACTGGCCCGACCAGCCAGCAGATCAGCCGGATGGAGCGCGAGCTTGCCGCTCTGCAAACGCAGGTCAAATCGGTCGAGGAAACCTACGGCATCGACAACCTCCATTTGACCTTCGCGCGGGGCTATCTCGGAAAGCTGTTGGCAAACGCGCGCATCGTCCGTTGGCTCTCGGTTCACCGCGCGGAATACCTGACCGAGTTTCAGCGCATTGCGGAGATAGATAGTCTTGGCCGTCTGGCCACGCCCAACGCGGAATGAGAGAATGGGGACCCGGACCCGATAAGCGCGGGGACCATGGGAGACGCCGCACTGAGGGGCGGATCGAGCATGGCGGTGGGAATGGCGGCGAACCCGCAAGAAGCCCACCAGGTCGGCCGTCATATGGACCGACCGCGTGCGTGCTTTGGGCGCACGATGGAGGCGGGCGTGCGTTGAAGAGTGAGATTTTCACGCACGCCCGTCATTTTGTCTCAACTGATGCGCGATGAATTGCTGACAAATGCTATGGCCCCGCCCGGAGGCGGGGCCGTCGCTGGTGCTTCAGCTCGGCGGGTTCCAGATGATGACCTTCTTCGAAGGATCATCGCCCGGCGCGTTGGCGATGTTGCCATAGATGGTGCCGAATTCGGGAGCCGAGAGCGAGACCGAGACATATTCGGCGCCGGTGTTCTGCGAGAAGCGCTTCCAGCCTGCGCCCAGCTCGAAGCCGTTCTTGCGGCTGACGATGCGGTAGTCGGGTTCGCTGTCCTTGGTCTTGCGGTTGTTGGGGATGATCGCGATCGGCGCGGAGACGGTCAGCGTTGCGAGGTTGCCTTCGAAGCTGTCGTCGGACTTCACGGTGAGGTTTGCGATGGTAGCCATGTCGTTTCTCCTAAAGGTGGTCGGGGACCATCCCCGATGGCGCCAAACGAAGGGGCCGGGAGCCGCCGTCACCGCAGCGTCAGCGAAGGGCGAACCCTGCACGGGGTTGACGGCATTAGGCGTGACGAGACCCGCAGACAGGCGACAAGGAGGGGTGGTTTTCGCGCCGCCCGAGAACGAACGCCAGTGGGCAATCGCCGCTTTTCATCGACCAGAAGTCGGAGGCTTCCTCCCGCCGGATCACTGCATGGAGCGCAGAAGCAATAACCCCTCACATGCAGCCTTTGGCTGATAGAGAGAGGCGTCGTCGCCTTGGACATTGGACGGTCAACAGCGGAGGGCACGCGCTGCATTACGCAAGTCGCAATGTGCAATATCAGCTCTCATGTTGACTTTTGTACAGAATATGAGCATATGAAGCCATGAAAGGATGTGCCGACATGGGTATCCAAGCTGCAGCCAAAGCGCCTGCAAAGGGACTTGATCGCAAGGATCTGACGGGGCCAGCCCTGCGGACGTTCTTCCGCATTGCCGATGCCTGGGGCCTGAAAGAGCAGGAGCAGATGCGCTTGCTCGGTCTGGAGAGCCGCTCGACCTTCCAATCCTGGAAGCGCGGCGTGGTCGCGGCGCTGCCCAAGGATGCGCTGGAACGGATTTCCTATGTCATGGGCATCTACAAAGGCCTGCAAATCCTGCTGCCCAAGACGGCCGATGAGTGGGTGCGCAAACCCAACAAGGCGCAAGTTTTCGGCGGCGCCTCGGCGCTTGACCGGATGATGTCGGGCAATGTCGCCGACCTCTATGTCGTGCGTCAGTATGTTGACGGGCAGCGCGGCTGACCCGTGGACATTCCCACGTCTGAAGTCCGCTGGACGCCCTGCTACCGCATCATCCCCAGCAGATTTCCCCCGATCTCGCTGTTCGAGGCGGTCGCCGATCCTGCCGATCTCGAAGCGGTCTATGCCATCGAGGCGATGACCAACGACCGCCTGCGCGACGAGGCAGGCGAGCTGTCGCTCGTGCCGCCTGAAGACCGTGTCTCAGGCCCCGGTTCCACGCCGATCATGGCGGCGTTCACCCACCTCAATCCGGTCGGCGACCGCTTCACCGACGGCAGCTACGGCGTCTTCTATGCCGGACGAACACTGGCAACCGCAATCGCCGAGACCCGCCATCACCGCACGCATTTCCTTGAGGCAACCGACGAACCGGCGCAGGAACTCGACATGCGGGTTTATGCTGTGGATATTGATGCCACCTTGCATGACATCCGCGGGCAGCGAGAGGCGCTGCCAGCACTGTACCATCCGAGCAGCTATGCCGTGTCTCAGGAAACCGCGCGGACCTTGCGCGATGGAGGGTCGGACGGGATGGTCTATGAAAGCGTCCGCGATCCTGACGGCGAATGTGCCGCTGTGTTTCGGCCTAGACTGTTGGCAAATTGCCGACAGGAGCGGCACCTTTGCTATGTGTGGGATGGCCGCGCGATCAAGACGGTTTTCGAAAAGCGTATGCTGGAAAGCTGAGTTTTTGCATTTTAGCGCAAGGTCTTCGGGCATTTTGGGCAGACCGGAGCCTGTCCGACCCGGTAAAAATCCGGCGAGGAAAGCGCGACGGAGGCTGAAGATCTAGAATGGCAGCTTCACAGTGAACCGCGCCGGGTTTGCCGGAGGCTTGTTGGTTTGAGTCACGCTGCCACATCCAAAGCGGTGATGGCAGCATAATATTGTTCTTCGGCTTCGGCAGGCGGGATGTTGCCGATGGGTTCGAGCAGCCGCCGATGATTGAACCAGTCGACCCATTCGAGTGTCGCGTATTCGACGGCTTCGAAGTTGCACCACGGCCCCCGCCTGTGGATTACCTCGGCCTTGTAGAGGCCGTTGATCGTCTCAGCCAAAGCGTTGTCATAGCTATCGCCGACGCTGCCGACCGAGGGTTCGATCCCGGCTTCGGCGAGCCGCTCTGTGTATCTGATCGAGACATACTGACTGCCGCGATCGGAATGATGGATGAGACCGCCGCTGCGCGTCGGCCGGCGCTTGTGAAGGGCTTGTTCGAGAGCGTCGAGCACGAAGCTTGCATGTGCTGTCCGGCTGACCCGCCAGCCAACGATCCGCCGTGCGAACGTGTCGATGACAAACGCGACGTAGACGAGCCCTGCCCAGGTCGCGACATAGGTAAAATCCGAGACCCACAGCATGTTAGGTGCCGGTGCCCGAAACTGTCGATTGACCCGGTCCAGCGGGCATGGTGCAGACCGGTCGCTGATGGTGGTGCGCACCGGCTTGCCCCGTATCACGCCCGCCAGGCCCATCGCCCGCATCAGCCGGGCAACCGTGCAACGCGCGACATCAAAGCCCTCGCGCTGCATCTGACGCCAGACCTTGCGGACGCCATAGACACGGAAGTTGGCCTCAAACACGCGTCGCACCTCGATCCTGAGCGCGGCATCACGTCGAGCACGCGCCGACAGGCGCAATGGATCAGTCCGCTTCGCGGCATGCGCATGGTAGGTCGATGGGGCGATCGGCAGCACCCTGCAGATCGGCTCGACCCCATGGACAGCGCGCTGATCATCGATAAATGCGATCATCGTTTGAACGGGCGGTCGAGCTCCGCCATCGCAAAATACGCCGATGCCTTGCGCAGGATCTCATTGGCCTGGCGCAGTTCGCGGTTCTCGCGTTCCAACGCTCTCAGCTGCGCGGCGACTTCCGTTGGAACGCCGGCCCGCTTGCCGGCATCAACTTCCGCCTTCTTGACCCACTCATGCAGCGTCTGCGCCGCACAACCGATCTTCGCCGCAATCGACACCACCGCCGCCCAGCGTGACGCGTGATCCTTCTCGTGATCCAGCACCATCCGTACCGCACGCTCGCGAACTTCCGGCGCATACTTGTTCGTCGTCTTGCTCATACAGGCTCCACCTTCTCAGGAGTTGGAGCCTCCGGCAAACCCGGCGCGGTTCACAGCCGCGAAAAGTGGCGCAGCGGATGTTCGAATGGGTCGGCGTGGGCTGCCGGTACTGACCCTTACGATCGCTCTGCCTTTGAACTTTCGATGCCCATGTGGGGACCGAGTAAGTTCGGAAATTTATCTGCAGGTGGCTTTTGGCACTACGAATGGAAATCCTGCCTATCAACCTACCGTTTGGACATTGATGAGGCGTTTATCACATGAGATGCAACACATGATGTTGCTACTTGTCCGCCGTCAGCACCAATGGCACAGATTTGAGGTTGTGATTTAAGGAGGATCTGGGCTTCGTCGTAGTGACGAAGGAACGAAGATGAAGCCCAGATCCTCCAATGTAAAATCGCCCGCCAAGGCC
>NZ_JADCUC010000005.1 GCF_016464365.1 Sandaracinobacteroides hominis | reverse complement strand
AGCGACAGACCATCGAACATCGGCGCTTGCAGCACCGCAAGTTCGCCGCCTAACATCAACCCCCTGACGAGGTCCGCACTCCGCTAATCTACGCCGCGAGTTGTGCCGAATGTTCTGACGACGGACACGACGCTCGACACATCGACCGCGACCTGCACTTTGCCGACTTGGGCAAAGGGATCGTTGTTGCGCGCATAGTCATTGAGCGCCTGCGCGCCGCGGTCGGTGGTGAAGTCGTAAGCCCTGAGCCAGTCTTGCCGCAGCACGATCGGATCGGCGGGAATGGCGCGCACCTGTTCGATGAAGCGAGCAAGGTGGAACGCCATCTGCGGGTCGGTCGGGCGATAATCGACATCGGCAGGGGCGATGGCCTGTGCCTGGCCAAGCTTGTCGACCTCGACCACCCAGGGCGTGATCGTGCCGCGCGCTGATTGCCAGACGAGACCGCCTGCCAGCCCTCCCGAAAGCGCAAGGCAACCGAAGAAGGCGAGCCGCCAGTTTTTCGCCTGCACCCGTGCTGAACCGATGCGGTCGTCCCAGACCTGGGCGGCGCGCTGATAGGGTGTGACGGGCTCGGGACTGGTCCCGTAGCGGATGGAGGGGCGTCGAAACATGTCGGATCCTTTTCGGAAGTTTCAGCTTTTGTCGGAGATGTCGGGGCCGGAGCCGCCGCCGTGGCTGTCGCCGCCCTTGAGGGTATGCGAGGCCATGTTGGCACCCTGCGTCATCGCCTGACGCTGCTTCATCGCGGTGGCCCATGCAGGAGGGCCATCGCCGGCGCCGGTCGTTGCCGCATTGGCGGGCGTCCCGGCCTTGCCAGCGGCATAGTTCGCTTTGAGGCTGTCCGCGGCGCGGCGAAGTGGTGACGCCGCGCTGCTTGCGGCTGATTTTGCTACATTGGCGAGACCCGAAGCAGCCGCAGCCCGTCCGGTTTTGCCAGCGGCTCCGGCTGCATAGGCACCCGATGCGCCGCCTGCCGCGCGGGCACCGCCCATGGCCGTGCCCGCCATGGCAGAGCCGGCGGCACCTGCCGCGAGCTTGGCACCTGCGATACCGCCCGCAATCGTTGCGCCAGCAGCGATCGCAGTGCCTGCCGCTGCGCCTGCGCCAAGCTGCGGTCCGCCCGAGACAATTCCGTTGGCGATGCTGGGACCAAAGATACCGAGGCCGAGCAAGGTCAGGGCCGCGAGCGCAATCGCCATGACTTGCTGGATGTCGGGTTCGACCCCGAGTCCGGCATTGATGAACTGCGTGAAGAGGGTCGTGCCAATGCCGGTGATGACGGCAAGCACCAGGACCTTGATGCCGGAGGAAATGATATGGCCAAGGACGCGCTCGGCCATGAAGGCGGTGCGCCCGAAAAAGGCGAACGGCAGCAGCACAAAGCCGGCGAGGGTCACCAGCTTGAACTCGATGATGGTGACGAAGACCTGGATCGCCAGCACGAAGAAGGCGATGACGACGATCAGCCAGGAAATCAGCAGGATCAGGATCTGCACAAAATTAGTGAATAGGCCCACTGGCCCGACAAGGTCGGCGGTGGCATCGAGCAGCGGCTGCCCGGCATCAAGACCGGTTGCGGCTACAACGCCGGGGCGCATGAAATCGCCGATGGCCATGCCGCTGCCACTGGCCTGCAGGCCAAGCCCGGCAAAGCTCTGGAGCATAATGCCAGCGAGATTCGAGAAGTTGCCAATGATGAAGGCGAAAGTGCCGATGTAGAGCGTCTTCTTGATCAGGCGCTGCAGCACATCCTCATCGGTGCCCCAGGCCCAGAACAAGGCAGCTATGGTCACGTCGATGACGATGAGAGTGGTCGACAGGAAGCCGACCTCACCGCCGAGCAGGCCGAAGCCGCTGTCGATATACTGGGTGAAGACCGTCAGAAACTGGTCGATGACGCCGGTATCATTCATGGCTGCCGGTCCCTTCCATGGAAAAATCGGCGGCGCTCAGCTTCCCAGACCGCATCGCATCCCGATTCCGGCATGGTGATCGTGCTGCAGCGCTTGAGTTCTGCGGCGTGAGGGTTCGGAGATCCTGTCTCGTCCGCGACATAGGTCGTTGTGTCGTGCCGAGCCGGCGGCCGCGTTGCCGAAACAACCGCGACCGCGATCAGCAATCCGCCAAAAGCGGCGGCTGCCGCCAGCTTGACCGACCGGCTCATGTCAGTTCCGAGTCCGGAAGCGGCGGAAACGCTCGCGGCCCTCGGCCTCGGTCGCGGCATTGCGCGCGGCCTCGATCGACTGCGCGCGGCCCTGCGCAGCAATGGCGGCGGTCAGATCGGCCAGTTGCTGGGTTTGCAAAGCCAGTAGCTGATTGCCGGCCTGTGCCGCCTGCAAAGCCCCGGTCGCTGACTGGCTGGCACCGACCAATGTCGTGATCGAGCTGCGGGTCGCACCCAGATTGCCGACGATCCCGGCCTGCACCTTCATGGCATCTTCGAAGGCGCCGACGCTGTCCTGCCAGCGCGCATTGGCGTTGGCGACCATCTGGGCTTGCCCGCCGGTCAGTGCCGCCCCCTTGTAACGGCCGTTGAACACCTGCTGCACGTTGGTCACGTCATACGCGATGCGTTGGGCCTGGTTCAGCAACTGGCGGGTCTGGTCGACCTGTTGCTGCAGCGTCTGGATCGTCGAGACCGGCAGACTGGCCAGGTTGCGGGCCTCGTTGATGAGGCTGGTCGCCTGGTTCTGGATCTGCTGGATCTGATTGTTGATCTGCTGCAGCGTCCGGGCGGCGGTCAGCACGTTCTGCGCGTAGTTGCTGGGGTCATAGACGATCCCGCCAAACTGGGCCTGCGCCGGCGCGGCGATCATGGTGCCTGAAACCAGCGAAGTGGCGATCGCCGTCGCCATGAGAGCGCGGCGGAGGACGGGTATTTTCATGGGCGGTTTTCCTTGTCCGTTAGTGCGGGCGGCGGGGGAGGAAGCAGCTCGGCCGCCCATGCGAGGCTGCGGTTCTGGAGCCAGGCCGATGCAAAGCCTTCGCGGCCATGGGCTGCGACAAGTTCGGCGATGCGGATCTGATCGGTTTTGGAAGAAGCGGCGCTGAAGGCGAGTGCGACATCGCCCAGGCCCAGCTCGAACAACCGGTTGCCGCGCCGCGACTGGCAGTAATAGTCGCGCTTCGGGGTAGCCCGGCTCAGGATTTCGATCTGGCGATCATTGAGGCCGAACCGCTCATAGACCCGTGCGATCTGCGGTTCGGCTGCGCGCTCGTTGGGCAGAAAGATGCGCGTCGGGCAGCTTTCGATGATGGCAGGCGCGATGGCCGACGTCTCGATGTCGGCAAGGCTCTGGGTCGCGAAGATGACGCTCGCATTCTTCTTGCGCAGCGTCTTCAGCCATTCGCGCAGCTGCGCGGCGAAGGCCGGGCTGTCGAGCACGAGCCAGCCTTCATCGATGATGATCATGGTCGGCGAGCCGTCGAGCCGCCCCTCGATCCGGTGGAACAGATAGGCGAGCACAGCAGCGGCCGATGACGCGCCGATCAGACCTTCGGTTTCGAAAGCCTGCACAGACGCCTCACCCAGACGTTCCTGTTCAGCATCGAGCAGCCGTCCCCATGGACCGCCGATGAGATACGGGGCTAGTGCCTGCTTCAATTCCTGGGATTGCAGTAGGACCGCGAGACCGGTGAGTGTGCGCTCGGCAGGTGGTGCGGACGCAAGCGATGTCAGGGCCGACCAGAGATGCTCTTTGGCGGCAGGGTCAATCACCATGCCTTCCCCGGCCAGCATCGCCGCCAGCCATTCGGCGGCCCAGGCGCGTTCGCCGGCGTTGTCGATCCGAGCAAGCGGCTGCAGGGCAACGGCAGCGCCGTCGCCTTCCTCGGCATGCAGCGCGCCGCCGAGATCCTGCCAGTCGCCGCCCATGCCGAGCGCGGCAGCGCGGATCGATCCACCAAAATCGAAGGCGAAGATCTGGCTGCCTTTGTAGCGCCGGAACTGCAGCGCCATCAGCGCCAGCAGCACGGATTTGCCTGCCCCTGTCGGGCCAACGATGAGGCTGTGTCCGACATCGCCGACATGAAGAGAAAGGCGGAACGGGGTCGAGCCTTCGGTCTTGCCGTAAAGCAAGGGGGCGTCACCGAAATGCTCGTCCCGTTCCGCTCCCGCCCATACCGCTGACAGGGGGATCAGGTGGGCGAGATTGAGAGTGGAAATGGGCGGCTGCCGGACATTGGCGTAGACATGGCCGGGGAGCGATCCGAGCCATGCCTCGAGCGCATTCATGCCTTCGATCGTGCAGGTGAAGTCGCGGCCCTGGATGACCTTTTCGACCAGCCTCAGCTTCTCCGCCGCCAGCGCCGGGTCGCGGTCCCAGACCGTGACCGTCGCAGTGACATAAGCAATGCCAGCATGATCCGCGCCGAGTTCCTGCAGCGCCATGTCGGCATCAGCCGCCTTGTTCGAGGCGTCCGAATCCATCAGCACCGATTGCTCGTTGGTCATCACCTCCTTGAGGATGGCAGCAACCGATTTGCGCTTGGCAAACCATTGCCGCCGAATCTTCGAGAGCAGTTTGGTGGCGTCGGTCTTGTCGAGCATGATTGCACGCGTTGACCAGCGGTACGGGAAGGCTTGCCGGTTGAGCTCATCAAGCAGCCCGGGAAAGGTCGCCGTCGGAAAACCGGTGATGGTGAGCGTGCGCAAATGATGGGCGCCGAGCATGGGTTCGAGACCGCCGGTCAGCGGCTCATCGGCCAGCAGCGCGTCGAGATAGACCGGCGTTTCGGGCACGCGGACGCGCTGCGTCCTGGTCGATACCGTACTGTGGAGATAGGTCAGCGTGGCGGCGTCATCGAGCCACGCTGCCTCGGGCATAAATCCCTCAACCAGATGCAGCACGCGGTCGGTACGATCGGCGAAGGATTTGACGAGTTCCTTGGGATCGACCCCGGTCGACGCCTTGCCTTCGTAGAGCCAGCCTTCGGCGCGCGCGGCTTCCTCGGGCGGCGGCATCCACAGCAGCGTCAGATAATAGCCGCTTTCGAAATGCGCGCCTTCCTCACGAAACTGTTCGCGGCGTTCCCTGTCGACCAGTGCCGACACAGGATCGGGAAAGCGGGATTGCGGATAGGCTTGCGCCGCGGTGCGCTGCGCTTCGACGAAAACCGCCCATCCCGAGCCCAACCGCCGCAGAGCATTGTTGAGCCGGGAGGTGACGGCCACGAGTTCAGCGGGCGTGGCACTGTCGAGATCGGGACCGCGAAAGCGCGCCGTGCGCTGAAACGATCCGTCCTTGTTGAGCACCACGCCCGGCCCCACCAGTGCGACCCAGGGGAGGAAGTCTGCGAGACTGGCGGATTTGGTCCGATATTCCTGAAGCGACATCATGGCCGCACCCAGGTCGGATATTTGAGATGGCGGCGCGCGACATCGACAAACTGCGGATCGCGGCGTGCAGCCCAGACCGAAAGCACATGGCCGATTCCCCAGATGGCAAGGCCAGCGAACCAGAGCCGCAAGCCGAGGCCAATCGCGCCCGCCAGCGTGCCATTGACGATGGCGAGTGCGCGCGGCGCACCGCCGAGCAGGATCGGCTCGGCAAGGGCGCGATGGACCGGGGCATAGAAGCCGGGGATGTCGTCTGCCGACGTCATCAGATCAGCGCCCCGCCGCCGAAGCTGAAGAAGCTGAGGAAGAAGCTCGATGCGGCAAAGGCGATGGAGAGGCCGAACACGATCTGGATCAGCCGGCGAAAGCCGCCCGATGTATCGCCAAAGGCAAGGCTGAGGCCGGTGACGATGATGATGATCACCGCAACGATCTTGGCGACCGGCCCCTCGATGCTCTCGAGGATCGACTGAAGCGGAGCTTCCCACGGCATCGACGAACCACCGGCATGCGCCGGGGTGGCAGTGGCCACCATCACGAAAGCAGCGGTAGCAGCGAGCGCAGCGCGATTGGTGCCGCGCCGGAGGGCATGGATCATAGGGGGTCTCCTTGGGTTTGGGTGGCGGGAATCAGGCGATAGTCGCCGGTGACCGGGTCGAGCCCGTCGACGCGGGCCAGTTCGGCGAGACGCCGCCCGGTGCCGTCACGCACCAGCACGGCAATGAGGTTGATGGTCTCGGCGATCAGGGCGCGCGGAACAGTCACGACTGCTTCCTGGATCAACTGTTCCATCCGCCGCAGGGCACCAATCGCGCTTCCGGCGTGGATCGTCCCGATTCCTCCGGGGTGGCCGGTGCCCCAGGCCTTGAGGAGATCAAGCGCCTCGGCCCCGCGCACTTCGCCAATCGGAATCCGGTCTGGGCGAAGGCGAAGGCTGGAACGGACCAGATCGGATAGCGAGGCAACGCCATCCTTGGTCCGCATCGCCACAAGGTTTGGGGCGCGGCATTGGAGCTCGCGGGTATCTTCGATGAGAACCACCCGGTCTGTGGTTTTGGCGACCTCGGCGAGCAGCGCGTTCGTGAGCGTCGTTTTGCCGGTGCCAGTGCCCCCAGCGACAAGAATGTTCAGCCGCTCTGCAACGCCCCAACGAAGCCTGTCCGCTTCAGCTGCGCCCATGATTCCTGTGCTGACATAGTCCTCGAGCAAAAATACCGCGACGGCGGGCTTGCGGATGGCAAAGGTGGGAGCCGCCACCACCGGTGGCAGGAGGCCTTCGAACCGTTCTCCGCTTTCCGGCAGCTCCGCTGACACGCGTGGTGCATCGCCGTGAACTTCGGCACCCACATGATGGGCAACCAATCGGATGATGCGCTCACCATCGGCTGCGGTCAGGCGTTCACCGCTGTCGGACAGTCCGATGCCCAACCGGTCGACCCAGAGGCGTCCATCAGGATTGAGCATGATCTCGATGATCTGCGGGTCAGCCAGCCAGGTCGCGATCGATACGCCCATCGCCGTGCGCAGCATGCGTGCGCCGCGTGAACGTGCTTCAATTCGGACTGGCTCAGCGCCCATCGGATACCCCGCTTCAGGAGCGGGACAGGATCGTCCGGCTCGACGGGGACGAGTAAGAGACGCAGAAAAGGGGCTAGTTCAACAAGGATTTAGCGTCGTAGCAGTGGGGGATAGAAAAACAGGGAGGAGCGTAGTTCGAAACGCTTTGACGATGGCCTGTGCGCCGCCGACGCACGCCTGAGGGAGTCAATTGCAACTCGAACGGTGCGCAAAGGCAGAGATAGAGAAATTCTTGAAACTTTCACTATTAGGAAGTATTGAGAATTTTATGTCCAGCCTAGCGCAACAGGTATCCGCAAGCGCGCTGCGCGATCGGGTCTTCAACGAACGCCAGCTCAGCGAACTGCTGGGGGGAGGCAATGCGCGGCGTTATGGCCTCGTCAACCGCGCCCTCAAGGACGGGTCACTAATTCGCCTGAAGCGCGGGGTTTATACGCTTGCCAAGGCGTATCGAAGCGCTCCTGTGCATCCCTTCGCGGTGGCGCAGGCTTTGCTTCCCGGGAGCTATATTTCCTTTGAAAGCGCGCTGGCTTACCATGGCTGGATTCCTGAGGCAGTGCTTGTCACTGCCAGCGTGACGCCGGGGCGTAAAACGCTGGAGATCCCGGCCACCGAATTCGGCTCCTTCAAATATCATCCGCTGGCCATTGCCGATTATCGCTTCCTTAGCGGCGTCGAGCGCGTGACCTTCGACAAGCTCACCGCCTTTGTCGCTAGGCCGCTGCGCGCCCTTATGGATCTTGTCGCCCTGCGCAAGGTGGAATGGCCTGGCCTCGATTGGCTGACCAGTGGCATGCGGATCGATGACGAGGCGCTTCTGGCGTTGACGGAAACGGACTTTGTCGCAGTGAAGTCGGTCTACAAGCACAAGGCAGTGAACGCCTTCCTTTCCGAGCTTGAAGATGTGGTTCTGACGACAAAACGGGCTCAAAGCAGGGGATCTCTGCATGATTGACATCATCAAAGAAAAGCTCGGCCGCTATGGCGCCACCAATGCGCTTGAAGAGGAAAACGCGCTCAAGGAGATCCTCCAGGAGATTGCGCTATACGCGCTGTGGCGCGCCGATTTCTTCGATTGCGCCCTGTTCCAGGGCGGCACCAGCCTGCGCATTTTACACGGCCTGCCACGCTTTTCCGAGGACTTGGACTTTCTCCTGCGCGTGCCGAACATGGACTTCGACTGGTCCCCTTACCTCGAGGGAATGACCGAGGTGTTCAGCCAGTTCGGGCTGACGCTGGAAGCTCAGCCCAAGCCGCGCATGGATACGGCCATTCGCCAGGCGCTGCTCAAGGACGACTCCATCGCCAGCCAGCTCGACTTGTCATTCGCAGGCACCGGCCATCGCAAGGCGATCAAGATCAAGCTGGAAATTGATGTGAACCCGCCCGCAGGATCGGCCGAGGCGACCACCTATCTTGATTTTCCAGCTGATTATGAGGTGCGCCACCAGGATCTGGCATCAAATTTCGCGCTGAAGATTCATGCCTTGCTATGCCGAGGCTTCCTCAAAGGTCGCGACTGGTTCGACTTCTCCTGGTATGTTTCGCGCGGGCTCGAACCCAATTTCGTCCTTTTGCAAAACGCGCTGGTTCAGGCAGGGCCATGGGCCGGTGACGGGTCGCTCCACGTCGACATGTCATGGTTGAAGGCTGCGCTTTCTGGCACAATCACTCGGATCGAGTGGAAGGAAGCGGCAAAGGATGTCGAGCGCTTCCTGCGTCCTGCTGATCTCAAATCGGTTGATCTGTGGAGTGAGCGCTTTTTCCTCGCCAAGGTCGATAAGCTGGTCGCGGCGTCTGACAGCCAAGCTGTAGCCTAAAGGCCGACATGCCGGGGTATCCGTGGAGCGGCACGCTTGGCTGCCTCCGAAGCAGCAGCCAAAGGTGACACCCTCATTTTGTATTGAGCGTGACCGCCTTTGTTATCAGACTGGCAATGATGTCCGTTTGGGTAACGATGCCTTGCAAATGCATGTTGTCGTCCACGATCATGACCTCATGACCGTGACCATTGGCGAGAGGGGCGAGCAGCGCCGCCGCTGGCGCGGACACATGCGCCGTATCTGCCGGCGCCATTATCTCCGATGCAAAAGCCCCTTGTTTATCGAGGTCTGGCCATGTGATCACGCCGACCAGTTGGCCAGAGACATTCTCTACCGGTAGCGCACGCAGGTGCCTTGCGCGCAGCAGTCTATGCGCCTCCTCCACCGGGGCGGTTGCCGCAATCGTGATAACGTCGCGTGACATGATGTCGTTGCAGCTTAGCTGCTCGACCTGTCGCTCCGCCGCGCTGAGACCCGCCAATTCGAAAAGTTGCAAAAGATCGTCGCGATTGATGTCGAGCGTATCGCCAAAGCTTTCCAGCGCTGCGTCAACATCGCTCGGCCTCACCCCACTTCTGCTGAGCGGCGCAGAATCCTGTGTGCCGTGGGCGCTTTCGGTAAGCTTCGCCCGATGCGGATACGTGTGGCCTGACATGCGATGGAATGCCAGACCAGCGAGTATCAGCAGCAGTGAGTTCAAACCCACGGGATAAAGCGCGAACATGAACGGATGCGCGCTTCCAGCGGCCCCGCCGAGCACGGCTGACAGGGCGACTGCGCCGCCTGGCGGATGCAGGCAGCGCGCCAATGACATGACTGCAATGGCCAGTCCCACACCAAGCCCCGCTGCAACGGTAGCATTGGGGACGGCAAGGGCGACTGCGATGCCTACCAGGGCCGACAGGACGTTTCCGCCCAGGATTGACCCTGGCTGGGCCAGCGGACTTGCAGGCACAGCGAAAAGCAGGACCGCAGAGGCTCCCATCGGCGCCACGAGTAGAGGGTGCGCAGCTCCGGTACCGGCCAGAACGCCGCACAGCAGTCCCGTAGTCACAATGCCGATTATGGCACCTGCCACCGCAACAAGCCGCTCACGCGCGCCAGGTCCGGGCGGAGCCGCTACATACGTGCTGTAGTAGCGGCTCCAAACCAATCGCGGCGCAGTTTCAGAGCTCAAATCGGTAACTTTATCCATCTGTTCAGGCAGGGTTTATTGCCTCAGGCTGCCCGTTGCCATCGGTTTCAGCGTAGAGAACCTCTTCTTTGCCGATGAGGATGTCCGCAAGCGCCCAATAGGCCTCACCCCATGCACCGAGCACTTCGTCGGTTGCAGCATCGCCCAAAACGTCTCGGATCGCGGGCAGCAGGGCATTGGCCACCAGAGGATAATGTTCGGCCTTTACGCCAGTCTCCACATGCCGTGCAGCCATCCGCATCACCGGCGCAGTCAAGGCCTCCAGCTTGTCGATGTTCTGCGCATAAGCGAGGATAGCGCCAGCCAGACGCTTCGGCTGTTCCCCGCTTTCCTGCGCGGCTTGGTCGAACATGGCCTTCACGTCAGGGTCGGTGAACAGCCGCTCATACATGCGAGTCGTGATGGCAAGGCCGTGCTGCTGCAATGCAGGCGCGGTCGATTTTACGATGGCTTTGGTTTCGGCACTCAGTGGTTTGCGCACAGCTATTCCTTTTGGTGTTGTGGGTTGAGAAAATTGGGAACGAAGAAATCGGTGCTGTCAGGTGCGGCTTTGCCGATTGCCTGGCACGAATGCTCGGAACATGAACCAGGCGAACGCAAACACACCCACGCTGAAGACGACATCCCCGGGCACCCGTGCCCAGACCAGCGCCTGCATGATCGGGCTATGGATGAATTCCGCCGAACGCGCATAGGCATAGCCATGTTCAACACTGGCATAGGTTTGCAGGATACCCTGCGGCAGCAGCGACAGGAGCGTCATCATCGCAATGCCGATGTTGAGCGACCAGAAGGCGATCTTGAGTGATTTCTGGCTCCATATCGAAACGTCGGTCAACCCACGCATGCAGTAGAGCGTGAGCCCCAGCCCCAGCATCCCATAGACCCCAAACAGGGCGGCATGGCCGTGGTTGGCAGTCGTGTTCAGCCCCTGCATGTAATAGAGCGCGATGGGCGGGTTGATCAGGAACCCGAACAGCCCCGCACCGACCAGATTCCAGAACAGAACGGCCGAGAAAAACATAAACGGCCAGTGATAGGTGCGCTCCCACTCGGCTTCATGCTCAACCTTGTGGCGCGTATAGGCCTCAAAGCCTACGACCAGCAGCGGCACAACTTCGAGAGCCGAAGCCATCGCCCCGACCGCGATCACCGAGGTTGGGGTTCCGCTGAAATACAGGTGGTGGAAAGTGCCCAGCACCCCGCCGAACAGGAAGATGATCGTGGCAAACAACACCATCACGGTCGCGGTGGACGTTCGCAGGATGCCCATGCGGACGAACAGCAGCGAGATGATCGCGGTAGCGAAGACCTCGAAAATGCCTTCAACCCACAGGTGCACGACCCACCAGCGCCAATATTCCATGATGGCGATATTGGTATGCTGGCCCCACATCAGCCCGGCACCGTAAAGCAGGCCGATAGCGAGCGCCGATACCAGCACGAGATAGATCAGCGATTTGCTGCCCTTCTCCTGAAGCACGGGCCACAGCGCTCGCACGACCAGTGCAACCCACAAGAGCAGTCCGATCAGCAGGTAGATCTGCCAGAACCGGCCAAGGTCGACATATTCATAGCCTTGATGACCGAACCAGAAATTGGCCGTCAGATTGTGGAAGAAACGGTGGACTGCCGCCCATTGCCCGGCAAACGAGCCGATCACGATGATCAGCAGGCTGACGAACAGGAAATTGACCCCGAGCCGCTGAAATTTGGGATCGCGGCCGACAAGCATTGGCGCGACATAGAGTCCGGTGGCGAGCCAAGCGGTGGCAATCCACAGGACCGCCAGCTGCGTGTGCCAAGTGCGCGTAATCGTATAGGGCAAATATTCGGCGAAAGGCAGGCCATAGAGCCCCTGTCCCTCAACCGCGTAATGAGCGGTGACAATGCCCAGCAGCACCTGCGTGACGAACAGGGCGCAGACCACCCAGAAGTATTTGGCCGTTGCGCGCATCGACGGGGTGATGACCGCCCCGCTCAGTACATCGGAAGCCGCCATGCCCTGTTCGGGCAATATGTCGCTGCGCCAGAGGTCAAACTGCTTGGCATAATAGGCGATCAGAGCGCCTGCTGCTGCCAGCAGCAGAATGACCGAGGCCAGACTCCACAGCAACGTGCCTGTTGTCGGGACATTGCCGACCAGCGGTTCGTGCGGCCAATTGCTGGTATAGGTTATGGTGTCGCCGGGGCGGTTGGTTGTCGCGCCCCAGGCCGACCAGAAATAGAATGCCGAAACCTGCCGCGCCTCTTCAGGCGACAGCTGTCCGTAGACCGGGAAGGCATAGGCTTTGCGCAGCGCCAGCGCGGCGGTGTCATTGCCTTCGTAGAGGCTGACGAAATGCGTCTGCACTTGTTTGATGGCCGCTGCGCGGGTGTCACTGACCGTGATGATCCCGGTTGCCGGATCATAGCTGTTGGTGCGCATTTCCTCTTGCAGCGCCGCTTTGTGCATCGCTTCATTCTGCGCCGGAGTGGCGCCTGCAATGGGGTGAGAACTTTGCAGAGCGAGCAAAGCCGATGCCTCACGGTGCAGCCAGTCCGCGCTCCAGTCGGGCGCGAGATAGCTGCCATGGCCCCAGATCGAGCCTTGCTCCATGCCGCCGATTGACTGCCAGACATTCTGACCGGTCTCGATATCCGTGCGCGTAAACAGGGTTTCGCCGCTCGCGGATTTTACTGCCTCGGGAATGGGCGGTGCTTGCTGATAGATTTGCTGACCAAAGAGCAACAGGGCGCCGAACATAGCGACCATGCCAACGACCAGGATGGTCCAAAGCCGTTTAATGCTGAATGTCGTTCCATAGCTTTCCATGGTCGTCCCCCCGAAGTTCAAAAAAGGCCGTGACTGCCGCCAACCGCGCCAAACACGGCCACAACGCCCAAAAGGCTCAGCACCTGATGCAATCGCATCATGCGCGCAAAATCAGCTTCCGGTGTGGTTGAGCTTGCCATGCGGCGATGCAAGACCAAGGGCTCCAGCACGAACAGCATCAGCGCGAACACGGCCCACAGCGCCACCATCAGATGCATCCACCAGAAGCTAAGCTCGGCAAACCGGCTCCACATATCGGCGCGGTAGATCAGCCACAGTCCGCTTGCCCCGGCCAGCGTGACCCAGATGCGCGCTTGCCATGCAAAGCGTCCCTCGATCTGATGAAACCGGGCAAGGCGCTCTACGGGACGTTCGCTGGCCCGCAGCGCGGGCATGACAACCCAGGTGACAAATCCGACGCCGCCGATCCAGAACAACACCGCGATCACATGGATAGCGCGAGCCAGAACAAGGTCATCCATTGACCGGTCCTTTGCTCAGATCAGGTCGTTCGCGCCAGAACTCAACCTGCATGCGCATTGCCCCGACGGGGACAACATAGTGCGTCGCCTGTGGTGGGATGATGGCGGGACTATCCGGCGTGACACGGTGTTCCGTAAGCGGCTCGGTGAAGATCAGCCGGACTTCGCCTTCCAGGACGCGCAGCAGGCCCCACGTCCCGGTTTTGGTGCGATGATCGTTGCGCAGCGCATCGGGCAAAGTCTGCTCGTCGAAGATGGGGGATGAGGCATAGGGTTCAGACATCAGGCAAGCACCTTTGCGCGAATCGCGGTCAGTCCGCCGCGATCAATCAGAATGCCGGTCAGCAGGCTTTCGCCAATGCGCCGCGCCGCGTCGCGAAAGCGGTTTGCCACTTCCTCGTTCGGTGCGATCCGGGTGAGTGTCACGTCCCATAAAGACTGCCACCGCGCAAAATGCTCTGCATCAAGCCCACCGATAGCCGTGTGCTTGCGCATGGGATTGCCACTGAAACGACCCGATTCCAGCATGATCGAGGCCCAGAAATCCTTCATCCGCGCCAGATGATGCGGCCAGTCGCTGACCTTTGCACCAAATATCGGGCCGAGCATGTCATCAGCCCGAATAGCTCCGTAAAATTGCTCTACGAGCTGGGAAATGAATGCGTCATCGATCCCGCAGGCCAGCGCGTCAGCCATCTTGCGAGCGCGCACTTGCGCGACATGCTCTGACCCCGTCACAGTCTCGACTCGATTAAGAGGTATTTCATATGCATCGTTTAGGCGGTTGGCGGTTAAATGCAATATATGATATGCATCTTTTATGAGACTCTCGCTTCAAACCGATTATGCCCTGCGCACGCTGATGTTTTTGGCGGTGAAAGACGGCCATCATTCCATCGCCGACATTGCCAGCGCCTATGGGATTTCGAAGAACCACCTGATGAAGGTGGCTCAGCGGCTCACCGCCGAAGGTTTTGTCGAAAGCGTGCGGGGCCGCAGCGGCGGTCTCAAGCTGGCGCTCCCGCCTGCCGAATTGAATGTGGGCGTCATTGTCCGGACCATGGAAGATACAGGGACGTTCGTTGAATGTTTCGACCCGGCAACCAACACTTGCGTTGTCACCCCAGTCTGCGGGTTACGGCATGTATTGACAGGCGCTTTGGAGTCATTTGCCCGGCATCTGGATCAATTCTCCATCGCCGATCTGATTCCCAACAAAGAGAGGCTTGAGAGGCAGATCGACGGGGGGGGCACGCAACAGTCATGATGCACGGAGCCCCGGCGCTCCGATTCTCAAGCCGGCAGTTTTCAGGTAATGCGCCTTTGAGTTTGCATGACAGGGATTGGCGTGTTGATGAAGCTGAGGGCGATCTCCCTGGTCAGCTGATTGATGCGTCGGACTTCCCAAGTTCGACTTCATCCCGCAGCTTTGGTCCCGCCTCCATGCGCCGCGAGAGTGATTCCACAAATCCGTGCCACCTCTTCTTGCCCATCGCCTGCGCCGCCTTCATCGCGGCATCAGGCAGCGGCGGATTGCTGGTGAGCCAGAAGCGCACGAACAGGCCGATCGCTTCGTTCGTCAATTCCACATGCCATTCGAGCCGATCCAATTGCCGCGACAGACGATCGAGCCGTCTCGCCAGAGCGGCTTCCATCCGTTCATCCTGATCGGACTGCAGCAGAGACATCAACGCCGCCTCCACCACTTCGGTGCGCGAGACGCCGCGGGCATGAGCGCGTTCCTCCAGCAATTTGGCCAGTTCGATATCGAGCCGGAAGGTTTGTTTGCTGTGGGGCTTCTTCCTCACAGGTCGATGCCGTCATCGGGGTCGAGCGATGCATTGCGGGCATTGCGGTTCATTGTGCGATCAGCTTCCCGTTTGACCCTGGCTGCGTCATCCTCGGGCACATCGCGATCAAGATCGAACTCATTGACCGGTGGCTTGGGGACGGGAACGACATCCTCATGTTCGCCCAGTTCGGGTTCTCGCCTGATCCCGGAGTTCGCCGTATCATTTTCTGATTTGGCCCGATCAGCAGCTGACGGCACACCCGGCTTTGGCTGATCAACTGGCGGCTGTTCGGAGCATTTCTCTTCTGCCTTGGCTGGTTTGGTCGGCAGCGGTGCCGCAATGGGTGCGAGCGCAGACCAGTCGTCCTTTGGCCGTTTTTTTGGGTGCAGCGGCTTGGGAGTGGGTGCGGGTAGAAGACGCGCGCGAAACCGTGGGTCGAGAAAGTATTTTGCCTTTTCCGCGCGGATCGGCGGAGTGCTGGCCACCAGCACTATCTCCTCGTGCTCAGAAAATTGCTGAACTTCGCCGGGGGTCAGCAACGGCCTCGCGGTCTCAGTACGTGAGACCATGATATGGCCGAGCCATGGCGAGAGGCGATGCCCGGCATAATTCTTCATTGCCCGCATCTGGGTGGCGGTGCCGAGCGCATTGGAAACGCGGCTGGCGGTATTGTCATCATTGGCCGCGAACGCGACGCGGACATGGCAATTGTCGAGAATGGCGTTGTTTGACCCGTAGGCTTTTTCAATCTGGTTGAGCGACTGCGCGATCAGGAATGCCTTGATCCCGTAGCCTGCAACAAAGGCCAGGGCGCTTTCGAAGAAGTCGAGCCTCCCCAGAGCCGGGAATTCGTCGAGCATGAACATGACGCGCTGTCGGCGTCCTTTGGCTCTCAGCTCTTCGGTCAAGCGGCGCCCGATCTGATTGAGCATCAGGCGGACGAGCGGCTTGGTCCGGCTGATATCGGAAGGAGGAATGACCAGATAGAGCGACACAGGTGCCGCTGAATCGACAAGATCGGTGATGCGCCAGTCCGAGGCTCCGGTCACCTGCGCAATCACAGGGTCGCGGTAGAGGCCGAGGAACGACATGGCCGTCGACAGGACGCCAGACCGCTCATTGTCAGACTTGTTCAGCAGTTCCTGTGCTGCGGCAGCCACGACGGGGTGAACACCGTCTTTACCCAGGTGCGGGGTCGTCTTCATGCGGTGCAGCGTGGTTTCTATCGAACGGCGCGGATCGGAAAGGAAGCCAGCGACCCCGGCCAGCGACTTGTCTTTCTCGGCATAAAGGACGTGCAGGATCGTGCCGACGAGCAGCGAATGACTGGTCTTCTCCCAATGCGTGCGCTTTTCCAGTGACCCTTCTGGATCGATCAAGATGTCGGCGATGTTTTGGGCGTCACGCACTTCCCAATCGCCCTTCCGGACTTCGAGCAGCGGGTTGTAGGGGTTGGATGCGGGGTTGGTCGGATCGAACAGCAAGACGCGGCCATGCCGGGCGCGAAAGCCCGCTGTCAGATCCCAGTTCTCGCCCTTGATATCGTGGACGATGCAGCTGCCCGGCCAGGCGAGCAGCGAGGGGATTACGAGACCAACGCCCTTGCCGGAACGGGTCGGCGCAAAGCAGAGAATATGCTCGGGGCCATTGTGCCGCAGATACCGGTTCTTGTGCGAGCCGATCACCACGCCGTCTTGCTTCAGGAGGCCCGCCTTCTTGATTTCCTTGTCGGTTGCCCACCGCGCAGACCCATAGGTCTCTGACTGCTTCTCCTCCCGCGCGCGCCACACTGACATGGCGATCGCGATGACTATGGCGGCCATGGCACCCGAGACCGCGATGAATGCGCCGGTCTGGAAGATCTGTGGTGCATAGGCGTCGAACGCAAACCACCACCAGAAGAAGGCGTAGGGCGGGTAGATTGGCCAAGGTCCAAGCCAGAACCAGGGCTGGCCGAGCTCGGGTTGGTACGCAAGGGCGTGGGCCGTCCATTGGGTGGCACACCAGATGCCAAGCAAGGTGACGCTGATGACGGCGATGACCTGACCCCAGAGAATACGGGTGGCGTTCATTGAAAGTTACTCCTGATGAGGGGGTAAATGAGGGTCACAGGCTGATCCCGCGTCCGCGGCCCAAGGCCCAGTCGACAGTACCGCCCGGCGACATGGTGCCGGTGATGTGCTGGCCGAGGTGCTGATCGAGCGCCGGGCGCCAGGGCACGAGCTGAAAGCCCAGCCCTTCGTCGATCATCGCGAAGCGGCCCGTCGAAAGCGTCACGCGCTCCCGGTAGATGCCGCTGACATAGTCGCCTGCGCTCGATGGTTTGTGCTCAAGTCCCGTGCGCGCGGCGATGGCCTGAGTGACGGCCGTCAGTTCCTGATTCTTCAGCGTCCCAACGAGATCCTGAGCAAGGATGACCCGCTGGCCCTGCCGGCGGGCAAGACCCTGGGTTTCGAGATGGCTGGCGCGGGCATCCAGGGCATCGCGCACCTCGCGCCCGAAACCATTGCCCGTTGCGACGGGATCGCGGGCCACAAGCTGGCGATCAAGCCACGTCGCGCCAGGTGCTTTGATCTGTGCCTCGAGGGGTATGTCTGATCGTGTGGCGAGCGACAGCCGGTCATCCCCTTTGGCATCCTCCCATGAGCGCAGTTCGACGATCGACCCGGCTTTGGCGTCGCCGGTCATCTCCATGTCCTTGAACCGCAGATGGTGCGTGCGACCATCGACGCCGTCGACGATGGCATAGGCGCTGCCCGTTAGCTCGTTGTGGAGGCCACGTTCGACCAGGCGTCCGATGACCGGTTCGCTTGGAACGTCCTGATGCAGGGCCAATGCCGATACATCAAACCGCCCGCCGTCGCGGCTTATGGCATTGTGCATCGTCTTGATGATGTCGTTGCGCACCGAAAGGTCGCGCAATGTGGCTTCTGCACCGGGCTCCAGAGCCCACACCGCAGGCCCTTCGCGCGCGGCCAGTCCCAGCTGTTCTAGTTTGGCGGCGCGGCCCAGCAGCAGCCGGCGCATTTCGGGATC
Source organism: Sandaracinobacteroides hominis (assembly GCF_016464365.1). Taxonomy (GTDB): domain Bacteria; phylum Pseudomonadota; class Alphaproteobacteria; order Sphingomonadales; family Sphingomonadaceae; genus Sandaracinobacteroides; species Sandaracinobacteroides hominis. The sequence continues at coordinate 278,852 of NZ_JADCUC010000005.1, read as the reverse complement.
GGCGTCGCCGCCTGGACGCAGATCGACAAGGCCTGCGGTATCCTGACCCAAGCGTTCAAGCTGCCGGTCAAGACTGGTCCAGCGCTCTGCATCGACCTCGCGTTCGAGCGCGGTGCGGATGTCCAGCTCGGTGCGCGGCCCCAGTTCGAGCGTCACCCGCTCTTCCGCCCGGAACCGCAGACCTTCGCTGATATAGCCCCGGTCAATGACAAGATCGGTGCCGTCACTGGCAACGCCGCGCACCAGCACATGGATGTGCGGATTGTCGGTGTTCCAATGGTCAACGGCGACCCAGTCCAGTTCGGTGCCCAGATCCTTGGCCGCGTCAGCCATCAATTCGCGGGTGAAGCTGCGCAGGTCTTCCATGTCCCCTGCATCTTCGGGCGAGACGATGAAGCGAAAGTGGTGCCGGTCATCTTCGCAACGCCCTGCAAAGGCATCCCGATCAGCGCTGTCGTTCTGCGCATCGAACATTGAGGCGTCGCGCCCGTCGCGGGACACGCCATCACGCTCAAGATAGATGATGTGCTTTGCCAGCGGTGCGGCGCGGTACTGTGCACCTTTATGCCGAGCGATGCGCGCCATGACAGTAACGCGGCGTTGGCCAGGTGTGCGGCGCATCGCGGCAACCGTCCGACGCCCGCGCGCGGCTTTGCCGCTACCGCTGCCGCGTTTCAGACCCGCTCGCCGTGAACCCGCATGGCCCGCCTTGTTGGCGGCACGCTGGACCTGAGCCGCCAGCTTCTGGCTTCGCCTTCCAGAGGCTGCACCGCTGTCCCTGCTTCTTCCCGGCCGCACCCGAAATTCATTGTCGTCGCGGCTCATTTTGAAGGTGCCAGACGATTACGCCGCAGTTTTGCGGGTGTTTGGGAAACATTGTATGGCAGGCTTTGCCCGGTGCCATACGAAATTATCGCACTACAACAATCACATGAGAGCCAGGTGCTGGCACTCCTTTTATCTTGCCCTCCAAAATTGCCCTTTCGCTCAAACATATGCTTCCCCGCCGTGTCCATCCGACACGACGCCAGAGCTGCCTGAAGTATGCTTGAGCATCCCATCACGGATTTCGCGGTGAAAGCGACACAAACAGGGGGTGCGGCGCGGGGGTCGGTGACGGCAAAGAGGCCGACGGCGACGCAAGCTGGGTACGCTGTGGCTGCACATCGGCAGCACCGTCATTGCTGCTTGCTTCTCCATCGCCGCGTGGTGTGAACAATGTAGCCTGACGCCAGGGATGAGCATTGGCAGGTGGCATGGCAGCAGGCGAAGCGATGCGGGCCATTCCAAGACTTGGCGCGATCTGGGCGACGTAGTTGACGGTTTCTGCCGGAAGACTGCGACGACCGGCAGCATAACCATCGGCACGGCCTGGTCCGGCATTGTAGGCCGCCAGCATCAAGCTGACATTGCGATACCGGTCCCACATGGCGCGCAGATAGGCCGCACCCCCAAGGATGTTCGCACGCACATCGAACGGGTCAGAGCCAAGGCCATGCCGCGCGCTCAGCATCGACCAAGTGCCGGGCATGATCTGCATCAGCCCTATGGCCCCTGCAGGCGAAACCGCGCGCGAATTGCCGCGACTTTCCGCCCGCATCACCGCCCATATCCACAGCTCGGGAATGCCGAAGCGCTGCGATGCCTCTGCGACATGCGGCGCATAAGGATGCGATGCAAACTGGTCAGGCACCGTCGCAACCGCGGCAACCGGAGACGTCGCCGCTGCCAAGCCGAGAGCGAAACAAGTGCCGGGAAGGAGAAGGTGAATGCGCAGCCGAACGGCAATCCAAATTACGGAACACCGGCGACGGCGAAGCAAAGCAACGGTCATGGCTTATTTCCGATCGCGATTGGTCGGACGCGACCAGAGCAGGTGATGCTCGTCGTCACGGGACATGGAGCGAAGCAGGTTGGCGCGCAGGGGTTGGGCAAAGGCTGGGTCGTCGATCTGCACCGCGACAAAGGCACCGGCGCGCTCGCCTGTGCGGTTCCAGCCAGCACCGATTTCAGTGCCGGTTTCGGCATCGCCGAGCAGCACGCGCCAGTCGGGTGCATTGCCGCTGTCGTTCGATGGAGCCGGGACGAGCGTCACGACAGCATCGAGCGTGAGGGTCCGGATTTGCCCGGTGAAACTGTCCTGCGCGGAATGAAAGACGCCGATCATCATGGCCTGTGCTCCTGGTTGGTGGTTGGGGAAGCGGCGGATGCACCAAAGCCTCGCCAGCGCAGGGACTGGTCAGGTGCATCACGGGTAAGGATGGGGTGTGCCGTGCCGATAAGACCGGCTGCCGGCAGAGCGCCGAAATAGCGCCCATCAAGGCTGTCGGGCGCCGGGTTCAACAGGAACAATTCGTCTGTCCGAACACGGTGACAGCCCTGCCAGCTTGGCAAAGGCCGACCCATTCTGTCGTGCGATTTGGCTATGGCGACACGCTTGCCGTCCACCGAGACGACAGCGCCGGCGCGGCACGCCCATTGCCCGGGCAAGGCCGCGATATGTTTCATGAGCGGCACGCCGATGGGCAGATAGTGGCGCTCGGCCATCATCCGTGCGGTCGCAGTCGGCGGCACAATGGCGACCAGTTCGCCGAGCCTTGGGCGTGTGTCGCTCACGAGGCGATAGAGGCCGACGGGCGCACTGGCGCTCGCGTTCCACATCAGTCGCGGTCGCGGCGATAGCATGGCGACTGCTGCGAACCCGGCGCTGAACAAGCCTGCCCACAGTATCGTGGCGCGAACATAGCGGCGGCGGCTCATGCTTCGAGCGCCTTGCGCCGGAGCCAGGCCGCGTGCCGCTCCGCTGTGTAAGCCCTGAACGGCATTCCGGCATTCAGCCGGTTGCCGACGTGGCGCCAGTGATCGGGCGATGCGTCGCACGGATCAACACCGGCGGCTTCGACCGCATCGATGGCCTGCAACACCTGTGCGACCTTGGGCCAGCCGTCGATGTGCAGCAGAATGTCAGCGCCGGGACGGACAAACGGCAACGTCGTGTAGGCCTCGCCCGGTGCCACGGCCGTCACGATGTCGATGCACGAATGGATGGTGCCATAGTCGTTCGAGGACCAGCGCACGAAGGCGAAGACCGCGCCGGGACGGAAGGCGATGACGCGCGTGCGGCGGTTGATGATCGTGTCAGCCGCGATGCGCCCGAAGCGGATCCATTGTTCGTAGCGCTTCTCGATCCAGGTCACTTCGACTTCGGTCAGGGCGCTGGCTGTTGCTGACCTGATGGCGTGCGAGGAGCTGTGCCGCTGCGCAGTTGGCTCGCTCATGGCCGCGCTCCTGCCACCGCGAACCCGACAAGCTTGACACGGACGTTGAGCAGGCTCGTCGCACCGCGATTATCCACAGGCTGCAAAAGGGTTAGCAAGAATCCGAAGGATTCTTTTCTATTAGCATCGTTAGAGGAGCGCCGATTTGCCGCAGAATTCTGCGGGTTTCCGCATGGTCCCGGTTTTCGATAGGCCGAGGATCGGGTTTCCGATGGGCCGAGTCCGACGGTTTTTAATAGGCCGAATGTCATGCCAACTTCTCCACAGGGAAACCGACGCGCCGGGCAGCGGCAACGAATGGGTCGACGGGGATGGGTTTGAAGATCAGCCGCTCGCGGCCGAAGCTGTGCTCAAGGCTCAAATGGTAGCCCGGGAGAGACTGCTGCCGGACGATGGTCCGCAGCTCGAATGCGAATTGCTTGAGAGGCGAAAGCGCACCTGATTTGAGATGAAGGTGCGGAACGTCGAAGCTCCAGCCACCGCGCTGATGTCCACCATGCTTGCGCACGATACGGTAGAGCCAGCGCTCGACGCCGCCAGTCAGCGCAAAGTAGGCGCGGTCGATTGTCAGGATCAGGCCGCGATCGAGCACACCCGCATAGAACCAGTCGGGCAGGATGAGCTCGATGCCAACGGCTCGGCCACGGTCGTCGAGTGTCTCCCGCCATTCGTTGATCCAGGAGAAGCGGTGGCGGCGGCGCTGGTGTTGCTGGCGGATCGACGTGGCAACGGTCGTCGATTGCAAGCGGTCGAGCGCTGCGCGCAGCCGCTCATAATGGTCCTTGCCAGTCCCACGCCCGATGAAGGTCAGAATCTCGTGCGGACGGGCGGCGATGTGCCGAGATGTCGGGCGGCCTGCGTCGCGCGCTTCAACGAGCTGACTCGCCGCCCAAATCAGAATGTCGGCATCCCAGATGGTCGCCATGCCGTGTTCGGCTACGGCTTCGACCGAGATCCATGTGGCCCCCATCGCAAAGTCGATCGGTGCGGAACGCCGCGACTTGGCAAGGCTGAAGAAGGGCCAGGACATCAGATCCTGAGCATCGCGCGCGGCAATGTCACCGGGCATCGAGTAGAACAGGTCGAGCTGTTGCTGGGGGCTCACCGAACGCATCAACGGCGCACCGGTCGTGCTGACAGGCAAATGCCTTGTCCGGGATCGGATGTTGAATTGCGGCGACCATTTTGCGCCCAGGCATCGAGATCGACTATGGCATAGACGATCCGCCGACCGAGTTTGTGAAAGGCCGGCCCCGTCCCATAGCAACGATGCTTTTCAAGCGTGCGGGCTGACAGACCCAAATGCACGGCAGCATCTGGCGTCCTGACATAACGCGGGAATACCGGGACGAAATCTCCATCCATGAAACGTCTCCTGTGAAGTGCCGGACACAAGGGGTGGGCCCGGCGAGCAGGAGGCGAGATTTGAGATTTTCAGGGACTTGGGTGAACGGACATAGGGCAGCCCTGCCGAATGTCCCGATCAGTGGCCGCTCAACAGGGCGATATAGCCGCCGTCGCGCATAGCGAGCGCCTGTCGCTGCCAGCGCGCAATCCGCTTACGCTCGCTCGACGTGTCCCATTCGGCGGCCGAATATCGCCCGGCATCGCGGGCGATAAGTTCGATGGCCAATTCGCGCGTGGTTGCACCGCCGGACAGCGCATCGAGCAACCGAAGCCATTGGACCAGACGCCAGTGCTCTGACGGACCGGGCGCAAGGCAGAACGGGAGCTTCTTCACATGTCCGAGATGGCAATGCTCATGAAAGTCGGAAACGGCGGCCTTCCGTGTTTCCCAAAATGCGTCGCCCGGAAGAACATAGGCGAGCGGTTCGGTCTCTGTTGTCTCGCCGCGAATATTCAGGCGGTAGCGGCGCTTCGCCGTCGAGAGGACGAGATGCCGCCCTTCATCATCGCGGTGCTCGGCCGCGATATCCATGCCGCCGACAATTTCGGCTTGGCTGCAGCCGTCGCAAGGGAAAGGAGCCGGGCGCAAAAGGATGACGCTGGCCGCTGTAGATGGGTGCCAGATGATCGGGAGATGGTGGGCCGGGAGGTCAGGGTCCGCAGCGAAAGACCAACCCCCAGTGCCGAGCCAGACGCCTCAGCGCGAGTGGCGCAGCGTCAACGGCTTCAGCATATTGGTCGCGGTATTCAGGATTGCGGCGCAGGAATTCCTGCGCGAAATCCGTGCGGTCATAGTTTTCATACGCTTTGGCGTAATTCTCCGAACGCCAGTCGGGCGGCTTCTCCATCGCACCTCTCCTATGAGGTTTTTTTGGAGTCGAACGATCACGTCGGAGCCGTGACGAGAGAAGTGCTCGAGTCAGTTCCGGGCTCCCCCGCGGCAAGGCACAATCGATTGCGCCAGATTGGTGCTAAATGCCCAGTTTTATTGGGTTCGCGGGACCATCAGGTGTTTGTAGCCTTGTTCCGTCATCCACCTGGCGCGGGCGAGATGGGTATCATAGACCCTTCGCGCGCGGTCCGGCTCACTGGCGGGATCAATGGCGAAGATGATCGAAACCACCTCTTCCCATGATGCCTCGTCCTTTTCGGCATCCAGCAGGCGAAGATACGTGACGAGGTGGCGCTCATCATAAGCGCTCAATCGGTCTGACTGCGGTGGTTCATCGGCAAACTCAGGAGCCGACATGGGTCTCTCCTTGTAGCAAAACCTGTTTAGTGACTGCGCCCCTGCAACGCGCGCAGAGAAGCAGGGTGAACTTATCCCCAATAGGGCAGTGCGCTATCCCCAGCACGGGATAATGCCGAGCCCAGATTGCCGGGGCAAAACATTCCCAGAGGCAATGATCTGCCTGTTGTAGTTCAGAAATTGTAAAATTGCTGCTGAGATTCGGTGAATGGCGGTGGGTTTGCGTTCAACGACCGCCAGGTTTTTCGAAAAATCGCACGGGATCGACGGCAAGTTCTTCTGCGAGTCGCTCAATCGTGTCGAGCGTCGGCGAATTGGCTGCGCGTTCGAGAAGGCCGACATAGTTTCGGTTGATTCCGGCACGATGCGCCAATTCCTCCTGCGAAAGCCCACTGGCGTGTCGCAATCGCCTTAAATTCGTCCCAAAAATCTCCCGAAGCCTCATGCTTCGTGGGTCGGCGTAACCCTAATATACTGCCACCCAATATACTAGGGATTCGTCATCGCCCGGTGTGACCCGGGCGATGACTTGGTCGATTCAATGGTCGTTGCGGCGGCTCGGGCGGTTCCAGACCAGATCGTGACTGCCGTCTTCGGCTTCGAAGAGCTGTGCGAAGATTGCGGCAGTAAAGCTGGGGTCGTCGAGCTTCACCGAGAGGTAAGGCCGGTCGTCCTGGGTGTGCTTTTTCCAGGCTGCGCCGATTTCGACTTCGCCGATGAGGACGCGGTGGGTCGGGGCATTGCCGCTGGTGTTTTCTTCCGCGACGATCCTGACTGATTTGGCCTGAAGGGCGAGAGTGACGATCTGGCCCCGGAGTTCGCCCGAAACCATCTTGAAGTTGCCGATCTTTGCCATGGGTATTTCCTTTCCGTTGGACGGGACCGCGCCAGTGCGGCCTCGATGCGCGGATAAGGGTCAGCCAGTGGCAGGCGCCGCAGCGTCAGCCCGCAGCGTTAGCGAAGGACGGTGTGGCCGGGCTTTCTTGTCTCGCGAGGAACGGCGGAACGCCGGGGGAAGAAAGTTCGGCAAGCACCGTTGCGGCAAGCCTGCCAAGCGAAGCGTCTGGCTGACATGGGCGCGGATCGAAAGAGGCCGTACTGGTCGGTTCTGCCGGGAAGGACGCCAGATGCTGATCGCATGCACTGGCTCGGGTGAACGCAGGCCCCGAACCCTCGGTTCAAAATCGGCCCCGCAAAGGAAGCGTCTGGACCGCCGGTATTGCCCCCTCACGCCATTACTCGGCCGACATGGATTGGCCTGTAGAGGCTTGCCCAGCCACGGGACCGGCAAACTGTGAGGTGACGTGGGTATCACGCTCCGACATCGTCACGCTTCGCCATGCCGAGAGGGATGTCGCCATAGCAGCGATGTATCCAAGGATCGCCAGCAGCATGCTGTTGTCCGTTGCCAGTGATCCAAGCGCGTGCGCGGCCTGAAAGCCGGCGATGCCCGCGGGTATGGCAAAGAGGAGCGCGATCCCGACACGGAGCATGGGAGAGCGGACAAAGGCGATGAGGCCCTGTCCAATCAGAAGCGTAGCAATGCCTGCCGACAGTCCGCCCAGGATTGCTCCGAGATGACCAACATCATGGCGGAGCAGCAGGAAAGCACACGTGAGCCCGACATAGACAGGCAGCGCGTAGCTGGCGAGGCGGAAGAGCAGCGCGAGCACATAAAGGCCAGCCACGGCCCCGAGGATGAGAAAAATGGTCATAAGCGTCCCTTGTCTGGACGCGCTCGCCACCACCTCCTCAGCGCAATCTGCGGTGTAAGAATAGCACGGCAGGGCACAGGCCGAAAAGGCGAAATGTGCCTGAGGTTAGCGGCTGAAGGGGTCATATTCGCGAACCACCTGTTCGGGGTCACCGTCAAATTCGTCAGCGGGGATGACGAAGTAGCCCTGATTGGTTTCGATGAGGACGATGACCGTCATCAGCGTCCGGGAGAGGTTCCAGCCAAGCGATTGTGCGGTTGCCAGTGGCATTTTGCGGCTCCTGCCTAGGAGCGGGACCACCCCGCTCGACAGTCGCCCCACAGGCCGGGGGCTGGCCGCAATCACCGCAGCAAAGCTGCGGCCGCACGCGCACGCGTAGCGGACCCTTCACGGGTTGATTGAAGGAGGACAGGCTTCGAGCCCAGGGATCAGCGGCTAATGCGAGCGAGTGGTTCTGCGGCGGTTCGAGTTATGCCAATTGCGCCAGTCAGATTTCGGCGGTGACATATTCTTCAGGTATCCGCCGTTGACGGCCAGTTTCTCAAGAACGGTCAGGCACTACGCGGCCGGCAATATCGATATGTGCGACCTCGGCGATCCGAAAAAGACTTTACCTTGCGCTGTTCTGGCGCAGCACGCTGCCCCTCGGCCAAGGCGCCCGACTGCTAGCAGCGAGATGAGCCGTTTCACACCACACGTTAGGCGCAAGTTCGGGCGACATTGATCGACAATTTAGCTGCAAAAAGGGGGCTCAAAATTCACGAGCTACGACCGGCTTTCCCCACGACGCCCCAACCTGTACCAAAATTGGAGACAATATGGAGACAATGGGGGTCTCGGTGAGGCGTTGTCTCCAGAATTTCAAGGGTCGCCGGTCGGCGAAATCTTTGATTTTCTTGGAGAAAACTGGAGCGGGCGAAGGGATTCGAACCCTCGACTTCAACCTTGGCAAGGTTGCGCTCTACCCCTGAGCTACGCCCGCATCCGGCACAAAAGGCAGAGGCTTCAAGGCACCCTGCCGGGGTGAGGGCGCGGCTTTAACGGACGAATGCAGCCCGCGCAAGCCCCTTCCATAACTCTTCTTGCGCGCCCATATGACCGCCAGCATTTCTAGACCCACAGAAGGCCGGAGCAGCAACGTGGCATCAGTTACTCCCCCCATCGGCGGACTTGGCGGCATGTCCGCCGAAGATCGCGCTTCCATCGAGGCCTTCCGCCGCGACGTTCTGGAGGCCTCGCTCACCGGGCTCGTCATCGTCCGCTTCACGGCAGACTGGTGCGGGCCCTGCAAGCAGCTGGCCCCCGTCATCGACAAGGTGATCGCCGAAAACGGCCAGGGCCGCACCACGCAGGTCGTCGTCGACATCGACCGCCAGCGCATGATTGCCGAGCAATTCCGCATCCAGTCCGTCCCCACTGTCTATGCCTTCCTTGGCGGACAGCCGGTCGACGGCTTCGTCGGCGTCAAGTCCGAGCGCGAGCTGAAGGCCTTCATCGACAAGCTGCTCACCAGCCTGCCCCCCACCGAAGAGGAAGTGTCGCTGGAGGCGCTGCTGGAGGCGGCGACTGCAATCCTCGAAGAAGGGGACGCCGAGCAGGCTGTCGGAGCCTTTGCCGAACTGGCCAGGGAAGCGCCCGAGCATCCCGGCATCATCGCCGGCTATGCCCGAGCCCTGCTGGGGCTGGGCCATGTCGAGGGCGCCGAGTCCGCGCTCGCAACCCTGCCGGCCGATCTCAAGGATCAGGCGGTCGTGCAGGCCCGCGCCGCGCTGGATCTGGCGAAGTCCGCGGCTCCTGCCGGCGAACTGGCAGCACTCGAATCGCGCATCGCTGCAAACCCGCAAGACCATGAAGCCCGGCTGGAGCTGGCAAGCGCCCTGTTCGCCGCCGGCCGCCACGACGAGGCCGCCGACCAGCTCCTCGCCTCCATTGCCGCCGACCGCGAATGGAACGAAGGCGCCGCCCGCGCCCAGCTGCTGAAATTCATCGAGGCGCAGGGTCTCGCCAGCCCCTGGGCCGCCGGCATCCGCCGCAAACTGTCCTCGATCCTCTTCACATGAGCAGCGGCCACAAAAGGCAGCGGGCATGACGTTGCAGCCGCCAGCGAGCATCGCCGACCTTCCGAACAGGGTCCGGCTGTTCCCGCTTGGTGGCTCCATCCTGCTGCCCCGCGCCGTCATGCCGCTCAACATATTCGAGCCGCGCTATCTGGCCATGGTGCGCGATGCGATGGCCGACGATCATATGATTGCGATGATCCAGCCCCGGGCCGAAGGCGAGCCTCGCCCGCCTCTGTATGAAGTCGGCTGTATCGGCAGGATCACGCAATATTCCGAAACCGGCGACGGCCGTTTTCTGATCGCCCTGACCGGCCTTGCCCGCTTTCAGCTCCGCAGGGAGCTGTCGGTCACCACCCCCTATCGGCAGGCAGAGGTGGAGTATGAGGCCCACGCAGCCGACTGGAGCCCGGCCGAACCGCTGGCAGCCACCGCCCGGGCCAATCTGGAGGACGTGCTGAAATCCTATCTCGAGGCGCAGGGCCTGTCGGCGGACTGGGACGCTGTTCGTTCCGCCGACGACGAGAGCCTCGTCAATACGCTGTCCGCCGTCTGCCCGTTCGTCCCGTCCGAGCGGCAGGCGCTGCTGGAGGCCCAGGGCCTTCCAGAGCGGGCCGATACGCTGGCCACGCTGATGAGCTTCGCTCTGGGCGCCTCCGACGGCCGCACCCTGCAATAACTCAGCCGAGCTCGCCTCTCAGCAATGGCGGCAGATCGCCGCCCTCGCCGCGCGCCACGCGCATGAAGGCCTGCCGCAGCCGCGGCATCCGGTTCACCGCCGCCAGCCCAAAGCTGCGCACCTCTTGCGGCAACCGCCCCGGCAGCCCGAACAGACGCACCAGCCCGTCGGTCGCAAACGCCGTCGCCCAATTATCGCCCCGCCGCCACCGCTCATAGCGCCGCGCCACGTCGGGATGGCCCAGATCCATGCCGATCCGCGCCGAGCTGCTCAGCACTTCCGCCAGCGCCGCCACGTCGCGCAGCCCCATGTTAAGGCCCTGCCCGGCAATCGGGTGGATGGCATGCGCCGCATCGCCCACCAGGATCAGCCGGTTCGCCCAATAGCGCTCGGCATGGTGCAGCCCCAGCGGAAAGCTGGAGGCCGGCGCCAGCAGCTCCAGCCGGCCCAGGAAGCCGCCCATCCGCTTCTCGGCCTCACGCGCAATTGCCCGCGCGGAGAGTGCCTTGATCCCCTCTGCTTCGCTGCTCCTCACCGTCCACACCAGGGCGGAGCGATGCCGCCCGTCCGGCAGGTCGTTCATCGGCAGCTGCGCAAAAGGCCCGTCGGGAAAGAACAGTTCCGACGCCACATGTTCGTGCGGCTTCTCATGCGCCAGCATCGAAACGATCGCCGTCGCGTCATAGCGCCAGTTTGCCGTGCGTATGCCCGCGTCGCGGCGCAGCCCGCTGTGCCGGCCGTCGCAGCCGAGAATCACCGGCGCCGCAAGCATCCGCCCGCTAGCCAGCGTGACAGTTGCCCGGTCGGCTCCCCGGCCGATCGCCGCGATGTCGGCGGGCGCAACCAGCTCTATTCCGACCGTCTCGCGCACCCGCGCCAGCAAAGCCACCCGCAGCATCCTGTTTTCCAGCATCGTGCCCAGCGGCTCCGCCGGTTCGGCCTCGGCGCTGTCGAAATGCAGGTGGCGCGGAGACAGGCCTTCGGTCACCCGGATCGCCCGGATCGTGCAGCCTTCCCGATCGAATGTCTCGGCAAGGCCCAGCTTCCGCAGCATCCGCGCGGTGGAAGAGGCTATCGCCGAAGCCCGGCCATCGAACTCTGGCGCCAGATGCGCTTCCGGATCGCTGCGCTCGATTACCGCCACATCCAGCCCATGCGCCACCAGCGCCAGGGCAAGCGCCTGGCCCACCAGCCCGCCCCCCACGATTATCGCGTCAAACCTGTCTTGCATGCAGCCCTGATAGACCGGTGGCATATTCCACCCAAGCCCGGAATGTGCCGAAATTTCGTGCATGCGCGCAACATCGAAACAAAAATGCCCTATTTTTGAGCATTGTTTGTCACATGGCCTTCCAATGTCCACTACGCAACCACTTGGGCAACCACTTGGGCAACCACTTGGCACAACTCTTGAAGAGGCATTTGCGGGTGCCTTCGGGCTCCTGTGCTCGCTTCGGGACTTTCATAGGTCCTCTCCTTTCAAGGCCCGGGACTGCGGTTCCGGGCCTTTTTTATGCGCGCGTTCGTGCTCACAGCGCCACACCGCCTCGCCCATCGCACCAAAATCGGGGACATAAAGGGAACAGACTCTTGACCGCCGCGAGTCCCACCGGGCAAGGATTGCAACGTGCGGGCCATTCGGCCCTTCGGGAGGCAGCGTGGCAACGACCTATCAATCGCTGATGGATGCCGCCCCGTGGCGACGTTCGCGAAAGGAAGCCGGCGGCCCGGCTTTGGCTGACCGCCTGCGCGCGTTCGGCCGCGCCTTTCTGCGCGTGTTCGCCGGGATGGCGCTGGCCGCCCTCGGCCTCTCGCTCGCCGCCGCGCTCCTCAGCTATCACCCCTCAGACCCGTCCATGAACAGCGCCACCGACGCCGCGCCGCTCAACCTGCTTGGCCGCCCCGGCGCCTGGTTTGCCGACCTGGTCCTGCAGGGCTTCGGCCTCGCCGCTATCCTGCTGATCCCGATCTTTCTTGCCTGGGGCGTCCGGCTGATCGTCGCCCGCCCCATCCGCCATCCGCGCCGTTCTGCCCTGCTCACGCTGGCGGCAATGCTGATCGGTTCCGCCGCGCTTGGTCTTGCCTGGCCCGCGCCCATCGGCCCTCTGGATGCAGGCGCCGGCGGCGTCGCCGGGCTTGCGGCCGCGCACATCGTCTCCACCCTCCCCTGGCCGCAAGGCTTCGATCCCGCACTTGCCGCCATCGGATTCGCGCTTGCCTCTGGCCTCGGCGCACTCTGGCTGTTTGTCTGGGGGCTGGGCATCAACCGGGAGGAGCTGGCGGCGGTCTCGGGCCTCATCAGCTTCCGCCGCAGCTACGACGAGGAGGAGGCCGAGGAGGACGAACCCTATCGCCCCGCTGCCGCCCGTCCGCAGGCGCGCCCGGCGCGACAAAACCCGCTCCCGCCAGAGGATATCGAGCCCGAGGCCCCCACCCGCCGCATCGCCGGCCCGGCGCCGCGCCCCAGCCCGCCCAAGGTGGAGCCCGGCCGCCAGACGAGCCTGCAACTGGGCGACCGCGCCGACCTGCCACCGCTCAGCCTGCTGAAACCGCCGCCGCGCGGACCTTCGGTCGGCCTCGATGAAGCCGCGCTGGAGCAGAACGCCCGGCTGCTGGAAGTCGTGCTCGACGATTATGGCGTGAAGGGCCGCATCGTCGGCTTGGCCCAGGGCCCCGTCGTTACCCTCTACGAACTGGAGCCGGCCGCCGGCATCAAGGCCAGCCGCGTCATCGGCCTCGCCGACGATATCGCCCGTTCGATGAGCGCGGTTTCCGCCCGCGTCGCCGTCATCCCCGGCCGCAACGTCATCGGCATCGAGCTCCCCAACATGAAGCGGGAAATGGTGTCGCTTTCCGAGCTGCTCGCCGCCGACAATTTCCAGAATTCCGCCGCCACCCTGCCGATGATCCTGGGCAAGGACATTTCCGGCGCCCCCGTCGTTGCCGATCTCGCCCCCATGCCGCACCTGCTGATTGCCGGCACCACCGGCTCGGGCAAATCCGTCGGCCTCAACGCCATGATCCTGTCGCTGCTCTACCGGCTCCGCCCGGACCAGTGCCGGATGATCATGATCGATCCCAAGATGCTGGAACTCAGCGTCTATGACGATATCCCGCACCTGCTGGCACCGGTCGTCACCGAGCCGACCAAGGCCATCCGCGCCCTCAAATGGGCAGTCGAGCAGATGGAAGACCGCTATCGCAACATGGCGCACATCAACGTGCGCTCCTTGAGCGGCTACAATGAAAAGGTCCGCGAGGCGCAGAAGGCCGGCAAGCCTTTCGTAAAGCGCGTGCAGACCGGCTGGGACGAGGAAGGCAAGCCCGAGTTCGAGGATGTCTCGCTGCCGCTGGAGCCGCTGCCGCTGATCGTGGTCGTGGTGGACGAGCTCGCCGACCTGATGATGACGGCCGGCAAGGAAGTCGAATTCCTGATCCAGCGCCTCGCGCAAAAGGCCCGCGCCGCCGGCATCCACCTCATCATGGCGACGCAGCGCCCCTCGGTCGACGTCATCACCGGCGTGATCAAGGCCAACCTGCCCACCCGCATCAGCTTCCAGGTAACCAGCAAGATCGACAGCCGCACGATCCTGGGCGAAATGGGCGCCGAGCAGCTGCTGGGCAAGGGCGACATGCTCTACATGCCCGGCGGCAAGCAGTGCGTCCGCGTGCACGGCCCCTTCGTCTCCGATGAAGAAGTCGAGGAAGTGGCAAAGCACTGGAAGGCGCAAGGCTCGCCCGACTATATCGGCGCCGTCACCGAGGAACCCGAAGGCGGCGACCTGCTGGCCGGCCCCGGCGCTGCCCGCGGCGAAGGCAAGATGGCCGTTGCCGGCGACGGCGACATCCTTTCGCAGGCAATCCAGGTGGTCGCCACCAGCCGCAAGGCCACCATCAGCTACCTGCAGCGCCAGCTGCGCATCGGCTACAACAGCGCCGCCCGCCTGATCGACCAGATGGAGGAAATGGGGCTTGTCTCCTCGCCGGATCATGTCGGCCGCCGCGAAGTGCTGATGGATGAGGCCGGAAATCGGCTGTGATTAGCGCGCAGCGCTAACTCATAGACTCGATTGCAGGCCCGGCCGGCGGGGCGGCGGGTCTCAACCCGCCGAACCCGTCCGACGAGCGGGCTTCGCCCGCAACTTCTTCCCTTTTATCTCTCCCCAGCGGACTCGGCAGCTTTGCTGCCGGCCGCTGTCAGCGCGTCTTTGCGACTGCGACAGCCGCCGCCAGCAACAAGCCCAGCACGACACCCACCACCAATATTCCGACTGCGGACGTCGCTTTCGGCTCGATCTCCACGCGATCGAACAGCGATTTCCCTTCCGGCATGGCATTTCCCCTGCTGTCAGATGCTGAAAATCTAGCACGATCTGGCCTAAACGTCTGTAGTCAGCCTGAAATCCCAATAACTCGCGCTCTCTTGCAGCCGGTTTCCCTTCAACAGAGACTTCGTTGACCAACATGGCGGACCCTCTCCTTGGCCGCGGCGCCGTTTTCCCCCATCATGGCGTAATGGCGCTGAGAGACCGGATTGCGGCACAAGTCCGCGCGAGCTTTGCCGACCCGTCCGGGCGAAAAGTGACGCCGGCGCGACAGGATGCCCGGCTGTTGCCGCCGGGCTCCGTCGCGTTCGATGTGCATGCCGACGTCACCACCATGATGATCGGCGGCATTTCCTCGCTGCTGCTGCAGATGCTGCACCCAAAGGCACTGGCCGGCGTCTGGGATTTCTCCAATTTCCGCGACGATATGGGCGGCCGCCTGCGCCGCACAGCCGCCTTCATCGCTGTCACGACCTTTGGCGAGAAGCACGCCGCCGAAGTAGCGATTGCCCGCGTGCGCAGCATTCACGACCGGGTGGAAGGCCTGCTGCCCGATGGCACAGCCTACCGCGCTGCCGATCCTGGCCTGCTGGCCTTTGTCGGCGCGGTCGAGGCGCTGTCCTTTCTCGGCGCCTGGATGCGCTATCGCGATCCGCTGATGCGCCGCCGCGATCAGGATCGCTACATGGCGGAGATGGCGGAGGTTTCGCGGCTGCTCGGCGCCGCTCCGGTGCCGGAAACGCGGGCCGGGGCGATAGACTATATTCGATCCATGCGCCCGGAGCTGCGGGTGGATGATCGAACCCGCGAGGTTTCGCGCCTGATGCTGACGGCGCCGCCACCCTCCCCTGCTGCCGCACCCGCGCAGCGGCTGCTGGTGGAGGCCGGTATCGACCTGCTTCCGGATTGGGCGCGGCGGATGCACGGCTTTTCGGGGCCGGGGCTGGCGACGCCCGTGGTGCGGGCGGGTGCCGGGGGTATGAGCATGGTGCTGAGATGGGCTTTGAAAGCGCCTCTTTCGACGTGATTTTCCTACAGCCGTTTCGCGTAAGTTTTTGAAATTCCTGCGTGTAGGATTGTTCCACGTGGAACAATGTTTGTAACCACATTGGATTGTTCCACGTGGAACAATTGTCTTTACCGGCCGGCAGCAAAGTCTGCGCCGGTCGGGTTCGGCGGGCTGATAACCGCCGCCCCGCCGGCCGACATTTCGGCGAGGCTGTGCGTTAGCGCGTTGCGCTAACGCACAGCCGCCTACATGTTGGGATAGTTCGGCCCGCCGCCGCCCTCCGGCACAACCCAGTTGATATTCTGCGTCGGGTCCTTGATGTCGCACGTCTTGCAGTGCACGCAGTTCTGCGGATTGATCTGGAACCTGGGTTCGCCGATCTCCTCGCCCACCACTTCATAGACCCCCGCCGGGCAATAGCGCTGCGCCGGCTCGTCATACAGCGGCAGGTTGATGCGGATCGGAACCGTCGGATCCTTCAGCTGCAGGTGGCAGGGCTGATCTTCCTCGTGGTTGGTATTCGACAGGAAGACGCTCGTCAGCTTGTCAAAGCTGAACACGCCATCGGGCTTCGGATAGTCGATCGGATGGCAGGCTTCCTTGCGCCAGATCTTCTCGTTGTCCGGCGTATGCCCCAGCGTGAAGGGCAGTTTCAGGCCCCAATTCTCCAGCCACATGGTGATGCCACCCAGCGCCGTGCCGATGACCGGCCCGAACTTCGCCATCAGCGGCTCGACGTTGCGGACGACCGACAGCTCCTTTTCCACCCAGCTCGCTTCATAGGCGGCCGGATAGGCGGAAAGCTCGTCGCTGTGGCGTTGGCTGGCGATGGCGTCGACCGCCGCTTCCGCCGCCATCATCCCGCTCTTCATGGCAGTGTGGCTGCCCTTGATCCGCGGCACGTTCAGGAAGCCCGCCGCGCATCCGACCAGGGCTGCCCCCGGAACCACCAGCTTCGGCACCGATTGCCAGCCGCCGTCGCTGATGGCGCGGGCGCCATAGGAAACGCGGCGGCCGCCGGTCAGGATTTCCTTCACTGCCGGGTGCGTCTTCCAGCGCTGCATTTCGTCGAACGGGCTGAGGTGCGGGTTGCGATAGCCCAGCCACACCACGAAGCCGAGCGCCACCTGGTTGTTGGCCTGATGATAGAGGAAGCCGCCGCCATTGGCATCGGTCAGCGGCCAGCCCTGGCTGTGGATCACCCGGCCGGGGACGTGCCTGGCTGGATCTATATCCCACAACTCCTTGATTCCAATGCCATAAATCTGCGGCTCGCAATCCTTGCGAAGATCGAAGCGGTGGATCAGCTGCTTGGTCAGGTGGCCGCGCGCGCCTTCAGCAAAGAAGGTGTATTTCGCGTGCAGCTCCAGCCCCGGCTGATAGTTGGGGCCATGGCTGCCGTCGCGGAGGACGCCCATGTCGCCCGTCGCCACGCCCTTCACGCTACCGTCCTCGTGATAGAGGATCTCGGCCGCCGCGAAACCCGGGAAGATTTCCACGCCCAGCGCTTCCGCCTGGCCGGCCAGCCAGCGGCACAGATTGCCGAGGCTTCCTGTATAGGTGCCTTCATTGTGCAGGAACTTCGGCGTCACCCAGTGCGGCATGTCGAATTTGCCGGTCTTGCTGAGCAGCCAGTGATGGTTTTCCGTCACCGGCGTTTCGGCCATCGGGCAGCCCTGTTCCTTCCAGTCCGGGATCAACTCGTTCAGCGCCTTCGGATCGACAACGGCCCCCGAGAGGATATGGGCGCCCACTTCCGAGCCCTTTTCCAGCACGCAGACCGAAAGCTCCAGCCCCTTTTCGGCTGCCACCTGCTTCGCCCTGATGGCGGCCGACAGCCCGGCGGGGCCGGCGCCCACGATCACCAGGTCATACGGCATTGCTTCACGTTCGCTCATCCGGGTTCACTTCCCTCTCGTCAGGCCAGTGGGCCTCTATTCATCGCAGTGTCACGGGTTTTCAACCCGAAATGACCACGACCGGCATATGCCGGGGTTGACCGCCAGACGAACCCTGCCAATTGTCGCGGACTATGCAAGAGGGTCATAGTGGTTCGCAGGTGGAAACGCCGGCGGCTGTTGCTGCATTGCTGGATTGGTGGAAGCTCTCCGGGGTGGACACGCTGGTCGGGGATATCCCCGAAAGCTGGTTTGTGCCCGAAGCGGCTGTCCCGGCAGCGCAGCCGGCGGCGATTGAGCGAAGGCCGGCCCCAGCCCGTACAGATGCCTATGCCACGGCCCAGACGCTGGACGATCTGCGGGCGATGGTCCGCAAGGGTGCGCCCTTTGCTGACGGAAACCCGCAATCGGGCCTATGGATCGTCGGCGAAGCGCCTTCTGCCGAGGACCTGCGCACCGGCCGCCCGTTCACCGGCCCGGCCGGGCTGCTGCTGGACCGGATGCTGGCCGCCATCGGACTGGATCGTTCCCGGGTCTATATCACCCTGCTCTGCCCCGAGCGGCGGGTGCCCGGAACCCCGGCACCTGAGGATATCGCTGCTGCGATGCCCTTGCTGCAGGCGCATCTGCGGTTGGCGCCGCCGCGCCTGATGCTGCTGCTGGGGCAAAATCCGGTGCAGGCGCTGGCCGGCGAAACGATTGCCATCTCGAAGATTCGCGGCCAGTGGCTGCAGGTGGGCGATGCCCCTGCACTGGCGACTTTCAATCCGGCCTATCTGCTGCGCCGGCCCGAGGAAAAGGTGAACGCCTGGGCCGACCTGCTGGCCTTCCGTAAACGATTGCTCAATTGATGCGCGCCTTCCTTCTTGCTGCGGCGCTGGTCGCTTCCTCCGCCCATGCGCAGGAGACCATCGAGGTTACCGCGACACGGCCTCTTTCGGCCGCCGAACGATCGGTTCCGGCCCAGCTTTCGACTGCACAACGCGAACAATATACGCGTATTTTCAAATTGATAGACGCCGGAAAAGCCTCCGCAGCGTCGGACGAACTGGCCGCCATGCCGCGCGGCGTGCTGCACCCCACGGCCGAGGCGCAGATCCTGATCGCGCAAGGATCGGGCGCCGGAATGATGCGACTGGTCGCCTGGCTGGAATCCAATCCGGACGGCCCGCAGGCCTCTGCAATCGCCGGGCTGGCGCGCAAGGCCGGGGCCACCACCCTGCCCCCGCTCGCGCATGTGAAACAACTCACGCCGGTTCGCCTGACGCCGCCGCTGGGGCCCCGCAGCGCCCGCACCGCGAGCTCCGCCGATACCGAATTCGCCACGGCCGCCAAGGCGGCGATTTCGGCCAATGCACCTTCGGAAGTGGAAAATCTGCTGGATCGCTATGGCAATGCGCTGACGGCGGAAGTGCGCAGCGAATGGGCCGAACGGGCGGCCTGGGATGCCTATCTGGACCTCGACGATGTGACGGCAAAGCGCCTGGCGGTGCGGGCTGCGAACGGACAGGGCGAGTGGGCGGCGATGGGCAATTGGGTGGCTGGCCTCGCCTCGTTCCGGCAGAATGACTGCGAAGATGCGTCGAAATATTTCGATGCGATTTCAAATGTCTATACAGCAGGCTCTGACCTCCGCGCGGCAGGTGCCTTCTGGGCGGCGCGCAGCCATGTGCGCTGCGGAAGGCCGTGGATGGCGCCCGAGCGGCTGAAGGCTGCCGTCGCCCGCGACCGCGACGGCTTCTATGGTCTGCTTGCCTCCCAGGTGCTGGGCGTGGCGCCGAATTTCGACTGGAAGGAGCCGGACTTCATCCAGGCCGACTGGACGACACTGAAGATGCACCCAGGTGCGCAGCGGGCTGCCGCGCTGGTGGAAATCGGCCAGCTTGGCCTTGCCGACCGGGAGCTTCGGCATCTGGCGGCGGCCACCGCCAACGACACCTATGAGCCGATCCTGCGCCTTTCCGCCCGGCTGAACCTGCCTGCCACGCAATATTGGCTGGCGCAGAACCCGCCGCCGGGAATGATGCCGCCGATGTCGGCGCGGCTGCCGACGCCGGACTGGAAGCCGGTGCGCGGCTGGCGTGTGGACAAGAGCCTGGTGTTTGCCCACGCGCTGCAGGAATCGAAGTTCATCACCGTCGCCCGTTCCGGCGTTGGTGCCAAGGGGGCCATGCAGATCATGCCCGGCACGGCGCGCGATCTGGCCAAGGCGATGGACATGGAGCATCGCGACGACCTGCTTTCTGACCCGTCTTTCAACGTCGAATATGGCCAGAGTTATCTGGAGATGCTCCGCGACAGCCCCTACACGCAGGGCCTGCTGCCGAAGGTGATCGCCGCCTATAACGCCGGGCCCGGTTCGGTACAGAAGTGGAACGCCGGCGGCCTGAAGGACAATGGCGATGTGCTGCTGTTCCTGGAAAGCATTCCCTTCCGCGAGACGCGCCACTATGTCGAAGTGGTGATGCGGAACTATTGGATGTACCAGATGAAAGAGGTGGCCGGCGCCCCCGGACGTGCCGCCGAGCAGCAATCCAGCATCACTTCGGTGGCGCAGAACCAGTGGCCGCGCTTCCCCGCCACCCGCACGGCGGTGCGTTAGTGCCGATCGACGAGACGCGCGCCTTCAAACCGGTGCGCATCGCCGTGCTGACGGTTTCCGATACGCGAACCCTTGCCGACGACCGATCCGGCGACACGCTGCAGCAACGCATCGAGGCGGCCGGGCACCAGATCGCCGACCGGCGGATCGTGACCGACGATAGCGACCTGATCGTCGAGACGCTGGCCGAATGGATCGAGCGCGACGACGTGGACTGCGTGATTTCCACCGGCGGCACCGGCGTAACCGGGCGCGATGTGACGCCCGAGGCGGTGGAGGCCGTGTGCGACAAGATCATTCCCGGATTCGGCGAGCTGTTCCGCTGGATATCCTTCGCGAAGATCGGCACCTCCACCATCCAGTCGCGTTGCACGGCCGGGGTGGCCCGCGGCACCTATATCTTTGCGCTGCCGGGCAGTTCGGGCGCGGTGCGCGACGGTTGGGACGAGATTCTCGTCCATCAGCTGGACAACAGGTTTCAACCTTGTAATTTTGTTGAACTTATGCCACGCCTTGTGGAATAATAGACGTGCTGCAAGGTTGTTCAGGACTGGACTGGAAAACGGCAGGTTGACGGCCTTTCGGCCGGACACCCAAAGCCCCCGCCAAGAGGAGCAGTGTTCTGGAATATATTAATCTCAACCTGCTGCCCATCTCGATTGCAGCGCTGGTCGGCCTGATGATCGGCCTTGGGCATTTCCTGCTGTCCCGGCCCGGTGAGCGGCCGGGCATGGATTTCGTGCTGCTGGCGGCGATCGCGGAATTCTGGCTGGCGGCGATCCTGGCGGGCGCGCTGATCATGGGGCCGAAATACGGCCACCCCTGGATCGTGGCGCTGGGGACTGCGGTCGTCATCTGGATCGGTTTCATCGTGCCCGTGCTGATGGTGACGCTGCGGTTTCGCGGGATGCCGGGCCATATGGCAGCCGCCGACAGCCTGCACTGGCTGGCCGTGCTGCTGATCCAGACGGTGGTCATGCAGAGCCTTGGGCTTGTCGTGCCGCCGATGTAGGCTATGCGTGCGGCATGCTTCGCCTCCACGCCCCCGACCGGACCACTGAACCGCTGACCGCCGAAGTAGTGGCAGGAGGCGGCACGCCGATTCTGACGCTGCCCTCTGCGCAGGAGATACAGGCCGCGGTCTGGGTCGATCTTGCCTTTCCGCTGGAGGTCGAGCGGCGGCTGGTGGAGGAGGCGCTGGGGCTGGAGCTGCCGGACAAGTCCGACATGACGGAAATCGAGGCCTCCAGCCGCGTATATCGCGAAGGTACGGCGCATGTGATGAACGTGCTGATGGTGGTGGGGGTCGATTCCGGCGAGCCTGCAGCCGTTCCCGTCAGCCTGATCCTGCTGCCGGGCAAACTGGTGACGGTGCGCTATTCCGATCCGCGGGCGTTTCGCAGCCTGGACCAGAGCTGCGGGCGGCTGGCGCCGGGGGCGAACGCCGTGCATCTGCTGACCCGATTGCTGGACAATGTAGTGGACCGCACTGCCGACATACTGGAGCGGATGGGCGGGGAGATCGACAGCCTTTCCAACCTGGTTTTCGGGCTGGATCGGCCGAAGTCGCTGCGCATGTCCAACACCGATCTGCAGACCATATTGCGGCGGATCGGCAGCACGCAGTTTGTGCTGAACAAGGTGCACGACAGCCTGGTGACCTTGCTGCGCGCGCACAGCTTCCTGTCGCTGGGGCAGGAAGCGGGCGAGACCCGCGTGAAGCCCGACAAACATGTGCGCGAGTCGCTGAAATCGCTGAACCGCGACATCATGAGCCTGCTGGAGAACAGCGCCCATCTATCGCAGAATGTCAGCTTTTTGCTGGACGCGGCGCTGGGGCGGATTTCGATCGAGCAGAATGCCATTGTGAAGATCTTCTCGGTGGCGGCGGTGATCTTCCTGCCACCGACGCTGGTGGCGTCGATCTACGGGATGAACTTCGTGCATATGCCGGAGCTGGAATGGGTAGAGGGCTATCCGATGGCGCTGGCGCTGATGGTGATGTCGGCAGTGCTGCCCTACCTGTATTTCAAGCGCAGAGGCTGGTTGTAGCGGCTTCCGGACGGCAAATGTTCCTGTTATGTTCTGTGCATGTCCGGACGTGGCGCTCCTTCGAATCAGCTATCCGGCCGATTTGGGCTGCCGGCTCGGGAGGCTGATGGCGATTGGCTGGATTGGGCGGCGGGCGAGGAGGAGCTGCCGCCTTTGAAGACGACGGTGCAGATCGAGCATCCGCGCCACGCCATCACCCGCAACGATAGTCCGGACATTCCCTTCGACCGCAGCTTCAATGCCTATCGGGGCTGCGAGCATGGCTGCATCTATTGCTTTGCGCGGCCGACGCATGCCTATCACGACCTGTCGCCGGGGCTGGATTTCGAGACGAAGCTGTTTGCCAAGCCCGTTGGTCCGGCGCTGCTGAAGCGGGAGTTCGCCAAGGCGGGGTATCGGCCGGAAGTGCTGGCGATGGGGACGAATACCGACCCCTATCAGCCGATCGAGCGGGATTTCGGCATCACGCGGGCGGTGCTGGAGCTGTGCCTGGAGACCGGGCATCCGGTGAGTATCACGACAAAGTCCGACCGGGTGTTGGGCGATATCGGGCTGCTGACGGAGCTGGCGGCAAAGGGGCTGACGGCGGTGATGCTGTCGATCACCTCGCTGGACCGGAAGTTGGCGCGCAACATGGAGCCTCGGGCGGCGGCGCCGCACCGGCGGCTGGAAGCGATGCGCCGGCTTGCGGCGGCTGGTGTGCCCGCGTTCGTTTCGGTTTCGCCGATCATTCCGGGGCTGAACGACCATGAGCTGGAGGCGATCCTGCAGGCGGCGGCCGAGGCCGGCGCGAGCGGCGCGTTCTGCCAGCCGATCCGGTTGCCGCACGAGGTGGCGCCGCTGTTCGAGAGCTGGCTGGAGGCCTGCTATCCCGACCGGGCGCAGAAGGTGTTGAACGGTATCCGGGCGATGCGCGGCGGCAAGCTCTATCGCTCGGACTGGTTCGAGCGGATGCGGCCGCAGGGGGAGTGGGGGCGATTGCTGAGAATTCGGCTGGCCGCGGCGAAGCGGCGGACTGGGCTGGACAGGCCGCATCCGGTGCTGCGCACGGACCTGTTCCGGCCTCCCGCGCGCGAGACCGATCCGAGGCAAGGCCTGCTCTTCTGAACAGCGGATAAACAGTTTGGGATTCCTGTGGAATCGGATTAGCTTCCCGTCAGCTTGAAAGTAAGGGGAATTAGAGAATGCTTGCCACTGCATTTCACGTAGGCTGGTGGATCATCCTGTTCTGGATTTTCATCGGCATTGCGATCGGGGGGCTGATCGCGTGGTTGATGGGTTCTTCGCGTACAACGACAAGTCAATCGCTGGGGGTTGCCGATTTCGAGGGCAAGACTGCCACGGTCCGCACCGAGACGACGCATTCGGCTGACCAGCTGGAAGCTATCGAAGGGGTCGGTCCGCAGATCGCCGAACTGTTCCACAAGAATGGCGTGCATCGCTTTGGCCAGATCGCCGCGATGAGCCCGGCGGATATCTCCAAGATGCTGGCGGCTGGCGGCAGCAATTTTACCATTGCCCAGCCCTTTACCTGGCCGTTCCAGGCGAAGCTGCTGGAGAATGGCTGGATCGCCGAATTCCTGACGGTGGGCCAGAAGCTGACGGCCGGGCGGCTGCCGGTGACGGGGCTTGCCGGTGTCGGTGAAGCAACGGCGCAACGGCTTTCGGCGGCTGACGCGGGTTCGGTCGAATCGCTGGCCTCTGCCGATGCGGCAGCGCTGGCGGCGAAGGTTTCGGCCTCTGGCGACAGCATTTCGGAATCGCGGCTGGCGACCTTCATCGCCGAGGCGAAGAAGATCCTGAACGGCGACATGACTGCGCTTGCGGCCTTCTTCGGGCTGCCGGCCACGGTGCTGAGCACGCGCTCGACCGCGACCTACAAGGAAACGCGCGAGGTTGCCGGGCCTGTTGTGAATGCGCAGGGGCTGCTGGGTGCGGTGCCTGCCGTGGCGGCGACCAGTGGCGGTTCGCTGCTGCCGGTGTGGCTGGGCCTTGGCGGCGCGGCACTGCTGGCGCTGCTCTGCATGCTGAAGATCATCTGCCCGGCGATGCCTGTTGTCGTTGAAGAGGAAGTCGCTGTCGTGGAGCCGGTGGTTGCACCTCCGGCCATTCCCGAGGGCGAAGGCCTGATCGCGCAGGAAGAGAATGGCAAGCCGATGCTGATCGTCTTCTTCGCGACGGCGAAGTCTGACGTCACCAACGAGCTGTCGACGGAGTCGGCGAAGCTGAAGACCTATCTGGACGAGCATCCCGGATCGCGCCTGAGCGTATCGGGCTATGTCGATCCGCGTGGGGATGCAGCCTTCAACGCCGAGCTTTCCAAGAACCGCGCCGAGAAGGTGGCCGCTGCGCTGGCTGCGGCCGGTATCGCGGCGGATCGGATCGATCTCGACAAGCCGGCCGATGTGGTGGCCAATGAGGCGACCATGGCCAATGAACGCAAGGTGGAGGTGAAGGTGAAGGATGCGGGCCAGACCGCCTCTGACGTCGGCACCACGGTGGACCCGACCGCAACGCCGGAAACGGCTGCGGAGAATGCCACCGCCAAGTAACGAGCTCCTGTGAGAGAGGGGAGATCCGCCCGGTGCGCCACGCGCGCCGGGTGGATTTTTTTGAGCATGTTCCGCTTTGCAGGAACCGGAAGGTGGCTCAGCTGATGCGGTCGTACATCAGGAAGAAATAGCCGGCCTGCAGGAACAGCGCGGTTGCGACGAGGGCGGCGTGGACACGCGGGTTACGGCTGGTGGCGCCGATGGCGGCGATGGCGAAAAATGCAACGCAGTGCGCGATATAGGGCGAGCCCAGATGTTGAAAATAGGAGCGGCCCTTCAGCAGCGTGTCGCCGACGTCGAGGACGCAGGACAGCGCCATGAAGCCGAAGATCCAGCGTCTGCGGGACAGGAAATAGTCCTGAAAATCCTGATATTCCTGCAAATTGTCGGGAAACAGCAGGCTGCAGACCATGAAATAGCTGCACGCATACGCGAAGAAGAAGAGATAGACGCCGAACGTCCATTCGGCGAGGTGGATGAGGCGGAATTCCCACCACCAGAAGCCGACCAAGCTGAGCAGCGCCCACAGCACCCAGCCGACATGCACCCACCAGGCGATGCGCAGGCGGGGATGTTCGGCGAAGCGGGCGAGGCCGTTCAGCAGGCGGGTGACGGAAAGACCGAGGATGACTCCGATCAGCACGCGCACGTGCAGGAACAGCTCAAGCGCGGGCGTTTCCATCGTTCACGCTCCTAAAGGACGGCGTCCCCGACGAACGGGTTGGTCTGCCGTTCGCGGCCAAAGGTGCTGACCGGGCCATGCCCGGGGACGAAGGCAGTCTGGTTGCCGAGTGGCCAGAGGCGGCCGGTGATGGAGTTTACCAGCTGCTGGAAATCGCCCTGGGGAAAATCGGTGCGGCCGACACTGCCCTGGAAGAGCACGTCGCCGACGATGGCAAGGTTGGAGGCCGGGTGGTGGAAGATCACATGGCCGGGGGTGTGGCCGGGGCAGTGATAGACATCGAGCGTGAGGTTGCCGACCGTCACCTGATCGCCGTCGTACAGCCAGCGGTCTGGCGTGAAGGCGGTGGCGCCAACGACTCCATATTGGGCGCCGACGGTCGGGTTCATGTCTATCCAGAATTTGTCGTCCGGGTGCGGGCCCTCGATGGGGACGCCCAGCCGCTCGGCGAGCACGCCGGAGAGGCCGCAATGGTCGATATGGCCGTGGGTGATCAGCAGCTTCTCGATGGTGACGCCCTGCTCTTCGGCGACCTTCAGCAGGTGATCGAGATCCCCACCGGGATCGGTGAAGGCGCCGCGCATGGTTTGCGTGCACCAGATCAGCGTACAGTTCTGCTGCAGCGGGGTGACGGGCACGATCACCGCCTTCATCGGTGGACTCTGCGGCGGGTTGCTGGTGGGTTCACTTGCCATGTTCTGCCAAGTGGCATTGCGGGAGCGGCTTCGCAATGCCACTTGAGTGGGAATGCCGCCTGAAGCCCCCTCAATTCCAGACTCCGCGAAATCGAGCGCCGACTTCGGGACGTTGCGGCGCTTTCTTCCCTATCTGTGGCCGTCGGATGCGCCGGAGCTGAAACTGCGCATCGTGCTGGCGATGTTGCTGGTGCTGGTTTCGAAGGCCGTGCAGCTTTCCATGGGCTTCCTGTATGCGGGCGCCATAGACCGGATGGCGCCGGGCAAGGAGCCGCTGGCGATGCTCGCGATCGGGCTGGTGCTGGCCTATGCGGGCGCGCGATTCGGGGCGGTGCTGTTCGACAATCTGCGCAACGTCATCTTCGAGAAGGTGGGGCAGGATGCCGCCCGCCGGCTGGCGGAGGATGTGTTTGCGCACCTGCACCGGCTGTCTCTGCGCTTTCACATGAACCGCTCGACCGGGGCGCTGGCAAAGGTGGTGGAGCGCGGGATCAAGTCGATCGAGGTGATGCTGTATTTCCTGCTGTTCAACATCGCCCCGACCGTGATCGAGCTGGCGGCGGTGGGCGTGATTTTCTGGACGCGCTTTGGTGTAGAGCTGGTGGTGGCGACCGCGGTGATGGTGGTTGCCTATATCAGCTTCACCCGGCGGATCACCGACTGGCGCAACAAGCTGCGCGAGGAAATGAACGAGCTGGACACCGCGAGCGTTGCGCGTTCGGTGGACAGCCTGCTGAACTATGAGACGGTGAAATATTTCACCGCCGAGGCGCGCGAGACGGATTATTATGGCCGGGTGATGCGGCGCTATGCCGATGCGACGGTGAAATCCGAAAATTCGCTGGCGCTGCTGAATGTCGGCCAGTCGCTGCTGACCAACCTGCTGATGGGCGGGGCCATGGCCTATAGCGTCTGGGGCTGGTCGCAGGGGCGCTTTTCCACCGGCGATGTGGTGCTGGTGAACACGTTGCTGGCGCAGCTGTTCCGGCCGCTGGACCTGCTGGGCATGGTCTATCGCACGATCCGGCAGGGGTTGGTGGACATGGCGGCGATGTTCGACCTGATCGACACGCCTGCCGAGGTGGTGGATGCGCCGGGTGCGATGCCGCTGCTGGTGACGGGCGGCGAGGTGCGATTCGAGAATGTGCGTTTTGGCTATGATCCGGGGCGGGAGATCCTGAAGGGCCTGAGCTTCGTGGTGCCCGCCGGCTCGCGCACTGGAATCGTCGGCGGCTCAGGGGCGGGAAAATCCACGATCGCCCGGCTGCTGTTCCGCTTCTATGACGTGACAGGGGGGCGGATCCTGATCGACGGGCAGGATATCCGCGAGGTGACGCAAACGAGCCTGCGCGGCGCCATCGGCACGGTGCCGCAGGATACCGTGCTGTTCAACGACACGCTGGGCTATAACATCGGCTATGGGCTGGCCGATGCCAGCCGCGACCAGATCGAGGCGGCGGCTGCCGCGGCGCAGCTGGGGCGGCTGATCGAAAGCCTGCCGGACGGCTATGACACGCGCGTTGGCGAGCGGGGTTTGAAGCTGTCTGGCGGGGAAAAGCAGCGGGTGGCGATTGCGCGCACGCTGCTGAAGAACCCGCCCATCCTGATCCTGGACGAAGCCACCAGCGCGCTGGACAGTGCCACCGAGGCCGACATTCAGGAAGCGCTGGAAGTCGCCGAGGAAGGCCGCACGACGCTGGTTATCGCGCACCGGCTTTCGACCGTGGTGGATGCCGATCAGATCCTGGTGATGCGGGCGGGCGAAATCGTGGAGCGCGGAACCCACCAGCAGCTGCTGGCGGCGGGCGGCGCATATGCCGAGCTGTGGGCGCTGCAGGCAGCGGAAGAGGAAGGCAGCGCTGCCGCCCTGCTTTCCTGAAGTCGCGGCTAGCGGGGGTAATCCTGTGCGGTGAAGTCGTAGCCGCTGGTGTTGGCGGCAGCGACGAACGAAAAGCCGCCAATGAACCCGAGCGCTATCGCGATCAGGAGAATTTGTCTGTTGGACATCACGTCGACCATTCCCGAACCCTTCCCGATGGCAGTGCAATTCCTCCTTGCCCGGCCATCGCAACACTCAGATGACAGTGGGGCGGAAAATCCAAGTCAAGGATTGTAAACCCGCAGTCACTTTTCCGGCGGCATCCCGGCACGCGATGGAAAGCGCCGGTAATTGAACCACTTTGCTGCATGCAGGATTTACGGCAGCGCTTCGCGGAGTTGCGGATAGGGCAGCCCGTTAACGCTTTTCGACGAACCGATCCGGCGATTTCAGGCGGTGGTCGCGACTCGCATCGGACCTTCGCGGCGGCCGTGGACGAACTGGTCGACATAGTCGTTGCCGCTGGAATCGAGCTCGCTGACCGGACCCTGCCAGATGATGCGGCCGCCATGCAGCATGGCGACGCGGTCTGCGATGTGACGGACAGAGGCCATGTCGTGGGTGATGGTGAGTGCCGTGGCGCCGAGGGCCGTCACCTGTTCGCGGATCAGGGCATTGATGACGTCGGCCCGTATCGGATCGAGGCCGGTGGTCGGTTCGTCGAAGAAGATGATTTCGGGCTTTGCAGCGATGGCGCGGGCGAGCGCCACACGCTTTTGCATGCCGCCCGAAAGCTCCGACGGGCGGAGATCGGCGACGCGTGCCTCCAGCCCCACCTTGGTGAGATTCTCGATGGCGAGCTTGCGCATCTGCGCACCGCCGCCAAGCTTGCCCTGCGTCAGCGCAAAGGTGATGTTGCGCCATACCGGCAGGCTGTCGAACAGGGCGCCGCCCTGGAACAGCATGCCGAAGCGGGCGCGCGCTTCTTCCAGCGCCCTGCCCTTCAGGCCGACAAGCTCCTTGCCGTCGAGCAGGATGGAGCCGGCGTCGGGCTTGATGAGGCCCAGGATGCACTTCAGCAGCACGGACTTGCCGGTACCGGAGCCGCCAATGATGACGAGGCTTTCGCCCGGCGCGACGGACAGGTCTACGCCATCGAGGACGACCTTGGAGCCGAAGGCCTTTTTCAGGCCGCTTATCTTCAGACGCTCGGTCAATTTCCGAAAACCAGCACGGTAATTGCGAGGTTGAAGAGCAGAATCAGGACGAAGGCGAGCACCACGGCGTTGGTGGTGGCGCGGCCAACCCCGGCTGCCCCGCCCGACGAGCGGAAGCCGTGGTAGCAGCCGGCAAGCGCGATGACGAAGCCGAAGACCGCCGCCTTGACCAGACTGGAGAGGATGTCGTCGGCTTCGATGAAGCGCCGGGTGGTGGCGAGATAGTTGGCGGCGTTGAAACCGAGGCGGAAAACCGAGAGGCCATAGCCGCCGAGCACGCCGATGATGTTGGCGATCAGCACCAGCACCGGCAGCATCAGCGTGGAAGCGACGAGGCGAGGGGCAATGAGATAGCGCCACGGGTCTGTGCGGAGCGTCACCATGGCATCGAGCTGTTCGGTGACGCGCATGGTGGCGAGCTCTGCGGCCATGGCGGAGGCGACGCGACCGGCGACCATCAGGCCGGCAAGCACCGGACCGAGTTCGCGGACGATGGCGATGACGGTGACGGCGGGCACGGTCGATTCCGCCGAGAAGCGCTGCCCGCCGACATAGATCTGCTGGGCGAGCGCCGCGCCGGTGAACAGCGCGGTGAGCCCGACCACGGGAAGTGAGAACCAGCCGATCAGCGCCATCTGCTCGAACAGGCGGGCGGGATACCAGGGCGGGGTGGCGGCGGATTTCAGCGCGCGGGCGGCGAAAATCGCCAGTCGGCCGATGGCCGCGAATGCGCCGATGACGAAAGCGCCCAGAGCGATGAGGGGCTTCAGAAGGGTGTCGGCGGCGGACATGTCGGGCGCTGGTAGCTGGGAGGATGGCCTGAGGGCAAGCCTCGGTCGCCAGTCTCAGTCATCGGGGCCGAGGGTGGGATCGAGATCGCGCGGGCGGACGAAGCGGGTCAACTTCGCGCCGCCCTCCGCTGCGTCGGCCCAGCTTTCGATCGGAAGCTCGATGCTGGCGAAGGTGGCGGTCGGGTACTTCTGGTGCGCTTCGGCGCGGAGCGGGCTGCTGTCGCCCTCGGTTGCGAGCAGGAGGAGATCCTCGACGCCGGGGTTGTGGCCGATGAGGAGAAGCGATTGCACCTCGTCCGGCGTTTCGCGGATCAGATCATAGAGGCCGGCAGCGGACGACATGTAGATGCGCTTGTCGAATTCGGGGCGCAGGCGGCTGCCCAGGCCGGCCTCGACACCCTCTATGGTCTGGCGGATGCGGAGCGCCGGCGAGGCGATGATGCGGTCGAATACCGGCCCTTCCGCCTGCAACCACTCGCCCATGCGGCGGGCGGCGCGGTGGCCTCTGCCGTTCAGCGGGCGGTCGAAATCGCGCTCTACGGGATCGTCCCAGCTCGACTTGGCGTGACGCAGCAGGTGCAGGCTCTTCATCAGGCGGGCCGGTCTCCGTGAGGACCACCAACTCCTAGGGGGGCGTTTTCGGCTTCGCAATCCCCGGACAGGAACTCGCGGATTCTATCGGCGGCAGTGGCCAGCGGGATGCGGGCGACGGGCACCTCCGGCGGGAAGGCCGCGAGCAGGCGGGAGGGGACGGAGGCGCCCAGCAGCACGAAGGCGCCGCGATCGTCGGCCGAGCGGATGAGGCGGCCGAAGGCCTGCGCCAGCCGGTGCTTTACCTGAATATCCTCGTAGGCGGAGCCGCCGAGCGCGGCGCGGCGGGCAGCGTTGAGGATGGTGGGGCGCGACCAGGGAACGCCTTCGAAGACGATGAGGCGGAGCGAATCGCCGGGGACATCGACTCCGTCGCGCAGGGCATCGGTGCCGAACAGGGTGGCGTGCGGATCGGCGCGGAATAGATCGACGAGGGTGCCGGTGTCCACCGCGTCGACATGCTGGGCGAAGAGCGGCAGGCCGGCGCGGGCCATGCGGTCTGCGAGGCGGGCATGGACGGCGCGCAGGCGGGCGATGGCGGTGAAGAGGCCCAGCGTGCCGCCGCCTGCTGCCGCGATCAGCTCGTGATAGGCGTGGGCGAGGCTGGCGCTGTCTTGCCGCTGGACGTCGGTGGCGATGAAGATGCGCGCCTGCCGGGCGTAGTCGAACGGGCTCTTCACACGGAAGATGTGCGGGGCGACGTGGAGATAGGAGGAGCCGGCGGCCGCCTCGGGCGGGTTGCCGAGGGTGGCCGAGGTGACGGCGACTCCGTGCGCGGGGGCGAGGACGGCGCCGGCGAGCGGTTTCAGCGGATCGAGCCAGTGGCGGTGGATACCGCAATCGAGTTCCCGGCCTTCGGTGCGGACGAGGGCGAACCAATCGACGAAATCTTCCTCGGGCTCGGCGGTGACGCGGGCGAGCAGGCGCTGCCAGGCGCCGAGCAGGTCGAGGCGGAGTTGCAGGCCTTCGGCGGCAGCACCGAGGCGGGCGATGCCGGGCTGGTCGAGCCATTCGGGGCGTTCCTCGGCAAGCGCGAGGAGGCGTTGGCGCAGCGTGAGCGCCGCCTTTGCCATGCGGGCAAGCGCCGCGGCGGCGGTGTCTACCGCCTCTGGGAGGCCCGGCGGCAGGGCGGCGATTTCGGTTTCCAGGCTGAAGCCGCGCTCTTCGTCGGTTGCCTTGGTGAGGACATGGGCGCGGATGGCGGCGGCCAGCGCCTCGATCGGGCCTTCGGGTTCGCCGGCGGCGATACGGCTGAGCCAGTCGGCCGAGGGGAGCAGGCGGGCGGCGTCCAGCAGTTCCTCGAGCGCGGTGCCGCCTTCGCCGTCGTAGCTGGTGACATCGAGCAGGCGGGCGGCGAGGCCGCGCCGGCGTCCCGAGCGGCGACCGGGGCGGTCGGGGCCGAGCAGCCAGCGGCGGAGTTCGATGGCCTCGCCGCCGGTCAGCGCGATGGAGAAGGCGCCGTCTGCCGCGGCGTGCAGGTGGTGGCCTTCGTCGAAGACGAGGCGGGACAGGCCCTGCCCTTCTGCCCGCGCGCGGACGGCGTTGGCCATGACGAGGGCGTGGTTGGCGATGACCAGGCTTGCCTGCTGGCCCTGCCGCTGGCTCTTTTCGATGAAGCAGCGGCGATAGTGCGGGCAGGCGGCGTGGATGCATTCGCCGCGCCGGTCCGTGAGGGCCGGCAGTGCGCCGCTGCGGCGGAACAGGCCGGCGAGCCAGCCGGGAAGGTCTCCGCCGACCATGTCGCCGTCTTCGGAGAAGCGCGCCCAGCGGGCGGCGAGATCGGCAAAGATTGCCGGCCGACCGGCGAAGGCGCCCTGCAGCGCGTCCTCCAGGTTGAGCAGGCAGAGATAGTTTTCGCGGCCCTTGCGAACGACGATTTTCCCGGCCTGCACCAGATGCGGCAGGCTGCGGGCGGTTTCGGCCTTCAGCTGACGTTGCAGCGCGCGCGTATAGGTGGAGAGCCAGACGCTGCCGCCGGTTTCCTGCGCATAGAGCGCGGCGGGGGCGAGATAGCCGAGCGTCTTGCCGATGCCGGTGCCGGCCTCTGCCACGACGAGATTGGGACCGTCGCGGCTGTCGCGCGGCTGGAAGGCGTGGGCGATTTCCTGTGCGAAGGCCTTTTGTCCGTCGCGCGGCTCGCGGCGGTTGCCGGCGAGCTGGGTGAGCGTCGCGGTCACCTGAGCGGGCTGCAGGACAGTGATTCGCGGGGCAGCGCGCGGCGGGACATCGGCCCATTCGGGGAGCGCTTCGAACAGGCTGGGGGCCTGTCGGCGGGGGCCGGAATTTTCGGAGGCCATTTCCTCGTCGAGGAGGCGGCTCCAGAGCCAGCCCTTGCGGTTCAGGCGGTCGAGGCTTTCGCGGGAGCCGGCGAGCGCGGGCCATTCCGGGCGGGAGGCTGTATCGATCAGGGCGGCCGCCGCCTGCTGCAGGAAGGCGGGCTCGGCGGACTGGTTGGCGGGCGCTTCGAGGCCGAGGAAGGCGGCGAGGCCGCCGGCGGAGGGGACGAGGAAACGCGCCGGATGGACGAAGGCGAAAAGTTCGAGAAGATCGAGGCCGGAGACTTCGGCAAGGCCGAGGCGGGCGGCGACCTGTGGCGCGTTCAGCAGCAGATGCGGGGTGTCCGTGAGACGGCGGACGGCCTCGGCGCGCGAAACTGCGCCTGCATTCCCCTCGGAATCGGCGCGCCAGAGGCCCGCATGGGTTGCGACGAGTGCCGGATATTGCAAAGGGGCACGCATGTTCACCGGACTCGACAGCCTTTCGCCCCCTGAATTGCAAGCCCTGCGCGACGAAGCGCAGGCAAGCAAGGCCTGGCCGTTCGAGGAAGCGCGGAAATTGGGGAAGCGCTATGGAGATGCGTTTCCGGCGTCGGGCGTGATCTTCGAGACCGGATACGGGCCTTCGGGGCTGCCGCATATCGGCACATTCGGCGAAGTTGTGCGGACGACAATGGTGCGACGCGCCTTCGAGCTTTTGTATCCGGGCGTGAAGACGCACCTGATTGCCTTTTCCGACGATATGGACGGGATGCGGAAGGTCCCGCCGCACCTGCCCAACCAGGAGCTGTTGAAGGCGGCGCTGGACCTGCCCTTGACGGCAGTGCCCGATCCCTTCGGCACGCATGAGAGCTTTGGCGCGCACAACAATGCGCGGCTGCGCGCGTTTCTGGACAGCTTCGGCTTTGACTATGAGTTTCTGAGTTCGACCGATTGCTACAAGTCGGGCCGCTTCGATGCGACCTTGCTGCGGGTGCTGGCGAAGTATGACGAGATCATGGCCGTCATGCTGCCAACGCTGGGGGCCGAGCGGCAGGCGACCTATTCGCCCTTCCTTCCGATTTCGCCGACGACAGGCAAGGTGCTGCAGGTGCCGATCACCGCGCGCGATGTGACGGCGGGCACGGTTTCCTTTGCCGACCCGGACAGTGGGGAGACGGTCACGGTTCCGGTCACTGGCGGGCATTGCAAACTGCAGTGGAAGGTTGACTGGGCGATGCGCTGGGTGGCGCTGGGTGTCGACTATGAAATGTCGGGCAAGGACCTGATCGATTCGGTGGCGCTTTCCTCGAAGATTGCGCGCGTGCTGGGGGCGAAGCCGCCGGAGGGCTTCAACTATGAGCTGTTCCTGGACGAAGCCGGCGCGAAGATTTCCAAGACCAAGGGCAATGGCCTGACCATCGAGGAATGGCTGCGCTATGCGCCGCCGGAGAGCCTCGCCTTCTATATGTTCCAGCAACCGCGCGCGGCGAAGAAGCTGTATCTGGGCGTCGTTCCCAAGGCGATGGACGAGTATTTCCAGTTCGTCGCCGCCTATCCGGGACAGGCCGTGAAGGAGCGGCTGGGGAACCCCAGCTTCCATGTGCACGGCGGGCCGCCGCCGGCCTATGCGCCGCCCGTCAGCTTTGCGCTGCTGCTCAATCTGGTCGCGGTTTCAGGCGCCACCGACGCGAAGATGCTGAGCGCCTATCTGAAGCGCTATGCGCCGGATTGCGATCCGGAGGGCGATCCGCGGCTGAAGGCGCTGATCGATGCGGCGATTGCCTTCCATGCCGATCATGTGGCGCCGACCCTGCAGCGGCGCGCCCCCGACGCGCGCGAACGTGCCGCGCTGTCGGAGCTGGAGGCGTGGCTGGCGGCAAATCCGGATGCCGACGCGGAAGCGATCCAGTTCGAAGTATATGAGACCGGCAAGCGGCATGGATTCGAGCCGCTGAGGAGCTGGTTTCAGGCGCTTTACGAAATTCTGCTCGGATCGTCGCAAGGCCCTCGAATGGGGACCTTCTTTGCGCTATTCGGGAACGAGAACAGCCGCAAACTGATTGGGTCTGCCTTGAATCAAGAAACTGTGTGATCCGCAGCCTCGCGCTACTCCTGCTGCTGACCTCCCCCGCGCATGCCGCGGCGCCCGAGAAGGCCGCGACGCTGTTTGCAACGGGCAGCTATCGCGAGGCGGCGGCGCAGGGCCGGCTGGCGGATACGGCCGACGGCTATATCCTGGCCGGCAAGGCGACCGGCACGATGGCGGCCTTTGCCACCACCGACAAGGCGGTGGCGCGGGTGCAGCTGCAGACGGCGGAGGCCGATTTCGACAAGGCGCTGGAGAAATCGCCGGGGAACTTCGACGCGCTGCTGCAGAAGGCAGTGGTGATCGGTTATCGCGCCAAGCTGGATTCCAACCCCGGGCTTGCCAAGCAGGCGCGGCGAAATTTCGAGGCGATTGTCGCCCGCTATCCCAACAGCCCGCTGGCAAATGCGGCCCTCGCCGGGTGGCACGGGGAATCGGTGGCGACGCTGGGGAAGTTCCTGGCCGGGACGGCGCTGGGCGCCAAGGAAGCGCAGGCGCTGAAACTGTATGAAAAGGCGCTGGCGCTTCCCGGCGGCGATCCGGTCGTGCCCTATTTCTATGCGTCGAACCTGCTGACGCTGTCTTCGCCTGATGTGGCGAAGATCAGGGCGCTGCTGCAGCGCAGCCTGAAGGCGAGCCCGGACGACGGCTTCGAGCGGCAGGTGCAGAAGAATGCGCGGGCGCTGCTGGTTTCGCTGGAGAAGGACGATCCCGCCGATACGCGCGCGTTGGCACGCAAGCTGTCGCCGCTGGGTGCGGTCCGCTGAACGGGATTTTTTCCAGCACGCGGTGAGCCGGTTTCCCGATGTTTCCCGCTTTATCTGTCGAGGGCCGCAGCCTGCGGCCCCGGCCGGCACATGCCGGGTAAGCGTTTGACAGGGGTATCGGAAACATGGGCAAGAATGGACGTGGCGCCGCGCTGGTTGCGGCAGCGGTTCTGGCATCGACGGCGAGCGCGGCAGAGGCCGGTTATTTCGTGCGGCCGGTGGCGCAATATGGCCAGGGCGAGATGATGGACGGGCTGGTGCGGAACGGGGCAACCAGCAAGTCGGTGCAGTTCCACGACGGCTATACCGCGCTGGAGGCGAGCGTGGACCTGGCCGACGGCACCATCAAGACCTATGTCAGCTCCAGCGGGCCGCAGAGCAATTATCTGATCGCCACCGGTATCTATGGCGACACCATCCGCTATTCCGGCAACAGCCTGGAGGCGGTCAGTTTCACGGTCGATTTCGACGGCATGATCTACAGCTTCCAGCAGGACATGGGCGCCGAATATCCGAACGACAGCCGCTTCATCGGCGTCGACGCCTATTTCGCGGTGTTCGAGGCCGGCACCGGGGCGACATGGGATTGCTGGACCGTTGTTTGCAGCGGCCTGGAGGGGGTGGCGCTCTATAACGACCGGCATTTCCAGAGCTGGACCGACGAGGGGCTGGATTTCTACACCGACTTCAACTTCCAGATGGGCGACAACCTGCTGCTGGAGAACAACAAGAGCTACGAGGTGTATGTCGCCTTCAACCTGCTGCTGAACCCGGGCCAGTATGACGGTTTCATCGAGATGAACTCGCTGAACACCAGCCGGCTTTCGATTCAGGCCGGCAACGGCAGCTTCACCTCGGATTCGGGGGCGCTGCTGGGCTTCGAGAAGACGCCGGCGGGCGTTCCCGAGCCTGCCAGCTGGGCGATGCTGATCGCCGGCTTCGGGCTGGTGGGCGCTGCCGCCCGTCGTCGCCGGCCGGCCATGGCCTGAGCAGAATGCGAGAGGGGCGCGGCCGGGGTTTCCGCCCCGGCCGCGCCCTTTTCTTCACTTGCCGCCGGCTGCGATCCAGCGGTCGATCTTGGCGTCGAGCACTTCCAGCG
Organism: Sandaracinobacteroides hominis; assembly: GCF_016464365.1. Classification (GTDB taxonomy): domain Bacteria; phylum Pseudomonadota; class Alphaproteobacteria; order Sphingomonadales; family Sphingomonadaceae; genus Sandaracinobacteroides; species Sandaracinobacteroides hominis. The sequence continues at coordinate 242,024 of NZ_JADCUC010000005.1, read as the reverse complement.
GCAGGGCGCCCGACATCAGCACCTGTTCGTGGAACTTGCGGACGTCGAAGTTGGCGCCCAGCGCCTTTTCGGCGCGCTTGCGAGCGGCCCGGATGCGCAGGTTGCCGACCTTGTAGGCGAGCGCCTGTGCCGGCATGGCCACATAGCGATCGACTTCGTTGACGACGTCGGTTTCGCCCTGCGACGAGTTGGCAAGCATATAGTCGATCGCCTGCTGGCGGCTCCAGCCCTTGGCGTGGATGCCGGTATCGACGACCAGCCGCATCGCGCGCAGCATCTCGTCGTCGAGGCGACCGAAATACTGGTACGGATCGGTGAACATGCCGAGCTCCTTGCCGAGGCTTTCGGCATAGAGGGCCCAGCCTTCGGCAAAGGCGGTGTTGCCGCCGAAGCGCTGGAAGCTGGGCAGCTTGTCATTCTCTTGCGCCAGCGCGATCTGGAAATGGTGCCCCGGCGAGCCTTCGTGGAGATAGAGCGTCTCCATCCCAGGCGTGGTGCGGCTGGGGAGATCATAGGCGTTGAAGTAGAAGATGCCGGGGCGTTTTCCGTCGGGCGTGCCGGGCTGATAGGAGCCGCCAGCCGAATCCTTTTCGAGGAATTCGGGGTAGGGGCGGATCTCCAGTGGCGTCTTCGGGAATGTGGAGAAGAGCTTGGGCAGCAGCTTATCCACCCGCTTGCCGATGTCGTAATAGCCCTGGGTCAGTGCTTCGCGGCTGGCGACCTTGAACTTGGGATCGGTGCGCAGATACTGGAAGAATTCGGCGCGGGTGCCCTTGAAGCCTACCTCCTGCATCACCTTGTCCATCTCGCCGTGAATGCGCTTCACTTCCGAAAGACCCAGATTGTGGATCTCGTCCGCGGTCATGCTGGTGGTGGTCTGGGTCGCGATCAGGTGCTGATAGAGCTCGGAGCCGCCAGGCATGGTGAGGAGGCCTGGCTTTTCGTTGCCGCGTGAGGCCGGGAGATAGGTCGTCTGCACATAGTCGCGCATGCGCTTGTAGCTGGGCAGCACCTTGTTGCCGACCATGTCGGCATAGGCGGCCTTCAGCCGGGCCTGATCGGCGGCGGGCATGTCCTTCGGGAAGTTGGCGACCGGCATCATCAGCGGCGATTTTTCGACGCCGCCCTCCACTGCCGCGTTCAGCTGGTTCAGCACCCGTTCGGTGACAAGCTTCGGCTGGGTGACCCCGGCGGCGACACCCTGCTTCATCCGCTCCAGCGAGCGGTCCATGGCCACCGTGAAGCCGTCAAGGCGTTTCAGATTGTCCTCATAGTCCTTGACCGTGTTGAAGGGAGCGGCGGACTTGCCCGAGAAGATATCGGGGATGAACTGGTGCAGGCCGTTGAAATGGTCGATCGGGCGGAGAACCTGCGCCTTCAGGATGGCGGGATCATATCCCTTGAGGTCGGTGGTGCGCTGCCATTTGAAGACGTCATAGCTGATCTGCTCGTCGGGAGTCAGCTTCGAGCGGTCGATGGCGGCGAGCGCCTTCAGGTCGGCTTCGACAGCGGCCTTCTCGGCGGCGAAATAGGCGTCGGTGATATAGTCGCCGAACTGGTCGGCATAGCGCAGATCGCCGCGGAAGATGCCGTAGATCGGATTGCGCTTCAGCATGGCTTCGTCGCTGGCGGCGAAGAGCTGCGACAGCTGGGCAGACGGCGTTTGGGCGGCTGTGGTGGGGGCAGGCTGCTGGGCAGCGGCGGGGACAGTCACCAGTGCGAGCGCCGTTCCGGCGAGCAGGATTTTGAGCATGAATCGTCCTTGCTTGTGTTGTTGCCCCCTCTCCTCCCCGGCGCATAAAGAGCGGGTCGGATAGTGCAAGCGCTGTCTCCATCTGTGACAGCTGTTTCGTCGGGAGCAAGGATATCCTGCTTCTGCAGGCCGGGCGCGCCGCGTCGAGCTGATATGGGTGGAGGGCGCATCCTGAAAATCAGGGTGTGGCCGTTACGGTTGCTGCGTTGACAAACTGGCCCCTTCGCCATAAGAGGCGCGCTTTCCGCGGCACGCCCCCAATGCGATTGGGTCGGTTGGCCGCGTTTCCTATCTTGGGGAACTCCCCGCCATAAGGATTACTGAGATGTTCGCGGTTGTGCGCACGGGTGGCAAGCAATATCGGGTCGCAGCCGACGACCAGATCGTGGTCGAGAAGCTGGAAGGCGACGCCGGTTCGAAGATCGAACTGGGCGAAGTGCTGCTGGTTTCCGATGGCGGTGAGCTGAAGGATGCGGCCAAGGTGAAGGTGATGGCGGAGATCGTCGCCCACAACCGTGGCGACAAGGTGATCATCTTCAAGAAGAAGCGTCGCCACAACTATCGCCGCAAGAACGGCCATCGCCAGCACCAGACGGTGCTGAAGATTCTCTCGATCGCGTAAAGGAGCCCCAGCATGGCACATAAGAAGGCAGGCGGCTCGTCGCGTAACGGCCGTGATTCGCAGTCCAAGCGTCTTGGTGTGAAGCTGTTTGGTGGCCAGGAAGCCATCGCCGGCAACATCATCGTTCGCCAGCGCGGAACGCGCTTCTACCCCGGCACCAACGTGGGCCTTGGCCGCGACCACACCCTGTTCGCGACCGCCGACGGCCGGGTGGAATTCCACGACGGCAAGCAGGGCCGGAAGTATGTTTCGGTGCGGATGGCCGAAGCCGCCGAATAAGCAGGACCTGGCCGGTCAGCACCCCGGCCGCAAAGCGGCCGCAAGCCCGACCGGCCGCCGCGCCAAGTGGCGCGAACCTGCGAAGCAGAAAACAAAAAAGAGGGCCGGAGCTTGCGCTTCGGCCCTCTCTTGTAGAGGTCGCAGGCTTATTGCGGCTTCGCGGCCGACTTTTCCTTCGCGGCTTCCTTGTGGTGCGACGTCGTTTTCACGGCGGTCGTTTCCTTCTTCGGAGCCGGGGTGGCGGCCTGTGCGGCGGCGCCTCCTACGAGAGCGAAAGTCACGGCTGCGGCAACAAGGCTTTGCTTCAGCATGGTCACTGTCCTTCATTCGTGCGCGTCGCGATTGGTGCGCACGGCCAGTTAGCTGCTCCCTTCCGGCTTAACAGCCGATGTCCTTGCTGTTAGCTGCCGTTCAGACTGTGCTACCGTTCCCATCCACCACTGGATTGCCTCTGCCATGATGTTCCTCGACCAGGCTAAAATTCACCTGAAGTCCGGCTGGGGCGGCGACGGAGCCGTGAGCTTTCGGCGGGAGAAATTCGTCGAATATGGGGGCCCCAACGGCGGCGATGGCGGCAAGGGTGGCGACATCGTCTTCGAGGCGGTGCCTGGGCTGAATACGCTGATCGATTTCCGCTATACCCAGCACTTCCGGGCAGAGCGCGGGCATGGCGGCATGGGCAATGACCGGCACGGGGCGCAGGGCAAGCTGCTGGTGATTCCGGTGCCGGTGGGCACGCAGATCCTGGCCGACGACGAGGAGCGCAGCCTGCTCGCCGACCTCGACACGCCGGGCACCCGCCTGCTGTTTCTGAAGGGCGGCGACGGCGGCAAGGGCAATGCCCACTACAAGACCTCTACCAATCGCGCGCCGCGCCAGTTCCAGAAGGGTTTTCCCGGGCAGGAAATGAGCGTGTGGCTGCGGCTGAAGCTGCTGGCCGATGTGGGGCTGGTGGGGCTGCCGAATGCGGGCAAATCGAGCTTTCTGAATGCAGTGACCAACGCCAGCGCCAAGGTGGGGGCCTATGCCTTCACCACGCTGAAGCCGCAGCTTGGCGTGGTGTCGCACAAGGGCCGCGAGTTCGTGATGGCGGACATCCCCGGGCTGATCGCCGGCGCGGCCGATGGCGCCGGAATCGGTGACCGATTCCTGGGCCATATCGAGCGCTGCCGGGTGCTGCTGCATCTGGTGGATGCCGGCGGCGAGGCGCCCACCAACGGCTATGACATTGTCCGCGGCGAACTGGATGCCTATGGCGCCGGACTTGAGGACAAGCTGGAGATCGTTGTGCTCTCCAAATCCGATACCGCGACGCCGCAGAAGGTCGCGGCGGTGTCCAAGGCCATCGAGCGGCGCACCGGGGTGCCGCCGCTGGTGGCGTCGGCGATGACCGGGGCCGGGATGGACAAGGTGCTGGACGTGGTACTGGCGGAGGTTTTCCCCGAACAGGCGTCGGCTGGCGGCGATTGGTCGCCACTCTGATGCAACGCGCCGGAGCTTTTTCGCCTGCGTCCGCAGGCCGTCTGGTGGTGAAGGTAGGTTCGTCGCTGCTGGTTGCGGCTGACGGCGAAGTCCGGCGGGAATGGCTGGAAACGCTCGTTGCGGATCTGGCCGCACGCTATAAAGCCGGGCAACAGATCATCCTGGTTTCCTCTGGCGCGATTGCGCTGGGGTCGCGCAAGCTGAAGCTGGCCAAGGGCGGGCGGGCGAGCCTGGAGGATGCGCAGGCTGCCGCTGCTACCGGGCAGATCATCCTGGCCGGGCTATGGTCGGAGCTGTTGGGGAAGCATGGCATAGTTGCCGCGCAGATGCTGGTGACGCTGGGGGATTTCGAGGACCGGCGGCGATTCCTGAATGCCTCTGCGACGCTGGACCGGCTGCTGCAGCTGGGCGTGGTGCCGATCCTGAACGAGAATGATTCGGTGGCGACCGAGGAAATCCGCTTTGGCGACAATGATCGGCTGGCGGCGCGGGCAGCGCAGGCGGCCGGTGCACAGGCGCTGATCCTGCTGTCGGATATCGATGGGCTTTATACGGCAAACCCTTCGGAGGACGCCTCGGCGGAGTTCATCGACACCGTGCCCGACATTGCCGCGATCGCGCATATGGCGAGCCGGGCGTCGTCTTCCGGCATGGGCTCGGGCGGGATGGCGGCGAAGGTGGAGGCAGCGCGGATTGCGCATGCGGCCGGGGTACCGGTGGCGATTGTCGCCGGGAAGCCCGAGCATCCGCTGGCGGCATTCGACAGGAGCGGGCACGGCACCATCTTCACCGCGCCCGACCCGATGCAGGCGCGCAAGGCGTGGCTCGCCGGGCGGATGCAGGTGGAAGGGAAGCTCACCATCGATGCCGGGGCCGCGAAGGCGCTGAAGGCGGGGAAGAGCCTGCTGGCGGCCGGGCTGATCGGCATCGAGGGGCAGTTCCGGCGTGGCGATGCCGTCGACGTGGTCGACGAGGGCGGTCGTTCGATCGCGCGCGGGCTGGTGAGCTATGATGCGGCGGACGCGCGGGCGATTGCCGGCAAGCGCAGCGATGCCATCGCAGGAATTTTAGGTTATGCACCCCGCAGCGCGGTAATCCATCGCGATCAATTGGTGATGCTGTAGGCATCACGGGGCAACTGGTGATGCTGTGAACGCTTTGACGACTCCGAAGATGCTGATGGCCGATATGGGCGAGCGAGCGCGTAGCACTGCGCGGCGGCTGGCGACGGCGACGACTGCGGAGAAAGCGGCAGCGGTGCGGGCGATGGCAGCTGCGATTCGCGCCGCTGAAGGCGCGATTCTGGCGGCCAATGCCGCCGACATGGAGGCCGCGAGCGAACTTTCCCCAGCCATGCGCGACCGGCTGTTGCTGACGCCGGCGCGAGTCGAGGGGATGGCGGCCGGGCTGGACGTGGTGGCGGCGCTGCCGGACCCCGTGGGCGAGACGATCCGCGAATGGGCGCAGCCGAACGGGTTGCAGTTCCGCCGGGTGCGGGTGCCGCTGGGTGTGGTGGGCATCATCTATGAAAGCCGGCCCAATGTGACGGCGGATGCAGGCGCGCTGTGCCTGATGTCGGGGAATGCCTGCATCCTGCGCGGCGGCTCGGAGGCGCTGGCGAGCAGCAAGGCCATTCATGCGGCGATGCTGGCGGGGCTGGAACAGGCGGGTCTTCCGGCGGATGCGATCCAGCTGGTGCCGTCTGCCGACCGCGAGCTGGTCGGGGCAATGCTGGGCGCGGCTGGCCTCATCGACATTCTGATTCCGCGCGGCGGCAAGGGGTTGGTGGCGCGGGTGCAGGCCGAGGCACGGGTGCCGGTGCTGGCGCATCTGGATGGGAACAATGCCGTCTATGTGGACAAGGCGGCCGATCCGGCGAAGGCGGTTTCGATTGCCGTGAACGCCAAGATGCGGCGCACCGGTGTGTGCGGGGCGATGGAGACGTTGCTGGTGGATCGGGCCTATGCCGGGACCCCTGCCCTGCTGACGGCCTTGCTGGACGCAGGGTGCGAGCTGCGGGTGACCGACGATCTGCTGGGGCTGGATTCGCGGCTGAAGCCGGCCGGGCCCGAGGATTGGGATACCGAGTATCTGGAAGCCATCTGCGCGGTTGCCAGCGTGGATGGAGTGGCGGAAGCAGTAGCGCATATCGCCGCGCACGGAAGCTCCCACACCGATGCCATCGTCACCGAGGATGCGGGCGTTGCCGATCGATTCCTGTCGGCCGTCGATTCGGCGATCGTGCTGTGGAACGCCTCGACCCAGTTTGCCGATGGTGGCGAGTTCGGCTTTGGCGCCGAGATCGGGATTGCGACCGGCCGGCTGCACGCGCGCGGGCCGGTCGCGCTGGAAGGGCTGACCACCTACAAGACCGTCGTTATCGGAACCGGACAGGTCAGACCTTGAGAGGGAGGCCATCCGGCCTCGGCCCGGTTTGAGAAAGGGGTTTTCGGTCGGGCTGCTGGGCGGTTCGTTCAACCCGGCGCATGGCGGCCACCGGCGGATGAGCCTGGCGGCGCTGGAGCGGCTGGGCCTGGACGAGATCTGGTGGCTGGTTTCCCCGCAGAACCCGCTGAAGCCGGTGGCGGGGATGGCGCCGCTGGCGGCGCGGCTGGCTTCGGCGAAGCGGGTTGCGCGGCATCCGCGCATCCGGCCCACCGCCATTGAGGCCGAGCTCGGCACGCAGCTGACCATCGACACCCTTCAGGCGCTGAAACGGCGGTTTCCGCAGGTTCGCTTCGTGTGGCTGATGGGATCGGACAACCTGTTGCAGTTCCATCGCTGGGCCGCGTGGCGCGAAATCGCCCGGCAGGTTCCGATTGTGGTGATGGCGCGGCCGCTCTATCATGGACGCAGCCAGTCTGCCCCGGCCATGGGCTGGCTGAGGCGATACCGCCACAGGAACGCCGCCGGATGGAGGAGCTGGGATCTGCCCGCCATCGCACAGGTGAACCTGGGGCTGGATACCACCTCTGCCACCGCACTCCGCCGGTCTGACCCCGACTGGGCCGACGACATTCTCGAGAAACAGGAACCTGCCGCTTGACCGACCAATCCCGCGCCGAAGCGCATGTCGAAGCACTTCACGCCCTTATCCTGAAAGCGCTGGAGGATGGGCAGGCGGAAGAAGTCGTCACCATCCCGCTGGCGGGGAAGAGCGCGATTGCCGACCATATGGTGATCGCGTCCGGCCGCTCGACGCGGCAGGTGGCGGCGCTGGCGCAGCGCATCGAAAGCGACGTGAAGCAGCAGCTGAAGACCAATGTGCGGGTGGAGGGCCTTGCCTCTGCCGACTGGGTGCTGATCGACGCGCATGATGTGATCGTGCACCTGTTCCGCCCGGAAGTGCGGCAGTTCTACGGGCTGGAGAAGATGTGGGCGTTTGACGCCGATGGGGCGCCGGTGCGGGCGCTGGCTGCGAAGCCTTGATTTTTGGTCGGCCTGCGGCCGGTTCCGCGCACTTGCGCGGGCGCGCGGTCGCGCTTGCGGGCTGCGAAGCCTTGATTCTTGGGCGGCCTGCGGCCGCTTCCGCGCACTTGCGCGGGCGCGCGGTCGCGCTTGCGGGCTGCGCCCGGTTTTGGTGCGGCGCTCCGCGCCGGTTCCGCGCACTTGCGCGGGCGCGCGGTCGCGCTTGCGGGCTGCGCCCGAGGTGCCGCGGAGGCGTGAGGCCCTGAAGTTCTCGATCATCGCCTATGGCAAGGCCGGGCGCGGGCCTGAGGCTGAGCTGGTGGCGCGTTATCTGAAACGCATTCCGTGGGGCGCGACGGTTTCCGAATTATCGGAAGGCAGTGCCATTCCGCCCGCGCCTGCGGGAAGCCGCACCGTTGCGCTGGACGAGCGGGGCGCGGCGGTTTCCAGCGCTGCGCTGGCGGCGAAGCTGGGCCAGTGGCGCGACGAGGGGGTGCGCGACGTACGTTTCCTGCTGGGCCCTGCGGACGGGCATACGGCGGAAACGCGGGCGGCGGCCGATCTGGTGCTGGCGTTTGGGCCGGCCACCTGGCCGCACATGTTGGCGCGGGCGATGCTGGCCGAGCAGCTGTATCGCGCCTGGTCGATCATCACGGGGCACCCCTATCATCGTGAAGGATGAGGCCTGCCGCTTTCACGTCGCGTTCAAGCTGCTAAGCTTATGCGCTAAAGACTACGACTCGCTGTGTGCGGGTGCTTGAGGGTCTGTCGATGAAGCCTATTGCCCATACTCTTCTTGCTGCGTCTGCCGGTGCTGTGCTGGCGATTACCGTGCCGACTGCGGTGAGCGCCGCTCGCGAGAATGAGACCTGGCGCGAGCTCGACACGTTGATGGACGTGTTCCTGAAGGTGCGCGAATCCTATGTGGAGCCGGTCGACGACAAGAAGCTGATCGAGGGCGCCATCAATGGGATGCTGGCGAGCCTGGACCCGCATTCCAGTTACCTCGACGCGCGCGACAGCGAGGCGATGCGCAGCCAGACCGATGGCGAATATGGCGGTCTGGGCCTGACGGTTTCGACCGAGGACGGCGCGGTGCGCGTGGTGGCGCCCACCGACGATACACCTGCCGCGCGGGCCGGCATCAAGTCCGGCGACTTCATCACCCATCTGGACGACCAGCTGATATTCGGCAGCACGCTGAACGAGGCGGTGGACAAGATGCGCGGCAAGCCGGGCACCTCGATCAAGCTGACCGTGGTGCGCCCGGGCGCGCCGAAGCCGCTGACCTTCAATCTGACGCGCGAAGTGATCAAGGTTCGCCCGGTGAAGTGGGAAGCCAAGGGCAATGTCGGCGTGATCCGCATTTCCAGCTTCAACCGGCAGACTGGCGAAGCCACCCGGCAGGCCGTCACCGAGCTGACGAGCAAGATCGGGCCGAATCTTTCGGGCTTCGTCATCGATCTGCGTTCCAACCCCGGCGGGCTGCTGGATCAGGCGATCGACGTGTCCGACACCTTCCTGGAGCGCGGCGAAATTGTTTCCCAGCGCGGCCGGGCCAAGGGCGATATCGAGCGCTACTATGCCCGTTCCGACGATTTGAGCGGCGGCAAGCCCATTGTGGTGCTGGTGGACGAAGGTTCGGCCTCGGCGGCGGAAATCGTTGCCGGCGCGCTGCAGGACCAGAAGCGCGCGATCGTGATCGGCCAGCGGAGCTTTGGCAAGGGCAGCGTGCAGACGCTGATCCCGCTGGGGCCGGATAGCGGGCTGCGGCTGACGACGGCGCGCTACTACACCCCGGCCGGCCGTTCGGTGCAGGAAGCCGGGATCGAGCCGGATATCGTGGTGCCGCAGCTGACGGACACCACGCGCAACGACCGTCCGCGGCTGCGCGAAGCCGATCTCCGCAATCACCTGATCGCGGAAAAGGCGGTGGACGAGAAGCTGGTGGAAGATGACGGCAAGCCCGATCCGCGCTTCAAGATGACCGCCGAGGAGCTGAAGAAGCAGGGCGTCACCGACTTCCAGCTGGACTATGCCGTGCGGCTGGTGGGGCGGCTTGGCCCGTCGGCACCGCCCGCCGTGCAGGTGGCTGCCACAACCAAATGATTGCCGAGAAGCAGGCGCCATTGCTGCTGTTCGCGACTTCGGGCGCGCTACTGCTTGGCGCGCTTGGCTTCCAGTTCATCGGCGGACTGGCGCCGTGCGAGATGTGCTACTGGCAGCGCTACGCGCATCTCGCCGTGCTGGCGGTGGCGGGCGCTGCCTATCTGACGGGAAATCGCGCGCTGGCCTGGCTGGCCGTCGTGGCGATGCTGGGGGCGGCAGGCCTTGGCCTGTTCCACGCGGGCGTCGAGCAGGGCTGGTGGGAAGGGATTACTGCCTGCACCGCGCCGGTTGCCGCCGGCATGAGCCAGGCGGACATGCTGGACAGCCTGATGCATGCGCCGCTGGTGCGCTGCGACCAGATCCCCTGGAGCCTGCTGGGCATTTCCATGGCCGGCTGGAATGCGCTGGTGTCGCTGGGCGCGGCCATCTGTGCCAAGGCGGTGCTGATATTCTCGAGGAAGATGGCATGACCAGGCTGGCTGGCGATCCCGGTGCGGACAGCAATTCGATGATCCGCGTAGACCATGCCGGGGAATATGGCGCCGCGCGCATCTATGCCGGGCAGCTGGCGGTGATGGGCACGCGCGGGCCGGTGGCGGGCGAAATCGCCCGCATGGCCAGCCAGGAAGACCGGCATCTGAAGGCGTTCGACCGCATGATCGCAGAGCGGGGCGTGCGGCCTACCCTGCTGATGCCGGTGTGGCATGCGGCAGGCTTTGCGCTGGGGGCAGTCTCGGCGCTGGTCGGGCCGAAAGCGGCCATGGCGGTGACCGCCGCCGTCGAGACCGAGATCGATCGCCACTATCAGGCGCAGCGCGACCTGCTGGACGGCAGCGACCCGGAGCTGGAGGGCATGATCGCCGAATTCCAGGCCGAGGAAGTGGAGCACCGCGAGACGGCGGTGGCGCATGGCGCCGAGCAGGCCGTTGCCTATCCGCTGATGTCGGCGGTGATCCGCGCCGGATGCCGGGCCGCCATCCGCGTGGCGGAAAAGATCTGAAGCGTTCCGCGCGCCGGCTTGTTCGCGCCCGCTTTTGCCTCTAGGGACGCCGGCGTTGGGGAGTAGCTTCCGGCGCGTTCATGCCGGGATCGTGTCAACATACTCGTCGCCTTGCGGTGCAGGGCGCGTGGCGCGATCGGCGGACTGATTTTCCGCCTTGCGAGACCAGCGTGTTCGCAACCCGTACCGGCCGGGTTTCGAACGCGCTGCGTCGTGTGCCCGGTGGAAGTTTACATGACTCCTGTTGCCATCTTGGTCCTCTCGCTCAGCATGTCGGCCGATGCCTTTGCCGCGGCTGTCGGGCGCGGTGCTTCGCACCGGCCGACGGCTCCCGCCGCCATCAAGGCCGGGCTGGTGTTCGGCATCATCGAGGCGATCACACCGCTGATCGGCTGGTCCTTGGGCATTGCCGCTGCCGGCTATGTGGAGCAGGTGGATCATTGGATCGCCTTCGGGCTGCTGGCGCTGGTGGGCACCAACATGATCCGCCAGAGCCGCCGCGTGGAAGCGGAGGGGGAGGAGGACCTGCCTCGGAAAACGGGGCCGTGGGTGCTGATCGCAACGGCCATCGGCACCAGTATCGACGCCGCCGCCGTGGGCGTCGGCCTTGCCTTCATCGGTGCCGATATCCTGATCATTGCCGCCTCGATCGGCTTTACCACCTTTGTCCTCACCACCATCGGCATGCTGATCGGCAAGGCCGTTGGCGTGCGCTTCGGCAAGATGGCGGAGCTGGTGGCCGGCATCGCGCTGATCGGGCTGGGCCTTGCGATCCTGCTGGAGCATCTGGGCTATCTGGGCGGCTAAGCGCGCCCTCTCCTATTTCAACCTTTGTGCAACGCGCGGACAGTGCCTAGATAGGCGGGATGGCACCGCGTCCTCTCATCGACGGCTTTGGGCGGCGCATTTCCTATGTGCGGCTCTCGGTGACGGATCGTTGCGATTTCCGCTGCAGCTATTGTATGCCGACCGAGATGGAGTTCCTGCCGAAGCGCGACGTGCTGACGCTGGAGGAACTGGACGCCATCGGCTCGGCATTCGTGGCGCGCGGGGTTTCGCGACTCCGGCTTACCGGCGGCGAGCCACTGGTGCGAAAGGGATTTCTGGAGTTGGTGCAAGGGCTTTCCCGGCATATCGGCTCCGGACTGGACGAACTGACGCTGACGACCAACGGCAGCCAGCTGGCGCGTTTTGCCGAGCCCCTGTTCGCAGCCGGCGTGCGGCGGGTGAATGTGAGCCTGGATACGCTGGATGCCGGACGCTTCCGCGCGATCACGCGGCGCGGCGAGATCGGGCCGGTGCTGGAGGGGATTGCGGCTGCGAAGGCGGCGGGGCTTGGCGTGAAGATCAACATGGTGGCGCTGAAGGGGCTGAACGAGGACGAGATATCCTCGATGGCGAGCTGGTGCGGCGAGCGCGGCTTTGACCTCACCTTCATCGAGACGATGCCCCTGGGGCTGATCGAGGAGGATCGTACCGATCGCTATCTGCCGCTGAGCGAGGTTCGGCGGGAGCTGGAGCGGCGGTTGACGCTGGTGCCGCTGACCGAGCGGACGGGCGGCCCTGCGCGCTATGTTCGGGTGGCTGAGACGGGCCAGAAGCTGGGCTTCATCACGCCGCTGACGCATAACTTCTGCGAGAGCTGCAACCGTGTGCGGGTGACGGCGACAGGCACGCTGTTCATGTGCCTGGGGCAGGAGGATCGGGTGGAGCTGCGCGATCTGCTGCGCTCGGGCGGGCCGGATGCGCTGGATGCAGCGCTGGACCGGGCTATGCTGCTGAAGCCGAAGGGGCATGACTTCGTGATCGAGCGCCGCGCTGCGGAACCTGCGGTTGGCCGCCATATGTCGATGACGGGCGGCTGAGGGCTTTGATGACGCAGGGGAACGGGGCGTTGAAGCTGGGGCTGCTCGTGTCGAAGACGCCGCAGGCGGAGCTTGCCGAGGCGGAGCTGCGCGCGGCGCACCCGTTTGCCGAATGGCCCGAGACGGATCGGCTGATCGCGCTGGGCGGCGACGGCTTCATGTTGTCGGTGCTGCACCGGATCCTGGATTCGGTGTCACCGAAGCCGGTGTTCGGGATGAACCGTGGGACGGTCGGCTTCCTGATGAACGATTATGGCGTGGAAAATCTGGTCGCGCGCGTGGCGGCGGCGAAGAGCTTCTTCCTGTCGCCGCTGGTGATGGAGGCGACGACGGCGGACGGGCGGCGCGTGGTGTCGCCGGCGATCAACGAGGTGTCGCTGCTGCGCGAAACGCGGCAGGCGGCCAAGATCGAGATCATGATCGACGGCAAGGTGCGGCTGGACGAGCTGGCTTGCGACGGGGTGATGGTGGCCTCGCCCGCCGGGTCCACGGCCTATAATCTTTCCGCCGGGGGCCCAATCCTGCCGCTGGACTGCGATCTGCTGGCGCTGACGGCGCTGAGCCCTTTCCGGCCGCGGCGCTGGCGGGGGGCGCTGGTTTCCAACAAGTCCGTTGTCGAGTTTCGCATATTGGAAAGCGAACGGCGCCCGGTGAGCGCGGTTGCCGACCAGGTAGAAGTGCGAGACGTGCGGCACGTAAAGGTGAGCTATGACCTGTCGCGCCGGCTCGAGCTGCTGTTCGATCCGGACTATGCGCTGGATGACCGGATCGTGATGGAGCAATTTCTGAGCTAAACAGGCCGGATTTGGGGAGAGTGGAAGATGGTGTTTGTGCGGGAGGATGTGCAGCAGCTGCTGACGATGATGGCCTCGGTTCCGGGGCCGCAGATGCACGAGGTGGACCCGGCGACGGCGCGTGCCATGTATGTGCAGATGGGACAGATTGCCGAGCGTCCGCTGCCGGAAGGTGTGGCGACGGCTGACATCGAGATTCCCGGGCCCGCGGGCGCCATCCGGGCGCGGACTTACAGGCCGGCCAATGCCGCCGCCGATGGACCGACGGTGGTTTTCTATCACGGCGGCGGCTGGGTGATCGGCGATCTCGATTCGCACAACAGCCTGGTCGGCGAAATTGCGAAACTGACCGGCTGGAACGCCATTGCCGTCGATTATCGGCTGGCGCCGGAGGCGGTGTGGCCGGCGGCCGTGGACGATGCGCTGGCGGCGGCGCGCTGGGTGGCGGGTTCGCCATCGGCGCTGGGGTTCAAAGCGGGGCCGCTGCTGTTCTGTGGCGATTCGGCGGGCGGCAATCTTTCCGCCATTGCGGCGCGCGCGCTGCGCAAGGAGCTGAAGGTGCTGGCGCAGTGGCTGATCTATCCGGGTGTCGACATGACAAACGCCACCGGTTCGATGGAGGAATTTGCGGAAGGCTATCTGCTGACGGCAGCTGGAATGGCCTGGTTTGGCGGGCATTATGCTGCCGAAGTGACCAGCCCGCTGGCGTCGCCGGCACTGTCCGACGATTGGGCGGACCTGCCACCGGCCCTGGTGTTCACCTGCGGGCTGGACCCGCTGCGCGACCAGGGCCGGGCCTATGCGGGGAAGCTGATTGCCGGCGGTAACCGGGTGATCTTCCGCGAGGCGGCCGGGCAGATCCACGGCTCGGCGCAGCTGCGCGGGGCGCTGCCTTCGGCGCAGGCCGATCTTGAGGGGCAAGTGGCTGATCTGAAGGCGCTGCTCGCGTGAACGACGCGGAAGGAAGAATAGCGTGAAGGATCTCCCCTATCGGGCGGGCGTTGGCGTGATGCTGGTGAACGGCGCCGGCCGCGTCTTTGTCGGCCAGCGCTTCGATTCGGTGGTGGAAGCCTGGCAGATGCCGCAGGGCGGCATCGATCCAGGTGAAGACCCCTATCAGGCGGCGCTGCGCGAGATGGAGGAGGAGACGGGGGTTAAGCCTCATCTTGTCGAGCTGATTGCCGGCACCGACGACTGGCTGACCTATGACCTGCCGCCCGAACTGGTGGGGACAATCTGGAAGGGGCGGTATCGCGGCCAGCGGCAGCGCTGGTATGCGCTGCGTTTTCTGGGAACGGACGCGGACGTGGACCTGATGGCCCACGCCGCGGCCGGCCATGCGGAATTCAAGGCGTGGCAATGGGCTGATCTGGCGCAGCTGGCCGAGTTGATCGTGCCCTTCAAGCGCGATCTGTATCGGCAGCTTGTGGCGGAGCTGGGGCCGAAAATCGCCTGATCCTGTCAGTGGTTGCTCTTGACCGCGCGGGAATCGCGCGGGCAGTGGTGCAGCGCACAAGAAAACAGGAGATCGCATGCAGCAGCCGCAAATCCGCACCGACTGGAGCCGGGCCGAAATCGCGGCGCTGTTCGATCTGCCCTTTAACGATCTGCTGTGGCAGGCGCAGCAGGTGCACCGGGCGCGCTTCGATGCGAACGCCGTGCAGCGTTCCACCCTGCTGTCGATCAAGACCGGCGGATGTGCCGAGAATTGCGGCTATTGCAGCCAGTCGGCGGCGTTCGAGACGGGGCTGAAGGCGACGAAGCTGTCGGGACTGGAGGACGTGGTGGAAGCGGCGAAGGCCGCGCGTGACGGCGGTTCGACACGTTTCTGCATGGGAGCGGCCTGGCGTTCGCCGAAGGAGCGGGACATGGCGCCGCTGCTGGAGATGGTGCGCGAGGTGAAGGCGCTGGGGCTGGAAACCTGCATGACGCTGGGGATGCTGACGCCGGATCAGGCCGGGCGTTTTGCCGATGCCGGGCTGGATTACTACAACCACAATCTCGACAGCTCGCCGGAATATTATGGGCAGGTGGTGACCACGCGCACCTATGGTGACCGGCTGGATACGCTGGAGCATGTGCGCGAGGCGGGGATCTCGGTGTGCTGCGGTGGGATCGTGGGCATGGGCGAGGCGCGGGAGGACCGGATCGGCTTCCTGCACGCGCTGGCGACCTTGCCGGCGCACCCGGAATCGGTGCCGATCAACCAGCTGGTTCCGGTGGCGGGGACGCCGCTGGGCGATATGCTGCGCGGCACGCCGATGGGCGAGATCGACGAGATCGAGTTCGTGCGGACGGTGGCGGTGGCGCGCATCCTGATGCCGGGATCGATGGTGCGGCTGTCGGCCGGACGGGAGAGCATGTCGGCCTCCACGCAGGCGCTGTGTTTCCTGGCCGGTGCCAACAGCATGTTCACCGGCGACAAGCTGCTGACGACGGGCAATGCCGGCGCGAACGCCGATGCGGCGCTGTTCGAGCGGCTGGGGCTGACGGATATGGTGCTAGAGGCGACCGAGTAGCATCAGGCGCACGGCGCGGGCTATCACTGAGGTCGGGGTGCACTTCTATTGCCAGCGGCGAGTTGCACATGCAGGCTGGGTGCTCGCTTAACGAAGGTTATGTGCATGGCGTTGGTGTATATGTCGGTTCTCAGTGTTGCGGCTGCTGTTGCAGCAGCCCCTGTTCCTATAAATGTCGCAGAGAATGTTACCGGCGGAGCCGCCAGCGCGGAGAAGATATTGGCGGCAAGCAATTCTTCGCAAATGCTCGCCGCGCAATTTCGTGCGCTGGTTGCGGACGGCCGACTGAAGGAGATAAGGATCGTTGCGCCTGAACAGGCCATCAATCGGCAAGGTCGTGAGTTGCAGGGCTGGTATGACAGCGGCATCATCTATCTGACGACGGATATCATTGCGAAATTCTCCACCGTGGAAAGCGGACGCTCCGACACACTGGATTATTCCACAAATAACCCGAACGACTTGGTATTCCTGCTGGGTTTTCTGGCAGAGCGGGCACAGAATGCGGCTTCAAACACTGCAGAAATCGCGAAGATCCAACAGCGAATGAAGGATGAAGCCTCTAAGCTGAGGCCGGATCAACCCTTCAATGTCACTCCCATGGTGAACGAGCTGCTTGCAATTCAGCTGGGATATGCGGCGCGCGCATACATCAATGGCTGGGGCGTTATGAGAGAAGCGGCGGAAACGAAGAACGGCAAGAAGCTCGACATGAAGAGTTTCGCTGGGCTTATGATGAAATCCCGCACGCTTCCTTTACTGCATCTTGCAATCAACAAGCCGAATTTTTCCCTGGGTTCGGATGGACGCATCAGGCCGATAGCCGCAAATGTGGGAGCCGTAAGCCTTGCTTTGCAAGAGACTCCTATGCCGGAATTTGACTGACAGGCTAAAGCCGCTCGCCCGGCAGGATGTGTGCCTGCCGGACCCAGTCCGCGAACTGTACCCAGTCGAAGTCCTGGTCTTCGTGGATGTGGACGTAGCGGGTGTCGCCGCTTTTTGACGGTTCTGGCGGCATCGGGCTGAGCGACTGGCCCCGGAAGAAGGTGATTTTCACATAGCGGTTGAAGCAGTGGAAGACGAGGAACCAGCCGGCCTCCTTGCCGTCGGGCGAGCCATAGAAGGGCGAGTTCCATTTCACCGCCTTGCGGACGCCGGGGACCGTTTCGCTGACCGTGGAGTCGATGCGGCGGCCGATGGCCTGCTTCCAGCCGGGCATGGCGGCGATATAGGCCTGCACCGAGGCGTCACCGTCACCCTTGGGCATTTGCGGGTTGCCGCCGCTGAGTAGGCGGGGTTCGTCTTCTTTATCGATCACATTTCAATCCTTTAGCGATAGAGCAACTGCTTCTCCATTCTTGTGATCAAACGCACAGTCACATCTCGCGCGCCAAGATAGATAATGTGTTTCTGGGTATGGAGAATCGCCATGTCATGGCAAGCGGTCTGGAACAGTCTCATTGAGCAGTTCAGTGGGGTCAGTTTTGTAACTTCTGGCTACGGGCAGTCACTTCGAGACAATTTCATCACTCTGAACCCAGCCGATCCAGGTTATCCGCAAAAGCTTGCCGAGCAGGATAAAATTCGCAATGCTTTGGAAGCTGAAATTTCTAAAATCGAACCGAACTTCACGCAGCTTTTTGCCATAGAGATCAAGCTTGCGGAGATTTTACCGGACGAACATGTTACTGCGCGATTCTGGGCAGTCGAAGACAGATTCCGGCGCATCGTTCCGACATCATCCCAGACATCCTATATGGCCAGTATCCCTTCTAAAGGCGAACGCCAATGGAAAGACACCAGATTTTTGCGTCAGCAGACATTGGCGCTGCTTGAGGTAATTCATTCCGACATTCTGATAAATTTCTATCGTGAGAAGTCGATAAATAGACTAAAGCTGTTTCTTTTCATTATCGTTCTCATTGCTGCTGCAACGGCTTATACAATCAACAGCGCATTATCGCTGCTCTTTGTATGTGGCGTGTTGGGCGCCGCCACTAGTGTGATGCAGCGGCTGCAGACCGCTGTCGCCAACGATGCGATGACCCAAGATGGCCTTTTCGAGTTGATCGGCCTGAGATTAGGCTGGATCGGTATTTCCCTCTCGGCTCTTTGGGGCGGGATATTCGCCCTCTTGATGTACTGCATAGTAATGGCGGGCGCGTTGGAACTGGCAGCGCCCGCCAGAGCCGGAGAAAAGGCAACCCAATCGATCGTTTCCGCAAATTTGGATCAACAAGCAAATGCTCCCGATGCGGTTGTTCCGCCCGACAGGAATGCCCCGTCTGGGCGCCCGAACATGTCAGCTACCTGCATGGTCGCACAGAATGGCAAGGATGAAAAACCTGTCGCCAATGCCCTGGACACGCTCGGATGCAGGCATTCTGTTGCCTTGGGACTGAATTCGGGCGCTGACTTTTTCAAGATTCTGTTGCTGGCGTTCATTGCCGGATTTGCGGAGCGCCTTGTTCCGGACATCCTGTCCCGTATCAGTAAGAAATATTCTTCTGCCCTGAACTGACGGCAGGCCGCTAAATCAAGCCTGCCAACGGACTTGAGGGATCGGCGTAGCGGCGTAGCGGCATGCGGCCGGCGAGATAGGCGTCGCGCCCGGATTCGACCGCCGCCTTCATCGCGCGGGCCATGCGGACCGGATCCTTGGCTTCGGCGATGGCGGTGTTCATGAGAACGCCGTCGCAGCCGAGTTCCATGGCGATGGCGGCGTCCGACGCGGTGCCTACGCCTGCGTCGACCAGCACCGGCACCTTCGATTGTTCGACGATGAGGCGGATGGTGATGCGGTTCTGGATGCCGAGGCCGGAGCCGATGGGGGCGCCCAGCGGCATGATCGCGGCAGCGCCCGCTTCCTCCAGGCGCTTGGCCACGATGGGGTCGTCGGTGGTGTAGACCATCACGTCGAAGCCCTCCCTCACGAGAGTTTCGGTCGCTTTCAGGGTTTCGACGACGTCCGGGTAGAGTGTTTTCGCGTCGGCCAGCACTTCGAGCTTCACGAGGTTCCAGCCGCCGGCTTCGCGCGCGAGGCGCAGCGTCCGCAGCGCATCGTCTGCGGTGAAACAGCCGGCCGTGTTGGGCAGATAGGTGTAGCGTTTCGGATCGAGGAAATCGGTCAGCAGCGGCTGCGACCTGTCGGTGAGGTTCACGCGGCGGACGGCGACGGTGACGATTTCCGCGCCCGATGCCTCGGCTGCGGCAGCGTTCAGCGCATAGTCCTTGTACTTGCCGGTCCCGACTATGAGGCGGGAATTGAAGGTGCGGCCGGCGACCGTCCAAGTATCGCCGGGGTTACCGCCGGTTGGCCAGCTGTCATCCTGCCCGCCGCCTACGAAGTGGACGATTTCCAGCGCGTCGCCGTCTGCAAGGGCGACTTCGCCCCACTGGCTCATCGGCACGATCTCGCGATTGCGCTCCACCGCCACCCTGCCCTTTTTCAGCTCCAGGCTGGCGACGAGGTCGGCGACATGGGTGCCGTCAGCGATGCTGCGCGGCTCTCCGTTCAGGGTGATGGCGATTTGCATGAATGCCTCTATAAGCCGCCAGACCATTTGCTCAACCGGAGGCGACGCTTGGCTGATCTTGTTCTCGTGCTGAACGGCCCGAACCTGAACCTGTTGGGGACGCGGGAGCCCGAGGTCTATGGCAAGACGACGCTGGACGATATCGCCAACATGCTGGTGACGCAGGGCGACAATCTGGGGATCGAAGTGGATCTGCGCCAATCGAACCATGAAGGCCATCTGATCGACTGGCTGCACGAGGCCGCCGGGCGAAGAGCGCTGGCGGTGATCCTGAATGCTGGCGCCTATACGCACACGTCTATCGCCCTGCGGGATGCGATCAAGTCGATCCCGGTGCCGGTGATCGAGGTGCATCTTTCCAATCCAGCCGCGCGCGAATCCTTTCGCCATGTGAGCCATGTCTCGCCGGTTGCGGCTGGCGTTATTCAGGGCTTTGGCGCGGCCGGATATGCCCTTGCGCTGGACGCCGCCGCGCGGATGCGGCAAGAGCGCGGCTAATTCATATTTACCCAAAGGGACTATAGAATGGCTGCTTCCAAGACGGGGGAAAGCGACAGCATGCGGGTTGAAGTGGCGCTGGTGCGCCAGCTTGCCGCGCTGCTGGACGAAACCAACCTTACCGAAATCGAAGTGCATGACGGCGACCGCGCCATTCGCGTGGCGCGCGGCGGCGTCGCGGTGGCGGCGGCTGCGCCTGCGCCCGTGGCGGCGGCTCCCGCGCCTGCGGCAGCTGCGCCTTCTGCTGCTGCCCCTGCCGAGCATCCTGGTACTGTGAAATCGCCGATGGTGGGCACTGCCTATCTGTCTCCTGAACCGGGGGCGAAAAATTATGTCGAGGTCGGCGCTTCCGTGAAGGAAGGCGACACGCTGCTGATCGTGGAAGCGATGAAGGTGATGAACCCGATCGTTGCCCCCAAGGGCGGCAAGGTGAAGTCCATCCTCGTCAGCAACGAGCAGCCGGTCGAATATGACCAGCCGCTTGTGATCATCGAATAACGGGCATGTTCCGCAAGATCCTGATCGCCAACCGGGGCGAGATTGCGCTGCGCATCCTGCGTGCGGCGCGTGAAATGGGCATCAAGACGGTTGCCGTGCATTCGACCGCCGACGCCACCGCCAAGCATGTGCGGCTGGCCGACGAGGCGATCTGCATCGGGCCGCCGCCGGCCTCCGACAGCTATCTGAACATCCCGAACATCATCGCTGCGGCGGAAATCGCGCAGGCCGATGCCATCCACCCCGGCTATGGCTTCCTTTCCGAGAACGCGCGCTTTGCCGAGATCGTGGAGGAGCATCGGATCACCTGGATCGGGCCGTCCCCGGATCATATCCGGACGATGGGCGACAAGGTGGAGGCGAAGCGTACGGCAGGCGCACTGGGGCTGCCCCTGGTGCCCGGTTCCGATGGGGCCGTGGAGACGGTGGACGAAGCCCGCGCTGTTGCCGAGAAGTTCGGCTATCCGGTGCTGGTGAAGGCCGCAGCCGGCGGTGGTGGCCGCGGCATGAAGGTGGTGGAAAACGCCGCCATGCTGGAAGGCGCGTTTCGACAGGCGCGGCAGGAGGCGAAGGCCGCCTTTGGCCATGACGCCGTCTATATCGAGAAATATCTTTCCAACCCGCGCCACATCGAGTTCCAGGTGTTTGGCGACGGCAAGGGTGCTGCCATCCATCTGGGTGAGCGTGACTGTTCGCTGCAGCGGCGGCATCAGAAGGTGCTGGAGGAAGCGACCTCCCCGGCGCTGGGCGAGGTCGACCGCAACCGCATGGGGCTTATCTGCGCCAAGGCGATGGCGGACATGAAATACCGCGGCGCCGGCACGATCGAGTTCCTGTGGGAAGATGGCGAGTTCTACTTCATCGAGATGAATACCCGCCTGCAGGTGGAGCATCCGGTGACGGAGCTGCTGACCGGCATGGACCTGGTCAAGGAACAGATCCGCGTGGCGGCTGGGATGCCGCTGTCGAAGACGCAGGCCGACGTGCATTTGAAGGGCCACGCCATCGAGGCGCGGATCAATGCGGAAGACCCGCAGACCTTCGCGCCTTCGCCGGGACTGGTGAACGAGTTCCACGCAGCCGGCGGGCCTGGCGTGCGGATCGATAGCGCGCTCTATTCCGGTTATCGGGTGCCGCCGACCTATGACAGCCTGATCGCCAAGCTGATCGTGCATGCCGACACCCGCGAGGAAGCGATTGCGCGGATGAAGCGGGCGCTGGAGGAAATGGTGGTTTCCGGAATCAAGACGACCATCCCGCTGCACCAGCGGCTGATGGACGAGCCGGACTTCATCAGCGGCGATTACAGCATCAAGTGGCTGGAAGCCTTGCTGGCGAAGAAGGCTCCGCAGGTCTGATTCTGTTTCCCTCTGTTGGTGTTCCGCAGGGGGAAACTTCCCAAACTTCCCAGTGACTCCTGCGTGGGCGGGCGCGCGTAGCCGATGGGCTGGCTGTAGGACAGGGAAATTTGCGAGGTGGTTTGCCGCCTGCACCCATGCCTTGTGGCATGAACCGGGGTTTGTAGGACAGGCTGATGACGACTGGACGCAAGGAACTGCTGGCGCGCTTCATCCGGCAGGTTTGGGATGACGGCGATGCCGAGGCGGCGGGCGATTATCTGGCGCCGGCCTATACCATTCACCACGACCCGGGTGACCCGTGGGAAGGCCGGACCCTGGACCTGCAGGGATTCCGCGAGCGGCTGGTGCAATCGCGGGCTGCGTTTCCCGATCAGCGGTTCGACGTGCAGGGGATGTTCGCGGACGGCGACGGGGTGGTGATGACCTGGCTGTGGGAAGCCACGCATGCGGGCGATATTCCCGGGTATCCGGCGACGGGGCATAGGATCCGGATGTCTGGGGCGACGCTCTATCTGTTCGATGCGGAGGATCGGCTGACCGGTCATTGGCAGATTGCCGACCGGCTGGGGGTTTTTCAACAGTTGCAGCGGAACGTCGCGGCGGGCTGAAGGCCTTTGCTCTTGGGGACGCAAATGTGTAGCAGCCGCCCCCCATGCCCGATTCTGCTCCCTTCACCCTTGGCCTTGATTTCGGCACCACCAATTCGGTGGCGGCCGTTGCGCGCGGCGGCGTTTCCGACCTGTTGATGCTGGATTCGCCGGATGGGCCGGAGGCGGCGTTTCGCTCTGCCCTGTGCTTCTGGGAAGATGAGGGGTTTCGCAAAGGCATCGCCCATGAGGCGGGGCCCTGGGCGATTGCGGAATATCTGGCCTATCCGGGGGGCAGCCGGTTCTTGCAGTCGTTCAAGTCGGTGGCGGCGAATGCGACCTTTGAACATGCGACGATCTTCGAGCGGCGCTACAAGTTCGAGCAGCTGGGCGGGGCGTTCCTGGAGAAGATGGCGCTGCGGGCGAAGGGGGCATTTCGGGGCGCTTCGCGGGTGATTGTGGGGCGGCCGGTGGTCTATGCCGGCTATCGGCCGGACGAGAAGCTGGCGCGGCAGCGCTATGACGCGATGTTTGCCGGGCTGGGGGCCGAACTGCACTATGTCTATGAGCCGCTGGGGGCGGCGTTCAGCTATGCCTCTCGCATCAGCGAGCCGGCGACGATCCTGGTGGCGGATTTCGGCGGCGGCACCAGCGATTTTTCCGTGGTGCGGATCGAGGCACCGGGTGCGGTGCAGCGCTGCGTGCCGCTGGGGCATGACGGGGTGGGGATTGCCGGCGACCGATTCGATGCGCGGATTGTCGACCATCTGGTGATGCCTCTGTTGGGCAAGGGCGGGCGTTATCGCTCGTTCGACAAGGTGCTGGATATACCGCCGGGCTATTTCGCCGATTTTGCCGACTGGTCGCGGCTGGCGCTGATGCACAACAAGCGGACCATGGCGGAGCTGGAGTCGCTGCGGCGATCGGCGCTGGACCCGGAGGCGATCGGGCGGATGATGGCCGTGATCGAGCAGGAGCTGGGCTTTCCGCTGCACGAGGCGGTGGGACAGGTGAAGCGCGAGCTTTCGGTGGCGGAAAGCGCGGTGTTCCGCTTTGCCGGGGCCGGGCTGGCGATCGAGGCGGAGGTTACGCGGGCGGAGTTTGAGCGGTGGATCGCGCCGGATGTGGCGGCGATGGAAGCGGCGGTGGATCGGGCGCTGGCGAAGGCGGGGGTTGCAGCGGCGGAGATCGACCGGGTGTTCCTTACCGGCGGGACTTCGCTGGTGCCGCGCGTGGCCCGGCTGTTTGCCGAGCGCTTTGGCGACGAACGGATAGCGACCGGGGGTGAACTCACCTCTATTGCGCATGGGCTGGCGCTGATCGGGAACGAGCCGGATATTGGGGCCTGGGTGGTGTGAGCTATTGGCCCGGGAAGGCGCAGGTCAGTTCCCATGCGGCGCCGGGGCGGTCCAGCTCTACCGTGGAGCAGTAGCGCAGCACGTCACGGCCGATCAGCATCCAGGGTTCGCGGCGTTTGCCCTTTTCCTTTTCGGCCGTGACGACGATGGCGTCGGGGTCTTCCTGGCTGTCTCCGGTGATGCCGGCGGCGGCGCGGGCGTCCAGCTCTTCCGCGCGGGCCTTGGTGATGCGGGCGTTTGGGCGCATGAGCGGAAGACCGAGAATTTCGGCGCCTGCAGTGGGGGTGAGGGTTTCAACCGGCAGCTTGAGCGCCGGGACCGGGGACCACAGACCGACGCGGCCGGTGCGGCGGACGAGGCCTTCGCGCTCCAGGACTGTGGCGGCGGCGGCGTTCATGACCGTCGCCTCGCTGGTGAAATCGAAGACGATGTGAACCTTTTCCCTGCCGGCCTTCCAGAGCATGTCGCTGTCGCCCTTGCCCGCGCGGGCGAGGCGGAAGGTACGGGTGCCGGCGGTGGGGGCCGTCGGGTTGTGGATGCGGACGCGGTCTGCGTCGAAGGCCATGACCGAGACGACGCCGGCCTGCGGGGCGGGGACAACATCCTTGTCGATCCAGGCGGTGGGAAGTTTCTGGTCGCCGGTGCCGCCGACGTTGGCGGTGATGAGGTTGCCGCGGATGGTCGCTTCGCCGCCGGGGAGCTGTGGGTTTTTCAGCTTGAACTTGCCGATGATGGGGAAGGGTTTCAGCTTCAGATCGAGGGCGGGCTGGAGGTTCAGCAGCATCGCCTTGTCGAAGCCGAGGCTGACGCGGACGGGCAGGCTGCCGCGCTTCAGCTGGACGGTGGTGAGGGGGATCGGATTGGCGGTAAGTTCGACGAGGGGGACGGGCTTTGCACGCAGCGGAGCGGCAACAAGGAGCGGGGCGGCGAGGAGCAGGATGGGGATTGCGGCGCGCATGGGGGCATCATGGCGCCAGCTGCGGAATGGCGCCAGCCATAGCGCGGCGCCGGTTGCGACGATCAGTCGAAAATGCCGTGGGCGTCTGATCCAAGCGGATCGGGGCCGAAGCGGTTTGCGCCTTCGGTGCCCTTCAGGATCAGGAAAATCAGGAGGACAATGCCGCCGACGATCGGGACAAGGCCGATCAGATACCACCAGCCGCTGCGGTCGGTATCGTGCAGGCGGCGGATCGCAGCCGACAGCATCGGCAGGAAGATCGCGACGAGGCCGATCAGCACAAGCTTTGGATAGGATGTCGGGTCTTCGGGATTGTAGCCGAACGCGACCATGTCGAGGATGGTCAGCGCGAAGAAGACGAGGAATGTGAAGAGGTAGAACCACCAATATTCGGAGCGGGAGGCGCGGCCTGAGAAGGTGGCGTATTTCCCGAGACAGGTACGAACAGCGTCTGAAAAGCCCATGATCTTCCCCCCGAACCGAAACCAGCAGCAGTTGGACCTGCTGCAAAACAAAGACAGGCGGCAGGTTGGCCTGCCGCCTGTTATTGGTCAAGTTGAGAATAGGTTACCGCTTGGGAGCGATTGCCAGCAGTTCGACATCGAACACCAGAACCGCGTTGGGCGGGATCACGCCGCCGGCGCCGCTGGCACCGTAGCCGAGTTCGGGCGGGATGGTGAAGCGGGCCTTGCCGCCCGGGCGCATCAGTTGCAGCCCTTCCGTCCAGCCCGGGATCACGTCGCCGACACCGAACACAGCGGGCTGACCGCGCTGGTAGCTGGAATCGAAGACGGTGCCGTCGGCCAGACGCCCCTCGTAGTGGACGAGGACGGTGTCGGTGGCGGTGGGCGTCGGGCCTTCGCCCGCTGCCAGCATTTCGACCTGCAGGCCGCTGGCCGTTGTCTTCACGCCGGGTTTCTCCGCATTAGAGACGAGGAAGCTGTTCGCTTCCCGCGCGGGGGCGCGGAGCGACGAGGTGCCTGCGAGCGCCAGGGCGACGGCAGCCGTCGACAGCACGACACCCGCGACGATCCACTTGCCCAGACCTGAACCACCGGACTTTGCGCCCGGAGCGGTCGAATCAGCCATTTTCGGAGCGCTTAGCGCTGACCGTCGCGCTCGGCGCGCTTGCGGTCCAGCTTGCGGGCGCGGCGGATGGCGGCGGCCTTTTCGCGGGCGCGCTTTTCCGACGGCTTCTCGTAATGGCGGCGCAGCTTCATTTCGCGATACACACCTTCACGCTGCAGCTTCTTCTTGAGCGCGCGGAGAGCCTGATCGACATTGTTGTCGCGAACCATGATCTGCATAAAAAGGTCAGCACCTTCCTGAAAGTAGTAAACCTGAGATAATTCAAACTCTTGTAGCCGGCAGCGCGTTGACGGCTGGCCCGAACAGAATCGGGTTCGCCGCCGGGTGGCCGGCGTCGCTGGCGGGCCCATAGCAAAGAGGGGGGTTTGCGGCAACCCTTGGCCTACCCAAGCCGCGGCCAAGGGCCTAGAAGGGCTGGCATGACCGAAATTGCCAATCTCGCGCCCCGCGACATGACGTTGGATGAGCTTCGCCCGCTTTTGGTGGAGGCGATGCTGCCGCATGTGCCCTTTGATGGCTGGAGCGACAAGACGGTGGATGCTGCCGCCGCCGATCTGGGCGTGGCGCCGGCTGCGGCGCGGCTGGTGTTTGCCGGCAGTGCCATCGCGATGGTGGAGGCGATGATTGCAGGCGCCGATGCGAAGATGGCGGCGGCGCTGGACAGCGATGCATTCCGGGCGCTGAAGGTGCGCGAGAAGATCACGGCGGCGATCCGCACACGGCTGGAGCAGGCGGCGCCGCACCGGGAGGCGGTGCGGCGGGCGGCGCATATCCTGGCGCAGCCGCAGAATGCGCTGCGGGCGATGCGGGCTTCGTGGGCGACGGCGGATGCCATCTGGCGGGCGGCGGGCGACAGCTCGACCGATTTCAACCATTATTCGAAGCGGACGCTGGCCGCCGGCGTCTATGCCGCTACGCTGCTGTACTGGCTGGGGGATGACAGCGAGGATTTTGCCGATACCTGGGCGTTTCTGGATCGGCGGATCGCCGACGTGATGCGGATCGAGACGGCGAAGGCGAAGCTGAAGCCGTCTGGTGGCGATGAGCGGCTGAGTCTGGCGCGCTTCCTTGGACGGCTGCGTTATCCTGTAGAGGGGTAGTGGGTTTCCATTTGCGGGTGTTACTGATAGTCGCTCGCAAGTGACTCTGGACGATCTCCCCATTTCCGTGCCGGCGCGCGTTGCCGGATTTGGCCCGCTTGCCGCCGATGTCGCCGACCGGCTGGTCGAGCTGGGCTTTGACGAGGGCGCCGAGGTGGAAACCCTGCACCGGGCGCCGCTGGGCGATCCGATTGCCGTGCGGGTGGACGGGGCGACCGTGGCGCTGCGGCTGGCGCTGGCGCGCGCGATCCTGGTGACGCCATGAACGTCGTGGAAACGGTTTCGGCGGAAACCCGGCTGCCGATGGTGGCGGTGGTGGGGCATCCCAATGCCGGCAAGACCTCGCTGTTCAACGCGCTTTCCGGCGCGCGACAGAAGGTGGGCAATTATCCCGGCGTGACGGTTGAGCGGAAATCCGCCGAGCTGGCGCTGCCTTCGGGCGGCAGGGTGGAGCTGGTGGACCTGCCGGGCTGCTATGGGCTGGTGCCGCGCTCGCCCGACGAGGCGGTGACGCGCGACACGCTGCTGGGGCGGCAGGCGGGCGAACGTCGGCCCGATGCCGTGCTGATCGTGCTGGACGCGACCAATCTGGCGGCGCACCTGCGCTTTGCGCTGGATGTGCTGCGGCTGGGCATCCCGACGGTGGTGGCGCTGAACCGGATGGACATGGCGGCGCGCGACGGGCTGGTGCTGGATTCGGCGCTGCTGGCGGCGAAGCTGGGCGTGCCGGTGGTGGAAACGATCGCCGTCAGGAAGCGCGGGCTGGCGGCTGTGCTGGAGGCTGTGGAAGCGCGGGTGGCTGTGCCGCGCCCTGCCCTGCCCGATTTTACGCCGGGCGACCCGCGCAAGCTGGGCCGCGAGGGGCGCGATCTGGCGAAGGCGGTGACGCTGCAGGAGGGCTCGGCTTCGCGGATCGGGCGGCGGCTGGATGCGGTGTTGCTGCATCCGCTGCTGGGGCCGGTGATTCTGGCGGCCATCCTGTTCCTGATGTTCCAGGCGGTATTTTCCTGGGCGGAAGCGCCGGTGGGCTGGATCGAGGCGGCGGTAGCCTGGCTGCAGGCGATCGTCAGCGGGCTGCTGCCAGTGGGCGTGGCGCGATCCTTCCTGGTGGACGGGGTGCTGGCCGGCGTCGGCGCAGTGATCGTGTTCCTGCCGCTGATCCTGATACTGTTCAGCTTCATCCTGGTGCTGGAAGGCTCGGGCTATATGGTGCGGGCGGCGTTCCTGATGGACCGGATGATGGCTTCGGTGGGGCTGAATGGGGCGGCCTTCATTCCGCTGCTGTCGAGCTTTGCCTGCGCCATTCCGGGGATCATGGCGACGCGGACGATTCCGGACGAGAAGGACCGGCTGACGACGATCCTGATAGCGCCGTTGATGACCTGTTCGGCGCGGTTGCCGGTTTATGCCGTGATCATTGCAGCGTTCATTCCGGCGCAGCGCGTGTGGGGGCCGGTGGGTTTGCAGGGGCTGGTGCTGTTTGCGCTGTATCTGGCGGGCATCGTGGGGGCGATGGTTGCCGCACTGATCCTGCGGCGGACGGTGACCAAGGGGCCGGCGCCGACCTTCCTGATGGAGATGCCGAGCTATCAGGTGCCGGCGCTGCGCGACATTCTGGTGGGGCTGTGGCTGCGGGCCGGGGCGTTCCTGAAGCGGGCTGGCACGATCATCCTGATGGTGACGGTGACATTGTGGGTGCTGGCGAGCTTCCCGAAGGTTCCGGAGGGCGACGGACGGACGCAGGTGGAATATTCGATCGCCGGACGCATCGGCAACGCCATCGAACCGCTGGTGCGGCCGATCGGCTTCAACCATGAAATTGCGATGTCGATCCTGCCGGCGATGGCAGCGCGGGAAGTGGCGGTTGCGGCGCTGGCGACAATCTATGCGATCGATGCAAGCGACGACGACACCAGCGGGCTGATCGAGCGGCTGCAAGGGAGCTGGCCGTTGCCGACGGCTTTGGCGTTCCTGGCCTGGTTCGTGTTTGCGCCGCAGTGCCTTTCGACGCTGGCAGTGGTGCGGCGGGAGACGGGCGGCTGGAAATGGCCGCTGTTCATGTTCGGATACCTGTTTGCGCTGGCCTATGTGGCGGCGGGGATCACCTTCTGGGTGTCGAGCGCGCTGTTGGGTTGACGTAGGCACGCTTCGGCGCGAGCGTTACCGGCATCGAGAAGCGGGGAGGAATTACGATGCGGGTGGAAACCAGCGGGCAGGCCTGAGGGGCGAGCGTTACCTTAGTCGAGAAGGCCGAGCAGCAGGATGCCGGTGAAGTAGGTGACGAGGGTAGTGAAGGCCAGGAGCGATAGCACCGACGTGCGCCACGCTGCCGAGAAGCCGCTGAGGCGGTAGCCGCCCTTCAGTTGCGCATAGATGTGGACGATGGGGATGAGCGTGAAGAGCAGTGCATAGACGATCGGCTCGGTGACGCCGGCAGCTGCGCACAGGGCCCCCGCCATGAACAGCAGCGACATGAAACTGATGGAATACAGCAGGAAGACGACGTGATCATAGGCCTTCACATCGCGCTTCCAGGCAAACAGCAGCCACATCCACGGTAGCGACAGCGGCACCAGCAGGAAGGAGAGTTTATAGCCCTTCTGCTGCATCTTGTAGAAGACGAACTCTGGATTGTTGAGCGCTGCACGGAGCTTTTCGTTGAGCTTGCCTTCGCCTGTTTCGAGTTTCAAACCGTTGGACTTGATGGCACTGGTGATCGCCTCGCCCACCGATTGGTTGGCCATCGCGGGCGTACCACCATCCTTTTCGGCCAGAAGCGCGTCGCGCGCCTGCACCGCCGTTGCACGTGTGACTTTCAACGCTGCAAGATCTGCCGCGCGGGCCGGGTCGGTACCGATTTCGCGGATTTCCCGATCCATTTCTGCGATGCCGGTGTTCGCTGTGGCCAGCGCCTTTGCCTTGCGGACCGGATCGGTGACCACGGTCATGCCATCCGGCGCCGAAGCGCTGCCAAGGAAGCCGAATACGAAGAACATCGTGAAGACGGTGAGCAGGAACAGCGCAACCGGGCTGATGAAGCGAGCGCGGTGGCCGTGCACATAGTCCCAGGTGAGCTTGCCGGGGCGAAACAGCAGCAGCGGCAGTGTGTGCCAGAGCTTGCTGTCGAAATGCAGGATACCGTGGAGGAACTCCTCGACGGCGTGCAGGATGGAGCGGTGGAGGTGGGCCTTTTGCCCGCAATTGCTGCAGTAGGCGCCGCTGAGCGGGGCTTCGCAGTTGAGGCAGGCGCCGTGGCCCTCCACCTGCGAGGCGGGGGGATCGAGTATAGTTGCGGCGGCTGTCGCGGTTGCCAGTGCGCCTGCGGTTTCCAGCCCGCTATCCATGTTGACCCCTGACCCTGTGTTGCTTACGCCGCAGTTTGATGCTGGCTCATAGCGGGGCCGGAAACGAAAATCGAGTTCGAGGGAGTATGCCGATGGCGGGCGTTAACAAGGTAATCATCGTCGGCAACCTGGGCGCCGATCCGGAAGTGAAGAGCTTTGCCAATGGTGGGCGCATCGCCAACCTGCGCATCGCGACATCGGAAACATGGACCGACAAGATGACCAACGAGCGCAAGGAGCGCACGGAGTGGCATTCGATCGTGCTGGACAACGACAATCTGGTGCGGGTGGCCGAACAGTATCTGCGCAAGGGCAGCAAGGTCTATGTCGAAGGCCAGCTGCGGACGCGGAAGTGGCAGGATCGCGACGGCAACGACCGCTATACGACGGAAGTCTATGTCGGCCGCTTCAAGGGCGAGCTGACGCTGCTGGACAGCCGGCGTGAAGGCGCTGGTGGCGGTGGCGGATATGGTGGCGGCGATGACTATGGCTCGCCGGCGCCTTCGCGGGCGCCCGCCGGCGGTGGCATGGGTGGCGGTTTTGGCAGCAAGCCATCGCAGAACTTCGACGATATGGACGACGACGTTCCATTTTGAGCCGAGGATTCGAGATGCAGATTGGCAAGTTGAACCATGTGGGCGTTGCCACGCCCTCGATCGAGGACAGCGTGAAGCTGTATCGCGATCTGCTGGGGGCGACGAAGATTCATGATGCCTTCGATTTGCCCGAGCAGGGGGTTCGGGTGTGCTTTGTGGACCTGCCGAACAGCCAGATCGAGCTGATCGAGCCGTTGGGGGCCGATAGCCCTGTGCTGGCGTTTCTGGCGAAGAACCCGAAGGGCGGGCAGCACCATGTGTGCTTTGAAGTTCCCGACATCCTGGCCGCGCGGGACTGGATGGTTTCAAAGGGGGCGACGGTGCTGCGCGGCGGCGAACCGCGGATCGGGGCGCATGGCGTGCCGGTGATCTTTGTGCACCCGAAGGACATGGGTGGGGTGCTGGTGGAGCTGATGGCGGAACCAAACCATTAAAATGGTTTGGATTTTGATTTGAGTCCGGCGGTTCCCGCCGGTTCCGCGCATTGGCGCGGGCGCGCTTGCGGGCTGCGCCCGGTTTGGTTTGGCGCTTCGCGCCGGTTCCGCGCATAAGCGCGGGCGGCCGGTCGGCCTTGCGGGCTGCGCCCGGTCTTGCTTGCGGCGCTGCGCGCCGGCTCCGCGCACTGGCGCGGGCGCGCGGTCGCGCTTGCGGGCTGCGCCCGGTCTTGGTTTGGCGCTCCGCGCCGGTTCCGCGCACTTGCGCGGGCGGCCGGTCGGCCTTGCGGGCTGCGCCCGGTCTTGGTTTGGCGCTTCGCGCCGGTTCCGCGCATAAGCGCGGGCGGCCGGTCGGCCTTGCGGGCTGCGCCCGGTCTTGCTTGCGGCGCTGCGCCCGGTTTTGGGGGGCGGGCTCAGGCTCTGTTGAGGTCTGCGGGTTCGTCGAGGTCGTGGTGGATGCCGGGGTCGTCGACTGCGATCTCGTGGGTTTTGAGCTGATGCAGGAGGCTGC
This sequence comes from Sandaracinobacteroides hominis, assembly GCF_016464365.1. Lineage (GTDB taxonomy): Bacteria > Pseudomonadota > Alphaproteobacteria > Sphingomonadales > Sphingomonadaceae > Sandaracinobacteroides > Sandaracinobacteroides hominis. Next base: position 210,323 of record NZ_JADCUC010000005.1, on the reverse strand, counting down.
GGGCGCCGCGGTCGCCTTCCAGTTCCAGCAGCTTTGGCCAGAGGTGGCGGGCGAATCCTGCCGGGTTGCCCTGGCGGCCTGAATCCAGCGGGACCACGGCTTCGGCGCCCGCTTCGAGGCAGTCGGCCAGGCGGCGGAGTGTATCGGCGGCGACGAACGGCATGTCTCCCAGCACGATGAGGGCTGCGGTCCAGTCTTCGGGGGCGGCGGCCAGGCCTGCCTTCAGGCTTTCGGCGAGGCCCTCTGCATGGCGGGCGGCTCGGATGTGGGGAACGCCCGGGACGACCTGCAGCACGGCTTCCTCGTGCGCGCCGGTGACCAGAAGCAGCGGCAGGCCGGCGGCGGCTACCTGCGCGACGGTTCGCGCCAGCATCGGCTGGCCGCCGACCGGGAGCGCGAGTTTGGCGGCCCCCATGCGGCGGCTGAAGCCTGCTGCCAGCACGATGGCGCCTACCTTCACGGCGACCAGCCCCAAGGGACGGGGCGCCCGCCTTCCTCCAGCAGACCGCCCACGCCCATCGCGGCTATGTCGGCAGCGTCCGCTTCGAGACCTGCGGCCCAGCGTTCGAGAATGAGGTCGAGACCGTTGCGGCGGGGGCTTCTGGCGCAGCCGGGGAGACCGATGACGAGCGCTTCGCCGATGCGCCCGAGGACGAGCAGGTTGCCCGGATCCACGGGCATGCCGACGCGGAGGACTTCGCCGCCGGCCGAGATGATGGCAGCGGGGATGACGTCGCGCGCGTCCGAAGTGGCGGTGGCGCCGGCGACGAGGCGGAGCGGTGCCGAGGACGACGCCAATGCCTGCGCCAGCGGTTGCACGGCATGGAAAACGGTCGGTTGCTGCTGCAGGGCGACGCCGAGCTGCTGCAGGCGGGCGGCGGTTACCTCCGCCGTTTTTGCCAGCAGCTTTTCGGGCGTGCCGGGGCGGTGGGTCTGGACCAGCGTTGCCGCCAGGCCGGGCCGCCAGCCTCGGACTTCGATCGGTGTCGGGGTGATGGCCGCGAGCAGGGTGGCAGGCACGGCATAGGGGATGATCTTCACCGTTGCCAGCAGATCGCCGGCGCGGACCGGGGTGAGCGGCGGGCGGGTGGAAATGCCGATGGCGTCACCCTGCCGGTTTGCGGCGGCGATGGAATCGGGGTGGAGCAGGAGGAGCCCGTCGGCGGTGGCGTGCAGGTTCACCCGGCCGTTGGCAGGGGCCCGGGCCTGTAGGCCGGGGCCGGCAAGCTGCGCGGCGATGCGGGCTGCTGCTTCGTCTTCGGGCACGTCGCCCGATTCCAGCCGGGCGACCCAGAGATGGGTTACGGATTGCGCGACGGCAGCTGCCAGAAGAGCTTCGCCGATCTCCGTGCCCTTTGGCCAGCGCTTGCCGCCGAGGTCTATGGCGTGGGCGAGGATTGCGCCCCTTGTCTCGGAGAGGGGCAATTCGGCGAAGATCACTGCCCCTGCCGTTTCACCGTTGCCCGCTTCATTTCGGGCCTCGCCAGCTCGCCACCATCTGCGCGGCGACGCTCAGCGCGATTTCGGCCGGATTGGCGGCGCCGATATGGAGGCCGGCGGGGCCGTGGATGCGGGCGAGATCGGCTTCGCCGAAGCCCTGTGCGGCGAGGCGCTCGAGACGGGCGGCGTGGGTTTTGCGGGAGCCAAGCGCGGCGATGTAGAAGGCCGGGGATCGAAGCGCCGCGGCCAGCGCCACATCGTCGAGCTTCGGGTCGTGGGTGAGGGTGACGACGGCGGTGGCGCTGTCGGGCTTCCAGTCCGCCATGGCTTCGTCGGGCCAGCGGCTGTCCACCTCGAAGCCGGCAAAACGGGGGCCGGCGGCAAAGGCGCCGCGCGGGTCGACAAGGAGCGGCTGGTAGCCGAGCGCCTGCGCCATGGGGGCAAGCGCCTGCGAGATATGGACGGCGCCCACCAGCATCAGCCGCTGCGGCGGATCGAAGCGGTGGACGAAATCGCCGGCTTCGGCTTCGGTGGTGCTGCCGGCGGCGAAATCCCAGCCGAGAGTCAGGCTTTTGCCGGTGGTGCGGGCGGTTGCGAGTTTTTCGAGCAGCTCGGGCGGGAAGCCGCCTTCCGCGACGGCCTGCACGTAGATGGCGATTTCGCCGCCACAGGCGAGGCCGACTTCCCAGGCGGTTTCATTGGCGACGCCGAAGGTGAGGAGTTCGCCGCCGCCCCTGGAGATGCGGGCGAGCGCTGCCTCGATCACTGCGCCTTCGACGCAGCCGCCGGATACCGAGCCTTCGAACAGCCCGTCGTCGCGCACCAGCAGCTGGCTTCCGGTGCGGCGGGGCGCCGAGCCCCAGGTGCGGACGACGGTGGCGATGGCGAGGCGGTGGCCTGCCGCCCGCCATTCGCGGGCGCGATCGAGCAGGAGGCCTGTTTCGTCCATGCTCAATAGATGGCGACGAGTGCTGCGATCACCAACAGCACCAGACCGCCGATCCAGACCCATCCGGGGAGGCCGGGACGGGCGGCTTCGACCGCGTTGACCGCGGCGCTGGCGGCATCGGCGCGGATTTCGGCGGCGGAGGGGGTGGCGACCGGGTCCAGGGGAGTTGCGGCGGGAAGCTCGGCTGCGGCCGCTGCCTCGGGTGCTGGACTATCCCCCTCCACCTCGGCCTTGAAGGCGGCAAAGAAATTCTCCGCGTAACTGCGGGCGGTGCCTTCGATCAGGCGGGTGCCGAGCTGGGCGAGCTTGCCACCCACCTGAGAGCGGGCGACATAGGTAAGCCGGGTGGCGCCGCCCTCTGCATCGGATAGCGCGACTTCGGCCGAGCCCTTGGCGAAGCCGGCGACCCCGCCCTTGCCTTCGCCGACCAGCACATAGCGATTGGGCGGATCGAGCTCTGTAAGATCGACCTGTCCGGTGAACCTGGCCTTCACCGGGCCGACCTTTGCATTGAGGACGCCGGCAAAGCGGTTTGGCTCCACTTGTTCAAGGCTTTCGACGCCGTCTATGCAGCGCGCAAGGACAGCCGGATCGTTGAGGGCAGCCCAGACACGATCGCGCCCGGCCTGAATCAGCGTTTCACCTTCGAGGTTCACAGTTCCGAAACTTTCATTACCGGCGTGTAAAAAAGTTAATCTTGCGCGCGATGTGGCCTGTGTTAGCGTGCGCCTGTCATCATTGAAAGTTCGGCTTTCGGAAGGTCGTACGCTCACGGTGGCCGGCAGGGTTCGACGGGCACCGTTTACGCGTATCTTTACACGGGGAACGTGGCCGGCGAGGAGCCTGCAAACAGGGTAGGCTTGCGAGGGGATAAACTGGTGACAGAAGGAGTCCATGGCGCGGGAGCGGCGGCCGGACTCGAACCACAAGGCAAATCCGGTGTCGCCGGGTTGGCCGGGGTGAATGCGAAGGCCGATACGGCGGCCGCTACCGACGAGTCGATTGCCCAGGAGGCGATTGGCGAAGAGGTGACAGGCCGGGTCAAGTGGTTCGATATGGTGAAGGGTTACGGGTTCATAACCCCGGAGGACGGGGGTGGTGATGTCCTGATCCATTACAATCTGCTGAGTCCATTGGGGCGGAAATCCCTGCCCGAGGGGGCGAAGGTGGTGGTGCAGGCGCGCGCGGGGCCGCGCGGCCGGCAGGCGACCAACATCCTCGATCTCGATCTTTCGAAGGCTATAGGCCCGGATCAGGACCGGATTGCCGAGCGATCGGCGAACCGGGTGGATCCGCTGGACTTCATCACCGATGCCGGCGATTTCGAACCCGTTCAGGTTCGATGGTTCAATCGGGCCAAGGGCTATGGCTTTCTGTTGAGGGATGATGGTGTCACCCAGATCTTCATTCACATGGAAACAGTCCGGCGCGGCGGGTTTGAAACGCTGCAGCCCGGTCAGCTTCTCAGGGCGCGGGTCCACGACGGGCCGCGCGGGGCGCTCGCCGTTGCAGTGGAGCCGGAGGCCCTTCTCGACGATGCGTGACCTGTTGCGGGCGGCCGGCGTCTTGCGGGCGGCCGGCGTGGCTCTGGCGGTGCTGGGATCGGCGTTGCCGATTTCGGCGCCGGCGCTGGCGCGCGAGGCCGCCGCAGTTGGCAAGCCGCAAAGCGGGCTGAAGGTGGTGCCGCTGACCATCGAGACGGCGGCAGGGCGGAAGTTCCAGTACAAGGTGGAGGTCGCGGCGACGTCGGACCAGCAGGCGACCGGCATGATGTTCCGCACGCAGATGCCGCCGATGACGGGGATGATCTTTCCGATGAGCCCGCCGCGGACAGCGGGATTCTGGATGGAGAACACGCTGATCTCGCTGGACATCATCTTTGTCGGCTCTGACGGTCGGGTGCGCAATGTGGCGGCGGAAGCGGTTCCGCAATCGCGCGCGGTGCTGCAGTCGGTGGGCCCGGTGGCTGCCGTGCTGGAACTGAAGGGCGGAGAGGCGGCCCGAATCGGGCTGAAACCGGGCGACAAGGTGAGTTGGGGCAGCAGGTGAGCGTATGGGAAGTAACTTGCGCCTGACGGGCCGGCCGCGCTAGGGCAGGCCCATGGGCTTCAATCTCTTCACCTGGTGGACCGGCAGCACGTTTGGCACCTGGCTCAAGACCGTGCGTTTCGGCACGGAAGTGGGCCGCGATGCCGATGGCAATGTCTATTTCGAGGATCGTGACGGCAAGTCGCGGACCGGCCGTCGCTGGGTGATCTATGCCGGCTCCACCGATTCGAGCCGGGTGCCGCCGGAATGGCATCTGTGGCTGCACCACACGCGGGCGGAAGCGCCGAGCCAGGTGCCGCTGCCGGTGAAGGCGTGGGAGCGGCCCTGGCGCCCCAACCCGACCGGAAGCGACCGCGCGGAACTGCCGAAGGGTGCGCTGGCGGCGGGTGGAAAGCGGGCGCCGGCTGCCGCCGATTATCGCCCCTGGACTCCGGGTTCCTGAGATTTCCATGCCGCAGCTTTTGAAGGATCATGTCGCCGAAGCTCTGGCCGGCCTGGCCGTGGTGGCGATTGCCGTCTGGTTCATGGTGTTTGCGTTGGGGCGCACCGGATCGAGCGGCAGTGACAGCTATCTGCTGACCGCGCGCTTTCCCAATGCGTCCGGGATCTCCGTGGGTTCCGACGTGCGGGTTTCCGGGCTGAAGGTGGGCAGCGTCACGGCGCAGAAGCTGGACCCGACGAGCTATCAGGCGGTGACGACGATTTCGGTGGACAGCAAGGTGAAGCTGCCGCTGGACAGTTCCGCCGCCATCACCTCGGAAGGCCTGCTGGGCGGGAGCTTCATTTCGCTGGTGCCGGGTGGCGACACCGAGCAGTTGGCGCCAGGCGACGAGATAACCGACACGCAAGGGTCGACCGACCTGATGGGGCTGATCGGATCGGTGATCAACCGCAGCGGCGGATCTTCGGACAGCAAGGACAAGACGGAAGCGGCCCCGGCGGCGAGCGAATGACGGCCCGACTGGCGTTGCTGGGAGCATCGATGCTCCTGGGGACGGTTGGCGTGGCGGTTGCGCAGGAAGCCACCGAGACCCCGGCGCCGGTTGCGCAGCCGGCTGTCGTCGAGCCGGCAGCCCCGCCGCCTGCCCCTGTTCCGACACCTGCGCCGCGCGCGCCTGCGCCAACTCCTGCTGTTGCGGCTGAGCCTGAGGCGCCGGCCTTGCCACGCGCGACGCCGGCACCTGCGGCGGCCGCGCCGGCCGCCCCGCGCAAGCCGGTTGCGCCGGAGCCGGCACCCGGCGAGCGCATCGGCGTGATCGGCGTGCTGGACAAGCGGCTGGGAACGACGGCTGATTTCACGCTGAAGCCCGGCGAGCGGTTCCAGTTCGGCCGGCTGTCCGGGATCATGCGGACCTGCGAGCGGACGCAACCGTTCGAGCGCAAGCAGTCGGCGGCCTTTGTGCAGGTGGTGGAGCAGCCGCCGACGCTGCAGGGCAAGCCGAAGCCGGCGCTGCGGACGGTGTTTTCAGGCTGGCTGTTTGCCGAATCGCCTTCGCTCAATCCGTTTGTGCATCCGGTCTATGATGTCTGGCTCAAGAGCTGCGCGATGCACTTTCCGGATGGCCCCAAGCCGCCTGCCTCGCCATCGAAGCGGCCGGCCCGCAAGCCGGCTGCTGCGGCGCCCTCTCCACCGTCGGAATAGCGCTGCGTTTCCTGCAGATGGTCGAGTAGCCGCCAATCCGCCGGGTGGCTGGTCGCAGCATTGAGCATGGCGAGATACTGGGTGCGCTTTACCTCGACGCCGCCGAAGCTGGCGAGATGGGCGGTGAGGAACTGGGTATCGAGTAGGCGGAAACCGCCGACGCGCAGACGGACAACGAGGTGCGCGAGTGCGGCCTTGGAGGCGTCGGTGGCGCGGCTGAACATGCTTTCGCCGAAAAACGCGGCGCCGATGCGGACGCCATAGAGGCCGCCGACGAGCCGGCCCTCCCTGTCCCATGTCTCTATGGAGTGGGCGTGGCCTTCGGCATGGAGGCGGCAATAGGCGTCTTCGATGCTGGCGTTGATCCAGCTTTGTTGCCGGTCAGCCGTGGCGGCGGCGCATTCGGCGATGACCGATTCGAAGGCGTTGTCGCAGCTGTGGCGGAAGCGTTCCTGCTTCAGCACCTTGGCAAGCGAACGCGACAGGTGAAAATCCTGCAGTGGCAGGATTCCGCGACGCCGGGGCTCGACCCAGAAGACATCCTCGGCCTCGCGTGTGTCGGCCATGGGGAAGAGCCCGGCGGAATAGGCGCGCAGCAGCAGCCCGGTGTCGAGCCGTTGCGCAGCGCCGGCCGAGGGCAGGCTGCTTAGCGAGGCCATGGGGGCTGGTTTCTGTCGTCGCCTGCGTTGGGCATCTTGATGCTCCCGATCGGGAACGCGCATGCTGGAATCGCTGGACGCATTTGTCAAAGGGGGGATTTCGGGGCCATCCGGCTTGCCGTTCAGCCGTGCTTCAATTGCCTTGCTTCAGGGGCTTGCAAGCTGAACGGGCCGCGACAATCTGTTGCAGGGTCAGGCTGGAGGAACAGGCAGTCGAATGAAGATCAAGGGCATGGCGTTGCTGGCGGCGGGGGCTGTGGGTGGTCTGGCGCTGGCGCTTTCGATAAATAATTTCAACGGTTTGGGCACAGCTTCCGCACAAGACGTCGCTGAGCTTGCGCGGGCGACGGGTGGCGAGGCGCCACGTACGGTGCCCAGCGGCATGGCGCAGGTCAATCTGTCCTTCGCGCCGGTCGCCAAGGCGGTGCAGCCGGCCGTCGTGAATATCTTCACGGCGCGGGTGGTGCGCCAACGGCAGCAGATGAGCCCGTTCTTCTCGGTGTTCGACAGCCAGCCGCGGGTCGAGAATTCACTCGGCTCCGGGGTAATCGTCGACAAGGCAGGGCTGGTCATCACCAACAACCATGTGGTGCAGGGTGCCGATCAGATCGTCGTGGCGCTTTCCGATCGCCGCGAATATCCGGCGAAGCTGCTGTTTGCCGAGCCGCGGCTCGACCTGGCGCTGCTGCAGATCGACCCGAAGGGCGCGGCACTGCCGGCCGCCAGGCTGGGGGACAGCGACCGCGCCCAGGTTGGCGACCTGGTGTTGGCGATCGGCAATCCGTTTGGCGTAGGCCAGACGGTGACGCAGGGCATAGTTTCGGCGACGGCCCGCACCGGGATCGGCGTTTCCGACACGCAATTCTTCATCCAGACCGATGCCGCCATCAACCAGGGCAATTCGGGCGGCGCGCTTGCCTCGATGAACGGCGAGGTGATCGGCATCAATTCGGCGATCCTGACCGGCGGTCAGGATGGTGGCTCGATCGGACTTGGCTTTGCGATCCCGTCGAACATGGTGAAGATCTTCCTGCGCGGGGCCTCGGGCGGGAAGCTGGTGACCGCCTGGATCGGCGTGGAAGGCGAGGCCTTGACGCTGCAGGCTGCGCAGCAGGCCGGGCTGGAGCGGCCGACGGGGATGCTGGTGACTGGCGTTTCGGCTGGGTCGCCATCGGCTCTGGCCGGACTGAAGCCGGGCGATATCGTCTATGCGATCGATGGCAAGGAAGTTTTCGACCCGTCGTCGCTGCGCTATCAGATTGCGACGCAGCCGGTGGGCGAGAGCGTGACGCTGACCATTGTTCGTGGCGGGACAGCGCAGAACCTGAAGATGCAGCTGTCGGCGCCGCCGGAAAGCCCGGCGCGGCAGCTGACGCAACTCCCCAACGGCAGCATCCTGGCGGGGGTATCGATCGCCAATCTGTCGCCGGCGCTGGCGCAGGAGCTGGGCGCCGGGTTGCCGGAGAAGGGCGTGGTGGTCGTGCAGGTGCCGCCGCAGGCTCCTGCCGCGCAGACCGGCTTTCCGCGGCCGGGCGACATCGTGGAGAGCATCAACGGGCAGAGGGTGGGGAGCGTCGGTGAAGTGAATTCGGCGCTGGGCGCTTCGCCGCAACGCACGCTGTTCGGGATCAACCGCGGCGGTCAGCGGGTGGAATGCCTGTTCCAGGCACCGCGCAGCTTTGGTTGCAGGGCGGCGGCATAAGCGAAACATCGGCCGGACAAAGACCGGGCGGAGCCCGCAAGCGCGACTGCGCGCCCGCGCAAAGGCGCGGAACTGCGCAGACAAGAACCGCGCGAAGCGCGCAAGCGCGACTGCGCGCCCGCGCAAATGCGCGGAACCGGCCGCAGGCCGCACAAGAAAAGGAAAGGGCCGGCGCCAAGGGCGCCGACCCCAATTTTTGCAAGAAGAGAATGGCAGGCGGTAGAGTCCGCCTTTGCCGCTTGGTTATCCGGATTCAGGCCGCGTCTGCGAGCTGCCCTGCCTCGTTGGCGGGAACCGGGTGCTGCATGGTGAGATGGGGGGCGTAGGGCCTGGGCTTGGGTGCCTTTTCGCGGCTGCCGATGCCGTTTCCGGCTGCGAGCCCGACCATGGCGAGGGCGGCAACGCCGAAGACCCAAGTATGCGGCTCCAGCAGGAAATCGAGAGGCACCGCAGATGCCGAAGCGAATGCCGGAGATGCGGCTATAAAGGCGACGGTTGCACTTATCGAATACTTCAGAACGCTGCGCATTACCAATACTCCCGGTTTTTGTTCGTTTCGCCCGATCGTGAATTCAACGGACGGTTACGTTATTTCTTGTTCCGGTTGACCCTAATGTCTGGAGCATAGTGCGCGGTTAACGCAGGGAAAGCAACGCCGGCATTGTCAAGGATTGCAACCCTTTCGGGCTGCAATCCGGAAGCGGCGGCTATTCGAATTCGAGGATGATGGCGTCGACCGCCAGGCTGTCGCCGGCCTTGGCGTGCAGTTTCGAGACCACGCCCGATTTTTCCGCACGGAGGATGTTTTCCATCTTCATCGCCTCGACCACGGCAAGCGTCTGGCCGGCTTCGACCTTGTCGCCTTCTGCCACCGAAATGGAGACGATGAGGCCAGGCATCGGGCAGAGCAGGAAGCGGGAGAGATCGGGCGCGACCTTGGGCAGCATGATCTTTTGCAGCTCTGCCGCGCGCGGGGTGAGCAGGCGCATGCTGTGCTGGCGGCCGTGGTGGGTGAGGTGGAAACCGGAGCCCTTGCGATCGACCTGCACGGCGAGCGGGCGGCCATCGACGCGGGCTTCGACGACGCCCTGGACCGGCACCTTGCCGCCGGTTTCGACGACGAGCCGCTTGCCGTCGACGGTGACGTGATAATCCTGGCCGGCGGCGGCGAGATCCACGGCATGTTGGTCGCCGTCGAGCTCGACGACCCAATTGTGGGTGTGGCCGTTGGAACCAAGGCGGCCTTCGATATGGGCGGCGCGGTCCGCGGCGCTCTGGCCGATGACGGCGGCGACGGCGAGCAGCGCGGGGAGGCGGGAGGCGTCCTCGGCGGCGCCGTGGAAGCCTTCGGGATATTCCTCGGCAATGAAGGCCGTGGTGACGGTTTCGCCGGCGCGGAAGCGCGGGTGCTGCATCAGCGCGGAGAGGAAATCGGCGTTGTGGTTGATGCCACGCACATAGAAGCGATCGAGCGCGGCGATCTGGGCGTCGGCGGCTTCGAGGCGGGTGGGAGCGTGGGTGATGAGCTTGGAGATCATCGGATCGTAGAACATCGAGATTTCGCTGCCCTCGACGACGCCGGAATCGACGCGGACGCCACCGACTGCTGCCGGCTCCTGATAGGAACTGAGGCGACCGATGGAAGGGAGGAAGCCGCGATAGGGGTCTTCCGCGTAGAAGCGGTTTTCGATGGCGTGGCCCATCAGCTTCACGTCGGACTGGCCGAATGCCAGTTTTTCACCGGCGGCGACACGGATCATCTGCTCGACGAGGTCGAGGCCGGTGATGCATTCGGTGACCGGGTGTTCGACCTGCAGGCGGGTGTTCATTTCGAGGAAGTAGAAGCCGCGGTCGGCGCCGGCGATGAACTCGACAGTGCCGGCCGAATAATAGCCGACCTTGCGGGCGAGCTCGACGGCCTGCTCGCCCATGGCCTTGCGCATTTCCGGGGTGACGAAGGGCGAAGGCGCCTCTTCGACGACCTTCTGGTGGCGGCGCTGAATCGAGCAGTCGCGCTCGTTCAGATAGAGGATGTTGCCGTGCTTGTCGCCGAGCAGCTGGATTTCGATGTGACGGGGCTGTTCGATGAACTTCTCGATGAAGACGCGGTCATCGCCGAAGGAGGCCAGGCCTTCGCGCTTGGTGGCTTCGAAGCCTTCGCGGACGTCGGCTTCGCTGTAGGCGAGGCGCATGCCCTTGCCGCCGCCGCCGGCCGATGCCTTCATCATCACCGGGTAGCCGATGCCGTTGGCGATCTCGACGGCGTGGTTGGTATCGGAGATTTCGCCGACGAAACCCGGGACGACGCTGACCGCGGCGGCAACTGCGAGCTTCTTCGATTCGATCTTGTCGCCCATGGCGGCAATTGCCGAGGCGGGCGGGCCGATGAAGGCGATGTTCGCCTCGTCCAGGGCCTTCGCAAACCATTCACGTTCGGAGAGGAAGCCGTAGCCGGGGTGGACGGCCTGGGCGCCGGTGGCTTTGCAGGCCTCGATGATCTTTTCGCCCAGCAGGTAGGATTGGGCAGCGGGAGGCGGGCCGAGATAGACGGCTTCGTCGGCCATTTCGACGTGGAGCGCGGCGGCGTCAGCGTCGGAATAGACGGCGACCGTCCGGATGCCGAGCTTGCGGGCGGTGCGGATGACGCGGCAGGCGATTTCGCCCCGGTTGGCGATCAGGATCTTGTCGAACAGCTTGGCCAAGTCGGCGTCTCCCTGATGCGGGTGGGCCCCGCGAAAATCATGTCGGGCTGAACCCGCGATAGTCCGGGCGTGAAAGACCAGCCCTTCCCCAACGTCAAGTGCGGGAAGGCGCTCTCCTGTTTCTTATCGCAGTCGCAGCAATGCGCAGCCAACCCGAACCCGAAGCGTTCGCAAGCGCGACTGTGCGCCCGTGCGCGTGCGCGGAGAGGGCGCGGAGCAGGCGCGGAGCGCCGCAGACAAGTCTCATGCGTTTCCTATGTCGGCGGACAGGAGCCTTATATCGATGCCGGAGGCGGCGAAACCTTCGCGCCAGCGGTCGGCCATCGCGGTTTTCCAGATGAGGGCCATGGTGGCGGGAGTCTGGAACCAGCCGTGCTGGTGGAGTTCGCCCTCCAGCTGTCCACTGCCCCAGCCGGAATAGCCGACGGCGGCAATCCAGTGTCTGGGCCCCTCCCCCCTGGCGATGGCTTCGAGCACGTCGCGGGTGCCGGTAAGCGCCCAGCGGCCTGCCACATGGCTGGTATCGTCGCCGCTCCAGTCCGGGGAATGCAGAACAAAGCCGCGATCGGTCTGTACCGGGCCGCCCAGCAGGACCGGGATTTCCGCCGTTTCGCCCGGATCGATCTTCAGCTGCCGCATCAGTTCCGGAACAGTGAGGCCTTCGGCCCGTTGGTGCAGGCATAATCCGAAAGCGCCGCCTGCATCATGCGCGCAAATGGCGATCACGCTGTTTTCAAAGCGTGGGTCGCCGATGCCGGGCATTGCCAGCAGGAACTGGCCCGAAAGGGAAATCGGCTGGTTCATTTCCGAGGCCAATAGGACGAAGCCACTGTCATGAACAGGCGGTAGACGGGATGGGATTGGGGCATTAACGCCGTTTATCGAGTTGGTTTAGCACGTTGAGGGAGATCAGAGATGACGATCAAGGTTGGCGATAGCGTTCCGCACGCAGTTCTGACGAAGATGACCGAGAACGGCCCTGCCCCGGTCGACACGAACGAGCTGTTTGGCGGCCGCACCGTGGCGCTGTTTGCGGTGCCGGGCGCCTTTACCCCCACCTGCTCGGCGAAGCACCTGCCGGGCTTTATCGAGAAGGCGGACGAGATCGGCGGCAAGGGCATCGACGAGATCGTCTGCCTGAGCGTGAACGACGCCTTTGTGATGGGCGCCTGGGCCAAGGCTTCGGGGGCCGAGGGCAAGATCACCATGCTGGCCGACGGCAATGGCGACTTCGCCAAGGCGCTGGGGCTGACGATGGACGGTTCGCGTTTCGGCATGGGAACGCGGGCGCAGCGCTTTTCGATGCTGGTGAAGGACGGCAAGGTTACCGAGCTGAACGTCGAGGAGCCGGGTGCGTTCAAGGTTTCGTCGGCCGAGCATCTGCTGAGCCAGCTGTAAGGGGGCGCAGCCATGGACTTCGAATATTTCGACGGCGGCCAGCGCTGCCTGGGCGTGCTGGAGCTGCCCGATCCAGCGAAGTTTCCGGGCAAGCGCCCCGGGGTTGTGGCGGTGCACGAGGCCTGGGGCCTGGGCGCACAGGTGCAGCGGCGGGTAAAGATGCTGGCCGAGCTGGGCTATATCGCGCTGGCGGCTGACATCTTTGGCGACCGGCTGATCCCCGCCGATCCGCCGGAGGCGTTCAAGATCATCGGCGATCTGGCGGCGGACGCGCCGAAGCTGCGCGGGCGCGTGGCGGCGGCGGTGACGGCGCTGAAGGGACACGAAGCCTGTGACGGGCGGATTGCCGCCATTGGTTACTGCTTTGGCGGGCGGACCGTGCTGGAACTGGCGCGCAGCGGCAATCCGGATGTGCTGGGGGTGGTAAGCTTCCATGGCGCGCTGGATACGCCCGCCCCGGCGCAGGCGGGCGTGGTGACGGCAAAGATCCTGGTGTGCCATGGCGCTGAGGACGAGCTGGTTCCGCATGCGCATCTTATGGCCTTCCTGGACGAGATGGCAGCGGCGAAGGCCGATTGCCAGACCATCGCCTACACGGGTGCGAAGCACAGCTTCACCAACCCGGAGGCGAAGGGCCAGCTGATGCCGACCATCATATATGAGGAGAACACGGATCGCCGCTCCTGGGCGGCGATGCGGGTGCATCTGGACGAAGTGTTCGGTTGAAACCGGAGGGCCGCGCCGCGCGCGGCCCCTCCCTGTCAGGACATGAACCCGCGAACGGGAGGCATTTTGACGCGGTTTTCAGCCCCGAGGCGGGTTACCAAGCGCAGACCGGCTACCTGCAGGTAGCTGGCAAGCGCAGCGAGCGCTGGATCGGCGCTGAAGACCGCGCCTTCGGTGGCTCAGGCAGGCGAGAGCCGGTGACGAGGCAAGCCAAAAGAATTTCATCGCTCCTGAAGTGGCGAGCGGGGTTTTGGGGTCAGTTGCCGACCCGCGTCCAGACTTCGCTGCGGCAGCCCGAGTTGCGCACCAGGCAGCCGCGCACGGTGATGCTGGTGGCGCTGTCCATGGTGAGGGTGCCGTTGAAGCGGCGGTTGATGTCGGGGACGAAGACCCGGCCGTTGAACGTGTTGGCGCCGGTGCGGCTGAAATCCTCGAACAGCTGCATGCCGACAAGGTTGGGGTGACCGCCCCGCGCGGCGTCGGCCTTGGCGCGCTCGCTGGCCCAGGCGACCTTGCCGCAGATGTTGGCGCCGCATTTGGAGATGCGCAGGCGGGTGTTGCCGCCGGGGCTTTGCCAGACGCCCGACGGGGTCATCTGCTTGGCTGCGAGGACTGGCGATGCCGCCAGCAGAGCTGCCGCGAGAAAGGTGAGCCGCATATCCTGAATCTTCCCTTGTTGCCCGGCTTCATAGACTGAGGCGGAGGCCTTAATCCCGCAAGAGTTCGTTGACGCCGGTCTTGGCGCGGGTGCGGGCATCGACGCGCTTGACGATGACGGCGCAGGCGAGGTTGGGGCCTGGGGTGCCGTCTGGCAGCGGCTTCCCCGGAAGCGTGCCGGGCACCACGACGGCATAGGGCGGCACTTCGCCGATGAAGACCTCGCCGGTGGCGCGGTCGACGATCTTGGTGGAGGCGCCGAGGAAGACGCCCATCGAGAGGACGGCGCCTTCACGGACGATGACGCCCTCTGCCACTTCGGAACGGGCGCCGATAAAGGCGCCGTCCTCGATGATGACCGGGCCCGCCTGCAGCGGCTCCAGCACGCCGCCAATGCCGGCCCCGCCGGAAATATGGACGTTGGAACCGATCTGCGCACAGCTGCCGACGGTCGCCCAGGTATCGACCATCGTACCCTCGCCCACATAGGCGCCGATGTTGACGAAGCTGGGCATGAGAACGACGCCGGGGGCAATGAAGGCGCCGCGCCGGGCTATTGCTCCCGGGACCATGCGGAAGCCGGCTTCGGCAAAGCGGTTCTGGCCCCAGCCGGCGGTCTTCTGCGGCACCTTGTCGAAGGCAGGGGCGCCGGCGCCCTCTGCCACGCTGTTGCCGTTGAGGCGGAAGCTGAGGAGGACCGCCTTTTTCAGCCACTGGTTGACCTGCCAGAAGCCGTCCGGCTGGCGTTCGGCGACGCGGACGGCGCCTGAATCGAGGCCGGCGATTGCGGCTTCGACGGCGGCTGCAGCGGTGCTGTCGGCGGGCGAGAGCGTGTCGCGCTGGTCCCAGGCGGCTTCGATGGCGGCCTGCGTTGCGGCCCAGTCGATCTGGATTGCAGTCATGCGGTCAGTTCCTCCAGCCAATCGGTCAGATCGGTCATTTCAAAATCGATGAAGTCGGGGTGATGGCCATGGTCGCCGCGCTCGGAACCGTTGTTGACCCAGGCGGTCGCCATGCCGAGTGCGTGCGCCGGCTTCAGATTGTGGGCCATGTCGTCGACGAAGAAGGCGCGGGCGGGATCGATGCCGTGCGCGGCGCAGACGCCGGCATAGGCGCGCGGATCGGGCTTTGGGTTGTAGTCCATCGCATGGACGTCGTGGATGGCCTCGAAACAGTCGAGGATGCCGACGGCGGACAGGACGCGTTCGGCATAGGGGCGGTCGCCGTTGGTGAAGACGATGCGGCGGCCCGGGAGTTTCCGGAGGGCGGCGCGGAGCCTTTCATCCCGGTCCAGAACGGATGTGTCGATATCATGCACGTCGGCGAGAAAGCTGTATGGATCGACATTGTGACTGAGCATCAACCCCTTCAGCGTCGTTCCATGTTCGTGGAAATACCCCTTCTGCACGGCGCGGGCCTCCTCTCGGCCGAGGCCGAGGAGCTTGCCGACGAAGGCCTCCATCCGGCGGTCGATCTGCGCGAACAGGTTGGCGCGCGCCGGATAGAGCGTGTTGTCCATGTCGAACAGCCAGCAATCGACTGCGGCAAGGCGCCCCGGCAGCGTGGCGCCGGGCTTTGGAGATATGTTGCCGGAGGCTGCGGGATGCTGCATGCGCCGCCCATAGACGAGGATGCAGGTTTGAGGCCAGATGTGGCGATGAGCGATACTGTCGATTGGCCGAAGGGCGGCTTGCGGATGCTGCTGCTGGCTGGCGGCGCGCTATGCCTGCAGGCCTGTGGTGGAGGTGGCGGCCCGGGGCCGGCGACCGTTTCTTCGGTTCCGCCGCCGGTCGTGACGCCGACGCCCACGCCAACCATAGTCTATGATACCGCCGAATATCGGCGTTCCGATGCGGCGGTGTCGTCCAGGGCGATCGCGGCCTGGCAGGCGGGGGCGAGCGGAGCCGGGGTGACGGTCGCCTTCATCGACAGCGGCGTTGACCTCACCAATGTGGAGTTTGCAGGCCGGATTTCCACGCTGAGCCGGGATGTGACGAGCGCCGGGCGCAGTGCACAGGACTCCTCTGGCCATGGAACCGCCGTGGTTGGCGTGGCGGCTGCCGGGCGCAACGATTCGGGTACGATGGGGATCGCCTGGGGCGCGACCATCGCCATGTTCCGTGCTGACAGCGGCAATTGCGCGGACGGCTGCAATTTTTCCGATTCGGCGATTGCGGCCGGGCTGGACGCGGCGGTGAGCGCTGGCGCCCGAGTGGTGAACATCTCGCTGGGCGGGTCAAACGGCAATACCCAGCTGCGCAACGCCTTTGCGCGGGCGGCGGCTGCCGGCACGATCCTTGTCGTTTCGGCGGGCAACGACGCCGGCGCGCAGGTGGACCCATTGCCGCTGGCGGCGCTGGCATCGGGCGGCGCGGCAGCGGTGATCGTGGCAGGTTCTTCGAACGCGCAGGGTGCGATCAGCGATTTCACCAACCGGGCGGGGACGGCGCAGAACAATTATCTGCTGGCGCTGGGCGAGGATGTGCGCAGCTTCAACCACCAGGGGCAGGCCTATTATTATTCGGGCTCCAGCTTTTCCGCGCCAGCCGTCACCGGGGCGGTGGCTTTGCTGGCGCAGGCCTTTCCGAATCTGACGTCTGGCCGGATCGTGGAGATCCTGCTGCGGACGGCCGATGATGTGGGGGCGAGCGGCACGGATGCGGTGACCGGCCGTGGGCTGCTGAATATCGAACGGGCGATGCAGCCGATCGGGCAGACGAGCCTGGCTGGAACCGCCATCGCCGTGCCGACGGGTGCCAGCGGCTCGCTGGGCTCGGCGATGGGCGACGGACTTTCCACCGGCAGTGGCATGCGGGGCGTGCCGATCACCGACGGCTATGGTCGTGCCTATACGCTGGAGCTTGGCGGCACGATGCGCAGCGCCGCGACCGGCAGGCTTGCCGGGCGGTTGCAGGCTGCCGGGCTGGAAACGGCAGCGACGGGAAGCAGGGCTGGCGGCCTTTACGCAGCGATGGAACTGCGCGCCACACCGTTCCGCGACGAGCCCGGGCAGGACAGTTTCCGCAATTCGGATACGGGCGTCGCGCATCTGGGCTTTGCCCAGCGAGGCGTGGATGCCAATGCGGGCGCCCGCAACCCCTTGCGCGAGACCCGCCTTTCGTTGCGCAGCGGGGCGATGGGTTTGACGGCGGCGACGGGCAGGCTGGCGACGGAAAGCCTGCCAGGCTCGGCGTCCGCCGGATTTGTCGCCGATGATGGGCTTTCGCCCGACGAAGCCACCGGGACGGACGGACGGCAGATGCTGATGGTCGACAGCCGCATCGATACCGGCATCGGGCCGCTGACGCTGGCGTTGGCGGCGAGCAGCCGGAATGTCGCGTTGCCACCGACGTTGGGGCTGATGAAAAGCGCGCGGCAGGACCAGCTGATGCTGGCGGCGAGCTGGGCGGCGGGGCCGGCGTCCGTTGCCGTGCATGCCGCCGACACGACGGACGACGGGGCGCTGCTTGGAACGCGGCTGGACCCGGCCTTCGGGCTGCTGGGCGGGCGGACGCAGGCCTTGGGGGGATCTTTCGAGCTGGGTGCGGGGGGCTTTGGATTGCGGCTGGCGGGGACGCAGGGCTGGGTTTCGCCCCGCCTGGCCGCCGCCGGGCTTCTGCGGGCCGATGGCCTGCTGGTGACGCGCAGCTGGTCTGCGACGGCGCGGGCGCCGGTGCAGGGCGGGCAGCTGAGTTTCAGGTTGGCGCAGCCGCTGGCGGTTACCTCGGGGCGGTTCCTGTTGGCGAACGGCACGCCATTGTCGGCGGCGGTGACGGCAACAGAGACGGCGGCGGAGGTCGGCTTTGACCGGGGGGACTTCTCTCTGGCCGCCTTTCACCGGCAGGACGCCGGAAATATCCGCGGGCGCACCGACACCGGCACGGCTGTCACCTTCCGCACGCGCTTTTAGCGTCTCGGCTTGCCGCAGGGGTTGCGGCGCCGCATAGCGGATCGATGCCCGCCACCGCCCTCCTGCGTTCGCACTGGACGATGCTGGCGCCCGTTGCAGGGGCGCTGGCGATCGGGCTTGTGCATCTGGCAGGCAGTGTCCACGGTCTGTTGGCGATACCGGTTCTCGCCCTGCTGATCCTTGTGGTGTTTGCCTCGGTTGAACATGCCGAGGCGCTGGCCGGGCGGTTGGGGCCGGCCCTGGGCGGGCTGTTGCTGGCGGTATCGGTGACGGTCATCGAACTCTCGCTCATCCTGTCGATCCTGCTGCATGGCGGATCGGAAACGAGCATGGTGGCGCGCGACGCCGTGTTCGCCTCGATCATGCTGACGACCACCGGGATTACCGGGCTGGCGCTGCTGATTGCCGGAGCCCGCTTTGGCGATGCCGCCTTTCAGCCGCGCGGCGCAGGATCGCTGCTTTCCGTGCTGACCGTGCTGTCGGTGCTGGTGCTGATCGTTCCCAATTACACGCTGGCCGAGGGACCGGCCTACAGCAGCGTGCAGCTGATATTTGTCGCCGTGGTTTCGCTGACGCTCTATGCTGTGCTGGTTTTCACACAGACGGTGCGCCACCGCGAGCTGTTCCTCGCGGAAGAAGGCGATTTGCCCGAGCGGCCCTTGCGCCACCCTGTGTGGGTGTCCGCGCTGCTGCTGATCGCCTGCCTGACGGTGGTGGCGCTACTGGCCGATACGCTGGCGCCGGCGATGCATGCGGTGGTGGTGGCGACCGGTGCGCCGTTCGAGGTCGCCGGGGTGATGATCGCCGTGCTGGTGCTGTTGCCGGAAGCGCTGGTGGCCCTGAAGGCAGCGTATCGGAACAAGCTGCAGGTGAGCATCAACGTAGCGCTCGGCTCGGCGTTGGCTTCGATAGGGCTCACCATTCCGGCAGCCGCCTTTGTCGCGCCGCTCCTGGGTGAGGAGCTGATCCTCGGAATTTCAACCGAGCAATCGGTACTGCTGGCGCTGGCGCTGATTTCCGGCACGCAGACGCTGGTGAGTGGACGGGCGACAATTTTGCAGGGCGCCGTGCACCTCACCCTGTGTGCCGCCTATCTGTTTCTCGCATTCCGCCCATGAGGCTTGCGCCCGCGCGGCCGGCGGTCGAATATCGGCGTTTCCGGTCGCCACAAGGAAGAATGTTCATGCGCCCTCTGCTGCTTGCCCTCGCCCTCCTCTCTTCCGCCGCGCATGCCGGCCCCAACCCTGCCGCCGAGGCGCAGGCGCTGGAGCTGGCGAAGAAGGCGATTGCGATCAGATCGGTGAACGTGCCGGGCGGCAGGACGGCCGATGTGGCGAAACTGTTCCAGGATGCGCTGGTGGCGGGCGGGTTCGCCGCATCCGACATCGAGATCGTGCCGGTGGACAACACCGCCTATATGATCGCGCGCTGGCCCGGTTCTGATCCGAAACTGAAGCCGCTGGTAATTTCCGGGCATATCGATGTGGTGGAGGCGAAGCCCTCCGACTGGCAGCGCGACCCGTTCACACCGGTGGTGGAGAATGGCTATCTGTTCGGCCGCGGCGCCTCTGACATGAAGAGCGATGCGGCGCTGGCGGTGGCGACGCTGATCGACCTGAAGAGGACCGGCTACAAGCCGAAGCGGACCATCATCCTGGAATTCTCGGGCGACGAGGAAACCACGATGAAGACCAGCAGCATCATTGCCGAGCGGCTGAAGGATGCCGAACTGGTGCTGAATGTCGATGGCGGTGGCGGCCGTTTCTCCGCCGACAACAAGCCGCAGTATATGACCTGGCAGGGTGCAGAGAAGACCTATGCCGATTTCGAGCTTACCGTCACCAATCCGGGCGGTCACAGCTCGGCGCCTTCGCCGGAGAACGCCATCGCCCAGCTTTCCGCGGCGCTGGCGCGCATCGGCGCCTATCGTTTCAAGCCGGAGCTGAACGACATCACCCGCGATTCCTTCGTGAAGGCGGCGGGGTTCGAGCGCGATGCGAAGACGGCGGCGGCCATGCGGGCCTTTGCGAAGAACCCGGCCGATGCGCAGGCGATTGCGGTGCTGCAGGCGAACCCCAGCTATGTGGGGCAGATCGGCACGACCTGCGTGCCGACAATGGTGAACGGCGGCCATGCGCTGAACGCGCTGCCGCAAAAGGCGACCGCCAACATCAACTGCCGCATCTTCCCCGGACATTCGCCCGCCTCGATCCTGGCCGAGCTGGAAAAGGTGGCGGCAGAGCCGGCGGTGAAGTTTGCCGATGTGACGGAGGGCAGCGTGCCGAACGACGCCTCTCCGCTGCGGCCGGACCTGGTGAAGGCGGTGGAAAATGCGCTGGGCAAGGCATGGCCGGGCGTGCCGGTGTTTGCGTCGCAATCCTCGGGCGCGAGCGACAGCATGTGGTTCCGCTATCACAAAGTGCCGAGCTATGGGGTTAGCCCCCTGTTTTCGAAAGACAATGACAGCTTTGCGCACGGGCTGAACGAGCGGGTGCAGCTGGTGAACTTCGCGCCGGCGATCGTCTATTACCGGTCGCTGTTCACCGAATTGTCCAAGTGATCAGAGCCAGATTTTGAGGCGGAGCCAGCGGACGGCTGGTTCCAGCAGCTGCCAGGCGAGCGGGCGCCAGCCGGTGCGGATGCGGCCTGTCCCCTCCATGCCGGGGCGCAGCGTGTCTGCTTCGGCGTCCAGGCTGGCGATGACGCGGAAGACGTTGCCGGTGCGGGTGACTTCGGCGACCGGGTAGATGCGGCTGACGCGGGCCGACTCGCGCGAGAAGGGGCGGGCGGAGAGCGCCAGCGAGACCGTGTCGCCCAGTCTCACGCGACCGATGTCGCGGTCGGAAACCATCAGCTCGGCGCGCATGCCCGTGCCTGCCGACACGGTGAACAACTGCTCGCCGCGGCTGACGGTGGCGCCCAGCCGCTGCTTCAGGTCGGAGCCGCCTACGGTGCCCGCCATCGAGGCGCGGACCTCGCCCTCGGCAATGCGGCCTTCGAGCGCGGAGAGATTGGCCTGCACCTGCGCCATGCGCAGCTCGGCGAGGCGCGCAGCGTCGCTGTCGCCCTCGTCGCGGGCGCGGCCTTGCTCGACGGCGGCAGCCTGCAATTGGGCGCTGGCTTCGTCGCGCTCCCGTTCGAGCGCGTGGGTGTCGAGGAGGAGCAAGAGCTGACCTGCCGTGACCCGGTCGCCCGGCTCAACCTCGACGCGGTCTATGCGGGCGGAAAGCGGGGCGGTGACGATGCGCTTTACCTGCGGTTCGATGCTGAGCGGGGCGGAGACGGCGGCCGGAAACGGCAGGAGCAGGAAGGCCGCAACGAGACCGGCGGCGAGCTGGCGGGCGAGGCGGGGGCGGCGTTCGGGCTGGATAGCTGCGGGCCAGGGCAGCCTCTGCGCCAGCGTATCGAAGCGGTCGGATAACCTCGGGCGGCTCTGGCGGGCGATGGCGACTGCACCCGCGAGCGACAGCGCGCCGGCGAGTTCGGCCTCTTCGACGCTGCCCCAGAGGATTGCCACCAGCCCGTCGCCGCCGGACAGGCGGGCAAGGCCGATGCAGGTTTCGCCGGCGGTCAACGCTTCGAAACCCGGCAGGCCGGAGCCTGGCCCTCGTACGGCGACGGGCATGTCAACGACTTCGCCGAGCGCGAGCGCGATCTGGGCTTCGGCGGATGGGGGCAGCTTGTCGCCGGCGGCTGTATCCCAGGGCGAGACGATCTTGAGCCCGCGCACCAGCCCGGCGGCGACCCGGCCGGCCCCGAGGCGGGATTGCAGCGCAGTTGCCAGCAGCTTTGCGGTCTCGGACGGATTGGCAGCGGCCGCGCGGATCAGCTGCCCGGCGAATTCGGCGCCGGGATCGGACTTTCCGCCGGCGACCAGCAGGCGGGAGAGGGCGCCACTGAGCTCGAGCCTCTCCTGTGCGAAGGCGATGGTAAGCGGCGTAGCCTGCGCGAGGCGGTGCAGGGCGATCACCACGCCGTTTCCGGCGCGTCCCAGCGGGGCGGCGAAGGCTACGTCGCCCGCCCCGCCCTGCATGTGGATCGCGCCGTCGCGGGCGGCGTCGCGGGCGAGGGCGGCCTCCCCGGCTGTCGGCTGGGTGTTGCCCTCCAGCGCCCGGACTTCGGTGCCCTCCACCAGCAGCAGGCGGCTGGATACGGCGTTCAGCAGATCGCCCTGCAGCTTGCACAGATGTGCGGCGAGCGTTCCGGGCGGTGCGTGCACGACCTCGTCCAGCGCTGCGCGCAGCGGCGTCGGGGCATTGCCGGCGGGGCGGGAGCGGGCACTCATCTGGGGGCCACTATTACCCGCGCCTCCAGCCCGGAGGGAATGGGGTTGCTCCGATTGTCGATGGTGAGGACGGCGCGGACCATCCCCGCCTCGATCACCGGATCGACATAGGTGAGCACGGCATCGCGGACCACGTCGAACGGGGCGCCGAAGCGGACGGGGTAGCGGGCGCCGACCTTGAGCTGGCGATAGGCGCGGACCGGGACATAGGCCTCTGCGCGGAGCGTGCCGATATCGACGACGGTGGCGACCGAATCCGACTTGCGCACGGTGGAGCCGGTGCGGGCGCTGAGGCGGGTGACGCGGCCGTTGAAGGGGGCGCGGACGATGTAGGAATCCAGCACGGTCTGCTCGAGCCCGAGCCGCTTGCCTTCGATGGACTGCCTGTCTTGCGCCATGCGGAGGTCTGCCTGCGCCTGCGCAGCGGCGGCGGTGGCCTGGCGTACTTCCCAATCGGTGGCCGCGCCCTTGGCTGCGGCTGCCTTGACGCTGGAGAGTCGGGCGTTTGCTTCCTGCGCGCGAACGCTGGCCGAGCGCGCCTCTGCGCTGGAGCCGGCTGCCTGCGCCGCAAGCGACACGCGGGCGCGTTGTTCGCGGTCATCGAGCTTCAGGATGATGGTGCCGGCCTTGACCTGCGCGCCTTCGGCGACGCCGACGGAAATCACCCGCCCGTCTGCCCCTGCCTTCAGCACCGCGGTCCGTTCAGCCGTGAAGACCGCCGGCACGGCGAGCGGGCCGGCAGCCGGGCGGGTGGCAATGGTCTTTGCGGGCGCTGGCTTTGGCGGCGTCTGCGCCGTGGCGGGCGCGATCATGAACAGCGCAAGGGGAATCAGCAAACGCATACAGGTCTATCCATCTTGTCTTTGGGCCCGCACGTCCAGCAGGCGGAGCGCGGCAGCGCCGAGCTGCCAGGCGAGCGGTCGCGGCGGCTGGCCGATCCGCGCCTCGATCCGTTGCCCCATGAACAGCGGTGGCGCATCGGCATCGGGCCTGGCCCAGAATTCGACATGCGAGGCGACAGCCGCCTTGCCCTTAGGATCGTCGGGGCGGGTTTCGATGCTGCCGCCTGCTCCCCGGCCCAGGGCGGCACTGGGCAGATCGACGATGCGCTCGCCAACACGCTCTACCGTGGCGCGAAACTGGCCGGGCCTGCCCCATATGCGGGCCGTGACACGGTCGCCGGGGCTGATGCTGCCGATGCGATCCTCTGCCACGAGCAGGTGCAGGCGAGCCGGGCCTTCGCGCTGCAGCACAGCCAGCGGCTTGTCGCGGGCGATGCTCACCCAGCCGCCGGCGTAGCTGGAGGAATCGAGCGGATCGAAGCGGCCCGGTGCTTCTGAAACCGTTTCCAGCCGGGCGACTTCGTTGTCGAGTGCGGCGAGCTGGGTATCGAGGCGCTGCACCTGTTCGGCGGCAGATTGGGTGCCGCCGGCGCCGGTATCGGCGGCGCGCCGCCAGGTGATGACGGCCGCTTCGCGCCGGGCCGCTGCAATGGCCCGGTCCTCGGTTGCGTCCGGAGATTCGAGGAGCAGCAATGGGGTGTTTGCAGCGGCGCGGCCGGCAGGGGCGACGGCGAGCAGGCGGGCGTCGCGCGGCGCATAGATGAGCGTGGAGGCTGGCAGTTCGACAAGGCCGGATGCCGGAACGCCCGCAGGGAGCGGCAGGAACAGCGCCACGGCCGCAGCGACGGCGGCCGAGATCCAAAGCTTGCGCTTTACGGGCGACGGTTCAGGCGCCATCGCGATCAGCGTACGGGCAGTGGCGTGCACCGGACGGACGATCAGCAGCGAAAAGGCGATCAGCAGGATGACGATGGATAGCGCAGGCGCGAAGTCGTGCACCAGCCAGGCCATGCCGACGAAGACCAGCACGCGATAGCTGTAGCCGCCGAGCCAGTAGAGGAGCATCGGCCAATCGGGTGGAGTGGCGGCTGCCTGCGGACTGACGCGGAACAGCCGGGCTGCAAAGGCGTTGGCGGCCTGCGAGGCTTGTCCGAGCAGATTGGGGCGTTCGGCGAGATCGCCCAGCACATAATAGCCGTCCATGCGACCAAGTGGGTTCAGGTTGAACAACAGGGTGGTGACGCCGGCAACGGTCGCCACCTGGATGCAGATTGTGCGCAGCACTTCGGAGCTGGTGAAGCTCCAGAGCAGCAGGGCAAGCGCCGCAATCCAGATTTCGACATACATGCCGGCGCAGCCGATTGCCGCGCGGCGCCACTTGCTGGAGAGTTTCCAGGCGGCCGAGACGTCGGTGAAGGGGAAGGGCATCACCAGCATCACCATCAGCCCGGCGCGGATGGATTGCACGGCCCTGCCCTCTGCCGCGGACATGCGCCAGAGGGCGAGGCCGTGGCCAAGCTCGTGCGCACCCTTCAGCAGGAGGAAGAACAGCCAGAGCATCAGCGCTTCGCCGGCGGCGAGCTGGCTGAGCCAGGCGAAGGGCTGGGAATCGGCGCGGCCATCCAGGAAGCGCAGCAGGGCGACGAGGACGACAAGGCCAAAGGCGATGAGGCCGCCGCGGGTGAACATCCAGCCGAACAGGCGGTTCACAACGGGCATCAACGGTGCGATGTCGACGAGTTCGCGGCGGAAGAAGAGGATTCTTCCCTCGGCCGGGCCGGTAGGGCGCGGCGCGGCGGGCTGGCCGGGGAGTTCGACAAGACGAGCGGCGACGAGACGCTGCAGCACATGTTCGCGAAGCGCCGGCGGCGGCAGGCCGGGCGCCGGGTCGGCGATCAGGTCATCGAGACTGGTTTCGCCATCGATGCGCTGAAGCAGCCGGTAGCTTTCGGGGTTGAGCGATATGTGAGCGCCGGCGAGGGGTGCGCTGACGACATAGCGCACCCTGCCCCGGAACAGGCTGCGGTTGACGCTGAGTTGCGCGGCGCGGCGCGGCGCGGCGGCATCCATCGATAGGTCAGTTCGTGCCGGCGCCAAGCGAGTGGGCGTTGAACCGGTTCAGCGCTGCCATGCCGCCCTGATCGCGGGCGAACGCCTCTGCAACCGCGGCCGAGGCGGCTTCGCGCATGACCTTGTCGATGGTCAGCCCTTCGCTGGCAAAGGACAGGCCCTGCTGGCCGGGGGCGTAGAAAAGGCGGATGGGGTCGCCGTCGGAGCCGGGCAGTGCCCATGCCGGCTGCGTAGCTACGAGGGTGATCGGCCGCGAGATGAGCGAGGCGTGGGTGCCGATCGGTACGGCGAAGCTGCGTGCGTCCTCTGCCCAATCCGGATGATCGTGGAACATCGGATCGGCGGAAGCGAACAGCCGGGTGGAGGCGAAATAATCCTCGATCGAATAGTCGCTGTGGTTGCTGGAGGCGGTGACGCCTGAAGCGCGGACGATCCAGTTGCCGCCGGCATCTGCCGTGGCGGCTGCCATCTGGGCGCCGCCGCCCAGCGCGTCCTGGATCTGCACGACGACACGGGCGCCCGGCTGGGCCGCGCCGCTGTAAAGGGTGGTGGTGGGAACCTCGATGAACCGGCGGGCGATCCAGTTCTCGACCGACTGCCTTGCCCCTTCGTCGATGCTGTTCGGGGTGGGCGGCGGCGGGATCAGCAGGTCTATCACGACGCTGTCGGTCGCTTCGCCGGGGCGGCCGCCGTTGCCGGGCTGGCTGTCCCAGGTGACAACCGCCGTGTTGACGACGGGCTGGGTCGGATCGAGATCGAAGGCGAGGCGGGCGCTGTAGGTGATGACGACCTCCTGCCCCAGCGGCAACAGCGGGGTGGTGACGGTGGTGCCGTTGACGACCGTGCCTTCCGGGCCGCTGACGATGGTGATCGGCCCTTCCAGCGTAAGGCCGGGTTGCAGCAGGTCGGTGATGACGATGTCGGAGGCGGCCAGCAGGGCATAGTCGGCGTTGCTGACGCGGATGGTATAGGGGATGAGGTTGCCGGGCAGGATGTCGCCGGGGGGAACCGTCTTGTCGATGACGAGGGCGGATTCGACGATGGCGACGGGAACGCCCGAGACATCATAGCCAGGGCCGGTTGCGGTGCCGAAATCGACCTCTGAACCGGTGTCGAGGATGTCTCCCTGGACGTTGCGCGGATCGTCGGGCACGCGGCCGACAACGTCGATGGAGATGGTGTCGCGGGCATCGATGATATTGTCGCCGGCATTGGTGACGCGGCCGAAATCCCAGACGATGGTGTCGGCGATGCCGTCACCGTCGGTGTCGCTGAGCTGGGCATTCGGGTTGGCGCGTTCGGCGGTGATGCCGGCGCCGAGCACCGGGGCAGCGATGGATTCGATAGAGATCACGCCGTTGGCGCCGGATGGCAGCCGGTGGGTGACGATGAAGCTGTCTGTCGTGCCCTCGTTAAGGGTGGTGGTGAGGCGCCAGACGATTTGTTCGCCGATGCCGAGATCGGTGACACCGGGCTGCACGGCGCCGACGCCTGAGTTCGGATTGTCGGTTGAAACAATGTCGGTGCGGATCGTCGCTTCGCCGAAGCTTTCGATGGTGAAGCTGTCGCTGCTGCCGCCCGGGCGGCCGCCGGGGCCGGCGGCGCTGTCGAAATCGAGATAGACCTCGTTGGTGAGTTCCGTGTTCCACAGCGTGGCGTCGGTGATGCGGGCCTGATAGGTGATATTGAAGCTCTGATCGAGGAGCAGCTGCGGCAAGGTGACGACGAGGCCGTCCGCGCCGGTGGTTAGCGTGGCGCCGGCGATGTCGACAGAGGCGCTGCCTGCGATCAGCTCCAGCCCGGCGGGCAGGATATCGCGCACGGAGAGATCATAGGCGGGCCCGGTGGCGCGATCCGTGTGCTGGATGTGCAGCGTATAGGTGAAGATGTCTCCGGCGGTGCCGCTGAGGTCGCCCGGTGCGGGGCCGATGCCGTTCAGGCTGCCGCTGTCGCCTTCGGACTTGACGGAGAGCTTCATGGTGACCGGGCTGCCGAGCACGATGTCGACGCCCGACTGCGCCGTGAGCTGCGCGGCGGCGCCCAATGCCGTGACATAATCCAGCCGCACGGGCAGATCGAGCATGTCTCCGGGCTGGTTGCGCAGCAGGTTCTGCACCTGCACACCATAACGGATATCGAGCGTGTGCAGGCTGGGATCGACGCTGCCCGGGATGACGATATCGCCGAAGTTGAAGCGCAGCTGATCGGTGCGCAGATCGCCGTCGCTGTCGATCGCGGTGACGGTGTAGCTGGCGGGATCCAGCACCACGCCGCCCAGCGAAGCGATCACGGTTCCCGGCTTGAAGCCCAGCAGGCCTGCCGGCGACGCCAGCGCATCGGTGACGACGACATCGCCGGTAGTGCCCTTGGGCAGCGTGACCTGGAGGAAGACGACGCCGCTTTCGCCGATGGTGAAATCGGTGATGTCGGGGCGGAACTGTTCGGCGTTGGTGTTGGGATCGTCGGTGCTGGGGACAGGGATGAACTTGGTGATCTGCACCGGCACCGTCGGCGTCAGCGTGATCGCGGCCGTGTCGCTGGCGGGAACGGCGTCGCGCTCGTCCGGGTCGACTCCCGGCAGGCTGTCGCCGGCTACGGTGGCGGTGTTCACCAGCGTGGAGCCGACGAGCGGCGAGTCGCCGATCTGCTGAACATAATCCACCGTTACGGTTTCGCCCGGCATTAGCCGGAGCAGCGGCAGGTCTGCCAGCGACGTTACGGTGGTGGTCACGCCGCCCTGCGTAAGCGTGTAGCCGCTGACGAGATTGAGGCCGGGATCGGCGAGATCGGTGATGCCGAGATCATAGACCGGCCCGAGGCCGTTGTTGCCGATGGTGAGGCGGTACGAGATGAGGCTTCCGGCCTCGCCGGTGGACGGCGTGAAGCTCTTGTCGATGACGAGGCCGGGCTCGACGAGGTCGACGCCGGCGCTCGCGTTCTGCTGGTTGTCAGGGTTCGCCGGAACCGACCAGGTCAGCGTGGCGGGCAGATCGAGCTGGTCGCCCGAGCTGTTGCCGGGCCGGTTCAGGGCGATTGCCGTGTAGGTAATGACGATCGCATTGTCGGTCAGGTCGTTGTCGCCGGGGTTGATGAAGGTACCGAAATCGAAGCGGATGCGATCGGTGACGCCGTCGTTGTTGTCGTCGATTTCGAGGATGGTGACAGGCACATCAGCGCCGTCGTGCGTGGCGGTGATGCTGCCCGGAAGCAGGCCGAGCTGGGCGCCGCCACTGGCCAACAGGTCCTCTACGACGAGTTGATTCACCGTGCCTTCCGCAAGGCCTATGGTGAGGACCACTGTCGCGCGTTCACCGATGGCGAGGTCGGTGATGCCTGGGCGGACTGCCGCCTCGCCCGTATCGACCAGCGAGGTGCCGGCGACGGCGATCTCCTTGGTGAGCGTGTAATCTCCGACGACGGTGACCGGCGCAACGACCGGACCAACCATATAGTCGCGCGCTTCCGGATCTGCCGGCAGGCTGGAGGTTTCCGCACCGGCGCTGTTCGGCAGGACGTCGCCGGGGGAAACGCCGTCCCCGACGATGGCATGATAGGTGACGGTGACGCTTTCGCCGGGCATCAGGCGGGCGATGGCGACGGCATCGAGGCTGGCGAATATGCCGTTGAAAGCGCCGGTCACGGTGACGGGGGCGCCGGTGAAACTGACATTCGGCGGCAGGATGTCGGTGAGGTCGACATTGTAGGCCGGCGCGGTGCCGTTGTTGGTGAGAACAACCGTGTAGGTCAGCGGATCGCCGGCATCGACCTCGGTTACGTCCACCGTCTTCGCGATGCCGAGATCGGGCTCGACGATGTCGACGATGATCGAGGACGCGATGGTGCCGGAGCCGTAGTTGAAGGTGGCCGGGAGCAGGAGGATATCGCCGGCGCCGTTGCCCACAGGGATGGCGTCGGCCGGGATATCCTGGGCGCGGGCGACGACGGTGATGGTGAGGGTGGAGGCGGCGCCGCTGCTGTTGGTGACGGTGCCGAAATTCCAGCCGAGTGCGTCGGTGCGGCCGTCGCCGTTGGTGTCTGTTTCCTGCAGCACCGGGTTGGGGATGCTGGCGGTGACGCCCGTGCCGAAGGCGATGGCAGGGGTGGCGGCGAGCTGCAGCAGGCCGGTGCTGCCGACGCCGAGCAAGGTGTCGGCGATGGAGACGTTGGTGACGCCAGCGGCAAGGGTGACGGTCAGTGTGTAGGTGACGGTTTCGCCGATGGTGAGATCGGGGGCGCCGGGGGTGAACTGGATGTTGCCGGTGTCAGGATTGCTGGTGTCGGTGATTGCCTTCACGAAGCCGGGCACGGTGACGTCGACGCTGTCGATTGCGGTGTCGGGCCGGCCGCCGTTGCCGGGCTGGCTGTCGAAATCGGCGACTGCCGTGTTGGTGACAACTGTGCCGGGCGCGACCGGCTGCAGGATCGCCTGATACCGGATCACGGTTTCCTCGCCGAGCAGCAGCGTGGAGATATCGACGCTGTTGACGCCTGCCGTGCCGGGGCCAGACAATATGACCATCGAGCCGGGGACGAGGACCAGCTGACCGCCTGCAAACAGGTCGGTGAAGTTGAGATCCTGGGCCGCGGCCGTGGAATCGGCGGTGTGGCGCAGGGTAACGGTGTAGGTGACAATGTCGCCGGGCTGGGCGCTGGTGACGTTGGCGGTCTTGACCGCCTGCAGCTTCGGCTCGACGACTTCGAGCCGGGTTCCGGCGCCCAGCGTGCCGAGCGGCGTGGAGAGGCTGGCGCCCTGCACCTGCACGCGGCCCGGGCCGGCGAAATTCGCCGCCACGTCGGGGACGATTGCCTGGTAGCTGATGACGATGTCGTTGTTGCCCGGATCGTTGTCCGGGTCGATCGTCACCGTGCCCAAATCGAAGGTCAGGCTGTCGGCGATGCCGTCGCCGTTGGTGTCGGTGAGCGTCGGGGTGATGGCGGTGGTGCTGCCGTTGAGGGTAACCGTATAGCTGCCGGCGACGGGCGCGAGGGTACCGACACCGGCCGGCGAAAGCAGGCTATCGGTGAGGATCACCGGGCCGATCACGCCTTCGGGGAGGGTTGCGACGAGGTTGAACGTGACGGTTTCGCCGATGGTGACGTCGTCCACGGTCGGATCGAACTGCTCGGCATGGGTAGTTGGGTTGTCGGTGGCGACGATGGTTTTCACGAAGGCCTGATCGCCGGTTATGAAGATGGTGGCGTCGTCGCTGGCGGTGCGGTCAGCGCCGCCTGCGCCGGGCAGCGTGTCGTATCCGATGTCGCCCGTGTTGGTGATGCTGCTGGGCACCTGCACGGTGTCGATGATGCGGGCGGTGTAGATTATGGTGAGCGTATCGCCCAGCGCGATACTGTCACCGGAGACACGGACGGTGTTCGGCAGGCTGAGATCGAGCGTCGCCCCGGCGGCGGCGCTGCCGGAAAGGGCAGGCGTACCCACCAGTTGCACCCCGGCAGGTAGAACGTCGGCGAAAACATAATCATAGGCGACGCCGGTGGAGACCGCCGTGTCGTTGGCGACGACGACTGTATAGGTGACGAGATCGCCCGCATCGCCATTGAGCCCGCCGTTGACCAGAGCGGACTTGCCGACGGTCAGCACGGGATCGACGATCCGGACATCCCGGGTGTCGGCGACGACACCGAGGTTGGTGGTCACGTCGGCATCGTTCGTGAGGATTGTGCCGGCGATATTGCCGGGGACATCCATGACGATGGCCTGGATTTCCAGCACGACCGTGTTGTCGGGATTGGCGGACGGGTTCGTGATTTGCCCGAACTGGATGGAGACGGTCGGCCCTTCCGTCAGCGTTCCCGCCGGCGGCGCGGCGCCGAACATCGAGATCGCCTTGAAGCTGCCGACTACATATTGCAGGCCGGAAGGGAGCGTATCGTTGAAGTTCAGGTTGGTCGTGCCGTCGGGCAGGGTGGCGACCATGCGGAAGGTGACACGTTCGCCGATCTGCACATCGGGATTGGCGTCGTTGCCGATGCTGGTGGTGAGGATGGTCTTGTCGAAGCTGACCGGCCCGCTCACGGTGATGAATGCCTGGTCGCTGGGCGGAACGAGGGGTTCGCGGCCGACGTCGCCCTCTCCCGGAAGGCTGTCGTAATAGGCGGTCGCCGTGTTGACGATGGTGCTGCCAAGCCGGGCGGTATCGAGCACGGTCGCGCGGTAGGTGATGGTGAAATCGCCGCCGGCGACCAGGTGATCGACATGGATGTCGCTGAAACTGTTGTAGGTGCCCTCGGCGCTGCCGGCGTCGGCGCCGCGGACTTCGATGGAGCCCGGCACCAGCGCCAGCTCCGGGGCGAGCGGATCCGTGATGGTGAGGTCAAAGGCGGTGCCGGTTCCGAGGTTGCGAATTTCGACCAGATAGAAGGCGACTTCGCCCGCCTGACGGTTCAGTGAAAGTTCGATCTTGTTCACGCGAATATCGGGCTCGATGACCGTTACACTGGCCGTGCCGACCACCGGGGACAGCAGCAGCGGCCATACCTGGGCGCTGTTCAGCAGCACGGTGCCGTTCACGTTGCCAATGATGTCCTGCACGGTTGCGCGCAGGGTAAACACGATCGTGTCGTCGGAATTGGCGGCCGGGTTGGTTATGGTGCCGAAATCGAGGGTGGTCGTCTGCCCCACCGTGTCCAGCGTGTAACTCTGGTAGTTGGTGTCGCCGAGGAAGCTTTCGAGCACGACCGAGCCGGCCACCAGCTGCAGGCCGCTGGGCAGGGTATCGGAAAGCTGCAGGTTGGTGGTGCCGTTGGGGATGGTGGCAACCACGCGGAACTCGACGATTTCCCCGATCTGCACGTTGGTGTCTGCGTCGGCGTTGATCGAGGTCCAGATCACTTCCTTTGTGAGAGTGGACGGACCGGTGATGTTGATGACGAACTGCGACGAGCCGCTGTCTGCGCGGCCGCCTGCGCCAGGGAGGCTGTCGAAGCTGGCGTTGATGACGTTGGGGATGCCGGAACCGAGCAAGGCGGCATCCTGAACCACCGCCGAGTAGGTGACGGTGAAGGCGGCGCCATTGCCGGCAAGGGTGATGGGCGGAATATCGGCAAAGGAAGCGTAGCTGCCCACGGCCGCGCCGGCCGATGGCCCCTCGACGGTGATGAGCCCCGTGAGCAGCAGATTTGGATTGAGAACATCGCTGAGGATCAGATCGAAGGCCGTACCCAGGCCCGTATTGGTGACCGATACGGTGTAGGTCTCTGTTTCACCCGCCTGGATGTTGGGGCGGTTACCCTGTTTCAGGAGCGTGAGAGACGGCTCGACCACCTGCACCGTCGACGAGGCGTTGGTGGTGCCGATTCCGAAGTTGACGGAGGCGTTGTTCACGAGGGACGTCTGGTTGGCGATGGTCTTGCCGACATTTCCGGGCACATCCGCCACCAGGGCAATCGCCCGCACGGTGATGATGTCGGCCTCGGAAATGGCGAACATACCGTCCTCGGCTATGGTGAGCGTGCCGAAATTGAAGGTGAACGCGTTGCCCGCGACGGTGGCCGTGTCGCCCACGGCAACCTGCGAACCGGTGATATTGCCTCCGGATGTCGCGCCGGCTGCGGTCTGCCCGCCTATGGAGATGAGCTGCGCGGACTGCAGGACCAGGCCGGCGGGGGCAAAATCGCTGAGGGTGACCGGGGTGACGCTGGCCGGCAGGGTGATGCGCAGATCGAACGTCACGAACTCGCCGATCTGGACGAGCGGACTGGTATCGTTGCCGACCGAAGTGGTGAAGATGGTCTTGGTGAGGCCCGCACCTTCGAGCTGGACCTGCGCCGATACCGGACTTTCGGTGAGTATGCGGGCGGTGGCGAAATCCGGGCTGGTGGCGGCGAGCGTGGTGTAGGGATCGAGCGTCGCATGGTTTACCAGCACGGCGCCTGCCGAAAGGGTCGGCGAGGATTTCACGGTGAACAGAACCGTTATCAGGCCGCCATTGTCCAGGCTGTCGGCCGTGACGGTCACGACACCGGCGGCATCCGCAACGGCGTCGGCGTTTGTGGCACCGTTCGAAACGATGCTCTGGATGGTGATGTTCGTGAACCCGAGCGCTGCAAGATCGGAATCGGTCATCTTGAGGCCGAAGGCCGTCGTGCCGGCGGCGTTTGCCGGATTGCTGATGACGAGCGAGTAGGTGATGATCTGCCCCGCCTCGACGATCGTCGTGGGGTTCGCAGTCTTGGCGATCGACAGATCGGGTACCACCAGCCGGACCCCGACCTGCGCGCTTTCCAGATAATTGTCGGTGCTGCCATCCTGATTGGTGGTGACATATCTTGCGTCGGCGCGGTTCGATGGCGTGAGGCCGCGGACATTCTCGACCACGTCGGAAGCCCGGGCGTTTACCTCTATCACGATGGTGCGGTCGGCCTCCGTGCTGCCGGAGTTGACGCTGACATCGCCGAAGGTCGCGATATAGCTGTGCGTTCCGCTGTCGAAGGCAATGGAGCTGCCGGCGGGCGGAACGCCTGCGCCGCTGATCGCGCCGCCGACCGAGACAATGCTGGCGCTGACGTTGCCGAGCGTTCCGCCTGCGCCGAGCGGCAACAGATCCGACAGGACGAGGCCGCGCGTCTGACCCTCTGGCAGGACATAGGTGAGGCGGAAGGTGGCGACTTCGCCGATGGCGAGGTCGCTGCCGGGCGTGAAGCTTTCCGACGTACTCTGCAGCACCTTGGTGGCGGTGACGGGGCTGATGGTGACGGAGGCGTCGTCGGTGATGGGATTGAAGACTAGGTTGTTGCCGCCTTCCTGGCCGGCAAAATGGTCGACGCTGGCGGTGTTGGTCCAGACCTGGCGCGGCTGCACGGCGGCGGTTGCGACCAGATCATAGGTGATGATGACGATGTCGTTGGTGGTGGTGCCGCCCTGCCCCTTCGCGGGATCCGCGGCGAGTGCGCCGTCCACGCCGTCGACCAGCCGGATGCCGTTGCCGAAAAGGCCGCCGCCCAGATCGGTGTAGGCGACGCTGGTGCCGTCGCCGTAGGTGACCTTGAGGTTGAGGCCGGCGGCGTCGGCGGGAATCTCAAAGCCGTCTGGCAGCAGGTCCTTGATGGTGACGTCGAAGGCGCCGCGGATGCCGGCGCCATTGTTGTTGACGGTGATGGCGAAGGTCACCTTGTCGCCGGCGTCGACGCCGGTGAGGTCGGCGTCGATCAGGCCAGTAGCGAGCGCGGCGTCGGTGATGAGGCCGGTGAATACTGCCGGCGACGTGTTGCCAGCCGCGCCATCGAAGGAGACACCACTGGGCTGCCTGCTGCCGACAAAGGAACCGGCACTGTTGCCGGCGAAATCGACGACGCCCTTGTCGATGACAATGTCCGCCTCGCCCACCTCGAACTGGGCGATGACGCTGGTGATCGTCTGTTCGCCCTCGCTGTTGCTTTCGGTGCCCTGCAGCAGGTTGGTGAGGAGGAGGCCGTCGCCATAGGACATGTCGTTTACGCGTAGCGTGAGCAGCAGATCGATGACGGTGGTGATGGGCTGGTTGCCGGGCGCCTGATCCTGGAAGCTGTAGGTGCCGTAGTTGAAGCGGATGGCGTTGGCGTCGGTATCGAAGGTGACGGTGGGCGTCGGCGCGTTGGTGAGATCGCTGAAGCTGTCCAGCGGGCCGAAGGTGAATTCCCCCTCGGCCGGTATCGTACCTTCGGGAATGAAGGTGAGATTCTGCGCTGTGAGCACCGGAAGGGGCAGGAAATCGACCAGATTGAAATTGGTGACCGAACTTGTCGGCAGGACATATTGCAGGCGGAAGGTGATGGTATCGCCCTGGGTGACCTGCGGCATGCCATTCGGCCCGAGGAAAAGATCGGTGTCGCCGTTCACCGCGACCACCGATTTCAGCGACAGCGCGCCGGTCTGGATCCGGATGGATGCCGTATCGTCGTCGGTCTGCTGTCCTGTGGGCGGGCCAGCCGGATTGCCATTGGGATAGACGTTTGCCTGAACCGTCGCGCGATTGCCGACCCGGTCGCCCTGGTCGATGGGAACGGTGCCGCCCTGTCCGTCGGGCGCGGAGGAGAGCACCACCGTGCGGAAGGTAAGCAGTGCCATTGTGGGGCCGACACCGAGCAGGGCGTCGCCGGGATGGGTGCGCCCGCCTTCGATGACGCCGTCGCCGCCGGACAGGTTCTGCAGCTCAATCTCGCCGGAAACGTCGAAGTTGATGGTGGTAAGGCCGGTTACGCTGTCATAGACCATGTTGACGTTCGGCCCGAC
Source organism: Sandaracinobacteroides hominis (assembly GCF_016464365.1). Taxonomy (GTDB): domain Bacteria; phylum Pseudomonadota; class Alphaproteobacteria; order Sphingomonadales; family Sphingomonadaceae; genus Sandaracinobacteroides; species Sandaracinobacteroides hominis. The sequence goes on along the minus strand of NZ_JADCUC010000005.1, from coordinate 175,064 downwards.
GAACTGGTCGCCCACCTGAACGTTTCCGGTGAAATCCGCTTGCGTGGTGACGCCTCTCTCCGTCAGCGTCAGGTGGGGAGTGAAGCTGCCTTCGAGCTGCTGGCCGCGGGAAAGAATGTCCTGGATGACGATGTCGCCGAAGGAGAAATAATCGGAGAGGTCAACGTGCAGCGTGTATTCCAGCACGTCGCCCGGAGAGAGGCCGGCGACGTTCCTGTCCTCAACGATCACAACGTCCTTGCGCATGGCGATCGAGCGGTTGACGATGCTGTTGTCCACCGGAAGCAGATCCTGGGTGAACTGCTGCTGCGGATCGCGCGGATCGAGAGGGATGTGGGTGCCCTCGGACTTCACATCGTTCAGCGTGACCGAGGAGGCTCCTGAATCCGGATCGAGGACGGGCTGGCCGCCGTCGCCGGAAACATCGTTCACATAAAAGCGCACCTGAATCTGCGCGTCGACACCGGCCGTGCCTGTGATGCTGCCGAAATTGACGATGAGCTGATCGAGACCCGGCGTGACGACGGAGCCGGCTGTGGGCTGGGTGGTTATCGTGCCGCCGCCGCTGGTGACCGTTGCATCGAGAAAAACGATGTTCGACGACAGGATGTCGGTGACGTTGAGATTCTGGATCTGTTGCTGCGGCGCGACGTTCACATCGATGGTGTAGGTGTGGACAAAATTGGGGCCGGTCGCCGTTTCGCCCCTTGGCGCGTCCGATGTCTTCGTCAGCCCGACAAGGATCGGCGTTATGGTCTGGCTATCGGGAACCGGCTGCAGGATTGGCGGATCGACGGTGGGATTGTTGTTGGGATCGCGGCCGAGGGCAAAGCCGCCTTGCGCGGAGAATTCCAGATCGGCGCTGCTGAAATCCGGGGCGAAATCCGCCAGCGGCGAGAGCTGGAATTCCGCGGCGATGGTGACGGCCGGCTGCCCCGGCGTGAAGCTGCCGAATGGCAGGCGCAACACGACAACCTGATCGCCCGGAGCGCCGGTGAGCACGCGAAACTGGCCACTGCTGTCCCTGGCGAAGGGGTGCGTGGCCTGGCCGTTCGCATCGAAGGTGAGGAGCGTCGATTGCACGGAAGCGCCCAGATAGGTGGCGCCGACGAAATCGACGCCGTCGGTCGGATCACTGTTGCCGCCGTCCTTGCCCAGGTGCGGGATGTAGAGATCGACATAGGGGCCATAGCCGACGTTGCTCCCCGGATCTCCATCGGGGATGTTGTCGAAGGTGATGTCGAGGACGAAATTGCTTCCGATCAGCACTTCGGGCAAGCCCGAGGCGGGGGCTATGGTCGCTACCGGCTCCGCATCGAGCATGATGCGATCTTCGAGCGGCATCACCGCGTCCATCAGCCAGCGGCGGGCGTCCATGGGTGCCGGCACGGGCGTCAGCCCCGGATTGAGGAACGAGGCGCCCGCCTTCAGCGCGTTGCGCATGTGGCGGGTGAAGGCGTTCACTGGACCGCCGCCGAGGTTTTGACGACCCGGTAGCGAGGCAGGCCCCTGTCCGCGCCGGAGTCGCTTTCCTCGCGAACGATGGTGAGGCCGTTTTCCTCCAGCAGCGTGCCCCTTGCACGGGCGCGGGCGGCGCTTGCGACCTGGAAAGTGGCCTGCGCGCTCGCAACCTCGAGTTCGGCGTTGGCCACGCGGTCCTGGCTGGCGAGCAGCTGGTCGAGATAGAGGATACCGTCGGAAGCGCCGCCGCCGCCGGAGAGGGAAAGGCCCGAGGCATAGCGGTTGCCAAGCAGTTCGTTGTCGGCGGTTGCCAGCCGCAGCGCTTCGCCGCGCCGCATCAGATCGTTCCAGGCGGCAACATATTCGTTGGCCGTTACTTCCATTTCGAGGATGACGGTTTCGATGGTGGTGCGCGCCTGCATCGCCTGCTGCCAGGTTTCCAGCCGGCGGCGATCGTAGCGGGCCTTGCGCTCGTCGCTGCCGAGCGGGACGGCAAGGCGGAGGCCGGCGACATAGCCGGGCATGCCATACCAGGCGTTGCTGAAGGCGGGACCGTAGGCGACGCCGTCACGCCCGCCGCTAAGGCTGCCCTCCAGCACCAGATCCAGCTGCGGCAGGCTTTCGTTGGCGGCCATGCCTTCGCGCAGCAGCGAGGCGCGGTAGCCGATCATCACCGAGCGCACTTCCGGGCGAGCCTTGACCGCGGTTGCCACATCGGCGGTGAGATCGATGGGGGTGGCCTTTGCGTCGGGGCGGTCGGCAGGGGCGATTTCGGCCGCGCCCACCGCGTTCATCTGCGGATCGTTCACCAGTGCCCGGAGCCGCGCCTCTGCATTGCGGACGGCGTTGCGGGCGCGCACCAGCCCGGCCTTGCGCTCTGCCTCGGTGGCGCGGGCGCGGTTCAGCTGCAGCTCCAGGCTGTCGACGCCCTTGCGGTCCTCGATGCGGCGGGAAATCTGGCTGACGGAGTCGACGGCGCGTTCCTGCTGAACCAGATTGGCGCGGGCAAGGAACAGCGTCCAGTAGGTGCGGGTGACTTCGAGCAGGTGCGATTCGACCTGCCGGCGGAATTCCAGTTTGGCGGCCTCCGTCTCCAGCTCCGCAAGCTCCTCGAAGCTGTTGTTATATTCCAGCCCGCTGTCGCGCAGCAGCGGCTGCACGACGCTGAACGTCGTGCGCGACCGCGACTGGTGATCGGGCACATAGGTGATGATGTTGCTCTCAAGGTCTGAGAAGCGCTGCGACATCGACACCTGAGCGCCGGACTGGATGCGGCTGCGGAGGCCGAATTCGGCGCTGTTCTCGTTTTCCTTCAGGCGCGGATCGCCGCCGGTCTGGTAGAGCGCGGTGGTTGCGTCCTCGCGCCGGGTCGACTTGCCCTCGGCGTAGAATTCGGGCGTGAACCGTCCCCTTGCCTCGGCGATGGACGTATCGCGTATGGCGGGGAGTTCGGCGAAGGTTGCGATCTGCAGCGACGTGGCGGTGGCGCGCTGCAGCAGGTCTGCGAGCTGTATTCCGGCGACAGGCGCGTCTCGCGTGGGCACCGTGCCCATCTTGCCTTCCCACCAGAACAGCTTGCCGGCCACTTCCGGCGAAAGCGAGGAACCACCCGGCTCCAGCGGCGTCGCGACAAGCCCGCGCGCTGCAACTGCGGAGTCCACGAACGCCTCGAAGCGTTGGGTGATGGCGTCGGCGTCGCCGATCTGGTTGCGGGATCGCTTGGCGAGCCCGCTGGGTGCTTCGCCGCGAGCCCGTGGGCCCGGGTCTATCGGGCCGACGACGGGCGCGGACGGTGCGGTTTGCGCCAAGGCAGCCGAAAGTGGCAGGGCGGCCGAAAGTGGCAGGGCAGCCGAAAGTGGCAGGGCAGCCGAAAGTGGCAGGGCTGCAAGCATGGTTGCTGTGCCAATTCGACTGAAGACGCGGCTATTTGCGCTGGCGGCCCCAGACAGTCTGCCGAGCCCCCCTGAATTCAGGTTGCGATCCGACACGCGTGCTCCCCATATTTCATTCGCCCTACGGAAACGCCGCCAGATTGGAAATCCCCCTCCACCAGACGATCCGATAGGATGCTTGCCCATCGATCTCCCGCTTGAACCGGTCGTCGCGAATCTGCCTTCAGAGGCAAAATTGTGCGGCAACTCATGCTCTTGCGAGTGCGGGCAATCCTAAGCCAAATCGCTTGTCGCGCAAGGAAAACCTTTCCGAACGTTCAGCGTTTCAGGCGGAATCAGCCTGTCAAATGCCGCGCCTCAGGCCAGCAGCCGATCGACCAGCGCCTTCACCTTCGCGCTCTTCCACTGCGGCGCGGGTGCACACAGCCAATAGGCCTCTTCCGTCGGGCTTCGCTCCCCGGTTTCGACGATAGTCCCCGCGGCCAGTGCAGATGCCGCCAGCGTCAGCGGTACGCGCGCTTCGCCCAGACCGGCGATTGCCCAATCCAGCGCCTGCCCGGCATCCGGCAGCGCCAGTGCCGGGCCTTCCATGCTGCGCCAGCCGAGCGCGCGGGAGGCGCCGCCGGGGGCTGCAACGGTCACCAGCACCTCTTCGGCGAGCTGGCGGCCGAACACGCCCTCTGCATCCGGGGCCGGGCCGAAGCTGAGCGCCAGATCGAGATTGGCCTGTGCGAAATCGACCGGTGCATCCAGGGCCAGGATCTGGACCGAGGCTTCCGGATTTTCGTCGAGCCAGCCTTTCAGGCGCGGCAGCAGCCAGTGGCGTATCGCGCCGCGGGCGCAGCCGAGTGACAGGCGCAGCGCCCCCTGCCCTTCCTGAAGCGCGGATACCGATTCCTCGAAGGCCGAAAAGCCGGCGCGCAGGTGCGGAAGCGCTCGGCTTGCCTCCGGGGTGAGTTCAAGGCCCTTGGCGGTGCGGCGGAAGAGGATGACACCCAGTGTTTCTTCCAGCGCGCGAATCTGCTGACCTACGGCCGCCGGCGTCACAGCCAGTTCGTCGGCGGCGCGGGTGAAGGACAGGCTGCGGGCGGCGGCGTCGAAGACGCGCAGCGCGTTCAGCGGGATCAGCGAACGTTTCATGTCAGTGCGCGGCCCTTCGGGAATCGGGCGAGATGAGATCGAAGCCGGGAATTTCCACTTCAAAGCGGCGGCCGGCGGAATCGAGCACGCCGAAGCGGCCCTGCATATGGCCGGAGGGCGTCGGGAAATGGCAGCCGGAAACATAGTCGAAGCTGCCGCCCGGCGCGATCCGGGGCTGCTCGCTGACGACGCCTTCGCCCATCACGTCGCGGCGGTCGCCGCGTCCGTCAGTGATGACCCAGTGGCGGTCGATGATCTGGATGCCCATGCCGTCGCCGTTCTCGATGCGGATATGATAATGCCAGACCCAGTGACCGTTTTCCGGATCTGACTGGTCTGCCGCATAGCTCGGCTGCACGCGCACCGTCACGCCTTCGGTCGTCGCCGAAACCGCAAAGAGCGCGGGCAGGCTCAAACGCCGGCCGCCTTCAGTGCCTGGGCCAGATCGTCGATCAGGTCTTCAGCGTCCTCCAGGCCGACAGAGAAGCGCAGCATCCCTTCATCGATCCCCATTTCCAGCCGCGCCGCTTCCGTCATGCTGGCGTGGGTGGTGGAGGCCGGATGCGTCATCAGGCTGCGGCTGTCGCCCAGGTTGTTGGAGATGTCGATGAGCGCCAGCGCATCCAGCAGGGCATGCGCCTGCTTGCGGCCGCCATCCACGTGCATGGCGATGATGGTGCCGCCGGCCTGCATCTGCGACATGGCCAGCTGGTGCTGCGGGTGTGACGCGAGGCCGGGATAGAGGACGCGCGGAACGCGGGTTTCCAGGAACTGCGCTACCTTCAGCGCGTTCTCGCAGGCGCGCCGGACGCGCAGGTCGATCGTCTCCAGGCTCTTCAGCACCACCCAGGCGTTGAAGGGGGAGAGGATCGGCCCGGTGTGGCGAGTGAAGGCGAGATAGGTTTTCTCCATCCACTCTTCGGGCCCCATCACGGCGCCTGCCAGCACGCGGCCCTGGCCGTCCATCAGCTTGGTGGCGCTGTGGGCGACGATGTCGGCGCCCATTTCCAGCGGGCGTTGCAGGATGGGGGAGGCAAAGGCGTTGTCGACGATGACGAGGGCGCCGGCATCATGGGCAATGTCGGCAACGGCGCGCAGGTCGACAATGTCGAGCGTCGGGTTGGCTGGTGTTTCCAGGAACACAGCCCTGGTGTTGGGGCGGAGCGCCCTTTTCCAGGCGTCGGTATCGCGGCCGTCGACGACGGTGGTTTCGACGCCGAAGCGCGGAAGGATCGTGTCCACCAGCACCCGGCAGCTGCCGAAGGCAGCGCGGCCGGCGATCAGATGGTCGCCGGCGGAAAGCGTGCTCATCAGCGTGGCCGACATTGCCGCCATGCCGCTGGAGGAAACACGACAGGCCTCGGCGCCTTCCATCAGGGCGAGGCGCTCCTCGAGCATTTCCACCGTAGGGTTCTGCAGGCGGGAATAGGTCATGCCCTTTTCCTCGCCGCGGAAACGGGCGGCTGCCTGCTCTGCGTTGTCGTAGCAATAGCCCGACGTCAGGAAGATGGCTTCCGACGTTTCGCCAAAGTCGCTTCGTGCCGTTCCGCCGCGCACGGCGACCGTTGCCGGCCGCCAGGTGGAGGTGATGCTTCGATCCTGTCCTGTCTTGCGCTTCATTCGGCCCCTTTAGGACGGGCGATGGCCGCTGGCAAAGTGTGGACCTGCCCTCTTCGTACAGTGGACGCGCGAATCGGATTGGGATAAGGCGCTCAGCTCAAACCTTTGGAGGGTTTTCATGCGTATCTGGCTTCCCATTCTCGGCGCCGCCACCATGCTGGCGGCCACGGGCATGATCGTTTCCGCCGTCCGTGCGCAAACCGCGAAGGCAGCGCCTGCGGCAGCCACGAAGGACGCGCACAGCTTTTATGATTTCAAGATGACGCGGATCGACGGCAAGCCGATGCCGATGAGCGCCTATAAGGGCAAGGTCGTGCTGCTGGTGAACACCGCCAGCTTCTGCGGGCTGACGCCGCAATATGAGGCCCTGCAAAAGCTGCAGACCACGCTGGGGCCGAAGGGCTTTACCGTGATCGGCGTGCCGTCTGGCGATTTCATGGGCCAGGAATATGACGACAACGGCAAGATCAAGGAATTCTGCGACACGAAATTCGGCATCACGTTCCCGCTGACCGAGAAAGCCTCGGTGAAGGGGCCGAATGCGGCGCCGGTGTACAAGTGGGCAAAGGCCGAGCTTGCGACCGACAACGAGTCCAAGTGGAACTTCCACAAGTTCCTGATCGGCAAGGACGGGCAACTGATTGCAGGCTTCGGCAGCAAGCTGACGCCGGATAGCCCGGAAGTTACCTCTGCGATCGAGAAGGCGCTGAAGGCGTGATCCGGGCGATAGCGCTTACCGCCCTGCTGCTGCTGGCGGCCTGCGGGGAGAAGAAGGCCGAGCCGGCGAAGCAACCGGATGCGGCGCCCTTGCCACTGACCAAGGCCAAGGCCATGCGTTCGGTGGCCTATGTCTGCGAGAAGGACATGCCGGTTACCGCCATCTATGGGACGGATGCCGAGGGCAAGGCCGACGTGGCGCTGATCGTGAAGGACATGGACCTGCGGCTGACCGAGGCGACGTCGGACAAGCCCAAGTCGGACAGCGGCCAGCGCTTTACCAGCACGCAGGGGCTGGAGGCCGGGAACGGCGTGATCTGGGTGACGGACGGCGAGACAGCCCTGCTGCAGCGCGCGCCGCTGGACAAGCTGGACGACCCGACGGCCGCCTCCACGGTTCGCAGCTGCAAGCTGAAGAGCGAGCCTTCGCCGGCTCCGAAGACCGGCGGCTGAGCCCACCGATTTTTTGCATAGGGATGACGTTCGGATGATTTCATCGGGACGTAACATGTTCTAGGGCTTGGCAGACTGAGCAGGCAGGAAAGCCTAGAACAATGCCGAGCATCCTGTTGGTAGATGACGATCCCGGAATTCGGGACCTGGTGTCTGATTTCCTGGGCCGACACGGCTATGACGTGACCACCGCGGAAGACGGAAGCACGATGGACCGCGCCATCGGCAAGTCCCAGAAGCCGTTCGACCTGGTGGTGCTGGACCTGATGATGCCGGGCGAACATGGGCTGGAGATTGCCCGGCGCCTTGCGAAGCCCGGCGGCCCGGCGATCATCATGCTGTCGGCCATGGGCGAGGACAGCGACCGCATCGTCGGGCTGGAAGTAGGCGCCGACGATTATCTGCCCAAACCCTGCAACCCGCGCGAGCTGCTGGCGCGCATCCGCGCCGTGTTGCGTCGCCGGCAGGAGCCTGCCGGCGATGGAGCGGGCGTCGTCGCCGAGTTTGCCGGCTGGCGGCTGGACCTGGTGCGGCGCGAGCTTACCTCGCCCGACGGGGTGCTGATCACCCTTTCCGACGGCGAATTCTCTCTGTTGCGCGTGTTCGTAGAGCGGCCGCAGCAGCCGCTGGCACGCGAGGAGCTGCTGGATCTGGCGCGCGGGCGTGAGGCAGACAGCTACGACCGGTCGATCGACGTGCAGATCAGCCGGCTGCGGCGCAAGCTGGACGGCGCCATGCAATCCCCCAGTCTCTCTGGCGCGCATGCGCACGACGAGCTGATACGTACCGTGCGCAACGAGGGATATATGTTCACGCCTGCCGTCGTCAGGCGCTGATGTCCAAGGCGCGGCCAGCGCCGCACGAAATTCCAAGCTCGCTGTTCACGCAGATCTTCGCCCTTGTGCTGGCGACGGTGGCCGTGGCGCAGGTGGTGAATCTGCTGCTGTTCGTGCTGGTACCGCCCGATCCGCCGCGCACGGTTCCGCTGAGCGCGCTGGCGCGGGCGATCGAGGAGCGCAACGAAAAGGCGCTGGTGTTCCGGACGGTTCCGGTTGCGCCTTCGGGCGCGGCGGCCGACGGGCCGGCGGCGAAGCGGCTTTCCGCGGAACTGGCGATACGACTGAATCGGTCGCCGGAGGATGTCGCCATTGCCCTGACGGACATCCAGGGGCGCAAGTTCGTGGAGGTCTATTCCGAGGACGGCGAAGCGCAGCCGGCCCTGCTGGGGCATTTCGAGGTTGGCTTGCGGCAGACGGACGGCTGGACACTGGTGGAGCCGGTTGACCGGGGCCTGTTCGACACGCGGGAGCAGCGGTTCATGCTGCTGTTCCTGGCGAGTGCCTTTGCCATGCTGCCGGTGGCCTGGATCTTTGCACGGCGGCTGGCGCGGCCATTCGAGCAGTTCGCCGACGCGGCCGAGGCGCTGGGGCGCGATCCGCGCGCGCATCCGCCGCTGGTGGAGGGTTCCGCCGAGGTGGAGCGGGCATCCGACGCCTTCCGGCAGATGCAGCAGCGGCTGCAGGCTTATGTGACCGACCGGACGCAGATGCTGGGCGCGATCGCGCATGACCTGCGAACGCCGCTGACGCGACTTGCCTTCCGGCTGGAGGCGCTGGACAGCCGCGAGCGCGACAAGCTGAGGGGGGACGTGGCCGAGATGGAAGCCATGGTGCAGGCGACGCTGGGGTTGGCCCGGACCGACAGCCAGCCGACCGAGCGGCAGCGGCTGGAGCTGGGCTCGCTGGTGGAGAAGGTGGCCGACGATCTTGCCGAAACGGGGCGCAAGGTGAGTGCAGAGGTGCTGGATACGCTGGTGGTGGAAGGCGATGCGTTGGGCCTGCGCCGGCTGGTGTCGAACCTGCTGGAAAATGGCGAAAGCTATGGCGGCAGCGCCCATGCGCGGGTGTGGCGCGATGGCGAGTTGGCGGTGATCGACGTGGAGGATGAAGGCCCCGGCATCCCGCCCGCGGAACAGGAGCGGGTGTTCGAGCCCTTCTATCGCATCGAGCGGTCGCGCAGCCGGGAAACCGGCGGCATCGGGCTGGGTCTGGCGGTGGTCCGCTCCATTGCGCGGGCACATGGCGGCGATGTGGTGATGGAGAACCGCCGATCGGGAGGCCTGAGGGCGCGGGTGACCCTGCCGCTGGCGGCACGCTGACCAACCCCGTTCAGTTTTTCCGTAGTTCAGCTTCCACAGCGGCCCAGAGGCCGGCAAAGGCACGCGCGGCCGGGCTGCGCGGCTGAACCACCGCTACCGGCGCCTGGTGAACCGCCATCGATTCTACGGCGGAAGCATAGGGTATGATCGGCCAGTCGGGGTGCAGCGCGATGCTGTCGCGGTGCAGCTTGCGCCGACCGTCGGCCATGCTCCAGAGCGGCAGGATGGGCGGCTTGCCCTCGTGCGATCTCTGCAGCTCGACGCGCAGCTGGTCCGCGGCGCGCGAGCTGAGCGGAGAAGGGATGGAAGGCATAACGATCAGGTCGACGGCGCGGAACAGCCGGTCTGCCAGCTCGGAAAGGCCGGGCGGGCAGTCGATAATGATGCGGTCATAGTCTGCCGCCAGCGCCTTCAGATGCTTGCGGAGGAGCTTCAGCTTGTCGCTCTGGGCAAGATCGCCCTCCAGCCGGCGCAGGCTCTTGTCCGCAGGCAGCACGTGCAGGTTTGGAAACTCGGTCTGCAGCACCAGTTCGCTTATGGGAACTTCGCCGGAAACGGCGGCGCGGGCCTTTACCCCGGTTTTGGGCAACAGCTTCAGCAGATAGGTAGCCGCGCCCTGGGAATCGAGATCCCAGAGCAGGGTGCGACGACCGCCGGTTGTGGCCGCGGCATGGGCCAGGTTTACGGCAGTCGCGGATTTCCCCACGCCACCCTTGATCGAGAAGACTGCAATGGATTTCACGGGAGCTGTTGTAGCCCGCCGCAGATTAGGTGCAAGTGACGCTTTGACGGCAAGGAACGCATAGCCGGCAAAACGGCGTCAGGACGCAGTTCAGGCGGCCAGCGCGGCTGCCAGCCGGTCGCGAAGGCGCACAAGATCGTCGAGCAGAGCCATGCTCGGGGCGGGCGTGAGCACCCCGCCCTCTTCGACGTCGGGGACTGCTGGGGGCTTGCCGTTGCGTGGCACGGCCGCGTCTCCCTGGGCGATGGCGACAAGGTTGGCGGCGCCATTCTCGGTGATCAGCTTGCGGACGCCTTTCACCGTGTAGCCGTCCTTGTGGAGCAGCTTGTGCAGGGCAGCGGCAAAGGCGACGTCGGCCGGGCGGTAATAGCGGCGGTTGCCGCCGCGCTGCAGCGGCTTCAGTTCCGGAAAGCGGGTTTCCCAGAATCGCAGAACGTGCTGCGGAACATCCAGCTGCTCCGAAACCTCGCGAATGGTGCGGAAGGCCGCCGGGTCCTTACCCGGAGCCTCGCTCCTTGCTGCGGGGGGCATCAGCTGTTGATCTTTTGTCGGAGCAGCTGACTGGGTCTGAAGGTGAGGACGGTGCGCGGTTGAATCGGCACCTCCACCCCGGTCTTCGGGTTGCGTCCGACACGCAGGCCCTTTTTCCGGAGCATGAAACTTCCGAACGACGACAGCTTTACGTTGCCGCCAGACAGAAGTGCCTCTGTGATATTGTCGAGAACCTGCTCCACCAGCTCTGCGGATTCTGCCCGCGAAAGCCCGATGGAACGATGAAGATCGTCAGCGAGGTCAGCCCTCGTGAGGGTGGGGACCTGATGGTTCGCCCCTGATACCGTCTTGCCCCCCGGCATTTGCGAATCGACCATAGCCCCCTCCTTCCGAAGGAACTCTAATCAAAAGCGTGGCTTGGCGAAAGCCCTTCGCATCAGGATAATAGTTAATGATAAGGGGGTTAACTATTCGGCGCCGGCTTGTGGCTTCGAAACTGGGACGAATCGCATCTGCATTCCGGCGCGGGCGGTTAAAGGCCGGCGATTTCGGCACGATTCTCGCACTATTCGGGCCGAAGTCTGCTGTTTTCGCGGCGGATCCACGATGGACCGGATAGCGGCAAACGGCCCTTCAGAAGCGCAGCAGGACTGCACCCCAGGTGAAGCCGCCGCCCATAGCCTCCAGAAGACAGATGTCACCCACCTGGATGCGGCCATCCGTCACAGCCGCGTCCAGCGCCAGCGGAACCGAGGCGGCAGAGGTGTTGGCATGGCTGCCCACCGTCATCACCACCCGCTCGATCGGCAGGTTCAGCTTGCGCGCCGTTGCCTCCAGGATGCGGGCGTTGGCCTGGTGCGGCACCAGCCAATCGACATCGGCCGGCGCAAGGCCGGCATCCTCCAGGACTTCGCCCACGACGCTGGAAAGATTGGCGACGGCGTGGCGGAAGACTTCGCGGCCCTTCATCCGAAGCTTGCCGACCGTGCCGGTGCTGCCGGGGCCGCCGTCGACATAGAGAAGGTCAGCGTGGCGGCCGTCTGCATGCAGCCGCGCCGCCAGGATGCCGCGGTCGCCCGCATCCCGGGCTTCCAGCACCACGGCGCCGGCGCCGTCGCCAAAGAGGACGGCGGTGGTGCGGTCTTCCCAATCGAGGATTCGGCTGAAGAGTTCGGCGCCGATCACCAGCGCCCGGCTGTGCCCGCCCGATTTCAACAGGGCATCGGCGACCGTCAGCGCATAGACGAAGCCCGAGCAGACGGCGGCGATGTCGAAGGCGGCGCCGCGGCGGACGCCCAGCTTTGCCTGCACGCGGGTGGCGGTGGCCGGGAAGGTATCGTCTGGCGTGGCAGTAGCGACAACGATCAGGTCTATGTCAGCCGCCGTCACACCGGCTGCTGCCATCGCCTTTTCGGCTGCCTCAACGGCGAGATCGGAGGTTTTCACCTCTGGGGCGGCGATGCGGCGCTGGTGGATGCCGGTGCGCTCGACGATCCATTCGTCGCTGGTATCCAGCCGGCCGGCCAGATCCTGATTGGTGACGACGCCTGGCGGCAGGGCACTTCCTGTGCCGGTGATGACGGATCTGCGGGGCATCTCAGGCGGCGTCGACGGCGGGGCTGGGCGACGCCGGGGGAATCGCCGGCGGATTGTCACGCCGGTGGGCCGTGAAATTGTCCATGTCGGCGTGAATGCGGGCGTGGATATCCTGTGTCACCAGATCATAGGCGACGCCGATGGCGTTGGCGAAGCCCTTGATGTTGGCGCCGCCGTGGCTTTTCACCACCACGCCGTTGAGGCCAAGGAAGACGGCGCCGTTGTGGTTGTTGGGATCGAGCTGGTCGCGCAGCGCCCGAAGTGCCGACTTGGAAAAGAGATAGCCGAGCTTGGTGAGCAGCGAAGCGCGATAGGCGTTTGCCAGCAGCCCGGTGACCAGCTTTGCCGTGCCCTCTGCGGTCTTCAGTGCGATGTTGCCGGAAAAGCCATCGGTGACGATGACGTCGGTATTGCCCTGCGCGATGCCGTTGCCCTCGACATTGCCGAGGAAATCAAGCGGCAGGTCGACAGCGGCGGTGCGAAGGAGGGCGGCCGCGTCGCGGATCGCCTCGGTCCCCTTCATGTCTTCCTCGCCGATGTTCAGGAAGGCGACCTTCGGCCGATCGAGCCCGAGCACGGTGCGGGCAAAGGCGGCGCCCATCACCGCGAACTGGACAAGGTTTTCCGCGTCGCAATCGGTATTGGCGCCCAGATCAAGCACCACCGAATCGCTTTTCAGCGTAGGCATCAGCGCCACGAGCGCGGGGCGATCGATACCTTCCATGGTGCGCAGCGCAAGCTTTGCCATCGCCATCAGCGCGCCGGTGTTGCCGGCGGAGACTGCAGCGGATGCATCCCCGGATTTCACCGACTCGATGGCAAGGCCCATGGACGTGGAGCGGGCGCGGCGGATCGCCTGGCCCGGCTTGTCGGTGCCCAGCACGACGCCTTCGACGTGGATGATTTCCGCCTCTGCCGCCACGCGGGGGGCCTTTGACAGCGCCGCGCGAACGGGGCCTTCCTGGCCATAGATACGGAACCGCACGTCGGGATAGCGCTCGCGCGCTACCTCTGCACCGGCCACCACCACTTCGGGCCCGACATCGCCGCCCATCGCATCCAGCGCGATAACGGGGTGTCGCCTGTCGGCCTTGCCGACAAGGGCTGTACTTTCTTCTGCGCTGCTCACGTCGCCTGCCTAATCCTCACATTCAGTTGCTGCAAGGAGCGGCTCGCCCAATCATCAGACAGGAGCCGGGCATCAGACACGAGCCAGGCATCAGACACGAGCCGGGCACGCGCGAAAGGCTCAGTCGGCCGAAGCGATGACTTCGCGGCCGTCGTAGAAGCCGCACGACGGGCAGATGTGGTGGGGAAGCTTCAGCTCGCCGCAGTTGCTGCATTCCTGCGGGACTACCGCGGTCAGCGCATCGTGGCTGCGCCGCATGTTGCGCCGGGAAGGCGAGGTCTTGCGCTTGGGGACGGCCATGAGGCACCTTCTTCAATCAAAAGGGCGGGAAGCGCGCACCTGACGCGCCCGAACCGCCCGGACAGTTGGGAATCGAGCGCGCGGTCTTAGCCAAAATTCCCGAAAAGGCAAGAGTGCATAAACGGCGATGGGGAGAGAATGCGATGCAAGTGACCATGATTTCGGCAGCTATCCTCGGCCTTCTGCTAGTTCTGCTGGCGTCGCGCATATCGGCCCTGCGCCGCAGTGGGCAGATTTCGCTGGGTGATGGCGGCAATGCAGAATTGCTGCTGCGTGTTCGTTCCCATGCCAATTGCACCGAATGGGCGCCGATCGGGCTGATCCTGATCTTTCTCGCGGAACAGGCCGTTGGCGCCAGCTGGTATGTGGTGGCGCTGGCAATCGCCTTTGTGGCCGGGCGGCTGATGCACCCGCTGGGCATGAAGCCCGGAATCCCCGGACCGGGTCGGATACTGGGGACGGTCCTTACCTATGTGACCGTCGCCATTCTGGCTCTTGTGGTTTTCGCACACGCGATCACGCGCTGCACGACTTGCGGCATGGTCTGATGCCCGGCATTGGCGGAACATGATTCCCGCCTTCTTCGGCCTTGCCGGCACCCAGCTCTCGCCCTCTGAAGCAGCCCTGTTTCGCGCATGCGAACCGGCGGGCTTCATCCTCTTTCGGCGCAATGTGGAAACGCCGGAACAGGTTCGGGCGCTGACCGATTCGCTGAAGGAACTGGCGGGCAACGCCAACGTGCCGATCCTGATCGACCAGGAGGGCGGACGCGTGGCCCGGTTGAGGCCACCGCACTGGCCCGAGTTTCCGCCGCCGGTGGTGTTCGGCGAGGCGTGGGAGAAGGCGCCGCTGACGGCGATGGCGGCGGCGCGCGCCAACGCACAGGGCCTGGGGGTGATGCTGGCGGAGCTGGGCATCAACGTCGATTGCCTGCCGCTGCTGGATGTGAAGGCCGACGACATGCACGAGGTGATCGGCGACCGCAGCTATGGCCGCGATCCGCACATGGTTGCCTCGCTGGGGCGGGCGACGCTGGACGGGCTGAAGGCGGGCGGCTGCGTCGGCGTAGTGAAGCATATTCCCGGGCACGGGCGCGGGACGCTGGATTCGCACCTGGCGCTGCCGACGGTGACGGCCAGTGCGGAAGAGCTGGAGACCGACCTCATTCCGTTCCGGCGGCTGGCGGACGCGCCAATGGCGATGACGGCGCATATTCTCTACACAGCGTGGGACACGGAGCTGTGCGCTTCGCTGTCGCCGACGATCATCCGCGACATCGTTCGCGGCAGCATTGGTTTCGACAATCTGCTGATGTCGGACGATCTGGGCATGCACGCGCTGGGCACCCAGCCGGGCGGCAACAGCATGGCCGGCCGTGCAAGAGGCGTCATCGAGGCGGGTTGCGACATTGCCCTGCATTGCGGCGGCGACTTTGCAGAGATGCAGGACGTGGCCGGCGCGCTGGGCGAGATCGGGGAGGCGGCGCGGGCGCGGCTGGAGCGGGCGATGGCATGGGCCGGCTCTGCAAGCGGCACGGTCGACGCGCTTGCTGCGCGGCGCGACGCGCTGCTCGCGGCTGCATGAACGAGATTTTCGCCGAGGACCCGCCACGCGCTGCTGAGGCAGCCGATACGCTGATCGTCAGTTTCGCCAGCTGGGAGGGCCCACTGGACCTGCTGCTGTCGCTGGCGCGGACGCAGAAGATCGATCTGGCCGCGATTCCGATCCTGCCGCTGGTGGAACAGTATCTGGTCTATATCCAGAAGGCGCGGGCGCTTCGGCTGGAGATTGCAGCCGATTATCTGGTGATGGCGGCCTGGCTTGCCTATCTGAAATCCGCCCTGCTGCTGCCGCGGGAGGAAAGCCCGGATCCCGATCCGCATGAGCTGGCCGACCGTTTGCGCTGGCGGCTGAAGCGGCTGGAAGCGATGCGGGCGGCTGCCGAGAAGCTGGTGAACCGAGACTTGCTGGGGCGCGATGTGTTTGCGCGCGGGATGCCCGAGGGGCTGCGCACGGTGCGCCAATCGAGCATCGACGCGAGCCTCTATGACCTGCTGTCGGCCTATGGGCAGATGCATGCGCGGCCGAAGGCAGAGCCGTGGACTCCGCATGCGAGGGGGGCGATCCTGACGCTGGAGGATGCGCTGGCGCGGCTTTCGGCGATGCTGGGGCAAGCGCTGGACTGGACCGACCTGAAGCGCTTCCTGCCGGATTCCGAAGACCCGGAGCTCACGCGCTCTACCATCGCCTCCAGCTTTGTAGCGGCGCTGGAACTGACTCGCATCGGGGCTGCGGAGCTTAGCCAGGCATCGGCCTTCGGGCCGCTGATGGTACGGGTGCGCCCGAAAGGCTAGGACGTAAGCCCGGTTAGATCATCGGCCGGCGCTGCGCCCAGGGCACCGCTGCCTCCAGCTCGGCCGCCAGTTGCAGCAAGGTCAGTTCATCAGCGAAGGGAGCCATGGCCATCACGCCGATGGGCAAGCCGTCGTGCGAGGTGCCGAGCGGCAGGCTGATTGCCGGGCAGCCGGTCATGTTGGCGAGGCTGGCATAGGGGCAGAATTGCTGGAACTCGCGGCCGAATTCGGATGGGTCGTCGGTGTCGAGATCGAGCAGGCCCAGTTCGACCGGCGGCTTGGCGAGGGTCGGCATCAGCAGGATGTCGTAAGAATCGAAGAAGCTGTCGATGGTGACCGCTGCCTGTTCGAACGTCGCCAGCGTCGCCTGCAGATCAAGCCCGGTGCGGCCGTTGCCGATGTGGCGCCACATGGCGGTGATCTTCTCGATCGATTCGGCGTCTGCCTCGTGACCTGCGGCGGCGGCGTGGGCGGTCAGCGTCCGGGTGACGCTGATGGCGATGTTGCACACATTGGCGTCGGACAGGGCCCCCATGTCGATGGTTGGGCGCGCTTCTTCGATGCTGTGACCCATCCGGCCCAACAGCAAAGCGGAATCATGCACGGTGGAGCGGACGTCGGGGTCGACGCGCTCTCCGGTGAGCGGCTCGATCATCAGGGCGATACGCAGACGGCGGGGGGCGACGGCATGTGCGGCGAGGTAACTGGCGGGGCGCGCCGGGCGCACCCGGTCTCCGGCGGCGGGAACTCCGAACAGGTCGAGGAACGCGGCAGCATCGCGGACGCTGCGGCTGATCGGTCCGATGCCGGAAAGGCCGTTCCAGTCCTCGACCTTGCCCGGCCCCAGCGGGATGCGCCCGCGCGAGGTCTTGAGGCCGAGGAGGCCGCAGCAGGAGGCCGGGACGCGCACCGATCCGCCCCCGTCGGACGCCTGCGCCATAGGCACCGCCCCGGCCGCGACGGCGCAGGCAGCGCCCCCCGAGGAGCCGCCTGTCGTGCGTTCGGTATTCCAGGGATTGCGGGTGCGGCCGGTGGCCTTGCTTTCGGTGGTGACGGTGAGGCCGAGTTCGGGCGTGGTGGTCTTGGCGAAGATGAGGAGGCCGGCGGCGTCGGCACGATCGACGAAGTTGGAATTGGTTTCGGCGATATGGTTCAGGAACAGGCTGCCGGAGCCGGTGCGGACTCCGGCTATGTCGATGCCGAGGTCTTTTACAAGGAACGGCACACCCGCGAGCGGCGACTCGGGCATCGGGCCATCGGCGAGGGCGAAGGCGCGATCCTCGCAATGCTGGGCGATATAGTTGAACTCGGCATTGGTGGCGCCGACGCGCTCGATGGCGGCCTCCAGCAGTTCGCGGGGGCTGACGTCGCCGCGCTTCACATGCTCGGCTAGACCTACGGCGTCCGTTTGGTGCAACAGTGTCGCGACGTCACTCGTCCAAGGGGCGGTCATGCAATTGCTCCATGCGCTTCAGGGCGGATGACAGGTCGTCGAGAAGATCGGCGGGGTCTTCCAGGCCGATCGAGAAGCGGAGCGACAGGCCCGCTGGCTTGTAACCCGGAAGTTTGCGCAGCTTTTCCGGGCTGGTGGGGATGCAAAGGCTTTCGTAGCCACCCCACGAGAAGCCGATACCGAAATGCTGAAGATCGTCGCAGAACAGCCCGGCGTCCGCGCGGCTGCCGACGTTGAGGACGACGCCGAACAGGCCCGAGGCGCCGCTGAAATCGCGCTTCCAGATTTCGTGGCCGGGGCAATCCGGGAAGGCCGGGTGCAGCACGCGATCGACCAGCGGATGCGCCTTCAGCCAGGAGGCGATTTCCATGGCCGACTGCTGGTGGCGCGCCATGCGCAGCGGCAGGGTGCGGAAGCCGCGCAGCGCCAGCGCCGCTTCGTCGCCGGAAACGCACTGGCCGAGCTGCCAGGCGGTTGAGCGCAGGCGGGCGAAGAAGGGCGCGGTGGCGCTGACCGAGCCCATCATCAGGTCGGAGTGGCCGCCGACATATTTGGTGATCGCCTGCATGACCATGTCGCAGCCGGCGGCGATACCCTTGAAGAAGTGGCTGGCGGCCCAGCTGTTGTCGAGGAGCGTGGGGATGCTGGCGGCGCGGGCAGCCGCCGTCATCGCTGGGATATCCTGCACCTCGAAGGTGAGCGAACCCGGCGATTCGAGGAGGAGAAGGCTGGTGTTCGGGCGGAACAGCGCGGCGATGCCGGCGCCGATCAGCGGATCATAGGGTTCTGCCTCGACGCCCAGACGCTTCAGCACGCCGGTGGAAAAGGCGGTGGTGGGATCGTAGGCGCTGTCCGGGAGGAGGATATGGTCGCCGGGGCGGGCGACGGAGAGGATGGCGCCGACGATGGCGGCAACGCCCGATGGATAGAGCATCGTACCGGCCGCGCCCGGTTCGAGCCCGGTCAGGGCTTCGCGAAGTGCCCATGTGGTGGGCGTGCCCTTGCGGCCATAGAACAGGGTATCGTCCTGTTTCGTGTTGGCCGCGTCCATGTCGGCGATGGTCGGGTAGAGAATGGTGGAGGCGCGCCAGACCGGCGGATTGACGATGCCGCCGGTCCGTTCGTGGTTATGCGTCCATTCCGGCCGCCGTCCGGCAGACGTCGACCAGGTCTCTGGCTTGTGGCTGTTGCCCACTTCCCCCGTCAGGCCCGGTCAGGGGCCGGTGACGACAGGTGTATCGGCCTGAGAGCCCCATTCTGCCCAGCTGCCGTCATAAAGCGCGGCGTCCTTCAGGCCCAGGACATGCGCTGCAAGGACAATCGAGGCCGCCGTCACGCCCGAGCCGCAGGTGGCGATCAGCGGCTTTTCCGGATCGATCCCGGCGGCTGCGAACGCAGCCTTCAGGCCGTCGGCATCCTTCAACTTGCCGGCCTCGTCATAGAGGGTGGTGGCAGGCAGGTTCTTGGCACCCGGCATGTGGCCGGGGCGGACGCCGGGGCGCGGTTCCGGCTCGGCGCCGGCAAAGCGGCCGGCGGGGCGGGCGTCGGCCACCTGCACGGCACCGGTCTTCAGATTCTCGCGCATGGCATCGAGATCGCGCACCGAAGAGGTATCGCCCCAGACGGTGAAGTGGCGGTGGCGGACGATGGGCTTGCCGCTTTCCAGCTCGCCGCCGGCCGCCTTCCAGGCTTCAAGTCCGCCATCCAACACGGCGACCTGATGCGCGCCGAAGACGCGGAACATGAACCAGGCGCGGGCGGCGGAGCGCAGCGGGCTGTTGTCATAGACTATGATGCGCGAACCGTCGCCGAGGCCCAGCGCCTGCGCGCGGCTGGCGAACTTTTCCGGGCGCGGCAGCATCAGCGGCAACCCGGAAGACGGATCGGTGACTTCCTCAAGGTCGAGGAAAACGGCGCCCGGGATGTGGGCGGCTTCGAACTCGGCCTTCGAATTCCGGTTGTGTTCTGGCAGGAACAGCGTGGCGTCGACGATGCGCACGTCGCTCTTGCTGAGTTCCGACTTCAACCACTCGGCGCTGACGATTGCGTCCATCGAAACCTCATCTCCTTAGGCCCATTCAGGCGATGTCCGACCTCTTAAACGCGGCTTTGGACGCCGACAAGCATGTCAAAAAATTGACACGCCATGGCACGCAAATGGGCACGCAAGCTTGCCGGAACCTTGCCGTTACAAGTGCGGGTCGGTCGGGTTGTTGAAGGCAGAAATCATGGAACAACTGTCGAGTAGCGCGATCAGGCAGCTTTTGCAGACGGCGCGGGAGAGCGCCGGCGGCGCGGCGCCGGGATTGCAGAAGGTGCAGCCGTGGGCAAAGCGGGAAAGCTATGAGATGGGCCGCCCGGAGCCCATTCTGGGAAGCCACGCTGCGTTGGCACCGCGCATGGGCAGCGGCCAGGTCGCGCCGGGCGGCATCGAGCGACGTCTCGTGCGCCGGGCCGAGACCATGTGGCTGGGGATGAAGCCGGAGGGCGAGCTGCCGGTCGCTTCGGCAGCGCTGCAGTTTGTCGCCGCGGCGATGGCCGGCCAGGCCCTGCTGCTGTCTTTGCCGGAGGGCGGGGATCCCGAGCTGCTGTTTGCCGGAGAGGCAATTTCCGCGCTGGCGCGGATCGAGCCCGGCCTGGCGCGCGCCGATTCCCGAAGCAATGCAACGCTTGCCGAACGACTGGTAGCGTTGGCAGTTCGCGCCGTGGCTACGGGTGCACCTGCTCTGATGGACAGCGACGGTGAAGCCGATGCAGGCGGCCGCGGGCGGGCGCATCTGCTGCTGCGGGCCATCGCCCTGCCCTTCCGGCCGGACAACGCTGCTGACGGGGCGCCGGCCGCCGTGGTGGTAGCGAGCTGGCGCAAGCTGCTGTCGGCGCGGGAGACGGCAGCGCTGCACCGCGAGCTGGCGGCCGCCATCGACTGGATGCACGGCAGCATGGAAGGTGGTGCGGGGCGCTGATTGGACTGCTACCTCTGTAACAAGCCCTTCGCTTGAAGCGCGCCGGAAGCTGGCGCATATCGGGCGAAAATGGAGGCGGGTGACCCGACCTCCGGGCGAGACACAGCGGGAATTTCCCGCACCGGAACGAGGTGGCTGATGCCGAGCACGGCGCAGAAGTCTGACGCAGAATCCAAGTCCAGCGGTGTGAAACAGGGGGCGGCAATTGATCCGACGAGCTTTCCGCCGGCGTTGCGGAGCCAGTTCCGCGAGTTGCTGTTTGCCACGGCCACCCCGGCGGAGATCGAGGGGCTTGCAGAAGCAGACCTCGACCGGATGGCGGATTTCGCCTTCCAGGCCTTTGCGGTGCGGCGAGCAGGCGCGCACAATATCCGCATCGGCGCCGGCGAGGGCGAGGTGGGGCATCGGCACATGCCGGTGGCGCTTTCCACCGACGACATGCCCTTCCTGGTGGACAGCGCGACAACGGCCATCGGCCGCAACGGGCTGGAGATCCAGCGGCTGCTGCACCCGATCCTGGGAGTCCGGCGGGACGGCGACGGCCGCGTGGTGGCGCTGGGCGAACCGGATGCACCGCGCGAGAGCCTGATCCTGATGGATGTGGAGCGGGCGCCGGCCCGGCTGCGCAGTGTCATCGCGCAAGAGCTGGACCAGGTCTATGCCGATGTGCGCAGCGCGGTGAACGACTGGCAATCGATGCTGAAGGACCTGCGTGGCGCGGCACGGACGCTGAACGACAGTCCGCCGCCGATCGCCCCGCATGTGCTGGCCGAGAATATCGCTTTCCTGGAGTGGCTGGCGGCCGACAATTTCACCCTGCTGGGGGCGGCTGATGGCGCACAGCGGCTGGGGCTGCTGCGCGACAACGCCCACTGGCCGGCGCCGGAGGAAGAAGGCGGCGCCGACGAGCCGGTGAGCATCCACAAGTCGCCGCTGCGGTCCACCGTGCATCGCTCGGTGCCGCTGGACGTGATTTCCGTGCGCCGCTTCGACAGCCACGGCAAGGTTTCGGGCGTGACGCACTTCGTCGGCCTGTTTGCCAGCGCCGCACTGCGGGAGAGTCCGCGCCGGGTGCCTCTGGTGCGGCGCAAGGTGGCGGAAGTGACCGAGCGGCTGGGCTTCACGCCACGCAGCCATGCCGGGCGAGCGCTGACGCATGTGATCGAGACCTTCCCGCGCGAAGAGCTGTTCCAGATTGACACCGAAGAGCTGCTGGGCATGGCGAAGGGCCTGCTGTCGCTGCAGGATCGGCCGCGTCCGCAGCTGTTTGCGCGCCGCGATACCCGCTCGGGCAAGGCCTCCATCCTCGTTTACATTCCGCGCGAAACCTATTCGGCCGACCTGCGCGTCCGCGTGGGCGACATGCTGGAAGCGGAATATGGGGGGAAGCTGGGCAAGTTCGACGCGGAGCTGCGCGCCGAGGGGCTGGCACGCGTGCATTATGTGGTGGAGGAGACCACACAGGATCCGGACAGCGAGCGGCTGAACCAGCGGCTGGTGCAGCTGACGCGCGGTTGGGACGACGACCTGGAGATGGCGCTTGTGGGCCGTGCGGGCGCGATCCGCGCGGCACGGCTGGCAATGACGCATGGCCGGGCCTTCTCGCCCGGCTATAGGTCGGAATTCACGCCGGCCGAGGCAGCCGACGATATTCTGCGGCTGACCGAGCTTTCGACGCCGGACGACCGGCACGTGGCGCTGTATCGGCGGGCGGGCGACCCGGATTCGACGATCCGGCTGAAAATCTATCGACTGGGGGAAATCATACCGCTGTCGGATTCGGTGCCGATGCTGGAGAATTTCGGCTTCCGGGTGATCGAAGAGGTTCCCTATGATCTGGCCGACGGCGAGATCGGCTGGATCCACGACTTCAAGCTGGAAACCTCGATCCCGCCGGCCGACCTTCCCGCATTCTGCAAGGTGGTGAACCCGGCGTTGGATGCAGTGCTGACCGGCGTTCAGGAGAACGACCCGTTCAACGCGCTGATTCCGGCCGCAGGGCTGACCGCCGAGGAAGCCAATTGGCTGCGCGCCTGGTTCCGCTACCTGCGGCAGACGGGCACCTCCTATTCGATCCAGACCGTGGTCGACGTGCTGCGGCGGAACCGGCCGGCGACGCTGGCGCTGATCGCGCTGTTCCGCGCGCGGCATTCCGCCAAGGGTACGGACGCGCAGGCGAAGGCGGCGGAGGAAGACTTCCGCGAGACGCTGGACGAGGTGCAGGCGATCGACGACGACCGTATCCTTCGGCTGTTCCACGGGCTGCTCGCCGCGATGCTGCGCACCAACGCCTTTGTGCCGGGCGGTCCGGCGGCGCTCGCCTTCAAGCTGGAGTCGGCGAAGGTTCCGGGGCTGCCGAAGCCGCTGCCCTGGCGGGAAATCTGGGTCTATTCGCCGCGCGTGGAGGGCATTCACCTGCGCGGTGGGCCGATTGCCCGGGGCGGGCTGCGCTGGTCTGACCGGCGCGACGATTTCCGCACCGAGGTGCTGGGGCTGGTGAAGGCGCAGATCGTCAAGAATTCGGTGATCGTGCCGACCGGCGCCAAGGGTGGATTCTATCCAAAGCAGTTGCCCGACCCGGCCGTGGACCGCGACGGCTGGGCGAAGGAGGGGCAGGAAGCCTACAAGATCTTCATCCGCACGCTGCTGTCGATCACCGACAATCTGGATGTCGAGGGCAAGGTGGTGCCGCCGGAGAATGTGCGGCGTCTGGATGCCGACGATCCCTATCTGGTGGTGGCAGCCGACAAGGGGACGGCGACCTTCTCCGATACCGCGAATGCGATTTCGGAGGATACCGGCTTCTGGCTGGACGACGCCTTCGCTTCGGGCGGGTCGGTTGGATATGACCACAAGGCGATGGGCATCACCGCGCGCGGTGCCTGGGTGTCGGTGACGCGGCACTTTGCCGAAATGGGCGTGGACGTGCAGACGGATCCGGTGACGGTGGCCGGCGTCGGCGACATGTCGGGCGACGTGTTCGGCAACGGCATGCTGCTGTCGAAATCGCTGAAGCTGGTGGCGGCGTTCGACCATCGCCACATCTTCCTGGACCCTTCGCCGGATGCCGCGAAGAGCTGGAAGGAGCGGGCGCGGATGTTCGCCCTGCCGCGCTCCAGCTGGGCGGACTATAATCCCAAGCTGATCTCGGCGGGCGGCGGTGTATTCCCGCGTTCGCAGAAATCGATTCCGCTGTCGGCGGAAGTGCGGGCCCTGCTGGGGGTGACGGCCGAGGCGATGGCGCCATCCGAGCTGATGACGGCGATCCTGAAGGCGAAGGTCGACCTGCTGTGGTTCGGCGGCATCGGCACCTATGTGAAGGCAGCGTCGGAAACCCATGCCGAGGTCGGCGACCGCGCCAACGATTCGCAGCGGGTGGACGGTGGCGAGATTCGTGCCCGGGTGATCGGCGAGGGCGCCAACCTGGGGGCGACACAGGCCGGGCGGATCGAATATGCGAGCCACGGTGGGCGGCTGAATACCGATTTCATCGATAATTCGGCAGGCGTCGACACCTCTGACCATGAGGTGAACATCAAGATCGCGCTGTCGTCGGCCACACGCACCGGCAAGCTGGACATGCCCAAGCGCGACGCCCTGCTGGCAAGCATGACCGACGAGGTGGCGGCGCTGGTGCTTTCCAACAACGCGGCGCAGACTCTGGTGCTGTCGGTGGCGGAATCGCACGCCGCGCCGCGGCTGGCCGACCATGTGCAGTTGATGGAGATGCTGGAAGCCTCCGGCCGGCTGGACCGGGTGGTGGAGGGTCTGCCGGGGCCGCGCGAGATCGAGGAGCGCAAGCGGCTGGGGCGTGGCCTGACGCGGCCGGAGCTGGCGGTGCTGCTCTCCTATACGAAGATGGAGCTGAAGGACACGCTGGTGCAATCGCCGGTGGTGGGCGATCCGCTGCTGGAGGAGGATCTGTTCCGCGCCTTTCCGCCTGCCATGCGCGAGGATTTCGCCGGCGAGATCCGCGGCCACCAGCTGCGGCGGGAAATCGTTTCCACCAAGCTCGCGAACCTGCTGGTGAACCGGGGCGGGCTGACGCTGGGGCATGATCTGGCGGCGGAGCTTGGCTGCCCGCTGAGCACGATCGCCGCTGCCTTCGTTTCGGCTCGGACGCTGTTTGATCTGGAGAGCCTGTGGAAGGCGATCGATTCGGCACAGGTGCCG
Organism: Sandaracinobacteroides hominis; assembly: GCF_016464365.1. GTDB lineage: Bacteria > Pseudomonadota > Alphaproteobacteria > Sphingomonadales > Sphingomonadaceae > Sandaracinobacteroides > Sandaracinobacteroides hominis. The sequence goes on along the minus strand of NZ_JADCUC010000005.1, from coordinate 150,421 downwards.
GCGCAGGTCGCGCTGGGGCTGCATGCGGAGGCGGCCAGGATCACCCGCACGCTGGTGGGCGATCTCGCCCGCCGCAGCGGCGCTGAAAGCCCGGCGCGGCTGTCTGCCCGCCTTGCGCCAGGCCTGAAGCGGTTGCTGGGCAAGCTGGACAATCTCCTGCGGCCGGAGCCGCGGGCGCAGGTGGAGGCGGTGCGGCAGCGGCTGACGACGGCTGGTGCACCGGCCAATGTCGTCGACTGGATCGCCACGCTGAACGCGCTTTCCGGAGCGGCGGGCGTGGTGGCGCTCGCCTCTGACCTCAACCTCGACGAGGGCAAGACGGCGCAGGCCTATACGCGTTTGGGCGAGGCGCTGGGGATCGACTGGGCGCAAGGAGCCGCACAGGCCCTGAACCCGGCCGACAACTGGGAGCGGCTGCTGGCCGCGACTACGGCGCGCGGCTTTGAATCCATGCGGCTGGACCTGATCCGGCGGCTGGCGGCTGATGGCGGAGACCCGCTGGCGGATGCGGAGGCGTGGCTGAAGTCGCACGACGCCGATGTTTCCGCGCTGGCCCGGACAATCCAGGCGGCGCGGCAATCCGGTGCGCCGACCTTGCCGATGCTGGCGCATCTGGCGACGATCGCCCGCCACGCGCTTTCGGAGTGAGCGCAGGAAGGTGAACGGGGTTGAAGTCGGGGCGCGTTTCCGCTAGGGGCGCGCCTCCCGAAGAAAGCCGGAGGGGCCAGCGGAATTCGCCGCAGGCCAGCCGATCGGCAAGAGAGAAAGAGACATCATGCCGTTTTACGAGCATGTGTATCTTGCGCGTCAGGATCTGGCGCCCGCGCAGGTGGAGGCCCTTACCGAGGCCTTCAGCAAGATCATCACCGACATGGGCGGAACCGTTGCCACCACCGAATACTGGGGTCTGCGCAACATTGCCTATCGCATCGCCAAGAACCGCAAGGCGCACTATGTGCTGCTGAACATCGACGGCCCGGCGCCGGCGATCCTGGAGCTGGAGCGCCAGGTTGCGTTGAACGAAGACGTGATCCGCTATCAGACCATCCGCGTGGATGCGCTGGAAGCCGGCCCGTCGGCGATGATGAAGAAGTCCGACCGCGCCGAGCGTGGGGAACGCGGTGACCGGGGCGAGCGCGGCGAACGTGGTGATCGCGGCCCCCGTCCGGATCGTGGTGACCGGGGCGACCGCCCCGAGCGCGCCCCGCGCGAGCGCACTCAAGAAGGAGCCTGGTAAGCCATGGCACGCCCGTTTTTCCGTCGCCGCAAGAGCTGCCCCTTTTCGGGCAACAATGCGCCGAAGATCGACTACAAGGACATCCGCCTGTTGCAGGGCTTCGTCTCTGAGCGGGGCAAGATCGTCCCTTCGCGCATCACGGCGGTTTCCGCCAAGAAGCAGCGCGAACTTTCGCAAGCCATCAAGCGCGCACGCCACCTCGGCCTGCTGCCCTACCTCGTCAAGTAAGGAGCATATTCGATGGATGTGATCCTTCTCGAACGCGTCGAAAAGCTCGGCCGCATCGGCGATGTCGTTTCCGTGAAGCCCGGCTTCGCGCGGAACTTCCTGCTGCCGCGCGGCAAGGCCCTTCGCGCCACCGAAGCCAACAAGTCGAAGTTCGAAGCGCAGCGCGCAACGATCGAAGCCGACAACGCCAAGCGCCGTGAAGCCGCCGAAGCGCAGGCGAAGACGATGACCGACGTGTCGGTTGTCCTCATCCGCCAGGCCTCGAACGCTGGCGCGCTTTACGGTTCGGTCTCGGCCCGCGACGTGGCCGAAGCCATCAGCGAAGCTGGCCACAAGATCGTCAAGTCGGCCGTGGTGCTGGACAAGCCGATCAAGCTGCTGGGCATTTCCGAAGTGAAGCTGGTGCTGCACCCGGAAGTGACGCTGACCGCCAAGGTCAATGTCGCCCGCTCGCCGGAAGAAGCCGAGCTGCAGGCCAAGGGCGTCGACGTGACCGCCGACCTCTTCGAGCGCGAAGAAGCTGGCTTCACGGAAGACTTCGATCCGAACGCCGAACCCGGCGCGACGGCGGAAGTTGCAGCCGACGAAGCTGGCGAAGAAGCCGCTTCGGAAGCCTGATAGCCTCAGGTTTGCAGATTCAGGGGCGCCCACTGCGAGGTGGGCGCCCCTTTCTGTATCGGGTCCGTATCGGGAAACGGTCAGCCGCGGTTGGCGGCTTCAGCCACGATCAGCCGCGCCTCGGCAGCGTGGCCCACGGCGGTGAGCGCGGCAGCGATGCGGCGAAGATAATCTGGTGGCACGTCGCCCCAGCTTCCCTGCAGTCCGGTGGCGGCAATTACCATCACTTCACCCGTGCGGCGGGAGGCGACAGCGCGATCCAGCGCCCGCGTCCAGTCGTTGGTGATGGGGGTGATCTCGGCGCCCACGCTGCCCCGGCCGAGGCCCTGCAGTCCGGCCGCAAGCAGCTGTGCCCGGTGCGGCGAGACCTTGCCCGCCCACTTGTCGTAGAGGCCCGAATCGAGCGGCAAGGTCGAAACCGCGACCAGCTGCGCCCAGACCGCTGCGCGCACGTCGCTGTCGGCGTCCGCCGTTGCCGCCCACCAGCGGATGGCACTGGGCGTGATGCCGGCGCTGACAAGCGAGGCGACAATCGCCGGCGCATCCGGTGCGAGGCCGCTGCTGGCGGGAATCCGGGCGGCAGCAGGTGCCGTGGAGATCTGCCAGCCATAATTTTCCAGTGAGCCTGCTGGTGCGCGGCCCCAGAGCGACTTCATTGCGTCCAGCCGGTCGCCGATGTCGGCAGCCAAATTGGCCGTGCGCAACTGGCCGCCCGGGCTGTTGCCGGCTTGAGCCGGATCGAGCCCGGCGGCTTCGGCGGCAAGGATGCGGTTCAGCTCAGCGGTGCTGACGGCTCCGGTCGCGGCGGCTGCCGGTGCAAAGCCGGCGCGCTGGCCGATACTTTGTGCGGGCAGGCGGACGATCCAAGCCCGCTGTGCAACAGTGGCATTGCGCAGAAATTCTTCGGGCAGCTCAAGCCCGGCGGCGCTGGAAAGGCCGATTCGCCAGGCGGTAAGGCCGCCCTTCACTTCGCTCCACTCCGGGTTCGCTCCGCGCCGGCTGCCGCCTGTTGCAGAGGCCACCCGTTCGGCAAGCCCGATATCGAAGGCGGAGACATCCCCGTCCTTGCGCAGCCGGTCGAACATGGCTGTGGCGCCGATATCGTCGCCCAGGATCGCCAGGCACATCGCATCCATCAGCGTCCATGTCGGCGTGGCCGTCAGCACCCGGGCAGTGGGCGACAGGGGGCACAGCGCCATCGGATCGGCGGTCGCCAGCGAAGCCTGCGCGGCCGCCGCGTAGAGCCGCTCGGTGTAGCTGTCGATGGTGATGGAGGAGGCGAGCCGGTGGGCGTCGGCTGCATCGCCCATTGCCGTCAGTGCCGAGCTGCGGGCAGCAACCCAATCGGCAGGAGCCAGGGAGGCGGGTGCCGTGGTGCGGCTGACCAGCGCCCGCTGCAGCATGACCTGCGCCCAGCGGCTGGCGAGCGGTGCGTCGAGGCGGTTCAGCAGCGTGGCAAGGAAGCGTCCGTCGGCGCCGGAGAACAGATCGGCCGGATAGCCGCCGATGGCAGGCGTCAGGAAGCCGGCGAAGTCCGGCGAGACGGTGGGGCCGGCGAGAAGCGCCAGCGGATCGACCTCTTCCGTCTCCTGCGGCTTGGGAAGTTCGGCGGTCTGCTGCTGAGCCGGCAGGGGGTCGAAGCCCGGGATATCCGTTGGCCCGGCCGAGATTTCCGGCGTGTCGGCCTGAACGGTGCCGGCGGGCGGCGGCGGAGGCGTGGCTATATCATCGGGTAGCAGGGACTTCGGCGCCCCGCCCGACGTCGGTGGCGCTGCGTCCTGGGCGGCAAGAGGCGCTGCAAGGAGCAGCGAGGCAGCGAGCAGCAGGCTCGCACGCGGGTTCCGGAGAGGATTTGCACGCAAAGGCATGGCGACCCTATAGCGGCGGCGATGAAGCAAGCGGAAGCCCCCTCCCCTGCGATTGCCGCAACCGACGGCAAACGGCTGCGCCCCGACTGGCGGCGGCGGCCGATCGTGCTGGTCGGGCTGATGGGATCGGGCAAGTCCACGGTGGGCAAGCGGCTGGCGGCCCGGCTGCACTGGCCGTTCGTCGACGCCGACGCCGAGATCGAGACGGCGGCGCAGATGCCGATCTCCGACATCTTCTCGCGTTTTGGCGAGCCGCATTTCCGCGACGGCGAGCGGCGGGTGATCGCCAGGCTGATGGAGACGGGCCACAAGGTGATTGCCACGGGGGGTGGCGCCTTTGTCGATGCCGCGACGCGCGAGCTGATCCTGCGCGATGGGACGGCGGTGTGGCTGGATGCGGAGATCGATACGCTGGTGCAGCGCGTCGCCAGGCGGGGACATCGCCCCTTGCTGGTGGATCGCGATCCGAAACAGGTTCTTACCGAATTGATGGCGGTGCGTGGCCCCTGCTATGCGCAGGCGCCAATCCGCATTCTGTCGGCAAACGGTCCGCACGAGGAAACGGTGAATGCCATCCTTGACGAACTGCGCCGGCGCGACCCGAAAGCGCATACATGATCGATGTACCTGTTGCCCTGAACGACCGAAGCTACAGCATTTCCATAGGGCGGGGATTGCTGGCGCAGGCGGGGGAGCGGCTCGCGGCGTTCACCAGGCGCAAGCGTGTTGCCATCATTACGGACGAAAGCGTGGCCGCACGGCACCTCCCGGCGCTGGTCGCCGGGCTTCAGGGGTTCGAGCCGACGCCCATCGTGCTGCCGGCGGGCGAAGGAACCAAGAGCTTTGCCCAGCTGGAGCAGCTGCTGGACCGGTTGCTGGCGCTGGACCTTACGCGTTCCGACGTGGTGCTGGCGCTGGGGGGCGGCGTGATCGGCGACCTGACGGGATTTGCCGCTGCGATCCTGAAGCGCGGGACGAATTTCATCCAGATTCCCACCACCCTGCTGGCGATGGTCGACAGCTCGGTGGGTGGGAAGACCGGCATCAATACCAAGGCCGGCAAGAATCTGGTCGGCGCCTTTCACCAGCCGCTGGCGGTCTGGGCGGATCTCGATTGCCTGACCACACTGCCAGCGCGTGAAATGCGGGCAGGCTATGCCGAAATCGTGAAGTACGGGCTGATTTCCGATCCGGCATTCTATGAATGGTGCGAAGCGAATGCCCCTCGGCTGCTGGCCGGAGACGCGCAGGCGCTGGCGCATGCGGTGGCGCAAAGCTGCCGCGCGAAGGCCGCGATCGTTGCCGCCGACGAGCGGGAGACCGACGATGTTCGCGCCCTCCTGAACCTGGGGCACACCTTTGGCCATGCGCTGGAAGCGGAGACGGGTTTTTCCACCAAGCTGCTGCATGGCGAGGCCGTGGGCATCGGCATGGCGCAGGCGTTTCGTTTCTCGGCGCTGCGCGGGCTTTGCCCGCAAGCGGATGCCGAACGGCTGACGGCGCATCTGCAATCGCTGGGCATGATGGCCTGGCCGGCAGAGGCCGGAATTTCTGCCGACGCGGCCGCCCGGCTGGTAGCGCACATGGCGCACGACAAGAAAAAGACGGCGGACGGCCTGCCCTTTATCCTGGCGCGCGAGATCGGCGACGCCTTTGTTGCCAAGGGCGTGCCGCTGGAGGCAGTGACGGCCTTTCTGCAAGCCGACCTGAGCGGATCGAGCGAACGGAGGAGCGCTGCATGAGCGAATTCCCATTCCAGCTGAGCGACGGAGAATGGCGGCAGAAGCTGACGCCGGAACAATATCAGGTGATGCGCCAGCACGGCACCGAACGGCCGGGCAGCTGCGACCTGCTGCGTGAAAAGCGGGCTGGCCAGTTCGTCTGCGCCGGCTGCGGGCAGCCACTGTTCACATCGGGCACCAAGTTCGAAAGCGGAACCGGATGGCCGAGCTTTGATACGCCGGTAGAGGGTGGCATTGAAACCTCGCGCGATACCAGCCACGGCATGGTGCGGATGGAAGTGCATTGCGCCAACTGCGGCAGCCACATGGGGCATGTGTTCCCCGATGGTCCGCCGCCAACCGGCCTGCGCTATTGCATCAACGGGGTCGCGCTGGACTTCGTACCCGACGCCTAGACGGCGCACCGGCCAGCCGCGCGACCCCTGACGCGCCTCTAGACCGCCGGGGCGGACAGGAGCGCCGTTCGCCGAGACCTGCGCAGCGCGAACCCGGTTGCCCCGAAGCCGGCCAGCATCAGCGCCCAGCTCGCCGGTTCCGGAACGACCGCCGGGCCGCCGAAGCCGCCGCTGAAGCCGAAGCTGCCGAAATCGCTGTCGCAGCTGTTGGTGATGACGTTGGTATCGAGTGTCACGGCTGCGGTCGTCACCAGCGCGCGGCCGCACAGTATCTGCGCGCCCGTGTTCATCGTGATGCTGGCGGTTGCCAGGATGTTGCCGGCAAAGACCGTGGTGGTGCCCAGCGTCGCCGAGCTGCCGACATTCCAGTAGAGCTGGGTGTCGCTGTCGCCATTGATGACTGTCACCGACGATGCGCTGCTTGTGGTCAGCGTGGAGCCGATCTGGAAGACGAACAGCGCATCGGGATTGTTCTGCGCGTCCAGTACGAGGGCGCCGTCCAGGAAGGCGGAGCTTGCGAAGCTGTAGACCCCGGGCGTGAGCATCAGGACGGTGCCGCCGGACCCGAGTGTTACCCCGGTGAGGTCACCTGTGGGGGCAAGCGCCGCCAGACTGAGCTTTGCGGCGGTGAGATCGGCCTGGGCGAGCAATGCGACGGCGTCGGTCTGGTGCACCGCTCCGGTGAGCGTGATGTCGGCAAGGCCGGTGATCGACGTGCCCGGGCTCACCCCCAGATCGCCGACGATAGTGGTCGGCCCGGTGTTGGTGACGGTTTCGGCCCCGAGAACCGCAAATTCCTGCGCAGTCTGCAGAACGGTGGCGGCCTGGGCGGGGATTGCCACCACCGCCAGCGCTGCGATGGCGAAGAGAAGTCGCGCTCGGGACGGATGAGATGGACCTCGGTCGTGGGCTGGAGACAGCATAGAATTCATCCCTTTTCGATGGAGTCAGCGCATCGTATCCGGACTATTTCCGAATATTTTTGCACATATTTTTGGAAAACTTTCGTCAGTTCCGCAGCGAATTCTGAATTGCCCTTCAGTCGATTCGCAAAACTACACTTAAACAATTTTCAAAGTCATACAATCGATTATTTAATAATATTGAAATCGATATTTTAGGACAAATTCCGAACTATTGCCTTTGCTGTGCCGGTAATTTCAGAAACTGGTGCCCGAAGTGCGGATTTCCCATCGTGGCAAGGATGCCGCGGTGCTCCTCGCAGCACCTGAAACGCGCTTCGACTGCGCCGGATCGGCGGCTACGACAGTGGAGCGGTCAACGCCTGCTGGCAAAAAAGACCCTGAGCAGAGCGGCCGCCTCGGCCTCGGCAACGCCGGATACCACCTCGGGCCGGTGGCGGCTGTGGGTGAAGATGCGCGGCCCATGCTCCACACCGCCACCCTTCGGATCGGAGGCGGCATAAACCAGCCTGGCGATCCGCGCCTCCGCGATTGCGGCGGCGCACATCGGGCAGGGCTCCAGCGTCACCCACAGCGTGCAGCCGGTCAGCCGTTCGTTGCCGAGTACCCGGGCCGCCTCGCGCAGCACCAGCATTTCGGCGTGCGCTGTGGGATCGGGCAGTGTCCGGGTGAGGTTGTAGGCCTCGGCGATCAAGGCGCCGTCCGGACCGGTCAAAACCGCCCCCACCGGAACCTCGCCTTTTGCAGCCGCCTCGCGGGCGAGCGAGAGCGCCCTGCCCATCTCCGACTTGAATCTGCCTTGCATGTCGATCGACTAAACCAAACTACGGGGAGATGGTATCAGCCAGACTGTCAAAGCCTGAAATCCGGCTGCACTCCGGTTTGGCGCCAATAGTCGGCAAGCCCGATCTCGTCGCACAACAGCTCGAAACGGGAATCGCGCCGCAGCACCTCCGTTACCGGGATGAACAGCGCTTGCGTCACCTTCCGGTGCTGATCGGTTGCAGACCAGTCCTCCGAAGTGTGGTGGGGGCCCACTGTCACTGGCCCGCGACGAAGATAATAGCCGCGTGCAACATCGAAGGCTGCGTCCACTGCGCCGATTGCGCTCAGTTGCTGGAGCGCGGCCAGTGCCTGCGCTGGGCCTCGCGTTGCGCTTGAAACAACCGCGCGCACGGCATCGCCCTCCATGGCGGGCGCGATTTCACCAAGCTGTCGCTGTGCGATCACGGAAGTCGTCAGCCGAAGCGTGGTGAGCGCGGCGGGTGGGATTTCGGGCCGGGTAGCGGCCTCATCCACTTGCGCCAGTGCCGATATCGCCCGTCCGGTGCCAATCAGGCTGAAGAGTCGGGCCAACCAGATCGCCGTATGGCCGGGCCACAGCTGCATGGCGCGATCGGCAACGCGATCCATTTCATCCAGCCGACCCAGTGTCCACAGATGATAGATGCGCTTGTAGAGCAACATGGGTGCGAACGGGTCCCGTTCCAACAAGGCTTCGATGATAGGCGCCGCCGCGCTGGGCCGTCCGGTGGCCATTTCCAGCATGGCGAAATCATGCAGAGCCGCCGTGCTCTCGCGATTGAGCGCCAACGCCTGTTCCAGGCGCCGCCGTGCGTCCATCCATCCGCCGAACAGAGGTGCGAGCATGGCGCTGGCTGCCATGGCATCGGCATTGCGCTGGTCTATCCGAAGCGCGTGGGATGCCGCGCGCTCGCATTCCATGACGAACCCGGCACATTCCTCCGGGGGGGCATATTCGGCTGCCTGCCGACATAGCAGCGCAAGTATCCCCCACGCTTCCGCGCTCTCTGGATAGCGCTTTACGGCAGTGCGCAGGGTTTCGATTGCAGCCATATCGGGCGCCGCCTTGCCCATCCGCCAGGAATTGCGGCCGGCCCTGAGCGCATCCTCGAGATCCTGATCGGTCTCCATCAGCACGGCCGCATCAAGCCGATAGCCGACCCGGCTTATTGTGCTGACTCCGAATGCACCGGGAGCAACCCCGCGCGAGAGTTGGCGAAGCTGCGAAATGGCGCGATGGATTGAATCCTCGCCCACCAGGCGCCCGCTCCAGCACTGTTGGATCAGGTCTTCCCGGGAAAGGGTGGAGCCGCGCGCACGCGCCAGCGCCACCAATACCTGCATAACGCGAGGTTCCAATGTGCAACTGCCGGCCGAGCCGGCAAGCTGGCAAAGCGACGGGCGGACGGTCGCGCTACCCAGCCGAAAATCCCGTTCGTCAGACAGCTTGATTACACCAGCCATCACTGTCCTCGACATTGCCGCCCAACGGGTGGTTACCGCTGCGACTGTTCCTAACGTCGGAAAATCATCAGAATTTCATCATTTGAAGCAGATGCATCTCAAATGCAACACTGCTGAAATATCCACTAACAGGAGGATGTTATGCAAAAGCAGGTTATGGCAATCGCCATTCTGGCGCTGGGCGGAGCTGCTTCCACGGTTGATGCGCGGGTTGTGTCTTTCAGTGGCAGCATCAGCGCGATCAATTTTGCTGCGGGCCCGGTCCCGCCCTGCGGCGGGCCGTTGGGCGGCCATGTTCAGCTATGGGATGGTGCAGGCGGCGTTGGCCAGGCCAGCGGCGCATCGAACCTGGGGCTGTTCGAGCCGGTGCAAGGACACTGCGTGAGTGCCCCGGTGATGGGCGTACGAACGCTTGCGAACGGCTTTTTCGATTGGACTTTCGAAAGCGGCGACCAGCTGGAAGGCACCTACTCGGGACTGATCTATCCGACCGCCGATCCGCAAGTATATAATCCCATCATCACCGTGCTGGTGACAGGCGGAACGGGAAAGTTTTCAAGAGCATCCGGCACACTCGACGCCAACGCCCTTATCTACCAATACTCTACCCCTTTTCGGACCGAATGGACCATGAACGGCAAACTCAACCTGCCGGCCATCCCTGAACCGGGCAGCTGGGCGCTTATGCTGAGCGGGTTCGCCGCTGCAGGGGTGGCGCTCCGGAGAAGACCAATGCTCAAGCCTGCCTGACCACCGCCTTTCGACGCACCATCGACCCCACCAGCCCGTAGCCGGCGATCATCCTTGCCCAGGTCGCCGGCTCCGGAACCACTCCGTCGCCTGCTTCCACCCAGGCGAGGTTCACGCCCCGGACTGAAGGGTGTCGGGGCGTCGCTTCAGCTTGCGGCCTTCAGCGAGCGCGAGTGGCGCTTGCGCTCGTGCGGGTCGAGGTAGAGCTTGCGGATGCGGATCGACTTCGGAGTCACTTCGACCAGCTCGTCCTCATCGATGTAGGCGATCGCCTGCTCCAGCGTCAGACGCTTCGGCGGGCTCAGGCGCAGGGCATCGTCCTTGCCGCTGGCGCGGAAGTTGGTGAGCTGCTTCGACTTCAGCGGGTTCACTTCCAGATCGTCCGACTTGGCGTTTTCGCCCACGACCATGCCGGCATAGATGGGTTCGCCCGGAACGACCATCAGCTCGCCCCGCTCTTCCAGATAGCCCAGTGCATAGCCGACGGCCTCACCGGTTTCGGTGGAGATCAGAACGCCATTGGCACGGCCGGCAATCGGGCCCTTCCACGGGCCGTATTTGTCGAACAGGCGGTTCATGATGCCCGTTCCGCGCGTGTCGGAAAGGAATTCGCCATGATAGCCGATCAGGCCGCGCGACGGGGCGATGAACGAGAGGCGGACCTTGCCGCCGCCCGACGGGCGCATGTCGGTCATCTCGCCCTTGCGGCCGGCCATCTTCTCGACGACGGTGCCGGAATAGGGCTCGTCCACGTCGATGACGACGGTTTCATAGGGCTCGGTGCGGTTACCCTGCTCGTCCTTGCCGAAGATCACGCGCGGACGGCCGATGGAAAGCTCGAAGCCTTCCCGGCGCATCGTTTCGATGAGCACGCCCAGCTGCAGTTCGCCACGGCCGGCGACGTCGAACGAATCCTTGTCGTCGCTCTCGGTCACCTGGATCGCCACATTGCCCTCCGCTTCGCGCATCAGGCGATCGCGGATCATGCGGCTGGTGACCTTGGAACCTTCCTTGCCGGCAAACGGGCTGTCGTTCACGGCAAAGCGCATCGACAGGGTCGGCGGATCGATGGGCTGTGCAAACAGCGGCTCCGTCACCGAGGGATCGGCGATGGTGTTGGCGACCGTGGCGACCGTCAGGCCGGCGATGGAGACGATGTCGCCTGCCTGCGCTTCTTCAACGGGAACCCGCTCCAGGCCGCGGAAGGCCAGGATCTTGGTGGCGCGACCTTCTTCCACCGTCTTGCCGTCGCGGTCGATGGCGCGGATCGGCATGTTCAGCTTCAGCGTGCCCTGCGCGATCAGTCCCGTCAGGATTCGGCCAACGAACTGGTCGCGGTCCAGCAGGGTGACGAGGAAGGCAAACGGCAGGTCGGGATCGGCCTTGGGCGCGTGGAAATGGCTGACGATCTTCTCGAACAACGGCGTCAGCGTGCCTTGCCGCACGTCGGCGTCGGGGCCGCAATAGCCGTTGCGACCCGAAGCGAAGAGAACCGGGAAGTCCAGCTGCTCGTCGTTGGCGCCCAGTGCCACGAACAGGTCGAACACTTCGTCCAGCACTTCCTGCGGACGGCCGTCCGGACGGTCGATCTTGTTGACCACGACGATGGGGCGCAGGCCCAGCGCCAGCGCCTTGGCGGTCACGAACTTGGTCTGCGGCATGGCGCCTTCGGCGGCATCCACCAGCAGGATCACGCCATCGACCATCGAGAGGATACGCTCCACCTCGCCGCCGAAGTCTGCGTGACCCGGGGTGTCGACGATGTTGATGCGGGTGTGCTCGCCATCGGGAGCAGCCCATTCGACCGACGTGCACTTGGCAAGGATGGTGATCCCGCGCTCACGCTCGAGGTCGTTCGAATCCATGGCGCGTTCGGCGACACGCTGGTTGTCGCGGAAGGTGCCGGACTGGCGGAAAAGCTGATCCACCAATGTGGTCTTGCCATGGTCGACGTGGGCTATGATCGCCACATTGCGCAGTTGCATCTGGATTCCGTGTACGGGAGGGATAGGCGTTCTATTCGCGAACGGGCGCGCCCATAGCGCATCTGCTGCGTTGCAACAAGCTTTGTGGGCGTTGCAGGGCGCATTTGGCCCGCGTTGCCGTGCTTTTGGGAGGCGCGGTTGACTTTGCAAGGGGCCACGGCCTATCCCCCCAAGGGGATCGACAATATGGGCGCGCGAGGCCGTTCCAAGGGCCGAGCCGCTCTTGAGCAAGCAGGCCAGCATGCCGGATCGCCGGTGTCGAAGCCTGTCGCGAGGGATAGTTTTGGACGACGCGAACGGCGTGCCTCAGGATGAACCGCAACCCACCGGCCGGCGCCGCGCCGCATCGGCTGTGGCAGAACCCCAAACCATCGGCGCCGAGCTGTTGCTTGCGCGGGAAGCCGCCGGCCTGAGCCTGGAGGAAGTAGCCCAGCGCACCAAGGTACGCCCCGGAATCCTGAAGGAAATCGAGGCGGACGCGCACGACAAGCTGCCGGCGCTGACCTACTCGCTGGGATTCGTGAAGGCCTATGCGCGCACCGTAGGGCTGGATCCCGCTGCCGCTGCGGAGCGCTATCGCCGGGAATCGCAAAAGGGCGATCCGATCCCGACGATGGTCGACCTGCAGCCGCTGGAGGAAAAGCGGCTGCCTTCGCGCGGGCTGGTTTTCGGTTCGGTGGTGGCGCTGCTGCTGGCGCTGGCCGGCTTCTGGGCCTGGGGTGCCGGCTGGCTGAGCCCGGCGCCGCCTGCCTTGCCTGCCCGGGAATCGGCTGCGACCGAGGCCTTGCCGCCCGAACCCGGCGCCGTCGAAGTTACGCCGACCGCGCCGGCCGCCGACCCGGCCGCGCCGGTGACGGTGACTGCCAAGGAGGAAGTGTGGCTGCGCATTTCCGACGGGCAGGAAAGCTTTTTCATGGGCACGATGACCCCCGGACAAACCATGACCCTGCCCGCCGGACGCGCGTGGAAACTGCGCACCGGCCGCGCCGGCGCCTTGGATGTGAAGGTGGGCACCACCCAGGTTCCGCCTTTGGGGGCCGCCGCCGAGCAGGTGCGCGACCTGTCGCTGGCCCCGGCCGACCTGCTCGCCCGGCAGCAGCCGGTGACTGGCGGACTGGCGCCGACGGCGGTCATTGCCCCGCCGCCCGCTGCGGCAGCGGTAGCTCCGGCCGTCCCACCAGCGGGCTGATTCAGCTTGCGGCAAGGAGGCCGGCGCTTGATTACGCGGGTCAAATGAAGCCAAGGCCTTTTGCATGATCTCGCGCAGTCTTTTTGTTGTCGTCCTGCTTTCCTCCACCGGAATGGTTTTTGCCCAGACGCCCCCTGCCTCGCAGGCGCAGGTGAGCCAGATCGACAAGCGGGTGGGCACGCTGGAAAGCCAGATGCGCGCCGTGCAGCGGCAGGTGTTTCCGGGGGGGGACAAGCGCTTCTTCGCGCCGGAAGTGACGGTGGAGCCGCAGCCGGTGACGCCGGCGGGAACGCCCGCCACCGCTCCGCTGGTGGATCTGACGCAGCGCGTCGAGGCGCTGGAGAACCAGCAGCGCCAGCTGACAGGACAGGTGGAAACCCTGCAGTTCCAGATGCGGCAGCTGGAAGAGGCGATGAAGAAATTTCGCGGCGATACCGAGTTCCGGCTGGATGCGCTGGAGGGCAAGGGCCCTGCTGCAGCGACGACAGCTGCTTCGGCTTCGGTTCCGGCGCCTGCGGCGACGCCGGTTGTCGTGCCGACTCCGCAGAAGCCGGCTGCTGCCAAGCCGGCGCCTGCCACCGTGCCACCGGCCGCTGCAGCGCCTGCGCCGCCGACGACGGATGCCGCCGAGGCGCAGTATCGGGCCGGTTACCAGCTGTATGTCGATGGGAAATATGCCGAGGCGGCGACGGCGCTGAATCAGTTCGTGACGGAAAGCCCCAAGCACGCCCGCGCTTCCAACGCCCAGTTCTGGGCGGGACGTTCGCTGCTCGCCCAAGGGAAGACGGCGGACGCCGCCAAGGCCTTTCTGGCCGGATACCAGAAATATCCGCGCGGCGAGCGGGCACATAACAGCCTGTTGTGGCTGGGCAAATCGCTGATCGAACTGAAACAGCCGAAGGCGGCCTGCCAGGCTCTGGATCAGCTGAAGACCGCCTATCCGGACAAGCTGACCGGGCAGTTCGCGGCGGATGCGACCGCGGCCCGCGCGCAGGCGAAATGTGGCAGCTGAACGGCTGACGCCGGAACTGTTCGCCGCCGAAGTGCGGCGGTTGGCCGGGCCACAGTTCGGAAATGAGACGCCGATGGCGCTTGCCGTTTCCGGCGGGCCGGATTCGCTGGCGCTGTTGTGGCTGGCGGCGCGGGCCTTTCCACAGCAGGCGCATGTCCTGAGTGTCGACCACGGCCTGCGCGCCGAGGCTGCAGCGGAATGTGCGATGGTGGCGATGCACGCCCGATCGATGGGACTGCCGCACACCAGTTTCACGCTTGCCATGCAGAAGGGCGCGAGCCTGCAGGCTGAAGCGAGGGGTGCGCGCTATGGGGCGATGGGCAACTGGTGCCGGGCAAACGGCATCGGCCTGTTGCTGACTGCACATCATCTGGACGATCAGGCCGAGACGGTGCTCCTACGGCTGGCGCGCGGAAGCGGCCCCGGCGGGCTGGCGGGCATCCGGCGCAGCGCCTGCATCGCCGGGGTGTGCGTGCTGCGGCCGTTGCTGGGGTGGCGGCGGGCGGAGCTGGCGGAAGTGGTGCGAAAGGCCGGCTGGGAGGCCGTGAGCGACCCGTCGAACAGCGATCCCCGCTACGACCGGACGGCAGCGCGTGCGTTGCTGGCGGCAACGGACTGGCTGCATCCCGAGAGGCTCGCCGCGAGCACGGAGCATCTCGCCGAGGCCGAGGCGGCGCTTGGCTGGGCGGCGGAGCGGGCCTGGGAATCGCGGGTGGTGGAAGACGGCGATGCGCTGCTGATCGATCCGGAGGCCTTGCCTGCGGAGCTGAGGCGGCGCTTGCTGGCACGCGCTGTGGAGCAGCTTGGCGTCCCTGCCGAAGGTCCGCCACTGGCCCGGCTGCTCGCTACTCTGGACGGTGGTGGGACCGCCACCCTTTCGGGCGTGCAGGCACGCTATGTCGCCGGGCGCTGGCAGCTTTCCCGGGCCGCCCCTCGCCGGCACTGAACCCTATTTCAGCGCCGCCGCCACGTCGCGCGCGAAGTCGGTGATCTGGAACTCCTTGCCCGGGCCGTCGAAGCCGCGCCGCACCACCACCAGGCGCTGCGAGGGCACGATGATCGCATATTGCCCGCGATTGCCGAAGAAGCCGTAGCTGCCCTCGGGCAGGCCCGATGCCGGCCCCAGCAGCCAGATGGCGCGGCCATAGCCTTGCCCGCGCTCGGCCGGCGGTTGCGGGCCCAGGGGCGTGGTGGCGTCCTTCACCCAGCCTTCCGGCAGCAGCTGCTGGCCGCCCCATTGGCCGTCGTTCAGGTGCAGCAGCGCCAGCCGCGCCATGTCGCGCGCGGTCATCCACACCTGCGAGGAGAGGATCGGATTGCCCTGCCAGTCGCCCTCGATCGTGGTGCGGGTCATCCCCAGCGGCCAGAGCAGGTGCGTGTAGGCAAAGGTCGGAGCCGCTTCGCCCAGATCGAAATTGAGCGCCCTTACGGCCAGCAGCGTATCGTTGTTGGCATAGGTGAAGCGGGTAGCGGGCGGCACTTCCACCGGCGCTGTGCCGGCAGTTTCGGGGACGGTCGCGCCGCCATAGTAAAGTGCGTCGGTGCGGCTTCCGGGGCCATTGGTCCAGAGGCCGGACTGCATCCGCAGCAACTGGTCGATGGTGATTGCCGCGCGCGGATCGCCGGGCGTCTCCCATTCCGGCACATGCGCCGGTTTCATCGGATCGATCACGCCAAGCGCCGCCGCGCGGCCTATCAGGGCCGAGCTCAGCGATTTCGCCACGGAGAAGGTGCGTTGCGGGGTGTGGACGCCAACACCGCGCG
Source organism: Sandaracinobacteroides hominis (assembly GCF_016464365.1). Taxonomy (GTDB): domain Bacteria; phylum Pseudomonadota; class Alphaproteobacteria; order Sphingomonadales; family Sphingomonadaceae; genus Sandaracinobacteroides; species Sandaracinobacteroides hominis. Next base: position 134,442 of record NZ_JADCUC010000005.1, on the reverse strand, counting down.
CATAGCGCTCGGCAACAATCTTGCCGTCCTGCACCACCAGCAGCGCCGAGGTTCGGCTGCCCTTGCCAAAGCGGTCGCCTGTCAGGCCGTCAGCCATCACCGCTTCCAGAGCCTTTTTGCGGGCGGCCGGCAACGAAGCGGTGGCCATGCTGTCGCCCTGCGGCCAGGGTCTTGCATCCATCGCCTTGCGATCCGGCCCGCCGATCAGTTCGGCGGGCATTGGCACCTGCCCGGCCTTGCCGCCGATGGGCAGCTGCACACAGCCGCGGCCTTGCACATATTGCGCCACGCGGGCCGGCGCATCCGGCCCGGCGCTTACCTCCACGCGGCGGGCGGCGCGGTCGATCTTCGCCTCAAGACCGGCGAGAAGCGGCTGCAGATTGGTTTGCGCATCTTCCAGTTCGTTGGAAATGACGCTCTTCTCGTCCATGCCGCCGACGAAGATGTCGGAGCAGAGAAAGCTCGCCTTCCAGCCAGCCGCCAGCGCCAGCGTGCGGGCATCGGCCGCAGCGCTCTGTGCGGTAGCGGGGGCGGCGAGCAGCAGCAGCGCCGCTAGAAGATGAACTCGTCCGGCATAGGGCACGCGCCTGTCAGCCTTCGATGCTCGCGGATGGCGAAGCGATCCGTCATGCCCGCCACATAGTCCCCGATTGTCCGCCCGCGCCATATGCTGTCGTCTCCTTCATTTGCCAGCCGCTCGCGCCAGCGTTCCGGCAGTTCGCCCGGCCTGGCCTCCAGCGCCAGGAACAACTGCTCCACCACCTGTTCGGCCGGCTGCCGCAGCTGCTTGACCGAGGGGTGCGTGTACATCGCCTGCATCAGATGCGACCGGAGCGGGGCGATTTCAGCGAGCGTTGCCGGCGTGAAGCCAACCAGCGCCCGGCCGGACATGCGCACCTCGTCCGCGGATTGCGGCGCTGCTTCGGCAAGCAAGCGGCGGGTTTCGCTGAGCAGGCTTTCCACCAGCACGCCGATCAGGTCGCGGATCAATTGCGGGCGCAGCGCGCGCTTGCGCTGCTCGTTCGGCCAGCGCGCCTTCACGTCGCGCCAGATGGCATCCACCAGCGGCACGGCGGCGCAGACCTCGTCCAGATCCAGCAGGCCGGCGCGCAGTCCATCGTCGAGATCATGGGCGTTGTAGGCGATATCGTCGGACAGCGCCGCTACCTGCGCCTCGAGGCCCGGCCAGCTGAAAAGCTCCAGCGGCCAGAGCGCCTCATGCGTGGAGAGCGCCCAGCCGGGGTTAGCGACGGGTCCGTTATGCTTTGCCAGCCCTTCCAGCACTTCCCAACTGAGGTTCAGCCCGTCGTAGGCGGGTGTCCGGCTTTCCAGCAGGGTGACGATGCGGATGGCATGGCCATTGTGGTCGAAGCCGCCATAGGGGTGCATGGCGCGGCCCAGCGCGTCCTCGCCGCTGTGGCCGAAGGGTGGATGGCCGAGATCGTGGGCCAGGGCGACGACTTCCGCCAGATCCTCGTCCAGCTCCAGCACGCGGGCGATGCTGCGGGCGATCTGGGCGACTTCCAGGCTGTGGGTGAGGCGGACGCGGAAATGGTCGCCATCGGGGGCCACGAACACCTGTGTCTTGTAGCGCAGGCGGCGGAAGGCGGTGGAGTGGATCAGCCGGTCGCGATCGCGGGCGAAGGCCGTGCGCAGCGGGCTTTCGGGTTCGGCATGGAAACGGCCGCGCGACTGCGCGGGGTCGGTTGCAAATCGGGCTGCCATCAGAGGCTTTTCTGCAGGACGGTCACTTCGGACAGCGCATAGCCCTGCGCGGTGTAGAAAGCGATAACTGCCTTGTTTTCCGTGCGAACCATCAGATTCAGCTTCGGCAGGCCGCGTTCCTGCAGCCAGGCTTCCGCTGCCGCCATCAACTGCGCGCCCAGCCCGGCGCCTCGGGCAGCAGGCGCGACCGCCAGATAATAGACCCAGCCGCGATGGCCGTCCTCGCCCACCATCACCGTGCCGAGCAGTGCCGGGCCTTCACAGAACCCCAGCACAGCCGCGTTGTCCGCGGAAGCCGCGCGGTCGAAATCGGCGCGTGGATCGTTCCACGGCCGCGTCAGCCCGCACGCTTCCCACAAGGCGGCCGCCGCCTCCCGCTGCCGGGCGTCGAGCAGCCGGACTTCCATCGCTATGCGATTGCACCTGCCGACTTCAGCGCCGCGAGCTTGCCCGCATCATAGCCGAGGCCCTGCAGCAGCGCTTCGGTGTCGTTGCCGGCCTTCGGGGCGGCCGTGGGAACGGCGGTGGGGGTGCCGGAATAGCGGGGCGATGGCATCGGCTGCATCATCCCGCCGATTTCCCGGAAGGCGCCACGTGCCTTGTTGTGCGGATGCCCGGGCGCCTCGGCCATGGAGAGGATCGGCGCGAAGCAGACGTCGGTTGCCTCCATCAGCTGGCACCAGTGATCGCGCGGCTGCGATTTGAACAGCGCTGTCAGCTTGGCCTTCAACGCCGGCCACTGGCTTGAATCCATCTGCGCGTCGAAATCGGGATCGGCATCCAGACCGGTCAGCTTGCGCAGCAGGGCGTAGAATTGCGGCTCGATCGAGCCGATGGAGATGAACTTGCCGTCGGCGCATTCATAGCTGTCATAGAAGTGCGCGCCGGTATCCAGCATGTTGACGCCGCGCTCGTCCTTCCAGGCGCCCATGCCGCGGAATCCCCAGATCATGCCCATCAGCACGGCGGCGCCCTCGGTCATCGCACAGTCGATCACCTGGCCTTTGCCGGTCGTCTTTGCCGACAGCAGCGCCGAAACCATGCCGAACGCCAGCATCATGCCACCGCCGCCGAAGTCGCCGACCATATTGATCGGCGGCGTTGGCTTTTCGCCCTCGCGGCCATAGGTGTGCAGCGCACCGGCAAGGGAGATATAGTTGATGTCGTGCCCGGCGGCTGGCGCATAGGGGCCGGTCTGGCCCCAGCCGGTCATGCGGCCGTAAACCAGCTTCGGATTGTCGGCGAGGAGCGTTTCCGGGCCAAGGCCAAGGCGCTCCATCACGCCCGGGCGCAGGCCTTCGAAGAATCCGTCGGCGGATTTCACCAGGTCGCGGACGATGGATATGCCCTCGGGCGTTTTCAGGTCGACGACGATGGACTTGCGGTTCCGTCCCAGCACCGGCTCGGGCGACTGATGGCCGGGGCGATCCACCCGAATCACTTCGGCACCATGATCGGCCAACATCATGCCGGCGAACGGGCCGGGGCCGATGCCCGCCATTTCGATGATCCGGATACCTGCGAGCGGTCCTGCCATGCGTCTTGCCTTCCCTTGAGATTTGGGAGGCTTTTGCGGCCGGGTTGTGACCGGCACAACCTGCCATAGACGCGGGGGTAGGCTCAGCCCCTGCCGCGATAGGGGGGCACGCCCTGATCGGGTAGCCAAAGCCCCGCCGGCGGCGCTCCGGTCTGCCAGAAGACGTCGATGGGAATGCCGCCGCGCGGATACCAGTAGCCGCCGATGCGCAGCCAGACGGGCTTCATCTCGTCTGCCAGCCGCTTGCCGATGCCCACGGTGCAGGCCTCGTGGAAGCCGGCGTGGTTGCGGAAGGAGCCGAGGAACAGTTTCAGCGCCTTCGATTCGACGATGGTCTGATCCGGCACATAGTCGATGACGATATGGGCGAAATCCGGCTGACCGGTGACGGGGCATAGCGACGTGAACTCCGGCGCGACGAAGCGAACGAGATAGACCGTGCCGGGGTGCGGATTGGGCGGATAATCGAGCACGGCCTCTTCCGGAGAGGCGGGAAGGCCGCTGCTATGGCCAAGATGCGCGGGTGTGTAGGACATGGCACGGGCTTTAGACGGATGGGCCTTGTAGGGGAACCGTCATGCTGCTAAGGCCGCGCCCCTGCTGGTTCGCCGCTTTAGCTCAGCCGGTAGAGCACATCATTCGTAATGATGGGGTCAGGTGTTCGAGTCACCTAAGCGGCACCAGCAGTTTCAAGAGGTTACCGGTAATATCGCCCAGAACGCCAGCCCGGCAGCATGTTCTGGGCTACATTCTGGGCTACAAATGCGGCAGCTTAATCTGCTGCCGCGCTCTTGGTCGTCTCGTGGGTCAACGATTCGAGCTTGTGGCAACAGAGCAGTCGGCTTCGACCTACTTCCAGCCATCCCGCTCGGAATCTGCCGCTGCGTGAATTCTCGCAACGACCTTTGCCATTTCCAGTTCGGTCAGCAGGTTGCGCTGGAAATACCAGGAATTCATGAGGCGGTAGCCGGCGGCGAGCAGGCGCTGCGCGTGGCATATTCCTCGGGGCCATAGCCATCGGTCATGTCGTTGGAAATCCGCCCGCCAGAGCTGCTCAGCGGGCGATTGTACATCACCCGCTCGCCATTGGGTTCGTCGACCCACAGGTCGATGTCGGCGTCGGCTGCGGTCCAGGCGATCACGATCCGGGCATCCGCGTCCAGCCGGGCCACCAACCGCGGATCGAGAGACCATTTGCCGCCAACCGCCTCGATACGCGGGATGAGCGCATTGGCTTCCATAAGGGCAATCACCTCGATCCCTTCGAAAGCGCCCGATGCTGGATTGAGCGCGGTATCTGTGAGCAGGGCGAAGGCGCGTTCCAGATCGCCACGCCCGGCAGCACCGCTGTTCATGCCGCGCGCGATCAGGGCAAGGGCGAGATCGCGCCCCGGTTGCGGCCGGAAATCGGCGTTCACGGTTGCCAGCCGCTCCGCCACTTCGACCGCGCGATCAAACTGGCGGTCGCGTTCCAGCCGGAAGGCCACGATCTGGCGCGTCTCGTCGTCGGCACTGTCGAGATCAAGAGCCGAAAGCAACAATTGCGCCGCCGTTGCCGTATCACCTTTCAGGCGGAACCATTCGGCGGTGTCGAAGTAGAAAGCCGGCACCTTGCCGTAGGCCGCTTCCTGCTCGGCCAGCACGCGCAGACGATCAGCGGGGGCGGCGCTGTCGAGTGCGTCGATATAGGGGCGCTTCGCGATCATGTCGGCGAAGTCCACCTTGATCTCTGCACTGCGCTCGACAGAGGCCGGCTTTGTCGCGTGCGCGCCGGAAACGACGATGCTGTCGGCTACCATTGCCGCGGCAGCGGGGGGCGCTGGCGCGGGTGCTCCAGGAGGCGGCGGCGCGGGAGGCGGCGGAGGGGGCGGCGCGGGCGCGGGGTGAGATGGGGGGCGTGGAGGGGGTGGAGGAGCATACATCACATCCGGCGTTGAAATCATCGCTGGCACGGCACGGCGTCCATCGGCCCGACTGTCCACGCCGTCGCGCTTTCGGACCTGGGCTGTTGTCAGCGGCGTAAATTTCTTCTCCCACCACGTCTTTCGTTCGTTCCATTCCCAAAGGACATAGTCGAACCGCTCCTGTTTCTCGCTGGCTCTAGAACCGGCTTGTTGTTCTCGCGCCTCTTTATACTGCGCCTGCCATTCCGCGTTGAAGCCGGGCGGCGGCGTCAGATCGGCTTCCAGATACTGGTCCGGGCTTTCCAGCACCAGAAACGCCATGCCCGGCGCCGCCACCTGATATCTGTTGGCCAGCCGCACCATTTCTGCATGGCGGACGGGATCGTCCGACAGGGCGCCCAGCCGGTCCGCCGCCCAGAGTGCGCCGGGGGCGTCGCTGGCCACGGCAACAGCCTCTGGCCGATAGCGCCGTTCGCCCCCGTCGCTGAGCCGCAGCACGATCTCGCGCGCATTGCCCTGCGGCCCTGTCAGCAGCCATTCGCCACGGGGGGCTAGAAGCGCGCGGAAAGCCAGCCGCCGCCCGACTTCGTCGCGCACATCCCGCACGCGGACGCCCGGCGTGGCCAGCGCCACGGCCGCCTCGGCCTCGCCGCCCGCAACGGCCCGGATCAGCACGCCGCCATTCCCATGGGCCATCCGACCCAGCCGTGCACCGTCGGCATCGGGCGCGGCGGTCAGTGCGCTGAGGGCGCAATCGGGCGAAAATGCCTCGCTCCGGTCGATCGTAATCCTGCCGTCGGACACCAGAACGCAATGCGTTGCCGGCGGCAAGGTCAGGCCGTCCAGGCCGGCAAAGGAGGTTGCGCCGCGATAGCTCATCTTGCCAAGGGCAGCGCGCAGCGCAGCGGCATCGCGTATTTCGCTGACCTGCGGCTGGTCGCTGGCAAAGGTCACGAGATCGATTGTCGCAGGCGCCAGCTTGTCCGCCAGTCGTGTCAGCACCTCTGTCTCGATGGCAACCCCGGTTTCCGCGCGCGACCGCGACCGGTCCCAATAGATGCGCAGCCGGGGGCGTTGTGCCGTCGCCATGGATTGTCCGACCGCTTCCTTATTGTCACGGTCGGCGATCACGAAAAACGCCTCGCCATTGTTGTGCTGGGCAATGGCAACGGGGGCTGCCTGTCCGCCGGAGATCGACAATCCGTCGCGCAGCTGCAAATCCCTGAAGTCGGCGGATGCGCTCCACCCGGCGCTGTTGTCGACGAAATCAAGCGCCCGACCCGCGAAAACCACCTTCGGCTTCTTGGTATAGCCAGCGGCCGTTACGCGGAGAGACACGTTTCCGATCGTGCCATCGCGCGCCAGCGGCAGCAGGAAGCCTTGGGCGGTGTCCAGCGGCGCGACAAAGCTGACCCGGAAGCGCCGCGGGTTTTTCGCGTCGATTGGGAAAATGCGGGTGGTGAAGCGGTTCCCGCTGATTTCGGCAAGGCCGGGATCGATGCCGTGCCGCAGCTGGTTTTCATACAGCTCTCGCGCCTTTGGCTGCTCGATCAACAGGCCAGGGATCATCGCATCTCCGACATTGAGCGCATAGCCTGTGACGACGGCGTCAGCGGGGAGGCGCAACGTCAGATCCGCTTCGTGCGGGGCCCTCGAGTCAGCGGCGATCTGCATCTCCAGCGTCACTGCAGCCGTGGGCCCTGCCAGCACGGCCTCGATCGACAAGGTTTCGATCTTCAGCGTGGCTGCTTCCGAACCTTCATCACTTCGAATGCCGCGCTCGTTCTCTACAAGGGTGGGGTTGAGCGTGTTGGCGACATTGCGAGCGGCAGCAGGGAGGGCCAATGCAAAGGTCAGCAGGAAAACGATCAAACGCAACAGCAACTCCCCAAGCTGGCCGCATATCACTGCGGAATTTGCAAACGACCTTTTCCTGCAACAGAGCGTGTTTGGCTGAATGTGTCCAGCGGCTGACGCACCCTCATCTGAGCCTGCAGACGATCAAAGCCGCGCCAAGGTTCCGCTAAACGATGTAACTGGGTCGCACCCGCTCTCCGTTTTCTCCGTTTTGTCATAACCGCCAACTTTCCTGACGTTCCCGCTTGGCTATGGTCGACCTAGACCTGCCGTTCGTTGAGATAACTTCTTACGGGAGCGAGGAACCCAGTTACCGGATTTCTGTGCGTTCCGAACCCATCGGTGCGTCGTGGACCTCGATACCAAGATGGCGAACGCTATTCGTGGACCTGCTGTGGCCAAGCGCAATCTGCACAGCGCGTTGGCTTTTCCTCATGCCTGTAGAGACCAAGCGGCAAATGCAGGAGGCCAATCACCAACGTGCATTCGGATCTGTCACATCAGGCTCGTGAGAGTGTCGTCATTTTTGGCTGCATATCCTTGCCACATTTCGAATATCATGCGATATCTGAAATATGATGATTGCAATCCGTGTACCGAATTTGTGAAGGGTGACTCCATGCGGCCGACGCGAAAAGACGCGCAGCGCCAGACCCGCGACCGGCTGATCGCGGCCGCCCATGCCTCGATCGTCGAGGAGGGCGTTGCCGCCATGTCGATCCGCAACATCTGCAGTGCAGCGGGCCATTCACAGGGGGCCTTCTATTCGAATTTTGCAAGCAAGGATGACCTTCTCGTCGATATCCTTCACGCCCATATCCGGGATGAGGTCGCGCTGTTGCGCAATCTGGTCACGCACACGGCCAGCGACGACATCGAAAACATCCTGCGGATGCTGGTCGACCGGCTGGCGATGCTGGCCGATGAACCGCAATGGTCGCTGCTATCGATCGAACTCCAATTGCACGCGCGGCGGAATCCCGATTTCGCTGCGCGGCATCGCGAGGGCAAGGCCGCCTGCTACCGCGCGTTCGCCGACCTGATCGCAGATCTCGTGCAGCGCTTCGGACTCACCCCCGCGCTGCCGCCGATGCAGGCGGGCATCGCGCTTTATGCGCTATGGGCGGGCCTTTCCGTGCAGGGATATACGGCGGATGCCGTTCCGCGCGAACAGATGCTGACGGTTTTCTTCCGCGCGCTGTCCGGCCTTCCGGCCCCGCAAGCGGGACGAGACAGGTTGTGAACGCGGCGTTCGGACATTGCCGGCGTATCGGCTGCGACGAGAATGGCGAGCCCTGGGCCGGGCATATCGATGACAATCGTCGGTTTCACGCCCGCTTCCGTGCCCAGGACGAGGACATCGACGAACTCGGACATGTCAACAATGCGGTCTGGGTGAAATGGATTCAGGAGGTTTCCGTCGCGCACTGGCTGGTTGCGGCGCGAGTGCAGGATCGCGACCGTTTCGTTGCCGTCGTGATGCGGCACGAAATCGACTACCGCGGAAATATCGCAGCCGGAGACGAAATCAGCGCAATCACCTGGTTGGATGGGGCTCCGCGCGGCGCCCGTTATCAGCGCAGCGTGGCGTTTCTTGCGGCAGACAGTCGGGTCATTGTCTCCGCGCACTCTCGCTGGGCGCTGCTCGACCGGGCAAGTCTGAAGCCGGTCCGCATTCTTCCGGAGGTGTCTGCCCCCTTTCTCAATCACGACGAAATAAGGGACTGTTCCTGAATGACAAACATCCGCAATGTTACCGTGCTTGGCACCGGTGTGCTGGGAAGCCAGATCGCGTTCCAGACAGCCTATAGTGGTTTCAACGTGACCGCCTATGACATCGGCGAGGCCGCGCTGGCACAGGCCCGCGGGCGGTTCGGTGCGTTGGTCGAAACCTACAGCCGGGAGGTCGAAGGTGCGCCCGACGGCAAGGCCGCCGATGCCGTGTCGCGCATCCTGCTGACCTCCGATCTGGCGGCGGCTGTGGTGGACGCGGATCTCGTGATCGAGGCGGTTCCAGAAGTTACGGCGATCAAGCAGCAGACTTACCAGAAGCTGGCCTCACTCGCCCCGGCGAAGACCATCTTCGCCACCAATTCCTCCACCCTTCTGCCCAGCGACCTGAAAGCCTTCACCGGCCGTCCCGACCGCTTTCTGGCGCTGCATTTCGCCAACAATATCTGGAAGTTCAACACGGCCGAGGTGATGGGCACGGATGAGACCGCCGCGGCGGTGTTTGATGCGGTGGTGGCATTTGCCGCCGCCATCGGCATGGTGCCCATCCCGATACACAGGGAAAAGGCGGGCTATGTCCTCAATTCCCTGCTGGTTCCGTTCCTGAACGCCGCTGCCGGTCTCGCGGCGGGCGGCTATGCCGAGCCGGAGGATATCGACAAGGTCTGGCGGATCGCGACGGGAGCGCCGATGGGGCCGTTCCAAATCTACGACATCATCGGGCTTACCACCCCTTACAATATCCTTTCGCAGGGGGATGAGAGCGCCCGCGCACTCGCGGCCTGGCTGAAGGAAAATTACATCGACAAAGGCAAACTCGGCATCGCCTCCGGTGAGGGCTTCTACCATTACAAGCCCGCAAACTGATCCTGAGCACAGGGAGAAACGGCATGGACTATACCAGTGGAAATTTTGCGGCCTTCGCCCGCCCGCGCAAACCCGAAGGCGTGGAGGGAAAGACGGCCTGGTTTGTCGGTTCCGGTCTTGCCGCCCTCGCCGGGGCGGCGTTCCTGATCCGCGATGGGCAAATGGCTGGCGATAGGATCACCATTCTGGAGCAGCAACTGTTGCCCGGCGGCGCCCTCGACGGCATCGAAGAGCCGGAGAAAGGGTTCGTCATCCGCGGCGGCCGCGAGATGGAAAACCATTTTGAGTGCCTGTGGGATCTCTATCGGTCGATCCCTTCGCTGGAAATCGAGGGCGCCAGCGTGCTCGACGAATTCTTCTGGCTGAACAAGGATGATCCCAACTATTCCCTGTGCCGCGCGACGGTGGAGCAAGGCAAGGATGCCGAGACCAACGGTCTGTTCACGCTGACAGACACTGCCCAGAAAGAGATTATCGCGATCTTCCTCGCCACGCGCGAGGAGATGGAGAACAAGCGGATCAACGAGGTTTTCGGCGCCGATTTCCTGAAGAGCAATTTCTGGCTCTACTGGCGCACGATGTTTGCCTTCGAGGAATGGCATTCCGCGCTGGAGATGAAGCTGTACCTGCACCGCTTCATCCACCATATTGGTGGGCTGCCGGATTTCTCCGCGCTGATGTTCACGAAGTATAACCAGTATGAATCACTGGTTTTGCCGCTGGTGAAATGGCTGGAGGACCATGGCGTTCAATTCCGCTATGGCGTCGAGGTGACGGATGTCGATTTCGATATCCGTCCCGGCGCCCGGCAGGCAACGCGGATTCACTGGATCGAGAATGGTGCCGAAGGCGGAGTCGATCTGACCCGGAACGATCTTGTTTTCATGACGATCGGATCATTGACGGAAAATTCGGACAATGGCGACCACAAGACGCCGGCTAAGCTGAACGAAGGCCCGGCGCCGGCCTGGGATCTGTGGCGGCGGATCGCGGCAAAGGCCGATGATTTCGGCCGTCCCGATGTGTTCGGCGCGCATATTCCCGAGACCAAGTGGGAATCTGCGACGGTCACGACGCTGGATGCCCGTATCCCCGAATATATTCACAGAATCGCAAAGCGCGACCCGCTGAGCGGCAAGGTCGTGACGGGCGGTATCGTGACGGCGAAAGATTCCAGCTGGCTGATGAGCTGGACCGTGAACCGCCAACCGCATTTCAAGAAGCAGCCGAAGGATCAGGTTGTCGTCTGGGTCTACGCGCTGTTCGTGGACACGCCCGGAAACTATGTGAAGAAATCGATGCAGGCGTGCACGGGTGAAGAAATCACACAAGAATGGCTCTACCACATGGGCGTTCCGGTGGAGGATATCCCCGATATGGCTGCGACCGGCGCAAAGACGGTGCCGGTCATGATGCCTTATATCACCTCTTTCTTCATGCCGCGCCAGGCCGGTGACCGGCCGGATGTGGTGCCAAGGGACGCGCTGAACTTCGCCTTCATTGGCCAGTTCGCGGAATCGAAGCAGAGGGACTGCATCTTTACCACTGAATATTCCGTGCGCACCCCGATGGAGGCGGTCTATACCCTGCTGAACGTGGAGCGTGGTGTCCCCGAAGTGTTCAATTCCACCTACGACATCCGTAGTCTGCTGGCCGCGACCGGCCGGCTGCGCGACGGCAAGGCGATCGACATTCCCGGCCCGTCCTTCGTGCGCAAGATGCTGATGAAGAAGCTGGAGGGAACCCAGATCGCCGAACTGCTCGGAGAGTTTGGGCTGGTTGCGAAATAGCATTCGCCCGGTGATCCCGTCTGTGCTGGAAGAAAGCGCGGACGGCATCACCCGGGGTGGAGCCCGCGATTGCGAAGATGGTGCTGGCGACTTTACGATTCTGCGAGAATCATCGCCGGATGGAATTTACCCTCAATCTCGATTTTCGGACCAAATCCGGACCACCTTTCGCCTGAATAGCCGCCGTTCAACGGCTTAAAGTGGCGCTCTAAAACCGGCCTTTCGGCCACAGTGCCATTGCCGGCCAGCGGGCGGATCAACCTAGCAGCAATACGCGGCGGCATTGGTAACATACCGATCGTCTTGCCTTCAGGCCACTTCGATACCCCATTTCTCGTAGAGGATTCTGAGCAGGCGGTGCTGGCGGGCCTCGACGATCTCGGGCGTCCATTCATCCTCCGCCATGACTTGGCTGGTCAGCGCGTAAGAGGACACGTTCTTGGTGCCCGAGAAGTAGATGTCGCACTTTGGGCCGAAATCGTAATTCTGCGCCGACGAATTCTTCTTCTTGTTGAGCGGCACGAGGTTGGCGAGCCGGTGCACCCAGGCCTTGCGCTCCGATGCGTCGGACCACCAAGTCATCCATTCGCTGTTCGCCGGGACGGTCTGCGGCAGGACATGCTCGATCGTAAGGATCGAGGGATCATAGCTCGCCGCGCCATCGGAGATGAAGGAATCCAGCCTTAGGATGAGATAATTGCGCCGACGCGGCGTCAGCTCATAGATGTCGCCGTCCAGCGCGTCGCGGAACGCTTCGTGATCGTCATCCCTGAACTCGAACTGCGTCATGTCGTCCGGTTCGGCGCCCGACTGGATATCGTTGATCAGCTTAGCATAGGCATCGATACGATCATTCACGTTCCAGCGGCAAATGTGCATGTAAGCGGCGAGACGCTCGAGCAACTCGAAGAAGCGCGCGACCCGTTCCGGCTTGTTCCGCTGTTCCTTGAGGTACAGCATCGCTGGCGGGATCCAGTCGGAATTATCGATCCGATGAAGCCATCGGATGTAATAGTTGACCGTCTCGGCGTGTGAGGTCGCGGAATAGGATGCGTTGCGGATCGCATCCAGCGCATCCGCAAACGGCTCGAGCACATCGTCGATGAAGATCTTCGGATCGGGGTTTTTCGGAAGGACGTGGGTCCGAAACTCCTCGAGCAGTATGCGCTTAGCTTTCTCCTTGGCATAGACCATGCGGATATAGGTGAAGAGATCCCGGAAGCCGTCGCGCGTTAGCTCGACCTCCATCTCCTCCCATCTGTCGTTATAGAGCTGCCGATCGTTCTCGCTCTTGAGCTTGCCGATCGTGTCGGCCTTAATGATATCGGTCGGCTGAAGGTCGAGGCCGCGACTATTCATCACCGAGAAGACGCGGAAAGCTGAGTCCTGGCTGGCTGTGGAGACAGCCACCAAATAGCAGCGCGTCAATAGAAAGGTGACGAATTCCTGAAGCTTCTCCGGCGTTGGCAGCGCCTCGGCGACGGCCTGCACGAAATGCTTTGCATTGGCTCGGATATTGACCTGGGATTCGTTGTCGAGCGACGCGGGGTCGAGATCGATCAGGGCTTCAAGCTTCAGGTTCTGGACGTATTTCGCGAAAAAGCCCTTGTCGCGTTCGCGCAGCGCAAGCCGAGGCTTGGTGAAACGCATGCTGTTGTTGCCGGCAGCGTCAATCAACCGACGGCCTTCACTCAGATCGCTGCCGACGACCTCGAGCGCCAAGTCGCTCCCGGGGACAAGGTGGAGGTCATGCTTGGCTTTGGCCAATGCCCGGTGGGAAAGTTTGGCAAGCGCTTCGGCGCAAAACTGAAGCAGCATATGGCAGCCGCAGGCATCTGGCATCCGGGCCAGCTGGTCAGGATTTCCTACTCAGACCGCTACCTCAATGCCCCGCTGCCGATGCTTCTGTTCCTTCGGACCTGCGAGACTCTTGCCGCAGAGCTGAAGGCCGGCGACACTATCGAAGTCGACATTGTTGTACAGCCGTTGAAGAAAGACCGTGTGCCGTATCGGATCTTCAACGACTGGGATCATGAGGTAGACCGGGAGGACGTGGCGCAGTTTCTTGGCGAAAAGTTTGGTCTCGATGTCGCACTCGAGGTTACCGATAGCGCCATTCACGGGCGGAAGCTTGAGTTGGAGTACGCAGACGGGCGCAAGGCCCTCGTCCTCCTCGATCAGGGGTTCGGCTACTGGCGCATCATAGGCACCCCACCGAGGCACGACTTCCGCGCTGCACCGGCTGCACAGGCGAGTGACCTATATCGGTCAAGCGCCGCAGTGTCGGGGACTGGAGAAAGCTATTTTGCTGTGACCAAGCAAGGAGGCTGAACGACTGGCGGCTCCAACGGGTTGCCGACCGCAAGCGGACAGACCGGACTGCCCGACTTAACGGACGATCGTCTGTCCGATTGCCTCCAACATCCAAACTTTGCGGCCGGTCGCTGGGGGAAGCATGGCTCCCGGACGCTAAGTGGCTATCGCGGCAAGGGCGTATCTCGGGTCGGTATTCACTCGTGTTTCTCGACAATGCGGCGGACCTTCCGGGCAAGCCTTCTCAATGCATTTGCCCTGTGCGGCCGATAGGTAAACTGGTCATAGATGCCCTCAACTCCGGGTATCGAATGGCCTAAGACGCGTTCGGAAATATCTGGCCGAACGCCGGTGGATGACATCAGGGTTTTGGCCGTCCGCCTCAAGTCGTGAATGGTCCAAGGCTGGATCTCATGCCCCAAGTGTTTGACCATCGCTTTGTCGAAAGCCGTCTTATATTTTGAGAATCCCGCGATATGAGCGCCGCTTTTTCCTGCAAACACGTATGGATTTTCCGAAATCACCGGCTGATTTCTAATTACGTCGAGCGCGAATGTGGGCAGCAGAATATCGCGAGGAACTCCTTTCTCTCTTGGTTCACAGGGAATTTCCCAGTTGCCGTTCTCATCGACATCCACCCACTTCATGGACGCAACTTTTGCCCGACGCTGGGCCGTCAGAAGTGCAATCTTGATGAATGCGCCAAATGTGCCTGACGTCCCCGCAACCTGCCACAATGCCCATATCTCTTCGTCATTCAGATTCCGTTTGCGAACCCTGTCCTTGGGTCGTGTCCGATTCATTCCGCGCACAATCGGTGAACTGAAATCGTCTTCACGGGTCTCGTGCCAGTTGAAGATTTTTGACAGAAAAGCGAGCAGCTTGTCGGCTGCCACCGGACCCGAATCCTCGGCAACTCCGTCCAGCAATCGCGTAACATCCCGGCGGCGAATTGTGTCTATTTCCTTATCTCCCCACTCCGGCCTGACCTTCTTATCGATGGCCCGCCGGATCTCCTTTGCAGATCTAAGCTGCAGCTCCTCCACATGCATCGCAAGAAACTGATCCGCCACCGCGTTGAAGGTATGAAGCTTTGGTTGGGATTTAGCTTCGGCCTTCGATACCGCTTCGGCAGCCATTCGAGCCTTTGGATCTACTCCACGCTCAATCTCTGACTTCCAGTCGCGAGCTATCTCCCGGGCGTCGGCAAGTGAAATGGCGGGATAAGATCCCAGCGTTCGCCTGGTTGGCTTCGTAGAAGGTGGAAACCGATCATAGAGCACGAATGAAATGCTGCCAGCTCGTCCATTCTCACGGGTTCGATCAGACACGCGAATCCTAAGGCCAGGCAGACGCGCATCGGCAATTTCGTACCGCGTGGAGACCGGTGCTGGCGCAAGGCCGCGCAAATGCTTGTCTGTCAAATCCACTCGGGCAGCTGTCATAGCGTCACATTCCTTGCCGTTCCTGGGCTACGTCTGGGCTACAAAATAGCCAAACTTAAGGAAACGCTGAATATCAGATATCAACCTCAGATTCAAATACATGTATATTTTTCTGATAGTTAAGAAACATGTATGGACCTCAGGCAACAACCGGAAACCTTGAAATCTGTCATTCGTAATGATGGGGTCAGGTGTTCGAGTCACCTAAGCGGCACCAGCTTTCCTCCTTGGTGGGCCCGGATGTGGCCACCAGGCGCCCGGCGCTGCGGCGCACAAAAATCTGTCAAGAAATTAACGCTTTCTGCATAAGCCTAGTGTTGCTAACAAGGTCCGTCGGCCCTGTTGGGCTGCCTGCCTTGATCGGAAGGGGTCGATGCAGGGCGGACTGAAATTGTTCTCGGTCCGTTCATGCTGTTGCGTTGAATGTCTGCTTCACATCGTGGCGGGGCCCTGGAATGCTGGGACGTGCACATATCTGGCAAGGCCTTCCTCAGCTGGCGGCGCGGGGCCGGGACACGCTTGCCCAGACCGGCTGGCTGGCATCCACCCCGGCGGATTTTCGCGAGGCCATGCTGGCGGCGACGATCTTCCGTACCGCCGATCCAGGCGTGGAATTCATGCATGGCGGCGATGCATATGGCGGGCTGGAAGGCATTGCCGAAGGATCGGCCGAACTTTCCTTTTTAAGCGGCCATCCCGATACCCGCGCTATCCACCTGGCCCATGCCGGCTTCTGGGCCGGCTACAAGACGCTGCTGGGCAGGCAGAAGTTCCTGTCGTTGATAGCAAAGACGCCGGTTGTGTGGGCCCTGATACCGCAGCATTCCCTGGAGCGGCTATTGTGCGAGAACCCGCGCTGGTGGCGGGAAATCTCCCTGCTGGCCGACATGATGAACGATGTGGCCGGCCAGATCATTTCCGACCTGTCGCGGCAGAACAGCGAGATTCGCGCCGTCGCCGCCATTCTCCGGCTTGCCGGCTGTCGCCTGGATTACCTGCCGGATCCCTTGCCGCCGGCCGAACTGCATATCAGCCAGAATGAGCTGGCGTCTATGGCGGTGATGTCGCGCAACACGCTGAACGGGATCGTCGGTCGGCTGGTCGATCGCGGCCATGTGGAGCTGGGCTATCGCTGCATTCGCATCCGCAACGCGGCTGCGCTGCGGGCAATGGTGAACGCCGACGAATGACCCGCTGCCTGGTGCGTCCAGGCGCTCAGACGTCCTTCACGCAGCGGAATCCGATATGGCTGGTTGAGCTGTCGATCGCTTGCGCATGGCGCGCGGCCGGGCGATAGCGCCGGCAATAGCTGAGAGCACAAAGGTGTGAGCCGCCCTTCAGCACGCGGCGGGGAATGCGAATGTCCGGCATTGCCGGGTCATAGCTTGTTTCCAGTGCGGCGCCGCGCGGATTTTGCGGAACGCAGCAGGCCTTGCCCGGATTGGCGGCGTGGCGGTCGGCATACCAGCTGCTGGTCCATTCCCACACATTGCCGATCATATCCGACAAGCCGAAACCGTTCGGGGGAAAATGGCCGACCGGAGAGGTGCGGAAGTAGCCATCCGCAACCGTATTGCCGTGCGGGAATTCGCCCTGCCAGATATTCGCCATGTGCCGGCCTCCGGGTTCCAGATCGTCACCCCAGGCGAATTCATGGGCGGAATTGCCACCCCAGCCAGCATATTCCCATTCGGCCTCGGTCGGCAGCCGCTTGCCGGCCCATGCAGCATATGCTTCCGCATCCGAAGGGGTCACCTGCACCACCGGATGATCCTCCAGCCCGTCGATGCTGCTGCCGGGGCCTGTCGGATGGCGCCAGTTGGCACCCGCTGTCCACACCCACCACTGGCTCCAGTCATTCAGCCGCACTGGGCCGGTTGTGGGCTGGAATACAAGGCTTGCCGCGACCAGCATTTCGGGCAGTGCGCCGGGATAGTCGGCTGCGTTCGGCGCCTGTTCCGCCAGGGTCAGGTGGCCGGTTTCAGCGACGAAGGCGGCGAACTCGCGGTTGGTGACGGGGGTCCGGTCTATCCAGAAGCCCGAGACATCTACCTCGTGCGCGGGCGCTTCTTCGCGATAGTGGACATCGGAGCCCATGCGGAACCGTCCTCCCGGAAGCAGGATCATCCCCTCGCTCTTGGTCTCCGCCGTCAAAACACCCATCGTTACCTCACTTGCAGCGTGCCGATTTCACTCCCCGCATCGACCCTGTCCAGCCCTGACAATGGGCGGCTTTTCAGCCGCGCAAGCCCTGGTCGAAAGCATGCTAGCCGCACACGGCATGGCGCACTGCGCAGTTTCGGACAATGCACGAGGCCATCCGTTGCTGCCTGGTCGATCCTGAAGGCCGCCTTGAGCTCTCCGTATTCGGATGATGTTGGGACGTGAACCCCGGAAACTGTGGCGCACTCGGCGCTCAGACGGCGATGTGCCAGTGGCGCATTGCCATTCCGACTGGCAATCGCCGCGGACCGACCGGATGAAATCCCTTCGCGGTCAGCCCACCTTGTCCTTTTCGGTGCGGCCTTCGTTGTAGGATTCGATGTCGCGGACGAGGAAGAAGTTCAGGAACGTGCGGATTGCGGCAATGGCGGCCAGCTGCCCGATCGATTCCCACGTAGGCGCAATGGCGGAGCGGATGATGTCGGCCGCAAGCGCGAACTCCAGCGCCAGGATGATCCAGAG
This sequence comes from Sandaracinobacteroides hominis, assembly GCF_016464365.1. Taxonomy (GTDB): domain Bacteria; phylum Pseudomonadota; class Alphaproteobacteria; order Sphingomonadales; family Sphingomonadaceae; genus Sandaracinobacteroides; species Sandaracinobacteroides hominis. The sequence continues at coordinate 116,588 of NZ_JADCUC010000005.1, read as the reverse complement.
AGCAAAGCGGAACCAGACTTCCCGGCGAGCGCCGGTGGAGATGCCGCGGTGCCCTATCGCCTTTACCATGCCCAATATGGCTTCCCCGGCCGCATACAGCAGCACGATCACGACGACGGCCTCGATGCCGAGGGCAACATAGGATGCAATCTCCTGGAAATTCTCCTCCAGCATGCTCACTCCCTCTCTTGTGAAGTCGGCTTTGGCCCGTCGCAGGCGACATAGGCTAGATCGGCAGCTCGGTCAGCATTGCCTCAAACTGGGACGATCGCCTTTCGATCGGTCGCCTTTGGAATGAAAAATGGCCGGGCGGATTGCTCCGCCCGGCCAAATCCGGTCAGTTCGCCAACTCAGGCGCCGCCAGTGGCACCCTGGGTCATGCTGTCCATCACCTTCTCGAGGTTGAAGCTGCCGGCCTTCTGGCTCGGCGGGAACTCCCTCAGCGTCTCGAGGAACTCGCCGATGATGCCTTGCATCGGAACGAGGATGAACGCGCGGTCGAGATACCAGTCCCAATAGGAGTTCGACGTGATGTCCGCGAACTCATAGGGGTCGGTACGCAGGTTGAACAGCTTGGGAATGCGTCCGGTAACGAATGGCTCGCCCCAGATCTGCAGGGTGCCCTGGCAGCGCTGCTCCATGAACACCGCCTTCCAGTTGTCCACCCGCAGCGCGGCCACCTCGCCCTCGTCGGTCCAGTAGATGAAGCCCTGGCGCGGCGACTTCTCGCCCTTGGTGATGTGGCCGACCATGCTGTGACCGTCGAGATGGACCTTGAACTTCTCGCCGTTGAGCGTGGCCCCCTTCTTGAGCTTGCCGGAGATGTCGTCGATCCCCGCCATCTCGGCAAACGTCGGCAGCCAGTCGAGGTGCGAGACAATGTCGTTCGACACGCTGCCCGGCTTGATGTGACCTGGCCACTTGACCATGGCGGGCACGCGATAGGCGCCTTCCCAGCTGGTGTTCTTTTCCGAACGGAACGGCGTGGTGCCGGCATCGGGCCAGCTGTTGCAGTGCGGGCCGTTGTCGGTGGAGTACATGACGAAGGTGTTGTCGGTGACGCCCAGCTCCTCGAGCAGGGCCAGCATCTGGCCGATCGCCTTGTCATGGTCGATCATCACATCGTGATATTCCGACTGCCAGCGTCCGGCCTGGCCGCGGCTTTCCGGCTTCACATGGGTGCGGAAGTGCATATGCGTGGTGTTGAACCAGACGAAGAACGGCTCGCCCGATGCGACCGTCTTGCGGATGAAGGCGCTGGCCTTGTCGACTACCTCGTCGTCGATCGTCTCCATGCGCTTGCGGGTCAGCGGGCCCGTATCCTCGATCTTCTGGCCGCCCTTGCCGTCGGCATGGCAGTGCAGCACGCCGCGCGGACCGAACTTCTTGCGGAAGTTGGGGAAGTCCTCCGGCTTGGGATAGTCGACGTTCTCAGGCTCTTCCTCGGCGTTCAAGTGATAGAGATTGCCGAAGAACTCGTCGAAGCCGTGCATCGTGGGCAGATGCTCGTCGCGGTCGCCCAGGTGATTCTTGCCAAACTGGCCTGTGGCATAGCCGGCCGATTTGAGCACGGTGGCGATGGTCGGGTTGACCTTGAGCATACCCTCCTTGGCGCCCGGCATACCCACCTTGGTGAGGCCGGTGCGCACACCGTTCTGGCCCATGATGAAGCTGGCGCGGCCTGCGGTGCAGCTCTGCTCGGCGTAATAGTCGGTGAACAGCATGCCCTGCTCGGCGATGCTGTCGATGTTGGGCGTGCGATAGCCCATCATGCCCTTGGTGAAGATCGAGAGGTTCGACTGCCCGATGTCATCGCCCCACAAGATCAGGATATTTGGTTTGCTGTTTGGCATGTTGGTCTCGCCTCCTGCGTTTAGGAGGCGCAAGGCTAATGTCAGATTTCGGTTCACCTAGCCCATATTTGGGCAATTGCGTGGCTGGCGAGCGCCGCAATCCGATATTGCCCCGACGGCGCAGCACCAAGCCTGCGGTCGAGTTCAAGCTGCGCCATCTCTCCGCAGCCCGGAGCGCACCTCCGCGCTGTGTTGCCCCAGATTCGGCGCCAATCGCCCCGGCTCGGGCGCGAAGTCGGAAAAGCGGACGGGTGGGCGCATGTCGAGAACGCCGCCCTCGGTCGGATGTTCCCGGCGACGGAAGAAGCCGACTGCCTGCAGGTGCGGGTCCTCCGTCACATCCTCCAGGTCGCGGACGGGCTGCGCCGGGATATCGGACGCCTTGCAGCGGACTACCAGTTCCTCAGTTGTAAAGTTCGGCGTCAGTCGGCCGATCTGGCGATACATGTCCGCCATGTTCTCCGCCCGGAGCTTGCGCGTCTCGAAGCGCGGATCATCGAGGAACTCCGGCGCTTCCAGCAGCTTGAAGACACGGGCCCAGCTGTCGTCGGTGTAGGGGACGATGCTGATATAGCCATTCTTCGTCGGGAAGGGCTGACGGTCGGGATCGAGCTGGCGGGAATAACCGGCCGGGGCATTCGGCGGATCGAATGTCTTGCCGGCCAGATGCTCCACCATCATGAAGTGGGTGAAGGTTTCCAGCATCGGCACCTCAACCTTCTGGCCGCGCCCGGTCTTCAGCTTGTGGACGATGGCCGCCAGCACGGCATAGGCGGCATGCAGCCCGGCGACCTTGTCGGCGATCAGCGACGGCAGGTAGCGGGCGCGCGGATCGCCATCGACCCGGCTGAGCAACGAGGCCGTGCCGCTGGCCGCCTGAATCACATCGTCATAGGCCTGCAAGTCGGCATAGGGGCCATCCTGCCCAAAGCCGACACAATGGACATAGATGATTTCGGGATTGATCGCCTTCACGCTCTCGAAATCCAGCCCCAGCCGCTCCACCGCCTTGCCGCGCACGTTCAGGATGAAGACGTCGGCGTCCTTCAACAGCTCGTGAATCACCTGCAGGTCGTCCGGTTTCTTCAGGTCGAGCGCAATCGAACGCTTGCCGCGATTGAGCGACATGTAGCCCGGGCTCATGCCCGGCGTGCGCGCAGCTTTTGCCGACCAGCGATAGAAATCACCTGCTTCCGGCGATTCCACCTTGATGACGTCGGCGCCCAGGTCGGCGAGAGTCTGCGTGGCATATGGTCCGAATACCACGCTCGTCAGGTCGACGATGCGGACGCCCTCCAGCATGGGCCGCGCTTCCTGTTCACTGCTCGTCATTTCGCAACTGCTCCAAGCTTGACTGGCGGTTTGGCCGGCGTCAGCGCCGGCCCTGCAATCGTTCAGGCCGCCATCCGATGCAGCGCACACAGCTTGTTGCCTGCCGGATCGCGTAGATAGGCGAGATAGAGGTCGCCCATGCCGCCCTGGCGCACGCCCGGCGGATCTTCGCAGGTGGTTCCACCATTGGCGACACCGGCCGCATGCCAGGCGTCCGCCACTTCCGGCGAGGAAGCCGCAAAGCCGACGGTGGAGCCATTGCCCCTTGAGGCCGGCTTGCCGTCGATCGGAACGGAAATCGAAAAGATGCCGGTGGGGGTGATCCAGAACACCCGGCCCTTGTCGTCCTGAACGCCGGCTGGAGCGCCCAATGTGCCCAAAATCGCGTCGTAGAATTTCTTGGAGGCTGCCAGATCGTCGGCGCCCACCATGATATGACTGAACATGTCGCTCCTCCCGCAAAGGTAGCGGCCGCGTTCCTGCAGCTCGCCCGGCGCATCGATGCCGCTGCCGGCCAACGCCGGCAACTGTTCGTTCGGCCAAGGTGCGCAGAAAATTGCAGCCCGCAACGCCACGGTTGCGGCGTTCTGAAATGCCGGTTGACACCGGTTACCAAATCTTCGAAAACCGCCGCGAAGAAGGGCTGGCATCAAGCCGATCGCCCCGGGGAGATAGCGTGAGCAACCGAAATTTCTGCCGCAGCATCGCGTTCGCCCGCCTGTCGTCCCTGGCGGGAGAGCTTGCCTGATGTCTGCCCACCGTTCCGCTGCAACCGCCGCGCAACTTGATGCCATTGCCGAGCGTTTCGTCGGCGCGCGTCGCGGACGCACGGCGATCGTCGCCTATCCCGGCCTGCCACCCGTCACCGAGGCTGATGCCTATGCCATCCAGCGCCACGCCATTTCATTGTGGCCGGATCGCGTCGCCGGCTGGAAGGTTGGGCTGATCCCGCCACCGTTCAGCCAGCAGCTGGGCCGCACCCGGCTGTTCGGGCCGGTGTTTTCGAAGTCCGTGCAGACCGCCGGCGAAGACATTATCGAATTTGTAGGTATTGCCGGAGGATTCACGGCGTTCGAGGCGGAATATGTTCTGGCGCTGGGAACCAATGTCCAGCCCGCCACTGGCTGGACGGCCGAGCGCGCAGCGACCGTTGTCGGGGCCGTTCATGTCGGCGTGGAGATCGCCGGCAGCCCCTTCGCCGGCATCAACGAGCATGGTCCGCTGGTGACCATCTCCGATTTCGGGAACAACGCCGGACTGTTGCTGGGCGCGGAAATCTCCGGCGGGATAGCCGCCCTTGCCCATGAGGCCTGCACCGTCCGCATCGATGGTGCCGAGGTCGGGCGCGGCACGCCGGCCAGCGTTCCCGGCACACCGCTTGAATCGCTTGCCGAATTGCTGAACCACATGGGCAGGTCGGGGCAGACGCTGGTGGCCGGCACTCTCGTTTCGACCGGCGCCGCCACCGGTGTCCATCAGGTTTTCAACGGGCAGTCGGCGGTTGCCGATTTCGGCCCGCAGGGCAAGATTTCCGTCCGCATCGTGGAGGCCTGACGATGTTCGATCGCCGCATGCTTCTGTTTGGCGGGATGGCGGCTGGTGTTGCCACCATGCTGAGGGGGGCGGACGGTACGATTCGGCTGGATGCAGTCGATGTGCACCCGCCCGGCTATCCCACGGTCGAGGCCGTCAAGTGGATGGGCGAGGAGCTGCAGCGGGAGACAGGCGGCCGCATTCACATTCGGCAGTTTCCGTCGGGCCAGCTTGGCGCCGAGGACGACTCGCTTGGCTTTGCCCGCTACAAGGCGGTTGCCTTTTGCCGGGTGGCGGTTGCAGCGTTGAACAATGCGTTTCCCGAGACCCGCCTCCTCTCGCTTCCCTATTCCTTCCGATCCGTCGATCACATGCGTCGCGCGATCGATGGCAAGGTCGGCGATGATCTGCTGAATGTATTTGATCGTCGAGGGTTGGTGGGGCTCGCCTATTATGACGCCGCGCCGCGCAGCATCTACAACATCCGCCGCCCGATCAACGTGCCGGCCGACCTGCACGGGCTGAAAATCCGCGCGCCACAATCCGACATCTTTCTTGAGACGCTGATGGCCATGGGCGCGAACCCCACCCCTCTAAGCTATGGCGGGGTGTTTTCGGCGCTGGAAACGCATCTGATCGACGGCGCCGAAAACAATATGCCCAGCTTCGAATCCAGCCGCCATTTCGAGACCGCGCGCTTCTGGTCCGAGACGGACCACAGCCTTAGCCCCGACGCACTGCTTATGTCGAAAGCGATTCACGACCGGCTCGCCCCGCGCGACCAGGAGCTGATCCGCGATATTGCCCGGCGGTCGGTGCAGGTGATGCGCGAGAGCTGGGACAAGCGCGTCGCCGACGCGCGGGCGGAAGTGCTGAAGGCCGGCGTGCAGGTGAACCAGCCGGATGTTGCGGCCTTCATCGCCGCGACACAGCCTGTTCGCGACCGGTATCTGCAGGATCCGCGTCTGGCCGCGCTCTATCGCCGTATCGAGGAGGTTGCCTGATGCTGCGTCCCGCTTTCAGTCGCCTGCTCGATCCCGTCGAGCGCGCCAGCCTGCTTGGAGCTGCCGGCACGCTGATAGCGATGGCGCTGGTGCAATTCTGGCAGGTGTTCGCGCGCTATGTGCTCAATGCCTCGCCCGGTTGGACCGAGCCTGTCGCGCTGGTGTTGATGAGCCTTGCCGTTATGCTGGGCTCTGCCGTTGCGGTCCGCCAGGAAATGCATTTCCGCTTCGCCATGGTGGCAGAGGGCGGCACGCCGGCGCGCCAGCGATTGCTGGCGCAGTTTGCCCGGCTGGTGGCGGCCGGTTCCGGGCTGTTGATGGCTCTGTTGGGCGGGCGGCTGATGCTGGATGACTGGCATGTGCAGATGGCCGGCGCGCCGCTGCCGCTGGGGATGCGCTTCCTGGGGCTGACGGTCGGCGGTGTGCTGATCCTGCTGTTTGCTGCCGAGCGTCTTTTGGGCGGTGCGCCGCTGCCGGTTTCCGAAGAAGAGGTCGACTGATGGCACTTGCCCTGCTCTTCGGCGTGTTCGCCCTGTTGCTGTTGATGGGCGTGCCGGTCGGCTTTTCGTTGCTGGCGGCCTGCGTCGCCACCGCCCTCTCGCTGGGCCTGCCGCTCATCAATGTGTTCCTGAAAATGGGTTCGGACGTCAGCTCCATCGCGCTGCTGGCGATTCCGCTGTTCATCTTCACCGGCGAACTGATGCTGCGCGGCGGTCTCTCTGACCGGATGATCGCGCTTGCCTCGTCGCTTGTCGGGCATGTGCGCGGCGGGCTGGGGCAGGTGACGGTCGTCGGCTCCACGTTGTTCGGCGGCGTCTCCGGTTCGGCCATCGCCGACGTCTCGGCCATCGGCGGGACGATGATCCCGCAGATGCAGAAGCGCGGCTATGGATCGGATTTCGCCGTCAATGTCACCATTTCGGTGGCGCTGGTGGCCCTGCTGGTTCCGCCCTCGCATAATATGATCCTCTATTCCGCGGCCGCCGGCGGGCGGATTTCCATCACCGATCTGTTTGCGGCAGGCCTGATCCCGGCGTTGCTGCTGGCGCTGGTGCTGATGGTAACGACCTATCTGGTGGCCCGCCGTCGCGGCTACGCGAAGGAGGCCTTCCCCGGCCTTCGCACCGTTGCCCGCACTGCCGTGGCGGCCATTCCGGGGCTTATGCTCGTCATCCTCATCTTCGTCGGCATTCGGGCCGGCATCTTCACGGCAGTGGAAAGCGCCTCCATCGCCGTCGTCTATGCCAGCCTCATCACCGGGCTCGTCTATCGCCAGCTTTCCGGCAAGGCGTTTCTGCAGGCGGCAACGGGGGCGGCCCGAACCGCCGCGCGCGTGCTGTTCGTGATCGGCGCCGCAGGTGCGTTCGGCTGGCTGATGGCCTTCCTGGAGGTGCCCGCCGCGATGGTGGAAATGTTGCAGGGGCTTACCGACCAGCCGGTCGTGGTGCTGCTGCTCATCATCCTGGTGCTGCTGCTGCTGGGCACCTTCATGGACATGGCGCCGCTCATCATCATCGGCACACCGATCTTCCTGCCGGTGGTAAAGGCCTATGGCGTGGATCCCGTCCATTTCGGGGTGATCCTGCTGCTGGCCTGCGGCATCGGCCTGATCACGCCGCCGGTCGGATCGGTGCTGTTCGTCGGCACCGGCATTGCCCGGGTGCCGGTGGAAACAGCGATGAAGAGCATCTGGCCCTTCTATGCTGCCTGCATGTTCGTGCTGATGCTCGTGACCTTCATTCCGGCCCTGTCGCTTGCGCTACCGTCTCTCCTCTAGCTTCGCCCTTGCGCTGATGCTTGTGGGCGCCGCCTGGGCAGCGCCGGTCACGCTGGGCGCTGCGGGCGGCCTGCAGGCGACACTGGTGGGGGATGGGCCTGCCGATTCGCGCCTCGCAGCCGCCGGAAGCAACCCTCCGGGCCATTTCCTGCATCCCCTGCAGACCGCTTCAGGGAAGATCCTGACCGAGCTCTATCCGGCCGACCATATCCACCACCGGGGGCTTTTCTGGGGCTGGCGGCAGGTGCTGCTGAACGGCAAGCCGATTGCCAACAACTGGCTGATGCAGGGCATGCGCATCCACCAGACCTCCGCGGTGACCTCGGCGGACGGCGGCGTTACCTCTACGGCGATGTGGCGGGTGGACGGCAAGGACATATTGGAAGAGCGGCTGACTGCACGGATCGAAAGCAACCGACTGGATATGCAGGTGGAGCTGCGCCCGAAGGTTCCCGGCCTTTCGCTGGGCGGAAGCTCCGACGCCAAGGAATATGGCGGCGTCTCGTTGCGGCTGGTGCAGTCAGACCGGCTGAACTTCGAAAGCGGCGGCAAGCAGGTTCTGGCGACCGTTGGCCCCGTCGATGCGGGCCGCAGCATGCGGATGACATGGGACGCAGGCGTCGATGCCCCGGCCACGTCTGTCACCCTTTCCTGCACAGTCGACGGCAAGCCCATCACCCGCTGGATCCTTCGGCGTGAGACTTCGATGCAGAATTGCGTCTGGCCGGGACGCTCCCCCATGCTGCTCTCCATGCGCGAGCCGGTGAAGCTGGGCGCGACGCTGCTCGTCGAACCGTAACGCGCGGATTGGCGCGAGTCCGCAGGAACCGCTATGCCCCCGCAGATGAGGAAAACCCAGCAGCCCACGATCAATGATGTGGCGCGCGAATCGGGCGTCTCGAAGAAGACGGTCAGCCGCGTCATCAACCAGTCGCCGCTCCTGAACGAGGAGACGCGGCAGAAGGTGCAGAATGTGATCGCGGAGCTTGGCTATGTGCCGAACCCGCAGGCCCGCGCGCTGGCGCTGCGCCGAAATTTCCTGATCGGGTTGGTGCATGACAACCCGAACGCGCAGACCGTGCTTTCGGTGCAGAGCGGCATCCTGGAGGCGCTGCGCGGCACCGATTTCGAGCTGGTGGTGCGGCCGGTGAACCGGGGATCGCCGACCATGCTGGAGGATATCCGCGCCTTTCTGGAACGGCAGCGGCTGTTCGGCGTTGTGCTGTTGCCGCCCATTTCCGAGAATGATGCGTTGGCGAAGCTGTGCGACAGCATCGGCTGTCGCTATGTGCGGATGGGTTCGGCCGCGCTCGACGACGATCAGCACATGGTCGCCTCCAACGACCGCGAGGCGGTTCGCGAGGCGGTGAGCTATCTGATCGAGATGGGACACCGGCGGATCGGGCTGGTGGCCGGGCCGCACGGCTTCCGTTCGGCGCATGAAAGGCGCCTGGGCTTCGAAGATGCGCTACGGGAAGCCGATATCACCGTGCCGCGCAGCTATTTCACCGATGGCACCTATCGCTTCAATTCGGGCCAGCAGGCGGGCGAGCGGCTGCTGGATCTGCTGCCCCGCCCGACGGCGATCTTCTGTTCGAACGATGAAATGGCCGCCGGCGTGCTGCACATCGCGCGGCAGCGCGGGCTGGACGTGCCGGGCGATCTCTCCATTGTCGGCTTCGACGATACCACCATCGCCTCGCATATCTGGCCGCCGTTGACGACGGTGCGCTGGCCGATCGCCTCGATGGCGCATTCGGCGGCACTTAAGCTGGTCAGCGCTGACGAGGGAACGAGCGCCCGGGAGCCTTCGATGTTCCTTTCGACGCTTATCCGCCGCGCCTCTGCAAGCCCGCCGAAAAACGGAGCTGCTTAAGACTTGAGTATGTAACTGACACCGGTTACCTGATGTGCAATCAAATCATCCACCGGGAGGTTTCCATGTTCGAGAAAGTCTATCACGCCACCCATCCCGACATGATGGAGATGGTCGACAACGACGAACTGCGCGACCGCTATCTGGTCGGCGGCATGTTCGTCGATGGCGAGATCAACCTGAACTACGCGCACAACGAGCGGTTCGTGATCGGCGGCGCCGTGCCCAACGGCGGCACGCTGAAACTGCCCGACCAGACCGAGCCGAAGTCGGCAGCGGGTCACCCCTTCCTGGAGCGGCGCGAACTGGCAGCCGTGAACATCGGCGGCAGCGGCGCCATCACGGTCGACGGCCAGCGCTTCGAGATGCAGAACAAGGAGTGCCTTTATATCCCGATGGGATCGAAGGATGTGACCTTCGAGGGCGCGACGGCACGCTTCTATCTGGCCTCGCTTCCGGCGCACAAGGTCTGCCCGCTGAAGCATATCACGCTGGCGCAGGCGAACCCGCTGGCGCGCGGCGACCTCGCCAATTCGAACCAGCGCACCATCTATCAGCTGGTGATTCCCGGCGTCTGCGACAGCGCGCAGCTTCTGCTGGGGCTGACCGTCCTGGAGGAAGGCAGCGTCTGGAACACGATGCCGCCGCACCTCCACGACCGCCGCAGCGAGATCTACCTCTATTTCGACCTGCCGGAACCGAATGACCGGGTGTTCCACTATATGGGCGAGCCGGACAACATGCGGCATATCCTGATCGCCAACGAGGAAGCGGTGATTTCACCGCCCTGGTCGATCCACATGGGCTCTGGCACCAAGAAATATGCCTTCATCTGGGCGATGGGCGGGGAAAATCTCGACTATACCGACATGAGCGTGCTCGACATCTGCCAGCTGAAGTAGGAGCCTGAAACCATGGCGATTTCCTTCAGCCTGGAAGGCAAGGCCGCGCTTGTGACCGGCGCCAACACCGGCATCGGGCAGGCCATTGCCGTGGCGCTGGCCGAAGCCGGCGCGGATGTCGCGCTGGCGGGCCGTTCGGAGCCGACGGAGACGCTGGCGCTGGTCTCGGCAACCGGACGCAAGGCCGTGAACATCAAGGCCGATCTGTCCAGCACCGAGCCGGTGCAGCGCGTCGTCGACGAAGCGCTGGCCGGGTTGGGCCGGATAGACGTTCTGGTGAACAACGCCGGCATCATCCGCCGCGACGATCTGCTGAACTTCAGCGAGGCCGACTGGGACGCGGTGATGGACACCAACCTGAAGACCCTGTTCTTCCTGAGCCAGGCAGCGGCCCGGCACATGGCAGAGCGCGGATCGGGCAAGATCGTCAACATCGCCTCGCTGCTCACCTTTCAGGGCGGCATCCGCGTACCCAGCTATGCGGCGGCCAAATCGGGCGTTGGCGGCGTGACCAAGGCGATGGCGAACGAGCTGGCGCCGAAGGGCGTGCAGGTGAACGCGATTGCGCCGGGCTATATCAGCACCAACAACACCGCCGCCCTGCAAGGCGACGAGACGCGGAACCGGCAGATACTGGAGCGTATCCCGACCGGCCGCTGGGGTGATCCGAAGGACATCGCCGGCGCCGCGGTGTTCCTCGCTTCGCCGGCTTCGGACTATGTGACCGGCCACGTGCTGGCCGTTGACGGCGGCTGGCTCGCGCGATGACCGCGCGGAACGCTGGAGCTTCGCGGTGAGAACTGTCTTCCTCGGCGAGCTGCTGGTTCGGCTGTCGGCGCAGGGCAGGCAGCTGCTGGCGACCACCCCTGCCCTCGATGTGCATGTGGGCGGGGCCGAGGCAAATGTCGCTGTCGGCATGGCGATGCTCGGCTGCGAGACGTCCATGGTTTCCGCCGTTCCCGACAATGATTTCGGGCGCCGGGCGATCGCGCATCTGGCTGCAGCCGGTGTCGACGCCACCGGTGTGCTGACCACGCCCGGGCGGATGGGCCTCTATATCCTGACGCCCGGAGCCGGGGTTCGCGCCTCCGATATCGTCTATGATCGCGCCGCCAGCAGTTTTGCGCTCCTGGGGCCGGGGACGTTCGATTGGGATGTTCTGCTGGCAGGCGCTGGCCGTCTGCATCTGTCGGGCATCACCCCGGCGCTGGGCCCGAACAGCGCCGCTCTGGCGCTGGAGGCGGCCACTGCCGCCGAGCGGCGGGACGTGCCGATCAGCTTTGACGGCAACTACCGCGCCCGGCTGTGGGAAGCGTGGGACAGCAATCCGCGCGCCATCCTGAGCGAGCTGGTGGGCAAGGCGGACATATTGTTCGGCAACCATCAGGACATCGGCCTGCTGTTGGGCAAGCCCATTGCCGGCGATGGCGAAGCGCGGCGGCGGGCTGCGGCAGACGCGGCCTTTGCTGCGTTCCCCAAGCTGAAGCTGATGGCCTCCACGGCACGGCGGGTGATCGATGCCGATGCCAACGCCATCGCTGCCCGGCTGGATAGCCGAGACGGCGTGGTGCAGACCGAAGACGTGCTGATCGCCGGTATCGTCGACCGGATCGGCGGCGGAGATGCCTTTGCCGCAGGGGTTATGGCGGCGCTCGGCAAGGGCTTGCCCGTTGCCGAGGCGGCGGAATGGGGGCTGGCGCTGACGGCGCTGAAACACAGCCTGCCCGGCGACGCGAGCCTGTTCCGCGAGGCCGATATCACCGCCTTTCGGGCCGGCGCCCGCGATGTCCGTCGCTGAGATCAGCCGCCGCGCGGCGCTGGGCCTGCTGGCGGCCGCACCTGCCATATTGCATGCAAGGACGGGGGCAGTGGCAGCCCCTGCGGGACGTTTCACCGGTGTTTCCGAGGCTGGCGTGCACGCCTTCAAGGGCATTCGCTATGGCCTGAAGCCGGAGCGATTCCAGCCGCCGACAGCAGCCCCCACGTCGGGTGAAACGGTGAGGGCCGAGAGCTTTGCGCCATCCGCTCCGCAGGCGGGCAAGCTGACGCCCACGTCCGAAGACTGCCTGTTCCTGAACCTGTGGACGCCGTCCGCCGATGCAGCCAGGCGGCCAGTGCTCGTCTATTTTCACGGCGGCGCCTATTCGGGTGGCACCGTTGCCGAAGCGCAGGTGGAAGGCGCGCAGCTGGCATCGCGTGGCGATGTGGTTGTGGTGACAGTGAATCACCGCCTGAACGCACTCGGCTATCTGTATCTGGCGCGGCTGGATCCGCGCTTCCCCACCAGCGGCAACAATGGCCAGCTGGACCTGATTCTGGCGCTGCAGTGGGTACAGTCGAACATCTCGGCCTTTGGCGGTGATCCAGCGAACGTCACCGTTTTCGGGCAGTCGGGTGGCGGCGCCAAGATCGCCACGCTGCTCTCCATGCCAAGGGCACGCGGCCTGTTCCACAAGGGGCTGACGATGAGCGGCCAGCAGGTGACGGCTTCGGGGCCGTTGAATGCGACCCGCCGGGCGCAGGCCTTTCTGGATCGGCTGAACGCCACACCCGCCGAAGCCGCGAGGCTTCCCGTCGAGTTGTTGACGGAGGCGCTAGCCGCTACCGATCCTGTCCTTGGTGGTGGCGTCTATTTCGGCCCGGTGCTGGATATGGAGGCGCTGCCCCGCCATCCCTTCTATCCGGATGCCGACGCGGCCGGGCTCGGCATTCCGCTCATGCTGGGCAATACCGTCGCTGAAACGCGCGCCTTCTTCCCGCCGTCGCATCCAAAGCTGCAGGGGCTGAACTGGGACAATCTCGCCCAGCGGATGGGGCCTGAGCTGCGAATCGACATCAAGCCGGAATGGGTGGTGCAGCAATTCCGCGCGCATGACCCGTCGCTGACGCCCGAGCAGCTGTTCATCCGCGCCACCACAACAGGGCGTAGCTGGCGCGGGCAGCTGATCGAGGCGGAGGAGCGCGCCGCTGCTTCCGCACCCGCGTTCGTCTATCAACTCGACTATCGCAATGCCGCACACATGGACGACATCCCGCTGATGTTCGGCACGTTCGGCGATCCTGCCGACCGCTCGATGAGCGAGCGGATGATGGATGCGCTGCTGCGCTTTGCCCGTACCGGCAATCCGGGTTGGCCAGCCTATACCCTTCCCGGGCGCGAGACGATGATCTTCGACGCGGAAAGCCGGGTCGAACAAAACCCGCGCGCCTTCGAGCGCGAGCTGTTCGCCCGGGTCCCTTATATTCAACCGGGAAGCTAGGACGTGAACCGGCGCGTATCGGAAACTGCGTCGTCGGCCGCAAGCTGCTGCATCTGCAGGACGGCAATCGCCGTGCGGCCGCCCGGCAGGTTGATCGGATGCGTCAATACAAGTTCAGAGGCCGATGCCGTGGGCTTCGACCGCCCCGCGGGCCGCGCGAACTGACGCTGTCGGCGGCGAGGCCTGGTGCGCAGCGATTGCCTTTCGCCACGCAAAACGATGGTCACGCCCGTCAGGATCAGCATCGCGATGCCCAACGCAGCCAATTGTTCCAACATCTCAAGACTGCCTTCCTATCGGCCGACATATCTGACCGGGGGCAAACCCCGTTCGGCCTGCCCCTGATATAGGCTGGAAGGGAATTAGGATTCGAGACGGAAGACGCCTCCGTTCCGTTGAGATTTCATATGTTTCGCGTCCCCGGTCAGCGGTTCTGCTGCTCTCGCATCGCCCGGTCACGGGCGGAAAGCGACTCCTGGATCGGCGCCTTCTGGCCCGGATACAGGCCCGATTTCGGCTCCATCGTATCGAGGTTCCAGTCGGCCTCGACGAACATCGCGCGGGTTTCCGGCAGCTTCGGGAAGCCGCCGACCTGCTTTTCGCTGTCGATGATCTCGCCCCGCCCTTCGGCGACGAAGAACAGCACGCGGATATCGTTGGCGTCGCGGTCCCACGGCCGGGCGCCGGCATTGCTCAGCAGATGCGTTTCGACGTCGCGGGCGGGAAGGATCGGCAGGTCCGCGGGCCAGGCGACCGGCGTTGCCGATTCGATGAGCTTCGCCCGCGTTTCGCCATAGCGGCCGAACATCGGCAGCGGCGCCCCCGTCCAGTCCACGGCGATGTTGTCGCGGGCATGATAGCGCAGGTCGCCATCCCCGCCGAGCATCAGGAACGGCAGGCCTGCTGCGGTTGAGGGGCCTCCCCGCAGGACGTTGCCGACCGCCGACAATTCGCCCGTCTGGTAAGCCTCGCCCACCCATTCCAGCGCCATCAGATTGTAGTGGAGTGCGCGCCGGCCCGGATCATAGATCAGGTTATTGGCCACAGCCGCGTGCACGCCACCCTTCAGCAGCGGATTGCGTTCCACATTGTGCGCATAGATGTTGCGCCAGATCACGATGCCGGTGGCATTGTCGTGGATCAGCGTGCCCTTGCTATGCTCGCCTTTGGGGTGGCTGGAATTGGCCAGCCCCTCTGCCAGCAAATTGTAGCTGAAGGTGATGTTGTTCGATGTCGCCCTGCGCCATTCCTCAGGTGTCTTGCCGTTGAAGCGCGGACCGGATGCGGAGAGATTCTCGTCCACCGCCCAGGTCATCGTGCAGTGATCGACGATCACGTTGCGGGCCGCGACCGTGGAGAGGGAATCGGCTTCCCAGCCCGATTCAGGCCCCTGGCCGTCGGCGCCGGAGCGGATGCGGATGTGGCGCACGATCACGTCGTGGGTGCGAACATCGATCCCCGTGCGAATGAGGGTGATGCCCGGCGAGGGCGCCGTCTGGCCGGCGATGGTCAGGAACGGTTCCTTGATGTCGAAGGCCTTGAAACCGAAGTCGATCACGCCGCCAACTTCGAAAACCACGATGCGCGGACCCTTGGCCTCGATCGCGGCCTTCAGGCTGCCTGGGCCGTCGGGGGCGAGGGTGGTGACGCGGATGATGCGTCCGCCGCGTCCTCCCGGGGTTTCCGAAGCCGGGCCCACCGCGCCGGGGAACGCCACCGAAAGGGCAGGAGTCGCGATCAGCTGCGCTCCGGCCAGCAGGCATGCGGACAACAGCAAAGACACAGTTCGCATCAAAAACCTCCCCGGCCATTCCGGCCCATTCATGTTGTCGTCATCTGCCTTGACAGCAGCGGCGAGCTGTAACAAGGTTCTTATGACACCGGTTACTTCAAGACAATCGGCGATGGTAAACAACTCGTCGCAAGTGCCGGAAAGACCGCCAGCCAAGGCGGCGCGAGGGAGGAAATCGGGCAAGCCGGGTCACACCGGCAGGCCGAATCGGCAGGAACGACGCGTGAAATCGCGCCAGTTCCCTTTCCCTCGCAGCTTTGGCAGGTCGGTTTTGGTTACCGGTGTCATGCCCTGTTTCAACAGGGTTCGGGTTCATGGGGAGAATGAGAATGACACGTCCCGCCACCTTCCGCGCTGCCGCCCGCTGGAGCACTGCGCTTGCCTTGGTTCTGTCTGCCAGCGCCGCCTTCGCCCAGACCGCGGGCGAACCCGCTGACACACAGGCGGCCGAAGACATCATCGTCACTGGCTTCCGCGCCTCGTTGGGCGCTGCGCTGGACATCAAGCGGGATTCGGTGACCGCCGTCGACGCCATCGTTGCCGAAGATATTGCCAAGTTCCCCGACCAGAACCTTGCAGAATCCCTGCAGCGGATTCCCGGCATCACCATCCAGCGTGACGGTGGCGAAGGCCGCGCCATCACCGTGCGCGGCCTCGGCCCGCAGTTCACCCGCGTCCGCGTGAACGGCATGGAGACCATCGCCACCTCGAACGACGGCGCCTCGTCCAACCGCGACCGCTCGTTCGACTTCAATGTCTTTGCCTCGGAACTGTTCAGCTCCATCGTTGTGCACAAGACGGCTGAGGCCTCGCTCGATGAAGGCTCACTGGGCGCCATCATCGACCTCAACACCGGCAATCCGATGGGCGGCAAGGACGGGATCACCGTCGTCGGCGCTGTACAAGGCGCCTATAACGACCTCTCCAAGAACGTCAGCCCGCGCCTCTCCGGCCTGCTCTCGTGGAAGTCGCCCGACGGCACCTTCGGCGCCTCGGTTTCGGCTGCCTACCAGAAGTCCGACACCCTCGAGCTCGGCAACAACACCGTCCGCTGGGCGCAGGCCCGCTTCGACAGCGTCAACGGCCAACCCTGCTTCTTCAACTCGAACACAGGAACCACACCGGTCCGCAACTCCGGCGGTTTCTATCAGCCGAGCGCCATCTGCGATCAGGCAGCACTCGCCTTCCACCCGCGTATTCCGCGCTATGGCGAAGTGCGCCACGAACGCGAGCGGCTGGGGATGACCGGCAGCCTGCAATGGTCGCCCACGGAAGCAACCAAGGTCTCGATCGACGGCCTCTTCTCCAGCTTCAAGGAAACCCGCACCGAGAAGTGGGGTGAAGTGCTGCTTCGATCCAACGAACGCTCGATCGACGTGGTGAACTTCAAGGTCGACGACAACAACAACATGATCGCGGCGACGCTGAACGACGCCTGGGTCCGAACCGAGCATTTCCAGAAGGTCAGCAAGACGAAGTTCTACCAGGTGGGCGTAACCTGGGACCAGGACCTGAGCGATACCTTCCGCTTCACGGCGATGGGCGGGATTTCGCAGTCCGACGCCGACGTGCCGAAGGAAACCACTTTCGTCTTCGATGATCGCGACGCCCAGAACTACCAGTATGATTACACCGACATGCGCCGGCCGCGCCTGACGTTTGGCACCAGCGTCACCGACGCCTCCAACTTCCAGCTGGCGGAAATCCGCGACCGTCCTTCCAACGTCACCAACAAGTTCCGCACGGCGCAGCTGCGCACCGAGTGGGATCTGGCGGAAGACTTCACCGTGAAGACCGGCGTCGTCTGGCGGAAGTTCACCTTCGACAGCACCGCCTTCACGCGGGACACGGTGGTCTGCCCAACCGGCGGTGGCAAGGATCTGGTGCTCGGTACCCTCACCTGCACGGCATCTTCGGTGTTCGGCCCAACGGCCGTCTACGGCTTTGCAGCTAGCGGGCTTGAGGAAAGCTTCAAGCTCGGCAACGCCGGCCAGCCTTCTGGCACCACGAACGAGTGGCTGATCCCGAACCTCGACAAATCTGCCGACTTCACCAAGCTCTATGATCGCACCCCGGTCGTCGACGCGGGCAACACCCGCAGCGTCAGCGAGGAGGTCTCCGGCGGCTATCTGCAGTTCGACATGAAGGGCTCGATCTTCGGGCTGGAGTATCGGGCGAACGCCGGCATCCGCTATGTGAAGACGTCACAAACCTCGACCGGTCTTTCCAGCGGCACGCCCGTCACCGTCGACCGCACCTACGAGGATTGGCTGCCGTCGATGAACGTCGCACTGTTCCCGGCTGAAGACCTTATCATCCGCGGCTCCATTGCAAATGTCATGACACGCCCGACCCTCGCCAACCTCACGCCCGGCGGCTCGGTCGACGGCTTCAACTATCGGGTGAACTTCGGTAACCCGTTCCTTGATCCGTTCCGCGCCACTGCCTATGACCTTGCGGTCGAATGGTATTTCGCGCCGGACTCGATCTTCTCGGTCGCGTGGTTCCGCAAGGATATCTCCAGCTTCCCGATTGCCGATGTGCGCAGCGGCACGTTTGCTTCCACCGGTCTTCCGACATCGATCATTCCCCCCGGATCGCCTGCGGCGCAAAATCCCGAGGGTCAGCTCTGGACCATCAATTCTATCGTCAACGGCACGGGCGGTTGGTTGCAGGGTGTCGAGCTTTCCGCACAGGCACCTTTCACATTCCTTCCTGGCTTCCTCAGCCGCTTCGGTGGGATCGTCAACGCCACCTTCATCGGTTCTAGCGCGACTTACAGCGTAGCTGGGCCAACCATTGTTCCTTGCGTACGCAATCCTACCAATCCCAACGCAGCCTGCACATTCGGGGCGAACGTGAACGACCCGGCGAAGAAGGGCGATCTGTTCAACCTGTCCCAAGTGGCCTGGAACGCCACGCTCTATTACGAAGATGCCAAGTTCAGCGCCCGCGCCAGCCTCGCAAAGCGCGGCGGCTACAACGACGCGAACAGCGGCACCGGCAACATCTTCGAAGGCTATGCCAGCCAGATCAACGTCGATGCCTCGATGCGCTACAAGGTCACGGAGAACATTGAGCTGTCGCTGGAAGGCAATAACCTGACAGACGCCTATCGCAACCGCATCAGCGATGCGGAAGCGCAGCGCAACTACGAGAGCAACCACTTCGGCCGCACGATCACCTTCGGCGCCCGCTTCAACATGTAGCCTTGCCGTTCGACAAGCTTCAACCCTGGCGCCGGCAACCCTGTTGCCGGCGCCATTTTGCTGGGCGATGAAAGCATATGCAGATGGAACTGGATCGCAGGGGCGCCATCGGCCTCGCGCTTGCACTTTCCGCCAGCGGCGCCAGCGCTTTTTCCGAACCTGCCGACACCATCCGGCTCTGGCCCAATGGCGCTCCGGATGCACCGGCCAAACTGCCGGTGGAAGTGGTAACGGAGCGCGGCAAGGCCGATTTCCGCGACCGGGCGGTAAGCGGTATTTCCGATCCACGCCTCGTCGTCTTCCGCGCTGCAAATCCAACCGGTGCGGCCATGCTCATCTGCCCCGGCGGCGGCTACAAACATGTCGTCGTCGACAAGGAGGGCTTCGAGCTGGGCAATTGGCTGGCGGCGCGTGGCATCACTGCCTTCGTGCTCTTCTACCGGCTTCCCGCAGACGGCTGGAGCCGCCGATCCGACACGCCGCTGATCGATGCACAGCGGGCGATGCGGCTGATCCGCTCCCGCGCGGCAGAATTCGGCGTCGATCCTGTCCGGCTCGGGGTGATGGGCTTCTCTGCCGGCGGACACCTGGCAGCAGATCTCGCCGCGCGCTTTGCCTTTGCCGCGCGCCCCATATCGGATACCGTTGACAGACTTTCTGCAAGGCCTTTCCTGGCCGCGCCCATCTATCCGGTGATTTCGATGACCGCGCCGATGGCGCACGCCGGCTCGCGCGACCTGTTGATCGGCAAGGAGGCCGGGCCAGAGCTGGAACGCGCGCACAACCCCGCCGCCCATATCCCGGCCGACGCTCCGCCGCACTTCCTCTGCCATGCGGAGGACGACGGCGCCGTTCCGGTAGCCAACACACTGCTGTTGCGCGAGGCGCTGGTGGCGCGCGGCATCGTCACCGAAACGCATCTGTTCCCCACCGGCGGCCACGGCTTCGGCCTGCGGCAGGTGGTGGGAACGCCCACCGCCGAATGGCCGAACCTGTTTCTTGCCTTTGCGCGCGCCAGAGGGTTGTTCGGCAGCAGCTGACGCGGTCAGGCGGCGATCCCTTGCCCCATCGACAAGGCACGTCAGCGACATCGGGGGCTGCAGGCACTGCTTCGGCGCGAACTTTCCGCCGCGCCGGAGCCTGCAACGCTCGCGCTTGCGCCGGAACTCGCCCGCCGAAGCCGCCGCCGTCGCGCGCGGGTGCTGACGATGCCCACCGCACATTCCGCTGACGGCCTCTATGGATCGGCTCTACTCGGCGCCCTCTCCTTCGGAGAACATGCACTGGCGGACCCCTGCATCAAGTGGCTCGAATTATTTCTGCTGGGCGAGCCTGCCCCCTGGGTGGCCGCCATGCTGGAGTTCGGCCGGACTTTCCTTGCACTTTCAAAGGGTGACGCCAGGGTGATCCCGGCGGCCGCGCGATTCCACGCGCGGGCGCCGCACGAACCTGCGTTGAACTGGCTCAGACCGACCATGCGGGCAGTTGAAAAACGTGCGCTCTCCAGACAGGGATAGAACCAACGAGTCCGGAAAGGGTACGTCTTGCCTTCAACCTGCCGCCGCCTGAGATCCGCCATCTGCACGGAAGCCATTCGGTGAAAGACCGCTGGACCCTTGCGATCCACGGCGGCGCCGGGGTGAAGCCCGGGCGGGACTATTCCGAAGTGGTGGCCCACATGACGCAACTGGTCGCGACCGGCGAGGCCCGGCTGGCCGGTGGGGCCAGCGCCCTCGATACCGTCGAGCAGGCGGTTGCAGACATGGAAGCGTCGGGGCTCTACGTTGCCGGCCGGGGATCGCCGCCAGGGCTTGACGGTTCGGTGGAGATGGATGCCGCCATCATGGACGGCGCCTTGATGCGCGCCGGGGCGGTGGCCGTGATCCGCGATGTGGAAAGCCCGGTGGCGGCTGCACGCGCCGTGCTGGAGAGAACACCGCATGTGCTGCTCGCGGGCGAAGGCGCCATTCGCTTTGCGCACCAAGCAGGCGTTCCGCCGATCGGCAAGCGGCCGGATTTCTTCCGCCTGCCGGTGGGCGTGCAGCAATCCGAAGTCGATGTCGGCCCCGATCGGCTGGGCCACGGCACGGTCGGCGCCGTAGCGCTGGACCGCGAGGGGCGGCTGGCGGCGGCCACCTCGACCGGTGGCATCTATGGCAAGCGGCCTGGCCGCGTCGGCGATGCGCCGGTGCTCGGCGCCGGAACCTGGGCGGACGACATCCTCGCCGCCAGCTGCACCGGCATCGGCGAGATGTTCATCCTGTCCGGCGGCGCTCGCGATGTGTCGGCCCGCATGCGTTACGGCGGCCAGCCGCTGGTGGAGGCCTGCGAGGCCATGCTGGCCGAGGTGGCGCGGCTGGGCGGCGATGGCGGCATCATCGCGATGGGGGCCGACGGTATCCCCGCCTTTGCCTGGAACTCGGCCGGTCTGAAGCGCGCAGCCGCCGGATCCCACCTCCAGCCCATGGCCGCGATCTGATGCCGAACTCGCTGCTTCCAGCTGTTCCCGATCCCACGGCGCTGTCCGGAAACGAGCTGGCAAAAAGCCGGAGCACCCGGCGGCGGATCCTGGAGGCAGCTCGGGACATATTGGCCGAACAAGGCTACCAGCGCTTTTCAACCGGCGCCGTCGCGGCGCGGGCCGGCCTCACCCGGCCGGCGATGCTCTACCATTTCGGCAGCCGCCGAGAGCTGCTGACCGCCGTTATCCACCACCTCGCCCGTCGGCGCATGGAGATGCTTCAGAAATCGGTGGCGGAGGCAAGCTTTTCGGGCGGCTTCACCACGCCCCAATTCCGTTCGGTTGTGGCGGAGATCAGCTGGAAGCAGCTGGAGACACCCGAATTCGCAGCCTTTTCGGAACTTGCGATGGCGGCGCGCACCGACCCCGAGCTGGCAGAGGTGATCCGCCCGGCACTGGAAGCATTCGACCGCGGCCGCAGCCGGCTGGCAGAGCAGTCGCTTCCCCCGGAGCTGTTCGCATCGATGGATTCTCAGCTGGCGAGTGATGTCGTGCGTTTTCTTACGGAAGGCGCCATGCAGATGGGCAATATCGTGGACAATCGCGAGGAACGGCTGGCCGATCTCCGGCACTTCGTAGCCAGCCTCGTTGCCACGCCCGAGGGCCACGCCTTTCTCGCCAGCACGCTCGCCGGGCGCAAGAAGGAGGCCGGCGCGGAAAAACAGGCGGCCGAATAAGCTTAGGACGTCCTAGTCTGCCCGGGTGACCCGCAGCACCTTGCCGGCCGCATCGTCCGTCGTCAGCCAGACACTGCCGTCAGGCGCCACCCGCACATCCCGAATCCGCTCGCCCACCTGCTTGAACAGGCTTTCCTGCCCCAGCACCTTCGCATCGGGCGACAGGTGCACGCGCCGCACTTCCCGGTCGACCAGCGCCCCCACCAGCAAGTCGCCCTGCCATTCGGGGAACATGGCGCCGCGATAGACCGCCAGCCCCGAAGGCGCGATCGACGGTACCCAATGGACGATCGGCTGTGTCATCCCCTTATACTCGGTGTAGGGAGAGATCGTCGCGCCGGAATAGTCCATGCCAAAGGTGGCGACCGGCCAGCCGTAATTGGCCCCCGGCTTCAGGATGTTCACCTCGTCGCCGCCCTTGGGCCCATGCTCATGTTCGAACACGATGCCGCGCACGGGATCGAACGCCAGCCCCTGCGGGTTGCGGTGGCCGCGGGTGAAGATGCTGCCCTGCGCCCCCGGATTGCTGACAAAGGGGTTGTCCGGCGGGACCTTGCCGTCAATTGTCAGCCGCATCACCTTGCCAAGCGGGCTGTCCAGCTTCTGCGCCCGCTCGCGCCAGTCGAAGCCGTCGCCGGTCGCCAGCAGGAAGGTGCCATCCGGCAGGAAGGCCATGCGCGCACCGAAATGCACCGGACCGCTCTTCAGCGGCAGCGCGGTGTAGATGGGCGTCACCTCGATCAGGCTGTTGCCCACCAGCTTGGCGCGGGCCACGCGGGTGCCGTTCGCCTGCTTGGCTCCATGCGCATAGCTGAGGAAAATCAGCCCGTTGTTGTTGAAATCCGGGTGCGCCACCACGTCGAACAGGCCACCCTGCCCTTCGTTATAGACAGCGGGAACCCCGGTCACGGGAAAGACCTTGCCGCCTTCGATCCGCTTCAGCTTGCCGTTACGTTCCGTCACCAGCACGCTGCCGCCGGGCAGGAAGGCCAGGCTCCACGGATGGTCCAGCCCGCTTGCCACCACTTCCACGCGCGTTGGCACCGGCGCGGCGATTGCAGCCGTCCCAAGCGCGACAGACGCCAGAAGTGCCAGAGTGCGCAACATATTCTCTCTCCCCGAACCGGCAATTGCCCGCTAGGCTAGCAGGAACAAAGGCGGGAGGAACAGGCAAATGCACAATTGGGGCAGGCGGATAGTGGCTCTCCTCGCGGCGGCGCTTGTCACCACTGCGCTCGCCAGCCTGTCGCACAGCCTGTTCGTGCAATCTGCACTGGCGGAACTGGGCACCGAGCTGCCGTTCGGCATCCGGCTGAAGACCATCTTCCGCGATTTCTTCGGCCTGTTCCCCACCCTGGGGCCGGTGATGCTCGGCTCGCTGCTCATCGCCTTTCTCGTCGCGGCCGTGTTGAAGCGCCGTGCCGGCATGCTGGCACCCTTCGCCTATGCGTTGGCCGGCTGGGCCGCCGTCTTCCTTGCCCTCTTCACCATGCGCCTCGTCTATGGTTTCTCGCCGCTCGCCGGCGCGCGGACGGGAATGGGGATGTTCGTGATGACGCTGTCGGGCCTGATCGGCGGCTTCGTCTTCCAGTGGCTGACGCGGAAAACCAGAGCTTAGGAGTTCACGTCCTAGACCGCCCGCACCGGCCACAGCTCCGGAAGCGCCGTCGCCATCCACTGCACCAGCGCCGCGCTCACCTCGCGCGGGCGCTCCTGCGCCAGAAAATGTCCTGCCGAGATCACTCGCTCGGTCAGCTGCGCACAATTGGCCCGCATTGGCTCCGTCAGGCGCGACTGCAGCGTTTCGCACACGGCGTCATATTCGGCGTGCAGGAACAGCACCGGCATCTGCAGCTTCCACTGTCCCTTCGCCCGTGCGGCAAAGGCGGCATTCGCCTCCCTGTTCATGTACCAGCTGTCCGGCCCGAAGAAGCCGTTGCGCTGCAGCCCCTCCACATAGCGATCCTCGTCTGCTTGCGTCAGCACGGCTTCGTCGCGCGGCAGCAGCGGCGCGGCCATCCCCGGCCCGAACCAGCCGCCCCGCGCCCGGACGCCTGCGGTGATGGCAGGCTGCCCCTTTGACGATGGATCGGCCGTGCGGAAGCACAGCCGCACCATCGCCCGCGGATCGGCATCGAAGGCCGCGCAGGCGGCGGCGAAATTTTCGCGGTAGAACAGATGATAATCCCACTGCGCCGCAGGGTGCTCGCCTTCCGGATAGAGCGCCCTGTCGGCAAGTGGCAGCGCCGCCTCGATGCTGAAACCCTCTGGCAGATACGGCAGGCACATGGCCGCTATCCCATGGCAGCGGTCCGGATGCTGCTGCGCGATGGACCAGACCACGGGCGCGCCCCAGTCATGCCCCACCCAGATCGCGCGCTCTGCCCCCAGATGCTCCAGCAGCTCGATCATGTCGGCGACAATCGCCTCCAGCGCATAGTCGGAATGCGCCGGATAGACGCCGGACCGGCCATAGCCCCGCATGTCCGGCGCCACGGCATGAAAGCCAAGGCCTGCAACCAGCGGCAGCTGATGCCGCCACGAGATCGACAACTCCGGCCACCCATGCACGAAGATCACCGGCACACCCTCAGGATCGCCACAGCTCAGGTAGAAGCTGCTGTGGCGCTCGGTCTTGCAGATCAGCTCGCGGATTTCGTGCATGTTGCTCTCCCGCCTCAGAACGCCGGCAGTGCGGCAACCGTCTGCCGATACTCGGCCATGATCCCGTCGAGAATATCCTTCACCGGCCGCACCTCGTCGATCCGTCCGGCCACCTGCCCGGTGAGCGCCAGCGCCGCCTCCATATCGCCGCCGAAATACAGCTCCTTCGCCCCCGCCATCTCTCCGAAGATATTGTCCGAAGGCTCCACTTCCAGCCGCGTCGAGCGCGCCGTGCGCAGCGCCCTGAGCGCCGGCCCCGGCCCCTGCCGGTTCAGGAACACCGTATCGGTTTCCTTCGCGGCAACGATGGCGTCCTTCCAGTTGCGGTGCACCGGGCTTTCCGCCGCGCTCACCATCCGCGTGCCCAGCTGGATGCCATCGGCCCCCAGCGCAAAGGCGGCCGCCATCGTCCGCCCGCAGAGCATGCCCCCCGCCGCGACGATCGGCTTGTCGGTAACGCTGCGCACCAGCGGCAGCAGCACCATCGACGCGACATCGCGCGCGTTCTTGAAGCCGCCGCCCTCGCCGCCTTCCACCACCAGCCCGTCGACGCCCGCCTCCAGCGCCTTCAGCGCCCCGGCGAGGTTCGGCACCACATGGAACACGGTCAGCCCGGCCGCCTTCAGGTCGGCGCAATAGCGGTTGGGATCGCCCGCCGAGGTGGTCACGAAGCGCACGCCCTGGTCGATGATGAAGCGGACGATGTCGGGGTCGCGCACAAACGCCTGGGCGATATTCACGCCAAAGGGCTTGTCCGTCAGCTCGCGCATGCGGGCGATCTCGATGCGGATATTGTCCAGTTCGCCCGAACTCGTTTCGATAATACCCAGCCCGCCGGCATTGCTCACGGCAGATGCCAGTTGCGAGCGCGCGATCCAGCCCATCGGCGCCTGGATGATCGGCCGTTCGATCCCCAGCATGTCGCAAAGCCGGTTGCCACCCATCCGCATTCTCCCCATCTTGTGGCCACCATCAAAGACCTGACCCGCCCGCCGCCGCCAGCTGTGTTTTTTTGGGAGCGGGGGGTTTTGTGGCAAAAATGTCACACTACATGTCAGGGCAAGAAGTGGAAAACTGGGCATGAACATCGAAAAGTTTACCGACCGCGCAAAGGGCTTCCTGCAGGCAGCCCAGACCATCGCCATGCGGGAAAATCACCAGCGCGTGACCTCCGGGCACCTGCTGAAGGCGCTGCTCGACGACGAGCAGGGCATGGCCTCCGGCCTCATCCGCAACGCCGGCGGCGACGCCAACCGCGCCAAGCTGGCGGTCGATGCCGCCATCGCCCGCCTGCCCAAGGTGTCGGGCAGCGGCGCGCAGCTGCAATGGGATCAGGATGTCGCCCGCCTGCTGGATCAGGCGGAACAGATTGCGGAAAAAGCCGGCGACAGCTTCGTCACCGTCGAACGGCTGCTGCTGGCACTGGCCCTTTCCGGCGAGACCGAGGCCGGTCGGGCGCTGAAGGACGCCGGTGTCACCGCACAGAGCCTGAACGAAGCCATCGAAGCCCTGCGCAAGGGCCGCAACGCCCACTCGGCGTCGGCCGAGGAAAGCTATGACGCGTTGAAGAAATATGGCCGCGACCTGACGGAAGTGGCGCGCAGCGGCAAGCTCGACCCGGTGATCGGCCGCGACGAGGAAATCCGTCGCACCATTCAGGTGCTCGCCCGCCGCACCAAGAACAATCCCGTCCTCATCGGCGAACCCGGCGTCGGCAAGACCGCGATCGCCGAGGGCCTCGCGCTGCGCATCGCCAATGGCGACGTGCCGGATGGCCTGAAGGACAAGGTGCTGTTCGCGCTCGACATGGGCGCGCTGATCGCCGGCGCCAAATATCGCGGCGAATTCGAAGAGCGCCTGAAGGCCGTTGTCGACGAGATCAAGGCCTCCGACGGGCAGATCATCCTCTTCATCGACGAAATGCATACGCTTGTCGGCGCCGGGAAATCCGAAGGCGCGATGGATGCCTCGAACCTGCTGAAGCCCGCCCTTTCGCGCGGCGAAATGCATGTGATCGGCGCCACCACGCTGGATGAATATCGCAAGCATGTGGAGAAGGACGCCGCGCTGGAGCGGCGCTTCCAGCCGGTGTTCGTGGGCGAGCCAGGCGTGGAGGACACCATTTCCATCCTGCGCGGGCTCAAGGAAAAATATGAACTGCACCACGGCGTGCGCATCACCGATGGCGCGCTGGTGTCGGCGGCGACGCTATCCAACCGCTACATCACCGACCGTTTCCTCCCCGACAAGGCCATCGACCTGATGGACGAGGCGGCGTCGCGGCTGCGCATGGAGGTGGAATCCAAGCCCGAGGAAATCGAGGCGCTGGACCGCCGTATCGTGCAGATGAAGATCGAGCGCGAGGCGCTGAAAAAGGAATCCGATGCGGCATCGCGCGATCGGCTGGCGACGCTGGAAACCGAGCTCTCCCGGCTGGAGGGCGAGGCGGCCGAGCTGACCTCCCGCTGGTCTGCCGAAAAGGAGAAGCTCGCAGGCGCCACGCGCATCAAGGAGCAACTGGATCAGGCGCGCGTAGAGGTCGAACAGGCGCAGCGGCGCGGCGATTTCGCCCGTGCCGGCGAGCTGACCTATGGCGTGCTGCCCGATCTGGAAGCGAAGCTGGCCGAAGCGGAAAAGGCGTCGGGCGAAGCGATGGTGCGCGAGGAAGTGACCTCGGAGGACATCGCCGCCGTCGTCTCCCGCTGGACCGGAATCCCTGTGACCAAGATGATGGAGGGCGAGCGCGAGAAGCTGCTGCACATGGAGGACGACCTCGGCAAACGGGTTATCGGCCAGGCCGATGCCGTGCACGCCGTTTCAAAGGCCGTCCGCCGCGCGCGAGCCGGGCTGCAGGATCCTGGCAAGCCCTTGGGTTCGTTTCTGTTCCTGGGGCCGACGGGCGTCGGAAAGACAGAGCTGACCAAGGCGCTGGCCGATTTCCTGTTCGACTCGTCGGAGGCAATGGTTCGCATCGACATGTCGGAGTTCATGGAGAAGCATTCGGTCGCCCGCCTCATCGGCGCGCCTCCGGGCTATGTCGGCTATGACGAAGGCGGCGTCCTCACCGAGGCTGTCCGTCGCCGCCCGTATCAGGTGGTGCTGTTCGACGAGGTGGAAAAGGCCCACCCCGACGTCTTCAACGTGCTGCTGCAGGTGCTGGACGATGGCCGCCTGACCGACGGGCAGGGCCGCACGGTGGACTTTTCCAACACCCTCATCATCCTTACCTCGAACCTCGGCAGTCAATTCATTGCCGCGCTGCCCGACGGCGCTGACGTGAAGCAGGCCGAGCCGCAGGTGATGGAAGTGGTGCGCGCGCATTTCCGCCCCGAGTTCCTGAACCGCCTGGACGAGATCATCCTGTTCCACAGGCTGGCGCTGGAGCATATGGGCGCGATCGTCGACATCCAGGTGGCGCATGTCGGCAAGCTGCTGAAGGACCGCAAGATCACGCTCGATCTCAGCGACGGCGCCCGCCAATGGCTGGCCCGCGTCGGCTACGATCCGGTCTATGGCGCCCGGCCGCTGAAGCGCGCGATCCAGAAGCATCTGGTCGATCCGCTGGCTGACAAGCTGCTCGCCGGCGAAGTGCCCGACGGTTCCACCGTCGAGGTCAGGGACGGCGATGGGGCGCTTGCCATAAGCGTCGCCTGACGCAGAATCCCCGCCGTCCGGATGCCCGGGCGGCGGGGGGCTGCAATTCGAAAAATCAGTTGCTGGGGTTCATGCCCGCGCGCGACCGATCGATGAGGTCGGCGCCGTCACGCCGCTGCTGATCGGAGATCTTGTTCCACTCCGCGTTTGTCTTGCAGACTTTTTCCTTCTTCACCAGGCTGCCCGTCACCTGAATGCGGCGGCAGCGGATGGCATCAGGATCCTTGGCATCGGGGTTCGCCGCAGGCGCGGGCGAAGTCGTATCAGCGGCGGCCGCGGGCGCGGCCACCAGAAGCCCGAAGGCCAGCAGAGGAAGTATCGTCTTCATTGCCATCTCCAATGGTACGACACGCCACCCAATCCCGGTACTTCCGTGCCTACGCACGTCCCGCAGGATTGTGGCCACTCGCGTCCGCCAGAGCATAGAATTGCCCTATCAATTGCTGCTCTGCAACAGAGAGATGTGGATTCCACATGTCAAAAATCAGCACCACGCGCAGTTCGTCGCTATTGTTCCAGGCTTCGTGCTCGATGGTATCGTCAAAGGCAAAGATTTGCCCCGGAATCCACGGCCGCGTTTCGCCCCCCACACGAAACCCGCAGCCCGGCGGTACCACCAGCGGCAGGTGAACGGTGCAACGTGTATTGGTAACCCCCGTGTGCGGCGGAATCCGCGTATGCGGCTTCAGCAACGAGAAAAAGGCTGAAGGCGAGCGGCCTGGAACCTCGCTGCGCGGCAACGCCTGCAAGGCTGCAGCGGTGATCGGGCAGCGATCGAGCACACTCGGATTCGGCACCCCATATTCCCACATGAAATAGGCGCCCCAATCGAGACGGTTGTCCAGCGGCGTCCACTTGTTGGCAGGCGTCCCCAATTCCTGCCGCACATAGGGGCGAATGCTGGTGTCGGGATCTGCATGCAGGGCCAGAAACTCGTCTCGTATCGCCTCCCAGCGGTCCTCCAGCCCGTCCATCCACGGGAACAGCGAACGTTCGAAAAACTCGTCGGCCGGAAGGAACGGGACATGCAGTCCGGAGCATTCATTGGTGAATACCCGGCTGCGCCTCCCCAGTACAACATCTACCGCAGCGTCGAAGCGGCGCGTCTCGACCGCTCCGAAACCGGCACGCGCTGCCTTGAGGCCGGTGTCGAGGAAGTCGGAAACCTCGCGCGACTGCGCCGCGAGATAGCTGCGCGCCTGCTCGAGCTGCTGGGCCAGCGCTGGCGGCAACTGCTGGTCTGATGGAACAAGCGCAAGCGCCGCCCGCCAGTGACTTGTAGCCGAAGCAACCCGGCCATTGCGCTCGTGCAGCTCGGCAATGCGGAACTGGCCCATGAAATAGGTCTGGTCGATGGCCAGCGCGCCTTCCAGCGCCAGCTGTTCACCTGCATCGTCGCCGCGTGCCCGATGCGCCGACGCCAGGTTCATCCACAAGCCGATCTCGCGCGAATCCGCATGCACCGCCGCTTCGAAATTGCGGGCGGCCGCATCGGCATTGCCCGCCGCCAGTTCCTGCATGCCCAGCGCATTCAACACCAGCGGATCGCCCGGCGCCGCGCGACGCGCCTGTTCCAGAAGGCGCCCTGCTTCCGGCAAATTCCCCTGCTGGCGCGCATGGGCAGCGCGCCCTACCAGTTCGTCAATCTCCATCCTTGGTTCTTGCCGCAAGCAATGGAGACATGCAATCAGACCCCATGTCTTCCCCTGTCCACAACCCGGCCAAGGATCCGATCTGGCTGGCCCACCGCTATGACGAGCAGGCCGATCTGATCCATTTCCTGCGGGTGGAGCGGGACGAGCATCGAAGCGTTCCCTTCTTGACGGATGAATATCTCCCCGGGCGCCAGGTCCGCTCGATGCCGCGCGCCGAAGCCTTGCACCATTTGCCGCCGGCAGCGCCCGTTCACTTCATTTTCCATTCCGCTTTCTGTTGTTCCACTCTGCTTGTGCGGGCGCTGGACGTTCCGGGCCATGCAATGGGCCTTTCGGAGCCTGTGCTGCTGAACGACATCATAGGCTGGCGCCACCGGACGAAGCCGGACGGCCGGCGGGTCGCCGGGCTGATCGATCAATCCCTCAACCTGCTCGGACGTCCGTTTGGACCCGGCGAGGCCGTGGTCCTGAAGCCCTCGAACCTGCTCAATCCTCTTGCCCCGGCAATGATTGCGCTCAGGCCCCAGGCCCGCGCGCTGCTGTTGCATGCACCGCTTGAAACCCATCTCGGTTCCATCGCCCGCAAGGGCATGTGGGGTCGCCTGTGGGGTCGCGACCTGCTCAGCAAGTTCCTGCGGGAAGGTGGAGTGATCGAATTCGGCCTTTCAATCGAGGACCTGCTGCGACTGACCGACCTGCAGGCAGCAGCGCTTGGATGGCTGGCCCAGCACAGACTCTTCACGGACCTGGCCAGGCGCTTCCCTGACCGCGTTTCCACGCTGAACAGCGATATCCTGATGCGCGATCCGCGTACGGCCATTTCGGCGCTTTCAAGCCAGATGGGGTTAGGGCTGGAGACGCAGATAGACATGATCGTCAACGGGCCCGCCTTCACCCGACACTCGAAGTCGGGCGGCTCCTTCGATGCCGGCTCCAGGGATGCCGAGCGGGCGCACGGCCTGGAAGTGCATGCCGAGGAAATCGGAATGGTCGCGAAATGGGCGGCCGAGCTGGCACGCGTCCACGGCATAGAGATGGATCTGCCCCGCCCGCTCTTCTGAAGCATCCGCCGTTCTTTTGAAGCGCTGCGCGCCGCAACTCTATCGCGGTTCTTCCGGATAGGCAGACATGAAAAAGGGGGCGACCTTTCGGCCGCCCCCAATTCTCAGTCGATCGTTTCGGATCAGAAGCGCAGGCGCGCCGTGATCGCGAAGCGACGGCCCAGAGCGTCGTAGGTCGACGGATAGACGTTGCCGCTGTTGTACGAGGTCGAGCCAACAGACGCACCAACCACCTTCGGCTGCTTGTCGAAGATGTTGAAGGCCGAGAACGTCATGATCAGGTTCTCGTTGATGTTGGCGCGGAGCGAGAAGTCGAAGTAGCTCGCCGCACCAATGTTGCGGAAGCGTTCGTCAACCATGCAGCCGTCAGGATCGGTGCCTGACGGATCCGGGCATCCCAATTCGGTAGCAGCTTCCAGATCGTCCGCCAGTTGCTGCGGCTCGAATTTGACACTGCTGATGTAGCGCCAGTTCAGAGAAAAGTCCAAGTCACTTACAGACAGCGTGGTCCGCTGGTTGAAGGAGAACTCGGGCTGGATGGAAGCGCAGTTGACGCTGAAATATCCAACACATTCGCGGTCGAGACCAGTCGGTATCGATTTAAACTTAGAGCTATTAGTCCAGTTACCCTGGAAGCCAAGGGCGAGGCCCACAGTATCCGAGAATTGGGTAGAATAGTTCATCGTGAGATCGATGCCGTCCGTCTTTAGCTGGCCGCTGTTGGTGATCGGCAAGTACAGACCAGCTGCGTCGCCATCGAAGCTGCCCGAACCCGGGTTTCGCCGAATGACTGTGCAAGCGGTATCGGTGGCGCTGGATGCCGTAATATTGCCGAAGCAAGCCGAGATGGCATCGCCCGGCGTCGGAGCGGTGATCGCATTCTTAATTTTGATATTATAGTAGTCCAGCGTTGCGCTGAAGCCCGGCAGGAAGTCAGGCTGTGCAACAAGGCCTACTGTCCAGCTGTCCGAACTCTCGGGCTTCATATCCACGCTACCCAAGGTGGTTGCGTTGGCCTGAGCGGCGCTCGGCTGGCCAATATTTCCGATAACTTCAGCAGATGCCCCTTGTGCAAGGCAGACAGCATACAAGTTAGCATTGTTTAGCGGGGCTTCTCCCGCGCACGGATCGAGCGACAGGCTGGTAAGGCCAGTCGTAAGTGGGTAGAACAGTTCGTAGATATTTGGCGCGCGGACAGCATGGGCGTAGTTGCCGCGAACCTTGAACCCGGCGGCGATATCCCAGGTTGCTTCGCCCTTCCAAGTAAAGGTATTGTAGGACGGGTTACCGGGAGCATCGACCGAGTAGCTGGAGTAGCGAATACCACCACCAACGGTCAAGCTCTGCACGCCGGGCAGATCCTGGATCACGGGAACCAGAATTTCACCGATGCCTTCCACAACTTCATAGGCGCCGAAGACATTCGGAGCTGCGCCACCGGCGCCTCCGAGATCGTTTGCCTGGGACAGCAAATCCGATTCCTGCTTGGCTGTATACTTGCGATACTCGGTTCCGACGGCGAACGAAACGCCATCAGCCGCCCACGGCAAGCCGAAACCGGAATCGCCGGTGATCATGCCCTTTGCCTGAAGCAGTGAAGTTCCAGTGGAGACGGTCGAGTTCCCCGTCAACTGCTGGTTCATGGCGTCGGTAATCGAACCCTCCGGACCGAAGAAGTTTACCGAACCATCCAGCAAGGCTGAGCGGACCCGGGAGTTCAACCAGTATCCATATTGGGTCTGGCGGTTCTCGCTTTCCCCATAAGCGATGCTTACATCCCAATCGATGTTGTCGGTAATGCCGCCGCGGGCACCGCCGGTGTAATCGAAGTAGGTTGTGATAAACTCGGAAACACGGGGACCGAACTCAGTTGCCCGGCGCCACATGGTGCTGGAGGCCTGACGATAGTTGGGATCGTTCGAACCTGTTGCCGTTGCGGCAGCAGTACACTCTGCAGGTGTGAGTGACTGGATACCCGACACGTTGGGATTGAAGTCAGAGTTGACACAGAAAGCATTGCGCTGCGCAGCGGTCAGATAGGGGTTGTTCATGGGCACCTGAACGGAAAGCGCAAAGGCGCCCGACGGAGCGATGATCGTGCTGACCGAGTTCCGCGAGAAAAGGCCGCGGGCGTAAACTTCAACTGCGTCATTAATTTCATACCGACCGGCGCTGTAGATGTTGAAGCGCTTGAAGGGCGTTTGGAAGATGTTCCAGGGGTTGAAGTTGTACGGCGCATACAGGCTGGAACCGGAGAAATCCGTGCCGGCCTGGTTCATCTGGCGGGTTCCGATACGCGCCAACGTGAAACGCGTAGGAACCGACGTGCCAGAACCGCCTACGATACCGGAGTAGGAATCAAGGTTGAACACCGAGAAATCGCGGGCACCCTGATAAACCGGATCGACTTCCTGGTAACCCAGCGAAATCACCACATTGCCGCGACCATCGTCGAGGTTGGTGCCGATGGTAAGGTCGGCGCGGAAGTTGGAGCCGTCACCCTTTTGCGTGATGCCGGTGTTGGCCGAAAGTTCGACGCCCGAGAAATCGCGGCGGGTGATGAAGTTGACAACGCCCGAGATGGCGTCGGCGCCGTAGGTGGTGGAAGCACCGCCGGTCAGCACGTCGACGCGCTCCAGCAGGGCAACCGGAATGTTGTTCAGATCGAACTGGCCACGCAGATCGGCGGGCACCAGGCGATTGCCGTCCAGCAAAACCAGGTTGCGGTTCGAACCGAGGCCGCGAAGGTTGACGAACGACGAACCGCCGTTGCCGTTGTTAACCGCCGAACCGATCGACGGCACAACGCCCGGGATTTCCCGCAGGATCGCTTCGGCGTTGTTGGTGGCGCGAAGTTCGATGTCCGAAGCCGTCGTCACGGAGACCGGCATCGCCCGCTCGAGGTTCGGGTTCTTGATGAGCGAACCGGTAACGACGATGGTTTCCGTATCGGCCGCGCCAGCAGCCGCCGCCGAATCCTGGGCATAGGCCGCAGGGCCAGCAAGCAGGGCGATGGTGAGAGCAGCGGTAGCAGCCGATCCCTTCAAGGCTGCACGCCTTTGCCAGTTGAAATTTGTCACGGTTGTCAGTCCTTCCTTGATCAGGCTCTGCATGGCCCGGCTTGGCTGCCGGTTTATCCCCCCATGCAAAACCCTCGGTGTTTTCGGATTGTTGCCCAAACGATACAACGACCCTTCCGCAGAAGGTCGCCTAACCGGACAGGGCAGCAATCTGATCGCCTTGTGGCTTGGTTCAAACATTCACCAAAAAGCCGTCAAGCTGTAAAGCCAAGGTTCACCCCCGTGACATCTTGCTTAGATGTTGTTGCCTTGCAGCAACAGAATCTGCCGTTCAGCGGCCAAGGACGATCCCAACCGTTCGTCCTTCGCCGCGCAGGGGCTGTTCTCGCCGGCCGGCAACTTCGCTGGCGCCGGTGCCGGCAACGGCGCCCTCAAGCCGACGACAAACACTTTCACCTTTGGCACGGGCAATGTGCTGAAGGCCTATGAAACGGCGAATATCGACGGCTACAACCGCAACGCCGACCGCTATCTCAGCGTCCCTGTCCGCCGTTACCTCGGTGCCGCCAGCGCCCACTATGACGTGAGCGATGCCCTGACCTTCTATGCCGAGGGCCAGTATGCGCGTACGGAGTCGCGCTCCAGCCTGGAGCCGCAGGCGGTTGCCAACACCGACCTCACCAACGAAAACGGGACGGGCTACGCAGGCATCCCGATCACCAACCCGTTCATGCCGCAGCAGATCCGCGATGCGGCCATTGCTGCCGGCAAGACTTCGGTCGCCTTCCGCCGCCGCTCGAACGACATCTTCGATCGTTCGAACGTCGCCGAGCGCGACACCTGGCGGATCGTCGGCGGTGCCCGCGGCGAGTTCGGCGGCGGCTTCAAGTACGACATCTATTACACCCATGGCGAAACCAAGGATCACACCCAATCGGAAACGATCCTCGGCCCGAACTATCGTAACGCCCTGAATGCGGTTGCCGGACCCAACGGTCCGGTCTGCTCGATCAACGTCGACGCCGATCCCAACAACAACGACCCGAACTGCGTTCCGTTGAACATCTTCGGCGCCGGCACGGCGAGTGCCGCGGCTGCAAATTATGTCACCAACGGGGGTCAGCTTTCCACCTATGACGCGCATCTGAAGCAGGATGTGATCTCGGGCTCCGTTTCCGGCGATCTCTTCCAGCTCCCCGGCGGGGCGCTGGCAATGGCCGTCGGCGCGGAATACCGCAAGGAACAGTCGACGGAAGATTTCGACGAAGCCACCAACCTCGGACTGACGCTGGGCAACATGCTCTCCGACACCCGCGGCAGCTTCGACGTGAAGGAAATCTTCGCCGAAGTTAACGCGCCGATCCTGTCGGGCGTGCCGTTCGCTGAATCGCTGTCGGTCGGCGCTGCCGCCCGCTATGCCGATTACTCGACGGTGGGTGGGGTCTGGAGCTGGAAGATCAGCGGCGAATATGCCCCGATCCGCGACATCCGCTTCCGCGCAGCCTATGCCGAAGCGACCCGCGCTCCGAACATCTCCGAGCTGTTCTCGGCCCAGTCCGAGACCTTCCCGGCGGTGGTCGATCCCTGCGACCAGAAGCTTGGCGGCGGCGACACCGGCGCCATCAAGCAGACGACGCTGTCGGCCGCCTGCATGGCCATCCCGGCAATCGCCGCTGCAATGGCTTCGAGCGGTTTCAGCTACACCACGGCGGACATCCAGACGATCAACGGCTTCCTCGGCGGCAACCCCGACCTCAAGGAAGAAACCGCCAAGACGTTGACGATCGGCGGCGTGTTCCAGCCAAGCTTCGTTCCGCGTCTGTCGCTGTCCGTCGACTATTATAACATCAAGGTCGAGAACGCGATCGGCATCATCGGCCAGCAAACCTCGCTGGACGAATGCATGACCGGCAGCGGCGAAGCGATCTTCTGCGACAACATCATCCGCCTCGCCAACGGCAAGGTGGAGACCGTCAACGCGATCAACCTGAACACCGGTTCGTTCGAAGTCGAGGGTATCGATGTCGCCGGCCGCTACAGCTATCCCTGGGGCGACCGGAACTCGGTCGATCTCTCGGTGCTGTGGAACCACCGCCTGAAGCAGCAGCAGACCAGCTATCCGGGCGGCCCCGTCCAGGACGAACTGGGGCAGCTGGATTGCTACAGCTGCGGCCGTCTGGGCACGGGCTTCAAGGACCGTGTGAACGTCTCCACGACCCTTAACCTTGGCTCGTTCATGGTGAACTGGCGGATCAACTACATGGGTCCGGTGGTCGATACACTGGGTGAAGGCTCCATCCGCGTGGGCGCCTACACCTACCATGACCTGCAGTTCCGCTATAATCTGGGCGAAAACCAGAGGTTCAGCTTCTATGCCGGTATCGACAATGTCGGCGACAAGAAGCCCCCGGTCTTCGGTGACACCAACCTCGTCACCTTCCCGGGTACGCAGACGTCGGCCACCACCTACGATCTGTATGGCCGGATGATGTACGTGGGTGCCCAGTTCAAGTTCTGAACCTGAGCCAACCTACGGAAAAAGGAAGGGCGGCCCGGCAACGGGCCGCCCTTTCCTTTTGGGCCGTCCAATCGAAAGCGACTCAGCCCACAGGGCTGCTCAGGCGCTACAGCAACCCCTTCGCCTTCGCCTCTGCATAGCGCTTCCCGGCCACCTCTGCCGAGGCATAGGGCTCCTGCAGCTCGTGGCTCCAGTAGCGCAGCGCCGGAAGTGGGATCTTCTGCCCGCTCACCGCGCAGATCACATGGTCGCCGTCGGCGATCAGCTTGTAGCTTCCGGAAAGATAGCGGATGCGGGCCGGTCGCCCGGCGGAAAAGTTCAGCATGACTTGTCCCTTACAACAATGTGCCCTGGGATGCAGCCGGCGCGGAAGCAGGGCCGGCTTCCCGGCGTGGCGGCCTGGCGCCGGTGTTTGCAGCAGTGGGCTGAACCGCAACTTCGCCATCGACGAACACAAGATCAAGCCTTGGCGCACCGGCTGCGTCCGCTGACCGTCGCACCAGCTTGCCGTCGGCATTCTTCACCAGCACGAACCCGCGCGCCAATACCGCCTGCGGCGACAGGCTTTCGGCCAGCCGGAAAGTCGCGGCAAGGGCAGCGCGGGCAGAGCCTATGCGCGCCTTCAGCAATGCCGGGTTGGGCGTCGCGCGTGGAGAGCCCAGCAGCGCCCGCTCCCGCGCTACATGATGCGTCAGCAGTCTCGGCGTAAGCCGGTCGCCACTTGCCGACAAGCGCGCCCTGAGCAGGCGTGCACGCCCGCCAAGCGCCCTCGGCAGCCGCTCCCCCGCTTCGTCGAGCCGTTGTCGCGCCAGTCCGGCGAGCGCGGCCGGCCGCGGCAACCGGCTTGCCAGCGCCGCCAGCCGCTCCCGACGCAGTTCCCGGGCCCGCCGCTCACCCCGCTGCGCCCGCAGGGACAATTCCGCCAGCGTATCCAGCAGGTCCGCCCGCACCGGCACCGCCAGCTCGGCAGCAGCGGTCGGCGTCGGCGCCCGCAGCGCCGAGGCATAGTCGATCAACGTCGTATCTGTTTCATGCCCCACAGCGGAAATCAGCGGGATGGCACTCGCCGCCGCCGCACGCACTACCACTTCCTCGTTGAAAGCCATCAGGTCCTCGATGGAGCCGCCGCCGCGCGCCACGATCAGCAGATCGGGCCGACGCCCTTCGGGCATGGCGTTGAAGCCGGCAATGGCGGCCGCGATCTTCGCCGCAGCCCCGTCTCCCTGCACCGGCACCGGCCACAAGGTGACCCGGCGTGGAAAGCGATCCGACAGGCGATGCAGGATATCGCGGATCACCGCCCCGGATGGCGAGGTGACGACGCCGATGTGCCGGGGCAGAAACGGCCGCGCCGGCTTGCGCGCCCTGTCAAACAGGCCCTCCGCCTCCAGCCGCCGCCGCCGTTCCTCGATCTGCTTCAGCAGCGCGCCGACCCCGGCCACTTCCATCCGCTCGACGACCAGCTGATATTTCGAGCTCTTGGGATAGGAAGAGAGCTTGCCGGTCGCCACAACCTCCAGCCCATCCTCCGGCCGGAAGTTCAGCCGCGCCAGATTGCCCTTCCACATCACCGCCGCGACATTGGCGTCGGCATCCTTCAGATCGAAATAGCCGTGGCCAGAGGCATAGGCCTTGAAGCCGGAAATCTCGCCCCGCACCCGCACCAACCCAAAGGCATTCTCCAACGTGCGGCGGACGCTCCCGGCCAGTTCGGAAACCGAATATTCGGGGATGTTGGGCGCAGTGGAAGCCATGCCCGCCAGATAGCCCTGGCGTGTGCCGGATTCAAACCCCGCTGGCGGCGGAAGGCCTGCAAGGCTATGCCGCCGGCATGAATCCCTTCCCCATCCTCCTCCTTGGTTCCGGCGGGCGCGAACATGCGCTGGCGTGGAAACTCGCCCAGTCGCCCCTGTGCGCCCAGCTGTTCGTGGCGCCCGGCAACCCCGGCATCGCTGCCTCTGCCACGCTGCTGCCCGGCATCGACATCCTGGACGGCGTGGCCGTCGCCGACTGGGCGCTGGGCAACGGGATCGGTCTGGTCGTTGTCGGCCCCGAAGCGCCGCTGGCCGCAGGCGTCGCCGATGCCGTGCGCGCGGCCGGAATCCCGGTTTTCGGCCCCTCCGCCGCCGCCGCCCGGCTGGAAGCCTCCAAGGGGTTCACCAAAGAGCTGTGCGACGATGCGAACATCCCGACCGCCGCCTACGCCCGCTTCTCCGCCTT
This sequence comes from Sandaracinobacteroides hominis, assembly GCF_016464365.1. Lineage (GTDB taxonomy): Bacteria > Pseudomonadota > Alphaproteobacteria > Sphingomonadales > Sphingomonadaceae > Sandaracinobacteroides > Sandaracinobacteroides hominis. The sequence goes on along the minus strand of NZ_JADCUC010000005.1, from coordinate 78,060 downwards.
GCAACCGGCGCTCGCCTATCTTGCCACACAGCCCGTCCCGATCGTCGTCAAGGCCGACGGACTGGCGGCCGGCAAGGGCGTGACTGTCGCAACCACCCGCGCCGAAGCCGAGGAAGCGCTGCGCGCGCTGTTCGCGGAACCCGGCGCAGAGGTCGTCATCGAGGCGTTCCTCGAAGGCGAGGAAGTCAGTTTCTTCGTGCTCGCCGATGGTGCAACCGCCCTCCCCCTGCTGGCGGCGCAGGATCACAAGCGCGTCGGCGACGGCGACACCGGCCCCAACACGGGCGGCATGGGCGCCTATGCCCCGGCCCGCGTCTTCACGCCCGAGCTGCAGGCCCGCACCCTGCGCGAAATCGTCGAGCCGACGCTGGAGGCGATGGCCCGGCGCGGAACGCCCTTCACCGGCGTGCTGTTCACCGGCCTGATGCTCACCGCCTCCGGCCCCTCCCTCATCGAATACAACGTCCGCTTTGGCGATCCCGAGTGCCAGGTACTGATGAGCCTGTTCGACGGCGATCTTGCCGCCCTGCTGCTGGCGGCCGCGAAGGGTCAGCTGTCGGGCGAGGAAGCGCGCTGGAAGCCGGGCGCGGCAGCGACGGTGGTCGTGGCAGCCCGCGGCTATCCCGGGACGCCGGCCAGGGGCGGCGAAATTTCGGGGCTGGATGCGGCGCAGGCGGATGGCGCCATCGTCTTCCATGCCGGCACCGCGCACAACGCGGCAGGCGCCCTTGTCGCCAGCGGTGGACGGGTCCTTGCTGTCACCGCAACCGGCTCGACGGTGGGCGAAGCTGTCGAAAAAGCGAATGCCGCCGTCGAAAAGGTCAGCTTTGCCGATGGGTTCCATCGCGCCGATATCGGCTGGCGTGAAATAGCCCGGGAACGGGCTGAGAGCTGAACCCCGGGAACGGGCTGAGAGCTGGATCCCGGGAACGGGCTGAAAGCTGAGTATCGGAAGGACGAGTAAATGAGCGCCGAGGCAAGCCGACAGGAACAGTTTTCCGGCACAAGCGAGGTGCGCGACGCCCACAAGTTCGACGAAGCGAAACTGGAAGCGTGGATGCACGAGAATGTGCGCGACTTCGCGGGACCGCTGGAGGTGCGCCAGTTCAAGGGGGGCCAATCCAACCCCACCTACAAGCTGATCACGCCGAAGCGCTCCTATGTGATGCGCCGCAAACCGCCCGGCCTGCTGCTGAAATCCGCCCACGCCGTCGACCGCGAATACAAGGTGATCACCGCGCTCCACGCGCAGGGCTTCCCGGCTGCGGAGACCTTCGGCCTTTGCACCGACGAAAGCGTCATCGGCACCTGGTTCTACATCATGGACTGCGTGGAGGGTCGCGTCATCTGGGACGGCACCTTCCCCGACGTCCCGACCGCGGATCGCCGCGCCTATTTCAACGCCATGAACGACACCATGGCGCAGCTGCACATGTACGATCCGGCCGCCATCGGGCTCGGCGACTTCGGCAAGCCGGGCAATTATTTCGCCCGTCAGATCGGCCGCTGGTCGCAACAATATCTGGATGACGAGGCCGCCGGCCGCGTGCCCGAAATGGACAGGCTGGTGGAGTGGCTGCCCAACAACATCCCCCCCGGCGACGAAGTGGCGATCGTGCACGGGGACTATCGCTGCGACAACATGATCTTCCACGCCACCGAGCCAAGGGTGCTCGCCGTGCTCGACTGGGAACTGTCGACGCTGGGGCACCCGCTCGCGGATTTCTCCTACCACCTGATGATGTACCGCATGCCGCCCACGGGGATTGTCGGCCTCGCAGACGCCAATCTGTCCGAGCTGAACATCCCCAGCGAACGCGAATATGTGGACCGCTATTGCAACACCGTCGGACGCAACCCGGACGACGTCAACGCGAACATGGATTTCTATGTTTCCTACAACATGTTCCGCCTCGCCGCGATCGTCCACGGCATCCGCGGCCGGGTGATCCGGGGCACGGCCTCCAACGCCCATGCCAAGGCATCGGCCGCCACCGTAGAGCCGCTGGCGAAGCTGGCGTGGGAGCAGGCGCTGAAAGCCGGCGCCCGCTGACCTGTCAGGCCGGCCCGTCGCCTTCGGGGCGGGCCGTCCGCGTTGCGCCGTCGGCGCGGGTAACAGTCTTCGAGCGGAATTCGCCCTCCAGCACCGGCCCTGCCCCATAGCCGCGCTCGCGGTTCACTTGCCGCGCCGCCTCCTCGGCAGAATCGATCGCGCGTCCGCTCATCCAGCCGATCAGCAGCAGCACGACAGCGCCCAGCAACCACACCGCGACAACGAGCCACTGGGCAAGTCCGCCGGCCATGGAAAGCCCATCCGCCAGCCACTGCGTGCTGGAAGGCTCCAGGTCGAACCATCGCGTCAGGGTAACGACCAGCGGCCCGCCGGCCCCCGCCAGCCCGTGCAACAGCCACGCCAGCCCGGACCAGGCCAGACCCAGCACCCCCAGCACCGCCCAGATCAAGTTCTTCATTTGTCCTCCACCCGCGACACGATCAGCTTGTCGATCTTGCGGCCATCCATGTCCACCACCTCAAAGCGGAAGCCCCATGCAACAAATCCCTCGCCTGTGGAGGGGATGTGCCGCAGTTCCGCCAGCACCAGCCCGGCCACCGTCTGGAAATCGCGTTCCTCGTCCAGCGGAAAGCCCAGCCGGTCGGCCAGCTCGTCGGCAGGCAATCCGCCGGAGACCAGCAGCGAGCCATCCTCGCGTTCCACTACCGCCGGGTCGTGGCCGTCGTCCATATCCGATCGGAACTCGCCGGCAATGGCTGCCAGCAGGTCGGCCGGCGTCACCACGCCTTCGAAATGGCCATATTCGTCGATGACGACCGCCATCGGCACAGCGGCGTCGCGAAGCGCCGCAAGCGCCACCGTCGCGTCCGCCACGTCCTGCACCACGGGCGCCTTCCGCACCAGTCCCGGCAGGTCCAGCGCACGGCCTTCCAGCAACGCCGCCAGCGCATCGCGCGCCTGCAGCACGCCCACGACCTTGTCGATCGAGCCCTCCCCCACCAGCAGCCGGGTATGCGGTGTGGAAACCAGCCGCGCCCGCACATCCTCGGCAGAGGCGCCAATATCCAGCCAGTCCACCTCGGGCCGGGGCGTCATCACGCCGCGCACCTGCCGGTCCGCCAGCCGCATGATGCCAGAGATCAGCTCGCGCTCCTTCCCTTCGATGACTCCGGCTTCCTCGGCCTCCTGCACCACGTGACGCAGCTCTTCTTCTGTCACCGTGCTGTCGCCTTCGCGGCTCACCCGCAGCAGCCTGAAGATCACCGCCGTCGAGGCATCCAGCACCGTCACGAACGGGCTGGTCACGCGGGTCACGATATCCATAACCGGCGCCACCACCACGGCGATCCGCTCCGGCGCCCGCAGCGCCAGCTGCTTCGGCACCAGCTCGCCGATGATCAGCGAGAGATAGGTGACGGCGACGATCACCAGCGCAAAGCCCGCCTGCGGCGCCCAGTTTGCCGGAACCCCAAGGCTCAAGAGCCATGCCGAAGCCGGCCCGGCCAAGCTCGCGCCCGAAAAGGCGCCATTGGCAACCCCCACCAGCGTAATGCCGATCTGCACGGCGGAAAGGAACCGGCCCTGCTCGGCCTGCAGCTTCAGGGCCGTCCGGGCGCCCCGCACATGCGCACGCTCCATCACCGCAAGCCGAGGCTTCCGAGCGGAAACGATGGCGAGTTCGGCACCGGCGAAAAAGCCGTTGAGCGCAATCAACGCGACGATGATCGCGACGTCCATCCAGGGAAAGTCCATGATTGCCGTCCTTATGCAGGGAACGTCAGCTCTTCTCAAGTGTTGGAAATGGCGCTGCTTGTGGCTTTCAACGCCGACAATCCCGGTCTAAGCTCGCGGCGCAGGGGCGAGCATCAACCGGCCCGGACAAAGGAGGACTGAACCGATGCACAGAAATTCCAGGATCGTTATGGCGGGCGCCATGACCGCGCTGCTTCTCACCAGCGCGTGCACAACCGACCCGGTAACCGGACAACAGACGATGACGCGCGGCGGCAAGGGCGCCCTTGCCGGCGGCGTAGGCGGCGCTCTTCTGGGCGGCCTGATCGGCGGCAACACCGGCGCCCTTATCGGCGCGGGCGTCGGCTCCATCGCCGGCGGCGGTATCGGCAGCTATATGGACAAGCAGGAACGCGAGCTGCGCCAGGCGACGCAAGGCACCGACATCCAGGTCGAGCGTCATGGCGACGAGATCAAGCTTACCTTCCCGGACACCATCACCTTCGATTTCAACTCCTACACGGTGAAGCCGGAAATGCGCGGCTCGCTGCAGGAAGTGGCGAAGGTGCTGAACCAGTATCCCTCGTCGGTCATCGGCGTGTTCGGCCACACCGACAATGTCGGCTCGGCCGCCGCCAACCAGACGCTTTCGGAGCGCCGGGCAGAAGCCGTCGCCGGAAGCCTCGAAAGCTTCGGCGTGCAGCGCGCGCGCATGCAGACGCGCGGCTTCGGCTTCACCCAGCCGGTCGCCAGCAACGATACGCCGGAAGGCCGCGCGCAGAACCGCCGCGTGGAAATCCGCATCGTGCCGGTCTCGCAAGAGCAGATGCAGCAACAGCCACGCTAAGGGCAAGCCAAGGGAGAGTGCGGCGGGCCACCCGGCCCGCCGCGCCCCGATCATCCGCGCAGCACCGCGCCCAGCTTGGCCGCAGCCGCCACGACAGCCTTGCCCACGGCCTCGATCTCGGCGTCGGTCAGCGTCTTTGCCAGTGGCTGCAGAGTCACCGCCACCGCCAGGCTAAGCTGTCCTTCCGGCACCCCCGCACCCTCAAAGCGGTCGAACAGCGCCACCTCGGCTATCAGCACCTTGTCTGCGCCCCTCACCGCGCGCAGCAGCGCGTCCGCCTGCACCGTCACCGGCACCAGGAAGGCAAAATCGCGCCGAACCGGCTGCAATGCCGGCGGACTGAACGCCGGCCGTGCCCGCTTCGCCTTCACCGGCGGCAGCGCATCGAGGAAGATCTCCGCCGCAACCGCCCGGTCCAGATCCCCCAGCACATCGGGGTGCAGCTCGCCGAACTCGGCCAGCACGGCCTTGCCCAGCACCAGCTTCGCCGACCGGCCCGGATGATAGTGGGCGCTAGCCGGCTGCACCGTCTGCACGCGATCGACAGGGGCATTCGCCGCCGCCAGCGCCGCCACGACTTCCGCCTTCACATCGAAGGCGTCGAACCCGCGCGCCTTGCCGGTGCGCCAGTCGCGCGGGGTCGCATCGCCCGCCAGCAGAACCGCCAGCGTCGGCCTTTCACCGTCCGCCAGATAGCGCCGGCCATGCTGAAACAGCCGCACCGACTGGCTGCCACGCGCCATGTTCCGCTCGGCCGCTGCAACCAGCCCCGACAGCAGCGACGTCCGCATGACCGCCAGCTCGGCCGAGATAGGGTTCTCAATCCGCCAGTAATGGCCGCCGAACCGCGCGGCTTCCTCTTCCGCAACAAAGCTCCAGGTCACTGCTTCGTCCAGCCCGCGCGCCGCCATCATCCGCTTCAGCTTGCGTTCCAGCTTCTGCGCAGGCGTCGCCGTCGGCTTCGCAACCCCCTCTGCCCGCGGCAGCGCCACCGATCGCACCTTGTCGATGCCGACCAGCCGCACGACTTCCTCGACCAGATCGGCCGGGCCGTCCACGTCGCGCCGCCAGCTCGGCACGCTGACCTTCCAGGGAATATCGCCCGTCACGACAAAGCCCAGCCGTTCCAGGATCAGCCGTTGCTCGTCGGCCACCACGTCGATGCCGCCAAGCCCCAGCGTCAGCGCCGGATCGAAGACGACAGTCTTGTCGGCAACAGGCGGCGAGCCGCTCTTCGCGATCTGCGAAACCTGCCCGCCGCACAGATCCACCACCATTGCCGCGGCCAGATCGAGCCCGGCGGCAACGAAGGCCGGATCGACCCCCCGCTCGAACCGCGCTCGCGCGTCGGAGGTCAGCCCCAGAGCGCGCCCCGTGGCCCCGATGCGCGCCGGATCGAAATAGGCCGCCTCGATCAGCACATCGGTGGTGTTCTCGGAAACGCCTGAAGCCATGCCGCCCATGATGCCGGCGATATCGTGCACATGTGCGTCGTCGGCGATCACCGTCATGCTGGAGTCCAGCGTGTAGGTCTTGCCGTTCAGCGCCTCGATCGACTCGCCGTACACTGCCCGGCGCGCCACCAGCCCCCCTTGCAGCTTCGCCACATCATAGACGTGCAACGGCCGGCCGAAGCCGATGGAGAAATAGTTGGTGATGTCCACCAGCGCCGAAATCGGCCGCAGCCCTGCCTTCGTCAGCAGGGCCTGCATCCACTCCGGCGAAGCGCCGTTCGAAACGCCCGAAACCGAGCGCGCGAAGAATGCCGGGCAGCCCTCCCTATCGTCAGTGCGGACGGAGACGATGGGCGCCCCCGCCTCGGTCAGCACGGATTCGACCGGCGCGATCAGGCGCCCCAGCCCCGCCGCCGCCAGATCGCGGGCAATCCCATAGACGCCCATGCAATCCTGCCGGTTCGGCGTGATCGCGACTTCGATAACCGGGTCATCCAGACCCTTCCAATCGGCATAGCGCGTGCCCACCGGCGCGTCGGCGGAAAGGTCGAGGATGCCGTCATGCTCCTCGCCCAGCTGCAGTTCGCGCGCCGAGCACATCATGCCGTTGGATTCGACCCCGCGGATGGCGGCCACCTTCAGCGTAACGTCCAGCCCCGGCACATAAGCGCCGGCCGGCCCGAACACACCCAGCAGGCCGGCGCGCGCGTTCGGCGCGCCGCAAACCACCTGCAGCGGCTGGCCGTCGCCCTTGTCCACCGTCAAGACCTGCAGCTTGTCCGCCTGCGGGTGCGGCGCGGCGGTCAGCACACGCGCAATCACGAACGGTGCCAGCACGGCGGCGGGGTTCTCGATCCCCTCCACCTCCAGCCCCAGCCGGGTCAGCGTTTCCGCCACCTCGTCTGCAGTCGCAGTCGTCTCCAGATAGCGCTTCAGCCAGCTCAGCGGGAACTTCATGCGCCCACTCCTGCCGAGAGCGTCGGCACGTCCAGCGCGCCGAATCCGAAATGGCGGGTCCAGCGCAGGTCGGCGTCAAAGAAGGCGCGCAAGTCGGTCATCCCATATTTCAGCATCGCCAGCCGGTCGATGCCGCAGCCAAAGGCAAATCCCTGCCATTCGGCGGGATCGAGGCCGCAATTCTCCAGCACCTTCCGGTGCACCATCCCGGCGCCCAGGATTTCCATCCAGGAGCTATTGCCGCCGATCTTCAGCGTGCCATTCTCCCACGAGCAGCCGACGTCCACCTCGACACCCGGCTCGGTGAAGGGGAAGAAGCTGGGGCGCAGCCGCAGCGTCACATCGTCCACCTCGAAGAAGGCCTTCACGAAGGTCTCCAGCGTCCACTTCAGATGCCCCAGCGTGATGCCGCGATCGATCACGAGACCCTCCACCTGGTGGAACATCGGCGTGTGCGTGGCATCCGAATCCGAGCGATAGACGCGCCCCGGCGCAATGATGCGGATGGGAGGCTTCTCGCTCATCATCGTGCGGATCTGCACCGGCGACGTATGGGTGCGCAGCACCATGCGCGAGGCTTCGTCACCGCCTTCCGGACGCGCATAGAAGGTATCGTGCATCGCCCGCGCCGGATGCTCGGGCGGGATGTTCAGCGCAGTGAAATTATACCAGTCCGTCTCGATCTCCGGCCCCTCGGCAACAGCGAAGCCGAGATCGGCGAAAATCTCCGAAAGCTCGTCCATCACCTGCGAAATCGGATGGATGCTGCCGGGGGCCGAAGGCGAGACCGGCAGCGACAAGTCCAGCCGCTCGGAGGCCAGCCGCGCTTCCAGCACGGCACGGCCAAGACTCGCCTTTTTCGCTTCGATGGCAGACGAGACTTCCTCGCGCAGCGCCTGAAAGGCGGGAGCCACTTTCAGCCGCTCGTCCGGGGCCATGCCGCCCAGGCTCTTCATCAGCTGGGTGATGCCGCCGGCCTTGCCCAGCGCGGCCACGCGAACGGCTTCCACCGCATCGGGGGTAGAGGCCGCATCGAGGGCCGCCAGATATTCGCCCCGCAAGGCGTCGGTATTCATCGGTCACATCCCCAGGGAAAGCTTGTCGGGCCGGGCGTTAGCCGGGCGCGGCCCAAAACGAAAGGGGCGCGGAAGGCATCGCCCTCCGCGCCCCTGATCGGTCACGCACGAAAGCGAGGGCTTGGGCCCCCGTCTTCTTAGGCTCGGCCGGCCATCACCTGCTCGACGATCGCCTTAAACGCTGCCGGCTCGTTCATCGCGAGATCGGCCAGCACTTTGCGGTCGAGCTGCAGGCCCGTTTCCGTCGCGGCGTGCATGAACACGCTATAGGTATAGCCCATTTCCCGGACGCCGGCGTTGATGCGCTGGATCCAGAGAGCCCGGAACGACCTCTTCTTAACCTTGCGGTCGCGATAGGCGTATTGGCCGGCCTTCTCGACGGCCTGCCGCGCAACGCGGATGGTGTTCTTGCGACGGCCATAATAGCCCTTCGCCTGTTCCAGAACGCGCTTGTGACGCGCACGGGCGGTTACGCCCCTCTTAACACGTGCCATGTATCCGCGCTCCTTACTTCAGGCCGTAGGGGGCCCACGCCACAACCCGCGCCGTATCGGCTTCGGAGAGGACGCTGGTTCCGCGGTTCTGGCGAATATATTTGCCGTTATGGCTGATCAGGCGGTGGCGCTTGCCGGCCACGCCGTGCTTCAGCTTTCCGGTTGCGGTCATGGTGAAACGCTTTTTCACCCCGCTCTTGGTCTTCAGCTTGGGCATTTCGGTCCTTTCGTCCCCACTCAAGGGGATTGGGGCGAGTTCATGACCAGCCACGGCAGCCCTGGTTCGCCGGGCGGGTCGTTCACGATCTCGCGATTGAAGCGCGGGCCTCTATTTGTTTTCGCGGCCTTTGGCAAGGCCGCCCCTCAAACGCCGGACGCTCCGCATCCGCTCCGCTTGGCTTCCTCCGCTACGCTCCGGGCGGCCGGTCGGCCTTGCGGCGCTTCGCGCCGGAGTGCCAAGACGCGGAGTTCAGTCCTTCTCAAGCGTACACTGCAAAGGATGCTGGTGTTCTTTCGCGAAATCCATCACCTGGCTTACCTTGGTCTCCGCCACTTCATAGGTGAAGATGCCGCAGATCCCGACGCCGCGCTGATGCACATGCAGCATCACCCGTGTCGCGTCCTCGATGCTCATCCGGAAGAATCGCTGCAGCACATGCACCACGAATTCCATCGGCGTATAATCGTCGTTCAGCATCAGCACCTTGTAGAGCGCCGGCTTCTTCGTTTCGGTCTTGCTCTTGGTAGCGACACCGGCGCCCGTGCCGTTGCCTCCGGCACCGGCGCCGTCGTCGTCCCCAACGGGCCCGTTACCCATAGGCCGGGCGCCGGCAGGCCCGCTCACGCCCAAGTGCTCCTGAACCATTGCCATCCCGGCACACCATCCAACCTGTTGCTAACACCGCCGGAGCACAAAGGCAGTCCGGCCATCTGAACGTGAATATAATATGCGAAACATGCGGTCAAAGGGGTAGACCGAACGTTGCGTCCGTGAACCGCACCATGCCCGCGATATTTCGCCGCCCATTGCCCTCGGCCTGAAAGATGTTCATCAGCCAGCCATCTTCGTCTCCGATAGAAGCTAGCATCCACACCTCCATCTATACGTCCCGGGAGCCGCGCGCTTGATCCGCCTTGCAACTGTCCTTGCCCTGTCTCTTGCCATGCTGTCGCTTCCGGCCTGTTCGCTGCTGGGCGATTCGGCGGGTAAGGGCAGCAGCAGCAGCGCAAAGGGCTCGGAAAAGGGCGGCGCCGGAGGCCCTCCGCCCAGCGTCGTCGTCAGTGGCGTGGAAAGCACGCAACTCGTCGACTCCATCGAAGCCGTCGGCACCGCCCGCGCCAACGAGCAGGCCGATCTCAATTCCACCGTGACCGAGCGCATCGAGCGCATCAACTTCGCCGACGGCCAGCATGTTCCGCGCGGCGCCGTGATCGCCGAACTGGTCCGTTCGGAACAGGGCGCCACGCTGAGGGAAGGCGAGGCCCGCCTGCGCGAGGCGCAGCTGCAGCTCGCCCGCCTGAAGCAGCTCCAGGAACGCGGCTTTGCCACCCGCGCCCGCATCGATGAGCAGCAGGCGCTGGTCGACATCGCCCGCGCCGAAACCCAGCAGTCCAGCTCGCAGATCGCGGATCGGGTGATCCGCGCCCCGTTCGCGGGCTGGCTGTCGCTGCGCCGCATTTCGCCGGGCACGGTCGTGAACTCCGGCACCACCATCGTCACCATCGTCGATCATTCGAAGATCAAGCTCGATTTCACCGTTCCGTAGACCTTCCTCTCCTCGATGCGCGTCGGCAGCGAGATTTCCGCCAGCGCCGCAGCCTTCCCCGGCGAATCCTTCCGCGGCAGGATCGCCACCATCGATCCGGTGGTCGACCCGGTCACCCGCTCCATCACCGCGCGCGCCATCCTCCCCAACCCGGATCTGCGCCTGCGCCCCGGCATGCTGATGACGGTGAACGTCAATGCCGCCCCCCGTCAGGCACTCACCGTGCCGGAACTGGCGGTCATCGGCGAAGGCTCCGGCGCCTTCGTCTGGAAGCTGGACGCAGAAAATTCCGCCACCCGCGTGCCGGTCAAGGCCGGCGCCCGTCGCGACGGCCGGGTGGAAATACTTTCCGGCCTTGCCGAAGGCGACCGTATCGTCGCCGAAGGCACAGTGAAACTGCGCGGGCCCGGCCCGGTCAAACCCGTCGAGCGCACAGCATCCCGGACGCCGGCGGCAACGCCTGCTGAGGCGCCAGCGGCATGATCCTGTCCGACATCTCCGTCCGCCGCCCCGTCTTTGCGGCGGTCCTGTCGCTGCTGCTCCTCCTGGTCGGTGCGGTCTCCTTCACCCGTCTCCCCGTCCGCGACCTCCCCGCCATCGAGCCGCCCATCGTTTCGGTCGACACCGTCTATCGAGGCGCAAACGCGCAGGTGATCGAAAACCGCATCACCCAGATCATCGAGGACCGCATTTCGGGCATCGAGGGCATCGACAACATCTCCTCCCGCTCGCGCGACGGCCGCTCCGACATCACCATCGAATTTTCCGCCACCCGAGACATAGACGATGCCGCCAACGACGTGCGAGACCGCGTATCGGGCGTCGTCAACCAGCTCCCCGAAGAGGCCGACCCGCCGCAGATCAGCAAGGTCGATGTCGACGCCCAGCCGATCCTCTGGATGAACGTGATCCAGCCCAACTGGACACCGATGCAGCTCACCGACTATGCGGACCGCGTCCTTGTCGACCGCTTCGCCTCGGTGAACGGCGTCAGCCGCGTGCAGATCGGCGGCGAGGCGCGGCAGGCCATGCGCGTCTGGCTCTCGCGCTCCCAGCTCGTCGCCATGGGCCTCACCACCACCGACGTCGAAAATGCCCTCCGGCGGCAGAATGTCGAGCTTCCCGCCGGCCGCATCGAAGGCCCCAACACCAACCTCACCGTCCGCGTCACCCGGCAGTTCTCCACGCAGGAGCAGTTCGAGCGGCTGATCGTGGGGCGAGGTGCCGACGGCTATCTGATCCGGCTGGGCGATGTCGCCCGCGTCAGCCTGGAGCCGGAAAACCGCTACAACTTCTTCCGCTCGAACGGCGAGCAGGCGATCGGCCTCGGCATCGTCCGCCAGTCGGGCGCCAACACGCTGCAGGTCGCCAACGACGTCAAGGCGCAACTGGCCGAGGTGCAGAAAACGCTCCCCGAAGGCATGCAGCTCGCCGTCAGCTTCGACAGCTCGCTCTTCATCGAGCGCGCCATCGGCAATGTGTGGCACACGCTGATCGAGGCGGCGATCCTCGTCATTGCCGTCATCTTCATCTTCCTCGGCTCGCTGCGGGCGACCCTGATCCCGGCGATCACCGTACCGATCTGCCTGATCGCCACCTTCGCCGTCCTCTATGTGCTCGGCTATTCGCTGAACCTGCTGACCCTGCTGGCGTTCGTGCTCGCCATCGGCATCGTCGTCGACGACGCCATCGTCGTCCTCGAGAACATCTATTACCGGATCGAGAAGGGCGAGCCGCCGCTGGCTGCCGCCTACAACGGGGCGCGGCAGGTGGGTTTTGCCGTCATGGCCACCACAATCGTCGTCTGCGCCGTGTTCGTGCCGCTCTATTTCATCGCCGGCAACACCGGCCTTCTCTTCCGCGAGCTGGCGGGCGCCATGATCGGCGCCATCGCCTTCTCCGGCTTCGTGGCGCTCTCGCTCACGCCCATGCTCTGCTCCAAGCTGCTGAAGCGCGAAACCGGCCATAACCGCTTCACCCAATGGTTCGATCGCCAGTTCGATCGGGTGCAAGGCGCCTATTCGCGTGCGCTGGAACGCGTGCTCGACCGGACCTGGTTGGTGGCGGGCGTTTCCGTCGCCTTCGTGGCGGGCTGCGTATTCCTCGGCTCGACCCTCGCCTCCGAACTCGCACCCGAGGAAGATACCGGCAACTTCCAGGTCACCATCCAGGCGGCCGAAGGCACCGGCTTCGACCGCATGGTGGTCTACATGGAAGAGCTGCAGGCCAAGCTGCTGCCGATGGTGGGCGACGACCAGCCCGTGCGAAGGCTGCTGGTCCGCGCGCCGGGGAATTTCGGCTCGACGGAAAGCTTTTCCAGCGGCGGCATGACCGTGTTCCTGGTGCCCTGGGAAGACCGCACCGAAACCACCCGCGACGTGATGGAGCAGGTGCAGAAGCAGATCGGGCAGGACCCGCGGGTGCGCGGCAACACCTCCACCGGCAACAGCCTCAGCCGGGGCCGCGGCCAGCCCATCCAGCTGGTGATCGCCGGCAACAGCTTCGAGGAACTGGCCAAGGCGCGCGACGCCATCTTCAAGGCGGCAGAAGCCAACCCCGGCATCATAAACCTCGACAGCGACTATAAGGAAACCGTCCCGCAGCTGATCGTCGACATCGACACCACCCGCGCCGGCGACCTCGGCGTCAGCGTGGCAGATATCGGCAGCACGCTGGAAACGATGATGGGCAGCCGCCGGGCGACCACCTTCATCGATCGCGGCGAGGAATATTATGTGGTGCTGCAGGCCGAGGACGCCGATCGCGCCACCCCCGACAACCTCGCCAACATCTATGTACGCTCCAGCACCACGAACGACATGATCCCGCTCTCCAACCTGGTGAAGCTGCGCGAGAATGCGCAAGCCGGAGAGCTGGGCCGCTTCAACAAGCAGCGCGCCATCACCCTCCAGGGCAGCGTCGCGCCCGGCACGACGCTGGGGCAGGCGCTCGACTATCTGGAGCCGATCGCGCTGGAACAGCCGCAGGTGACCTCCATCGGCCACAAGGGCGAAAGCCGCCAGCTGCGGCAAACCGGCTCCTCGCTCTGGGTCGTTCTCGGCCTCACCGTGGTGCTGATCTTCCTGATCCTCGCCGCCCAGTTCGAAAGCTTCGTGCACCCGGCCGTCATCATCCTCACCGTGCCGCTGGCGGTGGGCGGCGGACTCTTCGGGCTCTGGGCGATGGGCGGCACCATCAATCTCTACTCGCAGGTGGGGATCGTGATGCTGGTGGGTCTGGCGGCAAAGAACGGCATCCTGATCGTCGAATTCGCCAACCAGCTGCGCGACGAAGGCGTGGAGTTCCGAAACGCCATCCTCGAGGCCGCGCAACGCCGTCTGCGCCCGGTGCTGATGACGTCGGTGGCTACAGTCGCCGGCGCCGTGCCTCTGATGATTGCCAGCGGCGCCGGCGCCGGCTCGCGCCGGGCCATCGGCATCGTCATCGTCTGGGGCGTCAGCCTGGCGACGCTGCTCACCCTGTTCGTGATCCCGGTTTTCTATGCTGCCTTCGCCCGCCGCACCAAGTCGCCGGAAACCATCTCGCGCGAACTTGCCAGGGAGCTGAAGGAAGTCGAGGGAATGGCGGAACCCGCCGAATAGCGGCGGCCCTTCCATTTCGACCGCGGCATCCTATCTGGGTTCTGGCGCGGCAGGGTTCGCAACGGCGCAAAATTGCGCTAACGGCCGCGGTGGCGGCACCAATCCTTTTGGGGATTTGCAACCATACCCCTCATTTGTCCAAGCGGAAGGCTCCATTCGATGCAGAACCAGAATCAACTGTTCGAGGATTTTGCACGCATGATGTCTTCGATCGCCGGCACCATGGCCGGAGCGGGGCGGGAAGCCGAAGCGAAGATGAAGGACAAGTTCCGCGAAGCCATGGGCGGCATGGACTTCGTTTCGCGCGACGAGTTCGAGGCGGTGAAGCAGATGGCCTCCGAGACCAAGGCCGAGCTGGAAGCGCTGAAAGCGCAGATGGGGGTGGCTGCAGCCCCGAAGGCCGCGAAGCCGAAGACCCGCAAGATCGACATCAACTGAGCGGCACATATCCACAGCCAATTCGGCACCGCTGCTGAAGCGGCTTGCCAAGCGCTTGCAGGCCACGCAATATCTTGTGGCCTGGAATTGCCGCTGACCCAGCATTTGGGAAACCACAAAGGGTCACAAGAATTTGAGGAACATGCGATGACCAGCCTTCAGTTCGACATCGGAGCCGACGCATCGGCCCCCATCGACATGCTGGAACATTATTTCTCCAGCCATAACTGGGCCTTCGAACGCGACGGCGACGAGGAAATCGTCACCACCGTAAAGGGCAGCTGGTCGGACTATGAGCTTCGCGCGCTGTGGCGCGAGGAAGACCGGGTGCTGCAGTTCATCGCGCTGACCGGGATCAACGCCTCGGCGGTGAACGGCGAGGCGGAGACGCGCGCCAACCTGTTCGAGACGCTGGCGCTGGTGAACGAACAGCTGTGGATTGGCCATTTCGAGAAATGGTCGGCCGATGGCGCCCTCTTGTTCCGTCACGCTGTCCTGCTGGACGGCCCGGAAGATGCCGCGCTCAGCATGCCGCAGGCACATGCGCTGGTGGATGCCGCCATCGACGAATGCGAGCGCTATTACCCGGTGTTCCAGTTCGTTCTCTGGGGCGGAAAATCGCCACGCGACGCCCTCGCTGCCGCCATGGTGGAGACCGAAGGCGAAGCCTGAAGTCGGGCTTCCCAGTCCCGTTCGATTGCCCGTCGGAGTCCTGCAGCAGTTTCGAGTCGCGCTCGAACTTTCCGAGTCTCACTCATATTTCCGATCTGCAACGCGCGATTTCGGCCGCGCAAGCCATGCGTCCAGCGCATTTCAGCCCCCATCTTTGCTGCATGGCAGTATAGATAGGACACGTCATGCAACTTGAAATCCATGTATTTTGGCGCCAGTTCAGATCAATGATGTTGCGCTGCAGCACAGATTGTGCAAAACATTTGGGCGTCGCTCAATTTTCCCGTTGACGGAAACTGAGCGAAACTTTAATTCAGCGTTCATCGAATTGAGTGCCACTCGGATCGACCCCCCGGAAAGGCCGGGAACAGCGGACGAGAGGCACCGGCAGAGCGAAGACCCCGCGGTTGGGGCCATCTGCTGAACTGATGCGAAAGGATTTGCCATGCGCGCCATTCTCCTCTCCGTCGCCGTCGCTTTCTCGGCTTCGACCCTGGCTCTCTCCGCTCCGGCCTTTGCCGCCGGCGCCGAAACCTGCTCGGTCGCTCCCGCCAAGCTGCGTGCGCTTTCGGCCAACGCCGAAGCCGATGCTGCCAAGAAGGCCGAGCGCAACATCGCCCTGGGTGAAGCCCTGTGCGATGCCCGCAACCGGTCGGAAGCCGCCAAGAAGTTCAACCTGGCCGCCAAGGCGCTGGGCACCGAACTGGCAGCCGTTCTCGGCACCGAGACCGCTTCGGCTCAATAAGGAACAAGCCCGACCGGCCGCATCCTCCCCCCTCCCAGCGGCCCGTCAGGTATGAGGCGGCGACCCAAGATCCCGGGTCGCCGCCTTTTCCTTGTTCCGGACGCTTGAGAAGCACATAGGGTGCTGCCAATGCTGACCCTGAAAGGTCAGGGATTTGCAGCCGATTTCCACCATCCATCTGAAGATCGAGGGGCCGGTCGCCCGGCTGCTGCTGGATCGCGCCGACAAGCGGAACGCGATGAATCAGCAGATGTGGGAAGCCGTCCCGCAGCTGGTCGGCGAGGCGATGGCAAACCCCGACGTGCGGCTGTTGCTGCTGGGCTCGGCGACGCCGGGGCTGTTCTGTGCCGGGGCCGATATCGGCGAATTCGCGCGAGAGACCGCGAGCCCCGAATGGCGGGCGCGCAACCAGTCCGCCATTCGCGGCGCGCAGCTGGCGCTTTCCCGCTGCGAGAAGCCGGTGATTGCCATCGTCGACGGCGATTGCATTGGCGGCGGGTGCGGGCTGGCGCTGGCGGCAGACATCCGCATTGCCAGCCCGCGCGCACGGCTGGGCATCACGCCGGCCAAGCTGGGCCTCGTCTATCCGCTGCACGATACCAAGCTGCTGGTCGATCTGGTGGGCCCGGGGCAGGCGAAGCGGCTGCTCTATACCGGGATGCTGCTGTCTGCCGACGAAGCGCTGGCGATCGGGCTGGTGGAGGAGGTGGCCGTGGATGCAGAGGCGGCAGCAATGGCGCTGGCCGAGCGGATGCTGGCCGTTTCTCCCTTCACCCAGCGGCAGACGCGGCTGGTCGTCCGGCGTATCCTGGATGGCACCACGGACGACGATGCGAGGAGCGCCGCCGTGTTCGACGAAGCCTTCACGGGGGCGGATTTCAGGGAAGGCGTCAGCGCCTTCCTGGGCAAGCGCGCGCCGGAGTTTCGCGGATGAGGCTGATCGACGGCAACGACCCCCGCGTGCTGCTGGTGTGCGATCACGCCTCCAACGCGGTGCCCGACGGGCTGGTGCTGGGCGTTCCCGCGGAGGCAATGCAGCAGCATGTGGCCTGGGATATCGGCGCTGCTGCCGTGACGGAAGCAGTGGCGGCAGCTCTGGATTGCCGGGCCTGGCTGGCCACGGTTTCGCGGCTGGTTGTGGACTGCAACCGCCCACCCGAACATGCCGTGCCCGAACGCAGCGACGGGATCGTCATTCCGGGCAATGTCGGCCTTTCGCCGGCGGCTATGGCGGCACGGCTGGCGCTGCACGCGCAGTTCCACGATGGGCTGGCGGCGCTGGTGGCGGAGCGGCGCCCGGAGCTGATCTGTTCGGTGCACAGCTTCACGCCCGCGCTTGCCGAAGCGCCGGCGCCGCGGCCGTGGCCGATTGCATTGCTTTGGAACAAGGATTTCCGCGCCACCGAGCTTGGGCTGGCAGCGCTGGAGGCAGAGGATCTGGGCGGGCCGGTCGGCGCAAACGAGCCCTATTCGGGGAAGGTGCTGAACTATACGGTGGATGTGCATGCCGAAGCGCACGGCATACCGGCGCTGGGCTTCGAGATCCGGCAGGATCTGATAGGTGACGAGGCCGGCGTGGCGCGTTTTGCGGCTGTGGTGGAACGCACCATCCGAACGACATTGGAGGGTCTGTGCCAACCTTGTTAGCACTCGTCCTGAAATTCATCCTGAAGGCCTTTGCCTTTCTGGTCGCCTTCAGCCTGGTCTGGGTGGTGGCGACGCGCTGGATCAATCCGCCAACGACCTTCCTGATGGCGCGCGACCATTTCAACGGCGTGATCGTCTATCAGGACTGGGTGGGGCTGGATGAAATGTCCCGCCATATTCCGCGTGCGGTTATTGCGGCGGAGGACGCCAATTTCTGTTCGCATCGCGGCTTCGATATCGAAGCGATCGAGAAGGCGATGGAGCGCAACAAGCAGGGCAAGAAGCTGCGCGGCGGCTCCACCATCAGCCAGCAGACCGCCAAGAATGCCTTTCTGTGGCCGGGGCGGACGATGGTTCGGAAGGGCATCGAGGCCTGGTTCACCGTGCTGATCGAGTTCATCTGGGGCAAGCCCCGGATCATGGAAGTCTATCTGAACGTGGCCGAATTCGGCCGCGGCGTGTTTGGCGTCGAGGCGGCGAGCCAGCATTATTTCAAGAAACCGGCCAGCAAGCTGACGCGACAGGAAGCAGCGCGGCTGGCCGCCATCCTGCCGCAGCCGATCAAGCGCGATGCCGCCAGCCCCGGCCGTTACACCAAGCGCTATGCCAACCGGATCGCGGGCCGCACGCGGGTGGTGGCAAACGAGGGGCTGGACAGCTGCGTCTGGGGTTAGACCTTTGTTGGTCAGCATGGGTTTCCGGGGTTTCGCCCCGGAACATGCTTCAAGCCGTCCAGCCTCCGTCGATCACCAGCTCGCTTCCGGTCATGTAGCCGCTTTCGTCTGAAGCCAGGAACAGGATGCCGTTGGCGATGTCGTCCGGGGAGCCGGCGCGGGCCATCGGCGAGCCCATCTGGGCGATCATATCCGGGTTGGGGGCGTTGGCGCCGGGTTGGCTGATGGCTTGCAGCTCCTGCAGGCCGCCTTCGTCTATCTTGGTCCAGATCGGCGTGTCGATGATGCCGGGGTGGACCGAGTTGCAGCGGATGCGGTCTGCGGCATATTCCTTGGCGACGGCCTTGGTGAAGAGGCGGACGCCGCCCTTGGTGGCGCAGTAGCCGGCGAGGCCTGCCGAGCCTTCGAGGCCGGCCACCGACGAAATGTTGATGATCGAGCCGCCGGAGCCTGTCTTGCGCATGGCGGGAATGGCGTGCTTGCAGCCGAGGAAGACTCCGGTGAGGTTGATGGCGACCTGGTTGTTCCAGGCTTCGAGCGACATTTCGGTGACCAGCTGGCCGGAGCCGATGCCGGCGTTGTTGACAAGGATGTGCAGGTTGCCGAACGCCGCGACGGTGGCGGCGACGGTGGCGATCCATTGCTCTTCGGATCTTACATCCTGTTGAAGATACCTGGCTTTTCCGCCTGCCGCGGTGATGGCGGCGAGGGTTTCGGCGCCGCCCCTGTCGTCGATGTCGGTGGCCATGACGGCGGCGCCCTCGCGCGCCAGCGTGATGGCGGTGCTGCGGCCGATGCCGCTCGATGCTCCGGTGACGATGGCCACCCTGCCCTTCAGTCTCATGCAATTCCTCCCGGCTTTTCCCGGCATCCTGGGCCGGATCCCGCCGGGAGGATATTGGCGTTTAGCGCAGGATTCCCCGCGCCAGCGCCCGGCGGGCATACCAGACAAAGAACAGGCAGCTGGCGAAGATGACCGCCTGCATGACATAGACGCCCTGCCCGCCCATGACGGCGGCGCCGTTGGAGAGCAGGTAGGTGTAGATCAGGCTGACGACGAAGGCGATAAGCGAGAGGATGAGCGCCGGCACGGCATGGCGGCTGCGGAACAGCAGCAGGACGCCGCCGAGCACGCCGCCCCAGACGCCGATGGCCCAGACGGCCATCGCCCAGCTTGGCATGGTGTGGAAATAGGCGATCTGCGCCTCGGTCATTTCCATCTGGCGAAGCCAGGCATCGCCTTTCATCTGCGTCATCGTATAGTCCATGGCGCCAAAGCCGTTCCAGGCGATGGCGATCAGCGCGACAAGCCAGTGATACCAGGGCGTGGCACGATCGGATGCAGTTGCCATTTCGCTATCCTCCCTGACGAATACTGTAGCCTGATTTGGCAGGCGGGGGAATCCCGGGGCCTGTTGGAGATTCACCTGGGACAAGTTCACGATTTTCGCACTGACTCCTGTGGGGGCGTGCGCGAGCTTTCGGGGCTTGGCATCTCTTCGAGATTTGACGGGATGTCGGTGAGGTTGGCGATGGCGGCCTGAAGGTCGAGCGCCAGTGTGTGGGTGCAATAGGAGCGTGTGGGCGAGGCTGCACGATTGCCGTGATAGGATAGCGCCCACATCAAGCGGCGATCGGGGAGCGCCAGCTCGGCATCTGGATGCGGGACGAAGGGTGGGCGGCCGCAGGCGATATCGATGGCCCGGCTCCATGCGGCGCAGAAGCTGGCGGCATCGGGGCGGGTACCGAGCTTGTAGGCTGAGCGGGCGGTCATGCCGACGAAGGCCGCCGCTTGCGCGACAGAACCGGTGGCGGCGAGATGGCCGAGGAAATAGGCCTGTTTGTCGGCGGTCCAGCCGTTGCTGCGGTTACCGGTGGCGACTGGGTGGAACTGCATGGTGGCTTGCCCTCTTGGGTTGAGGGCGAGGATTTAACCGTTTTGGTTTGTGTAGGACAGCCGAAGGCGGCCAAGCTTTGCGCGGAACGCGCAAACGCTGGACACGCCGCAGGCTCGGCCGGCGGGGCGGAGGCCATCAGGCCGACCAACCCGTCCGACGGGGGCGGGCTTTGCCCGCTCTTTCTTGCTTGTTCTTGTTTGGATCGGCGGACTCGTGCGGCTTTGCCGCGCGGCCGCAAAATATAACTCTCAACTAAATACGTTCAATCTGATCCCTAGCAGCATCATGCATTTTGTTCCTGTGCTCAATCAAATCAATGTGTGCCTGCCCGGCCCTCATTGCTGAGGAAATGTCGGTCGTTTGCTCGAACAATGAACGTAATATTCCTAGCGCTCGCTGGTAATTATCAATCTGCCGGTCTTCCAATATACCCTTAAGCTGCGCAGACGCAGCAGCGTGAGTCGTGATAGCCTGCCTAACTTCATTTCTGTTTTGGGCAGAAAGCTTTCCGTCAAGTAGCGCATCTACATAATTACTCAGGACGGCGTCCATCTTTGTTCCCGTGTCATTGAAATTTGCAAGGGAAACATAGTATTGCTGCTTTATCGCAGCCGTATTATTTAGATTAGCTGTAACGAAAAAAGTCACAATAGCCGCAAAAATTGCAGACGCAATTGCCGGCGCCCAGATGGTCAAAAGCGCATGGCGCATACCATTCGGCGCTGTAGGAGGCATACCTCCAGCGGGTTGAGCGACCTCCATAGCGAATCTAATCTAAGCTAGGCTCCTCACTATTTCAACCGAGCGTTCGTTCGAAGGGAGGCGTCCGCCTTTGCTCGAGCCCCGAGCTTACATACCTCCTCGAGCCGGGGGTAAGCTAACGCCTGAATATAAGATTCGGTCTCCCTTGAAATCTGGAACGCGCAATCCGTCGGCGCATCACCAATCTGCCGGAGGTTTATCTGTATCTGGCTGCTTGCAACATCACCAGGAGAGCATGAACTGAGTGTCAGCATCGCCATTAAAACTATCGGGAATCGACCATGATATCGTATAGAAAATGCACCGGGCGAATTTATGTTAACAGTTAGTTCTGATGATGTAACATCAGGTAGCTTCATTAGGCCCATTGCCGCAAACGACCCCGGCAGCGTTTGCACACAATCCGTTTCCAAAGCGTGGCGAAGTGCTTCAAACCCATTCAGCCAAACTGAAATAACTGCACTGTCTTCAGCAGTAAATTTATCTTTTGTGGTGCTAAAATCTGCATTGTGAAGATCATTGTATATATAGTCGCCGAGAGACCACTTATACACCTCTGGATACAAATCTTTTCCAAGTAAAAATACCGCCGTCTGTGTATGCAACACCTTAATCAAACTCTCCGAAAGCCTTCTTTTTTCAACTCCATTGTGCCATTTAACGGATCTGCCCACAAAATTTCTCGATGTTCCTGCGTCTACCGCCTCAACTGAGCGAGCAGATCCCGGATTTGTTGTAAATTCCCCAATCAATATTTGTCTAGTATACCCCTCCACGGGGACTATAACAAAATCTCCCTTTTTTGCCTCTAGCAATAATTGCTTTAAGAAAGTAATGTTTCTACGATCTGTTTTATTTATTCCTTGAGAACTTGAAGGCTTATTACCCCTAGACCTACTCTCAAGTTCTCTATCCCACCTATCTGCCGAAACTATTTCTAACGCACTCTGCCAATTCCATTGATCTGGCCGGGTACCCAAAACGTCTAGTCCACGAATATCCAAGAATATTGCACGAGAATCCTGTATTGTTTCGAAGAAACGATACGTTTTTCCTGGCGAACATTTGAAAACCCTATGGTCGCTCGGAACGACATAGGCATTTATATCAATCTCAATGGTAGGCACGTTACCCTCCTATGGAGGCGACGCTATTCTTGTCCTACTCTCATTGTCAAACGTGTACTTGTATAAAGTTACTGTCTTCAGCAGCTTGCCTCAATGAACGGATGGCAGGCAGAATCTCCGACCAAAAATCTCTCACCTAAACGGCGGCTCATCAAAAGCCCGCAATTTCCGCGAGTGCACCTTCCCACCCTCAGACCGCAGGATCTCCACAGCAGAAATCCCGATCTGCAGATGCTCGGAAATCGCCCCCTCGTAAAACCGGTTGGCCTGTCCGGGGAGCTTGATCTCCCCGTGCAGCGGCTTGTCCGACACGCACAGCAACGTCCCGTAAGGCACCCGGAACCGATACCCCTGCGCGGCGATCGTCGCGCTTTCCATATCCACAGCCACCGCGCGGCTTTGGTTGAACCTTCTTGCCGAGAGGCCGAACCTTAGTTCCCAGTTGCGGTCGTCCGTGGTGACTACCGTGCCGGTGCGGAGCCTTGGTTTCAGGGCTTCGTGGTCCAGGCCCGTCACCGTTCTGGCGGCTTGATCGAGGGCCAGCTGCACTTCGGCGATGGCGGGGATGGGGATTTCGGGCGGCAGCATGTCGTCGAGGACATGGTCGTCGCGCAGATAGGCGTGGGCCAGCACATAGTCGCCGATGGACTGGCTGGGGCGCAGGCCCCCGCAGTGGCCTATCATCAGCCAGGCTTGCGGGCGGAGGACTGCCAGATGGTCGGTGATGGTTTTCGCGTTGCTGGGGCCTACGCCGATGTTGACGAGGGTTACCCCCTGCCCGCCTTCGGCCATCAGGTGCCAGGCCGGCATCTGGTGCTTGCGCCAGCTGCCGTCGCCCTGGGCGTTTTCGAGGCTGGCGTTCTGGTGATCGAGGAGGGCGCCGCCGGAGCAGCTGAGGTGGGTGTAGCGGCTGCCTTCGCGTTTCAGCTCGGTGACGGCCCAGCGGATGAACTCGTCCACGTAGCGGTGGTAGTTGGTGAAGAGGATGTGGTTCTGCGTGTGGTGCGCGGGGGCGCCGGTATAGTGCTTCAGGCGGGCCAGCGAGAAATCCGTGCGGGGGCCGTCGAACAGGGCCAGCGGGCGCGGCTCTACCGGGGATTGTTCCCAGAGGCCGTCGGGGAGTTCGTCGCCGATGTGCTTCAGATCCGTGGTGGGGAAGTGGCGGGCGAGTTCGCGGGCGGCCGTGGCATCAAGGGTGAGGCCTTCGGCGCCATCCAGCACATAGGGGAAGGGGATTTCGACGCGGCTGGGGCGGACGGAGAGCTGGGCGTTGTAGTCGCGCTGGAGCAGCTCGATCTGTTCGGTGAGGTAGCGGCGGAAATGGTTGGGGTGGGTGACGGTGACGGCGTAGCTGCCCGGCTGGTTCAGGCGGGCAAAGGCGCGGCCGATGCGCGGGACATCGGTGGTGGGGTGCCATTCGAGATGGAGCTCGGGATAGGCGAAAAGGCCCTGGGCGCGTTGTTTGGTGGTGGGGGGCGGGCCGCCTTCGAGGAAGGACCTGAGGGCGGTGCGCAGCGCCGTGACGGAGGCGGCGTGGATGGCGGCCAGTTCATCGACGAGTTGGGTGGCGGTGGGGGTGGTTTCTTTGGATGCTGTTGTCATCCCAGGGGCCTATGCCACGGGATTGTTGCGCTGTGAAGTTGGGGGCTGTGAAGTTGGGGGCTGCGAAGTTGGGGGCGGGACGTTAGCGGCCCTGCATGTTGGCGTGGTTGGGGGGCAGGCGCACTTCGAGCGTGGCGAGGTCTGCGGTGAGTTCGATCTGGCAGCTGAGGCGGCTGGTGGGGCCTGCATGGGGGGTGAAATCGAGCATGTCCTCCTCGTGCGCGGAGGGGGCGGGGAGCTTGGAGAGATCTGTGGGCGCAACGAGGACGTGGCAGGTGCTGCAGGCCATGGCGCCTTCGCAGGTGCCCTCTAGCGGCAGGCCGAGGGTTTGCGCGAGGGTAAGCAGGCGCTGGCCGGGGGGGGCGGTGGCTTCGGCAGCGAGCGTGCCATCGGGGTTCAGGAAGCGGACGTTGGTCATTTGAGGGCGGAGACTAGCTGGGCGAGCGCCTCGCGCAAGGTTTCCGCCGTTGTGGCGGTGCTCCAGCCGAGGCGGAGGGTCTGGCGGGCGGCGGTGGCGGGGAGGCCGAGGGCGGCGAGGACATGGCTGGGGCGGTTGCTGGCCGACGAGCAGGCGGCGCCGGAGGAGAGGGCGAGGCCGGGAAGCCGGGCGATGAGGCGGGAGCTGTCCTCGCCGGGGAAGGTGATGCTGAGGTTGCCGGGCCAGCGCTGCGGGGTGAGCGGGGCGGGGCCGTTGAGGCTGTGGGGGATGGGATGCAAGGCTTCGAGGGCGATGGCCATCAGCGCTTCGGCGTGGGCGCGGGTGGCTGCCGGGTCGGCGAGGCTGGCGGCGGCGCCGAAGCCTGCGGCAAGTGCGGGGGACTGGGTGCCGGAGCGGATGTCATGCTCCTGCAGGCCGCCGTCCATCTGGGGGGTTATCGGCGTGTGGGGGGCGAGCCAGAGGGCGCCTATGCCCTTGGGGCCGTGCATCTTGTGGGCGGAGAGGCTGATGAGGTCCGGGCCATCCGGGATCGGGATTTTGGCGAAGGCCTGGGCGGCGTCTGTGTGGAAGAGGGCGCCGTGGGCGTGGGCTTCGGCGGCGAGTTCCCCGATGGGCCAGATGCTGCCGATTTCGTTGTTGATTAGCATGGCGGAGACCAGCGCCACGTCTGGGCCCCCATCTTTTCCGGACAGCGCGGCTGTGTAGGCGGCGCGGTTTGGGAGGCCGTTGGGTTCTACCGGCAGGATGGTGACCGGGTTGGGCACGTGTCGGGCGGATTCGAGGACGCAGCTGTGTTCGGTGGCGAAGGTTATGAGGCGCTTGCCGGGGTGTTTTTCGAGGATGCCCTTGAGGGCGAGGTTGTTGGCTTCGGTGGCGCCGCTGGTGAAGAGGAGGCCGGAGGGATCGCGGCCGAGGAGGGCGGCGACCTGCACGCGGGCGGCTTCGAGGGCGGCTTTGGCGAGGCGGCCGCCGCGGTGGGGGCTGTGCGGGTTCCAGTGCGGTTGGCGCACCATGGCCGCCAGCGCTTCGGGCGCCAGCGGGGTGGTGGACTGGGCGTCGAGGTCGAGGATTTCAGGCGGCATTTGCGCGGGTGGCGATCGGGAGCCAGGCGGCGAGGAAGCGGTCTATGTCGGCTTCGGTGGTCAGCCAGCCGGTGGATAGGCGCAGCGACTGGGTGGCGGCTTCGGTGAGGCCCATGGCTGCGAGCGTGGGGGAGGCTTTCAGCGTGCCGGACGAGCAGGCGCTGCCCTGACTTACCGAGATGCCGGCCATGTCGATTGCCATCAGCTGGGTGCTGGCGGCTACGCGCGGCAGGTAGATGTTGGAGATGTTGGGGAGGCGTGGGCCGCCGGCGGCGTTGATTTGCGCGCCGTGGGCTGTGGCAGCGGATTCGAGGCGCGCTTGCAGGGTAGCGGCGCGGGTGGGGAAATCCTTGTCCCATGCGGTGAGGGCTGCGGCGAAACCGAGGACGCCGAGCAGGTTTTCGGTGCCGCCGCGCCAGCCCTGTTCCTGTCCGCCGCCCTTCTGGATGGGGCGGAAATCGTCCTTGCAGCGGACGATCAGGCAGCCGACGCCGGCGGGGCCGCCGAGCTTGTGCGAGCTGATGGCGATGAAGTCGGCGGGTGGGAGCGGGAGTTTGCCGGCGGATTGCACGCAATCCGATACCAGCCTTGCGCCTGCGGCGTGGACGGTTTCGGCTACGCCTGCGAGATCCTGCACGGCGCCGGTTTCGTTGTTGGCGTGCTGCAGGGCGACAAGGGCGCCTGCGGGGATTTCCGGGAGGATGGCCTGCCCGTTGCGGTCGACGGGGATGGTGGTGGCGTGGCGGGCGGCCTCCAGCACGGCGGGATGCTCGGTGGCGCCTGAGAGGATCTGGGTGGAGGTGGCGCCCTGCAGGGCGAGCGCCAGGGCTTCGGTGCCGCCGCTGGTGAAGATGATGGCGTCTGGCTGCACGCGGAAGAAGGCGGCGATCTGCTCGCGGGCGGTGTTGAGCGCATGGCGGGCGGCGCGGCCGGGGGCGTGGACGGAGGAGGGGTTGGCCCAGTCTCCGCTGGCGAGGCGCTGCGCGCCTTCGGCCATGGCGGCGGCGGCTGCCGGTTGCAGCGGAGCGGTGGCGGCCCAATCGAGGTACGTGCGCGCGCGGCTCATCTCAGAAAGCTTGCAATTTTCATGTCCGGTTCCTTATAGCCGCCCTCTCATTTTTCGCCACGTCCCGTAGCCATGTCCCGTAGCCACGTCCCGTAGCAATGTCCCGTAGCCGCGCCCGATTTTGCTGCGCTGCGCAACCAGTCAAGGAACGCCTGTGCCGGAAGTCATTTTCCCTGGACCCGAAGGTCGTCTGCAGGGCCGCTACCAGCCCGCCGGCAAGCCGCGCCCGCCCGTGGCAATCGTGCTGCACCCGCATCCGCAGGCCGGCGGCACCATGAACAACGCCATCACGCTGGCGCTGTACCAGATGTTCGTGAAGCGCGGCTTTGCGACGCTGCGCTTCAACTTCCGCGGCGTCGGACGTTCGGAGGGGAGCTTCGACAATGGTGTCGGCGAGCTGTCCGATGCCGCCTCTGCTCTCGACTGGCTGCAGGCGCTGAACCCGGAATCCTCGGGCACCTGGGTGGCCGGCTACAGCTTTGGGGCGTGGATCGGCATGCAGCTCTTGATGCGGCGGCCGGAAGTGAAGGGGTTCATCTCGATCGCGCCGCCGGCGAATCTGTATGACTTCGGATTTCTGGCGCCCTGCCCTTCGAGCGGCATCATCGTGCAGGGCACTTCCGACGAAGTTGTCACGGAACCGGCCGTGCAGAAGCTGGTCGACAAGCTGAAGACCCAGCGCCACATCACCATCGACTATGAGAAGATCGAAGGCGCAAATCATTTCTATACCAACGAGATGGACGAACTGATGGGCACCGTGGAGGGCTATCTGGACCGGAGATTGCTGTCGGGTAAATAGGCACCCGACTCGAGAGCGAGGGAATTATAACGCTGTTGGTTACAGTTTTATGACGCCCGATTGACACATTTGAGACATCGGCATAGCTTCCTCTTCAGAGGAGAGGATTTGCCATGTTCGTGAAGTCTGTCGTTGTTGTTGCCGCCGCCCTTCTGTCGCTGCCGGCCGTCGCTGAGCCGATGGTGGCGAGGCAGGTGAATTTCGGTGACCTGAACCTGGAAAGCGATGCCGGGCGCGCGACGCTGCAGAAGCGACTGAATCGCGCCGTTGCCAGCATCTGCGCCGTGAACCCGGTGGACGACAGCGCCGCCGTGCGCGAGGCACAGGATCGCTGCATCAGCGAGACGTCGGCCGGCCTGCAATCGCAGGTGGACGCCGCGGTGCGCGCCAGCCGCGCGAAGACCGCAAGGCTTGCCAGCAACTGACGCGCGGCAGGTTCGGACGTGAAATGGGCGGGTGCTTTCGGGCGCCCGCCCTTTCCATTTCAGCCGGCATTTGCCCGACGTCGCGCTTTCACATTTTTTTCCCGCCCGCGCGACGGAGGCTGTGACGCGACGGCTGCAGGAAGAGCCTGCACGCCACGCCGTCGACTTTTCTAGGGGCTGGCGGCCTGCAGCAATGCGGCCGCCTTTTCCGATTCCGGGGATTTCCAGGCGCCGCGCGTGACCGGGGCGAGCAGGCGGCGGGCGGCGTCTTCCAGCCCGCGCTGGACAAGGGCTTCGGCGAGTTCGAGCCTTGGGCCGGGGGCGGCGGGGACGATACGGACGACTTCGGCGAGGCCCAGGACCGCGACTTCGGGTGGCTGCGCGCCGGTTTCGCGGAAGCTGCGATAATAGGCGAGGAGCGGCGCCGGGTTCAGCGGATCGGTGCGGTTGGCGCGGGCGATGAGGGCGCGGGCGGCCTTGATGTCGGCGGGGTTGCCGGCCTGCTCCACCTGCCCCCAGCCCTTCCACGAGAGGGCGTTGGTGTTGCCGGGGCTGAGCACCAGGGCGCGGTCGGCGGCGGCGACGCATTCGGCGGGATTGCCGCTGCGGCATTCGGCTTCGGCGAGCAGCAGCTGGGCCTCCAGATTGTTGCCGTAGCGGTTGGCGTCGCGGCGGAGGCGGGCAAGCCAGCTGTCGCGCTCGGCGATGGCCCTTGCGCGGGCCTTTGCGGCCTTTGGGTCGCTGCTTTCCGGGGGGAGTTCGACGCGCGAGCCGAGCTCGAGACGGCCCTTCACGAAGGCGGCCTGGCCTTCGGTGAGCTGATGGACGGTCGGGGCGTCCACCTTGCCTGCCGGGTAGCTGATGCGATCGAAGGGCATGCGCCGGTTGTCCCAGGCGATGAGGTCCTTTTGCAGCTGGTCGAGGTCTCCGAAGGCTTGCGCGGCGTCGGCGGGGGAATCGCCGCGGGCGATGCGGCCGAGATAGACGGAGAGCTGCTTGCGCCGGGCTTCGTCGAAGCTGAGCATGTGGGTGAGGACCCAGGCGTGATAGGGCGTCCAGCGGCGGGCGGAGTTGCGGTCGGCGAGATAGTCGCCGGACAGGATTTTTGCGACCGGGTAGCGGGCATAGCGGGCGATCACCGTGCTGTAATCGCCGGGGGCGCGGCCATATTCGATGCGTTCGCCATGTTCGCCGGACTTGGCGACGAAGGTGGAGAAGAGTTCGCCGAAGCCATCGACATACCAGCGCGGATAGGCGGCCGGGAGGTAGGTCTGCAGGAAGTGCCGGGCATAGGCGGCATAGATGCGCGATTCTGCATCGACCAGGACCGAGATTTCGTTGACGCCGGCTGCCGTTGCGGGGGAGCCGCCGAACTGCATCGCCGTGGCACTGGCGGCGCCGGGATCGGGCATCGGGCCGGGCGAGCGGCTGTTGCCCGGCAGGGCGGAGCCGGTCTCAGACGTCATCCGGACGAGATCGGGGAGGACGCCGGCGAGCGCCGGGCCGCGTTGCAGGACGAGCTTCTGGTCGAGGCGGCTGAGCGCGGCGACCGGGCCGTCTTCCCGCGGATCATAATAGGCCTGGGCGGGAAACTCCGCCGGATAGGGGCCGGATTGGGCGCGGCGGCTTTGCAGGTCCATCGCATCGAATTCGGCGCCGTCGCCGACGAGGGTGATGCGCGGCTTCACGATGTCGGGGGAGGCATCGAGCCGATCGTAGAGAATGGAAAGGAGGAAGTGCAGCCGTTCGAGATTGTGGGCGATCCGGACGAGATCGGCCTGCTTGCCGTCGGAGAGGACGATTACATGCTCGGTCTCTGCCTCGCGCCAGTTGCTGAGGCGGTCGCGGGAGCTGCGGACGAGGATGTCCGCGTCGGAGGATTGCGCCTGCGCTGCCGCCGGCTGCACGAACGGCTGGGCGAACGGCTGGGCGAGGAGGGCGATTGCGAGGAACAGGCTGGTGGCGCGCATGCGGTTTTGTGCGCCGAGCCCCGGCAATTGACAAGAAGACCGATGCCGGGGTCAGGCCTTCCCGGGATTATCACCTCCTGGAGACTTGCCTGGCCTGGGCCGGGACATGGGCGTGACTCACGGCCGGAATTGCCGGCCGAAGCGGATGCGCTGGCCGTGGATTACACTCGTTAAGGCCTTACCAGCCTTCCGCCGGTGGCAGGTGCCGGGACTCCGGTGGTTTCGGGCCAGCTGAGCGGCAGGCCGCGGGCGCTGCGGACGGCGAGCCAGGCGAAGGCTTCCGCCTCCAGCGCGTCGCCATTCCAGCCGTGGGATTCGACGGCTACGGTGGGGGTGTTGGTGCGCTCGGCGATCATGCGCATCAGGGTGGGGTTGTGGCGGCCGCCGCCCGTGACGAGCAGGCTGTTCAGGCGGACGGGGAGATTGCGCAGCGCCAGCGCGATGGTTTCGGCGGTGAAGGCGGTGAGGGTGGCGGCGCCATCCGCCGGGCTGAGGCCACGGGCGGGCTGGATGGTGAAATCGGCGCGGTCCAGCGACTTCGGGCCTTCTGCATCGAAGAAGGCGAGATCGGCCATGGCGGCGACGATCTCGTGATGGACCTCGCCGCTTGCCGCGAGCGCGCCGCCGGCGTCGTAGCGCTGGCCGGTATGGGTGGTGAGCCAGTCGTCGATGAGGCCATTGCCCGGGCCTGTGTCGAAGCCGCCCCATTGACCGTCTGCGAACCAGGTGAGGTTGCCGACGCCGCCGATGTTGAGGACGCCGACCGGCCATTCGAGGCCGGAGGCGAGCGCGCGGTGGTAGCCCGGCGCGAGCGGGGCGCCTTCGCCGCCGGCGGCGACATCGGCGCTGCGGAAATCATGGACGACGGGGCGGCCGGTGCGGCGGGCCAGCAGCTTCGCGTCGCCGATCTGCCAGGTGAAGGGGTGCGGGTGCCTGGAGCTGGGCGGGCGGTGGGCGACCGTCTGCCCGTGGAAGCCGATGAGGGTGGCGGTTTCCTGCCCTGGAAGGGCGGCGATGGCCTCGGCATGGGCTTCGGTTAGGAGGCGTTCGGCCTCTGCGATGCGCGGGTGGGCGGTGGGGCGCTCGAAGGTGAGCGCGAGGGCCGCTGCCTCGCGGATGAGGCTGCGTTCGGCGTCGGTGTAGGGCCTGTCGGTGAAGGCAATGGGGCGGATGTGGGTCTCGCCGTCGGTCTCTATGAGGGCGGCGTCGACTGCATCGACCGAGGTGCCGGACATCAGGCCGATGACGATTTGCTTTTCAGATGGCATGGGAATCCCTAGAGCCGGGCGCATCATGGCTTACAAGTCCGAATATCTGAGCACGCTGGACCGGCGTGGATACATTCACCAGCTGACCGACGCGGAGGCGATCGACGCGCGGGCGATGAAGCCCGGGTTGACCGCCTATGTGGGCTTCGACCTGACCGGGCCTTCGCTGCATGTGGGGCATCTGCTGTCGATCATGATGCTGCGGCGCCTGCAGCAGTTTGGCGGCAAGCCGATTGCGCTGATGGGCGGCGGCACGACCAAGGTGGGCGACCCCAGCGGCAAGGACACCGCGCGGCAGCTGCTGGACGAGGCGACGATTGCGGCGAACAAGGCCAGCATCAAGCGGGTGTTCGAGCGCTTCCTGACCTTTGGCGACGGGCCGGGCGATGCGCTGATGCTGGACAATGCCGAGTGGCTGGACAAGCTGAACTATATCGAGTTCCTGCGCGACTATGGCCGGCATTTTTCCGTGAACCGGATGCTGAGCATGGATTCGGTGAAGCTGCGTCTGGACCGGGAGCAGCCGCTTTCCTTCATTGAATTCAACTATATGGTTCTGCAGAGCTATGACTTTGTCGAGCTGAACCGGCGTCATGCTTGCGTGATGCAGATGGGCGGATCGGACCAGTGGGGCAATATCACCATGGGCACCGATCTGGGCCGGCGTGTGGCTGGCGCCGAGCTGTTCGGGCTGACCACGCCGCTGATCACCAATGCCGACGGCTCCAAGATGGGGAAGACGGCGAGCGGGGCCGTCTGGCTGAACTCCGACGCGCTGGCGGATTGGGATTACTGGCAGTTCTGGCGGAACGTGGATGACCGCGATGTCGGGCGGTTCCTGCGGCTGTTCACCGACATGCCGGACGAGGAGATTGCCCGGCTGGAGGCGTTGCAGGGGGCGGAAATCAACGACGCGAAGGTGGCGCTGGCGAATGCGGCGACTGCCTTGTGCCGGGGGATCGAGGCGGCGGCTGCCTGCGAGGCGACGGCCCGGGCTACCTTTGCCGAGGGTGGCGCCGGTGAAGGGCTGCCGCAGCTGGTGGTTTCGGGGACTTTGGCGTTGGCGGATGCGCTGGTGGCGTCCGGGCTGGCGGCTTCGAAGGGCGAGGCGCGGCGGAAGCTCTCGGAGAATGCGGTGCGGGTGAATGGGGCGGTTGTGGCCGATCCGAACCTGCTGGTAGGGGCGCCCGCGAAGCTGAGCCTGGGGAAGAAGAAGCACGCCCTGCTGGTAGCTGGGTAGGCGGCGTTCAGGGGTTCACGTCCTAGCGGGCGGTGCCGATCATGGCGTAGCGTTCCGGGCCGAGGCGGCTGGCCAGCTGGGCGGCGCCGGGCTGGCCCTGGACTGCAGCGGCCTTGGCCAGCGCGCGG
The DNA here is from genome assembly GCF_016464365.1 of Sandaracinobacteroides hominis. Lineage (GTDB taxonomy): Bacteria > Pseudomonadota > Alphaproteobacteria > Sphingomonadales > Sphingomonadaceae > Sandaracinobacteroides > Sandaracinobacteroides hominis. The sequence goes on along the minus strand of NZ_JADCUC010000005.1, from coordinate 46,134 downwards.
GCGCGGCCCTTGTCCTGCGGGACACCCTTGCCCTTGGCGAAGGCGTCGGCAAGGGCCAGTTGCGCCGGGGCATAGCCGCGATTGGAGGCGCGCAGGAACCAGGCGGCAGCGATGGCATCGTCCTTGGGGCCGCCCTGGCCGTTGGCGGCCATGGTGCCGAGCAGGGTTTCGGCGGCGGCGATGTCGCGCTGGGCGAGCAGGCGGAAGCTGCGCCGGGCCTCTGCATGGTCGCCGCGACGGAAGGCGGCGAGCGCAGTCTGCATCAGCGCCGAGGTAGGCATTTCGGCGGCCTTTTCTGCCGATTCCGCAAAGCGTGAAGGCGCCGCCGTGGGCGCGGCGAGCAGAACTCCCCCACCCAGCAGCAGTGCTGCCACGATGGCTGCCCGTCCGAAAATTACGCTGTTCATCGTTAATTTCCCTAGCCTTTCGGGCCCGCCATGCCAAGCCAAATGGGCCGAAACGTGCGGGGAAGCGGGCCTTTGGCGGCGGAACGCGGTGCCGGTGTGGCCGTTGGGACGCAGCTGTCAGCCGCCCCTGAGCGTGGCGACGGCCGCGTCCTTTTCGAACAGGTAGAGGAGGTTTCGCGCTGCCTCGCCGCGGGGGCCTTCGAGGCCGCCGTCGCGGGCGATGAGAAGACGGGCGTCGGCGTCTGCGGCGGGAAGAAGGCGTTCGACCTGTTCGGGGGTGGCGACGGCGAAGCCCTGTTCACCGGACTGGCGGGTGCCGAGCAGTTCACCGCTGCCGCGCAGTTTCAGGTCGGCCTCGGCTATGGCGAAGCCGTCGTCGGTGGCGCGCATCATCTGCAGGCGTTCGCGGGCGGTGGCGGAAAGCGTTTCGCCGCGCAGCAGGAGGCAGACGGATTTTGCCGTGCCGCGCCCAACCCTGCCCCGGAGCTGGTGGAGCTGGGCGAGGCCGAAGCGTTCGGCGGATTCGATCAGCATCAGGCCGGCGTTGGGGACGTCGACACCGACTTCGATGACGGTGGTGGCGACCAGGATCTTTGCTTCGCCGGACTGGAAGCGGGCCATTTCGGCATCGCGGGCGTCGCCCTTCAGCTTGCCGTGGACGAGAGCGACGGTGGAGCCGAAGCGCTGCCTGAGCATCGCGGCGCGGACGGTGGCGGGGGTTGCGGCGTCCGGGTCGGTCGCGATTTCTTCTTCGGCGCCGGCGTCCAGCAGGGGGCAGACCCAATAGGCCTGGGCACCGGTGGCGATGTGGCGGGCGAGGCCGTCGAGAACCTCGTCGAGGCGGGTCAGCGGGACGATGCGGGTGTCTATCGGCTGGCGGCCGGGGGGGCGTTCGGCGAGTTTCGAAACGTCCATTTCGCCGAAGTTCGCGAGCGCCAGCGTGCGGGGGATGGGGGTGGCCGTCATCACCAGCAGATGCGGCGGGCGTTCGGACTTGTCGGAGAGCATCAGCCGCTGGGCGACGCCGAAGCGGTGCTGTTCGTCGATGATGGCGAGCGCGAGATTGGCATAGACGACATCGGCGGAAAAGACGGCGTGGGTGCCGACGAGGATGTCGATCTGGCCGGACGCCAGGCGGGCGAGGATGGCCTCGCGCGCCCTGCCCTTTTCGCGGCCGGAGAGGAAGGCGATGTTGACCGGCAATGGGCCGAGGAGCTTTTCGAGGGTGGCGAAATGCTGGCGGGCGAGGAGGTCGGTGGGGGCGAGGAGGCAGCCCTGGGCGCCGCCTTCCACCGCGATGAGCAGGGCGAGCAGCGCTACGAGAGTCTTGCCGGCGCCTACGTCGCCCTGAAGCAGGCGGAGCATGGCGTGGGGGGCCGCCATGTCTCCGGCGATTTCGGCGATGGCCTGCCGTTGAGCGCCGGTGAGCTGCCATGGCAGGCTGGCAACCAGCGCGTCGCTGAGGCGGCCGGTGCCGGTGAGCGGCTGGCCGCGGGCGCGGCGGCGGCGGGCGCGGACGAGGGCCCAGGCGAGCTGCGAGGCGAAGAGTTCGTCATAGGCGATGCGGTCGCGCGCCTTTGCAGAGTCCGGGACGGTGTGGATCGTGGCGAAGGCCTCGGCGATGGGCGGCCACTGGTGTTTCGACTGGAGCGAGGGTTCGATCCATTCGGGCAGCTGCGGCACGCGGGCGATCGCCTCGGTGGCCAGCGTGGCGAGGCGGCGCGACGTGAAGCCTTCGGTGAGGGCATAGACGGGTTCGGTGGTGGCGGCTTCGCCCTTCACCAGTTCGGGGTGGATGATCTGGAAGCGGCCGTTCCACAGCTCGAGCCGGCCGGCGACGGTGAGGCGCGCGCCGATGGGGAAGCGGCTGGCAAGGCCGGGACCTTTGGCGCCGAAGAAGGCGAGGAGGAGCCCTATTCCCGAGGCGTCGTCTGCGAGGATGCGGAAGGGGCCTCGGCCTCGGCTGGGTTCATGCGAGACGATTTGCACGGGGATGGCGATGCGGTCGCCTTCGCGGGCTTCGGCCAGTGATTCGAGTTTTTGCGTGTGCCGCCAGCCGATGGGGAAGTGGAGGAGGATGTCCTTCACGCGGCTGATGTCGAGGCGTTCGAGCGCGCGGACCGCTGCCGGGCCGACGCCGGGGAGGGATGCCGCAGCGGCAAACAGGGGGTTGAGCCGGTCCGGGCGCATCGCCTATGCGCTAACGGAACCTGTGCCGGCCCGCAATTCTGCGTGTCGGTCGTTTGCTGTTGGAGATGCGGGTGCCGGATAAGGGTGCTGTTGGTGAGGCAGAGCGGAAGGCCGCCCATTGGCGGGCGCATCATCGCGGCACGCGCGAGGCCGACCGCATGGTGGGCGGCTTTGCCGATCGCTGGCTGGCGACGATGGACGCGGCGGAGTTCGGCTGGTTCTGCGAGATTCTGGAAGAGCAGGATGTGGACATCATGGCCTGGGCCTTTGGTGTGCAGGAGCCGCCGGAGCGGCTGCGAGGGCCGATGATGGATCGGCTGGTGGCGCTGGATTATGTGCGGGTGGACCGCTGATGCTGCCTATCGATGCGATTGCGAAGGCTGGGCGGCCGCTGCGGCTGACGGGGGTGCCGGCCGGGTTGCTGCCGTGGTTGATGGCCGGGCTGGCGCGGGCTGGTGGGCTGGACGGCCGGCGGGCGGTGCTGGTTGCGGCGGATGAAGCCGCCGGGCGGGCTGTTGTGGAGGCGGCGCCTTTCTTTGCGCCGGATGTGACGACGCTGTGGCTGCCGGCGTGGGATTGCCTGCCCTATGATCGGGCGAGCCCTGCGCAGAAGGTTTTGGCGGATCGGCTGGCGGCGATGGCCGTGCTGGCGCGGGCGCCCGAGGGGGCCGAGCTGCTGGTGACGACGGTTGCGGCGGTGGCGCAGCGGATGTTGCCGAAGGCGGTGGTGGCGGAGGCTTCGCTGGAGCTGAAGCGGGGGAGCCGGATCGGGCGCGATCAGCTGATCGCGACCTTGCAGAAGGCCGGGTATACGCGCGTGGAGAGCGTGGGGGACGCCGGGGATTTTGCCGTGCGGGGGGGCCTTGTCGATCTGGTGCCGCCGGGGGCTGGGACTGGTTTCCGGCTGGATTTCTTTGGCGACGAAGTCGACGGCATCCGCACCATCGATCCGCTGACGCAGCTGACGACGGGAAAGTCGGACGGGTTTTCGCTGCTGCCGGTGTCCGAGCTGTTGCTGGACGAGGCGCGTATCCGGCGCTTCCGGCAGGGGTGGCTAGAGCTGTTTGGGAGCGGGGCCACTGCCGATCCGCTGTATCAGGCGGCGAGCGAGGGGCGGCGGGTGCCGGGGCTGGAGCATTTCCTGCCGCTGTTCGAGCCGGAGCTGGTGGGCTTTGGCGACTGGATCGGCGCGGACGATATCGTGGTGCTGGATGGCGGTGCTGCGGGCGCGGCGGATGCCCGCTTTGAGGCGATTGCCGATTATCATGCGAACCGGGTGGAGGCCCTGCGCGCGCCCGTGAAGGGGAAGGCGCGGCTGGGGGCTGCGGTCTACCGGCCTTTGGCGACGGATGCGCTGTATCTTTCGCGCGGGGATTATGATGCGTTTGCCGGGCGGGCGCATGCGACGACGGTTTTGCCGGACGATACGGGTTTCGAGCTGGGCGGGCTGGCGGCGCCGGAGTTTACCGCGGCGCGGGTGGCGCAGGCGGCGGGCGGCGAGCCGGTCTACAAGGCGATTGCGGCGCGGCTGGCCGACGTGCGGGCTGGTGGGCGGCGGCCTGTGCTGGCGGCCTATTCCGAAGGCTCGCGCGAGCGGCTGGCCGGATTGCTGGCGGAGCATGGGGCGAAGGATCTGACGCCTTCGGAGGGGTGGCAGAAGGCTTTGGGCGTGGCGGCGGCGAGCAAGGTGCCGCTGGTGGTGCTGCCGCTCGATTCAGGCTTCCGGCTGGATGATATCGAGCTGTGGACCGAGCAGGATATGCTGGGCGACCGGCTGGTGCGGCGACGCTCCGCGCGCAAGGCCGATGCCTTCCTGAAGGATCTGCAGACGCTGGAAGCCGGCGAGCTGGTGGTGCACCAGGAGCATGGCATCGGGCGCTATCTGGGGCTGGCGCCGATCAAGGTTTCGGGCGCCGACCATGACATGGTGACGCTGGAATATGCCGGCGGCGACAAGCTCTATGTGCCGGTCGAGAATCTCGACGTGCTGTCTCGCTATGGCAGCGAGAATGAGGGCGTGACGCTGGACAGGCTGGGCGGCACCGGCTGGCAGCAGCGCAAGGCGCGGATGAAGGAGCGCATCCGCGAGATTGCCCACGAGCTGCTGAAGGTGGCGGCAAAGCGGGCGACGCGGCCGGCCGACGCCTATGAGGTGGACCAGCAGGGCTATGCGGCGTTCCTCGACAAGTTTCCCTGGGCGGAGACCGACGACCAGCTGCGGGCGACCGGCGATGTGCTGGAGGATCTGGCGGCGGGGCGGCCGATGGACCGGCTGGTGTGCGGCGATGTGGGTTTCGGCAAGACCGAGGTGGCCTTGCGCGCGGCCTATGTGGCGGCGGCGGCCGGCGCGCAGGTGGCGGTGGTGTGCCCGACGACCCTGCTGGCGCGGCAGCATGCGGCGACGTTCCGGGAGCGGTTTGCGGGGACCGGGCTGGAGGTGCGGGCGCTCTCCCGGCTGGTGGCGGCGGGCGAGGCGAAGGCGACGCGCGAGGGGCTGGCGGATGGTTCCGTCGACATCGTGGTGGGGACGCACGCGGTGCTGGCGAAGGGGGTGGAGTTCAAGCGGCTGGGGCTGGTGATCGTCGACGAGGAACAGCGGTTCGGCGTGACGCACAAGGAGCGGCTGAAGGCTCTGAGAGCTGATGTGCATGTGCTGACGCTGACGGCTACGCCTATCCCGCGGACGTTGCAGATGGCTTTGTCGGGCATTCGCGAGCTGTCGGTCATTGCGACGCCGCCGGTGGACCGGCTTGCAGTTCGCACCACCGTTTCGCCGTTCGATCCGGTGGTGGTGCGCGAAGCGCTGTTGCGCGAGCATCATCGCGGCGGGCAGAGCTTTATCGTGGTGCCGCGCATCACCGACATCCCCGATATCGAGCAGTATCTGCGCGAGCAGGTGCCGGAGGTGCGCAGCGTGACCGCACATGGGCAGATGGCGGCCGGCGAGATCGAGGAACGGATGATGGCCTTCACCGAGCAGCGCTTCGACGTGCTGCTGGCGACGACGATCATCGAGAGCGGGCTGGATATTCCGAACGCCAATACTTTGGTGGTGCACCGGGCCGACATGTTCGGGCTGGCGCAGCTGTATCAGCTGCGGGGGCGTGTGGGGCGGGCGAAGCGGCGCGCCTATGCGCTGCTGACGACGAGCGCCGACGGGACGTTGACGGCGGCGGCGGAGAAGCGGCTGCATGTGCTGGCGAGCCTGGATTCGCTGGGGGCAGGGTTTGAGCTGGCTTCGCACGATCTGGACCAGCGCGGGGCCGGGAACCTGCTGGGCGATGAGCAATCCGGGCATATCCGCGAGGTGGGTTTCGAACTCTATCAGTCGATGCTGGAGGATGCGATTCTGGCCGCCAAGGCCGAGGCGCGCGGGCTGAAGGCGCCGGAAGATCCGACCTCGCCGACGATTTCGGTGGATGCGCCGGTGATGATCCCGGAGGAATATGTGCCGGATCTGGCGCTCAGGATGGCGCTGTATCGGCGGGCGGCGGACCTTTCAGACAAGGCCGGGATCGAGAGCCTGGCGGCGGAGATGATCGACCGCTTCGGGCCGTTGCCCGAGCCTGCGGCAAACCTGCTGAAGATCGTCGAGGCGCGCAACGCAGCCAAGCGCGCGCATGTGCAGAAGATCGAAGTGGGGCCCAAGGGGGCGCTGGTGACCTTTGTGAACGACACGTTCCCGAATCCGGTGGGGTTGGTGGAATGGATCAACCGGCTGAAGGGGGCGGCGAAGCTGCGGCCGGACCAGAAGCTGTTTCTGGCGCGGGACTTCGGCAATGGCGCGGCGCGGCTGGCAGGCGCGGTGGCGCTGGCGCGGGGGTTGGCGCAGGCGGCCTTGCGGAGTGCGGAGGCGGTGGAACCCGTGCCGGTGAAGGCGGTGGTGCAGCGGCCTGCGGTGCCTGGGGTGTTCAAGTCGAAGCGGCGGTAGGGTTGAGTGCCTTGACTACAGAGATGTTCCGGCGGAACCTCTAGGTCATGTGGTTTCGTAACTCTGAAGAAGCGTGCGCCAGATCGGACGCCTTGTTCGACGACGGCGACGATGCGAGCGATTTTATCGTCGAGATCGAGGCTGCGTTCGGCCTGAAGATTCCAGCGGGCTGGGAAAGCTGCTCCACGCTTGGTGATGTGCATGCGCTTGTGGTTGCCAGCGCCCCCGATACTTGGGCGGACGGTAGAACATGTGCGACGATGATGAGTTTTACTCGGCTGCGGTCGGCATTGGGCCATCATGCAGCCGATGTTCGCATTGGCCCGCAGACGCCATTGAACGTTTTCAGCCATGTGCCGGTTCGTGGACTTTGTTCGGAGATTGCACAGGCCGGACTAAGGAAACCACCGGTAGTCGTGGGAGTTGTTGGCTGCACCGGGTTGGCCATAATGGCGCTTTCACTGCTGGCTGGCGCTATTGCTTCAAACTGGTGGATTGGCCTTTGCGGACTTGTTGGCGGTTTCGCTCTATTCCGGCTTGCGCCGCTGTCGTTCGGGCGCGGGCTTGTCACTTTTGGTGATCTTGCGCGCGCCTGTGCCGCTGGAAGTGCGGGTACGCTGGCTGACGAGGGCGCGCGGAGCGGGCCGAAGGAAATCTGGGATACGATTGCAGACATGGCGTTGCGACGGGCGACGTTTCCAAGGGATGAGGTTTCCCCATCGACACTATTGTTGGCGCCGGGTGCGCGATGAACGGGACATCTGAAGATAGTACTGTGGAGGCACAAATAGCGTTGGCGAGAAAGATCATGGAGCGGCGTCGTGCGGCGTTGCGGGAATTGGCTGGGCGGTTGGCGAAGCTATAGTTCGGTTTCTGCAATTCAGGTTTTGCTTCGACTGTCGATGGGCCCCGGATCAAGTCCGGGGCGACGTGGATTGTTGTAACTGGGTGCCCCCGAGAAGCTGGCTCAGTCCTTTTTCAGCAGCTCTGACGGGTCCGGGGTTTCTTCGCTTTCCTGGGTCAGCTGGTTGACCATGCGGCGATAGTTGAAGCTGCTGCGTTTGCCGAGCTTGTCGCTATGGTCTTCCAGCCATTGGCTGGCGGCTTCGCGGCCCATGTCGCGGAGCTGGAGGAGGAAGCCGCGGTCTGCGACGAGCTTGGTGGAGGCCGGCATGGCGCCCAGTGTCTGATCGCCGTGGATCATGTGCAGGTGGGTCTTGCGGAATTTTTCCGGCGAAAGGTCGCCTGTGTCTATCAGCCGGTTGCGTTCGGCGATGAAGCGCAGCTCGGTGATGAGGCTGGCGTTGAAGCTGATTTCGCTGAGGCGGTCGATGATCTCGTTTGCCTTGCGGGGGATTTCGTGGCGGACGATCGGGTTCAGCTGGACGATCAGGATGTCGTCGGTTCTGGTGGCGCGCAGCATCGGTTCCAGCGCCGGGTTGGCGATGTAGCCGCCGTCCCAATAGCCTTCGCCGTCGATCATCGGCGTCTGGAACAGGCTGGGAAGGCAGGCCGACGCCAGCACCATTTCCACCGTCAGTTCATGTTCGCGCCAGCATCTGAGGCCGCCGGTCGCCACATGGGTGGTGTTGATGAAGAGCTTGATCTGGCGCTGGCGGCGGACCTTGTCGAAATCGATGAGGTCGGTGAGGGCCTGCCGGAGCGGGTTGTAGTCGGACGTCGAGAAATCATAGGGGCTGAACATCCGCGTATAGGCCATCGAAGCCTCGAACACATAGGGCTCGACGAACTTGTACCAGGGGAGCGCGCGGAACGGCTGGGCGCGGTCTGCGGCGTCGGCGATGCCGAGCCAGAACTGCTCCAGCTGCTGGCGGGCCCGGTCCCGCCCGCCTTCCAGCAGGCCTTCGGCCATGACGATGGCGTTCATGGCGCCGGCCGATGTGCCGGAAATGGCGGTGAAATCGAGATCGGCGACTTCGAGCAGGCGATCGAGGACGCCCCAGGTGAAGGCGCCATGCGCGCCGCCGCCCTGAAGCGCGAGATTTACCGGCCGTTGCGTTGCGGTCGCCATCGGATGCCCCTTCCGTTGCTGTTGTGCACCTGCAGCATGGCGGATTTCTGTTACAGCGGGAAGCCGTTGAAGAGCTTGGAGTGGTGCATGGCGACAGAGCTGGTGACGCGTTCGATCTGCCAGGGGCCTGAGGTCCATTGCGCGGTGAGATCGCGCCATTCGGCCATGTCGGTGACGAGAAGTTTCACCATATAGTCGCTTTTTCCCGAGATTTCAGCGGCTTCCAGCACGCGCGGGTCTTCGGCGAAGAGGGCTTCGATGGCGCGGAAATCCTCCGGCAGGTGGCGCTTCAGCGTGACTTCACCATAGATGAGGAGGCTGGTGCGGAGCTTTTCGATGGCGATGTCGGCCCGGTAGCCGCGGATGATGCCGTCTGCCTCCAGGCGGCGGACACGGGCCAGGCAGGCGGAGGGGGAGAGGCTGACCGCCTCTGCCAGCGCGGCGTTGGTGATTCGGCCATCCTGCTGGAGTTGCACGAGAATTTTCCGGTCGATGCGGTCCATGCTGTTTTCTGCCCTCCACGCCGCAGGATCTGCGGTTTTGCCAGCAGACTTCGGTTACCCCGGCGTCGACCGTTCGGGCAAGCTGCCTGCATGGCAGATGTGAAGCTTTCGGAATGGTGGGTGCGGCCGGCGGGGATGGGCGACCTCGACGGGTTGGTGGAGCTTGCCGGGATGACGGGGGGCGGATTCACCAACCTGCCCAACGACCGGGGGGCGCTGGAGGAGCGGCTGTGCTGGTCGGAGCGGAGCTATGCGGCGGTGCTGCAGGAGCCGGAGGACGAGAAATATATGCTGGTGCTGGAGCACCGGCCCAGCGGGCGGATCGGCGGGACTGCCAGCCTTTTTTCGCGGGTGGGGGTGCGCTGGCCCTTCTATTCCTACAAGCTGACGACGCTTTCGATGCAATCGCAGGAATTGGGGCGGACGTTTCGGACCGGCGTGCTGCACCTGGTGAATGATTTCGAAGGGGCGAGCGAGGTGGGCGGGCTGTTCCTGCATCCCGAGCTGCGCACCGGCGGGCTGGGGCGGTTGCTGGCGCGGAGCCGTTACCTGTTCCTGGGGCTGCATCGGCCGCGCTTCGGCGACCGGGTGCTGTCAGAGCTGCGCGGGCGGATCCGGGCGGATGGCAGCTCGCCCTTCTGGGACGGGATTGCCGGCAAGTTCTTCGGCATGGGCTTCCACGAAGCGGATGCCTTCAATTCCGTGCACGGCAACCAGTTCATCGCCGACCTGATGCCGAAATATCCGGTCTACGTCGCGCTGTTGCCGCCCGAGGCGCAGGAGACCCTGGGCCAGCCGCACGAGGCGGGGGTGGCGGCGCAGAAGATGCTGGAAAGGGAAGGCTTCGGCTTCAACGGCTATGTCGACATCTTTGACGGCGGGCCGACGCTGGATGTGCGGGTGGCCGATGTGAAGACGGTGCGGGAGGCGGTTTCGGCGCGGGTATCCGATGGGGCCGTGGGCGGCGAGCGGCTGATTGCCGGCGGCCTGCTGAAGGATTTTCGCGCGGCGGCCCTGGCGGCCGGCGTCGAGGACGGGGTGTTGCGGCTGACGGCGGGTTCGCCGTTCGCAGTTGGAGATGAGGTGCTGCATGCCGACTTCTGACAGGCTGGAGAGCCGGCGGCCCTATGACGGGTCGCTGCTGTGGCAGGGGGCGGTTGCCACGGAGGCCGAAGTGGCGGCAGCCGTGGCGCGGGCGCGGATGGCCCAGCGGGGCTGGGGTGCGGCTTCGCTGGATGACCGTTTGCAGGTGGTGCGGGCGTTCAGGGCGGTGGTGGAGGCGGAGGCGGAGGCCTTTGCGCGGCTGATCGCCGAGGAGACGGGGAAGCCTTTCTGGGAGGCGAAGACCGAGGTGGGGAGTGTGGCCGCCAAGGTGGAGATTTCGATCCAGGCGCATGCCGAGCGGACCGGCAGCCGGGAGGCGGTTTTCAAGTCCGATCCAAAGGGGGCGACGCAGGCTTTGCGGCACAAGCCGCATGGGGTGCTGGCGGTGTTGGGGCCGTATAATTTCCCGGCGCATCTGCCCAACGGGCATATCGTGCCGGCGCTGATTGCCGGCAATGCAATCGTGTTCAAGCCGAGCGAGCAGACGCCCGCGGTGGGGGCCTTCATGGCCGGGCTTTGGGCGAAGGCCGGGTTGCCGGACGGCGTGCTGGAAGTGGTGCAGGGCTTTGCGGCGACCGGGCGGGCCCTGGCTGGTGCGGATGTGGACGGGCTGTTGTTTACGGGCTCGGCTCCCACCGGGGCGGCGCTGGCGCGGCAATATGCGGAGACGCCGGGGCGGATTCTGGCGCTGGAGATGGGCGGAAACAATCCGCTGCTGGTGTGGGACGCGGCCGATGTGGAGGCGGTGGCACTGATCGTGGCGCAGTCTGCCTTTCTGTCGGCCGGGCAGCGATGCACCTGCGCGCGGCGGCTGATCGTGGAGGATGGCCAGCACGCCGCGCTGCTGGACGCTGTGGTGGCGCTGGCGGATCGGCTGCGGATCGACGAGCCCTTTGCCGAACCGCAGCCGTTCATGGGCTGCGTGATTTCGGATCGGGCGGCAGACGGGTTGCTGACGGCTTCGCAGGCGATCGGCGGGAAGACCATCCGGCCCCTGCTGCGGCTGCGGGAAGGGCTGCCGTTCCTGACGCCGGGGATTGTCGATGTGACCGGCGTGGACGTGCCCGATACCGAGCTGTTCGGGCCGTTTCTGCAGATTGTGCGGGTCAAGGATTTCGACGCGGCGATCGCGGCGGCGAACGATACGCGCTTTGGGCTGTCTGCGGCGTTGCTGGGCGGTGACCGGGCGCTTTATGAGCGGTTCTGGGCCGGGAGCCGGGCGGGCGTGGTGAATTGGAACCGGCCTACCAATGGGGCGGCTTCGAATGCGCCGTTCGGGGGCATCGGGCTTTCGGGGAACCACCGGCCGAGCGCCTATTATGCGGCGGATTATTGCGCCTGGCCTGTTGCCAGCGTGGAGGCGGAGGCGCCCTTCATCGCGACGCCTGTGGGGATCGCCGATGCCTGAGCTGAATCTCGATGGGCTGGTTGGACCGAGCCACAATTATGCCGGGCTGAGCCTGGGCAATCTGGCGGCGACGAAGAATGCCGGCGGCGTCAGTGCGCCGCGCAAGGCCGCCCTGCAGGGCCTGGCAAAGATGCGGCTGCTGGTATCCTTGGGCGTGCCGCAGGGGTTGCTGCTGCCGCAGCGGCGGCCGAATGCGCGCTGGCTGCGCGGGTTTGGATTTGAGGGCGACGATGCGGCGGTGCTGGCGGCCTGCTGGCGGGAGGACCCGGAACTGCTGGCGGCGGCCGTCTCCGCGAGCAGCATGTGGGTGGCGAATGCGGCGACCGTCAGCCCGGCGGCGGATTGCGCCGATGGCAAGACGCATTTCACCGTCGCCAATCTGGTTTCGATGCCGCACCGGTCGCAGGAATGGCCCGAGACCATGGCGCAGCTGCAGCTGGCCTTTGCGGATCCCGAACATTTCGCCGTGCACTGGCCGGTGGCGCCCGGGTTTGGCGACGAGGGCGCGGCGAACCATATGCGCTTTGCCGAAGCGCCTGACGCCCCCGGCGTGGAGGCGTTTGTCTTTGGCGCGAAGATGGGCGGGGCGTTTCCGGCGCGGCAGCATGTGCGGGCCTCGCAGGCGGTGGCGCGCAGCCATGGGGTGATGCGGGCGGCCTTCGTGCAGCAGGCGGACCGGGCCATCCAGGCGGGCGCCTTCCACAATGATGTGGTGGCGGTTTCCAACGGGCTGGTGCTGTTTGCGCATGAGGAGGCGTTCGAGGACCGGGCCGGGGCGCTGGAGCAGCTGCGGGCGCGGGTGCCGGGGCTGGTGCTGGTGGAGGCGCCTTCGGCCGACGTGCCGTTGGCGGATGCGATTTCCTCCTATGTGTTCAATGCGGCGCTGGTGACGGTCGGGGATGGCATGGCGCTGATCCTGCCGAAGGAGGCCGAGGAGACTCCGAGCGTGTGGCGCTGGTTGCAGCGGGTGCAGCAGGACCCGGACAATCCGATCCGCCACCTGCATGTGCTGGACCTGCGCGAGAGCATGAAGAACGGCGGCGGGCCGGCCTGTCTGCGGCTGCGGGTGCCGTTGAGCGATGCGGCGCTGGCGGCGGTGGACGCGCGGTTCCTGCTGGACGCGGCGAAGATCGATCGGCTGGAGCGGCTGGTGGAGCGCTGGTGGCCGGAAGCGATTGCGCCGGACGATCTGGGGAAGCCGGAGTTGTGGGCGGCTTGCGGAGCCGCGCATGACGCGTTGCTGGGGGAACTGGGCATATCGGCGGACGAGCTGGGCTATTGATGCGCCGGCCGGGATTGCGCCGGCCAGGATTGCACTGGTCGATGTCGGCGCGTTAAGCTGTTGCGGGGTATGTAGTTCCTGCATGGGGGCCTGATGACGTCACGCGAAGCGACCGGGTTCCTGCCTCTTGCCGATATGGGAGATGCCGCGCAGCTTGCCGACCGCGCCAAGGTGTGGGGCTGGGCGCTGATCCAGTGGCCGTGGCTGTTGCGCTCGCTGTCGGGCGGGCGGAAGGCCGACAAGGCGCGGTTGCTGGCGCGGCTGCAGCTGGCTGAGGATGCGCTGCCGAACCTGGGGAGCTGGAAGGCGGATTGCTTTCTGCTGCATGCCATCGTCGATGCCATCGAGGCGTTGCGGCCCCGGCATGTGGTGGAGCTGGGCTGCGGCGCGAGCTCGCTGGTGGCGGGGCGGGCGCTGGCGCTGAACGGTGGCGGGCTGCTGACAAGTTTCGACCAGCATGCGGGCTTTGTGGAAGCGACCCAGGGCTGGCTGGAGGGGCACGGGATTTCCGCCGATCTGCGCCCTGCCCCGCTGGGCGAGCCGCCGCTGAACTGGCCGGGGCGCTGGTATCGTCTGGGGGCGCTGCCGGAGAGGATCGAGTTGCTGATCGTCGATGGGCCGCCATGGACCGAGCATCCCTTCGTGCGCGGTGCAGCGGAGTGCCTGTTCGAGCGGCTGGCGGTGGGCGGCCAGGTGCTGCTGGACGATGCGGCGCGGCCGGGCGAGCGGGTGGTGGTGGCGCGCTGGGCAAAGCGCTGGCCCGGGATGCGGTTTGAGCGGCCGCGCGGCGGCACCAAGGGGCTCGTGGTGGGGACGCGGGTTTTCTAGGACGTGAACCCAGAGGGAAGGCGTTCGGTTTAGCTGCGCGGCCGGAGGACTGCCTCCGCGATGACGGCGTTTGTCAGGGGTTTGCCGGCTTCGGCGTCTGTCAGGCTTTGCAGGGTGGTTTCGGCGATGCTGGTGAGGGCTTCTTCGGTGAGGAAGGCCTGATGGCCGGTGATGAGGACGTTGGGGAAGGTGAGGAGGCGCTGGAAATCATCGTCCTCGATGATCTCGCTGGAGAGATCCTCGAAGAAGAGGTCGGCCTCCTGTTCGTAGACGTCGAGCGCCACGCCGCCGAGCTTGCGGGACTTCAGGCCGGCTATGAGGGCGCGCGTGTCTGTCAGCGCGCCGCGGCTGGTGTTGACGAGGATCAGGCCGTCGCGGGCGTTGGCGAGGCTGTCGCGGTTGATGAGGTGGTGGGTTTCGGGCGTGAGCGGGCAGTGGAGGGTTATGATCTCGCTGGCGCCGATGAGGTCGGCGAGCGGAACGTAGCGGACGCCCAGTTGCTTCAGCTCTTCGTCTTCGGCGATGTCGCTGGCAAGCACGTTGCAGCCGAAGCCGGCGCAGAGCGAGCGGGCGACCAACGCCCCGATCCTGCCGGTGCCGACGACGCCGACGGTGCGGCCGTGGAGGTTGCGGCCGATCAGCCCTTCCAGCGCGAAATTGTTTTCGCGGACGCGGGCCCAGGCGCGGGGAATGCGGCGATCGAGTGCCAGAAGCAGGCCGATGCTGAACTCGGCGACGGCGTGCGGGGAATAGGCGGGGACACGGACGACGGCGATGCCAAGCCGTTCGGCGACTGCGAGATCGACATTGTTGAAACCGGCGCAGCGGAGCGCGACGATGCGGGTGCCGCCCTGCGCCAGTGCCTCCAGGGTGGGAGCATCGAGCAGGTCGTTCACGAAGACGCAAACCGCCTGATAGCCGGCGGCAAGCGGAGCGGTGTGGCGATCGAGGCGCGGTTCGAGGAAATGCAGGCTGTGCCGGTGGGCGGAATTGGCGGCGTCCAGAAAGCGCTGGTCGTAGGGCTTGGTGGAATAGACTGCGACTTTCATGGGGGCGAGGATTGCACCGGCGGCCGTGCAGTTCCACTTCAAACTTGCCGCAGCGGCAAAGGCTTGGGAAAAGCGGCGCATGAGGCGGGCGTTTCTTGCAATGGTGCTGGCAGGCGCGAGCCCGGCTGCGGCAGAGTCGTGGAAGTTGCCGATTGCGCCGAAGCTGACGATCCCCGCAGACGAGCCGGCGCCGAAGCTGCCCGATTATGCCATCCCCGACATCCGGGCGGGGAAGCTGTTCATTCCACGCATCCAGACTTCTGTGGCGACGGCAAAGCCCGGTGTGGAGCTGATCTTCGACGGCACGGTGATGGATCAGGACGAGATCAGCCGGGAACAGCTGGGCGATCAGGCCGACAAGCTGGAGATTCGCAGCGCCCGGCTGCAGCTGAGCGGCGAAGTGGGGCTGCACCGCTTGCTGAGCTACAGCATGAAGATCGACTACAATGGCTTTGACGCGGCCGAGGAAGATGATTTTTCGATCAACGAGTTCAATGTCTCTTTTGCGATACCGGCCTGGCGAACGAAAATCTCGATGGGGCAGATGCGCGAGGATTTCGGCTATGAGGCGGTCGCCAGCATGTCGATCATGCCGCAGAGCGAGCGGATGATGTCTCCCTTCATCTCGCCGGTGAATACAGGCGTGAAGGTGATGCACCTGCTTGGCCCGGAAAACCGGATGCTGCTGACATATGGGCTGTTCAAGGACGAATGGGGCGAGGGCAAGGGGCATGAGGCGGTGTCGGCGCGCTTTACCGGGCTGGCGATCGACCAGCCGGAGCGGCACCGATACCTGCATCTGGGCGTGGCGGTCCGCTCTTCGGTGATCAACGGGGAGATGCGCTACAAGGGGAAGCCCGGGATCAATGCCGCCGGGAACTATGTCGATACCGGCGATTTTCCGGCGAGCGATACACGGCACGTCGGCTTCGAGATGCTGTATTCGCAAGGGCCGTTCACGCTGATGGCCGAGCATATCAGCGCGCGTGTGGATGCGCCCGACGTCGGCAACCCGACCTTCCACGGCTGGTATGTGCTGGGGAGCTGGGTGATTTCGGGCGAGGCGCGCAGCTATGACAAGACCAAGGGTGTGGCGAACCGCATCGTGCCGCTGCAGCGCTGGGGCGCACCCGAGCTGGTGGCGCGCTATGCGCATGTGGAGCTGAACGGCGGCTCCATCAACGGCGGGCGGTTCGAGCGGGTCGAGGCGGGCGTGAACTGGTGGGCGACCAACCACTGGAAGTTCGGGCTGCTGGCCGGGCATGTGTGGCTGGACCGTTTTGGCGAGACGGGGCAGACGAGCTCTTTGCTGACGCGGGTGCAGTGGACGTATTGACGAGGCTGGCATTTGTTTCCGGCGGCCTTAAGGCTGGGGGAAACAACCAGAGGTTTGCCCGATGACTCCTGTTTTCCGTATCGGTTTTGCTGCTGCCCTTGCCACGATGTCGCCGCTGGGGGTGCCGGCCTTTGCCGCGCCTGACGCCACCGCTGCTGCCGTCACCGAGGACGCACGGCTGACGGCCTTTCTGGATGCGGAGTTTGCCCAGGAGCTGACGATGCGCCCGCAGCTGGCGACGCGGCTGGGGATGAAGGAAGGCGCCGACCGCTTTGACGACAACAGCGATGCCGGCGCGCTGAAGATGCTGGAGTGGCGGCGCGGCAGCGTGGCGCGGATGAAGGCGCAGTTCGACCGCGCGAAGCTGTCGGCCGAGGGCCAAGTGAACTACGATATCTGGGCGCTGGAGCTGGATCGCGCCGAGCTTGCCTACAAGTTCCGCCGCTATCGGCCGCCCTTCTATTCGACGCTCTATTCCGTGCATGCGCAACTGCCGGATTTCCTGATCAACACGCATTCGGTGGCCGATGCGACCGACCTCAAAACCTATGCCGCCCGGCTGCGTGCCATTCCCGGAGTGCTGGATATCGCCCTGGCGCAAATGCGCGAATCCGGCACGATGGGGGTTCATACGCCGAAGTTCCAGATCGAGCGGATAATTGCCGGCAGCCGCGACATCATTGGCGGCGCTCCCTTCAGCGAAGGCAAGCCATCGGCGCTGTGGGCCGATGCGCAGGCAAAGGCTGCAAAGCTGGTGGCCTCGGGGAAGGTGACGCAGGCCGAGGCGGATGCCTTGCTGGCCGATGTCCGCACCTCGCTGCTGTCGATCAGGCCGGCCTATGAGCGGGTGATCGCCTGGGCGGAGTCCGAGCGCGCCACGGCGCCGGTGGGCAAGGCCGGGGCCGTTACCCTGCCGAACGGGCTGGATTATTATGCGGCTGCGCTGAAGCTGAACACGACCACGGATCTTACCGCCGAACAGATCCATGCCATCGGCCTGAAGGAAGTTTCGCGGATCGAGGCGGAGCAGGATGCGCTGGCCCGGCAGGCGGGGCTGAAGGACCGGCAGGCCTATTATGCCGCGCGCGAGAAGCAGTTCCCGCCGGTGCCGTGGAACGATGTGAACCGGGCCGAATATCTGAAGGCTTCGAACGATTTCATTGCGAAGACCCGGACCTTGCTGCCGAACTGGTTCGGCGCGCTTCCGGCCTACAAGATGGAAGTGATCCGCGAGCCTTCGTTCAGCGAAGTGCCGGGTGGCGCCGCGCATGCGGCCCCCCCCAGCCCCGACGGCACCCGCCCCGGCCGGACCTGGGTGCATCTGGCCGGAGTCACCGACGATCCCGCCGCCATGTATACCCTGATGTGCCACGAGGCGATGCCGGGGCATGTGACGCAGGGCGACATCCAGGTGCGGCAATCCGGCGGGCCGAAGTTCCGCAAATCCTATGGCTATGTCGCCTTCAGCGAAGGCTGGGCGCTGTATGCCGAGGCGCTTTGCAAGGAGATGGGCGCCTATCCGGACATTGCCGCCGACTTCTTCCGGCTGGACGCAGAGCTGTTCCGGGCGGCGCGGCTGGTCGTGGATACCGGCATCCACGCCAAGGGCTGGAGCGAGGATCAGGCGATTGCCTACATGATCGAGACCGGCCAGCAGCCGACCGACAAGGCGCGTTCGGAAGTGCGGCGCTATATCACGCTGCCGGGGCAGGCGACGGGCTACAAGATCGGAATGCTGAAGATCGAGGACCTGCGCGCCAGGGCCGAGCGCGAGCTGGGGCCGAAGTTCGACATCAAGGGCTTCCACGACCTGCTGATCGCCTCGGGATCGCAGCCGCTGTCAATTCTGGAGCGGCGGGTGGACGACTGGATCGCGGCGAGGAAGGCCTAAAGGTCGAGCAGCAGGCTTTCGCTTTACCATCCGGTGCAGCGTGGCGTGGTTGATGTGGCGGCCGAAGCATTCGTGCGGGCCGTGGCCGACCTGCGGGAACAGCGGGAGGAGCCGCCCGAGAAGGCGCGCGTCGGTTCGGTAGAAGCTGTCGCCTTCGTCCATGCGGACCCCCGTTCCCCCGGGCGAAGCTGGGGAGTTCGCTGCGCGAAGCCAATCGAATGGCCGGCGGCGTTTTCATCCACGCGAGGCTTGTGGCACAAGTGGTGGGCAGGGATTGGCTGTGGGGGCGTGGCGGATGGCGGCAGAGACGGAAGGCGCGGCGAAGATCGAGGGGATGCCGGCACGCAAGGTGACGCTGGCGCTGCACAAGCAGGTGAGCTGGTTCGACGTGCGGCAGCTGACGGCAACGGCGGGGCAGACCATCGCCTCGACGATTGTCGGCTCGATGACGGGGCGGCGCGAGCTGATGGCGGCGCTGGAGCCCGCGGGTGCGAGCTATGACAATCTGGCCGGGCTGGACGAGGTGTGGCTGGACTATGTCGCCGACTGCGGCGACGGCTGGAACGCCTCTGCCTCGGTGGCGTGGCTGGTGGGGCGCGATGGCGTTCGGCTGGCGGCCGATGGGTCGCCGACGCCGCAACCGGTGGGCAGGGATTGCCGGGTGGAGACCCGCCCCGACGAGGCCGAGGGGATGCTGGTGCTGCCCTATGGCGAGGCCCTGGTTCTGGGGGGCGACCAGATCTATCCGACGGCCTCGGCCGAAGGCTATCAGGAGCGGCTGGTGGGGCCGCTGGAGAGCGCGCGCTATTATCAGGAGGGCGGGCGCGAGGTGCTGGCCATTCCGGGCAACCATGACTGGTATGATGGGCTGACGAGCTTCATCCGGCTGTTTTGCCAGATGGCGCCGGCGCAGCGCTGGATGGGCGCCTGGCAGACGCGGCAGCGGCGGAGCTATTTCGCCGCCAAGCTGCCGCATGGCTGGTGGCTGTGGGGTGTCGACCTGGCGCTGGAGGATGATTTCGACCCGCAGCAGCAGGATTATTTCCGCGAGCAGGCGAAGAATCTGAAGCGCGGCGACCGGCTGATCCTGGTGGTTCCGACGCCGGTCTGGCTGGACAAGGTGAAGCCCGACCCGGACGACCGGAAGGAGTATGGCAAGCTGGGGATGGTGATGCAGATCGCCATGTCGCGTGGCGGGATTTCCATCCCGCTGATCCTGACCGGGGATTCGCATTTCTATTCGCACCATCGCGATACCAAGCGGGACTATATCGTCTGTGGCGGCGGCGGGGCGTTCACGCTGGGGACGACGCAGGTTCCGGAGAAGATCGAGCGGCGGGACAAGCGGCAATCGGAGCTGAAGGCGCTGTTCCCCGACCGGGCGGATTCGGCGAAGATGCGCTG
The DNA here is from genome assembly GCF_016464365.1 of Sandaracinobacteroides hominis. Classification (GTDB taxonomy): domain Bacteria; phylum Pseudomonadota; class Alphaproteobacteria; order Sphingomonadales; family Sphingomonadaceae; genus Sandaracinobacteroides; species Sandaracinobacteroides hominis. Next base: position 26,769 of record NZ_JADCUC010000005.1, on the reverse strand, counting down.
GGGGGCGCTGGGTTTTCCGTGGGTGAACCGGGCCTTTTCGCTGACGCTGGGGGTGGTGCAGATGCTGGGCGTCTGGCTGCTGAGCGAGGTGCTGGTTTCGCGTTTCACCGGCGACAGTCCGTTCAGCCACCTGTTTGCCGACATCGTCGCGCAGACGCACGAGATCCTGCGCGCGCCATCCGTGGTGGTGTGGGCGCTGGCGCTGATCGGGGGCTTTGCCGGCTTTGGGGCGAGCGGGGCGCGGACCGGCGGCGGCAAGGCCGTGCCGGCGCTGGTGGGGGCGGTGCACGGGCTGCTCTATGTGCTGATGGCGCTGCTGGCGTTCGAGCTGTTCCAGTGGCTGAACCCCAGGGCGCCCTCGCTGTGGGGCTGGTGGGGGATCGTGGCGGGGCTGTTGCTGCTGCTGTCGGCCGTCAGCGGGCACCTGTTTGGCGCCTATCTGGCGGTCAGCCACTGGCTGCTGGGGATGCACAACCAGGAGACCTATAGCGCGCAGGGGATCGAGGACTGGAAGAGTTTCCTGAAGATTCATATCCGCAAGGACGGGGCGACCGTCTATCCGATCGGGCTCAGGCGCAGCGCCCGCAGCTGGGTGCCGGCGCCCGGCGTGAAGGAGCGGCGGAGCGTGCCCGGTTCGCTGGTGACACGACGGTCGTTCCAGTTGCCGCCGGGATGCAAGCGCATCCTGGACCCGGCAGAGCCGCTGGCGCCGCAGCTGATCGAGGCGCCGTTCGCGTGTGGGCAGGTGGAGGCTGCAAAAGGTGCTTGACCTCCACTGTGGTTGAGGTTGCAAGAGCGGCATGCCCCGATTGACGCGGGAACCTGTCCGGCCTGCGGCGGTTAACTGCTGGAAGTGCTTGCGCTGGACGGCTCTCTCGTGTCGTAGCCTCGGCGCGAGCCTGACACCCTGAAAGGATTCTCCATATGGCCTTTGAACTTCCCCCCCTGCCCTATTCCAAGGATGCTTTCGGCGACCTGATTTCTGCCGAAACCTTCGATTTTCACCATGGCAAGCACCACAACGCCTATGTGGTGAAGGCGAACGAGCTGGTGGCGGCCAACCCGGATTTTCAGGGCAAGTCGCTGCTGGAGCTGATCGAACTGACCGCCAAGGGCGGGCCGAAGGGCCTGTTCAACCAGGTGGGGCAGATCTGGAACCACAGCTTTTACTGGCTGTGCCTGTCTCCCGAGACGAAGGAGCCCACGGGTGAGCTGAAGAAGCTGATCGACGAGGCCTTTGGTTCGACCGACAAGCTGGTCGATGCACTGAAGGCCGAGGCCGTCGGGCATTTCGGCAGCGGCTGGGCTTCGCTGGACCTGGTGGACGGCAAGCTGAAGGTGAATTCCTATCACGACGCCGATACGCCGGTGGCGCATGGGGTGCAGCCGCTGCTGATCCTCGATGTGTGGGAGCACGCCTATTACATCGACTATCGCAACGCGCGGCCGACCTATGCCGAGGCGATCCTGCGCAAGGCGATCGACTGGGATTTCGTGGCGAAGAATCTGGACGGCAAGGGCGCGTCACGGGCCGACCAGAAGGGCTGAGGCCCGAGCCGAATGTGCAAGGGCCGGCCCGACTGCCGTCGGGCCGGCCTTTTCATTTCAGAGCTCGGAGCCTCCGAGCTTGTAGGTCAGCTGCAGGAAGAAGCTGCGGCCGACGCTGTCGAACCAGCTGATGTCGTAATAGGGATAGCTGGCGTAGGTCGGGTCCTTCACCGGCTTGGCGTTGAACAGGTTGTTGATGCTGAACGATGCCCTCAGGTGATCGGTGATGTCGTACTGGATTGTGGTGTTGAAGAGGTAGCTGGCATCGATGAAGGCGTCCTCGTCATAGTTGGGGAGTTCGCCCAGACGGGTGCCGCTGAGCGTCCATTTCAGCTTGTCGAGCGACCAGGTGACGGCGCCGGTCGTCTTGTCGCGCGGGATGTAATAACCGCTGTCATAGGCGAGCTTGTTGATCGAGGCGTCGCCCGGATACTGGCGGAAGCTGTGGTCGAGCACATGCGTGTGCGCGAGTGACAGGGCGAAATCGCCGTAATCGGTGGAGAAGCGGCCGTGCACCGCGATGTCGATGCCGCTGGTGCGCTCTTCGGCGACGTTGACCGGGTTGATCCTGACAGAGTCCAGCAGGCCTTCGTTGACGCCCGAGGGGAAGCGGATCACCCGCGCCAGCGCATCCTGGCAGGTGGGCGAGCTGACATCGACCGGGTTGCCCGAGGTGGTTTCGCCCAGCCGGCAGTCGGCTTCGGTGCGCAGCAGGCGGTCGATGCTGAGATCCTGCACCTGGTTCGAGAGCTTCACGCGGAAATAATCCACCGACACGTCGAACTGCGCGGACGGCGCCCAGACGATGCCGGCGTTGAGCGAGCGGCTGGTTTCCGGCTGCAGGTCCCTGTTGCCGTTGCGGTTGGCGACGATGCCTTCATCGGCATAGCTGCAGTCGCCGATATCCTCGTCCGGCTCCTCGCTGCGGCAGAGATAATAGTCGGTCGCCGACGGGTGGGTGTTGCCCGGCCCGGTGAAGACATAGTGGAGATCGGGCGCGCGGAATCCTGTGCCATAGGCGGCGCGCAGCAGCAGCGACGACATCGGACGGATTTCGGCGCCGGCGTTATAGGTGAAGCGGCCGATATTGTTGCCGGCAAAGCGGAAGCGGTCATAGCGGCCGGCGCCCGACAGTTCGAGCCAGGAGGTGACCGGCGCGCGCAGCTCGCCGCCGATCGCCCAATGGCTGCGGCTGCCGGAACCGTCGCTGTCCTTCAGGCCGTAATAATAGTCGGTCAGCGCCAGCGGATCGGGGTTGATCGCATAGCCCTGCTTGCCGATTTCGACGACGGCGGCAAAGCCCAGCGGCCCGGCTGGCAGGTTGAACAGCTCGGTGGTGTTGACCGTGGCAGAGAAATTGTCGGTCCAGCTGACCGGGTTATAGACGCTGTAGACGGCGATGCTGTTGTACTCGGCCTCTGTCAGCGGGGTGTAGAGCCGGTCGGGATTGGCGTTGAAGATCGGGTAGCCGCTGTCTTCGTCGATGCCCTGCTGCTGCCCCAGGAACAGCGCGTTCGCCTTTCCGGCGATGATCTGCGGGAACTTCACCTTGGCGCGATATTCGCTGTGGTTGAAGGAAACCTCATAGGCCCATTTGTCGGCGAAATTGCCCTTCACGCCGGGGGTGATGCTGAAGGTGGTCTGCCGGTTGCGGGTCATCACGTTGGAGAAGCCGCCGGATTCCTCGGGCGCGAACTGGCGCGACCAATCGTCGAGCACGCCGTCATAGCTGTTGTAGAAGCTGGAATCGCTGCTGCCGCTGAACGGCTGGAACGACCAGCTGAGCACGTCGGGCATCAGCTCGACGTTGCTGATGCCGAACTGCGCATCGACAAACAGCTGCGCGGCGTCGGAAATTTCATAGCCGGCAGACGCAAAGCTGTTGAAGCCCTCGCGGCGGGAGATGATGGTGCCATAGCCGATCGAGGTGTCGCTGCCGCAGAAGCGGCCGGGGCCGTAATCGTCCAGCTCTTCGTCGAACGGACCCCAGCCGGGGCGCGAGCCATAATAGGTGGAGCCGCGATTGAGGAAGGACAGCCGGTTGCAGGTCGCTTCGCCCGGATCGACATATTCCTGGATGTCCGGGTTGTAGCGGAGGAAGGTGCGGCGGGCGATCACCGTGTCGGTGGTGGGGTTGTCTGCGGTGCTGTCCTGGATCTTGCGCTGATAGCCCCAGATCGGCAGCTGCTTCAGATATTCGATGCCGCCCACGATGTGGAAACGGTCGCCCGACCAGCCGCTGGTGAGCGAGAGGCGGTGCGAGGTTCCGCCGCCCAGCTCGGTGAGGCCCAGGCGATAGTCGATGGTGGTGCCGTCGACCTTTTCCTTCAGCTTGAAGTTGATGACGCCGGCGATGGCATCCGAGCCGTAGATGGCGGACGAGCTGCCGCTGAGCACTTCGACGCTTTCGATCAGGCTGACCGGAATGTTGGAGATATCGGTGAAGTTGGAGCGGCCCTGGAAGGGCAGCGGGAAATCGGCGATGCGGCGGCCGTTCACCAGCACCAGCGTGTGATTGGGGCCGAGGCCGCGCAGATCGACCTGCTGCGCGCCGGGGGTGAAGCTGGCGCCGCTGAAGCTCTGCTGGCTCTGCGTCTCGCCAGTGTTCTGGGTGACGGCGCGCAGGATGTCGGGCACGCTGGCATAGCCGTTGTCGCGGATGGCTTCGGAATTGATGACGGTGACCGGGGCCGGGCCCTCCACCAGTGCGCGCGGAATGCGCGAGCCGGTGACGATGATGTCGGCGGCGTCTGCCGCCGGCTCTGTTGCGGAGGCAGCCGGGGGCGTCTGCGCCCAGGCCGCAGAAGCCATCAGGGCTGCCAGAACGGTTGCCAGACCTGCCTTTGCGGGCATCAGCGACGTGCAGGGGCGTTGTTCGGCGATCATGGGCGGTCACTCTTTTCCGGTTGGTTGCGGTTTTGCTTCATCTGCGGTTCAAGCGAAAAGCTCCGGATATTTCAATCGATATGATGATCGGGGCAATCATATTGTATTTCACTGCGGCCAGTATGTAACATACGGGTAGCAGATTGATGGGAGCGTTCGGATGATGGGGTTGCGTGTGCCGGCTGTTCTGATGTGGTTCGTAGCTGCCCTGACGCTGGGGCTGATGCCGGCAGCAGCCCAGGCAGAACCCCGGCAGAAGCCAGTCGAACAGTATATGATAGGCAAGCGCAGCGCGCCGACGCCCGGTCCGGTTTCGGGCGGGTTGCTGCTGCTGGGTGGCGGCGACCGCGACCATGACGCCATGCGCTGGTTCTTCGGCAAGGCGGGGAACGGCCATATCGTCATCCTGCGCGCCTCGCAGGGGGGGCAGATCGGCGAGGAATTCTATACCGGGCTGGGCGGCATCCAGTCGGCGGAGACCTTTGTGTTTCACGACCGGGCGCCGGCCAGCGACCCGAAGATCCTGGAGCGGCTGCGCAAGGCCGATGGCATCTTCATCGCCGGGGGCGACCAGCATCGCTATGTGCGTTTCTGGAAGGGTACGCCGCTTGCGGAGGTTCTGGATGCGCATGTGGCGGCGGGGAAGCCGCTGGCGGGCACCAGCGCCGGCCTCGCGATCCTGGGGGAGAAGGTCTACAGCGCCAGCGACGGTGGGCTGACCAGCGCCCAGGCGATGGCCGATCCTTTCGGCAAGTCGCAGAATATCGAGAGCGATTTCCTGCACATCGCCCTGCTGCGGGGGATGTTGACCGACACCCATTTCAAGGAACGCGGGCGGCTGGGCCGGCTGATGGCCTATCTGGCGAAAGAACAGGCAACGCTGCCGGATACCGCACCGTCGCTGTTCGGTCTGGGGATAGACGAAAGCGCGGCGCTGGCGGTCGAGCCGGACGGAAGCGGACGGATCCACGCGACCGCCCCCGGAGGCGGGGCCTGGCTGGTGGAGGGATCGGACCTGCGCGCCGACCGGGTCGGAAAAGGCGCGCCGCTGGATGCGCCGCGGGTGCGGGTGACAGGCATCGACGTCAATTCCGTGGTGCATCTGCCCGAGGGCAAGGTCGATCGCCCGGCCTTCGTGCACAGCTATGCGGTGCGCGGCGGCGAAGTGGTGCAGGTGCCTGCCTGGTCGCTGGCCGTGCATGGCGGTGCGGGCGTGATCGAGCGCGCCGACATGTCGCCGGAAAAGGCGCGCGCCTATCGCGCCGGGCTGGATGAAGCGCTGCGGGCCGGCGGCGCCGTGCTGGACAAGGGCGGAACTGCGCTGGACGCGACGCAGGCGGCGGTGCGCATCCTTGAGGACAATCCGCTGTTCAACGCCGGGCGCGGGTCGGTGTTCACCGCAGAGGGCCGCAACGAGCTGGATGCGGCGATCATGGACGGCAAGACGCAGAAGGCGGGTGCCGTCGCCGGGGTTACGCGCACACGGCATCCGATCGATCTTGCCCGCGCGGTGATGGATCTGAGCCCGCATGTGATGCTGGCGGGGGCCGGCGCCGACCAGTTTTCCGTGGAGAAGGGGCTGGAGCAGGTGGACCCGAGCTGGTTCCGCACCGAGGCGCGCTGGCAGCAGCTGCTGGCCTGGCGCCGAAAGCAGGCGGCGGCCGTCGACCCGACCCACCTGTTCGGAACGGTGGGCGCCGTGGCGCTCGACAGCGAGGGCAATCTGGCCGCTTCCACCTCCACCGGCGGGATGACGGGGAAGCGTTGGGGCCGGATCGGCGATTCCCCGATCATCGGCGCCGGCACCTATGCGAAGAATGGGCAGTGCGCGGTTTCGGCGACCGGTTCGGGCGAGTATTTCATCCGCGAAAGCGCCGCCCGGCAGGTCTGCGACCGGGTTGCCTGGAAAGGCGAGACGCTGGCGAACGCGGCGCAGGCGACGATCAAATCGGTGGGCGCCATCGGCGGCGACGGCGGGCTGATCGCCATGGGGCCGGATGGCCGGCCGGTGTTCGCGATCAACGACCTGGGCATGTATCGGGGCCGGATCACCGCCGGGAAACAGCCCGAGACGGCGATCTTTGCCGACGAGAAGTTCCCCGACTGATGCCGGTCTCCGACCTCGACGAAACGGACCGGCAATTGCTGGCGCTGCTGCGCGAGGATGCGCGGCAGCCGATTGCGCAGCTGGCCAAGGAGCTGGGGGTTTCGCGCGGGCAGCTCTATTCGCGGCTGGCGCGGCTGGAGGAAAAGGGGATCGTCGCGGGCTATACCGTGCGGCTGGGCGCTGCCTTCACCGCCAGCCGTATCCGCGCGCACATGATGATCAAGACGCTGCCGCGCTATCGCCGGGAGGTGGAACAGGCATTGGCGAAGCTGCGGCAGGTGCAGGCGATCCACGCGATAAGCGGTCAATATGACATGATCGCCATGCTGGAAGCCGGTGACAGCGCGCGGCTGAACGAGCTGATCGATGACATCGGCCTGCTGGAGGGCATCGAGCGGACGACGACCTCGGTGGTGCTGGCGACCAAGCTGGAGCGCTGACTCCGGGAAAATACCCGCCGTCTCCGGCCCCTCCCCGTCGCCGCTCAGCTCTGCCAGCCGCCACCGAGCGCGCGGAAAAGATCGACCTGCGCGGTGGCGATCCGTGATTCCGACAGCGCCAGCGCCGCCTCGGTCACGGCGAGCGAGCGTTCGGCGTCCAGCAGTTCGATGGAATCGATCTTTCCTTCGCGCAGCTGGACGCGGGCGATCCGCGCCGCGATCTCCGCCTGCGTGCGCGCATCGTTCAGCGCCGCCCGCCGATCGAGCGCATGGGCATAGGCCGAAAGCGCCGTTTCGGTTTCCTGCAGCGCATTCAGCACAACGCCGTCAAAAGTGGCGAGAGCGGCGGCTGAGGAAGCCTCGGCCTGCGCGATGCGGGCGCGGCCGGCCAGCTGGTTGGGGAACGACCAGTCGATCAGCGGCCCCAGCAGCCAGCGGAACGGCCCGCCGCTGAACAGGTCGGCGATGGATGGGCCGGTGGCGCCGATCGAACCGCCGAGGCTGATCTTCGGATAAAGATCGGCCGTCGCTACCCCGATCCGCGCGGTGGCGGCCGCGAGCCTGCGCTCGGCCTCGCGCACGTCGGGCCGGCGGGCGATCAGTGCCCGGCCATCGCCCACCGGGATCGCCTGATCCAGCCGCAGCACGGTTTCGCGGGCGGACGCGGCCGTTGGCAGGTCGGCGGGGGCACGCCCCGTCAGCGTGGCGAGGCGGAACAGCGCTGCATCACGCTCCGCCCGGATCGACGGCAGCTGCGCGCGCTGCTCATCGCGCAGGGAGGCGACGCGGGCGACGTCCAGCCGCGTGCCGCGCCCCGCCTCGAAGCGCTTCGTGGTCACCGTCAGCGTCCTGTCGATCAGGGCGACGCTGCGTTCCGCCACCTGCAGCCGCTCATAGGCGGCGCTGGCGTCGGCATAGGCGCGGGCGGTCTCGGCGGCGACTGCCACCCGCACCGCATCGCGGGCGGCCTGCGCTGCGGCGGCATCCTGTTGCGCGGCCTCGATGGACCGGCTGACCCGGCCGAAGAGATCGACTTCATAGGCGACCGACAGCCCGACATCGTAACTTTCGCCGGTCCGGCTGGCGCCTGCCGGCACCTGCGATTCCGCTGCCCGGCCATAGCTGGCGCCGGCGGTCAGCTGCGTCTGCGGCAGGCGCCCGCTTTTGCTTTCGCTCAGAAGGGCGCGGGCGCGGGCGAGGTTCGCCGTGGCAACGCGCAGGTCGGTGTTGTGGGCCAGCGCGTCTGCCACCAGCCCGTCCAGCACCGGGTCGCTATAGAGCCGCCACCATTCGCCCGCCGGCTCGGCCGCGGTGAAGGCGGCGTTGTCGGCGGCGATGAACGGGCCGCCGGCGACGGGCGCGATCGGCGCCGCCTTGTAGTCGGGGCCGGTGGCGCAGGCGGCGAGCGTGAGAAGGCTGGCCATCGCAAGGGCAATCGGCAACTTTCTGGTCATGGCTATAGCTCCTTATTCCGCCGGCAGGGCGGCAGCCTGGGCCGCGCCGGGCTTGCGCTTGCCGCCCAGCTGGCGGAGCGCGACGTAGAAGATGGGGGTGAAGACCAGCCCGAAGGCCGTGACGCCGATCATCCCGAAGAAGACGGCGGTGCCGAGCGCCTGCCGCAACTCCCAGCCGGGTCCGGAGGCGGTGGCCATCGGCAGCACGCCCAGGATGAAGGCGAGGCTGGTCATCAGGATCGGGCGAAGACGGGCGCGCGCGGCTTCCACCGCTGCCTCCAGTGCGGTGGCGCCGCGCTCTTCGGCCTGCTTGGCAAACTCCACGATCAGGATGGCGTTCTTTGCCGCCAGCGCCACCAGCACGATGAGGCCGATCTGCGTCAGGATATTATTGTCCATCCCGCGCAGGTTCACGCCCAGCATCGCCGCCAGCAGCGTCATCGGCACGATCAGGATGATCGCCAGCGGCAGCACCAGGCTTTCGAACTGCGCCGCCAGCACCAGGAAGACGAACAGCACCGACATGGCGAACACGAACGCCGCCACATTGCCTGCCTGCTTCTGCTCATAGGCGATGCCGGTCCACTCGCCGCTGAAGCCGGCCGGCAGCTTTTCGGCGAGCGCCTCCATCGTGGCGATGGATTGCCCCGAGCTGTGCCCGCTCGCGCTTTCGCCATCGATCTCGACCGCGGGGAAGAGATTGTAGCGGGTCACGCGATAGGGGCCGGTCTTGTCCGCGAAGGTCGCGACCGCGCCCAATGGCACCATGCCGCCGGAGTCGGAACGCGTCTTCAGCTGGGCGATGTCGGACGGGTCGTCGCGGAATGGCGCGTCGGCCTGTGCCATCACCCGGAAGGTGCGGCCCAGCAGGTTGAAGTCGTTCACATAGGCGGACCCCAGATAGACCTGCAGCGCCTCGAACACGCGCGCCGGTGGCACGCCCAGCATGTCGGCCTTGGCGCGGTCGACATCGGCAAAGATGCGCGGGCTGGCGGTGTTGTACAGCGTGAAGACGTTCGCGAGCCCCTTGTCCTGATGCGCCGCTCCGATCAGGCCGCCGGCGGCCTGTTCCAGCGCCTGCGGGCCGGCGCCGGCGCGGTCCTGCACCATCATCCGCCAGCCACCGCCGCTGCCGATGCCCTGAATGACCGGCGGCGGGATCACGAAGATCATCGCCTCGTCCATGTCGGCAAGCGCTGCGCGCATGTCGTTCTCGATATGGGTCGAGCTGCGGTCTGTGCCGGTGCGTTCGTCGAACGGCTTGAAGGTGACATAGGTGGCCGCCGTGTTCGAGGCCTGCGTGCCGGAGGCGCCGTCGAAGCCGGAGAACATCACCGCCGCTTCGGTGCCGGGGACGGCGAGGAGCTTCTTCACGGCCTTCTTCAGGACACGGTCGGTCTCTTCGATGGAGCTGCCGGGCGGCAGCTGCAGCACGGCGAGCGAATAGCCCTGGTCCTGCGCCGGGATGAAGCCGGTCGGCGTCGCCCAGAACAGCGCGCCGGTGGCCAGCACCAGCGCGGCATAGCAACCCAGCATCTTCTTCGGCGCGCCGGAGACGCGGCGGGTGAAGCCACCATACCAGCCGGAGAGCCGATCGAAGCGCGTGTTGAAGGCGGCCCCGGCGTTGAACACCATCCGCCGCCAGCCGCTCTCCGGCGCATGTTCGGCGCGCGGCTTCAGCAGGCGGGCGGCGAGCGCGGGCGACAGGGTGAGCGAGAGAATCAGCGAAATCACCGTGGCGGTCGCAATCGTCACCGCGAACTGGCGGTAGAATTCGCCCGAAATGCCGGTGAGGAAGGTGGTCGGCACGAACACCGCGCACAGCACCAGCACGATGGCGACCAGAGCGCCGGAAACCTCTTCCATCGAGCGGTGCGCCGCCTCGCGCGGGGGGAGGCCCTGTTCGATGTTGCGCTCGACATTCTCCACCACGACGATGGCGTCATCGACGACGATTCCGATCGCCAGCACCAGCCCGAACATCGACAGGCTGTTCAGCGAATAGCCCAGCGCCGACAGCATGGCGAAGGTGCCGATCAGCGAGACCGGAATGGCGATCACCGGGATCAGCGCTGCCCGCCAGCTCTGCAGGAACACCAGGATCACCAGCACCACCAGCACCACGGCTTCCAGCAGGGTATCCTGCACGGCGGCCATGGATTCGCTGATGAACTCGGTCGGGTTCCAGATGATCTTGTATTCCAGCCCCTGCGGGAAGCTCTTCGCGGCGGTTTCGAACTCGGCCTTGATCGCCTCCGCCGTCGCCAGCGCATTGCTGCCCGGCCGCTGGGTGAAGGCCATGATGAGCGAATCCTGGCCCGACAGATAGCCGTTCACGCCATAATCCTCCGCGCCCAGTTCCACCCGCGCCACATCGCGCAGCCGGATAAGCGCACCGGACGGATCGGTGCGCACCACGATGGAGCTGAACTCGTCGACGGTCTTGAAGCGCCCCTGCGTTTCCACAGCGAGCTGTTGGGCGACGCCGCGATCGAACGGCGGTGCCCCGACGGTGCCGGCGGCCACCTGCACGTTCTGCGAGCGCAGCGCCTGCACGATATCGCCGGCGGTCATCCCCAGCGCGGCGGCGCGACCGGGATCGATCCACACCCGCATCGCATAGTCGCGCGCGCCGAACATCTGCACGTCGCCGACGCCGTCGATGCGCTGGAACCGGTCCTTCAGCTGGGTCAGCGCATAGTTGGAGACATAGCCGCGATCGAGCGAGTTGTCGGGCGAGAGGATGTTTACCGCCATCAGGAACGAGGGCGAGGTCTTGCGCACCACCACGCCCTGCCGGCGCACCTCCTCTGGCAGGCTGGGCTCGGCCAGCGCGACCCGGTTCTGCACCAGCACCTGCGCGGTATCGAGATCGGTGCCGATGCGGAAGGTGACGGTGATCGCCAGCTTGCCGTCGCCGGTCGACTGCGACGACTGGTAGAGCATGTTGTCCACGCCGTTGATCTGCTGCTCGATCGGCGCGGCGACGGTGTCGGCAACCGTTTCGGCAGAAGCGCCGGGATAGTTGGCCGAAACCGTGACCGTGGGCGGCACGACATCGGGATATTGCGCGACCGGCAGCCCGAACCAGGCGATAAGGCCGACAATGGTGATGAGGATGGCGATCACGCCGGCAAAGATCGGCCGGCGGATGAAGAAATGGCTGATGCCCATGGCGGGTTCTTTCGGTTGCCTGTCCGGCCTAGTTGGCCAGCGTCGCCTGCGAGGCGGTGGGAATTTGCGGGGGTGCTGCTGCCGCGACCTGCACCGGCGGATCGATCCGTCCGGCGCGGGCGTTCACCTTGGCCCCGGGCTGGGCGAACTGCATGCCCTGGATCACCACCCGATCGTCGGGCTTCAGGCCGGCGCGGATGCTGCGCAGGCCGCCGACCATCGGGCCGGGTTCCACCGGGCGGGCGGCAACGGTTCCGTCTGCCGCCACCACGAACACCAGCTTGCGCGCCTGATCGGTGCGGACAGCGGCGTCGGGCACCAGCAGGGCCGGGGCGCTGCCGCCGCTCGTCAGCCGCATGTTGCCGAACATGCCGGGGGCGAGGAAATAGTCCGGATTGGCGATCACCGCCCGGCCGCGCATCGTGCCGTTGCGCGGATCGATGGCGTTGTCGGTGAAATCGACCTTGCCGCGCCAGCTATAGCCGGCCTCGTCCTGCAGGCGGATTTCCACCTGCTGCGACGCGTTGGCGTCACGCTCGCGCAGGCCCTTCAGATAAAGCGCCTCCGAGCCGTCGAAGCTGAAATAGATGGGATCGAGCGCCAGCAGGGTCGTCAGCAGGGACTCGTTTGCGCTCACCAGATTGCCGGTATCGACGCGGCGATCCGAAATCCGCCCGGTGTTGGGGGCGCGGATCCGCGTGAAATCCAGATCGAGTTGCCGCGAGCGGACGGCGGCCTCGGCCGCGGCCGCCTCGGCAGATTTCGCCGCGGCGCGCAGCGTGTCCACTTCCTCCTGGCTCACCGCTTCGTCGCTGACGAGGCGGGCGGCGCGGGCATATTCGCTGCGCGCCAGTGCCAATTGCGTCTGCGCGGAGGCTGCCCGGGCGCTGGCCTCTGCCAGCGCCGCCTGGAACGGCCGCTGGTCGATGGTGAACAGCAGCTGCCCCTTCTGCACGATGTCGCCATCGCGGAAGTGGACGGCGACCAGCTGGCCCGAGACGCGCGGGCGGATTTCTACCGCCTGGCTGGCCTCGAAGCGGCCGGTGTAATCGTCCCATTCCGTGATGGCGCGCTGCAGCGGCGTGCTGACCGTCACGTTCGGCGGCGGCGGGGCATCGGCCTGCGCTTCGCTGCCGCTCGCCAGCCAGCTGCCGGCGCCGGCGGCCGCGAGCAACAGGGCGGCGATCAGCCCTGCTCTGGCGCGGCGGGAGAAGCGCGGGGCGGGCTGCTGCAGAAGCTCGGGAACTTCCGCTTCGGCCGTCGATTCGAACTTGTTAAGCTGTTGATACATGGGGAAATCCGTTCAGATATTGGAGGAGGCGGATCGCAGCAGATGCACATGCACCTGGCTGAAGCCGGCGCCGACGAAATGGGCGATCTCGCGGTCGGGCAGATATTTGCCCATGTGATGGTCGACGACGACAAAGCGGCGCAGCGCCTCCAGCCGGGGGTCGGCCAGCCTTGGCGTGCGCTGCCGGCCCAGCAGGGCGTCGAGCTTGCTGGCGAGACGGCCGGGGGCCTCGATGCTGGAAAGCGGATCGCGGCGGGCAATGGCCACGACCGACCATTCGAGATCGGTGAAGCCCTGGGTGTCGGTGCGGGCGGCCATGCGGGCGTCGGCGGCATCCGAGAAATCTCTATAGGCCATGGGACGGCTCCCCTTTTCGGAACGGGTTGCTTCGGGCGTGCAGGCATGGCTCCGCCATCCCCGCAAATCGGGTTGTTCGGTTGGGGTCACGCAGGCCGGCAGGCGCCATCCGGAAAGGGGTGGCGGCGGCTGGCGCGGACGGGCGGTGCGTGGGTGCGGGCCGCAGATGCGATCCCGCGTCAGGCTATGAGGCTGATGTTTCCGGCGGCTGCAGCATGGCGGCTTCCCCTGTTCGGATCGCCGACTCCGTGCCGTCGATCATTTCATACTGATTGGTATAAATATCGTACTGCGCTGCGTCAAGGGCTTTCTATACCGCCCGGTATTTTTATTCAAGCACGGTTAACGCCGCGATTCCGGCACCCCGGAAGCTAGCGCGACGGCCAGACCAGCAGGGTCGTCTCCACCAGCCGCTCCAGCTCCTCGCGAGAGGCGCCGGCGCCAGCCTGCACGGCCATGCCCTGCAGCACGGCATAGAGATATCCGGTGATCGCTTCCGGATCGATATGCGCCGGCAGGTCGCCTTCGTCGCGGGCACGCTGCATGCGCTCCACCAGCTTCACGCGGCCCTTGGCGCCCCGCGCCAGTACTTCCTTGCGGATGGATTCGGCCTCGGCGCCGCAGGCGACCGAACTGATCACGCCCAGGCAACCGTGCGGCTCGCTCTTGCGGGTCTGGTTCTCCAGCGCGCCGCGCATGAAATGCTCGGCCACAGCGCGCGCCGACGGCTCGGCCAGCGCCTCGCCCACATAGGCCAGCTTCTCGGTCTCATAGAGGTCGAGCGCCTTGCGAAACAGCTCTTCCTTGTTGCCGAAGGCGGCGTAGAGACTGGGCCGGGTGATCCCCATGGCCTCGGTCAGGTCGCTCAGCGAAGCGCCCTCATAGCCCTTGCTCCAGAACACGTGCAGCGCAGCGGCCAGCGCTGCTTCCGTGCAGAACTCGCGCGGTCGCCCGCGCACGGCCGTTGGCAGATCAGTTTCCATAACGAACGGTATATATAGCGTCTGCGGGAAAAATCCACTCCCCTTGCCGCCCGCAACGCGCCCTGCCCCGGCCATCTGCCATCCGGAACCGCCGGGCCGCCAGCGCGGAATACGGCCCCCTGAGACGCGATAAGGACCACGAATTGACAAATTCGACCGTTGGTCTATAAACAGGACTGTAATTCTGCAACTCTGCGTTGCAGTGATTCGGGGGTCATGCACTTGGGGCATTTACGCTTTGAAATCCGATCTTTGCCGTGACCTGGATCGCGGATGCGCCGGCCTCGTGCATGGGCCGGCCGCGTCCGGGTGCGTCCACCTTTTCTCCAAAGGATTTTGTCGATGCGAGCTGTTGCAAGGCCAGGGATGCGGACAGGGCGGCCGGTTTCGGGACTGTCGGGCGGCACCATGCTGTCGCGCCCGCTGCCGGCCATGGCGCTTGCAATGGGGTTCGTGTTGCTGGCAGGCCCCGCGCACGCGGCGAATTTCAGTGTCTCCAGCGACGCGGATCTGCGCAACGCCATCAACAACGCGAGCGATGGCGACAGCATCACCTTCCAGAACAGCATCACGCTGGAGAGCAACCTGCCGGTCCTGGAAAAGGACCTGACGATCAACGGCCTCTATCACACCCTGTCGGGCGCCGGCCAATATCGCGGCCTGTTCGTGCAATCCGGCAATGTGGCGGTGAACACGCTCACCATCGAGAACAGCCTCGCGCAGGGCGGCAACGGCGGCAGCGGCCGGCCCGGCGGGGGCGGCGGCGGCGGGGCTGGGCTTGGCGGCGCGATCTTCATCGGCAGCGCGGCGCAGGTTTCCCTCAGCGATGTGTACCTGAAGGACAATGTCGCACGCGGCGGCAATGGCGGGCCCAGCGAAGGAGGTGGATGGGCCTTCACCAGCGGCGGCGGCGGCTATTTCCCAACCGGGGCCGATGGTGGCAACGCCAGTCTGGTCGCCAGCGGCGGCGGCGACGGCGCAGACAATGACTATGGGGGCAATGGCGGGTTCGGCGGCGGAGGCGGCGGCTCCGGCCAATGGGTGGGCGGCGTCGGCGGCCTTGGCGGCGGGGGCGGCGGCAGCAGCGGATCGACCGTGGCGGCTGGCGGCCTGCTGGGCGGCAAAGGTGGTGCGGGGGGCTTCAACAACGGCGAAAAGTTTGGCGGCGGCGGTGGCGGCGGCGCCGGTCTTGGCGGCGGGGTTTTCGTCGAAAGTGGCGGCTCGCTTGTCTTGAACGGGGCATTCAATTTCACGGCGAACAGCGCGGCCGGCGGCGCTGGCGGAACCGGCCATATTTCAGGCGCAGTGGGTGGCGCGGCCGGCGCCGGCCTGTTCCTCGCCGGCAACGGGAAACTGGTTGTCAACACAGGCGCAAACCAGATCGACCGTTTCCTCGACAGCATCGCCGACCAGACCGGCTCAGGCGGAACCGGTGCCAATGCCGGCAGCTGGTCGCTGGAGAAGTTCGGCAGCGGCACGCTGGTGCTGGAGGGGGCCAACAGCTATTCCGGGGGCAGCTTCATCAACGAGGGCGTGGTGGAGGGCAATACCGGCAGCATCCGGGGCAATATCCACAATAACGCGAAGGTGGTGTTCAAGCAGGATAGCGACGGCACCATCGCCGGCGACATTTCGGGCACCGGCTCGATCTTTCAACAGGGCTACGGCACGATCACCCTATCGGGAAACAACAGTTTTTCCGGTGACATATCGGTCGAAGACGGCACAATGCTGTTTGCGTCGGAGGCCAGCCTCAATCAGGGCCAAGGGGCCATCCACCTCACAAGGGGCCATGTTGGCTTCGCCATCCCGAACGATCAGACTGCAAACCGCAACATCGAGCTGACGATGTTCGGCACCATCCTTGTTCCCTGGGCCGGGGCGTTTCCGCCGGGAAACGGCCGGATCACCTGGAGCGGGACAATCAGCGGCTCGGGGACGCTCTTTGTCAAAGGCGGCGGTCACCTGCAGCTGACGGCCTTCAATAGCTACACCGGCGGCACCTCGATCGAGGATAGCGAGCTGATCTTCACGAACGAGTTCAATCTTGGCCTGGCAAATCCCGGCGATACGATCGAGATGGAAAACGCCACCCTCTCAACGACCGACGAGGCTGTCGCGGGGCTCTCCATCAATCGCTCGCTCCAGATAACCGGCAGGAACATCCTGTTCGTCGCGCGCAATCCGCTGGTCTGGGCAGGCGAAATCCTTGGCGATGGCACCTTGGTCAAGGACGGTGACGGTGTCCTCCAGCTGACCGCGACAAACAGCTATGCGGGCGGCACGGTTGTCGAGCGCGGCGTGCTTCAGATATCGTCCAACTTCCAGCTTGGGGCGCTCGGCACCAGCGTGACGCTGCTGAACAACGGCATGATCCACTCGACGGAAGACCTCAACATCGACCGTCCGATCCTGCTGTCGGAGGGCGGCGGCGGGTTCCTGATCGATTCGGGCAAGACCGTCGTGCTCAGCGGGACAATCGGGCTGAACTCAGCGCAGAACGCCCCGCTCACGCTCGTCGGCAACGGCACGCTTGTGCTCGACCTGCAGGCACAACCCCAATTCACGGGCCTCAACAATTTTAGCGGCACAGTCCAGGCTGACACGCGCAACCTGAACGGCAGCATCGCCTTCGATACCAATGCCCTCAACACCAACGCGCGCAGCGTCGTGTTCGACCAGGATTTCGACGGCACGTTCGCCGGCAGCATAACCGGCGTCGGCGACACCCTGGGCCTGGGCAGCATCACAAAAACCGGCGCCGGAAAGCTTACTCTGTCGGGCACGAGCAACTACAGTTCGCAGGTAGCCGGCCTGGCAGAGGTCACTGTTTTCGAAGGCACCCTGCAAGGCACCAGCAACAGCCTGAAAGGCGCGATCGCCAACAACGCCGCGCTGATCTTCGATCAGGATTTCGACGGCACCTATGCCGGCAGCATGAGCGGCGCCGGCACGCTGACCAAGAACGGATCGGGTAAACTCAACCTGACCGGCACCAGCAGCGTCGGCGGCGGCACCACCATCAACGCCGGCGGCTTGGCGGTGAACGGGCCGCTCACCAGCAACATCGTGCTGAACGCCGGCGGCACGCTGAGCGGCGTTGGCAATATCAAGGGCGACATCACCAACAATGGCGGCACCATCCGGCCGGGCAATTCGATCGGGCATCTGGTCATCGACGGCAATTTCACCCTGAACAGCGGATCGCTGGGGATGGAAATCGACGCCAGCGGCAACAGCGACCGGATCAGCGTGGTCGGCGCCGGGCACCGGGTGACGATCAACGCGGGAACGCTGGAGATCATCGCCGACCCCGGCCGATATGTGCCCAACACCCGCTATACGATCATCAGCACCGAGGCCGGCGGAAAGGTGCGTTTCGACCGGGTGTCAGGCGGCGTCGGCTTCCTGAAGCCGCAGGTGTCGCTGGACGCCAACAACATCTATGTGACGCTGGCGCTGGCTCCGGACGCCTTCCGCGCGGCCGGACTGACCGGCAACCAGCAGGCGGTCGGCGCCGCACTCGATACGCTTGCCGCCGGCGGCAATGTCGGCGGCATCGTGACGACCATGGCCAATCTGCAGGTTGCACAGGCGCCCGGAGCGCTGCAGATGTTGAGCGGGCAACCCTATGCCGCTCTGCCCACGGTGAATCTGCGCGCCAGCCAGCTGTTCACGAACATGGTCGGCCAGCAGATGTCGGTCGCACGCGGGGGCAATCCGGGCGGCAATCGCGCCGCGCTGGGTGAACCCGGTTCCGGCTTCTCCGTCTGGATCACCGGCATCGGCAGCAAGGGCAGTGTCGATGGCGACGGCAATGCCGCCGACCTTGACCATTCGCTGGGCGGCGCCGCCTTCGGGCTCGACTATCGCCTGAGCTCGGAATTCCTGCTCGGCGTTGCCGGCAGCTATGTCAGCGGCTCGCAGTCGGTCGATGGCTTTACCTCGGACACCGATGCCGAAACCTTCGGCATCGTCGCCTACGCATCCTATGGGCAGGGCGCGCTGCAGGTCGACGGGCTGGCCGGCTATGCCAGTGCCCGCAACAAGCTGGACCGCGATGTTGCCAGCGCCGGGCTTTCGAACGGGACGGCGATGGGCAGCAGCCGGGCCGACCAGTTCCTCGGCCGGATCGATGCCGGCTACCGGATGGCGCTTGGCGCTTCGGCGCGCAGCTCGATCACGCCCTTTGGCATGCTGGACGTCGTGGCGATGGACAGGGGCGGCTTCACCGAAACCGGCAGCGGCGAATATGCGCTCGTAGTGGAGGGCCAGTCCACAACCTCGGCGCGTACGACGCTGGGCGCCGATCTGGACATCGGCCTGAATGCCGGCAAATCCGTGCCGGTCGACCTTGGCCTGCGGCTGGGCTGGGCACATGAATTCGGCGACACGGGCAGGTATATGACGGCGGCCTTTGCATCGGCGCCGGACGCCGGCTTCACCGTCTATGGAGCGGAAATGCGGCGTGACAGCGCGCTGATCGGTCTGTCGCTGGCCGCCAGGCTCAGCCGGAACTGCTCGCTGTTCGCCAGCTATGAGGGCGAGCTCGGCAACGGCAGCCACAACAACCAGCTCTGGGGCGGCATCAGGCTAAGCTGGTGACGCCGCAGGCGCCGACAGGCAGCTTCGCTTGCCGCGACGCGATCCCCGATCACGTCGCCGCCTCCCGGGCGAGGAGCTTGCGCTTGCGCTCGACGCCCCAGGCATAGCCGGAGATCGCGCCATCGTTTCGGACGACGCGATGGCAGGGGATCGCGATCGCCAGCCTGTTCGCGGCGCAGGCGCCGGCGACCGCCCGCGTGGCGGCGGGTGCGCCGATGCGGGCAGCGACGTCGGAGTAGGACACGGTCTGCCCGGCGGGAATATCGCGCAGCGCCTGCCAGACGCGCTGCTGGAACGCGGTGCCGCGCACGTCGAGCGGCAGATCGAGCCCCATCTGCGGCGCCTCGACGAAGCCGACGACGCTGGCCACAACCGCCTCATATGCAGCATCGGCGCCGATCAGCGCCGCCTTCGGAAAACGGTCCTGAAGGTCTCGCGCCAGCGCGTCGGGATCGTCGCCCAGAAGGATGGCGGCGACACCTCTGGCGCTCGACGCGACGAGGATCGTGCCGAGCATCGTCTCGCCGAGGGCGAAGCGGATCTCTTCCTTCGCCCCACCGTCGCGAAAGCGCGAGGGGGTCATGCCGAGCATGGCGTTGGAGGCTTCGTAGAAGCGGCCGCTGGAGTTGAAGCCGGCATCATAGATCGCCTCGGTCACACTGGTCTCGCCCGCCAGTGCCTCGCGGACGCGCCTGGTGCGATAGGCGGCCCCATAGGCCCTGGGCGTGAGGCCCGTATGGGCCTTGAAGATCCGGTGGAAATGGCCGGGGCTGACCCCGAGCGCATCGGCGAGTTCCGTGAGCGATGGCACTGTCTCGCTGGTCTCGATCAGGCGGCAGGCGCGGGTCACCATCCCGGCCTGTGCGACCTCTGCGGCCGGCCCGTCGGGCTTGCACCGCTTGCAGGGCCGGAAACCGGTGCGGCGTGCACTTTCCAGCGTGTCGTGGATGGTGACGTTCCGGGGGTTGCAGCCGCGCGACGGGCACGACGGCCGGCAATAGATGCCCGTCGTATCGACCGTGTACCAGAAGAGGCCGTCGGCGCTCTTGTCGCGGGCGACGATGCGCGCCCATCGCGGATCGGCGAGGATCGCCGGTTTCCGGTCGGAATGCTTGTCCTGGCTGATCATGGGTTCGTCCTCCGCATCTTCGATCCAGAGCTATTCCAACGCGATATGGGCCGCACTCCGACTCTTGCTTTCAAATCAGGAGAAGGCGCTCCACTTCTACGATGGCGATGCGGAAATGCGCCTTTGCACCAGCGGCAGCTGGTCGTTGCCGAAATACATATATGTGCCGCCGACGAAGAAGGTGGGGGAGCCGAAGGCACCGCGGTCGATCGCCTCCTGCGTGTTGGCGCGCAGGCGGTCCTTGATTTCCGGGGTTTGCGCGCGTTCGGCGAGGGCTGCGCCGTCCAGGCCGGCCTCGTTGGCGATTGCGATCAGAACCGTCGGATCGTCGAGGTTGCGGGCGTCGGTGAAATAGGCGTTGAATGCCGCTTCAGCGAAGCGGAGCAGCGCCGCCTGATCCGGCTCCAGCGCGCAGCAGAAGCGCATGGCGTGGACCGACTTCACCGGATGGTATGGCGAGGGGAAGTGCATCGGCACGCCGGCAAGCGCCGCCCATTCCTTCAGCCAGACGAAGCTGAGGCGCATCTTCGGATTGTCCGCGTTCTGCCGCGCGGCATAGACGCTGTCGTTGACGGCGTTGAACACACCGCCGACCAGGAACGGGCGCCAGCTTACCGGCGCGCCGTTGGCGTCGGCCCATGTGCGGAAGTTGTGGAAGGCGATGCAGGTCCAGGGCGAGGAGAGATCGAAGAAGACTTCGGTGGCGATCATTGGACGTCGTCCTTTATGCCGAACAGCAGCTTGCGGGTTTCTGCATCTGCCTGCGGCTGGCGGTTGATACGGTCGCGGCCGACTTCCATGCCGCGGCGGAGCCCGGGGCGTTGCTTCACCTGCTCGTACCAGCGTTTCAGGTGGGGGAAGGCGGGCAGGTCGATTTCCTGCGCCCGATAGGTCTGGATCCACGGGAAGCAGGCCATGTCGGCGATGCTGTAGTCGGCGCCTGCGACATGTTCGTTTTGCGCCAGTTGCCGGTCGAGCACGCCGTAGAGGCGGAGCGTTTCGGTCCGGTAGCGCTCGGTTGCGTAGGCGATGCGGTCCGGGGCGTAGAGCTTGAAATGCCCGTGTTGCCCCAGCATCGGCCCCAGCCCGCCGACCTGCCAGAACAGCCATTCCAGCACCGCCTTGCGGTGGCGCACGTCGGTGGGGAGGAACTGGCCCGACTTTTCCGCCAGATAGACAAGGATGGCGCCGGTTTCGAAGACGGAGACGGCCTCGCCGCCATCGGCCGGGCCATGGTCGACGATGGCCGGAATGCGGTTGTTCGGGCTCACGGCCAGGAACTCCGGGGTGAATTGCTCGCCCCGGCCGATGTTGATCCATTTCACCCGATACGGGAGGCCGCACTCCTCCAGCATCACGGTGATTTTCCAGCCATTGGGCGTCGGCGCTGTCAGCAGCTCGATCATGCGGGCATCTCCATTGCCGGGCGAAAGCCGGCCCCATCAAGCAGAGCGATGCACGCGCGTTCAACTGGCTTTTCAGACACGGTCCCGGCATTCGGCCCGCCCATTCCGGCAACGCTGGACACGCTCGCAATGGTATGCAGTGTTGCAAACATCGATCGGAGAGAACCTGCCATGAGTGCCACCAATCCCACCTGCGAAGTCAGCTGGTTTTCCGCGCTGTGCGACGACGACTATGAGTTTCTGGGCGTTCCCGACCCGCTGCTCAGATCCAGCTGGGAGCATTGCCGCGATATCGTGATGCAGGCCGACAGCCTGGGGTTCGACAATATCCTGCTGCCGTCCGGCTATGCGCTGGGCATCGATACCACGGCGTTCGCCGCCGCCATCGCCACGCTGGTGAAACGCATCCGCCTGCTGATGGCGGTCCGCATCGGCGAGAGCTGGCCGCCGCAGCTGGCCCGCCAGATCGCCACCATCGATCGCATCCTGGGCGGCCGGCTGACCATCAACATCATCTCCTCCGACCTCCCCGGCGAAACGCTGGAATCCGCCCCGCGCTATCGGCGCACGGTGGAGGCCATGCACATCCTGAAGACCCTGCTGAACGGCCAGCCGCTCGACCATGACGGCGAGTTCTGGAAGCTGAAGGTGGAGCCGTCCGGAGTCTCCATGGTGTCGGGCAAGGCGCCGCCGCTCTATTTCGGCGGGCTTTCCCCCGACGCCCGCGATGCTGCCGCGCGCGGCTGCGACGTGTTCCTGATGTGGCCCGACCGCGAAGACGTGGTGAAGGACATCATCGCCGACATGACGGCCCGCGCCGCGAAATATGGCCGCACGCTGAAGTTCGGCTATCGCGCCCATGTCGTCGTCCGCGAAACCGAGGCCGAAGCCCGCACCGCCGCAGACCGGCTGCTTTCAAAGCTGGATGCAGCGCAGGGTGCGGCGATCAAGGCCAAGTCGCTGGATTCGAAATCGGCCGGCGTGAATGCGCAGCTTGCCCTGCGCGAAACCGCAGCCGCGGACGGCTACGCCGAAGCGCATCTGTGGACCGGCATCGGCCGTGCGCGCTCCGGCTGCGGTGCGGCAATCGTCGGCGACCCGGATCAGGTGCTGGCGAAGCTCGAACGCTATCGCGCGATGGGGATCCAGGCGTTCATCTTCTCCGGCTATCCACATGCGGCAGAGGCGGACCTCTTTGCCCGCCATGTCCTGCCGCGCCTGCCGCATGGACCACTGATGCCCTGAACCGGGGCGGGCGGGGGCAGCGCCTCCGCTCGCTCAGCTCACCATTTCCGCGCGGATGGTAGCCCGCGCCATCCAGAACAGCGGAGTTCCCCGCGCATGGAACGCCAGCGCCGTTGGTTCCAGCTTCCACCCGACCGCACCACCTGTCCGGAACACGGGCAATGACTGTCGAAACCAGCCAAGAGTGGATTCACGTCACTATGGAATGGTTAGCCCGCGAAAATCGCGCCCAGCTGAGAACCAACCAAAAATGACGCAAAAACGCTGACATGCACCCCTGATTGGTACCGTTCAGAAGTAGAGTCCTTTGCTTTGGTGGCTGATGGTTGATGTGATGGCAACGGGGTTGGGGGCATGCCCCCAACCCCGTTGTCCGGCGATCTCGGCGGGGGTGCGTCCGCCCAGTTTCGAGTGCGGCCTGACCGTGTTGTAGTCATGCTTCCAGGCAGCCAGGATCGATCTGGCGTGGGCCAGCGATGTGAACAGCGTCTCGTTGAGGCATTCGTCGCGCAGCCGGCCGTTGAACGATTCCACGAAGGCGTTCTGCGTCGGCTTGCCCGGCGCGATGTAATGCCATTCGACCTGGCGTTCCTGTGACCAGCGCAGGATCGAGGTCGAGGTGAGCTCGGTGCCATTGTCGCTGACCACCGTCAGCGGCTTGCCGCGTGCGGCAAGCACACCATCCAGCTCCCGCGCGACCCGGGCACCTGACAACGACGTGTCGGCCACCAGCGCCAAGCATTCCCGCGTAAAGTCGTCGACCACGCGCAGGATGCGGAAGCGCCGTCCACACGCAAAGGCATCAGATACGAAGTCGAGGCTCCAGCGCTGGTTCGGCCCCTGCGGCATCGTCATCGGCGCTCTGGTGCCCAGCGCCCGCTTGCGGCCGCCGCGGCGGCGCACCTTCAACCCTTCCTCCCGATAGATCCGCAGCAGCTTCTTGTGGTTCGGCGCCAGCCCTTCTCGAGCCAATAGATAGCCCAGGCGCCGATAGCCGAACCGCCGCCGTTCGCCGGCCAGCTCGCGCAGCCTGACGCGCAGGCCCGCATCATCAGGACGGGTCGGTTCATAGCGAACCACCCGCCTGGCAACACCGATCAGACTGCACGCCCGCCGCTCGCTCAGCCCGAACTGCTCCCGGGCATGGGCAACCGCATTCCGCTTCGCGTCGGGCGTCACCATTTTTTGCAGAGATGTCTTTCAACACCGCGATGTCCAGCATCGCCTCCGCAAGCAGCTTCTTCAGCTTGGCGTTCTCATCTTCCAGCGACCGCAGCCGCTTGGCCTCAGAAACCTCCAGGCCGCCGTACTTGGCCTTCCATTTGTAGAACGTAGCCAAACTGATCCCGTGCCGTCGGCAGACCTCGGCGGTCGCCATCCCCGCCTCCTGCTCCTTCACGATCGCGATGATCTGCTCGTCTGAAAACCTGCTTCGCTTCATTCGTCCGTCTCCTCGGGAAACGGACTCTACTCAAAAATGGCGCCAATTCAGGGGTGCATGTCAGATACCTTCGCATTGCCGTCCATATCCGCCTGCGGCCACATTGCATCGGTCTCGGTAATTTGCGTGCAGAACCCGGCCGCTAGTTCATCAAGCCCTCTGCTCGCAGGCTGCAATGGCCCGTTCTGCTGATAACTATGTGATCCAACACCAGCACCCCGACTGTCTTGCAGCCGTCGGCGATATAGCGTGTGAACCGAACGTCTTCCGGTGAGGGGGTGGGGACACCGGAGGGATGATTGTGAGAGATTATGATGGCGGTAGCGCCCACCTCGACGGCCTTGAGCACGATTTCCCTCGTATTGCACGTGACGCCATCGACTGTTCCGGTGGCAATTATCTCATCGTGAACCAGGTGCAGGTGGGGGCCGAGAAAAAGAACTCGGAGAACTTCGGTTGGTCGGTGCGCCATGTCTGCATGGAGATAGTCCAGGACAGCTTCCGTGTTTTGCATAATTGGGCGGTCCTCCGAGGATCGCCGCAAGGTCAGGGTCATTGCGTTGGCAACGAGTTGCAATACGTTAATTTGATCTTGCGAGGCTCCATAGAATTTTAGCCGAGTGGGATGGAGGGAAAATGCCGCTGCAAGGCTTCCGGCGCGCTCCAGAATCTTTCTGGCCGCGTCCATCGGATCTGAGCTTTTGCCCATCGCACCGAAAAGGCCGGAAAGGACGCCGATGTCTTCCGGCAATACTGTTCGGCCGATGCTCTGATGAAGCGGCTTTGGGGATTTATCATCCACGCACATGAGGGATGAGGTTGAGCTCATTTCGATTTGACCCTCACTTCGAATGCTGAACCAATGCCGAGCGCTGCCAGAACGAGGTAGGCCCAGATAACTACCGCAATGCCGTAGGCCTCCGCATCTACCGGCCCGCCGACCAGGCGAGTGATGTGCACGACAATTCCGGTGAGTTGAAACGATGCGGCAGCCAGCGGCCAGTATCTATCTGATCGTATGGCGGCCACGATGAGCGCTGCGAGCAGAGCTATATCCACCAACAGGATGCCATACTCCACCTCACCGAACGTGCTTGTTTGAACAAGTGGCGTCGCGATCGACGCAATCAGGATTGTCGCAGCGATAAATCGCTCCCATCGGCCGCCAGCCACTGCTGCGGTCAGAAGCGCTATGGAGAGAGCCAGAAAGTAGAGGATGTGATCAATGTGCACTGGCTCTCTCCTCGGCTTCAGGCTCGGCTTACGCTGCTACCCGCTGTGCTGTCTCGACAGCTTTCACGATGGCGGCATGGCTCGGCTTGTCGACAAACCCGCCAAAATTGTGCGGCCTGAGACCAATTTTCTCCTGTGTCTCAGCGAGAGAACCATGGACCGAAATTGCGCGCCGGCGCGCCCTGCTGAGCATGCTCATCGTGGCCACCACCTGCTCGATCGCCTCTTGGCCGACAGCGGCCGAGACATTGGTTTCAAGGCGAGCCACAGGCATGAATGCTGCCAGCTCGGCAGCGTTGCGAAACGCCTCGTCGATCGCTTGTTCAGTAGCAAAGAGCTTGTTCGCCATTTGACGTGCAGTGCGCATCTTGTTGTCGGACATTGTTGTTTCCATTCCATTCAACATTTGGACCCAAAGGGGGTCAATGTTGCATGGCGGACAGGGCTTGAAGACCAGAGAGGACGCTGGTGAACGTCATTGCTGCCAGGAAAGTAAGAACGAGAATTATTCCTATTCGCTTGCTGGCAGTCATGTTGTTCTGTCGGCCCCAAAAAGATCCTTCGCTCTTATCCTCCAGCGGCACATTGCCTCCAAAGGTCAAGCCCTCCGAGCCGAATATTGACTGATCCTCGTGCGCATTATGTTCCAGCGAAACTCGTTGTTCATGCAGCACGATCGAATAGTCCACATTCGGGCCGGCATATGCCTGACGATCAATGTTGTCGTTGGTTGGTGAGAACTCTGGAATGTCCGATGCTTGGTATACCAACGTCTGGTAGGGCGACGCTTCCGCAGCGGCCCGCGGTTTGGCGCGTTCAGAAGCATCTCGGTCGTCGGTCTGGTATACCAAGCGTTGGTATCCCGAACCTTCCGTTGCAATCAGCATCTTTGCAGCCTCTGTTCGGCTAGGAACGCCGATCGTCTTCAGGGCCTGCTTGAGCCGTTGATCAACCGTGTGGGGAGATATGCCCAAAACGCGAGCAATCTCTTTCGATGTCAAATGCGTATATACCAGCCGGAGGCATTCCTTCTGACCTTCCGTGAGCCGCTTCACACCCCCTGCGTTCGCGGCGCAATCAATTTCCATTTCCCATGCAACTCCAACACCGATGCAACATTCCGATACCCGCTTGTTAACCTCGCATTGATAGATATCAAGCTTTTATAGCGAGTGTTGCACTTGTTAAAAGTCGCCAAACTTGATGAGGATTGATCGGAAAAATGTCACTATAACTGGCAGAAAATAATGAACTACTTAATAGTTCACATTTAACTATTTTTTTATGGCTTTGCATAATTGCAAGATTTGTTTGGTAGAGCTGGATATGTAATTCCAGAATGCTAGGCTCAGGACTCATTGACTGATCCGGAAGATGACGGTTGCGGCGATGCAGATGGCTGAGAAGAAGGTGTGCGCGCAGGGGGCGTATCTGGTGTGGATGCGCCTCCAGTCTGTGAGGCGGCCGAAC
>NZ_JADCUC010000004.1 GCF_016464365.1 Sandaracinobacteroides hominis | reverse complement strand
CAGACTGGCGGCACCTTATCAGGCGCTGGTGTTCTGACCGTGACCGGTGCGGCGAGCTATGGCGGCGGAGGCAGCAAGAGCCAGACCGGGACCGGCTCGACGATCCACAACGGCGCGGTGACGCTGGGCAGCGGGAGCATCAATCTCGACGGCGGCCGTCTGCTGGAGTTCAAGGGCGGCGTCACCACGGACTCTTCGAACTTCACCATCTACCTCAACAGCGGCGCTCTCGCCGGCACCGATACGCTGCGCAACGCCGCAGGCTCCACCTTCCTCGACCAGACCAGCTCGTATGGCCAGATTATAGCCAACAGCAACACCGGCCTGTTCGAGAACCTCGGAACCTATCGCAAGACCGGCGCAGGCACCACCTACGTCCAGACCAGCTTCACCAATGCGGGAACGGTCGATATCGATGCGGGCACGCTCAACCTGTCGGGCGACAGCACCCTGTCCGGCACGATCGACCTCGCCAGCGGCGCGGTGCTCCACTTCTCCGGTGGCACCCACAGCCTCAACGGCCCGTCGCTCACCGGCGCGGCGGGCGGCCTCCTCCGGGTCAGCAGCGGAACCATCACCGTCACCGGCGCGGTCAACCTGCCAACCGTGCAGGTGCAAAGCGGAACGCTGAATGCCACCGATGCAGGCGCAAAGCTCGAGGCCCTCATCCTAAACGGCGGCACGTTCAACTTCGGCGGAACCGACAGCATCCTCGGCTTCACCCAGACTGGCGGCACCTTATCAGGCGCTGGTGTTCTGACCGTGACCGGTGCGGCGAGCTATGGCGGCGGAGGCAGCAAGAGCCAGACCGGGACCGGCTCGACGATCCACAACGGCGCGGTGACGCTGGGCAGCGGGAGCATCAATCTCGACGGCGGCCGTCTGCTGGAGTTCAAGGGCGGCGTCACCACGGACTCTTCGAACTTCACCATCTACCTCAACAGCGGCGCTCTCGCCGGCACCGATACGCTGCGCAACGCCGCAGGCTCCACCTTCCTCGACCAGACCAGCTCGTATGGCCAGATTATAGCCAACAGCAACACCGGCCTGTTCGAGAACCTCGGAACCTATCGCAAGACCGGCGCAGGCACCACCTACGTCCAGACCAGCTTCACCAACGCAGGCATCGTCAGCGTCGAAAGCGGCACCCTTCAGATCAATGGCGCGCTCTCCGGTGCATCGGGCACAATGCTCTCCGGTGGTACATGGGTCGTGAAAAGCCCTGGCAGCGGGACAGCATTGCTCGATTTCGAGACAGCGTCCGGGATGACATCGCTTGCAACCAGCGCGGCCGACATCAGCCTCTCCGGCGCGAACAGCGAAATCCGCTCGGGCAGCGGCAACCAGCTTCTGGAGGTGACGCTTGCCACCAACGCCAGCGGCGGCGCCCTGCGGATCCTGAACGGACGTAGCTATACCGTTTCGGCCAATGCCGGCGCCTTCACCAACGCCGGTCTGCTGGAAGTGGGCGGCGGCAGCTTCAACGCAGCCTCCATCGCCAACAGCGGCGCCATTCAGGGCTTTGGAACCGTCAATGCCGCGATCACCGGCGCGGGCGGAATCCGGGCAAGCGGCGGAACCCTCTCCACCGGCCGCTTCACGGGCGCGGGCGCGGTGATCGTGGATGCCGGCGCAACGCTGGATGCCAGCGCCGCCACCGGCAACCTGAGTGCGGCAACGCTGGCCCACAACGGCGCCGGGCTGGCGCTGGGCACGCGCAACATCACCATCACCACGGATTACAGCAATGCTGCCTTCGGCGCCGGCAACGCCTTCGATGCGCGCGCCAACGTCAGCGGCACCGGCCTCATCCTCGCCTCAAGCGCGGGCCAGAGCCTGAGTGGCGAGGGACTGACCAGCGGGCAGACCGCGAACCCGTTCCTCGATTTCGGCGGGCTGCGGGCCGGCGAGAGCAAGACGGTGACGATCACCATCACCAACACCGGCACACAGACCATGTTGCGCGGTGCGGTGCAGGGGCTGAATGCGCCCGGCGTTGCGGTGGACGGCGGGCAGAGTTTCGCCATCCTCGCGGGCGGCACATCCACGTTCAACGTGACCTACGTGGGTTCGGCCGGCAGCCTCTCTGGGCAATCCATCCTGGTTGCGAACAATTTCGCCAATGTCGCGAACCAGACCATCTCCCTTTCGGGTGCGGTGTTCCGCGCCGCCGAGGCTTCGCTGTCGCCGACAACGATCAACTTCGGCAATGTGCGGATGGGGAGCACCCCGACGAGCACCGTTTCCATCGGCAACATCGCGCTAAACGACGGCTTCAGCGAAGGACTGCGAGTGATGGGCGCCACCGCTTCCGGCGCAGCGACTGCTGGCAGCCACAGCGTCGGCGTGATTGCGGCAGGCGCCGCCGGTAACGCCACGGTCGGCCTTTCCACTACGCAGGCGGGCGCGAAATCCGGCTCGGTCAGCTTTGCCCTTGCAACCGATGGAGAGGGAACCAGCGGCCTCGGCCAACAGGCGCTCTCCAGTCAGAGCGTAACGATTCAGGGCAGCGTGTTTGCGGCTGCCAACCCCACGCTGCCCGCAAGCATCCATGTCGGCAACCACCGGATCGGCGATGTGGTCTCCACCAGCATCCAGCTGACCAACAGTCTCGTCGGCGGCGTGCCGGCGGGTTATCAGGAAGGACTGGACGCGGCGGCCGCGATTTCCGGAAACTTTGGCGGCAGCGGCGCGGTCAGCAATCTCGCGGCGGGCAGCAGTTCCATGATCGTGGCGACGCTGAACACCGCAACAGCCGGTGCCAAGAGCGGAACCGCGAGCTTCAGCTTCGCCACCAATGGCAGCGGCACATCAGGGCTCGCGACGGAATCGCTGGGCAACGGTAGCGTCACCCTGACGGGTGGCGTCTTTGCACTGGCCAATCCAACCCTTCTGGCCGATCTCGATTTCGGCAATGTTCAGCAGGGAACGGTCCAGACGCGGACGATTTCGGTCTCCAACCTGCTGATCGGCGGGGTTTCGGCAGCCTTTCAGGAAGGGTTGAACGCCAGCTTCGGAACCGTCTCAGGCGGGTTCAGCGGATCCGGGTCCGTCACCAATCTCGCAGCGGGTGGCGTCAACAGCTATTCGCTCATCGTAACGCTCGATACCACGCTGGCCGGAGCGAAGGCCGGGCAGGTTCAGGTGGTGCTTGCCTCAAACGGCGCCACCACGTCCGGGCTGGGCATCGTAGATCTGACACCGCAGTTTCTTGAAGCCACCGCCTCCGTTCAGGGCGGGGTCTACCGTCTTGCGGAAGCGACGGTCGTGCCGATGACAATCGATATGGGCAACCGCCGCGTCGGCGATGCCGCCCCTGCGGCCGTCACGATCACCGTCAGCAACAGCGCCATAGACGATGGCTATTCGGAAAAGCTCAACGGGAGCATTGGGTCTACCAGCGGCCGTGCCACTGCAAGCGGCAGCTTCACCTTGCTTGATGCGCAAGCCTCCAGCACCGCGATCCAGGTCGGGATCAATACCAGCACAGCCGGTGCAAACGGCAGTGTGACCATCGCGCTCGCCTCGAACGGCGAAGGCACAAGCGGTGCCGGCCTCACGCCCCTGTCATCCAAGACTGTTGCTCTGGGCGGTGGTGTCTACCGGCTCGCCGACCATGATGTTGACGGGCCGACTTCCACCATCGTTGCACGTGTTGGAGACGCGACATCCACATCGGTTACCGTGCGCAATACAGCGATTGCAGACGGTTACTCGGAAGGCCTTGGAATCACCAGCAGCACGGAAACCGCCGGAGTAAGTTTTGGCAGCGTCGATGGTCTGCTCGCTGCCGGTGGAACAAGGGTCGTCACCGCCACGATCGACACGACCAGCGCTGGCACGAAGAGCGGAACGATCGGTTTCGAATTCACCTCGGATGGAACAGGCACGTCCGGCTTTGCAGCGCTTGGAATCGGCAGCGAATCCGTGACAGTTCAGGCACAGGTCTATGCGGCAGCTCAGGCCGCCGTGACGCCGACAACGCTGGATTTCGGGACTGTCCGGGTCGGGGAAGCGGTTTCGTCCAAGGTGATCGCCATATCTAACGTCGCCAGCGGCGCATTCGCCGATTCGCTGGTGACGGGGGTTGGCACTGCGCCTGAAGGCTTTTCGGTCGGCTCGGGGCCGGACGCGCTCGCGGCTGGCGCATCCGGGGAGGTTGTAGTGTCGCTTGACAGCTCGGCTGCCGGACAGTGGTCCGGCGTAGTCGACCTCGGCTTCGTATCTCGCAACCCGGTGCTGGCCGATCTCGCACTGGATGGGCAGAGCGTGGCCGTGACGGCGACCGTCAACAACCATGCTGCCCCGGTCTTCACCTACAGCGGCACGGCACTCACCTATGATGCCGGCCTTGGCGGTTATGTCTATGATTTCGGGACGCTCAGTGAAGGTTCGTCCGTATCGCTCGCAGGCTTTGGCCTGGGCAATCTGGTATTCGGGCCAGCCGATGATCTGTCCGGCCTGGTGGGCGATGGTTTGGGGGGTGTTTTCTCGCTCGGCAGCGCCTTTGATATCGGCCTGCTGCAGGCTGGGGACGTCTCGGACCCGTTCACCATTTTCGTCCGAACCTCAACGGAAGGTTTTTTCAGCGGGCAACTGACATTCGCTGGGCTGGGAACGAATGCCAGCGACCACATCGGAGAGGCGCGAACGGCCAAGCTGTTCCTGAGTGCGAAAGTTGTTGGCGGGACACCGCCTCCGCCGCCGGGCGCAATTCCTGAACCTTCGAGCTGGCTGATGATGATCATGGGCTTTGGCGCAGTCGGGGTGGGCATTCGTGTTCGTCGCAGAAAAATGGAAAGGGACAGGCTCGATGCATGAAGGCCGGCATCCGTTTGAAATTGCCGCGTTCAGCCTCGCGGTAGTCGCTCTCCTGTCCTTCGGAGCCCGCGTCTATCTAGCCAACGATGTAGGAAAGAGCCGGGCGCTGGCGGCTGAACAGCAGCAGCGGATCGCCTCAGCCAACGTGCTGGGACAGGTGAACAACCGCCTGATCCAGATGCTGGCGAGCTCTGCTGCGACGACAGGCGACACACAGATTTCAACGCTGCTTGCCCGAAACGGGGTCCAGTTTTCGATTAGCCCCAACGAGGGCGGGACCTCAGGTGGGCCCCAAACGCAGGGAGCCGCTCAATGAAACTGGATACGGAGTACCGGGCGGTGGCAGTGACGGATAGGCCCAGTCGTCTGCTGTATTACACTATCCTGATAGCCCTCACCGTAGTGGCGGCGGATCAGATTGCCGGGGTTGTCGAACTCTGGAAAAACAAGGGCGAAATTGCCCGACTTCTGGACTCTCAAGCGACATCGTTAGAGCAGGCTGGCAGAGTTGAACAACAGCTTGATTCTCTGGCAACAGGCGTTGCGCACTTGGCGGCGACCGGGAATAAACACGCACAGGGGATTGTGTCCCAGATGCAGGCCCAAGGAGTCGCAATCAAAGCGCCTTCCGGATCCCTTCAGCAAAAGGACTGATCGCGTGTTCAAGCTTTGCTGGGTTGAACTCTACCAACGGGTCAGGCTGCGCCGGATCGAGGACGACATAAACGACATGGGTTGCACCGTCGGCCTGCCGATCGGCGTACTCTGCCATATCCTCGATGATCGTATGAAATCCGGGCCTCGTGTGTTTCCTGCGCATTCCGGCCATGGTGAGCCTCCTTCCGACTGATGTTGATCAGCCGCGAAGCTCCCTCTCTCCTCTCGGCCTGCTGGTAGGCCGCTAGCGCCCGATATCCCGCTCAATCGTTCGGGCAGCTGCGGGTTCGAGCGTTATATCACGCTCTGGTGGTTTCCGGACGACAGAGCTGTTGGCCACCTCGATTGCCGAAGTCTTGTCACCAGCGTTGCCGGCCACCGATCGCTCCAGCCCTCTGGCACTGTCGACCACCAGCGTCGCATGTTCGGCGATCCGGGTGATAGCAACGAGGAACGAGCGGGTGGAGTTCAGCATCTTCTCCCGTTCGCTCATCAGGATGATGCCGTTGGTGGCGGTCATGCCCTGTGCGACGTGGACGTTCACCGCATAGGCCAGATCAAGCCGCTCCAGCATGGGGTCGGTGCTGGCAAGAGTATGGCGGTCGCCATTGGCGGTGCGAATGGACGCCATGTTCCGGTCCAGCTTCTCGATGTTCGCGATATCGCCGTTCAGCAATCCACGCTCGCGGTCATTGTCGGTCCAGCGGATACGGTCGCCCTCGAACAGGGTGATGGCCTTCGGCTCGAAGATCGAGACCGCATCATGGGCAAGGTTGCGCGGCAGCCGGTCGGGCTGGAACGGGCGAACGGTTCCATCGGCCATGCGGAGCTGGACCTTGCCATCGTCCGCCCCACGCACCTCGCCGCGATCCCCGCGCGCGAACCTTTGGCTCGGCAGGCTGGTGCGGAACTCGACGATCCGGCCCGGCTGATAGCCCTTCATCTGCCGGGCTCCCTCCTTCGTGATGGTCACGCGGTCGAGCGTGTCGAACCGCTGGCCTTGCCCCGTCAGTTCCCCACGCGCGATGCGTTCTTGCTGGACCGCCACATTGGCTGCCGTTCGCATAGCCCGGCCAGACGCGAGCAACAGTGTTCCGGCCCGCTCATCTGTCGACAGACCCGCCCACAGCCTCGCGGCTGTCTCCGGCCCCTTGGTGAACGGTACTTCACGGGTGTCGGGTTTCAGCACCTCGAACGCCCGCGCCATATCCGCGTTCTCCAGCGCGGCGTTTAGCGCCTGCATCTGCGGCGAGCGGGCACGCAGGTTCTCGGTGATGGTAGAGGTGGATACTGCATGCGTCTGCAACAGCTCGAACGGCTTGCCCGCCTCAATGGCTGGCAACTGCTTCACGTCGCCGGCCAGGATCAACCGTGCAACCCCCATCCGGTTGGACAGATCGATCAGCCGGGCAAGGCGCTCGCTGCCGATCTGCGAGGCCTCGTCGACCATGATGACCGAACCGGACAGCGTATCGCGAGCTCTGGCCATCTGCTCGGTGCTTGCAGAGCCATCGAGCACGCGTCCGAACCGGCCAAGGAAGCTATCCACCGTGGAGGCTGGAGCATCCAACCTCGCACCAAAATCCCGCGCGGTGCGACCGGCATGGGCCAGTGCGAACACGCTTCGCCCTTCCGCCTTCAGCAGATGCGCGACCGGCATCAGTGCGGCGGATTTTCCGACGCCAGCACCTCCCTGCACCAATATCACGCGGTCGGTGGACTGCAGGATATCCACCCCCGCCTGCTCCTGCCCCGGGTTGAGCCGACGTAGGGCCAGATCGCGCGCCGCCTGCTGCAGGCGCGGCGCGGTCTCAACACCCATCGCCAGCGGTGAAACAGCATCGCGCCCGTCGTGCGCCAGCGCGACTACCCGGTGTTCCAGCGCCAGCGCGGACTCGGTAGTCATGAGCCGCTCACCGCCCAACAGCAGCCCGCGCCCGGCCAGGTGCGCAATGCGTGCTTCTACATCCGCCACGGTCACTGGCCCGCCACGTTCGAGGGCAGCTCGGATGAGATCACTCCGATCGAACGCCGCTTCCCGCTCGCCCAGGTCGCGCGCGGCGGCTGCGACCGCCTGCGCTGCGGCAAAGGCGCGAGGGTCAAGCCGGCCCAACCGTTCCGGCACCAACGGATCGCCGTCGCGCGGGGTCAGGCCCATGGCGGAAGCGATCGCCAAGCCTCGCTCTCCGATCCCGCGCGCACTTTCCAATGCCTTCGACCAGATGGTTTGCTGCTGTGCATTTCGGGCAATGGCGCTGGCGATCAGATCGCGGCCGTCGAACCCGACGCGCTCCGCCGTCTCCAGCCATTGCGCCTGCCGCTGCTCCGGGCTGAACTCCGGATTCTTGGCCTGCCGGGTCGCGAGGGCCGCCAGTTCCCGTTCGCGCGGGCTTCCGCGGTCGCCCTTCGCAAGAGCCTCGAGGATTTCCGTGCGCCGGGTGGAGACGCGAGCAACAATCGCTTCCCCCTCCTTGCGGTTGTCGCGCTTGCCGCCCTTATCGTAGACGCCCGCGACCTGCGTGAAGCAGAGGCCGAACTCCGGGTCGGCTTGGAGCGGCGATGGCGGCAGGATCAGGCCGTCGTCGTAGAATTCGCGGTTCGAAACCTTGATCAGCGAAGGATCGCGGGAGCGATAATGCCACTCAAGCATGCGGGAGCCGAGACCGCGCGCCTCGCATAGCGTCAGCACACTCTCCATGGCGGCCACCTTTGCGGCGCCCGCCAGCAGCTCGGGCTCATCTTCGTCGGCATCGTCATTGGCCGCGAGTCTGTCGAAGAAGGAGGACGGCGGCAACTGCTTCTGGTCGCCCACCACGACGATTTGGTTGGCACGAGCAATGGCGCCCAAGGCGTCTTCGGGCCGCACTTGGCTGGCCTCGTCGATGACAAGCAGGTCGAAGGACAGGGCGTTTGGTGGAAGGTATTGGGCGACCGATATCGGGCTCATCAGAAGCACCGGCTTGATTCGCTGGATCGCCGTTCCGGCCCGCTCAAACAGGCGACGGATTGCGAGATGCCGCGCCTTCTTGCCAATTTCGCTTCGGATTACCCCCATCTCGCCTTGGGCGCCTTGCGGGACCTGGGCCAGATGACCTGCAAGAATTTCTGTGACGTTGTCTTTCAGGCGTTCGCGCTCAAGTTGGCCGAATGTGGTGACGAGTTCGTGGCGCTTTTCCATCGGCAACTCGCGGAGGACAGGCGATTGCTCGAGCGCGTGACGCCATAGTCCCTCGGCGCGCGCGAACCGTAGCTCAACGATGGCGTCAGGACCAGAGACGGAGCCATTGCGCATCCGTTCCGCAAGGTCTGTGAGCCCAGCGGCGGTCATCCGGTCGTACATCCTCGCCAACTGAACCCATCCCGCGTAGCGATCCGTCGCCACGGCCATGTTCTCGATACGAAGGACGAGGGACCAAACCTCGGCTTGCTCGAACTTCTCGACCTTCACCGCGGCCGGATCGAGGTGCAGGAAATCCGTAGCAGCGTCGAGCTTTGCTCGCGCGATTCCCGTCGCCTCGATCAGCCGGCGAAGCATGGGTGTTATCTGGCTCGAGGCGGCCATATCGCACGCGGCCAACGGCGCTACCTTAAGCGTCGCGTGGCTAAGCTTGTCGCACCAGCCAGCGATCGAGATCAGCAATGGGAAATCGCTGCGCTCGCCCCGCCAGACATCGCCGAGGATGCGCTCGCCATAGGCCTGATCGGTCTCCCAAATAGTGCGTTTGCTTCTGACGTTGCTGAGGGCATCGACAAGCGCGAGCCTATCCAGAGCCGCCTTTGGCAGCGGGCTGCGGAGCAGGCCGGCAAGCTCGCGCGATGCGCTGCGGTAGGCGCCGCCTAGTCTGGCGAAGAACGAGTTGCAGCCCGCAACCAGGGGCCCGCGCAGGCCTGCGACCGGGTGTGTAAAGGCCGCGTCGGTGAAGTTCGGCGCCTGCGCGTCGAATTCGGTGCGCCATTCCGAGCCCGCATGGAGAAGCTCGCGCAGCCTAGCAGGATCCGACGCGTCAAGCATGCACACAGCGATGGAACCAGTGCCCTGCGGCAGGCCTTCGAGCCTCGACAGCAGATCGACCAGCGAATCGCCCATCTCGAGCGTGACGGGAAGGGATAAGCCTAAGGCGGCCATTGGCTGTTCCACGGCTGCGGCCAGTTCTTCCAGTGCCGACTTGGCATTCGTCAGCACCGTGGCCAGACGAGCCAGTTCGACTGGCTGGAGATCAAGGTTTTTCGCTCCCTCGAATGGGTGCGGGGCGTCGACGCCTTCGTCAGCGAGCAATTCCCCATAGCGCTCGATCGTATCGACCAGCGCGACCTCCTCAGTCCGCGTCAATTTGAGAAGAGCACCAGCATCTATCACCGGCGGTGTAGCATTCATTCCGATGTAGCGGACCTGTCGGCCGAGGACTGAGAATGCGGTTTCGCCGGTCGATCCGATCGGCTCGTGCAGCGCCTCCGCAATGCTGTTCAGCCGATCGCGAATGCTGGTAAGGGAATGTGGGGAATCGGGCATCTGCGGGATCGCCGCGGCCTGCGAGATCGTGCGGGCCAACTCGGCGAGGACAAGCTTTTTATTGGCCGTGCGCGAATGGAGTTCGAGGCAGATATCGCGCAGCCCGACCTTGACGAGGCGGTCATGCACGACGGATAGGGCCGCCATCTTCTCAGCGACGAAAAGTACGCGCTTTCCGTCCTTCGCCGCGGCCGCAATGATGTTTGTAATCGTCTGTGACTTGCCGGTTCCGGGCGGGCCCTGCACCACTAGATTGCGGCCAGACCGCACCTCCTCAACAACTTTCGCCTGCGAGGCGTCTGCGTCAACAACATGGAATATCCGCTCCGGCGGAAGCAAGTCGTCGAGTCTATCTTCTGGGCCAAACATGGGCTGTTCGCGGGCGAAGCCCTCATAGAGCAGACCTCGCGTAAGAGGATGGTCGGCCAATGCCTCGTCGGGCCAGGATTCGATATCGAGATCCCGGTACATCAGTAGCTTGCTGAAGCTGAAGAAGCCGAGCTGGATCGCGTCTCGGTCGACCTGCCAGCGATCATGTGACGAGATGACAGCCTCGACGCGCTCGAAATAGCTCGAGGGCTTCCAATCCTCCTCACCGTCAATCTCAGGCAGATCGATACCAAAGTCTTCCTTGAGCCGTTGCTGTAGTGGCAAGTTGGTCAGGATATCTTCGTCACGCGCGCGGATGTCGTATGTTGAGGTCCGAGGGTTGCGCACCAGTTCGACGGGCAGGAGCACCAGCGGGGCCTCACGCTTGATCCCCGAGTTCCGATCCTCGAACCAGGTCAGGAACCCTAGGGCCAAGTAGAGAATGTTGACGCCGCTCTCCTCCTCCGCTGTCTGGGCCTCGCGGGCAATCTTCAGCAGTTTCTTTTGGAGAGCATCGGGGCCGAGCCGGGTCTCGAGGTGTACGTCTGTATATCGGTCGGCAGCTGGCTCATCCGCCGCCGTCACGAGATGGACCTCGTCGTCGTCCGACTCGTCACGACCAAGGGCGAGGAACCGCATCGCCTTCGAGCCTCTCAGGATCTCATGAATTTCATCCGAACGCTCGTTGACAACGTTGATCACATTGCCGCGCGTATTGGCGCGGTTCACGTGGACGAGACGGTTCCTGGTTCCAGTCTCGACGAGGCGGCGGCGGGTTTCGTCAAAAAGTCTCGCGACCTCCCCGCGCCTTGCCTGTGAGAGATCCGTTCCGACATTTTGCACTGTAGTCATCATCAACCCCGAGGCCGCCTTGGTGACGGCGATTTCTTGTTAAAAAATAGCGCCAATACGGCGCGCTCTTGCCGGCTAGGAGATTAACCGGCGCGTTCCAACGCCTCGCGCTCGGCCTCGTCGCGCAAAGCCTCAGTGCTCACCGATTCCGGTTCGAGCTTACCCTCTGCGATCTTAGCCGGCTTCGGCTGCCATGCCGTTAGCCGTCCCCCTACGCTGGCGTGGAAATGGCTGGCGGACTTAACCAGCTCAGCGACGATGATCTTGCGCTGGGTGAACTTCGCGCCGAGCTCACGCACCAGCAGGACCTCGAAGGACGAGACGACCATACCCGACCGATCATCGCTTGCGATCTCAGGTCTGTCAGTCAAGGTCGCCAAAGAGTACTGCGTCTCCTTGGCCCGACCGGGCCAGAATAGCCTGACGTGTAGGTCCTTAGGCTCTGTGCCGGCGAGCTGCTTCAACAACCAACTCACCCGCGCCTTCGTGGACTTTCGATCGGCCGGTGCGCGCAGTCGCATTGAGACGCTCACCACTCGCTTCCTGAAATCGACGCTGATGTGCATCGGAGCAGCGGCGTTGGGCACGACAATGTCGGCGGCGAGCAGCGCATTGGCGGCAAGCGCGACCGAAGCATTCTTGAGCCGTTCCATTGGATCGGTCGCCTCTGCGCGGCCCATTGCGATCTGGACATGGTTGTTGACTTGACGGCTCATAACCGTGGTGATGCGGTCTAGCAGTTGGTGCCAAGAGCCCACGACGTCCTGGCATTGTTGATTCTTGGGGTTAACGACGCCGCCCGTCGCAACGCTCTCGCATAGTTCCGACCATGCCGCAGGCATCTGATCGAATTCCTTCACCCCGGAGCTGGGATGAAGAAGAAACCGACGCAGTTCCGCCAGCAGGATCACCTGCTCGCGATCGTAAACTTCGCCGAGTTCCTGCAGCAGGTGCGCTTGTGTGATCACGTTCCCCCAAGACCAGTGGAAAAGTTTTACTTTGCGAGTGAGCGCTGGGCTAACAGTAAGCGGATGGTGAGTTGGCAACGGTGTGAACTGGTTCGAGAGAGTAATAACGGCGTCGATGCCGTTGAGCTTTGCAAGGTTTAGGTAGCCCTCGATCTGAACGTTCGTAAGTTCGGCCGCGCCGACCTTTGCCTCAACGAGAGCCTTCCAGATGGTCCTACCGGTGTTGACCACGATCAGACCGTCGGGACGGTGCTTGGCATCGCCGGCACTCTTTGCGAGGACGACCTCAGTGAAGGTGTCGATGCGCCCGCGCGCGCCAATTTTTAGGCCGAGCCCGCTCAATAGCGCGCGACCAAAGCCTCCGACACTCTCTACGCAGGCTAGAAAGATCGAAAGAGTCCGCCCTTCCTTCGAAGTGTCGGCCAGTACAGGGAATAGTCGTGCCGGCTCACCCGATTTAATACAATCTGGAAGTTGCGCCATGATTCCATCCCCCGCTTTTCCAGAGAAGTCGCACGCCAATGCTTTTGGGGCAATACGTCGCTGAACCAGTCGGCATCGTAGCCCCGGTCGCCGAACAGCCATTGGGCGTTGGGTACCCCGTTCAGAAGCACGGCAACACCGATGTAATCACTGAACTGGTCGGCGGTCATCAGGAAGCTCAAGGTGCGGCGGTTGGCATCGGTTACGACGTAGAACGTGGAATTCATGCCGCCTTTGGTGCGGACGATAGGCTGAATGGTAAGGATGGATCGCTCGTGTTCGAAGCGATCCTCCCGAAGAACATCCGCTCTCGCCTAAAGCGAGCCTAGAAGCTGCTTGTCGGGACCATCCGACATGGACGCGGCCATAGCGATGCCTAACTGAACCGAGGGCAGTTTCGCTTCATGGCCGCCCGTAAGCGGACCTTCCGGATCGTCCCCCAGGAGCCACCCTTCGAGCATGACGGCTGAGCCCAAACCCACACCTACGCCGCCATCGGAACCTGCTCATGCTTCGGCATCGGAACACGCCCCGCCAGAGTGTTCGCCCAATGCTCCATCATCTCGCGGCGAAGCGCCAGTTGGCCGTCGCGGCCATAGGCCTTTCGCGTCTCGTTCTCATCGATATGCGCCAGCTGAAACTCGCTCAGCATGTCCGGATATTGCGCCGCCCTCGACCAGTCCTTGAACGTCGAACGAAAGCCGTGCGCAGTCGCTTTGTACCCCATGTCGCGGATCGCCTGGCACAAGGTGTTCTCAGACATCGGCTGCTGCGGCTTGTCGCCCGGAAAAACCCAGTCTGCGTCCGGAGAGCGGAACGCCTTCATCGCGCGTAGAATCTTGACTGCCCGCGGCGGCAACGGAACCGGATGGCTCTCGTCCATCTTCATCTTCTCCGCCGACACGTTCCAGACCGCCTCCTCGATAAACACATCCGACCATTCCATAAAGCGGATGTTGCCCGGCCGCGCGGAAGTCAGGATCATGAACTCGAGCGCGCTTCGGACAACCGGCCCGGCCTTGGCAAACGCAAGGGCATCCATGAACGCCCGGGCGTCGGTGAAGTGAACCGCAGCCATATGTTTGACCTTACGGCGCTGGCGGGGAAGCGTTTGGCGGACAAGTTCGAAGTCGATACCATGTTGGCGGATATTCTTCGCCTCCGCCCGCCTAATCACCGTCCGCATCCGTTGCAGCACGCGCC
Source organism: Sandaracinobacteroides hominis (assembly GCF_016464365.1). Taxonomy (GTDB): domain Bacteria; phylum Pseudomonadota; class Alphaproteobacteria; order Sphingomonadales; family Sphingomonadaceae; genus Sandaracinobacteroides; species Sandaracinobacteroides hominis. The sequence continues at coordinate 388,373 of NZ_JADCUC010000004.1, read as the reverse complement.
GCGCCGTTTCTTGATGCAACAGCCAGATGGGGTCGAGAACCTTTACCATATCCGCCCGGGTGAGCGCAGCAACCGGCTCGTCGCCGATCAGGGGGAATGCGTGGTTCTCCAGCGTCGCCAGCCATTGCTCGCAATGCTTCCCGTTCCTCCAGCCTTTTCTCAGGCTGGCGTGAACCTCCCGGGCCAGCTCGGCGAAGGTGATTGCCGAAGTGATCACAGCCTTACGCTTCGCTATGGGATCAATGCCTTTGCGGATATCGGCCCGGGCATCGCTCGCTGCCTCTCTGGCTTCGCGGAGTGACATCGTGCGCTCCGGCCCCAGCGACAGATCGCGCCGCTTGTCGTCGAATCGATATCGCAGTTCCCAGTATCGCCGGCCCTGCGCGTCCACGCGCAGCATCAGTCCATCGCCGTCGGTGTAACGCCCGGGCTCCGTCAGGCCTTCAACCTGCTTTGCGGTCAGTTTTCCCACCAGCCGATCCTTTCCCACCATACTGCCCACCAAAAGCCCGAGGCTTGGCAAGACATGCGTGGACAGGATGAGGCAGCAATCGGACAAGAAACTCAAGCCCCGCCAATGGGTTCGAGGCGATGTGAGGCGGCGTGAGACGGGACGAGACATGCCCGGTGGCGGAGAGGGAGGGATTCGAACCCTCGATGAGCTTACACCCATAACGGTTTTCGAGACCGCCGCATTCGACCACTCTGCCACCTCTCCGTTTCGGTGCCCAAGCTGATGGTCGCAGCAAGGCGCGGGCCATAGCCGCCACACCCGCCAAACACAAGGCCCGGGCAAGCACGCAACGCGGCTTTTTCCCGCCCGGGCGCCCCACACTTCGGCCAGCTGCCGCCCGATGCCCCTTTGCACCGGCGCACATGCTCCTATATCCTTCCTGTGAAAGAGGTCATGCCACAGATGAGCCGCACCGAACCCCCGCCACAGGCCAGGGAGTCGCTGCCCCCGCAGCCGGAAACGCCGCGCCCGGAATCGCCGCGCTATGCCGAAGCCCGCTTTGGCATCGGCGACGTCGTGCGCCACCGCGTCTTCCCCTTCCGCGGCGTCATCTTCGATGTCGACCCCGAATTCGCCAACACCGAAGAATGGTGGGAAGCCATCCCCGAGGAAATCCGCCCGCGCAAGGACCAACCCTTCTACCACCTCCTCGCCGAAAACGAGGAATCCGCCTACGTCGCCTATGTCAGCCAGCAAAACCTGCTGCTCGACGACGAAGACGAACCCGTGCGACACCCGGCGGTAAGCCAGATCTTCGACGGCTACGCCGACGGGCGGTATATCCTGAAACCCGCCAGCCGGAATTAGGGGGGTGATTTGCCTCCGGCGGCCGGGCTCTGCCCGGACCCGGCAGGGAAATGATTTCCCTGCACCCTCAACGTTGGAACGCTGTCGCCGAGCCTTGGGGATGTGTTAAGATTGAATGCCTGCGGCGCTTGTCAGCTTTTGGGTGGCTAGCGCACCTTGGAGTATCCAAACTTCAGGATCATCCCGGCAACGAAACCCAATGTGCTTGGGGGCACACCCATCAGGAACAATGGCAAGACTACGTCCTGAATCGACAGTAGGCTACCGACGCCAAACTCATACTTGATCAGGTTGATTGCCGCGATACTGAGCCACGGCCCAATCAGTGCAGTAAATATTGCGAGCGGCCAAGCTGACCGCCCTTTAAAGAATGACAAAAGCGCAGACGGGAGGATCGTGGAAGCTGCTATTGCGAGCAACGCCAGATCATGGTCGGGCGAGCTGACTGTATATGTCGAAATCGTCACCTTTGCATACTACCCTCGCAGCTAATGTCCGCAAGTGAGGCGGAGACCGACCAAGCGCCGCAGGCAATCAAACCTCTGTTGCGTTGCCGAGCTGGCCTGCAATTCTCCAACTTTGAGGGTGCAGGGAAATCATTTCCCTGCCGGGTTTGTAAGGGCAGAGCCCTTACGCTCTTGTTTCCCATCGCCTGACGGCGCTGGGCGCAGAGCCCTGCCCGCCGGAGGCGAAAACGCTCACCCCTCTCAAAACGGCCTCAGTACCGCCAGCAGCACAATGCCCACCACAAACAGCGCGGGCACCTCGTTCCACATCCGAAACGCCCGTTCCGCCATAGGCCGTTCGCCGCGGGCCATCCGCTTCGACAGCGACACCATCCAGCCATGATATCCCGTCAGCAGCAGCACCAGCGCCAGCTTCGCGTGCAGCCAGCCCGAACCCGCAAATCCCACGTTGAATGCCAGCGCCAGCCCCAGCACCCACGTCACCACCAGGCTCGGCGTCAGGATCATCCGCCGCAGCCGGGCAATGCGCTCGATCCACTTGGCGTCTTCCGCGTTGCCCGGCGGTTCGCCGGCCTGGTGCACCAGATAGCGCGGCAGGATGAACAGCCCCGCCATCCAGAAGATGACGAAGATGATGTGGAGCGCCTTCACCAGCGGATAGGCCGGCCCCAGCCAGCCCAGCAGATCGTCCATCGCCTACCTCCTGTGCAGTTCCAGCAGCCGCTCGACATGCGAAATCGGCGTGAAGCGGTCGATACCGTGGCCCAGGTTCAGGATATGCGGCCGCCCGGCCATCGCCTCGCGGATTCGCGCAAGGCCGGCCTCCAGCGCCGCACCGCCCGCCTTCAACGCCATCGGGTCCAGGTTGCCCTGCAGCGGCAGCGTATCGGGGGTATTCGCCACCACAAACTCCAGATCCGCCGCTTCATCGAGCGCCAGTGCCGAAACCTGCGTCTCGCGCGCATAGGCGGGCGCCTTCGATCCGGCCCCGCGCGGAAAGCCGATGATCGGCGTTGCCGGATGCCGCGCCCGCAGCTCGGCCACCAGCCAGGCGGTGGGCGCGATCACCCAGCGCTCGAACTCGCTGACCGAGAGACTGCCCGACCAGCTGTCGAACAGCATCAGCGCATCCGCCCCCGCCGCCACCTGCCCGGAGAGATATTCCAGCGTATCGGCGGAAATCGCCCGGATCAGTTCCTCGAAACGGCCCGGATCGGCATAGGCCATCAGCCGCGCCGCGGCCTGCTCCTTCGAGCCTTCGCCAGCCACCATATAGGTCGCAACCGTATAGGGAGAGCCGGCAAAGCCGAACAACGCCTTTTCCGGCGCCAGCTGCGCCCGCACCCGCCGCACGGTTTCCCAGATCGGCGCATAATGCTGCCGCGCCGGGGTCAGCTCCTCCAGCCGGGCGGCTTCCAGCGGCGGCTTCAGCCGTGGCCCCTCACCCTCGGTAAAGGTCAGATCCTGCCCCATCGCGTGCGGCACGATCAGGATATCGGAGAACAGGATTGCCACGTCGAAGCCGAAGCGCCGGATCGGCTGCAGCGTGATCTCGGCGGCGGCCTCCGGATCATAGGCCAGCCCCAGGAAGCTGCCCTTTTCCGCCCGCAGCGCCCGATATTCCGGCAGATACCGCCCCGCCTGGCGCATCAGCCACACCGGAGCCGGCGAAACGGTCTGGCCCGAAAGCACTCTTATCGCATCGATCATGAAAACCGGCATATCGGCCAGCGGTCGCGCACGCAAACCGTCGGGCCAATACAGTTTCTTTTCATTTCTATTTCCGGATAGTTTCAGTTGTGGGGCGGTGAATCATGGGGATGGAATCTTTTCCACAGGGCAATTCACAGCCCGCCCACCGTGCAAAAGCCTGTGGCAGCTAACGGAATCGAAATTGCCCAGAGGCTGTGGAAAGCCGCAACCTGCTTCTCCACAAGCGGATAATTCGCCCTGAACCCCGCGAACCGACTCCCCGATTTTCCCCACACCCCCGTTCCAACCCCCCCGTTCGTCGATTCGTGCAGCGGAATCCGGGACTTTTCCGGTGGATTGTCCACAGGCGCACGGGCAAGAAGCAATTGCCGCCTTTCGAGGAGCTTTTGTGACACGCCTGCACCTGCACCTCGTCTCGGATTCCACCGGCGAAACGCTCGACAGCCTCGTCAAGGCCGGCCTCGCCCAGTTCGAAGCCGTCGACGCGGTCAAACATTATTGGCCCATGGTCCGCTCCGAAGGCCACCTCGACCGCGTCCTCGAAGAAGTCGCCAAGGTCCCCGGCCTCATCCTCTACACCCTCGTCGCCCGCAACATCCGCGCCCGCCTCGAACTCAAATGCACCGCCCTCGGCCTCCCCGTCATCGCCGTGATGGACCCGATGATCGCCGCGCTTGAACGGATGATCGGCACCGAAGCCGGCGCCCGCCCCGGCAACCAGCACCGCATGGACGCCGCCTATTTCGGCCGTATCGAAGCCATAGACTGGACCATGGACCATGACGACGGCCTGCTCCCCCAGGAATGGGACCAGGCCGACATGGTCCTCGTCGGAGTCTCCCGCACCTCCAAAACCCCCACCTCCATCTACCTCGCCAACCGCGGCTACCGCGTCGCCAACATGCCCTTCGTCCCCAGCCGACCCCTGCCACCCCAACTCTTCGAACTGAAATCCCCGCTGGTGGTGGGCCTGACGGTCAGCGCCGAACGCCTCACCGCCGTCCGCCGGGCACGCATCATGGCGCAGGACGCATCCGGCGTGGCGGCGAGCTACGCCGACCCGACCGAAGTCGCCGCCGAACTCGCCGCCGCCCGAAGACTGTTCGCCGATCGCGGCTGGCCGGTGATCGACGTTACACGGCGCAGCATCGAGGAAACGGCGGCCGAGCTGATGAACCTGCTGAACAAGCGGAAGGAAGAGTAGGTTTTGCCTCCGGCGGGCAGGGTTTCACCCTGCACCCAGCAGGGAAATGATTTCCCTGCACCCTCTGTGTTTGGTGGCAGATCGGATGGGTTGGGGCGAGGGGAATTTTATTGCCTGCGGCGCTGAGCCCGCTTCGCGCGACCTTTCAGCCATCAACGCCGACCAAACCCCAGCTCAACGCCCGCTCAGGCTGAGCTTGTCGAAGCCCCACCCAGGTCAAGAATACTGCCCCCCGAACTACCAGAGCTCCTGCCATTCCATAGCTGTTGGCGTTTCCCATTTGGCACATCTCCTGTAAGAATAAACACTATGCTGACTGCGCTACTATTGGCGCAACAAGGCAGTTCCAGCAGGAGTTGCACGATGAGGGCAATGCACGTGATCCGGCGCCTGCTCCTGGGCATTGCTGTGGCGATCGCAGCGGCGACGGTTGCCGGATATGGAACCGCCAACGCGCAGGTTCGCGTTGAAGATCAAACACGGAATGCAGTGACTGCAATCGACATTCTGCTTGAGCCCGACGCCGTCATGCTCAAACGCGCAGAAGCCGACAATGCGCGTCTTTTGAAGGCGTTCCCGCAAGGCTTCGCGCTGGATGCGGCGCACCGGCCGCACATCACCCTGTTGCAGACCTTTGTGCGCACGGCGGACCTCGACAAGGTTGAGGCCGCGGCGCGGCAGGTGATTGCGCGCAGCAACATCCACGCGATGCAGCTGGAGGCTTACAAGCGGTACTATATTGCGATGAACGACACCGGCGTCGCCGGCATCGTTGCCAGACCCACCCCTGAGCTGGTGAAGCTGCAAGCCGATATCATCGCCGCAGTTGCACCTTATGCAGTGGCGACTGGCGGATCGAACGCCTTCGTCACCACATCGGACGATCCGATCATCGATCCGGCTTTGATCGACTATGTTTCGAAATTCACAACCCAGTCCGCGGGCGCCAAATTCAATCCGCATGTCTCCACCGGTGTCGCGCCCCGGACATATCTGGACCCCATGGTTGCCGAGGCTTTTGAGCCCTTTACCTTCTCGCCTGCCGGGGCGGCTATCTATCAGCTGGGCCAGTTCGGGACCGCAGCAAAGCAGCTCAGCAGGCTGGACAACGTGCAATAGCATCCTGAATCTGCAACGTCCCGGGACAGTATACTTGACCTGGGCGGGGCTTCGACAAGCTCAGCCTGAGCGGGCGTTGAGCTGGGGTTTGGTCGGCGTTGATGGCTGAAAGGTCGCGCGAAGCGGGCTCAGCGCCGCAGGCAATCCAAGATTCCCCCTCGCCCCAACCGATCCGATCTGCCACCAAACATAGAGGGTGCAGGGAAATCATTTCCCTGCCGGGTTTGTAAGGGCAGAGCCCTTACATTCTTGTTTTCCGTCACCTAACGGTGTCGGGCGGAGGCAGAAACCGTTGATAATCCTCGCATCCCAAAGCGCATCCCGCCAATCCATGTTGAAGGCGGCGGGGGTCGGCTTCGAAGCCCACCCGGCCCGGATAGACGAGGAAGCGGTCACCGACTCGCTGCGCGGCGCCCCGGTGCGCGACGTGGCCGACAAGCTGGCCGAGCTGAAGGCGATCAAGGTCAGCCTCGGCCACCGCGACGCCTATGTCCTTGGCAGCGATTCCATGCTGGAGATCGAGCGCGGCGAGTGGCTGGAGAAGCCCGGCTCGCTCGACGGTCTCAGGGTCCAGCTGAAGCAGCTGCGCGGCAAAACCCACAGCCTCATCTCCGCCGCCGTCATCGCCAGAAACGGCCAGCCCCTCTGGCGCCATGTCGAGACGGCGAAGCTGACGGTGCGCCAGTTCAGCGACGCATGGCTGGAGCAATATGTCGCCGCCTGCGGCCATGAGGTGCTCTCCAGCGTCGGGGGCTATCATGTGGAGGGGCTGGGCGCGCAGCTGTTCACGCGGATAGAGGGCGATCAGTTCGTGGTAAGGGGCCTGCCGTTGCTGGCGGTTCTGGGCTGGCTGCGGGAGGCCGGGGAGTTGACGGTTTGAGCTATGCGGAGGTGATCGGCGACCCGATTTCGCATTCGAAATCGCCGTTGATCCACAATTTCTGGGCGTCTGCGCTTGGCCTCAAGGTCGAATACCGCGCCGCGCATGTCACGGCAGACGGCCTCGCCGACTATGTCGCCGCACGCCGCGCAGACCCGGATTGGGCCGGCTGCAACGTCACCATGCCGCACAAGGAGGCCGTGCTGGCGCATGTGGACGAGGTGGACGCGCTGGCGGCGAAGCTGAACGCGGCGAACACGATTGTGCGGCGGGCAGATGGCACGCTGGTGGCGGGCAACACCGATGTCGACGGCGTGGCGGAGCCTTTGCGCCGGCATGCGATCGGCGGTTATCCCGCGCATGTCGCCACCTATGTGCAGATCGTGGGCGCGGGCGGCGCGGCGCGGGCGGCTGTGCTGGGGGCAGTCGCTGCGGGTTTTTCCGATTTCGACATTTTCAACCGATCGCCGGGGCGGGCGGATGCGCTGGCAGAGCTGGCGGGTCTGCCGTTCGGAACCGGGAATCCGCTGGATGCGCTGGGGCCGATCCGCAATCCAAGAGAGGGCCGCAATCCCAACGAGCCCGGCGCAGTCCAGCGCTATAGCCATATCCTCATCAACGCGACCAGCATGGGCATGCACGGCGAAAACCCGGTGCAGGTCGATCTCGGCCAATATTACCCCGACACCATCGTCTTCGACATGGTCTACGCCCCGCTCGAAACGCCGCTGCTCGCGCAGGCCCGTGGCGCGGGCCTGCGCACGATAGACGGCCTCGAAATGCTCGTGGGCCAGGCCGCAACCGCCTTCGAGCGCTTCTTCGGCGTCAAACCGCCCCGCGAACGGGACGCGGACTTGCGAAACCTGCTGCTGGAGGCGTCGACGTGAAGCATGCCCGCCCGTTCGTGATCGGCCTCACCGGCTCCATCGGCATGGGAAAATCCAAGGTCGCGTCCAAGTTTCGCTACCTGCACGCGCCGGTGTTCGATGCAGACGCAGCCGTCCGCGAAGTGCAGGGGCCCAATGGCGTCGCGCTGGCCGAGATAGAAAAGGCCTTCCCCGGCACCACCGGCCCGAACGGCGTCGACCGCCCGAAGCTCGGCGCCGCCGTCTTCGGCAAGCCCGCCGAGCTGAAGAAGCTCGAACGCATCGTCCACCCCGCAGTCGGCAAGCTGCAGCAGCGTTTCCGCCAGAAATACCGCAGCCGCCGCGTGATCGTGCTGGATATCCCGCTGCTGCTGGAGGGTCAGGGCTGGAAGGGCGTCGACATGGTGATGGTGGTCAGCGCCCCCTATCATGTCCAGCGCGCCCGCGTGCTGGCGCGGCCCGGAATGACGCCGGAAAAGTTTGCCGCGGTCCTGAAACACCAGATGCCGGATGCAACGAAACGGGCGCTCGCCGATATCGTGGTTGAGACGGGGCGGGGTCGCCTGCTCACCTTCCGCACGGTGCGATCGGTGATGAGGGTGGTGAGCTAGCCTCCGGCGGGCAGGGCTCTGCCCTGCACCCGGCAGGGAAATGATTTCCCTGCACCCTCGGGGTTGGATCTTTATCGGCATGCTCCGGGCAGGTTCCAGGAACTGACTGCCTGCGGCGCTTGTCTGCTTTTAGGTGGCTAGCGACCGTTCCGGCCACGGCTGAAAATACCAATTTCAATGAGCACCATAACCCAATAAGCCACGATCACAATGAAGAGCAGTTTGCGATAGTCTGGTTCACAAAGGCCAAATGCTTCCCCCACCATTGCGCCCATTCCCATCCAAACTGCAATCAGCAGAACGGAAACGTGATTCCAGCTCACAAGAGCATCCACGAGCCTCTTCATCGTTGCGTTCTATCAGATTGTCGAACGTCCGCTATTGCGGCGAAACCTGACAAGCGTCGCAGGCAATCAAACTCGTTGCTTCCCCAATCTAGTCAGCAGAGTTCCAACTTTGAGGGTGCAGGGAAATCATTTCCCTGCCGGGTTCCAAGGGCAGAGCCCTTGGCCGCCGGAGGCACGAACCGCGCGGAATGTGGGCAGCAACGTCGGTGCCTTCAAGCCTTGCGGGACTCGTTTTTCGGGCGGATAGTAACCTCGATATGCGCGAGATCGTGTTTGATACCGAGACGACCGGGTTCGACCCAAAGGACGGCCACCGCCTCGTCGAATTCGCCGGTGTCGAGCTCTACGAACGGGTGCCGACGGGGCGCCATCTGCACTTCCACGTAAACCCCGGCCGCCCGATGCCGGCAGAGGCAGAGGCGATCCACGGCCTTTCCGACGCCTTCCTGGCAGACAAGCCGCCGTTCGCCGAAAAGGCTGCCGAGCTCACCGCCTTCCTGGCGGATGCGGTGATCATCGCCCACAACGCCGCCTTTGACATGCGCTTCCTCAACTACGAGCTGGAGCGCTGCGGTTATCCCCGGCTGGACGATGGCCGCGTCGTCGATACGCTGGAGCTCGCCCGCAAGCGCTTTCCCGGCGCCAAGCACACGCTCGACGCGCTCTGCACCCGCTTCGGCATCGATCGCTCCGCCCGCGTCCTGCACGGCGCCCTGATCGACAGCCAGCTGCTCGCCGACGTCTATGTGGAGCTGACGGGAGGCCGGCAGATCGGCTTCGATCTCACCGTTGCCGCCGCCATCGAAGCAACCGGGGAAAAAACCGTCTGGCCGGTCCGCAGCTTTCCGATACCGGAGCAGGATCTCGCCGCTCACCAGCAGTTCACCGCAGGCATGAAGGAGTCGATCTGGGCGCGACTTGCCCAGCCGGCATAAGAAGGAGAAGGAATATGGACATCCGGGTAGCTGGCCACCAGGTCGAGACAGGTCAGGCGTTCCGGGTTCATGTCGACGATCGGCTGAAGCAGATCGCCGAAACCTATTTCAAGCGCGTGATCGGCGCGACGGTGACCCTGGGGCCGGGCCCGCACGACAGTTTCCAGTGCGATATCGTGATGCATGTGATGCAGGGCGTGGTGCTGAAGGGTTCCAACCGCGCGGGCATCGCCAACACCGCTTTCGATGGCGCGGCAGACAAGATCGAAAAGCAGCTGCGCCGCTATATGCGCCGCCTGAAGGACAAGTCCGGCGGTGCCACACTGAACGGCCTGCCGCTGGCGGAAATCCCCGACAATGCCGAATACCGCATCTTCGAAGCCGACATGGATTCAGAGGAAGCGGCAGACGCCCCCCTCACCATCGCCGAAACCCGCGTCGACATCCCCGAGGCGAGCGTATCCGACGCGGTGATGATGCTGGATCTGCGAAACACCACCGCCCTGCTGTTCAAGAATAGCGGGACAGGCGCCCTCAACATGGTCTATCGGCGCGAGGATGGAAATATCGGCTGGGTGGAACCCCGTGCCTGATACGTTCCGGCCCGTTCGCAGTTGAGGGACTGCGGCACGGGCCAGGCTCCGGAAGCAGGGTTCCGTGCCGCATCTTCCCACTGTTTCCCCGTTGGACTTTTGTAATGGATTTGAATGACCTGCTTGAACCTTCGGTGGTGGCCTTCGATTCAACGGCCACCAGCCCGAAGGCTGTGCTCGAACGTGCCGCCGAACTGCTTGCCCCCATCTGCGGCGTTTCCGCGGAAGAGATCGTCGAGGCGCTGGACGCCCGCGAGCGCGACGGGACGACCGGATTCGGCAATGGCACCGCGATCCCGCACGGCCGGCTGCCGGGCGTGGATACCCTGCATGGCGCTGTCCTGCGGCTGGCGCACCCTATCGAGTGGAACGCCGTGGATGGCCTGCCTGTCGATATCTTCTTCGTGCTCGTGGGGCCCGAAGCCGGCAGCGCCCAGCATCTGAAGACGCTTGCCCGCGTCAGCCGGGTGCTGCGCGATACGGCCTTTGTGGAAAAGCTGCGTGGGGCCGGCGATGCCGGCGCCCTGTGGGCCTTGCTGTCGGCGGACTGGCGCAAGGCAGCATGAGCGGCGATCCCCACCTGCAGGGCCTCGAACGCCTCTATGCCCAGGCGCCGGTAAACGGCGTCTTCGCCTCCCGCCTCGTCCTTCCGGCGCGCGGCCGCGCCGAAATCCGCTTCGAAGTGAAGCCCGACATGTTCCACGCCGCCGGCGCCGCCCACGGCACCATCTATTTCAAGATGCTGGACGACGCCGCCTTCTATGCCGCCAACTCGATGGTGGAGGATAATTTCGTCCTCACCACCCAGTTCAACCTCTTCCTCACCCGCCCGGTAAAGTCCGAACGCCTGCTCGCCATCGGCCAGTGGGTGTCGGGCGCCCGCCGCGTCCTCATCGCCGAAAGCCGCCTGCTGGACGAAGCCGGCGAGGAAGTCGCCCGCGGCCAGGGCACTTTCATGCGCTCGCGCATCCGCCTCGCGGATCTGCCCGGATACAGCGATGGATCTGCCTGAACACGTCCTTCCGGCCAGCACCCAGGTGGCCGCTCTCAGCCGCCAGGTGCAGTCCGCAGGCGGCTTCGCCACTGTTCTGCACAAAGGGAACAATTGGGGCTCTGCCTTGCTGTTGGTGCACCGGTCGGGGCCGAATCTGAAGGCTTATGAAAAGGTTCCGTCCTTCGATGGTCAGGCACAATGGCGGCTGGCAGCGGAAGGCGATTCGGCGGTGGAGAAGTTTGTTGCAGCGCAGCAAAGGTTCGATACGGACCTTTGGGTGCTGGAACTGGATATCGCTGATGTGGCACGCTTCGTCCCGGGATTGAGCGCCCAAGCTTGACCCTTTCCGCCGGATGAACAATTGGCCGGCCGTGCATTGTGTCGGACATATGACACCCACCATGAAGGGTTCGTCCGTCAGGAGCTGGAAACGGTTCCCCAGTGCACCGGCTGTTCTGGGCGGAACAGCTGGAGCTGAAGGCGCGGTTCGCGCGTGATGCAGCCCCGGTGGCAATTTCCCGCCGCCGGCCCTGCATCCGCAGCCCCAGGAACCGCGAGTGATGAGTTTTCGATGCGAAATCCTGTGCGGCTTGCGGCCATTCTGGCAGCGGCGATTGTGCTGCTGGCAGCCGGTAAAGCCCCCAACGGCGACCTCGAGTTCCTGAACGAGATCGCCGCTGCTCCCACCGAAGAGCAGATTGCCCCCATCTACGATGACGGAGCCAGCGCTCCCGTAGTGGCCGAGCCCGATCTCGGCCTGGTCCTGCCCGAAGCCGGCTCCCTGACCCAACTGGTGCAGGAAGTGCGCAGCTCCGAGCCGCAAACCCTCGATCCCGAGATGAAGTGCCTCGCCTCGGCCGTCTATTATGAATCCAAGGGCGAACCGCTCGACGGCCAGCTCGCCGTCGCCCAGGTCATCCTGAACCGCGTCGAAAAAGGCCGCTTCGGCCGCGACGTCTGCGCCGTGGTCACCGCGCCGAAGCAATTCAGCTTCGTCTCCGGCGGTCAGATCCGCACCCCCGCCCAATCCGCAAACTGGGAAACGGCCAAGGCCGTAGCCCTGATCGCCATCGGCGGCGGCTGGCGCGAAATCGTCCCCGACGCGACGCACTTCCACGCCACCCGCGTGAACCCGGGCTGGAAACTCACCCGCGTCGCAACCGTCGGGCAGCACGTCTTCTATCGCTGATCGGCGCTGAGCCTCCGGCGGCCGGGCTCTGCCCGGACCCGGCAGGGAAATGATTTCCCTGCACCCTCAAAGCTGGAACTTCGTCGGCAGGCCTTGCGCGCGTGACATTGATTTGATTGCGCCTTCGGCACGGGTTCGCTCGCGCCGAAGGCGCAATCAATCATCTGGAGCAACCTGAACGACTTGAACCCTAATAAAGGGGTGAAGGGGTCAAAACCCCTTCCGGGGTGCAGGGGCAGAGCCCCTGCGTTCCAAAAGAAATGATCGCGACAAAGAGCGGGAAACGGCCTTTCGGCATACACACGGCGTGCACGGACGTTCCCAGATCAGAAAAAGCTCGCCCGGCGTATCAGTACATCGCTGGACAGCGGCAGATGCAAGGCGCCGTATTCCTTGCCCCATAAACGAGTCCAGAACCGATCACCGCACCCCCGCCCACCACATCACCCCCCCGGTCGCCCGCGGCCAGCCATAGCCATTCACCCAAACCGCATCGATGTCCCCCGGCCGCTGCGCAATCCCTTCGGCGAGGATCTTCTTTCCTTCCTCCACCATAGGCTCCAGCAGCCGTTGCAATATCTCGTCCTGCGTATGCTCGCGCGGTGTCCCGCCCTTCTCCGCCACATAGTCGCGGATCATCTTTTCCACGATCGGGCTCGGCGTCCGGCTGCGATCCGGCCCATAATCATAGAACCCCGCCGACGTCTTCTGCCCCCGCCGGTCCATCTCGCACAGCCGGTCGCGCAGCGTTTCCCCCTTCGACGTCTCCTTCGACCAGCCGATATCCAGCCCGGCCAGATCGCTCATCTGGAACGGCCCCATCGGGAAGCCGAAATCGGTCAGCGCCCGGTCCACTTCCCACGGCATCGCCCCTTCCAGCAGCAGCGCGTTCGCCGCCTGCTGCCGGCGGGACAGCATCCGGTTGCCGATAAAGCCGTCGCAGACGCCGGAAACCACCGGCACCTTGCCGATCTTCACGCCCACTTCCATCGCCGTCTTCAGCACATCGGGCGCGGTCTGGCGCCCTCGCACCACTTCCAGCAGCTTCATCACGTTCGCCGGCGAGAAGAAGTGCATCCCCAGCACATCGGCCGGCCGCGACGTGGCCGAAGCAATCTCGTCCACATTCAGATAGCTGGTATTGCTGGCCAATATCGCCCCGGGCCTGGCAATCGCATCCAGCTTCGCAAACGTCTCCTTCTTCACGGCCATATTCTCGAAGATCGCCTCGATCACCAGATCGGCGTCCTTCAGATCTGGGAGCTCCAGGCTCCCCGTCAGCAGTGCCATCCGCTGCTCGACCTGCTCCGCCGTCAGCTTCCCCCGCTGTGCCGAGCGGTCGTAATTCCCCCGGATCACCTTCAGCCCCCGATCCAGCGCCGCCTGCTCGCGCTCGACGATGGTCACCGGAATGCCGACATTGGCAAAGTTCATGGCAATGCCGCCGCCCATCGTCCCCGCCCCGATCACGCCGACCCTGTTAACCGGCCGCACCGCCACCTCCGCTCCGATGCCTTCCACCTCGGCCGCCTTCTTCTCGGCAGCTGCGATATGCGCCAGTGCGTCCGCCTGTTGGTCGACACTCATCTTTCACTCCCCGTCGCTATTCCCTACATGACGCAGTCTAGGAGACCGGACGATGGACGCAAGAATTCGTGAGACGCTGGCGGGGCTGGACATCCGCGCCGAGATCGAACGCCTCCGCAAGGAGCGGAATGCCGTCATCCTCGCCCATTATTACCAGACGCCCGAGCTGCAGGATCTCGCCGATTTCGTCGGCGATTCGCTGGAGTTGAGCCGCAAGGCCGCCGAAACCGACGCCGATGTGATCGCCTTCTGCGGCGTCCGCTTCATGGCCGAGGTCGCCAAGATCCTGTCCCCGCAGAAAACCGTGATCCTGCCCGACATGGACGCCGGCTGCTCGCTGGAAGACAGCTGCCCCCCCGACGAGTTCGGCGCCTTCCGTGCGGCACACCCCGATCATATCAGCCTCACCTACATCAACTGCTCGGCAGCGGTGAAGGCGCACTCCGACATCATCGTCACCTCCAGCAGCGCCGAAAAGATCATCAACGCGCTGCCGAAAGACCAGAAGATCCTCTTCGCACCAGACAAGCATCTGGGCGCCTGGCTGAACAAGAAGACCGGCCGCGACATGCTGCTGTGGGACGGCACCTGCATCGTCCACGAAGCCTTTTCGGAAACCGAGCTGCTGAAGCTGAAGGCGCTGCACCCCGATGCCCCGGTCGCAGCCCACCCGGAATGCCCGGCCTATATCCTGGACCACGCCCACATGATCGGCAGCACCAGCGCCATCCTGAAGTTCGCGCTGGAAAGCCCGGCCAGCACGATCATCGTCGCCACGGAACCGCACATCATCCACCAGATGGAAAAGGCTGCGCCCAACAAGATATTCATCGGCGCGCCGGGCGCAGACGGCAACTGCAGCTGCAACATGTGCCCCTACATGGCCCTCAACACGCTGGAAAAACTCTACCTCTCCCTGCGCGACCTGCAGCCGAGGATCGAAGTTCCCGAACCGCTCCGCCTGCGCGCCCTGCTGCCGCTGAACCGGATGCTGGCGATCGCCAGCGGCGCTGCGACCGACCTCACCCCGGCGCAAACCTTTCCGGCAGTAACGGGGGACTGATCCGGCAGGCAGCGATGTCGGCAGCGCACCGAAACAGACCGGTTTCCATCGACTTTCCCGACGACAAATGCTCAAAAAGCCTGCGCAGACAGGAGGCCGCTATTGGAACGGGGCGAACGACCTTTCAGGATCCAGCCGAACTGGTTGCCTGCCCTGCTCGTCTATATCGTCTATAACGGCATCATCTTCACGACCTGGTGGCTTTCGGGCGCGCGATATGGCGATATGGTTTCCGAGAAGGTCGCCTTTACCAGCCTCGTCCTGCCGCTTGGTCTGGGCGCCCTATTCTGCCTGGGCGCCGTCACCTGGCTCGGCTGGTGGAGGCCGGCAACGCAAGAGGCAGGCCGCGCCGGGCCCTGGTGGGCAGCGGCGCTGGTCCTCATCGGCATGGTCGGCATGGTCGTCGTCAACGGTGCCGCGGTAAGCTGGTCGGCCTTTTCTCCGGCGCATCTGGCCATGCTTGTCGCCGCCGGCATCCTCGTCGGCTTCAACGAGGAGCTGGTTACGCGCGGGGTGCTGGTAACGGGGCTGCGCGGATCGACCCGAAGCGAGGTTCATGTCTGGTTCTGGTCTTCGGCGCTGTTCGGGGCGATGCATATTCCCAATGCGCTGTTCGGCATCCCGCTGTACGCCAGCCTGATTCAGGCGGTTTTCGCCTTTCTGATGGGCGGCGCTTTCTATGTGCTTCGGCGTGTCAGCGGCGGGATCTGGCCGGCGATGCTGCTGCACGGCGCCTGGGATTTCACATCCTTCAGCGCCCAGGCCTCGGGCGTGCATCCGCCCCTTTCCCCGCTGTTCCAGTTCGGCACCTACGCGCTCGCCATCATCGCCCTGGCGGCGCTGTTTGCACACGGGCGCGCACGGAATCCTCTGCCATGAACATCATGCTGTTCCTGCGCTCGTTGAGCGAGCTGCTGTACGAGGTGATGAGCTGGTTCATCTTCTGGCCGATCAGCCTGTGGCGGGCGATCGTGCATCCGGTCCGCACCATGCACCAGACCGAGGCGCAGCTGCAGCTGCCCGACGACGAGCAGTTTGTCGAGACGGTGAGCCCGCCGGTATTCCTGATCCTGGCGCTGCTGGTGGCGCAGGGCATTTCCACCGATGTCCTGGGTGTCGACTCCATCGTCGCCAGCCAGAGGGGCCTTGCGGCCCTCGTGTCAGACAACACCACCCTGCTGATCCTGCATGTGGTGGTATTCGGACTGTTCCCCGCGCTGCTGGCAACGCGCAGCGTGCGGCTCTCCGGGGAAACGCTTACCCGCAAGAACCTGCGTCCGTTCTTCTTTGCGCAATGCTGCCCGGCCACGCCGTTCGCGCTTGCGCTGAGCCTTGGCGGCACGGCTTCCCGGCATCCCGACACCCGGGTGCAGACGGTCGGGCAAGTGCTGATGTCCCTGGCGCTGCTCTATTATCTGGTGGTGCAAACGCAGTGGTTTGCCGGGCGGTTCGCGCGGTCGATCCCCCGGGCGTTCGGCGATGCCTGCCTGTGCCTGGTGTCCAGCTTCTCGTCCCTCATCGTGGCCGGCCTGCTGTTTTCGATCTAAGGCACAGCTGGCAAATTTTCTTGCCGTCAGGCGGCCGTCCCCGCTAGCAACAGGGGATGAAACAGATTGCCATTGCCGCCGTGCTTGCCGCCGCCACCCCCGCCCTCGCCCAGACTGCTGCTCCGGCCCCCGCCGATCCGCACCAGTGGCTGGAGGACATCACCGGCACGAAGCAGCTGGAATGGGTCCGCGCCCACAACGCGAAATATCTGCCCGAACTGGAATCGACGCCGGGCTTTGCGGAATGGCGGGCGAAGGCCGAAACCATCCTCCAGGATCCGCGCCGGATCGCCTACCCGACGGGCGCCAACCCCTCGGGCGTGACGAAAACGCAGGTCTTCAACTTCTGGCGCGACAAGGACCATGTCCGCGGCATCTGGCGTGTAAGCCCGCGCGCCGCCTTCGACGCCGGCAAGCCGGAATGGACGACCCTCCTCGACATGGATG
Organism: Sandaracinobacteroides hominis; assembly: GCF_016464365.1. GTDB lineage: Bacteria > Pseudomonadota > Alphaproteobacteria > Sphingomonadales > Sphingomonadaceae > Sandaracinobacteroides > Sandaracinobacteroides hominis. Next base: position 371,490 of record NZ_JADCUC010000004.1, on the reverse strand, counting down.
CGCTGGAGGCATCCGAGAAGAAGAACTTCCAGTTCGGCGGCGCCACCTGCCTTGCGCCGGATTACAGCCGCTGCCTCGTCGGCCTCTCCGTAGGCGGCAAGGACGCCGAGGAAGTGCGCGAGTTCGACACCGTCGCCCGGCGCTTCATCCCCGCGTCGGAAGGCGGCTTCTTCAGCCCCGATGCCAAGCAGACGCTGGCCTGGCTCGACAAGGATCGCCTCCTCGTCACCACCGCGTCCGGCCCCGTGACCACCTCGGGCTATGGCCGCGAAGCCCGCCTCTGGCAGCGCGGCACGCCCTTCTCCGCCTCGAAGCTGCTGCTCACCGCCGGCGAAACCGAAATGGCGACCTTCCCCGCCAGCTTCGGCGAGGGCGAAGGCCGCCGCGCCACCATCACCCGCGCGCTCACCTTCTGGACCGGCAAGGTCAACCACCTGATGGCCGACGGCACGCTCGTCGCCAGCCCGCTGCCGGATGATGCCGATTTCCGCTTCATCGCCAACATCGGCGGCGACGGAAACAGGGGCGGCCCGCGCGCCTATGCCCTGCTCCGCACCGACTTCAACGGTATCCCCGCCGGCAGCCTCGTCTCCTACGCCGTGCCCAATGTCGGCAAGCTCGGCCCGGTCGAGCGCGTCTTCACCCCCGGCCCGACGCAGGCGATCAACAATGTCGATGCCTCGGGCAAGGCGGTCTATGTCTCGCTGCTGGACAATGTCTCTGCCAAGCTGCTGCGCTTCTCCGCCGGCCCGGAAACCCGCAATGGCCCCGGCCTGCTGGTCGCCGAAGTCGCCATTCCAGCCAACTCGGCGCTCGGCCTTGTCGCCACCGACGACGCCGACACCCTCTACGCGAATGTCGTCGGCTTCACCGAGCCGTCGCGGCTGATGAAGTCGGAAAACGGCGGCGCGGCGGTCACCCTCGCCTCGGCGCCCGCCTTCTTCGACGGCTCCAGGTTCGAAGTCTCGCAGCGCTTCGCCACCTCGAAGGACGGCACGAAGGTTCCCTATTTCATCGTCCGCCCCAAGGGCGCCAAGGGCCCGCTGAAGACGCTCTACTGGAGCTATGGCGGCTTCGAGATCGCGCTCACGCCCGCCTATCTGTCGCCGGAAAACCAGATGTGGGTGGAGGCCGGTAACCAGTATGTCGTCGGCAACATCCGCGGCGGCGGCGAATATGGCCCGCGCTGGCACCAGGCGGCGCTGCTGGAAAAGCGCCAGAACAGCTACGACGATCTGCACGCCGTCGCCGAGACGCTGAAGAAGGAAGGCCTCGCCTCGAAGATCGCCGTGCACGGCCGCTCCAACGGCGGGCTGATGTCGTCGGTCGCCTACACCCAGCGCCCCGACCTCTATGACGCGGCGCTGGTGGGTGTGCCGCTCGCCGACATGAAGCGCTATCACCTGCTGCTGGCAGGCGCCTCGTGGATGGCCGAATATGGCAATCCCGACACCAGCGACTGGGAGTTCATCCGCAAGTACAGCCCGTATCAAAACATCCGCAAGGACGCCAAATACCCCCGCGTCTTCTTCTACACCTCCACCAAGGACGATCGCGTCCACCCCGCCCACGCCCGCAAGATGGCGGCCGAAATGGAGGCGCAGGGCCACCCGATCTATTACTACGAGAATATCGACGGCGGCCACGCCGGCGTCGCCAACCTGAAGGAAAGCGCCTACCGCTCCGCGCTGATGCTTGCCTATCTGAACCGCGAACTGAAATGAGCGATTTCGATCTGGCCGCCTTCGTCGAGGCGACGCTGGCCGAAGATCTCGGGATTGAGGGCGGCGGCGTCCCCGACGCCGCCCGCGATATCACCGCCACCGCCTGCCTGCCGGCAGACGCACGCCTGAAGGCCGTGCTCGACAGCCGCGATGCCGTCACCGTCGCCGGCCTCGAAATCGCTGCCGCCTTCTTCCGCCGCCTCGATCCCGGCTGCCGGATCGAGCTTCTGGCAAAGGACGGCGACAGCGTCCCCGCCGGCACCGACCTGCTGCTGGTGGAGGGCAACGCCCGCGCGCTGCTCGCCGCCGAACGCTCGGCGCTCAACACGCTGCAGCACCTCACCGGCATTGCCACCCTCACCCGCAGCTATGTCGACGCCATCGCCGGCACCACCGCCACCCTGCTCGACACCCGCAAGACCCTGCCGGGCCTGCGCAGGCTCGAGAAATACGCCGTCACCCAGGGCGGCGGCAGCAACCACCGCATGGGCCTGTGGGACGCGCCGATGGTAAAGGACAACCACATCGCCGCCGCCGGAGGCGTCACCGAAGCCGTGCAGGCCTGCAAGGCCGCCGGCCTCTCCAACATCACCGTCGAAGTCGATCATATCGACCAGATCGAACCGGCCCTCGCCGCCGGCGCGGACCGCCTGCTGCTGGACAACTTCACCGTTCCGGACCTGCACGCAGCCGTCGCCCTCGTCGCCGGCCGCGTCCCCACCGAGGCCTCGGGCGGAGTCAACCTGACCACGATCCGCGCCATCGCGCAGACCGGCGTCGACTATATCAGCGTCGGCCGCATAACCCAGTCCGCCCCCGCCGCCGACGTCGGCATGGACTATCGCGACTAAAGCTCAGCCGGCCATGCCGCCCGGGGCTTGCCGCCCTCGCACACGTCGCGCACCAGCCCCTGCGTCTCCGGCAGCCCGTTCTCGCGGTCGAACGCGCTCAGCTCGCCGCTCGCCTGCAGCGCCGCATAGGCCCCCAGCAGCTCGCGCCAGCTCGCGCAGGCAGCCGGAATGTCGCGCAGATTATACAGAATCCCGCCCTGCGTGCGCAGCGCCGAGTTGCGCGACCGGCGCGCCCCCGGCGCCTCTCCCGCCAGCAGCACCAGCCGGTCGTGCGCGCGCATCACCCGCGCCATCGCCGCCTTGCTCGCCGCCACATCGCCCCGGTCTGCCATCACCTGCGCCTGCACTTCGCCGGCAATCGCCTGCATCTGCAGCGCGCCGGCATCGTCCGGGTCCAGCGCCGCCATCCGGTCGGCGAGCCGCACACTCTCCTCGATCGCAGCCTTCGCCTCCGGGTCACGCTCGTTGGTGCGGTGAACCACGGCCGCATACCAGAGCGACACCGCAAGCTTGCGCATAGCCGCCGGATCGTCCGGCGTTTCCGCCAGCAGCCCCCGATTGATCTCCACCGCCCGGTCCAGCGTCGCCCGCGCCTCGGCCGTCTTCTTCAGCTTGTGCTGCGCTTCCCCCAGCAAGCGCAGGTTCGCGCTCCGCGCAGCCCGTATCTCCTTCGCTCCCCTCAACGAAGTCGGCAGCCCGGCGAGGAACTCTTCCGCCTTCCGGTGCAGCGGCTCCGCCCCCGCATAGTCGTTGTTCCAGCCGAAACTGTCGCCTTGCGTCTGCAACGCCGTCGCCATCAGCCGCGCGGCGTCCGCATCGCGCGCGGCAAACGGCGCAAGGGCCTTCTCCGCCGCCTCCGCCTGCGCCCGCGCCGCATCGGCGTCATTGTTGTTATAGAGATTGGTCCCCGCCTGCTCCAGCCGCAGCGCCGCAAAGGCCCGCGCCACTGCCTCGTCGCCGGGATTGCGCGCAAAGGCGGGCGCCAGCAACGCATCCGCCTTCGCCAGCAGTGCATTGGCATCGGCATATCGCCCCAGCGACTGCTGCTGCCCGCCGCCGGTCACCTCCGCCAGCCGCACAAAGCCCCGTCCCGCCTCGGCCCGCACATCGGCCGGCGCATCCTCCATCGCCGCCAGCGCCTCCAGATAGGCAAGCGCCGTCTTCGCCAATGTCTCCCGCGCCCTGGTGGCGCCGGGCACCCGGCTCACCTCGTCATACACATCGAACAACAGCGCCCCGGCGATGCTGCGTGTCTGCTCAAAGCGCGCCTCCGCCTCCGCCTCCGCCTGCCGCGCCCGGGCATTGGCAATGCTGACGGCGATCAGCCCCCCCACCAGCGCCGCCAGCGCCAGCCCGGCCGCCGCCACCGCCACCCGGTTCCGCCCGGCAAACTTCCGCAGCCGATACAGTTCGCCGCCGTGCACCGCGGCCACCGGCTGCCCCGACCGCAGCGCCGCGATATCCGCCGCCAGCGCATCCGCACTCGGATAGCCCGGCGGCTCGGCCGTCGCCGCCCCGATCACGGCCGCCAGCTCCACGCCCGGCTCCGGCACCAGCCGCTTCAGCAGCCGCCCCAGCGCCGCGATATCCGTCGCCGTGCTCACCCCCTCGACATCGGTCGCCCGGGCAATGCCGAAGTCGATCAGCTTCAGCGTCCCATCGCCCTGCACCAGCACGTTCAGCGGCGTGATGTCCCGGTGCACCACCAGCCGCTGGTGCGCATAGGCCACCGCCCGCGCCGCCGTCTCCACCAGCGCCAGCCGGCCGTCCTCGCCCATCCCGCGCGCGTTTGCCCAGCGGTCGATCGGCTCGCCCTCGATCAGCTCCATCACGATATAGGGCGAACCGTCGGCCGTCTCGCCCCCATCATAGAGCCGCGCGATATTCGGGTGCTGCAGCCCCGCCAGCGTCTGCCGTTCCGCCCGGAACCGCTCCGCCAGCACATCCGACAGCAGCCCCGGCTTGATCAGCTTGATCGCCGCCTCGTGCGCGAAGTCGCCTGCATCGCGCACCCCGCGATAGACGGCGCCCATCCCGCCCCGCCCGATCAGCGCCGTGATCCGATACTGGCCGATCCGCTCCGGCAACGGCGCCGGCCCCGACAGCCCCAGCGCCGCCGCCCCCGTCCGCAGCGAGGCGATGCGATCCGCCTCCAGCATCGCTTCCAGCCGCGCCTTCACGGCGCTGTCCTGCGTCCGCTCGGCAATCCAGCGCGCACGGCTCGTCTCCGGCACATCCAGCAGATCGTCGAACAGCGCCAGGGCGACGCGTTCGGTCTCCAGATCAGCCATCGATGCGGTTTTCGATTGCATCCTGCAGCCAGGCGCGCGCCGTCCGCCAGCGCCGCTTCAGCGTCGCCTCCGACAAGCCCGTCACCTCGGCGATATCCCCCATCGCCATGCCCCCGAAATACCGCATCTCCACCAGCTCCGCGAGTTGGGCGTCGATCGCCCCCAACCGTGTCAGCGCGCTTTCCAGCGAAATCAGGTCAATCCGTTGCCCGCCGTCGATATCGGCGTTCAGCTCCACCTTGTGGTGGTGCCGCTTGTCGGTGCCTTTCTGTCGGGCATGGTCCACCAATATGTTCCGCATCAGCCGCGCCGCCAGCGCGATCACATGGTTGCGGTCGGCGATATCGATCCGCCCCATCCGCACCAGCTTCAGGATCGCATCGTTGATAAGGTCGCCCGACGAGAACGACACATGCCGTTCCCGCCGCATCTGTGCCGAGGCGATGGTGCGCAGCTCCGGATAGAGCAGCTCCACCAGCCGGTCGCGCGCGGCATCGTCCCCGCCCCGCCAGCGAAGGATCAGTTCATCAATGCGCAGCGATGCGTTCATGCCGGCCCCCGATGGCAAGGCTAGGTGATGGGTTCGCGACACGCAAGAAAAGTACGGCTGCGCCAAATGTCGCTGACCCGAAATGCCGCAAAACCCCGCTTGATGGGATGAGGGGCGCGATGGTGGGCATCGCTCCCCGCAACAGGGAGCTCATCATGCTTACATCAGGGTTGAAACTGTCCGCCGCACTTCTGCTGGCGGCGCCGGCCATCGCAGCGCCGGTCGATCTGTCGGGTTGGACGGCCGAGGGCACGTCGAAAAACTGGGTGGTGCAGCCCGGGAACAACAGCGTGCTGCAAACGGTGAATGGCAATCCGACCGTATTCTATGGAACGTCGAACGCCATCGGCAACAAGCTTTCGGGCACCATCCGCGTCGGCGCCGATGGCGACGACGATTATATCGGCTTCGTGCTCGGCTTTGATCCGGGCGAGCTGTCCGCCGCCACGCCCGACTATATGCTGATCGACTGGAAGCAGAACAACCAGGATGTCGCCAAGCGCGGCCTCTCCATCTCCCGCGTGACCGGCGCCATCCAGAACGGCCAGAACAACGCCCCCTGGGCGCACACCGGCGTCGTGCAGGAGCTGCAGCGCGGCGCGACGCTGGGCGATACCGGCTGGGTCGATAACGTCACCTACAGCTTCGACCTCTACTTCTACGCCAGCAACATCCAGGTCTGGGTGGATGGCGTGAAGCAGATCGACCTCGACGGCAGCTTCAGCGATGGCCGCTTCGGCTTCTACAACTATTCGCAGTCGAGCGCGCTCTACGCCGGCATCATGGAAGACGTGCTGCCCCCGATCGACCCGCCGGTCGGCGGTATCCCCGAACCCACCACCTGGGCGATGCTGATCGCCGGCTTCGGCCTGGTCGGCGGAGCGGCTCGGCGGCGGCGGGGCAATCTTGTAGCAGCCTAAGCGGCTGCCACGCGGCGGAAAGGGCGGCGGGGGGGGAAGGGCCCCGCCGCCTTTTTTGATTGGGATGCTCTGCATCCTGTTCCGCGCAATAAGCGCGGGCGGCCGTTTTTGTTGGCGCTTCGCGCTGGTTCCGCGCACTTGCGCGGGCGCGCATTCGCGCTTGCGGCCTTTGGCCGTTGTGTTGTGCTTTGGGGGCGCTGCCGTCAGTCCTTCTTCGCCCCACCCGTCATCGCGCTGGTCATCAGCTTCTGCCACGCCTCAAAGCCCGGCACGCCGTTCGTCCAGGTCGACATCAGCTTCTGCCAGTCGTCCGGGGTCGGCCCGTCCATCGTGAAATGCTTCATCCGCTCCACCCACGCCTCGTGCAGCGGCGTCAGGTCGGGCAGCCCCAGGAACGCCCGCGCTTCCGCCGGGGTCGCCTCTATCTCGAACTCGAATTTCATGGCTCATTCTCCTCGAAAGACGGGAAGCGGCGCGGAAACCTGATGTCCCCGGGCGCCCGCGGGGCATTCTGGATCAGCTCGGCCCGCACCCGTACCGTACGGATCGAAATACGGACCTCGATCGAAAAGGCGATCAGCGCTGCCATCAGCAGCAGCAGCGCCAGCATGAACAGCGCCGGCACCAGCTTGTCGGGGTGCAGTGGCGACACCGCGGAAATGAACAGCAGCGTGATCAGCACGCAGACGATGATGGCAGACGCCACCGCCAGCCCCACCGCCCGGTTCGCCAGCAGCATCCGCCGGTCCAGCGTCGCCAGCTCCTGCCGCGCAATCGCCTGCCGCGTCAGGTCCAGCTCCGGCCCATCCAGCAGCGTCGCCTCCAGCTTCCGCGCCCGGTCGATCACCCGCCCCAGCCGCGTTGTGATCACCGAAAGAAAGGCCCCGATCGCTGTCAGCAGGAACACCGGGGCAATGGCCAGCTGGATGGTCTGCGCCAGCAGCGAGATCTCCGGATTGGACAATGGAACCATGGGCAACAGGGGTAGTTGGCACGGGCTGCAAGTCAAGCCGCAGGGCGTTGCGCGGAATTTCCCAACCCTTGGGAAAATTAACGGAGGATTTGCATTACATTCATCCTGCGGCAAGCTGATGGTCGCCACGCTATGGCTTAACTATTTGAAAATAAACAAAACATAAAATCATGCCAAGGTTGGCACGCTACCTGCAATGCATATGGCATCAACCCGATAACAGGAGCGGAACGATGACCACGATGACGAACAACCCGATGTTTAGCCTGGTTCTGGCAGTTGTGGCGAGCGCCACGATGCTGAGCTTCACCGCAGTCCCGGCCGAAGCCAAGAGCGTGAAGGTGGAAGTGTCGAGCTACGATCTCAACACCCCCGCCGGCCGCGCCACCGTCGAACGCCGTGTCCACACCGCTGCCAGGAGCGCCTGCTCGGCCGGTGGTGTCGACTTCAAGAGCTTCACCGAGCGCAAGAGCTACACCGACTGTGTCGACGCCGCCGTCGCCAATGCCCGGCTGCAGATGGCCCAGTTCGCCAGCAAGACCCAGCTGGCCTCGCGCTGATTGATCGGTCGAGCGGCGGATACCCCTCTCTCCCGCCGCAAGATCTTCCCGGTGGCCGGCCCCAACTGGTCACCGGGAGCTGAATAGCGAGTTTCGGCGGGGATTATCCCCTCTCTCTCCCCGCCGAAAGAAAAGGATGGCCCGGTGGATCCCCTCATCCGCCGGGCCGTCTGATTCCGCGGCATGGGAACCGGCGGCGATCTGTGCCATGAAAGCCGCATGGCCACCACCGTCACCAACAACGAAGCCCGCAGCCGCTACGAACTGGAAGCCGATGGCGTGCTGTCCATCTGCGAATACCTGCTCGATGGGAACCGCATCATCTTCCACCACACGCTGGTGCCGTCCGAACTGGAAGGCCGCGGCATCGGCGCCAGACTGGTGACGGCGGCGCTCGACGACGCGGAGTCAAAGGGCCTCGAAATCGTGCCGCAATGCTGGTTCGTCGCCAAGGTGCTGGAGCGTCGGGCCGCCAGATAACGGCCAACTGCGCCCTGCCTGAATCTGTTAACTATTTATCCACAGGCGCCGAGAGTTGAATTCCGGCGCATTTTGCTGCATTGCACACTTCAATCAGGGTCAACAGGAGTTGGGCATGCGTTTGCGTCATCTTGCAGCCTTTGCGGCTGCATCGCTGCTTTCCGTCGCCGCTCAGGCCGGCGTCTTCATCACTGCCGGCAACACCTCGGGCGAACCGACCTGGAATCGCACAACCGCCGGCAACCCGCCGACGACACTGTCTCCCGTCGGCACCGCCGTTCCCTATGAAGTGACGGCCATCACCGTCGATTTCACCGGCATCTACGGCTTCTCGTCGGTCGCCCTTTATGATAATTTCCTGCATCTCTATGTGGGCAGCTTCGATCCGTCGAACCAGTTCGCCAATCTGCTGGTCGCCAACGACGACGCGCCGGTCATCGGCACTTCGGGCTTCTTTCAGTCGCTGACCGCCGGCCTCACCTATTATGTCGTCGCCTCCGGCTTCGCCAACTACGATGCCGGCGGCTATCTGCTGACGGTGGCCGGCCGCGGCAACATCAGCGAAGTGGTCCCGGGCGTGGTGCCGGAACCCGCCGCCTGGGCGATGCTGATCGTCGGCTTCGGCGCCGTGGGCTTGGCTGCCCGCCGCCGGCGCGAGGCTGCCACCGCCTGAGGCGAAGACTTGCAAGGATCCGAGGGCCGGCGGCCGACCGGGGAAGCACTTCCCCGCCGGCCGATCCGGCCCTAACCTTGTCTCCCACCCAGGAGACACAGGCATGACGGACGCGCTTCCCAGCTGGAACGAAACCGCGGTAAAGGCGGCGATTGTCGCCTTTGTGGAGAAGGTGACGCGGGACGGATCGCCCGATTATCTGCCGCCGGCCGAACGCATCGCCACCTTTGACAATGACGGCACGCTCTGGTGCGAGCAGCCGGTGCAGGTGCAGGTGCTGTTCGCGGGTGACCGGCTGCAGCAGCTGGCGGAGCAGCGGCCGGAACTGAAGGCGCAGGAGCCCTATCGGTCCTATCTGGCGCGCGACATTGCGAGCATGAAGGCGCTGGGGAAGAAGGGGTTGATGGAGATCGCCGCCGCCACCCACGCCGGGCTGAGCGCGTCGGAGATGCGGGCGGCGGTGCGCGCGTGGCTGAAGACGGCGGTGCATCCGGTGCTGAAGCGGCCGCACACGGAGGTTGTCTATCAGCCGATGCTGGAGCTGCTGGACTATCTGCGCGCCAACGGGTTCCTGGTGTTCATCGTGACGGGCGGCGGGGCGGATGTGGTGCGGACGCTTTCCGAGCAGGTCTATGGCGTGCCGCGCCACATGGTCGTCGGATCGGCGATGAAGGTGCAGATGGAGGAGCGCGACGGGCGGATGGAGATCCAGAAGCTGCCCGAGCTGCTGACCTTCGACGACCGCGAGGTGAAGCCGGAGAATATCGAGATCCACATCGGCCGGCGGCCGGTGCTGGCGTTCGGCAACAGCGACGGCGACCTGGCGATGCTGCGCTATACGCTGACGGGCGAGGGGCCACGGCTGGGGCTGCTGCTGCACCATGACGATGCGGAGCGGGAGTTTGCCTATGACCGGGATTTCAAGCTGAGCCCGTTGGCGGAGGCGTTGGATCAGGCGGGGGCGTATGGGATCAGCCTTGTCAGCATGGCGCGGGATTGGCGGAAGGTATTTCCCCAAGCATAGGCGGCCGCGATTAGCGCGCAGCGCTAACTCGCGGACTCGCCGCCGCGCCCGGCCGGCGGGGCGTGGGCGACCGCCCACGAACCCGTCCGACGAGCGGGCGTTCCGCCGGAGGCGGACAAACAAGATTCCCGCAACCTTTCTTCTCTTCCGTCCAACCAAACGGACTCGGCGGCTGCGCCGCCGGCCGTGCACCGCCGCACACCCCTGTTGGGGATTTACCCAGGCAAAGTTCCCAAACTTCACACCTGCTCCTGCACACGCGCGCCGGCGCCTGCGAGCGCGCGCGTAGCGAAACGGACCTGTGTAGGACAGAAGAAGTTTTCGCCTTCAAGCACCGGTGCATTGGCTCGTTTTGGCAGGAATGCCGCTTGTAGGACAGAGCTGGTCAGCGCGGATTGAAGCGGAAGATGCCGATCTTGTTAATGGTAGGATCGGGCAGTTCGGTCTGACCATATCAATGAGAATATGGATGGCCGTGCCCATGCGTCCAGCTTGACAACCTGAATGTTATCCACAGAAATCTGTCAGCACAAACTGACGTCGTTATCACGAGGCGCTTTCATTCGGGGACATGTCGAGGGCTGCTAATAGTCCCGTATATGATTGTTATTAATGAAAAATATAGAGTCCATGTGGCATTGCGGAGAACTGTTGATCCGCCCACGGACTCGATTCCGATCGGGAGTCAAGCCCTTTGCTGCTTGCAAATGTGGAAAAGTTTCCCTAGATATTGATTCGGCCACGCAGAAGCGCGTGTCCAGTTCCGGAGCCCGCACAAGTCCTTGTGCGGGCTTCCGCGTTTCTATACTGTATTTAGATGCAAATCGCGTTCCTGGACGAATTCGGCCATATCGGCCCGTATGTGAGTCGCAAGGATCCAAAATACAACAGCAGTCCGGTTTTCGGATTGGCGGGTTACGTGATTCCACATGATCGCGCCCGCGATTTTTCTACATTCTTTCTCAAGCTGAAACAAAACTTGCTTGAAAACGAGATAAAATCAAGCGGTTCCCATCCTGCAACGTGGGAGAAAAAAGGCTCAGAGTTGATAACAACTCGAAATATTGTACGTTATCCTGCAGTCAGAGATGCACTATTTAGATTGCTGAGAGAGCTGCAACGCAGGCAGGGGCACATTATATATTACGGTAGAGTAAAATATTTAGCACCCGATGAGTGCAAATCGCACGGCCTATACACCACAGTTCTTAGTCATACCATAAGATCTGTGGATTCCTACTGTTGTCGCAGGAAAGAATTGTTCATGATGATTCTCGATCAGCATTCTGATCGGATTAGACTCCTCGAAGCAGCTACAAAAACGATGTTTGGAGCAGAGTCGCCGGCGCGCTGCCTGATAGAGCCTCCATTTCAAGTCGAATCTCACCTGTATCAAACAATACAGGCTGCCGATTGGATCGCTACGCTCGTAGGGCGAATTCAAGCATTCCGAGCAAAACCAGAAGAGTATGCAGCTTGGGAATGGGCAGAAAAATACTATGGTGAAGCCGTCGATAGACTGGCAACTGATTCACGAATGTGGCGACCTAAAGAGGTCCAAGCAAGCTTGCCGCTCGAGAAGCCACCAATCAAAATATTCACTCCGCCGCATTTGCCTGTTGCAAAAGCGGCCCCAAATACCCCCCAGTAAACCCCTTGCCCGACGCCACAACATCCTCAGGCGTCCCGGCCACCACCACGCTTCCACCACCAGGCCCACCCTCAGGCCCCATATCAATCACCCACTCGGCGGTCTGGATGACCTCCAGATTGTGCTCGATCACCACCACGGTATTACCCTGATCGACTGCGCCTGCAATCCGGTCGCCCGGCGCGGCTACCAGCGTCCGCCGGCAGCCTCGATTGCCCGAAGCAGGGCCCGCTTCGAATCCGTGCGACGAGTTCCGCTGTTGCGGGGTAGGATGGGTTCACCGGCTTCGGCCCGGCGCTGCAGCAGCCAGGCACCGAACGCGGCGAGATCGGTTCGTTGCATCCCGGTATCGGGATCAGCCGTCCAGGGCGGCGGCACCATATTCACCCGAGGTCTCCTCGCCTATTCTGCGGTTCAGATACAGGGAAACGTGAGATTTGCCTATCGCTGTGCGTTTGGTGCTTGGGCCCCGGCTCAAGGCCGGGGTGACGGGTAGGGGGGCGGGTGTACGGCGTGTGTTTGCCAGCAGTGGGAGTTGCGTATGACCAAGGGTGGCTGGGTTTACTTGATGGCGAACCGGCCGCGTGGGGTTTTGTATGTTGGGGTGACCGCTGATCTGGCGGCTCGGGTGCTGGCGCATCGGGAGGGGCGGGGGTCTGCGTTTGCTGCGAAGTGGCGGTGCCGGACGTTGGTTTGGGTTGAGTGGCACGACGAGATTGTCGTCGCGATTGCGCGGGAGAAGACGGTGAAGCGCTGGCGTCGGGATTGGAAGATTGCTTTGGTGGAGGTGGGGAATTTGGAGTGGGTAGATTTGCTGGACGTGTCTTGCGGGTCGGTTCGGGGATAGGTCCCGGGTCAAGCCCGGGATGACGGGGGGGTGGGTGTTGGCGTTGAGAGGTTTGGCGGGGCGTGCGGTTGATTACTCCGCCGCCTTGGCCTGCTGCAGCAGGGGGCCGAGATAACCGCCCGTGAAGCCCTTGCCGCTGGCGACTACCTGTTCAGGCGTCCCGGCCACCACAACCCGCCCGCCGCCGGCCCCACCCTCAGGCCCCATGTCGATCACCCAATCCGCGGTCTTGATGACCTCCAGATTATGTTCGATCACCACCACCGTATTCCCCTGATCGACGAGGGCTTGCAGCACTTCCAGCAGCTTGCGGACATCCTCGAAGTGCAGGCCCGTTGTCGGCTCGTCCAGGATGTACAGGGTCTGGCCGGTGGCTCGGCGGCTGAGTTCCTTGGCGAGTTTCACGCGCTGGGCTTCGCCGCCGGACAGCGTTGTCGCCTGCTGGCCTACATGGACATAGCCGAGGCCCACTTCCTCCAGCATGCGCAGCCGGTCGCGGATGGGGGGCACCGCTTCGAACAGCTTCACCGCGTCGCTGACGGTCATGTCCAGCACGTCGGCGATGCTGTGGCCCTTGTGCAGCACCTCCAGCGTCTCGCGGTTGTAGCGTTTGCCGTGGCAGACGTCGCACTGGACATAGACGTCGGGCAGGAAGTGCATTTCGATCTTCAGCACGCCGTCGCCCTGGCAGGCCTCGCAGCGGCCGCCCTTCACGTTGAAGCTGAAGCGGCCGGGCTTGTAGCCGCGGGCGAGGCTTTCGGGGAGGCCGGCGAACCAGTCGCGGATGTGGGTGAAGGCGCCGGTATAGGTGGCGGGGTTCGACCTTGGCGTGCGGCCGATGGGCGACTGGTCGATGTCGATCACCTTGTCGAGGAATTCGAGGCCGGTGATGCTGTCGTGCGGGGCGGTGTGCATGCGCGCGCCGTTGAGGGCGCGGGCGGCCGCCGGATAGAGCGTGTCGATGACGAAGCTGGACTTGCCGCTGCCGGAGACTCCGGTGACGCAGGTGAAGGTGCCGAGCGGGATCGAGGCGCTGACATCGTGCAGGTTGTTGGCGCGGGCGCCCGTCACCGTCAGCATCTTGCCATTGCCCTTGCGGCGCTGGGCCGGCACGGGGACGTTGCGGCGGCCGGAGAGGTAATCGCCGGTCAGGCTGTCCGGCGCGTTCAATATGTCCTGCAGCTTGCCCTCGGCGATGACCTTGCCGCCCAGCTTGCCGGCGCCGGGGCCCATGTCCACGATATGGTCGGCGGTGCGGATGGCGTCCTCGTCATGCTCCACCACCAGCACCGTGTTGCCCAGATCGCGGAGGCGCTTCAGCGTTTCCAGCAGGCGGTCGTTGTCGCGCTGGTGCAGGCCGATGCTTGGCTCGTCGAGGACGTAGAGCACGCCGGAGAGGCCGGAGCCGATCTGCGAGGCGAGGCGGATGCGCTGGCTTTCGCCGCCGGACAGCGTGCCGGAGGCGCGATCGAGGCTGAGATAGCCAAGGCCGACATTGACGAGGAAGCCCAGCCGCTCGTTGATTTCCTTGAGGATGCGGGTGGCGATTTCCTGCTGCTTCGGGCCCAGATGCCGGGGCAGGTCGAGGAACCAGTTGGCCGCATCGGTGACGGAGCGGGCGGTGGACTGGCTGATATTCTCGCCGGCGATCTTCACGCTGAGCGCCTCGGGCTTGAGCCGGGCGCCGCCGCAGGCCTCGCACGGGGCGCTCGCCTGATAGCGGCCCAGCTCTTCGCGCATCCAGGCGCTTTCGGTTTCGCGGAAGCGCTTGTCGAGGTTGGCGATGACGCCTTCGAAGGGCTTCTGCACTTCATAGCGCTTGCGGCCGTCCTCGAAGACGAGGGGGATGGGCTTGCCCTTTGTGCCGCTGAGGATGGCGCTGCGGGTTTCCTCGGGAAGCTTCGCCCAGGGCTGATCCAGCGTGCCGCCCAGCGCGCGGACGACCGAGCCGAGCACCTGCATGTAATAGGGGCTGGGGGGAGAGGATTTCGCCCACGGCACCACGGCGCCTTCCTTCAGCGAGAGATTCTCGTTGGGAACGATGAGGTCGGGCGAGAAAAACAGCTTTTCGCCCAGCCCGTTGCAGGTGGGGCAGGCGCCCTGCGGGGCGTTGAAGGAGAACAGGCGGGGTTCGATTTCGGGCAGGGTGAAGCCGCTGACGGGGCAGGCGAATTTCTCGGAGAAGGTGATGGTCTCAGGAGTCTTCTCTTTGTCGGCATCCGCCGACGGGCCGTCCACCAGCTCCACCGTCGCCAGCCCCTCCGCCAGCTTCAGCGCGGTCTCGAAGCTCTCCGCCAGCCGCCCGGCAATGTCCGCGCGGACGACGAGCCGGTCCACGACGACGTCGATGTCGTGCTTGTACTTCTTGTCGAGCGCCGGGGCTTCCTCGATGTCATGGACTTCGCCGTTCACCCGCAGCCGCTGGAAACCGGACTTTTTCCACTCGGCGATTTCCTTGCGATATTCGCCCTTGCGGCCGCGTACCACGGGGGCGAGCAGCATCAGGCGGGTGCCCTCGGGCAGGGCCAGCACGCGGTCGACCATCTGGCTGACGGTCTGCGCGGTGATGGGGAGGCCGGTGGCGGGGCTGTAGGGGACGCCGACGCGCGCCCACAGCAGGCGCATGTAATCATAGATTTCGGTGACGGTGCCGACGGTGGAGCGCGGGTTGCGGCTGGTGGTCTTCTGCTCGATGCTGATCGCCGGCGACAGGCCCTCGATATGGTCGACGTCGGGCTTCTGCATCAGCTCCAGAAACTGGCGGGCATAGGCAGAGAGGCTCTCCACATAGCGGCGCTGGCCCTCGGCATAGATGGTATCGAAGGCGAGGCTGGATTTACCGGAGCCGGAGAGGCCGGTGATCACGATCAGCTGATCGCGCGGCAGGTCGATATCGACCGACTTCAGGTTGTGCTCTCTGGCGCCGCGGACGCTGATGTGTGTAAGCATGCTTTGTTCTATCTCTGTTCCGGGCTGAAGGGAAGCGCACAGACGGAGGGAAAATGGGGCCTGTGCGGGTGGATTCCAAGCGGCGCCGGCCTCACTGTCGGCAGAGTTTACAGATTCGATTGTCGCGAACTGGGCGATAATGGTTAACGGTCGGTAATCTTTGACTCCGCCCGAATGGGACGGAGCTTGCTCCACATACCTTACCACCGTCCAACGGTGACAAAACTTCAGCGACCATCCTCGGGTTTTCAGCCTCGGTTGAAACGTGAAACAACATCTTCGGTACACTCCTTGCGAGTTGTGTACCCCTCTCGGCGACGGCCTCCAGCGAGCGACGGAGCGAGAGGACTTGGATGGATTCGACGGAAGTGAATCGCGGTTCAGGTTGTGGTCTTTGGTGAGCAGTTTGAGGGAGCCTCCGGCGGGCAGGGCTTTGCCCTGCACCCAGCATGGAAATGATTTCCCTGCACCCTCGAAGTTGGAGCTTGGTCAGGAAGGGTTGGTTTTTCCGTGGGGTCGATTGCCTGCGGCGCTGGGTCGAGTCTGCGCTACCTTTCAGCCATAAACGCTGACCAAACCCCACCTCAGAACCCGCTCAGGCTGAGCTTGTCGAAGCCCGACCCTAGTTAAGTATACTGTCCCCGGAATTCCTGTCCCCGGAATTCAAGTATAATGTCCCCGGAATTCCCGAGGGCAGTATTCCGGGATTAGCGATAGCAGGAGCAGGCGTTCGCGCGTATCAGAGCGCCGAACTTGTTACATTTATCGGGTACGCGTTAATGTATGCGTCGGGTGATCAATCAGGATGGGCGGGGATGGCGCAAGCTGTTCCTGACATAGTTCTAGGCTCCCTAGCGGACTTGTCGATTTTGGGCTCCGGCGCCACACCAATGATATCAGATATCGTAATAAATAGAACGACGACTAATGGGGTGAAAAAGAGAAGAATTCAAACTCATCCAATGACAGTAAAATAATGGATCGGCTTGTTAATATGCAAGGTATTAGATTTTCTATTAATGGAATCTTTTTTTCAAACATCATTAGTGCGATTTTTATCGTATTTTCAAATGCATACAGAGCATCGCTAATCCTATCTTCAATGATGTGGATTGTATTGTTCATTTTGTATATTTATTCTAAATTCTTGAAAATCTCTTCGGGGAAGTTTACTACCTTTTATTTATTTGTGTCGATACTTTATTGGCTAATTTTAAACTACACTTTCTATTTTAAACTTGGTAAAGTTGACGATATTTTGCAATATGTCCTTATATTTTCAACTATTATTTTTTTAACCGTAACCTTGGTCGCAACTATATATAGAATTATTAGTGTCAGAGACTATTTTAAATAGTATGGGGAATTCCTGTCCCCGGAATTCCCTGTCCTGTCCCCGGAATTCCCCGGCGGAAGATCCTTGGGCAGCATGCGCCAGCCTCCGCCCGAGCGAGCCAGATACCGCAAAGCGTTCAATACCTCGCGCAGGTCCGTCGTGGGATTGCGCCCGCGCTTCGGCGGCGTGGGCAAGAACGGACGGACGATCTCCCACTCCGCATCCGTCAGATCGGTCGGGTAGCGCTTGGCTCGCTTCTCATGTTCAGCCATCCTGTCACGGCTCGCTCGGGTCCACATCCCAAGCTTGAATCACGTCAGCAGCGGCCACTCAACCCATTATCAAACGGGCTCTCAGGAGGGGCCGATTATGCAATTACATACCCTTAAAATTTGCGCTTTGGTTGCAATTGCCCTCATGCCTCTTATGCAGGGTTGCGCCTCACGTAATGCAGTTATTCTCAGTCAGCAGGCAGGTATTACCGCTTCCGATGAAAAAATTAGAGTGATGCCGAAAGAATTCGGCGATTATACAGTTTATCTTATTCGAATCCGAAATGAGAACGATGAAGTCGTCAAATCACTATTTAAGGCTTCGCAAGGGGAATGTGAAAAAATGATTCCTCGGACCGGAGAGTGTTTTTATGTTTATCGAGGAGGGCACCCTGTGTATGCAAAGCTAAGTCGTGATTCATTGGAGATAAAAATCCAATAGATCATAAACTTCTGCATAGTAGTCAAAGGAAAGTCGACTGGGAATTCCGGGGACAGGGGAATTCCGGGGACAGTATACTTAATTCGGGTCGGGCTTCGACAAGCTCAGCCTGAGCGGGTTTTGAGGTGGGGTTTGGTCGGCGTTTATGGCTGAAATTTCGCGCAAATCCGACTCAGCGCCGCAGGCCATCAAGCTTTCCGTTCGCTCCATTCCACCCGATCTGCCACCAATATTGAGGGTGCAGGGAAATCATTGGATGCCTGCCCCGGACTCGATCCGGGGGCCGGGGTGCAGGGGCAGAGCCCCTGCGTTGTTGTTTGCTAAAAGTCGCTGGACGACAGCAACATGTCCAGCAGGCGTTCGAGGCCGGCTTGGTCTTCGGGGGTGAAGCGCGACGGTAGTGGGCTGTCGAGATCGAGGACTCCGATGACCGTGCCGTCGCGCATCAGTGGGATGACCAGTTCGGAGCGGGAGGCGGCGTCGCAGGCTATGTGGCCGGGGAAGGCGTGGACGTCGGGGACCAGTTGGGCTCGGTTTTCGCTGAGGGCTGTGCCGCAGACGCCGCGGCCTGGGGCTATGCGGGCGCAGGCGGGTTTGCCCTGGAAGGGGCCTACTACGAGGTCTCCGGTGGCGGGTTCCACGAGGTAGAAGCCGGCCCAGTTGAGGTCCGGCATCTGGTCCCACAGCAGCGCGGCGAAGTTGGCGCTGTTGGCCAGCCAGTTGCGTTCGCCGAACAGCAGCCCTTCGAGTTGCTGGGCGAGTTCCGCGTAGAATTCGGTGGGGTTGGCGGCGGAGAGTTTGGGGGCCTGATACATGTCGGTTCAGCCTTCGATATCGAAGCGGACGCCCTGGGCGAGGGGCAGGGCGTTGGAGTAGTTCAGCGTGTTGGTGGTGCGGCGCATATAGGCGCGCCAGCTGTCTGAGCCGGATTCGCGGCCGCCGCCGGTTTCCTTTTCGCCGCCGAAGGCGCCGCCGATTTCCGCGCCGGAGGTGGCGATGTTGACGTTGGCGATGCCGCAGTCGGAGCCGGTGGCGGAGACGAAGAGTTCGGCTTCCTGCATGTCGCGGGTGAAGATGGCGGAGGAGAGGCCGGCGCTGACGTCGTTGTTGAGGGCGATGGCGTCTTCGAGGGTGACGTAAGGCACGATGTAGAGGATGGGGGCGAAGGTTTCGCGGAGCATCGGGCCGGTTTGCGCGGGCATTTCGACGAGGGCGGGGCGGCGGTAGCTGCCGGCGCGGTTTACCGGTTCGCCGCCATGGACGGTGCCGCCGGCCTCCCCGGCGGCAGCGAGCGCGGCGGTCATGGCTTCGCTCGCGGCTTCGTCGATCAGCGGTCCGACGAGGGTGCCCGGTTCGCGCGGATCGCCGACTACGGCGCTGGCCCATACGGCTTTCAGGCGCGGCACCAGCGTTTCCATCAGGCTTTCGTGGACGATCAGGCGGCGCAGCGTGGTGCAGCGCTGGCCGGCGGTGCCCATGGCGGCGAAGGCGATGGCGGGGATGGCGAGCGTGAGGTCTGCCGAGGGGGCGACGATGAGGGCGTTGTTGCCGCCCAGCTCCAGGATGGCGCGGGCGAAGCGTTCGGCCAGTTTCGGCGCCACCTTGCGGCCCATGGCGGTGGAGCCGGTGGCCGAGACAAGGGCGATGCGCCTGTCCTCGACAAGGGCGTTGCCGGCCTCGGGCCCGCCGATGATTACCTGCGAGAGATCGGGAATGGCGCCTGCGAACTTGGCGTGGGCGCGGTCGAACAAGGCCTGCACGGCCAGCGCGGTTAGCGGCGTTTTCTCGGACGGTTTCCAGATCACCGGATTGCCGCAGACGAGGGCGAGGGCGGCGTTCCAGCACCAGACGGCGACCGGGAAATTGAAGGCGGAGATGACGGCGACGGGGCCCAGCGGGTGCCATTGTTCCATCATGCGGTGGCCGGGGCGTTCGCTGGCGATGGTGAGGCCGTAGAGCTGGCGGGAGAGGCCGACGGCGAAATCGCAGATGTCGATCATCTCCTGCACCTCGCCCTCGCCTTCGGAGAGGATCTTGCCGCATTCGATGGTGACAAGGCGGCCCAGCGCGGATTTCTCGCGGCGCAGTTCCTCGCCCAGCAGGCGGACGAGCTCGCCGCGCTGGGGGGCGGGGACGCTGCGCCAGCGCCGGAAGGCGATTTCGGCGCGGGCGATGGCGGCGCCCACATCCGCCGTGGGGGCGACGTGGCCGATCAGCCCGCCGTCGATGGGCGAGCTGGCGGCAAGTCCGGTGGCGGCCAGCGGCACGCCGAAGCCGGAGAGAAGGGTTAGCGCTTCGGTGGAGGCTGTTTCAGGCATCCGCCGCCCATGCCGCTTTCGCGCGCCTTTTGCCACAGGCTTGCGGCGCTGCCGAACCTGCGGCTAGGGTCTGGCACATGGGGCGCCGCATTGGAAGATGGCTGGGTTTTCTGGCGCTTGTCGGCGTCATCGTCACCATCCTGCTGTCGTTCCACCAGCCGCCGATGCGGCTGATGCCGACGCCGCTGGCGTTCCGGAAATCGGGCTCGGCGCTGTTTGCCGCCAATCCGTACCTGCGGCAGGACAACCGGATCGAGCTTTTCTATGCTACCAACCGGCTGCCGGTGGGGCCGCGCAACGATCGCCTCTATGCCGTCACGCCAGGGCGCAACCTGAACCTGGGCGTCACCACCGTGCGCATCGGCGGCGCGGGTACGACGTGGGACAAGGTCTATGAATGGTCGATGGGGCTGGCGCAGGACGAGCGCCGCCCGCAGCTGATCCTGGAGGCGATGACCGAGCTGGGCGTGCTGGACGACGCGGAGCGCCCGGAGGACGGGCCGCCGCTGCCCGCGGGCATGCGCGCCTGGCTGGGGCTGGTGGACGAGGCCGTGGCGCGCAGCCCCGATCACGACATCATCATCTATGTCCATGGCGCCAATTCCACGGTGGAGCGGGCGGCCGGGCAGGCCGCGCAGCTCCGGCACTTCACCGGGCAGAATTCGGTGGTGCTGCTGTTCGCCTGGCCGACGGCGGAGAATTTCCTCGTCTATCCGCGCGACATCGAAACGGCCTTTGGCGCCGCGCCGCAGCTCGCGCGGCTGGTGGAGCTGCTGGCGGCGCACACCAGGGTGCGCAGGATCGACGTGCTCAGCTATTCGGCCGGCGGCACGGTGGCGAGCGACGGGCTGGCGCAGGTGGGCCGCTGGGCGAAGGACACGGGGCGCGACCCGAGGCTGGGCGAAGTCTATCACGCGGCGCCCGACGCCGATTTCCGCGGCTTCGTCGACGACCTGCGCGACTATAAGGCGGTGGCCGGCCGGGTGAGCGTGGCGGTGAACATGGGCGATTCCGCGCTGCGCCTTTCCGAAGTGGTGAACCGCGCCTCCCGCGCGGGGCGGCCCGACATGGAGGAGCTTTCCCCGGGGCAGGCGCGCTTCCTGCTGGGGGCTTCGCGCGACGGCCTGGAAGTGGTGCGGGTGCGGCCCGAAAATATCCCCGGCCTCAGCCCCCGCTCGCACGGCTTCTGGTACACCGACCCCTGGGTTTCCAGCGACGTGCTGCTGCTGCTGCTGTTCGGGCTGCCCCCGGAACAGCGCGGGCTGGAGCGGGCGACGGCGGACGGCGGGCTGACCTATTGGACCTTTCCGCCCGATTACGACGCCCGGCTGGAGACGGTGCTGGCGACAGCAAGGAAGACCGGGGCGGCGCCAGCGCCCTAGCGGTCGAACCTGCCGTCGCGCAGGAAGGCTTCCACCTGCGCAATGCTTTGCGGGTGCACCGGCATCATCGTGTGCGGCACCGGCACGCTGATGTGATCGGCCATCCCCGGCAGGATGGTGGAAGCAACGGAAACCGTGCCGTCGTTCGGCTTTGGCAGGAAGCGATCGGTGATCGGCGTAAAGCTGCGCGTGCCGGCGATGATCCCCAGCGGATAGTCCACCTTGCCCAGCAGCTCCTCGTCGCGCTGCAGCCGCCTGGTGCACAGATGGCTGGAGATCGGCCCCAGCACCGCCCCCGAGAGCTTCAGGTCGGTCAGCAGATCGGCCAGCTCCGAACCGCAGTTCGGCGGCGCCAGCATCACCACCCGGCCAAGGTTGGGCGGGCGATGGGCGTGGATCAGCGCCCGCGACACCAGCCCGCCCAGCGAGTGGGTGACGATATGCATCTGCCCCGGCACCGCCCGGGCAAACGCCTCCACCTGCGGGCCCAGCACATCGAGAATGCGCGGCAACGACCGGCGAAACCCATAGCTGGGCGCAAAGGTGCGATAGCCCTGCGCGCGAAGGGCAGTTCCAAGAAAGCCCATCGACATGCCGGTACGCCCATGTCCATGCAAAAGAAGAACGGCATCGGCCGAAGGGGAAACCATTCCCTGACATTGGTCGCGCAAAGGCCACGCTTCAAGGTCTGCGACATTCCACCCGCTTGAAGTTACAATCCTGTAACCTACTTCCCGCCGCAGGAGTTCCGGGCCCCTCTGGCCGTGCGGGCGCGCACGGCGATGTCGGAACCGCGCGATCTATCGGCGCGGACGCGGCGTCATTTTTGCGAACCTGTGAGGGGTTATGGACATTTTTCTGAACGACTGGCTGGGCACGCCCATCTGGATGTGGACGGCGTTCTTCGGCGCCGTCGCCCTGCTGCTGACGCTCGATCTCGGCGTCCTCCACCGCGAGGAAAAGGAAATCGGTGTCAAGGAAAGCCTCTGGCTCTCCGCCGGCTACATCACGCTCGGTCTCGGCTTCGGCGGCTTCGTCTGGTGGCAACTGGGCCAGCAGGCCGCCACCGAATATGTCACCGGCTTCGTCGTCGAGAAAAGCCTGGCGATGGACAATGTCTTCGTCATCGCCATGATCTTCTCGACGCTCGCAATTCCCCGCCTCTACCAGCACCGGGTGCTGTTCTGGGGCATCCTCGGCGTCATCGTGCTGCGCGGCCTGATGATCGGCGCCGGCGCTGCCCTCGTCAGCGAGCTCCACTGGGTGCTCTATGTCTTCGCCGCCTTCCTCATCTACACCGGGATCCAGATGTGGCGCATGGCCGAAACCGAGCCCGACATCGCCAACTCCCCGGTGCTGAAATGGGTGCGCCGCCACCTGAACGTGACCAGCGAGCTGCACGGCAACCGCTTCTTCGTGAAACAGGCCGATGCCACGGGGAAGGTCGTAACCTGGGTAACCCCCCTTTTCCTCGCCCTCGTCATGGTCGAGTTCATGGACCTTGTCTTCGCGGTGGATTCGGTGCCGGCGATCTTTGCCATCACCACCGATCCGTTCATCGTCTACACCTCCAACATCTTCGCCATCCTCGGCCTGCGCGCCTTGTATTTCGCGCTGGCGGCGATGGTGCACCGCTTCCACTATCTGAAATACGCCCTCTCGCTGCTGCTGGTCTTCATCGGCTCCAAGATCTTCCTGGGCGACCTTCTCGCCTTCGAAGGCGGCAAGTTCCCGGCGGTGTGGAGCCTCTCCATCAGCTTCGCCATCCTGGCCGGCGGCGTGGGGTGGTCGCTGTGGAAAACGCGCGGCGAGGGGGAGTTGTCAAAGGGGTAGGGCTTAGCCTCCGGCGGGGCGGGCTCTGCCCGCCACCCGGCAGGGAAATGATTTCCCTGCACCCTCGAAGACTATTCAACTGGCGCGCACGTTCGCCTCGCGAGCCTTCCTTCTTATGGCCTCTCGGAACTGCGCTTTGGCCTGCTTCACCATGTCGGCGACAAGCGGGTTGTTGCGATAGCGGCCAACTTTAGCGTCGACCGCGCGCTCCATATGGTGGATGGCCTTTTGTATGCTTCGTGCGTCCGCTGGATCGAAGTTCAACGACACTATGTTGCCATCAAGTACGGCCGCCGCTTTACCTGCCTCGGCCAGTTGGCGAGTGAAGGCATCCAACCCCTTAATCATTCTATTGCTCCCTATTATTGTTCCCCTATCGACAAGTAGGCCGCGCCGTCACCGAACGCGGCCCGCCCTGATTTACCCCTTCGGCGGGAAGGGGTCGTTACCATAGCTGTCACGTTCGCGAATTTGACCGTTCCGACCGTGGATCAGAACCTCGCTGTGCTGACGTTGCGCACTGTCACGTGCCGCCTGCGCCGCTTCGGCCTGAGTCGAATGGATCGACGATACCCGGCTATTGCCGGCACCACGAACTGCCCAGCCTTCCGAGTGGGGTACAACATGTTGATTTTTGCCTGCCATTGGCTGGGCTTCCTTGTTCTGTTAGTGACGAGGCGTTGCGAGTCTGCAACGCAAAAAGGGAGATCGCGCATGTCGAACGGAATTGCAAGAGTCAAACGGTGACAATCGTTCAGTTTGATGGGGAAAAGTTTGTGGCTGCTCTGGATAGCACCCGACGGGCTCGAGGTATGACGTGGCGCAAGGTAGCCGACGAAGCACAGGTCAGTGCGTCAACTTTGACCCGCCTGTCACAAGGCAAGCGGCCTGATGTAGACAGCTTAGGGGCATTATCGCATTGGGCAGGCCTTGATACCGACGCCTTCTATACGAGTAATGCTCCAGCCGCTCCCACCGAATCCCTTGCCAAGGTGACAGCCTTTCTACGGGCCGATCCAAACCTCAGTGACGAAGGAGCCAAAGCCTTGGAAGCAATTCTCTACGTCACCTATGAACAGTTCCGGAAGAAGTAGGATGACATTGCGGCGAGGCTTCAAGACCGAAGCGAACACCACGTCCCGCGAAATTCGCGCGGAACTTGGCCTCGCCGCTGATGCAGCCTTGTGTCCATTTCTGACCGCAAGCCACCTAGGAGTTCTAGTTGTAAAGCTGTCAGCATTTCAAGAACAGCACCCTAACGCAGTACGTTACCTTACCAGCGAGGCGGGGAAGAGCGAGTTTTCGGCCATCACTGTCTGTGTTGGCTTACAGCGTGTCATCGTCTATAACGACGGGCATTCGCTTGGGCGGTGTGCTGCGAACATCATGCATGAATTGAGCCATCTTTTGCTTATGCATCCCTCTCATCCATTGTGTGGCGAGAATGGCAAACGCCATTTCGACGCGACAATGGAAGAAGAGGCTAATTGGTTCGGCCCAGCCTTGCTAGTTTCAGACGAAGCAGCCGTATCAATTGCTAAACGCCGCCTTCCTCTGAGTAGCGCCGCTAGCGAGTATGGTGTTAGCACTCAATTGATTCGGATGCGGCTCAACGTAACTGGCGCACGGCGCCGCACTCTAAAGGCAGCATGATAACTGAATCAGCACCGTGAATTGATGTATCGGCCGTTAAGAAATTTTCAATTTGTCCTTATTCGGCCGCCACAATTGCTATAACTGGTGACTACTTTTGAGCTATGCCTCCGAGCTTCAACATAACAGCATTTCAGCGAAATGCGGCCCAGCGCGATCGAAATTATGCCGAGACCCCGCCTGACCGCATAAACATAAGTCAACTATAGAGGGTGCAGGGAAATCATTTCCCTGCCGGGTGGCGGGCAGAGCCCGCCCCGCCGAAGGCAAAACCCACTACTCGTTCGCGTAAGCCTTCAGCAAATTGTACAGATAGGCCCGGCCTTTCATGACTGACGCCACCGGGATATTCTCGTTCAGTCCGTGCGCGCGGCTGCCTTCGGCATAGTGCAGCATGCCCGGCACGCCATAGACCGGGATGCCTGCGGCGGCGAGGAAGGGGCCGTCGGTGGCGCCGGTGCTCATGGTGGGGATGAAGGGCACCTTGCCGAAGTGTTTCACCCCCAGCTCGCGCGCCGGTTTCATCACGCGTTCGGTCATCGGCGGTTGTTTGGCGACGCTGTTGCGGGTGGGCAGGGCCGTGACCGTCACGGCCGGGTCGTTGATCGCCGCCACCAGCGCGGCCTTCGTGCCTTCCACCGTTTCGCCCGGGATGATGCGGCAGTTGATGTTGGCGGCGGCGCGTTGCGGCAGGGCGTTGGGGGCGTGGCCGGCATTTGCCATGGTGGCGACGCAGGTGGTGCGCAGCATCGCGGACCAGGAGGGATCGGTGGAGAGTTTCGCGGCGGCGGCGGCATCGGCCGGGTTGGCGGCGATGGCTTTCATCGCGGCGGCCATGCCGGGGTCCGGCGTGGTCGCGGCCATCTGCTGGAAGAAGCCCCTGGTGGTGTCGTTCAGCACCACCGGGAAGCTATGGCCCTGCACCGATTTCAGCGCGGAGGCGAGGCTGTAGATGGCGTTCGCCGGTTCCGGGCGGCTGGAGTGGCCGCCGGGGTTTATCGTCTGGATGATGAAGTCCTGATAATGTTTCTCGCCCACCTGCATGGAAAGCGATTCAGGCGTGCCGTCGGGCTTGAGGCGACCGCCGCCGCCTTCGTTCATGGCGAATTCGGCGTCGATGAGGGCGCGGTGGTTTTTCGCCAGCCATTCGGCGCCGTTCAGCGCGCCGGCGGATTCCTCGCCGCAGGTGAGCGCCAGCTTCACCGTGCGCTTCAGCTGCGGCTGCGATTTCAGCCGGATCATCGTGTCGGAATAGATCGCGGCCTGCGCCTTGTCGTCGGAAACGCCGCGCCCGTAGAAGACGCCGTTTTCCTCGATCAGGGTGAAGGGATCGCGCGTCCAGTCCTCGCGCTTTGCCTCCACCACGTCGATATGCGCCAGCATCAGGATCGGCTTCAGCTTCGGGTTTTTGCCGGGCAGGACGGCGACAAGATTGCCTTCGCGCGGATGCTCGGGGGCAACCAGCACATGCAGGTCGCTGTCGGGAAAGCCGGCGGCCTTCAGCCGGGCGGCGACCTGCGTGGCGGCCTTGGTGCAATCCCCGACGCTGAGCGTCGTGTTGGTCTCCACCAGCTCCTTGTAGAGCGCGCGGAAGGCGGCCTCGCCCGGGTCGGCCTGGGTGGCGACCGGGGCGGCTATGGCAGTGGAGACCAGAAGGGCGGCGGTTGCGACGATTTTCTGCATGGGCGCGACTGTGGCGGGGCCGTGATGGCCGTGCAACCGCAATGTGGAGAGGCGCGCCTCCGCCTGTTCAGCCCGGCGGCAGCGGTGCCGCGTCCTATTCCGGGAACACCAGCGTCACTACCAGCCGCACGCCCCAGTCCGGGCCGCCCGTCGGGCTTTCCAGATAATATTTGACCCCGCCGCCGACAGAGATCGGCTGCTTGCCCACCTTGGTCAGCTGGCTCACCATCAGGTTTACCGGCACCACCCAGTTGCCGCCCTTCCAGTCATAGCTGGTCTCGCTGTTGATCGTGTAGGTCGTCGCCTTTGCCGTCGTGTGGCTGAAGAAGGGCTGGATGAACAGCGAGGACACATCGCTGCGGCTGTCCGAGCCGGCGAACGACCAGATCTGGTTGGTGAGGAAGCCATAGCTGTTCTGCCCGGCCATCTTCAGCACCAGCGCCGTGGGGCCAGCGCCCCATTTGCCGGTGCCCAGCGCGCGATCGGTGCCGGTGGGGATCAGGAAGGCCGGGCCGACGGCCCAGATCAGCCCGTTCTTCGGCTCGGCCGGGGTGAAGAACAGGCTCTGCGTGATATCGCCCAGCCCGGTCTGGCCGATGCCCTTGCCCGTCACATTGCGCTGCGAGATGATGGGCAGGATGGTGCGCGAGATCATGTTCCAGTTGGCGCTGAGCTTGATCGGCACCACCGGTTGCACATTCAGCTGGTAGCGATGGCCCGAACCGTCGGCGCCATAGCCCCAGTCGAAGTTATTCTGCAGCGGCACCGAAATCATGCTGGCCACCGGGTTGGTCAGCTTCTTGGCGATGTCTTCATCGCTTTCCTGCGCGGCAGCAGGCGCAGCCGCCGCCCCGAGGAGCATGAAAAAGGCTGTGATGCGCATCAGTCCTGGCCTTCCCTGCTGGCCCGCCTGGCTTCCGACTGGCGGACGCTATACCATTGCTGCGGCACGAACAATCAGCGGCTTGCTGCTTCAGCTGGCCGGGAAGATCGTCTTTCCGTCCTTGATGGTCTCCACCACCTTGATATCCTTGATGTCTTCACGCGCGACCTTGTTCGGATCCGCCGACAGGACCACCAGATCGGCGCGCTTGCCGCGGCGGATGCTGCCCTTGGAATCTTCCTCCCGATACTGGTGCGCCGCGTTGACGGTGATCGCCTGCAGCGCCTGATAGGGGGTGATGCGCTCGTCCGGGCCGATCGCCACGCCCTTGCGCGAGGTGCGGTTGACGGCGGTCCACACGGTCATCATCTGGTCGATCGGGACGACAAAGGCGTCGGTGTGGTTGGTGGGGCGCAGGCCCAGCGCGATGGCGCTCTTCATCGGGCTGATGAAGCTGGTCTGCTTCAGGCCGCGATTGAGGATGTGGGTATCGGCAAAGAAGAAGCTGTGATCGGTGAAGAGCGCCGGGATGATATTATATGCCTTCAGCTTCTGCAGCTGATCGGGGCGGACGAACTGGCAGTGGATGCACACCGTGCGGCGGTCGGCTGAGAGGTCGCCGGGGGCGGCCGCCTCATGCGCCTGCAGCAGGAAATCGATCGCCGCGTCGCCATTGCCGTGGATCAGCACCTGCAGCTTGTTGTCATAGCATTTCTTCGTCGCGGCCAGCATCGCCGGGACCGGCAGGCCCGGCTCGCCCTTCCAGTCCTTCTCTCCCGAGGGGCCGCCCGTCAGATAGGGGGTGGTGAACCAGGCGGTCTTGCCCTGCGGCGAACCGTCGGCGGTGATCTTGCAGCCGCCGATCTTCAGATGATCGCGATAGCTGCCCCAGCTGGCGGCGGGATTGGCTTCCAGCACCTTGTCGATATCGGTCAGGAAGGGATAGGCGATGACGTCGATATAGAGGCCGCCGGCCTTGGCGATGCGTTGCAGCTGCGCGATCTGCGCGGCGTGGGTCGCGCCTTCCTGGGCGGTGGTGATGCCGGCCTCGGCATAGAGCATCTGCCCGGCCTTCGCGGCCGCCACTTCGGTTTCCGGCGTCGGAAGCGGCAAGGCCGAGAAGGCCTGCAGATAGGCGGCTTCCATCACCAGCCCTTCCAGATCCTGCGTGTCGCCCTTGCGCAGGATCACACCGCCCGGAGGTGTCGGCATCCCGTCCTTGTAGCCGAACTGGCTGAAGGCGGCGGAATTCAGCACCGCCCCGTGCATGGAGACATGGATGACGACGACGGGGTTGTTGGGGAAGGCCTCGTCCAGCAGATCGCGGGAAAGCGAGGTGCCGGCGGGCATCAGGTTTTCGTCATAGCCATAGCCGACGAACAGCTCGCCCGGCTTCAGGCCGCGGGCCTTGGCGGCAGCCGTCAGCGTGGCGACGATCTCGTCCGGACTGGAGGCCGGCCCGACCGGCGGCGCAGACACATTCACCCGATCGGCAAGCGACAGGCTGTCGATGAAATGGCTGTGCGGATCGATGAATCCGGGCATCATCAGCTTGCCGCCCAGATCCTTCACCTCGGTGCCGCCGGCCTTCAGCTGCATCGCCTCTGCCTCGGTACCGGCAAAGACGATCTTGCCGTCATCCACCACCACCGCCTCGACATAGGCGGGCGCGTCCCCTTCCATCGTCAGGATCGGGCCGCCGTGGATGATAAGGTCGGCGCCTTCGGCTGCGGTCCCGTCGGCCGGTGCGCAGGCGGCGAGCGCGCCCAGGGCAAGAAGAGCGGCGAGCGCTGTGGTGGTCCGGAACTGCATCGCGTAGATTCCCCCCTGACTTGGCTGCTCCTGTACCACAATCCGGGGTCGCTCATTGCCCCATTCGGCACAATCGGACGGATGGGCGATGCGGCGGGCCGCGTTCGCAGGATTGGCGATGGGGAGCCCTGGCATACGGTGTTCGCGCGGCGCGGCTGGCTATCCCGGTTTTTCGGAGGATTATCGCCGCGCGACCTATGGCGACGATCGAGGAACGCAGCGCCCCGGCCTCTCGCCTCAGCGGCCGTCGCGCACGCTGTATTCGATGACAGTGCTGGCGGTTGCCCGGCACGACCACCCGCTGCTGGGCAGCGGGTGGAGGCGGCGGAGGTGGGGGCGGAGCCGCTGCCAGCGCCGGCGCGGCGAGCGCGCCGGCGATCAGCAGCAGCTTCGCCCGGCTGCTCATTGCGGCGGCGCCACCACCGTGTAGGTCGGCTGCGAGGTCGGCCCCGACTGCTGGTAATAGGTGCCGTTGCAATACATGTAGCTGGTGCCGTTGGCGTTCACCGGCTGGCAGCCGTCGGGCTTCTGGTTGGTGCTCGATCCGATCACGGCCGCGACGACCGAGGCGCCGGCGGTGATGGCCGCCGTCTTGCCGACGAACTCCAGGAAATCATTGTCGTCGTCGTCATAATGGCCGTCGTAGTACCGGCCATTGTCGTAATAGCCGCGGCCGCCGTTGCCGTTCACCACCACCGTGTTGCCGGCGACGACATTGTTGCCGCCCTTCCTGTTAACATTGTTGCGGTTGGGGTTGTTGCCGGGATTGCGGTTGGAAGAGGCCTGGCCGGCCTTGTAGGCATTCTTGTTGGAAACGCCGCCGCCGCGATTGCCGGCATAGTTGCCCGCGGGAGCCCGGTTGGCGCTGGTCTTGGCATGGCCGGTGGGCTTGCCCGCCTTGGCGTGACCGCCGCCACCATGGCTTCCCTTGTCGCCGCTGCGGTTCTGGGCGTCTGCCGGCATGGAGGGCATCGCCAGCGCGAAGGCGCCGAGGGCGAGGGCCATGATCTTCAGATTTCGCATGATCTGTCCTTTCCCTTACTTCACGGTCTGCTTGGCGGTGCCGAAATCGACGAGCTGGTCGCCCGCGCGCGGCGTGAAGGTGAACGTGTCCGCCGAAATGGTCGGCGCCTGATTCCAGGTGAAATAGGCGACATATTGCGGCTGCGCCGGCTCATCGGTGTTGGTGATCACCATCTTGCGCGGCAGCGCCTGCGTGCCGTCCTCCAGCCAGACCTGGAAATCGACGCCCGGCTGGCGGAAGAAATACTGGCTCAACTTGGTGTCGCCGATCATCGCATCGCCCACGCGGAAGCCGGCAACGGGCGGCACCACGGTAGAGGAAGGATCGCCCCAGCGGAACAGGTCCTGCAACGGGAAGTCGATGCCGAACTCGTCATACGCGCGGCCAAGCACTTCGGCGATGGTGCCGGAAACCGGGAACTTCACATATTTCCCGATCTTCATGCCGACGACGGTCATCGTCTTGCCGTCATAATAGAAGCGGCGGTGCGTGGTGTCGCCCTTGATGTCCACCACCATCTTGTCGGGCCGCTGCACGGTGTAGGTCGTGCGCGACAGGCTCTGCAGCTTGTGGTTGCCTTCATACACCGTCTCGACCGTTGCGTCCGACCGCACTTCGAAGGTGTTGAGCGCCCGCAGCGCCGCGCCCATGCGGTTCAGCGCATCGGCTGCATCGGGATCCAGCACGTCTGCGGGTGCGGCGGCCGGCGCGGCGGGCGCCGCCGGCGCGGTCTGGGCGGCTGCCGGCAGCGCCAGCAAAAGCAATGCCGCGGTCGCCACTTGCGCAAGCGCGGCTGACTTCGGAATGGTCATGGAGACTCCCCTTCGAACTTGCCCACCGGAAGCATAGGCCAGCACCGGCGCGCTTCAAGCCTGCCAGAGACTTAGGCGAAGGGCGTCAGGGCAATTGTCCCGGATTGGACAATTACCCTGTACGCGGCGTCAGCGAAGGCTTTTTCAGCCCGGCCGGGTAACGGTGAACTCCACGATCTGCGCCGGGGTTGCCCGGCAGAAGGCCGAATACTGCCGCTGGCCGTTGGGCCAGGTGCCGGTCGCCCGGAAGCGGAAGCGCCAGCCGCCGCTGCCCTGCTCGATGAAGTCGACACTGTCGAGCCGGATGGCGGTGCCGCCGGTCAGCCCGGTCTGCCGCGCCGCTTCGAACAGGCAGGTCTGCATCGTCCGCTGCTGGTCGGCCGTCAGCATCTGGATATTGGCGTCGATGGTGGCCGGCGGCAGCGCCGCAAACGGCGGCTGCGGTAGCGCATTGGAGTCACCGCTGCTCGCTTGCGGGCGGACATTGCCAAAGCCATAGGCAAAGGTAGCGCGGCAGCCGTCGGAAACGGTTATCCGGTTGTTATCATAGGCGGTGGTTCTGCGATTCACAGCGCAACGTGTCGGCAACTGACAACGGCAGTTTGTGCAAAATATCACCAACCTTGCGTGATTCTAGCCTCTGACGTTCGGTGCTGCGAACTTCATTCTGCAACCGAACCAACAGGCAGGGATACGCAAATGTTGATACACATATGGCGTGTAATGGTCGGTGCCCAAGTTACCCTTAGTTTCAGGTCGACCGCACCAAACTATGTCGAGTTTGACGTAGTTCTCAGGGTGAAGAGCCAGCGGCAGGTGCTCGCCAGATTCACCAGCGCGCAGGTGCCCGCCAGCGGCATCTGGATGTTCAATATTCCACAATGGGTCGTTGACCAGATATTGTCCGCCTTTCCCAATTTCGACCAGACACTTCTGACCATCGAAACATTACATCGGCATATTCCTGGCTCACCGGCTACAACCTGGGGGTGGGAATATCAGATATCGAATGTCGGCGCCGGGCGTGATGAAGATGGCAATGCGCTTGTCGTGACTGGCGGATGGGTCAAGACCGCAGCCACCCGCAAGCCATTTTCGCAGGCTTCTGCCGAGCTCGACATGCTGCCGCTGGACCTGGAGCAATGAGGCCCGCCCGCTCCCGCCGGTTGCTGCTGGTGGCAACCCTGGTCGCCAGCGCCCCGGCACTGGGTCAGCAGGATCCGCCGGCCGAAGCGGACCTGCACGAGCTCAACCTGATAGAAGAAAAGGCCAAGGATCCCAGCCTGTTCAACTTTTCCTACAGCAGCCCCGAAACGATACCTTTTGCGCTGATCGGCCGCTCCAGCAACGACATCCCGCGCGCTGCGGACCCGAAGGCGTTCGCCGCCTCGATCCTGGGCGGCGCCTTGGGCGACAACTCGACATCCCAGGGTCTTGCCATCGAATTCTCTCCCTTCTGGGGTCTGGGGTCGCGAAATCTCAGCCTGGAAAGCTATCGAGGAGGGGCAAATAGGCCCGGTCCAGGATTCCTGGACGCCGCGCTCATGCGCAGCACCGTTGGGATTGCCTTCACGAGTGGAACGGGCATGGCGCAGCCGTCGGCCGACAAGGCGGAAGCCGAAACAGAAGCCACCGAATCCGCAACCGATACGGGTTCAACAAACAGCAGTCCCTCCGGCATCGTGCTCGGTATTTCCACCAAGCTGCTCAGGACGTCCGATCCGCTACTGGACAGTGATTACGACGTTTGCGTGAAGGCGGCGTTCGACGCCGCTAGAGAGGATATGGAGGCAGCAGGCAGTGCGTCCGCAGCGCCGGTGCTGAAACTCGAAGAGCGGCAGCTCCGCGCGCTGGGCGTAGACACCAGCAAGCCCTTGGCCGGCGAATTCACCCGGTTGGGCATTACCCCTGCCCAGCTTCAGGCCCTGAACAAATCCGGCAAGCTGGTTTCAAGCGCCGATGTGGAAGCTGCGCGCCTGCAGGGCAAGCGGGCCTGGCTCGGCTCCATCCGGGCAAGTTCCTTGAACGCGGCGTTGGCCACTTGCGATGACGAGATGTCGGGGCGGCTGGCATCGGCCGCAAGCCTGGACGTCGGCTTCGGCCAGCGCTGGACGGGCGACCCCGGACGCCTGCACAATCTACGTGGCTCCGGAACGATATTATGGGCTACCTATTCCTCCGGAGTGCTGAACCGGAAGAGCGAGTTCTTCAGGGCCCGACTGATCTTCCACGGACGCTATGTGATAGGGGAGACGGCCTACGACGATCTGTTCATCCGGCAGGGCAGAAGCGACAGCGTCACCGTAGCCCTCGGCATTGAAAGCGCGCCGGAAGAACCCTCGCTTGAGCGCTTCCGGTGGAGCATCCAGACCGGCTATACCGACAAGGGAGCAGCAGGGCCCGATACCCAGGACCAGCGCTATTGGAGGACCCTGGGAACCGCTGCCGTCAAGGTGACCGACGAATTCTGGCTGACCGGAACCTATGGCAAGGTAGCCGGCAAGGGCATCGAGAACGACGATTACTTTCTGTTCGGCGTCACGTTCAGCCCGCCCGCCAAGAAGAAAGGGCTGGACGCGGCATTGGCCGCGTCCGCAGGCGCCAGATAGGAGATTTCGTTGCCTATTGGTTCATGGAACCGAAGAAGTCCTCGTTGGTCTTGGAATCTTTCATCTTGTCCAGCAGGAACTCCATCGCATCCACGGTGCCCATCTGCATCAGGATACGCCGCAGCACCCACATCTTGCTGAGCGTGGCCTTGTCGACCAGCAGTTCTTCCTTGCGCGTGCCGCTCTTGCCCACGTCCATCGCCGGGAAGATGCGCTTGTCCGCCACCTTGCGGTCCAGCACGATTTCGCTGTTGCCCGTGCCCTTGAACTCTTCGAAGATCAGCTCGTCCATCCGGCTGCCGGTATCGATGAGGGCAGTGGCGATGATGGAGAGGCTTCCGCCCTCCTCGATGTTGCGCGCCGCACCGAAGAAACGCTTCGGCCGCTGCAGGGCGTTGGCGTCGACCCCGCCCGACAGCACCTTGCCCGAAGACGGCACCACCGAGTTGTAGGCGCGCGCCAGACGCGTGATCGAATCGAGCAGGATCACCACGTCGCGCTTGTGCTCGACCAGGCGCTTGGCCTTCTCGATCACCATTTCCGCCACCTGCACGTGCCGCGCGGCGGGCTCGTCGAAGGTCGAGGAAATCACCTCGCCCTGCACCGAGCGCTGCATGTCGGTCACTTCCTCGGGACGTTCGTCGATGAGGAGGACGATCAGATACACTTCCGGATGGTTCGCCGAAATCGCCTTGGCGATGTTCTGCAAAAGCACGGTCTTGCCGACCCGCGGCGGCGCCACGATCAGCGCCCGCTGGCCCTTGCCCTGCGGGCTGATGATGTCGATGACGCGGCTCGACTTGTCCTTGTTCGTCGGGTCGGCGTTGTCGAGGTTCAGCTTCTCGTTCGGATAGAGCGGCGTCAGGTTATCGAAGTTCACCCGGTGCCGCAGCACTTCCGGATCGTCGAAGTTGATCTTCGTCAGCTTCGTCATCGAGAAATAGCGCTCGCCGTCCTTCGGCGCGCGGATCTCGCCCTCGATCGTGTCGCCGGTGCGAATGCCATAGCGGCGCACCATGCCGGGCTGCAGATAGATGTCGTCGGGCCCGGCGAGATAGTTCGCCTCGGCCGAGCGGAGGAATCCGAAGCCGTCGGAGAGCACCTCGATGGTGCCGCTGCCGATGATTTCCTCGCCGGCCTCGGCCTTCGCCTTCAGGATGCCGAACAGCAGGTCCTGCTTGCGCAGCGTGGAGGCCTGCTCGACACCCAGTTCTTCGGCCATGGCGACCAGTTCGGCGGGGGTCTTCTTCTTCAGTTCAAGGAGATGCATGCGTGCTTTCTGGGATATATGTCTACGCCGGGGCGGTATCTAAGACGCTGGCGGAAAGCTGGGGCCGCCGGACGGGGCCCTGTCCCGCGCGGTAAGCCCGCCCGGGCGTTGAATCAAGCGGATTCTAAAACCCGAAGCGCGCCGAAAGCGCCGGGCCGATCACGACATTGGTAATCCGGAAGCGGTCCACCGTGGACCAGTGTCGCTGCACATCCGCCGTCAGCACCAGATCCACCGCCGGATCCAGCGCCACGAACAGCCGCGTCCGCAGCCGGGCGCGGATATCCCGCCGCCGCTGGCTTTCGCCGTCCTCGACGTAATGGTCTTCGAAGGTTCGATATTCCGCATCCCCGCGCAGGTTCAGCCGCACCCCCTCGCCAAGCGGCTGCGTGAACTGCCCGTGCGCCGCGAACTGCATCCGGTCGCCCACCCGTCCGTCGCTCTCCCGCCGGCGCACAAAGGCGTTCAGCGCCCACGGCCCCCCATTGCGCCGGACCCCCAGGGTCAGATCCTGAAACGTCATCAGATGCGCCCCGAACGTCCCCGCATAATGGCCGCGCGGCTCATAGGAGAGATAGGGCGACCACTGCTCGCGCGGATTGCCCACACCCAGCTCGGCGGTAATCCACCAGCCCGACATGTCCAGCCGCGCATCCGGCAACATCGCCGACTGGAACATCCCCGCCTCGCCAAAGAACACCAGCTTCCCCTCGCCCCAGCGCCGCGCCAGCGTCAGCTCCGGCTCCAGCGCCACGCCATTCTCGACGGTGTTGGAAACCAGCCGCCGGTTCGACCGCCAGTTCGCCGGCGCCCAGGCCGCCAGAGTCCACGGCCGCGAAGGCACCGCCTCGGGCGGGCCAAACTCCTGGTCATCCTCCAGCTCCGGCCGCTCATCCTCCAGCGCCAGCAACTCCGCCTCCACATCCTGCGCCCGCACCGAATACGCCGCGGAAGCCGCCAGCAAGCCGAGTACCCACACCACACGCACCATGCCCACTCCCCCAATTGCGCGGAGCCTAATCCATGTGCGCGTCGGTGGGAACGTAGCTTGGGGCGCCTCCGGCGGGCAGGGCTTTGCCCTGCACCCAGCCCCCGGATCAGGTCCGGGGCAGGCATCCAATGATTTCCCTGCACCCTCCAACTTAAGTGGACTCTACGAACTGGAAAGGATTTAGTGCGCCAAGTGGTAGTTCGAAAGGGGGCGCTGTGCCGGGAGAAACGCAGTCAGCTGATGCTGCGCATGGAATTGGAAATCTTGCATTTTATAGAATGTGCGATGAATTCCCTCTTCACGACGATGTGAGGATCGTCAAAGACAAACTCGTTTTCATATCCCGAGTCTATTCTGTGTCTCGCGGATTGGGTGGAAGATGGGGCGAGCTTTCGACATCCTTGTATAATTGTAGGCATCAGATTGACGAGGAGATTGCTGAACGTAGGAGGCATCAATTTATTAATGATGTGGCCTCTGTTGTAAAGGTTCATGGAATGTTGAATCAGATTGTCTGCAAGACTCTTGGCGTCCACGGTCATGTGGCACACGGAAGAGCATCTTTTTCTTCTAAATATCTACATTTTCACGCTCCAGATGCCTTTCCGATATTCGATACTTTGTCATGGGCGGGATTGAGAGCTTTGACGCCGGGATTTCGCTCTGAAGTTCCGCAACCTGCTCCCTATCACCGTTTCTGCGAGCGGTTGTCCCACTATATCGGGCAGGGGCGAGCGGAACAGATGAGTTTGCGGGAGATCGATACGATTCTCGTGCAACAGGGTCGCGAAGGCATGGCTTAGCTGTCCGGACCTGCGTATCTTCGTTCCGGCCGCAACCCCGAGGGTGCAGGGAAATCATTTCCCTGCCGGGTGGCGGGCAGAGCCCGCCCCGCCGGAGGCAAACCTCACCCCTAGAACCGATAACTCACCCGCCCATACACGAACCGCCCGTTGAACCCGAACGGGGAGTAGGGCGAGAAGGGGAAGAAGTAGTTGTTCGCCGAATAGTTGCGGGGCTGGCCGTTTGCCGGATCGACGCCTCGCCCGGTGGGCAGCGCGGTGGGATATTTATCGAACAGGTTGTTGGCGCCGATGGCGAATTCGATGCCTTCCAGCTTGCCAGAGGGCCGCGCGCGGATTTCGGCGTCCATCACGAACGCCGGCTTGATCTCCAGATCGGTGAACGCATCGGCGCCGGCGGCCGTCAGGCTGCCATAGCGGTTGCCGCGCAGGGTAACCCCCAGCCATTCCCAATCATAGTCGAGGCCCAGGTTGATCTTGTTGCTGGGCGTGCCGTCGGTGATGCGCAGCGATTCCTGCCGCCCGAAGAGGACGATGCCCGGCACCTGGTTCAGCGCGCCGGGGGTGGCTTCGTATCCGGTGATATCGGTCTTGTTCCAGTTATAGCCGATGGTCCATTGCAGGTTGCCCATGCCGGCGAGATCGTGGCGGAAGGTGAGGATGGCATCGAAGCCGCTGGTCTTGGTGTCGATGCCGTTGATGAAGAAGCGGGCGGCCGAGATGCTGTTGAAGCCGGCATTGTTCAGGATCTGGGCGATGCCGAAGCCGGGGTTGCTGCCCGTCGGCTGGCCGGCGGCATTGCGCGAGGCGACGAGGTTTTCCGTCAGCACGATGCGGTCGTCGATCTTGATCTGATAATAGTCGAAGGTGAAGTTCAGCCCCTGAAACGGGTTGGCGGTAAAGCCGGCCGACCAGTTGACTGCGGTTTCCGCCTTCAGCGGCGTGGAGCCGAGCGCCTGCGCCACGGGGTTGTCGACCGGCAGTGTCACCGTATCCAGCAGCACGCCGTTCACATTGTTGGTGGCGGCGGCGGCAAAGAATTGCTGGGCGATCCCCGGCGCACGGAAGCCGGTGGAGATGGAGCCGCGGGCGGCAAGCCAGCTCAGGATTTCAAGGCGGGTGGCCGCCTTCCAGTTCCAGTCGCTGCCGAAGTCGGAATAGTTCTCATAGCGGCCGGCCAGCTGCAGGTTCCAGAGCGGCAGCAGGTCGGCATCGAGCTCGGCATAGAGCGAGACGTTTTCGCGCGCGTTGGTGCCGGTCACCGAAACGCCGCCGATGCTCGGCTGGAAGCCGGGGAACACCTGGCTGCCCGGTGCCGCGCCGGCGTTGGCCGAGGCAGTCGCGCACCATTGCGCATTGTTCTGGCACAGCGTCGATCCGCCCGAGCGATAGCTGTCCGGCTCGCCCGCGCTCACCTGGAAGGTCTCGCGCCGGTACTCCGCGCCGAAGCTCAGCGTCGTGCGCTCGAACCAGCCCAGTTCGCGGCTGATGTCCAGGTTGGTGATCCACTGGGTATAGGTAAGGCCGCCGGCGTCGAATTCGGTCTTGCTGCCGGGCCCGATCGAGGCGTTCAGCGTGTTCCTGATGGTATAATCCAGCTTGTTGCGGCCGAAGCCCATCGAAAGATCCCAGCTCCAGCCGGAGAAATCGCCCTTCAGCCCGCCGGTGACGGCAAGATCCTTCGATCTGGAGCCGATCAGCGGCAGGAAGCCATCAGGATAGATGGAAAGGACGTTCCGGTTGTCGCGGCTGGTGCGATAGAATCCGGCGGACTCGCCCTCGCGCTGGCCATAGGTGCCAAAGGCATAGGCTTCCACCCGGTCATCCAGCGGCACGCCGGCGTTGAAGGCGATCATCCAGTCTTCGGTCTTCGGATCGCCGATCTGGTGCGAGCGGCGATCGAAGGCCTGCTCCTTTGGCACATCCCAGTTGTTGGCGACGACGTTATACTGCTGGCGCCGGTCATAGCCGGTGCGCTTGGTCGCCTCGCGCTTCCGATACTCGCCCGTCAGGTTGAGGAAGCCGTCGGCGGCAATCGGCAGGCCGATATTGCCGGTAAGCGTAAGGGTTTCGCCATCGGTCTGGTGCAGCTTCCTGCCCGAATCCTCCAGCGTCAGCACCCCATCGGGCGTGAGGACGGGCAGCCCGTTGGATCCCAGCACCACGTCGCCCATCCGGTTCACGCCGGAGATATCGGTGACATTGGCGCCATAGGTCGCCGAAATCCGCCCGCCCTCGCGCGCGTCGTTCATCTGGAAGTTGATGACCCCGGCTATCGCGTCCGAGCCATATTGCGCCGCCGCACCGTCGCGCAGCACCTCCACGCGGCTCAGCGCCGAGGAGGGGATGAAGTTCACGTCCACCGCCTGGCTGCCGCGCCCCAGCGAGCCGTTCAGGTTGAGGAGCGCCGACAGGTGCCGCCGCTTGCCGTTCAGCAGCACCAGCGTCTGGTCGGGGCCAAGTCCGCGCAGCGAGGCGGGACGGATCACATCGGTGCCGTCGGTGATGGTCGGCTGCGGGAAGCTGAAACTGGGCACCAGATCGCGCAGCGCCCGGCCGGTTTCGGTGGTGCCGCTGTTCTGGATCGCGGTCAGGCTGACGACATCCACCGGCACCGGCGAATCCGCCACTGTTCGGTCCACCCGGCGGGTGCCGGTGACGATGATGGTGTCGGCCTCTGCAACGGCGGCGGCCGTCTCCTGTGCCAGCGCAGGCGCGGCGGGAAGGGCGATACCGGCGAGAAGAAGAGCATGGAGACGCATGGGAACGGACCTCTTTTCTGCTGCAATGCAACAGAGTTTCCCGTTGACCACATTAGGGCAACCACCGTTCGATCAATGAACTCTGAATTTCGGTCAATGTTGCAGGATAGTTACAGTTTTGCCTGCGGCGCTCCGCGCCGGTTCCGCGCAATAAGCGCGGGCGGCCAGTCGGCCTTGCGGCCTTCGGCCGGTTTTGCCTTCGGCGCTCCGCGCCGGTTCCTCGCATTGGCTCGGGCGGCCGGTTGGCCTTGCGGGCCTTCGGCCGTTTTCTGTTGCCCGGCTCGTGGGGGTGGGTGCTAACCTCTCGTCATGAAACTCTACACCTACTTCCGCTCGGGCGCTGCTTGGCGCGTGCGTATCGGCCTCAACTGGAAGGGTGTGCCTTATGAAGCCGTCCCGATGGACCTGCGCACCGGCGCGCAGGCGTCCCCCGAATGGAAGGCCGTGAACCCGCAGGGGCTGGTCCCCGCCCTCGAGCTCGATGACGGCACCGTCCTCACCCAGTCGCTCGCCATTCTGGAATGGCTGGAGGAAACCCATCCCCAGCCCGCCTTCCTGCCCGCAGATCCGCTCATCCGCGCGAAGATCCGTGCCGTCTCCCTCGCCATCGCCGCCGACACGCATCCGATCCAGAACCTCGGCACGCTGAAGCGCATCGAAACCCTCACAAACGCCGACACCGCGCGGCAATGGGCACACGACACCATCGCCCACGGCCTGGCCGCCGTCGAAACATGGATCGCGCGCAACCCCGGCCCCTACGCCTTCGGCGCCCAGCCGACGCTCGCCGATATCCTCATCGTCCCGCAGCTCACCAACGCCGCCCGCTTCAAGGTGGACCTCACCGCCCTGCCGCGCATCCGCGAGGTCAACGCCGCCTGTGCCGAGCTACCCGCCTTCCAGAACGCCCGCCCCGAGGTGCAGCCAGACGCGGATTGACCGCGACCTTAAGGTATGGACTAATTTGATCGGACTAACTATGGTCCGCGCATGTCCGGCGTGAATGTCCATGACGCAAAAACACACTTCTCCCGCCTGCTCGCCCGCGTTGCAGAAGGGGAATCGGTGGTCATTTCCAAGGCGGGAAAGCCGGTCGCAAGACTGGTGCCAATCGATCCGCGGGCCGCCGCCCCGCGCCGCATCGGTTTCCTGAAGGGGCAGATCCGCGTGCCCGACGATTTCGACCGCATGGGCGCCGCCGAGATTGAGCAGTTGTTCGGGACGAAGCCCTGAAACTCCTGCTCGACACCCACCTGCTGCTATGGACTGCCGGCGCCCCCGACCGGCTGTCCGCCCAAGCCCGAGAGCGCATCGGTGCCCCGGAATCCATCCTGCATTTCAGCGCCGCCAGCCTCTGGGAAATCGCCATAAAATCCAGCCTCGGCCGCGAGGATTTCGCCGTGGACCCATCCATCCTGCGCCGCGCCCTGCTAGACAATGGCTACACCGAGTTGCCCATAACCAGCGCCCATGCAGCAGGCGTGACCAGCCTGCCCCCAATCCACCGCGACCCGTTCGACCGCCTGCTGGTAGCGCAGGCCATGATCGAAGGCATGCTACTGCTGACGGCGGATGCGACAGTCGCCGAATATCCGGGGCCGGTACATTTGGTTTGAATGTTATCAACACGATAGGAGGGCGCAGAATGCGCTCTCAGGCAAACTGGAGGGACACTAGCCCTCCACCCCAACCCCCACCGAAGCCCGTGGCCCCATCCGTTCGCCGCTCCCGGCCGCTCCGGCCGCTGCCTCGTGGAAGATCTCCGGCGTCAGCGCATGGTCCAGCATGCCCCGCGCCAGCTCGCGCTCGCCCATCACGATTCCGTTGGCGCCATGCTTCTGCAAATACAGCACTTCCTCGTCGGAATGCGCCCGCGCCACGATGTCCAGATCGGCGTTCGCCGCCCGCGCCTGCTCCACCACCTGCCCCGCTTCAAAGCTGTTGGGAATGGCGACAAACAAATGCCGCGCCCGCCCGATCCCCGCCGCCTGCAGCACGGCCGGGTCCGAGGCGATACCCACCAGCCCCTCCGTCCCATCCGCCAGCACCTCGCGAATCCGGTCGGCCGAGGTATCCACCACCAGCACCGCCTCGCCCGCAGCCGTCAGCCCGGCGGCCAGCGCCTTCCCAACGCGCCCATGCCCCACCACGATCGAATGCGCGGATTTCGCCGTGGGCACCAGGTCGGTATCCGGCTGCGTTTCCTCCACCTGCGGCACCGAAACGGCTGGCGTTGCAATGAACGGCCCCAGCGCCCCGAACACCAGCGGATTCAGCATGATGGAGATGATGCTGGCGGCCAGGATCAGATCACGGCCTTCCGGCGGCAAGATTGCCAGAGAAACGCCAAGTGCCGCCAGAATAAAGGAAAATTCACCGATCTGCGCCAGGCTCGCCGAAACCGTCAGCGCCGTCTTCGTGGTGTGCCCGAAGGCCCGGATCAGCACGAAGGCAATGATCGATTTCCCCACGACGATGACGGCAACCGTCCCCAGCAGCTGCAGCGGCTGCTCCGTCACCACCAACGGATCGAACAGCATGCCCACCGAGACAAAGAACAGCACGGCAAAGGCATCGCGCAGCGGCAGCGTCTCCGCAGCCGCCCGCTGGCTCAGCTGCGATTCCGCCAGGATCATGCCGGCGAAAAACGCCCCCAGCGCAAAGGAGACGCCAAACAGCGAGGCGGCTGAAAACGCCACCCCCAGCGCAATTGCCAGCACCGCCAGCCGGAACAGCTCGCGCGAACCCGTGTGCGCCACATAGTGCAGCACCATCGGGATCACCCGCTTGCCCACCACCAGCATGAAGACGACAAAGCCGACCATCTTCGCCAGCGTCAGACCCAGCGCCTGCCCCGCGCCCGATGCCGCATTCGCGCCGGTAGCCGCCAGCACCGGAAGCAACACCAGTGCCAGCACCATCGCCAGATCCTCGACGATCAGCCAGCCAACGGCGATCCGCCCGCGCTCCGTCTCCATGATGCGCCGATCCTGCAGCGCCCGCAGCAGCACCACCGTGCTCGCCACCGAAAGCGCCAGCCCGAACACCAGCGACGCCTTCCAGTCCCAGCCGAACACATGCCCAAGCCCGAAGCCCATCGCCGTCGCCGTCGCCATCTGCACAAGGGCACCGGGGATGGCGATATGGCGCACAGACAACAGATCCTTCAGCGAGAAGTGCAGCCCCACGCCAAACATCAGCAGGATCACGCCGATCTCGGAAAGCTGGTTCGCCATCCCCTGATCGGCGACGAACCCGGGCGTGAACGGCCCCACCGCAATCCCCGCCAGCAGATAGCCCACCAGCGGCGACACCTTCAGCCGATGCGCGATCAGACCCAACAGGAAAGCAAGGCCGAGACCGGCGGCAATGGTAGCAATCAGGGGCGTGTCGTGCGGCATATGAGGTTTTTGACACACTCGCCCCGCCAGCGCGACCCGCACGGGTAAAAATCCGATCCACGGCGGTGCTTCCGCCCCCCACCCGCCGCCGCTAAACGAAGCGGATGTCGCGCACCATCTTCGCCCTCTCCTCCGGCCCGCCGCCCAGCGGCGTCGCCGTCATCCGCCTGTCCGGGCCAGAGAGCCTCGAAATCGTCCGCCAGCTGACCGGCGCCCGCCTGCCGGCCCCGCGCGAAGCCCGGCTTCGCAACCTCCACCGCCCCTCCGACGGCCAGCTTCTCGACAGCGCCCTCGTCCTCACCTTCCCCGGCCCCAGCAGCTTCACCGGCGAAGACAGCGCCGAACTCCACTGCCACGGCAGCCCCTCGGTCGTCGCAGGCGTCCAGCAGGCCCTTGCCGAGCTTGGCGCCCACCCGGCGGAAGCCGGCGAATTCACCCGCCGCGCCTTCGAAACCGGCCGCCTCGATCTCACCCAGGCCGAAGC
The DNA here is from genome assembly GCF_016464365.1 of Sandaracinobacteroides hominis. GTDB lineage: Bacteria > Pseudomonadota > Alphaproteobacteria > Sphingomonadales > Sphingomonadaceae > Sandaracinobacteroides > Sandaracinobacteroides hominis. The sequence continues at coordinate 328,227 of NZ_JADCUC010000004.1, read as the reverse complement.
CCTCTCGGACCTCATCGCCGCCGAAACCGAAGCCCAGCGCGATCAGGCCCTGAGCGGCGCCGGCGGCCGCCTGCGCCATCGCGCCGACCTCTGGCGCGAGCAGCTGATCGGCCTGATGGCCCTCAGCGAAGCCGAACTGGACTTCGCCGATGAAGGCGATGTGGGCGAAATCTCCCCATCCGTCCGCGCCGGCATGTCCGGCCTCGCCGCCCACATGGCGGCCGCCCTGGCCACTGCACCACTGGCCGAACGCATCCGCTCCGGCCTCACCATCGCCATCGTCGGCCCGCCCAATGCCGGGAAATCCAGCCTGCTCAATGCGCTGGCCCGCCGAGACGTCGCCATCGTCACCCCCCACGCCGGCACCACCCGCGACGTGCTGGAGGTGCATCTGGACCTGGCCGGCCGCCCAGCCGTGCTGCTGGACACCGCGGGCCTGCGCGAAACAACCGACCCCATCGAAGCGGAAGGCATAGCCCGCGCCCGCGCCCGCGCCGACAGCGCCGACCTGGTGCTGAACCTGGGGCCCGGCGGCAATCTCGTGAACAAGATCGACGAAAGCGGCGACCGCCCCGGCTGGCGCGACGGCAAGCTCTACCTCTCCGCCCAGACAGGCGCCGGCCTGCCTGAACTCGAAAGCTGGCTCGCCGACTGGGCCCAAGCCCAGATCCCCAAAGGCGAAGCCGCAGTCGTCACCACCGCCCGTCAACAGGCGCTGGTCGCCGAAGCCCTGGCAAGAGTGGAAGAAGCCGCCGCCCAGCAGGACCCGGTGCTGACAGCCGAATCCCTCCGCTCCGCAGCCCACGCGCTGGGCCGCCTGACCGGACAGATCGACCCGGAAGCGATTCTGGGCGCCATATTTTTGCGCTTTTGCATAGGTAAGTGACTGATATTATAGTATAATAGGTTGATTGTTCCACGTGGAACAATTGGCCATTTTTGCCTCCGGCGGGCAGGGCTTTGCCCTGCAGCGAGCAGGGAAATGATTGGCGATTGCATCCTTTGCAAACCAGCGACGCGTTCCCGCTGTTGGTTCCCGCTCTTGGTTCCCGCCCCCGGACCCCGCTCAGGCTGAGCTTGTCGAAGCCTCGTGGTTCCCGCCCCAGGCCCCGCTCAGGCTGAGCTTGTCGAAGCCCTTGGTTCAAGCCACCCGCGCGGCGACTATCCTGTGGCGTCCGGGGCTTCGACAGGCTCAGCCTGAGCGGGGTGCGGGCGTGATTTCAAGGCCGACAGGTTTGCAAGGACCATGATCGCCAAGTGATTTCCCTGCACCCTCAAACATTCTTGTCGTCAACATCCTTATCGTCCCGACCGCAAGCTGGCCCATCCGCGACCCATTTTAGCGCCCGCAACGCAACGCCGCAGGCAATAGGAGAAAGTGCGGCGCACCCCACCTCCCCGCTCGCCCCGACAAAATCCAAAGGGGTGCAGGGGATAAATTCCCCTGCCGGGGTGAAGGGGCAGAGCCCCTTCGTCTTCGCATTTGCCGCACTCCGGCGGCAGCGGGCAGAGCCCCTTCGTTTTCGCATTTGCCGCACTCCGGCGGCACCGGGCAGAGCCCCTTTCGTTTCTCCTTCCGGCCCCAAATTGTTCCACGTGGAACAATCTGCTATGGCCCAGCGCGTGACCCAGAGAGGCGTGATCATCATAGGCGGCGGCCATGCCGGCGCGGAGGCAGCTTGCGCGGCGGCGCGCACTGGCGCGCGCGTGGCGCTTGTGACGTTCAGCGCCGACAATATTGGCCAGATGAGTTGCAACCCGGCGATTGGCGGTTTGGGCAAGGGTCATCTGGTGCGCGAGATCGATGCGCTGGACGGCATCATGGGCCGGGCGGCGGATGTGGCGGGTATCCAGTTCCGCCTGCTGAACCGCAGTCGTGGCCCGGCAGTGCAGGGGCCACGGGCGCAGGCGGATCGGCGCATCTATGCCAAGGCAATCCGTCAGCTGGTTGAAGCCGCCGGCGTCGAGGTTGTCGAGGCGGAAGTGACCGATCTGATCGTCGAGGATGGCCGTTGCGTCGGGGTAGTTACGAGCACGGGCGAGATGCGCGCAGAAGGCGTCGTGCTGACGACGGGCACCTTCCTTGGCGGCGTGATGCATATTGGCGAGCGGCAGCTGGCCGGCGGCCGGGTGGGCGAGTCGGGTGCAACTGCGCTGGCGAAGCGGCTGCGGGCGCTGGGCTTGCCGATGGGTCGGTTGAAGACGGGGACGCCGCCGCGCCTGGATGCGCGGTCGATCGACTGGTCGGGGCTGGAAGTCCAGGCGGGCGATGCCGAGCCTGCCTGGTTCTCGTCGCTGACGACCGGGTCTGCTACGCCGCAGGTCGATTGCTATATCACCCGCACGACGGCGCGGACGCATGCCATCATCCGCGAGAATATCGGCCGTTCGCCGATGTATGCAGGGCGGATCGAGGGCGTGGGGCCGCGCTATTGTCCGTCCATCGAGGACAAGGTGATGCGGTTTGGCGACCGCGACGGGCATCAGATTTTTCTGGAGCCGGAGGGGCTGGATGACCGGCTGATCTATCCCAACGGCATTTCGACCAGTTTGCCGGAGGAGGTGCAGCTGCAGATCGTGCGCTCGATTCCGGGGCTGGAGCGGGCCGAGATCGTGCAGCCCGGCTATGCGGTGGAATATGATCATATCGATCCGCGCGCGCTGGATTCGACCCTGCAGTTGCAGGCGATGCCGGGGCTGTGGCTGGCGGGGCAGGTGAACGGCACCACCGGCTATGAGGAAGCGGCGGCGCAGGGGCTGGTTGCCGGGTTGAATGCGGCCGGGGCGCGCTGGGTTCCGGATCGGGCTTCGAGCTATATCGGGGTGATGGTCGATGATCTGGTGACGCACGGCGTTTCCGAGCCGTACCGGATGTTCACCTCGCGCGCCGAGTTCCGGTTGCGGTTGCGGGCGGACAACAGCGATTTGCGGCTGACGGGACAAGGACTCGAGCTGGGCTGCATCGGCGCCGAGCGGGCAGCGCATTTCGCGCGGCGCAGGGCGGAAGTCGAGCGGCTGACGGCGGAACTGAAATCGCGGAAAGTGGCGGCTTCGCTGCTGCCGGAAGTGAAGGGCGACGGGCTGGCCCGGACGCTGTGGGACTGGGCGCGCTTTCCCGGCGTGGACTGGGCGGTGATCCAGCGGGTTGCGCCGGATCTGGTGGCCGCGGCCGACATTGCCGAAACGGTGATGACCGATGCCGAATATGCCGTCTATCTGGAGCGGCAGGAGGCGGAGGTTGCGCGGATGCGGAGTGACGAGGGTGTGATTGTTCCACGTGGAACAATTTTCCGCGACATTCCGGGTCTCTCGAACGAAATGGCCGAACGGCTGAGTGCGGCGCAGCCGGAGACGCTGGGGCAGGCGGCGCGGGTGCGCGGTGTGACGCCGGCGGCGGTTACTGCCCTGCTGGCGCATCTCCGGAAGGCGCAATTGAAGGCCGCCTGATCGCTTAGCTGTGGATGAAATGCGCTTCGCGCTTCCATCCGCGACGATATTGTTCCACGTGGAACATATGACCCCCGAGCAGTTCGACTCCGAGTTCAATGTTCCACGTGGAACAATTGACTCTCTCACGGGCTACGAAGCGCTGCTGTTGGACTGGCAGACGCGCATGAACCTCGTTGGGCCAGCTACGCTTTCGGATGTCTGGGGCCGGCATTTCGCCGATTCCGCGCAGCTGTCGCGGCTGATTCCGCAGGGCAGAAGCTGGCTGGATATTGGCGCTGGTGGCGGATTTCCGGGGCTGGTGCTGTCGGCGATGGGCTGGGGGCAGTTCACGCTGGTCGATTCCATCGCCAAGAAATGCCGCTTCCTGGAGGCGGTTCGGGATGAGCTGAAGCTGGACGCCAGGATCATCTGCGCGCGGGTGGAATCGCTGCCGACGCTGGGCGTGGAGGTGGCGACCGCGCGGGCGGCGGCGCCGCTGGCGACCTTGTTCGAATGGGCGATCCGGCATGTCCGTCCGGGCGGGACCTTCGTCTTTCCCAAAGGACGTCGCTGGGCCGAGGAAGTGGAAGATGCTCGCAAGCTGTTCAATTTTGACCTGGAGACCCACCCCAGCATCACCGATGCCGAGGCACGGATTCTGGTTGCCACCCATGTCGGGAGACGCTGAATGCGTGTAATTTCCGTTGCAAATCAAAAGGGTGGTGTCGGGAAAACGACGACGGCCGTCAATCTGGCGACGGCGCTCGCAGCAACCGGCAAGCGGGCGCTGATCATCGATTTCGATCCGCAGGGAAATGCCTCGACCGGGTTCGGTATCCCCCGCGATAAGCGCCAGCCCTCCAGCTATGACATGCTGTTCGACGCCTCGCTGGCGGCGACTGCGGCGCAGGAAACGCTGGTGCCGGGGCTGTCGATCGTGCCCGCAGTCGATGCGCTGGCCGGCGCCGAAGTGGAACTGGTGGGCGAGGAGAACAGCGCCGGGCGGCTGAAGGCGGCGATCCGCAACCTGCCGCCGGTGGACTATGTGTTCATCGATTGCCCGCCGTCCCTGTCTTTGCTGACGCTCAACGCGCTGGTGGCGTCGGACGGGGTGCTGATCCCGTTGCAGACCGAATTCTATGCGATGGAAGGGCTGTCGCAGCTGCTGAAGACGGTGGAGCAGGTGCGGGCGCGGCAGAATCCGCGGCTGGATATCGAGGGTGTGGTGCTGACCATGCACGACAAGCGCAATCGGCTGTCCGATCTGGTGGCCGCCGATGTGCGGGCGGCGCTGGGGGCGCGGGTCTTCCAGACGATGATCCCGCGGAATGTGCGCCTTTCGGAGGCGCCAAGCCACGGAATTCCGGCACTTTTATACGATATGCGCTGCCCGGGTTCGGAAGCCTATATGGCGCTGGCGCGCGAAATGATGGGAACCGCTGCAAAGGCGGCATAAGGAGACGAGATGGCTGCGAAAAGGGCTGGGCTGGGGCGCGGATTGAGCGCCCTGATGGACGAAATGCAGACGGTGGCGCCGGACGGGACCGAGCTGAAATCCGCCGGGACGCTGCCGTTGGCGATGATCGATCCGAACCCGCGCCAGCCGCGCCGGCAGTTCGACGAGGCTGCGCTGAACGAGCTGGCGGATTCGATCCGCATCAAGGGCATTCTGCAGCCGATCCTGGTGCGGCCGGTCGATGGCGGCCGCTATGAAATCGTCGCCGGGGAGCGGCGCTGGCGGGCGAGCCAGCTGGCCGGGCTGCACGAGATTCCGGTGGTGATCCGCGCCTTCTCCGATGCCGACGGCTATGAAGTGGCGATCATCGAGAATGTGCAGCGGGCTGACCTGAACCCGCTGGAAGAAGCCATGGGATATCATAGACTTGCGAATGATTTTGGGCATACGCAGGAGATGGTCGCGGCGGTGACCGGCAAGGGCCGCAGCCATGTGGCGAACATGATGCGGATGCTGGAACTGCCCGAGGATGCGCAGAGCCTGCTGCGGATGGGGCTGCTGTCGGTAGGGCATGCGAAGGCGGTGCTGCAGGCGCGCGATCCCGGCGGACTGGCGAAGGAAATCGCCGCGCGCGGGCTGACGGTGCGGCAGGCGGAGGAAGCGGCACGGAAGAGCCATGTGGTGCGCACGGCGCGCGGCCGGGCGACGGCCGAGAAGCGCGACGCCGATCTGGCGGCGCTGGAAATTCAGCTGAGCGAAGCACTGGGGATGCAGGTGAAGATCGATGCGAAGGGCCGGCGCGGCAGCGTGACGGTGAAATATTCCGATCTGGATCAACTGGATAGCATCATCGAGAAGCTGCAGGGCTGAGCTTGGGCGGCCGATCGCCCCGGCTCAACGGAGCCCGGCGATCGCCAACCGGAAGCATTGGGCGACCTGTTCGAAGCCCTGATGATTGGGGTGCAACTCGTCGAACCAGTTGCCGCCGACGACGGCGCGGCAATCGACCAGGTGCAGATACTCGAGCCCCGAGGTGGCGATGCAGGCCTGCAGCTGCGCGTGGAAATGATCGATCAGCGCCCGGATCAGGCTGCCCTGCTGCTGCCGATCTGAAATCCCCACGTCTTCCAATGGCCTGCTGAGCCAGATTCCGCGCGGGATCGGATAGGCATAGCTGTGCAGCAGGATCGGCACCTGCGCGTCTATCGCGCGGACGCGGCGGAACAGCTCCAGGAAGCGGGGCATCAGGTCGCGGAGCAGGAAGTGATCGAGATAGGCGCTGAAGCCGCCGGGGGCTGCCGAGGTTGGATCGGCCAGCGCCTTCAGCCGGGAGCTGCCGAACAGGTCGCTTCCGCCGGCGCTGATCAGCACGGCGTCTGGCCGGATTTCCGGAATGGCACTGAGCAGCGCTGCCTGCGCGGCGGGGTTGTGCACCGGATCGGCGGCCGACAGGCAATATACGGCGTGGTCGCGATCGAGCTGGCGGATGGTGTCGCGCACGAGCGGGAACTGGAACCAGCTGTCGCCCTGGGCGATGACGCGGGCGCCCGACCAGCCGCGGGCGATGCGCGTGAAGAAGCGGCGCTGGCGCAGCCGGCGCAGATGATCCGAGACACTTTCAAAGGCCAGCGGATCGTCGACCGCCGGGTGGAAGCGCGGGTTCAGGCGGAGGATCGGCGAGAGTGGTCCGGACTGGCCGGAATCGAATACCAGCGTTTCCGCCAGCAGCTCGGGATCGCCATCCGGGTCGGCGATCTGCTGCAGGAGCTGGGCAAACGTCGCCGGGGTCATGCCGGATTCTGCCCCACTCTCGACTGCAGCGTCGAAGAAGTGCGGGGAGCGGGCAGGAGAATTGCACTTGCCATGCGCCAACGTCCCACGTTGACCTGAGGTGGACTGTGGCAAAGGTCACACGCAGGCCGGCCAGGCAGTTGCCGGGCTGCCGAATATCGTGACCTTTGCCGATGACTATGTAATGGTTAACACGGCAAGGCATTGTTGCAGGGGGTGACGATGGATGCTTCTGCTCCCGCTGTCGGGGAGAAATCGCCTTCGAATTTCGATGTCCGTGCCTATGTGGCTGTGCTGTTCAGTGACATTTGCGGATCAACGACCATCGCCGCGCAGGTGGATGCAGACAGCTATGGCGAAATGCTGGAATCTGTTCGGCGCGACGCTGCGCCCATCATTTCCGCCTTCGACGGCACTATTGCACAGGTCTATGGCGACGGCATTCTCTCGGTGTTTCGCGGCGCCGGGGCGGCGGCGCGGGCGGTCGAAGCCGCCATCCGACTGCATGCAGCGGCAAATGCAATCCCGCCGCCCGCCGGCACGTCGGTCTCCCGGCTGCAGCTGCACAGCGGGGTGCATTACGGGCTGGCGCTGATCCGTCCGGGAGACCGGGTACGTGGATCGGTGGAGATCGTCGGTCGGACCACGGCGGTGGCGCAGCGGCTTTCGGCGGCTGCCGGCGCCGGGGAAATCCTCGTTTCGCAGGGGAGCATCGGGCCGGGCCGCGACAGCATGGTATCGGGCTCGCTGCGGTTGATCGACATCGGCGACGGCACGGCGCCGATGCCGGCGCTGCCGCTGCTGTCCGGCGATGGACAGGTGCGGCCGCGACGCGCCGTCCCGCTTGTCGGGCGCGACAGCCTTTTGGCGCAGTTCACCCGGCTGGTAGGCGGGCTGCATGAGGGAGCGTTTCCGCGGTTGATGGTGATCGGCTCGCCGGGGATGGGAAAATCGAGGCTTTCCCATGAGATAGCGCAACTGGGCAGCCGACAGGGGGTCGCCACATGGAGCGGTAGCTGCTCGGCCTCCACCGATTCCGGGCCGCTGCAGGCGTTCCGACAGATACTGGAGCAGCAGCAGCCGGGGGCCGCAACCGATGTCGGGCTGGCCGCGCAGCTGCTGGCGGCGGTGGGCGCCGCCATCGTCGAGCGGCCGCTGTTGCTGATGCTGGACGACTGGCAGTGGGCAGACAGCGCCAGCCGGGCGCTGCTGGTCGAGCTTTCCGCGCTGCCGGGGGCGCTTGGCATCCTGCTGTTTTCGCGCGAGCGGGATATCGCGGATATCCCGGTCGAGGGATTTGCCACGCTGCAGGTGCCGCCGCTGACCCCGGCCGAGACGGCGCAGCTGGTGCGGTTTCTGCGGCCCGAATTCGACCCTCTGGATGCCAGCCGGGTGCATGTGCGGGCAGGCGGCAACCCGCTGTTCGTCGAGGAACTGTGCCTGCTGGACGCCTATACGGCGCGGACTCTGCTGCCCGGCACGGCGGAGCCCGGCGGTGTCGGCTGGCTGGCGTCGCTGGCCAGCGCCCGCATGCAGCACTTGCCGCCCGAGGCGCGCAGCGTGCTGGAGATCGCGGCGGTGATCGGCATGCGGCCGCAGCGCTGGTTGCTGGAAGAGATCGCCGGCGAAAGAGTTGAGACCGCCATCTCGTTGCTGGTGCAGCGCGATTTCCTGATCCGGCAGGAGCCGGATGAGCTGCAGTTCCGCCACGGCGTGAACTGGGAGATCGTCTATTCGCTGATACCGCTTGCCGAGCGGCGGCGCCTGCATGCGGAAATCGCCCGGCTGATGCTGGCGCATGGCGAGCTGGAGGAGCCCGGCTTTCATGCGGCGCTGGCCTGGCATTTCTTTTGCAGCGACCAGCCGTGGAAGTGCCTGCCGCATGCGGAGACGGCGGGCGACCGGGCGCTGGCGATGGGATCGCTGGATGCCGCGCGCACCCAGTATCGGCTGGCGCTCGACGCGGCGGCGCAGGTTTCAAGTGCGGCGATCGACCCGCAGTGGCTGCGCACGATCGTGGGGAAGTTCGGCTATGTCTGCATCTATGATGCGGACAGCGGGCAGATTCCGGTGTTCGAAAAGGTAGCGGCCTGGGCAGTGCAGCGTGGCGACCGACAGGCCGAGGCGGAAGTGGAATATTGGCTGGGCTTCATCGCCCATGGCGCGGGCGACAGCCGACGGGCGATCCGCCATTGCCGGCATGCGCTGGAGCTGTGGGAGGGGGATGGGGCTTCGCCGTTTGCCGTGCAGGTGCGGGCAACGCTGGGGCAGTCGCTGGTGATGACGGCCAACTATGCCGATGCGGCGCCGCTGCTGGCGGAAGCGCTGGATGTGAAGCGGAAGCATCGTTCGGGCCGGCATGTATCGCCGGGGACGGCCTATGCGATGGCGCTGCAGGCGGCTTTGCTGGCGGACATGGGACGCTTTGCCGAAGGCTGCGCGATGATTGCCGAGGCAGAGGAGCTGACGCGCGGCGAAATCCATCCGGTTGCCGGATCGGTGTTGTCGTGGAGCTCGGCGATCCATGCCTGGCGCGGCGATTGGCGGCGGCTGGTGGAGACGGCGGAGCGCGGCTCGGCGGTCGCGCGGCGGGTGGAGGCGGTCTATATCCATGCCATCTGCCGGGCGTTCGAAAGCTATGGCCGCTGGCGGCTGGACGGCAGCGAGGCGGCGGCGGCGGAATTGCAGGCGGCTGTTGCGTGCATGGTGGGGCGGGGCAAGGCGCTGGCGCTGTCCATCCCGTTGGGATTCCTGGCGGAAGTGCATGCGGCGAAGGGCGATGTCGCCGGCTGCCGGCAGGCGGTGACGGGCGCCGTGCATCGGGCGCGGATCGGCGAGCCGGTGGGGCTGGCAAGCGCGGCGCGCAGCTGGGCCGAAACGCTGGCGCCGCGCAATCCGGAGCGGGCGCGCGTGTGGCTGGAGCGGGCGCGCGCCAGTGGCCGGGCGCGCTCCTCTCCGCATGAGCTGGCGCGTTGCGACCTGGCGGAAGTGCGGATGGGGCTGGCGCCGGAAGGGCAGCGCGGGGCGATACTGGCGCGCGCGGCGGCGGCCTTTTCGCAGATGGGCATGGCGAACCTGCAGTACGAGGCCGAGGCGGCGATCAGCGCGGGCTGATATCGGCGAGCAGGCGGCCGTCTCCGTAGCGGATGTTCACCGTTTCCGACATCGCCGCCAGCATACCGAACAGCATCCCCAGCGCCAGGCTTCGGGCGGGGCAGCCATGCGGCGGGCGGGCTCCGGCATTGGCGAGGCCGAAATAGATGTGGCTGTCGGTGACGTTGTTTTCCGCCTGCTCGGCGCAGGCGGATTCGAGGCCGAGGATGACCAGCCTGCCCTTCTTCAGCCAGCGTCCGTTGAGGCATGTGAAGTGGCCGGCGACGACACGGTGCTTGTTTTCCGGGACCGGCTGGAGGCCGATGCTTTTCAGCATAGCGTCCTCGAAATGGCTGCGGGCTGTGTCGAAATTCCCCGTGGCGCCGACCCAGCTGAGCTGCTGGCGGGCGAATTCGCCGGTGGAGATCCAGTCGTCGAGCAGGCGGGAGCCGGTGCCGAGCGTGGTGGAGATCCAGCCGAGCATGGCGCCGGCGAGGACGCGGCCGACATCGGCATCGGTCGGGTAGCTGGCCATGTCGTTGCCGATTGCCTGCGCGACGGTGCCGGAAAGCTTGTGCCGGCCGATGGCGGATACATGTTTGGTGACGGCTGCGACGATGGCCTGGCCGTCGATTGCCGAGAGCCGCTCTGTCTCGGCGGAGGTGAACGGATTGAAGGCGTAGCGGGAGGAGTTCCAGAAATGGCCCGGGAAGGCGGCCGGTTCGGCGGGGGCATTCCAATGGGAGACGCGGGTGACGACATATGTTTCGTCGGGGAGGCCGAACCATTTGGGCGCCATGCGCGCGGCGACTGGTTCGAGCAGGTCTTTCAGCACGTCGATGCGGACCGGCGGTTGCCCTCTCTGCAGGGCTTCGAGGAGGATGTCGCTGGTGTGCTGGCGGGCGAGATCGAAGGATCCCGGTTCGGAGATGGCCTCCAGCGCCTTGTTGCAGGTGGGGGCTTCGCGCCGGTAGGCCTCGGTGTAGCTGTCCAGGCCGAGGTGGAACTGGCCGAGGGATGGCTTGATCCGTTTGCCTGCCTCGCGGACGGAGAATTTCCGTCCGTCGTCGCGCAGGACCTTCAGCACCAGCGCGTGCGTGCCGACGAGATAGCCCGCCGGAGTTTCCAGCAGGCCGCCATGATCGGCGCGGATTGCGGCCCAGACGGCGCGTTGCCAGCCTTTTTCGCGGGCGCCTGGTTCGTCGAGATATGTTCGCCATTCCTTCTTGCCGGCGCCGGTCTGCTGAAGCCAGCGGAGGATGCGGCGGCCGGTTTCCAGCGAGCTGTCGGCGGCGGCATCCGGGCCGAATGAAAGCGCTTTGGCGGAAGCATGGGGGCAGCCGGGACGGGCCGGGGGGAGGGATTCGGGTTTCTGCGGCTGCTCTTCGATTGCCATGGAAGGTAACGCCTGCACGAACTGCAGCGGCGGCGCGAAAAGGTAGAGCGACCAGCTGAGGCCGATATAGGATTCCGCGAGCCTAGGCGTCTTCAACCGCATCGGGCCGGTGGCTGGCGGCTGGCGGAGCACGCGCATGGTGCGCGGGTCGTGTTCGGGCGGAGGGCCGCAGAGCGGATCGGGGAGGAAGCTGCCGATGCGGCTGCTGTTGCCACCGTTCACCCAGCCCAGGAGGACTTCATATTGCTCGGCGAGGTCGGCGCAATAGGCCATGAAGAGGGTGCCATATTCGCCACTGCCGGCCTTTCCGAACCCCATGCCGCGGCGACTGATGCGGGGGATGCGATCGTCCCTTGATTGGTCGGACCTTGGGTTTACGCGGCGGACATGGCTTTGGCGCGGGCATTCGGCCTCTGCCGAACCGCCTGCATAGTTGAAGTCATTGTCGCTGGCGGCGTTGCTGACCGTTGGCTTGCCGCCGGCATGGCGGCCGAGGATGCGCGTGACGATCTCGCTTTGGGTGGTGCCGGGGTTGGCCGCAACCTGGGCGGCCAGCATCTGCTCGAACCGCGGCCGATCCACCGGCATGCGGCGGATTGCCAGGAAGCTGCCGCCGCGGAAGCGGGGGTCCTGGAGGGGCGGGTCGTTGGCGTCGTTCGGGTAGCCGAGCAGCAGTTCGCCCGGTTCGACATGGTCCGACCAATGGGTGTGGGCAGGTTTCCCCAGCACCGGCTGGCTGATGCCGTCGCGCATGCCGAGATGGTTTTCGTTGGGTTTTGCCGGATTGGCCGGGGCCATTGCCTGAACCGAGACCAGCAGCAGGCCGGGAAGCCTGGCGATGTCGCTGATCCGGGCATGCAGCGGGTGATCGGTGTTGTGGATGTCATCGATGCTGCTGTCGCTGGCGATGCGCAGCTGCATCACGGCATCGATGGTGGAGATGGGGGCAGTGAGGGTGGTGTCGGCGGGCCAGTTCCGGGGCAGCGGCTTCCAGCGATCGGGGTGGAAGGCCCGCTGGTCGCCGAGCTGCGGCGCGCGGGCCTCGGCACCCTCCCGGAATGCGGCGGGCATCTGCCGCAGGATGCTGTCCGGCAGCTTCAGCCGCTTCATGCCCGAATAGGTGAGGGCGAAGTTGCGGTAGATCTGGTCGGTCGGACCGGTGTCTGCCTCGCTGGTGGGGAGAAGGGTCGCCAGCGAGTTGCGCGCTTCCTGTTCCTTGCCGGGCAGGACTGCGAGAAAGAGCGCCGCGCCGTGGGTGATGCCGGCGGCGTCGAAGCCGTTGATGACGCCGCGCTGGACTTCGGTGAGGTCGGGCGTGGGCGGCGCAGGCGGCGTGGCGGCGGCGGCCGAGCTCTGCCGGTACCAGCTGAGTTCCCGCTCGTAGAGGGCAGGGAGGCCCACAGGCAGTGGTTGAAACGGAAAATCCTCCAGCAGGCTGTGGGTAGCGCGCAGCAGCGTGAGCGCATCCGCGCCAAGCGGGCCGGCGATATCGGCGCCGAAATAGCGCGACAGCCGGTACATGGCGGGGAGGATGCCGAACGCCTGCGTCAGCATCAACGGGCGATTGCGGGGGTCCTTGCGCACCTCCGCCGCGCGTTCGGTGGGGCTCTTGCTGGAGAACGCGGCCAGTTCCGCATCGCTCTTCACCGCGTCTGGAATGTCGCGCTGTATCTTCTCGGCCTGCGACAGCGCGGCGAGATCGCCGACGGTGAGTGGCGTGGCACTGTAGAAATAGTCGGACACCAGCTCGCGCGAGCGGATCCATTCAGACCAGGTCTCGAGCGGGGTTTCGCGGGCGAGCGGATAGTCGGCGCAGTGGCAGCAGAGCAGGTCGAGGAACGGGCCGGCGCCTGTGTCGCGCCAGAGATCGCGGACGTAGGAATCCCAGCCGAAATCGAAGGTGACGGACAGCAGCATGCCTTCGGGCGTCGCCTTCAGGCGAAAGCTATGCACCTGCTCGATGCGTTCCACCGGATCGCTGAAGGCGGCCAGTTCCACCGATTCCCGCGCCGTGCGGCGGATCTGCTGCAGCGTGCGGAAGGTGAGCGCCAGACGGCTGGCGGGAAGAATGGCCTCGTCCGCGCCGATGATACCGGGCTTCCACGGCGCCAGCACCACGAGATCCGACGTCGAACCCAGCCTGCGGCCTGCTTGCCTTTCCATCATGCCCCCCGTTTCCACCCTGCCCCCTTTTCACCCTGCCCCCTTTTCACCCTGCCCCCTTTTCACCCTGCCCCCTTTTCACCCTGCCCCCTTTTCACCCTGCTCTGAAGATGAACGCCTGCGTTGGCCGTCAGGGTGCCCTTGGCCGGGGGACGCCGCCGTGCGGCCTGCCACCGTCCGCCTGTGCGGTTCGCCACATGCGGGCGGATTTCACGCCGGCGGCAGCATCGGATCTGCCGCTTGCCGACCGCGCACCAGCCCGGCCAGCTTTTCGACATTGACCACCCTGAGCTGTCGCCTGCCCTGCTCGACGAGGCCGGTGGAGGCGAGCCAGGAAAGCTCCCGGGTGACGGCCTCGCGGTGGGTGCCGATCATCGTGGCGAGCAGCTCGTGCGTGGGAAACGGCGTGATGAGCGCGGCGTTTTCCTGCACGCCGGCGACCGCGGCCAGGCGCAGCAGCTGGCAGTGCAGGCGGCTGCGCACATTGAGCGTGGAAAGTTCCAGCACGCGCTCTGTGAGCAGGCGGACCTGGCAGCTGAGGTGGGCGGCGAACCATTCCGCCGCTTCCGGGGTGCCGAAGACGCAGGCGCGGAAATCGGACGCACGGACGACCAGCATCTCGCCGTCCTCTACGACGATGGCGCTGGTGGAGCGGCGGCCGCCGTCGATCGCGGCGAGATCGCCGAAGAAGCTGCCGACCGGCTGGTCGCGGAAGGTGACCTCCTTGCCGTCGGCGGAGAAGATGGTGATGCGGACGGCGCCGGAGAGGATGAAGAACACGTCCTCCGAACGGGCGCCCTCGGAAATCAGCATGTGGCCGCTTCGGACTCGAATCCGGTCTCCGGCAGCGGAAAGCGCGGCGACCAGCGGTTCCGGGGCGTTCCGGCCGCAGGACGAGCTGACAACAGACAGGCGTGTGGACGCAGTGGCCACCTTACCCCCCTTCCTTGCGCCCGACCCCGACACGACCCCGACCCGGCGACGTGATGTAAATATGAACATCCTGCGCGCGCCGACGCAAGTGGCGGAATGAAGCAGGCAGCCGGGTGCGAAGACGCGGGGCGAGTATTCCTGTGCGAAAACGCACGGGTGGCCGGTGAAAAGTGCAACATCGGCCGGTTTCAGGCGCCGCTAGCCTGCTGCTGCCGAAACAGCTCTTCGCGATTTCGGCCGTGGACAGGGGGCCGCAGGCATGGGCATCGATTCGATTGGAGCGGGATTCAACAGTTTCATCGAGGGGGCGGCGGCGCTTTTCGTCCTCTATTGGCTGTTGTCTACGCTGAGTTCCTTCCTCGTCGAATCCATCAGCTCCATGTGCAACACGCGGGGCAATGCGCTCCGGTTGTTTGCGATCGACATGGTGCAGGGCGAGCTGAACCGCTTTGCCGTGCCGGGCGCGGAGGAGGCCAAGCCCGGATTGTTCCAGAACCGCTATCCCCGGAAAGTCTGGTGGAACTGGTTTTCCAGCAAGGTCGACATGTCGGATCCGTCGATCACGGACTTTTCCCGGGCGCTGTTCGCGCACCCGCTGATGCGGGCGCTGGAGCAGACGAAGGTCGATCGGGGCAGCCCGAATACGGCGCCGGCCTATGTGCCGAGCGAGGTTTTCGCGAAGACGGTTCTGGACCTGCTGCGGAACGCCGGAAGCGTGAAGGGCATGGTGACCGAGGCCGATATCGCGGCACTGGCGGCAACCGCGGAGCGCGCGGCGCCGGCGCTGACGGGGAAGATCTCGGCTCTGGTGCCGCCGTTGGTGCAGCAGCTGGCGGCGGTGAGCTTCACGCCGACGATGAACGGCTATGAAGCGGCGCGGGCTGCGCTTGAGGCCGTGTTTGCCACGCCGGCCGGGGCCTCGCTTGCGAACGATATCGAGGCGGCGGCACCTGGGACATTTCCGGCGGCATCCACGCCGGCGCAGAAGGCTGCCGTGGCGGCAGACAGCTGGTTTGGCGGGGCTGCGGGGCCGCTGGCCGTGGTGCAGGCGCCGCTGCCGGCGACCGTGCAGGGGGTGATTACCGCGCTCTATCACGATAATGTGCCGGACGCGCTGCGGCGGTCGCTGCGGCCTCTGATGGATGCCGCCAACCACGACATGGACCGGCTGAGCAACGAGATTGCGGTCTGGTACGATGCCTCGATGCAGCGCGCCACGGGGTGGTACAAGCGCTACTCGATGGTCTGGCTGGGGGTCGTCGGGCTGGTTTTCGCGGTGCTGTTCAATGTCGATTCGCCGCGGATCGTGGGGGCGCTGATCGAGAGCCCGGCACTGCGCAGCGCCGGCTATGCGGCGGCGGTGCAGGTGGTGGAATCGGAGGGGAAGCCGGAGGGTGGCGGCAGGATTGTGCCGCAGGTGGCCTATTCGCAGGCGTTCGATCGGCTGTGCGGGAGGTCGGGGCCGGTTGCCACCGACTTTTCCACAATGCCGGACTGCAGCGAAGCGGGCAAGAAGGCGCTGGCTGGGCGCAAGACCTACCTGCGGCTGCTGCCGCTGACCATGGCCTCTCCGGATTCGGCGCAGCTTACCGGCTTCGTTGCGATGCGGATGGCCGGTGGGACGGACATGACGCTGGTGCGGCAGTTGCAGGCCTTTTGTGACAAGGGCGCGCGCTGCGGAAACGCGTTGAAGACGGAAGTCACCACCTATTTGGCGAATGCGGCGACGGCGACGGATGGCAAGGTTCTGCCGCTGACTCCGGTGGCTGACGCGCTGGCGAACGATCCGGGGCTGTTCTGGCATCCGGGGATCGTGCAGGGCTTGCTTGCCGACAAGTTCGAGCCGGAGACGTTGAAATCTGCGCGGATCGTCGCGGAGGCTTCTGGGGGTGCGGTGTCGGGATATGTGAGCGGGTTGCCGGGCCTTGGGCTGGTGTGGGAGGTGGCGAAGCAGGAGCAATGGGCCGGCTGGGACTGGCTGCGGCTGGCGCTGGGCTGGGCGTTGACGGCGGCGCTGGTGAGCCTGGGTGCGCCCTTCTGGTTTGACCTGCTGCAATCGATCGTGAACCGTCGCGGCGCCGGGCCGAAGCCCGAGGAAGCTGCGCGGACGCCGTTGAACTGACATGCGCGCGGGATTTTCCCTGGCCGTGCTGTCGCTGCTGTGGGTTTCCGCGGCCGCGGCGCAGGTGCCCGAGAAACGCCGCTGCATCGCGCGTTCGGGTGAGGTGGTGTTCGAATTGACGGGGAAGGAACCCACGCTGGACGCGATGCAGTATAAGGGCGCCGAGGGGCTGCCGCGCAGGGGCGGGGCTGTCTTGCCGCTGTGCAACGGCACGCGCTATCGGATCGTTCCGGCCGGTGGGCGGGGCTGCCTTGTGACGGTGCCGGCGCAGGGGTCGGCGGAGGACATCGAGCGGCGGCTGCGGAAGCTTGCAAAATCGCTTGGCTGCCCGATGCCGAAGCTGACGCTGGTTTCCTTGGAGGATGGGACCGGTTCTACGACGCAGCCGGTGCTGCGGACCATGCCGTCGCGGCAGATCGACTTGAGCTATCACCGCGAGATTGCGCTGCTGGTGGGGCGGGATGTGCCTCCCACGGTGGATAGCCCGCCTCCGCCGCCTGTGGTCGATGATGTGTCGGGCGTCGAGGCGCCGGACCTGATCGGAAGGCCGATGGCGGATGCGCGGGATATTGTGCGCGGTCAGGGCCTTCCAACGGTGCTGGTCGCGACGGCCGGCCGGCTGCGGGAGGATATGGGGGAAGCCGATCTGGCGGAGCTGGTAATCTTGGCACAGAACCCGGCGCCCGGGACGGCAATGGCGGCTGGCGAACGGCTGGTTGTGACGGCGGAGGGCGTGGAGGTGCTTGCGGAGCCGACCAGCTTGGAATCGCAACCGGGCACGCTACTGGCCTCGGGTCTGCTCGCGGGGGTGACTGGAACGCAGTTGGTGCGGGGGGTGCGGCGTCGTCGGAAGACGGGCGAGGATGGAGGCAAGGCGGCGCCGACGCCAACTGGGGGTGCGGTGCCGGCGGGCGGCTGGCGGGTGCGGGCTCGGCCGGATCTTCCGCCGCGGATGGGCGTGACATGACGGCGCTCGCAAGGCTGCTGCCGATCACCGCCGTTTCCCCCGGGTGGCTGCTGTCGCGACTGGAGCAGGCGCACCCGGAGCTGCTGGCCTGGAGCCGGTCGGAAGGGGCCGCGTGGCTGCCGCCCGGCAGGCTGGCGCAGGCGGTGCTGGCGGCGATGCCTGCGGCGTTTGCGACGGAGGTGGAGGAGTTGCTGGCGCGGGATCATGGGGTGACGGAGGGTGAGCCGGTGCGCGTGGTGAACAGCCCGGCGGCCGAGATCCTGTCGCCGGGCGGCACGCTGCGCTGGTCGATCGGACTGCGCGGCGAGGTGCTGCTGAGGGCGGGGGCGCCGGGCATCCGGGGCGAGCCGGCTTGTCTTTGCGAGGCGCAGGGTTCGCTGGGGCTGATGGCGGGTGATTCCGTACTGCCGCTGGCGATCGGCGTTGCGAGCGTTTCGATTTCAGAATGGCCGGGGAACAGGACGGGCCATGCGAAGCGGCTGAGGGTGGAGCTGGCGTAGCGGTGCGCGTTACGCCTTGCAGGGCTCGATCATCTGCGGGGTTGGGCGGGTGGTTGGTTCGAATACCGAGATGTAGCTGCCGCCGGCCAGGCGTTCGGTTTTGAGCAGCCTGTAGCCTGTGGCCTCCAGTTCGCACTGGAGGAGAGCGGGCGGGGTGCCGTGGCGTTCGGTGGGGCGGTCGGCATCTATGATGGCGAGACGGGCGCCGGGTTTCAGGCTGTCGTGCAGATTCCAGAGCAGGCTGAAGGGGTCTGCGATCTCGTGGTACATGTGGACCATCAGCGCGAGGTCTGTGCTGTTGGGCGGCAGGTTGGCGGAGCCGGCGTCGCCGAGGATGAAATCGAGGTTGGCGAGATTCTCGGACGCCGCGCGGCGCTTTAGCCGGGCGAGATAATCCGGAATGATATCATTCACATAGACCTTGCCATTGGGGCCGACGACGGGGGAGAGGCGGACGCTGTAATAGCCGCTGCCGGCACCGATGTCGGCAACCGTCTGGCCCGGGGAGACGCCGAGCAGCCTGATGACACGGGCGAACTCGCCGTTGTTGTCGCGGCTCTGCTCATCCGACCAGGTGGGGACGGCGACGGCGGCGACGGGGCGATCCGGTTCGGGGAACTGGGCTTCGGCGGCCGGAGCGGAGATGGGGGTTGCGGGGGTTCTGGTTTCGGGCGCGGGGGTGGCCGGGGCCTGCGAGCAGGCGGCCAGAAGGATCGTCAGAGGCAGAAGTGCGCGCATTTGCGGGAGGGTTGGCGTGCCGGGCGGTGGGGTCAAGGGGGTATTCGACGAATGGCGGTTGTGGGTTGGCGGGGAGGTGGGTGCGTGCGGAGAGATGGGCCCCCGCCTGCGCGGGGGCGACGTCGTGTTTCTTGTGACGGCAGGTTTGCCTGCGGGCGACGTGGTTCTGCCGGAGGCCTTGTGTTTTGGCGGCCTGAGGTGCCGGCTTTCGCTGGGGCGACGAGCCAAGTATGGAGGGTGCAGGGACATCATGTCCCTGCCCGCCGGCGGCCCCTTACTTCTGCCTGGCGGCCTGCTTCTCGTTGGCCTTCAGCACGCGGAGGAAGTTTTCGCCGGCGAGCTTGCGCAGGTTTTCGTCGGTCCAGCCGCGGCGGGCGAGTTCGGCGAAGAGGGCCGGGTAGGTGCCGACATTCTCAAGGCCTTTGGGGGTGTCGGGGATGCCGTCGAAATCGCCGCCGATGCCGACATGGTCGTGGCCGGCGACTTTGGCGACATGGTCGATATGGTCTGCGACCATGGCGAGCGTGCTGACCGGGCGGGGGTTGGCTGCGTCCCACGCCTCGAGACGGGCGACGGCGGCGGCGTCCTGGCCGCCGACGAGGCGCTGGGCGTCGCGGCGCATCTGCCAGTCGGTGCGGGCCTGGTCGATGAAGGCGGGGACGAAGGTGACCATGACGATGCCGCCGTTCTTCGGCATCCGTTTCAGCACATCGTCTGGGACGTTGCGCGGGTGGTTGGTGACCGCCTTGGCGCTGCTGTGCGAGAAGATGACCGGGGATTTCGTGACATCGAGGACGGCGTTCATCGTGGCGGGGGAGACGTGCGAGAGATCGACGAGCATGCCGAGCCGGTTCATTTCGGCGATCATCGCCGCGCCTTCGGGGGCCATGCCCCCCTTGTGGACGGAGGTGTCGGTGGCGCTGTCGAACAGGCGTGTCGACTTGCTGTGGGCTAGCGTCATCGAGCGGGCGCCGGCGGCGTAGGCGCGGCGCAGCGTTTCGATGTCGTCGGCGATCTGGTGGGCGCCTTCCATGGCGATGAAGCCGGCGAGGCGGCCGGATTTCCAGGCCTTTTCCGCCTCTGCGGCGGTGGTAACGGTGGCGAATTCTTGCGGGTAGCGGGTGGCGAAGCTTTTTGCGATGTCGATCTGCTCGAAGGTCTGCTTCACCGCTTCTTCGGGGGGGAGGTTGGCGGGGACATAGACCGACCAGAGCTGGATGGAGAGCTGGCCCTTGCGGATGAGCGGGATGGAGGTGTGGCCGGTGGTGACGGCGCCGGTGGCGAACTGGCTGGTGGACTTCACGGTTGCCGGCTGGTTGAGATCGGCGGTTTTCGCGCCTTCGACGCCGTAGGCGCTGCGCAGCGCGTAGGGCCAGTCGTTGTGGCCGTCTGAAAGCGGCACTTCGGTGAGGATGCGGGTGGCGCGGGCTTCCGGCGATTCAGCGGGTTTGGCCGGCTGGGCCTGGGTGCAGGCAGCGGAAACAAGGAAGGCGGCAGGGAGGATGAGCTTCAGCATGCACCCCGGTTAGCGGGGCGCGGCTGCAGTGAAAAGGGGACTGGCCGCCCGAAACCTGGCCGCCCGAAACCTGGCCCCCTGAAACCTGGCCCCCTGAAACCTGGTCCCGTGAAATCAGCGCTGTGGAAGCCGGGCGGTGCGGCGGCGGCGGGCGGCGAAGCCGATGAAGCCGAAGCCGACGATGAAGGTGGCCCAGGTTCCCGGTTCGGGCAGGACCTCGATATTGCCGGGTTCCAGCGCGACCGGCTTTGCGGCCTCGAAGCCGGGGCTGGTGCCTTGCCGTTGCAGGCCGGCGATCGCGCTTTCGAAGCCCTTTGCCGGCCGGAAGCTGGCGAGGTTGCCGCCGGAGAAGGCGGGATTGCTGAGGAAGGCGGGCTGCTGGAAGGCGTCCACGCGGGCCGGCATGTTGGCGGCCTGATAGATGAAGACGACCCGCGCGGTGGCGGGGGTGGTGGCGAGGGCGGCAATCAGCGCCGCTGAGGCCGCGAGATGAACGATACGCATGTGTTCGATCCCCCAAATTGCATTGCCGGCCCGGCGCCCCTCCGGTTCGGCCCGCAGGTAGAACAACATGCTTCTGACGTCTGGTCAACGAATATGGTTAACAGCGTGCGATGGCGCGGGGATTTGCCGCGGCGGATGGAGCCTGCTGCGGTGCGACTCGGAACCTATTGCGGGCGGATGAGCCGGAAGCGGGTCTGGCGGCCGTCCATGTAGCGGAACGTGCGGCCGTCGAAATAGCCGTCTTCCTCGGTGCGGAACTGGACCTGCTGGTTGTTCCACTCGGGGACGGGCTGGGTCTGGCTGAGCTCGATCGACCAGGCGGTTTGCGGGTGGGTGGGATGGTCTCCGCGTGGGGAGGGCTTCTGATCGTCCCAGAAGCCGATCGCGGCGCCGGCGGCGTGGCCGTGGGTGCCGATGGGGTGGCTGTAGATGGTGGGGTTGAGGCCCTGCGCGAGGGCCTTTTTGCGGGCTTCGAGGAGGATGTCGTTGCCGGTGGCGCCGGTCCTGAAGCTGCCGGTGACGGCGTCCTGAATCCTGTTGGCGTTGGCGAGGCCGGCCTTCAGGCCTGCGGGCGCGTCGGTTTCGCCGGGCTTCAGGATATAGGCGAGGTGCTGGGTATCGGTGTTGAGGCCGAGCGCGGTGATGCCGAAATCGAGCCAGACCATGTCGCCGGGCTGGAAGATGGTGTCTCCGCTGAGGTCGGTGGCGCTGCCCTGGCGGAAGATGGCGATGCCGGGGTGGAACCAGGTGCCGAGCTTGAGCTCGGAGATGCGTTCGCGCAGCCACCATTCGAGATCGGCGACGCTGGTCTTGCCGGGGGTGATGGCCTTGTTGGAGAGGCCTTCGGCCATGATCGCGTGGGCGGTGCGGACGAGCATCGGATACCAGGCCATTTCGGATGGCGTGCGGGTTTCGAGCCAGCGGATGGCGAGCGGGTCTGCGGAGACGAGGCGGCGGGAGAGATCCGGGCCGAGGGCCTGCGTGAGGGCGTCGTGCTGGGACTTGGTGAGGCCGTCGGCGAAGGCGCTGGCGGGGGAGACGTTGATGGCGATGCGCTTCGGGTCGCGTTCGCGGATGAGTTCGGCGAGGCGTTTCCACTGATCTGGCTGCCGGGCCGGGTTCCACGCGGGTTCGAACAGGCCGCCGAGGCCGTAGCGAGAGACCGTCAGGCGTTCCGGTTGGTTCGCCTGCGGCGAGCCTTCCTCGCACTTGCTCGGGCCCGCGCTTGCGGCCGCTTTCGCGGCCGGGGGGCAAGGATCGGTGAGGACGAGGATGGTGGTACGGCGGGCGGTGAAACTCTCCGCGTCGAGCATGGTCTGCAGGACCGGGTCGTCGTTGTATTCGCGTGCCGTCAGGATCCACATGTCGACCTTTGCCTCGCGCATGAGCGGCAGGGCGAGGGTTTCGAGGCGCTCGCGGGTCCAGGCGTCCTGCAGCTTCGCGCGTTCGCGCAACGGCGGGATGGCGGGGACTTCGGGGTTGAGCTGCTCGGTCTGTTGCAGCGGCCAGCTCTCGGCGTTGGCGGAGGCGGCGAGGAGGAGGGCGGCGAGCAGGCGTTTGTACATTCGGCCTTGGTATCTGCGTTTTGGTGTCGCCCCAACCCCTTGCGGGCAGGAGAGGGGCTTTTTGTTGCGCGCGGGTGACGCTATCCGGGGTGAGTCGGGGGTGTGACGGGGGCGTAGGAGATCTTGATGCGTTACCTGTTGCTGCTGTCTGCCCTTGTTGTTGCACAACCCTCCTTTGCCGATGCGGCGGGCGATCGCTGGTTTTCGCATGTGAAGGTGCTGGCGGACGACAATATGGAAGGCCGGCTGACCGGGTCGCCGGGCTATGATCGGGCGGCCGCCTATGTGTCTGGGCAGTTCCAGAAGCTGGGGCTGAAGCCGGCGGGCGTGAACGGGTATCTGCAGCCGGTGGCGCTGAAGGAACAGCGGATCGATATCGCGCAATCGAAACTGGCGCTGGACGGCGTGCCGCTGGTGATCGGCGAGCAGGTGCTGCTGGGGACGCGGGTGCCGCAGCTGCCGACTGCCTTTGACGCGCCGCTGGTATTTCTGGGCTATGGCCTGCACCTGCCGGACTCCGGGCATGACGATTTCGCGGGACAGGATCTGAAGGGCAAGATCGTCGTCACGCTGGCGGGCAAGCCGAACAGCATTTCCGGGGCGCTGGCGAGCCATGCGCGCTCTGCCGAGCTGTGGCCTGCGATGCAGAAGGCGGGCGCCATCGGACTGGTGACGATCGCCAACCCCAGCCAGATGGACGTGCCCTGGGCGCGGCAGAAGCTGAGCGTGGCGACGCCCGGCATGCGGCTGGCCGATCCGGCGCTGAACGATGCGAAGCAGCCGTTCCTGACCGCCGCCTTTTCGCCTGCCGAGGCCGAAATGCTGTTTGCCGGCAGCGGCACCAGCTTTGCCGAGATCCTGAAGAAGGCGGATGCCGGCGAGAATCTGCCGGCGATCAACCTGAACAAGAAGCTGTCGGGCGAGGTGTTCGCACTGGACCGCGAGCTGAGCTCGCCGAACGTCGTCGGTCTGCTGCCGGGCAGCGATCCGAAGCTGGCCGGGGAATATGTGGTGCTGAGCGCGCACCTGGACCATGTGGGCGTGGACAAGCCGGTGAACGGCGACAGCATCTATAATGGCGCGAT
This sequence comes from Sandaracinobacteroides hominis, assembly GCF_016464365.1. Lineage (GTDB taxonomy): Bacteria > Pseudomonadota > Alphaproteobacteria > Sphingomonadales > Sphingomonadaceae > Sandaracinobacteroides > Sandaracinobacteroides hominis. The sequence continues at coordinate 304,969 of NZ_JADCUC010000004.1, read as the reverse complement.
GGACAATGCCTCTGGCATTGCCACGATGATCGAGGTGGGCCGCGAGCTGGTGAAGGCGAAGCCGAAGCGCTCGGTGCTGTTCGTGGCGGTGACGGGCGAGGAGCGCGGGCTGCTGGGCAGCCGCTTCAACGCCAACAAGCCGACCGTCGACCCGAAGGCCGTTGTCGCCAACATCAACATGGACATGTACCTGCCGCTGTGGCCGTTCACGACGGTGACGGCGCTTGGATCGGAGGATTCCTCGCTGGGGCCGGTTTCCGCACAGGTGGCGGCTTCGCTGGGGGTGAAGCAGATCCCCGACCAGGAACCGCAGCGCAACCTGTTCGTGCGATCGGACCAGTATAGCTGGGTGCGGGTGGGCGTGCCGGCGCTGGCACTGAAGTTCGCCGCGGTGACGCCGGAGGAAAAGGCGATCCAGAAGGCCTGGCTGACGGAACGCTACCATGCGCCGTCGGACGATCTGAACCAGCCGATCAACCCGGATTATGCCGTGGCGTTCAACCGCTATCTGGAAAAGCTGATCGTGGCGGTGGCGGATGCGCCGGTCAGGCCGAGCTGGAATGCGGATAGCTTTTTCCGGCGGTTTGCGAAGTAGGGGAAGGAACGAAGGGGCTCTGCCCCTTCACCCCGGCAGGGAAATGATTTCCCTGCACCCTCGATGATCGGTGTGAAGGCGGCTTGATCGGTTTTGTGCTGGCTTGTTTGATTGCGCCTTTGGCGCGGGAGCGGGAGACTGGTGTGTCCAATGACGTTGACCGGCGGGTGTTTCTGGGGGCTGCAGCGGTTGGAGCGGCTGTGATGGGGGCTTCGGGCGCTGAGGCGAAGGCGGGGTTCACGCTGCGGCACCAGGTGTATTTCTGGCTGAAACGGCCGGGGAATGAAGCGGATCGGGCGCAGCTGATCGCGGGGCTGCAGAAGCTGAAGGCGATCCCTGAGGTGCGCGAACTGTTTATCGGCGTGGCGGCGAATACCGAGGCGCGGGACGTGGTGGACAACAGCTTCGACGTTTCCGAGCATATGGTGTTCGGGTCTGTGGCGGACCAGAAGATCTATCAGGATCATCCGCGGCACAAGGCGTTCGTGGCGGAGAATTCGGGGCTTTGGGCTCGGGTTGTGGTGCGGGATGCTGTGGACATTTAGCAGGGGTTGTTGCCTCCGGCGGCCGGGCTCTGCCCGGACCCGGCAGGGAAATGATTTCCCTGCACCCTCGAAGTTGGAGCGCTACCGCTGAAGTCGGTGCAGGGCCTGGATTGATTGCCTGCGGCGCTCGTCAGCTTTGAGGTAGGATGCGGTCATTGGCGGATTGCTGGTTTCAGCAAATATCGTGAGCTGGGTGCATGGCACTGGAATGTTTGCATCTGCAGCCGAAAAACGCGCCAGCGAGCCTGACCAGCGGTCCGTTTCGGGCGGTGATTGTTTCCGAGGTAGCCGTCACCGACGACTGGCGCAATAGCATTGCCAAATGGCTGGTAGATGCTGGCCTTTGCGCAAGCCTTTCAGGTTTTTGGGTTCCAGTTCTGCTGGCGGAGCACGATGTCCTTCTGGCCTCGGGCGATGAAGCGGGGGCGGAGGAAATCGTAGAAGAACCAGTCTTTCTGGAACGGCAGGGTGGCGTGGTAGAGGATGCGTTCGGGGAGCGTCCAGCGGACGCCCTTGCGGTCCTCGCGGCGGGGCGAGGGCTGCATCCACAGCTCTTGCGAATAGGTGATCCTGCCCTGCTTGCGCAGGCGGTTCACCAGCTCGTGATCCTTCAGCACATAGGGCCAGAGCCTGGCGCTGTAGCCGCCGGACGCCTTGTAGGGCGCTGTTCGGAACAGGTGGGCATAGCCGCCGCCGTGCGCCTGCCCGGGGAGCAGCCTGGGGATGATGTGGGTGTAGAGGAAGCGGCCGGTGCGCTCGGCCAGGCTGTCCGGGTTGGGGCCGGTATCGTGGGCGATGAAGCCGATGGTGGATTTCGGCGCGGCGTCCAGCAGGCGGGTGGCGGTTTCCAGATATGCCGGCGGATAGAGGGTGTCGGCGTCGGCGATGGCGATGAATTCGGTCGAGACTTCGCGGATGCCGCGTTCGAGCGCGTGTACCTGTCCGGGGGTGGTTTCGGTGACGAGGCTGACCTCTATGCCCTGCTGGCGGTCGGCCCATTCGCGGGCGCGTTGGGGGGTGCTGTCGGTAGAGCCATTGTCGACGAGGACGACGCGGAAGGGGCGCAGGTTTTGCGCGGTGAGGCTTTCGAGGGTGGCGGGGAGCCAGTTTTCCTCGTTGAAATAGGGGAGGACGACAGTCCAGCGCGGAGCTTGCATGGGGCTTGCGTAGCGGCTGGGGGCTTGCGTGGGAAGCGGCTGTTCAGCAGGGGGCGGTGATGGCGATCTTCAAGATATTGCGGGCCGACGAGTGGGCGGCGTTCGAAGCGGCTGGCGAATTTGCCGGTTCGGCGGATGATGTGCGCGATGGCTTCATCCATCTTTCCACCGAGGCGCAGCTGGCGGGGACGCTGGCGAAACATTTTGCCGGGGAAGCCGGGCTGGTGGTGGCGGAGGTGGCGGTGGCGGGCGATGCGGCGCTGAAGTGGGAGGTTTCGCGCGGCGGGGCGGCGTTTCCGCACCTGTATCGGGCGCTCCGGATGGCGGAGGTGGTGGCGGTGCGGGGCGGCTGAAGCGCCGCCCCTTTCGATGCATCAGGGTTTGGCGGGCATGGCGCCGAGGGTGACGTCCCCGCGGCGGAGCGGGCTGGCGGCCGGCGCGACATGGCCGGCCTGGAAGGTGGAGAGGAGGCCGATGCCGCGGCTGTGCGCCGCCGTGCCGGGGAGGCTGAGGAAGGCCGAGAGCGGCGGCACCTCTGCCGTGGGGCGGGCGGCGAAGACGCTGGTCCAGGGCTCGCCCGTCTTGCGGACCGGATCGTAGATCTTGATGTGGTCGGTTGAGGTGACGCCTGTGCCTGCGGGCTGCGGACTGGTGGCGACATTGTTGCGGGCGCGGATGTCGGTGCCGTTGACGAGGCGGATCTGCGGCAGGAGGCCGCCGCCGGACGAGCGGCCGCCATCCGGGGATTTCAGGTTGCTGTTGTTGATGTCGGCTGTGGGGGAGGCGACGACGACGTTGTTGGAGACTTCGGCGCCGTTTACCGAACTGAGGGTGATGCCGTGCAGGGCCGAGCCGTAATAGACGTTGCCGGTGATGGTGAGGCGCGCGAAATAGACCGGGCGGCCATAGCTTTCCGCCTCTTCCGAACGGCCGAAGATACCGTGCACCATGCGCGGGCCGCCGAGGGCGAAATAATTGTTGCGGATCGAGAGGTCGTGCGAGCCCCAGCTTTCGCCGCGAGTCCAGAGCTGGATGGCGTCGGGATGCTCGCTCTTGTCGTAGCGCGGGTAGAAGCTGTGGAACAGGTTGCCGACGATGTCGCCGCGCCCGAGCGAGGCGATGTTGAGCCCCTCGCGCAGGTAGGTGAAGCTGTTTTGCGAGATAATGACGTCGAAGCTGTTCTGCACGTACATTGCCGTCTTCAGATCGCGGAACTGGTTCTGGGTGAAGGTGACGGTATTGGCGCCGCGGATATAGACGGCGGTGTTGTTGTCGTCCCACGGATCGAGGTTGGCGTTGGCGCCCTGGATCAGATTGTCGTGGAAGGCGATGTTGCGCGGGGCGCCGGTGATGTTGACGAGCGGCGTGGTGGAACCCTGCACGACGAGGCGGCTGACGAGGAAGCCCTCCGAACCTTCGAGGTTGATGGTGGAAACGCGGGCGCGGTTGGCGCCGTCGGCCGAGGTGATGTGGACCCGCCCGTCGGTGATGCGGCGGCGGAAGATGCGCATGGTGCCATAATCGCCGGGGGCAAGCAGGATGGTGTCTCCGGCGCGGACCGCCTTGATGGCGGCGGCGAGCTCGGCAGGGTTGGCGACCGTGTAGGTTGCAGCGGTGGCAGGGCCGGCGGTGGCGAGAAGCAGGGCGAAAAGGGCGGTTCTGGGCATGCGGCGTCTCCTGGAGGGGCGGGGTTCGCCAGTGGAGAGACGGGCAGGCGGGAGGGCGGGTTGAAGCTGTGAATCGGTGAACGGGCGTTAGCGCCTAGGGGCGTTGGCGTGTGGTTAACGGGCCGCCGGTGGCGGCGGTTTGCGCCGGGTTAGCGGCGGTTCAGCAAGGTGCCGGGAATCCGTGAATCGGCGTTTGGGACGCCGGGCTAGCCGGATTGGGCGGCGCGGGCGCGCCGGTAACCATCCCGTTCCTTGCAGCGGCCCCACCAGTCGCGGGTGGCGGGGCCGAGATCGGCGAACAGGCCCAGTGTTTCCGCCAGCAGGCAGGCATAGCCGACGGCGATGTCGGCAGCGGTGAAGCGGCCGGCGACAAGCCATTCGCGGCCACCCTGATGTTGGGTGCCGCCCAGATGCGTTTCCACCCAGGTCATGCGGGCGAGGAACCATTTGGCATAGGCGTCGGCGACCTGGGGGAGGCGCTTTTCCGGCGCCTCCAGCACGCGGTAGCGGAGCACCAGTGTCTGCGGGAAGGTGAAGGTGGCGTCGGACTGGAAGAGATAGTTGGTGTAGAGGGCGAAGTCCGGCTCGGCGGGGGTGACGGCGAGATCGGTGGGGCCGTGCGCCTGCGTGAGATAGTGGAGGATGCCGCTGCTTTCGGTGAGGACGGCCTCGCCTTCGGTCAGATAGGGGATGGTGCCGAGCGGGTTGATTTCCAGCCAGCCGGGATGGCGGTAGCGCGGCGGAAAAGGCAGCAGGTGCAGCTGATAGGGGAGCTGCATTTCCTCCAGCATCCACAGCGGGCGGAAGGAGCGGGCGTTGGCGCAGTGCCAGAGCTGGATCATGGCCCTTGGGTGACGGAGTGGCGGGCTTTGCGCCAGCCCTCTTTCGGGGGAGGATTTTGCTGCTAAGGATCGGCGATGGACCAGATACGGATTTCGGGCGGCAAGACGCTGAAGGGGCGGCTGCCGATTTCGGGGGCGAAGAATGCGGCGCTGACGCTGCTGCCGGCTGCCCTGCTGACGGATGAGCCGCTGACGCTGCGCAACCTGCCGCGGCTGGCGGATGTGGATACCTTTGGGCATCTGCTGAACGTGCTGGGGGCATCGACCCATACGCAGGGGAGCCGGCCGGAGGATTTCGGCCGGGTGATGACCATTTCGGCGAGCCGGATGACGTCGACCACGGCGCCCTATGACATCGTGCGGAAGATGCGGGCCTCCATCCTGGTGCTGGGGCCGCTGCTGGCGCGCGAGGGGGTGGCGACGGTGAGCCAGCCGGGCGGCTGCGCGATCGGCAACCGGCCCATCGACCTGCATCTGAAGGGGCTGGAAGCGCTGGGGGCGGAGATCGAGCTGACCGCCGGCTATGTGCGGGCCAAGGCGCCGAAGGGCGGGCTGACGGGCGGCAGGATCATCTTTCCGGTGGTGAGCGTCGGGGCGACCGAGAATGTGCTGATGGCAGCGGTGCTGGCCAGGGGCGAGACGGTGATCGAGAACGCCGCGCGCGAGCCGGAGATTGTCGACCTTGCCACCTGTCTGGTGGCGATGGGCGCGAAGATTTCCGGCATCGGCACCGAGCGGCTGGTGGTGCAGGGCGTGAGCCGCCTGCATGGGGCGACCTATGCGGTGATGCCCGACCGGATCGAGGCCGGGAGCTATGCCTGTGCGGCGGCGATCACCGGCGGCGAAGTGGTGCTGGTGGGGGCGAGCCGCGAGCTGATGGGGTCGACCTTGCCGGTGCTGGAAGCCGCGGGCGTGGCCTTCGAGGATGTGGCCGACGGGCTGAAGGTGAGCCGGCCGAACGGGCTGCACGGGGTGACGGCGACGACGGCGCCCTGGCCGGGACTGGCGACAGACATGCAGGCGCAGCTGATGGCGCTGGTGACGCTGGCCGACGGCGCATCCATGCTGACCGAGACGATCTTCGAGAACCGCTATATGCACGTGCCCGAGCTGGCGCGGATGGGGGCGGACATCACCGTGACCGGGCGTTCGGCGATGGTGCGCGGGGTGCCGAAGCTGAACGGGGCGCCGGTGATGGCGACCGACCTGCGCGCTTCTATGAGCCTGGTGATCGCCGGACTGGCGGCCGAGGGCGAGACGATCGTGCGCCGGGTCTATCATCTGGACCGGGGGTATGAACGGCTGGAAGAGAAGCTGCAGGCGGTCGGCGCCGATGTGGAGCGGCAAAGTGGGGACTGAGCGGGCGGTGACGGAGCTGTTGCTGCTGCGGGCGGAGGATGAACAGGATTTGCGGATCCTGTCGGCCTGCGTGCAGGACATGGCGGTGAAGGCCGGCGACATCAGCTGGAGTGCGCGGCATCGGCAGCTGGTGCTGGTGGGGAACCGGCTGCGCTGGGAAGCCGTGAGCGAGGGCAAGCCGGCGACGCGGGTTCGGTCTGCGCTGCGCTTCGATTTCATTTCGCGCGTCCAGCGCAAGGAATGGCCGGACGAGCGGGAGATGGTGCTGCCGCTGATGGCGATCGAGCCGGTCGACGGGGCGCTGGAGCTGATTTTCGGCGGCGGGGCGCGATTGCGACTCGAGGCTGAAGTTATTGACATCACGTTGGAAGATATGTCGGGGCCTTGGGGGGCTATTTCGCTCCCGCAGCATGATTTGCCCTGAGTCATCGCGCCTGCAGCACCGTTTATCGTTAACAGGTCTTAAGGTTCTTGCCCGCGCGGCGCGCGGTCGGCAGGTCGTGTTAACTATTTCACGGATGTCGGCTGCAGGAGGTCGTTTCATCCGCGGCGGCGGAGTGAGAAATGATCTGTGGGACGCACGTGAAGCCTCGGAAAACAGGCATATTTGCTGAACACTTCGACTCGGAGTCGAATCGTAACGCATCGTTAAAACGTTACCGACCAGAAATCATTTTGCAGGCCGAAAACTCGATTCACCGATGATTTCGCACGGCTCGTCGGCCGATCTGCGGGTTAAGCTTGTGCCCGACGTGGTTAAGCGAAACTCTGCGGATAATCACAATAATTATAAAACAAAGGGTTGCTTCATGTTGTGTAACAAAAGTCTCGCCTTGGGCGGGGCGCTGCTGATGATTGCAGCGCCGGCGAATGCGCGCTCACTTTTCTTCATAGATTTTGATAAAATACTGGAAACATTCGATTTCCTTATAGGAAGTTCGACAGCGCCCAAGGCTGTCCAGACGCATGCTGTGGTTGCTACCGAGTCCGCGCCTGTAAACAAGCCTGCCGTTCCGCCCGTTCCGCAGGCGGCGCCGAGCGGTGGCACTTCGGTTGCAGCCGTGCAAACGCCGGTTGCCGCATCTGCACCGGCGGTGGCTGCGCCGGTCGTCCTTCCGACCCTGGTGCAATCGGCTGCGCCGAAGGTGGTATCGACTGCTGCAGCGACTTCTGCTCCTGCAGCCGCTTCCGCTCCTGCAGCCAGGGTTTCGAGCAGCAAGACGGCGGCAACCACCTCTTTCGCGATCACGCTCGGCCGGATCCTGCGGCTGATCCCCGGCGAGCCCGGCGGATTTGAGCCGTATCTGGCTTCGAACCCGATGGCGCCAGTTGTACCTACACCTACACCTACACCTGCAGCATCGGCGGCGACGGTTCCGGCGGTTCCCGTTCCGGTGGTCACGCCTCCGGCCGTTACCACTCCGCCCATTACCCCGGCGCCGGTTAGCACTCCGCCCGTTACCACTGCGCCCGTTGGCACGCCGCCGGCTACCACGCCGCCTGCAACCACTCCGGCGGTGACTGAGCCGGTTGCCACCACGCCTGCTGTTTCCACGCCTGTTGTCTCGACCCCCGCTGCCTCCACGCCCGCTGCTCCAGCCTCTACGCCCTCTGCTCCGGCTACCGAGCCGGAGACGGCGGCGCCGACCGCGCCGGCAGATGGCTCGGTTGTCGATACCGTGATCGATGCGGTGGTCGATGTCGTCGGCGGTGTGGTGGACGCCGTTTCCAACGCGGCTTCGTCGGCGGCTGACGCCGTGGCTGACGCTGTCAAGACCGTGGTGGATATGGTGACCGGCGTTGACCGGGCGGAACTGCAGGCGCCGCTGATTGCGGTTTCGCAACCGGCTTCGACAAGCAGCGTCCCTTCGCCTGCGGAACCCACTGCTCCGTCTGCCGTCCCGCCGGCCGTCGAGACCCTGACCCAACCGACTTCGCCTGCCGATGGCCTGACGCCCGAAGTGGGCGAGATGGCGACCAACCCCGGCGTGCGCCAGTTCAGCGTATCGAACCTCACCGAGCTGAGGGCTGCGCTTTCGACGGCGCTGACCGTTCCCGGAGGCGCCGAAATCCGCCTGCAGCCGGGCAATTACGGCAGCCTGGTGTGGACTTCCAAGGCCTATAAGCTGGGTCGGGTGAAGCTGCTGGCGGCGACGTCCGTGCGGCCGGTGTTCACCCACATGAACCTGTCGAGCTCGAGCGGCATGGCGATTTCGGGGATGCAGATTTCCAGCTCCGAGCGGGCGGCAGTCTATCTGAACAGCACGCGCGACATCATATTTGCCGGCAATGTGGTCACCAGCGTGAACCGCAACAGCGATCCGTGGGATGACGGCAATTCGGGCATCCATGTCCGCTTTGCGGAGCGCGTGACGCTGACCGGCAACCTGCTGGAAGACCTGCGCGGCGGCGTCTATTTCCAGCAATCGTCGAAGGTGACCTTCGAATACAACACGCTGCGGCATATCCGCGAAGGCATCAATGTTGCGGCGACCGACGACCTCGATCTCTATCGCAACTATTTCCACAGCTTCTCGCCCAAGGTCGCGGCCGGTGAGCATCCGGACTCGATCCAGTTCTGGACCTCGCGCGAGAAGGTCGGATCGAGCCATGTGAAGATCATCGAGAATGTGATGGCGCACGGCGGCTGCGCGGCGGTACAGGGCATCTTCATCCGCTCGGAAACCGAGGGCAAGAACATCCCGCAGATCCGTCACACCGACTTCACCATTCGCGGCAACGTCTATTTTGGCGCGTCGAAGAACGGACTTTCGATGTCTTCGATCGACGGGGCGGTGGCCGAGAACAATGTCGTGATCGCCTCGCCCTATTCCGAAACCGGCGTCAGCCGCGCCGATGCCCAGAAGAAGGACCCGCGCTGCAGCGGCGCGCTGAAGCCGGCGCTTCTCTCGCGCTTTGGCACGACCTCGCACATGATCCGCAACAACATCGTCAGCCAGCTGGGGACCAGCGACGGCAGCCAATCCAACAACATCACCGTCTCCACGACGGGCACGACCGTCTGGACCGAGGTGTTCCGGACCCGGCCCACCGGTGCGACCCCGGCCCTGAGCGTGTTCCTGACGAAGAACCCGTCGGCGGCGCGGACGCAGGGGGTCGGCGTGCTGGCCAGCTACGCCTATGGCGCGACGCTGACCGCACGGCAGGCACTGGAACGTGCGCTGGAGGTGCACAAGTCGTAGCAGCGTAGCGCCCGGACATCCCCCTGGAGGGGCCGGGGCGACAAACCCCGGCCCCTTTTGGCGGATGGCCCTTCCTATCTGACAGACGGAGCGGCGGGCGGGGCGGGACGAGCGCCTTATCTGCCGCAGCGCCTCGACTCCGGGGCGGAGAGGCGGCAGGTTTCCGAAAGGTGTGGCGTCAGCGGGTGGATCGGCATGACAGCAATGACAGTACGAACTGGCCGGAGCAGCGGGCGCGCGGTGTGCAGATGGACTGCGGCGGCGCTGCTGCCGTTGCTGGCAACGGCCTGCGATGCGGCGGCCCCGGCTGCTTCGGGTGCCGTGAAGACGGTTTCCGGGCCGGTGCAGCTGCAGGCGGCGCTGCTGACGGCAAAGGGCGGGACCGAGATCCGGCTGCAGCCCGGCGACTATGGCGAGCTGAGCCTGAGGGGCAAGAAGTTCGAGGGACAGCCGCTGACCCTGATCGCGGCGACCGACAAGCGCCCGGTCTTTACCAAGCTGACACTGGACGGGGCGAGCGGCATCGTCGTTGCCGGCGTGCAGGTGAGCGGTCTGGGCCGGCCGCTGGTGGGCATGAGCAATGCCAGCAACATCGTGTTTGCCGGCAATCTGGTGACGGGCGCCAATCACAACCAGGATCCGTGGGACGATAATGGCGTGGCGGCGTGGATCCGCTTTTCCCGACACATGACGATCGCCGGGAACATCTTCGAGGATTTCCGCGGCACCGCCTATTTCCAGCAGACCGATCGCGCGACCTTTGCCGACAATACGGTGCGCCATGTGCGCGAAGGGCTGAACGTGGCGGCGTCGACCAACCTGGACCTGATGCGCAACTATTTCCACAGTTTCTCGCCGAAGTTCATGGACCGGGAGCATCCGGATTCAATCCAGTTCTGGACGGCGCGGGAGAAGATCGGCTCCTCAAATGTGCGGATTGTGGAGAATGTGATGATGCACGGCCTGTGCGGGGCGATACAGGGCATCTTCATCCGCTCGGAAACGACGGGGAATCCGAAGGCTCCGCAAATCTACCACGACAATTTTCTGGTGCAGCGCAACGTCTATTATGGCGCCTCCAAGCACGGAGTGACGGTTACGTCGGTGCATGGATCGGTGGTGGAGAATAACGTGGTCGTCGCCTCACCCTGGTCGCTTTCCGGGATCAAGCGGGCCGATGCGCAGGCCAAGGACCCGCGCTGCAGCGGGGCGCTGCAGCCGGCGATCCTGACGCGGTTCGGGGTGCCGGAGAATGTGGTGCGCAAGAATATCGCGCCGCTGTTCGGGCAGAGCGAGGCGCAGTTCAGCGATAATGTGACGGTGAGCTCGAAGGGGGAGCGCATCACCTCGGTGCTGCCGGCGCAGCCGACCGGCGAGGTGCCGGAGCTGTCGGCCTTCATCACCAAGCAGGGATCGAAGGCGCGGGCCAGGGGGATCGGCGTGCTGGAGCCGTTCAGCCATGGCGCGCCGGACGATTTCCGGGTGGCGCTGGCCAATGCGTTGAAGATTCACGCGGAGCGGGCGGAACCCTAGGCTTTGGTCGCGCGTGCGCGCAGGAAGGCGCGGGCGGCGAGGAAGCCGCTGAGGATGCCGGCGAAGTTGAGGATCAGGTCGTCGACGTCGAACAGGCGGTAGGCACAGGGATAGATACCGAAGAGTCCGGTGAGCTGGCTGAGCTCGACGAGGAGCGGCAGGCCGAGGCCGAAGAGGATTGCGGTGAAAAGGCTGCGGCTGTGGCGGGCCAGCAGTGCGCCGATCATCGCGCAGATGGCGAAGTTCATGCCGATGGCGGCCGCCTGCTTGCCGAGCCAGGGGCTGGGCGAGGCGAGACCTTCCCCGAGGATGTGCAGGAAATCGAAAGGCTGCAGCTTTGGTTGCATGTAGGGGACGGGGCAGTGGAGGCTGCCGGGCGCCGGAAACGGGTGCTGGGTGAGGAAGATGAAGAAGAAGGTGGCGATAAGGAAAGGCAGCCAGCGCCAGGCGGCGCGGCCGGCGAGCAGCGAGGCGGCGCCGGTGGCCGGGAGGGCGACGGCCAGGGCGAGGAGGAAGGCGCCGCCAAGATAGACGGCGAGGAAGGGAGCGGTCATCCGGGACTTCTATTCGAGGGCGAGGATTTCCCGGCGTAGTCCGAGATAGGTTTCATCCAGCGCGGGGCCGGCTGCGAGCAGGCGCGGAAGGCGCTCTACCGCGGCGCTCGCGCCTTCGTAGCGCTGCCGTTCATAGCTGTTGCGGCCGGACAGCATGCGGAACTGGAACAGGCGGAAGCGGGAGTAGTTGCGGATAGTGCGGTCGCGCTCGCTGTCGGCCGGACTGTGGCGGCAGGTGATATAGGCGCGGTTGAGAATCTGGATGGCGCCCATGGTGCGGCCATTGCTGCGGTTTTCCGGCGAGCGGTGGTGATAGATGTGGGCGCGGTGGGTGCCGACGAGGAGGCGGCCGTTGCCCAGCACGCCGAGGCCGGCGTCGACATCCTCGAACAGCGAATAGCGGCCGAGCAGCTCGTTGAAGCCGACCGCCTTCAGACATTGGGTGCGGAACGACATGCGGAAGCCGGGCATCCATTCCACCGGCACCGCCTGTTCCTGCGCCAGCCAGGCGGGAATGGCGAGCGGCTGCTGCAGCCGACGGGCAGCGTGCTTCATCGGATCGGGGAAATGCCGGTTCTCGAAGCGGTTCACATGCGGGGTGACGCGCGACTTCAGCCGGTCCGCACGGCGCTTGTGATAGACAGGGCGGGCCGGATCGATGTCGGCGGAGCCGAGCGTGCCGGGTGGGGGTGTGCGGCTTTCGAGGCTGCAGACGCCGCCGATCCGCTGCTCTGTATCGAGATCGTAGATATGCAGCATCTGGGCGACGGCATCGGCGTGCAGGAGGCTGTCGTCATCGGGCATGAAGATGACGTCGCTGCTTACCTGCGAGACGCCGATGTTGCGCTGCACGCTGATTCCCGGGCTGGAGACCTGGTGCTGGATCGGGAAGGGGGCGGCCAGGGCCAGGCGTTCTGCAAGCTGGCGATTGGGTTCGGGGTTGTCGCTGCTGTCGACGATCAGCAGTTTTTCCGGCAGTCGCGACTGGGCGATGTGCAGCGGCAGCGCCAACGCGAGAACGTCGGGCCGGTTTCGGGTAACGACAACCGTTGAGAAACTTGTCTGCATGTGAGGACCGACCCCGCTGTTCCCCCGGGGCGGAAGATAGGGATTCAGTGTGCGAATGCAACATGGGCGGATTGCGGTGCGGCGTTTCAGCCTTTACCCTGAATCCGGCTGGAGCAGCGGCTGGTGTTTGGGTAAGGGGCGGCGATGTCGAAAGCGCGCGAGCGGATACTGCCGCCCTACACGCGGCAAGTGAATGACTGGAAGCATCTGGCGCTGAAGACGCTGGGTGTGGCCGCTCTGATCATGTTCGCTATGTTCATGGGCTTCTGGCTGGCGGTGTTCGGGCAGCTGGTGGTGCAGGGCTTTGTCGCCGTGCTGGGCGTGCTGCTGCTGGTGCTGCTGTGGATGGCGCCCGACGGCAATGTCGATTTCAGGCGATCGATCGGCTGGTATTTCATGGCCTATCTGGCCTCGATGCTGTTGTGGCCGGGTTATCTGGCGCTGAACGTGCAGGGTCTGCCGTGGATCACCCCTTCGCGGCTGATGTTCGCGCTGATGGTGTTGATGTTCCTGATGCAATTCTCCCAGTCGGCGGAATCGCGCAGGGAGCTGGCGGGTGTTGTCAGCACGTCCAAGCTGCTGTTCGGGCTGTATGCCCTGTTCATCATACTGCAGTTGCTGACGGTGGGTCTTTCCAGGAAGATGCCAGATTCTGCCATCTCCGCCATAAACTTTATCGTGCTGTGGAACCTGCCGATGCTGGTTGGCCTGTGGGTGCTGATGGACGACGCGATGATCAAGCGCCTGTACCGGCTGGTGCTGTGGTGCATGGCGATCCTGTTTGTGGTCTGCCTGATAGAATATCATCTGGAGCAGCCCTTCTGGGCGAACCATATCCCGCGCTTCCTGAAGGTGGATCCCAATCTGATCGAAAAGATCCTCTATTCGGCTCGGCGCGACGACGGCCGCTATCGCCTGCGCGGCATCTATCCGGTGGCGCTCTATTTCGGGCAGCTGGTGGTGTTGCTGACGCCGTTTGCCATGCACGCGGCCTTTACCGCGAAGGACAGGGTGAAGCCGTGGGCGTGGGCGCTGCTGGTGCTGACCATCTTCATCGCCTGGGCGACGAATACCCGGACGGCCTTTACCGGCATGATCCTGGGCGTGGTGATGTATGTCGCCGTGTTTGCGCTGCGCCGTTATCTGAAGCCCACGCACGGGTCTGACGTGATCGGCCCGGCGGCGATGCTGGCGGCCCCCACTTTCATCCTGATCATGGGGGTGCTGATCGCCTCCAGCCGGCGGATGCGGATGTGGACCGTGGGTGGCCAGCAACATGCCGGCAGCGACGATGTGCGGCAGATGCAGTGGACACGGGCGATCAATTCGCTGACCTCCAATCCGCTGGGCAATGGAGCGGGTCGCGCGGCGGAAATCGCCGGCAAGCCCACCGCCGACGGGACCTGGATCATCGACAGCTATTGGATCAACCTGCTGCTGGACTATGGGGTGGTGGGCTTCCTCTGCTTCATTGCCTTCTTTGGCATGTTTGCCTTCCACGGAATCCGCGATTCGCTGCGCCACGATGACGAATCCTCACAGCTGTGCAGCGTGTTTGCGCAATCGATCATCCTGTTCCTGCTGACGATGTATTCGCTGAGCTTCGAGGGGAACTTCTATTTCCCCATGATCCTTGCGGCCGGGATCGCCGCCAATCGCTATCGGTTGGCGCAGCTGGAGAAGCAGGCGGCGCCGGCGGGCGCAATGGACCTGAAGGGCCGGGCGCTGGCCTGAACGTAGGGCGCTATAACCGGGTTGAGGCGGCGAGGGCCCTGAGACGGGCTTTCAGCGGCAGCGGGCCGGCGTTGCGGGCTATCCGGAAGTAGCGCGAGGCTGTTTCCCTGTCTCCCATGCGGCGGCTGGCTCCGGCTATGCGCAGGGCGTGGTTGGCGAGCGCGGCGGGGCTGCTTTCGAACAGGGCGCGGTGCTTTTCGTGGATGTGTATCCAGCTCTGCACGCGCTTGGCGCTGTCGCGGGTGATGCTGTTGGGGGTGAAGCGTTGCAGCACCAGCGGCTCGTCGACGAAATCGATGCTGCCGGCGGTGGCGAGGCGGATGGCGATGTCCCAGTCGACGAGCGATTTCAGCTGCTCGTCGAAGAGGCCGACAGCGAGCAGCGTCTCGCGGCGGGCGACGAGGGTCTGCGTGCTGATCGGATTGGTCATCAGCAGGGTTTCGAGGATGTGGCCGGCTACGGGCATGAGCGAGGGATCGGGGTGGTAGGTGAAGCTCTGGCGTCTTGCCGGGCCGTAGCTGTCGAGGTCTGCGGGCGAGCCGGTGATGAGGAGGCCGCAATAGGAGGCGACGAAATCGCCTGCAGTGAGGCGGGGCATCTGCAGCTCCAGCTTGCGCGGGAGCCATTCGTCGTCGCTGTCCTGGAAGGCGACCCATTCGCTGCCGGCGGCGCGGATGCCGGCGTTGCGGGCGGCGGAAATGCCGCCGTTGGGCTGGCGGATCAGCTTGACGAGGGGGTGGTTCATCGCCTGCACGACGGCGGCGGTATTGTCGGTGGAGCCATCGTCGACGACCAGGATCTCGGCGGCGGGAAGGGTTTGCCAGAGCACGCTGCGGATGGCGGTCTCGACCGTTTTCTCGCGGTTGTAGGCGGGGATGACGACGGAGACGCCGGGCGTTGCGCTGGAGCTTGCAGGCATCAGTTGGCGGTCCATTTCCTGTACCAGTCGACGAAGCGGGGGACGCCGGTGTCGATGGGGGTGGTCGGGGCGAATCCGTGGGTTTCGGCGATGGCCGAGATATCGGCATAGGTATCGGGCACGTCGCCCGGCTGCATCGGCTGATCGTCGAGGTGCAGCGGTTTGCCGCAGGCGCTTTCGATGACCTGCACGAGGCGCATCAGCGGCTCGGAGCGGTGGTTGCCGATGTTGAAGAGGGCGTGCGGGGCGACGCTGCCGCCGGGCTTTACCCGGCCGTCGTCTGCCGGCGGGGTGTCGGCGCAGGCGAGGATGCCGCTGACGATATCGCCGATATAGGTGAAATCGCGGCGCATGTTGCCGGCGTTGAAGAGCGCCACCTTTTCGCCCTTCAGACAAGCCTCGGTGAATTTCCAGACTGCCATGTCGGGGCGGCCCCAGGGGCCGTAGACGGTGAAGAAGCGAAGGCCGGTGAGCGGGATGCGGTAGAGGTGGGCATAGGTTTCCGCCATCAGCTCGGCCGATTTCTTGGTGGCGGCATAGAGCGAGATGGGGTGATCGACGCGGTCCTCGACGGCGAACGGCAGTTTGGTGTTGGCGCCATAGACCGAAGAGGAGGAGGCATAGACCATCGGCACCTGCAGCCGGCGGGCGAGCTCCAGCAGGTTCAGCTGCCCGGCGAGGTTGGAATGGGCATAATCGTGCGGGTGGTCGATCGACCAGCGGACGCCGGGCTGGGCACCCAGGTGGACAATGCGGCTGATCGGGTGCGGGGCCAGCGCCGATGCGAGATCGGCCATGTGCGCGAAATCGACGCGGTGGAAAGTGAAATCCGGATGCTGCAAGGCAGCCAGACGCGATTCCTTCAGATCGAGCCGGTAATAGGGGACGAAGCTGTCGATCCCGATCACCTGTTCGCCGCGATCGAGGAGGGAGCGGGCGACGTGGTAGCCGATGAAGCCCGCGGCGCCGGTGACGAGAGTTGCCATGGCGCTGGTGATGCGCTGGAATTTTGGGTGGAGCAAGGGCGGCATGCGCGGTAGTGGAGCCTTATGAGCCTGAGCAATGTGGCGGAACTGGCTGGCTGGGCTTCGGGGCTGGACCGCTTCGGCGAGGCGGTGGCGCTGCTGCCGGAAGATGGGCCCCAGGTTTCCTATGCGGAGCTGATGCGGCTGGCCGATGGCTTCGCGGCGCGGCTGGGTGGCGAGCGGCGGCTGGTGCTGCTGGGCGTTCGGAACGACGTGGCGAGCGTCGCTGCCTATCTGGGGTGTCTGCGCGGCGGGCATCCGGTGCTGCTGCTGGCGGCGGGCGAGGACCATCGGCGGATTTCGGACGCGTTCCGGCCGGATGCGGTGTGGGACGCGGCAAGCGATGTGCTGGAGCTGGCAGAACCGGGCGGCGGGCTGCACCCGGCGCTGGCAGTGCTGCTGTCGACATCGGGGTCGACGGGAAGCCCGAAGCTGGTGCGGCTGTCGGGCGGGGCGGTGGCGGCGAATGCGGCCTCCATCTGCGCGTATCTGGATATCGGGCCGGGCGAGCGGGCGGTGACGACCCTGCCCTTCCACTATTCCTATGGGCTGTCGGTGCTGAACTCGCACCTGATGGCGGGGGCTTCGATCGCCTTGACCGAGCTGTCGGTGGCGCATCCGGATTTTGCCGCGCTGCTGGAGCGGGTGCAGCCGACCTCGATGGCGGGCGTCCCCTATACGCATGAGCTGCTGGCGAAGACCGGGCTGGTGGCGCGGCTGCCGGCGAGCGTGCGGACGCTGACGCAGGCGGGCGGGCGGCTGGCGCCGGAAAAGGTGCGGGCGGTGGCGCAGCTGGGCGGCGCCAGGGGTTTCCGCTTTGTGCCGATGTACGGGCAGACCGAGGCGACAGCGCGGATGGCCTATCTGCCGCCGGAGCTGGCGGAACTGCATCCGGACTGCATCGGCCGGGCGATTCCGGGCGGCGAGCTGCGTCTGGTGGACGAGGACGGCGCCGAGATCGAGGCGGCGCATGTGGCGGGCGAGCTGGTCTATCGCGGGCCGAACGTGATGATGGGCTATGCGCTGGAGCGGGCGGATCTGGCCGGCGGCGCCGAGCTGGACGAGCTGCGCACCGGCGACATCGCCGAGCGGGTGGCGGCGCAGGGGTCTGGCGAGGCATTGTTCCGGATTGTCGGGCGGGCGAGCCGCTTCGCCAAGATCGCGGGCCTGCGCATCGGGTTCGACGATGTGGAGGCGATGCTGCGGGCCGAGGGCGTGGAGGCGGTGGTGACCGGTTCCGACGCGCTGCTGGCGCTGCACCTGCCAGGCGACGCCGGCGCGGCGCAGCGGGAGGCAGCGGTGGCGCTGGTCGCTGCCCGCGCACATGTGCCCGAGGCGGTGGTGGCGGCGGTTTCGGGCGAGGTGCCGCGCCTGCCCACGGGCAAGGTGGACTATGGCGCGATCCGCCGGGCGGCGGAGGCCGAGGCGGCGACGCGCGAGGCGGCGCTGGCGGTGGGCATTCACCCGATCCTGGCCGGGTTCCGGCGGGCATTCAATTCGCCGAAGCTGGGAATGGAGGCGAGTTTTCAGAGCCTTGGCGGCGACAGCCTTGCCTATGTGAACGCGGCGATTGCGGTTGAGAAATCCCTGGGGAGCCTGCCGGCCGGCTGGGAGGAAATGCCGATCTCGGCGCTGGTGGCGCTGGATGCGGGCGGCGCCGAAGCGGCGCCGAAGCGGCGGGGCTGGACCGAGGTGGGCACCGATACGCTGGTGCGCGTGTGGGCGCTGGTGCTGGTGATACTGGGCCATGGCGCGCCGGATTCGACAGGCTGGCTGCGCGGCGGGGCGACCGTGCTGATGCTGCTGGCTGGATACAGCTTCGCGCGGTTCCAGCGGACGGCGTTCGAGCGGGGGCATCCCGGGCCGGTGCTGAAGGGTAGCGTGGAGCGGATGATCCTGCCCTATTTCCTGTTCATGATCCCGATGCTGCTGTTTTCCAACGCGCAGTGGAGCTGGGGCTGGTTCCTGATGCTGAGCACCTGGACCGTGGAAGTGCGCGGGCCGCTGTTTGCCTTCTGGTTCCTGGAGACGGTGTTTCATGCGTTGCTGCTGATGGCGCTGCTGTATCTGCTGCCGCCGGTGCGGCGGCTTTCAAAGGTGCGGCCATTCGAGACGGGGCTGCTGTTCCTGCTGTTTGCGGTGCTGCTGAAGATGTTCGTGCCGCATACGTTGTTTGGCGTGCCCGATACGTTCGGGCATCGGGTGAATCTGCATTTCTATCTGTATGTGCTGGGATTCCTGGTGGCGGTTTCGCGGGGCACGCGGCAGCGGCTGATCGTGCTGGCGCTGGCGATCGGGCTGGGCGCGTGGGATTTCGGGCTGCAGGCTTCGCGCGAATACTGGCTGGCGCTGGGGGCGGCGGCATTGCTGTTCGTGGCAGCCGCGCCGGTGCCGGCGCGACTGGCGGGGCCGCTGTTGCGGATCGCGGCGGCGAGCTATTTCATCTATGTGATCCATGTGCCGCTGCACCATGTCGTCCACTTTGTGCTGAAGCTGCCGGAGCCTTGGGTGAGCGTGCCGGTGCTGCTGGTTTCGAGTGCGGTGGCGGGGCTTGCCTTCGATGCGGCCTGGTCGCGCGGGATGAGCTGGGTGAAGGAACGGTTCGCCTGAACGGCGTTCATTCGGAGGAACGGGGGGGACTTGGGCGAGATTGACAGGCGGCGGATGCTGCTGGTGCCGATTGCGGCGCTGCTGTTCCTGGCGATGCGGCTGCTGCCGCCGCCCGAGGGGCTGGATGCGGAGGGCTGGGCGGTGGCCGCCGTTGCCGCGACCATGGCGCTGTTGTGGCTGACCGAGGCGTTGCCATTGCCGGTGACGGCGATGCTGCCGTTCGTGGCGCTGCCGTTGATGGGGACGATGAAGGCGGGCGAGGTGGCCGGGCTTTACTGGTCGCCGGTGATATTCCTGGTGCTGGGGGGCGCCATACTTGCCGTTGCGGTGGAAACTCACGGGCTGCACCGGCGGCTGGCGCTGGCGATCGTCAGGCGGGCGCCGGGGTCTGCGCGGGGGCTGCTGCTGGCGTTCATGGCGGCGACGGCGCTGATTTCGATGCTGGTTTCCAATACCGCGACGGCGCTGATCATGATGCCGGTGGCGCTGGCGATCGTGATGGCGCTGGGTGAGCCCCAAGCATTGGACGGAAGCGGCCCTGCGGAGGAGCGGCTGGGCACGGCGATGGTGCTGGGGGTGGCCTGGGCTGCGAACATCGGCGGTGCCGGGACGCTGGTGGGAACGCCGACCAACGCGATTTCGGCCGGTATCGTCGAGCGGTCGCTGGGGCTGAAGATCGATTTCCTGACCTGGATGGCGTTCGGCATTCCGCTGGTGGTGCTGGCGATTCCGCTGGCCGGGCTGGTGCTGGTGGTGATGTTCCGGGTGCCGGGCGAGCGGCTGGATCGGGCGCAGGTGCTGGGCGTGCTGGGCGATGCCGGGCCGCTGACAGCTGACCAGAAGCGGTTGCTGCCGATCCTGGCGCTGCTGCTGCTGGGGTGGGTGCTGTGGCCGCTGGCGGCGGCGGCGCTGGGGCTGCCGGCGCCGGACGACGGGGTGGTGGCGATCATGGTTTCGCTGCTGCTGTTCCTGGTGCCTGCGGCCGGCGGCGGGACGCTGCTGCACTGGAAGGACGCGCGCGAGCGGGTGCCATGGGATATCCTGCTGCTGTTTGGCGGCGGGCTGGCGCTGGCGGGTGCCATCACCCAATCGGGGCTGGCCGGCTGGATCGGCGGACAGATGGCGGCGCTGGGCGGGCTGCATGCGGTGCTGCTGGCCCTGATCGTTGTCGCGGTGGTGGTGCTGGTGACGGAATTTGCCAGCAACGTGGCGGCGGCATCCGCCTTCATGCCGGTGGTGGCGGCGGTGGCGCTGCAGACCGGGGTGGCTCCGCTGCCGCTGGTGATGGGGGCCGCCTTTGCCGCGAGCTGGGGCTATATGATGCCGGCGGGGACTCCGCCGAACGCGATTGCCTATGCGACCGGGCGGGTGACGATCGGGCAGATGGTGCGATCAGGGGTGTGGGTGAACCTGATCGGCATCGTGCTGATGGTGGGGGTGAGCTTTGTGGTGGGGGGGCTGCTCTAGGCGAGCCTAGAGCCTGAACCACTTCCACAGTTTCTCGCGGATGCGATCGGCGAAGCTGTAGTGCATCGATCGGTTGTAGCGGTGAACGAGTGGCTGCATGCGGCGGCGGAAGAGGGCGATTTCGCCGGTGCGGCGGGCGTCGGCGAAGGCCGCATGGCTTTCGGCTGCAAGCTCCACCCGCAAGTCGAGCTGCTGACGGCGTTTCGGATTCACGAGGACAGCCGGCTGCACGCGCCGGGGCGGAGCCCATATGCCCGCTCGGGTGGCCTTGCGAAGGCGCCAGGCCAGGCCTTCGCGGCGATGGCGCAGGCCGGCATCCTGCGATTGGGCGACCTCATCGGGGCTGATCCTGTTCAGCTGGAGACTGCCGTCGTCGATGCCGGACTGCAACAGGCGCTGCATCTGGGGCGAGCGGGCGACGATGACGTTGGTGCCGCGCCAATCGTCGATATATTGCGGCAGCCAGGCGTCGCCTATGGAGATGTCGGCTGTTTCGCCGACGACATCGTCGCAATAGTCGCAGGCCTTCAGCTTGAAATAGCCGAGTCCCCAGTTGCCGCCATCGGTTTCCGACATCGGGCGGACGACTTCGGTGCCGTCGCGCGCCTCTGCCCGGAAGGCGTAGGCCGAGGCCTTGCGGTCGGGCAGCTTGTGCCGGAAGTCGATGGTGGAGAGTTCTTCGGGCCGGATACCACCCTGCCAGCCGAGATACTGCGCGAAGCCGGCCGACTTCATGTGGCCGCAGACGATGCTGATGGTGGCCCGGATGGATTGTGCAATGACCGGATCCTGTGCGGCGACGAGGTGCAGCGCCTTGATCATGCAGGGTACGCCGACATAGGCGAGGCGCTGTGGCGGGGCGTGGGCGACCTCTTGCAGGACTTCCGAGATTTCCACCGGGTAATAGCGGGATTTCCGCCCGCGGCGCAGCTCCTCGCCGGTGCGCGAGATCGCGTAGCGGAAGATCGGCTCGCCGGGATTCGCTTCGACGGGATTCGCTTCGACGGGGAGGACGTGGACGACGCCGTCCACTTCGCCGGAGTCGAGGAGGCGGGTGGCAAGCCATGTACCGAGGCCGCCGGAGCTTCTTTCCTCTCGGCTGCGGTCGTCGGTTACATGGCCGGCGAAGGTGGCTGCGTGCCGGCCGATTGCCGGATGGGCCGAGAGCTGCGGATAGAGCCGCTCGGCGATGCTGTCCTCGCTGGCGCTGGTGAAGGGGCAGACACTGGCTGCCCGCGCGGCGGCATCGGCAGCGACAGGCCCCTGCTGCCGCGGCAGATACCAGCCTTCCGGGCGAAATTCCTGCCTGTAGCTGTCGGGCGTCGCGAAGGCGCAGGCGCCGCAGCCGACACAATAGCCACCCTGGATGACGGCTCCGACGGTTCCTTCAATGGGTACGCTGGACATGGGCGGACATTAACTCCGGGCGGGCAGGAGTTGATAGACGCGGCGGAAACAGGCCTCGATCACCTGTTTCTGTTCCGCGATGCGCTCCCGGATGTCGGTGCACAGTGCGCTGTGGTTTGCGAGCACGAGATCCACCCGCTCCATCGTCAGGTCGGCGATGCGGCGGCTGGCCCAGAGTTCGGCGTGATCGGCATCGACAATGAGGTCGCTGCGGCCGAGCATGGTGCCGATCACGCCCTCATATTTGGAGCCATAGGCAAGCGAAATGGCGGGCTTGCCCATCTGGAAGGTGGAAACCGCCGGGTGCATGCGGCCGGTGATGGTGAAAAGGCCGTTGCCCAGAATGAAGCGCGCGCGCGCCTGCAGCACCTTTTCGGTGACCGGCGTGATGCGGTCCTTCAGGTCTTCGGGCAGGCGGGCCATCAGGTCGTTGATGAAATCCGGCTCGTTGCCATAGACCGAGCTGAAGGTGTGGGCGAGCAGGCAAAGCTTGCGGCCGGCCATGCCGGGATGGGCGAGCAACCGGCGGATGATCTCGATCCAGCTGCTGCGATAATCCTCGGGATTGTCGGTGTAGTAGCCGTTCTGCTGCAGCCCGGAGATGACGAGGGTGGCATAGGTATCCGGCGCGAGGCCGTAGCGGGCGAGGATGTCCTGCTCGATGTCGGTGCGACCCTGCAGGGGCAGGTCCATATAGGCGAGGTCCGAGCCCTGGTAGAGCCGATCCTTCAGGCCGAACTGCGTGGTGAGATAGTTCATCGTCCACTTGTCGCGGGCGAAGATGTGGAGATGGGGGAAATCCTCCTTCGCGCTCTGGCGGTTGCGCGGGGTATTGAACGGCCCGATCGTCTGCCCCAGCAGCACCACGGGGCGCTTTTCCGACCAGCGGCGCATGAGGCCGATTCGGCGCCAGATATCCGGGACATAATATTCGGAGAGATCGTCGCCGCCGAGGACGACGACGAGATCGGCGCCCGCCGCCTCGGTTCCGAGGAAGTGGCGGCGCAGCCGTTCGACGCGGCGGCCGATCTGGCCCATTTCGCCCAGCGGCCGGGGAACATGGCGGACGACCTCTGCGCGGGTTCCGGATTCGCCCAGCTCGGACATGATCTGTGCGATATCGGTGGTCGGCTTGAAGTCGCACAGGAAGCGGACCGGGCCGTCGATCAGGCGCGTGAGGCGATCGATGGCGATCAGGCCCATCATCCCGGTGCCGTAATTGTCGAGGCTGGGAAATCCGCGGATCAGGATGTTGATCAATTTCTGCTCTTTCGGGTTCCGGCTGCGATCAGGCTCTAGCGCGCGCGAGATTATGCTGCAACGCACAATGACGGATCGCGGCTCGTCGGCGACCGGTCAGCGGCGGCGAAGCTTTCCCACCATCTCCAGGCTGCGCTTGCGATCGATGGCGAACATCAGCCCGACGTAAAGGAAGACCCCGGTCGCGGCGCCGATTGCAAGACGCGGGATCGGCGGCAGCCCTTCCGTGGCGAGCCGGCCATCGAGGAGGTAGACGAGCAGGGCCATTATCGCGGCCGCAAGCGACTGTTTCCACACGGCGCCGAGGACCGGCCAGGGCTTTTGTTCGAGCAGGCGGACGAGGAAATAGGTGTGCAGTGGCACGAGCACGAAGTTCACGGCCATCTTGCCGATGACCACCGCGACCACGCCGAACGGCACTGCCAGCAGCAGCACGGCGATGTTCATCACGGCGGATAAGATGTTCCAGCGAAACAGGAATCGCGCGCGGCCCTTTGAGGCGAAAATCGCCGAGTTCACCTCTGCCACGGTGGTGAGGAGGGCGGCGATGGTGAGATAGCCGAGCAATTCGGATACCGGCAGCCAGGCCTTGCCCAGCAGCAGTTCGGTGATCGGCAGGGCAAGCGCCCAGATGCCGAGGCAGATCGGCGCCATCACCAGCACCAGCCCCCTGACCGTGGTGAGATAGGCGCGCCACAGCCGCTCCTTGTCGTCCTGGATGGTGGACATGATCGGAAAGGAGACGCGGCGGATGTTCGCCGCGATCGTGCGGATGGGCGCCATGACGATCTGCTGGCTGATGGTGAGAAAGCCGAGATCGGTTGGGGAGATGCGGGTGCCGACGATGGGCCTGTCGGCGCTGGAGCCGATCGTCTGCACGGCGCCGGCGGCGGTGACATAGACGCCGTAGCTGATCAGGGGCTTCAATGCCTCCATGCTGAAGGTGAAGCGGGGGATCCAGCGGGCGTAGAAGAAGGTCATCGCTGCAACGACGGTGGTGATGACGATCTGCTGCATGACCAGCGCCAGCACCGAATGGCCCGCCAGCGCCAGCCCGACGGCGGTCAGCGCCCCGAGGATCGAGGCCGTCAGCTCGCACGAGGCCATCTGCGGGAACTTGAAGCCGCGCTCGAGGATCGACATCGAGACGCCCTGCGCGCTGATCAGCAGGAACAGCGGGCTGATCATCCGCAGGTAGATCGCCAGGCCGGGCTCCTTGAACAGCCCGGCAATGATGTCGGCGCCAAGCAAGACCACCAGCATCATCACCACGCCGAGGCTGAACGAGGCCCAGAAGACGCTGTTCATTTCGAGATCGGTGACATTCTTGCGCTGAACGAGCGAGACGCGCAGGCCGAAATCGGCGAAGACCTGCGAGAACACCATGACGAAGAAGATGAGCGAGAAGAGGCCGAACTCTGCCGGCGAGATGTAGCGCGACAGCACGCTGATGGTGACGATGCCGACCAGCGAGCGCATCAGCCGGCTGAAGATGGTGGCGCCGTAGCCAATCATGGCCGAGCGGGAGAGGCTCTTGCCTTGGGCGGGTTTGTCCATCCGGTCCTGCTTGCACCCTGCAATGGAGTTACGGCTGCGCCGCGCTGCGGTCGCTGGAAAAAGTTGCTAACGGCCGCTTGCCGGCCTGTCCACCTTGGATCGGCGCTCAGCCGCTGCGGGCGAGCTGGGCGAGCAGGATATCCTCGATCCGGATCGCCATCAGATCGGCATCATAGCCTTGTGCGACCTCGCGCGCGGCGGCGCCCATGCGAAGACGCAGCGGCTCGTCGGTTGCGAGCCTTGCCATGGCCCCGGCCTGCGATTCGATGTCGCCCGGCTGGAAGAGGAAGCCGTTGACGCCGTCGTGCACCTGATCGGGGATGCCGCCGCTGCTGGAAGCGACGAGCGGCAGTCCGGCAGCGCCGCCCTCGGTAAGGGTGACGCCGAAGCCTTCGATCCAGCCGCCGATTTCGCGGCTGTGCTGGAGCAGGACGTGGCAGCTTGCAAGGAGGGCGGCCAGTTGCTCGGGAGACATGTAGCCGGTGCGGCGGACAGCGCCGGCGGCGGGGCTGGCGGCAATGGCGGCAGCGAGTTCGGCTTCGGCAGGGCCGTGGCCGACGAAGACCAGCTCGGAGGCGGGGTGCTGCGCGTGCAGCAGCTCGAAGGCGCGCAGCGATTCCAGTACACCCTTTTCGTGGCTGACGCGGCCGACCGAAATGAAGCGGATCGGCTGGCCGGGGAGACGC
Organism: Sandaracinobacteroides hominis; assembly: GCF_016464365.1. GTDB lineage: Bacteria > Pseudomonadota > Alphaproteobacteria > Sphingomonadales > Sphingomonadaceae > Sandaracinobacteroides > Sandaracinobacteroides hominis. The sequence goes on along the minus strand of NZ_JADCUC010000004.1, from coordinate 279,781 downwards.
TGCGGCAGGGGGTTGCGGCCGAAGAGCGCAGTGGGCGCTCCGCAGGGTATCAGGCTGTGTTCCGGGCGCAGGCCGAGCGACTGCAGGCGACGGAGCTGGAAGCTGCCGACGGCGACGAGGTGGTCGATTCGCGGCAGCGTGCGCCGGAGCGCGGCGCGGTAGGCGGGTTGTTCGAGCAGGGCGGAGACATCGCGGCCATGCACCTGTGCCACAATCGGCAGCGCGCCATCGAGGGCGCCGGCCACCGGAATTGCGTTCCAGGCGAAATGGCAGAGGACAGCGTCGATCCGGGCCTCTGCAAGCTCGCCGGGGATCGCCCGGCGGGTGGCGGCATCGGGCAGATAGCCGGCAGCGAGGCCGAGGCGGCGGCAGAGGCGCTGCAGGCGGCCAGGCTTGCGGGTGTTGCCCTGGGAGAAGCGGCGCACCTCGAGGCCGGAGGGCATCGGCAGGGGGTTTTCCGCGTCGGCCCAGCCGAACAGCACCGGCTGGACGCGGGTGAAGGCCGCGAGCTGGCGGAGAATCCAGACTTCGGAGCGGACGCCGAGCTCGGTGGTGATGACCGCGACGCGCGGAAGGCTCTGTGGTGTCGGCACGGGGGTTATCTGGCTTGGCAGGACGGGATGGTCAATGCGGCGGATCAGACGGGCCGCGGCGGCGGCTTTCAAACTCTGCCGCGGTGGCCGCCGAGCTTGGCAAGCGCGATGCGGGCGAGTTCGGGGCCGTTGGCGGGGTCGGCGGCGAGCCAGCGGCGCAGGCGCTTCCATTCGCGCTTGCGCAGGACCGTCCAGCCGTAGGCGCGGTTGGCGGCCAGCGCACGGTCGGCGCGTTCGCCCAGCAGTGTGGCAATTTCTGCGCCGGCCGCCGTGCCGGCATAGCGGGCGGCGAGCGCGCGGCTGCTGCCGGCGATGGCGCGGTAGTCGACGTCGGTGACGCTGCCGGGGGAGAAGCGGCCGCTGACTTCGCCGACGCGGGCGGAGAAGATGTAGTGCGCCTCGTGCAGCAGGGCGAAGCGCTGCCCGGCGACAAGCAGATCCAGATAGAGGGTGAAATCCTCGCCGTGGCGGATATCGGCATACTTCCAGAGGCCGGAGTCGGCGAGGCTGTGGTGGAAGATGGGCTTCAGCAGGCCGAGATCGAGGCCGGATACCGGATCGGGGTTGAGGAGATCTGTGGGGGCGAGCAGGCGCCAGCCGCCGCTGGTGGGGAGCTGGGTGGGGGCAGTGACATTGGCGCCGAGATCGTAGAGGATGGGAAGGTCGGCGACGATCTGCGCGCCGCTTTCACGGGCGATTTTTGCGAGGCGGGCGAGGCGGCCTTCGGCGAAGGCGTCGTCTGCGTCCAGAAGGGCGATCCATTCGCCGGTGGCGGCGGCGATGGCGGCGTTGCGGGTGCCGCCCGGGCCCATGTTGACGGCGTTGCGGACGACGCGGATGCGCGGATCGGCGGCGGCCAGCGCCTTTGCTTCGGCCAGGCTGCCGTCGGTCGAGACGTCATCGGCGATGATGACCTCCAGCTCTCCGGCGCCCGGCTGCGACAGGGTGGAGCGGACGGCGCGGGCGAGATAGGGGCCGGCGTTGTAGCAGGGTACAACGACGGAAAAGGCGGGGCGCGCGGGCATCGCAACTTGGTAGGAGAGGGCTGTTGCAGGTGCAAGCGGAGCGGGGCTTGCGGCAGCCGTTGCGACAAGAGGGCTGTTGGGCTAGTCGGCGCCCACGGAAAAGGAATGCGCGCATGAAATTGATGGCCGGCAACAGCAACCCGACGCTTGCAGAGGAAGTTGCGCGCTATCTGGAGCTGCCGCTGACGGCTGCCTCTGTGCGGCGTTTTGCCGACGAGGAGATTTTCGTCGAGATCCACGAGAATGTGCGCGGGCAGGATGTGTTCGTGCTGCAATCGACCAGCGGCCCGGCGAACGACAATCTGATGGAGCTGCTGATCTGCATCGACGCGCTGCGGCGGGCGAGTGCAAAGCGGATCACCGCTGTGGTGCCCTATTTCGGCTATGCCCGACAGGACCGGAAGCCGGGACCGCGGACGCCGATTTCGGCGAAGCTGGTGGCGAACCTGATTACCGTGGCCGGGGCTTCGCGGGTGCTTTCGGTGGATTTGCACGCCGGGCAGATTCAGGGCTTCTTCGATATCCCGACCGACAATCTTTATGGCGCGCCGGTGATGTCGGCCGATATCCAGGCGCGCTATCCGAGCTATGCGGGGAAGATGATGGTGGTGTCGCCGGACGTCGGCGGCGTGGTCAGGGCCCGCGCGCTGGCGCGGCGGCTGGACAATGCGCCGCTGGCCATCGTCGACAAGCGGCGCGAGCGGCCCGGCGAATCCGAAGTGATGAACATCATCGGCGACGTGAAGGGGCGCTTTTGCGTGCTGGTCGACGATATCGTCGATTCGGCGGGCACGTTGTGCAACGCGGCGCAGGCGCTGATGGACGCCGGCGCCTCGGGCGTGATTGCCTATGTGACGCATGGGGTGCTTTCCGGCGGCGCGGTGGCGCGGGTGGAAGGCTCGGCGCTGACCGAGCTGGTGATCACCGATTCGATCGGCGCGACGCCGGCAGTGACGGCGGCGAAGAAGATCCGCGTGCTGTCGATCGCGCCGCTGCTGGGCGAGGCGATCCGGCGGATTTCGGACGAGAGCTCGGTCTCCAGCCTGTTCGACTGAGCCCGGAGGCGGCGGGCGGCTTTGCCGTCGGCCTCGGTTCTCGCCCTAGAAAAGAGTTGTGAGCCAGTAGAAGATTGCGCCCACGGTTGCCGAGGCCGGAATCGTGATGACCCACGCCACCATGACGTTGCGGGCGACGCCCCAGCGCACGGCCGATGCCCGCCGGGCCGTGCCGGCGCCGATGATGGCGCCGGTGATGGTGTGCGTGGTGGAGACGGGGATGCCCAGCCACGAGGCGGTGAAGATGACGATCGAGCCGGCCGCCGAGGCACTGAAGCCCTGGTGCTGCGACAGCTTGGTGATGCGCGAGCCCATCGTCTCGATGATCTTCCAGCCGCCGGTCAGCGTTCCCAGTGCGATGGCGATGTAGCAGGAGATCGCCACCCAGTGCGGCACGTGGAACTCGCCGGTGAGATGGCCTGTCGAGAAGAGCAGCACGGTGATGATCCCCATCGTCTTTTGCGCGTCGTTCAGGCCGTGGCTGAGGGAATAGGCGGCCGAGGAGACGAGGTGGAGCGCGCGGAAGCGCTTCTCGGCCTTGCGCGAGCCGGTGCGGGCGAACATCCAGCTCGTCACCAGCATCACCGTCATGGCGAGGATCATGCCGATGGTCGGCGACAGGATGATGGCGATCAGCGTCTTGTTGAGGCCCGACCATTGCACGCCGGTGAGGCCTGCGTGCGCGACGCCCGCCCCCACCAGCCCGCCCACCAGCGCATGGCTGGACGACGACGGGATGCCCTTCAGCCAGGTCACGACATTCCAGAACATGGCGCCGATCAGCGCCCCGAAGACGACGGCCGGTGTCACCAGTTCCTTGGCAATCAGCCCCTGCCCTATGGTTTCCGCCACCTTGTGCAGCTGGGGGAAGGCGAGGGTCAGGAAATAGGCGGCGAAGTTGAACGCGGCGGCGAAGACCACGGCATGCACCGGCTTCAGCAGCCGGGTCGCGACCACGGTGGCGATGGAATTTGCGGCGTCGTGCAGGCCGTTCAGGAAATCGAACGCAAGGGCGACGAGGATGAGGCCGACGAGCAGGGGGAAGGCGAGTTCGTGCACGGCGGATCAGGCGTGATCGATGACGAGACCGTCAATCTCGTTCGCGACATCCTCGAAGGCGTCGACGATCCGCTCCAGATGCTTGTACACCTCGCGCTGTACCGAGAAGGTCAGCGGGTCCTTCGGCCCCAGCTCGATGAAGGATCGCTTCAGCCCGGCCTGGTGGATTTCGTCGGCATGGCTTTCCATCCGCACCAGCCGGCCGGTGAGCTCGTGCAGGCGACCGCCATTGCGCCCGATGTCGCGCAGCAGCGGCATGGCTTCGGCACAGAGCCGCGCGGCGTCCACGATGATCGCCGTCATGTCCTTCATTTCCTGCTCGAATTGCCGCACGTCATAGAGGGCGATTGCCTGCACGGCGGCCTGCATTTCGTCGATCGCATCGTCGAGCGAACCGATCAGCGAGGTGATCGCGCCGCGGTCGAAGGGCGTCAGGAAGGTTTCACGCACGGTGCGCAGCACGTCGCGGATGATCTCGTCGGCGTCATGCTCGCGCTCGATCACTTCGCGGATATGGTCGTGGTTGCCATCCTGCATCAGCCGCGCAAGCGCATCGGCTGCTGCGACCACGGTCATCGAATGCGCCTCGAACATCTCGAAGAAGTTTCCGGTCTTGGGCAGCAGACGCTGGAACCAGGCAAACATGGGCATCACTCTCGATTTCTGTGCCACGGCCGTCAGCAGGCCGGTGCGCTGGGTTGCTGCCAGGAACTCGGATTGGCCAAAGGAGCGGATGAGGTCTCTCAGATCCTCTTCCTCGACCGCTTCTGCCGCCTCGACCAGGCTGAACCAGCGGCGCTCGCGTTCGGCCTGTTCCTTCCAGGCAGGCAGTTCGGTGTTCACCGCCAGCGGGAAGACGTCGACGTCGAACATCAGCGAGGAACCGTTGCGCCGCCGCTTTCGATAGCGGTAGGAGCCGAGCGCCGTCGGGCAGACGAGGCCGACCACGCCGGCCTCTTCCCGCGCCTCCAGCGCGGCGGCGGCGTGCGGCGACAGGTTCGGATCCTGGTTTCCCTTCGGGATCACCCAGCGCCCGCTCTCCCGCGAGGTGACGAGGAGAATGCGGACCGGCGCGCCGATGCTGAGCCCTTCAGCACGGTAGGGCAGTGCGGCAATCTGACGAATTGTGGCGGCTCCTCGCTTCGCAAGAAGCGGCGTTACAATTTTATGACAGCCACCCGCAAGCAGAAGCTGTTCGCAAGCCCGGACATCAGAAGCGGTGGGCAAAGCCTATGGCGATGCGGAAATCCTCGGCGGGGCCGTTCAGGCCGATGTCGCTGCTGATATCGATCTGGGTTTCGCTGTTGACGAGGTGGGTGAGGCCGAAGCTGAAGCTGGTGGGGGTTTCGCCTTCTGCATGTTCGGCGAAGACCTCCAGGAACGCGGCGCTGCTTTCGGAGAGTTCATGGTCGAGCGAGAGGGCGCCGGCAAACTGGGCCTGGGTGCCGCTGTCGCTGTGGAGCGTGCCGATGGTGCCGGTGGCGGTGAGGCCGAAGCCTTCGGAGAATTTGGTGCTGCCGGTGGCGGTGAGGCCGCCATCCACCTTGTCTGCGCCGAGGCCGTTGCTGCTGGTTGGGATGGTGAGATAGCCGATGAGGGCAAAGGCGGGGCCGTCGTCGAAGCCGGTGAATTGCTTGCGGACGCGGATCATGGTGTCGCCGAAGCCCTGCACGCGGCCTTCGAAGAGGAAGGGGGAGACGCCGACTTCGGCATCGAAGCCGCCGCCGAGGCCGTAGCGGAAGACGGTGCTGAGGACGGAGAAGCTGCGCTCGCCCTGTTCGGAGCCGAAGCCGGCGAGCTCGGTTTCGAGCTGGAAGCGGCCGGGGGCGACGGCGACGGGGCTGTCGGTGGCGCCGGGGCGGCCGGGGGTGAAGTCCTGCGCGGCGGCGGGCATGGCGAGCGTGAGGGCGATTGCTGTCCGGACTGCACCTTTTGCCATCGTGCGCTCTCCTGCACTTGCCGGGCCGGGATAGGCCTGAATGCAGGGCGGCTCAATGGCTTTTGGCTATCCGATCCCCCGGCACGACACGCCGATCCCCCGGCACGACACTTGGCGCCGGCCGCATCAGGGGAGGGATTTGACCAGCGTCCTTGGGGCTATAGTGCGATAGGATTCATCGAGCCAGTCTTCGAGAAGGCCGGGGTCGAAGTCTGTTGCGGGGGTGAGGCGGGTGGTGATCCAGCCGGATTTGCCGAGACCGTAGCCGGTGGGGGTGCAGGCGTCGAACATCCTTGCGAATTCGTGCGAGACGGGGAGCTTCGTGCCGGCGGTGAGGGCTTCGTCGGTGCGGTAGAGGAAGAGGAAGATCTTCTTGCGGACTTTCACGACGCGTTCGCCCCAGGGGAAGTCTTCCCAGGCCTCCGGGTAGGCGAGGGCTCTGGCGCGGAGGCGGGATTCGAGGGCGGCGAGATCGTTGGGCATGGGCCGACGCGTCGGGCTATTCCGCTGCTTCCAGTGTGGCTTCGTCGTTCAGGGGGTGGCTGATGCGGTTGACCATCTCCTTCGGGCAGACCTGCCAGATCCGGGTGCGGGTGCGGGCCCAGTCTTCGAGCAGGGATTGCGCCCAGACGCTGCCGGTGAGTTCGACGTGGCGCTCTATGAGGTCGCGGCAGCGGGCTTCCCAATGCGCCGAGCCGAAGCGTTGCCAGACGACCGATTCCGGGTTCACCTTGGCGCTGAAGCGGTCCTCCGGGTCGTGGATGAAGGCCATGCCGCCGGTCATCCCGGCGCCGAAATTGTCGCCCACGGGGCCGAGGATGACGGCGGTGCCGCCGGTCATATACTCGCAGCCGTTGGCGCCGCAGCCCTCGATCACGGTGGTGGCGCCTGAGTTGCGGACGGCGAAGCGTTCGCCGGCCTGGCCTGCGGCGAACAGTTCGCCGGAGGTGGCGCCATAGAGGCAGGTGTTGCCGATGATGGCGTTTTCCTGCGTGACGAGCGGCGAGGAGACCATCGGGCGGACGGAGATCGTCGCGCCGGAGAGGCCCTTGCCGACATAGTCGTTGGAATCGCCGAAGACTTCGAGGCGGACGCCCTGCACGGCGAAGGCGCCGAGCGACTGGCCGGCCGAGCCGCGCAGGCGGACATGGACATGGCCGGGTTGCAGGCCGTTCATCCCATATTGGCGGGTGATGACGCCCGAGAGCCGCGTGCCGACCGCCCGGTGCGTGTTGCGGACCGAGTAGGTGAGCTGCATCTTTTCGCCGTGCGAGAAGACGGCGGCGGCATCGCGCAGGATTTCCGCGTCGAGGCTGTCGGGGACTTCGTTGCGCGGGGCGCCGGGGGCGGACTTGCGCATATGGTCGGGCGCGTCGACCTTGGCGAGAATCGGGTTCAGGTCGAGGTCGTCGAGATGCTCGGCGCCGCGGCTGACCTGGCGGAGCAGCTCGGTGCGGCCGATCACTTCATCGAGCGAGCGGACGCCGAGGCGGGCGAGCAGGTCGCGGACTTCCTCGGCGACGAAGCTCATCAGGTTGATGACCTTTTCGGGTGAGCCGGTGAACTTTTCGCGCAGCGCGGAATCCTGCGTGCAGACGCCGACCGGGCAGGTGTTGGAGTGGCACTGGCGTACCATGATGCAGCCCATGGCGACGAGGCTCATGGTGCCGATGCCATATTCCTCGGCGCCGAGGATGGCGGCGATGACGACGTCGCGGCCGGTCTTCAGGCCGCCGTCGGTGCGCAGCTTCACCTTTTGCCGGAGGCCATTGAGGGTGAGGACCTGGTTGACTTCGGAGAGGCCCATTTCCCACGGCGTGCCGGCGAACTTGATGCTGGTCTGCGGGGAGGCGCCGGTGCCGCCGACATTGCCGGCGACGAGGATGGCGTCTGCATGGGCCTTGGCGACGCCTGCCGCCACCGTGCCGATGCCGGCCGAGGAGACGAGCTTCACGCAGACCTTGGCGATGGGGTTGATCTGCTTCAGGTCGTAGATGAGCTGGGCGAGATCCTCGATCGAGTAGATGTCGTGGTGCGGCGGCGGCGAGATGAGGGTGACGCCGGGCGTGGAGTGCCGGAGGCGGGCGATCATCTCGGTCACCTTGAAGCCGGGGAGCTGGCCGCCTTCGCCGGGCTTTGCACCCTGTGCGACCTTGATTTCGACTTCGGTGCAGGCGTTGAGATACTCGGCCGTCACGCCGAAGCGGCCGCTGGCGATCTGCTTGATCGTGGAGTTGGCGTTGTCGCCATTGGCGTAGGGCTTGTAGCGGATGCTGTCTTCGCCGCCTTCGCCGCTGACGGCCTTGGCGCCGATGCGGTTCATGGCGATGGCCAGCGTCTCGTGCGCTTCGGGGCTGAGGGCGCCGAGCGACATGCCGGGCGTCACGAAGCGCTTGCGGATCTCCGAAATGCTCTCGACGGCATCGAGGGGCAGCGGCGCTGCCGCATAGTTGAACTCCAGCAGGTCGCGCAGATAGACCGGCGGCAGCTTGCGGACGCCTTCGGAGAACTTCTTGTACTGGCTGTAGCTGTCGTTGGAGACGGCCTCTTGCAAGGTGTGGATGAGGGCGGCGTCCCACGCGTGCGGCTCGCCGCCGAAGCGGTAGCGGTAGAGGCCGCCGACGGGGAGTGCGGTGGCGGCCCCCATCTGATTGTCCGGGTCGAAGGCGCGTTCGTGCCGTTCGGAGGCGGACTGGAACAGCGACTTGTAGCCTTCGCCGGAGATGCGCGACGGCATGCCGGGGAAGAAATCGGCGACGATGGCGCGCGACAGGCCGACGGCTTCGAAGTTGTAGCCGCCGCGATAGCTGGAGATGACGGCGATCCCCATCTTCGACATGATCTTGAGCAGGCCATCGTCCACCGCCTTGCGGTAGCGGGCGAAGCAGTCCTCGAAGCTGCGGGCGCCGAACAGGTTGCGCGCCTGCCGGTCGGCGATGGCGGCCTCTGCCAGCCAGGGGTTTACCGTGGTGGCGCCGGCGCCGACGAGGACGGCGACATAATGGGTGTCGAGGCACTCGGCCGAGCGGACGTTGATCGAGGCGAAGGTGCGAAGGCCCTTGCGGACGAGGTGGGTGTGCACGCCGGCGGCGGCGAGGATCATGGTGACGGCGCAGCGGCTGGCGGACTGGTGCTCGTCGGTGAGGAAGAGCTGCGACTTGCCGGAGCGGACGGCCTCTTCGGCTTCGGCGCGGATGCGGGTGATGGCGGCGCGCAGGCCCTCGGCGCCTTCGGCATATTCGAAGGTACAGTCGATCTCGGCGGCGGCGCCGGCGAAATGTGCCTGCAGGCGGAGCCAGTCTGCCGAGGAAAGCAGCGGGCTTTCCAGCACCATGACACCGCGCTGGCGATCCTCGGAATCGAGGATGTTGCCGTGGTTGCCGAAGCGGGTCTTGAGGCTCATCACGCGGGATTCGCGCAAGGAGTCGATCGGCGGGTTGGTGACCTGGCTGAAGTTCTGGCGGAAGAAGTGGCTCATCGAGCGCGAGTTGCCCGAAATGACGGCGAGCGGGGTGTCGTCGCCCATCGAGCCGACCGCTTCCTTGGCGTCGTCCACCATCGGCGCGAGGATCAGCTCCATGTCTTCCATGCTGTGGCCGGCGGCGAGCTGCAGCTGGCGCAGCGTCTTGCCCGACGGCTGCTGCACGGCGGGCGGCACGGGCAGATCGTCGATCTGGATGAAGTCGCCGACCCATTCCTCATAGGGGTGGGCGCCGGAGATGGCGTCCTTCAGCTCGCGGTCGCGGAACAGGCGGCCTTCGGCGAGGTCGATGCCGATCATTTCGCCCGGCCCGAGGCGGCCCTTGGAGACGATCTGCTGCTCGTCGAGGAAGACCATGCCGGCCTCGGAGCCGACGACGAGCAGGCCGTCTGCGGTGAGCGTGGTGCGCATGGGCCTCAGCGCGTTGCGGTCGAGGCCGGCGACGGCCCAGCGGCCGTCGGTCATGGCGAGCGCGGCGGGGCCGTCCCACGGCTCCATCACGGAGGCGAAATAGGCGTACATGCTCTTGTGCGCCGGGGGCATGTCGGCGTCTTTCGCCCAGGCTTCGGGGACGAGCATGGTTTTCGCGGTGGGGGCATCGCGGCCGGAGCGGACGATGGCCTCGAACACGGCATCCAGCGCTGCGGTATCGGAGGAGCCGGCGGGGATCAGCGGCTTGATGTCTTCGGAGTGGTCTCCGAAGGCGGTCGCCGCCATCTTGATCTCGTGGCTCTTCATCCAGTTGCTGTTGCCGCGGATGGTGTTGATTTCACCGTTGTGGGCGAGGCAGCGGAATGGCTGCGCCAGCCACCATTGCGGGAAGGTGTTGGTGGAATAGCGCTGGTGATAGATGGCGACGCGGCTCTCGAAGCGCTTGTCGGTGAGGTCCGGGTAGAAGACCGACAGGCTCTCGGCGAGGAAGAGGCCCTTGTAGACGATGGAGCGGCACGACAGCGAGCAGATGTAGAAGCCCTGGATCTGCGCCTCGATCACCTTGCGCTCGATGCGGCGGCGCAGGATGTAGAGCTGCTTTTCGAAGGCTTCGTGTGCAGCCCGGGAGGTGTCGGCCGGGCCGGCGATCATGATCTGCTCGATCTCGGGGCGCAGGCGCGCGGCCTTTTCGCCGATGACCGAGACATCGACGGGCACCTGCCGCCAGCCATAGATGAAGTGACCGAAGGCGATGATCTCGCTTTCGACGATGGCGCGGCAGGACTCCTGCGCGGCGAGATCGGTGCGCGGCAGGAAGATCATGCCGACGGCGAGCAGGTTGGCGCGCGGCGCCTGCCCGGCGCGATCGACATGCTCCAGGAAGAAGTTGACCGGAAGGTCGAGGTGGATGCCGGCGCCGTCGCCGGTCTTGCCGTCGGCATCCACCGCGCCCCGGTGCCAGACCGCCTTCAGCGCCTCGATCCCCGCCTCTACCACACGACGGCTCGGCTTGCCGTCGACCGAGGCCACCATGCCGACGCCGCAGGCATCGGATTCCATGGCGGGGCGGTACATGCCGATGTCGGCGAGGCGCTGGCGCTCGCCGTCGTGGCTGTCGGGGATGTTGGCCCAATGAAGGGGGGATTGGTGCTGGTGCATCTGGGCGGCTTCCGGTCTGGGCTACTTCGCGGGTGGGGCTTGTGGCGGGAAGAGCTTCTTCAGCTCGGCCTCGATCTTGGGGGCGACGGCCTTTTCGGCGGCCTGCACGCGGGGGGCGAATTTCGTCGCCATCGCCTTGGAGACCTGCATGTTGATCTGCCCCTGGCTCGCCAGCATCTTCTGCCCGGTGGGCGACTTGTAGAAGGCGATGAGGTCGTTCAGCTCGCCGACGTTGAAGGTGCTGGCATAGGCGGCGATGGCTTCCTGCCGGCTTGCTGCCAGCATTTCCGCACGGATCGGCCCGAGCGCGTCGGCCTGCATGGCGCCGATGCGGGCGATGGCCGAGTTGAAGGCGGGCTGGTTCTTCGCCGCTTCCTGCTTGAAGCGCGGGGCCTGGCTGAGCTGGGCGCGGATGGCGTTGCCGTTGCGGACTTCCTTCATCTGCGCATCGAGCTGCGCCTTGGCCTGCGCGGGCGGGCTCATCAGATCCACCACCTGGGTGGCGAGCGCAGTCGCGTCCTGCGCGATGGCCGGTGCGGAAATGGCGATTGCGGTGGCGGCAATCGCGCCGGAAACAAAAGAGTGGCGAAGCATCAGGCAAGCTCCCGTTCGGCCGATCGGCCGGTTTCAACAGCGCCTGATAGCGGTGCCGCGGCGCCCTGCTGGGCGGCCTCGGACTTCAGCCAGGCGTGCATGGCTGCTGCCACGTCGCGGCCTTCCCGGATAGCCCATACGACGAGACTTGCGCCGCGCACGATGTCTCCTGCGGCGAAAACCCCGGGAATGCTGGTGGAAAGCCGCTGGTTTTCGGCGCGGACGGTGCCCCAGCGGGTGACAGCGAGGTCGGGGGCCTGAAAGGCGGATTGCAGGTCTTCGGGATCAAAGCCGAGCGCCTCGATGACGAGATCGGCCGGAAGGGTGAATTCCTGACCCGGATCGGGTTCCGGCGCGCGGCGGCCGCTGGCGTCGGGAAGGCCGAGGCGCATCCGGGCGGCCTGCACCTGCCGGACATGGCCTTCGCTGTCTGCTGTGAAGGCGGTGGGGCCGGCCAGCCATTCGAAGACCACGCCCTCTTCCTCGGCGTTGGCGACTTCGCGGGCGGAGCCGGGCATGTTGGCGCGGTCGCGGCGGTACATGCAGGTGACGGATGCCGCCCCCTGGCGGACGGCGGTGCGGACGCAGTCCATCGCCGTGTCGCCGCCGCCGATGACGACGACATTCCTGCCCTCGGCGCTGAGCGCCCCGGAATCGAAGGCGGGGACGGCATCGCCGAAGCCCTTGCGGTTGGAAGCGATCAGATAGTCGAGCGCCTTCACCACGCCCCGATGCCCGCTGCCGTCGAGGCCGAGCGGGCGCGGCTTGTAGACGCCGGTGGCGATGAGGATGGCCTGGTGGCGCTGGCGCAGGGTGTCGAAGCTGAGGTCGCCTTCCCCGCTGCCGCCGATTTCGACGCCCAGGTGGAAGTGGATGCCGCCCGCCTGCAGCCGCTCGACCCGGCGGGTGACAATGGGCTTTTCCAGCTTGAAGCCGGGGATGCCGTAGGTGAGGAGGCCGCCGGCGCGGTCGTGGCGATCATAGACGTGCACGTCGTAGCCGCGCACGCGCAACAGTTCGGCCGCGGTGAGGCCCGCCGGACCGGCGCCGATGATTCCGACCGACTGGGTGCTGCGATCGGCGACCGGGGTGAGCGGTTCGACCCAGCCTTCCTTCCAGGCGGTGTCGGTGATGAACTTTTCCACCGAGCCGATGGTGACCGAGCCGTGGCCGGACTGCTCGATGACGCAATTGCCTTCGCACAGGCGATCCTGCGGGCAGATGCGGCCGCAGATCTCGGGCATGGTGGAGGTGGAGTTGGAAAGCTCATAGGCTTCCCTGAGGCGGCCCTCGGCGGCGAGCTTCAGCCAATCGGGGATGTGGTTCTGCAGCGGGCAGTGGACCTGGCAGAAGGGAACGCCGCATTGCGAGCAGCGCGAGGCCTGTTCCTCTGCCTTGGCGAGCAGGAAGCTGGGGGAGATTTCCTGGAAGTCGCCGGCGCGGTCGGCCGGGTTGCGCTTGGCCGGATAGGCCTGCGACTTGTGGGTGAAACTGAGCATGCGCGTGTCGGCCACGGAAACCCCCGAGTCATGAGTCGGGAGGCGCCTTAGCAGGGGATTTCAGGCTTGGCGAGTAGATAGGTAAGCAATACTGACCTGTTTTATTGTCGCACCTTGTTGCAAATGGTTCGCAGCGTCGGTTTGGGCAGAATTTAGTTCCGATGCGGGACTATCGACTGAGAAGCCAGATCAGGGCGATGCCGCCCAGCGCGATGCGATACCAGGCAAAGGGTGCGAAGCCGTGGCGGGCGACGAAGCCCACCAGCCAGCGCACGACGAGCAGCGCCGAGACAAAGGCGGTGACGAAGCCGATGGCGATGAGGCCGAGATCGTCGGCATGGAGGAATTCGCGCTCCTTGTAGAGCGCATAGACGGTGGCGGCGGCCATCGTGGGGACGGCGAGGAAGAAGCTGAACTCGGCGGCGGTCTTGCGGTCGAGGCCCATCAGCAGGCCGCCCATGATGGTGGCGCCGGAGCGGGAGACGCCGGGGATCATGGCAAGACACTGGACGACGCCGATCTTTGCAGCGGTCGGCGCCGGCATCGCTTCCACGCTTGTTTCGGCGCGCGGCTTGATCATGCGTTCGATGACCAGGATGGCGATGCCGCCGAGGATGAGGGCGATGGCGACCGTCAACGGGCTTTCGATCAGCTGGCGGATGGCGGAATAGGCAAAGACGCCGACCACCATCGCCGGCAGGAAGCCGAGGACGATGTTGCGGGTGAAGGCGATGGCGCCGGGATCGCGGGCGAGAAGGCCGGTGGCGATGCCGGTGAAGCGCTGCCGATAGGCGACGAGCACGGCGAGGATGGCGCCGAGCTGGATCGCGATCTTGAAGGCGACCGAGCCTTCGCCGGTGAAGCCCAGCAGCTCGGAGGCGAGGATCAGGTGGCCGGTCGACGAGACGGGGATGAACTCGGTCAGCCCCTCGACCAGTCCCAGGATCAGGGCGTGGACGATTGCGGTGAGATCCATGGCCTAGCCGCGGGCTGCAAAGCGGCCGCCGGGGCGGTGGCGCGAGAGCCATTGCGGGGCGACGCCGGCCAGCGGCGTCGGCTCTATGCCGAGATCGGCGAGGCCGGGGGCGTCGGGGCTGGCGATATTGTCGCGCTTCAGCATCAGATACTGGTCCCGGGTGAGGGGGGCGCCCGGCAGGAAATCCAGGCCGGCGAGCAGGCGGGCGCCGATGTCGGGTGTATCCAGCAGCGGCGTATCGAGGCCGGAGGCGGCGGCGATCGATTCGAGGATGCTGCGCATGGTGAGGATTTCGGGGCCGCCGATTTCCCAGATGCGGCCCAGTTCACCGGCCAGGAGGCGCTGGGTGATGGCGAGGATGGCGTTGGCGAGATCGACGACGAACACCGGCTGGAAGCGGGTGTCTGGCGCGATCACCGGCACCGCGGGGGAAGCGGCGAGGAGGCCGGCGAAGCGGTTGGTGAAGCTGTCCTCCGGGCCAAACACCAGGCTGGAGCGGACGATGGCGGCGTTGGGGAAGGCAGAGCGCACGGCCGATTCGCCGGCGGCCTTGGACTTGCCGTAGGCGGAGGGGCTGTTGGGGTCTGCGCCGATCGCCGAGAGGTGGATCAGGGCGCGGGCCGAGACATGCGCCGCTGCGCGGGCAACGGCTTCGGCGCCGCGGGCGTGGATTTCGGAGAAGCCCTGGCCGCCCTTTTCGTCGAGGATGCCGACGAGGTTGATGGCGGCGTCTGCCCCGGCCAGCGCCGGCAGCAGCGTGCGGGGACTGCGGATATCGGCGCGGGCGGCGCCGATCTGGCCGAGATCGCCCAGCGGCTTCAGGTGCATGGCGTGTGCCGGGTTGCGGCAGACGATGCGGACGCGCCAGCCGGCGGCGGCAAACGCCTCGGTCAGGGCGGAGCCGATGAAGCCGGCGCCGCCGACGATGGCGACGAGGCCCGGGCCGGAAAGGCCGGACAGCGGGGGAAAAGAGGGGTTTGGCATGCACCGCCTCTAGCCGCTGCGGCCGGTGATTGACAATGCGGCCAACGGCCCACTTCGGCGCGGAATTTATGCCAAAGAGTCAACTACACGTTGACAAGCTGCGGACGCCCTCATAACGACGCCCGCCTACCCCGTGCCCAGATGGCGGAATTGGTAGACGCACCAGCTTCAGGTGCTGGCGATCGCAAGGTCGTGGAGGTTCGAGTCCTCTTCTGGGCACCAGGTACCCCTTTTCACGGGGTGCCAAAGCATCCCCCAAGCATTGAAAAAACAAGGGTTTTCTGGCATAAGATGCCAAGGAAGACCCACCTTGTGCCATGCCGTTTCAACCCAAAGTTGGCCCAAATGTTGGTACTTCCTGATACCAACAACGGGAGATACCAACATGGCCCTCACCGCGGTGGAAGTTCGCTCTCTCAAGCCCAGGGATCGCGCCTACAAGGTCAGTGATTCTGGCGGTCTCCAGGTGCACGTGCAACCGACGGGCCAACGCTACTGGCGCTATGCCTTCCGCTGGGCCGGCAGACAGCAAACCATGGCACTGGGAGTTTTCCCAGCCGTCAGCCTTTCAGAGGCACGGGCCAAGCGAGATGCTGCCAAGAAGGTGCTGGCGAGCGGAACGAACCCTGCAACCGTGGCGCGAGAGGAGAAGCGAGCGGCGCTTCTCGCGGAACAGGTCACGTTCAAGGTCGTCGCCGAGGAATGGGTGGCGAAGAGCGCGCGGGAGGGTCGCGCCGAGGTGACGCTCAGCAAGAAGCGCTGGATGCTGGCCTTTGCCTACCCTCAGCTCGGCAGCCGGCCGATCAACCGGATTACCGCCCACGAGGTCTATGAAGTTCTGCGCAAGGTCGAAGCGAGAGGGCTGCATGAAACCGCCCGCCGGCTACGCGGAACCTGCGGACAGGTGTTTCGCTATGCCGTCGCCACCGCACGGGCGGAGCGTGACGTGACCGCAGATTTGCGCGGAGCGCTGACCACACCCAAGGTGAAGCATCTAGCGGCCATCACGAGGCCGGATGAAGTGGGCGACCTGATGTGCGCAATCGATCGGTTCGATGGCTATCGCGTGACCCATATCGCGCTTCGGCTGGCGCCTCACCTCTTCGCCCGGCCGGGAGAGCTTCGGCAAGCCGAGTGGTCGGAGATCGACCTCGAGCAGCGTGTCTGGATCATCCAGGCGGAGAAGATGAAGATGCGCCGCCCGCACAGTGTTCCACTGTCCCGGCAGGCAGTCGCAATCCTCGAAGAGATCAGGCCGCTGAGCGGAGACCAGCGCTACGTGTTTCCGTGTCAGGGCAAGCGCAATCGGCCGATGTGCGAGAATACTCTGAACCTCGCCCTTCAGCGGCTGGGCTATGGAGGCAGCCGAATGACGACCCACGGCTTTCGAGCAATGGCCTGCACGCTGCTCAACGAATCCGGCAAGTGGAACCCGGACGCCATTGAGCGTCAGCTTGCGCACGTAGACGCAAACTCCGTGCGACGCATCTATGCCCGCGGGGAATACTGGGCTGAGCGGGTCACTATGATGCAGGCATGGTCTGACGAGCTGGACAGCTTGCGGGCGGTGGCTGCGGAGCGTGCCAGAAAGCGAGCTGCCTAGGGCCCCCGCCGACAGGCATTGTCGATCGACCGAATCGGGATCGGTGAAGCTCGTCCGTGAGGCGAGATCCGCAGATTATTGGTGATCGCCAACGTCATAGAACATCGGGTTGCGCATCCAGTCCCTGATCGCGGACTCGCGCCACCCGACGCAGCGCTCGGCGATACGGATCTGGCGAGGGAACTTCCCCGCATCAACCTTGCGGTACAGCGTCGAACGGCAGAGTCCGGTGAGCTGGAGCACGGTGGGGAGACGCAGAATGCGGTCGGGCGTATCGGGGGACATGGGAGCCTCATTGCTGCTGCATTGATCTGGTGGTTTGAGGATTGGAGATGCTCCGTGCGCGCGCAATAGAACGAGGTCCGTTCTGACCCCACAAGCGTCGCTGAGCACCCAACAGCGCCTTCAGCAGGATGACGGACGGGGCTCAGGTGTTCTCCGCGCTGCAAACTGCCGAGCTCAAAGGTGATGTCGCCGGGCCGCCATTTGACTTCCCGTGCGCTCGGATTGCATCGGAATATCCCATTTTTCGCTTGATCTCGAAGAGATCATTTTCGCGGATTAAATGGTGGAAGTCTGCGGCTCCGGCGGAGACTAGACGACATCGATTTTCTAGAAATAAGGTGATCGACCTCACCGCCGATAGGATGGACGCACGCCCTAGAGAATGGCGGACCGGAGAGCCGCTGCAAGGCCCGCTCTGTCGCTGCCGGAGACGATGGCGGCTTCCACAAAGGTATGATCGGAAGCGCGGCTGACGCCGTCCGGGACGAGAAGTATCGACCTCGGATTGGGGTGGTCGTCAGTCCAAAGCGCTGCGAAATCGTAAAGGTAGCCGAATAACTTGTAGATGCTGTCGCTGATGTAACGTTCATTCGCCGTTCTTTTGGCCTCGACGACAACGAAACGCTGTACCTGCGGTCCCTCGTAGATGATCGAAATGTCGGGACGGCGAGCATTACCCGTAACTCCGTGATGCCCGGCAACGATATTCCGATATCTGTCCTTGGCTCGCAGCTTACCGGACGGGCTTTGGTCGAAAATTACGCGCAGCTTACCGGCGCTATTTCGGAACGCCGCCACATGGCCCCTACTGGATGAGACGAGACCATATTCCTCAGGCTCGCCGAAGCCCAGCTCTTGAGCAATCACGTCAACGACCAGCGTCAAAGCATATAGTTCGAACATGTCGTCATCCGACACCGGCTCAAGCCAACCTACCGCAAGGAGCATCAACGTGGCGAACCACCGAGCATCTTCGGATGGACTCTTGAGGCGGGCCCTAGCCTCTGCCAGTTCTGCAGCGACACGATACTCAGGTCGGCGGCTGCGGTTTGCCGCCTCGATCATGTTCGGACTCAGATAAGCAGGAACCGATAGCTGCGAGAGCCAATGGTGGCCGACAGCTTCCTCGCAATGCTTGAGGATCGTCACCAGCGAAGTATGCGGTGTCGCGCTAGCCGAACGCCGCGTAAGATTCCGAACCGAAGTGAGAAGCTCATCGATGAGCCACCTTAGAAGCTGGTTCTCGGGCAGCTCGAAAGACCTGTGAGCGGTGCGAGAATAATACCGGCCGACCGGCAGAACACCGGCCATCCGAGCAACCACTGTTCTATCCCACCGCGGATTTCCTCGTAGACCGGGGCCGACGATTTCATCTCGACTTTCCATCTCATTCGCCAAGGCGTCGAGCAGCCGAAGGAGCTGGTCCGCGACGAATGACACATATGGCCCGGACACAAGGTCCACCATGTCGGCTAGCAATGTGACGTCGTGCTCGCCTCGCAGCTTGTGCAAAAAATCGTCGAGACCGGCCAAGTCGAGCGAATCCGAATTAGCTCCTCTGACCGATGCGCCGAGACTAGCAAGATGCCTGTAAGGATGGTCTGGAGCGCAGATGAAATCACGCCATGTGGCGCGATCGGCTGTCACGTCGAAACGCCCGTCCAAACACCTAGAACGGAAGCCAGTCCATCAGAATCCGCGACATGTTCGGAGAGAACTGAAAGAATCTCCGAATGCTTGTCCGGTCGACCCTGGAATTGCGGGATCAGATAGGATTCGATTGCAGACCTGACGATCTCCCCACCGGTCCGGTGAGGCCAAGAGACTGCTTCGGAGACCCCGTGCCGGATCATCGTGAGCGGAATGCCCGGCCCTAATGGCAATCCGATCGATCCCAAGCCCGCCGTTCGATCTGGGAACAATGCGAGAAGGCATGTCTCTAACTCGGTGAGACGAGCACGAATCGGCTCATCGGCCAATTCCAACTCCCGTTTCAGGATCGCGACGTAAGTGTTGAACTCCGGCAAGTCGATCGGAATGAAAGCGAAACGACGGATGAAAGCCAGCGATAGCCGCTTGAGGCTTGCCTTATCGGCATCGTTCATAGCGCCTATCAAGCGCCACCAGTGCGGCACCTGGATCGCATCAATGTCAGCCTCAACCAAGCCGGGATTGGTTTGCAAGCGTACGCGTCGAAAGCCGAGTTCCGACCGGCGACGGTAAGGAAGCGTCACGGACTTGCCCGTCAGCAGCGTGAACAATTCGCCGAAGGCCTTGTCGATGTCGGCGCGATTAATCTCATCGATAATCAGACAGCGTTGTTGTTCGATCGCTGCAACGACGGCGCCCGGGAGGAAATCGAGACGGTCCTCAGACGAACCTTCCGCAGGCACGGGGAAATATCCTCCAATGGTCTCGAACGTCGTCCATTGGTCCGTTGCAGGAACTGTCCAAAATGGGAAACCTGCAAGTTTACAGACCGCTTCTGCCAAGCTCGTCTTCCCTGTGCCTGGAGGCCCGGTAAAGATGATGTGCATACCGGAATGAAGCGCAGAGATCGCCCTCATCACCGGCTCTCTCACGCCCTGCAGACCGGCGAAATCGTCGAGGTCGCCTTCTCCGAGCTCCCAGCTGCCCGGCGCTATAACTTCGTGCAGGATGCCGGAAGCGCTATTCGCCTCCTCGCTGTCGGTTGCATCCGCCTTCGATTTCGGCGGCGGCGAAAACTTCCCTAGCAGCTCTAGCAGCGCCTCGGGTTCGATCGGTTCATCGGCGAATGGCAGTTCACCGACCTTGGCAACATCACTTTCCGTGAAGACTGCACCGTCGCCGATAAGGTTATCCCTGTCGAGTTTAAGAGCAGCGACCGCCTTTTGCGTCGCATCCTGTAGATCGGTGATTTCGGCCCGTCGCAATAACCATGCTGCTAACGCCGGAAGAGATATTGACGCCTTACCGGCCGTGTTGGCGCTTGCGACGATTTGAGCGACATAGTCCGGCCGGAGAAACCACCTCTTCTTGTCGCCAGGCGGCTGCGCGAAGATCGCGGAGCGATCTTTACGCTGACGCTGGAGGCTGCTGCCTGCATAGCTAGTATCATGCCAGCGCGTCTTGCCTCCGGCATCACCGAAAGGAACATAGAATGGTTTGTCGTCCGGTCCGAGGTCCGGACGGAAGAACTGCTCTAGCAAAGCATTTTCCTGCTGTGACCCGAATTTCACAGCAAGCGCAGCGTCGCCGCTCATCGGAACCTCAGACTGCAACATAGCCAACAGGCTTACGAGTGACTGATGCCCTGTCTCGATGAGGTGAGACAGCCCGCGCTCGATCTGATCAGATGAAAAGTACGGCATCGCCCCTCATGCAGCTAACGCTTCGACCGGTTGCCCTTTCGGCTTCTTCCGCGCACCATGAAGCTTGAGGATTTCGGCCTCAGATACGCCGTGGTCCACGACCACCGAATCTCTTACGGGTTCGATCGCCACTCCGAAAGCGTCCTTCACTACTGCTGGAAGGATCGCTTCGGCTATTGCTCGGGCGAGAAGGGGAGGAACTGCGTTTCCGATTTGCTGTCGCACCTGCGCAGCGCTCCCGGAAAATATAAAAGTATCCGGAAAGGACTGCAGCCGAGCAGCCTCTCGCAAGGTGATCGTTCGCGCCTGCCTCGGATGAATGAACGCCCCCGTCGTCGCCTCATTGAATTTGGTCGTGATAGTGTAAGCGGGCAAATCGGCGCGCAGCCGCTTCAAAAGTGTTGTTGCATCGTAGCGACGGATCTTTTTGAACCGATCGGGCAAAACGTCATCCGAGAGATCTCGCCAATTCTGGCCTTGCTTTAGAGTTTCAGCCGCGATGCGATCAAGGGTGGCCAGGTCAGCCGCAGCGTGCTGCCTAACGGCGCTTGAGCCGGAGCGTATCGCTATCTGGTAAGGAGACGCAGGTTCGATCGCATACGGCTTGCCGTCGATCGCTTTCCCTTCTGCAACCCGAGGAAGATCCGAGCAAGCCTCATCGAACGTTACGTGCGGCAGAAGTCCCTCTTCCTTACCATGGCCAATCCGAGACAGATGAGCAAAGGGCAGTGAAAAGCCCTTCCAAAGGTTGACATCGCCGTGTGTGGGCGCGGGCAGCGAAATATCGGAATTGGTCCGGTTTCCAACAAATACGAGCCGTCGCCGCAATTGTGGCACGCCGTAGTCAGCGGCCAGAAGGATCATCGGCACCAGTTCATACCCTATCTCCCGGAACGCCCGCACGATCTGGAGTGCGACGTTACCGTTCTCGTAGAGCAGCAAACCTGGTACATTCTCGAAGACGATCCAGCTCGGCTGCAGCCGTTCGACGATGTTCGTGTAATTTATGAATAGGCGGTTGCGAGGGTCGCTTTGATCCCGACCGTCAGATTTGCTCAGCCCGCCCGAGGTGCTGAAGCCCTGGCAGGACGGGCCTCCGACAATAACGTCAACCCCAGCAAAACGAGCCTCAAAGTCGTCTAGGTCAGGATCGCGGAGATCGCCTAGTACACCGACAGCTCCTGGAATGTTGGCTTCAAAAGTCTCGATAGCAGCCGGAAAATAATCGACGCCGCCGAGTATTTCATATCCCGCCTGACGAAACCCTTCTGCGAGGCCACCTGCGCCGCAGAACAAATCAAGAACTTTAGGTCGCAGAACTTCTGCTTGCCCCGATCCAGTTTTAGTCATACTCATCATCCCCAACCTTGGCGTGGAATACAGCTTCGAGGCTGGTGCCAACCTCCAAACATCGTCACGCTCATCAGTAGCTCTGGCTATGTTCGCCTTTTGTTCCACACGCAAGCGCTATCTTCGCTTTGCCGACGGTTTGCCCCGTTTCAGCGACGAAACGAGGAGCTTAGGGCACTTCGCCGAGCAACGATTGAATCAAATCTCCAATGCGCTGTGCTGTTTGCACGACATCTGCATCGTCGAGATGCGCGTAGCGAGTAATGTGTTGATTTCCGCTGAGAGTTGACCCGGGAGGCGCATAATTTCCACTGAGAAGTGACCCATGTTCTGACCTTCTCCCTGGCTGTCAGGTCGGGGGACATCGAAGTGATCGACATGGCTTTATTGAGCGTTATCCGGCGCTGGCATTTTCGTGATGGGATGCCGATCCGGGAGATCGAGCGTCGCACTGGATTGTCGCGCAACACGATCCGCAAGTATCTGCGTGGCGGGGCGGTTGAGCCCCGTTTCAAGGTTCCCGAGCGGCCGAGCAAGCTCGATCCCTTTGCCGAGAAGTTGTCGGGCTGGCTGCGGGCCGAGGTGGCCAAGTCGCGCAAACAGCGACGCACGGCCAAGCAGATGCACGCCGACCTCGTGGTGCTGGGCTACGACGGCTCTTACGGACGTGTCGCCGCCTTCGTCAGGGTCTGGAAGGCCGAGCGGCAGCGCGAGGCGCAGACCAGCGGGCGGGGGACGTTCGTGCCGCTGGCGTTCGCTGCGGGCGAGGCTTTCCAGTTCGACTGGAGCGAGGACTGGGCGATGCTGGGCGGCCGGCAGACCAAGCTGCAGGTGGCGCATACCAAGCTCTCGCACAGTCGCGCCTTCGCGGTTCGGGCTTATCCGCTCCAGACCCACGAGATGCTGTTTGACGCGCTGACCCAAGCGTTCCGCGTGCTGGGCGGCGTACCTCGGCGGGGGATCTTCGACAACATGCGCACTGCGGTCGATCGGATCGGTGCGGGCAAGGCTCGACAGATTAACGCGCGGTTTGCGGCGATGGCGAGCCACTATCTGTTCGAGCCCGAGTTCTGCAACCAGGCGTCAGGGTGGGAGAAAGGGCAGGTTGAGAAGAACGTCCAGGATGCGCGGCGTCGGTTGTGGCAACCCATGCCGAGCTTCTCCGACCTCGACGCGCTCAACGCCTGGCTTGAAGCGCAATGCATCGCGCAATGGGCGCAGATCGAGCACGGGGTGCTGCCCGGCACCGTTGCCGATGTCCACGCCGTCGAGGTTGCCAGTCTGATGCCGCCCGGTCGGCCGTTCGATGGCTTCGTCGAACACACCAAGCGGGTATCACCTACCTGTCTCGTGAGCTTTGAGCGCATGCGCTACAGCGTACCGGCATCGTTCGCCAACCGTCCGGTCAGCTTGCGGATTTACCCCGATCGGATTGTGATCGCCGCCGAGGGCCAGATCTTGTGCGAGCATGGCCGGATCATCGACCGATCGCATCATAACGGCGGGCGAACGGTCTATGACTGGCGGCATTATCTGGCGGTGATCCAGCGCAAGCCCGGAGCCTTGCGCAATGGTGCTCCCTTCAACGAGATGCCTGATGCCTTCCGGCAGCTTCAAAGCCAGCTCCTACGCCGCCCGGGCGGAGACAGGGAGATGGCCGAGATCCTCGCCCTTGTTCTCCAGCACGACGAACAGGCCGTGCTGTGCGCGGTCGAACTGGCGTTGGAAGCCGGCGTTGCCACCAAGACTCATGTCCTCAACGTCCTGCACCGCCTGATCGACGGCAAGGCTCCTCCGGCTTCTCCGATCGATGCGCCCCAGGCGCTTCGTCTTGCCCAGGAACCGCTCGCCAATGTCGGGCGCTATGATGCCCTGCGCGATGGAGGGCTGCGCCATGCGTCATGATCCCGCCAGCGCCGCCGTGGTCGTCATGCTTAAGGCGCTGAAGATGTACGGCATGGCCCACGCCGTCGACGATCTCATCGAGCAAGGCGCGCCCGCTTTCGAGGCGGCTGTGCCGATTCTGTCCCAGCTCCTCAAGGCCGAGATGGCCGAACGAGAAGTCCGATCGATCGCCTACCAGATCAAGGCTGCCCGGTTCCCTGCCTACAAGGACCTGGCCGGGTTCGACTTCGCCGCCAGCGAGGTCAACGAAGCCATGATCCGGCAACTCCACCGCGGCGAGTTCGTCGATGGCGCCGATAATGTCGTACTGATCGGCGGTCCCGGCACGGGCAAGACGCACATTGCCACCGCGCTCGGTATCCAGGCCGTTGAACATCATCGCAAGAAGGTGCGGTTCTTCGCCACCGTGGATCTGGTCAATGCGCTTGAGCAGGAAAAGGCCGCGAACAGGGCCGGCCAGCTTGCCGAGCGGCTGTTGCGCCTCGATCTCATCATCCTCGATGAGCTCGGCTACCTGCCGTTCAGCCCATCAGGTGGCGCGCTGCTGTTCCATCTGCTGAGCAAACTTTACGAGCGCACCAGCGTCGTCATCACAACCAATCTCAGCTTCAGCGAATGGGCCGATGTGTTCGGCGATGCCAAGATGACCACTGCGCTGCTCGACCGGCTCACACACCATTGCCACATCCTGGAAACCGGCAACGACAGCTTCCGGTTCAGAGCCAGCGCAGCAGCGCCCAAACCACGAAAGGAAAAATCACCAGCTTGACGCATCACCCGCATCGCGGGACATATCTTCACCGGGTCACTTCTCAATGAAAATCCCGGGTCAACTCTCAGCGGAAATCAACAAGTAATGCTCAGAATGCTGCTATGGCCGAGCAGCTTACCGACCATGTGCGGCATTTCGGACATGGCCGCCGCCTAGCTCGAAAAGCTATGGCGCAGCGTTCCTGCCCCGGGGGCGCCGCCTATCTGGAGAGGCGGGTCTGTCAATCCGCTCCTGCCTCCCACCCGCCATTCTGGTGCCGGTTGCAGTTGCGGTTGATTTGTGCCGGACGAAGGTGGCTCATGGCCGCGGTCCCCGGGACCGTAGGAATCCCCGATCGCTCTCGATGAAGCTGGCCAGCATAGCCGGTATCAGTTCTGCGATCTGCACTTCGGCGCCATAGGCCCGCGCGTAATGTGCCGCATAGTCGACGAGATCCTGGTGCAGATCAGGCATGACATTGATACCAAGCTTCAGCGGCGTGCGGTCGGGCAGCCGCGCGAGTTTCAGTTCGGCCATTGCCTTGCCTCCTGCTGGTTCCATGGGGTGAGGATGAGGTCGCGGTGCACGACAAGCCGCACCTCGGCGCCAGGCCGGATGGTAATCGTCGGCTGGATGCTGAGGTTGCGCGAGGTCAGCTGATCGCCTGCCCGCGCAACATTCTGCTGTGTGGATTCCCGGATGGCACGGACGAGGTCGCTTTGACCCGAGAAGGTAAGATTGCTGCCGACACCGAGCAGCGTGGAGATGACCGCGCCCTGCAGCAGCTGCCAGCTGTGGAAGTCGACCTTGTCGGCAAGGCCTGCATAGCCGGAGGGGTCTGTTGCCGGTACATTCTCGAGCCGGAGCGAGCTGCCGTCGGGCCATAGAATTCGCTGCCAGACGATGAGGGCCCTGCGCTGGCCGAAGGCGACGACATGGTCGTAGCGACCAATGAGCCGCGCTCCTTGCGGGATGAGTAATCGCCTGCCGGTCGGGCTATCGAACACCTGTTCCGTGACTTGGGCAATGACGAGACCGGGACTGTCTGAGTTGATCCCGGTAATGAGGCTGCCGGCAATCACACTCCCGGCAGCAACGAGATCGGGCGAAGCGGCTGGCAGAAGCGGATGGGCATTGATGTCGTCGCCCGCATCCTGGGTCGCGACAAACCCTGCCTTTCCATCTCCGGATCTCGTTTCCTGCACCGAAGAATCCTCGCACTGAGAAGCCCGCCGGATTTCTGGCGCTGCGCCGGGAGACGCCGTTTCCGCGCGGTCACGGAGCGGCACCAGCAGCACCGCCTCACGAACCGCTTTGCGCTCGGCAATCAGACGCTCCCGATCAGCAGCCTGCCGACTGGCGCCAGCCTGAGTATTGCCGCCCGCCTGTTCGATCTCCGCCACTTCCATATCGATCGCCTTGGCGCGCTGATGCTCCAGGATCGGGCGGCCGAGGTCACCCGGAAGCGGCGGTCCGAGCTTCGGAACATCCTCATAGGTGGCAGGCAAGGACTGCAGCGTGTCGGCCGGCGGGCGTGGCGGCGGCGCCTTCTCCGGCGCCCCCGAGATCAGGTCGAACTTTGGCGGTCTGAGCGCAATCCAGGCCGTTGCCATCAGCGCCAGCGAAGACCCCGCCGCAAGGCCGATGATGACGCTGCGGCGGAACCGGATCGCCCGTGGTGGCTGCGCCCTGAGCGCAAGCGTCTCCGGATCTTCCTTTGCCGGAGGCGTCGGGAGCTCCTGCTGCACCGTATCGGGATCGTCGCTCATGACCCGCTCCGCGAACGCACGGTTTCACCGACCCGCTGGATGCGCACGATCTGCTGCTTCCTTGTGCCGAGCCGGAGTTCCGCGATGTCGATGATTCGGTCGACCACATAGAAGCGGCCACGGACGCGATAGTTGACGAGTTGCGGCTCGCCATCCGCCCCGATCAGGAACAGGGGCGGCGCCTCGCCGACCGCAAGCGTCGGCGGGAACTCGAGATAGGTCTGGCGGCCATCATCGAACGCCCGCAGCGGTCGCCAGGCCGGTTTGTCGCCCGACAGCAGATAGTTGAACCTCAGCTGCTCGACCTCAAGGCCGGGCGCCACAGCCGGCGTCGTCACAGCCTCCACAGCCGGAACCGGACGTGAGACCGCCAGCAGCGCGTCCTGCGGATAGGTCCAGGACAGGGCCGTCATCGCGGTGCGCGCCACACTGGTGAGCGCCACATGGTAGCTGCGGCGATCGGTGGTGATAACGAGGTTGGTCGCAAGTCCCGCGCCGACCGGCTTCACCAGAACATGGGTGCGCTTCGAAAGGCCGGCGCCGCTGGTGGTATCGCCGATCACCCAGCGCACGGTATCCCCGCTTGCAACCGACACGAGCGTCTCACCCGCCTGCAGGGCAATATCCGTCACCCGTTCGGGCGCCGTCACCGCCCGGTAGATTGCGCCTTCCACATATGGGTAGACGTGGACCGCGTTCACAAAATCCTGCGCAGCGGGTCCATAGGTCGCCTGGCGGTTGGCGGCTTCGATGACCCGGCCCGGATCAGCCGGTGCGGACGCTGCTCCGTGGACGGGCGCGAGCAGAATCGCCGACAGAAGCGGCGCGGCAAACGGGATGCGCATCATGGCTGAAGCTCCTCAATGGCGGGGGATTGGCTGGCGGCATTTCGGCGCGGTGCCGGGGCTCGGGCGGAAGCCGGCTCAAGCTCGCGGCTCCAGGCGATGGCGTCGACATAGATGCCAAGCGGGTTCTTCCGCAGTGTGTCGGCGGTTTCCGGCACACGCGTCTCGATGGCGAGGATGGCCGTCCATTGCGATGTGTCGGCAAGGCTGCCGCGGGCGTAGACACTTTCCGTCCACTTGACCTGGAACGAGCGGTCAGAGGCACGCACGACGCTTGTCACCTGCACCGATACGCTCTCTTCGCCGACACGGGCGAACGGGTCGGAAGCGCGGGCATATTCACCAATGAACAGCGCCCCCTTCGGCGTCACGAAATCATAGGCCGACAGCCAGTCGCGTCGCATCAGCACCGGGTCCATCGAGACCGAGCGGACGTTGCCGATGAACGCGGCGAGATGCCAGGCGATCTGCGGGTCGGTCGGCCGGTGCGCCTTCTCGGCTTCGCTGAGCGCCCGCGGCTCGCCCAGCCGGTCGACCTCGATCACATAGGGGACGACCCGGCTCTCGCGCGACTGCCAGACAAAGGCGCCCGCCATGCCGATCGCGAGGCCGAGCGAACAGAAGGCCATCAGCCGCCAGTTGCGCGCCTGCACACGGGCCGATCCGATACGATCATCCCAGACCTGCCCGGCGCGGGCATAGGGCGTGACGGGCAGCGGCGTATGTCCGTATCGCTGGACAGCGCGGCGGAAGACCATGGTCAATCGTTCCTTTCTTTGATGTCAGGGGAAGCGGCGGCGCCGCCGCGGTCGCCCTGCTGCAGGCTGTGCATGGCGAGCTGACGCCGGTGACGGCTGTCTTGCTGGCGGCGCAGCGACTGCGCCCAGGCCGGGGCGGCATCGCCCGAAGCTTCGGCACCGGCTGCGGCAACTCTGCCGCCGTTCATCGCTGCCCAGGCACCA
The DNA here is from genome assembly GCF_016464365.1 of Sandaracinobacteroides hominis. Lineage (GTDB taxonomy): Bacteria > Pseudomonadota > Alphaproteobacteria > Sphingomonadales > Sphingomonadaceae > Sandaracinobacteroides > Sandaracinobacteroides hominis. The sequence goes on along the minus strand of NZ_JADCUC010000004.1, from coordinate 252,163 downwards.
TCGCGGCCCCGGCGTGCAGCGTCGGAAAGACCAAGGCCGGACGCGGCTTTCTCGCGCATTGCGCCGCCTGCGGCCTGCGCCATGCCGCCTATGCCGGCGCCGATGGTTGAGGCACCTGCGTTGGTTTGACCAAGTTGATAGGAAGCCGATGCCGCAGACCCCATGGTGGTGCCGGCGCGGACCGATCCGAGCGCTGCACCGCCCGCAAGGCGCGCAGCGCCGATGGTGGCGCCGCCAGCAAGGGCTGCGAGCCCGGCCGCGCCGGCTACAGTCCCGACAGCGGCGCCTGCTCCAAGCTGCGGTGCGCCCGAAACGAGACCGGCGGCGAGGGCAGGACCGAAGATGCCGAGGCCGAACAGGGTGAGCGAGGCAAGAACGAGGCTCATCGCCTGCGCGATGTCGGGCTCCTGGCCTTTGATGGCGGCGGTGAACTCCGCGAAATAGCCCGAGCCGATGCCGACGATGACGGCGAGCACCATCACCTTGATACCCGACGAGACGACGGCGCCCAGCACGCGCTCGGCGAGGAAGCTGGTCCGGTTCCAGAGCGCGAAGGGGACGAGGATGAACCCTGCAAGCGCGGTCAGCTTGAACTCGAGAATGGTGACGAACATCTGGACGGCGAGGATGAAGAAGGCGGCAATGACGATCGCCCAGGCGAAGAGCAGCACGGCGATGGTCAGGAAATTGTCGAAGAAGGTCGTGAACCCCATCAGCTGGGCGACCTGATCGAGAAGCGGCCAGGCGGCAGCGAAGCCGGTGCCGGCGAGCTTGCCGGGTTTCAGGAGGTCGTCTGCGGTGATCATGCCGCCGCCTGCGGTGAGGCCGGCGGCCGCGAACGAATGGAAGACAATGTCGGCCAGCAGCGCGAAGCTGTTCAGGATGAAGGCGAAAGCGCCGACGAAGAGAATCTTGCGCAGGAAGCGGCCGATCACATTGTCTTCGCCGCCCATCGCCCAGAAGAGACCGGCGAGCGTGATGTCGATGCCGATGAGGACGGTGGTCAGGAAGGCGACGTCCGGCCCCAGCAGGCCGAAGCCGCTGTCGATATACTGGATAAAGTCAGCCAGAAATCCGTCGATGACGCTCAGGTCTTGCATGGGGCTGTCCTGCGAGGGCCAGGTCGAGGGGCTATTTCGGGGTGTAGGCCTCGCCTGTTCCCAGAAACTTCACAACCGCCGCGCGGGCGTCGGCCTCGGCCTGCAGACGCCGGGCCTGTTCGAAAGCTTCGGCGCGGTAGTGGGCGGCTAGCAGGCTCTGGATCTGCAGCTGCTGCTTGGTGGAGAAGGCCAGCAGCTGGTTGGTCGCCTGCCCCACCTGCAGCGCGCCCTCGGCGCCCTGGCTGCGAGCCGACAGATCATTGAGCACCGCCATGTCGGCCTGCACATTCTCGATGACATTGGCCTGCACCGTCATGCTGTGGCGATAGGCGGCGAGCTCGGTGTCGAGGCGGGTCCGGGCTGCGAGCACCTGCTCGTCGAGCTTGAGCGCCGACTTGAAGTCGTTCGGGAAGAGCTTCGCGAACTGGGCGTCGAGCTTGTCGATGCGGAACTCGATGCCTTCCGCTTTCGCCATCAGCTGGTCGATCTGCTGCAGCCGGGTGGTGATGGCCCCGATCTCGGGGAAACCGACCTTGCTGAGGTTCTTCGCCTGATTGAGGAGGGTCTGCGCCTCGTTCTGCAGCGACTTCACCTGGTTGTTGATCTGCTGCAGCGTGCGCGCCGCCGTCAGCACGTTCTGGCTGTAGTTGGTGGGATCGAACACGACGATTGCCTGTGCGGGCGTGGCCGATAAGGTGGCGAACAGAACAGCAGCGGCAAGGCCGCGCGAAACATGGTTCGGCATCTCAATTACTCCTTCAACTGGTGGTCGGGGAACTCGCGCAGCAGCAACGCAGCCCAGTCGAGGCCGGCGGCCGACAGCAAATGTTCGGCAAAATCCGTCAAACCATGCTGGCCGAGGATCGCGTCGATACGGGCCTGGGAGGCGGGATCGGACGCCCCGGCAAGCGCCAGCGCGATCGGTCCGAGCCCAAGCTCGAACAGGCGATTGCCGCGCGCGGACTGGAGGTAATAGTGCCGCTTGGGTGTCGCCCGCGCGATCAGCTCGATCTGCCGGGCGTTGAGCCCCAACCGCTGGTAGGCGACCGCGGACTGCGGCTCCAGCGCCCGCTCGTTCGGCAGCAGGATGCGCTGCGGGCAGCTTTCGATGATGGACGGCGCGATCGCGCTGTCCGCGATGTCGGCAAGGCTCTGGGTCGCGAACAGGACTGCGACATTCTTCTTCCGCAGCGTCTTCAGCCATTCGCGGATGCGGGCGGCGAACAGCGGATGGTCAAGGAAGATCCAGGCTTCATCGAGGATCAGGAGTGTCGGTCGGCCATCGAACCGCTGTTCGAGGCGGTGGAAGAGATAGGTGAGCACCGGCGCGACAACCGACGCCTGATCCAGCAACGCCTCGGTCTCAAAACATTGCAGGCTGTCGAGGCTGAACTCCGGCTCGACGGCATCCAGCAGCCGGCCATGTGGACCTTCGAGCGTGAAGGGCGAGAGAGCCATGCGGAGCGCCGAGGTCGGCAACAGCATGGAGAGACCGGTCAACGTCCGCTCGTCGGGGGGCGCGGAGGCGAGGCTGCCCAGCGCCGACCAGATCGCCTCCTTGACCTCGGGCGTGACCGCCAGCTGCTCGCCGGCGAGGAGGGCTGCAACCCAGTCGGCCGCCCAGCTGCGCTCGTCCGGATGGTCGATATGGCGGAGCGGCTGGAACGCGAGCCCTTCAGTCCCCAGCTGGTGGTGGGCACCACCCATCGCCAGCACGGCAGCGCGGGCGGACAGTCCCTTGTCGAACAGGAAGATCTGAGCGTCGGGGTAGCGGCGAAACTGCAGTGCGATAAGCGCCAGCAGCACGGATTTGCCGGCACCCGTGGGTCCGACCACCAGCATATGGCCGACATCGCCGACATGCGTCGAGAAACGGAACGGCGTGGTGCCGCTGGTCTGCGCCTGAAACAGTGGCGGGCCGTCGAGATGCCAGTTGCGTGCCTGCCCGGCCCAGACGGCGGAGAGTGGCATCAGGTGCGCGAGATTGAGGGTATGGACGAGGGGCTGGCGAACGTTGGCATAGACCTGCCCCGGCAGCGAGGAGAGCCAGGCTTCGACCGCGTTCAGCGTCTCGCGCTTCGAGGTGAACCCGAGCCCGTTCACCACGCGCTCGACGGCGCGCAGTTTCTCTTCGACACGGGTGCGGTCGCTGTCGGCAAGCGTGATGGTCGTGGTGAGATAGCCAAACGCGACATGGTCGCCGCCCAATGCCTGGAGGGCGAGGTCTGCATCGACCACCTTGTTGTCAGCGTCACTGTCGAGGAGTTGGGTCGGCTGGTTGTAGAGGACCTCGCGCAGCAGCGCGGTCACGGACTTGCGCTTGTTGAACCATTGCCTGCGGATGCGAGTCAGTGCTTTCGTGGCATCGCTCTTGTCGAGGGCGATGAAGCGGGTGACCCAGCGGTAGCCGAAGGACTGGTGGTTGAGCGCGTCGAGAAGGCCGGGCCGGCTCAGGTTGGGAAAGCCGAGCAGCGTGAGGGTGCGAAGGTGGAGATCGCCCAGACGGGGCTCGAGACCGCCCGTCAACATGGTGTCGGGAAGCAGCGCGTCGAGATAGGCGGGTGTCTCGGGCACAGCCACATCATGCGGTCGATCCGAGATGGTGCGATGGAGGTAGGTGAGTGTCTCGCCGTCCGTGAGCGCCTGCACCTCGGGCATGAAACCGGACAGGAGGTCGAGGAGGCGGTCGGTTTCTGCGAGGAAGCCGGACAGGGCGGTGTTCCAGTCACGTCCCTTGTCTTGGCGGGGTCGTTCTACCAGCGCCCGGCCAGCGGCTTCCTGGTTGTCGGCCGGCGGCAGCCACAGCAGCGTTCCGGTGAAGTGGCTCTCGAAATGCTGGCCTTGCGTTTCGAAGCCGGCGCGCCGTTCGGCGTCTACCAGCCATGAGGCGGCGTCCGGAAACCGGCCTTCCGGATAGCCAGGGGCCGGACGCCGATCCGCCTCGAAGAACAGCGCCCATCCTGTTCCCAGCCGCTTCAGGGCATTGTTGGCCCGAGCACAGACCGAGACCAGCTCGGCTTCGGTTGCGCTTTCGAGATCGGGCCCACGAAAGGCGAAGCTGCGCTGGAAACTCCCGTCCTTGTTGAGGATGACGCCGGGTGCAACCAGCGCCGCCCAGGGTAGATGGTCCGCCAGCCGGTCCGTCCGCGTGCGGTATTCGGCGAGGTTCAGCACGAGAGATGCCCCTTCTGACGCAGATGCCGGACGAGCACGGTCGCGAAGTCCGGATCCTGCCGGCCGGCGAATACGGCGAGGCTGTGGCCGATTGCCCAGAGCGCGATCCCGACCAGCCACTGTTGCAGCCCGAGGCCTACGGCGGCGGCCAGCGTACCGATCAGGATCGCGATCCCGCGCGGCGCACCGCCGAGCAGGATCGGCGAACCGAGGGATGCGTGGATGGGGGTTTCGAACCCTTCGACGTGGGTCATCAGACCAGCGCCCCGCCGCCGAAGCTGAAGAAGGACAGGAAGAAGGACGAGGCGGCAAAGGCGATTGAGAGTCCAAAGACGATCTGGATCAGACGCCGGAACCCGCCGGATGACTCCCCGAACGCCAGCGTCAACCCGGTGACGATGATGATGATCACCGCGATGATCTTGGCGACCGGCCCCTGCACGGATTCCAGCACCTGCTGCAGCGGCTCTTCCCATGGCATGCCGGAGCCGCCGGCGATGGCGCTTCCGGCAAGGGCAAAGGAAAGGCCGAGCCCGATCAGATGGGCCTGGCGACGAACGAGAGATTGAATATGCTGCATGGTCAGTCTCCTTCAGGGTTGAGGGGGTTTGGCGGCCGAGGCGCCGTGAAGCGGTAGCTGCCATCCGGGCTGAGCCCGGCGATCGATGCGATGGTCTGAAGCCGACGGCCGGTGCCCCGCCCCGCCAGGAACAGGACCATGTCGATGGCATCGGCGATGAGGGAGCGGGGCACCTGGACGACGGCTTCCTGGATCAGCTGCTCCAGTCGCATCAGGGCTGATTCCGCGCTGTTGGCGTGGATGGTGGCGACCCCGCCGGGATGGCCGGTGTTCCAGGCTTTCAGCATGTCGAGTGCTTCGGGGCCGCGCACTTCGCCGACGATGATGCGATCGGGCCTCAGGCGCAGCGTCGAGCGCACGAGGTCGCCCATCGTGACCGAACTCCCACGCGTCCGCAGCGCGACGGTATCGGGGGCTGGCGATTGCAGTTCGCGGGTGTCCTCGATCAGGATCACCCGTTCGTCACGATCGGCGAGTTCGGCCAGCAGCGCATTCGCAAGCGTGGTCTTGCCGGAGCTGGTGCCGCCCGCGACGAGGATGTTGCAACGCTCGGCAACGGCCGTCCGCAGCACCATGGCCTGCGTCTCCGACATCACCCCGTCCGCCACGTAGTCATGAAGCGTGTAGAGCCGGACGGCGGGCTTTCGGATCGAGAAGCAGGGTCCGAGCGAGACCGGCGGCAGCAGTCCCTCGAACCGCTCACCGGCGCTGGCGCCGTGGGACGGAAGTTCGGCCGAGACGATGGGGCGAGCCGATGCGATCTCGCCGCCGATGTTGGAGGCAACCAGCCGGATGATGCGCTCGACCTCGGCTGCCTCAATCCGGATATCGGTATCGACCCGCCCTTCACCCAGGATATCCAGCCGCAGGGCGCCGTCAGGATTGACCATGATTTCGGTGACAAGGTGATTGGCGAGCGCGGCTGCGATGGCCGGGCCGAAGGCGGTCTGCAACATGGTGCGGCGGCGGCCGCTGGCCACGCTTTCTGGGTACAATGTAGTCACGATGACCCTCCGTCTCCGGGAAGGCTGCGTCTGCCGGCAGCAATCTGCCGTCCGACCTGCGAGACAAAGGCTTCAAAGCGCTCCCGGCCAACCGCCCGGCCGACGGCGTCCGCCTCCGGCAGCGGCGCGGTCACCATCAGTTGGTAGCGGACGAAGAGCGCCAGGCTCTCCATCAGCACGTCGATGTCGCGCCGGGTTCCCGACAGCTCGCGGGTGATGCGGTCGAGCCGGGGCCGCAGCAGGTCATCGACCTCCTTCGCGCCTTTGCGGCCAAGCCAGTCCCGAAGTGCATCGTTCACCAGCCGGCTCTTGTTGCCGCGCCGCGCTGCCGCGAGCGTGTCGAGCGCCATGCTGAGCTCGCGGTCGAGGTAGAGGTTCTGCCGGACCTTCATGATGTCAGTCCTCCACCAGGTTGCGCTCAACGGACCGGTTGAACGCGAACCCCTGCTGGGCTGGGTTCGGTCCTTTCGCGCGGGCCATCGCGCGCGTTGCGACCGCGACATCCTCCTCTTCGCGAACAGGGCGAGGTTCGACCTCTTTCGCAACGGCAGTGGCATGCCCCGGCAGCTCCAGCTGGAGCTGCTGCTGACGGCCACCATCGTCCGCAGCCACGGTCTGCTGAACAACAGGTGGCGCTGCAGGCGGCCGCGGTAGTGAGACCCGATCGGACCAGTCGTCGGGCCGACGGGCGGGCCGGTCCGCATAGCGCCCCGCCGCCGGCAATGGAGGGCGCGACACCCGTTCGGCAAAATTGGGATCGAGATAGTAGCGCAGCTTCTTCGCGCGGATCGGCGACAGGCCGGCGACGAGAACCAGCTCGTCATCGGGCGGCAGTTGCATCACCTCGCCGGGCGTCAGCAGCTGGCGGGCGGTTTCCTGCCGGCTGACCATGACATGGGCAAGCCAGGGCGCCAGCCGGTGGCCGGCATAGTTGCGCATGGCGCGCTGCTCCGTGGCGGTTCCGAGCGCGTCGGAGATGCGTTTGGCGGTGCGCTCGTCGTTGGTCGCGAACGCGACGCGGACATGGCAGTTGTCCAGGATCGAGTTGTACTCGCCGTAGGCCTTCTCGATCTGGTTGAGGCTCTGGGCGATCAGGAAGGCGCGGATGCCGTACCCGGCCATGAAGGCGAGGCTGGTTTCGAAGAAATCGAGCCGCCCGAGTGCAGGAAACTCATCCAGCATCATCAGCAACTGGTGGCGGCGCACCGACAATCCGGAATGTTCCAGCCGCTCGGTGAGACGCCGGCCGATCTGGTTGAGGATGAGGCGCACGAGCGGCTTGGTGCGGCTGATGTCGGAAGGGGGAATGACGAGGTAGAGCGAACAGGGCCGCTCGGCCTCCATCAGATCCGCAATCCGCCAGTCGCAGGCAGACGTGACCTCGGCGACCGTCGGATCCCGGTAGAGCCCGAGGAATGACATGGCGGTGGAGAGCACGCCGGAGCGTTCATTCTCACTCTTGTTCAGTAGCTCGCGGGCGGCCGATGCCACGACCGGATGGGCGACTGTCTCACCCAGAACTCCGAGGTGATTTGTCCGTAGCATGGCTTTGAGCGTGGACTCGAAGCTGCGATCGGGATCGGAGAGGAGACTCGCTACCCGGGCAAGGGTCTTCTCCTCTTCTGCGTACAGAACGTGCAGGATAGCGCCGACGAGCAGCGAATGGCTGGTCTTCTCCCAGTGGTTACGTCGCTCCAGCGCGCCTTCGGGATCGACAAGGATGTCGGCGATATTCTGGACGTCGCGCACCTCGTACGCGCCGCGGCGGACTTCCAGCAGCGGGTTGTAGCGGGCAGACGCCGGATCAGTCGGATCGAACAGCAGGCAGTGCGAGAAGCGCGCTCGCCAGCCGGCGGTCAGGGCCCAGTTCTCGCCCTTTATGTCGTGGATGACCGCGGAGCCTGTCCAGGACAGGAGCGTCGGCACCACGAGCCCGACGCCCTTCCCGGAGCGGGTCGGGGCAAATGCCATGACATGCTCCGGACCATCATGGCGCAGGTAATTGCCGTGAAGCGTCCCGAGCATAACCCCGGCCGGACCATGCAGGCCTGCACCAAAAACCTCGCGCGGCGTCGCCCAGCGCGCGGAGCCATAGGTCGTGACATGGCGGGATTGGCGCGCGCGCCACAGCGAACCCGAGATGGCGGCCGCACAGCCCATGAATCCGCTGCCGCCAGCCAGCAGTCCGGCACGGTCGAACACATGCGGGGCATAGGCCTCATAGTGATACCACCAGATGAAGAGGGCCCAGGGCCGGTAGATCGGAACGCCGGAGAGCCGAAACCAGGCTCGGCCAAGCTCGGGCTGATGCCCCAGCATCGAGGCTGCCCATTGGGTGGCTGCCCAGACGCCCAGCACGACGATCGCGAATACGATGAGGATCTGGCCGATGAGCAGCTTTGTGGGTGTCACAACGAGCCTCCCGTCCGCCGAATCCTGTCAGGCGGGCAAGGCTCAGACTCTGTGACGGAGGCTCAAAATGGAACGGTGCTGCCGGGCCGCTCAGGGCGCGGAAGGGATCAGTCGGACCTAGAGCCCGGCCGCCTCACGCAGGTCGGCGATCCGCTCGAGCGACACTGCCTCGACAAGATCCCGCAGCCGGCGGACGGATTGCGACAGGGCGAGAAGGTCTTCCGGCGCGATCTCGTAGTTCGGCGAATAGCGCGCTTCGACATAGGCGCGCTTCAGAAGCTCGAAGCGCCGGCGATCCAGCCGACCGGCACGCGGCCAAGCCTCGATCAGTCGCGGCTCGCTGGCTTCCGCCAAAGAGCGCAGGAACTTGATGTTGTGGGAGCGAGGGAAATACAGCGTCCGTACCAGCAGGAAGCAAGCATACGAAGTTTCGGTCGCCTGATGCAGATTAAATGCTGCCAGCTTCCTGAATCCAGTGTCGGAAGACGCATTGGAAATATGGAACTCAACCGTAGCTAGCCAGCGATCGACGTCAGCCAGCTTCGCCGAAAAATACGTCGCGGCCATTTCATAGGCGTCCGCAGCTGTGAGCGGCTTGGGTGCGGCAAGCGCACTCCCCTGCCCCTCGTGCAGGGCAATCCCGTCGCGAGCGATATCGACCCAGAAATACTCCCCCCGGCTCAGCGCCCCGTTTACCTCATCAAGCGTGTGGACGATGATGTTGACCGGCCGCGCGATGGCAGGATCGTTCAGGATCCGCTCTTCCGCAACATACCAGTAGTCGGCAACATCGGTCAGATCCGGATGGCTGACGATGACGAGCAGGTCATAGTCCGACTGGTAACCATTCTCCGGCTCATCCACCCAGTCGTTCCGGGCGTAGCTGCCGAACAGGATGATCTTCAGAATCCGCCCGTTTTTCTTCCAGGGTTGGCTGGCACGCTCCGTTGCCTGCGTGAACTCCGTCATCAACAGCTGCGTCACCCGCTCCAGCTCGGCCTGTTGAACCGAGGGCAAATGATCCACATCGCGGCGCATGGCGGAGATTCTCGCGCCACCGCAGGTGGTTGGCAAGGCAAATATGCATTGAGCGGATCGCTGTGAACTGGACCCGATCCGAAAGTCAGCCTAACTCCGAAACCGACTAATTGCCCGCTTCCATTCCCGCTCGTCGGGCCAAGGCAGCGAGATAGTGGCCTTCTGCCCGCGCTCGAAACTCACTTGTCCCCGCCCGCCACATTGTGAACATTTCAGCCGTCGCCCGACGCGACCGAGCGAGTCATCCCAGTGCTTGCGCTCGAAGAGCCACCAGAGTTGATGAGGATCGAACACGGCTTCCCGGTTGCAGGGATAGCAGGTGGCGACGACAGATCGCTGCCACGCCGCCGCCTCGAATAGATTTGTCGGGACGCGGTTCCCCTCCTTGTCGAACTTCGCCACGTCATTCGACGATCAACGCCGGGTTGGGGAGCGTGCTGATAAGGTCGGATGTGCTGACACACCATGCCCGTGCCAGTGCATCAATCTCCGCCCGCGACACTGCCCCGCCGTAAGGCAGCGTTTGCAAGCGACGGGTCGGAATGCCGGTCAGCTTCGACAGTTGGTGGAGGGGCGTACATTCCTGGCCTTGCCACGCCTGGAACCAATCGGAGCCGCTGGCGATGGAACGGCGCATGAGGTTCACCAGATGCGCGTCTGCCAGCCGCTTCTGCACGGGGCGCTCGCCCTTACGCCGGCTCATATGGCGAGCGGCAACTGTTCACCCTGGCCGACGAAGGTTGCGCGCGCGTTCTGCGCGGCTTCAACCGCCTGCCGATAGTGGATGGTGGTGCAGCGTTCCGCCTCGTCAAAGCCGGTTGGTGCCCAATCATCCGTTGGATAGCAGGCGTCATAGATCGCGCGTGCAGCCGCACGCAGCTTGGGGTCATGCTGCATGATGGTATCTCTTTGCTGTTGCCGTGCCACGCTCCAAACGCGGGCAAACAGGATAGAACAAAAGTGGAACATGTCTCAACTGATTCGTGCTAGATTGCGATCCGCAGTGAGTCGGTCGAGGTGGCTATGGCGAGGATTTATACGGTCCAGAGCAGTGCAGCGGAGATAGCGGAACGGTTTGCGGCAGATGCCCCGCCGGGTCTGTCGGTGCCCCGCGAATGCACGGAGGGGGAGCCGGGCCTCGTTGTGTTTGAGCGGGGCGGCGTGCGGCATCTGCGAAGCATGACATGGGGGTTCCCCCGGCTAACGCGAGAGATGGACCTGCGAGGCGAAATGCCGGACCGCGTCGGCATGGTGTCCGACCTCACCAACCCCATGTGGGATAAGTTGGTGGTGGAACCGCGCTATCGCTGCCTCATCCCCATCACGAGCTTCGCCAACCCCGATGGCGTGGAAGGCAAGAAAATCCGCACCTGGTTCTCCGTGAAGGACACGCCCTTGATGGCCTGGGCGGGGTTCTGCCGCACAACGAATGAGTTCGGGCCAGTGTTTGCGGGGATGACTATGGAAGCGAACGCCGCCGTCATGCCCTACAATGAACGAATGCCAGTGCTGCTAGGCCGTGAGGAATGGGAGCGCTGGCTGCATGGCACCATTCAGGATGTCATCGGGTTCCAGTTCCGCGCTCCTATCGCCGCGGACCGGATGGAGATTACTCCCACCAAGCATGGCTGGCGGAGCGGCGTGGTGCCCGACATGCGCGCGGGAGAGTTGATCCAGGCTAGCGCCCCGCTGCGGCTCTGATAGCCTCCACCCATGTGCAATCTCTATACGGTCCGAAAGTCGATGGCTGAGGTGGCGGCGCACTTCGGCGTCTCAGCCCCAGTTTCAAGCAACGCACCGGAGGAGGTTTATCCCGGCTATCCCGGCATGGTGGTACGGGAGGCGGAAGGTGAGCGGATCATGCAGTCTATGGTGTGGGGGTTCCCGCTACGGCTGCAGGGGATGAAGCCGGAGTCCAAGCCAAAGCCGGTGAACAACATTGCCGACCTCAACAAGCCTATGTGGAAGGGTTTGGCAGCGAAACCGCAATGGCGCTGCCTGATCCCCGTCACCGGCTTTGCGGAAGCCGAGGGGCCGAAGGGCAGCAAGACGCGAACCTGGTTCAGCGTGAAGGACCAACCGGTGTTCGCCTGGGCGGGGCTCTGGCGTGACAGCGCAGAATGGGGGCCGGTGTATTCCGGGATGATGACGGAGTGCAACGAAGCAATTCGACCTGTGCATGATCGAATGCCGGTGCTGTTGATGCCGGACGAATATGACCTATGGCTCCAGGGTAGCTTCGACGACGCCCAAGGTTTTCAGGAGCGGCGCTTCCCCGACGACCTCATCCGGATGGAGCGAACGATTGAGCCTTGGCGCCGGGCAATATAGGATTGTCAGAGAAGTTAGACACCGCGTAATTGATTTAGCCACCCTCCTGGATGGTACGAAGTCGCGTTGACGCTTCAATGCAGGAGGGTGACCGATGTCGATCTTTGCTGGTTTGGATGTGAGCGACAAGAGCACGCATATCTGTGTGGTCGATGCCGAGGGTGGTGTGCTCCGGCGAGATGTGGTGGCGAGCGATCCCGAAGCGTTGGCCAGCTGGCTAAACCGTCATTGTCCCGACTTGGTGCGGGTGGTTCTGGAGACCGGCCCTCTGTCGACGTTTCTGTATCATGGTCTGGTCGAGCGGGGCATCCCGGTCGAGTGCATCTGCGCCCGTCATGCCAAAGGAGTATTGGCGGCTCGCGTGAACAAGAGTGACGTGCATGACGCCGAGGGGCTGGCGCAACTTGCCCGTACGGGTTGGTTCAAGCGCGTGCATATGAAGGCGTCAGCAACGCATATCGATCGCGCTGCGTTGCGCATCCGGGCACAGCTGATCACAACGCGGGTGGCTATGGGTAACCAACTGCGCGGACTCCTGAAGTTGTTCGGCCTTCGTCTCGGCGCCGCTCGCACGCCAGGAAAGCGACGCGAGCGGCTCATCGCCTTGTACGGGCAGCGGCCAGATCTAGAGCCGTTGTTTGCGCCCCTCGTGGCATCCATCGAGGTCATTGAAGAGCAGCTTCGCGCGTCCAACCGACTACTGGAAAGCCGGGCTGCCGATGATGCTGTATGCAGCCGGCTGATGAGCGTTCCGGGTGTCGGCCCGATCACTGCGCTGACCTTTACCGCTAGCATCGAGGACCCGCGTCGTTTTGCGCGCAGCGAAGATGTCGGCGCCTATGCCGGGCTGGTACCACGACGTAGCCAGTCAGGCGAACGCGATGTACGCGGCAACATTTCCAAGGCGGGCGATCCGATGCTCCGGCGATCACTCTACGAGGCCGCGAACATCATGCTGTGCCGCGTGCAGCGCCCATTTGCACTTCAGCAATGGGGGCAGCGCATCGCAGAATCGAAAGGCAACAAGCGCGCCAGGATCGCGGTTGCCCGCAAACTGGCCGTGCTGCTCCATTCGTTATGGCTGAACGAGACGGAGTTCCGCTGGACATGAAGCCAGCGCCCTTCTTCCCGGTAAGCCATGCCAGGGTGATCTCGCCCGGACTGTAGAGGCCATAACCTCGAGTTGGACCCAGAGACACCCACCCTTTTCGCCCGGCCGCGATCATGAAGGCTCGGACACAACGCCCTCACAGGCCGCCCGATGACCTCGAAGACAACCATTGGCACCGGGAAAAGGAATGCCCATGCGAAAATCAATTAGACAACTGTCCGGATAGGCGGCTTCTGGACCGAGACCAATAGGAAAGCGGACATTGATGTTGCGCCTGTGCCGGGGGCAGCTTCCGACCAGTTCACGTCGTTCCCGAAGCGCTCTCCGTATGTCGGCTTCCGACTGCAGCGGCCAGTCGCCGATCTCGGCCCAAACAATCGCCAGTGCACCATCAAAATATTCTGCCGATCGCTTGATCGTCCAAGTGCCGCCAACACGCCGCACCGCTTGGCAGTCCAGTATCTTCATCTCCAGTGGGAAATTTTTTAAAAGAGGAAATCGGGAAGGCACGGGCGCGCGGCTAAATCATCCTTGCAAAGGCTGCACCTCGCGGATGAGGTCGATGAGCAGGCGCAATCCGGTCGGTAGATGCCGACGCCCGGAATAGTAGACGTGGAAGCCGCTGCCCATGCTCGCCCAGTCCTCCAAGACGGGTTGCAGGGCACCAATCCGAAGATGCGGGCGAAGGGCCGCTTCCGTCGCGTACACGATGCCGGCACCACTCAGCCCGAAGGCGATGGCCGCGTGGCTGGCATCGACGGTCAGCGGGCCTGGCGTCGCGACGGCGCACTCGGTGCCGTCGCGCTCGAACTCCCACTGATAGACCTGATCGGTCCCCAGGCGGATGCCGATGCAACGATGCTTCTGCAGATCCTGCGGATCGGCCGGCGGGCCGAACCGAGCAAGATAGGCCGGTGATGCCGCCGCGATCCAGCGCAGGTCCGGGGACAGTCGCTGCGCGATCATGTCCTCGGGCACCGTGCCGCCGTAGCGGATGCCTGCGTCGAACCCACTGCCGATGACGTCGATCATGCGGTTGCTCACGCTGATGTCGATCGCGACCTCGGGATAGCGGTCGACGAAGACCGGCATGACTGGCTTGAGGATCAGGTCGACCGCGTCCTCAAGGACGTTGAGCCTGACGCGGCCTGCCGGCGCATCGCGGTAGCGGTCGAGCGCATCACCCGCAGTAGCGATGACCTGCATGGGGTCTTCGATGGTTGCGCGGAGTTCCTCACCTGCAGCGGTCAGCGTGACGCTGCGCGTCGTCCTGTTCAACAGTCGAACCCCGCGCCGCCCTTCAAGCGCCGTGATGGCGTGGCTGAGCGCCGAAGTGGTGACACCCATCGACGCGGCAGCCTTGCGGAAGCTGCCGTGCTTCGCGATGGCAAGGAAATAGGCGAAGTCCGCCAGGTCTGCGCGACTGAGTTGCATAATGAGCCTCTACACCATTGTTGAGCTTTGTTCACGAGCTCGTTGCGGATGAGACGGCTAATTTCGGCGGCGCCAACTTCCTAAATCGTACTTTGCAGCGATCGTCGTCGTGACGATCGGCATATGGAAAGGACGGCAGCCATGATGAGGATCGGCATTTGCCTCGCCACGCTGCTGCTGCCCGCAGGCGCGCACGCACAGCAAGGAGAAAGCGGTATGAGCATCGAACGCAAGGCGGACATGAAGACGGTCGAGGGACCGGCCGACTATTTCACCGGCAAGGCGACGATCACCGGCCAGTTCCAGCGCGAGGCGCCGTCCCGCGTCTCCGGCGCGATCGTCCATTTCGAGCCCGGTGCCCGCACCGCCTGGCACACGCACCCCGCCGGCCAGACGCTGATCGTGACCGAGGGCGTGGGCTGGACGCAGATCGACGGCGGGCCGAAGCTGGAGTTCCACGCCGGCGACATCGTGGCGTGCCCGGCGGACAAGCGGCACTGGCACGGCGCGACCGACACGCAGGCGATGACCCATGTCGCGATCCAGGAGGTGGTAGACGGCACGCCGGTGACGTGGCTGGAGAAAGTGACGGACGAGGAATATCTCGCGCCGCTCGGCGGGCGCTGAGCCATGCCGCACGTCGTCGTGAAGCTGTGGCCCGGAAAGTCCGCGGACCAGAAGCAGGCGGTTTCGGACGCGATCGTCGCGGCCGTGACGAGGACACTCGGATACGGCGGCGACTCCGTGTCGGTCGGCTTCGAGGAGGTCGCGCCCGGCGAATGGCAGGCGCGCGTCTACGACCCCGACATTCGCGATCGCTGGAACACATTGACCAAGGAGCCGGGCTACGGCCCCGGTCCCCGGCGCTGACATGACATCGGAGAATCCCATGACCCTGAACGAAACATCGACGCTGGCGAATGCGGTGGCGATCCCGCGCCTCGGCTTAGGCACCTGGATCATCCCGAACGATGACGCGGCACGCGCCGTCGGTGAGGCGACCCCCGCGTCGCATCTGCAAACGCCCTGACGAAGCGAGGGAGGCCAATCACATGTCGCATCGCGATCGTAATTTCACCCGCCGCGCGATGCTGAAAGCCGGGGGCACGGGCACCGCCCTGCTGCTCGCCGGCACCGCATCAGCCACCGGCCAAATGAGGAGCATCACCATGTCGCAATCTGACACTGTTTTCCCCAAGAGCGACCGCGTCGACACGCGCCAGGTCCGCTTCACCAACCGCTATGGCATCACGCTGGTCGGCAACCTGTATCTGCCGAAGGATGCCGCGGGCCGGCGCCTGCCGGCACTCGCCGTTTGCGGACCGTTCGGCGCGGTGAAGGAACAGTCGTCGGGCCTTTATGCGCAGAAGATGGCCGAGCGCGGCTTCGCAGCGCTGGCGTTCGACGCATCCTACACCGGCGAGAGCGGGGGCACGCCGCGCAACATCGCCTCGCCCGACATCAATACCGAGGATTTCAGCGCGGCGGTGGATTTCCTGGGGCTCCAGGGCGGGATCGATCGCGAACGGATCGGGATCATCGGGATCTGCGGCTTCGGCGGCATGGGCCTGAGCGCGGCGGCGATCGACAAGCGCGTCAAGGCGGTCGTCGCCAGCACGATGTATGACATGAGCCGCGTGATGTCGAAGGGCTATAACGACAGCGTCACCCCGGAACAGCGGCACGCCACGCTGGAGAAGCTGAGTCGTCAGCGCTGGGACGATGCCATGAAGGGGTCCCCAGCCTATGGCCCGCCCGCGAATACGCTGAATGGCGGCGAGGCGCAGTTCCTGGTCGATTATCACGATTATTACATGACTCCGCGCGGCTATCACGAGCGGGCGGTCAATTCGGGCAAATCGTGGTCGCAGACAACACCGCTTTCCTTCATGAACTTCCCGCTGCTCACGAACATCGCCGAGATCGCGCCGCGCCCGGTGATGATCGTCCACGGCGAGAAGGCGCACTCGCGCTATTTCGGCGAAACTGCCTTCGCGGCCGCCGCCCAGCCCAAGGAACTGGTGATCGTCCCCGGCGCCAGTCACGTCGATCTCTACGACCGGATGGACAAGATCCCGTTCGACCGGATGACCGAGTTCTTCCGCAAGGGCCTGGCAGGCGCGCGTCTGTGACCCTGACATCCAGGACCACTGGAACGCGCTCACCAAGCAGCCGGCCTACGGCCCCGGCCCGAACCGATAAAAGAAATTGGAGACCATCATGATTCTAAACCAAACATCGACGCTGGCGAACGGGGTGGCGATTCCGCGCCTGGGCTTCGGCACCTGGATGATCCCGAACGACGACGCGGCGCGCGCCGTCGGCGAGGCGATCGGCGTCGGCTATCGCCACATCGACACCGCGCAGGCCTATGACAATGAAGCAGGTGTGGGCGAAGGCCTTCGCGCCAGCGGGGTCGCGCGTGACCAGTTGTTCGTGACGACCAAGCTCGTCGCGGAGAGCAAGTCCCATGCCGATGCGGCAGCGCGCATCGACGGCTCGCTGCAGGCACTTGGGCTGGATCAAATCGATCTGATGCTCATCCACAGCCCGCAGCCCTGGGCCGAGTTTCGCGAGGGCGACCGCCATTTCGAGGGCAATCTCGAGGCGTGGCGCGCGCTGGAGGACGCCTACCGGGCGGGCAAACTGCGCGCGATCGGGGTGTCCAACTTCGAACGCGTCGACCTCGAAAACCTAAGCCGCAATGGCAGCATCGCTCCGATGGTCGACCAAGTGATGGCTCATGTCGGCGACACGCCGTTCGATCTGATAGACTATGCCCAGTCGCAGGACATTCTCGTCCAGGCGTATTCGCCGGTGGCGCATGGCGCGGTGCTGAAGGACGCGCGCCTTGCCGAGATGGCGGGCCGTTACGGCGTCAGCGTGGCTCAGCTCTGCATCCGCTACTGCCTGCAACTCGGCCTCGCGCCTTTGCCCAAGACGTCCAACGTCGCGCACATGCGCGAGAACGCCGCGGTCGATTTCACGATCACCGACGCCGACATGGCCACGCTCCGGCAGACCCGCGACGCCGATTATGGCGAGGCAAGCGCGTTCCCGGTCTTCGGCAAGAAGCGCCAAGCCGATACTAATGACGCGGAGGGCTGAGTCATGAACCCAATCTATGATTATGCCGGCAAGGTCGCCTTCGTCACCGGTGCGGCGTCGGGCATGGGCCTCGCCACGGCGAAAGCGTTCGCCGCAGCCGGAGCCGCAGTCGCGCTGGTCGATGCGAAAGGCGACGCGGTCGCCAAGGCGGCAAGCGAACTGGAGGCATCGGGCGCACGGGTTCTCGCCATCACCTGCGACGTGTCCGACGAGGCGCAGGTCAAGGCTGCGGTCGAGCGCACTGTCGCCGACCTCGGTGGGCTGGACATGGCGTTCAACAACGCCGGCATCCAGAGCGGCGCGACCGAGCTCGCCGATGTCGCGATGGCGGACTACGACCGGATGCTCGGCATCAACCTGCGCGGTGTGTTCGCCTGCATGAAGTTTCAGCTCGTGCAGATGAAGCGCCAGGGCTCGGGCGCGATCGTCAACTGCTCGTCGCTCGGCGGCTTCGTCGGCGTGCCGGGACGTTCGGCCTATCACGCCGCCAAACACGGCATCCACGGCGCCAGCAAAAGCGCGGCGCTGGAATATGCCGCACAAGGCATCCGCATCAACGTCGTGGCACCGGGCATCATGGACACGCCGATGGTCGCGGACATGAAGAAGGCGGAAGCCGGCGTCATCGAGGACATGATGCGCGACGTGCCCATCAAGCGCCTCGGCGAGGCCGACGAGGTCGCTGCCGCTGTGCTGTGGCTGTGCAGCCCCGGCGCGAGCTTTGTCGTCGGCCATATGCTCGCCGTCGACGGCGGCTACGTCGCGCGGTGAACCGGGCACCCCTGATCGATCCGGTCGATCCGCCCCATACTAGTCCGGATCGACCGGATCGGGGCCTCGCCCCCGCCGTATCGGTGATGGCTGCGGTCTTCCTCGCCTTCCTGATGATCGGCATGGCGATGCCAGTCTTGCCGCTTCACGTCCATGACGTCCTGGGGTTCGGGCCGTTCGTCGTCGGCCTCGTCGCGGGCGGTCAGTTCCTCGCTTCGCTCTTGTCGCGGCTGTGGGCGGGGCGGCTCACCGATACTCGTGGGCCGAAGCGCGCGATGATCCTGGGGCTGATCGCCGGCGCACTTGGCGGCGGCTGCTATCTCGCCTCGCTCGTCTTCCTCGCCACGCCGGTCTGGTCGGTCGCATTGCTGCTGGTCGGCCGCACCCTGCTCGGCGGGGCGGAAAGCCTCATCATCACCAGCGGCATGCTCTGGGGCCTCGCCCTTGTCGCGGCCGACCGGTCGGCGAAGGTGATCGCTTGGGTAGGAATGGCGATGTTCGCGGCGATGGCGGTCGGCGCGCCGATCGGCAGCGCGATCTACGAGCATTTCGCGTTCGCCGGCATCGCGGTCGCGAGTACGATCATCCCGCTCGCCGCGCTCACCGTCATCATGCCGCTCCGTGCGCTGATTCCCGCGACGGCGCCGAAGGGGAACGTCCGCACGGTCCTGTCCGCCGTCCTGCTTCCCGGACTGGGCTTCGCGCTCAGCGGTGTCACCTTCGGATCGATGACAGCGTTCCTCACGCTCTATTTCTCGGTCGAGGGATGGGCACACGGTGCGCTTGCCTTCTCGTTGTTCGCCGTGGCACTGATCGTCGCGCGGATCGTCGGCGGGCATCTGCCCGATCGTCATGGCGGTGCGCGCGTCGCCGGCATCTGCTTGTTCGGACAGGCGGCGGGACTGCTCGTGATCGCAACGGCGCCATCCGCGACCGTCGCCATGCTGGGCGCGGTCATTGCCGGCGCGGGCTTCTCACTCGTCTTCCCGAGCCTGGGTCTGGAGGCGGTGCGGCGCGCACCCGCAGCCAACCGCGGCATGGCGATGGGCTTGTACAACGCGTTCCTCGACCTGACGCTGGGGCTGGGCAGTCCCGCGCTCGGTCTGCTCGCCGGTCAGGCCGGCCTGGGCTCGGTCTTCCTGGCAAGCGCGGTCGCTGCCATCGTCGCGGTCCCGATCGCGTGGCGGCTGCTGCCTCGTGGTGGCAGGCCGCTACTCTGAGCCAGGATCGCGCTCACTCAAGTTATCATGCTTTTCGGAACGCCGGCAAACGGCAGTTCTTTCATCCGAACCCGCCATTCGAAAGGTTTGCTATGGAATGACCGCAATGTCCCAGGTGCCCGTGTCCGGCTGACTACCGGACACGGGCACCCAAGGGTTCAGATCTCAGTGTTTTCGGCAAGGGCAAGCGCGTCTTCCACGTCGATCCCGAGATAGCGCACCGTATTCTCTATCTTGCTGTGGCCGAGAAGGATCTGGACGGCTCGCAGATTGCCGGTTGCCCTGTAGATGATCGATGCCTTCGTTCGCCGAAGTGAGTGGGTGCCATACTCGCTTCGCATCAAACCGACCCCTGTCACCCATTCATCGACAAGTCGAGCATACTGGCGAGTGCTGAGATGCCCATTATGATCGACTCGGCTCGGGAACACGTAATCGTCTACGGTGCCACCACGGCGTTCGAGCCATGCCAGCAAACTCGCTCGAGCATCTGGCAGTAGTTCGAACTGGACGGGCCGGCCTGTTTTCTGCTGCATAACGGTTGCCCGCGTTCGGATTTGCCCTCCGCTGACGAGGTCGCCGATCTTCATCTGCACCAGATCGCAGCCCCGTAGTTTGCTGTCGATCGCGAGATCGAACAGCGCCCGGTCTCGCAGGCGGCGGCGCTGATTGAGGTAAAAACGGATTTCCCAGATCTGTTTCGGTTTCAGGGCCCGCTTTGCACCCACGGTCCTTCCGGCATTCCAGACCGGGCGCTTGGCGGCGGTGAGTTCGGTTTCAGGCATCTCCATGATAGTTCTCCTATGGCCACATTGGCCATCTGCAGAACGCTTGCCGGCGACGATGCGCAGGACTTGGCGCGGGGCTCGTGCCGACCAGCTCACGCCGATCCGAGGCGGTATTGGTTAGGTCGGCTTACGCCAACACCGGCCATTCCGAGCGCCTCGCTCCGTCTATCGATGCCGCCATCGCGACCTCGGCTCCCTTGGCTGACATCGGCCCCTGTTTGCTGGCGGGAGCATCTCGGAGGTTAGGCGCGGGCGATGTGGTGAAGTTTTAAACCACACTTTTCGCGAACTACGCGGCGGTACAGGGTGCGATGTCGCAGGTCGGAGCAAACGTCGTGATCACTTATAACGCAAACAACGCGCTGACGATTAACAACGCTCTGATCTCTGGATTGGCTGCGGATGACTTCCTCTTCTACTAGACCACACGAAGGTGGCGCAGCTCTGCTGCGTCACAAACCCTTTCTACGGAGTCAGCGTGCGGGCAACCCGTCGAACAGCGCCTCAGGCTTTGCGACCGATACGCGTTCCAACGTGTTGATGGAGACGTGCGGCCACCTTGCTCGACCCGGGTGACCATCTGGCCGATTGATGAAGTCTAGGATCACGTTCTGCGCGTACTGCATGAAGTACCGAGGCTGGCCGGATGCCGCATCCTCGATTTCGTAGAGGGTAAAAGTCGAGTTCATGGCCGTTGTATCGGCCTGCCTCGTAATGAATGGGGTATTCCCAATACTGGGATTACCTACCCTGTGAATTCCTGCATGGTCTTTCGTCGAGTCAACGCTCAAGCGGATCACGTTCTTTATCGTCCCGATGCGCTTTAGTGTGCTTTCAAGCGTGACTGCGAGCAGTCGAGTCGGATCAACAGGATCCATGCCGTCGAAGCCTTGGATTGCGACCGTCCCTTTGAATGGATTCTGATGAAAGTACCTGAATGGCCCGAAGTAGTCGATGCGAATTGTGTTGGTGCCAGCTACTAGGATCGGATCCAAGGCTCGCTCGTCTGGATCATGGCCACCTCCGATAACAACGCCATTGATGCGCGGAACTAACCCGCTGCTATTCGGCTCCAGTTGTTCAGCGGATCCCACAGCGATAAAGCTATTTCCGTGAGGGATGCTGCCCATGCGAGCAATGTCGATCTCCTGACCACTAAATTCGTCTTGGATAGTCAGGTTGGTCATATACATCCAAAGGCCGGGCTCATGATGTATGCCCTTACCGTCAAACTTCTCTGAAATTTTACTATTTCCGAATATAGTTTCCGTTTTTCCTCGCGCACTCACAACGTAAGCGTCTTCAGAACTAATCTGAGTAATTTTTTGTATATAACTTAACGCAACTGCGATTTGGTCTGCCACAGCACCGTTGGCGTCGACCCCTCTATTCGGAACACCTTCGTCGGCGATGATGAAGCTCAGAGTCTCGTCATACTGGTTCATCAACAGCCTGTAGCCGTTCTCTCCTGCGTCACCGAAGGGCAGGGCCATCATGTTGAACCCTTGGCCCTTCAGTTCTTCCGTGTTCACCCAATTGCCCGGCAACCACTGTAGCGGGCCAAGTTTCGGATCGTCCGGCTGCGCGACGAATATCTTGCGGCCCTCAGCCGCCATCTCCGCAACCAATGCAGCGCTCATCACCATGTTGATGCCCCCAGATCGTGGCGCGCCCCTCTGCAATCACCACAAAACTTAGCTTTTAATACGCACCGCAGTTCTCGCAACAGTGTTTTTCCGAGCGCGCAGCGGCCTCTGGGTTGAGCGCCAGCGGCAACGGACGAAGCACGCTCACATCATTTGGTTGAGAACCAACACAGGTTACTACAGAGAAGCCCGCTAACGCAATTTTCCTCGCCGCCAAGCCCTTCAAAATCGATTCCGTTGCGATCGCCAGATGGTATCAACCTGCGTGGCTATTGGCTTTTCATTCACCGATCTGCGTCACCGATCATGTATTCCAGCCAGCGAACGGCCATGTGAAGTCGCCGCCGCTAGCAAGGTTGGCGGGCCACAGCGCAATCTGATTCATCTGGTCGCCGTTTTTCTGCAACTGGATAGTGACCAGCGGCCTCCCCTCGTTCAAACCGTCCGCATTGAAGGCTATATTCGAATAAAAGCTTCGCATGCTGAAGGATGGATCGGCCAAGGCGGCGATGACGTCAGCCGGGTCCACGCTACCGGCGCGGCGGAAGGCCTCCTGATAGACGAGACCACAGGCCATCGCCCCGGCCGACAGATACGACGCTTCCTTGCTGAAGCGCTCGTAAAATTCACGCGCGAAGGCGGCCGGTGTCACGAAGCGGTCGTGGCCATGAGTCCGCTGCGCGGCCGACCACATTGATGCGCCGGACATATGCTCGGCAAGCTTGCCCAATTGAGCGGAAAATTGCGGAAAGGCGGGCCCCACACTGAATATGACAGCTTTGGGCGCCCAGCGCCCGGCCGACAGCGCGCGCACCGCAGCCATGCTTTCGGGCAGGTGGCCGGTGATCGCCAGCACGTCGGGCGCGAGTTCCTCGGTCAGTCCGACAAGCCGTTCGAAGTCGCTTGCGAGATGCTCGTAGAGAAGTACCCCCTGATCAGCCGAGGCCGGATCTCCCCCCGTGAGCACGCGCATGCCCAGATCGGCCTCGATGAAGGTGGCGGTCGTCTTGGCATCCTGAAGCGCAGCCGGGTCCTTGCAGGACCAGAAAACCGCCGTGGCCGGCGGCGTGGAGAGCCGCGAAAGAAAGACGAACGTCTCGTTGAGAAATCCCTTGGCGCTCGACATGATACCGAAGATGTTGGGCAACTGCTGCTCGTAGATCATTCCCGCCGCGCCGCTGGCGGTGACCAGCGGCAGGCCGCGGTCGGCGGCCATCCGCGCCGCATGCAGGTTGGGCGGGGAGGGATAACTGCCGAACAGATAACGGGCCCCATCTTCGTCGATCAACGCCTCGGTCACCTCTTCGACGCTGTTCTTGCGGGTGGGGGTTCGTTCGGTCCAGGGCTTTTGCCACGGTTGCGGATCCCGCTTGGGATCGAGGCCGGTGTGCGATTGTGTGTCGCGATAGACTATCTCGACATCATAAACCTCGTTGCCGACCAGCATGCCGCCCGCGTCGTTAACCAATTCCTGCCAGAACTGGTGCCCGAGCCTCATGTCCTGGCCCTCTTCGAAGCTGCCGCCCGACGATGGCAATGCGGCGCCGAAGACAAGGCGCTTGCGCGCGGGGCGGTCCGAAAACGGGGCCAATATCAGTCCGTTAGGACCACCGCGCGTCGGGATGCGGTCGACCTCTTCCCAGCGCTCCCAATCGACCTTGGACAGATAGCGCGAGCGACCATGCGAGACATAGGCGACCGAACTGCCCGGCACGGTCTTCACATGGATCGGGTCGGATCCGACGATCATCCGCCGCACCTCGTTGGTCGCCAGGTCGATCCGGATCAACTGACCTTCCCATACGGCGGGGCAGAGCAGATAGAGCCCGTCGGGTGTCTGGCACGAATAGAGGAACTGGCGGACGCCCGGCACTTCCTGGCGCCAGGGAGAGGTCAGCGAAGCGGGATCGACCAGCCGTACCTCGCCCGATGCTGAGGCGATAAGTTGCGAGCCGTCAACCGTATAGCTCAGGCCGCGGATCGCTCCCTTCGCGTGGAAGCTGCGCAACCGCGTCCGCGTGCGAACATCGAATTCGGATACCCCGCCAGGTCCCGATGTCACCCACAATCGCTCGCCGTCGGGACTGAACAGCAGGTTATGCGTCCCTTCGGGCAGGGCAAAGCTTGCGTCTGGCAGCGCATCGCCAGCCACCGGGGCGCCGAGCGTCCATGCGGCCAGAGGATGGCGCGGTTTCGCCGCATCCGCGAGATCGTAGATGAGCAGGGCGTCGTCGGTTTCGACATTGACATAGAGTTGCCTGCCGTCGGGCGTTAGCTGCAGGCCATGCGGACCGCGAAACCGGCCAAATTCGGCAGGCGTGCGAAAGGTGTAGAGGCGATCGACCTCGACCTTGCGCCGGACGTCGATGATCGAGATGCTGGCGCCGGGCTCGCCGATGCGCTCGTCATAATCCTTGACCCCGAAATTCGAGACATAGAGATGTTCGCCATCGGGAGAGAGGCACAGCTCGTGCGGCCAATGGCCGACGCGAACGCGCGCGACCTCCGCGCCCGTCGCCGAGTCATAAAAGCCGACCGAGGAATCGCTTTCCTCGGCACAAATGATGAGCATCCTGTCCATCGCCACGCTCCTGCTTTGAGGTCGCCCGATTCGTCAGTCCTTGCGCGACACGATATTCTGCACCGCGGTCAGCGCGGAGACGACGGCGCCCTCGATCCAGCCCTGTTCCATCGCGCAATGTTCGCCGGCGAAATAGAGGCGTCCCTCGGGCCGCGTGACAACCGCATATTGACGCAGGTCACCCGGACGCATGAAGGAGAAAGCGCCGGCCGACCAGCGAAAGCGGCTCCAGTCGATCGACGCCGTTTCAAGAACCATGTCCTTCCGCATGATCTCGGGATGGATCTCTGCGACACATTTCCTGACGACGATCGCTCGATCGGCCTCCGACAGGCTGCCCAGCCGGCGGGAATCGGCGCCCCACACATAGCTGCCGACGAGCGCGCCGGGGCCTTTGGTGGCGACCTCGGGCTTGGGACGGCCGAAGTCGATCTGGTCGGCGAAGTGGACCATGCCCGCCTGCCGCGGCGCGTCCTTCGAGACTTTTTCGGAAGAGTCTGATGGATAGTAGATCTGCCGATTGATCAGGTCCATCTGCGATCCCCCGCCGAAGATGTTATATTCGGTCTCCCAGAAGCGTTCCGCGCAAGAGAAGAGAACCTTGGCCGAATCAGCATAGCCATAGGTGCGGATGGCGCGCTGCTTGTCGGCGGGGATGCCGCTCACGACCATCTGGCGCATCGTCGAGAAGGGAAGGGTGCAGATCACGAAATCGGCATCGACGCGCTCGATTTCACGGTCACGGTCGGCCTTGCCGCCGGCGGGCGTGCCGAGGGTCAGCTGGACGCCGCCGCGCTGGTTGTGGATCGCCAGCACCTCGGTCTTCAGCTTCACCTCAACGTTGCCCCGGCTGCGAACGGCTCCGAAGATCGCCGTCGGCAACAAATCGGTACCTCCCTTGATTTCGTGCAGCTTCGAACCCTCCTGCGCGATTTCCTCGCGCATGAACATCGTCGCGGCCATGTCGCCGAACATCTCAAGGCCCGTTGCGACCCCGACCAGTTCGACCGCGTCGTTCGTCTCGAGCTGACGCCCCCAAAACTCGCGCAACGACATCCGGTCGTATCGCGCGACGAGGTCGGTCATTGGCCCCTCGCCGAACAGCGCCTTGCGGCTCGCCGGGTCTTCCCTGATCTGCTCTGCCGCCTTCGACACCACGGCCATCAGCGCCGCGGCCGGCGCATCGCCGTCGGCGAGCAGCGCGAGGTCGTTTTTGCCGAGCGTGAAACCTGGCAGAAGGCGGCTCTTATATTGGCTGTGCGGCGCCGAAATGCCGCGGAAATGATAGAAGCTGTCCGGGTCGTCATGGTGACTGAGGAACGGCCGGGTCTTCAGGTCGAACAGCTTGATGTAATAGAAGATATTGTGATGGACCTCGTGGATGCGCATCGCGCCCAGCTCATGATATTGGCCGTTGTCGAAGCGCTTGGTCCATACGCGTCCGCCGACGCGATCCTGCGCTTCGATCAGCGTGATTTCATGACCTAGCCGCGACAGTTCATAGGCAGCGACGATGCCGGCCATGCCTGCACCGAGAATGGTGATGCGCTTGCGGGGCGCCCCGGCATCACTTGCGTCGATCCGGTCGATCTGCGCTCCGACATCCGCCACTGACATGTTTCTTCCCTCCTTTGTCGCCGCTCAAGGGGCGGCCTCGTTCAGTCGCGCCGCCGGATCATGATCCGTCGGCCTGCCGCATTCGGCTGGCGTTCGAGGACCGATTCGATCGCGCCGTCGAACGGGCGATCGAAGGGGTATCCCATGGCGCGCATGTCGGGGTAACGGTCCTTGGCACCGCAAAAGCTCATCGAGGCGCAGCGATGCTCTTCCTCGACCCGGTCTTTCTCCCAGTCGGTCACCAATACCCAGAGGTGAAACGCCATGCCCGCCTCGGTCCCGCGCGGGAAGAGCAGGCTGTAGGGATAGCCGCAGCCGCAATAGGCGCGATCAAAGTTGAAGTCGGTTAGCTCTTCGTAATATCGATCAAGAAGCTTGCGATAGGCTGCAATCTCGACCTCTTTGGCCGGCGTTCCGAGTTGCTGTCTCGCGACGATCAACTGGGCTTCGATCGCATCGAAGTTGCCTTCCTCGCCGAAACGTTCGATGCGGAAACCCACCGCGCTGTCATGATAGCCAATCAGCGCTTTTGCCATCTGCTCCAGGTCGCCCGCCGGCACTTCGCGGACGTAGACCTGCACTGCGGCCAGCAACCAGCCGCCGAAAGACGGATCATAGGTCCGGTTGTAGGAACCGGGGTCCTTGATCACGGGCTTACGTACGATCGACGACTGCTCGTCATGTCGCCAGACGATGTTCCGGCGATCGTCGCGCGCGTTCAGCCGCGTCCGGAATTTGTCCATCTCGATATATTTGCGGCGGTCATCCTCTTGTCCCTCGGGCACCATGAACAGCCGGACGGTCACGTCTCGCGGCTCGGGATGATGATTCTCGATCCGCAGGAAAAAGGTCACCGCATTATGGTTCAGATAGGGATAACCAAAGGGCTCGCCCTCATAGACGATTTCGTCTTGCGCCATAAAGGTCCGCACCTCGCCGGTCGTGGCCAGCGCATACGGCGCACCCGTTTCCGGGTCCGACCAGCGGGCTTCGCTGCCGGCGAAGTCGCCGCGCCAGTTCGCGCCGCCGAACGCACCCGCAGCGATGGCATCCATCGACAGGCCCCGTTGGCGGAGCGTCTCGACCGCCGCGCGATCGCAGAGGATCAGGTCCGGCGACCACGGACCGCCATCGGACGCGCGGCCGGACCGCAGCGCAACGTTCGGTGCGTCCGACAGGTCGTTGACCGGCTGTGTTTCCTGCCAGTCGAACGACAGGTCGTCGATCGCCTTGTGCCACTGGAAGAAAATCGGGTCACGGAACGAAGTTTCCGGGCGTGCCATCACGCCGAGGGGCTGGTCCTTGCCGTTGTCGGGGTCGTGACAGGCGGCGATGAAGCGATGTCCGTTATTGTGGAAGCTGCCATAATAGCTCGAGTCCACGTTCTCGAGGTTGCTCGCCTCGATCGTGTGACCGAGCAGGTCCGGCGTGATCCGCAGCAGGTTGCCATCCTTGTTGCGCAAATAGCCGCGCCGGACCGCGTCGCGCAGCCGCGAATAATGGCTGTCCTGCGCAGCGACGGTCAGCTTGAATCTGCCGGGGAAGCCGTACATCGGCCGGTCGAGATCGGCGATCCGCAAACCGGCAGGACGGGGCGCACAATAGGGAAAGGACGCGGCGACGAAGGGGCCGGGATCATAGCCCGAGGCCATCGGACTGGTCATGTCGTCGAACGGACTGGTCGGCGGCATGCCGAGCGCGAGCCGCTCCGCGTCGTAGCGCGCCAGCATCTGCTGGTGCATGTAAAGGAACATTTCGCCCTGGCGATCGCGCACCTTGTTGCGGATGCCCGCAAAGGGGTAGACGATATGCCAATGTTCATGATGTTCGTTGAAGATCGGATCCTCGCGGAACCAGTCGAGTTGGTTGTCCGGCGCGGTGCTGCCCGCGCCCGCGCGCGACGGCAGCACCCAATAGGGTGAGCGCACTGCCAGCGGCGGCACGCTGAAGCCCTGCACGTCGGCGAAATGGGTGAGGAACATCATCAACACGACCGAGGCGAGTTCGGGGTTGCGCGTCGCGGCGAGCTCGCGGCAGGCTTCAACCGCCTGATCCACAAGTTCGGCCCGATTGGCGGCTTGATCCTTACGTTCCCCACGCATCTCCGCCAAACGCGCGCTGGCGCCTGCCATCAAGCTGCTCGCCAATGTCGCAGCTTCGCGCGCATGCGCCTCGACGAAGAGCGAAAACTCCTCTGCCTGCTCGACAGGTGCGACCTTCTCCACCGAGGCGAAGGTTCGGGCCCGGGCCGCCCGGACGGGCGACGGCTCGACCTCCTTCAGGAAATTCCAGATCCGCGACTGGGCGGATGCTTCGCGTTCGTCCATCGCCATCGAACCGCTTCAGGACGCAAGGGCGCGGTGCAGCGCCTCAACCAGATGGGGGTGGCGGGCGCCCGTTTCGCCACTCATCAGCATCTCGAAATGATCCGCCGACACCTCTTCCTGATGAATCGTGTAAGCCGTGTTGCGCCCGATCTGGTCGTATAGATCGATTGCGACGCGATGATCGTACATGAGCGGGGCGCCGTCGACCGTGCGCACCACCTTAGCGTCGTCGGGACCTTCGACCGCGACGATCTTCTTGCCGACATAACCGAAAAAGCCGCCCCCCGCGTAAGCGCGTGTCGCAACCAGTGCCAGCACCGCCTCGATCGGCTCGCCGTTCACGCGAAGCGAGATATAGTGGCGCAGAAAGGGTGCGTCGGGATTGGTGATCTTCGTATCAAGGTCGAAGGCGACCTCGTTGCAGCGACGAAAACCCAGCGTCGCATAGATTTTATCGATCTTGGCCGCATTGTAGCGCGAGATGACATGGAAGAACTCGTGCAGCAGGAGCTTCTCGGACAGAGAATTGCGATTGAGATAAATCGCGTTGGCGCGCGTATAACCGTTGGCGCCGCCTTCCTCCCAGCCGTCGGTCTTAACGATCACGATCGTTTCGGGGAGTTCGACCGCGAGCTTCAGATCCTGCATGCGTTGATTCGCCACGGCGATCACCCGAGTGAGATAGGCGACCTCGTCCAGTGTCCAGCCGTGCACGTGGCGGGCGGCATTCTCCAGATAGCCTTTTTCGCTGACCGCACCCAATGTCATCGTCTTCGCCGACCTGTCGAACAGCGACTGATTCTGGCTGTAAGAATCGGATTTGGCGATCTCCACGCGGCCTTCCTCCCGCGTCGTGAAAGCCACACGGGCTTGACAGAGGTCGGGGGTTTTTATTGGCATCGATATGCCTCCGTCCGCGAGTCGCGTCAGCACGCCTCTACGTACAATGATACGCGTACCTTAGTTGAGCAAGCGGAAGTAGAATTTTGTACGCCACGCGATCTATATTGGCTGTATCACCTTCGGTGAACTCGACATTATTGTTGTGATGCGCTTGCTTGTTGCTGTGATCGATGAGATAGTCCTACATTTGCTCACCACGCGCCGGGACAAGGTGACCCGAGCAAATGAAAATTGTTGCCGGTCATCGCAAACAGCGCCGGACGGTCCGCTGTCGTCGTGCGGAATGTTCGAAATCAAATATCTGTTTTCCCGATTAATGCTCACAAGCGGCCAAGTTTTCAATCGGCCAAGTTCGCTGGTTCGGGGCAACATCAGAAAGATTCGAACGTCCGCTTCTGCTGGAGGCTGACTTTCTTCGCCGAGCCCTTAAACGACGGGTATGTCCCAATGCCAGTCGGTCGGCCTGCCCTGAGAGCCGTTAATGAACCAACGGAAGGATTCGAGGAGTAGATTTGAGGTGCCGAACGTCGGCCTTGTTGGCGATAGCAGGCCTACCGCAGCGTCATTCACAAACGCACAGATTCATGCCGCTCATAAAGCCCGGTCAAATCTGCATGCGCGACCCGAAACTGACTGCGCCGCTTGATCTGCGGTGCCGGGGATGAGGCATTCTCCACCTTGATCGCCGGATCATAGTAGACCGTGCCTGACGCAAAGGCCTTCAGAAACAGGAGGAAGTCAGTCTGCTCGCAAAGCAGGACCTGCGCGCCATAGCTGTATTCGGGCGGCGGCGTGCGGAACAGCGAAGGGACATAGGCAGCCTGCGCATGTTTTCGGTTCCAGTGCGCCATCAGCCCTTTGAACGTCCATGAAGCTGCCACAGCATCGTTGGCATTGATGAGGCTCATGCCGCCATTCAGGTCAGTTATCTTGCCCGAAGCTTCGTCATAACCCGTCAGCACCATGCGCAGGCCGGTCAGATGATTGGCTTCTCGCCGACAATCATAGCGCCCGCCGAAATTGAACCGGTCCGGGACCCCGGCCTGATCGGGATAGCCGAACAACTTCAGAAACTCCGCGATGCCTTCGTCGCGATAGATCCCGCCGGTCGGCTCGGGTGTCATCAGGGTCACCGGCGACTTCGTCCGGAAGGCCATGAAGTCAGTGACGCCATACTGCTTCACCTCCCAGCCCATAAAATCCGGCTCGGCATAGCCGTTGGGCGTGATGCCCAGCTCTGCTTCGAGCGTGTAGCCGCCCCCATTGCGCGCGGCATAGGGTGCCTTCGTTCCGTCCCGCGCCAGCTTCTGCGACGCGATCCACTGCAACCCACAGATCCGGCGCAATTCGCTCAACAGTCGGTCTCTGGGGCTCTCCGCACGGTCGAGCGTCAGCGGCAGTTCCAGGAAGACGCCGATTGTCGGCCAGTCACGGGCGTTCAGTTCCCGGGCAACCGGATGCTCCGCCCCTGCCGCATAGCCCTGTACTTCGCCTTCCGCTGTAATGCCCAGGATGAGTACCCGGCCTGCATCCCGGACGCGCATGATCTCATTTGGTGCACCCCTGCTGCCGAGCAGGAAGCCCGATAAACGAACTTCGGGGTATTTGGGGTAGAGGATGAGGCCTGTGTTGGGGGCCAGGTGCCGCCCGTCTGCATCTATCCAGCTAAACCTGACAGGCGCCTTTGCCCGATCCCGGACAGCGCCGGCGATGCCGGTATCATCCGTATAGATTTCGCCGTGCGGGATGATGTTGAGTGCCGAAAAGTCACGGCCAAGGAAGACCTGATTTTTGGAATTGTCGTTCGGGGCAAGTTTCTTGGCATAGATTCGGGAGGCGCCGTGATGGCGCATCTGATCCAGCAGCTGTCCAAGTGACGCGACCAACTATCCGCCCCTGATCGTGATTGACTGTTCGCCTGTCTGTATCCAGGCTGCCAGCCGCTGCATAGCATCCCCGAAGTCGGGTCTGGTCCGGCCCTTCAGGGCACATTCCCAGACTGTCGCAACACGCCAGCCCGCATCCAGCAGCGCTCTTGCCGCCCTTTCGTCATTCACGACATTGCGGCCGATCTTTTCGCGCCAGAACTCCTGCCGCGTGGCCGGCCATCGGAACAGATGGCAGTCATGCCGATGCCAGAAGCAACCGTGAACGAAGACAACCGCCCGGTGTTGGGGAAAGACCAGGTCGGGCTTTCCGGGGAGCCCCTTCGCATGCAGCCGGTAGCGCAGCCCGGCCGCATGGAGAGCCTTGCGGATCAGCAGTTCAGGTCTGGTATCCCGGCCTTTGACAGCCGCCATATTCCGGCTGCGGGTCGCTGCGTCGTGAACGTCCGCCACACCTCAGGCGGCTTCACGCCGGCGCGTCGTCTCTGTCAGTGCCTGGATATGCGGCTGCATGATCCGGGCGACCGCTTCGAAGACCGGGACGGCGACCGAGTTTCCGAACTGCTTGTAGGCCTGCGTATCTGACACGGGGATGCGGAAATCATCGCCATAACCCATGAGGCGCGCGCATTCGCGCGGCGTGAGCCTGCGGGGGTTGTTTCGCTTACCCTGGCTGACGAGGATCTCTGATCCATCCTTGTAGTAGCGGGCAGAAAGCGTGCGCGCGACGTCATTTGGAGTCACGAGGCCGAAGCCGAAGCCGTTCCCAGCCGCCTTATGCTTGTCGGCATAGCCCTGCAGATACTGCCAGAGCTTGTCAGTGAGGGTGTATTTGCCATTCACTGCGGCATCCGGGCCAAGCGTGTAGGGCGCTTCGGCTTTCTCGGAGCCATTCTCCGGGTGAAGGATCGTCTTCAGGCGGATGCTGCCTTTGGGCGGCAATTGCAGATCGTCCCAGCTGAACGGGACCTCCTCGCGGAAGCCAACAATAACGATCCGTTCGCGATGCTGCGGCACAAAATGCTGGGCATCGATCACCTTGTGCCAGACCTTGTAGCCAAGCTCGTCGGTCAGGGTTTTCAGGATCACCTGAAAGGTCCGTCCCTTGTCATGGCTGGTGAGGTTTTTGACGTTCTCCAGCAGGAAGGCCGCCGGACGCCGTGCCTTCAGGATGCGTGCGACATCGAAGAACAGCGTGCCCTGGGTTTCATCCAGGAAGCCGTGCAGGCGCCCGAGCGAGTTCTTCTTGGAGACGCCGGCAATCGAAAAGGGCTGACAGGGAAAGCCCGCCAGCAGGACATCGTGCTCCGGGATCTCATCGGTTCCGATCGTCGTGATGTCGCCGTGCGGGGGGTGATTGTCCCGGAAATTGGCGGCGTAGGTTTGCTGCGCATATTTGTTCCACTCGGACGTGAACACGCAGTGCCCGCCGATCGCATCGAAGCCGCGGCGAATGCCACCTATCCCGGCGAACAGGTCAATGAAGTTGAACCGGCCGCCACCGTCACCCTGCGCGTGGGCTGCCATGGAGCGTAACAGGCCGATTGCCGCTTCCCGCGGCTTTCCATCGCCCGCTTCCCAGCGCTGCACCTGCCGCACGCTGTAACCGGTCAGCTGCGCGAGATCATCGACAGAAAGCCCGGCACGGACGCGAAGAGCGGCAAGTTCGTTGAGCATATATCCCCTGGGACGATTTTCGACATGGTGTCGCTATGGAGCCCAGTTGGCAAGCCCTGCAGGCAATTTTGTTCGTATTTTGTTCCTGGTGGCACCACGTCATCCACAGGAGATTTCTGAAGCCGGACGCTTTGCGCCGCGGCCATCAGTAGAAGGGAGGAATCCGGATGCCGACGGAAGTGGTATGCGACAGGCTCGGACGGCGGAACTGAGGCACAGCCTGTCAGCTGATTGACGGCCCTTCCCGTCGCCGTCCGATCGACCAGCTGATCCCGTCCTCCCGCATAATGCCGGCAACCGATTTTCCGAGCTGACGCTCCAGCACCGGCCGCCAGGGAACGAGCGCAAAATCCCGAGCTCTTTCCACCAGTGTGAACCGGCCACTCACCATCTCGACTGATCGACGACAGATCCCTTCCACGGGCTCGCCATCTGCGATCTCAACGAATGGCAGATTGAGCTCGGCCGAAAACTGCGCCGCAACGCGCAACAGCTCTCTCCGCTGAAGGGCCGCCAGCATCCCGCGCGGAAAGGCCGGGCCATCGGCGCCGTCTTCCGCATATCCCTGCGCCACCAGCCACTGTCGTCGTTGCGCCTGCGCAGCACCGACCTCCCGCCCGAACCCGGCTGCGCGAAGCGGCTCAGGCGAGCCAGAGACCAGCTCCCGATCAATCCAGGTGGCAGCTTCTGTATGGACCAGTTTCTCGAGTGGCTGCGTAGACAGGATGACCACCGAGACCGGTCGGTCGCGCAGTTGCGCCGTCTCAAAGGCCTCAACCCGCTCCAGATGATCGACCGGAATGGTCCAGCTTCCCGATGCGTCCCGCTCGACAAGACCCGCTTTCCGCCGCAGCGCCTCCAGCCGCCGGACATGCGCTTCGGCGAACGCTTCGGTTGCACGAGGGTCCTGGCACAGATGCGCTTCGATATCGTAGCGGCCGTCATTGGCGGCAGCGATCCGGGCGATCGTGCGGTCGACGTCGCGGACTTCGGCACGCGCGGGCTCGACCCGAACAATGGCGCCCGTCGCCAGACCGCTCGCAATATCCTCGCCGCGGCCGATCGCGACATAATGGCTGCGGCCGTCGACAGCATCGACGATCAGATAATGGCGGTCGGCATGTTCGTCAGCGAGGCCATGCTCCGCCACCCGACCGACGAGCGAACGCGCCTCGGGAAGCGCCGGATCGTAGATGGCCTGCTCTGCGGCGGCAGGGGGCGTGTCCCGGCCTGAGAACTCGCGCTGCATGGTACGGATGATGTCGCCTCGCTCTCCCATGCGCTGCAGGGTGTCGGCAAGTTCAGGCGCCAGCCGGAACCGGCCTGCACCAATCGGCGTTGCAAGTCCCATCCGCTCAAGCTTTCCGAGGCGCCCGGCACGGAGCGACTGGTCGACGGCCCTGGCCTGATCGCTGCTGACGATCCGGTTGATGTCGGCCGATCTCAGCAGCATGCGGTCGATAGAGGTGAGGCGCTCCTGGCCAATTTCTGCGCGGAGCGTCTGCGCGATTTCCCGGTCCGTGCGGGGGCCAAGATCGAGTTCGACAAGTTCGGCAGCCCGCTCACGAATACCGACCGTCAGATAATCGCGCGCGATCACCAGATCAGCGCCCGCCGCGTCCTTGCCCCGTACGACAATATGGGTGTGCGGATGTGCCGTGTTGAAATGGTCGACCGCGACCCAGTCGAGCCCGGTCCCGAGATCCTCCTCCATCCGCGCCATCAGTCGCCGGGCGAGCGGCTTCAAATCCTCATATTGGTGGCCATCCTCGGGCGAGACGATGAAGCGGAACTGGTGACGGTCGCCGGCCAGCCGCCTGTTGAACGCGGGCCCGTCAATCGCATCGCTGTCGCGACCGTAGAGGGCACCTCGCTCGCCCACGCGCGTCGTGCCGTCGCGTTGCAGATATCGGAGGTGCGCGGCAGCAGCCGAAGACCCCTTGCCGGCGAGACGGACAATACTGGCCTTGATGATCACCCGGCGCCGCCCAACGCCACGAAATCCGTCGCGGCTGGCAAGCAGGCGCCCGATCCCGGCGCCGCGACCGATCCGGCTTCCGGTGAAGCGGCTCTTTCGCGCTGCCTTTCCGGCTCCTCCTCGAGCCAGATTGGCGGCGGCAAGCACCCGGCTAAGGTAGCACTTTGCAGGCCTGATCCGCTGCTGGCGCTGGCGCCCGAGACGTGGGGTCAGGCTTTCGTCATCGGTCATGGGACAAGCTCCCGGAGAAATGGAACGCCTTAAGCCACCTCGCCGGTGCAACCGGAGCGGGGGTGCCCTCCAGACAATTCAGATCGCAGTGCAAACGGCGCGACCGGCACTGCCCGGAATGACCCAGTGCCATCCCTGAACCCAAAAAGAGATGTGCAGACAACAGCTTGAGGCAGCGTGGTGCCGGAGCTTTATCTTGCCTTCCGCCGACCTCACCTCCCCGCGATTCTGTGTTCTCTCCCCGACGCTCCTTGATGACAGCTCGCGCTGCCCCCTGGAGCCAGTTCACCGGCCTGCCTGACTGTCCGGCATATCGAGCCTGGAAGAGGCCGCACAGCATACCCATCATGGGCGTCTGCGAACCGCGAACATCGGGTCGACTGAAGGCGAAGCTGGAAGCTGACCGACCTTATCTGCGGCATCGGGCGGCTGCTGAAAGCGCACCACAAACAGCGCCGGCTTTTCAGGCTTTCGCCCTATCGGCTTCGCAGCGACATGCCCGCCCGCCACTCGCTGCAGGTAGATTCTGGTCTCTGCAGGCAGCGGCTTTCCGCTCTTCAGATGCGCAGAATAGCGACCCGGTCCGGCATTGTAGGCGGCATAGAGACCGGGGTATCCGAACCGCTCATACATCAGTCGGAGATAGGCTGCGCCGGCCAGAATATTGTCGCGCGGCGCATGGGGATCGGGCCCCAGCGCGTATCGGGTGCGCATCTCGCCCCAGGTCTCCGGCATCAGTTGCATCAGCCCCATCGCACCCGCGGGACTGACAATCGGCTGCCCGTTGAGACGGGTGCGGCCGCAGCTTTCCGCGCGCACTACCCTCTCAATCCAGCTGACCGGAACACCGGTGCGGGCGGAGGCGTCAGCGATCTCGCGGTGCCACAGATACACCTGGTCCACGGGCCCGCACCAGGCAAAGGCCAGCTGAGATACCAGCGCCAGCAGGGCTGCGCACGCGAGCTTCAGGGCAGCCACAGCGCTGTCGCCCGGCCGACAATCTGCTGCCGTTCGCTCACCCCAAAATAGCGTCCGTCGAACGAATCCGGACTGTCGGTCATGAGCAGGAACAGGTCGTTCCGGCCGAGCCTGACACAGCCCTGCCAGGCCGGAAGCGGGCGCCCGAGCCGGTCCGTTTCGCGGCGGACAGCGACCGGTCTGCCATTGATGCTGACGCCGAGATCACGGGCGCAAATCTCATCGCCCTCCATCGCCGCCACCCGCTTCAGCAGCGGCACATTGCGCGGCAGATAGTGACGACTAGCGGCCAGTTCGCGGGCCGGCGGCGGCGCAAAGGCGAACGCCATGTCGCCGCGCCGAAGCCGGGCTGGCGGCGACACCGCATAGAGCCCGACCGGTGCACTGGCGCTGGCATTCCAGATCAGACGCGGGGTCGGCGGGGAGGCTGCCGGGACTGCGAGACCGGCGAGCCCGATGGCCATGAGGATGGCTGGCCACCAGTTCGCGCGGCGGGCTTCCGGCTGCGATACCGGTGACAAAACATGGTCGCACACAGGCAGCGGACGGGCCTTACGCATCCTCGCCTCCCCGCGCTCTCGCGGCCGACCAGGCCTCGATGTCGTCGATATGGTAGCGGCACATCCGGCCATGCATCCGGCATTTCGGACCGGTGCCGGTCTGCCGCATTCGCTTCAGCGTCGAGCAGGCAAGACCCAGATGAAAGGCGGTCTGTTTGGCGTTGAGGAAGGGACAGGTCTTTCGCGCAGCCTGGGCGCGCGAGGCGGTGTCGGTCATCGGTCAGCTCCCCGTTCTGTGGCGCGTGAGGCGCGCCACGCGGGGTCAGGCCTGGACGTCCGTGGACCTCAATTGCAGGGTCGGATCTTCATGCACGGGAATGCGACCACCCCTTCACCGGGCGAGCAAAAAGGAAAAGCCCCGCGCCCGGATCGAAGCGCGGGGCCAGACCTTTAGTCGGCCGGATTCCAGATGATGGCGAAGCTGTCTTCATCCTGTCCGGCGGCCCGGCCGAGGTTGGCGTAGAGGCGACGGGGGCCGAACTCGGGGGCCGCCAGCGACAGCGAGACATAGTCCCGGCCGCTGGTTTCGCCCTTCCGAAGCCAGCCGGCTCCGACCTCCACGCCACCCGCCGTCACGCGGTAATCGGGCTGGGTGTCGCCGGTCTTGCGT
Source organism: Sandaracinobacteroides hominis (assembly GCF_016464365.1). Taxonomy (GTDB): domain Bacteria; phylum Pseudomonadota; class Alphaproteobacteria; order Sphingomonadales; family Sphingomonadaceae; genus Sandaracinobacteroides; species Sandaracinobacteroides hominis. The sequence continues at coordinate 215,098 of NZ_JADCUC010000004.1, read as the reverse complement.
GCGTTGGGCAGGATCTCGATGTCGGTGCGGATCGAGAGGGTTTTCAGCTGGCCCTTAAAGCCCTGGCCGTCGCGGCTGACATGTCCGATTGCAGGCATTGGTCGTCTCCTTGTCTGTCGCCCCGAACCGTTCGGGGTCGATGGGCTGACCGGGAGGACCGGTGTGAGCGGCTCGCGCAACCGACAGGCCGGAGCGGCAGCGGAGGACCGGAGCGCGGGGCTGATTTGCAGGCGCAGCCGGGCGCGAGGAGACCGCGCATGCGGTCGGGGAAATCAGTTCTGCGGGATGGTTTGGGCGGACTGCGACCGGTCCAGGTCACGGCCCCTGAAGTCCCTGAAACGGTCGGGCGCCGACGCGGAGTTGACCTCATCCTGTCCCGGAGATCCTCCCGTAGTCGGCATGAAAGAAAAGCTGTTTCCCTCCCGAACCTGCACCGCGATTTTCTGAACTGCGGCAAATAGACGTGCGGACGCGAACGACGACTTGCAGAGCGCTGGCAGTCAGTGACGCCGGAATGCGAGCGATTGCACAGGCGCAACGGGACATGTCCTCAGCCGCAATACGCCGGCTGTTCTGCCCGGGCTATATGTGAGTCGAGTGCGGAAAGGACACGGTAGGACAGGCTCCGAAGGGCGTCCTCCCGGAACGGTGCGGAGGCTGCAATTAATCGCGCCGAAACCATGAGCCAGGCACTCCGGAGACCAGCATGGACTATATCCGCTCCGGATCAATAATCGACTGAATTTTCGTCATTTTATTGACTTTTCAGCCGACCGGAAAGATACTCACTTTATGAAATCCGCAGTTTATGCAGTCCGGAATTTTGAATATCGGGGATCAGAAAATCTGCCTGCATCGGGCGGTTTTGGTCTCCGGCAGCCGCGAAGTGCTGTGGCATGGGGGGCAGGTGTATGAGCCAGGAAACGCAGGCTATCCTTGCGGGCCATCTGACGGTGGATGACGTCGCGCAGCTCATGGTGGCGGCCGGCAAGACCGCCGTTTCCGTCCGCGACATGCAGCGCCCGGAATACAAAATTGTGGAATTCCGGCAGGCCGACGGGACCTGGAGCGCAATTAACCTCTTTCTCGATTCCTGGGCAGCGGACGACTATGCCCATGTCTTCACCGGCCCCGGCACGCTTGTCACTGCCGAATACAGCCCGGACAATCTTGGCGTGCTTCGATCCCTCGTTTCAGCGACCGGCGGCATGCTCCGTAGCGACGAGGGTCAGCCATGGATTCAGATTTCGGCGACCGCATCCTGAGCTGAGGTGCGCAGCGCGCGCCTTCAGACCTCTTCGCATTTTCCTCCGGCCGCCGCGATTGCGGTCCGCCGCTTCAGGAAATGGCAGCCCCGAATATTGCCCTCCAAGGCCATCGGGCCGGGCAGTCGATATGCGTGACAACTACGGCTCGACCCTCAGTCCGGATCGCGCGAAGCGACTGAGAGCGGGGAGCCCGAAGGCTCCCCGCCCGGGCGGCTCTCACCACCAGCTGTCGTAGAAGACGGTCTTGCCGTCCGCGATGGCCCCGCGCGCCTTGGCGATGAACTCCAGATCATCGTTGGTTTCGCTGCCATCGGTTTCGCCGAAAAAGAAACCGCTGGTCGGTGGCAGATTGCCAGCCCGGACATCGGCTTCGAGCCGGTCGAGGTCGGCGATAGTCAGAAGAACCGGCGTGCAATTGAAGTTCTGCGTGCCGCCTTTCTCGCTGTAGAGGCCCTGCATCCAGCCGTGGAGGTTCGGATGTTTGCGCCAGTAATGCAGTTCGGCTGCATCGCGCGCTTCAAAATCCACCGGCCCCTCAGGCACGCGGTCAATCGTCATTGCAAACATATCGAGTCCCATTGTTCGCTCCATCTCAAGAGGTTGTCCGTCCCGAAGGACGAGCGGCGAACGGGCATCGGGCCAGAGCTCACGGGCTTCATGGCCAACCCGGCCCGAAGGGGTGGTGCGGGCGGGCCATTGAAGGCCGTGGCGCCCGATGCCAGGGCCGGTGAAGTCTGAAGGGCGGCTTACCTCATGGGGAACGAGCCTGTGGGCTGCAGGTGTCGGGCAGATGATCGCGGGCACATGATAAGGTGAGAGAGAATCCCTGTAACGCAGGAGGCTGGACAGCCAGAAATGGCCGATCCCCAGCGCGATGCAGCTATTGTGGCATGACGGACAGGCCGCATATCCAGCGGCCGGACCGCTCTCTTTTAGTGAATAGTCGGGATCGGCCGGCCCGATCAAGGCACAGGAATTTGCGCCAACTGCCTGAAGACCTGACCGGGGGTCATGTTCGGCGGACCAACTGGCCGATGCGACTGGCCTGACTGTTCCGGAGCATCCGTCGCCTGCGTGGACGGTATGTTAGACTGGCTGGCAAGGGCTCCCGCCAGACAGGAGCGGACCCAGAATTGCCGCTTCTCATGCCGGCTCAGTCGTTGCGTAACAGCGTGAATTTGTGCCGCAAACCCGTACGCGGCGCGAAAACGATGCCGCGAATTTTGCCGCCAACTCACGGTGCGATAGACAATCGGCCAGATTCATCCGTGCCAGTGTCTGTGATCGCAGCCACTCAGCCCGGCTGAAGCCGGTGCAGCCAGTCCGCAGCGCGTTGCGCTTGGGCCGCAGCGGTAAACACCGCGTTGGTATCGCCCTTCAGGACCTTCAGCCAGCTTGCGATATAGCTTGCATGATCGTCGCGAACCGTGAGCGTCAGCTCCAGATCGGCGCAGAGGAACGCTGCCCCCAGTTCAGCGACCAGCTCCTCCATGGCATAGCCTGCGTCGCCGAACCGTTCGCGGCCGAAGCTCCGTTCCAGCCGGGCGGAATGTCCGGTCCAGTGGGTCATCTCATGCGCCAGTGTCGCATAATAGCCTTCAGCATCCCGGAAGTCCGTGAACTGCGGCATGTGGATGCGATCGAGTGCGGGAATGTAGCAGGCCGAACTGCCGCAGTGGCGGATGTCAGCGCCGGTGGCGGCGAAGAAGGCGTCAGCAGTGCCGATGCGTGTGTCGGGGTTCGCTGCAGGCCGGACAGGTGCGAGAAACCGGTCCGGCAAACCCTCGATCTGTTCCACGTTGAACACCGTGTAGGCCTTCAGGAACGGGATACTGTGCTCGTCCGACTCGCCGGTTTCCGGATCAGTTTCCGTGCGTATGCAGCTGTTGGCGTAGACGACCGGGGAGCCAGTCTCGCCCTTGCGGACATGACCGCCGAGCTCGAGCGCCTGACGGAAGGTCATCCAGACCGGTGCTGCAAACCCCTGGCTCATGGCGGAACCCCACAGCGTGAGAATGTTGATTCCGAAATAGGGCTCGAGGTTGAACCGAAGCGGGCGCGATACCGGCCCTGCCGCATGTGTGGTTTGCCATGGCTGGATCCAGGGGCGGGTGCCGGCCTCCAGGAGGGCGATGATCTGTGCCGTGACCCGGGTGTAGATGTCGGGCTTTCTGTCGAATGTGCGGGACATGTGCGTCTTCCTTCGCGCTGCCGTTTGAGGATGCGGAAGAAGGGGTCGGGCAGGATCGATCGGCCGGTCAGTGAGGGCCCGAAGAGGCCGAACAGGACAGGCAACACGGGAGCGCCAGCGAAGGAGCGGGCGGCCTGTTGACCGGGCGGCGGGCCCGGCCATTTCCGCATCCGTCCTCAGATGGCAGCGGCGAGTTAGCGGAATGCGCCCTGCATCGGCGCCAGTCCGGCGATCAGCGCCGGCGCAAAAGATTTCGGTAGCCACCTGCGGCCATTGCTCTTGCATCTCTCGCCAGCCGCCGAACGCGCGAGCGGAGTGAGTCAGAGTTGCCGTTCCAGTCGCTGTCGACCCGCGCTTCTCCGAACAGGGCGCCCGCGATCTCCCGGTGACTGGCACCATCCTGCACAGCGTCATGGACCCGCAGCATCTCGAGCCATCGGAGTGTTTGTGGCTCGCGCGGGAACAGCGACGGACCGAAGCGGCGATGCTGGCAAAGCCCGAGAAAGCGCCGGAGCGGCAGCATGCGGCTGCGGGCGGAGGAGAGCCCGTGCAACCGGTAGTGGAGATGAACAGCCTGCTGCCCGGACAGTCGCCCACCGGTCACATCCAGCCGGATATGATGCCATCCGTCCGAGAGGACTGCGTGCTCGAACCCGTCTGCACCTTCAACGCAGGTGAGCCAGGGCGCAATATGCGCGAGGAGCAGGCTGTCCGGGTCGCCCGGATCCGCGGGCCTGGCCGTGATCGTCAGTGTGCCGGGGTCGAGAGCCGCGCTCCAGAGGATCCGGGCGTCAGGTGCAGCAAGGCCCGGATGTTCCGCGAAAGAGAAGCCCCCATGCGACAGGTGCCGGGATGGCGCCGCGCGTGGAAGTGCTCGCCTGTATGTGCCAGGCAACGTAGTTTGGGTCCCGGCGCAGCCACTCCCACATGATGCCTGCGCGATCGATCCGCTGCATACGGGCGTACGGGGCAGCATCCCGCCAGCAGAGCAGGGGCGGTCGGCCTTCCGGCGTCACGACTGCAATATCCCGGACGGGGGAAACAGGCGCCTGACTGCAGAGGCGGAGTGCGAAACGTTACCAACTGTTGACGCTCTTGGCCTGCCACTTTCGCTAGGACAATTGTCATGATACGCCATGTGCGTGGTCAGAACCGCCGGTCGGCGACCTGAGAATTCGCTGTCCGGCCTGTATTGAGGGGAAAGGGCCATCGTCGGGCGTTTGGCGGCTTGAGACGCCTCCGGCGGTAGCAAGGTAACCGGATGCCTATTCCGGCCGTGGTGATGCAGCTCATCAGCATTGCCCAGCAGGTGGAGACAGAACAGGATCTCGAGACCGCCATGGTGGCGGTTACGCGGGAGCTTGGGTTCCAGTATTTTGCGCTCAGCCATCATGTGGATTTCGCGGCTGCCCCGGACAAAGCTGCCCGCCTTCACAACTATCCCGAACGCTGGCGGGACTATTATGATCGCCACGGGCTTGGGGTCAGTGATCCCGTCCACCGGGCGAGTCATGTGACCAGCGTCGGCTTCTGCTGGACCCGGATCCCGGCGATGATCGCGCTGACGCCGGCGGATCGCGCCATCCTGGCACTTGGGCAGGAACAGGGGATAGGTAATGGCTTTACCGTGCCCGCGCATGTGCCGGGTGAAGCCCGCGGCTCCTGCTCCTTTGCCAGTGATGCCGGTCGCGCGACCCCTGCGCACATCTTCCCGATCGCTCAGCTGGCGGGCAATTTCGCTTTCGAGGCAGCGCGACGTCTTTGGAGCGGGCGCGGCTACCGCACCACTGTCGATGCGGCGCAGCTGACGGACAGGCAGCGCGACTGCACGCTTTGGGTAGCGCGTGGCAAGGGTGACTGGGAGATCGCCCGCATTCTCGGAGTCAGCGAGGAGACGGTGGCCCAGCATGTCAGGCAGGCCTGCGGACGCTACGGGGTAAACAAGCGCACATTACTGTTGGTCCAGACGCTGTTCGACGGAACGCTTACCCTCACCGACATCTTCCGGCGCTGATATCCCCCTTTTCCGGGATGGCGGCGGACGGGCTCCCCGACTGATCCTTGGCGCGTCAAAGCCAGGGAAAGTCCGACATGCTTCATATCCTGCGAACGTCTGCCCCACCGAACGAGGATCACGTCCTTCGCTCCATGTTTGCCGCGCGCAAGTCGGTGTTCGTCGATCTCCTGAAATGGGATGTGCCGGTGATCGATGGCACCTACGAGGTCGACCAGTTCGACGATGCGCACGCGACCTACCTGGTGCTGGCCGACCATGAAGGCACACACCTGGGCTCCACCCGGCTGTTGCCGACGGTCCGGCCGCATATTCTCGACAGCTTCTACGGCGCGCTGTGCGACGGAGCGCCGCCGCGCGGACCGGCAATCCGCGAAATCACCCGCTTCTGCCTCGATCGACGGTTGACGGCGCGCCAGCGCCGGTCCGTGCGCAACACGCTGGTGGGCGCGATCGCCGACCATGCGCTCGCAAATGGCATCTCACTTTACACCGCAATCGCAGAGGTCGGCTGGATGCAGCAGATCCTTGCCTTTGGCTGGCGCTGCCAGCCGCTCGGCCTGCCACGCCAGATCGGCGGCGAAATGCTCGGCGCCCTCAGGATCGAGATTTCCGGCGAGACACCGGCGCTGCTGGCAGCCGCCGGGATCCTTGCCGATCCGCAACTGGCGCAGATCCGGCTTGCCGCCTGAACTCACGGGAAGGAAAACCATGACGATCGCAGCTGATCTTGAGGCCGATATTGCGGCCCGCACCAATGAACTTTCGCGCACCGGATTTTGCATCATTCCGAACGCCCTGCCAGCTCAGACCATCGGCGAGCTGGACAGCGACCTCGAGGTTGCCTTCAGCGAGACGCCCTTTGGTGAGGGCGGCTTTTACGGCACCACAACCATCCGCTTCGGCAGGTTGCTGGCGCGCTCGGCGCATGCGGCGTCTCTGGTGCAGCACCGTCTGATCCTGGGCATCGTCGAGCGCATATTGTCGCCCTGGTGCGACTGCATCCAGCTCAACACGACACAGGCAATTGCCGTGCATCCGGGCGCTCCGGCGCAACTCCCGCATCGCGATCAGGACATGTGGCGAGGCCCGGTCGGCGAGATCGAGTATCTTGTCAACGTCATGTGGCCGCTGACGCAGTTTACGCCGGAGAATGGCGCGACCCGGGTCTGGCCGGGCTCGCACGGCGAAGCGGCGCTGCTGCCATCGCCGGAGGACGCGCCAGTCGCGGCCGCGATGCAGCCGGGCGACGCGCTTATATTCCTGGGGTCAGCCCTCCATGGGGCCGGCTCCAACCTCACGCAGGAGGTGCGGCGCGGCATCGTGATCGGATATGCTCTGGGCTGGCTCAAGCCCTACGAGAACCAATGGCTCGCCTATCCCCCGGACGTTGCGCGGAAGTTCCCGCCCGAGCTCGCAGCGCTCGTCGGCTATCGTCAGCACCGCCCCAATCTTGGCAACTATGAAGGTCAGTGTCCTTCGGTCCTGCTCGCCGGCGAGCCTGAGCGGCCGCGGGGTGCAATGGACGCCCTGCGGCCTGATCAGAAGGCGCTGGTCGATGCGTTCGTCGCGGGACAGCTTCCGGCGTCATGAATTCGGGGCATACAGCGGAGCGGGTATTCGAGGTTCTGAAGGCCCGCATCCTGGACCGCGAGTTCCGACCGGGCGAACGGCTGGATCCGGCCCACCTTGCCTCAACGCTGGCGGCAAGCGTCACGCCGGTCCGCGATGCCCTGCATCTCCTGACCGGTGAAGGTCTGGTGGAAAGCCGTCCCGGCGGCGGCTTCCATCTGCCGCCGCTGGATGAGCCAGCGCTCCGGGATCGGTATGAATGGGCGTCGGAGCTCCTGACACTGGCGCTTCGCAACGGTAGCCATACAACGAAGCCATACAGCTCTGTCGAGGTCGCCAGCGGGTCGATTGCCAGCCGCATCGCCGATCTCTTCCTGCTGATCGCGAGAAGCTCCCGCAACGGCGAACACTGGCGTGCAGTCGAACGACTGAACGCACGACTACATGCGGTGCGACTGGTTGAGCCAAAGGTGCTCACCGACGCTCAGGAGGAGCTCGCGGAACTGGAGGACGCGATACTTTCAGGCACCCGTGACCGGATGCGCCGGTTGCTGCAGATCTATCACCGCAGACGCGTCCGGGCGGCAGCCGAGATCGTGCGCGCTCTCTATCGCGCGGCGCCCGCCGGCCACTAGGCGAGCCGGGGCCGCAAACATTCGGCGTACAGAATCCGTATAAAGTTCGGATAGATTTCGCCTCTTCCTACACTCCCGGAGCTGCGAATTCCCGCAGCACTGTTGAGGAGTGCGTTATGGAACGCGAGGACGACATCATCGAGCTCGCCGTGGCGAGCACCGAAACCCTCGGCGTCGGGGAATTCCCGACCGACGAGATCAGGGGCAACCCGCTCAGCGGCCTCTCGGACGACTGACAACCGGCGCGCGGCCCTGTGCCGCGCGCCAACAGCCCCGGAGTTTGCGATGGGCCTTATGTTGCGCCCCGGCGTTTCCTATTGCGAGGTTGCCGGCCGGTTGATGTTCCTCGACCTTGAGGCTGATCGCTATTTCTGTCTCAGCCAACGCGCGGAAGCGGCATTTCGCGCCTCTGCCGGGCTGGCGGCGGCCGGCGAACAGGATGAAGCTCTGCTGTCACTCAGGCAGTGCGGCCTCCTCATTTCCACATCTGACGACAGCCGCCCGGCGGCCTGTCGCTCTGTGGCAGTACCTGCCAAAAGTCATCTCGATGGCATCGAGACCGGAGCGCCTGTGCGTCTCAAAATGGCAGCCCTGAGAGATCTTGCGGCAACACGTTTGGCTTTGCGATGGCTGTCGCTCAATGCCGTGCTTTGCCGACTTGCGCAGCAAAAATCCCGGGCAGCGACCGGGCTCTCTACCGAACATGTAACCGCGCCGGATGTGGCGGCCGCGTTCGACTGGTCGTCAGCAATCGTTCGATCACATGACCGCTGCCTGCCGCGCTCGATAGCCGTCGCGCACCGCCTCGCGCGGTGCGGCATATCGGCCGATCTGGTGGTGGGGGTCAGCCTGAACCCGTTTGCGGCGCACAGCTGGGTCCAGTGCGGCAGCGCGCTCGTGAACGACCGTCCGGACGGCGTGCGGCATTTCACGCCGATCCTCGTCATATGAAGCCCGTTCGTTTCATTGTGCTGGCGAGGCAACCCGGATCCATCGCCGACGAACGCTGGCAGGAGCTCACACGGAGCGTATCGGGCATCGAGGGCCTGCGTCTCGCGGACAGCAACGATCTGCTGCATCTTGCCACGAGTGAGGAAAAGCCGCTCCGCATAGGTGATCATGGGGTTGTTCTGGGCCGCCTGTTCGAGCGCGGCGGTCGTGAAGTAGCGCAACCGGGACGGCATGCCTGCGACCGAATTGTCAGGAGTGCCGGCCAGTCCCTCTGTGAGGACTATTGGGGCCCTTATGTCTGCATTCTCCGTCAGAAGGATGGCGACAGGATTTCGGTGCTTCGGGCGCCCCTCGGCGCACTGCCCTGTTACCTGGTGGCGTTCGAAGGTGGCGTGGCCATCGCTTCTGACGTCGACCTGCTCGTGGCCTGCGGTCTGCTGCGGCCCGTCATCGATTGGGATGAAGTCCTTCGCCATCTGATGGTGCGCGACCTCGTCTGGCCGGCAACTTGTCTTTCGGTCCTTCGGGAGTTGCGAGGCGGGCAGCAACTGTTGCTGTCAGAGGAAGGGCTGGCCATTCAAGATGTCTGGTCGCCGACCGCCTTTGCAAGGCCCGATCACCAGATGCGCGACCCCGTCGCGGCGGCCCGGATAGTAAGGGAGACTGTTTGCAGCAGTGTTGCCTCGCTCGCGTCAGGCGAGGCAGGCATAGTGCTGATGCTGTCGGGCGGTCTTGATTCCTCCGTGCTCGCTGCAGCCCTTGCAAGTCAGGATGTGCCGGTCACGTGCATAACGCTCGTCAGCGGTGATGCGACGGGGGACGAGCGCAGCTACGCCCGGCAGGTCTGTGCGGCCCTCGGCATGCCGCTGATCGAGGGCTGGCGGGATCTTGCAGGGATTGATGTTGGCCGGTCGGATGCACGAGGCCTGCCACGCCCGATGGAGCGCATGTTCTTCCAGGAGTCGCGACGCCTGTGTGATCTGGCGGCAGCAGAAGCAGGCGCGACGGCGATCTTCAACGGTGGCGGCGGAGACAATATCTTCTGCTCGCTCCGATCCGGCGCGCCTGCCGCAGACCGGCTGCTGACGGGCGGCGCCGGCTTCTTTTCAACCGTGCAGGATCTGAGCCAGCTTACCCAGGAGAGCCGCCAGACAGTGATGATGGATGCGGTCAGGCGGGCCTGGTTCGCGAAGCCGGCCTTTCGCCTGTCCCAGGATACGTCACTCTTGTCGCCGGATGCGGTCGAGGCTGCTCTCCCGCCGAGACCACACTCCTGGCTTGAGAGTACAGCGGAGCTGCTTCCGGGCAGCGCACAGCATTTGCGGCTGCTGGCCTGTGCGCAGGACATCGTGGAAGGCGGGCGACTCCGGGACAGGTTGCCGATGGTATCGCCGCTGCTGGCGCAGCCGCTGGTCGAGGCCTGCCTGTCGATCGCAAGCTGGCTGTGGTTCGACGCAGGTCACAACCGGGCAGTCGCAAGACACGCGTTCGCAGACGCGCTTCCGGCAGAGGTTGCATGGCGGCGGTCAAAAGGGACGCCAGATGCCTTCACAGCGCGCATTTTCGATACGAACCGAAAGAAACTGCGCGAGATTCTCTCAGATGGCGAACTCGTCCGACGCGGACTGGTTGATCTGCCGGCAATCCTAGAGGTGATTGACGATCCGAGGCCCGTCCATGGTCATCTGTTCCGACGCGTGCTGCAATTCGCGGATGTTGAGGCCTGGGCGGCGGGATGGAATGCATCTGACCGCTGACAGCCGCAATCCCAGACTATCCTTCTGTTGAGAAAAGCTTTTTCTCGTACACGGTAGCGACTCTGTGGCCATCCCAGATGTAGCAAAGGTGGCGCTCCTGTCGACAGTTTGACAGGAGCCGGGGTCGGAAAATGGCGGCACATTCGCCGCTCACATCCCTCACGCTCTGATACAGGATTCCATCGGAGCCTGCGTCGCGCAGGAGGCGCGCAAACGCTTGCGATGCCGTATAGCTGTCAGGGTTGTAGAGATCTGCGTGCGTGGTCTGAAGCCCGCGAATATCATGGAGTGCGGCCACCAGATCGACGGCATAGACGCGCATATCAATTTCCTGGGCAGGCTCACCGGTTGCGTTCAGAAACAGCGCTCTGTGATAGCTGGTTTCCGCAATGGCTGTTTCCAGTGTGCTGGCAGCATAGAAGGCGCCATAACTCCCATCTGTAAAGCGGTCGCCTGCCGGGTTGGGGTGGGTGAACGCCGCCATGACGGGCGTCGTGCCCGGCCCTGACACCCTCTCTTCCATCGGGACAAGTGATATCTCCCCGGTCTCCTGACGCAAACGATCATTGGTCATTGCTTCAATCTGGAAGACGGCTTCCAGGTCTGCCGGGTCTGCGACCCGATCAAAGAGACCAACCGGCGGAAAGCGGCTCGGAATGATCCGGAAGCAGGGAGCCCAGCTGATGGTTGATACAGGGGCAGACAAGCTCAACCGCGCTGCCCGTCCACATATTGCCGCACGACATACAGATCAGCGACATTCCCGGACGTCATGCGCTCGATCGCGGCTTGCCCCCCGAACGGCTTTGCCATGTTAGGTTTGCGGACCCAGTCATCAGCCGTTTGTGGCACGAGGATTTGCAGCCCCTTGTAGATGCCCAGCACGTAGGAAATCCGCTCGAGGGCATCCTTGGGAATGGCGGATACAGCGCCCCGCTTCCAGTTTTGCAGCGTCGACCGACTGTCCACACCCAACAGCCGCATCTGCTCCATCTCGTTGAGCTTCCAGGCCTCGGCAATCCGGAAAAACGTCCGAAGCGCGGGGCCGGTCAAACCCTTGCGATCAACTGACACAAGCGGAATGGACGCAGCCATGAGTATCTCCCGCCTTCCAATCTATCCATATAGGCACATTTACCACACATTGTTCCAATTTGGAACAGCTCTGCATCAGGATTATGGATTTGGGGTCGGGGCAGGCTCTGCGCGCGCCATCATGGCGGTCCATCGTCGATACTGGTCTGATTTCGCCAGGTCAGGATCGATGCGATTTTGCAACCAGAACCTGAACCAGTCGATGTTGCGCTGATAAATGGCGCGCCGGTGCACGGGTTGCCATTTGATATGGAGTTCGCGGGGAAAAACGAACATTTCGACGGGCTGGCCCGCCGCCTTCAGGGCGGTGAAGGTTTCGAGCGCAATGAGCGATTCACTGTCGGCAAGTTGCATGAGAAGCGGCCGCGTCATGCGCGCAGCATTGCGGGCCATCGAGAAGGGTTGCCAGAATTCCGGCGCGTCGTCGCCGTGCTCCGGAAAACCTACCGAACGCATCTGTCTGGCAACGGCAGGACCGGCGTAGATCGCCACTGATTGCGGATCGAGGCAGCAGCTGCTGATCGACGCGGCTGCAAAGCGATCGCTATTGATGAGGGCAAAACGAACGGTGGTCGCCCCGTTGCTGAGCCCGGTCAGGCCTATTCGCGCCGGATCGGCGACGCCTGCGGCAATGGCCTTGTCGACGCCCGTTTCGAGTGAGGACAGCAGGCTGCGACGCTCGGCCCAGTCCTTGTTGCCCGCCGCGATCAGCTGCTCAACCGTCCGGATACCGGGAAGCGTTTTCGCGAACAGGTCGGGCTGCTGCAGACTGAGGACCGCGAATCCTTCGGAGGCGAGCGGAAAGATCGGGTATTCGTCTCCGGTGCCCCCGCGCAGGAAGCCGAGGCTGGTGTATTGCACGACAATGAGCGGCAGCCGGCTACGCCCGTCATATCCGGGCGGCAGCACAAGGTCGCCCCAGGCTTCGAGGCCGCGGTCATTCTTCCAGAACAGGCGCCGGACCTCGCCCAGCCGGATGGCGCGGAATTCCGGATTGGGGTCAAAGACTGGGGTGGTTTGTCCCGTCGCCGGATCAAGCCGCACCAGATGTCTGGGCGTATTGGGATTCTCTGACGTGCAGATCAGATCATGCGCCGCCGGAACACAGCCGTGCAGGACATCGCTGGTCAGGCGGAGGCGCTCCGGATCACCCTTACCGGGCGTCCATCGATAGAATCCGAGGTCCCCGTTTGCCTGGCCTTCCCGGCGCAGGAAGCGCAGCTCTTCGCCAGTCTCATCCCACCAAACTCCCGTGAAGCCGCCGTTGCAGGCTTCATTTTCGCACCGGATCGGACGCCCGTCTTTTCCATCCACTGACAGGCTGAGTGCGCCGAAAAGGGCGCCCTCCGCGCGACTGGTCCAGGCTTTGCGACCGGTTGCGGTGATCGCTGACGGAAGCGCGGCATTCCGCAGTTCGTCGCGGGCCTTCCAGTACCTCCGCTCCCTGTCGGTAGGTTCCCGGACAGCCCCGGTGGCGGGGTCAGCTGACAACAACTGGTTGGGCAGCGGGCCGGGCAATTGCGGCAAAAGCCCATCGGTTGGAGCGAAGCGGTCGTCGTACAGCCAGCCTGACTGCCCTTCCAGGGCGATCTTCTGGCGGACCGCTTCAAGGTCGGGCTGGGTGAGAAAGAGGATGCGCGAGCCATCCTCGTTCCACGCAACATCGGTGATATCGGTGGCGGAGCGGGTCACCGCCTCCCCGCGTGTACCATTCGCCCGGGCGCGCCAGACCTGCGTTATGCCATTGTCGCGACGCAGCCAGACAACCTGGTTGCCGTCCGGAGACCAGGCCGGGGTCACAGGCGCCGGAAAGCCACTGTCCGATCGGATGCCACGGAGGTTCACGATGCTGGTGATCAGCTCGCCGCCCTGGTCGAGAATGCGAGGATTTGCGGGACGATCAAGGTCGATGACGATCAGAGCCCGGCAGTAGCTGTTCGAAGCCGGATCTGCGCGGCTCAGGATGAAGGCCGCATGCTTTCCGTCGGGCGAGATCCCGAGCGAGCCTGGCTGTCCGAACATGGATCCATCCGGCTGACCGATATCTCGCAATCGCAGGATGTCATCCGGTTTGACGTCCCGGGCTGCACCGGCAGGAGGCGGACCGGATGCGGGCAGGATATCGGCGCAGCCGGCATGTACCCGGTGCGATACCAGGGCAAGAAGCCCGCCCGCGAGCAGCAGGCAGCCCTTTTTCAGGGTTGCCCGCTGTCTACGGCCCGGGCTCACCATGATTTCGAGATCCCGAAGCTGATGAGGCGCCCCACGGCCGAATAGTTCGTGGAATCAAAGCCCGCGTCATAGGGAAGCGAGGTTGCGATTGTACCGGGCTTGTCGTTGAAGATGTTCCAGGCCGAGAGGCTGAGTTCCAGACCTGCGAGTGCCCCTTTATCGGGTGCAAAGCGATATCGGGCTGTCAGGTCCAGTGTCGTCATTCCGGAGACCGGCACGGGCGCAGCGGTCCGCGCATCGATAACGCCGCCAATCAGGCTGAAGGTGCTGTTGAGCGTGAGCTCGCTCCGGCTCCAGGTCAGCCCGCCTCTCGCGCGCCAGTGTGGCGGGTTGAAGAGTGTCCCGGCTTTCTGGACGACCCGGGCATCGGCCGACGTCTGCTGGTCGCTGGTGAGATAGCTCGCGTTCACCATTGCGGCGAGCGAACCCCGATCATTGCCAAGGTCCGTGCTGTAGTTGATCAGCATGTCCAGCCCCTGGACGGTCTGCCGGCCGGCATTCACATTTGCCCCGTCGACGATCGCGACGACCGTTGCCGAGTCGAGCGGGCGACCGGTCGCGTTGAAGAACTGGGCGGCACTTGCAACGGCTGCTGCAACAGCCGCAGCGTCGGGCGACCGCTGTACCTGCGGGGCGTAGAGCGGGTCGCTCAGCGCCTGGGAGAAATAGGAAATCGGCTGGACGATCCGGTCCTTGTAGCGGACCGAGAAGTAGCCAAACTGGGCACTGAGCCCGGGAACTGAGGCCGGCGCATATTCGAAGGTCGCCATCCAGGTTTCGGCATGTTCGGGCTTCAGGTCCGGATTGCCGCCGGTGAGGGCAAGCGCCGTCGACCCGGCCGGATAGCCCGTTCCACCAAGACTGGTGGCCGGATATAGAATGGCGGACAGCACCTGATATTGCTGGAAGAGTGTGGGGGCGCGGAAGGAACGCCCCCAGCTGCCCTTCAACGCCACATCCGCGACCGGCGCGTAAATGATCCCGAGCTTCGGGGTCACCACCGAGTCAATTCCGGGATAACGCTCGTGTCGCAGCGCACCCGACAGATTCAGGCGATGAACACCGCCGATCGCTTGTTCCGGGGAAACGAGGGGCAGGCTGATCTCGCCGTAGAGATAATAGCTGTCCTGCGAGGCCTGAACGTTGCCCGGGTCGCCCGGGCCGCTGTCGGCGACAAAGACATTGTCGCGATAGCCCGCCCCGACCGCCAGCTTTGCAGGCCCGCCAGGCAGGCTGAAGATGTTTCCGTCGGCGGATAGTTCGACGGAGCGCCCGTTGTTGCAATAGCAGACCGGCACGATCCCGGTTTGCACGTTGTTGGTATAGGTATAGCGCGCCAGGTTGACGGTCTCTTCCCCGTAGACGCCGGAGAGCGAAACCCGCCAGCTCTCGCCGATATCAAGCCGGAGCCGCGGGGCGATGGCGAGGGACTCGCTGGTGGTATGATATTCGTAGCGGCTGACATTGAGGTTGCCTGCGGCATTGAGCGGTATCATCGAGACGCTCCACCGCTTGTTGAAAATGCCGTCGACCGAGAATTCCAGACGATCCGTCAGGGCCTGATGGGCGGACAGGGCAACCGCATGCCGGCGGGATGCGGGATAGAGGGTGAGTCCGGGTCGAGACGCGGTGAACGACCGGTCATCCGACAGGATCTGCGTGTTGTGCGCATATTCGTAAGCCGCAATCACCCCGCCACTCGACCAGCGCTGGCCTGCGGTGGCGCTGTAGCGCTGATCGAGATAGCCGCCATCGGTCGCAGCGCCGATATTGGCGCGCAGCTGCAGCCCGTCAAAATCCCGTTTCAGGATGATGTTGGCAACACCTGCGACGGCGTCCGACCCGTAGAGCGCAGAGGCTCCGTCGGCGACCACTTCGACGCGGTCGACCATGTCCATTGGAATAGACGACACGTCGATACCCTGGCGCGTGCCGTTGTAGGCGAGACGGTTGCCGTTGAGCAGGGTCAGGGTGGCGTCACTTCCAAGGCCCCGAAGATTGATGGTGGAGGCGCCGCCGACATTGACCCCGCTGGTCGCGGGCACGTTGAAACCGACGCCGGGATTCTGCCCGCCGCCGAAGTTCTGGGGAATGGTTTTCAACGCTTCGGCGAGCCCGGCCTGCCCGGCATCGCGCATGGCCTGCTGGTCGAGGCGGATGACAGGCGACGAAATCGGCGCTCCGCGAATGCGGCTGCCGGTCACGATGATGTCCGAGCCCTCGAGAACAGTGACTGGCGTCGGAGATTCGATCACCAGCCCGCCGCCCACGGCCCGATAGCCAAGTCCGCTTCCCTGTAGCAGGATCGTCACGGCCTCTTCGGGCGCATACTCGCCCTGAAGGGCAGGCGCCTGACGCCCTTGCAGCAATTCGGCAGGCGCCACGATGTTCCGTCCGGAGGTCAGTGCGACCGCGCGGAGCGAATCCGACAGCGGCTGGGCCGGCAGTTGATAGCTGTGCCGCTGTGCCTGGCTGATCTCACCAGCCGCTGCGGTTGCAGCCGGCGCCAGAGTGACAGAAATGGCGGCGGCCAGAACCGCCCCTTGCAATAGTACCATTGTCATCTCCCTCCCGGCGCGTCGTTGCGGCGCCGTTCGGAGGGTTTGACAATCGAGGCGGGCGTTACCCTGGGACTATTTTTCCGTGGCTGCCGATGGCTGGAGATAGATCATCCCGTCAGAGTCGCGATCCAGCCGGAGGTTGAAGATGCGGGCCAGCGACTGCGCCAAATCGTCGGGTTCGCGCGGGTCGAAGGTACCGCTGAACCGCAGCCGGCCGATCGCAGGATCGGAAATCAGGATCTTCACCTCGCTATAGCGGTTGGCGGCTGAGACCACGTCACTCAGTTCGGCATCCTCGAAGGACAGCATGCCTGAAGTCCAGCGCGGCTCCTCCGTCTTCAGCGGCTGCGGCACCTGGCCTTGCGCGACCAAAAGATGCTGACCCGGCTTGAGGACCGTGGATGCAGAAGGTCTCGATGCCACAGCTGCCGACTGTGGCCGGACTTCGACTGACCCTTCAAGCAGCGAGACAGCAACCTTACTACCCGCGACATCCACGTCGAAAACGGTGCCGTGCGCGATCACCTCGGTCGAGCCGGCCTCGACGAGAAACGCGCGCGAGTCGCCATGTACCACGCGGAAACGGGCGCGTCCGCTCTCGAGGCGAAGCCGCCGCTCGCTGTCCGTATAGAGGATGGTCAGCCGGCTGTCGGTATCGAGCGTGACCTGAGACCCGTCAGGCAGGTCGACGTTGCGGATTTCGCCGACATGGCTTGCAAGCAATGTCTGCGCTTCGGAACTCGAAGGTCCTGACAGGTTCAGGGGACTTCCCGGTACGAGAAGCAGCGCGGCCGCCACTGCAGCTGCCACCGCGGTCCACGCTATCAGCCGGGATGACGGGGGACGGGACGGCTTTTGACGAGCCTGCGCTGCCGGCGTCTCGCCAGCGACCGCCATCGCCTCCCAGTTCTTAAGGACGTCGTCATAGATGTCGGCATGCCGCGGATCTGCAGCATACCAGTCCTCAAAGGCCTGGTGGTCGGTGCCACCATCAGGCGCGCGGAGTCGGGCAAGCCAGGCAATTGCCTCCTGCCGCACCGCTTCATCCGTGCGGCGCCCTGCCCCGGATGGCGCCATCAGCGCCGCCTCATCACGCGATCGACATGGGCTATTGCCTTCGTCATGTGCCACTCGACGCCCTTGACGCTCAGCCCCATGCTGGTCGCGATCTCCCTGTAGCTGAGACCATCCACCCTGTGCGCCAGAAAAATGTCGCGTGTCCTGGGGCTCAGCTTCAGGAGCGCCGACTGGATGCGGTTGAGCAGATCCCGGGCTTCAAGAGCTGCCACCAGGTCAGGGGCTCTGAGATTTGCTTCTTCGACGGGAATATGATGACCGAGCGAGCGTTGCAGGGCGGACTTTGCGCGGTTGCGGAGCAGGTTTGTCGCGATCCGGTTCAGATAGGCTTCCGGTTCCTCGATCACTTTGCCCGGCTCCGCTGCCGTTCCTGCAAGACGCGAGAAGCTCTCCTGCAGAAGGTCGCCCGCCTCCTGCCCGTCAGTCCGGCGCGTAAAATAGCGCAGCAGCCGCGGCTTTTGCGAGTGGTACAGGTCTTCGAGTGCCAGCACCGACCCGGCAGCCAGGCGGTCATCGGGCGGGATCGGGTCCCCTTCGGCAAGGCGCGGTGTCAGCAGCGCCTCCATCTCATCCGGGATCAGGCGCATGCGCCGGCATCCCTTGCGGCATGGTCGGGCAAAGAAGTGTGCTGGAAAGTGGTCAGCCTGTCGCCCATGCCTGCCCCGTTCGAAGGTTCGAAGCGGAGCCGGCGGGAGCCGGGTGTTGAGAACATGCTTGAGACATGCGCCGACGCCTTTAGCCGCAAGCGGCCTGGACATACGCATCGGCCACCCGGCCGGATGCCATGGCGTCGATTCTCCCAAGCGAGGTTCTCACGCCTCGGTGGCGCCCAAAGCACCACCCGAACAGACTATATCGGGAGACGTGAAATGCAAGCGCAGCCTGGGGGTCTTGCTCCTATCGCTCCGGAAATGAGGCCTCTGCGGCCGATCAGATCTGGTCAACGCAAAGGTAAAGCGACTGACATCTTATAGCTTCCGGTCCAGGAGTGGTCGGCATGATCGGGAATAGGACTGACGCCATCCGAAACATTCAGCTCTCGCGAGACGAGCTTTACGAATTGGTCTGGAGCCGGCATCGCCGCCTATGTCCGGCGTTACCGGTGCTCCGAACGCCGACTGAATTGCATATTTTGTTGCGTCCTGTCCTGCTCAGCGTTCGGCGCGAAGCCGCAACAGATCTGAAGATGGTCCCAGCACAGCCAGGTAAATGCTGGCACGACTAAGCCCGACGTAGGTCAGTTCAGCATCAATAAGTTCATCTGCGTCGATGAGAATTATGGCTGGACGCTCCAGGCCTTTGAACCGTCGCACTGTGTCAAAAATCAGACGGTCACTATGCGGCTCGTTCGCGTCAGTCACCTCAATTCCGGCGATCCTTCCGCCATGAATTATCGGATGACCGCGCGTTGATTCTGCTGTCAGGACGGCGATGGAACCCGGCGCCAGTCCATGTCTGTTCAGCAGATTTTGAAGCAGTTCCTCCAGAGCGGTGGCACCACCTTTGCCCTTATCCGTGGCTATCCATTCAACCGGCGTCCCCTCCGGACCTATCGCCCGTGTCATCCTTCCCGCGTACCAGTTCTTTGCGACGCCATGTATGGAGCGCGTGTTCCGGAAATTCCGTATGAGGTGCAACGGGCTTGTGGGAATACCTGCGATGGCGCGGCCGCGCCGGTCATAGAGTCGCTGGTTGTCGTCATAGAATACGTAAAAGCAGCCTGTTTCGGGATTGTTGAGGCACCGCTCGAGAAGTTCAATCCACTCTTCTTTGAAATCCTGTCCCTCGTCGACAATTATCGCGTCGAAGCGCAGCTCAGGGCGTTTGGCGACTGCCGCCTCCAGTGCGGCTGGCAGCTGATCCAGAAAATGCTGGCCCTCTCCGGAGATGGCAATTCCTGCCTCGCGCCTTAAACGGTCGCAGAATGCGTGGAAGCTACCAGTCTGAAGCAAGGGAACTTCTGCAGTGATGCGTTCGAGATAACGCCCCAGCGGGGCATTGTAGCAGGTCAGCAGTGTCCGGTGTCCGGCTTCTGACAGCCGGGCGGCCTTCTCCATGGCCAGTATCGTCTTACCTGTCCCGGCGCCGCCTGCGATTGCCATGCGATTGGTGCCATCAAACATGTCGAGAATGTCGACCTGGTCTGCTGTCAGGCGCTCAATCTGTCGGTGATCGTTACGGAAACCCCGGGCCAGGCTCGGCCGGAGCTCAATGCGTCCTGCAAGCATTTCATGAAGTGCACGCATGCCGTCTTCGCCAAGCCCCAGACCGGGCGTATCGCTTGCGTCACCAGGTGCAGCCAATCGGGCATCTACCCATTCGCGGAGATATTTGAGCTGCTCACCAAAAAGAAAGAGCCGCAGCGGCATTCCCGGCCCCAGATCGCTATCCGGCTTTGCGCTGTCGGTCAGGATCACGCCATAGCGTGCAGTTACGAACCGCTTGTTCCAGCCCGGTTGCTGCTTGAACTTCTTCAGCAGTTCGTACTTGCTTTCGCGTGCCTGCCTGACCGGATCTTTTATCACGTTGGTAATGCGAAGACGGTTCGTTGACGTCCAGCGTTCGGTGACCTCTTCGCGCCGAACCGTGCCGCCCTTAACCTCGATCGTCAGGAATCCGCGGGCCGGGTGCGCAACGACAAAATCAGCCTCTCCATCCTTCTCTTCGCCATTCGGATGGAGCCCAAGCCAGGGACGCGAGTAGTAACAGACATAGTCGTCAGGCAACTGAGTTCGAAGGCGTTCATAGACTTCGATCTCCGCTTCTCGATACGGGTTATCAAGTACATCCGCCGGAAGCGGCTGCGGATACATCCTGGCCATGCGTCAGCTGTCACCTCGTGTAAGAAGGCTCGAAAAGAAACCAAGCTGTGGGTCATCAGGCGTTCCCACCAGCATCGCACGATCAAGAAACCGATTAAAATGCTCGCAGGCAGTTTCGGGTGCCAGAATACAGGAATGACAAGCGGCCAGATTGCTGCCCTCAGAGAGCGAACTGAACCCCTTCACGCACAACGGATCCGAAGAGCACCATTCCATTGACCGGATGGCATCAATCACGAGCCGTTCCATGCGCTGCGGCTTCCCCTGTCTGACAAGCCCGCCAAGGGTTCCGTCAGCGTCAGCAGTCGATGTGTAGATCAGCACTCCGCACATGCCCGGCAGCGTCGTGTCCGCATATAATCTCTCTCGCAGAGACGAAGTCGAATAGCCGCATTCGAGTGAGAGCTGACGCATCAGTGCGTGTGAGAAACTGTGAATGAGCATGAGACGCGGCTGGATTACTGACGGAGGTTCGGCCTCGTCGCCCATGCGCTCCTTCCATGCTTGCCGCCACTGCGCGTTTACGATCGCTGCCCGCGCGGCGGCCGGCCCATCCTCCCGTTCCCATTCCCGCAGCATCTTCTCGTTCAGGGTAAGAAAAATGCCTTCACCGCGGACCTCGATAGCGGGCAGCCACTTTTTGGCGGCGGCGCTCAACGGAGCGCAGCCGCTGTCAGTGCCAAATTCGCCAGAGGGCGGATAGATCCGCGTGAAGCCATAGCAGGCGCGCACCTCGCGAAGTCGCACAACACGCACGATCCGATCCAGTACACCGGAAAGACTGGTGGGTACGATTTCCGGCCTGATCGAGAATTCAGCCTCCTCTCCGCGAGTTGCTTCGCCCATCGCAAGCTGGCGGTATTCCTCGCTGCGAATATCCTGACGGTCGGGCGCCCTAAGCAGTTCAAGGCGTTCCCAAATCCGCGCTTTCATATGTTCGAGCGACATCGGTTCGCCATCCCAGACCGGATATACAACAAGCTCGATGATCAAATTCACGTTCTCGGGCGTCGTCGCTGAAACAAGCGCATGCCAATGGTGACCGAGTGACGTCTGAAATTCATCATTCCAGGGCGGTATTGAGATCGCCGATGCAATGGCCGGAAAATAGAGGTTGGATGCGCCCCGTTGAACAACAACAGGTGGGTTCGACTGTTGGCAGGTTTCGGGCGGGCCGGGTAACCAGGGTCGTTTTCCTGAGCAGGTAACCTTCAGACGTTTCATGGAGGCAGAGGAGAAAGCGCCGTCCATGGATTTGGAAGCGCCGCATCCGGTGCAGGAAACGATGAGCCCCCTAAGGCCGGCCCCGTTGCTCTGAAGCTTCAACGGCTTTTTACGTCCACAACCGGCGTTGTGCTGGACCCATGCATGCCAGGGAAATTCGTCCAGATGGCCTGATTCGCAGGCAAGTACGAACCTGACCGGAACGACGTGAACAGGACGACCGGATTCTGACCTCGATGAACACGAGCCGCAATACAGCGCCGGATCGCCGGGCTCTTCTCGCCACTCACGCGCTGGCTGCAGGAGCTCGCAACGGGGGCATTGCAGCCAGGCGGGGAAGCGGATGCCCGAGAGGCGTCGCCCCTGCTTCTTTTCGTTCGGTTTTTTGCCTGTGATCTCGCTTCCGACGGGCGGCAGCCTGAAGCCCGCGACATTCAACTGCTTCTGAAGACGCGGCTCTTCGATACACTGGTCGTTATTGAGGCCGGGTGTGAGCGAGAGATTGTCCCATTCGTCCAGGCCTGCGGCAACCACAGAGATCGGCGCACCCCCGTGGCCTCCGGCACGGAAATCGATAATTGCCCCCGGGCCATAGGTCGATACGACCTGGCTGCGGCGGATCTTCCCGAGCTTATCACGGGCCATCAGGCGTCTCCCAGCCGATTGCGCAAAATGAAGTCGACGGATGCCTCGACACTTCTCAACGAGTTCGGCGTAGGCCAGGCTTTGCTCTTGCGCTTGCCTGAAGCTGTCCGTTCGGCGGCCGTTTCAGCCGAAACCAGAAGACTGCCGTCCTTAAAATCAGACCAGTAGTAAGGCAGCGTACCGCGACTGATCCACTCCCGCACACGTTGCTCGAGATAGGTTTGGACTGCAGCCGCCTCCTCGCTGTCAATACTCTCTGCCCGCCTTGCAATGTAACTTGCGATGCGATCGAGCGCTTCGGAAGCACTGGCTGCATCGATCGGCTCATTGAGAAGGCTTTTCACATGATGCCGTGCGATGGCGACGAGCGGCGCATGGAGAGCCCTGTCACGTGCGCGCGCTGCAAACGGGGTTACGCTCGTCGCTTCCACCTCGCGATAGAGTGTCTGGTGCCATGTCCTGAAGGTTTCGAAGTGACTGCGATCCCGTGCCTTATTGGCATTATATACCCCAACGACGAGTCCTGGCACTTTGGAGCGCCCGACGCGACTGGTTGACTGTATGTACTCGGCAATCCCCTTAGGCTGCCCGTTGACGACCATGACACCGAGCCGCGAAACATCGACCCCGACGGAGATCATGTTGGAGGCGAGCACAACATCGATGGCCTCCGGGTCGCCTGCCCGGCGCTCCAGTTGCTTCAGAATTTCCGGAATGCGTGAGGACTCAACCCGGCTTGTCAGTTCGGTAACAGCAGAGACCGCGCGTGGGACTTCTCTCTCCCTCCGTCTTGCATAATCTTCGACCGATTTTGCGGTATCGTCCTGCATCAGAACAAGTGCACCGCCCAGTTCGCGAAGCGAATTGAAATATGTGACGAGTGTCCAGTATTTGTCGCGCGCATCATTGGACAGACCATCAGCTGCGCTGGATTGTAACAGTGAGGCCGTGACTGCCTGCAAGGTGAACTTAGCCGATCGTCCTGCCGTAGTGACGCCGGCATATAACCTGCCAGGAACGGTGTCCGGATCTGCGGCAACCGCAAAACCTGAATCCCTGTGATCAAGACCGGGGGGTGGAAACTGGAAAGTGTCACGATCAAAAAGCGCGCGGATCTGATCTTCGGCGCGCCGAATAGTCGCTGTCGAGCCGATCACCTTGGGTCGTTTCCCGGCCGAAGTGCAAAGGGCGTCGATGGCAATTTCGTAGATGCCTGCCATCGTTCCAAGTGGCCCGGAGATGAGATGGAGCTCGTCCTGGATGATCAGGTCGGGCCTGCGGTTTGGCGTTCCAAGACCAAACAGGCGGCCGGTATTACTGTTTCGAACAATCTGCGCAAACTTGTCAGCGGTCCCGATCAACAGCGAGGGCATCTCGCGGTAGACATCCTCGTCGACGGTCCAGATCGGAAGGTGATCTCCCGCGGCCGCGATCTCACAGCCATCGCTTTTGCATCTGGCCCAGATCTGATGAAGGTGGGGCGCTCGTCCCCAATGCAGCGGACCGTGGCAGCCTGGGCAATCCCGAACCTGCGCAGGCGTGCTGGCAGCGCCTGTCTTCAGTGCTTCGATTGCATCGACGACGTGATTGGGGGACGATGGCTCACCGACCCAGAGCCCCAGGGAAATAGGTGGTCCGGCAACAAGTTTCGCTGCCGCGATTGGATCACAGTGTTTCTCTGCCGCCACGCGGACTACCTCACACGCGCATATTAGCGCTGCTGCCCGCTCGTATTGTTGCACTGTAAGCAGCCGCAGGGTGTAGCGCATCATCACTGTCACGCCGGCAGAGGCGGACGGCTCGTTGCGCAGCCTCCGAAGTATGATCGTAAATGCCGTGAGCAGAAGATATGCTTCGGTTTTGCCACCGCCTGTCGGGAACCAGATCAGGTCCATGGTGTCGCGATCCGGATCTTCCGGCTCTGAGGTAGACCTTAGTGCCAGAAGACAGAATGCGAGCTGAAACGGTCGCCAGATAAGCTCCTCGCCATCCTTCCATTTTTTCTGCAATTGCATCGCGCGATTGGCGAGGCGAAAAGCCAGCTGCACGTTGATATCGTCATCGAGCAGCCTTATTCCGCCGTGCATCCGATCAAGTGCCATCCTGCACTGATCGAGATGAAGACGTCCCTGTGCCCTGAAGATATGGGGCAGGCAGAGCAGTTCCGCTTCTTTCTCGTCTATCCAGCGGGCGTAGGCGGCGGCAAGATGCCGGAGACCATCAGTCAGGCCCGACGCCTCCTGCTCGGCCAGCCAGGTTGCAGACAGTGGGCGAACATCCCCAAGGGATCTCAATTGCCGGAATACCACATGTCCATCGGGACTGGTTGCCTGTACCACGGCAGTCGGAATCCACGTCGTGCTTACGCTTCTGACTTTGCCATGCCGTTCATACCAGCGGGCAGAACAAACATGCCCGACAGCGTACTCAGCCGCGTCACGATAGATCAGTGCCGCCGACGCGCTGTCGGCATCTTCGACAATCGCCCGGATGGGTCGCGGACGAAACACGGAGTCCGCCGCCGGGCCGATCTTCATCGACACCTGAAAAAAACATTTCTCCTCGATTTCGCGACGGTCGGGTTTTGATGAGAGGCTGTTTTCGTTGACGAGAACGGCAGTTACCAGAAGGCCGCCCTTCCATGGTGTCGACCGAAGATGAAGCGACAGGCCAGGTATCCCATAAGGCGTCAGGTCAACGGGTTCCGGGGACCCTTCGCTCAGAATATGCTCCTGCAGATGCGCGCGTTTATCGATCCGCCGCCATGTCTGGGAGCCAGAGCTGCGACCGTCACCGTCGGTCTGTTGGTCGACGCCCACATAAATCCCGCAGCTTATCCGGAAATCGACTGCCGGAATCTCGCTTGACCCGAAGTCCAGTGCAAATGACACGCCCGCCGTTGACGGGCGGAGTGCGCTTGCGCTTGCAACCGCATCATTCGCGGTCGAGGAATCAGAGACGCCCTGCTCCGCCGTATCCGCGTCGTCATCCTCTTCTGCGCCGACCGGTGTACGTGGCGGGAAAAGAATGCCGGTCAGATACCTGTCTGTAGGCCGGTCGGCGATTGTCTCTGACAGTCGCGAGGGGCCAATCAGGTCGATTGCCAGCCGATTCAACACTCCGGATCTGGTTTGCGGCATGTCAGGAATCTCCACTCTGACGGCCGCCATTGAGATACACGACGGGCAGCCCGGCAATCACCGGAGAAAGCCAGAACCGCGGTTCATCCGTGCCGTTCAACAGGGAAACAGTTCGCGCAGAAACCATATGGAAGCCGCGGATGTGCCTTGGCAGGTATGTGCCAGCCCCGTTCGCTTCCCCGGCGAGGTTTCGCAATGATCTGGAGAAGGCAGTTGTCAGCACACCAACGCTCCGACCTTCGTCCGAGCCCTCATCTGCCTTCAGAATATATGTTCCTTCCTGCCGTTCGGCCCGAAGCGCCAGAGGGCGCCAGGAATGGCGCCAGAGGAGGTTTTGGATATCGTTGGTACCATCCTCGGACATTGAAGGTGGCGATGACTCCACATCGCCATCCAGGCCAATCTCGATGCGGGCGTCGTTGCGCCCCCCTCGTGCCCACCTTTGCCAGCGGCGCCCGGTACCCTCCTGACGACGCAGAAAGGCACCGGATGACCCGATAACAAGTCTGGAGCGGGCACGCGTCGCCCCTACAAACAGGATCCGAGCCTCTTCGTCCCATCCTCCGCTCGGCTCATTCTCCGGATGTCGGCTGAGCATCAGGCGAACTTCTTCTGCCTCTCTCCCTTTCGCACCATGTATCGTGGTGAGGAGCGGACCTGTCGGCGGGCCCAGATCGGTTTGCTGAACCTCGATTGGTGGGGGCTGCGTCGAGAGTCGTGCAGCCAGTCTGCGCAGATCAATCGCAGCATTTCCGGCTGCGGCCATACGGCGAAGCAGCGACCATGCTTCATCACGCGGCAATAAGGGAGCGGGCCGCAACTGCATCCACAGATTGTCGAAATGCTTCCGCTCAAGATTACTCGAACGGCACGACACGAGAAGGGCGCCGACCCACGGCTGCACAATCTCCTGCCTCGCCGTGAAGCGCACACGAAATTCGCTCCGTGAAGCCCAGAGCTCTGATGACGCGACGAGCATTTCGGCACGTGAACGAAAAAGAATGAGCGTGTCTGAGCCGCCCTTTCCATTGGTCGGGGACAGGTCGGCCATTTCGTCTATTGCTGCCCGGATGGCTTTGTACCGCTCTGCGGGCTCGATGTCGGTGCGGGTTGCAAAGCTGCGCGTCCGGGAAAACAGGTCGCTGAGCGCCGGGTCCTTGGTTCGATGGTCTGTTCCCAGAGAACGAACGACAAACCGGAGGCTCGGATCATCGGCAAGTCTGTTCGCAAGCGGCAGGCTGGCAGGCACGTCACTGAATCCGTAAATTGCCTGCGCCGGATCTCCGAATACGGTAACGCCACAGCCTGATGACAGCATCGTCACCAGCTCGGCGATGAGCCGACATCTGTCGCCGACCAGATCCTGCGCCTCGTCCACAATGACATGCTCGATTCCATGTATGAAATCGAGAAGCTGCACATCTCCATTGCGAAGCATGGAAAGCGTTTCTTGAATGCCGACGTCATGTCCGGCCGTCGATGTATCGTCGGGCTCGGTGAAACCTTTCGTCAGACGCCACGCAAGCGAATCGATCGTGACAATCCGGACATCCTGAGCGCGCGATGGGTCGTTGAGGAAGGCTGCGATACGCGATCGCATTTCAGCAACGGCCGTACGTGTGAAGCTGACCATCCAGATCCGCGCCGGGGAAACGCCTTGCTCGACCAGCGAACTGACTCTTCGACAAGCCACCCAGGTCTTTCCTGAACCTGGTGGAGCCTCAACGAGGATCCTTGCCTCCGGCGTCGCATTGACGATAGCATCCTGATCGGGATCCGGACGTGGTCGGGCGTCCTCCCAGGCAGGGATCCCGGCCCAGGCGGAAATGCGTTCGCACGCATCTTCGTCGATTTTCCATTGCAGTAGCCTATCATCGACCGGTTGCCCGAGCGCGGCAAGCGCGCGGAGTAGTTGGCGGGGCATCGGCCGCGGCAATGACCAGCCGGAAATAAGATCGATGCCGTGAATACAGACAGCCATCCAGCAGGCTATATCGTCGCCGATGATTGCCTTTGCGCTACCATCTTCTGCGAATGCGAATACCGCTTCCCGGCCGTCCGCAATCGCGCCAAATGCTATATCATCCTGAAGTCGCCCCCAAACGGTGGTTGCACTGCCTTCTACAGGATTCCCTGCCGTCCGCGCTGCGACCGCGAGGAGACTGGCTGCCAGACCGAGGTCGACATGGTCGGGTAATCCGGCATTTCGCAAAACAGTGCGGTATCCTGGCGGTCCCAGATAGTCATCGAAGTTACGGGCGCCGGAAATGTCAGCCGCGGTTCTGAGGATCGACCCGTCGGCACCATCCTCAGAGACTATCCATTCAGACTCCGCCCCGCCGATGGTGAAACCGGAAGATTCTGAGAGACGGATGGTCTGCTCGGGAGGTGAAACAACCATTCTGGCTTCTGCTGAGCGGATTACTGCCAGATCTCCCGCAGCCTCCAGGACCGACAAAGTCGCAAGTGCTCGGGCCTTCGCTGCAGCGGGTTTGATCCCAACCATTTCCGCTTCTGTAACCGCTCGATCAAGCAGATCATCGATACGCAGGCCCCCTTTGAGTGCAATTGTGGCCCGCAGGAACCTCGCTATTCCACGGAAAGAGGGTTCAAGGCCACCGGTCGCAGCAAGGCCGGATTCGAACGCCGCCTCTGCAGCGGTCAGAACCAGTAATCGCACTCCACCCCCGATCAGCTATTGAGTAGCTCTTAGCGCAAGACTAGGCTTTGCCCGCTGGTGACGTCAATCAGTCGGGGGGAAGAAAAAGCCGAATGCACAATGCCTTGGAGGCAAGCGTCGCGCGCGGGAATGGCTTATCTGGCGACCACAATCTGGTGGCTTTTCACAGGCGCATTGAGGAGCGGCTTGCCGGGCTTAGACGGTCTCGCGGGGGGCGCCCCGTTTACGGGCTTGAGCATGGCCTTGGTCCGGCAGAGATTACCAGGCTCAGCCAGCTCGTCGGACATGAAATTCGGAACAAGGGGATCGGTAATAACTTCAACGGCAGCTATCTGGCTCTCATCGCAGCGGCCTCTGAAGTCGGATACGAGTACAGAGGGACCGGCACGGATTTCTGGCCGAAGTTCGAGGCATCGCTCGGTGCAAGGGTCGCTTCGCAAGAGCGCGAGCGCATAACGGAATTTTTTGACGCGGCTCATCGCCTTCAAGGCATTCGCAAGCCAGCGGAGACCCCCTGGACGCGTGCGTTTCGCCACATTGCATGGCCCATCGTAAATGCGGTGGCTCCGAAAGAGATCCACCGCGCGCTCGCCCGCACACTGCGGGAATCTTACCGATTGACCAGCGATGTGCCGGATGAGGAAGTGCTGGTTGGCCGGTTGCGGTCAATCGCCGGGAGGGCATCATCGCCCCGCCTTGTTCAGTGGCTTGAGAACGGGGATCTCGCCGCAGCTGTGGCGTGGCGCCTGCTCGAACAAACGGACCCCCTGGCGCGCGTAGCAGACGACACACTAGGCCGCGTTTTTGGTGACCTTGTCACAGACACCGTCTCCCGGCGGGCCGTTTCCAGTGCAGCGGAGCTCCACCGTCGCCGTGTGCTGACTACCCCGCGAAGATCTGTAGCTCCCGGAACCGCCCGCCTTGTGATGAATGACCGCGGCGACGGGAAAGCGGAGCTCGGCATTCGTTTCCCCTATCTTGCAGATACTGACAGGCGTGCAATCCGAAGCGCAATGGCCAGTGCGAGCGGCAAGATTCGGCTCTGGGGCATGTCAGATCCGGTTGACGCAGAACGACTGCTTTCCGGCTACAATTCGCCGCTCGGCGACATTGATCTGAAGGCTGTCACCGATTCTACAACTTCGTTTATTTCTCTGCTGCCGGATGCGCCCGACGAGCTGGTACAAACCGCTTTGCAGATCGCGCCCAGTCTTTCGATCCCCATAGTTTTGGCCAGGACCGGCCATTCGGAGCAATTCACTCAAACTGCGCTGAGGACGATCCCTCGTGGTGCATTTCGTATTTTGCTTGCCGGAAGTCTGGTGCCGCCAGTGTCGGCAATCCCAAAAGGGCTCGTCGGCGGACTAAGGTGTTTCGAGTTTGAGCAATCCACTCCCGAAGTTGCATCATGGCTTGAGGCCAACGGGCTTGGTCAGGCACGTTCGGCATCGATCGAGTTTGCGGGTCCCGTTCTCCTTGGGCATGATCTTCTCGGACCTGTGTTCGCGGAGGGGCGCCCTGTTCTGGTGAAGCTCAGCGGAGGAAACAGCCGAAAACCCGCCACCTTCACGATGCGAAGTCTGCCGCCGGCCGTTGTTCCAGGCGGATCGCTGCTTGCTATCTGCGATGCATCGGTGGGCGCTCACGTCATAGAGGTTGAAATTGACGGAGAGCAGATCAGGGCAGGGTTCACAATTGTCAGAACCGATCCGGCCGATGCCGTTTTGGCGGTATCTTTGAATCCGCCGGCTCCCACTGCCGATGACCTGGTCGACGGACGACTGGGGCTGCATGTCAGGTCAGCACTCCAGCTTGGCAGTGCAGAGATTGAAATTGTCGCGAGTGATAGCGGCACAGAAGTCGCCAGGGTGTCTCAGCGCGTGGCGGGGTGGCCGGTATCCATCGGGCCGTCTTCTCCATTGATGCTGGCTTTTACGGAACAGGTTCGCCGTTCCGGAATGAGCCGATCGTCAAAGCCGGAGCTGAGCATAGTTGTCGGCAAGGCCTGGCATCAACGCTGGCCGCTCGCCTGGGAACTCCGGCACTGCGAATGGGAACGCATCGATGGCGAATGGCGCGCCCTGACTGAAGCGCAGGATTTGCCGCTTGCAACTTCAAAGGGTTTTGATCCCTTCGACACGACTGATGACATCTGGCGCGATGATGCCTCTCCTTTGCTCCAAACCCCGCTTCTGGACGGGGCTCCACTTTTTGGCGAGGCATTGTGCACGGCGCCCGCGACGATGCAGTTGGGCACGTTCCCGATAAATGTCCCCGAACGATTGCTACGCGAGCCGGGTTCGCGCGGGAGCGCACTCGGCATTGTCCCATGCGTCGAAGCCTGGCTTGGCTGGTCTTCAGCAAAATCCGAACATGTGATTGCCGAATATGGACGCCGGCAAGTTGCCGGCCGGATCGAGCAACTTGCGGTTTCTCAAATTTGCGGAGAACGCTGGAGCGCCATTGAGGCATCGGGATCCATAATTATTCCAAACCGATGGATGACGTTGACGCGCGTTGCGATGGCTCGGAGCCTTGCTGCGGGGGGAATGCTTCCCGAGATTCCCGTTTCCGAACAACCGAGGCTGGAACAGTTTGTTGCAGAGGCATTGGAAGAAGCCAGACCTGATCTTTGGGAATTGCCGATCCTGCAAGATACGAAAGCGGATCCCGACCTGCCCGATCCGACGACTGTCGAGCAATGGGAGGCGCTTGCGAGTGAGCTGGATCTGGCGGTGATTGATGCTTACGAAAAATTTGCCATGCTGCTTGTTTCAGAAGGTCAACCTTCAATTGAAGATCCGGATGCAAACAATGATGCAGAGTTGTGGATGAGTGCAATTCGACAGGCCCGTGACTTGCAGCGCACTGTTTCTTTTCGTGCACAGAGAATCGAAGCACTCATTTTGCCGGGCAAGCGCGCTCACGCGCTCATTACCGCGGACTATAGTCGACTGGCGGAAAGTGATGTCGTTTCAGTGCTTATCGACAACCATGTCGATCTCATCGTGAGGCAACCATACTGGCTCGGTCCGGACGCTCTGGCTACGGCCGTAAACATCTGGATTGATCCCCGAAGCGTAGCTTCCCGCCCCGACTGGAAGGATCATATCCAACGCCTGCTGGCCGACAGGCAAACTGCGCGAGCTGCTCGCTATGTTGCGCTTCGCTATCGTGCCGCGCGAAATATGGACAGCAATACGTGAGTGCCACCTTTGATGTCGATGCCTATCTGGCGTTCGCTTGCGGGGCACAGGCGCAGCGACGACGCGTAGAGGCCGCTGATCTGGCGATAGGAGGGGCGCTGGGTGTCGCAGCGGAACCTTACCCACATCAGATTGCAGCTGTGAAACGGGTGTTGGCAGATACCCGTATTCGCCACCTCATTGCCGATGAAGTGGGGCTTGGAAAGACGGTTCAGGCATTGATGATCCTCAATGCGCTTCGCTGGCAAAATCCGAACCATAAAGCTGTTATCCTCATGCCCAATCGTCTGATCGATCAATGGCGGAAGGAGTGCTGGACCCGGGGTCATTGCCGGGTATCAGTTGAAGGCGATGATGTGGCTGAAACTACCGATCCATGGGTTCGGCTGGTCAGACCTGAAAGTTTGAGGTCGGGCGCATTCCGCCTGCAACCTGAGAAGTACAATCTGTTGATGGTTGATGAGCCCCAGCTCATTCCCAACGATGTATTGGAGATGGTCGAACGAACTGCGCCGGATTTCAGACAGCTCCTGATCCTGTCTGCTACCCCAGGACTCAGCGACCCTGCCAGGCGCGCCAGTCTGATGGCAATGCTGGAGCCGGATCGGGCGGCCATTGCTTACGCAAATTTGCGGGACCTGAACCTCTTTCTGGATGACGTGGAGAGAAATGCTGCTGCCGGACAAGGCAGGGCGGCCAGGATGCGCCCGGAGTCGATATACCGCGGGTTCAGCACAGAGCGGCGGGTCATGCGTGCGACGCGCAGCGACTGGGGGCGGTATCTTCCAAAGCGCCAATACGAACAACTGAGCATTGAGCCACTGTGTAGTGAACGCCGGCGCATCGAGACAGGTATGAAGTGGCTCGAAACCGTAGCACAGAAAGAATCCCGAACTGACACCTGGAGTGCTGCTCAGCTTCTGCATCGGGGAACGCCTTCGGTCAGGAGATTTGCCTCAGGACAGAGCGATTCCACGGGCCTGCTTATGAAGGCAGTCGAGTATTCTGCAGAAACACCAGGCGATTCCCGCCTGGATGCCCTCCTCGATGTTCTGACCGGTCTATGGGCGAAGGATCCGGCAGAACAGGTGATAATCGTTGCCGGCGACAATCCTACAATCGATTTTCTGAAGTCGCGGCTCGCGCGCTATTTCGAGTTCGACGGGGAGCCTGTCGGGATTGCAGAACTGCGCCGTGAGGGTGAAAAATCCGAAAATGAGGAAGCAGACGTTCGTGCCATGGCCGATCAGTTGTCGCCATTCACGACGGGAGAATCAAAGCTGCTGCTGCTTGGCGATTGGGTGCAGGCCGGGCTCAACCTTCACTATTTCGCCCGCAATATTGTCTTCTACACCACGCCATGGAACTCCATGGCGGTTGACCAGCTCATCGGGCGCCTCGATCGGCTTCGACCAAATGGTCTGTGGCAGGGAGATCGGGGCTATAGCGCCGGCCAGGTTAGAATCTGGTCTATCACGCAAAGGGAAACGAGCGAAGAGAGGGCAATTTCCGGGCTTGAAGCTTTGAAAGTGTTTGAATGCCCGGTACCACCACTAAGGCCCGAAGATTCAGAGCGCATTGATCACGAACTGAAGTCGCTCGTATTCTCGTACGACAAAGGCGCATTGTCGCGCCTCGCGACAATGGCTTTGAACTGGGCCGATAAAGGTGGGCAAAGCTGCCTGAGCTACCTGTCGCCGTTTACTCCGTCCGCCGCACAGTCCCAGTATGAAGCCCTCCAGTCCCGCGCAATTCCTGGCCCCTCCCTGATAATGCGCAGAGACCAGGACACATTGACGTCTGCCTCAGAGCGCGCGCTGCGCAGGTGGCTCGACTTCATAGGTAAGTCGGAAATTCTTGATGTCAGGTTCCGTTCCGACAGGGTTGATCAGAAGATCAAGTTTGCCACGCTGTGGTACAAATCAAAAAAGGATCACTTTCATCCATTTCAGCTTGCCGGAGTTGACGGCAGGAATTGGATGGAAGGGCATATTCCTTACATCCTTTCACGGCAACATTTGCGACAGCCACCGCTTATGACGGTCCGGACTGACGACGGAGAAGTAGGCGGTCGCCCCCTTCGGTTTCTGGACCATGGTGATGAGGTTCATGACTCGCTGGTGGCAGGGTTCATTTCGCTTGCAGGGGAAATCTGCAAAGCTGATCAGCCGCAGGTGGCCCAGGTCGCATTCGATCCCAGGCATCCGCTCCTCGAAACCTGCTCCGGTAAAATTCTGGCCCTGGCTATTGCCTATGTAGACCCTGGCGAACTGGCAATGCCGGAGTTTGACCGGGAAACGCTCCTGAATCTGGTGAGTGACGCTCCTACAGAGGCCCAGCAGGCTACACTTTCAGCCGACGTCGACCAGGCTTTTGACTGGTGGCTTGCAGACCAGCGATGGCTGCGAACGATTGTTTGTTCCCAAAGCTATTTTTCGGCTCTCGAGCTCGATGGGGCGAAATGGATACCATTGCCCCATGAAATCGCCCGCCTGGCGTTCATGCCCGTGACAGAAGACAAAGACAGTCGATGTGCACGCGTACGCGCAAACTCACCCAGGCTATCACTGGAAACAGCGCAGCGTGGGTGCCGCTCTGCATTCGCCAGCATCGGAACGGCCTTTAGATCTGAAAATCCTACCTGGCTGTCCGACGCGTCCGAGCAGTTCGAGCAACGCCATGAGGTAGTAGATTGCGAAAATGAGGACCTCATTTCTGCGAGAATGATGATGGTTGAAAAGTGGCGTGCAGAGGGGTCTGCGGTTCAGGAATGGGCTCGAGAGGGGCAGATTGCCGCCGCAGAGCGCAGGTTGAAGATGGCAAGAACCATAGGTGCCATGCGGCAGAAATGGCTCGACGAAATGCTCTCCCGGCTGTCTGAAATGCAGCCCCGAAACGTCGGTGCGATGATCATCAGGCCGGCGCCTTTTGCCGATGACTATTAGGGCTCCGACCTGCTCCCGGCTGTCGTCTTTTGGTTCGTCACCTTGTTGGTCTGATGCAATGACGTTACGAGATCCATCAAGGGCCTGGCATCTGTGGGATGAGCGGTTAGACGAAAGACGTCTGACGCACCGCGCACGCCGGCAGATGAGCGCCAAAAGGGATGAATGGAACCACATTGATGTCGATTACGCCTGAATGGGCTCAGGACGCTCCCGGCCAGACGGAGGAAATCGAAGGCATCGACCCCGAGACTGGAGATGGCTGGGGCGACTACCCGCTTGATGCCGTCTTCGTCCGAACCGAGCAACGGACCGTTGGGGAGGTCGTCGCTCGCATTCAGAAGAATCGGTATATTCTCGATCCCGACTTTCAACGCGATTTCGTCTGGCCCAACCAGAAACAGTCGAAGCTCATTGAGAGCTGCGTCATGCGCATCCCGTTGCCTGTCTTTTACGTCGCAGAGGCGCCCGATGGGCGGATCATAGTCGTTGATGGGCTTCAGCGGTTGACGACGTTCGCACGGTTTCTCGGCAATGAACTGAGACTGACCGGGTTGGTTAGTGGGGAGAGGGCGGGCTCTCATGAACTTGAGGGCAAAACGTTCGACATGCTGCCCCTGAATCTCCAGGAGCGCGTTTCCGATACTCAACTGACCATGTATATTCTCGATGCGAAGGCGCCTGAACGGGCACGGCTCGACATCTTCGAGCGGGTCAACAGTGGCGCGCAGCTAACGCGACAGCAGATGCGTAACGCGCTGTACAATGGCCCGGCCACGCAATGGCTTAAGCATGCCTCAGAAGGCAAGCCTTTCAAAACGGCGACGGCAGGGTCTCTTGATAGCAAAGCGATGCGCGACAGGGAGGCGATCAACCGCTTCTGCGCCTTCTCACTGCTGGGCTGGGAGAGTTACAAGACCGGCGATATGGACAGTTTCCTCGCGCAAGGTCTGAAGCGTCTGGCTGAACTAAGTGACGAGGCGCGCGCCGAGCTTCGTACTAATTTCGATGCGGCGATGACACTGAGCTTTCAACTGTTCGGTCAACATGCGTTCCGTAAGTCGTTGGCGTCGGAGTATGAAAACGCATCTCGCAGCGTGATCAACATCTCTCTGTTCGAGGTAAGTGCGGTTATCCTTGCCCGCTTTGCGGCGGACGTAGAAGAGTATTCGCATAGGGAGATCACAGAAATCATCGAAGAGCTGGTTCGAAACGATGACTTTGCCAGATCCATCACGTATTCCACCAATAGCACGCAAGCAGTGAAGATGCGTTTCTTCATGCTGGAGAAGGCGCTGGAGGTTTTTGCGGCATGACGCCTCCGATCGACCTTCTCGAGCTCGAAGGATACAAGTGCTTCGAACAACTTCGGGTACCTCTGGCACCTCTCACCCTGTTCACTGGCTTCAACGGAGCGGGCAAGTCCACGGCTTTGCAGCCACTTCTGCTACTCGCCCAAGCTGCTCGCCTCCGCATTTGGGGCGGAGTCAGCTTGAATGGCGAGCTTCCGCTAAACGGGGATATTGTACGCCTGGGCTCCGCGGGCGACGTCATACGCGCTGGTCACACAGGTCCGACGCGGTTCGCGATCGGCGCCGGTGACGAGATGCTTGCTCTCGAGGTCTTCGCGAGAGCGGGTGATCGCGTGCTCCAGGCCAGATCCTTTGCGGACGCGGCGGTGCCCGGTTCGCTGGTGTACCGCCTGGATAGGCTGGTGCACCTCAGTGCAGTCCGCAGCGGACCTTCGGACGCATTTCCTCTCCCTGACCGCAGCGCGGGACAGGTCGCAGACGTCGGCGTCGACGGGCGCTTCGCCAGTCACTGGTATCACGAGTTGGCCGATACTGACGTGCCGCCCGAACGATGCTTCGATGTGGAGCGCGGGACAACATTCCGAAGACAGGTTGACGCCTGGCTTGATCGCCTTGCGCCGGGCGCTAACGCTAACGTGCAGGCGGTGACTGTAGCGTCTATGCTCGCTTTGCAGTTCCGCCTCTCGGAAACGGGCGAATGGCGCCGACCAGCGAATGTCGGCTACGGACTCACCTATGCATTCCCCATTCTCGTCGCGCTGCTCGCGGCCCAGCCGGGGGACATTCTCGTCATTGACAGTCCCGAAGCCCACCTGCACCCCCAGGCGCAGTCGCGGATGGGCAGGATGCTTGCGACGTTCGCCGCAGCCGGTGTGCAACTGCTCGTTGAAACCCATAGCGACCATGTGCTGAACGGCGCTCGGCTCGCGGTCAAGGACGGGGTCATCAGAGCCGAAGACCTCAGTCTCCTGTTCTTCGCCGGCGCCTCTGCTCGCGGGCACGGTGTGACGTCGCCGCGAATTGATAGCGAGGGTCGAATTGACGAATGGCCTGACGGGTTCTTCGATCAGGGCGACAAGGACGTGTCTCGCTTGGCGGGGTGGGATTGAGTGCGTTGGTATCTCAATGACGCGTCGTTGCAGGCTCAGTTCGCCGATTCAGCCAGCTTCGAGGCCGCGCTTCGAGAACTTCTGAGCGCGAGGGCACGCGTGCCGGCGATCAAGCAGAACTTGCGTTCAACGCGATCCTTTCCTGACGCGCTGGCAGGTCCGGCTTTTTCGGTACGGCAGCTTCTGCAGAGGTGCGCTGACCGAGACCTACGTTCTGCGATGTTCAACTGGCTCGATAGAGCTGGGCCGTTCGTGGACGACGACAAACTGCACGAAGAGGATGACTATTTCGAGTTCGCTGATTTGGAGGTAACCGCCACTGGATTAGGAGAGGCCGCCCGGCGGACAAAGGCCAGCGAGGATTGCGCCTCCTACAGCTTTGAAGGCGGCGAAATCGACTTTGCCGTAGACCCACTGGAAGTGGATCACGGACTGCGAGAGGAGCGGTATGGGCGCTATCCGGTGCGGAATCACTGGAGGCCGGAAGCACTCATTCAGCATGCTATTTCGAGTGGTCCGCCGGTTAACTCCTGGCCGGTGCTTGTCGAGGTGGCGCGCACGCGCTTTCCGCACCTAGACATAGCTGACCTACACGCCAATGCCACGCTGGCGCGGGAACCTTTCGAGGCTTCTGTCCGCGACAAAGCCCTTACGCTTATGGGACTGCTAAACACTTACATGGCCGGGCGTCGGGACGATGGTGCCGAAGGGCCGGTCTCCAAAGAGGTGATCGAAGCCCACTTCAAGGGCGAGCGTGCCTATTTCACCGGTGAGTCAACAAGCAACGAGAATAAGTTCAGGCGCGAAATGACCTTCGTTGGACGGGATGGACGCGAGATTTTCGCGCCTTGGCACGGGAAGATCAGTCATCGCTTCTTCCGCATCCACTTCGAATGGCCGCTGGCTCCGGAGCACCGCAGATTGCCGATCCTTTACCTGGGACCGAAGATTACCAAGGGTTGACGATGTGAATGGCCCGGAGAACAGCCTCGCGAATGAACGGTGCGCTGTGGCCATAGCGGGCACGTATTTTGTCCTTCGGCAATGTATGCCTGCCTTCTTCAACCTTCGCGCCAGCACGCTTCACGGAGAGCTCGGGTGTATTGACCCCGACATTCATCACAATGGCGGTGAAACCCTTGGCCCGAGCATCGTCGAATAATTAAAGCTGGGCGGATGCGAAGTCCGTCTGTGTGACAAGATCCCGGCCTATCGTAGCAAAACGCTCAGCAGGTTGCCAGGTGTAACCGTGGTGTGAAGGCCGCCTTGCACTAGCGCATGGTGGCGGATTGATGGCTGCTTCTGATGGGAGCGGCGATGGGCATTGATATCGGTGGTGAGCGGGCGAGTGGTCATACGAGCAGTCATATGAGTGCTCGGATCGAGGTTGTGGCGGGCCGTCGTCGGTGGACGGTGGAGCGTGGCCGCGGTCGTCAGACCACGCTTACTGCCAGGTTACGATGCGCTCAGCTCCCATGGCGCCTCTGGCCACGGATCGCACAGTCCGTCTCGCCAAATTGTATCAGCGTTGATGAAGGGTCTTGCGAAGGCGGGAGCGAGGCGAGTTGCATAGAGCATGGACTTGCAGGCGCCGTTCGCCCCGGCAGAGATAATCATTGTCGGGCTCACGCCTTGCCAGCAGTCTTCTCGCTCACAAGGTTGCCGGCGGCATCGAGACCGACACCGACACCAAGCTGTCGTCGGCGGGCAAAACAGGCTTCCTCATCAGGACCGGGCTGCCCCATCCTGCCGACGAAGCGGTGAAGCCAGAGTTCCTTGTCCTCGGTGGTGAGTTCGTTGGTCTCGCTTTGCCCGGAAAGGGCCGCCGTGATCCGGGCATGATCGAAATTTCCGGATTTCTCGATAGCGCGGCCGATCCGTATCCAATGGGCGACCTGTTCCGCAACCGAGCGGCTCTGCAGTTCGGCTTCCCGCCGCACGACCGTCATAATGTCGTCGGCGAGCTTGACGGATTGGACCATGTGTCACCTGTGCATTGCGAGGTAAGCATTTTGTCACCCGCGCTTCAAGCGCTACGAAATTCCAGAATTTCTGCTTCCTCGTGACGGCGGCGCTTTTCGAGTAGAATTGGTCGCTAAAGTCAGAAGTCCCAAGGTACGATATCCGGGGATTATCGGTGGAGTCGGACGTCGTCTGACTCGCAACGCTCCGTCCCAAAAACGTCAACTGGGACCAAAAAATTCCCACGGAACATTGTTGCCTTGGGCGTTGGTATCAAAAAATCATCGATCACTTTGTCTATTTATATCAGATATATATTAGTCGTTTCAGGTTCCTCTTCTGGCACCAATTCCTTTTACGGGCTGCGCCCGCGTTTCGCGCCGATGGGGCGCGGCGGCCGGTCGGTCTTGCGGCGCGTTGCGCCGGGTTTTGTTGGCGGGCGGGGCCCGCTGGCCCTGTATTGGCTTGGGCGATCGTTGCCGGATGGGGCTGATTCTTCCTTGCTGACGGCTTGCGCGGCGTCTTGGCATTTGCGCGGGTGGGCCGGGCTGCTCTAAGCAGCGGCACCTTCGGCTGAAGAGATTGGCGCACATGAACATTCTTCCACCTGGCGCAGCGACTGTTGGCGTGCCGGCGCGTGCCGGACGCCGGTTCGAGGCGCTGGACAGCCTGCGTGGGGTCTGTGCGCTGATCGTCGTGCTCTATCACTACCCGGTGGCGAGCCATGTGGGGCATATGGCCTTTGTGCGCGGCGGCTATCTGTTCGTGGATTTCTTCTTCGTGCTGTCGGGCTTCGTGATTGCCTGGAACTATGGTTCCCGGATCACCGACGGGGTGCGGCTGGGCGAATTCCTGATCCGTCGCTTCTTCCGGCTCGTGCCGCTGCACTGGTTCATCCTGTCGCTGTATCTTGCCGTGGAGCTGTGGGGGTTGCGCGGTCAGCCGCCGGGTACACCGATGGGCGCAGAAACGGGAAAGACGCTGGAAGGGCTGATCCGCGCGGCGACGATGACCAACAGCTTTGGCATGGACTCGCAGAGCAAGTGGAACATGCCGAGCTGGTCGATCT
Organism: Sandaracinobacteroides hominis; assembly: GCF_016464365.1. GTDB lineage: Bacteria > Pseudomonadota > Alphaproteobacteria > Sphingomonadales > Sphingomonadaceae > Sandaracinobacteroides > Sandaracinobacteroides hominis. Next base: position 175,630 of record NZ_JADCUC010000004.1, on the reverse strand, counting down.
CGGCGGAATGGTGGACCTATGTCGCCTTTGGGCTGGTGGCGCTGGTGACGGGACGGGCGCTGAAGCTGGGGATGGCCGGCATGGCGTTGCTGGGGGCGGCCGTCTGTGTCGGCTATCACGCGACCATGCATATCGTGCCGGATCACGGCTTGCTGCGCTGCTTCTTCGGTTTTGGCCTGGGCGGCTTGCTGGCGTTGCTGTACCCGGCGGTGGAGCCGCATGTGCGGCGGCTGGGGCCGACTCTGCTGAGCGTGCTGGAGGTGGCGGCGATCCTGGGGGTGGGCGTGTTCGTGGCGCTTTCCTATGACAATGCCGCGTCGTTCCTGGCGCCGGTGGTGTTCACGATCGCCGTACTGGTGTTCGCCGCCGAGGGCGGCGTGGTGGCACGCCGGCTGCACGGGCGCTTCTGGCTGCGGGCCGGGGTGCTGTCCTATTCCATCTATCTTGTGCACCAGTTCGTGATGGCGCGGTATCATGGCGTGCTGGGGTGGCTGGACAGACGGGATATCTTCCGGCTGGATCCGACCAACCCCTGGCACATGGACCTGCAGACCCTGGTGGTGCTGGGACTGGTGTGGGTGGCGGCGGAATGCACCTGGCGGATCGCCGAGAAGCCGGGGCAGCAGCTGGGAGCGAGGCTGGCGAAGCGCTGGCGGGAAGCGTTTGCCTAGGACGTGAACCCCTAAATGGAAGGCGTTTTGATGGGTCAGGCAGGCGAAATCGGCGTTGGCGGCGGCCGAAAGCGGGGCTTTGCCCCCCGGTGAGGACGGCGACGGCGTTGATTTCGCCTGCCTGACCCACCGAAGGCGCGGTTTTCAGACCCGATCCAGCGCTCGCTGCGCTTGCCAGCTACCTTCAGGTAGCCGGTCTGCGCTTGCTCACTCGTCTCGGGGCTGAAAACCGCGTCAAAATGCCTTCCATTTAGGGGTTCACGTCCTGGACAGCGAGTGTGGCAATGCGGGTGGCGGCCTGGGCGAGGCCTTCCGGGGTGAGCGTCAGCGGGATTTCGGCCAGCGGTGCACCGGGGCGGCGGGCCATGCTGCGGGCGTAGGCCGGATCGTAGTGGATGCGCATCAGGTCTGCGGCGAGGGGGAGGAGGTCTCCGGCTTCGGCGAGCGACTGCCAGCGGGCGCGGGCTTCGCGGCTGTGGTTACGGGGCAGGCGGGAGACGGCTTCGAGGAGGGCGGCGCGGTCTGCGGCGATTTCCGTGTAGGTTTCGACGGTGTGGCGGGCGCGGTCTTCGAGGAGGGCGTTGACGGTAATGCGTTGAGCTTGCTGCATCGCGGCCCAGAGGCGTGGGGGGACGGCAAGGTTGCCGATGCGGCTGGATTCGGCCTCGAGGAAGAGCGGGCGGCTGGGGTCGAGCGGTTCGAGCGCGGCGAGGAGGCGGCTTTCCCATAGTTTCTGCGACGGCTGCGGGGCGTTTGTGGCGCCGAACAGGGAACCGCGATGACCGGCCAGCGCTTCGAGGTCCACCGTCTGCTGGCCAATGGCGGCGAGAGCGGACAGGAGGGCGGTCTTGCCGCTGCCGGTGGGGCCTTCGATCAGCATCACCGGCGGAAGCGCCAGCGGTGAATCGGCGGTGTGCAGCGCGGTGACGACGTGGCGGCGCCATGTCTTGTAGCCGCCTGTCAGCAGAGTGACCGGCCAGCCGACCTGGGCGAGCACCGTTGCCATGGCGTTGGAGCGTTGGCCGCCGCGCCAGCAATAGATGAGCGGCTGGAAGCCCGCTTGCTGTTCGCAGAGCGGTGGGGTTTCGAGGTGGGTGGCGATGTTGCGGGCGACCCTGGCGGCACCCAGGCGGCGGGCGAGGAATTTGGAGGTCTGGACGTAGAGGGTGCCGACTTCGGCGCGCTCGGCATTGTCGAGGACGGGGAGATTGATGGCGCCGGGGAGGTGGTCTTCGGCAAATTCGGCCGGGCTTCGGACGTCGAGGATGGCGTGGTGGCGGGCGCGGGCGGCCGGAGAGACGTCGATTGTGGTGCGGATCATGCGCGGACGGTTACGCCTGCCGGGCCGTGCGCTACGCGGCCGACGATGCGGGTTTCGGCGAAGCCTTCGCCCCTGGCGCGGGCGGTGAGGGCTTCGGCCTGCTCGGGGGCAACCGCGATCAGCAGGCCACCGCTGGTTTGCGGATCGGTGAGGAGGTCGCGCCGCCAGAGGGGGAAATCTGCCGGCAGGGTGACGTCGGCGCCATAGCTTTCCCAGTTGCGGGTGGAGGCGCCGGTGCGGATGCCGGCCTGTGCGTGGGCTTCGGCAGAGGGGAGGAAGGCAGGGGCGGCGGCGTCGAGCTCGATGCGGAGGTTGGCGCCGCGGGCCATTTCCAGCGCGTGACCCAGGAGGCCGAAGCCGGTGACGTCGGTGAGCGCGTGGACGCCGGGGGTGTCGGCGAGGTTGGCGCCGAAGCGGTTGAGGCGGGTGGTGGAGGCGATCATCGCGGCATAGGCTTGCGTGTCGAGCAGATCGCGCTTGAAGGCGGCGGAGAGGATGCCGACGCCGAGCGGCTTGGTGAGGATCAGCGTGTCGCCGGGCTGCGCATTGCGATTGGCGAGCAGCTTTTCGGGGTGGACGAGGCCGAGGGCGACGAGGCCGTAGATCGGTTCCACGCTGTCGATCGAGTGGCCGCCGGCGAGCGGAATTCCGGCTTCGGCGCAGATCGAGGCGCCACCTTCGAGGATGGCGCGGATGCTTTCCACCGGGAGCTGGTTCACCGGCATGCCGACGATGGCGAGCGCCAGGATGGGGGTGCCGCTCATCGCGTAGATGTCGGAGAGGGCGTTGGTGGCGGCGATGCGGCCGAAATCGCGCGGATCGTCGACCATCGGCATGAAGAAATCGGTGGTGGCGACCAGGGCCTGCGTGTCGTTCAGGCGCCAGACGGCGGCGTCGTCGGAGGTTTCGGTGCCGACCAGCAGGTTGGCAAACGGCTGGGCGGCGGGCATTCCGGCGAGAATGTCCTGCAGGACCGCAGGCGCCAGCTTGCAGCCGCAGCCGCCGCCGTGGGAGAGGCTGGTGAGGCGGGGTGCCGTCACTTCGCTTTCTCTGTGGAGAGCCTGCTCATGAGGATGGCGGCGCGCTTCGCCTGCTTCGAGATGCTGTCGAGATCGACGGTTTCACCGGGCGCGTGGCTGCCGCTGCCCGACGGGCCGAGGCCGACCAGGCCGTCGACATCGCGGGCGACGAAGCCGATGTCGCCGGCGCCGCGCTTCAGCGGGTCGAGCTCGGGCATTTGCGGCAGGCCCATATCGGCGTTGACGGCATTGAGGCGGGCGAGCAGGGCGCGGTTGCCCTCGGTCGGGGCCATTGGCGGATAGCCTTCCTGGAACTTGATCGCCGCAGTGGTGCCGGGGCTGTTCCTCGCGACGATGGCCTGCATTTTAGCCCGCACCCGCTGGGTCTGCTCGTCGGAGAGGGTGCGGAAATCGCCGATGGCGTAGGCGATTTGCGGGATGATGTTGGATTTGCCGGTGGCCGTGCCGCGGGTGCCTTCGTCTGCGAGCACGGCGGTGTCTCCGCCGGAGACGAGGCCAACGTTGAAGGTGAGGCTGGGCTCGGGGAGCTCGGTGCGGAAGGCGGTGAGGATGCGGCTCAATTCGAAGATGGCGCCGTCGCCCGTGCGCTGGGTGAAGATGCCGCTGCTGTGGCCGGCGCGGCCGGTGGTGGAAAGTTCCCAGGTGTTGGACGAGCGGCGGGCGATGGAGCCCATGTCCTGGCCATTTTCGCGGGAGAGATTTTCGAAGTCGAGCGCGGCGTCGGCGCGCTTGCCGGCGGCGATCAGCTGGGCGCGGGCGGCGCTGCGCGGGGTGCCGGCGTCTTCCTCGTCTCCGGTCAGGGCGATTTCGATATTGGCGTTCTTCAGCGTGCCGGCGGCGTGCATCGCCTGCAGCGCGGCGAGGATGACGGAGATGCCGCCCTTGTCGTCGCCGACGCCGGGGCCCGTGGCGATATTGCCCGCGCGGCTCCATGTCTGAAACGGGTGATCGGGCTCGAACACGGTGTCGAGGTGGGCAATCAGCAGGAGGTTCTTCGTGCCCTTCCTGCCTTTGTGAACCGCCGTCAGATGGCCGGCGCGGGCAGTTTCGGGGGTGGGGGTCCAGGTGACGGTGAAGCCCAGCTTCTCAAGCTCCGGGCGGACCATGTCGGCGACTTTCTTCACGCCTTCCAGGTTCAGCGTGCCGCTGTTCTGGTTCACCATTTTTTCGAGGAAGGCGATCTGCGCTTCGGCGTTGGCGTCGACCGTTTCGATCATCTTCTGCTCGGCCGGGCTGAGCGCGGCGGCGGCCGGCGTAGCAAGCGCAAGGAGGGAAACGGCGAGCAGGTGGCGGATCATGATTGCCCTTTTTCAGGATGCGGAAGGCCCGGTTTTCTGCGCATGGCGGCCCCGGATCAAGTGCGGGGCGACCTGTTCGGCGGGGGTGGCGCCCTGCGCCTAGAAGTGGAAGGTGACGTCGGCGCCGATCATGTTGACGTTGCCGGTGTTGCGCGAGCGGATGTGGCTTTCGATAGCCGCCGGGGTGCCTTCGAAGAAGCCGTCGGCGCGGTCGAGATTTTCGGCGGTGACGAAGACATGCGCGTAGGAGGCGCGGACTTCGATGCTGTCGCTGGCGTGCCAGCTGAGACCGGTGGTGAGCCAGGTGCGGTCGCCATCCGGCACGCGCGTGCTGCGGAACATGTCGGTGGTGGGGGTGGCGTCCATCGCGATGCCGACGCGGGCGGTGACCTTGTCGGAGAAATCATGCGCGCCGCCGAGGCTGAAGCTCCAGCTGTCCTTGTAGTTCTGCGGCGAGGTGACGGCCGTCTGGCCGTCGACGTTGACGCGGATGGCGTCGAACACCGACCAGTTCACCCATTCGGCACTGCCCAGGATGCGCCAGCCCTCTGCGGGCGACACCATCGCCGAGAAGGTGAGGCTGTCGGGCATGGTGATGGGGGCCTTGCCGTCGCGGTCGCTGTTTTGCGCGGCGAGCGGGCCGAGCAGGCCGGAGATCTGCAGCGAACCATCAAGCGTGTGCTTCACGCGGCTGCGGTAGTGGATGCCGAAGCGCATGGTTTCCAGGTCTGCGAGCACGCCGAGGTTCCAGCCGACGGAGACATCGTCGCCCTTGATGCGCAGGAAACCGTCGGGCTGCAGCGGCGACAGGTTGGGGAGCGCGTTGCTGAGATCCGCCTCGATATACTGGATGTCGAGACCGGCGCCGACGGACAGGAAATCGTTGATGCGGTAGGCGACCGAGGGCTGGACATTGTAGGTTACCAGTTCGGACCTGAGGCTGTCGTAGCGGCCGAACCAGCCGTCGTCATATTCGACCTTCAGACCGAAGGGGGCGTTGATGCCCATGCCGAGCGACAGCCGATCCGAAACGGGCATCACCGCATAGAGGGTGGGGATGAGGATCACCGGATCGAAGGGGTTGCCGCCGTTGCCGCCGCCGGTAGGGACGGCCGTGGGGACACCGGGGATGGTGCGGGTGGTGCCGGTGTCTGTCTGGCCGGAATTCACGAACAGCAGGTGGGCGCCGCCGGTGACGGTGAACTTGTCCAGCCGTGTCATGCCGGCCGGGTTCGCCCAGACGATGGAGGCGGAATCGGCCATCGCCGCATCGCCTGCAAAGGCGCGGCCAAGCGCGCCGGGCGAGGTTTCGCGCAGGGCAAAGCCGCTGGCGTGGGCGGGGGCGACGATGAGGACGGATGCGACAATCGCGGCGGCAAACGCGCCCTTGAATGGACGATACATTGCAGAAACTCCTGTGGCCCGCCCCTGTGCTCCGGTTATGCCCCGGTTGCGACCGTTAACGGCTTTCGTCAAGCATTCAGTGGTAGGTCAGCTCCGTTGCCTTGCCCCGGAACACCCAGTGCGCGAGCACCGAATAGGCGAGGATTACCGGCAGCACGAAGAGCGTGCCGATGAGGATGATGGAGAGGGCTTCAGGCGCGGAGGCGGCCTGGGCGAGGGTCAGTCTATCCGGCACGATATAGGGGAAGAAGCTGTAGGCGAGACCGAGGAAGGCGAGCGTGAAGAGCAGCGCGGCTGCCGCCAGCGGCAGCCAGTTCAGACGGTCTTGCGGGAGCGGCAGCTTGCGCAGGAAGCTCCAGAGCCAGAGGAAGATGCCGCCGGCGAGGACAGGCAACGGCGCCAGCCAGAGCAGCTGCGGCAGCTCGAACCAGCGTTCGAAGACGCGGGGGGACGCGAGCGGCGAGGCAATCGAGATGGCGGCAAAGCCGACGCCGACCGCCAGCAGGGTGATTTCCGCCCAGTGGATCGCCTTGCGCTGCAGGACTCCGGTGCTTTTGTGGATCAGCCAGCAGGCGCCCATGAAGGCGTAGCCGGCGGTGAGGCAGATGGCTGTGAGCAGGCTGAACAGGGTGGGGATGAGGCCGTTTTCGAAGCCGAGGATATAGGCACCCAGCATCCAGCCCTGCGTGAGCGAGGCGAGAAGCGAGCCGGCGAAGAAGAGGAAATTCCAGCGCGGCTTCTTGTGTGCGGGGGCCTTTACCCGGAACTCGAAGGCGACGCCGCGCAGGATGAGGCCGATCAGCATCAGCGCCACCGGCAGGTAGAGCGCGGTGAGGATGATGCCGTGCGCCAGCGGGAAGGCGACCAGCAGCAGGCCGATCGCCAGCACCAGCCAGGTTTCGTTGGCGTCCCAGAAGGGGCCGATGGAGGAGATCATGCTGTCGCGGTGCTCGTTGGACTGGCCCAGCGAGAGGATGCCGATGCCGAGGTCGAGACCGTCGAGGATGACGTAGAGCAGGATGGAAATGCCCATCAGCCCGGCGAAGATGACGGGCAGCCATTCGGCCGGGAGGAACGGGTTCATGGGCGACCCTCCGGCACAGCTTCGGGGGTGAGGACGGGCGGAAACATCTCGCGCTCATCCTCTGGCGGGCCTGCGTCGCCGGCCTTCTTCGCGAGGTGGAAGAGCGTGACGATATAGGCCGCGAGCAGCGCGACATAGGTGGCGAGGTAGAGGAGGAGGGTGGAGAGGACCATCGGCGCCGGCACCTTGGCGACGGCGTCTGCCGTGGTGAGGATGCCGGTGACGAGCCACGGCTGCCGGCCGATTTCGGTGACGTACCAGCCGGCCAGCGTGGCGATCCAGCCGGCGAAGGTCATGCCGACGAGGGTGTAGAGCAGCCATTTGGGCAGCGCCTCGGGGCCGCGCCTGCGCATCAGGAAGCTGCCTGCCCAGGAGACGGCGAGCATCAGCAGGCCGATGCCGACCATGACGCGGAAGCCGAAGAAGACGGGCTTTACCGGCGGGTGCTTGCCGGGGAAATCGTTGAGGCCGGGGACGGTGCCGTCGGCGCGGTGGGTGAGGATGAGGCTGGCGCCGGAGGGGACGGCGATTTCCAGATGGTTCTTGCGCTGCGCCTCGTCGGGCCAGGCGAAGAGGATGAGGGGGACGTTTTCGGCGGTGTCCCAGTTTGCTTCCATCGCTGCGACCTTGGCCGGCTGGTGATGGAAGCTGTTGAGGCCGTGCTGGTCTCCGGCGAAGATCTGGATGGGGATGAGGACGGCGGCGGTGAGGACGCCTGCCTTCAGCACCTTGGCGACGGCTTCGGTCTGGTCTCCGCGCAGCCAGCGCCACGCCGATACGCCCGACAGCAGGAAGGCGACGGTGAGGCCCGAGGCGAGCAGCATGTGGATCAGGCGATAGGGCATGGAGGGGTTGAAGACGACCGCCCACCAATCGGCGGCGTGGACGACGCCGTCGCGGATTTCGTGGCCGGTGGGGGTCTGCATCCAGCTGTTCAGCGCGATGATCCAGAAGGCGGACAGGGTGGTGCCGCCCGCCACCAGCAGCGTGGCGCCGGTGTGCGCCCAATCGGGAACGCGGCGGAAGCCGAACAGCATGATGCCGAGGAACACCGCCTCCAGGAAGAAGGCGGTGAGGACTTCATAGGCAAGGAGCGGGCCGGCGACATTGCCGACCTTTTCCATGAAGCCGGGCCAGTTGGTGCCGAACTGGAAGCTCATGGTGATGCCGGAGACGACACCCATCGCGAAGCTGAGGGCGAAGACCTTCACCCAGAAGCGGTAGGCTTCCATCCAGGCGAAGTTTCCACTGCGGTTGTAGGCGAGCTTCATCCCCAGCAGCATCCAGCCGAGCGCGATGGTGATGGTGGGGAACAGGATGTGAAAGCTGATGTTTGCGCCGAACTGGATGCGCGAGAGGAGCAGAGGACTGAGCTCTGACATCATGGTCTCCGGTGGTTGTGCTTCGCCATTTTGGGGATGCTGGGCCTGTGGGCGCGCGGACGCAAGGCCTCATGGGGTCGCAGCCCGGAACCCGATGGGTTCGCAAGCGCGACTGCGCGCCCGAGCTTATGCGAGACGGCGGGCGCATCCCTACAAGCAGATACAGCGCCCTTTATGGCCGACGAACTGCCGGAACTGCCTGGGGCTGCTGCGGTTCTTCTTTCCGGAGGCTGAATGCCCCGACTATGAACGGAGAATAAAGCCATGACGAAGTTGATGATTGCTGCGATGGCAGCGCTGGTTGCCACCGGCGCTGCGGCGCAGGTGACCGAGACCCCGCCCGCCAACCCTGCCAACATGCCGATGGCGGAACCTGCGGCGCCGCCTGCTGCCGGCCCCGATGAGGCGCGTATCCGTGCCGATCTTTCGGCTTCGGGCTATACCGATCTGCAGGGACTTTCGAAGGATGGCGACGGCTGGAAGGGCACTGCCATGCATGGCGGCAAGCGGGTGCCGGTGAAGATCGGCGCTGACGGCAAGCTCGTCCCGCAGAAATAGGCCGTACGGTCTCCTGACGGCCTGCAGGGTCGCGAGAGAGGGGAGAGGCCCGGTGCAGGAAGGCGCCGGGCCTCTTTTCTGGTGGAACAATGCGGGGGCGCGGGGCGTTGCATGTGCAGATGATCAGAGGAGGCCGAAATGGCAACGCATCGGGAAGACAAGGTTTATGTGGAGCCGGAGCGCCGGGAAATGGTCTATCGCGAGGAGCGTGGACCGGGCGGGGTGATCTTCGGCGTGGTTCTGGTGGCGGTGCTGGCGCTGGCGATAGCCTGGGCGCTGGGGCTGTTCAACGTCGATACGTCGGGCAAGCTGGAAGCACCTGAGGTGGCTGTGACCGGTGGCGAAGTGCCGACGGTGCAGGTTGAAACCGCGGACGTGAACGTGGGCACCGAGAAAAAGACCATTGAGGTGCCGACGGTGAGCGTGACCAAGCCGGGCGACGACGGCAGCGCTTCGAACTGAGGCGTCACATGTGAAAAGGGCCGCTGCGCGGGGAGCGCAGCGGCCCTTTTTTGTTTGTGGAAATAGATTGCCGGTTGGCGAACCATTGGATAAAGTTCGCCATATGGCAAACAATCTCGCGCATCTCGATTCGGCCTATCATGCACTGGCGGACCCGACCCGCAGGGGAATGCTGGCGCGGCTGGGGGCGGGCCCTGCCAGCGTGAAGGAGCTGGCGCAGCCGTTCCGGATCGGGCTGCCGACCTTTCTGAAGCATCTGAAGGTTCTGGAAGCCTCGGGACTGGTGCAGACGCGCAAGGACGGGCGGGTGCGCACCTGCGCCCTGCGGCCGGAGCGGTTGGCCGAGGCGGAAGCCTGGCTGGCGGCGCAGCGGAACCTCTGGGAAGCCCGCACCGACCGCCTGGCGGCGCTGGTGGAGAAGGCATGAAGAAGGGGCCGGCGACCCCTCGTCACCGGCCCCTTCGCTGTTTCCCGATCAGGGGGGCGCGATCGGGAAAAGCTGGCGTCTTGCGGCGCGGGGCGCCGAGGGAAATCAGTTCACGATCATCTGCAGCATCCAGCTGTTCTGCTCGTGCTGGGCGAGCCTGCCGGTGAGCAGGTCTGCGGTGACGACGTCGTTGTTCTTTTCGGCGACATCCACCGCCTCGCGCAGGGTCTGGCAGAGCAGGCCGTTGTCGCGGATGAGCATGCTCACCTGCTTGTCGGCATCGCCATCGCCTTCCTCGTCGCGGATACGGCCCATCTTGCCATAGCTGGTATAGCTGGCGGGCGCCGGCTGGCCGAGGGCGCGGATCCGTTCGGCGATCTTGTCGATCGCCGCATAGAGATCCTCATACTGGGCTTCCGTCAGCTTGTGCAGGCCGAAGAAGTTCGGCCCGGCGACGTTCCAGTGGACGCCCTGCGTCTTGATGAACATCTGGTAGCTGTCGGCGAGCACATGCCCCATCGCGTCTGCGACGGCTGCATAGGCGCCGGCGGAAAGTCCGGTTTTCGGCTTGAAGGCGGCGCCTTCGTGCGTGTCGGTGCGTTTCATCTGCGTAGCCATTATCGGAGCCTTTTTACTATAGCGGGCTTCGGCCACGGACCATCGAGGCGATGATGCCGATCACGAAGAGCGCAATGAAGATGTAGAACAGAATCTGTGCGATTCCGGCGGAAGCGGTGGCGATCCCGCCGAAGCCGAACAGCGCTGTCAGAAGCGCAATGGCCAGAAAGCCCAGTGCCCATCCGAGCATGGCAATTCTCCTTCCGTGAAACATGTATCTTCAGAACGGCCGTCTCTGGGACGATCAGTCTGTGCTGTGGGTTTCCAACGGAGGCGCTTCGGGATTGTTCCCGGAATAGGGGCGATTGCCGAGGTGGATGGTGATGGCGGCGGCGCTGGCGCTGAGCTCCACCTGTTCGAGGCGGCCGCCCAGCTGGCGGGAGATGTTGTCGAGCAGGCGGGCAGCGGCGCGTTCGGGCGGGATGGCGGGGCCGAGGCCGGAGCCTTCGACGCCAATGGTGAGGCCCTTCTCGCCCGCATTCAGCGAGATCACGATCTCTCCGCTGCCGCCTGGACACCCGCGGAGCGCGAGCCGGTCTGCGGCCTCTACGATCCACAGCGTGAGCGGGATGGCGGTGTCGATCACCACGGCATGGTCCTCGATCTCGCACAGGATGTTGAAGCCGGCGAAGACGCCGTCGTCCTGGCTGAGCAGGCGGCAGAGCGGTTCGACCAGCCGCGAGGTGGACAGTGCGGCATTTTCCGAACTGTCGAACAGCAGGCGGTGGACGAGGGCGAGGGCCCCGACGCGCAGGCGCAGGTTTTCGAGGCCGGGCGCGCGGTTGTCCTTGGGAAGGGAGTCGATCTGCAGGCGCACATAGCTGGCGATGATCTGCAGGTTGTTGCGGACGCGGTGGTGCAGCTCGAACGTAAGGGCGCGCTGGTAGCTGAGATTGTCGGACACCTGCTTGTCGCGTTCGGAGATGGCGCGGGCCATGCCGTGGAGATCGGCGGCGAGGCCGCGGATCTCGTCGGGCGCGGCGGCAAAGCGATCGTCGCCGGTGCGCAGCTTGCCTTCGCCGATGTCGTGCGCCAGCCGGCCCAGATGGCCGATCCAGCGCAGGATGGCGCGATTGGCGCCGAACCAGATGGCGACCGAGGCGAGGAACAGCGCCAGCACCGGAAGTGCGAAGGTGGAAGCGGCGATCCACCAGCGCGGGCCGAAGACGCCCGGCTGCGGTGCGGCGTAGATGATATTGTAGGAGGCGCCTGTCGCCTTGCCCTTCAGATCTGCGGTGCCGACGTGCAGCGGGGCGACGGCATAATCCCAGATCTGGCCCTGGCTGTCGCGGACGGAGCGGGCGTTGCTGCTGTCGGTCGGCAGGGGGATGCGGCTCCAGCTGACCGGGCGGCTGGAGGCGACCACCCGTCCGTTGCCGTCGACGAGAAGGACGATGGTATCGTCCCGCGAGTTGCGGGTGGCGATCAGCCGCTTCAGCCAGGCGAGATCGATGGAGGCGCTGAGCACGCCCTCGAACTCTCCGTCCGGGCCGTTGACGGGGAGCATGGCCCACAGCACCTCGCGCTTCGAGAATTCGCCATAGAGCGGCTTGGAGACGTTGAAATGCGTGCGAGGCATCTGCGCCCAATAGGGATAATGGGTGATGTCGCCGCCGATGGCTTCGGGATTGCTGGCGCAGCGGATGCGTCCGTCCGCGTCGATGAAGGTGAGATAGGAATAGACCGGGAAGGCGCCGACGATGGTGGCGAGCGGCTTGCTGCAGCGTTCGGCATCGGACGAACGGACATCGGGGTTGGCGGAAAGCAGGGTGAGGATGCCCTGGGCGGCGTGGATGACGTTCAGCTCTGACGAGGCCGTCAGGGCTGCCGCCTCGGCCAGTTTCTGCTGCTGCTCCTGCGCATCGAGGCGGATGCGGGCGACGCCGTTCCAGGTGGCGAGGATGGCGAGTGGCAGCAGCGAAACCGCGAGGATGATGAGCAACACCCTGCGGATCCCGCTGCGGCGGGTTATTCCATCCAGACCGGGAAGGGAGATCCGCTCGTACGGCACCGGTTGTCAGGTAGCCGGAAGCGAGGGATCGGATCTTTCGGCGCGAGCAGGTCGCGACGGTTGGTCTTCGGGGCCATCCATGTAGCGCTTCAGTGCGGTGCGGCCGCGGGTTATGCGGCTTTTGACGGTGCCGAGCGGGCAATCCATCACGTCGGCGATTTCCTCCCACTGCAGTCCGGATTCCATCAGCACCAGCGCTTCGCGCTGTTCTGCCGGCAGGGTGGAGAGGCCGCGCTGCAGATCTGCGAGCAGGATGCCGCCGCCCTGCGTGGGCATGCTATGCTGGGTGTGGGCGGGGACATCGGGATCGTAGGGCACGAACCGGCGGGCGACGACGGCCACGGTGTAGAAATGGTTGCGCAGGATGCGGAAGATCCAGGCGCGGAAGTTGGTGCCGGGGGTGAAGCTGTCGCGTGCGGCCCAGGCCTTTACCAACGCCTCTTGCGCGAGATCGTCGGCGAGATCGCGGTTGCCGCAGAGGCCGCGGGCGAACGCGCGCAGCGACGGGACGATGGCGACGAGATCGGCGCGGAAGCGGGCGTCGTTCGAGGCACCGCGGCCTTCGGCCGGCCTTTCTGCGGTGGCCATCATGCCTGGCCCTCAGACTGGGAATTGGTCGGCGTGGCACGCGCGGCGTCGACACGATCGAGGATGTCGAGGAAATCATCGGGGATCGGCTCGGCCTCGGCATCGGCCCACAGCCGGCGCAGCCCGTCTGCGATTGGGTCGGCCTTTCCCGGCGCTGTCCGGCCGCGCGGAACGTCTGCCGCCTTCAATTCCGGCCCCGAAGGCTCCGGACGCTTGTGGTTATCCATAATCAGACCCCTGAAATCCGCCTGCCACGCACCTACATGTCACGCGGCCGTTGTGCACTGTCTGACCGGGAACGGACCATGGCCGGTAAAGTTCCGCAAACTTTTCTCAGGGCTGCGGAACTTTTCCCAAGGCACGCGGTTTTTGTGCGGAACAATTTCACGCCAGAGGGGACATGATGGGCAATACGAGTTCGATGCGAGACCTTCTGGGACCGCAGCTGCCCTATCTTAGGCGCTATGCGCGGGCGCTTTCCGGATCGCAGAAGAGCGGGGACGCCTATGTCCGCGCGGTGCTGGAAACATTGGTGGAGGCGCCGGACACGCTGGCTGGCACGACCCACCCCAAGCGCGATCTGTTTCGGCTGTTCCACGCCTATTGGTCTCCGCACCAGCAGGCCGGCGGGCTGCCGAACGCGGGCCGCCATGCGCTGCTGCTGACGGCGGTGGAAGGGTTCGGCATGGAAGATGCGGGCGCCATTCTTGGGATAGAGCAGGCCGACGTGGCGCAGGCGGTGGCCAGTGCGCGCGCGGAAATTGCCGCCGCGATCCGCTCTCGCGTGCTGATCATCGAGGATGAGCCGGTGATCTCCATGCATCTGGAGCAGATCGTGGAGGATATGGGCCATGACGTGGCGGCGACGGCGATGACCCGCGACGAAGCGGTGGCCGAGGCCGAGCGGGTTCGGCCCGACCTGGTGCTGGCCGATATCCAGCTGGCCGACGGTTCTTCGGGGCTGGATGCCGCCAGGGACATTCTGGAGCGCTTCGATGTGCCGGTGATCTTTATCACCGCCTATCCCGAGCGCCTGCTGACCGGAGAGCGGCCCGAGCCGACCTTCCTGGTTACCAAGCCATTCGAACCGGAAACGGTGGTGGCGACCATCGGGCAGGCGCTGATGGCGCGCTATCCGGAGCTTGCGCCCGCCGCCTGACCGGGAACAATCGGCGCCCGCAAAGGTTGTTGTGATGCCGCCTCCGGCCGCTCCCCTGCGGGTCTGGAGGCGGTACCGGAACAAGGTTCGCGAGGGAGCTGGGCGATGATCAAGAGCACAAGCGCCGAGGCGCGGGATATCGCGAGCGAGGGCGACGATTTCGAAACGGCGTTGACCGATCCTGCGGCCTATTATGCAGATCCGGAAGCCATTGTGGCCGATCCCGGATTGTCGCACGCCCAGAAGAAGCGTTTTCTGACGGAATGGGAGCAGGACCTGACCGACCGTCAGGTGGCCGATCAGGAAGGCATGACGCCGACCGATCCGGCGCTGCAGGATGCGGATGCCGAGCTGCTGGACCGCATCCGCATGGCGATACAGACTCTGGAGACGGAATCCGACAGCGAGGGGCCGACACCCCGGCGCTGGTGGCAGCGGCTGCGCGCTGCCTGAGGACAGGAGCGACCCTGAACTGCCGGCGGTCTTGACCGCCGGCATTTTTTTGCGTCTGGGGGCGGCCGCCCTTGCCTGGGCTGGCTTGCGGTGCAGAGTGACGATCATGGATAGCCGAAGCGCATGAACATGCTGGGGAAAACGCCCATCTCCCGCCGGCATATCGCCGAATGGTGGACGCTGGGGCTTGGCTTGCTGCTGGTGATCCTGGCTGGCGCGATGACCGTGCGGATGGTGCGGCTGAACGCGGAACAGAATGCCAGCGTGGCGCATACGCTGGAGGTGCTGGCGGCGGGTGCGGCGCTGCACATTGCCGTGACCGAGGCCAATTCGGCACAGCGTGGCTATCTGCTGACCGGGCATCCGGTCTTTCGCCAGCGCTATGAGCGGGCGCGCGCCGATATCTGGCCCAATGTCGACCGGCTTGGCCGGATGACGCTGGACAACAGCGCGCAGCAGGCGCGCGTGCAGAAGATGCGGCAGGTATTGGCGGCGCGGCAGGCCGAGTGGGATACGGTTGGCCGGATGGCCGACACGGGCGACGTGAAGGGGGGCGCCGGCCGGCAGCTGGTCGGACTGGAGCTGACCGAGGATTTCCGCAACATCCTGCAGCAGATGACGGACGATGAGAATGCGCTGCTGGCGCAGCGGCGGGCGAGTGCGGACGCCAGCGGCGACTGGGTGTTGATCATCGGGGTTGGCGGGCTGGGTATGGCGGCGATGCTGGTGGGGCTTTCCATCACCACGCTGCGCCGCCGGGCGGCGGAGCTGGAGACGGCGAACGCGGAGGTGCGCCGGCTGATGGGCGGGCTGGAGGATCGGGTCGCCGAACGGACGCAGGATCTTGCCGAGGCGAATGAGGAGATCCAGCGCTTTGCCTATATCGTCAGCCACGACCTGCGCAGCCCGCTGGTGAACATCATGGGATTTTCCGCCGAGCTGGAGGAAGTGCAGGGACAGGCGGCCCAGCTGGTGGAGCGGCTGGAGCGGGAAGCGCCCGGCCTGCTGGCGGACAGCGAGCGCGAGGCGCTGTCGGCGGAGCTTCCCGAAGCGCTGGCGTTCATCCGCGCCTCTACCGCGCGGATGGACCGCCTGATCAAGGCCATCCTCTCCATTTCGCGCACGGGGCGTCGGACACTGGCTGCGGAGCGTGTCGATCTTTCGGCGCTGCTGGGCGGACTGGCGGTGACGCAGCAGGCGCAGCTTTCAGAGACGGAGGCGCAGCTGACGGTGGGGCCCATGCCCGAGATCGAAAGCGACCGGTTTGCGCTGGAGCAGATATTCGCCAACCTGATCGACAATGCCGTGAAATACCGGCGGGACAGCGTGCCGCTGACGATCGACATCACGGCAGAGGATCTGGGCAGCAAGGTGCGGGTAAGCGTTGCCGACAATGGCCGCGGCATCGCCCCCGCCGATCAGGAGCGGGTATTCGAGCCTTTCCGCCGGGCCGGCGTGCAGGATCGGCAGGGCGAGGGAATTGGCCTTGCGCATGTGCGGGCGCTTGCGCGACGGCTGGGCGGCAGCATATCGCTGGAAAGCATGTCCGGAGAGGGGAGCCGGTTCCTTGTAACCCTGCCGAAGAAACTGCCGCAGACCTGGGTGGCAGAGGAGTGAAGATGCCTGACAGCAAGAACCATCGCCATGTGACGATCCTGATGATCGAGGACGACATGGGCCATGCCCGTCTGATCGAGAAGAACATCCGGCGCGCCGGCGTGTGCAACGAAATCGTCCATGTGGCCGACGGCACCTCTGCCATGGAGAAGCTGTCGAGCGGGCTGGCGGCGGATGAATGCCCGCTGCTGGTGCTGTTGGACCTGAACCTGCCCGATATGAGCGGGGTCACCATCCTGGAGCGGCTGAAGGCGGATGCGCGGTTGCGGCGGATTCCGGTGATCGTGCTGACGACGACCGACGACGCCCGGGAAATCCAGCGCTGCTATGATCTGGGGGCGAACGTCTATATCACCAAGCCGGTGGACTATGACCAGTTTGCCACTGCAATCCGCCAGCTGGGGCTGTTCCTGTCCGTGATGCAGGTGCCAGAGCCCAACGCATGAGCGCGAAACTGCGACTGCTCTATATCGACGACGACGCCGCCTTTGCCCGGCTGGTGACGCGCGCGCTGACCCGGCAGGGCTTTGACGTGGTGCATGCGACCGACGGCGCGGCCGGCCTGCAGGCGCTGGACTCCGTGGAAGCGGGCGGAGGGCCGTTCGATGCAGTGGCGCTGGACCATGTGATGCCGGGCATGTCCGGGCCGGAGACGCTGGACGCCATCTGCCGACGCAAGCAGCCGCCGCCAGTTATCTATGTGACTGCCGCCGACGAGGGGAAAGTTGCGGTGACGGCGCTGAAGGCGGGCGCGGCGGATTATGTGCTGAAGGACCTGGGCGGGGTGTTCTTTGACCTGCTGGGGGAAACCATCCGGCAGGCGGTGGTGAACCAGCGGGCGCGGCGGGCGCAAGCGGCGGCGCAGGCGGAGATCGCCGCCGCGCGGGATCGTGCCGAGGCGATGCTGCAGGAAGTGAACCACCGGGTGGCGAACAGCCTGGCGCTGGTTTCGAGCTTTGCCCATCTGCAGGCGGCACAGATGCCCGAGGGCGACGGTCGCGATGCAGTGATGGACCTGAAGCGGCGGATTGCGGCGGTGGGGCAGGTGCACCGGCGGCTGTATACGTCGGAGGATGTCGGGCGGGTGGAGCTGAGCTCTTACCTGCAGGGGCTGGTCGACGAGCTGCGCGCCACGGTCGCCGACGAATGCGGGGTGACGGCGATCCGGCTGCAGGCGGAGACGGTGCTGATGCCCACCGACAAGGCGATTGCGCTGGGGGTGGTGCTGTCGGAGCTGGTCACCAACGCCTGCAAATATGCCTATCCGGATGGCTTCGGCGGCGAGATCGCGGTGAGCTTGCGACGGGAGGACGAAGACACCCTGCTGCTGGTGGTCGCCGATGAGGGGGTGGGCTTTGCGCAGGGGCAGGTGCGCGGGTCCGGCCTTGGCCGTCGGATCATCCAGGCGATGTCGAAGAGCCTGAAGGCCGAGTTGCGCTATGAACCGGCCGAGCAGGGCACGCGGGCGGTGCTGAAGTTCCCGGCCGGGTGAGAGCCGGCCGGGAGACTTTATGGCCTAGCGGACGCTGCCGCGACGGATCAGGTTGACGATCCCCAGAAGGACCACCGCACCCAGGAAGGAAACCAGCAGCGAGCGGATATCGAAGGCGCCGCTGGTGATCGGTGCGCCGCCCAGCAGCGGGGTCAGGAACCAGCCGGCAAGGACTGCGCCCAGAATGCCGACGATGACGTTCATGATAAGGCCCTGCTGGCCGTCGGTACGCATGACGATGCTGGCGAGCCAACCGAGGACGCCGCCAACAATCAAAATGATAATCCAGGTCATCTGCTTCCCTCCATGTGGGACTTCGGGGATCGGCCTTTGGAGCCGGCCCATTTTGGTCGGTCCTTTTTGAACCTGCGGAAAGAACGTCTGGCCGCAGATATTGTTCCATCGCACGAAAAAGGGGCGGCACCCTTGCGGATGCCGCCCCCCTCATGACGCCCCCGGGGGGATGGGGACGCCTTGATCGAAGCTGTTACTTCTGATCGCGGACGGCTTCTGCCTTGTTATCGCCCTTCGCTTCGACGTTATCGGCCTTGGCCTCGGCCTGGGCACGAATGTTATCCGCCTGCGTTTCCATGTTGGCGGCAGCCGCATCGGCCCTGGCTTCGCCGGTCGCCGTCATGCTGTCGCCCGTTGCCTCAACCGAATCGGCCTTGTTCTCCAGCGCATCGGCCTGAACTTCGGCGTTGTCGCGGATGGCGTCTGCGGTGGCGTCGGCGTTTTCCTCGATGGCGTCGGCCTTCTTTTCGGTGGCCGACTGGTTGCAGGCTGCAAGGCCGAGCAGCATCGCTGCTGAAATAAGCTGGATCTTCATATCCTGTCCTCTTCCCTCTGACACAGGTCGCGCGCGACCGAATTTGTCGGCCGTTACCGGGCTGAACCGGGGAAGGAGGCAAAGGTTCCCGATTGCGGAACGATTGCCATCGCGTTAGCGGTAACAGGAAAACTGAGGGGAGAGGCGGATGCTATCGCGACGGGCGGTTCTGGCGGCAGGAGCAGGGCTGGCGGCAGCGCCTTCGATGGCGGCGGGCGGCGGCCCGGTGCAGCCGAGCTGGGCGTCGCTCGCCGAACATGCCCGCGTTCCCGACTGGTTCCGGGATGCGAAGCTGGGGCTGTGGTCGCACTGGGGACCGCAGTGCGTGCCGGAGTTCGGCGACTGGTACGGCCGGCAGATGTATATGCAGGGCAACCCGTTCTACGCGCATCATGTGAAGACCTGGGGTCACCCGTCGTCGTTCGGCTTCATGGAGTTCATCGGCCGCTGGCGAGCCGACAAATGGGAGCCGGAGCGGCTGACCGAGCGCTACAAGGCAGCGGGGGCGAAATATATCGTCTCCATGGCGAACCACCACGACAATATGGACCTGTTCCAGAGCAGCCATCACGCCTGGAACAGCGTGCGCACGGGGCCGGGAAAGGACATAGTCGGCACCTGGGAAAAGGCGGTGCGCAACGCCGGGCTGAAGTTCGGCGTTTCCAACCACAGCTCGCACGCCTGGCACTGGTGGCAGACCGCCTATGGATATGATGCGGAAGGGCCGCTGGCGGGGGTGCGCTATGATGCCTATCGGCTGCGCAAGGCCGATGGTGCCGGCAAGTGGTGGGAGGGGCTGGACCCGCAGGAGCTTTACACCGGGCCGTCGATGGTTATCCCCGACGGCATCCGCAGCATTGCCGAGATGAACGCCTGGCACGAGGCGAACGACGGGCAGTGGCTGGAGACGGTGCCGACGAACAACCCCGGCTTCGCACCTAACTGGCTGGCCCGGCAGAAGGAGCTGGTCGAGCGCTACGATCCCGACCTTGTCTATATGGATAATCACGCCCTGCCGCTGGAGCAATATGGGCTGGAGGCGGCGGCGCATTATTATAACCAGTCGATCGCCCGGCGCGGGCGGATGGATGTGGTGCTGACGGGAAAAAAGCTGTCGGCGGAACAGCGGCGCGCGATTACCGACGATGTCGAGCGCGGTTTCGTGGAGGGGATTCGCGCCGAGCCGTGGCAGACCTGCACCTGCATCGGCAGCTGGCACTATGATCGGCCGCTGTATCTCCGGAAGGGCTACAAGAGTGCAGAGCAGGTGGTGCAGCGGCTGCTGGATGTCGTTTCGAAGAACGGCAATCTGCTGCTTTCCATTCCGCAGCGCGGCGACGGCAGCATCGACGACGAGGAGGAGAAGATCCTGGACGCGATGACGCGCTGGATGGCGGTGAACGGCGAGGCGGTGTTTGCCAGCCGGCCGTGGAGGCGCTTTGGCGAAGGGCCGACGCAGGCGGTGGAAGGGATGCAGAACGAGGAGAAGGCGAGCGCTTTCACAGCCAAGGATGTGCGCTTCACGGCGCGCGACGGGAAGCTCTATGCGGCGTTTCTGGGCTGGCCGGAGCGGCCTTCGCGGGTGGTGTCGCTAGCGGGTTTGCCGGTGGAGCGGGTGACCTTGCTGGGGCGCGGAGCGCTGCCGTTCCGGATGGGAGCGGGCGGGCTGGAAGTGACTTTGCCGGCGAAGCGGGATGGGGAGTTTGTGCCGGTCTTGCGGTTGGAGGGGCCGGGGCTGATCTAGAGCCGGCTTATTGCGGCGGCGGCGAGCGCGATCAGCCGAGGATGCCGGGCAGGTCGAGGCCCTTGTCGCGGGCGCAATCCAGCGCGATTTCATAGCCCGCGTCGGCGTGGCGCATGACGCCGGTGGCGGGATCGTTCCAGAGCACGCGTTCGAGGCGGCGGGCGGCTGCCTCCGTCCCGTCGGCGACGATGACCATGCCGGCGTGCTGGGAATAGCCCATGCCGACGCCGCCGCCGTGGTGCAGCGACACCCATGTGGCGCCGCTGGCCGTGTTGAGGAGGGCGTTGAGCAGCGGCCAGTCGGAGACGGCGTCGGTGCCGTCGCGCATGGCCTCCGTCTCGCGATTGGGGCTGGCGACGGAGCCGCTGTCGAGGTGGTCGCGGCCGATGACGACGGGTGCCTTGAGTTCGCCGCTGGCGACCATTTCGTTGAAGGCGAGGCCGAGCCGGTGGCGATCGCCCAGACCGACCCAGCAGATGCGGGCGGGGAGGCCCTGGAACCTGATCTTCTCCCGCGCCATGTCGAGCCAGCGGTGCAGCGGGGCGTTGTCGGGCAGCAGCTCCTTCACCCTGGCGTCGGTCTTGTAGATGTCTTGCGGGTCGCCCGAGAGCGCGGCCCAGCGGAAGGGGCCGATGCCGCGGCAGAAGAGCGGGCGGATGTAGGCGGGGACGAAGCCGGGGAAATCGAAGGCGTTGGTGACGCCCTCGTCTTTCGCGACCTGGCGGATGTTGTTGCCGTAATCGACGGTGGGGACGCCCGCGGACTGGAAATCGAGCATGGCGCGGACGTGGGTGGCCATCGATGCCCTGGCCGCCCGTGCGACCGCTTCGGGGTCACGCTCCCGCTTCTCGATCCATTCGGCGACTGTCCAGCCGGCGGGCAGATAGCCGTTCACCGGATCGTGGGCGCTGGTCTGGTCTGTGAGCAGATCGGGCCGGACGCCGCGACGGAACAGCTCGGGGAGGATTTCGGCGGCGTTGCCGAGCAGGCCGACGGAGGTTGGGGTTCTGGCGCCGGTGACGATCTCCATCGCGTCGTCGAGGCTGTCGGTTGCGCGGTCCAGATAGCCGGTGCGCAGGCGCATTTCGATGCGGCTTGGCTGGCATTCGATGGCGAGGCAGGAGGCGCCGGCCATCACCGCCGCCAGCGGTTGCGCGCCGCCCATGCCGCCTAGGCCCGCCGTCAGCAGCCAGCGGCCTGAGAGGTCGCCGCCATAGTGCTGGCGGCCCATTTCGACGAAGGTTTCATAGGTGCCCTGCACGATGCCCTGGGTGCCGATGTAGATCCAGCTGCCCGCCGTCATCTGGCCGTACATGGCGAGGCCGCGCCTATCGAGTTCGTTGAAATGCTCCCAGTTTGCCCATTTCGGGACGAGGTTGGAGTTGGCGATCAGCACGCGCGGGGCATCGGCGTGGGTGCGGAAGACACCTACGGGCTTGCCCGACTGGACGAGGAGGGTCTCGTCGTCGTTGAGGCGGCGGAGGGTTTCGACGATCTTGTCATAGCTTTCCCAGTCGCGCGCCGCGCGGCCGATGCCGCCATAGACGACCAGCTCCTCGGGGCGCTCTGCCACGTCGGGGTGGAGGTTGTTCATCAGCATGCGCAGGGGCGCTTCGGTGAGCCAGCTTTTCGCGGTGCGTTCCGTGCCGGTCGCCGGGCGGATGATGCGGCTGTTGTCGAGACGGGTCATGTGCTGGGCTCCGTGGCGAAGGCTAGGCAGGCGGCGAGGATGGTTTTGAGATCGGCGATGACAGGCGTTGCCGGATCGAACGGCGGCGGCCAGTTTTCCGGACCCGGTCTGGCGGGCTCGGAGAGATAGGCGCGCATCGCCAGTTCCATCTGTATCGCGTGATAGCCGTCCGCTGGGCGGCCATAGTGGCGGGTTGTCCAGCCGCCGCGGAAGCGGCCGTTCAGGACATGGGTGCGGCCGGTGGATTTCGTGGCGGCGACGACTGCGGATTCCAATGCCGGGTCGCAGGTTTCGCCGCCGTTGGTGCCGATGTTGAAGACCGGAAGTTCGCCTTCGAACAGGCGCGGGACATGGCTGATGATGCTGTGGGCGTCGTAGAGGACGACCTTGCCGTGGGCAGCGTGCAGGCGGGCCAGTTCGGCGGACAGGGCGGCGTGGTAGGGATCGAAATAGGCAGCGCGACGGCGGGCGATTTCGGCGTCGCCGGGGGTTTCGCCGCTATAGAGCGGTTCGCCATCGAAGGTGGTGCTGGGGCAGAGTTCGGTGGTGGTCTGCCCCGGATAGAGCGACGCACCGGAGGGATCGCGGTTCACGTCTATCACGCTGCGGGAAATGCGGGTGCGGACGAGGGTGGCGCCGATGTCGGCAGTGAAGGCGTAGAGCCGGTCCACCCACCAGTCGGCGTCCTTGCGGGCGAGCCAGGGCGAGACGAACTGCGCCTCGATATCGACCGGAATGTCGGTGCCGGTGTGCGGCAGGCCGATCACCAGCGGGGCGGTGCCGCGATGGATTTGCAGGAAGTCGTTCATGCGAGGGTGGGGAGATCTGCGCCGGTGGAGGCGATCAATGCGCCGGAGCGGATGAGGGCGTTGGCGGCCTCCATGTCGGGGTGGAAGTGGCGGTCGTCCTGCAGCATCGGCACCTTGGCCCGGAGGGTTGCACGGGCGTTTTCGAGGTGCTGGCTGGAGCGCAAAGGGGCGTGGAAATCGCAGCCCTGTGCGGCGGCGAGCAGCTCGATTCCGACGACGGCCTGCGCGTTTGCGGCCATCTCCAGCAGGCGGCGGCTGCCATGCGCGGCCATCGAGACATGGTCCTCCTGATTGGCGGAAGTCGGGATGGAATCGACGCTGGCGGGGGTTGCGCGCTGCTTGTTCTCGGAGACGAGGGCGGCTGCGGTCACCTGCGGAATCATGAAGCCGGAGTTGAGGCCGGGGCGGGGGGTGAGGAAGGCGGGGAGGCCGGAGAGCGCCGGATCGACCAGCATGGCGATGCGGCGCTCGGTGATGGAACCGATTTCACACAGGGCCAGCGCCAGCATGTCGGCGGCGAAGGCGACGGGTTCGGCGTGGAAATTGCCGCCGGAGAGCGCCTCGTCGGTGTCGGGGAAGATCAGCGGATTGTCGGAGACGCCGTTTGCCTCGGTGGCGAGCGTGGTGGCGGCTTGTCGCATGATATCCAGCGCTGCGCCCATCACCTGCGGCTGGCAGCGCAGGCAATAGGGGTCCTGCACGCGGGCGTCATTTTCCAGATGGCTGGCGCGGATGGCGGAGCCGGCCATCAGCCGGCGCAGCGCATCGGCCGTCTCGATCTGGCCGGGCTGGCGGCGCAGCGCGTGGATGCGCGGATCGAAGGGGGTATCGGAGCCTTTCGCCGCCTCGGTCGCGAGCGCGCCGGTGACGAGGGCGGACTGGAACAGCTGCTCGGCTTCGAACAGGCCGGCGAGCGCGTTGGCGGTGGAGAATTGCGTGCCGTTGAGGAGGGCGAGGCCTTCCTTCGGGCCGAGGGTGAGCGGCGTGAGGCCGGCGGCTTGCAGCGCGGCGGCGGCGGGGAGGCGCTGGCCGGCGACCTCCATCTCGCCGACGCCGATCATCGCCGCTGCCATGTGGGCGAGCGGGGCGAGATCGCCGCTGGCGCCTACCGAGCCTTGCGACGGCACCACGGGCGTGAGGCCGAGGCGCAGCATGGCCTGCAGCAGGGCGATGGTTTCGGGCTGCACGCCAGAGGCGCCCTGGGCGAGGCTGGCGAGCTTCAGCGCCAGCATCAGCCGGACGATGGCGGTGGGCGATGGCTGGCCGGTGCCGGCGGCGTGGCTGAGGACGATGTTGCGCTGAAGCGTGGCGAGGTCGGCGTCGCCGATGCGGAGGCTGGCGAGCTTTCCGAAGCCGGTGTTGATGCCATAGACCGGTGCGCCGCGGGCGAGGATGCGGGCGACGGCGGCAGCGCTTTCGGCGACCAGCGGCGCGCAGGCGGGATCGAGGGTGACGGCTGCGCCGCGATAGATGGCGCGCCATTGTGCCAGCCTGACGGCTCCGGGCTTTAGAATCAGGCTCACGCCAGGGTCTCCCTATCGGTTGACAGGCCGCGCCAGACGCGGGTGTGCAGCGGGTTGGCGGCAATGCGATAGACAAGCTCGGCCGGGCGCTCGACGCTCCAGATGGCGAGGTCGCAGCTCTTGCCGGGTTCCAGCGTGCCGGTTTCGCCGGCGAGGCCGAGGGCGCGGGCGGCGTTGCGGGTGACGCCGGCGAGGCATTCGTCGACCGTCAGGCGGAACAGCGTGGCGCCCATGTTCATCGCCAGCAGCAGCGAGGTGAGCGGCGAGGTGCCGGGGTTGCAGTCGGTGGCGATGGCGATGGGGACGTTGGCGGCGCGGAGCGCGTCGACGGGGGGCAGCTGCGTTTCGCGGGTGAAGTAGAAGGCCCCGGGCAGCAGCGTGGCGACGGTGCCGGCGCGGGCCATGGCGGCGATTCCGTCGGCGTCGAGATGTTCGAGATGGTCGGCGGAGAGAGCGCCTGCCTTGGCGGCGAGTTGCGCGCCGTGGAGGTTGGAGAGTTGTTCGGCGTGGAGCTTTACCGGCAGGCCCAGGTGGCGGGCGGCGTCGAACACGCGCGCGGTCTGGGCGGGGGTGAAGCCGATCCCTTCGCAGAAGGCATCGACGGCGTCGACGAGGCCGGCGTTGGCGGCGGCGGGCAGCATGTCGGTGCAGACGGCGTCGATATAGGCGTCGCTGTTTCCGGCATATTCGGGCGGCAGGGCGTGGGCGGCGAGGAAGGTGGTTCGGACACGGACCTGGCGGGCTTCGCCGAGCGCCCGGGCAGCGCGTAGCATCTTCATTTCGGCGTCGCGGGTGAGGCCGTAGCCGGACTTGATCTCGATGGTGGTGACGCCCTCTGCGAGGAGGGCGTCGAGGCGCGGCAAGGCGCTATCGACCAGTTCGGCCTCGGTGGCGGCGCGGGTGGCGCGCATGGTGGAGACGATGCCGCCGCCGGCGCGGGCAATTTCCTCGTAGGAGGCGCCCGCCAGCCGCAGTTCGAACTCGTGCGCGCGGTTGCCGGCGTGGACGAGATGGGTGTGGCAGTCGATTAGGCCTGGAGTGATCCAGCGGCCCTCGCAGGCGATGGTCTCGGCAGCCTCAAAGGCGGGCGCGTCGGCTGCCGGACCGGCGTAGAGGATGCGACCCTCCGCTGCAGCGATGACGCCGCCCTCGACGATGGCATGCTTGGCGAAGTGGGGGCCTTCGCCCGCCATCGTCGCCAGCCGCGCATCTTTCCAGAGCCTGTCGCACCGCATGTCCGAATCTCCCGAGGGGGCCAGGATTGCACTGTTATCTGATAATGTATAGACATAATTGCGGAGGCAGCGAACGATGACTCGAAAATCCCTGCATTTTACGCAGATGCTGCAGCCGGGCGGCTGGGCGGATAACGTTCGGATCGGGCTGGCCGATGGCCTGATCGCTTCCGTGGAAAGCGGGGTGTCGGCAGCAGCCGCGGACGAGCGGCATGGCGCGGCGCTGCCCGGCCTGCCGAACCTGCACAGCCATGCCTTTCAACGCGGCATGGCCGGGCTGGCGGAAGTGCGGGGGCCTTCGGATGACAGCTTCTGGACCTGGCGGGAGACGATGTATCGCTTTGTCGAGCGGCTGACGCCGGACGACCTGCAGGTGATTGCGGCGCTGGCCTATGTGGAGATGCTGGAGAGCGGCTTCACGCGGGTGGGCGAGTTTCATTACCTGCACCACGACCGTGATGGGCGGGCGTTTGCCGACCCGGCGGAGATGAGCGGGGCGATCGTCGCGGCGGCGGGCGAGAGTGGAATCGCGCTGACGCACCTGCCGGTTTTCTATGCGCATTCGGGTTTTGGCGGGCTTGCGCCGGGCGAGGGGCAGCGGCGGTTTATCCATGATGTCAGCGGATTTGCGGCGATGCTGGAGCGGTTGCGTCCGTTGCTGGCGGGGTTGCCGGATGCCGTGCTGGGGGTGGCGCCGCACAGCCTGCGGGCAGTGACGCCGGACGAGCTGGCGGCGGTGGCGGGATTGGTGGACGGGCCGGTGCATATCCATATTGCCGAGCAGGTGAAGGAAGTGGCGGATTGCCTCGCCTGGAGCGGGGCGCGGCCGGTGGAGTGGCTGCTGGCGCATGCGCCCGTCGACCGACGCTGGTGCCTGGTGCATGCGACGCATCTGGTGGACGCGGAAGTGCGTGGGCTGGCTGCCAGCGGGGCCGTTGCCGGGCTCTGCCCGATTACCGAGGCGAATCTGGGGGACGGGTTGTTTCCGTCGGCTGCGTTTCTGGCGGCGGGCGGGGTGTTCGGGGTCGGGTCTGACTCCAATGTGCTGATCGATGCGACGGAGGAGCTGCGGCTGCTGGAATATGGGCAGCGGCTGGCGGGACGGGCGCGGAACGTGATGGCGCCGGCGGGTGGATCGACTGGCGGCGCCTTATGGCGCGGGGCTGTGGCTGGCGGGGCTCGGGCATTGGGGGCTGTCGAGGGGCTGGCTGTGGGGGCTCCGGCGGATTTCGTGACGCTGGATCTGGCGCATCCGTCGCTGGTGGGGCGGTCTGGCGATGCGTTGCTGGACGGGTTGGTGTTTGCGGCCGGGCGGGGCGGGATCGACGGGGTTTGGCGGCGGGGCCGGCGGTTGGTGGAGAAGGGGCGGCATGTGGAGCGGGAGCGGATTGCGGCCCGCTATCGGCGGGTTTTGGCGGGGTTGCTGGGTTGAAGCCGCTGAACGAGCGGATCCGGCTGGATATCGAGGGGCGGATCATGTCTGGGGCCTGGGAGGCGGGGCGACGCATTCCGGCCGAGCATGAGCTGATGGCCGAATATGGCTGTTCGCGCATGACGGTGAGCAAGGCGATTTCGGCGCTTGCGGCGCGGGGGCTGGTGGAGCGGCGGAAGCGGGCGGGAAGCTTTGTGGCGGCGCCGCGGGTGCATCGGGCGACATTGGAGATTCCGGATATTTCGGCCGAGATCGAGGGGCTGGGGCAGGCCTATCGGCTGAACATTCTGGAGCGGGCGGAGCGGGTTGCCTCTGCGGAGGACAGGGATTTGCTGGCGGTTGCCGGTGGGGCGGTTCTGGCCCTGGATTGCCTGCATCTGGCGGATGGATCGCCGTTTGCGGTGGAGGCGCGGCTGATCAATCTGGCCATTGTGCCGGAGGCGCGGGAGGTGGATTTTTCGGTGGAGAGCCCGGGGCGGTGGTTGCTGGGGCATGTGCCGTGGACGGATGCGCGGCACCGGATTTCCGCCGTTGCGGCCTGTGGGCGGGTGGCCGGCTTGCTGGGTCTGGCGGTGGGGACGCCTTGCCTGTGTGTGGAGCGGTGGACCTGGCGGACGGCCGAGCGGATTACCTATGTGCGGCAGACGCATGCCGCGGGGCATGCGCTGACGGCGCGCTTTGTGGCCTAGCTGTGGTCTGGCGGCGCATATGCGGGCGGCTCGCAGGATGGCTATCGTCCGCTCCGGGACAATCGGTTCTGGATCGGCGGTGGTTCCGGGAACGCGAGTCACGCTGTCCCCGGAACTAGCTGTGCTGGAATTATTGTAGTGGGGGCAAGTGCCATTCACCCCGCATTGCGGCTTCCGAGGGGCCGTAGATGCGGCCGACCAGGCTGTATGGCCCCAGCGGCGCAGGCAGCCAGTTGGACTCATTCTCGGCGCCGGGCGATTCATGGCTCACATAGATGGTGAGCGAGCCGTCCGCGCCCATCTTCAGGCCCTTGGTGCGGTCGCCGATGGAGTAGCGGTTGATCGCATTGTCGTAGAGGAAACGGTCCGGCAGCGTATAGAGTGTGGCAGACCAGAAGAACTTGGCCTCGGGCAGCGTTCCCGGGGCAAAGTGAATCTTCGACGGCTTCGTGCCGTCGCCGATATAGCCGCCATACCAGGCTTCCTCGATGGAATTGCCGTAAAGGCCCATCGCGGCGGCAACCGCGCGTTTCATATAGTCGTTGCCGTTTTCCTGCCGTGTGCCGAACAGGCCGTTGGAGCCCTTGGTCACATCGACGACCTTTTCCAGCGAAGCGGCGGCATCCGCCACGCCGGCATCGATTGCGGCCAGCAGCGCTGGATCGACCTTTGCTGCGTCCCAGGCCCGGCCCGGCCCGATGCCGATGTCTTCGAAGCGCTTGCGCAGATCGATTTCGCTTGGATCTGCCGGCTGGGCGAACTGCAGGAGAAAATTGAGGTAGGCGATGAAATCATGGCCACGGGCGCGGGCGGCATCATACTTGGGAAAATCGATTGCCGGTGCGGCCGGGGGCGCGGCCTTGCCGAGAAAGGCGCTGAGCGGCTGCAGCTTCATGCCCGCCTGCACGGCTTTTACCGCGGGGACGTCGTCCGGGCCATCCAGCTGCGTGCGGGTGAGCGTGCCGACGATGTCGGTTTCGGCGTGGAAGGCCTGGGTGATGCCGGCGGGAACTTCGCCCTTCCAGCCCGGCCCTGCGAAGAGGAAGTGGCCGGCGCCGTTGCCGGTCGCGCGGGAGCCGACATAGGCGAAATTATAGGTGAAGAGGTCGACCCACTGGCTGACATAGTAGCGGCCGGCGGGCACATCGGGGACGCTGAGAACCCAGGGTTCGGCGCGGAGGTCGAGCCAGGCCCAGCTATAGGGCGTGTCGTTGTTGGGGGTGACGACGTCGTGGTTCTTTGCCGTGAAAGGCTCGGAATAATGGCGATAGCGGCCAAAGCCCCCGACATATTCGGGGGCGCTCGAATCCACCGCCTGCTTGTACCAGGTGTTGTAGTTCTCGATCATCGGAAACGCGTATATCCAGGCTTCTGCGGCAATCGCGCGGGCCTGCTCTGAGCTGATTTTTGTCATGGGAGTCTCCTTGATTGTCAGGCGAGATCTACGCTTGGCGATTCCCAGCTTCCGTCGAGCAGTTCGGGCTTGGGCAGATAGTAGCGCAGCGCCAGCATGAACGGCCCATCCGGCGCCGGAAGCCAGTTCGCCTCCCTGTCGGCACCGGGGGAATCCTTCTGGATATATATCGTCAGGCCGCCATCGGCATCGCGTGTGAGGTCGGGCAGCATCGGGGCGTTTATCAGGTAGCGGTCGATCGGGTTGGCGACCAGCAGCTGATCGGGGAGATTGTACATGGTAAGCGACCAGAAGGCGTTGACCGGCGGAAACTTGCCGGCGGCGAAGCGCAGGGTGTAGCGGCCCTTGCTGCCATCCAGAGGCTTGCCGCTGCTGTCGGTCTCCAGGATGGGATAGAGCGCTTCATCGCGGGAGTTGGCGCCGATGCCCATCTGTGCGCCCACCGCGCGGGCGACATAGTCATTGTGGAGATACGCACGGGTTCCGAACAGCGTGTCCATCTTGCCCTTCTGGGCTTCGCGACGGTCGTCGATGCGCTTTTGCCCGTCCGCCATGCCGGCTTCCAGCGCGGCGCGGAATTCCGGTGTGCGCGTGGCGGCATCGAAGTGCTTGCCCGGTATGATTCCGATCGACTCGAAGCTGGCGCGAAGTTCGGCCTCGCTGGGATGGGTGGGTGCGAAGGGGAGCAGGAACGCCAGGATGTCGAAGAACTCCAGCGACGTTCGCATCGGCTTGGGCATGAGCGGTTTGGGCCAGTCGATAGACGGTGCGGCCGGGGGTGGCGCCTTCCCAAGAAAGGCCGATAGCGGCTGCACCTTGTATTGGGCCTGGATCGCCTTCACATTTTCGAGGTCGGCGGGATTGAACAGCTGGGTGCGGCCGACGACGTTCACCATCTGCGTTTCGGAGCGGATCACCTTGGTGATGCCTGCCGGCGCGTCCCCCTTCCAGTCGGGGCCGGCAATCAGGAAGTTCCCGCCGCCATTCCCCGTTGTGCGGGTGCCGATATAGTCGAAATTGAAGGTGTAGAGATCCATCAGCTGGAAGACGAAATAGCGACCATCCTCCATGGGCGGGATGCTGATGACGATCGGCTCCGCCCTGAGATCGAGGCCGGCAAAGCTGTAGGGCGTATCGGAATTGGGGGTGACGAACGCCCGGTCTTCGGGCGTGAAAACGCGCGCGATGTTGAGGATGGAGTTGAACGGCCCCTTATATTCCCTGCCGCCCTTGTCGACCGAAAATGCATACATGGTGAGATACATATCGACCATCGGAAAGCCGAAGACATAGGCTTCGGAGGCGATCTTGCGTACCTGAGGAAGATCGGTGGCGAGGGATTCCGGCATGTGCTCGCTCCAGATATTGGTGTTGTCTCGGAGCATAGAACGAGCTTCAAGCGTTAACCATAACCGAATTGATTCATCTGTAAGCCGATCCGTCAGAGGCTCGTTTCGCTACGGGCGGCGCACGACCAGCGGTTTGCCGGTGTAGGTGATTGGGGTGCCTGTTGCCGGGCTGTCCAGACCCACGCCTTCTCCCATCCAGCGCACCACGATCTGGCGGGTGGGTTGCATGTTTTTCCAGCTGCCGGTGCGGGGGCCTATGGTTAGCGTGCCTGTGCTGTCGTCGTAGCTGAGGGGGATGCGGCTGTAGCTGCCTTTTTCGAAGGCGTGGGTTTTGCCGTCGTCTTCGTAGAGGCTGAACTGGCCGTTGGCTCCGGGGTAGACGAGGAGGGTGAGGGGGGCGTCGGGTTTTTCGTCTACGTACTGGGTGACGGGGCCGGTGGGGATGATGCTGCCGGCGCGGACGTGGACGGGGAGTTTTTCGGCGGGGGCCGCTACCTGGACGGTCTGGCCGCCTTTCAGGCGTTGGCCGGTGTCGAGATCATACCAGTCGGTGCCGGCGGGGAGGTAGACCGGCCGGGTGCGTTGCTTGAAGACGGTGACGGGGGTGATCATCAGTTCGCGGCCGAAGAGATACTGGTCGCCGATGGATTTTACCTGTGGATCGGCGGGGAAATCCATGACGAGGCCGCGCATCAGGCTGCCGCCGTTGTAGTGGGTTTCGGCGGCGAGGGAATAGATCCAGGGCATCAGCCGGTAGCGGAGTTCGGTGTAGTGGACCATCGCGGCGCGCATGGGCGAGCCTTCGGGGGAGATGTTGTAGATCTCGCGGTAGGGGGCTTCGCCGTGGCTGCGGAAGAGGGGGGTGAAGGCGCCGAACTGGAACCAGCGGAGGTTGAGCTCGCGCCATTCGTCGAGGTGGGCCGGGTCTTGCCTGGTGAAGCGGTCTTCGAGGGCGAAGCCGCCGATGTCGTGGGTCCAGTTGGGGACGCCGGACATGGAGGCGTTGATGCCGGCGGGGATCTGTTCGCGCAGATCATCCCAGCGGGAGGCGATGTCGCCTGACCAGATGGCGGAGCCGGTGCGCTGGATGCCGCCGAAGCCGGAGCGGGTGAGGATGAAGGGGCGGGTGTTTGGCGTGAAGCGGCGCTGGCCCTGATAGACGTTGGTGGCGTTGGGGACGGAGTAGCTGTTGTAGAGCGAGGCGCCGGACTGGCCGGGGATGGGGCCGGAGGGGTTGGGGCCCATGATCCAGCCGCGTTCCTCTGGCGAGAGGTTGGAGTGCATGTCGGGTTCGGAGGCGTCGAGCCACCAGGCGTCTACGCCGAGCTTTGCCAGGCGTTCCTGCATCTGGCGCCAGAAGAGGCGCTTTCCGGCTGGGCTGTAGGGATCGTAGAAGCTGTTGAGGTAGCCGGGGCCGACCCAGTCCTTGTTTCCCATTTCGATGTTGCGGGTGTACATGGCGCCGGCCTTGTCCAGCTCCTTGAAATTGGCCGTGGTGGGGTAGAATTTCGGCCAGACGGAGATCATGAAATTGGCGTTGAGCGCGTGCACTTCGTTGAGCATCGCCTGCGGATCGGGGAAGCGTTTGGCGTCGAACTCGTGGCTGCCCCAGTTGGGGTCTTCCCAATAGCGCCAGTCGAGGACGATATTGTCGAGCGGGATGTTGAGCTTGCGGTAGGTTTTGACGACGTCGACGATTTCGGCGCTGGTGTTGTAGCGCTGGCGGCTTTGCCAGAAGCCATAGGCCCATTTGGGGAGGAGGGTGGCCTGCCCGGTGAGCTGGCGGTAGCCGGCGATGACGCCGTCCATGTCCTTGCCGGCGACGACGTAATAATCGACCGCCTGCGCGAGTTCGGAGGTGAGGGTCAGGGCGTGGCGCTCGTCTTCGGGTTGGGGGGCGCTGTGGTGGAGCGAGATGTAGCCGGCGTTGGGCTCCCATTCGATGCGGATTTCGACGGGCTTGCCTGCCGTCATCTGCAGGTCGAAATTATGATACCAGGGGTGCCAGTTCTGGCGCCAGCGGTCCATGACGAGTTTGCCGTCGGCGTAGAGCTTGAAGTAGCTGGAGCCGTAGAGGCGGAAGCGGTGGAGGCCGGAAGTGGCCGGGGTGACGCGGCCGCTCCATTCGACGCGCTGGGTTTGCACGGCGTTGCCGGCGGTGTTCTGGCCGCCTTCGGCGGCGACGGTCTGCGCCCTGGCGGCGGCGGGCCAGTTCCTCAGGTCGCGGATGTGCTGGTAGTTGATGCTGCGCTCGCTCTGCTGAACGGCGAGCTTGTCGTTGAGATAGTAGCGGGCGGTCCAGCCGGGGCTGCCGTCGACGCCCTCGACGGCGAGGCTGGTGGGGGCTTCGCCGGCGAGATCATAGGGCTTGGGGTTGCCGAAGCGGCTGATCGAGTTGTTGTCCCACAGCAGGCCGTAGTTGCGGGTGGAGACGACGAAGGGGATGGCGATGACGAAGTTGTATTGGGCGAGTTCGACGTCTTCGCCATTGTAGTTGAACTGGCCGTTCTGGTGCTGGCCGAGGCCGTAGAAGCCTTCGTCGGTGCCCTTGTTGAAGCGCTGGGTGATGCGGAGGAACGGCATGCCTTCGCTGCTGGTGGGGGTGAACTGGGCTTGTTGCGCTTCGGTGAGGATGGGCTGGCCTGCCGCGTCGGTGAAGCTGACATTGCCGTCTGACAGGCGGACGGTGGCGGTCAGCGCCGGGGTGGAGAGGGTGACCTGGCCGTTGGCTTCAGTGGTGGTGAAGCCTGAGGTTGCGGGCTTGGCGATGACCTGGATGCTGGGGGGGAGCTTCGGGTCGGGGCGGTCGCTTTCGATGACGCGGATGAGGCCGTTGCCATAGACCTTCAGCTCGACGCGCTTTTCGGAGCCGGTGGTGGGCTGGACGACGAGTCCGGTGGGGGTTTTCTGCCAGGCGGCGAAGGCGGGGGATGCGAGGGCGGTGGCCAGCAGGAGGGTTGCGAATTTCATGTGTCTCTCCGGTTCAGCGGATGCTGGCGAGGGTTACGCGCAGGACTTGCTGCGCGCCGGTGAAGTTGAGGCCGTAGTCGGTCTGGTCGCCGTTCCAGAGGCGTTCGAAGACCCATTTGCCGTCGACATAATGGCCCTCCTCGACGCGGTTGAAGAGGAGCTGGTCCTTGCCCGGGTTGGTGAGGGCGAATTCGATGCGGGCGTTGAAGCCGGTGACCAGATATTCGTCGGGGCCGAGCTGGGCGACCGCGAGGCCGCCGGAGGGCCATTCATTGCCCCTGGGCGCGTCCATGCCGAATTGCGGGCGGCCGAAGGTGACGGTGGCCTTGTATTTGCCGAGGTCCATCGTCTGGGTGTGTTTCGCAGCCGGGTCGGTGGGTTCGGCTACGCCCCAGACCTTGCCCTCGGCCGCGGCCTTGGCCCAGACGCCCTGCATCGGGGCGAAGAGCTGGTAGGTGCGGCCGAAGGCGGCGAGCGTTTCCTCGCTGATCTTCGGCGCGCCCAGCGGGAAGTTGGAATAGCCGGTGGCGTCCATGCCGAAGGGGGAAAAGCCGATGGCGTTCTTGCCCAGCGTGGCGAAGAAATAGCGGGCATATTCCTTTCCGTTGCCGGTTTCGGCGACGAACAGGGGGTTATCCGGCCGGGCATAGTGGCGCAGGAATTCGAGATAGGCCTTGTGGTCGGGGTTGTAGATGTCGGGCGAGACCCAGTCGATGTGCGGGGCCGATGCCTTCCAGACGTCGATGACGGCATGGGACGGGCCGCCGGAGGCGAATGTGTTCGGGTCCTGCCAGCCGAACGGATCGCTTTGCAGCGCGGCGTTGGCATACATGGGGAGCGGCTTCACCGCCTTGCCGGCGGCGGCCACGGCATCGATGTAGCTGGCGACGGCCCAGCTGTGGAAATAGAGCTCGGCGTCGCGGCCGAAGAGCTTGGTCCAGTTGCCGGGGCCCTTCCTGAAATATGTGCGCACAGCCTCGGGAACAGGCGCTGCAAACAGCCGGTTCGCCTCCGGGCTGTAGTCGCGGGCGCTGCGATAGGTGCCGGCCTCGTTCTGCACCTGCACGACGATGACGGTGTTTTGCGGATCATTCGCCTTCAGATGCTGCATCAGCTTCACGAAGGCGCGCTTGTCGGCCTCCAGTGTCGATCTGGCGAAGGGGGACAGCGCGTAGTGGGTTTCGCCTTTCGCATCGAGCATCCGCGGGAAGCGCTTGTTGTCGAGCTTTACCCAGGCCGGGGTGTAGTTGGGGCTGGTGTTCTTCCAGGTGGCGAACCAGAGCAGGATCAGGCGCTTGTCGTTGGCGCGGGCCTCCTTCAGCAGCTGGTCGAGGAAGCTGAAATCGAACTTGCCCTCGGTCGGTTCGATCTGTTCCCAGGCGATCGGCACCTGCACGGTGTTGGCGTGCAACTGGTTCACCACCGGCCAGACCTTGGGGAGAGCGGCGGGCCAGGCGCTGCTGTTGTTCACCTGCGCGCCAAGCACGAGGAACGGCTGGCCGTCGACGAGGAGGGCGTGATTGCCGTTCTTCGTTTCCAGCCGGGGGAGTTCGGCGGAGAGGGCGGGGGCCGCCAGAAGAGCGGCTGCGAACGCCAGGCTACCAAACCGCATCGAGTTCCTTTCCGGGTGTGAGTTGAGGCGCCCGGCAGTGGGCGTCGATCCATTGCGATTGCGTGGGCATGGCTTGGGCGGCGCTGGCGACTGCGCCGCGCATGCCGGTGAGGATACGGTCCAGTTCGGTGGGGCGGCGGTCGTCTGCCAGCGGGTCGTGGCCGATGGGGTCTATGCCCTGCCCCAGCAATACCGCGAGCCAGCTTGCCTCCTGAAAGACGTCCAGCTCGCGCGGGAGCAGCCGGCCGGAGAGGCGGAACATCTCGATCTTGTCGGCCAGCGTATCGGGGATCTGCATCTCGCGGCAGCTGCGCCAGAAATCGGAGTCCGTGCGCTCGTTGGCCCTATAGTGGAGGACGAGGAAGTCGCGGACGCGCTCGAACTCGATCACGGTCTGGCGGTTGTATTCAGCCGCGATGCGCGGATCGAAACGGGCGTCTGGGAACCAGTGCAGCAGGCGGGTGATGCCCGACTGAATGAGGTGGATGCTGGTCGATTCCAGCGGCTCCAGAAAGCCCGAGGCGAGGCCCAGCGCGATGCAGTTGCCGTGCCAGAAGCTGTCGCGGCGGCCGGTGGTGAAGCGGAGCGGGCGGGGATCGTCGAGCGGCTGGCTGTCGAGGTTTGCGAGCAGGGTGGCGGCTGCCTCGTCGTCGGAGAGATGGGCACTGGAATAGACGATGCCGTTGCCGGTGCGGTGCTGCAGCGGGATGCGCCATTGCCAGCCGGCCTTATGCGCGGTGGAGCGGGTGAAGGGCGTGGTTTCCGGCACCTTGCCGCTGGGGACGGCGAGTGCCCGGTTGCAGGGGAGGTAGCGCGTCCAGTCGTGATAGGGGACGCCGAGTGCTTCGCCGAGAAGGAGCGAGCGGAAGCCGGTGCAATCGAGGAACAGGTCCCCGGCCAGGCGGCCGCCGTCGTCGAGCTCGAGGGCGGCGATGTGGCCGTTTTCGGGGTTCAGCTCGACATGGGCGATCTTGCCTTCGCGGCGCAGGACGCCGCGTTCGGTGGCGACGGAGCGCAGGTGCCGGGCATAGAGCGCGGCGTCGAAATGGAAGGCGTAGGAGAAGGTGGAGAAGATCGAGCGTGGATCGTCGCCGGGGCGCTGGAAGCGGCCGAGCATGGCCGCCTGCGTGGTAAGGGAATAGGCGGCAAACGGGCTTGGGTCGCCAAGCTGGCGGGCGCGGAGCCAATGCTGGTGAAAGGGGGCGGCGCCGAAATCGTCGCCATAGCGGCCGAAGGGGTGGAAGTAGCGGTGGCCCTGGTTCAGCCAGCCGACGAACTCGATTCCGAGCTTGAAGGTGGCCTGCGTTGCCTTGACGAATTCGTCTTCGGCGAGGCCGATCAGGCCGTTGAACAGGTGGATGGGCGGGATGCTGGCCTCGCCGACGCCGACGATGCCGATCTCGTCGGATTCGACGAGCGTGATGCGGACGCCGGGGACGAGGGTGGCGAGCGCGGCGGCGGCCATCCAGCCGGCGCTGCCGCCGCCGGCGATGACGATCTGGCGGACGGGCTCAGCGCTCATGCGGCTTCGCCGAGGCTGTCGGGGGCGGCGCAATGGCGGCGGATATAGGCGGCGTGCAGGGGGAGTGAGTCTGCGAGGTGGGCGATGTCGCGGCGGCGGTTGGCCAGCGTGCGGGCGATCAGGCTGGGGTCGGCGCTGCTGGCGCTGGTGTGTGGGACGATACCATTGCCGAGGAGGATCGAGACCCAGCTGGGTTCGCGGTAGCTTTCCTGTTCGAGCAGCGGGATTTCGGCCTGGGCCTTCCATGCTTCCAGCTTGGCGCTGAGGGTGTCCGGGAGGGCCATGTTGGCGACGTGGCGCCAGAGCGGCTCGGGCCGTTGGCTGGGGCTGTAGTGGAGGATCAGGAAGTCGCGGACGCGCTCATACTCGTTGATGGTTTCGCGGTTGAAGCGGTCGGCCAGTTCGGGCGCGAAGTTGCGGTCGGGGAAGAGTTCGGTGAGGCGGAAGAGCGAGGTCTGGATGAGCTGGATGCTGGTCGATTCGAGCGGCTCCAGGAAGCCGCCCGAGAGGCCGATGGCGACGACGTTGCGGTTCCAGAACCGGCGGCGGCGGCCGGTGGTGAAGCGCAGGATCCGGGTTTCGGCGAGCGGTTCGCCCGCGATCCCGGCGAGCAGGACGTCGCGGGCGCGGTCGTCTGTGGTGAAGGCGCTGGAATAGACGTGGCCGTTGCCCTCGCGGTGCTGGAGGGGGATGCGCCACTGCCAGCCGGCCTCCTTGGCGGTGGAGAGGGTGGCGGATGGCGGCGGGCCGGCGCGGCTGGTGGGGACGACGACGGCGCGGTCTACCGGGAGCCAGTGGGTCCAGTCTTCGTAGCCGGTCTGGAGGGCCTGTTCGATGAGGAGGCCGGCGAAACCGGAGCAGTCGAGGAAGAGGTCGGCGGCGAGGGTGCGGCCGTCGGCAAGGGTGACGCTGGCGACGTGGCCCGTCCGGGGGTCGAGCGCGGTGCTGGTGAGGCGGCCTTCGATGCGGGTTACGCCGCGGTTTTCTGCGTAGGTGCGCAGGTAGCGGGCATAGAGGGCGGCGTCGAAGTGGAAGGCATAGGCATAGTCTGCCGCCAGTTGCCGGCTGTCTGCGGCGGGCGGCGCGAAGCGGCCGCGGGCGGCGATGGCGGCGGAGAGTGACAGCTCGTCGATGGGAAAGGGCTGGCCGGCGGCGAGCCAGTGGTGGTGCGGCGAGAGGCCGTCGATGGCGGCGCCATGGTCGCCGAAGCCGTGGAAGAAATGATTGCCGACATGGCCCCAGTCGCGGAAGCCGATGCCGAGCTTGAAGCTGCCGTTGGTGGCGGCGACGAATTCATTTTCGTTGAGGCCCAGCGCGGCGTTGAACTGGTGCAGCAGGGGGACGGTGGCTTCGCCGACGCCGACGGTGCCGATCTCCTCGGATTCGAGGAGGGTGATCCGGGTATCTGTTCCCTTGAGGAAGCGGGCGAGGAGCGCGGCGCTCATCCATCCGGCGGTGCCGCCGCCGACGATGAGGACCTTGGCGATGGGGTGGTCGGACATGCGCTTATCCATCTCCCGAAAAGCGGACAGCCGGGGGAGGCCCGGCTGTCCAGGGTTCGGGGTGGGTATCAGAATAGCAGGTTGGCACGGAAGGCGATGCGCCGATCGGTATCCGTCCAGCTGTAGCGCGGGTGCAGATCGGTGCCGCCGACATCGAGGTAGGTGCGGGCGTTGAGCAGGTTGGTGATCTGGATGCCGGCCTTCAGATTCTTGGTGAACTGATATTGCAGCGAGCCGTCGAGCTGGCCGAAATCCTCGAACCAGACCGGGGCGTTGAGGTTCGCCGCCGACGTGGTGAGCAGGTATTTCGAGCGCCAGTTGTAGGCGAGGCGGGCGGAAATGCCGAACATTTCATACATGCCGGCGAGGTTGAAGCTGTGCTTCGACATGCCTTCGAGCGGCAGCGGGCGATCGGCGTTCACGATCTGGTTGGGATCGAGCGAGTTGACGGCGAGGTTGGAGCCGCCGGTGGAGTCGACGAAGGTGTAGTTGGCCTGGATGCCGATGCCGGCCCAGCCGCCGGGCAGGAAATCGGCGAACTGCTGGGCGGCGAGTTCGAAGCCCTTCACCTTGCCGCTGGGGCCGTTCATGTTGCGGGTGACGTCGAAGGTGACCGTCTGGCCGTTGTTGGTGAAGGATTCCTGGGCGACGCCTGCATAGACGAAGTCCTTGATGTCCTTGTAGAACAGCGCGATCGTGAGGCTGTTCGAGGCGCCGTGATACCATTCGGCGCTGAAGTCGATCTGGGTGGCGATCGTCGGCTTCAGATAGGGGTTGCCGCCGGTGCCCGTGCGGGCGGCGACGGCTGGCGGTGTGCCATCGCTGTTGAAGTTGAAGCTGAGCGAGTTGAACGGCACCATCTGCGCGAAGTTCGGACGGACCATCGCCTGGCCGATGGCGAAGCGGAGCTGCACCTCGTCGGTTGCGAAATAGCGGAAGTTGAAGGTGGGCAGCCAGTTTTCGTACTTGTTCTTGTAGCTCTGGTCGTCGAGCCGGATGCCGCCGCCGCCGCCGGTGAAGGCGACGGCTTCTGCCAGAGGCTGGCAGGCGGCCGGGTTGCCCGGGTGCGCGGCGATGCAGGCAGGCAGGCTGTTGGTCACCGGGTTCACGATCAGCGTGCCGGTGGCGGTGTTGTCGGTGCGGACGTAGCGGATGCCGATGTTGCCGTCGAAAGTGCCCCTTTCGCCGGAATCCGGCGAGCCGAAGCGCAGCAGCGCATAGGCGGCCTTGGTTTCCTCGGCCTGGTTGGTGATGCCGCCGGTGACATTGTCGGCGCCGCCGGTTGCCGTTTCGTAGCTGGCCGGCGTGAGCGGCGACCAGCCCCAGCCGGCGCTCAGCGTGCTCTTCAGATAGTCATAGGCGGCGACATTGTTGTGGACGAGATCCGGGGTGCCGAACCAGCCGGCAGTCGGGACGGCGATCTTGCCGCGGAAGAAGTTGTTGTAGTTGAACAGCTCGACCTGATTAGGGAGGTCGCCGTTTGGCGGATTGCCCTGTTCGTCGAGGAATACCGCATTGGGGCCGCCGCCCCACTGCTGCTGGCTGAGCAGGGCCCAGTTCCAGCCGGTCTGGCGGGTGATCGAGTTCTTCTGGGTGAAGCGGACGCCGGCCTTCAGCGACTTCAGGAAACCGCCCTCGTCGAAGCGGTAGTCGATGTCGGCGCGCTGCGCCCAGGAACCGGCCTCGTTATCCTCGATATGGTCCATCGCGGCGGCCCACCAGTAGTTGGACTTGTCCGCGAGCGGAGCGCCGGCTTCGGTCACCGTCATGCTGGGGGAGTTGCCGCCGGTTTCCCAGCTGATCGTCGGGCGGGCGCCGTTGTAGAAGCCCTCCTTGACGCCGAACTGGGTGAAGGAGGTCATCGAGAGGATCTTGGCGGTGGAATGCACGCGCTGGACATCCGCCGAGATCGTGAATCGATCGCTGATATCGTAGGACCAGTTGATCGAATAATCCTGGGTAACCTTGTCCTGCTTGCCATAGCGGGTGTTGAAGGTAAGCGGCTCGGCGGTCAGTTCGCCCTCCACCAGCACGTTGCGATCGTCGAACTTGTAGTTCGGGTTGGTCATGCTGGCCGGATTGGTGACGCTGCCCACGGCATTCTCGATGTCGCGCGGGGTGGCCTTGGCGTAGACGCCTTCGAAGGTGAAGGTCATTTCCGGGATCGGGCGCACCTGCACGACGCCGTTCAGGGCGACGCGGCGCTGATCCCAGTCGATGCGGCGGAAGCCGACGGAGTTGGGCATATAGTAGGTGGTGCCGGCGACCATGTTGGGTGTGGCGTTGGTGGCATTCGGCGTCAGCGGCTCGTAGCGGCCGAGCTGGATGGAATCGGTGCGGTTGCCTATGTTGTTGATGCTGCCGGAGAAGAGGATACCGAATTCGCCGCCGGAGACATCCCACTTGTTGGAATAGAGGGCGTTGCCGGAGAACCAGCCCTTTCCGCGCAGGTCGCCATAATTGTAGTCGCCGGAGAGGGCGATGATCTGGCCCCTTTCCGAAAGCGGCTTGCGGGTGCGCAGGTTGACGACGCCGCCGACGCCGCCCTCGATCATGTCGGCGGACGGGTTCTTGTAGACGTCCACCCCGGCGACGAGATCGGCGGAAATATCCTCAAAGCTGAGCGAACGGCCGTTGGAGGCGGAGAAGGTATCGCGGCCGTTGAGCTCGGAGCGGACCCAGGAGAGGCCGCGCACGAAGATGCCGCCGCCTTCAGCGGCCAATCGGGCCGGATCGCGGTTTTCGTTGGTGCGTTGCAGGGTGACGCCG
Source organism: Sandaracinobacteroides hominis (assembly GCF_016464365.1). Classification (GTDB taxonomy): domain Bacteria; phylum Pseudomonadota; class Alphaproteobacteria; order Sphingomonadales; family Sphingomonadaceae; genus Sandaracinobacteroides; species Sandaracinobacteroides hominis. Next base: position 134,956 of record NZ_JADCUC010000004.1, on the reverse strand, counting down.
GGGATGCGCTGCAGGGCTTCGGACACGGAGCGGTCCGGCAGCGAGCCGATATCGGACGCGGTCACCGAATCGACGATGACCTCGGCGTTCTTCTTGATGTTGCGGGCGTTGGTGGCGGCGGCGCGCAGGCCGGTGACGACGATTTCCTCGCCGTCGCCCGGAGAAGCCGGGGCATCTGCCGCGGCGGCGACGCCGGGCGCCGTTTGCGCGTGGGCCGGAAGGGCAAGCAGCGAGACAGCCATCACGCAGATGGAAGCGCCCGACAGCAACAGGCGGGTGCCGCCGCCCGAAGCCCCGGATGCGACTGTGGTATCCCGATCGAAACTGGCCATTATCCACTCCCCTTGACGCCTTTGCGGCGCATCAACATTGATTTCGGTGCCGGATCCGACGCGCCCCCTTGGGGGTGGCCCGACCATCCGGACGCAGTTTCATTCCGCATTTTTTCGTTAGCGACCGACCGCAGATACACCGGCGGAATCAGCCACCACCACTCCGAATGATAGCGCTACCGTTTTGAACGGTGACTGTAAACAGGTTTATCGTATAAATCATTTCTGCCGGTTGGTGTGGCCGCCTTGCATCAGTGCCTTCCGGGCAATCGTCGCCTGTCGGGCGATTGCCATGGTTCGCTGCAATATCAGACAATAGGCCGCTTCAGGCCTGGCGGAGATTGTCCCAGGCGGTGCGGAAATCGGCGGCGTTTGTCGCGACCTCCGATGGCTCCAGACCGGGGCGGAACAGCGCCGAGCCGAGGCCGAAGCCGGCGGCGCCTGCAGCCAGCCATGGCGCCATGTTGGCGGGGGTGATTCCACCCACCGGCAGGACGCGGGTGGCGGTGGGGAGGACGGCGCGCATCGCCTTCAGCACGGCTGGCGACGCTGCCTCTGCCGGGAACAGCTTCAGCGCGGTGGCACCAGCGCGCAGTGCCGCGAAGGCTTCGCTGGGGGTGGCGATGCCGGGGATGCCGATGAGCTGGCGGCTGGCGGCTTCGGCGATGACGGCCGGGTTGCAATCGGGCGAGATGATGAGGCTGCCGCCGGCCGATTGCACGCGGGCGACATCGGCCGGATCGAGGACGGTGCCGGCGCCGAGGACTGCGGCGGTGCCGAGACGGCTGGACAGCCGTTCGATGCTGTCGAGGGGGCGCGGCGAATTCAGCGGCACCTCGATCAGGGTGAAGCCGGATTCGACCAGCGTGTCGCCGATTGCATCTGCCGTTTCGGGGGTGAGGCCGCGCAGGATGGCGACGAGCGGGAACCGGGCGAAGGCTTGCTCGAAGGTCATGGCTGCAGTTCCCGGATGCCGGCGAGGAAGGCGGTTTCGCTGTCGACCTGTGTGGTGCTGCCGCCAAGCACTTCGATGGCGGTGGCATAGAGCGTTGAAAGCGGCGGGTTTGCGAGCAGGTGGACATGTGCGCCGCTGGGCATTTGCGCTGCGACTTCGGCGCCGATGAGCAGGCCGGAAGCATAGGAGGCGGCATCCGAATCCGGCGCGAGGCCCAGCACGCTGCGGGCGCGGATGGAGAAGAGGCTGGCGGCCAGATCGCGGCGGGCGCCCTCTGCCACACCGCTGAGGAAGGCCGTGCCGGGGGTGGCGTCTTGCCCGGCGAGCTGGCGGGCGAGCAGGCTGTGCTGGCGCAGCAGGGCGTAGAGCTCGCCGGTCATCGCGGTGGTGAAATCGGCTATGCGGCCGCCCTCCAGCCTAGCCCATTTGCTGTGGGTGCCTGGTTGCACCACGAGGGCATCCGGCGGCACCAGGCCGGCTGCAACGGCGCCGAGGACCTGCACTTCCTCGCCGCGCATGATGTCTGCCGCTGCCGCCACGCCGGGGACGATGGCGGTGCGGGTGTCGACATGGAGCAGCCGCGCCCGAAGGTCGGCGAGGCCGGCCGGCAGCGGTGCATAGGGCGCTTCTCGCCAGCCGACGGTGGAACCGGCCATGCCGGCGATACGGACGGGAAGGTCGCCGAGCCGGGCGCGGATCGCGGCGAGCTCGGCGGGATAATCCTGTGGCTTCAGCTGGCCGGCGCCCTTGCCGTCGCGTTCGGTGGCGGTGATGTCGCCGCCTTCGAGGCGCCAGACCCTGCGGTTGCTGGTGCCCCAGTCGATGGCGAGGAAGGCGCCGCCGCTTACCACCAGCTGGCGTAGAGGGCGATGAGGATCGCCACGACCGCGAGCGCCGCGACGTTGAAGCTGGTCGGCGTTGCGGTGGACACCCCCCTGGTGACGATGCGGTTGGTCGCCGCCGGTTGCGGGCGCGCCAGCGAGACGATGACGGCGAGCGCCAGTGCAGCGAAGAAGACGATGGCCATCCGATCGATGAAGGGGATTTCCGGCGCCAGGAACTTCAGCAGCAGCGAGCCGCCGAACGAAACGACCGCGGCGGTAAGGGCGCCGGCCTCTGTGGCGCGCGGCCAGAACAGGCCGAGCAGGAAGATGACGACGATGCCCGGCGTGAAGAAGCCGGTATATTCCTGGATGTACTGGAAGGCCTGGTCGAAGCTGCCCAACAGTGGCCGGGCGGTGACGATGGCGAGCAGGATCGCGACCGCGGCGGCGGTACGGCCGACGGTGACGAGGCGATGCTCGGAGACGTCCTGGCGCTGGGCGCCCCCTTTTTGCGCATAGAGATCGAGCGTGAAGATGGTGGCGATGGAGTTGATCTTGGAGGCGGTCGACGCGATGATCGCCGCCACCAGCGCTGCGAAGACGAGGCCGAGCAGGCCGGGCGGCAGCAGGCGCATCATCGTGGGATAGGCTTGATCGGGGCGCTCCAGATTCGGTGCGAGCACGACGGCGGCAATTCCGGGCAGGACGATGATGACCGGCATCAGCAGTTTCAGGAAGGCAGCGAAGACGATGCCCTTCTGCGCTTCCGCCAGCGATTTCGCGGCGAGCGCGCGCTGGATGATATACTGGTTGAAGCCCCAGTAGCTGAGGTTGGCGATCCACATGCCGCCGATGACGACCGATAGGCCGGGGAGATCGCGATAGAAGGGATGGTCCCTGGAGAGGATCATGTCGAAGTGGCCGGGCTGCAGTTCGGTAAGGCGGTGGAAGCCGGCGATGATGCCCTGCCCGCCGCTGATTTCGTTGAGCGTGAGGCCGGAGACGATGAGGCCGCCGAGCACCAGCAGCGTCACCTGCACGATGTCGGTCATGGCGACGGCCTTCAGCCCGCCCCAGAGCTGGTAGAGGAGGGCGAAGAGGCCGAGGCCGATGAGGGCGATGGTCTGGTCGAGGCCGGTGACGCCGGAGACGGCGATGGAGCCGAGCCAGATGATCGAGGTGAGGTTCACGAAGATGTAGAGGCCGAGCCAGAACACCGCCATCAGCGTGCGGATGCGCGGGCCATATCGTTCGTTCAGGAACTGCGGCATGGTGTGAATGTCGTTGGCGAGGAAGATCGGCAGGAACCATTTGCCGACGATCAGCAGCGTGGCGGCGGCCATCCATTCATAGGAGGCGATGGCGAGGCCGATGGCATAGCCGGAGCCGGACATGCCGACGATCTGCTCGGCGGAGATGTTGGCGGCGATGAGCGAGGCGCCGATGGCCCACCAGGGCAACGCCTTGGACGCGAGGAAGTAATCGGTGCTGTTGCGTTCGTGGCCGGCCTTTTCGCGGGACACCCATTGGGCGAGCGCGAAGATGCCGATGGCGTAGGCGGCGACGACGACCAGATCGATTGTGGCAAGACCCACGGACACTTCCCCTCCCGGCGGGGCGCATTTTTGCGCTTGCGCTTGTCGATTGATTTATACGACAAAACGATGGAGTAAAGAGAGATCGGCGCGGCCCACGCGATATTGCCCGCCGGCTGCAAGGGAGAGCATGCCGAACAACGCCAACGCGAACGGAGGGGAAGGCCTGGGCCGCAACCTGACGCATGGCATGCTGGACGTGCTGGGGCGGGCGATCGTGACCGGGCGCTATGAAGCGCGGCCTTTCCCGACCGAGGCGGAGATTGCGAAGGCGCACGGCGTCAGCCGCTCGGTGACGCGGGAAGCCGTGAAGATGCTGACCGCCAAGGGGCTGGTGAGCGCGCGGCCGCGGCAGGGCACGATCGTGCAGCCGCCCGCCGCCTGGAACCTGTTTGACAGCGATGTGCTGCGCTGGATCCTGGAGCGGAAATTCTCCGTCGAACTGTTGCGGCATTTCAACGAGCTGAGGATCGCCATCGAGCCGGAGGCGGCTTCGCTGGCGGCGCGGTACCATGAGCCGGCCGACCTGGAGCGGATCCGCGAGGGGCTGGCGCGGATGGAGGCGGCCGAGCGCGGGCTGGACGATACGCTGGAGGCGGACATCGCCTTTCATGTGGCGGTGCTGCAGGCGTCGCAGAACCCCTTCTACAACCAGTTCCGGCAGATGGTGGCGACGGCTTTGAAGACCTCGATCCGCTTTACCAACCGGATCAAGGGACGGTCGGCGAGCGTTGCCGATCATGGCGCGGTGGCGGAGGCGATTGCGCAGGGCGATCCGGAAGCGGCGCGGGCGGCGATGCGGGGGATCATCGGCGATGTGCTGGAACTGATCGACGAGGCCGCCGATGTGCCGGGGGTGGAGCCCTAATGGCTGTCGCGCGGTAGGCCCTTTTCGGCGAGGCGCTGATATTTGACGGCGTTTTCCAGCACGGCGCCGGTTTCGAACTGGCCGACGAGGTTGCGGTGGATTTCCTGCCAGGGCGTCTGCGAGGCCGGGATGTAGCTGTCGTCGATGCGGCGGCTGGCGAGTTCGGCTTCGCTGACGAGGAGGTCGACGCGGCGCTTGCCGAGGTCGACGCGGACGCGGTCGCCGCTGCGGATCAGGCTGAGGCCGCCGCCGACGGCCGCTTCGGGGGAGGCGTTGAGGATAGACGGGCTGCCGCTGGTGCCGGACTGGCGGCCGTCGCCGAGGCAGGGGAGCGCGTGGACGCCGGCGCGGATGAGGGCGGCGGGCGGGCGCATGTTCACCACTTCGGCGCCGCCCGGATAGCCGACCGGGCCGGCGCCGCGCATGATGAGGATGCTGTTTTCGTCGATGCCCAGCGAGGGATCGTCGATGCGGGCATGATAATCTTCGGGGCCGTCGAAGACGAAGGCGGTGGCCTCAAAGGCGTCCGGATCGTCCGGGTTGCTGAGATAGGCGGCGCGGTATTGCGGGGTGATGACGCTGCGCTTCATGACGGCGCTGTCGAAGAGGTTGCCCGAGAGGATGGTGAGGCCGGCCTTTTCCATCAGCGGATCGGCGAACGGGCGGATGACGCGGGCGTCCTGCGTGCGGTCGGCCTCGACGTTTTCGGCGACTGACTTGCCGTTGGCGGTGAGGGCGGAGCCATCCAGCAGGCCGGCGGCGAGGAGTTCGCCCATGACCGCCGGGACGCCGCCGGCGCGGTAGAAATCCTCGCCCAGATATTCGCCCGCCGGCTGCATGTTGACCAGCAGCGGGATGTCGGCGCCGTGGCTTTCCCAATCGGCGAGCGTGAGTTCGACCCCGATGTGGCGGGCGATGGCGTTCAGGTGGATCGGCGCGTTGGTGGAGCCGCCGATGGCCGAGTTGACCCGGATCGCGTTGAGGAAGGCAGCGCGGGTGAGGATGTCGGACGGGCGGCGGTTGGTTTCCACCATTTCCACGATCTGACGGCCGGTTTCCCAGGCGCATTGCTGGCGGTCGCGGTGCGGGGCGGGGATGGCGGCGGAGCCGGGTAGCGACATGCCAAGCGCCTCGGTGAGCGCGTTCATCGTCGTCGCCGTGCCCATGGTGTTGCAGAAGCCGGTGGAGGGGGCCGAGGAGGCGACGAGGGCGATGAAGCCCTTGTAGTCGATCTCGCCGGCAGCGAGCATTTCGCGTGCCTTCCAGATGATGGTGCCGGAGCCCGTGCGCTCGCCCTTGAAATGGCCGTTGAGCATGGGGCCTACGGACAGCGCGATGGCCGGGATGTTCATGGTGGCGGCCGCCATCAGGCAGGCGGGCGTGGTCTTGTCGCAGCCGATGGTGAGGACGACGCCGTCGATCGGATAGCCGTGCAGCAGCTCTACGAGGCCGAGATAGGCGAGGTTGCGATCGAGGCCGGCGGTGGGGCGCTTGCCGGTTTCCTGGATCGGGTGGACGGGGAATTCGATGGCGATGCCGCCGGCTTCGCGGATGCCCTGCTTCACGCGATCTGCCAGCACGATGTGGTGGCGGTTGCAGGGGGCGAGGTCGGAGCCGGTCTGGGCGATGCCGATGATGGGGCGGCCGGATTGCAGTTCTTCGAGGCTGAGGCCGTAGTTCAGGTAGCGCTCTATGTAGAGCGCGGTCATGTCGGGGTTTTCGGGGTTGTCGAACCAGGCGCGGGAGCGGAGTGGCGGGCGCGCGGCTGCGCGGGATGGCAGACGTGCGGCTGCGCGGGATGGCAGGCGTGCGCCGTCGGCTGCCGGTTCGTCTCCATTGGGTCCCATGGTCTCTCCCGCAGCGTTGTTATTCTGCCTGCGGTCGGGTGATAGCGTGGGGGTTTGTGTTTAGAAAGAGATTAATATGATAAAAGGCGGAAGCGGCCGAGGCCTTTGGGCTTCGACAAGCTCAGCCTGAGCGGGGGGAGGCTAAACCTGAGTAGGGGGAGGCTCAGCCTGAGTGGGTGGAGGCTCAGCCTGAGTGGGTGGCAGCTAAGCCTGGGTGGGTGGAGGCTCAGCCTGAGTGGGTGATGGGTGGTCAGGTGATGGGTGGCTATCAGCAGGTGTGGATGTCTGATCCTCCCCCCCGTTCCTGCCCGGGCAGCGCCCTATAGGCCCAGCAGAAGCCTTGCCATCAGGTTTCGTTGGATTTCGTTGGAGCCGCCGTAGATGCTGGCGGCTCGGTTATTATAGTAGCGCGGCATGGCGGTGAGGCTGTGTTCGGGGCCGACGGTGGGGAGCTGGCTCATCGGCTGGCGGGCCGCGGTTTGCTCGACCGAGCCGTAGAGGCTGGCAGCTTCTATCCCGAGTTCGTCGATCTTCTGCATCGCCTCGGTGCTCTGCACCTTGAGCAGGGAGGAGAGCGGGCCGGGATTCTTGCCGCCGGTGACGGCGGAGAGGATGCGTTGTTCGGTGGCTTCTATGGCGGAGAGGGTGATTTCCATCTCGACGAAGCGGCGGCGGAAGGCCGGGTCTGAAAGCACGCCTTCGCCCGAAGCCTGTTCCTTCACGCGCCTGAGGCCGGCCTTCAGGCCTGCCGAGGCGCGGCCGCCGCGTTCGAATTCGAGGAGAACCTTGGCCACGGTCCATCCATCGTTCTCGGCGCCGACGCGGTTGGCCTGCGGCACGCGGACATCGTCGAAGAAGACTTCGTTGAGGTCGTGATCGCCCGAGAGCGAGAGGATGGGGCGGACGGTGATGCCCGGCGTCTCCATGTCGATCAGCAGGAAGGTGATGCCCTCCTGCGGCTTGCCGGCGGTGGAGGTGCGGACGAGGCAGAAGATGCGGTTGGCGAAATGGGCGTGGGTGGTCCAGATCTTGGAGCCGTTGAGGATGTAATCATCGCCATCGGGCACGGCGGCCATGCGCAGGCTGGCGAGATCGGAGCCGGAGCCGGGCTCGCTGTAGCCCTGGCACCAGTAGTCCTCTCCCGAGAGGATGCGGGGGAGATAGTGCGCCTTCTGCCCGGGGGTGCCGTAGCGCATGAGGACGGGGGCGACCATCTTCAGGCCCTGCGGCGCGAGCGACGGGGCCGATGCCGCGGCGCATTCGCTGGCGAAGATCCAGCGCCGGGTTTCGCTCCAGCCGGTGCCGCCATATTCGACGGGCCAGTCGGGGGCGACCCAGCCGCGCTTGTGCAGGATCGCCTGCCAGGCGAGGTTCCACTGCTTGTCGATGAAGACGGAGGTCTGGCGGGCGCCTGCCTCGCGCAGTTCGGGTGTCAGTTCGCTGGCCAGGAAGGCACGGACTTCGTCGCGGAAGGCGAGGTCCTCTTTCGAGAAGTCCGCAGATGCGAGATCGGGCTGCATCAGTTCACCCTGCGGGTCTTGCCCGCCCAATAGGGCTCGCGCAGTTCGCGGCGGAGGATCTTGCCCGAGGCGTTGCGGGGAAGGGCGGCGATGATGTCGACCGACTTCGGCGCCTTGAACGAGGCGATGCGGCTGCGGGCGAAGGCGATGATGTCTTCCGGGTCGATCGTCATGCCGGGCCTGGCGACGACGACGGCCTTTACCGCCTCTCCCCATTTCTCGTCGGGGACGCCGATCACGGCGACTTCGGCGACGGCCGGGTGGCCGTATACGGCGCTTTCGACTTCCGCCGGATAGACATTCTCGCCGCCGGAAATGATCATGTCCTTCACCCGGTCCTGGATGAAGAGATAGCCGTCCGCGTCCATGTAGCCGGCGTCGCCGGTGCGCAGCCAGCCGTCTTCGGCGACGGTGGCCCTGGTCGCTTCGTCGAGCTTCCAGTAGCCGGCCATGTTGGCGTAGCTGCGCGTGGCGACTTCGCCGACCTCGCCGCGCGGGAGCTCGTTGCCGTCGGCGTCGACCACCTTGATCTCGACTCCGGGGAGCGGCAGGCCGGCGGCGCGCATCCGCTGGTTGCCGGCGGGGTCGTGGTCTTCGGGGGGCAGGTAGACGATGGTGCCTGTCGTCTCTGTCATCCCATATTGCTGGCAGAAGCCGCAGCCGAACACCTCCATGCATTCGCGCAGCAGGTCGAGCGGGATGGGGGAGGCGCCGTAGAGGATATATTTCATCCGGCTGTAGTCGATCTCGCGGGCGCGCGGCTGGCGGACGACGATCTGCAGCGCGGCAGGCACCATGAACATCTTCGACACCTTGTCGTGCTCGATATAGTCGAGCACCTTCAGCGGATCGAATTCGCGGGCGACGATGCCCTTGGCGCCGTTGACGAGGCCGACGAGGCCCCAGCCGGTGCCGCCGATGTGGGCGACGGGCATGGCGACGAGACTGATGTCGTCGGGGCCCCAGTCGTTCCATGGCATGGGGTTCGCCATGCTGATCTTGCGGCCGGTGAGCAGATTGTCGTGCGTGAGCATAGCGCCCTTGGGCTTGCCGGTGGTGCCCGAGGTGTAGAGCTGGATGGTGACGTCGGAGGATTTGACCGTTGCGGCGGGTTCGCTGGCGGGCTGGGCGTCGCGCCAGGCTTCGAAGGCCGGGGTTTCGGTGGCGATCACGGGCCGGGTGTCGCCCAGCGTTGCCGCGTGGACCTTTACCAGATCGACGAATTCCGGGCCGACGAAGAGGATCTGCGCCTCCGCATTTTCGACGATGTAGGCGATCTCGGGCGGGGCGAGGCGCCAGCCGACGGGGACCATGACGATGCCGGCCTTGGCGGCGCCCAGCAGCAGTTCGAAATACTGGTCGCTGTTCTTGCCGACATAGGCGATGCGCTGGCCCTGCCGGACGCCGGCGGCAAGGAGGGCGTTGGCGATCTGGTTGGTGTGGGCGTTCAGCTGGGCGAATGTGGTGGAGCGGCCTTCGAACTCGAAGGCGATCGCCTGGGGCCGTTCGTCGGCGTGGACGCGGACTATGTCGCCCAGCGTGTGCATCCGCTCGAAATTCACCTTCGCCATCTCAATTCTCTCCCTCAGGCCTCCGCCGGCCTGCACTTGATGGTACAAGCCGGCGGCAACTGCGCCTGTTCATTCGCAGGGGTGCCGCCCCTGGAAGTTGAAGCGCCGCGGACACGATGGATATCGGCATTGTCGCCATTGCCGCCCGCGCCGGGGTGAACCATGCGATGATCCGCTATTTCTTCGGCAGCAAGGAAGGGCTGCTGGTGCGGGTGGCCGATCCGCTGCGGGTGAAGCATGTGGCCGAGGGGCTGCTGCAGCCGATTGCCCATGCGCAGGCGCGAATCATTGCGGAGGGGGTGGCCAGTGGCGCGTTCCGGCCGATCGACCCGAAGCTGTTCTACTTCAATACCATCGGTGCGGCGGACGGGCTCTATTCCAACCGCTTCACGCTGTCGGCGGTGTTTGGCGGCATTCCCAATGCCGATCCGGAGATGCACATCCGCTATCGGGAGCAGACGGTCGAGATCCTTCTGCGCGGGCTGCTGGCTTAGGCGATCAGTCCGGCCAGCAATTGCCTTGCCAGCGCGGCGATGTTGCTGCGGTGGCTTTCGCCCAGATCCTGCCAGCCCATCACCGGCAGCGAGATCGGCGCCTGGGTGGTGAAGGCCGTGAGCGAGGCGAGCAGCATCAGCGCCCCGGTGCGTTCCTGTTCGCCGGCAGACTGGTGGCCGCGGGCGATGGCGAGGAGATCGGCGACCAGCAGGATGCCGGGCTGCCACAGCTCCTGGTAGAGGAGGGAGAAGCCCGGGCCCTGCTCGGTCATCTCGCGCAGGACGAAATCGGTGCCGAGGCGCTGTTCGGGGTCTGCGGCGATGGCGGAGACCAGCGCATCGAGCAGCTGGCCGAGCAGGACGGCGGCGGCACTGGACGACAGGCTCTGCGTGTCTGCCGCGCGGCGGGCGCCCAGTACCAGCGGCAGCATATGTTCGCGGTAGGAGCCGACGATCGCCTCGGCGCAGGCGCGGTGCAGGCCTTCCTTGTTGCCGTAGTGGTAGGCGATCACCGGAAGCGTCACGCCGGCGGCTGCGGCGATCATGCGGGTGGTGGCGCCGGCATAGCCTTCGCGGGCGAAGGCGCGCATGCCGGCTTCGAGGATGCGGCGGGCGGTGGCGTCTGGCGCGGGCTGGTGGAGCGGGGCGCGCGTGCCGGGGGGTGTGGCGGTGGCGGCGGCTGCGGATTCCATGGGGATTTGCATAGCATGAACTGGCTTGCGGCATAGCCTATCAGTTGATAGGCTCGTGTGGAGGCGTGTCGGATGAACGCACAGGAGCAGATTTCTCCGGCCGGGAAGGCCGACGGCGCCCGCGAGCTGAGCTTCGATTTCCGCAATCCGGTGGGTGAGCCATCGCTGGTGCCGCCGGACGGCATCCAGTGGCGGGTGTTCCGGAATCCGATTGCGCTGATTGGGATCTGACACTGGCGGACCGCCTGGCGCTGCCGGGCGATTTCTCCTGGCTGTCGGCTTCAGCGCAGCAGCGGATCCTCGCGACCAAGCCAGCCTGACAGCCAGCGTTCGGCCATGGCGCAGGCATCGGCCGAGGTGAAGGCGCCGGCATCGAGCGAGAGTTCGAGCCAGAGGCCGTCGACGAGGGCGGTGACGGCGATGGCGGCGGTCCGGGCTTCGGCGGCGGGAGCGCCGGCTGCGCGGAGCAGCTCTTCCAGTTCCGAAAGGGAGGCCGTGTAGATCTGCCGGTGCAGGGCGGCGATGTCGGGCCTTGTCTTCACCAGGCTCCAGAAGGCGAGCCAGGTCGCCAGCAGCTCCGGCGCGGATATCGGTGGGGCGAAGCTGCCGGTTACATAGGCGCTGAGGCGGGCGCGGGGATCGCCGCCGGCGGCCTCGACGGCGGTGGCGAGCGCCTCGCTCACCTGTGCTGCGACATGGACGTAGGTTGCGGCGATCAGCTCGTCGATGCCGGCGAAATAGTGGCGCAGCAGCCCCGGCGAGACCCCGGCGCGGGCGCATATGCTGCGGACGGAAACCCCCGTTGCGCCATCCTCGGCGAGGCCGGCGGCACAGGCTTCTATCAGCGACTGGCGGCGATTGTCCGGATCGCGGACGAACGGAGCGCGGGACGACATTTGTCCCGTGTAGCAGCATTGCGCCGGCCACGCGAGCTTGTTATACATCTGTGCAACAACGGAGCGGATAATGGCCTCGCAGCTTGACGAAACAGCAGATCCGGATGCCGGCTGGTCGCTGCCGGCGTGGATCTATCGCGACCCGGAATGGTATGCGGCCGAGTGCGCGCGGGTGATGCGGCCGTCCTGGCAGATCGTCTGCCATCTGAACGACATCCCGAATGTGGGGGACTGGCAGAGCCTGGAATTCCTGGGCGAGAACATTCTTGTCGTGCGCGGCGAGGACGGTAGCCCGCGCGCCTTTACCAATGTCTGCCGGCACCGCGGCTCTCGGCTGGTCGATGGGGATTCCGGCTGCGCGAAGAAGCTGGTCTGCCCGTATCACGCCTGGGTCTATGAGCTGGACGGTCGCTTGTCGGGCGTGCCGATGAAATCCTCCTACCCGCCGTTCGACATGGCCACGCACGGGCTTTCGCCGGTGGAGCTGGAAATTTGGCGCGGATTTGTGTTCGTGCGGCTGGCCGGCGGTTTGCCGGGTGTTGCCGAGATGATGGCGCCCTGGGATGCGGAAGTGGCGCCTTATCGTTTCGAGGACATGCAGCCGCTGGCGCCCGTGCGCCGCCGCCGCCGCGAGGTGAACTGGAAGAATCTCTGCGACAATTATTCCGACAATCTCCACATCCTGCCGGCACATCCCGGGCTGAAGCGGATGTTCGGGCCGAACTATGTGACGAAGGCCGCGAAATGGTCCGACTGGCTGGGCGGGCCGCTGCTGGAGCCGGGCAAGGGGGCGAGCTGGTCGGAGCGGGTCTATCACCGCTTCCTGCCGCATGTGCCGCACCTGCCGCCGGAGAAGCAGAAGCATTGGTGGTATATCAAGCTGTGGCCCAACATCGCCTTTGATATCTATGCAGACCAGATCGATTTCATGCAGTTCCTGCCTGTCGGGCCGACGACGACGGTGCTGCGCGAGATCAGCTACGCGCTGCCAGACGACCGGCGCGAGATGCGCGCGGCGCGCTATGCCAACGGCCGGGTGAACCGGCTGGTGAACGCCGAGGATACCGAGCTGGTGAGCCGGGTACAGGCGGGCATGGCCTCCGAGCGCTTTACCGTGGGACCGCTGTCTGAAAGTGAAGTCTGCCTGCGCAGTTTTGCGTCGAAGCTCCGCAATCTTATCCCGGAGGCGCGCCTCCATCATCCGCCGGCTCCGGGCTGGAGCCGCCGCCATCTGCAGGGCGCCTGACATGACGAAAAAATACGATGCCGTAATCCTCGGCGGCGGGCACAATGGCCTCGTCTGCGCCTTTTATCTGGCGCGCGCCGGGCTGAAGGTGCGGGTGCTGGAAGCGCGCGACATCATCGGCGGCGCCTGCGTGACCGAGGAGTTCGCCCCCGGATTCCGCAACTCTACCGCCAGCTATACCGTCAGCCTGCTGAGGCCGAAGGTGATCGCCGACATGAAGCTGGCCGACCATGGCTTCCGCATCATCGAGCGCACCATCTCCAATTTCTTCCCGATGGACGGCGACTATCTGAAGCTGGGCGGCGGCACGGCGCGGACGCAGGCGGAGTTTGCCCGTTTCTCGAAGAAGGACGCCGAGACTTTCCCGGCCTATGAGGAAGCGCTGGAAGGTGTCGCCGAAGTGCTGCGGGCGATTTCGCTGAAGACGCCGCCGAACGCAGGTGGCGGTGTGCGCGCGCTGCTGGCCGCGGCCTCTCAGGGGCGGCCGATCCTGGGGCTGGATATCGAGGCGCAGCGCGATGTGCTGGACCTGTTCGTGCGCTCGGCGCGCGATTTCCTGGACGGCTGGTATGAAAGCGATGCCGTGAAGGCGGCGTTCGGCTTCGACGCCGTCGTCGGCAACTATGCCAGCCCCGATACGCCGGGCTCCGCCTATGTGCTCCTCCACCATGTGTTCGGGGAAGTGAACGGCAAGAAGGGGATGTGGGGCCATAGCGTGGGCGGCATGGGCGCCATCACCCAGGCGATGGCGAAGGCCTGCGAACTGGCCGGCGTGGAAATCAGCCTGGAATCGCCTGTCGCCGAGGTGCTCGTGAGCGGGGGCAAGGCCGTGGGCGTGAAGCTGGTGGGCGGCGAGGAGATCGCCGCCGATATCGTTGCCGCCAACGTGGGCCCTGCGCTTCTCTACAGGAAGCTGGTGAAGGAGAGCGACCTGCCCGCCGACTTCGTGCGGCGCATGGCCACCTTCCGCACCGGGTCCGGCACCTTCCGCATGAACCTTGCGCTGTCGGAACTGCCCGACTTCTCCGTGCTGCCCGGCAAGGAAAAGGCCGAGCACCACACCAGCGGGATCATCATCGCCCCGACGCTGGACTATATGGACCGCGCCTTCACCGACGCGAAGATCGGCGGCTGGTCGAAGCAGCCCATCGTCGAGATGAAGCTGCCGACGACCGTCGATTCGTCGCTGGCGCCGGAAGGCATGCATATCGCCAGCCTGTTCTGCCAGCAGTTTGCCCCCGAGCTGCCGGATGGCCGCAGCTGGGACGATGCCCGCGAGGAAGCCGCCGACCATATCATCGACTGCGTGACCCGGCACGCGCCCAACTTCAAGTCCAGCATCATCGCCCGGCAGATCCACTCGCCGCTCGACCTTGAACGCAAGTTCGGCCTGATCGGCGGCGACATCTTCCACGGCCGCATGAGCCTGGACCAGCTGTGGTCGGCGCGGCCGATCCTGGGATATGGCGAATACCGCAGCCCGATCGACGGGCTCTATATGTGCGGCTCCGGCACGCATCCCGGCGGCGGCGTTACCGGCGCGCCGGGGTATAACGCAGCGCACGAGATTCTCGCGGATCGGAGCTTGTTCGGGCGCTTGTTGCGCCGGGCTTGAGGGGTGCGGGGTTTGGAACCCGCCCCGCCTCGAAGCCCGATCGCGATTTTCAGTCGACCATTTCGGCGACGATGCGGCGCAGTTCGCGCCGGCTGAGGGTGCCTTGCACCCGGTTTTGCCGCGCCGCATTGGCGGCGCGTTGCCCGGCCTTGGCCGGACGGTTCATTTCAATTTGCATGTCATTCCCAAGGGCGCGTTTCGTGCGCGCCTCTTCTGTTCAAGTTATGTGTATTCAGCGCCGGAATGGCCCCTTGCGAGGTCCGCCGCCGCCGCCGCCCACCGTCTTTTCACGGAAGATGATGCGGCCTTTCTCAAGGTCGTAGGGCGTCATTTCGACAATGACGCGATCCCCGACCACTGACCGGATGCGATGCTTGCGCATCTTTCCGGCCGTATAGGCAATGATGCGATGGTCATTCTCCAGACGAACGAAGAAGCGTCCGTCCGGAAGAATTTCCTCGACCTGCCCATCCATCGTGAGCAGCTCTTCCTTTGCCACAGGCTCAGGCGAGCTTCACGTTGACGGCCGACATCTTGCCGCGACGATCCTGTTCCAGCTCGTAGGTCACGCGTTGGTCGCGATCGAGCGTTTGCAAGCCCGCAGCTTCCAGAGCGGTGATATGCACGAAGCTGTCACCCGAACCGTCTTCGGCGGCGATGAAGCCATAGCCCTTGTCGGCGTTGAAGAATTTGACAGTACCTGTCAGCATTTTGGTGTCCTTTCCGCGAACACATGAGTTCCGTCCCGCAAATTGCAGGGGGAGCGAGGTAGCGATGAAAGGAAGACTTCGACCTAGGGAAAGCCACTCTATTCGCAAGGAATACCGGGCTCTAACAGACACTCAAGCTTCGTCTCAACCGACGTCAGCATCCCCTACATGGGCGTTTTGTCGCAAAATGGCAAGAGCGGCGCGATATCGGCACTGCGGGTGGCTTTCAAAGCCCTGGTCGCAACGCTAGGTTCCGCCTCCATGCGCAGCCTGATCCCCGCAGCCGCCCTTCTCCTCACGCTTGCCTCGTGCGGCAAGGTTCAGGAAACCGTCGATGCCCTGCCGGTCGCTTCCGGCCTTGTCGCCCGGACACTGTGCACCGCCATCTTTGTGCAGGGGCGAAGTGAAGAGGATGTGCGGCCCTTTGAGCTCGGGAAGTCGCTGGATTCCCGGCTGGGCCTGATCAAGGCGAGCGTGGACCGGGAAGCGGGCGAGGTTTCCGCCGGGCCTCTGGGCATGAACTCGATGACGGCGGGCCACACCCCCGGGCTGGGCTGTGCCGTCGCCCGCCCCGGAGAAGGGCCTGGCACGCCGTCCAACATGCCCATCGATCCGCGCCCCTGGCCGGCGGGCGACACGGTTTCGCCCGTGCCGCCAAAGATCGCCAACCCGGCGGCGCTCGATGCTGCGATCGCCGCCGCCTTTCGCACCGGCAGCTATGGCAATCCGGCGGTCGATCCGGTCACCCGCTCCATCGTCATCATCCACAATGGAGAGCTGGTGCGTTCGGTGAGTGCGCGGGGCTTTACCCCCAACACGCCGCAATATTCCGCCTCCATGGCGAAGACGATTTCCTCGGCGCTGGTCGGCATCCTTGCCGCGCAGGGGAAGCTTGCCGTCGCCGACACCGGTCTGCTGCCGGAATGGACCGTCGATCCGAAGGACCCGCGCCGCGCCATCAGCATCGACAATCTGCTGAACATGGAATCCGGCCTTGGCTTCAACGAGGACTATGGCCCCGGCGGCGATCCGGCGCAGATGCTCTATGCGGAAAACTCCGCCTCGCTGTTTGCCGCGGGCAAGCCGCAGCGCGATCCGCCCGGCACGCGCTGGTATTATTCGAGCGGCGACACCAACATCCTGATGCGGGTAGCGCGGTTGAAATCCGGCCTGAGCGACGCGCAATGGGATGCCTTCCCCCGCAACGCGCTGTTCAACCCGCTGGGCATGCGAACCGCCATCTTCGAGCAGGATGCCGGGGGCGATTTCATCGGCTCCACCTTCGTCTTTGCCGGCGCGCTGGACTGGGCGCGCTTTGGGCTGATGCTGGCGGACGGTGGCATGGCCAACGGCAGGCAGGTGGTTCCCGCCGAATGGGTGGCGCGGATGTCGACGCCGACGGCGCTTTCAGGCGGGCGCTATTCCACCCAGACCTGTTTCCGCGGTGGCGTGCCCGGGCAGAAGGGGCGGACGCTGGAGCTGGCGGGCTATGCCGGGCAATATGTGACCATCGTGCCCGAAACCCGCACGGTGATCGTGCGGCTGGGCTTTCAGCCGGATCGCTCCGCCTGGGATCAGGAGCGGTTTCTGAAGGCTGTTTTCCCGGCGCTGGGCGTGACCGCGCCGTATGAAAACCGCAAGGAAGACTAGCCTATCGCCGGGTTCGCCCTGCCCTACCCCGGAGAGCAGGTGCCGGCCCGATAGCCTGACATCACCAGCCCTGGTAGCGCGGCCCGGCCGCACCGATCCTGTTCCGGGGGAGGGAAGGCGCCTTTTCGGGCGCGCGGCGGATGGGCGTGGCCGGGCCGGTCATTCCGGGGAGAGGTGAACTCTCCCCGGAGGAACGCATCAGAAGGTTGCGCGGAAACGCACGCCGAAGGTGCGCGGCGGCGCCAGATAGGCGTTCTGGTCGCCGGTCTGCAGCGGGGTGGCGAACAGTTGCGAGGGGTAGATCTCGTCGAAGAGATTCTGTGCCCAGACTTCTGCCGTCACGCCCGAATGCAGGCGGATGCCGAGGTTGGCGTTGACGAGGCCGACGGCATCGCGGCGGGCGAGCGAGGCCGTGTTGATATATTGCGGCCCGCTATACTGGTACTGCACCCGGCCGACGAGGTTCATGTCGTCGTTGAGCGGCGTGTCGAGGTTGATCGCGGCATTGCCCTGGAACTTCGGCGCGAAGCGGAAGCGTTGACCGGAGAGGACGGGATCGATGTTGGCATCTTCGCCCATCTTCGCCTCGGGGATCCAGGTGCCGTCGAGGTTAAGGATCAGCGCGTCGCTGAGCTTGAAGGTGTTCTCGATCTCGACGCCGTAATCCTTGGCCGACTTGGCGTTCAGCACGGTGAAGCGCAGGCCGACGAACTGGGCCACCTGCATGTTGCTGATGTCATAGTAGAAGAACGAGATGTTGGTGCGGGCGCGGCCGCCCCAATATTCGGTCTTGGCGCCGATTTCATAGGCGTTGACCGTTTCCGGATCGTAGGTGGGGTCCAGCGGAACGGCTCCGGGCACGATAGCCGGGTTGTTGAGCACCGTGCCGGCGCCGTTGGAGTCCATGTTGACGCCGCCCGCCTTGAAGCCGCGGTTGTAGGTTGCATAGAGCATCACGTCGTCGTTCGGCTTGAACTGGCCGCCGAAGGTGCCGCTGAACGCCTTGGAGGTGCGGCTGTCGTCGTAGGACGGGCCGGGTGAGACACCGAGCACCCTGAAGACCGCGTTGGGCGACGGATCGTAATAATCATAGTCGAACGAGCCGGTCTTTTCCTCGACCGAATAGCGGATGCCGGCGAGCAGGCTGAAGCCGCCGCCGAGATCGGCGTTGGCGTGGGCGAAACCGGCGTAGGACTTGGACGTGCCGCGCATGGCTTCGGCGGCGACAAGGCCGGCTGCGGCCTTGCCGGTGCCCGGCGGCAGGCCCTGCGCTGCCAGCAGCGTGTTCCAATAGACCTGCGCCTGCTTGCCCCAATCGATGTCGCGGCTCATGTTTATGCGCTCGTCAGAGAAGAAGGCGCCCAGCACATAATCGGTGTTCAGCGACGAGATGTGGCCGTTGAAGGTCAGTTCCTGCGAGAAGAACTTGCTGCGGAAGGTTTCATCGAGGATCAGGATGTCGGCTCCGGAGAATTCGGCGTCCATGTCGACCTGGCCGACTTTGAACCAGCGGAGCGCGGTGACGGACTTGATGGTGTCGTCGCCGACGTCGACATCGACCAGCAGGGTACCGCCGTAGTCCTCGATCTCCTGGTCGCCGTTGGTGCTGAGGGTGGCTTCGAAATCACCCAGCTTGGTGGAGGGCAGCTTGCGGCCGTTGGCGAGGGTCAGCGCGTTGATCAGCGGCTGCGTCGGGCCGTCGATATAGTTGGACGTCGCATAGCAGCAGTCGCCCTCGCTCTTGGAATAGTCGGCGATGAGGCGGATGGAGACGGTTTCCACCGGCTCGAACAGGATCTGACCCTTGGCGGCGTAGGAGAAGTTGTTGTTCAGTGGCCGGCCGCTGGTGGAATCGGTGTAGAAGCCATCCTGCAGCGAGCTCATGGCGGCGATACGCACGGCTAGCTTGTCGTTCACCGGCAGGTTGACGGCACCGCGTGCGATCACCGTGTGGTAGTTGCCGGCGGTCACGTCCAGCAGCCCGCTCTGACCATCGAGCGAGGGGGCAGCGGAGGTGAGCAGCAGCGCGCCGGCCGTGGTGTTCTTGCCGAACAGCGTGCCCTGCGGGCCGCGCAGCACCTGCAGATTGTCGATGTCGAGGAAGTTGTTGAGCGCGGCGGCGGCGCGGGTGCGATAGACGCCATCGATGAAGACGCCGACCGAGCCTTCGAACGAGCGGCTGTTGCCGGTGGTGCCGAGGCCCCGGATGATGAGGTTGGCCGACGAGGAGGCGATGTTGGTCACCCGGAAGCTGATCGAGGGGCTGATCGCCTGGATGTTGGAGACATTGTCCACCCGGGCGTTGGCCAGCGTTTCGGCATTGGCGGCGGTGATCGAGATCGGCACGTCGCGCAGGTCCTGGCTGCGGCGCTGGGCGGTGACGATGATGTCCTCGAGGCCGTCGCCGGAGGTTTCGGTGGTCTGCGCGCGTGCGGGCATGACGGGCACAAGTGCGGCCACACTGGCGGTAAGCCAGAAGCGAATGTTCAAGTTGTAACTCCTCCCGGGCGCGCCATCTTCCAATGTGCGGCGCAGTCCTATGGGGGCTTCCTAACCGATCAGTAAGGGGCGGGCAAGCAACCCGAACCCAGCTGATTCGAGAGGGTATGCCAACGGATCGTCAGGGCTTTGTTCCGATGCCGTTCAGGATGCTTTCCACCAGTTCCTCGCCATAGATCTGCTTCAGCGCCAGCCCGCCGTCTTCGAGTTCGAAGGCGTATTTCATCGCATAGAGGCCGTAGTAGAGATGGTCGCAGGCGCCGATCACCTGGAAGTAGAAGCTCATCGGGTTGATGTGGCGGAACGCGCCCGTTCGCTCGCCCTCCTGCAGGATGGCGGTCTGGGCTGCCACCATCGGCTTCACGATGTTGACGGAGATCCGCCGCCGCGCTTCGTCGCTGGTGGACAGCAGATGGTGCATCAGCCGGCTGAGATAGGGATAGGTGCAATAGACGTTGAGCACGCCGAGAATGTGCAGCCTGAGCTTGTCGCGGGGGGGCATGTCGCGCCGTACCAGCCCCTCCAGGCGGCCGACCGAATCGCCGATGATCTTTTCCAGAAGCGCCAGCAGCAGGCCGTCCTTGTGGCCGAAATGATATTTGATCAGCGCCAAGCTGGTGCCGCTGCGCCGGGCGATGTCGTGAATGGAAACGTCGATTCCGCCACGCTCGGTCATCAGCTCGCCGGCCGCCTGCATCAGGTGCGCGCGGCCGAGCCCCGCACACCGGCGATCGGCGGCGGCGCCAGCCGTTTCGGCCATCGCAGATAGTCCCACAAGTCCCTCCCCCCGGGCGTTTACCGGATTTCGGACAATCCTAACGCCTGATAAACGGCAGCGCGAGTGGCAAAATCATGGAATGACCTGCCTCAATCGAAATCGAGGTCTCCCCAGGCCGGCTCCCTGAGATAGGGGCCGATATCCACGTCTTGCAACGACGCCGGCTTCCATTTTGGCGACTTGTCCTTGTCGATCAACTGGGCACGTACGCCTTCGAAGAAATCGTGCCCGCTCTTGATGCCACCAACCATGCGATATTCAAGCTTCAGGCAGGCCTCGATCGGCGCGCCTTCGCCTTCCCGGAGCGCATGCAGGGTAAGCTTGCAGCTGGTGGGGGAGCCGGCGCGGATGGCGGCGGCCTGCGCCAGCGCCCAGTCGTCGCCGCCGTCGAGCGATTCGAGGATCGCCTCGACGCTGTCGTGGCCGAAGTGGAAATCGATGCCTTCGCGCAGGGTCGGGATGGTGAGCGGCCCGGGATCGCTGTCGAAGGTCGCCAGCACTTCGGCGATGCTTTCGTGGCTGTGCGCGAGGCGTTCCTTCAGCACGGCAATCTCGGCGGCGGGAACGAAGTGGGTGCAATAGCCGATGGCGACGCAATCGCCGCCCTTCACCCGGGCGCCCGTGAGGCCGGCCCAGGTGCCGAGCTCGCCGGGAAAGCGCGGGAGCGCATGGGTGCCGCCGACATCGGGGATGAGGCCGATGCCGGTTTCCGGCATGGCGAACATCGTCCGCTCGGTGGCGACGCGATAGGGCGCGTGCACGGAGATGCCGACGCCGCCGCCCATGGAGATGCCGTCCACCAGCGCGATGTAGGGCTTGGGATAATGGGCGATGGCCTGGTTCATCCGGTATTCGTCGTGGAAGAAACCTTCCCACTCCGCCGTGCCGGCCGTCCCCGAGGCGTGCAGGCCGACAACGTCGCCGCCGGCGCAGAAGGCCCGGTCGCCGGCGCCCTCCACCACCACGGCCTCGACCTCGTCGTCGATGGCCCAGTCCATCAGCTGCCGGTGCAGCGCCACGCACATGCCGCGATTGAGGGCGTTCAGCGCCTGCGGCCGGTTCAGGGTGACGAGACCGATGCGGCCCGCCTTGGAAAACAGTATCTCGTCGTTCATTGGTAGGTACTCCCGTCGAGGCGCCGGTAGATCGCCTTGGCCAGATCATAGCGCCCGGTCGTCGTCTTCATGTCGATCTCCGGATAGGTGCAGACATCCTGTTCGGAGCGGTTGCCGATCGCCAGCACGACGCAATCGGCGTGGCTGTTGTTTTCGAAACGGTGGCCGATGGGGTCGCCCGCCACTGCACCAACCATATCCCCGGGCGAAAGCTCCCGCGTGCCGGTGGAATCGCAGGCGTCGGCATGCGGCTGCCGGTCATTTCCGGCACATCCTCGACACGGCTGAACTGCACCATCGCTGCCTCCCGGGGGTTTAAGCTGGCGCCTTTTCCACGAACAGGCCCGGCCCGTCCACATCGACGACCATGCAGCTGGTGGTGAGGCGGGCCAGCAGCTTGCCCTTTTCGTCGACCATGTCGGCCTCGGCAAAGCTGACGGTGCGGCCGAGTTTCAGCACGCGGCCTTCGAACCAGACCGTCTGGCCGACGCGGGCGGGGCCGAAGAAGCTGACCTTGAACTCGATGGTGGGGACGCCGACGCGGCGGCCGGCCTTGACGATGACGGCGGTGGCGGAGGCATCGTCCAGCGCCGTCGTCACGATGCCGCCCTGCAGGCTGCCCATCGGGTTGCAGAACTGTTCGGTCACCAGCATGCGGAAGCGGGTCTTCCCGGCCTCGCTGTCGAGATGCTCCAGCTCGAGGCCCAGCAACGCCTGCGTCGGCGCCCGCTTGGCCCGCATCCGCTCCAGCAGTTCGGCATCGTCCGCCATTCAGAAATCCTCTCAAAAATCCTCTACGCGTTGCAATCCGAACCCCTGAAGCGCCGGCCGCAGCGCCGCGCCACCCGCAATTCCACCAGTGAAGATGGCGATGCCCTCGGCCCTGGCGCCCGGCCAGTTTCTTCCTTCCAGCAGATGCGCGCAGCGGCGGGCGATTCCGGCCGCGCCATCGACGAAGCGCAGCGGGCGGGGGGCGACGGCCGCCAGTTCTTCGGCGACCAGCGGGAAATGGGTGCAGGCGAGCACCACCACGTCCATCCTGTCGCCGCCGGGCTGGGCAAGGAGGCCTTCCAGCGCCCCGCGATAGACGGAGGAGTCGACGACTTCGCCGCGCAGCTTTGCCTCCGCCGCCTCGACCAGCGCCGCCGAGCCGTGCTTCAGCACCCGGCAATCGCCGGCAAAGCGCGCCGACAGCTCCGCTACATAGGGCTGGCGCACGGTCGCCTCTGTGCCCAGCACGCCGATCACCCGCGAGACGCTGGTTTCTGCCGCGGGCTTGATGGCCGGGACAGTTCCCACCACCGCAACCGGCAGGACCGGGCGGACATAGCCCAGCGCGATGGTAGAGGCGGTGTTGCAGGCGATCACCACCAGCGACGGCTGCAGCCGCTCGGTCAGTCGCCCCAGCAGCCCGGCGACGCGGGCGGAGACCTCCGCCTCGCCCTTGGTGCCATAGGGAAACCCGGCGGAATCGGCGCAATAGACGAGCGGCGCATCCGGCAGCCGCTCCGCCACCGCGCGCAGCACCGACAGCCCGCCGACGCCGGAATCGAGGAACAGGATCGGTCCGCTCATCCCTGCAACCGCCCGGGCGCAACCTGCCGCCAGCTGTGGCGCACCCGCTCTGCCGGCCGTTCGGCCTCGATCCCCTCCAGCGCCACGAACAGGCTCACGCTCTTCCCCCAGACGCACGGCGAAAAGACCGCCGGCTCGATTTCGCACAACAGCATCCGGCGCTGCCCTTCAAGCTTCAGTATGGCGCGACAGGGGCCGCCGGCCTGCCACTCAGGCAATCCGCTCCTGCACATAGCGGCCCGGCGCCGCCTCGATGGCGGCAAAGCCCTTCGCCTTGCCGGGCACGCGCGCCTTCACCTTTTCGCCCGACTGCGGGGCGAGCCACTGGATCCAGTCCGGCCACCAGCTGCCCGGAGTCTCGGTTGCCTTCTCGCGGAATTCCTCCAGCGTCGCAGGCGTCTTCTCACCCTCGGGCAGCACCCAATACTGATATTTC
This sequence comes from Sandaracinobacteroides hominis, assembly GCF_016464365.1. GTDB lineage: Bacteria > Pseudomonadota > Alphaproteobacteria > Sphingomonadales > Sphingomonadaceae > Sandaracinobacteroides > Sandaracinobacteroides hominis. Next base: position 111,738 of record NZ_JADCUC010000004.1, on the reverse strand, counting down.
TTTGCCGACGGCGGGTTTACCACGCCGGCGATATGCCCCGATCCCGCCAGCATGAAGCGCTGCGGCCCGGAAAAGGCCTTTGTCAGCTTGAAGCAGCTGATGGCGGGGGCGATATGATCGTCGCGCCCGGCCTGCACATAGGCCGGCGTCTGCACGGTGGAGAGGTCGATCGGCACGCCCCCGATATGGATGCCGCCCGGCTGCACCAGCAGGTTCCTGCTGTACATGCCGCCCACATATTCCTGCATGAAGCGCCCCGGCACATTGGTCGGATCGCTGTTCCAGTAGAGCAGGTCGAAGGGGACATAATCCTTCCCCTTCAGATAGTTGTTGACGACATAGTTCCACATCAGGTCGGTGGGGCGGAGCATGTTGAAGGTGGTCGCCAGATAGCGGCCGTCGAGATAGCCCTTGCCCTCGGACAGCTGGCCTATGGTTTCCGGCGTCGGCCCGTCGATGAAGTTCAGGAGCTCGCCCGCATCCTCGAAATCGACCTGCGCGGTGAAGAAGGTTGCGGTCTTCACCTTTTCCGCCTGACCCGTTGCCTGCATGTAGGCGAGTGTCGCCGACAGTATGGTGCCGGCCACGCAATAGCCGATCACATGCGTCGATTTCGCCCCAGTTGCCTGCAGCACCAGATCGATCGCCTGCAACTGGCCTTCCAGCGCATAGGTGTCGAGGCCGGCGTCCTTCAGCGCCTCCGATCCCTGTGCCCAGCTGACGACGAACACGGTCAGCCCCTGCTCCACCGCCCAGCGGATGAAACTTTTCTGCGGCGTGAGGTCGAGGATGTAGAATTTGTTGATCCACGGCGGGAAGATCAGCAGCGGGGTCTCGAACACCTGCGGCGTGGTGGGCGCATATTGGAGAAGCTGGAACAGCCGCCCTTCCCACACCACCTTGCCCTCGGTCGCGGCGACATTGCCGCCGACGGTGAAGGCCTTTTCGTCGGTCATCGTCAGCTTGCCGCGCTTCAGGTCGGCCAGCATGTTGGAAAGCCCGGCCAGCAGGCTTTCGCCGCCGGTCGCCTGCGCCTCTGCCAGAACCTCCGGATTGAGCGCCGCGAAGTTCGCCGGGCTCATCGCGTCGACGAACTGCTTCGCCTGGAAATCGAGCTTGCGCTGTTCCTCCGGGGGGAGCCCCTGAAAGCTGCCCACTGCCTCCATCACATAGCGGCTGGCCAGCAGATAGCTGCGGCGGACGAGGTCGAAGACCGGCGCCTCGCTCCATGCATCCCCCTGGAATCGCTTGTCCTTCACCGGCTCGGCGGGTTTCTGCCCGGGCGCCATCATCCCCGACCACAGCATCAGTGCGTCGGTCCAATAGTCGCCGGACAGCCTGGCGAGCCTGGCCGGATCGGCGGAGGCGAAGGCCCGCGCCCAATCGGCCCAGAGGTCGGTCATCCGCGAGAGGCCGTCGAATGCGGGCGTGCCCGCCACCGGACCGGTGCCTTCGCGGGTCCAGAATTCCAGCATCATCTGCTGCGCCCGGCCGGCCACTTCGACCATATGCTCGAAGCGTTCCACTGCGTCCGGTGCTGCGGGTCTGTCGTCTGCCATGTTCACTCTCCGGTGCCGATCATTGCACCACCGGCCTTTTCCCGACAAGCATTGCACGGCCGTTTCACAACGGCCCTTTTTACAATGTCTTGGCGAAGCAGCGCGGGTCGGTTAGTCTTTCATCGCCGATCCTTTGAGACTCGGAAATCCGAACGGGAGCAAGTTCATGTCGAACAAGATTGCTATGGGGGCATTCGCCGGCCTCGCGCTGGTATTCGCAGTTTCCGCAAACGCACAGGCGGCGCCCGCCGCGCCTGCCGGCCCGGTCAGCGCCGAGACCGGCCTGCCCTTCTGCTCTGCCAAGGTGAAGGATCGCTGCGTGCAGCGTTCCGACCTGAAGCGCGAGGGCAAGTCCACCGCTACCAAGGCAGCAAGCTAAGTCCGGCCTTGGGATTCAACCTGGGGCCGAGATGCCCCGGGTTGCGCGCCAGACAGGTTGAGGCGGGCCCGGGACAGACCGGGCTCGCCTTTTCTGTATTTTGACGCCAAAGCCGCAACAGCAAAGCCGAACTGGAATGATGAGATGCACGACGATTTCTACCGCATGCACCGCCTGCCGCCCTATGTGATCGCCGAAGTGAACGCGATGCGGGCAGAGGCACGGGCACGCGGCGAGGACATCATCGACCTGGGCATGGGCAATCCCGACCTGCCGCCGCCCCCGCATGTCATCGCCAAGCTGTGCGAAGTGGCCGCCAAGCCCGACGCGCATGGCTATTCGGCCTCGAAAGGCATTCCGGGGCTGCGCAAGGCGCAGGCCAATTACTATCAGCGCCGATTTGGCGTGGGCGTCGATGCCGATACCGAAGTGGTGGTGACGATGGGTTCGAAGGAGGGCCTTGCCAGCCTTGCCACCGCGATCACCGCGCCCGGCGACGTGGTGCTGGCGCCGAACCCCAGCTACCCGATCCATACCTTTGGCTTCATCATAGCCGGCGCCACCATCCGCGCGGTGCCGACGACGCCCGACGAGCGCTATTTCGAGAGCCTCGACCGGGCGATGAAGTTTACCGTGCCGCGGCCTTCGATCCTGGTCGTGAACTATCCGTCGAACCCCACCGCCGAAACGGTGGAGCTGCCCTTTTATGAGCGGCTGGTGGAATGGGCGCGCGAGAACAAGGTGTGGATCCTCTCGGACCTTGCCTATTCCGAGCTCTATTTCGACGGCAAGCCGACGGTTTCGATCCTGCAGGTGAAGGGCGCGAAGGACGTGGCCATCGAGTTCACCTCGCTGTCGAAGACCTATTCGATGGCCGGCTGGCGCATCGGCTTTGCAGTCGGCAACAAGAAGCTGATCGCCGCCATGACGCGGGTGAAATCCTATCTCGATTATGGCGCCTTCACGCCGATTCAGGCGGCGGCCTGCGCGGCGCTGAACGGGCCGCAGGATATCGTGGAGGCGAACCGCCAGCTGTATCACAAGCGCCGCGACGTGCTGGTGGAGAGCTTCGGCCGGGCCGGCTGGGACATCCCGCCGCCGCGCGCCTCCATGTTTGCCTGGGCGCCGCTGCCGCCGGCCTTGCAGCATCTGGGCAGCCTGGAGTTTTCCAAGCAGCTGCTGACCCATGCCGGTGTCGCGGTGGCGCCGGGGGTCGGCTATGGCGAGGAGGGCGAGGGTTTCGTCCGCATCGCCATGGTGGAGAATGAGCAGCGGCTGCGGCAGGCGGCGCGCAATGTGCGCAAGTATCTGCAGTCGATGGGGGTGAACACGCCGACGCAGGCGAGCTTCTAGCCGGCGCGCCGGGTGAGGATGGGTCTGTGGCGCATATTCACCAACCGCGGCTCTTTCCCTCGCCTTGCTTTTCCGGCTAGGCGCTGACGCATGAGCAGCACACCCCTCAAAGTCGGCCTCGCCGGCCTCGGCACTGTTGGCGCCGGGGTTATCAAGCTTCTGGACGCCAATGCTGCGCTCATTGCCCGCCGTGCCGGGCGGCCGATCGTCGTTTCCGTCGTTTCCGCGCGGGATCGTTCGCGCGACCGGGGGGTGGATCTATCCGGCTTTCAGTGGGTGGACGATACCAGTGCGCTGGCGAGCCGTGCCGATGTGGACGTGGTTGTCGAGCTGATCGGCGGCTCGGACGGCCCGGCGCTGACGCTCGCCCGTGCGGCGCTCGCCGCGCACAAGCCGCTGGTTACCGCCAACAAGGCGATGCTGGCGCACCATGGCCTGCTGCTGGCGGAGCTGGCGGAGGCGGCCTCCACGCCGCTGAAGTTCGAAGCGGCGGTTGCCGGCGGCATTCCCGTCATCAAGGGCCTGCGGGAGGGCGCCGCCGCCAACCAGCTTTCCAGCGTGCTCGGCATCCTGAACGGCACCTGCAACTATATCCTGACGCGGATGGAGAAGGAGGGGCTGGAGTTCGCCGACGTGCTGGCCGACGCCCAGCGCCTTGGCTATGCGGAGGCCGATCCCACCTTCGACATCGACGGCATCGACGCCGCGCACAAGCTGGCGATCCTTGCCAGCCTTGCCTTTGGCACGCGCCCCAACTTCGGCGCCGTGGAAGCGCGCGGTATCCGCGACATCCGCCTGGCTGACATCCGCCAGGCCGCCGCGCTTGGCTACAAGATCCGGCTGGTGGGCATGGCCGTGCTGGAGGGCGAGAGCCTGATGCAGCGCGTGCTGCCGGCGCTGGTGCCGCTGAGCCACCCGCTTGCCGCCATCGAAGGGCCGCTGAACGCCGTCGTGGCGGAGGGGAATTTCGTCGGCCGCCTGCTGTTCTCAGGGCGTGGCGCCGGCGAAGGCCCGACGGCGAGTGCCGTCGTTGCCGACCTGATCGACGTTGCGCGGGGCGAGGCCGGACCGGCCTTTGCCATGCCCACTGCCGCGCTTGCCGAACTGCCGCCGGCCAGCGCCGACAGCCGCAGCGGGCATTTCTACCTGCGCCTCAATGTGCTCGACCGCCCCGGTGTGCTAGCCGACATCACCGCGGCGCTGCGGGATTCGGGCGTTTCCATCGAAAGCCTGATCCAGCCGGCCAGCGCCGCCGATGGCACGGCCCTTATCGTCATGCTGACGCACCGCGCCGGGGAGAGCGCCGTTGTCGCAGCCCTCTCGGCAATGTCACATCTTCCCGTCACAACCGGAACACCTCTCTTGATGCCCATCCTTTCCCAGGATGGCTGAACCCAAAGGACAATCCGTGACCGATCGCTCGCTTTTGACACCCAGCCAGGTTCTCGACCGTGTTCTCGTTCTCGAAATGGTGCGCGTCACCGAATATGCGGCCATCGCTGCCAGCCACCTGATCGGTCGCGGCGACGAGAAGGCGGCTGACGCCGCCGCCGTGGAGGCGATGCGCGACGCGCTGAACAAGCTGGCGTTCGACGGCACCGTGGTGATCGGCGAGGGCGAGCGGGACGAAGCGCCGATGCTCTACATCGGCGAGAAGGTCGGCAGTGCCATCGGCACCGGCCCGAAGATCGACATCGCGCTCGATCCGCTGGAAGGCACGACGATCACCGCCAAGGCCGGGCCGAACGCGCTTGCGGTTCTTGCCATCGCGGAGGAAGGCGGGCTGCTGCATGCGCCCGACACCTATATGGAAAAGCTGGCGATCGGGCCGGGCTATCCCGAAGGACTGGTGAGCCTGAAGAAGACGGCGACGGAGAATGTCCGTGCGCTGGCTTCGGCCAAGGGCGTGAAGCCTGAGGAAATCATCGCCTGCGTGCTGGATCGTCCGCGCCACGAAGCGCTGATCAAGGAGCTGCGCGCCATCGGCTGCGGCATCCACCTGATCCCCGACGGCGACGTTGCCGGCGTCATCTCCGTCTCCAACCCGGATACCACCATCGACATCTACATGGGCTCGGGCGGCGCGCCCGAGGGCGTGCTGGCGGCGGCGGCCCTGCGCTGTGTCGGCGGTCAGTTCCAGGGCAGGCTGATCTTCCGCAACGAAGACGAAAAAGCGCGCGCCCGCAGCGCCGGCATCACCGATCTCGACCGCATCTATCAGCTGGAGGATCTCGCCAAGGGCGACGTGATCTTTGCCGCGACGGGCGTGACCGACGGCAGCCTGCTGGAAGGTGTCCGCCGCTACAAGACGGGCCGCATCACCACCGAATCCGTCGTCATGCGCGCCAGCAGCGGCACCATCCGCCGCGTGAAGGGAGACCGCCGGGGCGATCCGGCCTGAGGCCGACCCGCAGCAGAGGGGTGCGGGATGCACAGCTTCGATTTCAGCTCGTGGAACGGCATCCTCACCCCGCTTCTTCCAGCGCTTTGGCGACCTCTGCCTCGGCGGCTGCGTGCAGCGCCCAGAAATCCTGGACCGGCTCGTTGCGTACACGCCGTTCCAGTGCTGCCAGGTGCGAATGCCAGCCGCCGCCGAAATTCAGCGCATCGGCCCGGCCGCGCAGGCCGCTGTGTGTCAGGATCAGCCGTGTCTTGCCGGGGCCGGCTTCGCTAAGCTCGAACAGCACCTCGCCTGCCTTGCCATTCTCCCAGGTGATCGCCAGCAGCTTCGGCGGCTCGCAGCGGGTGATATGCTCTTCCCAACGGTTGCCCAGATACGGGCGATAGCGCTCCGGCACCTCGACATTGCCGTCGGACAGATTGTCATGCTGCATGGTCATCGTCATCGCGCCGCCCACGCGCGCGTCGGTCGGCCCGCCCATGAACCAGCGGGCGCGCAGCTCCGGATCGACTAGGAATTGCCAGACCCGTTCCACGGGGGCGTCCAGCAGCCGTTCGAAACGCAACGCGCGTTCGGTGACCATATCCGCTGTCCCTGACTCAGCCATTGTCCTGCTCCTCTTTCAAAGCCGCTTCCAAGCCATCGAGACGCGTGTTCCAGAACCGCTCCCACTGGCGCAGCCAGTCGTCGGCCTCTTTCAGCCGCTCCGCCCGCAGCCGGCAGAGCTGCTGTCGCCCCACCTTGCGCCGTTCGATCAGGCCGGCCTTCGCCAGCACGCCCACATGCTTGGAGGCGCCGGCGAAGCTCATGGCGAAGGGTGCGGCCAGTTCCCCCACCGATTTCTCGCCCAGCATCAGATTGGCCAGCATGCCGCGCCGCGTCGGGTCGGAAAGCGCGAGGAAGGTCGCATCGAGTCGTTGTTCAACCATAAGGTTGAATAACACGGCATCGGTATTTGGTCAACCGAGAGGTTGAGCGTTGTTTTTGGAAGGCGCATTCCACGGCATGGTGCACGGTTGGGCGGGTCGGCTTACGTGCCCGCGCTTGACAGAGTCAGGCGAACCGCCGACCTCCATTCGCACATGTCCGACCCCGTCTTGAACGTAACCCGCTCTGCCACCGGCAAGGCCTGGCGCTGGCGCTCCGCGCCGCTACCGCTGGGCGCCGCTGCCCGGATGGGGGCGGACGATCTGGCCGCCCAGCTGCTCACCAGCCGGGGCTGCCTGCCCGCGGACATTGCCCGCACGCTGAAGCCGACGCTGCGCGACTGGCTGCCCGACCCGTCGATCTTCAACGGCATGGATGTGCTGGCGGGCCGCCTGGCCGATGCGGTGGAGGCGAGGGAGCGCATCGTGCTGTTCGCCGACTATGATGTCGATGGCGCGACATCGGCGGCCTTTCTGCAGCGGCATCTGACGGCGCTGGGGGCGAACGTCGGCCACTATATTCCGGATCGTATTCTGGAGGGTTATGGCCCCTCCGCCGAAGCGCTGCTGCAGCTGCAGGCGGATGGCGCCCGGCTGGTGGTGCTGCTCGATTGCGGCACCCAGGCCTATGGCCCGCTGGAGGCGGCGCGCGCCGCCGGCCTGGACCTGTTGGTGGTCGATCACCACAAGGCCTCGACCGAGCTTCCGCCGGCGCTGGCGATCGTCAACCCGAACCGGCTGGACGAAACACCCGAAGCCGCCATCCACGGCACGCTGTGCACGGCGGGGCTGGCGTTCCTCACGGGCGTGGCGCTGAACCGCGAGCTGCGCCGGCGCGGCTTCTTTGTCGACCGCGCCGAACCCAATCTGCCGCAGTGGCTGGATATCGTGGCGCTGGGCACGGTTGCCGACGTGGTGCCGCTGACCGGGCTGAATCGGGCGTTTGTGGCGCTGGGGCTGCGCCGCATGGCGCAGCGCCAGTCGGCCGGGCTGACGGCGCTGGCCGATATCGCCCGGCTGGATCGGGCGCCGCGCGGCGACGATCTGGGCTTCCAGTTCGGCCCGCGAATCAATGCCGGCGGCCGGGTGGGGCAGGCGGATCTTGGCGTGCGGCTGCTTGCCACCGAAGATGCCGCCGAAGCCGCCGAACTCGCCGCGGCGCTGGATGGCTATAACCAGGAACGCCGCGCCATCGAAGCCGAGGTGACCGCGCAGGCGCTGGCCGCCGCCGAAGGGCAGCATAATGCGCCGGTCGCCGTCGTCGCCGGTGAAGGCTGGCATCCGGGGGTCGTCGGCATCGTCGCCGCCCGCGTGAAGGAACGGCTGCACCGCCCGGCGCTGGTTCTCGCGCTGGCAGAGGATGGCACCGCCAAGGGCTCCGGCCGATCGATAGCTGGCGTCGATCTGGGTGCCGCCGTGCTGGCGGCGAAGGCGTACGGCCTCGTCAGCGAAGGCGGCGGCCATGCAATGGCCTGCGGGGTTACCGTGCCGCCGGGCGGCGTCGAGGCGTTCGCCAAATGGCTCTCCGAGCGGCTGGAGGCCGATGTCGCTGCCGCCGAACAGGAGCAGAGCCTGTCCATCGACCTCGCCGTCTCGCCCGGCGCCGTTACGCCCGATCTCGCCGAAGCGCTCGAATCCTGCGGCCCCTATGGCCAGAGCTGGCCGTCGCCGCGCGTCGCCGTCGGCCCGGTGCGCCTCGTCCGCTGCGATCCGGTAGGTCGCAGCGAGCCCAAGACCCACCTCCGCTTCGTCGCCACCGGCCCGGACGGCGGTCGTGTGGAGGGCATCGCCTTCCGCGCGCTGGAAACCGAACTGGGCCAGACGCTGCTGTCGGCTGGCCAGAATCCCTTGTATCTGGCCGGCAGAATCACTGCCGACGAATGGCAGGGCAGAAAACGTGCCCAACTGCAGCTTGAAGATGCGGCGCTTGTGGCTTGACGTACCGCCCCAAACGCGGCTTGACGCGCCGCCTGCCGCCCGCTAATGCCGCGCCTCCCCGCACAGGACGGCCCCTTCGTCTAGCGGTCTAGGACGTCGCCCTTTCACGGCGAAAACACGGGTTCGAGTCCCGTAGGGGTCACCATGCAGCCAGCCTCCGCGTAGAGATGACTGGCTTGCGCGGCGCGGGCGAACAGGGGCAGGCACAAGCCGACCGGCTCGCGGGTTTTCCGCTCCCTTGCATCCTGCTATCCCGAAACGGTTTTCCGGGGAGGTTAGCCGTGATGTCGGATCGCCTGTTTTCGGCTGCCATGCTCTCGTTCGCCCTTGCACTGTCGGTGCCGGTCGCGGCGCAATCGCCCGTCCAGTCGAAGCGGGTGCAGTTTGCCCCCGGCAAGAGTTCGGCCACCATCACCGGCACATTGAAGGGGGAGCAGACCATCGACTATCTGGTCGGTGCCAAGGCGGGGCAGACGTTGTCGGTCAGCTTCAAGACGAGCAATCCCTCCGGCTATTTCAACGTCCTGCCGCCCACGGGCGACACCGCCATCTTCATCGGATCGTCAGACGGAAACAGCTTCACCGGCAAGCTGCCCGCCAGCGGCGACACGCGTGTGCGGGTTTATCTGATGCGCAACGCCGCCCGCCGCAACGAAGGCACCAACTACACGCTCACCATCGGCGGGTAGCCGCGCCGTCCCCGAAATCCGGGTAGCGCCCGAGCCCCAGCAGCGACAGCCCGCCACCCGCCATCAGCGCCGCCGCGATATAGAGCGCCGTCGTATAGCTGCCGGTGACGTCGCGCGTTGCGGCAAAGGCGTAGGAGCCGAAGCCAGCTGCCAGAGCGAAGCTGGCCCATTGCCAGGCATAGATGCGCCCGAACGCGCGCTTGCCGAAATAGCGGGCGCAGAGAAAGGCGATGAGGTCGAACTCTGCCCCGCCCACCAGCCCGACCAGCGCGGCCGATAGCCCCGGCCCGATCTGCAAGGCGAGCAGAATGCAGGCAAGCGCCGGCACGCCCAGCAGCAGCACCGCCACTGCGGGCGCCCAGAACCGGTCCAGCAGGAAGCCTGCCAGCAGCCGCCCCGCGATCACCATGGCGCCGACGATACTGGCATAGAAGGCGGCGTTGGCGACGCCCGCCTCCTGCAGCATCGGCACCAGATTGGGGATCGCCCCGCCGATGCCGAAGGAGATCGCCGCGAACGCCGCCACGATCAGCCAGAAGCGGTAGCCGCGCAGCGCCTCGTGGAACTCCAGCCCCGGCAGCGTCGCCGGATCGACGACTTCGCCGGCGGCGCCTCCGCGCGGGCGGAACAGCAGCAGCGTGATCGGCAGCGCCACCAGCAGCACCGCGCCCGCCATCACCAGATAGGCGACTCGCCAGCCATGCGCGTCGATCACTGCCTGCAGCAGGGGCGGAGCCAGCATGGCGGTGATGCCACTGCCGGAAAGCGCGATGCCCAGCGCCATGCCGCGCCCGCGCGTGAACCAGTCGGCGATGCCGGTGGACCAGGTGAGCGGCGTGGTGCCGATGCCCATCACCGCCATCAGGAACCAGCTCGCCCGCCAGACGGTGGGGTTGCCCGGCTGGTTCGCCAGCAGCCCGAAGCCCGCCGCCAGCCCGAACTGGCAGAGGATCGCGACCCGCCGGGCGCCGTAACGATCGATCGCCCAGCCGGTGAGGCCGGCCGCACAGACGGTGCCCAGCATGGAGAAGAGCAGGCCCGACAGCACATCGGCACGCGCCCAGCCGAACTCTTGCGCGACCGGCCCGGCAAACACCCCCAGCGTGTAGAAGGGCAGCGCCGTCAGCCCCAGCGCCACGCCGACGAGGCCAGCCACCAGCATCCGCCAGCCGCCCGCCTGCAGCTCGCCCATGAAGGCCGCATGCACGCTCTGCTCGTTCGCCGCCAGCTCCATTGGTCTTTGCCTCCACAAACGCCGGCACAATGCGCGACCGATGCAGCGCATGGCCGGGCGCGACAACCCTATCCGAAGGCCGGATAGAACCGATCGTGCACGCGAACGCCAACGCCGATTGACAGCGGCCCTTTGCCACGGCTTCGGTGCGGGCCATGGCCAGTCGCATCCAGACCCTTCTTCCCCCGCACGCCAACGATGCCGAAGGCTGGCAACGTCGCGCCGTGGAACTGCGCGAGGCGGGGAAGGAAGCGGCGGCCGACGAGGCGCAGGCGCGCGCGCTGCGCGCCTCGACGCAGGACGCCGAGCTGATCCGTGCCGCCTCTGCGCTGGTTGCGGGTGATCTGCCCACCGCCGAGGGGCTGCTGCGGCAGCGGCTGCGGGAGCGCCCGACCGACGTGCCTGCCATCCGCATGCTGGCCGAGCTCGCGGGGCGCATCGGCCGCTATGCAGACGCCGAGAAGCTGCTGCGCCGCGCGCTGGAGCTGGCGCCGGGGTTCCATGCCGCCCGCCACAACCTTGCCGTGGTGCTGCAGCGGCAGGGCAAGGCCGAGGAGGCGCTGATCGAGATCGACCGGCTGACGGCGATCGAGCCGGGCTCGCCGGGCTATCGCGTGCTGCGCGCTGCAATTCTTGTCCGGCTGGGCAATTATAACGCTGCCATCGATGTATATGACAAGCTGCTCGCCTCCCACCCCGATCAGCCGATGGCCTGGATGAGCTATGGCCATTCGCTGAAGACGGTTGGTCGGCAGGCCGACAGCATCGCTGCCTATCGGCGCGCCATCCAGCAGGCTCCGACGCTGGGCGAGGTCTGGTGGAGCCTCGCCAATCTGAAGACGGTGCAATTCTCCGACGCCGACATCGCCGCCATGGAACAGGCGCTGACCGCCGAGGAGCTTTCTGAAACCGACCGCTTCCATCTGGAGTTTGCGCTGGGCAAGGCGCAGGAAGACCGCCGCAACTGGGAGGCGAGCTTTGCCCATTATGCACGCGGCAACGCGCAGCGCCGGGCCCAGCTGGATTACAGCGCCGACGAGACCAGCGCCCATGTCGAGGAAGCGAAACGTCTGTACAGCCCGGAGTTCTTTGCGGCCCGGGCGGGCTGGGGGTGCCCCGCCCCCGACCCGATCTTCGTCGTCGGCCTGCCGCGCTCGGGCTCGACGTTGATCGAGCAGATCCTGTCGTCGCACAGCCTGGTCGAAGGGACGATGGAGCTGCCCGACGTCATCACGCTGGCCCGGCGCATCGGGAAGAAGCGCGGAGACGACAACACGCCGGGCTTCGCCGAGAACCTCGCGCGGCTGGACCGCGAAGCCGTCCGCGCGCTGGGCGAGGAATATCTGGAACGCACCCGCATCCAGCGGAAGACCGAGAAGCCCTTCTTCATCGACAAGATGCCCAACAACTTCCAGCACACGGGGCTGATCCACCTGATCCTTCCCAAGGCGAAGATCATCGACGCCCGCCGCCACCCGCTCGGCTGCTGCTTCTCCGGCTTCAAGCAGCATTTCGCGCGCGGCCAGGCCTTTACCTATGATCTCTCTGACATCGGCCGATACTGGGCCGACTATGCGCGGCTGATGGCGCATTTCGACGAGGTGCTGCCCGGCCGTGTTTACCGCCAATATTACGAGCGGATGGTGGCAAGCCCCGAGGCCGAGATCCGTGCCCTTCTTGCCTATGCCGGCCTGGATTTCGAGCCCGCCTGCCTGTCTTTCCACGAAACCGAGCGGGCCGTCCGCACGGCCAGTTCCGAGCAGGTGCGCACCCCGCTCTACGCCTCGGCTGTGGATCATTGGCAACAGTATGACAAATGGTTGACTCCGCTTCGCTCGGCGCTCGGTTCGGCGCTGGACAGCTACCCCGGCCTGTAGCAGTCTCCGTTTCGCGCACCGCGAAAAGCGGGCGTTACAGGGCCGGCACAGGCTCGGGGAGGGACTGCTGCTTGGCCATCGAAACGCCCGCTGGAACGGGCGTTCGCAGATAAGGGGTATCTATGAAGAGCCTGAAAGACAGGGCCACGGGTTCGCATCTGCGCAACCTGCTGCTCGTGACGACTGCACTCGCCCTGCCCGCCGCGGCCGGCGCGCAGACACAGACTTCCGCCGCCGCCCCCGAGGGCATCAGCGACATCATCATCACCGCCACCAAGACCACGCAGAACCTGCAGGACGTGCCGATCAGCGTGCAGGTGTTCGACACCCAGGCGCTTTCCAACCTGCAGGTGCAGTCGTTCAACGATTATGTCCGCTTCCTGCCGTCGGTCACCTACCAGACCTCCGGCCCCGGCACCGCCAAGGTCTATTTCCGCGGCGTTTCCTCGGGCGAAAACGCCAACCACTCCACCTCGCAGCCGACCGTCGGCATCTATCTGGACGAGCAGCCCGTCACCACCATCTCGGGCGCCGTCGATGTCCACATGTATGACATTGCCCGCGTCGAGGCGCTGGCCGGGCCGCAGGGGACGCTGTTCGGCTCGTCGAGCATGGCCGGCACCATCCGCATCATCACCAACAAGCCCGACCCCTCCAAATTCTCCGCCAGCGTCGACGCCGAACTGAACAGCGTTACCGATGGCGGCATGGGCGGCGTGCTGGAAGGCTATGTGAACGTGCCGCTGAGCGATCGTGTCGCCGTGCGCGCCGTCGGCTGGTATCGCAAGGACGCCGGCTATATCGACAACATCTTCCAGACGCGGGTCTATCCGACGTCGGGGATCGAGGCGACTACCGCCCCCTATGTGAAGAAGGACTATAACGACGTCGAGACCATTGGCGGCCGTATCGCGCTGGGCATCGAGCTGGACGATAACTGGACGATCACGCCGACGCTGATGGGCCAGAAGCAGAAGGCGAACGGCTTCTTTGGCGAGGAGACCATCCTGCCGCACCGGCAGGTGGCGCAATACAATCCGGAATGGGGCCGCGACGAATGGTTCCAGGCGGCGCTGACCGTCGAGGGCAAGATCGGCAACTGGGACCTCGTCTATTCCGGTGGCTATATGAAGCGGAAGACGCCCGGCGACAGCGACTATTCCGACTATGCCTATTTCTATGACAGCCTCTATGGCTCGGGCGCCAGCTTCTATGACAATGACGACAATCTCGTCAGCCCCAACCAGTATATCCAGTCTCGCCCACGCTATAAGCGGCAGAGCCACGAGCTGCGGCTGACCTCGGCGCAGGACAAACCCGTGCGCGCCCTCGTCGGCCTCTTCTATCAGCGGCAGCAGAACGACATCGAGGAACATTACATCATCGACGATATCGCCGATGACCTCGTCGTTCCCGGCACCGACAGCAACATCTGGCTGACCAAGCAGCGCCGCATCGACCGCGACTATGCGATCTTCGGCGAGCTGGCCTGGGATATCACCGAACAGCTGACCCTGACGGGGGGCGCCCGCGCCTATAAGTACAAGAACTCGCTGGTCGGCTTCTTCGGCTATTCCGCCGGGTACAGCAGCCGCACCGGCGTCGCCGCCTGCTTTGGCCCGGCCGAGGTGGACGGCAGCCCCTGCACCAACCTGGACAAGACCACCAGCGACACCGGCTGGCTGCCCAAGGTGAACCTCACCTACAAGGTCACCGACGACGCGCTTGTCTATGCCACCTATTCGCAGGGGTTCCGTCCTGGCGGCATCAACCGGCGCGGTACGCTTCCGCCATACCAATCAGACCAGCTCGACAATTTCGAGCTGGGCTGGAAGACGAGCTGGGCCGACAACACCATCCGCTTCAACGGCGCGGTCTATCAGCTGAACTGGAAGGACATCCAGTTTTCGGCACTGGGCGAAAACGGCCTTACCACCGTTGCCAATGCCGGCGACGGCCGCATCCGCGGCTTTGAACTGGATCTTACCTGGGTGCCGGCGGCCGGATTCACCCTCTCTGGCAGCAGCAGCTTCAACGACGCCAAGCTGACGACGGACTTCTGCAGTGTCGCAAGTCTTCAGGGCAATTGCCCGGCAGACCTGGTGTTGGCGCCATCCGGAACGCGCCTGCCCGATACGCCGCGTTTCAAGGCGAATGTCATCGGCCGCTATGAATGGACGATCGGCGACAGCGCCGACATGCACGTGCAGGGCGCCTTCGTCTATGAAGGCGAGCGTAACGGCGACCTGCGTACCGAAACCCGCCAGATCGTTGGCGATTTCCCGTCTTATACGAACGTGGATATCAGCGCCGGCTTTACCCAGAACAACTGGTCGGTGGAACTTTACGCCACCAACCTGTTCGATTCGAAGGGCATCACCTCGCGCTCCGTCCAGTGCGGCGAAAGCGTCTGCGGCGATCCTGAAGGCGTCACCCAATCGGGCGGCATTTTCTATAACTATACCATGCGGCCCAGAACCATCGGCCTGAAGGCAGGCTACCGGTTCTGAGCAAAGAGGCGGGAACCCCGGCACCACCAAGCCGGCAGCTGGGGTTCCCCGCCAGCTTCGCCATCGTCGTCGGCTCGATGATCGGCTCGGGCGTGTTCATGCTGCCCGCCAGCCTTGCGCCGTTCGGCTGGAACGCCATCGCCGGCTGGGTCATCTCCATCGGCGGTGCGCTGGCGATCGCGTTGTGCATGGCCGCACTCGCCCGCCGCTTCCCCGATGTCGGAAGCCCGGCCGACTATATCGGCGCCGCCTTCGGCGCGACCGCCGGCTTCCTCATCGGCTGGTCCTTCCTCGCCGCCAACTGGCCCTCCATTGCCGCCCTCGCTGCCGCGGCCGCCTCCTATTTCTCGGTCTTCGCGCCCGGTCTCACCGCCCACCCGACGCTCGCCTCGCTTGCCTTCCTCGCCGCCGTCACGCTGGTGAACCTCGTTGGCCTGCGCACCGCCAGTTATTTCCAGGTCGCCACCACTGCCCTGAAGCTGACGCCGCTCATCCTCGTCATCCTGCTGGTCGCCCGCCTTGCCGGGAGCGACAGCGTGCCCGTGATCCTGCCGCTTCCCGCCGAGGGCCTGTCGCTCTCTGCCATGGCGCAGGCCGGCGCCATCACCATGTTCGCGCTCATCGGCTTCGAGACGCTCACCGGCCTCACCGACCGCATCCGCAACCCCGAACGCAACGTCCCGCGCGCGCTGTTCGGCGGCACGCTCTTCGTCGGAATCCTCTATCTGATCGTCTGCTCCGCCATCCTGCTGTTGATGCCTCCTGCCGAACTCGCCGCTTCGCATGCGCCCTTCGCCGATTTCGTCCAGTGGCAATTGGGAGACCTGCCCGCCCGCGTCGTCGCGGTGCTGGCCGGCGTCAGTGCCGTCGGCGCCATGAACGGCTTCGTGATGTTCTGCGGCGAACTGCCGGCTGCGATGGCCCGGCGCGGCATGTTTCCCCGCTGGTTTGCCCACGCCAACCGGGTCGGAACGCCGGTCCGCTCGATCCTCTTCACCAGCCTGATTGCCGCCGTCCTCATCCTCTCCTCCACGTCCTCCACGTCCTCCACGCTGGGCGGCCTGTTCAGCGCCATGGCGCTGCTCACCACTTCCACCGCCGTCTGGCTCTATCTCGCCTGCGCGCTCACGGCCCTCCACTTCCGCATCGCCATCCCGGCGGCGCTCCTCTCCGTCGCCTTCTCCATCTGGATCCTGGTCGGCTCTGGCGTGGGCACCAGCCTGCTGAGCATCGTGCTGATGCTGGCGGGGTTGCCGCTGTTCTGGAAAGCGCGGGCGGAGGCCAGGTAGCAGGGCCTTTCCGGCTTGGCGGCTTTTTGCCATGCTGGGGGGAGGGGGTAGATGAATGGAACTGAATTTGGGGAACCCGGTGTTTGCGGCCTATGCGGTGGCGGCATCGATCCTGATCCTGAAGGCGGCGGCGATGTCGTGGCTGACGGTGGTGCGGATGATCGGTGAAAACGGCGGCTTCCGGAACCCGGAGGACCTGAAGCGGACACCGATGAACAAGGCGCCCAATCCGGACCAGCTGCTGCCCAACCCGCGGGTGGAGCGTATTCGGCGCATCCAGCAGAATGATCTGGAAAACCTGCCCTTTTTTCTGGTGGCGGGGCTGCTCTATGTGACGACTTCGCCGTCGCTGCTGGTCGCCCAGTGGCTATTCGGGCTCTATGTCGTGTCGCGGCTGCTGCATTTCGCGGCCTATCTCTCGGCGCAGATCCACGAGGTGCGCGCGACCTTCTGGACCATCGGGTCGCTGATCCTGATCTATATGGCCGGGCGGACGCTGTGGGCGGCTCTGGGCTGGTAAAGCGCGGCAACCTGTCAGTCTGTCTTAATTGACAGACGTTGCCGTGAGGGGTCATTCCCGCCCGCGAAACGGAGATTCATGGCATGACGGACAAACCCACGCTCGCCGATTGGGAAAAGCTCGCGGCGAAGGAAGTGAAAGGCAAGGACCTCAGCTGGGCGACGCCCGAGGGCATCAAGGTGAAGCCGCTGTATACGGCGGACGACGTGACAGTCGATCCGGGGCTGCCGGGCTATGCGCCGTTCACGCGGGGTGTCCGGGCCAGCATGTATGCGGGGCGGCCCTGGACGATCCGGCAATATGCGGGCTTTTCGACGGCCGAGGAATCCAACGCCTTTTACCGGCGCAATCTGGCCGCCGGGCAGAAGGGCCTGTCGGTTGCCTTCGATCTGGCGACGCACCGCGGCTATGACAGCGACCATCCGCGGGTGGTGGGCGATGTGGGGAAGGCTGGCGTCGCCATCGACAGCGTCGAGGACATGAAGATCCTGTTCGACGGAATTCCGCTGGATCAGATGAGCGTTTCCATGACGATGAACGGAGCGGTGATTCCGATCCTGTCCTTCTTCATCGTCGCGGGCGAGGAGCAGGGCGTTGACAGGAAGCTGCTGGACGGGACCATCCAGAACGACATCCTGAAGGAGTTCATGGTCCGCAATACCTATATCTATCCGCCGGAACCCAGCATGCGGATCATTTCGGACATCTTTGGCTATACCAGCCGCGAGATGCCGAAGTTCAACAGCATCTCCATTTCCGGCTATCACATGCAGGAAGCCGGCGCGACGCAGGTGCAGGAGCTGGCCTTTACCATCGCCGATGGCGCCGAATATGTGCGCTATGGAGTGGCGAGCGGGCTGGATATCGACCAGTTTGCCGGGCGGCTGAGCTTCTTCTTCGCGATCGGCATGAACTTCTTCATGGAGATCGCCAAGCTGAGGGCGGCGCGGGTGCTGTGGCACCGGGTGATGACCGGGCTGGGGGCGAAGGACGAGCGCTCCAAGATGCTGCGGACGCACTGCCAGACCAGTGGCGTGTCGCTGACGGAACAGGATCCCTATAACAATGTGATGCGCACCACCATCGAGGCGATGGCGGCGATGCTGGGCGGGACGCAGAGCCTGCACACCAATGCGCTGGACGAGGCGATTGCGCTGCCGACGGATTTCTCGGCGCGGATTGCCCGGAACACGCAGATCGTCATCCAGGAAGAGACCGGCATGACCAGGGTCGTCGATCCGCTGGGCGGCAGCTATTATGTGGAGGCGCTGACGCAGGAGCTGGTGGACAAGGCCTGGGAGATCATCGAGCGCGTCGAATCCGAAGGCGGCATGGCGAAGGCGGTGGCGGCCGGCTGGCCCAAGGCGATGATCGAGACGGCGGCGGCCGCGCGGCAGGCGCGGGTGGATCGCGGCGAAGATGTGATCGTGGGCGTGAATAAGTATCGGCTGGCCAATGAGGATCTTCTGGAGACGCTGGAAGTCGACAACACGAAGGTGCGCGAGGCACAGATCGCCCGCATCAACAAGATGAAGGCGAGCCGCGACGAGGCGAAATGCCAGGCGGCGCTGCAGGCGCTGCGCGAGGCGGCGGCGGCGCCGCAATCGATCGAGACGAACCTGTTGGCACATGCAGTCGAATGCGCCCGCGCGCGGGCGACACTGGGTGAAATTTCCTTTGCGATGGAGGAAAGCTTCGATCGCTATGGCACGCAGCCGACGCCGGTGAAGGGCGTTTATGGGGCGCCCTACAAGGATGATTCGCGCTGGAAGCAGGTGCTGGACGGCGTGTTGGCGGTGGAGCGGCGGCTGGGGCGTAAGCCGAAGCTGCTGGTCGCCAAGATGGGGCAGGACGGGCATGACCGGGGGGCGAATGTGATCGCCTCTGCTTTTGGCGACATGGGTTTCGAGGTTATTTCCGGGCCGTTGTTCCAGACGCCGGAGGAGACGGTGGTGCTGGCGCTGGAGACGGGCGTGGACGTGGTGGGCGCCTCTTCGCTGGCGGCCGGGCACAAGACGCTGATCCCCGAGCTGATCCGGGGGCTGCGCGCCGCCGGGCGGAACGATGTGAAGGTGATCGCGGGCGGGGTGATTCCGCCGCAGGACTATGAGTTCCTGCGCGAAGCCGGGGTGCAGGGGATTTACGGGCCGGGCTCGAACGTGGTGGAGTGCGCCGCCGATGTGCTGAGGCTGCTGGGGCACAACATGCCGCCGGCGGATCTGGCGGAGGCGGCGGAGTAAGCGAAGGAGGCCCCATGCTGACGATCGATTCGAAGCCGCGCGACCTGGGCGGTTTTCATGTGGCGCGGCTGTTGCCGCATCACAGCCGGCGGATGGTGGGGCCGTTCATTTTCTTTGACCATATCGGCCCTGCGCGGATGGAGCCGGGCACGGGCATGGACGTGCGGCCGCATCCGCATATCGGCCTGGCGACGGTGACCTATCTGTTCGATGGCGCGATCCGCCACAAGGATACGCTGGGGACGGTGCGCGACATCGGCCCGGGGGCGGTGAACTGGATGACTGCGGGGCGCGGGATCGCGCACAGCGAGCGGACTCCACCGGAGCTGCGCGCATCCGGGCACCTGCTGCACGGCATCCAGACCTGGGTGGCGCTGCCGAAAGCGCATGAGGAAACGGCGCCGGCGTTCGTGCACCATCCGGCCGATACCATCCCCGATGTGGCGCTGGCCGGGGCGAGCGCGCGGGTGATCGCGGGCGAGATGTGGGGGGTGAAATCGCCGGTCGAGTTTCCGCATCCGATCATCTACGCCGAGCTGAAGATGGAGGCAGGGGCCCGCGTGCGGATGGAGGCGCTGTGGGGCGAGCGGGCGGTGTTCGTGGTGAGCGGCGAGGTGTTTATCGGTGGCGAGACGCTGATGGCCGGGCAGATGCGGGTGCTGGAGGACGATACGGAGCCAATGCTGGAGGCGAGCGGGGACGCGCATCTGATGATCTGTGGCGGGGCGCCGATGGACGGGCCGCGGCTGATCTGGTGGAATCTGGTGGCGACCGAGCAGGGGCTGATTGACGCGGCGAAAGCCGACTGGGCGGCCGACCCGACCGGGGGACGCTGGGGCCACGTGCCGGACGAAGTTGAGTTTATTCCACTGCCGGAGTAGCGCGGGCTTTGATTCGCGCCGCTAATTCTCTATCTTGGCGGAGCGAGACTCACAGCAGAAAGACACGACCATACCACCACCGATGATGAGGCGCCCGATGGGGCCTGCGCCGCAGCCGTTGAACGGACCGCGCTATAATGAATTCATTACCGTGCCGAAGGTGCGGGTAATTGACGAGAATGGCGAGAATATCGGGGTGATGTACACCCGCGAAGCCTTTGCCATGGCTCAGGAAGTCGGGCTGGACCTGGTGGAAGTGAGCCCGAACGCCGATCCGCCGGTCGTGAAGTTCCTGGATGTCGGCAAGTTCAAATATGAGACGCAGAAAAAGGCGTCGGCGGCACGCAAGTCGCAACGGGTGCAGGAGATCAAGGAGATCAAGATGCGCCCGAACATCGACGATCATGATTATGATACGAAGATGAAATCGGTGAAGAAATTCATCGAGGAAGGCGATAAGGTGAAGCTGACCCTGCGGTTCCGCGGCCGCGAGCTGGCGCATGGGCAATTGGGCCTGAAGCTGCTGGAGCGGGTTCGGGACGATTCGCTGGACTATGCGAAGATCGAGCAGCTGCCGCGGATGGAAGGCAGGCAGATGTTGATGATCATGGCGCCGAAGCCGGTCTAAAGACCGGCGAAGAGCCGGCCGCGATTTTGGCGTAGCCAAAACTCGCGGACTCGGCGCGGGCCACGGCCCCCTGCCTTCGCAGGGGCAGGCGGCGGGGCAGTGGGCATAAGCCCACTGAACCCGTCCGACGACAGGCGGGCTTGGCCCGCCTTTTCTTTGTCTGCCTCACGTCACCGGCCAGACGGTCAAACCCACCCCAACCGCCAACAACAGCATGGCCACACAGGCGGCCGGCTTGGCCGGACGACGCCCTCCCCCCACAACCGTCCCGTACAACGCCCCCAACACAATCGCCTTCCAGGCCATCCCCGCGTCCAACGGCCCGCCGTTCCGCAGACACAGCGCGCCCAGCGCCAGGAAGAACCCCATCGGCACCACCAGCAGCGGCGCCGCCAAGGCCCTTGCCACCATGCTCCCGGTGCGGTGCCCGATCACCTGCAGCGACAGCCAGACGAGAGCGGTGAATCCCGACCCGAGCAGCACCTTGCGCGGAATCTCCGTCCACCAGCCGCCGGCATCGAGCAGCAACAGCGTGGCGGGGAAGAGCAGCGCGGCTGCGATGCGCGAGAGGCGCGGCACGGGGTACGGAATGAACGCCGCAAGCGCCCCGGCCAGCCAGAGCGCGAGCAGCAGGAGGTGGATGGCAAGGAACAGCTGGGCGAGCATCGGCGGCAGATAAGGGCAAAAGCTGTGGTCTGGCGACGATTTCCGCAAAGCCCTGCAATCCGCTGCTGGCGATTTCCGCGGCTTTGCTGCACTGGCGCCGGGTGGGCGAACGCCCGGGTACGGGAGCATATTGGGCATGCGGGTTCTTGTTGGATTTCTGGGTGCAGTTATGGCGGCCTCTGGCGCCTATGCGGAGGAGGCGGAGGATACCCGCCCGGACGCGCTGGTGGTGAGCAGTTTTGGTGTTGCCGATCTCGATGCGATGGGAATCCGCTCGACCGGGCAGTTGATCGGGCATGTGCCGAACCTGGCGGGTGCGAGCGTGCCGGGGCTGCGCTCGGCGAGCGGGCTCTATCTGCGCGGATTGGGGACGAGCGAGACGATTGCTTCGGTCGATTCGCCCGTGAGCCTGTTTGTGGATGGCATCCAGTTTTCGCGTCTGAACGGCAACGACATGGCGTTCTTCGACGTGGAGCGGGTGGAGGTGCTGCGCGGCACGCCCGACGCCCTGTTTGGACGCAATACCAGCGGCGGCGCGGTGACAGTGACGCTGAAGCGGCCGGGCGAGACGCTCGGCGGCTTTGTGGAGGCGGGATACGGCAGCTATGACCGGATCCTGGTGCGTGGCTCGGTGGACCTGCCGCTGGGCGAGCATGTGGCGGTGAAGATTTCGGCCTTCGGGCAGGACAATGACGGCTATGCGAAGAACACGACCACGGGCGAGCGTTTCAACGATGACGACCGCGCCGGGATGCGCTTTGCCGCGCTGCTGAAGCCCACGGAGCGGCTGAGCTGGAATGTGGCGCTGGCCTATACCGAGGCCAATGGCGAGAATCTGCTGGCCTTTGATTGCGATCCGAATGATCCGGCCAGGTGCGGCGGCCGCTATGGATCTACGGGGATGACGCGGGCGGCACGGCTGGGGGGCTTTTCGCAATATGACCTGCCGATAAGCGGGCGGAAGGCCGGGTTCACGCTGGGCAATTCGCTGTCGACGACGTTGCTGACATCGGACCTGGAGTGGGCGGGCGAGCGGGTGACGCTGAACCTGATCACCGGCTTTGCCGACATGCAGGAGGCGCAGGCGCTGGATTATGCCGACGGGCGTGGATTCTATTATGGGTTCATTCCGAGCGCGACGGTGCGCGGGTTCGTGAACGGGGGCTATGCAGTTCTGAACGAGGGCTCGCACCATCAGTTCTCGCAGGAGGTGCGGCTTTCGGGCGAGGCGGGCTGGCTGCGCTGGACGGCCGGGGCGAGCGTTCTGGACGAAAAGACGACTAACGACATTGCCGACATGATGACGATCGAGGACGGGACGCCGGACGGCGTGCCGACCCTGCTGGCCGACCGGCTGGTGCGAAATACGACGACGGCCTGGGCAGGCTATGTGCAGCTGGATGCCCGGCCGATGGAGGCGCTGACGATCAGCGCCGGCGCGCGATACACCGATGAGGAAAAGCAGCTGAGCGTTCACGACAATCGGGGCGATTGTGCGGTGCTGGGATACAGGTGCCTGACGGGCGACCAGAGCCTGGAGAGCAAGGTCTGGACGCCGAACGTGGCAGTGAGCTTTACGGCATCGGAATCGATCCTGCTGTTTGCGCGGGCGGCGCGCGGATATCGGTCCGGCGGTTGGAATGCGCGCTCCAGCAATAACTTCTGGCTTATCCCGTTCGGTGCGCAGACCGCCTGGACCTATGAGGCAGGGGTGAAATCGCAGTGGTTCGATGGAAGGCTACGCGCGGGTGTTACCGGCTTTGTGCTGGATGCCTCGTCAACCGGCATGACGGAGCTTTTTGCGGTGCCGGACGAGCCGCGCTGGGAGATGGTCGAACTGGGGATATCCAACAAGGGCATCGAGCTGGATCTGGCCGCCAACCCGCTGGACGGGCTGGGACTTTATCTGAACCTGGGTTGGCAGGATGCGAAATACAAAGGGTTCGTGAACGACGCCAAGGCCTTCTATGCGCCTGACGTGACGCTGGCCTTCGGCGGCAGCTATGATTTTCCCATCCCGTCAGCCGGAATCATCGCCATGCCGTCGGTCGATTTTCTCTATCGGTCGAGCATGGTCACAGCGTTCGACTGGCGACCGGAATCCCAGTCGGAAAGCAGCTGGCAGGTAAACCTGTCGCTGGCGTTGAAGACCGACGACGACAACTGGCAACTGGCGCTGACCTGCGAGAACTGCCTGAACAAGAATGCCGGCGAGGCCGCTATGCTGGGCTATTCCTATCTGAACCGGCCTTCGACGTGGCTGCTGCGGGCACAGCGGCGGTTTTAGGGGCGCGTTTTGCCTCCGGCGGCCAAGGGCTCTGCCCTTGGAACCCGCCAGGGAAATGATTTCCCTGCACCCTCGGAATGGAAGCTTGGTCGGGTCGCCTTGCGGGAGAATTGGGCTTGATTGCGCCTTCGGCGCGGGTTTGTCGGCGCCGAAGGCGCAATCCATTCTGTCGCGCCGCCCGATGAGTTTTGAAGCCGAGGCAAACTAAAAGGGGTGAAGGGGTCAAAACCCCTTCCGGGGTGCAGGGGCAGCGCCCCTGCGTTCTTGAGGCTCCAACAGGGATTGCAGCCGGGCCGAGGGCGGCGCTACGCTCGTGCGCGTGAACGACATGCTTCTTTGGGCCGTGATTGGCTATCTGCTGGGATCGATCCCTTTTGGCTTGTTGCTGACCTGGGCTTCGGGGGGCGGGGATATCCGCTCTGTCGGGTCTGGGAACATTGGGGCTACCAATGTCTTGCGGACGGGGAAGAAGGGGATTGCGGCGGCGACGTTGCTGCTGGATGCGGGGAAGGGTGCGGCGGCGGTTTGGCTGGCTGGGCGCTATGGCGGGGAATTTGCGCCGTTGGTGGCGGCTGTGGGGGCCTTTGCCGGGCATGTGCATCCGGTCTGGTTGAAGTTCAAAGGTGGCAAGGGGGTTGCGACCCTTTTGGGGATTACGGCGGCGTTCAGCTGGTGGGCGGCTCTGGGCTTTGCGGTGGCCTGGGGCGGGATTGCGTGGGCGACGAAGATTTCTTCGGCTGGCGGGATGGCGGCGGGTTTTGCGGCGGCTGTGGTGCTGGGCTTTGTGGGCTTGCCCTATGCCGGGCTGGTGGTGGCGTTGCTCGCCTTGTGGGTGTTGTGGACGCACCGGGAGAATATCGGGCGGCTGCGGGCCGGGACTGAGCCGCGGATCGGCAAGAAGAGTTGAGCGGGCTTTCGGGGTCGAATCCGGGCCCGGCGGAGCGGCTGGCGCGGTTGCGGCTGGCGCGGACCGATGGCGTGGGCGCCGTGAAGTTCGGGCAGATGATGCGGCAGTTTGACAGCGCTGGCGAGGCGCTGGGGCGATTGCGGGATGTGTGCAGCGAGGCGGCGGCGCGGGCGGAGATGGCGCGGGCCGAGGCTGTGGGCGCGCGGCATGTGCTGTTGGGGGATGCGGACTATCCGGCCTTGCTGGCGGCTATGGGCGATGCACCGCCTGTGCTGATCGCGCGGGGGGATCTGGCGCTGGCGGCGCGGCCCGTGGTGGCGATGGTGGGTGCTCGGAATGCGAGTGCGGCCGGGCGCGGGCTGGCGCGGGAGATGGCGCAGGCGCTGGGAGCTGCCGGCTGGGTCGTGGTTTCGGGGATGGCGCGTGGGGTGGATGCCTCGGCGCATATGGGGGCCTTGGAGACGGGCACGATCGGGTGCGTGGCCGGGGGCGTGGATATTGCCTATCCGCCGGAGAATGCCGGCTTGCAGGACCAAGTGGCCGAGCGCGGGTTGCTGGTTTCGGAAATGCCGCCGGGGACGGAGCCGCAGGCGCGGCATTTTCCGCGACGGAACCGCTTGATTGCCGGGCTGGCGCAGGGCGTGGTGGTGATCGAGGCGGCTGCCGGTTCGGGAAGTCTGATTACGGCGCGGCTGGCGGCGGAGGCTTCGCGCGAGGTGATGGCGGTGCCGGGGCATCCTTCCGATCCGCGGTCGCGCGGGGGGAACGGGTTGATCCGGGATGGAGCCGTGCTGGTGGAAAGCGCGGCGGACGTGCTGGGGGTCTTGGCGCCGTTTGCGGTGGTGGCGCGGGAGCCTGTGGTGCGACGGCGGGAGCTGGCCCTGCCGTTGCTGCCGGCGGCGAATGCGGCGTTTGTGCCTGTGGCCGGCGATGAACTGGTTTCGCTGCTGTCGGTGAGTGGGGTTGCCGTCGATGAGGTGGTACGGGCCTCTGGGTTGAGCGTTTCGGATGTGCAGGCGCGGCTTTCGGATCTGGAGATCGAAGGGCGGGTTGTGCGGTTGGCTGGGGGCCGGGTGGCGTTGGCCTCTTAGGTTGCCCCCGGCTGAGGTTGCTTTGAATTTTGGTCGGCCCTATGGCGCCGCCCCGTGGAAGGAATCTGATGGATCTCGTGATCGTGGAGTCGCCGGCGAAGGCGCGAACCATCGAGGGGTATCTCGGTGGCAATGCCAAGGTGCTGGCGAGCTTTGGCCATGTGCGCGATTTGCCGGCGAGCGACGGGAGTGTCGACCCGGAGCAGGATTTCGCGATGCAGTGGGAGGTTTCGGCCGACCGCTCGAAGCAGCTGAAGGCGATTACCGACGCGGCGAAGAGCGCAGACCGGGTGATCCTGGCGACCGACCCCGATCGGGAGGGCGAGGCGATCAGCTGGCACCTGGCGGAAGTGCTGGCGGCGAAGAAGGCGGTGCCGAAGGGCGGAATTTCGCGGATTACCTTCAACGCCATCACCAAGGATGCCGTGCGGACGGCCATGGAACATCCGCGGCAGGTGGATCAGCCGCTGGTGGATGCCTATCTGGCGCGCCGGGCGCTGGACTATCTGGTGGGATTCACGCTGAGCCCCGTGCTGTGGCGGAAGCTGCCGGGGGCGAAGAGCGCCGGGCGGGTGCAATCGGTGGCTTTGCGGCTGATCGTGCAGCGCGAGCGCGAGATCGAGGCGTTTACGCCGCGCGAGTTCTGGAGCGTGGAAGCGCTGCTGAAGGCAGCGAGCGGGCATCAGTTTGCGGCGCGGTTGACGGTGCTGGGCGGCAGGAAGCTCGACAGGTTTGCGCTTCCGGACGAGGCGACTGCAGAAGCGGCGCGGGCGGTGGTGGAGGGGTCTTCCTTCACGGTTTCCGAAGTCGAGCTGAAGAATGTGGTGCGCAATCCGGCGCCGCCGTTCACCACCTCTACCTTGCAGCAGGAAGCCTCGCGCAAGCTGGGGCTGGGGGCGCAGCAGACGATGCGCACGGCGCAGACGCTGTATGAGGCGGGGCATATCACCTATATGCGGACCGATGGCGTTTCGATGGATGGCGATGCCATCAACCGGGCGCGCGACGTGGTGATGGAGCGCTATGGGCGCGAGCATGTGCCGGACAAGCCCCGCCATTACTCGGTGAAGGCGAAGAATGCGCAGGAAGCGCATGAAGCGATCCGGCCGACGAACTTCAAGGCGACGGCCGGAGCGCTGGGGCTCTCCGACATGGAAGCCCGGCTGTACGATCTGGTTTGGAAGCGGGCGGTTGCCTCGCAGATGGCATCTGCGCAGCTGGAGCGGACGACGGTGGATCTGCTGTCTCACGACGGACAGACCGGGCTGAGGGCGACCGGGACGGTGGTGGTGTTTCCGGGGTTTCTGGCGCTGTATGCCGAGGGGACGGACGACCTGGACGAAGAGGATGGCGCGCGCTTGCCCAAGCTGCTGGCGGGCGAGCGTCCGCAGACGGTGAAGGTGGAGAAGGCGCAGCATTTCACGCAGCCGCCGCCGCGCTACACCGAGGCCAGCCTGGTGAAGCGGATGGAAGAGCTGGGGATCGGCCGGCCATCCACCTATGCCTCGATCATCCAGGTGCTGAAGGACCGGGAATATGTGCGGCTGGAGCAGAAGCGCTTTGTAGCCGAGGAAAAGGGGCGGATCGTGACCGCCTTCCTGGAGCGCTTCTTCGACCGTTATGTGGAGTATGATTTTACCGCCGGGCTGGAAGGGCGGCTGGACGATATTTCGGCCGGGGACGCCGCCTATATCGAGGTGCTTCGCGACTTTTGGGAGGACTTCAAGCCGCGCACCGCAGATGTGATGAAGCAGAGCCCGATGGAGGTGGAAAAGGCGCTGGACGAATATCTGGCGCCGCACCTGTTTCCGGAGAAGGGCGACGGAACGGACCCGAGGGCCTGCCCGAGCTGTGGCGATGGGCGGCTGTCGCTGAAGGTCGGGAAGTTCGGGCCTTTCATTTCCTGCTCCAACTATCCGGAGTGCCGGTTCACGCGGCAGTTTGCCGGGAATGGGGACGCAGCCGGGCCGCAGACGCTGGGCGATGATCCGGAGACCGGGCTGGCCGTGGAAGTGAAGAGCGGGCGCTTTGGGCGCTATGTGCAATCCGGCGAGAAGCGGTCCTCCATTCCGAAGGATCTGGGAGAGCTGGATCTGGCGCTGGCGCTGAAGCTGCTGAGCCTGCCGCGCGAGATTGGATTGCACCCGGAGACTGGGTTGCCGATCGTTGCCAATCTTGGGCGCTATGGGCCGTATCTGCTGCATGATGGGAAGTATGCGAATCTGAAGGATTCGGCTGACCTGTTCGAGATGGGCATGAATGCGGCGGTGATGAAGCTGGCAGAGCCGAAGGGTGCTGCGCGGCGGGGGTCTGCCGAGCCGCTGGCAGTGCTGGGGGCGCATCCGGAGTCCGGGGCCGAGGTGAAGGTTCTGAATGGGCGCTTTGGGCCATATGTGAGCGACGGGACGACCAACGCGAATGTGCCGAAGGCGAAGGATCCGAAGGAGGTGACGCTGGACGAGGCGGTGACGCTGCTGGCGGAGCGGGCGGCGAAGGGGCCTTCGAAGGGGCGGGCGAAGAAGAAGGCGGCGCCGAAAAAGGCGGCTGCGAAGAAGCCTGCGGCGAAGAAGGCAGCCCCCAAGAAGAAGGCTTCCGCTTGAGCCTTCCGGACAGGGAGGCGATCCTTGCCTTTGTGCGGCAGACGCCTTCGTCTGTGGGGAAGCGCGAGATTGCGCGGGCCTTTGGATTGCGGGGCGAGGAGCGCGAGGCGCTGAAGGATTTGCTCCGGGAGATGGAGGAGGAGGGACTGCTGGCGGCTGGGCCGGGGCGGACCTTGCACAAGGCTGGTGGCCTGCCGCGGGTGGCGGTGCTGACGGTGGTTTCCGCCGAGGGCATGCGGTTGGTGGCTGTGCCGGAGCGTTGGGATGGCGATGGGCCTCCGCCGAAGGTCGCGGTAGCGGCTGGTGGGGGCCGGGGTGGCAGGCGGGAGCGGTTTGAGGCTGGCGACCGGCTTTTGACGCGGATTTCCGGCGATCATCCGAAATATCTGGGGACGGTGATCAAGCGGCTGGCGAAGGGCCATGCGACGCTGATGGGGATGGTGCGCAAGGATGAGTGGGGCGGCTTGGTGCTGCGCTCGGTGGACAAGCGCGAGCGGAAGATATGGCCGATCCACCATTCGAGCGAAGTGCAGCCGGGCGAGCTGGTGCGGGCGGAGCTGAAGGGGAGCGGCGCGCGGGCGGCGGCGCATGTGCTGGAGCGGCTGGGCGATCCTCTGACGGGTGCGCGGGTTAGCGAGATCGCCATCGCGGCGAAGGGCATTCCGCATGTGTTTCCGCATGGGGTGGAGGAGGATGCCGAGCGGGCGAGCGCCGGCGGGCTGGGCGAGCGGGAGGACTGGACGCAGATTCCGCTGCTGACGATCGATCCGGCCGATGCGCGCGACCATGATGATGCGATCTGGGCCGAACCTGTCAAAGATTCTGAGGGGGGCGACGGCTGGCGGCTGCTGGTGGCGATTGCCGATGTGAGCTGGTTTGTGCGGCCGGGGTCTGCGCTGGACCGGAGTGCGTTTGACCGGGGGAACAGCTGTTACTTCCCGGATCAGGTGGTGCCGATGCTGCCGGAAGCTTTGAGCAACGGCGCCTGCAGCTTGAAGGCCGGGAGCGACAAGGCTGTGCTGGCGGCTTCGATGCGGGTTTCGAAGACCGGGGAGATCGACAGGTTTTCCTTTCACCGGGCGCGGGTGCGGATTGCGGCGAATCTGGCCTATGAGACGGCGCAGGCGGTGATGGACGGGCGGGAGGAGCGGGCCGAGAAGGCCCTGCTGGAGCCTTTGTGGGATTGCTGGCGGGCCTTGGCGGCTGCTCGGGCGAAACGCGGGCCGCTGGAGCTGGAACTGCCTGAGAAGCGGGTGGTGCTGGATGCCGAAGGGCGGGTGGCCGGGATCGTGGTCCGCGAGCGGCTGGATGCGCACCGGGTGGTGGAGGATATGATGATCGCGGCGAATGTGGCCGCGGCGAAGGCGCTGGAAGCGAAGAAGGCGCCGGTAATGTATCGGGACCATGAGACGCCGGACCGGGAGAAGCTGAGCAGCCTGAAGGAGTATCTGGGGACGCTGGGGGTGAGCTTTGCGTTGGGGCAGGTGATCACGCCGGAGACCTTCAACCGGGTGCTGGAGCGGTGCCGCGAGCGGAGCGATTTCCAGGAGATTTCGGAGGCCGTTCTGCGCAGCCAGACGCAGGCCTATTATGCGCCGCGCAACACCGGGCATTTCGGGCTGGCGCTGGGGAGCTATGCGCATTTCACTTCGCCGATCCGGCGTTATGCGGATGTGTGCGTGCACCGATCGCTGGTGAGCGCTTTCAAGCTGGGGGAGGGCGGGTTGCCGGACGGGGCGGAGCAGCGCTTCGCGCCGATTGGCGAGCATATCAGCTTTACCGAACGGCGGGCGATGGAGGCGGAGCGGGAGACGCTGGACCGCTATATCGCGCGGCATCTGGCGAGCCATGTGGGCGATGTGGTGCGGGCGCGGATCTCGGGCGTGCAGGCTTTTGGTTTCTTCGCGACGGTCGATGGGATCGGCGGCGACGGGCTGGTGCCGGTGAGTGCGCTGGGCGCGGAGCGGTTCCGATTTGATGAGGCCGGGCGGTTCCTGGAAGGGGCGGAGACGGGCACCCGATTCGGGCAGGGGCAAATGCTGGAGCTGAAGCTGGAAGAAGCGGATGCGGTGACCGGAAGCCTGCGATTCTCGCTGCCGGGGGTGGAGCCTGTGGAGCGCGGGCCGCGCTTTCGGCGCGATGGGCGCGGGCCCCGGCCGGGTGGTGCGAAGCGTGGTGGGCCGCCTCCGGGGGTGCGGCGGGGGCGCAGGGGTTGACCTGCCCCGCGCATGGAATTCGCGGGCAGGATAATCGCGCGGGCTTGACCGCGTGGGTGATTCTGCCTTAGAGGCGCGCCCTTTCCCGGGAGCTGCGGCTGCCGGGCCATTGCTTTTCGTTTCGAGGATATCATGGCGAAGCCGACGACGGTCAAGATCAAGCTCGTGAGCACTGCGGACACGGGTTACTATTATGTGACCAAGAAGAACCCGCGTACGCAGACCGAGAAGATGCTGTTCCGCAAATATGATCCGGTTGTGCGCAAGCATGTGGAATTCAAGGAAGCCAAGATCAAGTGAAGCCGGCTGTGGTTAGCGCGCAGCGCTAATCCGCAGACTCGGCGAAACGATCGGCCGGGCGGGCGTTGGCCCGCAGGCCATCGAACCGCTTCGACGTCAGGCGCGGCTTTGCCGCGCCTTTTTCGTTTCTGGCTTCTTTCTTGTGCGGGCTCGGCTGCGTTCAGCCAGAGGCTGACCTTCGGTTCGCCGACGGCCGCGCATTCTCAGGGGTTACGCTCGGCGCCGCGCCGCGCTATCCCGCCCAAGTGAACGACACCCTCGCCCTTCAGGCACTTGCCGCCGTCATTTCCGATGAAGCCATGCGCCCCAGATTCCTCGACCTGACCGGCTTTGACGTGCCGACGCTCCGCGCGCGGGCGGGTGAAGCCGATGTGCTGAACGCGGTGATTGCCTTCCTCTCTGCCCATGAGCCGGACCTGCTGCGGGTGGCGGAGACACTGGGCGTGAAGCCCGGCGAGCTGGCGGGAGCGATGGTATGAGGCCGCGGCTGATCCTGGACTGTGACGAGGTCATCCTGGAGTTCGCCGGGCCCTTTGCGCAGTGGCTGCGTGAGGCACGGGATGTGGAGTTGAAGTTCGACAGCTCTGCGCTGATCGGCAACATGCGGCACCTGAGTGATGGGCGCCCGGTCGATCCGGCAGATTTTCCGGCGCTGCTGGATGGATTCTTCGAGCATGGGCAGCGGTTGCAGCAGCCGGCGGAAGGGGCTGTGGAGGTGCTGACCGCTTTGTCGAAGGATTTCGACCTGATCGTGCTGACGAATATTCCGGCGGCCTGGCGCGATATCCGGCTGGAGGTGTTGCGCGAGCGCGGGCTGGATGTGCCGGTGCATGCGAATGATGGGCCGAAGGGGCGAATGGTGAAGGAGCTGGCCGGCGACCGGCGGGCGGTGTTTGTGGACGATCTGCCGCCGCATCATTCGAGCGCGCTGAAGCACGCGCCCGAGGTGGGGCGGCTGCACATGGTGGCGGATGCGACGCTGAGGGGGTTGATTCCGGCGGCGCCGGACGCGCATGTGCGGATCGACCGTTGGGACGAGGCCGAGGGCTGGATCCGTGACTATCTGGAAAGGGCTGCATGATGGGCGTCGAGGATAAGCTGAAGGAATTCGGGCTGGTGTTGCCCGAAGCGGCGGCGCCGGTGGCCTCCTATGTGCCGACCGTCGAAGCGGACGGGATGCTGTATGTTTCCGGGCAGATCAGCTTTGCCGCCGACGGCAGCCTGATCAAGGGCCGGCTGGCTGACGACATGAGCGTCGAGCAAGGGCAGGCGGCGGCCGAGCGCTGTGCGTTGATGATATTGGCGCAGGTGAAGGCGGCACTTGGCGGCAGCTTCGGGCGGATCGAGCGGGTGGTGAAGCTGGGGGTTTTTGTGCAGTGCACGCCCGATTTCACGCAGCAGCCGGAAGTGGCGAACGGTGCCTCTGACCTGTTTGTGAAGGTGCTGGGAGACGCCGGCAAGCATGCGCGAGCGGCTGTGGGTGTGCCTGCCCTGCCGCGCGGAGTTGCGGTGGAAGTGGACGCGGTTCTGCAGGTTCGCTGAGGTGGCGGAGGCGGTTGCCCGGCTGATCAGCCGCGCGGCCGATGTTGCGGGCGAGGACTGGGATCGGCTGGCGGGCGGGGGAAACCCGTTTTCCAGCCACGCCTTTCTGACGAGCGTGGAGGACAGCGGCAGCGCCAGTGAGCGGGCCGGATGGCGGCCGCTGCATATCGTGGTGGATGGGGAGGACGGGCGGCCTGCCGGTATCTTGCCGGGATATCTGAAGAGCCACAGCCAGGGCGAATATGTGTTTGACCATGCCTGGGCGGATGCCTGGGCGCGCGCCGGGCTCAACTATTATCCGAAGCTGCAGCACGCGGTGCCGTTCACGCCGGCGACGGCGCCGAAGCTGCTGGCGGACGATCCCGAGGTGCGCGCCTTGCTGGTGGCTGCCAGCTCAACGGTGATCCGCGAGAATGGATTTTCCAGCTCGCACGCGACGTTTGTGAACGAGGCGGATGCGGTGGATTTTGCAGCTGGCGGCTGGATGGAGCGGAATGACGTTCAGTATCACTGGTTCAACGACGGCTATGCGGGGTTTTCGGAGTTTCTGGGGGCGCTGAGCTCGCGCAAGCGCAAGGTTTTGCGCAAGGAGCGGGAGGCGGCGCTTTCCGGGGTGGACGAGATTGTCTGGCTGTCGGGGAGCGACCTCACCGAAACGGCCTGGGACGCGTTCTGGGACTTCTATCAGGATACCGGCAGCCGGAAATGGGGGCGGCCCTATCTGACCCGGCGCTTCTTCTCTTTGATCGGCGAGCGGATGGCGGAGCGCGTGGTGCTGGTGATGGCGCGGCGGGGCGGGCGCTATGTCGCGGGGGCGCTGAATTTCCTCGGCGATGACTGTCTTTACGGGAGGCAGTGGGGGTGCGTGGAGGATATTCCGTTCCTGCACTTCGAGCTTTGCTACCACCAGGCGATCGATATCGCCTGCGCACGGGGGCTGGCGCGGGTGGAGGCCGGGGCGCAAGGGGCGCACAAGGTGGCGCGGGGATACCGGCCAGTGCTGACACGATCGTTCCATGATGTGGCCGACCTGCGGTTCCGCGATGCGGTGGCGGACTATCTGGAGCGGGAGCGGGCGGCTGTGGTGGGAGAGGCGTTTGCGCTCACGGAGGGGTTGCCGTTTCGGGAGGGGTGACGGGGGGGGGGTGTTGGGTCGCTGGGCTTTTTTGCCTCCGGCGGCCAAGGGCTCTGCCCGTCCAGCGCCGTCAGGCGATGGCAAGAAAACCCAAGGGCTCTGCCCTTGGAACCCGGCAGGGAAATGATTTCCCTGCACCCTCAGTGATCTACGTTGGTGCGCTTTCTAAGGCGTTGTGCGTGTGAAGATATTGGATTGCCTGCGGCGCCGGTCTTGCGCCGCAGGCAGTTAAACTGAGCACCTGCACCAAGCCATCCGATGCGCTCCCCATCATCGAGGGTGCAGGGAAATCATTTCCCTGCCGGGGTGCAGGGGCAGAGCCCCTGCGTTTCCGTCAGCCGAAATCCGAAGCCCGGTTGCCGAGCAGGAAGCGCGGCCCGGGGCCGGCTTGGTTGGCGCGGTCTTCTGGGTTGTAGAGTTTGCAGCGGTCGAGGCTGAGGCAGCCGCAGCCTATGCAGCCGTCGAGGAGGTCGCGGGTGTTTTCGAGCATGCGGATGCGGGCGTCCAGGCGGCTACGGATGTGGGTGCTGATGGCTTCCCAATCGGCCTGGGTTGGGGCGCGGCCCTGGGGGAGGGTGGCGAGTTCGGCGGTGATTTCGCTGAGGCTGAGGCCGAGTTGCTGGGCGATCATGGCGAAGGACAGGCGGCGGATGTCGGAGCGGAGGTAGCGGCGCTGGTTGCCGGCGGTGCGGATGGGTTCGACGAGGCCGCGGGCTTCGTAGAAGCGGATGGCGGAGACGCTGAGGCCGGTGCGGCGGGCGAGTTCGCCTATGGGGATGAGGGACATTCTGGGGGGCTTCCGAAATTGCTTGATCTCAACTTAGCTTGAGGTTGCATGGAGTGGAAGCCCGGCAAGCGAATCGGCGCTTGCGATGGCTGGAAGCGGAGGCTTCCGGCGCCTGGGATGCTGGAAGGAAGAGGCCATGGCTTCGGTTGTCGAGGATGAGCGGTCGGGCGGGGTGCGGCACCCGGATGCGGCGCTGGTGCGGATCGAGCATGTGAATCTGACGGTATCGGACCCGGCGCGGTCGGCGGCAATGCTGGAGTCGGTGTTTGGCTGGCAGGAGCGTTGGCGTGGGCCTTCGGCGATGGGGGGCTGGACCATCCATGTCGGATCCGGGTCGGATTATGTGGCGCTGTATACGCACGGCGGGGAAGCGCGGTTTCCGAAGGGGCGTCCGTTCAACCATCTGGGCGTGGAGGTAGAGGACCTGGATGCGGTGGAGGCCCGGGTTTACGCGGCCGGGCTGCTGCCGTTCAGCCATGGCGACTATGAGCCGGGGCGGCGCTTTTACTTCCTGGATTTTGACGGGATCGAGTATGAGGTGGTGAGCTACCGCGACGTGGCTTAACGGCCTATACCCTGTTGCTGCGGGGACGGGGAATGGCCATGAGGATTGCGCGCAGGGCGTTGCTGGTGGGGACGGCTGCTTTGGCGGCGACTGGCACGAAGGCTGAGGCTGCGCTGACATGCGACGGATGCCCTGATTGCGCGGGTGCGCAGGGAGGAGCGCGATCCGGCGTTGCTGACGGCTGCGGCGCGTGAGTCCGGGGAGCCAGGGGTGGCAGGATATGGCTGGCAGGTGGTAATGCCGGGCTGAGTGGGGAGAATCGATATGCGGAACGGGATTGGAGCGCTGCTGGCGCTGGGGTTGCTGGCAGGTTGCGCGACGACTGCCACCACGAGCGTGACTGCGCCGCCAGTTCCGCCGACCAGCATCGAGGCGGTGGGCATGCTGAGCCCGAGCATTCCGTTTCCGAAGGGGTATCTGGACCCCAAGGCACTGCCGGACAGCCTGGCGCTGCTGCCGCCTCCACCTGCGGCTGGAACTGCGGCCAAGGCGGCTGATGAGGAGGCGTTCAAGGCCGGGATGGCGGCCCCCGCCGAACGACAGGCGTTGGCGGCCGCGGACGCGGACCTGAGCAGCTGGGCGCATATCGTGAGCAGCTTCGAGCCGATTGTGGGGACTTCCCTGTCGGACGGGTCGAACCCGCATACCGAGATGCTGTTGCGGCGCTCAATTGCAGATGCCGGGGTTTCGACCGGAAAGGCGAAGGCGCACTATCAGCGGGTGCGACCCTTCGTGGAGAATAATGTGGGCACGTGCCGGCCACAGGATGAGCCAGCGCTGCGCAAGGACGGTTCCTATCCCTCAGGTCATACCGCGATCGGCTGGATGATGGCGCTGGTGCTGACCGACCTGTTCCCCGACAAGGCGGACGCGATCCTGCAACGGGGATATGACTTCGGGCAGAGCCGGGTGGTGTGCCGGGCGCACTGGATGACCGACACGGTTTCCGGGCGGACGATTTCGGCAGCTACCTACGCGCGGCTGCAATCGGACCCTACGTTCAAGGCACAGCGGGAGCTGGCTCGGGCTGAGTTGGCGAAGGTGGCTGGTAAGTAGGGTTTTTTTTGCCTCCGGCGGCCAAGGGCTTTGCCCGTCCAGCGCCGTCAGGCGATGGCAAGAAAACCCAAGGGCTCTGCCCTTGGAACCCGGCCCCCGGATCAAGTCCGGGGCAGGCATCCAATGATTTCCCTGCACCCTCAATGGTTTTGGGTGGGGTGCGATCTGAGCGCAACGTGGCGCCGCAGGCATTCTGATTGCCTGCGGCGCTTTGTTGTGCGTGCTCGAACGGTGGTGGCGGCTGCGGGATGAGGTCCCAGCTTCCGCTGGGACGACGCTTATCTGATGGGGTGCAGGGGATAAATTCCCCTGCCGGGTCCGGGCAGAGCCCGGCCGCCGGAGGCTTCGCGCGCTCTAGGGTTTGCGCGTCAGGCGATATTCGTTGCGGAAGCGCCAGTCCTGGCCGTCAATCCGGGTTTCGCGGCCCCAGACCAGCGTGTCGCCGGTGATGTTGAGGGTTTCGCGTATGTCGGCGGGGCGGCCGTCTTCGCTGCCGCGGCCCAGGAGGGTGAGGGCTAGCGGTTCGGTGGCGGCCGGGGTCATGTTGCCGGTGACGTTGAAGGCGATGCTGGTGTCGCCGGGGTTGCGGAACAGCCGCTTGCTGCCGGCGTCCAGCTGGATGGTGGCGGGTTGGCGGACGATGTGGCCCTTGCCGTCGTCGATGGTGAGGTCGAGCAGGGCTTTGCCGTCTGGCTGGAGCTTGCCGAGCATCGTTGCCGGCACCTTGTGTTGGGCGCCGGTGGCGATGTTGCGGAACTCGAGCGTGCCTTCCCAGCTGCCGACGAAGCGGGAGGCGGGTTGCGCGGTTGCGGCCTGAGCGGCTGCGTTGGAGGGCTGTGCTGCGGGGGTGGCCGTCAGCGGCGTTGCGGCCATGACTGCCAGCGCTGCGAGCAGGTTAGATGCCGATGCAGAGATATTTTGTCTCCAGATACTCGTCGAGGCCATATTTCGATCCCTCCCGGCCGATGCCGGATTCCTTGACGCCGCCGAACGGGGCGACTTCCGTGCTGATGATGCCTGTGTTGATGCCGACCATGCCATATTCGAGCGCTTCGGCGAGGCGGAAAACGCGCGACAGGTTCTGGCCGTAGAAATAGGCGGCGAGACCGAAGGCGGTGGCGTTGGCGGCGGCGATGACTTCGGCGTCGGTTTCGAAGCGGAAGATGGGGGCGAGCGGGCCGAAGGTTTCTTCGGTGGCGACGGCCATTTCGGCTGTGACGCCGGTGACGACGGTCGGTTCGAAAAAGGTGGCGCCGGCGAGGCCGGGGACGCGGTGGCGCTGGCCGCCGGCGACGAGCTTTGCGCCCTTGCCGACGGCATCGGCGATATGTTCTTCTGTTTTCTCGACCGCGCCGATGTCGATCATCGGGCCGATGTCGATGCCGGGTTCGGCGCCGTTGCCGATCTTCAGCGCCTTTACCCTGGCGACCAGTTTTTCGACGAAGGCGTCGTGGACGCCGGACTGGACGTAAAGGCGGTTGGCGCAGACGCAGGTCTGGCCGGCGTTGCGGAACTTGGATTGCAGCGCGCCCTCGACGGCGGCGTCGAGATCGGCGTCGTCGAGGACGATGAAGGGGGCGTTGCCGCCGAGCTCCAGGCTGATTTTCTGGATGTTCTGCGCGGCGGCGGCGTAGAGTTGCTTGCCGATTTCGGTGCTGCCGGTGAAGCTGAGCTTGCGGACGAGGGGGTTTTGCGTGAACTCGTCGGCGAGCGCCGAGGCGCTGCCGGTGATGACGCTGAGGAGGGCGGGCGGCAGGCCGGCTTCCTCGGCGAGGACCACGAGGGCGATGGCGGTGAGCGGGGTGGCGCTGGCGGGCTTCACGATCATCGGGCAGCCGGCGGCCAGCGCGGGTCCGGCCTTTCGGGTGATCATCGCGGCCGGGAAGTTCCAGGGCGTGATGGCGGCGGCGACGCCGATCGGCTGCTTCAGGACGAGGATGCGGCGATCCGCCTGATGCGGCGGGATGATGTCGCCATAGGCACGCTTTCCTTCCTCGGCGAACCATTCGATGAAGCTGGCGGCATAGGCGATTTCGCCTTTCGACTCGGCGAGCGGCTTGCCCTGTTCGGCGGTCATGATGGCGGCGAGATCGTCTTGATTGGCCATCATCAGGTCGAACCAGCGGCGCAGGACGGTGGCGCGGGCCTTGGCGGTGAGGGCTGCCCATGCGGGCATGGCGGCCTGCGCTGCGGCGATGGCTTCGGCGGCTTCGGCGCGGCCGAGTTTCGGGACTGTGGCAATAAGTTCACCGGTGGCTGGATTGGTGACCTGGATGCCATTTGCATCTGCTTCGATCCAGCGACCGGCGATGCGGTTTGCTCCGCGCAGCAGTTCGGGGCGGGCGAGAATGAGGGGCATGGGCTTCCTTTACACGCTTATGGTCTGGCGGTGCGGGTGGCAGGCTTTGCGCATCCGGGTCATCGCCGGTGTGGCCTGTGGCCGCCCTTCGGTTGCTATTCCGCGGGTTTCTCGATCTCTGCCGGGAGCGTCTCGGCGGATTTGGGGCGTTCGGTGATGCGGATGGCGATCAGGCTGATTTCGTAGAGGAGGATCAGCGGGATCGCGAGAAGGAGCTGCGAGACGACATCGGGCGGCGTGAAGACGGCGGCGATGACGAAGGCTGCGACGATGAAATAGCGGCGGAAACCGACGAGCTGGTCGCGGCTGAGGATGCCGGCGCGGTTCAGGAGCATCAGCAGCACCGGCAGCAGGAAGGCAAGCCCGAAGGCGAACAGGAACTGCATGATGAAGCTGAGATACTGGCCGACGGATGGAAGCGCCTCTTGGGAGACGCCGCTGTTGCCGAGATCGCCCTGGAAGCCGAGCAGGAAGCGCAGCGCGGTGGGAATGGCGACGAAATAGGCGAAGCTGGCGCCGAGCGCGAAGAGGAAGGGCGTGGCGGCGAGGAAGGGCAGCATCGCCTGCTTTTCCTGGCGATAGAGGCCGGGGGCGACGAAGCGCCAGAGCTGGGTGGCGACTATGGGGAAGCTGAGCATCAGGGCGCCGAAGAAGGCGACGCGGACCTGCACGAAGAAGGCCTCGAACACCTGGGTGAAGATTACCCGGTTCTGGCCGGCGGCGGCGAGCGGGCGGACGAGGAGGGCGAAGATGTCCTTCGCGAAGAAGAAGCAGACGAAGAAGGCGATGAGGATGGCGCCCACGGACCAGAGCAGGCGCGTGCGCAGCTCGATCAGGTGATCGATGAGCGGGGCCTTGCTGTCATCGATGTCTTTCATGGGAGCGGGCGCGGATCGGGGGTGGCGTGGGTTGCTTCGGCTTCGGTCGGGGTTGCTTCGGCTTCAGCGGAGCGTGCAGGTTCGGTGCTGGCTTCGGGGGCGGTCGTTTCCTGAACGCTCGGGTGTTCGGCCATGATCTTGCGGTTCTGTTCGGCCCACTGCTTTTCCATTTCCTCCAGCTCGGCCTGGCGCATCATTTCGTCGAAGCCGGAGCGGAGGTGGCGGGTCATGGCGCGAGCCTTGCCAGTGTAGCGGCCGACCGTGCGCAGGGCGTTGGGCAGATCCTTTGGACCAATCACCACCAGTGCGACGACGGCGATAAGAAGCAGCTCGGTTCCGCCGATCTCGAACATGGCTGTGTGGCGACGCCCTTAGCGGGGCGTCTGCTCGGGAGAAGTGGCCTGCGCGGCCGGGTTCTGCGTGACCTGCGCGGGCGGAGCCTGCGGCGTGGTGGTGCCACTGATATCGTCTTCGGCGAGGCCCTTCTTGAACGACTTGATGCCCTTGGCGAGGTCACCCATCATGTCGGAGATGCGTCCCTTGCCGAAGAGCAGGAGCACGACGAGGGCGACGATCACCCAGTGCCAGAGGCTCATGCTTCCCATGTGATCTTACTCCTGTGAGGGCGCGGGGCGCCTGTCATGATGGGCTATCTAATCGTTCGAAGGGTCCGACGCCAGTGCATCCGGTTCCGGTTCGTCGGTGTTTGCCCGACTGTCGGCTTCGGATTCTTCGGTCACGGCCGGCGGATCGAGGAGGCCGGCGGCCTTCAGCTCGGCAATGCCGGGGAGATCGCGGCGGGTTTCGAGGCCGAAATGGACGAGGAAAATGGGCGTCGTTGCATATTGCATCGGCCGGCCCGGGGATTCACGGCGGCCTGCCGGGCGGACGAAATTTGCCTCCATCAGCGTGTCGAGCGTGCCGCGCGCAGTCTGCACGCCGCGGATTTCCTCGATGTCGGCGCGGGTGACGGGTTCGTGGTAGGCGATGATCGCGAGGGTTTCGAGCGCGGCGCGTCCGAGTTTCTTCGGAACTTCGCGGGCGGCGGTGAGGACCGAGGCGCAATCGGGCGCCGTCTGGAACAGCCAGCGGCCGCCGCGCTGGACGAGGTTGATGCCGCGCGGGGCATAATCTGCCATCAGCGTTTCGAGAGCGGCGCCCAGGTCGCCCTCGCCGGCGTAGGTTCGGATGTCGGCGGGGGCGAGCGGCTCGGCGGCGGCGAAGAGGACGGCCTCTACGCGGCGCTGATAGCCGTCGACCTCAGTCGACATCTTCGACGTCGGCCTTTTCGCCGGTGACGCGCTGGCTGAGGGCGGCGGCCATGAACGGATCGAGCTCGCCGTCCAGCACGTCCTGCGGGGAGGTGCTGGTGACTCCGGTGCGGAGATCCTTCACCAGCTGGTAGGGCTGGAGGACATAGGAGCGGATCTGGTGGCCCCAGCCGATGTCGGTTTTGGTGGCGTTGACGGCGTTTGCTTCGGCTTCGCGGCGGGCGAGCTCGGCTTCGTAGAGGCGGGCGCGGAGCATCTTCCAGGCGGTGGCGCGGTTCTTGTGCTGCGAGCGTTCGGACTGGCAGGCGACGACGATGCCGCTGGGGATGTGGGTGATGCGGACGGCTGAATCGGTGGTGTTGATGTGCTGGCCGCCGGCGCCGGAGGCGCGGTAGGTATCGATCCGGCAGTCCGATTCCTTGATGTCTATTTCGATCGAATCGTCGATTTCCGGATAGACCCAGACGCTGGAGAAGCTGGTGTGGCGGCGGGCGGCGCTGTCATACGGGCTGATGCGGACCAGGCGGTGGACGCCGGATTCGGTCTTGGCCCAGCCGAAGGCGCCGTCGCCCTTCAGCAGGATGGTGGCGGACTTGATGCCCGCCTGTTCGCCGGCGTTGTAGTCGATCAGTTCGACCTTGAAGCCGCGGCGTTCGCCCCAGCGCATGTACATGCGCTGCAGCATTTCGGCCCAGTCCTGGCTTTCGGTGCCGCCGGCGCCGGAGTTGATTTCGATGAAGCTGTTGAGGCCGTCCGCTTCGCCCGAAAGGAGTGCTTCGACCTTGTCGTGTTCGGCCTTGGCGGCGAGTTCGGCGAGCGCTGCCACGCCTTCCTCGGCGAGGGCCTCGTCGCCTTCGGCCTCTGCCAGTTCGATCAGTTCGACCGTTCCCGCGAGATCGGCTTCGATCTTGCGGGTGGCGGTGATGGCCTCATCAAGCTTGCGGCGTTCGCGCATGAGTTCCTGCGCGGCGCGTGGATCGTTCCAGAGCGTCGGGTCTTCGGCGCGGTGGTTTAGCTGATCGAGCTTCTGGAGGGCGCGATCCCAGTCAAAGAAACCTCCTCAGCAGGGCAAGCGCCTGCTGGATTTTGTCGACGTGATTCTGGGCTTCGGCTCTCATGGGAGGGCGATGTAGTCAGCCGGTGGGCGAAAGGGAAGGGGCCACAGCCTTTGGCCGCCAGACCGTGAGCCGGAAGAGGAGGAAGATGAGGCCGGCACCGGCGGCGAAGGCCGCGTGCAGGAGCCAGAAATGCGTTGGCACCATGCTGTCGAGCTTGCCGCCGATCCAGCCGACCATGGCGTTGCCGGCGAAAAAGGCGAGATAGTAGAGGCCGATGACGGTGGCGTTGATGGCGGGCGGCGCCATGCGCGCGAAGAGGGCGAGGCTGATCGGCAGCATGTGCGCGAAGCCGATCGAGTTCAGCACATGGAAGGCGACCGGCCAGGCGAGACCGATCTTGCCGCCTTCGGGTTGGGTGATCGCGGCCATCACAAGGCAGAACATCCCCGCCGTGGTGAAGGCTGAGCCGATGAGGATCTTCTGCAGCTCGTCGGGCTCCGTGCGGGTTTTGCCCCACCAGCGCCAGAAGAGGGCGACGAGGGCGAGGAAGGAGACGCTGACGATGGCATCGAGTGTGATCAGCCAGGTGGTGGGGAGGCGGGTGCCCAGAAACATGAGATCGAAGTTGCGGTCGCCCCAGACCAGATAGGCGTTGAAGATCTGCTGGTTGGGGATGATCGCCATGGCCATCACCGGGATGAGGGCGAGAAGGGAAAGGGTGGCGATCCACTCCTGGCGGGTGAGGGGCGGGCGGGCCGGTGCATCGGCGGACTTGCGGATGGGCGGATCGTTGGGGAGGTGGCGGGTGCCGCTGATGTAGATGGCGAGGCCGATGAGCATGCCGACGCCGGCGGCGCCGAAGCCCCAGTGCCAGCCCACCTTTTCCCCCAGCGTGCCGACGATCAGCGGGGCGGCGATGACGCCGGCGTTGATGCCGAGATAGAAGATCTGGAAGGCGTCAGCGCGGCGGTTGTCTTCCGGACCGTAGAGGCTGCCGACCTGACTGGCGATGTTGCCCTTGAAGAGGCCGGTGCCGATGATCAGGCAGAGAAGCGCGAACAGGAAGGCGGGCTCGAAGGCCATCAGGAAGTGGCCGAAGGCCATGGTGATGGCGCCGAGCAGGACGGTGCGGCGCTTGCCGAGGAAGCGGTCGGCAATGAAGCCGCCAGCGATGGGGGTGAGGTAGACGAGCGAGGCGTAGGTGCCGAAGATGGCGCTGGCGAGCGGCTGGCCCTGCAGGCCGAAGAAGGACTGCAGCGGCTTGAACAGCCAGACCTGCTCCACATTGCCCGGGAGGAGCAGGTAGTTGACCATGTAGAGGACGAGGAGCGCCTGCATCCCGTAGTAGGAGAAGCGCTCGAACGCTTCGGAGAAGGACAGGTAGCCGAGGCCCTTGGGGTGGCCGAGGAAGGCGCGGTCGTTAGGGTTAGCTTCGGGGTTTGGGTGCATTTTTTCGTTCCGTTGGTATGTGCGGGGCGCCCCCACCCCTGCCCCTCCCCTGCAGGGGAGGGGTTTTTAGTAGATGCCGCCTTGTTGTCTCAGGAAGTCGCTGTCGGATTTGACGCGGGCCTTTGGCTGGGCCGGTTGCAGGGCCTTCAGGTCCTCTGCCGTGCGGTAGATGCGGCGCGGTTCGCTTTCTGGCTTGAAGGCTTCCCAGATGACGCCGGCCTTGGGGTCTGTACCCGGCCAGGTACCGTAGACGCGGCGGCCGGAGCGGCGGTCTATGCGGACCATGC
Source organism: Sandaracinobacteroides hominis (assembly GCF_016464365.1). Taxonomy (GTDB): domain Bacteria; phylum Pseudomonadota; class Alphaproteobacteria; order Sphingomonadales; family Sphingomonadaceae; genus Sandaracinobacteroides; species Sandaracinobacteroides hominis. The sequence continues at coordinate 68,860 of NZ_JADCUC010000004.1, read as the reverse complement.
GGATGCCGGCCGGGGCGAGGAAGGGGTCGGGTTCCTGCGGGTTGTCCTTGAACGCTTCGGTATAGAACTGCTTCCAGATGGGGGCGGCGAAGGTGCCGCCCTGCAGGCCGCCAAGGTTACGCGGCTTGTCGTGGCCGATGTAGAGGCCGGCGACGAAATTGGGGGTGCCGCCGACGAACCAGACGTCCTTGGGGCCGGTGGTGGTGCCGGTTTTCCCGGCGATGGGGACGCCGAGCGAGCGCAGGGTGACGGCGGTGCCGCGCTGGATGACGCCCTCCATCATGTGGGTGACCTGATAGGCGGTGCGGGCGTCCATCACCTGCCGGCGCGTGTCGGCCGGGCGGGGCATGCGCTGGCCCTGCCATGTGGCACTGTTGCAGCCTTCACAGGGGCGCGGGTCGGCGCGATAGAGCGTCTTGCCGTTGCGGTCCTGCACGAGGTCGAAGAGGATCGGCTCGACGGCGCGGCCGTTGTTGAGCAGGATGGAATAGGCGTTGACCAGCCGCATCGGCGTGGTTTCGCCGGCGCCGAGCGCTATGGCGAGGACCGGCTGGTAGTCGCCGATGCCGAGGTCCTTGGCGAGCTTCACCACATTGTCCATGCCACTGTTGTAGGCGATGCGGATGGTCATCAGGTTGCGCGACTGTTCGAGACCCCAGCGCATGGTCTGCGCGCCGGCATAGCCGCCGCCGAAGTTGCGGAAGCATTTCGTGCCGAGGCTGCGCGACTGGTAGACGCAATAGGGGGCGTCGGCGACGATCGACGCGGGGGTCATGCCGTTGTCGAGGCCGGCGGCATAGACGAAGGGCTTGAAGCTGGAGCCGGGCTGGCGCTGGGCCTGGGTGGCGCGGTTGAAGCTGGAGCCGCGGACGTCGAAGCCGCCGACCATGGCGAGGACGCGACCGGTTTGCGGTTCCTGGACGACGAGGGCGCCGGAGACTTCGGGAATCTGGCGCAGGCCGTAGTTGCTGCCGGAGATCTTCGCGACGGGGATGACGTCGCCCACCTTCAGCTGCTGCCAGGCGGCGACGCCGTTGCGCTGGCGGGTGGCGTCGCCGTTGTACATGAAGCCGGTGGTGCCGTCGGTGAAGCCGAGGCGGAGGCCGCCCGCCGGCGAGCCGAGGACGACGGCGGCGCGCCATTCGGGGTAGCCGACGCCGACATTGGCGGCGCGCAGGCGGGATTCCCAGCCGTCGCCAGCGTCGATCGTGGTGACGGGGCCGCGCCAGGCGCGGCCGCTGTCGTAGCGGACGAGACCGTTGCGCAGCGCCTTTTCGGCGGCGGCCTGGATGACCGGATCGATGGTGGTGCGGACCCAGAGGCCGCCGGCATAGACGCTGTTGGGGCCGGCCTTCGCGTCTTCGCCGAACTTGTCGATCAGCTCGCGGCGGACTTCTTCGATGAAATAGCCGCCGGTGGTGGCCTGGCGGGCGGCGACGCCGGAGCGGCTGGTGACGATGGGGCTTGCCTGCAGCGCGCGCGACTGTTCGGGCGTGAGGAAGCCGTTCTTGCCCATTTCGCCCAGCACATAGTTGCGCCGTTCGAGCGAGCGGGCATAGTTGGTGGCCGGATTGAAGGAGGAGGGCGCCTTCAGCAGGCCGGCGAGGAAGGCGGCTTCCTCGGGGCGGAGCTCGGAGGCGGGCTTGCCGAACCAGGCCTGGGAGGCGGCCTCTATCCCGTAGGCGTTGCGGCCGAGGAATACCTCGTTGAGGTAGAGTTCGAGGATCTGCTCCTTGGTGAACTGTTCCTCAATGCGGCGGGCGAGGATCGCTTCGCGCAGCTTGCGGCCGATGGTGACCTCGTTGGTGAGGAGAAGGTTCTTCGCCACCTGCTGGGTGATGGTGGAGGCGCCGACCGGGCGCTTGTCGGAGCCGAGCGACTTGAGGTTGGTCCAGACGGCGGTGGCAATGCCGGCGTAGTCGAGACCGCCATGCTGGAAGAAGGTCTTGTCTTCTGCCGAGGTGACGGCCTGCACGACGACCGGCGGGATTTCCGAATAGGGCAGATAGATGCGGCGTTCCCGGGCGAAGGTGTGGAAGGGCGTGCCGTCGGACGAGCGCAGCGTGGTGGGGAGGGGCGGCTGGTAGTTTGCGAGGCTGGCGGCATCCGGGAGGCCGCGGCCGACGAGCAGCCAGAGCAGGAACAAGCCGACAAGGCCGAGCGCCACGGCGGCGCCGGCGAGGATCCGGACGCGGCGCGGGATGCGCGCGTAGAGCTCGCGGAGTTTCGCGAGGAACTGCGGCTGGGTTCGTTCGGCTTCCGGTGTGGCGACGTCCATCGCAGCCGCTTTAGCGCGGCGTTTCCGGTTGGGACAGCGACTTTTCGGTGAAGCGAGCTGGGGGATAGCGGCGGTTTTCCGCCCCCAAGTTTTCGCTGCTGGCAGGTGCGGCGCAGGAGGCGCATGTGCCGCGGCATGGAAAAGATCGGGAAATTGTGGCTGGTTGGCGCGGGGCCGGGTGACCCCGACCTGCTGACGCTGAAGGCGGCGCGGCTGATCGGCGAGGCCGATGTGCTGGTGCATGACGGGCTGGTGGGCGACGGCGTGCTGGCGATGGCGCGGGCCGAGGCGGAGCTGATTTCCGTGGAGAAGCGGCGCGACCGGCATTCCGTGCCGCAGCAGGAAATCAATGCCTTGCTGGTGCGCAAGGTGCGCGCGGGCCTGAAAGTGGTGCGGCTGAAGGGCGGCGATCCGTTCGTGTTCGGGCGTGGCGGCGAGGAGCTGGAGGCGGCGCGCGCGGCCGGGATCGGCTGCGAGGTGGTGCCGGGCATTTCGGCGGCGCTGGGCTGCGCGGCGGAAGCCGGGCTGCCGCTGACGCATCGGGCGCTGGCAAGTGCGGTGAGTTTTGTGGCGGGGACCTGCCAGGGGCTGAAGGAGCAGGACTGGCGCGGGCTGGCCGGGCCGGGACGGACGCTGGTGGTATACATGGGCGTGACGACTGCCGGGCCGATTGCCGAGAAGCTGATGAGCGACGGGGTTTCGCCGGACATGCCGGTGGCCGTGCTGGAGCGCGGGACGCTGCCGGGTGCCCGGGCGATCCGCACCTTGCTGGCGGGCCTGGGTGAAGTGGTGGCGCGCGAACAGGTGCGCAGCCCCGCCGTACTGGTGGTTGGCCGGGTGGCCGGGCTCGCCGAGGCCGAGGATATCATCGCCGGCCAGGCCGCGCAGGTTTTTCAGGAAATCGGTCAATGGTGAAATTGTTGACGGGCAACGAGCTTCTGCGCGGCGACGTGCTGTGGTGGAACGGTTCGGGGTGGAGCACCTCGATCCGCGAGGCGGTGGCCGTGGATTCGGATGGCGCGGAGATTTTGGCGCGCGAGGCTGTGGGGGAACGGGTGAGCGACCTGGCGCTGATCGATGCGGATGAAGTGGACGGTCGCTGGCGGCCGGTGAAGGCGCGGGAGCGGATTCGGGCCTATGGGCCGACGGTGCGCGCCGATCTGGCTCTGGCCGGCGAGGAGTGGCGCTGATGTATCGCTATGACGAGATCGACCAGGCGCTGGTGGATGCGCGGGTGGCGGAATTCCGCGACCAGGTGGAGCGGCGGATTTCGGGGGTGATCGACGAGGATCATTTCAAGCCGCTGCGGCTGAAGAACGGGCTCTATCTTCAGCTGCACGCCTATATGCTGCGGGTGGCCATTCCCTATGGGACGCTTTCCTCGGCGCAGATGCGGATGTTGGGGCATATCGCGCGGAAATATGACCGGGGCTACGGGCATTTCACGACGCGGCAGAATATCCAGTACAACTGGATCCGGCTGGAAGAGGCGCCCGACATTCTGGCCGAGCTGGCGACGGTGGAAATGCATGCCATCCAGACTTCGGGGAACTGCATCCGCAATATTTCTTCCGACCAGTATGCAGGCGCTGCCGCCGATGAGGTGGACGATCCGCGCGTATGGGCGGAGCTGCTGCGGCAATGGTCGAGCTTCCACCCGGAGTTCAGCTATCTGCCGCGCAAGTTCAAGATCGCGGTGATCGGCGCCGAGGAAGATCGGGCGGCGATGAAGCTGCACGATATCGGCCTGCAGCTGGTGCGCAAGGATGGCGAGCTGGGCTTTGCTGTCTATGTGGGCGGCGGCATGGGGCGGACGCCGATCATTGCGCCGCTGATCCGCGAGTTCCTGCCGGTTGCCGAGTTCCTGAGTTACTGCGAGGCGATCCTGCGGGTTTATAACCGCTATGGGCGGCGGGATAATATCTACAAGGCGCGGATCAAGATCCTGGTGAGCGAGCTGGGCGCGGCCGAGTTCACGCGGCAGGTGGAGGAAGAGCATCTGCATGTGCTGACGCTGGGGATCGATGCCCCGGCGGCGGAGCTGGAGCGGATCCGCGGGTTCTTTGGGGAACCGGATTTCGAGAAGCTGGCAGATGAACTGCCGCCGGCCGCCCTGAAGGCGGGGCCGTTTGCGCGCTGGGTGAAGCGGCAGGTGGCGGCGCACAAGGTGCCCGGTTACCGGATCGTCAATATCTCGCTGAAGCCCGTGGGGCAGATACCGGGGGATGCCTCGGCCGAGCAGATCGAGGCGATTGCGGCCTTGGCCGAGCGGTTCAGTTTCGATGAGGTGCGGGTGACGCATGCGCAGAACCTGGTGCTGCCGCACGTGAAGGCGAGTGATCTGGAAGCCGTGTATGCGACGCTGAAGGAGATCGGGCTGGCGGACGCCAATCTGGATCTGGCGACCGACATCATCGCCTGCCCGGGGCTGGATTATTGCGCGCTGGCGAATGCGCGCTCGATCCCGGTGGCGCAGCAGATTGCCGAGCGGCTGGCGCCGAAGGAGAGCGAGCTGGGCGAGCTGAAGATCAAGATCTCGGGCTGCATCAACGCCTGCGGGCATCACCATGCCGGGCACATCGGGATTCTGGGCGTCGACCGGAAGGGCAAGGAGAATTACCAGCTGCTGCTGGGTGGTTCGGGTGCGGAGGATACCAGCCTGGCGCAGATTCTGGGGCCGGGTTTTGACGAGGAGGGCATCGTGAATGCCGTGGAGAGGCTGACCGACGCCTATCTGGAGCAGCGGGAGGACGGGGAGCGATTCCTGGACACCTATCGCCGGCTGGGAGCGGCTCCGTTCAAATATGCGGTCTATGGGGAGTCGGCCTTTGGCTGAGTTGTTTGCGATCGATGGCCGGGCCGTGGAAGATGCCGAGCCCGACGTGGTTCTGGCGCCCGAGGAGGATGTGCGCAGCCATCAGGGGCTGGGCAATCATCGGGTGATCGGCCTTGCCTTTCCGAAGTGGCGGGATGGACGGGCCTATTCCTCGGCGCGCATCCTGCGGGAGATGGGTTTTGCGGGCGATATCCGGGCGATCGGCGACCTGACGGTGGACCAGCTGGTATTCCTGAAGCGGGTCGGGTTCAGTTCGGTGGCCAGCGAGCGGCCGATCGATCCGGCGGTGGCGGCGGCTGCCCTGGCGCGCTTTCCGGAGGTTTATCAGAAGGCGGCCGACGGGCGCGTTCCGGCCTGGGCGTTGCGGCATCCCACCGCCGGAAAGGCAGCCGAGTGAAACCCGCGGTACAGCCCGCCCTGCCGGACGTCCGCTGGGCGTTTGGGGATGTGGCTGAGCTCAACTCTGTCTATGCGGACAGGGCGGCCGATGCGCTGGCGGACGTGCTGACTTCGCCTGCCTTTGGGCGGGTGGCGCTGGTGTCCTCGTTCGGGGCGGATTCGGCGGTGCTGCTGCATATGGCGGCTGCGATCCGCAAGGATGCGCCGGTGCTGTTCGTGGAGACGGGCTGGCTGTTTCCGGAGACGCTGCGCTATGCCGAGGATCTTTCGGCCTATCTGGGGCTGACGGATGTGCGCTGGCTGCGGCCGGAGCAGGCGGTGCTGGACGCGAAGGATGCGAAGCGGCTGCGCTGGAGCTATGATCCGGACGGATGCTGCGACATCCGCAAGGTGCAGCCGCTGGATGCCGGGTTGGCGGATTTCGATCTGTGGATTTCGGGACGAAAGAGCCATCAGAACAAGGCGCGGGCGACCTTGACGCTGTTTGAGCGGGATGCTGCGCGGTTGAAGCTGAACCCATTGCATGATTGGACCGGTGCCGGGATCAATGCCTATGCGGCGACGCAGCAGCTGCCGCCGCATCCGCTGGTGGCGGATGGCTATCCCTCGATCGGCTGTTCGCCCTGCACCTCGCGCGTGCAGCCGGGCGAGGACCCGCGGGCCGGGCGCTGGCGGGGGTGGGATAAATCGGAATGCGGGATCCACAAGCCTTCGGATGACAGCGAACCGGTATTTTAGAGCGAGCCTCGATTTGATCGCATGAAATCGGCCGCTCCAGGCCGATCAGGCGATTCCGCCTGTTTGGAACAGGCTTTAGGCCACACTTGCCATTGTCCTGCGGGGCTTTAGGGTTTCGCGCATGGCGGATCATCGGATTGTGGCAGTTGAACTGGATGAGCGTACTGTCATCTGGCGCAATGCCGATGTGGAGCAGGAACGGCGGGTTGCGATATTTGACCTGCTGGAAGGGAATGTCTTTCGGCCGGTGGAGGTTCGTGGCGACGGGCCGTGGCGGCTGGTGCTGCGGGTGGAGGACGGCCGCCTGGCAATGGACCTGACGGAAGAGGGCGGGGCCGCGACCGGCTCGGTACTGCTGGGGCTGGGGCCGTTCCGACGGGTGGTGCGCGAGTATTTCGCGATCTGCGACAGCTACTACAAGGCGATCCGCAATGCGGCGCCGAGCGCCATCGAAACCATCGACATGGCGCGGCGGGGGATTCACAATTCGGCGGCGGAACTGCTGATGGAGCGGCTTGACGGGCGGGTGGAGATGGATTTTGACACCGCGCGACGGCTGTTCACGCTGATCTGCGTTTTGCACATCCGGCAGTGAGGAAGGACCAAGTTTGAGTATCGCTAACCCCGGCGCGCTGCGCCGCAAGCGCGAACGCGCGCCGGCGCAAGTGCGCGGAACATGCGCCGGAGGCGACAAGCAATGAGCGTTATGCCCGATTCCTGGATTCGAGAGCGCGCTTTGCGGGATGGGATGATCGAGCCGTTTGTGGAGGGACAGCGGCGGGATGGCTGCATTTCCTATGGGCTTTCGAGTTATGGATATGACGCGCGGGTTTCCAACGAGTTCAAGATTTTTACCAACGTGGATAGTGCGGTGGTGGACCCGAAAGCCTTTTCGGATGCCAGCTTTGTCGATCGGCAGACGGACGTGTGTGTGATTCCGCCCAACAGCTTCGCGCTGGCGCGGACGGTGGAATTTTTCCGGGTGCCGCGGGATGTGCTGGTCATCTGTCTGGGCAAGAGCACCTATGCCCGATGCGGGATCATCGTGAATGTCACGCCGCTGGAACCGGAGTGGGAGGGGCATGTGACGTTGGAGTTTTCCAACACCACGCCGCTGCCGGCGAAGATCTATGCCAATGAGGGCGCTTGCCAGTTCCTGTTCCTGAAGGGCGATTCGGTGTGTGAGGTGAGTTATGCCGACCGCGCCGGGAAGTATCAGGGGCAGCGGGGGGTGACCTTGCCCCGGCTCTAGAGCTGGCGGATGAGGTGGTGGGCGCGCGCTATCCACGGCGCTTCTGCGACGACGGTCTGGCGGCTGCCGGGCTTTAGCGGCAGGATCTGCAGCCGCCCCTGATCGGTGGCGACGAGGCGGCCGAAGACGAAGCGGCCGACCGGGCGGGGAACCAGCACGTCGGTGTTGATGGCTTCTCCGAAGCGTTCGGGTTGCAGCTGTTCCAGCCAGAGGTGGTCGCCGGCGCGGTAATCGCCCTGTGAGTCGCGGATGATGAGGCCGATCGCGCCGGGCATGGGGACCGGCGGATGCAGGGAGAGCGGGGCGGTGAGGGCCTGTGCGCCCTCTGCGGTGAGCTGGGCGGCGACGGGAATAGTCGAATCACTTTCCTGCGCGATCAGCTGCCGGGGCTCGACCTCCAGCGCCGTTGCGAGCTTTTCGATCCAGGGAACGGTGAGCTGGCGTGTGCCGGTTTCGAGGCGGCCGATGGTGACCGCCGTGGTGGCGGGCGTGCAGCGGGCTGCGACCTCTGCCAGAGTGAGGCCCTTGCTCTTGCGAATCTCCCGTAGGCGGCTGGTCATTTTCTTTTCCCGGTTATTGGCTTTCCTACAGCATTACCATTATGGCATTTATTTGCATCTGTCGAGAGGAGATGGATGCATGATTGAAGCAAGCGACTATCCGAATCGGGTTATCGGACGGCGGGTTCTGGCGCCTTCGGACGCGGTGGATCGGCAGGTGGTGGCCGTGAACCTGACCGAGTCGCCGCTGGCCTGGCTGGCGCGGCGCGGGATGTTGACGGCACGGCAGGTGGCGGCCGGCGAGCGGTTGCGCGGCGACCATGCGCGGGCCGGGCTGGGCGCGCGGGTGACAATGCGGTGGGATGCTGCCCCAGGGGGGCGGCAGGGTTGGCAGGGAGGCGCCGACACCCAGGCGGTGGCGGGGATCGAGGCGCGGCGGCGATTCGGGGCGGCGATGGCGGAAGTTGGGCCGGGGCTGTCGGATGTGTTGTGGCGGGTTGCCTGCGAGGGTGAGGGGCTGGCGGAAGCGGAGAAGGGGCTGGGATGGCCGGTTCGTGCCGGGAAGCTGGTGCTGGGGCTGGCGCTGGATCGGTTGGTCATGCACTATGATAACCAATACGGTAAAAAACATATTGACAATCGTGACGATTCGGTATAGAGATTTGGGCATGCTCCGGAATTGCGGCTGGGAGAGCCCGCCGCCTTCCGGGGCTTGACCGACTATTTCCGGAGATGTGGTGGCGCGCGAGCTTTCCAGGATGGAGCGGCTTTCGCGGCATCTGGCGCTGTGGTGGCCGGGTCTGCGCATCGAGGCGGACATGGACCTGGTGCCGGCGCTGTGGGCCGACCGGGAGCGATTGTGGCGTCACGTGGGGGACGCGGGCTTCCTGAGCGACGACGAGAAGCGGGAAATGCTGGGCTGGGGAAAGCGCAAGGGGGGCTGAATGGAGGCGATGGTGACGGTGAGCGGCTAGGCGATGGCATGCAGTTGAGCTTTCAGCTGGTGAAGCGATACGGCGACGCGGGCGCGGAGGAAGTGCGGCGTATTTCCCGGCCCGAGCCGGGCAGCGTGCGTGTTTCCGTTGCAGGTGTTGAGCTGTTCGACGGGTGGCAGCTTCTGGCGGGCGGGCGGCTGGTGTTCGACGAGGCGCCACCGATCGGGGCGGCCGTGCGTGCCGGATATGCCTTTGACGTGCCGGTGCGGTTTGCCAGTGACAGGTTGGACGTTTCGCTTTCTGGGGTGCGCTCCGGGGAAGCACCCAGTGTTCCGCTGGTGGAGGTGCGGGAATGACGCCCGAGCTTGCCGGGGCGCTTGGCGGAGAAGCGACTGCAGTGGCCCTGTGCTGGCGGCTGACGCGGGGGGATGGGCTTGGCCGGCCAGTTGATCTGGGCGCTGCCCATGCAATCGGGCGCGCGCAAGGGAAGCGGCCGCCGAACGGCCGGGACGAGCTTTGCTGTGGCGCTGTCGGCGCGGCCGATTCTGGGTATCGGGCGGATCTGGGCCGACGGCCGGGAAATCCGGGACGCCGAAGGACGCTTTGAGACCAAGACTGTGATGCGGGTTCATCGAGGCGATGCGGAGCAAGCTACGGACCCGCTGATTGCGGCTGCGGAAGACGACGGATTGGCTCCGGACTATCGCGGTATCGCCTATGTCGTTTTCGAGGATTTCGCGTTGGGAGCCTTTGGCAATCGCATTCCGAACCTGAGTTTCGAGGTTATTGCGGACGAGGATGGCGCAGAAAGCTGGTTGGCCGAAATGGGGGCGGAGGCCGGCTTTCAGGTTCCGGAGATGCAGGTGGAGGCAGGCGCGACAGGGTTTGCGGCGGTATCCTCCAGATTGGCGGACGACGCGCAAACGGTGGCGCAGACGATTGGTGCCAGCCCTTGCCTCGCCGATGGTGCATTTGGCTTTGGCGGCGGGCGGCTTTTCTCAGTTCCGGCGGGTGATCTGATCTTTCGCGAGGAGGCCGCGTCGGCGGAGGTTGCCGTTTCGGCGCGTCCGGCTGGACTGAGCATTGGCTATTTCGATCCGGCGAGGGACTATCAGGCTGGGCGGCAGCGGGCTTCGCGCGGGAGATCGGGCACCGAGATCGAAAGTGGAGGGGCATTGACCGCGACGGCCGAACTGGCCCGGAAGCTGGCCGCCAGGCTCTTGCGAGAGGCGGAGGCAGGAGCGGAAGTGTTGAGCTTTGCATTGCCTTGGCGCTGGATGGAAATTTGCGTTGGCGACATGATTGCGCTGGATCGCGGCGCGATGTGGCGCATCGTGAAACGCGATGTGCAGGGGCTGCTGCTGCTGTTCGAGGCGGAGAGAGTTGCCGGAGCCGGCTCGACAGCAGTTGCTGCAGATCCGGGGCGATCACTGCCCGCTCCGCTGGTGCCGCCGGTTCCGACTATTCTCCGGGCGTTTGAGACCCCAGTTCCGCTTCGGGTGGGTGATACGCGGATTTGGGTTGCCGCTGCTGGTGGGCCCGGCTGGCGGGGGGCGGAAATCCGCGTCCTTTTCGGTGGCGACGAGATCAGCCTGGGGGCTGTTGGAAGCTCCGCGCCCTTTGGAACGCTGGTCGAACCGCTCGACGTGGGACCGGAAACGATTTGGGACGAACACAACAGCCTGCTGGTGCAGGTGATGGAAGATGTGCCGGCGTTTGAAAGCAGGTCGGCTGAAGCCGTGCTCGCCGGGGCCAATCTCGTGCTTGTTGGTGGGGAGCTTTTACAGTTTCAGAATGCCGAGTTTAAGGGCGACGGCGTGGTGCGATTGTCCCGCCTCCTGCGGGGACGATTCGGAACCGGTTATCGCATGGCGGTGGTGGAGCCCGGGGCGACCGTTCTCCAGCTGAGGCTGGAAGATCTGGCCCATTGGCAGATTCCGACGGATGCGTCCGGCCGGGAGATCGCCTTTTTGGCGTCTGGTTCTGGGGATCCGCCTGGCGGAACCGAGTTGGTTCATCGTGTTGAAGGCGTCGGCCGCGCGCAGATGGCTCCCGTTCACTTTGGTGCGCAGAGGACGCCGGACGGGGCGGTGAGGATGAACTGGGTATCCCGCTCTGCCGAAGCCTGGGACTGGAGCGGAGAGGTCGCGAGCGACACAGGCTTTCGCTGGCAGTTTGCCGGAGACGATGGCGAGTTGTTCACGCGGATGATCGGCGGAAGTCCGCTTGTATTCACTTTGTCGGATCAGGTCGCTTGGTTTGGACGGGCGCTGCCTTCGGGGGAATGCTGGCTTGAAGCGATGGGCGATGGGCCGATGGCGCTGCGGCGTTCCGGATCGGTTCGAATCTGAAGAGGGAGACAGACCTGTGACGGAGAAGACGGCGCGGTTGGAAATGCCAATGTTGATAGCCGGGCAGGGGCAGAAGGATGTCACGCACAATGAGGCCCTGATGGCGTTGGATTGCCTGGTGGGGGCCGTCGTGGCTAGCAGGCAGGTTTTGACCCCGCCGCAAGCCCCTGAACTGGGAGAATGCTGGATAGTGGCGCCGGGAGCGGCCGGCGAATGGGGGGGACAGGAGAATCGGCTGGCATGCTGGACGGTGGGTGGCTGGCGCTTTCATCGCGTGCCGGAGGGCTTCGCGTTGTGGGTCGTTGATGAGCAAAGGACTATTCGGCGTACGGCTGGCGGATTTGCCGAGGTCGCCCCCTATGGGCCGCCGGCGGACGGCGTCGAAATTTCGCAGGGCGGTTCGGTAATTGACGTTGAAGCGAGAGAGGCGTTGGCCGCTCTACTGCACCGCCTTGTGGGGCTTGGGTTGGTATCGGCATGACAAGTGTTCGCGCTTTGTGCGAATTGCCGGCCAACATGTTGCACTTGTAACACAGTTTTGGTGAATCCACCCCTTGCTAAGCGCGCATAGGCTCGGTTAGATGACCCGGCCTTAGTGCGTCATACGTAGAAGGGGATAGTCATGGGGAAGTTCGCCGTTGCGGTCGCGCTCGCGACCACGGTGCTAGCAGGAGCCGCGCAAGCGCGGGATAACTCCTGGTATATAGGCCTGGAGGCTGGCGGCTTCATCGCCGAGTCCAAGGGTTTTGATATTGAAACGACGGCTGGTGTCGGCGTTTCGGATGGTATCCGCAACAAGTACGAGCCTGGCTGGGAAGTCGGCGGCGTGCTCGGTTACGACTTTGGTTCGTTCCGGACCGAGTTTGAAGTTGGTTATAAGAATGCCAATCTGGATTCGGTAACTGTCAATGGCGCTATTCCGGCGATTCCTTACGGAGGCACCGGTGTTCCTAGGGTTCCTGCCGCTGGCAGCTATACTGCTGCCGATGGTAATGCCGAAATTCTTACGTTCATGCTGAACGGCATGTTCGATTTCGGAGCCGAAGAAGGTTCGCCGTTTGGCGGTTTCGTGGGCGGTGGTGTCGGTATTGGCCGATTTAAGTCGCACATCTGGCAACTCCAGAAGTACGGCGCGGCCTTCTCTGACGACAGCGACACTGGTGTTGCATGGCAGGCCATTGCCGGCGTGCGTTATGCTCTGTCGGAAAAGCTGGATCTGTCGCTGAAGTATCGCTTCTTCAATATGAGCGGCCTGGATCTGCAGACCACCAATGGTCATGATCTTTCGGGCAACTGGCGGAGCCACAGCCTTCTGCTGGGGCTGACGTTCAACCTGTTCGAGGAAGCGCCTCCGCCGCCTCCGCCTCCGCCTCCGCCGCCTCCGCCGCCTCCGCCTCCGCCGCCTCCGCCGCAGCAGGTGGTGCCCGGACCGTTCCTGGTCTTCTTCGACTGGGATAAGTACGACATCACGCCGGAAGCAGCAGCGATCCTCGATCGTGCGGCTGAAGCCTATGTCCAGACCGGCCAATCGTCGGTGGTTATCGACGGTCACACCGATACGTCGGGTCCGGCCGCCTACAACCAGGCTCTGTCGGAGCGCCGTGCCAATGCTGTGAAGGCCTATATGGCTGGCAAGGGCATTGCGGACAGCCAGATGACTACCCGCGGCTTCGGTTTCAACCGACTGCTGGTCGACACGCCACTGGGTGTGCGCGAGCCGCAGAACCGTCGCGCCGAAATCATCTTCGGCCAGCCGACCAACTGATCTCCCGATAGCGGGGCTTCACCCCGCTACGGTTGAAAATCGGGCCTGCACCTCTTGGTGCAGGCCCTTTTTCATTGGGGTCACTGCCAATTCTTACGACAAGGTCCCAGTAGCAGCGACAAAGCCTAGCTGCGGCGAACCGTCATTCGCCGCTACGATCTTCCATCGTGCGCATGAGTAGATTTTTGGTGGAACGGATCGACGACTCTAGTGATTGTGCCGCGGTACCCTTGCGGAGGTGCCTCGGTACTTGAGCGCCATTTCCATGACGCACCCGGCGTCCAGTTGGCTGGTCTTTTCCCGGTAGAGTTCCTCCCACGGGGTCTGGCTTGCGGGAACTCGAGGCCCGACTTCGGCACATCTGCGCCTGATTTCTTCGGGCTCGACCAGGGCATCGCAACGGCCAAGGTTGAGATCAATCCGCACCATGTCTCCCGATCGAAGCCAGGAAAGCCCGCCACCAGCCGCGCTCTCGGGCGATGCGTTCAGGATGGACGGGCTATCGGAAGTTCCCGACTGGCGGCCATCCCCCAGCGTAGGTAAGCTGGTGATGCCACGCTTGAGAAGGGCATCGGGCGGCTGCATGTTCACCACCTCTGCAGAACCAGGCCATCCCAACGGACCTGAGCCTCGGATCACAAGAATCGAGCGCTCATCCACTCCAAGCGTCGGATCGTTGATGCGGTGATGATAGTCATCTGAACCGTCGAAAACCACGGCTCGCGCCTCGAAAATGCCTTCTCGTCCTGGCTCTGACAAATAGCGGGTACGGAACTCTTCCGAGATGACGCTCGTCTTCATAATGGCAAAGTTGAACAGGTTTCCGGACAGCACGAGGAATCCCGCGTTGTCCCGCAACGGCTCTGCCCACGGCCGAATAACATCTCGATCGGTAGTTATGCGGCTTGCGACATTCTCTCCTATGCTGCGGCCCGTGACCGTCAGCGCTGAGCCATCTATCTTCCCGGCTTGAAGCAGCTCGTAAAGAACCGCGGGGACGCCCCCGGCCCTGTGAAAGCGTTCGCCAAGATATCTGCCGGCCGGCTGCATGTTTACCAGCAAAGGAAGCCGGTATGCCTCCATCCAGTCCCCGGGGCCGATTTCCACACCAGCATGTCGCGCCATAGCCATGATGTGCGGCTGCGCATTTGATGACCCACCGATGGCAGTCGTCAAGGCGAGAGCATTCAGGAACGCCGTGCGCGTAAGGATGCATGAGGGCCTCAGGTCCTCATAGGCCATTTCCACAATGCGACGGCCGGTGTGATAGGCCATCTGTCCGCGTTCGCGATAAGGCGCCGGGATCATGGCACACCCGGGCAGGGACAGGCCCAGCCCTTCTACGACCGAATTCATCGTTGATGCGGTGCCCATGGTGTTGCAGTGCCCGGCAGACGGCGCTGACGCCGCTGCCTGATCCAGAAACTCTTCCTCCGTGATCTCACCCGCGCCCAGTTTGCGGCGCGCCCGCCAGATTACTGTCCCTGAACCGACCAGATCGCCATCATGCCAGCCATCCAGCATCGGGCCTCCAGAGAGGACGATGGCCGGAATATCGACTGTAGAGGCTGCCATGATCTGCGCCGGCGTTGTCTTGTCACATCCGGTAGTGAGCACGACTGCATCGATAGGGTAGCCGTTCAACACTTCTACCAGCCCCAGATAGGCGAGGTTCCTATCGAGGGCAGCGGTTGGTCGGCGACAATTCTCGAAAATCGGATGCATCGGGAATTCGATGGGGATGCCCCCCGCGTCCCGGATGCCGTCTCGCACACGCCGCGCAAGATCCAGGTGAATCCGGTTGCAGGGCGAAAGATCTGATCCAGACTGGCAGATCCCGATAATCGGCCTTCCGGAACGAAGCTCCTCCGGCGTCATCCCATAGTTCATGAAGCGCTCGAGATAGAGCGCTGCCATGTCACTTCGCCCGGGGGCGACAAACCATTCCCGAGAGCGGAACGGGCGAGCAGGCGTGCGCGTCATCTCTTCTTACTCCTTGGAAGGCGGAGTCCAGCTTGCGCAGCGAACGTCAAATCCGCCGGAAACCCGACGCTGGCGGAGGGTCAGCCCTCCATCTCTTCCAATTCCTTGCCTTTGGTTTCACGGATGAAGCGCTGGACCAGGAAGAAGCTGATCACCGCGCAGACGCCATAGAAGACGTAGCTCCATGTCAGGCTCTTCGCCGCCATGACCGGGAATGACTGCGCCACCAGATAGTTGGCAAACCATTGGAAGAAGCCCGCAACTGCAAGCGCGGAGCCACGTATCTGGTTCGGGAACATTTCCCCCAGCATCACCCACATCACCGGGCCCCAGCTGACATTGAAGAAAATGACGTAGATGTTCGCGGCAACGACGGCGAGCATGCCCAGTTCCGGCGTAAGCTGCAGCTTGCCGGCTGCGTCCAGCGAGCCATGGCTGAAGGCGTAGACCATCACGAATAGCGATACTGCCATGCCAGCCGAACCGATCAGCAATAGCGGCTTGCGGCCGATACGATCGATGACTGCAATGGTGACGAAACAAGCCATGATCGAGACAACACCGGAAACGATGTTGATCATCAGCGCATCATTCTCCGAAAAGCCTGCAAGCTGCCAGAGCGTCGCGCCATAATAGAAGATCACGTTGATGCCGACGAGCTGCTGGAAAACCGCCAGCATGATACCCACCCACACGATCTTGCGGACGCCGAGAAAGCCCGTGCCGCCCGGAGGCGTAAGCACATCAGCCAGACGCGGACGGTGATCCTGCGAGAAGCTCGCCTGAATCTCACGCAGCTTGATCGCGGCCTCCTCAGGTCCGAACAGGTCTCCGAGCACGCGCCCGGCCTCTGCATTGCGACCTTTCGAAACCAGAAACCGCGGGCTCTCCGGGATGCAGAACAGGGCGATCAGGAAGATCGCCGCCGGAATGGCCTGCATCAGATACATCCAGCGCCAGGCCTCGATGCCGGCCCAGAAGGGATTGGTCGAGGCGCCGGCCGATTGCGCGAGGAAATAGTTGACCACGAAAGCGCCAGTCAGGCCGGTGATAATCATCACCTGTTGCACCGTCGTCATCCGACCACGGATATTGGCCGGCGCGACTTCCGAAATATAGGCCGGCGACAGCACCGACGCCGCGCCGACCGCCATGCCGCCGACAATCCGTGCGAGAATGAAAAGGGTGTGGTCGTGTGAAAAGCCCTGCACGAGCGCCCCGGCAAGAAACAGCAACGCCGCGACCCGCATCACGTTACGGCGGCCAAAGCTGTCTGCGAGCGTGCCGGCGGAGAAGGCACCGATGATGCAGCCGATCAGCAGCGAGCCGACAGTGAAGCCAAGCCCGGCTTCATCGAGAAGGAAGGTGGATTTGAGCCCTTCCTGCGTGCCATTGACCGCGCCGCTGTCATAGCCGAACAGAAATCCGCCGATCGTCGCAACTGCGACGATCATGGTGACGAATCCCAAGTTCACCTGGCTCTCCGATGTGTTCATCCCCTCGGTCCCTCCAGCTCGCGCCTCTTATCGCGCCATCTTTGTTAGCGGTAACTTAATTCCCCAATCTGCGCGGGAATGCAAGCGGGTCGCAGGCCGATACGGCGCAACCCGCCGCATTCATCGGCTACTGCGTGCCGGCACACCGGCCGACTCCCGATGCACCAGTTCAAATGGCAGAACCCGCTCTTCGGTTTCTCCGGTCGCCCCGTCGCGCGCGCGAAGCCGCGCCAGCAGCAACTCCACGGCACTTTCCGCCATCTGCGAAATCGGCTGGCGAATGGTCGTAAGCTCCGGCCAGACGTTCGTCGCCAATGCGGTGTCGTCGAATCCTACAATGCTCAGATCGCCTGGCACATGCAGCCCGTGCCTGTGCGCAACGCCTATTGCCGCCGCGGCCATATCGTCGTTGCTTGCGAAAATGGCTGTCGGGCGTTCCGCCAAGGACAATATGCGCTCCGCAGCGACCGTTCCCGAACGGAAGGTGAAGTACCCCTGCTCGACCTGTTGCGTGGAAACGTCGATGCCTGCCGCGTCCATGGCCGCTGCAAAGCCGCGATATCGCTCCTCGCTGGCCATCTGGTTCGGATGCCCACGGATAAATGCCACATTCCTATGGCCCAGCCCCAGCAGATACTCGGTCATCGCCTTGGCCGCCGCGAAATCGTCAATGCGGACGTTCAGTGTTCCGGGCGACTGCCGGCCCATCGCAATCGCTACCCACGGAATATTCGTAGCCGCCAGCTCGGCCTGCACGGCCGCGGATTCCGACAGCGGAGGCGGCAGGATCACGCCCTGTACCTCCACACCGGCAAACTGCCGCGTTGCCTCTGCCTGCTCCTCCGCGCTCTCACCCTCGCAAGGTTCCAGAACCAGATGGCAACCCGCACGTCTGGCGGCTGCCAGAGCACCGATCAGGAACTGGCTGAGATAGGCGGCAGAGGGGTTCGAATAGAGCAGGCCGATCTGCGTCGCCTCACCCGCAGCGAGGCTCCGTGCGGCCGTATTGGGACGGTAGTTCAACTTTGCGATGGCCATGTTCACGGCCTCTCGCGTCGCCTCGCGCACGTTGGAGCCGCCATTCACCACCCGGGAAACCGTCATCGCCGAAACACCGGCAGCGCGCGCAACATCCTGGACGGTGGCGCTCCCCTGCCCCTTGCGTGTCGATCGGCTCATCCGGTTCTCCCCCTCCTGCTCCTTTGCGATATGGAGCGCGGCGCCGCTTTGCAACGGCGGAATGGCCAAATGGCCTGCATCAGCGCCGGGCGTCCAGCCAGGTGGAAACCCAGGCGAGCGGCGCGTTCCAGTTGATCGCGACTTCATTCAACGCATAGGCATGCGCATCATCCGCCCAACAGACCTGCGGCGCGCACTTCCCCTTCAGCCGTTTCGCGACATCGTCCGACATCGCCGTATTGTTCGGCCCGCCCGAAAGCGCACCGGGCGGCGGCGGCGGATAGGCAGGATCCAGGCTCTCCGCCCAGAAGCGATGGTGCGGCCTGTGCATGGCCCGATCGCCAAAGCCGCTCACATAGGAAACCCTCAGCGGGTTGCGTCCCAGCAGATAGTCCATCACATCCACTACAGCCTCGCGGTAGCGCGCTTCGCCTGTGAGGTCGTAGGCCGCCGCCAGCAGCATCGCGCGGTTCAGCAGATTGCTGTTTGATCCCCAGTCATAGGCCAGCGACGACTTGGGGATCGCATATCCCACCTTGTCCCGCTCGGCCAGGAAGACATCGGCGGCGCCCACCACCGCCGACCGCATCTTCTTCGCCTCCTCGGGCGTCAGCCCGGATGGCGCAAAGCTGAGCGTCAGCGTCCCCAGCGGTGCCGTCACGGCCCATCCCGGCTCGCCGTTGATGCGCGCGAAATGCGGCAGCTTCCGCAGCATTTCCAGATAGGGCGCGCCTCCGGTGGTTACATAGAGCTCCGCCGCCGCCCAATAGAATTCGTCGGAAAGATCGGCGTCGCCATAACCGCCACTGCCGGCGAAATCGCCAACCGCCAGGATGTCCGGGTTGCGCAGGGCCGCTTTCCATGCCCGCTCGGCCGCCTTCTGGCACTGTGCCGAAAACGCCGGATCGATGCTGCGCCAGATCCGCGCGCACTGAGCGGCAGTCGCCGCCAGATTCAGCGTCGCTGCCGTGCTCGACGCATGCAGCACACGCACTTCGGGATCCCTGTCGGGACGCATCGGCAACGCCGTCCAGTTCATGTCCGCAATCTTGTGATGCGCCATACCGCCGGCATCGACCTCGCTGAACTGCAGCGGCTTGTCGTTGGTCGCCTGTCCCACCGGCAGCCGCAGGTGCTTCCCGTCGGGCACCTGCATCCTCAGCATGAACTCCATCTGCCAGCGCGCATGATCCAGCAGGTCGCTCACCCCGTTACCGGCCTCCGGGAGAGGCAGGCCGCCGTCGGCAAAGGACTTCGGCAGGCGCTCATAAAGATTCTGCAGCGTCCAAAGGGAAATCCCCCCGTTCACCACATATTTCCCGTGGTCACCCGCGTCATACCAGCCGCCGGTCACGTCCAGCTTATAGTCGCAGCCAGGCCAGCTGTTCCCTTTCTGGTCCTTGCCCGCAAAGCATCCCACCACTTCATGCGGATGTCCCGCAGGCCGCGCCCAACGCTCGCCGCCGGCAAAGCGCGCCTCGATCGGAACGCCGGCCCGGTTGTGATAGAAATAGGCGAGGCTCCCCTCAGCCAACGGCCGATAGAGCGCCGCTTCCACGCGAAAGGCATCGCTCGTCACCCCCGCGGCCTGTAGCCGATAGCCTTCCCCGGGCTTCGTCAGCCCGCTCAGGTCGATCCGCTGCACCATCATACCGGCGGCTGCATCCTCGCCATAGGGATGGCTCAACCCGCTCAGCACCTTGGCGCCTGCAGCATCGGTCACCGTCCACGGCACCGGCTTGCCACCCGCCCCCGAGAGGATCGCCAGCTTCTGCGAGCCCGGCTGAAACCCCAGCTGGTTCAGCGCAATCGCCTGCGCCGGCAGCGGCGCGGCAGCAAGCAATGCCGCCCCAACGACAAGCCACCTCATGGACGCGCCTTCACGGCATATGGCCCCACCATCGCGCCGACAAACCCACGCGCCCGCCAGGTGCTCAGCACCGTTCCGTCCGCATCCGACAGCAGCCGCTTCCAATCGCCATTCGCGCCTGCCCAGTCGAAGTGCATCTTGCCGCCTTCGGCCACCATCCGCAGCCGTATGTCGCCGGCCGGCACGGGCGCCGATGCCAGCACCCGGCCCGCAGCAGGCGTTTCCGCCCCGTCGCGCACCACCACGCGCACCTCGCGCTTGCCGCCGGCATCCGCCACCAGCAGCGCATACCAATATTCGTCGCGCTGGATGATCGCGAGCCCTGCCGCTTCGCCGGCCCCGGGCTCAAAGCGCAACCGCGTCGACGCCTCCATGTTCATATGCTGCTGCCGCCGCGCCACGAACGACGGGTTGGCGACATCGCCCAGCCCTTGGCTCCGCGGCGTCAGGTAGAGCGAGCCGCCCGCCAGCCGATGCCACATTCCCTCGGGATTGCGCATCCGCATCCAGTTCAGCCCCAGCGCCTTGCCGTCAAACTCCTCCATCACCGTGAACGGACCGCTGTTGGGGATCGGAGGCGCCGGATCTCGCGGTAGGTTCGGGCGCGGCGCCACGGTCGGGATCGGCTTCCCCGGCTCCAGGATCACCGGCCAGCCGTCCCCGGTCCATGTGACCGGCAGCAGGAAGGTCTCGCGCCCGGTGTTATAGGCATCGCCGGTATAGGGCCGCGTCGCCAGGAACACCGCCCACCAGTCGCCCGAAGCGGTATCGACAAGATCGGCGTGGCCCGCCGACGTGATCGGATTGGGCCGCGCGGGATCCAGGTCGCGCTGGGTCAGGATCGGATTGTGGCGAAACGGCATGAACGGCCCTTCCGGACGCCTGCCGCGCAGCACCACCTGCGAATGCCGGTCGCCCGTGCCACCCTCCGCAGCGGTCAGATAGTACCAGCCGCCCTTGCGGAAAATGTGCGGGCCTTCGATCCACGTCGGATTTTCCTGCGGGTCCACGCCACCGTCCAGCAGGACGGTGCGCGGCCCGACCAGCTTCATTGTCCTGGTGTCGAACCGCTGGATCCACACCGCCCGATGGCCTTCATACATTTTCTTGCCCGGCGGCACGTCGTTGTTCAGCAGCCAGGCCGTGCCGTCGTCATCGAAAAACAGCGACGGGTCGATCCCCCATCCCAGCTCCTTCAGCCAGACGGGATCGCTCCACGGACCGGCAGGATTCTTCGCGGTGATCACATAGTTGCCACCGCAGAAGAAGCAGGTGTTGACGATATAGAAGATGCCGTCGTGATAGGAGATGGCGGGCGCAAACACCCCCTGCGACAGCTCCCGTCCCTTGAAGTCCAGCTGCTCCGGCCGGCTGATCGCATTGCCGATCTGCTTCCAGCTGACGAGATCGCGACTGTGGAAGACCGGGATGCCCGGAAACCAGGAGAAGCTGGAATTGACCAGATAGAAGTCTTCGCCGACGCGAACGATGCTGGGGTCGGGGTAAAAGCCCTGCAGCACGGGGTTGCGGAAATCCCCCGGCCCTGGCTTCGCAAGGGCATTGTCCGGATCGGAACCCTGATAGCGAAACCAGTCGAACCGCGCCTCAGCTGCCCGCGCCACGCCAGAGAATGGCGCAGCGAGGCACAAGGACACTGCAATTGCTGCAAGCCATGTCCGCCGGCCGCCAGCCCCCATGTTGCGATCCTCCCCAGATCCAGATTATGGTAGCGCTATCTTTTGCAGG
Organism: Sandaracinobacteroides hominis; assembly: GCF_016464365.1. Taxonomy (GTDB): domain Bacteria; phylum Pseudomonadota; class Alphaproteobacteria; order Sphingomonadales; family Sphingomonadaceae; genus Sandaracinobacteroides; species Sandaracinobacteroides hominis. Next base: position 47,532 of record NZ_JADCUC010000004.1, on the reverse strand, counting down.
GGCGGAACAGTTCGTGCAACAGGTTTCTGAGGAGAACAGATGCGCCCCCTTCTCGCCTTCGGTCTTGCACTATGCCTGCTGTATCCATTCACCGACGGATACAGGGCCATGGCGGCCCCACCCCCATCGCGCCTGGCCCTCACTTTCGACGATCTGCCTCTACACGGCCCGCTGCCAGACGGGACCAGCGCCCAGGAAGTCGCCCGCTCCATCACTGCAACACTGAAGGCAAAGGGCGTAAACTACGCCTATGGCTATGTGAACGGCGCGCTCGTCGACCAATCCCCCGACCTCGTCGAGCCGCTCCGTATCTGGAAATCCGCAGGCTATACGCTGGGCAACCATGGCTGGGCGCACCGGAGCCTCGACCAGCTCACGGCGGCGGAATTCGCTGCGGAACTGCGGCGCAACGAACCGCTGCTCGCAGGCGAGCCCCGCAGCTTCCGCTATCCCTACCTCGCCGAAGGCCGCGACCCGGCCCTGCGCGACGCCGCCCGCAAGGAGCTCGCAGCGCAAGGCTATGCCATCGCTCCGGTAAGCATGGATTTCGCAGACTGGGCCTACAATGCCGCCTATTCCCGCTGCATGGCGCGAAACGACACCACCGCCATAGCCCGGCTGGAGAAGGCCTTCCTTGCCGACGCCGAAGTCGCTGCAACCTACGCCCGCGCCAACGGCATGCATCTTGCCAGACACGACATGCCGCAGATCCTTCTGCTGCACGCCGGCGCCTTCACCGCCCGCATGCTGCCCCGCCTGCTCGATCTCTACGCACAGATGGGATTTACCTATACCACGCTGGACGATGCGCTCGCCGACCCTATCTATGCGTCTGCCCGCAACCCGGCGCTGCCGTTCGAACCCGCCAGCATCAGCGCACGCCCCGGCGCGCTGCCAAAGCCGCCAGGAACAGACCTTTCAGGGTTCTGCGCCTGATCGCAATTCCGTGGCACTCCGCGTGTCACGGCCTTCCCCCGGGGGGCGCGTTGGTCTAATCCACCGGCGATGATCCTGCTTTTGTCGGCACTGGCAATCCTGCTGCTCACGGCGCTCGCCTGGGGAATGGGGTTCCGCAACCGTCCGACCCTGGACGAAAGCGCCGCCTGCGCCGAGGCAGAGGGGCGCATCGCCGGCTTCCGCGCAGCAGCCGTAGCCCTCGCCGACGGCGGGCGCGGCGCCATCGTCCGCGGCCTCGACGGCAGCCTCGTCCTGGTGCTCCCGCTCGGAGACGGCTGGCTCACCCGCAGCCTTCCGCGCCATGTGGCCACGCACGTCTCCGGGCAGGTCATGGAAATCGCGCTGGGCGAACCCATGCTGCGCCGCATTCGCCTCCCCATGGCCGCCCGCCCGCTCTGGCTGGAGGAGGCGCTGGCATGAAGCTCCCCGATCCCGTCAGCTATGCGATCCCGGCTTTCGTCCTGCTCATCATCCTCGAAATGTGGCTCACCCGCCGCCGCGGCGTCGGCCGCTATGATTGGCGAGACGCCGGCGCTTCGCTCACGCTGGGCCTCGGCAGCACGATCGCCGGCGCCCTCACCGGCGCCGCAGTCGTCGCCATGGCGGTCTGGTTCTACCAGTTCCGCCTCTTCGATATCCCCTTCGCCTGGTGGGCCTTTCTCCTGGCCTTCGTGCTGGACGATCTTGCCTATTACGCCTTCCACCGCAGCGCCCACCGCGTCCGCTGGTTCTGGGCCAGCCACGTCATCCACCATTCGTCGCAGCACTATAATCTCACCACCGCGCTGCGGCAGACCTGGACCGGCTTCCTCAGTCTCGGCTTCCTCTTCCGCCTGCCGCTGTTCCTGATCGGCTTCCCGCCGGCGATGATCTTCTTCGTCGCCGGCCTCAACCTCGTCTATCAATTCTGGATCCACACCGAACAGGTCGGCCGCCTGCCGCGCTGGTTCGAAGCCGTGATGAACACGCCCTCCCACCACCGCGTCCACCACGCGGTGAACCCGCGCTATCTGGACCGCAACTATGCCGGCGTCTTCATCATCTGGGACAAGATGTTCGGCACCTTCCAGCCCGAAGAAGACAGCGACCGCCCCCGCTATGGCATCGTCCACGCACTGCCCACGCTGAACCCGCTCTGGGCTGCCGTCCACGAATGGGTCGCCATCGCCCGCGATGCCGTCCGCTCCCGCTCGCCTTCCGAACTGCTGGGCCGCCTGTTCGGCCCGCCCGGCTGGCAACCGGGCGGCGCAGGCGAAACCTCCGAAACCATCCGCGCCCGCTGGCAAGCCACCAACCCGAAGCAGGAGGCCTGATTTGGCCCGGAAGTTCCTCTGGATCGTCGCAACCCTCGTCAGCCTGGCGATCCTCGCCGGGATCGTCTGGATTGCCTTTGCCGACAGGCTCATCCGCTTTGCCTTCGTCCCCGGGGCAGCCTACGCCGAAACGCAACTGGCCCCCGCGCCCGACTATGCCGCCAAGGCAAGCTGGGTCGCCCGCCCCGACATTCCCGGCAACCCGGCGCTCTGGACGCCAAATGGCTACAGCGCCGCCCCAAAGCCAGCCGCCGCCGTCTTCTTCGTCAGCCCCACCGCCTATCTCAGCCGCAGCCGCTGGAACGCCCCGCTCGACGATCCGGACACCAACGACCGCCTCGACCGCTTCACCAGGATGCAGGCCAGCGTCTTCAACGGCGTCGCCGAAGTCTGGGTGCCACGCTACCGGCAGGCCACCTTCGGCAGCTTCCTGAAACCCTCGGCCGACGCCGACAAGGCGCTCGATCTTGCCTACACCGACGTCGAGCGCGCCTTCGACGCCTTCCTGGCGGCCCAGCCCGCTGACAGGCCCATCATCGTCGCCGGCCACAGCCAGGGCGCCCGCCATCTGCTGAAGCTGCTGCAGGCCCGCCGCGCCGTGCTGTCCGGCAGGCTGGTCGCTGCTTATGCCGTCGGCTGGGCCGTTGCCATGCCCGACGATCCCATCACGATCGGCCTCCCGCCCTGCACGGCAGCCGGGCAGGCAGGCTGCCTCGCCAGCTGGCAGAGCTTTGCCGCCGATGCCGATCTGGCCACGGCACTGAAGGACTTCCCCGGCATCCCCGACGCCTCAGGCAAGCCGCTCGGCGCTCGCGCCATGCTGTGCGTCAACCCGCTTTCGGGCAGCAGCGCCGCAGCCGAGGCCAGGCAGAACGCCGGCACGCTGATCGACGGCGCGCTGGTCCCGCACAAGGTCGGCGCCAGCTGCAACAAGCAGGGCGTGCTGCTGATCTCGCCAACGCCAAAGGACATCGGGCCGTTCGTCCTCCCGAACGGCAACTTCCACGTCTATGACTTCTCCCTCTTCTGGGCGAACATCCGCGCCGACGTCGAAGCGCGGCTTTCAAGCTTTGGTGCCGCAAAGCTGGGGCAGGGCACGCTTCCGGCAACGCCATGAGCATCGTCACCACCGAAGCCGAAGCCTTCGCCGAGGCCCTGCCGGCAAAGGGCCGGCTTCTTGCGCTGGACATCGGCACCAAGACCATTGGCCTCGCCACCGCCAGCGCCGACTGGGCCTTTGCTACCGCCCGCGAAACCCTCAAGCGGACCAAACCCTCGGCAGACCAGCAGGCGCTCGCGGCCTTTGTACAAGCGGAAAGCATCGCCGGCCTCGTCATCGGCCTGCCGCTCTCGATGGACGGCAGCGACACCACTCGCACCCAGTCGGTCCGCGCCCAGGCGCGCAACCTCGCCAGAGGCCTCGAAATCCCCATCCTCCTCTGGGACGAACGCTGGAGCACCGTAGCCGTGGAGCGCGCGATGATCGACGCCGACATGAGCCGGGCCCGCCGCGCCGAACGGGTCGACGCATTGGCGGCAGCACATATCCTGGAAGGTGCGCTTGCCCGGCTTGTGCGTATCGTCCCCGGGCTTTAAGGCCGGGTCTCGTGACCAATCAGCCCGGCGTCCCTTCCTTTCCGCATCGGCACCTCCTCGCGATCGAGGGGCTGCAGCCTTCGGAAATCACCTTCCTTCTGGACGAGGCCGAACAGTGGGTCGATGCCGGCCGCCGCGCCCGCAAGCATGACGACAGGCTGCAGGGCCTCACCCAGATCAACGCCTTCTTCGAGAACAGCACCCGCACGCTGCTCAGCTTCGAGATCGCCGGCAAGCGTCTGGGGGCAGACGTCGTCAATCTCGCGGCCGGCGCCTCCAGCCTGAAGAAGGGCGAAACGCTTCTAGACACGGCGCTGACGCTGAATGCCATGCGCCCCGACGTCATCGTCATCCGCCACGAAAGCTCCGGTGCCGTCGCGCTCATCGCCGAAAAAGTCGATTGCCCGGTGCTCAACGCCGGAGACGGCCGCCACGAGCACCCCACGCAGGCGCTGCTCGATGCCCTCACCATCCGCCGCCGCAAGGGGGGGCTGGAGGGACTGCGTGTCGCCATCTGCGGCGACATCCTGCACAGCCGCGTCGCCCGCTCCAACTTCCACCTGCTGACCGCGCTTGGCGCCGAAATCCGCGCCGTTGCCCCGCCCACGCTGATGCCGTTCGATGTCGAACGCTTCGGCGTCACCCCCTTCACCGACATGGATGCAGGGCTGGAGGGCGCCGACGTGGTGATGATGCTCCGCCTGCAGCTGGAGCGGATGGATGGCGCCTACGTCCCTTCCACCCGCGAATATTTCCGCACCTTCGGCCTCACCCGCTCCCGCCTCGCAGCGGCAAAGCCCGACGTGCTGGTGATGCACCCCGGCCCGATGAACCGTGGCGTGGAGATCGACAGTGCCGTCGCCGACGACATCCAGCGCTCCGCCATCGCCGAGCAGGTCGAAATGGGCGTAGCCGTCCGCATGGCCTGCCTCGATGTCCTCACCCGCGAACGCCGGGGGGACAGCCGGTGAAGCCAATCCTGTTCCGCAATGCCCGTCTCGTCGATCCGATGACCGGCAGTGAAACCAGCGGCGACCTGCTGGTGGCAGAGCGGGTGATCGCCGCCACCGGCCACGGCCTCGCAGCTCCCGTCGAAGCCGAGATCATCGAGGCGGACGGCCTCGTCCTTGCCCCGGGCCTGATCGATGCCACCGTCTTCCGCACCGATGTGGAGGCAGCGGTCGCCGGCGGCATCACCAGCGTCCTGCTCATGCCGGATCAGTCGCCGCCGCTCGACGACCCGGCGCTGGTCGAGCGCGCCGAACGACTGGGCAAGCCCCGCCTCTGGGTCCGTCCGCTCGCAGCCGCAACCCGCGGTCTGAACGGCCGGGAACTCGCGGAACTCAGCCTGATGAAAGAGGCCGGCGCCGTAGGAGTCGCCACTGGCCGCACTGCAATCGCCGACGCGCAGGTGATGCTGCGCCTCCTCCGCTATGCCGCCGGACTGAAGATGGTGGTGATCGCCCACGCCGAGTGCCCTGCTCTCACGGCAGGGGCAGCCGCCTCCGAAGGCGAATTCGCCACCCGCCTCGGTATCCCCGCCGCTCCCGCTGTCGCCGAGGCGCTGCAGATCGCCCGCGATATCCGCCTTGCCGCCGAGGCGGGCGCCGCCCTGCACATCGCCTGCGTCAGCACGGCTGAGGGCGTCGAACTCATCCGTCAGGCGCAGGCAGACGGGCACGACGTTTCGGCCGGCACCGCCCCTGCCTATGCGCTGCTCTCGGAATCGGCGCTTGTCGGCTACCGCAGCTTCGCCCGGCTGTCGCCGCCGCTCCGCACGGAGCGCGACCGACATGCAATTCGGCAGGGCCTCTCCGACGGCACCATCTCCATCCTCGCCAGCCGCCATGATCCGCGCACGCAGGAAGAAAAGCGCCTGCCGTTCGCCGATGCCGCGCCTGGCGCCGCCGGCTCGGCAACGCTCCTCTCGCTGGGGCTCACGCTGGTGCACGACGGGCTTCTCAACCTCGCGCAGCTATTCGCCTTGACCGCCGCCAATCCGGCCCGCCGCTTCGGCCTGCCGGGCGGTTCGCTTGCAGCAGGCGCCCCTGCAGACCTGATGCTGCTCGATCCTGCCGCCCCCTGGCGCATCGACGCCGATACCCTGCCGGGCCACGCCGGCAACACCCCGTTCGATGGCCTGCCGACGCAGGGCAAGGTGCGGCTGCTGCTGAAGGGGGGCGAACGGCCTTGATACGCTCCGCTGCGCTCGCTGCCTTTCTGCTGCTGGCCGTTCCCGCCTTCGCCTCAGTGGAATCGGGCGTCGACAAATGGCGCGCAGGCGACTGGGATGGGGCGATAGCCGAATGGGTGACGCCGGCTGCCCGCGGCGATGCCGACGCACTGTTCAACATGGGCCAGGCCTATCGGCTTGGCCGCGGCGTGCCGCAAAATCGAGGCACCGCCATCGATTACTACCGCCGCGCGGCCGACAAGGGGCATGTGGAGGCTGCAGCCAACCTCGGCATCACGCTGTGGCAGGATGGCCGCAAGACCGAAGCGCTCGTCCATCTCCGCCAGGCATCCGATAAGGGCGATCTGCGCGCCTCCTACGTGCTCGGCGTCGCCACCTTCGGCGGCGATGTAGCCCCGAAGAACCCGGCGCTCGGCTATGCCTATGTGCTGCGCGCCCGCGACGGCGGCCTCGCGCTTGCCGGCCCGCAGGCTTTGCGAATGGCAACGGCCCTCACCTACGACGACCGCGCTCGAGGCGAAGCAGCCGCCCGCGCGCTGGCGGACGGGCAACCGGTTGCGGTCGCCATGGCAGGCGTCGCGATCGCTGCCGCCCCGGAAACCCCAAAGCCAACCGACAGCGACAACGGTGCGGATGAGGATGCGGCAGAAGATGCCCCCGCAGCCCGTCCCGCAAAGGCAACTGCAGCCGTTACGCCGAAGGAAATGAACGCCGGCAAGGCCAGCGTCAAGCCAACTGAGAAATCCGCAGAAAAGGCAACAGAGAAGCCTGCTGAAAAATCCGCGTCATCCAAACAGACCGCGAAGGCAAAGGCCGAAGACCCGGACGGCTGGAAGGTCCAGCTCGGCGCCTATGCCAACGAACGCGCCGCCCGCACCGCCTGGGCAACGCTTGTTTCCCAGTCCGCCGATCTGCTGAAGGGCCAGAAGCCGGTCTATTCGCCCAAAGGCAATCTCGTGCGCCTGCAGGTAGGCCCGTTCGACAAGCGCGGTGACGCTGGCGAACTTTGCACCAAACTCGCAGCCGCCGGTCGCCCCTGTTTCGTTACCAAAGGCTGAGACCCAGGCGACTCGGCCCTGCGCTTCGCGATCCGGGCGAAAAAAAGCCGCTGCGCGTTTCCGCGCAGCGGCCAGGGTTCAGGGAGGGAATGTCTCGCCGCCATAGGCAGCGCCGACATTCGCGCGGGCGGCTAAAGGGGGATAACGCCAGCCCGCGACGACCAATGTGTGTTCGCCCATGCACAATTGCAAGAGGGATGATGATTCCAATGAAAACGGGCGTCGATTTTACCCGACGCCCGCTTCATATCCCTGGTTTGGCATCGGTTCCGATCCAGGCGTTTCCGGATCGGTCATGCGGCAGGATCAGGATTTGAACAGCGTTTCCGCCGTATGCTCCCGCGGGGCCTCGTTCTCGTCCGGGTCGACGTTCAGCGCCTCGCGCTCGGCACGCAGCTCGGCGATCATCGCCTCGCGGTCGGCACCCAGACGGCCGTCTTCAACCGGCGCCACGCCAGCCTTCTTGGCCGCAGCGGCCACCAGCGCGTCCAGCTCGCGTTGGGCACACAGGCCCAGCGTCACCGGATCCTTCGGCGTGATATTGGCGATGTTCCAGTGCTCGCGGTTGCGGATCGCCGCAATCGTCGTCTTGGTGGTACCGATCAGCTTGGAAATCTGCCCGTCGGTGATCTCCGGATGGTTCTTGATGATCCAGGCGATGCCGTCGGGCTTGTCCTGTCGCTTTGCCAGCGGCGTGTAGCGCGGGCCGGAGGTGCGGCGAACTTGCGCCGGGCCTGAGGAGATCCGCATCCGATAGGAGGGGTCGGCATGTCCCTTCTCGATTTCAGCCATCGCCAGCTCACCGGCGCGAACCGGGTCGCGCGGCGTCAGCTTGGTCGCGGCGGTCTCGTCGGCGATTGCCTGCACTTCCAGAACATGAATCTGGCAGAAGGCGGCAATCTGCGCAAAGCTCAGTCCGCTATTCTCGACCAGCCAGGTGGCGGTTGCGTGCGGCATCAGCGGCTGGGCCTGGGCGGTTGCCGATTTCGGGCCCGCCTTCAAGGGCTTGGGGCTGTTAGCCATCTGTTGGTCCTTCATTCTGGATATGGAAACGGCCACCCCGCAAGGGATGGCCGGCATGATGCCAGATTAGGGCGGCCGGCCATTCTGCGCAAGCCTCGATGCACGGCTCTTGCCATTGCCCTCTCCGGCAGGCCATGTCCCCGTCATGGGGAAACCGGACAAGCCAGCAGACGCCATTTTCGAAGCGCCCGACGTTGATGGAACACTGCATCCTCCACGTCCCCGCTTCGTTGTCAGCGTCGGCGTTACCGGGCACCGCGCCGATCGGCTGACCCGTCCGCTGGAGGCGGCCGCCCGCGCCCGCGTCGACGAAGCACTTGCACTGGTTGCAGATATTGCCGCCCAGCTGCATCGCGAAGGTAGCGACTGGTTCGCCCCCGGTGCCCCCGAACTGCACCTAGTCTCCGCTATAGCAGAGGGTGCCGACAGACTCTGCGCAGAGGTTGCGTTGGCACAAGGCTACCTGCTCGACGTGCCACTGCCCTTTCCGGCAGAAGTCTATGCAAATGACTTCCCCGATGCCGCATCCAAGGCCGCATTCACCTCCCTTTGCGCCCGCGCCACGACCATACTGGAGCTTCCCGGAGACCGCGCGACCGATTCGGCCGCCTATTCCCTCGCCGGCGGCGCCATCCTCGCTTCCTCCGACATCCTGCTCGCCATCTGGAACGGCAAGGGCAGCGGCGGCCGCGGTGGCACCGGCGATGTCGTGGCAACGGCACTCGCCATGGGCAAGCCCGTCATCCACATCCCCCTCGAAGCGCATGAGGAAGTGCGCCTGCTCTGGCCCGGCGAAGGTCCGGCAGGCGGCAGCTGGCACAGCGCGCTGGAACCGCCGTCCGAACCGTTCGATCGCCCGCATCTTGAGGAAGCGCTGCGGGCGCTGATGCTGCCGCCCGACGAACCGGGCGAGATCGCCGCCCTCACCGCCTTTCTGGGTGAAAAGCAGCAGCTGATGATCCGGCGCATCGAATATCCACTGCTGCTGGCTGCCACCGGCGCCCAGCCGCTGCGCGCAAGCGCCTGGCGCAAGGATCCCTATATCCCGGCCGCCCGTGCCGACTGGAAGCGCTTCGACAGCTTTTGGCAGGGGAGGGTGGCCGACGACCGCTTCACCCTGTTGGAGCAGGGGTATGCCTGGGCCGACAGCCTGGCGAACCGCTTCGCCCAATCCTTCCGGTCGGGCCATGTCGTCAACTTCACCTTCTCGGCCATCGCGGTCGCGCTGGCGCTGTTCGGTTTCCTGATCGGCGGCGACATCAAGGTGCTGTTCGTCGTCCTCGAACTGCTGCTGATCGCCGCCATCGTCGCCAACACCCGCGTCGGCCACGCCGAATCCTGGCAACAGCGATGGCTGGACTATCGCCAGCTGGCAGAGCGCCTGCGCCCCATGCGCAGCCTGAAGCTGCTCGCAGTAGCCCGCTCACCCGCGGTCAGCGCCTCCAACCGCACCGGCAACCGCCGCTGGATAGACTGGTACGCCACCTCGATCTGGCGCCAGCTCGGCATGCCCAGCGGCAGGATCGATCATGCGCTGCTGGTAAAGCTGACCGACGTCGTCGCCAACGAGGAGGTCGGCCCGGAAATTGCCTATCACCATCGAAACTCGCACCGGATGGCGCATGTGAACCATCGGCTGCACCAGTTCGGCTCGATCTGCTTCATCTCCACCGTGCTGCTCTGCATCGGCTTTCTGTTCGCCACCACCTTCCTCAGCCACGAGGCAGCGAAGATGAGTGCGATCTACTTCACCGTCGCCACCGCGACGCTCCCGGCCTTTGGCACGGCTGCCTATGGTCTGCGGGTGCAGGGCGATTTCGCCGGCAGCTCCGCCCGTTCGGCCGCCACGGCAGACGCACTCTCGGCCCTGATGTCGGAACTGGATACCCACCCCTCACTGGCGCGCACCGCCGCCATCGCCAATGCAGCCGCCGCCATCATGCTGGTCGATCTCGCTGAATGGCGCCTCACCTACCAGCAGCGGGCGCTGGAGATTCCGGGCTAAGGCTCTTGAACTGGCCCCGCAAAGGGCCATCTCGCGCCATCGGGCCGGTGATCCATCGGCCAGAGAGGAGCAGCAATGGCCGCCACGGCAACTCTGGGAGCATTCGACCGCCTGGCCGGCATCTCCGGCGTAGGGCGCGACCCGCGGTCTGTCCGCTCCCGCCTGATCGTGCTGGAGCGCATCCTGGAGGGCGTCATCCGGCTCCCCGGCAACCAGCGCGTCGGTCTCGACGCCTTCATCGGCTTCGTTCCCGTCGTCGGCGATCTGCTCTCGGCGACGATTGGAACCTATCTGGTCTGGGAAGCGCGTAACATCGGCATGTCCCGCTGGAAATGCACCCGCATGCTCGCTCGCGTCGGCATGGATGCCGCCATCGGCGCCATCCCGGTGGCAGGCGACGTCTTCGACTTCCTCTATCGCTCCAACAGCCGCAATGTGAAGGCCATCCTTGCCCACATCGATCGCCACCACTGCGGCGCCGGCGTCATCGATGGCGTGAAGCTTTAACCCAGCAATCGATCCCGCCATATCCGGCCGCCCCCAGCGGCTGCATCCGGCGGCCGCGCTTCCTGTCCATCCCGCCCAGTGCCAGCACCGGCCCGGGCGCGCCACGCGCGGCGAGGCCAAAGCGAACCGGCCCCAGAAACTCGGCGCCCGGATGGCTTCGTGTCGAAAACACCGGCGACAGGAATACGAGGTCCGCACCCCGGCGAAAGGCCTCCAGCATTTCCCTGCGCCCATGCGCCGGAGCCGTCACCAGCTTGCCGACAGCCGGCCTGGACCGTCTCCCGCCGGCACTTCGACCAAGGTGAACGCCGTCGGGCGCGCCGGAGATGCCGCTACCCACCAGCAGCAGCCCGCGTCTTGCGGCAAGTCTCGCAACCCGTGCCAGCAATCGCCTCCGCTCGCCCCTCTTCAGCCCATAGTGGCGAAAGACGATCCCTGCCCCGCGCGGCAGATTGCGGATCGCCAGCCACAGCTCGTCATCCGCCTTCAGCCCGCCCAGCCTGTCGTCTGTCATCAGCCAAAGGCTCGGAAGCTTTTTCTTCCGCTGCGCTGTCGGTCTTGCCCGTGCCACGGCTGGGGCTTACCGCGGCGGCATGAAGTTGGCCACCGCAATGCCCGCCCCCCAGCCCGCCGGCGACGCCGCGCAGCGGCTGGCCGAAGTAAACCGCTTGCTGGCAAGCGAATCTGCGGCCGGCAGGCACCGGCAGCCCCGGTTGATCGCCATCAGCAAGACCTTTGCGCCGGCCGATATCCGCCCGCTGATCGCGGCAGGCCAACGCAGCTTCGGCGAAAACCGCGTGCAGGAAGCCGCCGCCAAATGGCCCGAACTGAAGGCGCAGACGCCCGATATCGAGCTCCATCTCGTAGGCCAGCTGCAGTCGAACAAGGCGGCGGATGTCGTGGCGCTGTTCGATGCCATCCACAGCGTCGATCGGCCGTCGCTCGTCGCCGCGCTTGCACGCGCCTGTTCCGCCGCCGGCCGGCAACCGCAGCTGTTCGTCCAGGTGAATATAGGCGATGAGCCACAGAAGGGCGGGGTAGCGATTGGCCTGCTTCCCGAACTTCTGGCAGCATCCCACGCCGCCGGTCTGGAGATTTCAGGGCTGATGGCCGTGCCGCCGGCAGATCGCGATCCGGCCCCCTATTTTGCGCTGCTGGCCAAGCTCGCAGCCCGCCACGACCTGCCGCGTCTCAGCATGGGAATGAGCAGCGATTACGATATTGCCGCCCGCCTCGGGGCCACGGATGTGCGGGTCGGATCGGCCCTGTTCGGGATTCGAAGTGTTAACTCGGGGTAAATAATTGCCCGGATTTCAGCATCTTCTGACTGCAACACACTGTGAATTAACCCTATTGGCTCCTTGAATGCCAGGACCGTACGGACAATATCCGCCGCAGGGTTCTGCGTAAATCAACAGCCGCGCCACAGGGCATTTCTGGAGGTTCGAAGTGTCCACTTCGGGCGCGCTGAAGATTTTCGCCGGACACACAGTGGTCGGAAGTTGGAAATCATGATTGGAACGAAGGAAATCTGCGCGCTGCTGCTCGCAGGCGGCATAGGCGCCGGCTCGGTTGTCACCGTGCAGAAGGTCAAGCCTGCCATCAGCAAGCCCAAGCCTAGGGCAAAGCCTGCAAAGGTGCACAAGGCCGCAGAACGGACTGTGCGCAACGAGCAGATCAGCGATTGCCCGGCGCCCTCCATCCCGTCGATGGACGTGGCAGACTTGGGGGCGATCCCGATGCAGCCCGAGTCGCTGCTCACGCCGACCCAGCTGGCCGGTCGAATCGACGACGGCGGGCTGCGCCTTCCTTCGGTTCTGGGCGGCGGCGGTGGCGGCGGTTCCGGGCCCAGCATCTCGCCTGCGCCTCCAATTCCGGGCGTTCCGCAGCCGGATACCTGGGTGCTCATGGTTTCGGGCTTCGGCTTCATCGGCCTCGCGCTCCGCAGGCCACGCAAGGGCGCGACTCGCAAGGCCTGACGAGTCGCACATACGTGCGGGGCATGATGAACGTTCTGTCCTCCGTGTCTCGGAGGCTGCCGAAACAGCGCCTCCGTGTCTAAGAATCCCCCTGTAACCATTACGTTTGTTTACACAATTCAGGCACTGGCCAAGCTATCTTGACGGCCCATTAATCTGACGTTAATGAACGAAACATATCATCTTTGAAACAAAACAACGGCATGGAAGGCCGTGAAATGTCGCAAGAATATAAGATCAGCCATACAAAGGGCAGTGTAGTCGGCAGATTCTTCCGCAACCGCAAGGGTGTGGCTGCGGCTGAATTTGCGCTCATTCTGCCAGTGTTCGTGTCGATGATTTTCGGCACGCTGGAATACTCCATCATGCTGTTCACCTACAGCTCGATGCAGACGACAGCGCGCGACATCGCGCGCCAGGTCGCTGTCAATAATCTTACCCCCAGCGAAGCGCAGGCAAAGCTGGCAAGCCGCCTGCCGCCCTGGATGGCCAGCAGCGCCACGATGAAGATCACCCAGACGAAGCCTGCCGATCCGACTGCAAACATCATTCAGGTGAACCTGTCGGTCCCTACCAGGCTGGCTTCGCCGATCACCTTCTTCTCCCGTGGAACCACCAGCGTTCTCGAAACCCAAGCCGAAATGAAACAAGAACTTCCGTTCGGAAAGCTCTAACGCCATGGCAAATATCAAGAACCGCGTTAAGCGGCTGCTGCGCGACAACCGCGGCGCTGTTGCCTTCACCTTCGCGCTGATGGTTCCGGTTTTCATCGGCGCTGGCGCGCTTGCGGTCGACATGGCCAACTATCGCTATGTCGACAACCGCCTGCAGACGGCGGCCGATGCAGCTGCACTCGCAGCGGTGAAGGCGCTTGACACGCCCAATATTGCGAAGTCCGACGCCGTAAGTTTTGCCGCCCGCAACGTGCCGGCCAATTTTGGCACTGTCACCACGACCAGTGACGTGACCATCGGCATCTATGATCCCGAAACCCGCGTGTTCACGCCCTCCAACAGTGCGGATGTCAACGCCGTGCGGGTGATTTCGGCTCGCACCGAGGCACGCAACAACGTAACGCCGCAAATCCTTTCGGTGATCTGGGGCAAGGACAATGTCGAGATCACCAAGGTGGCGATTGCCGCCCGCCAGTTGAAGGTTCAGTACGAACCGCCCGAGCGCGTGAACCTCGCCAACGAAGCCTATGATTTCAACGAGATTTACGCTTACTGTTATAAGTATGAGGGCTCCGGCTCACAGGCCTCGCGCCGTTCGCAGATGACGCTCGTGTCCAACAACATGGCATCCGGTCAGAGCATCGTGAAGATTAGCAAGGGCGTGATCAAGCAGGACCCCCCGGGCGATAAGCTGGTGTGGCCGGAGTGCAAGGAAGATGAGAGCCTCAGCTTCCGACTGCACAACGTGCGGGATGCCAAGAACAACCCTGCTCTGTGGAACAACCCGTCAAAGCTCTCTCAATATGATCACTATACCGACACGCACATCACCAAGGGCGTCGAAACCTTCGAGCTGACGAACAACATCCTGGAAACCGTCCGTTGCGATACGCTGGACAAGTGCGATCCGTCGAAACCGGGCGCCACTGTTCCCAAGGGCAAGAATCGTACGCCAATGGTGGAAAAGACCCCCTGCCTGCCTGGAAAATATATGTACTTCGGGTGGGAAGACCGTCCACCGAGCGGGCCTGGCGGCTCCGACAAGGACTATGATGACATCGTCATGGTCATGAAGTGCCCGCGCACAGGGATCCTTGGCGACGGAATGACTCGCCTGGTTGCCTGATTCGGCATCGCTGCAAGGCTTGCTTCGTAACCACCAAATACAGCTGCGAATCGTCGCGCGAATCGGATCGGGCCGTCCTGGAAGCAGAGACGGCCCGATTCGCGATCTGTTTCAGTCAAAAGAGTCTGATTTGGTATCAGGCTCCGAAGCTGCGCAATCTATATTGCCTGTGTGCTGACAAATCAGGTCGGCACTTGAGCGCCCAACTATACTATAGGTGGTGAAAATCAGGCCGCATGGAGCCTCCAGCCACAACAGGCAGTACGTCCCCAGCCTGCCTCCTGGCCGCGTCCGACAGCCGAAACAGCGTTAAACCGTCTTAAGACGAATTGTTAAAGAAATTGAAAAACCCATATCTACAAGGGGTTTCCACTCGTTTTTTCTATTGCAACCCGAAAATGGCAGGGTTAAGGTTCATTCAGAGACGCGGACTGAAGCGTCGCCTGAACTTCCCGAAAGGGGTCGCGGGTTCCGGTGGCGGATGAGGGAAGTGTTTCACCTCAAGGCTCAATGAAGTGCCTGGGGTATCAAGAAATCCGGCAATGTTCGGATAATAATAGAGGGATGTCGCAAATGAAGGCTCTTCTGCAAAAGCTCCTGGGTGATAAGGCTGGCGCTTCGGCCGCTGAATACGCCCTGATTCTCGCCGTCTTCGGCGGCGCTGTCGTGATCGGCGTGACCGCTCTCGGCTCGGGTTTCAAGACCCAGATGACGAACTCCAAGACGCTCATCGAAAAGGATTACAGCAAGTAAGCTGAATCCCTCCCCGCTCCCGCATGGCGGGGGCGGGGATCTCAAGTGACTGCAGCTATAAAAAGCCCCGGCAACGTCCGGACATAAGAAGGAAGTCGCAAAATGAAAAAGCTTCTCAAGAACCTGCTGGGTGATTCTGCCGGTGCTTCGGCTGCTGAATACGCTCTGATCCTCGCTGTCTTCGGCGGCGCGGTCGTCATCGGTGTCACCGCCCTGGGCGATGGCTTCAAGACCCAGATGACGAACTCCAAGACGCTCATCGAAAAGGACTACAGCAAGTAAGCTGTTTCCCCGCCTCCAGAAATGGGGGCGGGGTTCCTTGCGCAGGGCGCGCAGCCATAAAAAGCCCCGGCAACGTCCGGACATAAGAAGGAAGTCGCAGATGAAAAAGCTTCTCAAGAACCTGCTGGGTGATTCTGCCGGTGCTTCGGCTGCGGAATACGCCCTGATCCTCGCCGTCTTCGGCGGCGCGGTCGTCATCGGTGTCACCGCCCTCGGCGACGGCTTCAAAACCCAGATGAACAACTCGAAGGCAACTATCGAGAAGGACTACAGCAAGTAATCCCTCGCGGTCCTCGATCGAGTTCGGGAACGTGGGCCTTCGTGCATCCCGCACGGGGGCCCAATCCCGCGACCCACAGATTCGGACCAGAATGGTTGCAATTCGGCAACAGGTGTCACTGTCTTTGAAATTTTCGTTTTCGGACTCTTGCGGGGTGGAGCAATTAACCATACCGATCCGAAAACACGGCGTGCCGACCCAAAGTCGGGACGCCCAACAATAAGGGTCTCAGGGAGTTATGCGTAGATCTTCGATCTTCCTGCTACTGGGGGCGCTCCTTCTGGGGTTGCTGGCAGTTCTTGCCGCCCGCATGGCGATCAACAACAATGGCCCCGCTGCAGAGCAGGAGGCGCCAAAGGCCTTCGTGGTGGTGGCCGCAAAGCCGATGAAGTTCGGCGACAAGATTTCGCCCGACATGCTGAAGACCACGCCCTGGAACGGGCCGGTTCCTGTCGATGCCTATACCTCTCCGCGTGATGCCGTCGGCGATGGCGAGCGCACGGCGCTCCGCGAGATCAAGGAAGGCGAACTGCTCCTCCCCACTGCCGTAACCGGCGGCGCCGGGCGCCTCGCATCCTCCACGCTTCTCGGCCCCGACATGCGGGCGGTCTCCGTGCCCGTTTCCGAAACCTCCGGCGCAGGCGGCTTCCTTGCCCCCGGTGATCGGGTGGACGTGTTCCTCACACGCTCCTTCGGCGACGATCTCTCCTACGCCGGCGCCATCGTCCAGGGCGCGCGCGTTCTCGCCGTCGGCCAGACATCGGACACCTCGCAAAGCGAGCCGGCCGTGGTGAAATCCGCCACCATCGAAGTCACGCCGGCCGAAGCGCAGAAGATCGCGCTCGCGCAGCAGGTCGGCCAGATCCATCTCGCCCTTCGCGCCACCGGCGACGAGAGCCGCGTGCCGATCCAGACCGCCACCGCTACCGAGCTCTTCGGCATGCGCCCCCCCAGCAAGAGCACGGCTCCCGAGCCGGCCACGCCCGCAAAGGTCGCAGTTCGCTCCGACGGCACCGAGGTGCGCGTCGTCCGGGGAACTGAAACCACCAGCTATCAGGTGCCACGCTGATGCCCATCGCCATCCAACAGCGCTCCGGCGCCCGTCGCGCCTTCGTCGGTCCGGCAGCGTCCATCACCGTGGCAGCGCTCCTCGCGCTCGCGGCCATCGGCAGCGGCGCAATCGCCGAGGGCGCCTGGGCTCAGTCCGCCGGCGCGATCATGAACGTCCCGATCAACAAGTCGCAGGTCCTGAAGCTCGATCGCGCCTTCGCCAAGGCGATGATCGGCAACCCCGAAATCGCCGACGTCATCCCGATGAGTGTCAACAGCGTCTATATTCTGGGACGCAAGTCCGGCTCCACCAACCTCGCCCTCTATGACCGCGGCGGAAACCTGATCTCGGTGGTGGATGTCGTAGTCGGTCCGGATACCGTCGGGCTGAAGCGCCAGATTGGTGAAGTGTTCCCCGGCGAGAATGTCCGGATCAGCAACTCCAACGAAGCTCTCGTCATCGAGGGCCAGGTTTCCAGCCCGATGGCAGCCGAGCGCATCGTCGCGATGGCGCAGACCTACGCCGGCGACAAGATCCTGAACCTCATGTCGGTAGGGTCACCGCAGCAGGTGCTGCTGGAGGTGCGTATTTCCGAAATGTCGCGCGGCACTGTCAGGCAGCTCGGTATCAACGCGGTTGGTTGGGGCAACCCGTTCGACCCCAGCGGCGTGGCGAGGCCGGCCTCCCTTGATAATGGCCCGTTTGTCGCCACCCTGAAAAACATCTTCGGCACCACCCTCGATATCCAGTTTGAAGCACTCGAGCGAGAGGGCCTTGTTCGCACACTTGCAAACCCCAACCTTGTTGCACTTTCGGGTGAAACAGCGAACTTTCTGGCCGGTGGCGAGTTTCCGATTCCAGTGGCCGTCGAAGACCGTAAGATCTCGGTGGAGTTCAAACAGTTTGGCGTGGCTCTGGCATTCACGCCTACAGTTCTCGCTGATGGTCTGATCAACCTGCGCGTCGCTCCGGAAGTCAGTACAATCGACCGCGATGCCTCGGTCGAACTGGATGGCATCAGTATTCCCGGCCTCAAGGTTCGCCGCGCCGTTACCTCGCTCGAACTGCGCGACGGCCAGTCCTTTGCGATGGCCGGTCTCATCCAGTCGGATTTCGCAGACACTGTCCGCGCTATCCCGCTGCTCGGCAAGATCCCGATCATCGGCGCCTTGTTCCGCTCGACCGCTTCCAACAAGGCTGAAACGGAGCTGGTCATCACCGTTACGCCGCGCATCGTCCGCCCGGTCCGGCCCGATCAAATCAGGGTGCCGACAGACCGCGTGAACGAGCCGAGCTCAATGGACCTCTTCCTGATGGGTAAAACCCAGAAGATTACACCCGTTCCATCGGCGGGTGGGCCAGCTCCTGGCGGAGTCGATGGCGAACACGGACATATCGTGAGGTAGAACATGCGGAACGCAGCACTGACACGTATCGCGATTGCAGCTTCCACGCTGATCGCACTGGTCGCGATGCCCGGTACTCCCGGCGTTGCCAGCTCCGATCCGGAGTTTGGTTGCACGGTGAAACAGAATATCGAAACCCAGGTCGTCGATATGAACCCCCGCTATCAGGGCACGCTGATGGAAGGCGGCAGCGGACAGCGCAGCGCCGCCGCCGTCAGCCGCTACATGAACGACAAGATCCGTCCGCTCGTCACCATCGATGGCCGCTCGGAAGTAGGCCAGCAGGGCGGCGCCAGCGCATCCGGAGACGTCTCGTCATCCCGCTCAAGTGGCGGGAAATAAGATGCTCAGCGACCATATCGGCCAGGGGCAGGGCGATGGTCCGGAGACGGGGGCCATGAACACGTCCAATCCCAAGCGCCGGGAACCCGCGCGGCCCGCGGAAGGCCTGCAGCGGGTGGTCTTCGTCCCCAAGACACTCGGACGCGCTCCGGAAGCCGGCCAGCTCGCCGATGCAGGCATCGCCCTGCACGAGCAACTCGCCCAGATCTCGACGCTCGCGGACAACGCCGCACTGCTGGACGAGGCGGACGCGCTGGTGGTGGAGCTCAATCCCGCCGTTCCCTCCGAAATGGAGGCGTTCGACAGGCTGGTGCATCAGGCGCCGGATTGTCCGGTCGTCGCGGCGGTGGAGGGACTCACCCTCGCCCACGCCCGCACACTCCTGAAGACCGGGGCACTGGATGCAATCCCGCTTCCCTTCTCGACGGAGGACCTGAAGCAGGCGATCGAGCCGGCGCGCCGCCCGGCCCGTCCGGCGTCGCGTTCCGCGCCGGCTGCGCGTCGGCACGGCAAGGTCATCGCCGTCGTCGGCGCCATGGGCGGCGTCGGCACCACGTCCATTGCCACGCAGATGGGCATACTCTGGGCAGAGGATGCCCGCGTTGCGCTGTTCGATCTGGATGTGCAGTTCGGCAGTGCCGCCCTGTTCCTGGACGTCCGCCCCGGAATGAACATGGCCAACCTGCTGGAAGACGCCGAACGTCTCGACGCGGAGCTCATGCAGTCGATGGCGGCAAAGCACAGCTCCGGGCTCGATGTCATCGCCAGCCCCACGGACCTGACGCCGATCGACTCGATCAGCATCGATTCGATCGATCAGATCTTCCGCGTCGCGGTACAGGCCTATGATGTGCTGATTGTCGATCTGCCCACCGTCTGGACGGAATGGACGGTACGGGTACTCCAGCGCGCCGACGCCATCTGTCTGGTCACGAACATGAGCGTCCCCGGCATCTATCATGCCCGACGCCAGATCGAGCTGGTGGACGCCAACGGCATGCTTCCGAAGCTTCGCGTCATCGCCAACCGGGCCCCGGCCAAGCTGTTCGGCAAGGTCGATACGCGCGAAACCGAAACTGTGCTCGGCCGCAAGATCGATTACCTTATCAGCAACGACTATCCGACCGTCAGCTCCGCCAACGACGAGGGGCGCCCGCTGAAGTCCATTCGCGGCAATGCCAAGGTGGTGAAGGACCTGCGCTCCCTGCGCGACGGGCTGGGCACCATGCTCGCGGCTGAAGGAGCCATCGCATGAGCGGCGGAATGATCTGGCCCGGTCGCAAGCCCGTCAAGACCGCCGCCGAGGCAAAGCCGGCGTCCGCTGCCGATGCCACGGCGGCTGCCCCCGCCGCCAAATCGGTGCCGGCGGTAAAGGCCGCCCCTGCCGCCGAGACCTCCCGTCTGGACCAGAAGACCGACCTCAAGGTCGAACTGCACCAGAATCTCCTCGATCGCATCAATCTGGCCGCGCTCGAAAGCATGACGCGCGAACAGGTCGGCCGCGACATCGGCGACATCGTCGCCGACATGCTGAAGGAGATGAACCACGCGCTCAACCTCGCAGAGCGCAAGCAGCTGGTGGAGGACATCCTCGACGAGCTCCTCGGCCTCGGGCCGCTCGAGCCGCTGCTCAAAGATCCAAGCATCACCGAAGTCATGGTGAACACCGCCTATATCGTCTTCATCGAACGCGCCGGCCGCATCGAGGAAACCAAGGCCAAGTTCGCCGACAACCGCCACCTGTTGCGCATTATCCAGAAGATCGTGTCGGGCATGGGCCGTCGCATCGACGAATCCTCGCCGATGGTCGATGCCCGCCTCCCCGATGGCAGCCGCGTCAACGCGATCATCCCGCCGCTCGCGGTCGATGGCCCTATCCTGACAATCCGGAAGTTCGCCAAGACGCCGATCAACATGGAGAAACTGGTCAGCATCGGCGCCATGCCGGAGGCCTGCGCCGAAGTCCTCCGCGCCGTCGTCAAGGGACGCCGCAACGTCCTCATCTCCGGCGGTACCGGCTCGGGCAAGACAACGATGCTGAACGCCATGTCGGCCTCGATCGGCACGCACGAACGTATCGTCACCATCGAGGATTCGGCGGAACTCCAGCTGCAGCAGCGGCACGTCATCCGCCTGGAAACCCGCCCCGCCAACATGGAGGGCCGCGGCGAAATCAACCAGCGCGATCTGGTCAAGAACTCGCTGCGTATGCGTCCGGATCGTATCGTTCTCGGCGAGTGCCGCGGTGGTGAAGCCTTCGACATGCTGCAGGCCATGAACACCGGCCACGACGGCTCGATGACGACTATCCACGCCAACACCCCGCGCGATTCCCTTTCCCGTCTGGAGCAGATGATCGGCATGTCCGGTCTCGAAATCAGCCCGAAGGCAGCCCGCGCCCAGATCGCTTCCGCCATCCAGGTCGTCATCCAGCTCGAACGTCTCTCCGATGGCAAGCGCCGCCTTACCTCGGTCGCCGAAGTGACGGGCATGGAAGGCGAAACCGTGCTGCTGCAGGAAATCTTCCGCTTTGATCGCCAGGGCATTGACGCCCAGGGCAATGTCATCGCCGAGCTGAAGCCCACGGGCATCCGGCCGAAGTTCATGGAGTATCTCGGCGCCCGCGGCATCCATCTGCCGCCGAACCTGTTCGATCCCTATCGCCGGCTGGATTCCGCAGCATGATGCCCGAAAGCGCCACGCTGCTGCTCATCCTGCTGTTCTTCGGCGTCGTTCTGCTGGTCGAAGGCGCCTGGTACTATTACCGCGACGTCCATGCCCCCAAGAACCGCGTCGGGCGCCGCCTGACCAACCTGAAGTCGGGCAGCATGGCCGAGGAAGTCCAGGCCTCGCTGAAGCGGGGCAACAGCGCCCCGGGCGACAGTTTCCTCGCCGGCATAGTGGCAAAGCTCGACACCAAGCTCACGCAGGCCGGCCTCAGGATCACGCCGGAACGCTTCCTTACGCTGATGGGCGTGGCGACACTGGGCATCGCAATCGCGACTCCCGTGCTGCTCGGCTTTGTCGACATGCTGAACTCCGCAGCCACCTTCCTGCTCATCATCGCCTTCGCGGTGGGGATCGGCATCATCATCCCGCTCGCCTTCATCGACCGCAAGGCATCGCAGCGGATGAAGAAGTTCGACGAGCAATTCCCGGTCGCCCTCGACATCTTCGTGCGCGGCCTGCGCGCCGGCCACCCCGTCACCAGCGCCCTCGATCTGCTGGTAGAGGAAATGCCGGACCCGATCGGCTCGGAATTCGCCATGGTCATCGCCGAGGTCAGCTACGGCTATGATCTGCGCGACGCGCTCAACAACCTCGCCAAGCGGGCGCAGACGACGGATGTGCAGATGTTCTCCGTCTGCGTCGCCATCCAGGCGGAAACCGGCGGCAACCTCGCCGACATCCTCGATGGCCTTTCCCGCGTCATCCGCGACCGCAACTCGATGGTGCTGAAGGTCCGCGCCCTTGCCTCCGAAGGCAAGATGACCGCCATCGTGCTGTCGGTGCTGCCGGTCTGCACCTTCGCCTTCGTCTTCGCCACCCAGCCGAGCTTTTTCCTCGATGTCGTCGAGGACCGCTGGTTCATGCCCGGCCTGATCGGAATTTTCGCATGGTACGGAATCGGGATCTTCATGATCCGCAAGATGGTCGATCTGAAGGTCTAGCCCGATGAATGCAGACATGGTCACCTACCTTATCCTGGGGCTCATATTCGGGGCCGTGGTTCTCGGCGTCCTGGCGATTGCGCCGATGTTCGAAAAGAAGGTCAACCTTGCCCAGCGGTTGTCATCCGCGCCTTCCGCCAACACCCCGGTCAACAGCAACGGCATCCCGACGCTCCGGTCCGACAGCAACAGCACGCTCTGGGGCAAGCTCATCCACACCATCGAAAGCCACGGGCTTTCGCTGGACGACGACAAGGCGCCGATCCTGAAAGAGCGGCTGTCGCTCGCCGGCTATAATCAGCCCTACGCAGTCCGCGCCTTCGTGCTGATCCGCACGTCGCTCACGCTGTTGCTGCCCATCATTTCCTACGCGGTCATCACGCTGGGCGGCGCCTCCCTTTCCGCGACAAAGCTCTACATGGCGCTCGTCGGCTCGGCCGCCGCCGGCCTCTATCTGCCCAATATGTTCGTCAGCAACCGCGCCGAAGCGCGGATGAAGGAAATCCTCGACGGGTTCCCCGATGCTCTCGATCTCATGCTTGTATGCGTGGAAGCAGGCCTCGGCATCGATGCCTGCTTCGCACGCGTCGGCCAGGAAATCGTCAACCTGCACCCGCGCCTTGCCGAACTGTTCGCCACCGTCTCGCTGGAACTGCGTGCCGGCCGCCCGCGCGCCGAAGCTCTGAAGAACATGGCCCGCAAGAGCGGCGTTCCGGAAATCCAGTCCTTCGCAACGCTTGTCGTCCAGTCCGACAAGCTCGGCGCCAGCATCGGCACGGCGCTCAAGATCTACGCCGGTGAAATGCGCGAGTCCCGCCGCATGCGCGCCGAGGAAAAGGCCCACCGCCTGCCGGTCATCCTGTCGATCCCGATGGTGCTCTTCCTGCTTCCGACGATGATCGGCGTGCTGGCCCTGCCGGCCTCCATCTCGCTCCGGGATACGATGTTCAACGATTGATGCGCCAGACGCTCCCTCTCGGCGCGATGGCGCCCCTCGCCTTCGGGGCCGCCCTGGCGGCGGCCGGCGGTGCCGATGCGCGCACTACCGCGCCCGAGGGCATGCGGGCGGTCGGGCCTGACCCTGTCGCCACGGCGACGGCGGAGGCAGCCCGCGCGCAGGGCAAGGCCCTGCTCGGCCTCAACAAGCCGGTGGAAGCCCTGCGCAGCTACCGGCAGGCGCTGCTGCAGGATCCGGATTCGGTCGAAACGCTGAACGGCCTCGCTGTCTGCTACGACCGTCTTGGCCGGTTCGAGGACAGCCGCACCCACTATGAAATGGCGCTCGGTATCGATCCCGCCTCGCCGACCCTGCTCTACAACTACGGTCTCTCGCTCTATCTGCAGAAAAAGCCGCAGGAGGCCGTGCGCTTCCTCACGCTGGCCGCCGCTTCCGACGACGAACAGGTGCAGGCCGCAAGCCTGCGCACACTTGCCCGTATCGAGCAGCAGCGTGCGCGGGCAGCAATCGCGCCGGCAGTCTCTGTATCCGCCCCGGAAGAAGCCAGCGGCAGCGCCCGGATCGTTCGCACCAACGCCCATGAGCAGCGCCTCGTCCTCGACGCGGCGCCCAGGGGCAGGCCAGGCGCGGTGCAGACGGCTGTCGCCTCCACCCGTCCGCAGGCCGGCACCCCCGCCATTTCTCCCACCCTGTCGGCAGATCTCTCGCCAGAGGCAGCCGCCGCAACGGTGGCGCTCGCCAGCCTCACCCCGCGCGAGGATGCCCGCATCGCAGCGCGGGAGTATGCAGCAATCGCGGCAGATCAGGCTGCGCTCGAGGCCCGCCAGGCCGAGGCGCTCGCCGCTGCCGCCGCCGCTGCTCCCATTCCTCTTCCCGAGGCGATGGCGCAGGTCCAGCGGGCGCTAGCCAGCCGGCAGATGCGGGTGTCGCCCGCCACATCGGCAGGCGCCGAACTGGCGGCTGTGGCCTTTGCGGCGCCCGGCGGCGACCCGCTCGACTGGCAGGCCAGCCATTTCCTCGATTTCGTCCCGTCGCGCGGGCGGGAAACCGATGTGGGCGAACGTCGCCAGGCGCATCTCGCGCTGCTGTCCACCGGCCTTGCCGTCCCGCGCCCGGTCGCACGCGCGCGGGCCGTCGCTGCCGAACCGGTGGATCCGGGCCTTCGCAAGCGCGAATTCGCCGACCCCTTCAACAGCGACAACAGCCGCCTCAACGGCTTCGCCGACCGCCTGCACGGGCGCGAGGAACTGGCGCCGGCGCAAGTTGCCGAGCAGGTGGCCAGGCTCGAGGCGCTGATCGCCCGGGTGCGGAACGCGTGAACCGCATCGTCGCCGCGGCCCTGCCGCTGCTCGCCGCATTCTCCGCCCTGTCGCTGACGCCGCCGCTCGCAGCGCAGACAGCCGTTACCTCAGCTGCCGCAAACCTCACCCTTGGCTTCATAGACTCCGCCATCGCAGAGAGGCGGCTGAAATCCGCAGTCGAGCTGATCCGTGCCGCCGAAGCCCGAAATCCCGGCCCCGAACTGGAACTCCGCAAGGCCGAACTGCTGCTCGCTGCCGGCGCGCTCGACGAAGCGCAGACCGCCTTTCAAAAGCTTGAAGCCGATGCAGCGGTCGCCGCGCGTGCCAAGGTCGGGCGCTCCATCGCCCTGCTGAACGCGGGCCATCCCAACCAGGCCGACACCCTGCTGGCAGAAGCACTGGCGCTCGATCCATCGATGGTGCGCGGCTGGTCCGCCCGTGGCGTCCTCGCCGATCGGCGCGGCGACTGGAAGTCGGCCGAGGCAAGCTATGCCCAAGGCCTCGCCGCAGATCCGAAATCGGCGACCCTGCTCAACAATCGCGGCTATTCGCGCCTTCTGCAGGGCCGCAACCCGGAGGCCGAGGCGGATTTCATGGCCGCACTCGCGATCCAGCCCGGCATGGAGGCGGCAGCCACGAACCTCCGCCTCGCGCGAGGTCTGCAGGGCCGCTACGCCGAGGCGTTCGACGGCGCCACCCGCGAGGATCTGGCGCGTGACCTCAACACCGTCGGCGTTGCTGCCATGCTCCGGGGCGATCACCGCCTCGCCGAAAGCTATTTCAGCCGCGCGATCGAAATGAACACGAAGTTTGACAAGACGGCGACCGCAAACCTCGCCTATCTGAAACATGTGGCCCCGGAACTGACGGAGCCTGCAAGGACAGCTCCCAGCAAATGACACTGCCTCTCCTGCTCATCGTGGCCACCGGCCTGCTGCTGCTCGCCGCCTGCGCCACCGATCTGCACCGGTTCGAGATTCCGGACTCCATCTCCATCGCCATCATCGTCCTTGCGGTCGCCTTCGGTTTCACCCAGCCGGGTTTCGCCTGGGGCTGGCACGCCGCTGGCTTCGCCCTGATGTTCGCCGTCGGCCTCGGGCTGTTCGCCGCCGGCTGGATGGGCGGCGGAGACATCAAGCTCCTCGTCGCCACCGCCGCCTGGACCGGCCTGTTCGGCCTGCCCGCCTATCTCGCCGGCGTCACGGTTGCGGGCGGTCTTCTCGCCATTGCACTCCTCGCCGGTCGCGCAGCCTTCGCCCGGGCCGGCGCTGCCCCGGAATCAATGCCCGGGCCGCTTCGTCCCAACGCCCCGCTGCCCTATGCCATCGCCATAGCCGGCGGCGCCTTCTGGTGGGCGTGGCGCAGCTGGCCGCTCATCGCCTGAACGCCTGAAACCTCAGGCAGCTTCCTCGCGCGGCAGCGTCCGGCCAATGGACTGCGCAATCAGCACATAGAGCTTGCCGATGTCCGAAGAGAGCAGCACCAGCGCAAAGCTCTCGCCGTCCGGATCCTTCAACACCCGCTTCACCAAAGTCTCGAACTGATCCAGATAGCGCGTCGCTTCCGCCTCGAACTCGCCGTCGTGGGCATAGTGGCGGGCAATCCGCCGTGCCATTTCCTTGTCTGCCAATTTCACCGTAGCGCGCGCAAACAGGCTTCGGTCGCCCTGCAGATAGCGCGCCCAGGCATCCTCGCCCACATCCACGGCCAACAGCTTGGCCACATCCACAGAGGCGCTGTTCAGGCTCTCCACCAGCCGCATCGAGCGCGCCGCCAGCGTATCGCGCGCCCGCACGTCCATCCGCGTATCGACTTCATCGATCCGCGATTCCGTATCGGCGATCACCCGCATCAGATCGATCAGCCGGTTCGTCAGCCGCTCGGAAGCGCCCGTGGCGGCATCGGCGGCCTTTACCGAGGCATCCTCCAGCGCTGCGATCTGCAACCGGATCGGGGCACCGAACGCCGCTTCCGCCTTGGTCGTGGCGAATTCGTCCAGCTTGTGCTCGGCCTCGGCCACCACCGAGGAAAGCAGGCTGTCGATCTCTCCAGAGGTCGCGTTCACGGCCTGGCGCACCTGCATCACATTCTCGACCATCCGCGAGGCCGCCGCGATCGCCGCCTGCTCCGTCGCTTCATGAATTTCGTTCACGGTCGCCCGCGCTGCGTCGAATTTGCCGGCCAGCGTCTCCGACAATCCCACCACTGCGCCATGATCCCGCTCGAAAGCGGCAGCACTGTCGCGCAACAAGGCTGCCTGGCTCTCGATCCGGTCAGCCAGGCTGTCCAGTTGTCCCACCAAGGCGCGTCCACGATCGGAAATCTGCTCCAATCCGCCCGCCAGCTCGGGAATCCGCACATTGGCGCGATCCGCGAAGCTGTCGAACGAAGGCATCAGCCCGGCGATTTCCTGCGCCAGGGAAACAGCGACCTCGTGCCGTGTATGCAAGGCGCTGCCAAGGCCGGCCACTTCCTCCAGCGCCTGCGCTATCGTCTCCGAGGTCGCCCGCTGGCTGCTGCCCGCCTGCTGCTCCAGTTCGGCAAACTTTGCCGCCACTTCGGCCAGCCCGGCGGCGGCATCCTCCTGCATGGCGCGACCCAGTTCCTGCTGCCGGGCGCGCAGCTCTGCCAACCGCTGCTCCACGCTCGAGATGCCGCCTGCAACCTCGGCCTCCAGCTCGGCGCGAACCTCTGCCTGCCGCAGCCGTAGCGTATCCAGCCGGCCTTCCACAGCGGCCACCATCTCGCTCACACCGGCTTCTATCTCGGCGCCCATCGCCTGCTGGCGGCCCTTCAGCGTTTCCAGGCGGCTCTCCAGATCGGTCATGGCATCCGCCATCGCCTGCTGCATCCGGGCAGACTGTTCCTGCTGGTGCGAGCCCAGCGCCAGCAGTTGCCGCTCCATCGCTTCCAGGCTGAGCGCCATCCGCTCCTGCTGCTCCGCCTCGGCCACCCGCTGCCGTTCACCCAGAGAGGCGAGCTGGACCTCAAAGGCCTGCGCGCTAGCATCCGCCTGCGCCACCAGCGCCGCCGAAGCTGCCGACTGCGATTCCCGTAGCGCCGCCAACCGCGCCTCGACGGCAGAAATGCCTGCACCCGCTGCCTCGTGCAGCTGCTGGCTCGCCAGCTGCTGCTCGTGGAACTGCTGCTTCAGCTTGCCCGCCGCCCCCAGCAGCACGTCCAGCCGCTGGCCGATCAGCCGCGTTCCCTCGCTGCCAAAGCCATCCAGCTCCGATCGGGCGCCTTCCACCATCTGCGCCACACTTTGCGATTGCGCCGTCAACGTATCGCCGATGGAGCTGAAGGCCTGCGCCGAACGCTCCAGCACGCCCGTCACGGCCGCATCCAGCGTATAGGCGCGGTTGGCGATGGACTTGGTGGTTTCCGCCGAAGTCTGGTCGATCTGTGCGATCAGGTTCTGCATCGAGGTCACCATGGCTTCGGCCTCGCGCCCGGCATCGCGCCCATGCGATGCCACCTGCGACAGCGACGCCTCGATCGTCTCCAGGTGCCTGCGCGCCTCACTCCCGGCGATCCGCAGGGCAGCTTCCGCTTCATGCGCCTGCGCCGTCAATCCCGGCACCAGCTCCAGCAAGGAGGCGGCCGATTTCCCCATGTCCGCCGAAGACAGGGCCATCGTTCCGGCCGCCACTTCCAGCGACAGCGCGGTAGCCGCCAGCCCTTCGCCTTCCGGTGCAGCGGCGGCGCGCATCCGCTCCACCTTGTCCAGGCAATCCGCCAGCGATCCGTCTATCCGCTGCAGCTGCTCCTCCAGATCGGCGGTGGAACGGATCGCCTGGTCGACGCGGGTCTCCACCTCCTCGATGTCCAGCGACCGTCGACCCAAGGGAATGAAGGCCAACAGCAGCAGCAGCACGATCAGCGGTGGGAAGATCAGGATGGCGCTGGCCGCCAGCCGCGACTGCCCTGGCACCAGCTCGGCACCGACATTGAAACCGGCGGCGATGGACAGCAGCAGCCACAGCAGGCAAACGGCGGCAAGCGCCCATAGCGGCCATTGCCGCCTGGCTTCGAACCCCATTGCCGACTGGTTCATATGTATCGCGCTCCTGCCCGCCGGCTGGGTGGCGGCCACCCCGGCATATGGATACCAGGCAAAGCCTGAGCATCACAAACTCTTGTCCTTGATGCCACTCTTGATACCATATCTGGTGCAGCGCAAGCGCCTGTCATCAGTTGTCCACAGATGGTTGACCCGGCGCGCGGCAACTGGCAGTTGCGCGGCCTCCAAACGCGGTTTGGTGATGCGGGTGTAGCTCAATGGTAGAGCAGCAGCTTCCCAAGCTGAATACGAGGGTTCGATTCCCTTCACCCGCTCCACCACCAGCATACATTGATGATGGCACTTCCTTACCAGTGGCAAGGGCGAGGATTGAGGCAAGTCGTCCGGAAACTTCGATTTCGACGCCCCGAGGCCTGCTGCTTGGGTTGATTGTCACCCGGTCAATCAGTCGTCGGAGGATGGGTGCCGTTTGGATGCGCGTTTCTTCATCTCGGGTCAGGGCGCTGGTAAGCTTGCGGACCTGCTTGCGGTATTCATCCGCCACGCCAGGATGAAGCACGACAACCGGAACGGCATCCAATTCGAGCAATTCGGCATACAGCCGATCTCGTTCCGTTCTGGCGGCGGCCAAAACACCTTTGATCTCCACGAATTCATCTGCGCCATTGGCTATTGCCTCCACTAATCTATTCACTTTGGCCACAGCCTCTTCGTGGCGCTTGCTTGTCCGCCCTCGCCGCCGCGCGCTATCGGCAGACCTGCGAACATATTCTTCATGGTACTCCCGGACAAAGATGCTCACCAATTCGGGATTAAGCATGCGCTCCTGCAAGCCCTCCAGCACCCGACTTTCAAGTTGAGCAGTCCCAATGGTCCGATTGTTGGCGCATCCGCCACCGTTCCGTCGGTTGGCGCAGCCCCACCGGTTAAGTCCAATAATCGTCCACGAGCCACCACAAACGTGACACTGGCAAAGGCCCGATAGCAGATGTCTGGGACGCCTTTGTTGTCGGAAAGGTACGCCAAGAATGCGCTGTCGCCGCGACTGAACTGCGAGCCACAGTTCATCCGGCACTATTTTCAAGCTTGGAACGGGTGCGCTGATCCACTGGCTCTCCGGATTTGGGCGGATGCGTACCTTGCGTGTTCGGGGGTCGGCGACTTTGGTCGTGCGATTGTGCACAAGAACGCCATTGTAGAGGGCGTTCTGCAGCATTCCGTTCCTCCGCTGGCGATCACCATAGATTGTGCTGGCGCGCCAAGGACGACCTCCCGGCCCAGGAATAGCTTCAAGATTGAGCCGCTCAGCGATCTGACGCGGACTTATGTCGGCCGCATACTCTCGGAAAATCCTGCGTACGATTTCGGCCTGCTCTTGATCAATTTCGCGCAGTCCTCTGATCAGGTTTCCGTTTGCGTCGAGCTTGTTTGCCCGACAGTAGCCGAAGGCAATGCCTGCGGGTGCTCGACCAGACCTCACTGCACCGCGCTGGCCTCGCTTTATCTTGCTACCTAATTCTTTGCGAAACTGGGCATCCATCAAGCCCTTAAATGCTGATGTGATTTCAGTGACTTCGCCATCGGATAACGTAAACAGGCGTGCGCCGGCGTAAGTAATCCGTTCGCGAATTGTAAAGGCGTCACCCTGGTGCCGCGCCAAACGATCCGTAGACTCAGCTAAGACCTGGTCAATGCCGCCTCCCTCGACCAAATCAAGTAATGCGTTTAGGCCCGGTCGCGCATTTTCATCGATGCCAGCCGCTCCGCTGATAGCGTGATCGGTGAAGACGTCAATGACCTCCCAGTTTTCGCGATGACACCTGTCCTTGAGCAACTCGATTTGGTCAACGATCGAGCGGCTATTCTGGAGTGTGGAGCTGAACCGGGCGTAGAGGACAGTGCGCACCTTGACGATCCTTTTGACGGTTATGGACGGTATCTCGCGCGGCGCTGGACCGGGCCAGAGCCTTCACCAACTCTATGAGCATCGGATCAGGCTGTTGAGTGGGATGAGAGCTCATCTCTACCTTGCCGGTTCATCAATGGGGACAACGGTGTTCCGGTCAATAAACTCCTCGATTGCGCCATGTGGGACGAATATGCTGTTCCCCACCCTAACGTGGCGAATGAGCCGGTTGGCAATGAGAGTTCGTATCCTGCGCTCCGTCCAACCTAGCCGAGTGGCCAGTGCACGTGGGCTTTCTAACTCAACCATCGATCACTCCTTGGACAAATGGGGCAACAGGTGTATAGAATCGCCAAAGGGCGAATATATATGCCCATGAACGATCTATTGGTATAACATATGAGTCTAAAGGTCAATCGACATGTCGATCGGGAAGAGGATGGCGCAAGTGCGATCGGCGCAGGGGCTGAACCAAGTCGATTTTGCACAGCTGCTCGAGGTCCCCAGCAGCTCATACAAAAATTATGAGCGAGGGGCGTTCGACCCTCCAACGAGCTTGGTGAGACAAATCTGCGAAAGATTCAGTGTCGATGCGAACTGGCTACTTCTTGGCCAACAGCGCCCAAGTGAGGACGAGCTAAATCGCGTTGCAGCCAGCGTAGAGTTTGCCTTTAACTTTTTCGAAGCTCGCGATGAACTGGTGACTGCTCCGAAACTCGTTCGAGCAGTGGCTGTTGTCATGAATCTGCTGGATTCTGATGGAGCAAACGCAGCACAAGCCTTACCCTTACTTAAGCAGGTTTTCTCGGAGTCGGTCTGATGTCTCATAATCCATATCGACAGTTCCTTCGCGATAATGCTAAGCAGTTCGAAACTGCTCTAGGTGTGCACTTTCCAGTCTCGGATGGACTGCCGCAAGAACTGATCCGGTCACTAGACCCTGTTTCCGCCTATCAAGTGCTTGCCTTTAAAATCATCGGATTGATCCCGGCGATTCTCGGCTGCTTGTTGGTATCAATGGTGGGCACTGCGACATTGGCCTTATCAGTTGCCGTCATAACCTTGACAATCGCCTCAGGCGCAATTCTTCATGTTGTTGGGCGCATGGAAGACGTAGTTGGTCTGTGGCGCTGGCGTGGACCTAGTGAGGCGTACTCGGTTAGCCGGCTCCGATTCTTCGGCCAGCAGTTTTACCCCGCAAGAATTTTATATCACCATTGAAGCAAATGGGACGTGCTCGCTGCAATGATCGAAGTGAGATTAGTCCGCCACCGTCCATTTGTCCGCCTCAATTCGCCTTTTCCAGCCCTTGGATCCGCCTATTACCGCATCCGCTATCTCCAGGCTGCGAGGCGTGAATTCAGTTGACAACAATGTGCTGGCACCTGCGCCGAGCTCAGCATAGTCGTCAGCCGCCCAGGAGTTCAGGAAGGCGTGCAGCGTGTGCAATGAGCTGTCATGATCGACGAACTCGATAGTCCAATAGTCGGAATGACGACCGGGGCGCGCAACAATGCTCCGAGCGCCATAATTTTCCCGAAGGCGACGACAGATGTCTTCGACCGACAGATGTCCGCTAACGACGGCTTGGGTTTGCAAACTCATGGCTGGAATCTCCTACTTGGACCTGAAAGGACGATCAATCTCGGGCTTCAGTCTGGCGGCGTGACCGTTCCTTGGCAGTGACTGCTTGGTTTGCTTGCTGTTCTGACATTTTCCTGCTCACCGAACCCGTTCCGGCGCGACGCCTTATTCCGGCAATGGCCCTGTCGAGCTGGTTTACAGTTAGAAGTAGGCTCTGACTGGGCCACAGGTTGTACAGCCGATAGCCGGCCTGGAGCATGAGCTGGGCGTAAACGGTCTCGGCAATCTTCGCGTCCAGTTCGTTGTCATACCGGTCGATCACCGCGAACCGTGCCAGCACGTCCTGCCGCATTAGCGTAAGCGTCCGGTCTGACCCGTGTTGTGCGGATTTCCCTGCTATGTGACCAGCCTGCTTTGAGCGTGTCTTTTGAGCCGCTCAAAGGAGAGCTCATGTCACAGATCGAGATCATAACCCGCGCAGAGCGCTACCGGCGTTGGAGCTATTCCGATCGGGCCCGCATTCTTGCGGAATGTGAAATGCCCGGCGCGATTATCGAGGAGGTCGCCCGCCGCAATGATATTTCTCCGAGCCTGATCCACAAATGGCGAAAACAGCTGCGTGATAGCGCCGCCGAACGTACGGCAGCTACCTTTATCGACTTTGGGACGGTCGAAAACCTCCCCCTCCCACCAGCGGCCGCACCGATGCCCCGAGAAAGTCAACCGATCGGGGTTGCGCATTTGGCAGCGAACGGTTGCATAGAGATATCCTTCCCTGGCGGAGAGTGCCTCACGGTTCGCGGGGAAGTCTCCGAGCTGGCGTTGGTTGGTGTCATCAACGCATTGCGCCATCGCCAATGCTAACTATCGCGCCCGGAACGCGTGTTTTCCTCACTTCGAGGCCGGTAGATATGCGCAAAGGCTTTGATGGGTTGGCCGCGATCGCCAAGCAATTGCTGGCCCAAGACCCGTTCAGCGGGCATCTTTTTCTCTTTCGCGGCAAAACAGGATCGTATCTCAAGGCGCTGTATTGGGATGGATCCGGCATGTGCCTCTACGCCAAGCGTCTGGAGCATGGCCGCTTCGTATGGCCACCACTTGTCGACGGCTATCAAGTCCTCACCCCAGGCCAGCTGGCAACGCTGATCGAAGGAATGGATTGGCGACGCACCGTGTCGCCTTCACCAGCGCGTCGGCCCACACTGATCTAAGCGTGGTCATCCTCAACCGAGGCGACTGGGATTGGTCGTGCCAGCGAGTCCGACCAATTCCACGGCAGCAGTTCTTCCAGGCGGTTCACCGGATGGCCTTCACCGATCCGTGTCAGCACATCCCGCAACCACGCAAACGGGTCGATATCGTTGAGCTTTGCCGTTTCGAACAACGTGTAGAAGAGCGCTGCACGGTCTCCACCCTTGTCAGATCCGGCGAACATCCAGTTCTTACGGCCAAGGGCAACCCGGCGAAGACTGTTCTCCGCACGGTTGTTGTCGGCCTCGAGGCGACCATCGTCGAGAAACACGCTCAGCGCGCGACGGCGTGCTACCGCATAGCGGATTGCTTGTGCCAAGCTGTCGTGGTTCGAAAGGCCGCGCAGCACCTGGTCCGCCCACTCGAAAAATCTCTCGACTTCGTGACGAACTGCAATGCGTCCCGCCGTCCGAACATGGACCGGCTGCCCGCGCAACTCGGCTTCTAATGCGTAGATGTTCTTTACGATTGCCAAGCCTGCGGCTGCTGTCGGAGACTGCCGTTGTTTCCAGACGTCATAGATCTTGCGTCGAGCATGTGCCCAACACGCAACTTCCACTATCTCGCCTGCGGTGGTTCCGTCTCGATACAGCTGATCATAGCCGGCATAGCCATCGGCCTGCAGAAATCCGCTAAAATTCGCGAGATGACTTCGTGGGCGCTCGCCTTTTCGATCAGGCGAGTAATAATATATCGCAGCCGGCGGATCATTTGCTGTCCCTGTCGGCTGCCAGTTCCGGTCGTGCCGAACATATACCCACAGGCGCCCCTGTTTGGTTTTCCCACGACCGGGAACCAGCGTTTGCACCGGTGTATCGTCCGTGTGAATCTTTGCGCCGGCGAACACATGCCGAGCAATCAAATCTGCCAATGGCTGCAGCAGCCACGCGCAATGACCGATCCAGTCCGACATCGTCGAGCGGCTGAGATCAAGGCCCTGGCGAGCATAGATTTCTGCCTGGCGATACAAAGGAAGGTGATCGCAATACTTCGAGATTGCGACGTGTGCCAGGAGCCCCGCTCCGGCCTTACCGCGCGGCACTGGCAAACCTGGCGCCGGCGCCTGACTGATATGATCGCAAGCCTTACAAGCGAACTTCGGCCGCTCGTAGGATTTGACGATCCATTGCGCCGGCACAAAGTCCAGCACTTCCGTGATGTCGGTGCCCAGCAGGCCCATAGACCCGCCGCATTCACCACAATTGTCGCTGTCAGGGGCCGGAATGCTGATCGTCTCGCGCGGAAAATTCGGTGGAATTTTCTGACGCTTTGCGATCCTCTTTTCGCGCTTTGCCCTCTCAGCCTCGACCACGGCTATGGCGGCAGAGTCTCCGGCGATATCCTCGCTGAGATCGGCCTCCATGTCCTCCAGAGAAAGCTCGAGCTGTGCCAGCTGGGCATCGAAACGCTCAGACGATTGCCCGAATTTCATCCGACGAAGTTTGGCGATCTCGGCCTTAATCTTCTCGAGCTCAAGGATCTTCAGCATCAGGCCCGCCTTGGCGGCTTTCAGTTTCTGAAGCGCCTCGTCGCGCTCCCCCTTTGTCCGCTCGAGCTCGTCGCGAAGCGTGTCAATTTCGTTCGCGAAAGCCTGTTGCCGAAGATCATCTTCGTCATCATCGGGGAGCGATTCCATCTGCCCGCCGCGCCCGATTTGAAAACCGTCGTCACGAATTTTCCCGGCAGGATTTTCGGCGAGTTGCGCCTGCAGCATCCGCACCAGACGCTGCAATTCTGCAGGATCTTCAGGCAGGGTTTGCGCGGCCGCGGACATGGATTTTTGATATCGTTTTCCCGCATCACATCCAAGGGTTTTTCGCGCAAAATGCGTGGTCGAAATGGCGTTCGGCAGAGTTATCCACAGAACATTTATGTTACCTTCGTTGAAAGGGTGTCGATATAATTCCAATGGCTTGCCGGATGGTTCCGCAGCAGCTCTGAATTCGATCGCGCCGAGGATGGTAACATAGGAGAGTCTATGGGCAAGGGGGTAGCAGCATACCAGAGGTATCAGAAAAGGCGGAAAATCTGGGAGAAAGGATTTGTTCGATTGAGCTTGGCGGTGGCTGCGAATCAACTTTTTCAAGCAGAGTTTGAGGAGGCAAAATCCACCCTCCGCGACCTCATAAAGCAAACCGGCGGCTACGCTGTCTGTGCGGATTCCGTCGGCATTCCAGAGAAGAGTTTGACGCGAATGCTGGGACCGAAGGGCAATCCCACAACGAAGAATCTGATAGCGATTTTCGTGTCGTTCCAGCAGCGATATAGCGTCACCCTGGAATTCAAGTGATGACTGTCAGGCCTCCATCATCTGCGCGTACAACAGAGCCGGCCTTGTCTCCAAGGCCTATTGAATGGATGTGTGCAGCTTCTGATGTGCCGGCAGGTGTTCAGACGGACGAACGGAGAGAATCCTTGCTGGAGGCGGATGTGATGAACTCCGGCAGGCAGGATAGAGCAACTGCCATGTCGATACAGCGCCTGCGCGGCTGTTTGCAGATGGGGCGGAACCGAAATCGCGCACCGCATCGACTGAGGGGCAGAGTTGGCGATGGCCGCCTCATGATATTGGCCCGCGCTGCGAATTCTCGCGCCCGAGAAAATCATGAATTCAGTGAGCGCGCACCTGTCGGTTCGGCCAAAGCCGAGTCACGCCTTTTCAACGTTCGATCAGTCGGGCATCACGTGGAACAGTAAGAGGGGTCAGCGTGACAGCAAGATCAGGCATTAGGGACAACCGCACCAGGGGAGCCGTCCATCAGTTCATCACCGAACGTGCTACAACGGATAGCCACCTCTCGGTGGTATCGGCCTATTTTACGACATTCGCATATGAAATGCTTCGCCCCACGCTCGACCGGGTTGAGCATATGCGCTTCTTGTTTGGCGAGCCACGATTTCTGAAAGACGCCGATAACGCCAGACTCGTGCCGCCGGCGTTC
The DNA here is from genome assembly GCF_016464365.1 of Sandaracinobacteroides hominis. Taxonomy (GTDB): domain Bacteria; phylum Pseudomonadota; class Alphaproteobacteria; order Sphingomonadales; family Sphingomonadaceae; genus Sandaracinobacteroides; species Sandaracinobacteroides hominis. The sequence continues at coordinate 11,349 of NZ_JADCUC010000004.1, read as the reverse complement.
TCTTTCACAGAGGCCGGATTGCAGCTTACCGAGCAAATCCGACAGCGCGCCGTTGCGCTCCGTTGCGCAAACTGGATTCGGGAGCGTGTCGATATCCGCTCCGTGAAGCGCTCTGGCTTGCTGCACGGTAAACTAGTCCACGTAGACGATGGCCGACGCGCACATGCCTTGGTTGGCAGCTCGAATTTTACAGTTAATGGTCTTGGACTGGGGAAAAACCCAAACATCGAACTCAATCTGGTAGTTGATGGAGATCGCGATCGCGAAGACCTTCTGGCATGGTTCAATGAGCTGTGGACCGACGAAGGTCTGACTGACGACGTAAAGGATGAAGTGCTGAGCGCGCTGGAAGCCAGCTACGCCCATGCTGCTCCTGAGTTCGTGTACTTTAAAACCCTTCTTCATATATTTGGAGATTACCTGGATGAGCAGGCCGAAGAAGATGCACTGTTCGAACAAACGGCGTTCGAGCAGACAGCGATCTGGCAGACATTGTTCGATTTCCAGCGGGACGGCCTTCGTGCCGTGCTATCGAAGCTGGAAAAACACGGTGGCTGCACTCTCGCTGACAGTGTCGGCCTAGGTAAAACCTTCACCGCACTTGGTGTCATTAAGTGGTTTGAAAAACGCAATAAAAATGTGCTGGTGCTTTGCCCCAAAAAACTGCGCGAAAACTGGACCGAGTATCTCGCCGCCAACAACAGCGAATTGAACCCCCTACGGGAGGATCGATTTGGCTATACCGTTCTTTCGCATACGGATCTGTCGCGGGAGCGCGGCAAAGTCGGTGATATCGACTTGTCGCGGATTGAGTGGGGCAACTACGATCTCGTCGTTGTCGATGAATCACATAATTTCCGGAATGCTTCCCGTAACCGCAGCGGGAATGGGCGCAAAACACGATACGAACGGTTGATGGACGACATCATCAAGGCTGGGCCGAAGACCAAGGTCTTGCTGCTCTCCGCTACACCGGTCAACAACGACCTGAGCGACTTGAAGTCCCAACTTGACCTCATTACCGCAGATAACAATGCTGGGTTTGGCGATCTTGGGATTCCCAACCTCTCAGCCCTGATCGGGACCGCTCAGAAGAAGTTCGCAGACTGGACCAAGGGAGAAAGTCGCGATGCCGGTGCGCTTCTGGCATCGCTTCCGCCCGGCCTGTTCGGGCTGCTGGATGGAGTCACGATTGCGCGCTCGCGCGGACACGTCGAACGGCACTATTCCTCATCGATGGAGCGGATCGGCCATTTTCCCCGCCGCGCCGCTCCCGAATCTGTATTTGCCAGTATCGACAACGAAGGTGGCTTTCCGGCCTTCGAAGCGGTTGATGACGCCATCGGCCAACTGGAGTTGGCGCTATATAGCCCGTTGTCCTTCGTCCTCACGCACCATCGCCACCATTACGACACAGGCGGAAATTTCGACCAAGGTAATCGTGAAAAATACCTGATTGCCATGATGAAGTCGGGTTTTCTTAAACGGCTCGAAAGCTCAGTCAGCTCGTTCCGGCTTACAATGGACCGGATGGTCGAGCGAATTGACGGCCGCGTTGCGGAAATCGACGCATTCGATTCCGCCGCAGAAATCGGCGCTCAAATCACTGATGATGATGAACTCGACGAGGAGCTGGAAGAGGCATTCGAAGTAGGGGGAGCATTGAAATACCGTTTGGCTCATATCGATAGGCCAACTTGGAAGGCGGCGCTTCTGCGCGACCGAGACCGTATCGTAGAGCTCGCTGAAGCAGCGCGACAAGTGACACCAACGAGGGACAACAAACTAGACAAGCTAATAGAGATTGTTCGCGCGAAAGCTGCCAGTCCATCGATTAACAGAAATGGGGAAGCAAACCGCAAAATTATCCTGTTCACTGCTTTCACCGACACTGCGCGCTACATTTATGAGGAGCTACTACCCATCGCGAACGAGTGCGGAATAGAGGCGGCCTTGGTCACTGGGTCCGACTGCAAGGCAACGTTCGGGAAGGCGCAATTCCAGGATATTCTCGTTAATTTCGCCCCACGCGCAAAGCAGCGCTATAGCATGAAAAAGGCTGACCAGAGCCGCGAGATCGATTTGTTGGTCGCCACCGACTGCATTTCAGAAGGACAGAATCTGCAAGATGCAGATCTGTTGGTAAATGTCGACATTCATTGGAATCCCGTGCGCCTCATTCAGCGCTTCGGACGAATCGATCGCATCGGCAGTCTTAATGATGAAATCCGCATGATCAATTTCTGGCCGACCGAGGAACTCAACAAATATTTGCGCCTTAAGGGTCGGGTCGAAGCACGAATGAAGCTGGTCGATTTATCCGCAACCGGCGACGACGACATCCTGGACAAGCGCGCCAAGGCGGACGGTGATGCGCGTTGGCGCGACGAGCAGCTGCAACGCCTGAAGGATGAGGTTTTCGATCTCGAGGAAGCCGGAGGAGGCGTGACGTTAGCGGATTTCGCGCTCGACGATTTCCGCGCCGACCTGCGCGATTTTGCCCGCGCCAACGAACAGGCGTTGCGCGACGCACCGCTTGGTCTCCACGCTATCGTTCCGAAAGAAATTGAGGGCGGTGCGATAGAACCGGGGGTCATCTTCTGCCTGCGTCGCCGACCCGCCGATCCTGATCCCGCGCAGGCCCAGATAAACCCGCTCGATCCCTACTATCTGGTCCATGTGAAGGACAGTGGCAGTATCGCCCGCGGCTTTGCCCAACCCAAGGCGATCCTGGAGGCATGGCGCTCGCTCAGCGTAGGACATGCCGAGCCCTTCGAGGCTCTTTGCCAATCATTCGACGATGAAACTGACCAGGGGCAGAAGCTCGAGCACTACGACAGACTGATCGAAGCTGCTGTCGCTTCCATCGGGACGACCACTGCATCACGCAGCCTTTCCGCTTTGATGGGCGGACGGGCAGCCCGTGTGCCTGACGAAAGGGCCCAAGCGCGCGCCAATTCCGGTTATGATCTCATCACTTGGCTTATCGTTCGCCCGGGGAGCACGGTATGACGGTGTCCGCCACCAGTCTGGACAACGCCGTGCGCGCATTTGCAGCTTTGCCACTCGAACAGGCGGGATGCGAATTGCTCGGGACACTCGGGTATCGGAGCGCCAAGACCATCGCTCTTGACGGCAAACCTGAGGCGTTCGCCCGGGAAGTTGATCACGACGGCAAACTCGCGGACGACGCGGCATTTTTCGACAAGTGGCGCGAGGTTCGCTTCCTCTTCCAGCTCACCAATGACGAAATACCGATGCTCGGTCGTCCACAACCCGGCTTTGACATGACAGAGCGCTTTGGTCGCAGCATAGTGGATAGCTTCGTCTTTCTCGCCATCGAGCTTGAGGGCGAAGCGTGGAAGCGTACGCAGCTTGCCAGCATCACGCGCACAGTGAATGCTCTTTTCCCGATGCCGGTCATCATTCTGTTCCGGCACGGAAAGCACTTCTCCCTCGCTGTCAGCGAGAGGCGTCAGCACAAGCGAGATGCAAACCGCGATGTGCAGACCGGTCGGATTTCGATTGTCCTGAATGTTTCCACCGCGCGGCCCCATCGCGGCCATCTCGCTATTCTCGCGAAGCTCGACTGGCAGGCCATGCGGTCGCGGCCGTCCAACTTCGATGACCTTTATGAAGGATGGCAGGCCGCACTCTCAACGAAAACCCTGAACGAGGCCTTCTATAAGGAACTCAGCAACTGGTTCTTCTGGGCGCGTGGGCAGGTTACCTTCCCCGAGGGCGCTGGCAGCAAAACCGAAGTGCCCTTGATCCGCCTGCTGACGCGGGTGATCTTCTGCTGGTTCATCAAGGAACGCGGCCTCATCCCAGATGCGCTCTTCCGTCTGGAGGATGTGCGCCAGCTGCTGAAAGCAGACCCGGGCACAAAGCCGGAAGACGGAAACTACTATCGCGCCGTCCTGCAAAATCTGTTTTTCGCCACGCTCAACACGGAAATGGGCGAGGGCCGCAAATGGCGTTCAACGAACACCAGTGGCGGGCAGGACGGGCATTTCATGGTGCACAGCGTCTATCGCTACCATGATCTGTTTGTGAACGCGGAGTTGGCGCTGGACCTGTTCCGCAAGGTGCCCTTCCTGAACGGCGGGCTTTTCGAATGCCTCGATCGTGAATTGACCGAGCGAGATCTGGCCCAAAATCCCGGCCTCAAGGGCGTCAGCGACGGCAAGCAATTGCGCATTGATGGCTTTTCGGATCGACCGAAAAATCCGCTGCACGTGCCAAACCGCGTGTTTTTCGGCGCGCCTGAGGACGTCGATCTCAACGCAATCTATGAGACGAAGGGCAAACGCTACACTGCGCGCGGCCTTTTCACTTTGTTCGACGATTATGTTTTCACCGTCGAGGAAAACACATCGGCCGAAGAAGAGGTGGCGCTGGATCCTGAGCTGCTAGGCAAGGTGTTTGAGAACCTGCTGGCCAGCTACAACGAGGAAACGAGCACCACCGCGCGCAAGAAGTCGGGCGCCTTTTACACCCCACGTTACGTTGTCGATTACATGGTGCGCGAAACACTGGCACATCAGCTTGTCCCGGCGTTGCGCTCGGCACGATCACCCGGCGCGTCCGGCCTGCGCCCACGTGAGCAAGCGCTCAATCTTGGACCGGCACCTGGCGAGCTTGCGATGGATGGCGGCGGTGCGAAATCCGCTGACGCCATTACAGACAATGCTCCCGCCCAAATCCGGGCCCTTCTAGATCCCCGCGTCGAGGCCCCTGCATTCAGTGAAACCGAGGCGAAGGCGATTGTTGTAGCCATTGAAGATCTGAAGGTGCTGGACCCCGCCTGCGGTTCAGGCGCATTTCCGATGGGAATGTTGCAGGCGCTGATGGATGCGCTGAGACGGTTGGACCCAGACAATAGCAAGTGGAAGGCAGCCCTGCGCGCGCCATTGGAGCGGCGCCTCGCCGATGCCCGTAACTATGATGTCACCCGGCGCGAGGCGGAGCTGGAGGAGGCTGAAGCGGCGATCAAGGCGTTTGACGAGGAATTCGCTGACAACGAGCTTGCCGATTATGTCCGCAAGCTGCACCTGATCGAAAAATGCCTCTATGGCTCGGATATTCAGCCGATCGCCATCCTGATCGCCAAATTGCGCTTTTTCATCAGCCTTGCCGTCGAACAGAAGCCACACAAGGGTAGGCCCAATCTGGGCATCAAGCCGCTGCCCAACCTTGAAACCAAGCTGGTGGCCGCCAACAGCCTGATTCCGCTGGAACGTCCGGAGCAAGGAAACCTATTTGCCAACCCGCGGATCGGGGACCTGGAACGCCAAATCGAGGATGCGACCCAACGCCACTTTGGTGCACGCACCATGCGAACCAAACGCAAGTACCGCGACTTGATATTGGGTTACCGCGACGAACTGTCCGAAATCCTCGAGACCGAACACTCGCTGCCATATGAGGATGCCAGGAAAGCTGCGGCCTGGAACCCCTTCGACCAGAATGCCAGCGCGCCCTTCTTTGACCCCTTGTGGATGTTCCAGCTCCACGACGGTTTCGACATCGTGATCGGCAATCCGCCCTATGTGCGGCAGGAAAAGATCACCGAACAGAAGCCGGCGCTGCAGAAATTCTATGGGGAAAAGGGCAAGAAGGGCCTTCCGCAAGGCAGCTATGCCGGCACGGCGGATCTGTTTGTCTATTTTATCGAACGCGGCATCCGCTTGCTGAAGCCGGGCGGCACCTTCGGCTACATTACGTCGAACAAATGGTATCGAGCCAAATATGGGGAGAATCTGCGGCATTGGTTCACCGTGAACGCAAAGGTTCAAACGCTGATCGATTTTGGCGATGCCGATGTGTTTGATGCCATTGCCTATCCCACGATTCTGATCGCCCAGCGGCGCGCTGATCCCGGGCCTATGCCAAAGGATCGCTTCCGCGCGCTCAATTGGCAGGATCTTGGCGACAGTGCAGAGATTGAGCAGTTTCCGCTGCTGGTGGAGCGAGCTGGCTTCGACATGCCGCAATCTGCGTTGGAGCGTGGTGGTTGGCAGATCGAGCCGACCGTCAAGCGCGACCTGCTCGCCCGCATCCGCGCCGCCGGCGTGCCACTGGGCGACTATGTTGAGGGGCGGTTCTATTATGGAATCAAGACCGGCTACAACGATGCCTTCGTCATCGACGGTGCTACCCGCGCAAAATTGATCGCCGCCGACCCAAACAGCGCCGATATCATCAAACCATTCCTGCGCGGCCGCGACATCAAGCGTTGGCGGACGGAGCCACAGGATTTGTGGCTGATCAAGATCGAGTCTTCTGCCAACAAGAAGCACCCGTGGTCGCGCTTGCCGGATAACGAGGCCGAACGGATTTTCGCCAAAACTTGGCCTGCCATACATCACTGGTTTGAGGGCCACCGCGCCGCGCTGATTAAGCGTTACGATAAGGGCCAGTACTTCTGGGAACTCCGTGCATGCGCGTATTGGGAGGCGTTCGCGGAGTCGAAAATCTATTACCCTGACATCTATGAACACCAGAGCTTTGCTTGGGATGCCGATGGCATGCATGCTGGAAACACGGCCTACTTTATTCCGACCGGCGAACGCTGGATGTGCGCAATTCTTAACAGCAATATAGTTGAATGGTATTATCGGCAGGTATCTAACGCGATCAGAGGCGGGTATTTGCGCGCATTTTCAGAAGTAATGCAATATGTCCCGATCGCACGCGCAACAGGTGCACAACAGAAATTGATCGATGTTTTGGTCTCCGCTCTCTCGGTAGATCGAATTTCAGCTCTGGAGCAGCTTCTCAATGGCTTCGTGTACGAACTCTATTTCCCGGATGATCTACACGCCCGCACCCTTCGGCTGTTCGATGCAGCCGCCGCCGGGCTGAATGCGCTGGCCAATCTGGAAGGCGCCCCTCTTATCCAGGCCGCTGAAGTCTTCGCCCGCACCCACCTCGCTCCCGGCCAACCATTGCGCATGATGCTTTCCGATCTCCAGACGCTGGACGCGGTGCGGATTATCGAGGGCAAAGAAGCGTGAACGGAGAGGTTCCGCCCGAAGAAGCTGTGCCCGAAGCCGCTGCAGCTGGTTCTCCTCCTTCGCCGCCAAGGCTCAAGACTCTCACGCTTCGGAACTTTCGTGCCTTCCCCGGCCCTGCGGCGGTTCCTGTTCCGCTGGGTGGCAGGAACGTCGCGATCTTCGGTGAGAATGGCTCGGGCAAGTCGACCATATTTCACGCGCTTGACGGCTTCTTTTCCGTTGCCGAGAACAGCAAGCCTTCGCGTCGTCAGCGCCTTGAAAACAATGTGAATTTGTTCAGTAGTCTCGGCATTTCCGAGACTTGGGTTGAGGCCGAGTTCGACGATGGGAGTGTTGAACGTTGGGATAAGGATCGGCACCCTTGCGATCCGGGTGGAGGTTTGAGTGAACGCGTTTTTGCTGCCGGCTATCGCAAGGCATTTCTTGATTATCGCGCGTTGCTGGAAACCAATTTCCGACATAGCGGTGGTGCCATAAACCTGTTCGACATCTGTGTTCAAACCGTACTCCGGGACTACCGGACAGCGCATGATGGATCGGAGGCGACAATCCGCGATCTGTGGTTTGTGTTAAGGAAGCATATCAGCCCGCCGCGCGGAGATTTGACCGTTGGACGGGACGACGCGGAACGCAATTATTATCGCACAAGCTTCAATACCGGCATTGGCGAAGCATTAGATGCAATGGTTCCGTTCGTGAACGAGATGCTGAAGGCGCTTGGTTGGGACGATATTGAAGTCGAACGTTTCGAGTTTCAGCGCCTGACATATAACACCGAGTGGCCGCTTAAACACCGTGACTTCGATGGTAAATCCATCAAGCCAGTCGTCAAATTCAACGGTGAGGAATTGGCTTCGCCACACCTCTCGTTGAACGAAGCACGCCAATCAGCTCTGGCATTGGCTATATACTTCGCAGGCAGAAAGCTGTGTGCGGCCACAACGCTTGCCGACGTGCCGAAGATCATGGTTCTCGACGATGTTATCGTCAGCTTGGATCAATCGAACCGTCTCCCAATCCTGAACCTGTTGGCGGAGCAGTTCCGGGAGTGGCAGATCATTATCCTGACACATGACAGGCTGTGGTTCGACATGACGCGCAGCTATCATCGGCGGCATAAGGCAGACAAGTTTTGGAACTACCTTGAAATTCATGCTGGGTCCAACTTGCAGACACCGCCGACGCCGCTGCCCGTCAGTTCCAGCTCTCCATCCGATGCGCTGGACTTGGCCAAAACATTTCTAAACCAAGGCCATATCAACGCCGCCGGCAACGCCGTTCGAATTTCCGCCGAGCGCACTCTGCGGGAGTTCTGCGAGGTCAAGAGCGTTCCGGTTCGCTACAAGGTGGATTCCGAGAAAGTGGCATTCAGCGATTTGATGTCAGCCGTAAAATCCTGGAGTAATTCTAGTGCGAATGGACAATATAATGAGATTTTAGAACATCTTCAGATGTACACAGAGATACTTCTCAATCGGCTATCGCATGGCGGCACGAGTTCCTTGGAGAGATATGAAGTGCAGGGTGCCATCGTGGCGGTCGATGCGCTCATGTTCGCATTGAAGGCACTTTCCACCTCGGAAATGAAGCAACGGAAAGCAGCGGCAAGCTGATGCCCATCCGAAATGCCCTTTGGACAGTTAGCAACGCGCCCCAAGCCTTGCCCGAAGCCCGGCTGCCAAGCGAGCGCGTGTTGGAAGACATGATCGTCGCTGCACCGCGAATCCTCTCCGACGAATGGATGTTGATCGGTCGGCAGGAACGTACCGGATTGGGCGGCATCGTCGACCTGCTCGGCATTGCCCCAGATGGTGCCTTGGTGTTGATTGAGCTGAAGCGCGACCGCACACCGCGCGAAGTGGTTGCTCAGTCCATCGATTACGCTTGCTGGGTCGAAGAGTTGGGCGCCGATGACATTGCGGCAATCTACGGGCGCTTTGCTCCCACGCGCGACCTTGCTGCAGATTTTCAGGCGCGTTTCGGTCAACCGCTGGACGAAGACACCATAAACGATAGCCATCAGATCGTTATCGTCGCCACCCAACTTGATGACAGCAGCGAGCGGATCGTCAGCTATCTCAACAAGCGCAATATTGCGATCAACGTACTTTGCTTTCAGGTTTTCGAGCTCGATGGGCAAAAATTACTGAGCCGGTCTTGGCTGCTCGACCCCGTGCAAACTCAAGTACAAGCAGCCACGGCGCCCACGCGCGGCCCGCGTGAGCGTGAACCCTGGATAGGCGAATTCTACGCATGCTTCGGGCACAGCGAAGCGCGTGATTGGGACGAGGCGCGCAAGTTCGGCTTCATATGCGCCGGTGGCGGGAGCTGGTATAGCAATACCCTGAACCTTCTAAACGCAGGCGACAGGGTATGGGTGAAGGCGCCGGGCTACGGATTTGTTGGTGTCGGCGAAGTGACTGGCCCGCGCGAACCGATCACCGACTTCAGGGTTGCAACCGCGCAAGGTGAACATTCGGCGCTGGAGGTGCTTCACGGAGGCAATTACCATCGCGAATTCATCGATGATCCAGTGCGGATGGAGTATTTCGTCCCGGTTCGATGGATCCACTCGGTGCCACTCGATCAAGCTGTGAACGAGATCGGGCTGTTTGGTAATCAGAACACAGTGTGCAAGCCAACCACACCGAAATGGCGCACAACAGTTGAACGCCTGAAGGAACGCTGGGGGCTGTAAATACAGGCTCGTATCGCCTGCTTCCGGTGAGCGTGCCAGTCGGCCACCTGCAAGACGGCGCTGCCCGGACGCTTACGCATTAGCTGCCTCATGCGCCCACAAACCAGATGATCGTCGAGCTTTTTGAGAGCTGCCCGTCGGTAGTGTTTCTCAACTCTCCGTCCAACGTTCGAGGACATTCCGACATAAATCGGGAGAGCTTCAAACTGACCAACCGGATCAATATGGGTTGGATCAAGGATGACGTAGATGGCGAATGCAGCACCTTCTGCTTGCTGATGCACCCGGTCGGTGACCTCCCTTACTGCTCCCCTCAGATGCGGTGGAATGTAGTTTCTCTGATACAAGTTAGCCTCCTCATGACTGGCGTTTCAGTCACGGAGCTCCCTCTCTCCTCTCTTCGTCTGTCTCTCGCAGAAGCGGTTCAAAGTGTCCCGTTGCGGAAATGCCTCCAACCGCTATGTTGAACCCAATGTCCGGTGCGTCCCGGCAGGGAGGCTTAGCAACCTCAAGGCGTAGCAGCCGGTCGACTTTTTCATGTCGGCCGGGTGGCCGTCACGTATGTCCAGGGCTTCGCCTAAAGGTGGCGGCGCTCTGTGCTACGCAGGGTTGCTAACACCCGGCTACGGGCCGTCCCGATATCGGGAGCCTGTCATGCACACGAAACTCCAGTCCCTCATTTTGATCGTTGCGCTCACAACGGCGACTTCGGCGTCGCCATCAGATCGGGAACCATTGGCAGCCATGCTCGATCGGGTTGGAGGGGAGCCCCTTCCAGCACCTGAAGATGCAAAGAACGAGTCCGGGCTTCGGCCGCTCCTGTGGCCCGTGCGCGAAGTACCGCAGTTTGTAGTGGGATCCCGGTACTTTGCTGAAAAGCGGCTGTCCGATGGAACCGCCACCGCGGAGCAAGCTCGAAAGCTATTTGCTGAGCAGTGCCTCGCTGAAGGCGGCCGAATGGAACCGGCCGAGAGCAATGCAGCCAAAATGTTCGCCGATTGGGCCACGACCGATCGATTGCCGACGACGCGGCAATACAAGCACCGGTGGCTGTCCATTACTGGCCTTTGCACAACGGGGCCGGACCGGTTTCTAGGTGGGTTTTATGCTGCAATCTTCGATACAACCGGAGTGGCAACGGACGGGGATATCGGTAGCCGTGTCATGATGAGGGCATTTCCTATCAAGACCCTGACAACCATTTACATTTTCCAGGGCGAACAGATCACAAGGCAATGGCAAAATGCAAAATTCGATGAACAGCACCGGGCTGCACGTCTGCGAGCCGACCATGCGGAAGAAGTAAAGCTGACTGCCGAATTGCGAGGTGGCGTAAAAGTTGGGTCTGAAACCAACTGCGGAACGGTGATCGAAGTCCGGCCTCCGCTAGTCCAGATCGCCGTTCCGGCGACCATGCAAACACCGAACGGTCAGGCGACATTCTGGTCTCGCATAGATCGACTGGTGCCCCATGGCTTTGGCGCCTTGTGTAGTTTTGGTCTGTGTGTCCGTCGTCAGAACATTCGGCACAACTCGCGGCGTAGATTAGCGGAGTGCGGACCTCGTCAGGGGGTTGATGTTAGGCGGCGAACTTGCGGTGCTGCAAGCGCCGATGTTCGATGGTCTGTCGCT
>NZ_JADCUC010000003.1 GCF_016464365.1 Sandaracinobacteroides hominis | reverse complement strand
ACAACTTCGCCAAGCAGCTCAAGGCGCTCAGGTTCAGGACACCATACGAAGCCATCGAGGAACTCTGGAAATCCAAGCCAGATGTGTTTATCGTCCAGCCACACCATCACACTCTGGGACTAAACACCTAGGCCGGCGAGGAGGTGCCGGTCGTTTTGCGTCCTGTCCAACTCGGAGTCAGTTTCGGGCGCTGTTGCTGTTGGTGCGCTTGCCGGCTTCGGCAGCGCCAGAAGGCTCAGAGCATATCCGATGATGGCGCTGCTGCCATAGCCGACCATCGGCGTCGGATAATTGCCCAGCGCCGCCGCCGCGATCACGGTGAACCAAACGGCGCCGAATACGGCATAGGTTGCGCGGTTTTCCGCATCGCGACTCCAGCCGACGACCGCAGGGACCAGGAGCAGGCCCGTCCCTCCCAGAACCGCCATTCCGGCCACCGCATGAACGTCGAACGACGAATAGAATATCTGGTCGACATAGGGGACCGCGGGCAGCGTATCGGCACGAACCAGCGTTGCCGCGAAGCCGGTGACGGCGGCGGCGAGTGCCACCAGGACGTGCCGGTCCGGGCGGACGATCGCGAGGGCGGCCAGACCCAGCACCAGCATTCCGGCCATCGCCCGGTCGGGCTGAAGCGCCATGGCGGCGGCAGCAACCAGTATGCCGGCGGTCGCCACCCGGCCGCGCGTCTGCGCGAAGGCCATAAGCATAACGGGCAACAGGATCAGGCTTGGCTGGATCGCCAATCCGCCAAGGTTCACCCATCGAGCCGCGCCCTCGACCCTGGAGCCCAACAGGGCGGTCGCCAGCAGTGCGCCCGCCATCACGACGATGGCGCCGCCCGTCCATTGTCGTGCTGCCAGGGCTGTTCGACCCAGCAGGGCCAGCATCGTCAGGCCGATCGCCAATGCAGCGACGTTGATCGCGAGATAGCGCATCGGCGCCCGGGCGATTGCCATATAGGCAAGGCCGAGCCCGACAGCCACGATTGCGCAGGCAATGCCGAGCGCACGTGGGCGACGAACAATGGCGTCATAGAGAGTCATGGGGATCGAACCTCCGGAGAAATGTGCGCCGTCGCCGCCCCGCGAGACGAAGGGTTGGAGAAGACGCGCCGCGACTGCGCGCGGCAGGAGCCCGCACAGGCTGTCGAGCGCGAAGAGGAGCGCTTTCGTATCGTCCGGGATGTCGGCCGTCTCGCAGCGAACCGCCCATCCCCACGACTGCAACGAAGACGGCAGTGCCGCCTGCAGAAGGCGGCAGGCCAAGTCGGCGAGACTGCGGTGAAGGCCGAAGCTCATACAGCCGCCTCCCGGTGCACAAAGGCCGGTGTCACGGGCTGCACCGGGGGATTGGCGCGGGCAAGCTGCACGCCGCTCGCCGTCAGCCGATAGGCGTGCCGTGGCGGGCGACCACCTTCGGGCGGCATCTGCCATTCCGCCTCCAGGTGCCCTTGCGCCTCCAGACGGATCAGCAAGGGGTAGAGGGTGCCGGATTTTACACTGGCGAGCCGCGCCAGTTCATAGCCGTGCGACCATTGGCTACCGGCGTCGAGCAGGACGGCGAGGACCATCCGGGCATGGGGCGAGAGGGCGCGCGATCGGGACATGCGCACTAAATCTACCTAGATAGATTTATCGTCAAGCCCTGTCTGAAGACGAGTCTGATGGTCGACTGGTCTCAGAGTTTTTCGAAACTTGTGTCGGTCAGAAGCGGTATGTCAGCCGGGCCACGCCTTGGTGGGTCGTGTAGCCGCTGCCGAATTCGGGGTTGTAGCTAAGGGTGAAGGCGAAGTTGGAGCCGCTGGTGAGTTCGGCGCCGATGCCGAAGCGGCCGAAGGTGCCGGGACTGCGGGTGTGGACGGAGAAGGGGTCGGCGGTTCCGGTTTCGCCGCCGGATTCGCCCCCGGACTCGCCCACGAACCTTGCGGAGGTTTTCCAATCGGTGTCGTCTGCGAACACCGCCGCGGCGGAAACGAACGGCTTCAGGCGTTTCCCTTCGCCAAGCTTTATCGTGGCGCCCAGCTCCGACCCGATCAGGCTGCTGATCGCGAAATCGCTCGTGGCCAGCATCTCCAGCGCAAACACCGATGCGCTTTTTTCGCTGGTGGCCTTGGTGTGCACATGGGTGCCCCGAACTTCGGCGAACGGCTTCAGATAGCTGTCCGCGCCAAGTGGGATGCGGTAGCTTGCAGCGACGGCGGCGCCCAGATTCCAAAGCTGCGGATTGGCGCTGGCCTGTGCGATATCGGAGCCGACGGTGATCTGCCGGTTGCTGCTATACCAGCCATATCCCCCGTCGACCGTCCCCACGATCTCCAACCGGTCTGTGCGGTAGTGCAGCGCGATCGCGCCGAGGATCGAGTTGCCCCTGGTCCGAGCCGTGCGATCCGTATCGCGCAAGTCGCTGTTCTCGTACGCCAGCGCGCCGCCCAGATATAGATCGTCGCTGATGCGGATCTGCGCCCCGATCTCGAAGATCTGGTAGCGTGCGTCGTAGCCGAGCGAGTCCGTGGTATCGCTTTGCCGGGTGCGTCCGCCTTGAACGCGGGCCCAGGTGCAATTGGTTTTGCGGGCGGTTTCGCAAGCGCTGTTCACATCGGAGACAAACCGACGGCTTGCCTGATAGCGCCAGGCCGCAGTCGCGCCCAATGCCTGGCCGGTCAGGCTTTCAAGCGTGTTGGCGTAATCCGCGTGGCTGGCGAGATTGGCGAGTGCAGTGAAGCCGGTGTCGAACGATTCACCGCTGTCGAACAGCGCCTGGAGGTGGATTCCAACCGCTGCCCGCGCCTCGCCCAGCCCGCTGGACGCCTGCTCGAACTGCGCTTGCGGGGCGGCATAAAGCGTCGTGCCGTCCGAGGTGAAACGATAGGTGAACAGCTGGTTTGCGCTCTGCGTCGCTGCCAGCGCCGGATCGAGCGTGACCCCACCGCTGGCCGAGACCAGTGCCAGCCTGGCGTTGCGCATCGTGCTGGGATTGACTTCGATCACGCCGGCGATCTCGGCACTGCCGTTCACGATCAGCTTGTCGCTGACGCCCTGAACGAAGTCCGCGTCGAACACGATCCTGCCCGGCCCCGAGAGATTGCCGGTCACGGTCGTGGAGCCGATTGTTCGCACCCCGCCTAGGTGGAGCGTGCCGGCGTTGACCATACGGCCGCCGGCGCCAAGCGCGATGGTCGCGCCGGGATCGAGCACGCCGCCCACGCCGTTGGCAAGCGTGCTTCCGTTGCCCGCGGTGACGATTGCGCCGGTGATGGTACCGGTGTTGGTGATCTGGACGGCGGCATCCGAAAGGACGGCGGTGAGGTTCAAGCTGCCGGACGCCGCGATCTTCCCGGCGTTGGTGATGCTGTTGCCGCTGCCTTGCTGGATATGGATAGCGGCCACGGGGATTGCGCCGGTGGTGCTCGTCGCGCCTCCGACCACCGAACTTTGCGCATCGAGCGAGATGGCTGCGCTGCCGGTGCCGTTGGTCTGGATGACGATGGCGGACGACTGGTCGCCACTGGCCAGAATGTTGCTGTTGACCAGCGCGACCGAAACGGACGCGCCACTCCCCGATCCTCCGGCCGCCCCGCTGAACAGGGTTCCGGCCTGCGCAATCAGGCCGCCGCCGCCGCCCAGCGACTGGGCGTAGATCGCCGGGGCGAGTTTGCCCGTTGTCGTGAGGTTCGTGCCCGTCAGCCCGATGGTGACCTGCCCGCCAGCGCCCGTCCCTGCGGCGATCGCCGAGGTTCCGCCCGCCAGAAGCTGCATTTTCGACACGCTGCCGGGGTCGCCGCCAAGCCCTCCGCCGCCGCCGATCGACTGGGCGAGGATCCCATAGGCGCCGTCGCCAGCGGTGGATATTGTGGCACCGGCCGTGGTGGAAACCGTTACCGTGCTGCCGTCGCCGTTGCCGGTTCCGCCGTTGGACTGCCCCGCCGTAACCTGCCCCCCGATCGCCGCGCCGCCGCCGCCGCCGATAGACTGCGCCAGTATTGCATGCGCGGTGCGGCCGCTGGTGGCGACCGATCCCGCGACATCGACTTCCGTCGTTCCCGCGTCTCCGCTGGTGTTCGAGCTGCCGTTGAACGACAATGTCAGGCCGTGCACGTCGGCCATCCGGTTCAGCCGCAGCACCGTGTCGCGATACTTCGGGTCGTTGGCGAGGTTCACGATCTCGCCGGGATCGGCCTCCGTATCGTAGAGTTCCAGATCGTTCAGCCGCGTGAGCGTTGCCCAATCTGTCGGGATATGGTGGTGCGCCGGGGCGAAGTAGCGGGCGAACTTGTAGCGGCCATCGTGGACGCCGCGGTGCAGGCGCCGCTTCGACAGATCATAGACCTTGCTGTAGTCGCTGATCTGAGCGGCAGGCGGAACCGGCCCGGTCGGCGCCTTCGGCAGCGGCTCCCACATGTGGGCGACGGCGTAGTTGAAGAGCATGCCGCGCTCGTCGCGCGCAGTCGGCTTCTCCGGCGCTGCCAGAACCGCGCTTACATCGACGCCCGGCAGATCGGGATAGTTTTTCTTCGCCTCCGCCGCCGACATTCCTGCCAGCGACAACAAGGTTGGCGCAATGTCGATCGCGCCCATCAGCTTCTTCGTCGTCTGCCCGCCTTTCCGGTCCGGGTGGACGATGATCATCGGCACGTTGGATTCCTCGCGGTAGATGGTGCCGGCCTTCTGACGCATCCCGTGCGCGCCGCAGCGCTCGCCATGGTCCGTCGTGTAGAGGATAATGGTGTTGTCGAGCTGGCCGCTATCCTTCAGCGCCCACAGCAGCTGTGCCAGCCGCCGGTCCACATCGCGCAGGCAGTTGTAGTAATAGTTTCGGAAGCGCTTCCACGAGGCGATGTCGCTGAGCGGCATGGCGCCGAAGAAGCGGTCGTTCTGCCTCTGGATGGCGCGGTGTGCCTCGGGCTTGGTGGAAAGATCGTCCTTGTAGAAGCTTTCCGGCATGTCGAAGCCAAGGTCGGTTTCATAGATCGGATCGCCCGGCTCGCGCCGCACGGGGGCCAGCGCATCCGGATGCGGGCGGCTCTTCGCCTGCTCGCCGGTGGCGTCGTAGAACATGATGTCGTGCGGGTTCACCAGCCCCACCACCATGAACCACGGCTTGCCGCCCGCCTTGTCGCGGCGGGCGAAATCGAAGATCGAGCGGGCGGCATCGCCGGCCACGAACATGTCCGAGCGATAGCCGTCCCAGGTCAGGCCCAGCTCCTCGCCATCGAAGCCATAGTCGTGGAAGCCATAAGGCTCCAGCGCCCGCTCGGTGTTGGGATAGACGCCGCCCGGCACCCGGTTCCAGTTGCGCTCGTAGTTGATGCGGGAAAGATGCCATTTGCCCTTGTAGCTGGTGTAGTAACCCGCCTTCTGCATCATGTGCCCCAGCGTCGGCATGTCCTTCGGCAACTCCGGATTGGGGGCGTTGTCGCTGTTCAGGAACATGCCGGTCTGCTGGGTATGGCGGCCGGTCAGGATGGTGGAGCGCGACGGCGTGCAGGGGGAGGTGTGCACATGGTAGTTCTCCACCAGCGTGCCCCGCTCCATCAGCTCGCGGTGTGCGGGCAACATTTCCAGAAGCCCCTCCGGCAGGCTGGCGACGCCCTGTTCCTGATCGGTCAGGATCATCAGCACGTTCAGCTTTCGGCCGTCCTTTGCGACGGCGCCCTTTGCCAATGTGGCCGATGCCAATGCACCCGCCGCGCCGATGACTGTCCGGCGATCCACTCCGCTGCTCATGGCTTCCCTCTCCCGCGAACGCATCAGAAACTGATCGAGAAATCGACGCCGAACTCGCGCGGCGGCTGATAGAATTGCGAAATCGGCGTGGCGCCTGCACTGGTCGCGCCCGACATCACCTCCGCATCGGTCAGGTTCTGCCCATAGACCGTCACCTTCCAGCGGTCGTCAGGCCCCGTCAGCGAGATATTGGCGTTCAGCAGCACCACCTCGTCGCGGTAATAGCCGGGATCCAGGCTGCGGCCCCAGGTGTTGTAGCGCGGCGTATAGCGGGCGTCCCCGTGCAGGCCGATTTCGCCGATGCCGACAGGGATGCGCCAGTCGGCGGCGATGCTGCCGCTCCATTCCGGCGCGTTGGCGAGATCGAGATTGGTGGAATCGACGGGCACCATATAGGTGCCGTTCGGCACGCCGTTGATCCGGATCGGCACCGCCGGGCCGCACTGGCGGGGTTGCGGCGCGTTGCTGCCAAATACGCCGTCCACGTCGGCGCAGAAATCGGTGTAGCGCGCGTGCAGATAGGCGATGTTGGCGTTGAACGAGAGGTTGCGCGAAGGCCGCAGCGTCGCGTCCGCTTCAAAGCCCCGGATCTCGGCAGCGGCGATATTGGTGGTGATATTCTCTGCCCGAACCGCGCCCATCTTCGTCACCGCGCCTTGCAGGTCGCGATACTTGTTGATGAAGCCGGCGGCGTTCAGGCGCAGCATGCGGTCGAACAGGTCGGTCTTGGCGCCGATTTCATAGGCGTCCACATACTCCGGGTTAAACGGCCCGACATTCTCCGCAATCGTCCCGCGCGAGTTGAAGCCGCCCGCCTTGTAGCCCTCGGAATAGGTCGCATAGACCATCGCCGCCGGGGAGAAGCGATATTCGACGGTAAAGCGCGGCGTCAGTTCGGCCCAGCTCGCTTCCAGATCGGCCGTGAACGAGGAGGCAAGGCGGCCGTTCACCAGCGCCTGCGAGCCGATGTTGTAGTTCTTCTTGTCGTAGCTGTAGCGGGCGCCGACCGATAGCGTCAGCCCGTCCAGCGGACGCGCGTTTGCCATCACGAAGACGGCGTAGCTCTGCGTCTTCTGGTGCAGCTGCGACAATGTCGTGGTGGTGGGGTTCGCCAGAACGGTATTGTCCTGGCTCCAGGTGTCGGACTGGAAGTAGAGCCCGGCGACGAAATCGACCGGCTGGTCGGCGGGCGAGACATAGCGCAACTCGCCGCTGGTCGATTCACCGGAGAAGTCGCGGGTTACGTCCAGCTGCGGGGCGGGGGTGATAAGCCCGTCGAAGTCACCGCGCGTCAGGTAGGTGAGGTGGCGATAGCCGAGCACGGCCGCCACCGAGCCAAAGCCGACGTCGAGGTTGGTCGTCCACGAACCGCCATAGGTTTCGGTGTTGGCGATCGGATCGAACAGCACGGCCGACTTGCGAATGTCGGTCTTCACCACATCCGGCAGCCGGTCCCAGTTGGGGTCGCCATTGTCGAGCACATGCGGGGCGGGTCCGGTGGTATCCTGCTTCAGCCAGTCTACCACCAAGGTCGAATCGAGCGCGCCGCCGCGATCGAAGTTCAGCGCGCCGCGCACGGCGCGCACGCTGGTGCCGTTCAGCTTGTTGCCGGTGATGACGTTCTCGCTGTAGCCGCCATATTCGCGGATGTTCACCATCAGCTTGGCGGCGATGGCGTCGCCGATGCGGCCGCTGTTGATGCGGCCGCGGAACTGCCGTGCGCCAAAGGAGCCGACGGTGCCGCGCGCGTCGATGCCGAAATCCTCGGTGGGGCGCGCGGTGATCACGTTGATGGTACCGGCGAGGTTGTTCTTGCCGAACAGCACGCCCTGCGGGCCCTTCAGGATTTCCACCCGCTCGACGTCGAACATGTCCAGCATGGTGCTGGAAACAAAGGGGATATAGACGCCGTCGATGATCGTGCTCACCTTCGGGTCGGCATTCGGGTCAGGGTCGGCGCTGCTCATGCCGCGGATGGAGATCATCGGCACATTGGCGACCAGCCCCTGCGTCTGCAGCACCACGTTGGGCACCAATCCGTTCAGGCTGGTGATGTTGGTGTTGCCGCTGGCGGCGACTGTCGCCTCGTTCAGCACCGCGATGGAGATCGGCACGTCCTGCACGCTTTCCTGCCGGCGCTGTGCGGTAACGACGATGTCGGCAAAGGGATCGCCGGTTTCGGCAACTGCCGCGTCTGCCGGTGCATCTGCTTCCTGCGCATAAAGCGGCGAAGCGAACGCCAGCATTGCCGCCGAACAGAGCCAGATGTGTTTGTGCATATATCCTCCCACCGCTTCTTGGCGCCCGGCGTTTCCCCGCCTTGGGCTTTGGCCGGAGGATAGGCCGGGAGGCGGTGCAGGTAACGTCGCGATTGGCGAAGCGAGGCTTATCGATTGGGCAATCCGAACATCTCGCCTATTGGGCGGCGGACGGGCAATCTGTGCGCTGATCCAGGGCAGTTGCCCGATCGAGGAACGGGTAGAATGCGTATGACAGGCGAACAGGCAAAGGCCGGGGCAACGGCATCGCCGGAAGCCAGGCGCGGTCGGGAACGGGATGGGCGCAAGCGCATCCTGGCGGCTGCGGCGGAGCTGTTCGCCGAGCATGGCTTCGATTCCGTTTCCACGGCGGAGATCGCCAGGGCGGCAGGCAGCTCGCAATCGGTCGTGCTCTATCATTTCGAGACCAAGGACGAGCTGTGGCGTCAGGCGATGCGCGACCTGATTGGCCGCATCGACACCCGCCACACCCTGAACATGGATGAGTATAGCGACCTGCCGCTGGAAGCGCGCTTCAAGGTGCTGCTGCGCCGCTATGTGATTTCCTCGGCCAAGGTGCCGCAGCTGGGGCGGGTGATGTTCCGCGAGGGGCTATCCGGCGGCGAGCGGCTGAAGTGGCTGTTGCGCGAGCTGGGCAGCCCGCAATACAGCCCGCTGCGCCAGCTCATCAGCCAGCTGCAGGAACAGGGCAGGCTGAAGGAATGGGATCCCGTGGCGCTGACACTTTCGATCCACGGGGCAGGGGCGATGATCTACAACTCCCATCATATGATGCAGCAGATGGCGCATCGCGACCCCTTCAGCGACGAAGCCGTGCGGCAGCATGCCGACATGCTGGTCGCGGCCTTCGGCAGCCTGCTCGACAGGGATTAGCAGGCCAGCAGGCGGATGCGCGGCTCGGCTTGCGCCAGTTCGCTGTGCCGGATCAGATGCTGCACGAAAAGTCGCGCCGGCGATGTCATCCGGCCGTTGTTGCGCACGCACAGCTTCAGCGAGCGCCGCGCCCAGGGATCGCTCAGCTTGCGCACTTCCAGCGCTTCCTCGCGGGCAAAGGGATAAGCGGTGTTGGCGGGCAGGATCGACACCCCCAGCCCGGCACGCACGCACGACCGGACACCGCCGAAGCTCATCATATAGGCGCAGCTGTGCAGCGTGCGGTCGATGGCCGCCGCCTGCGTGCGAAACAGGTTAGTCAGGGCGCCATCGCGGCGGACGCTGATGAACGGATGGTCCAGCAAATCGGCAAAGCAGAGCTCCGGCTTCTGCGCCAGCGGCAGGTCCTGCGGCAGCACCGCCACCAGCTCGTCCTCCTGCCAGGGGATCAGCTCCAGCCCGCGCGCGTCGACATTGCCGGAAACCACGCCGATCTCGCAGGCGCCGGAGCTGACGGCGCTGACGATGTCGATGCTGGTGCATTCGTCCAGTTCCACCTCGATGCGCGGATGCGCGCGGCGGAATTCGGCGATCCGCATCGGCAGCGAAGCCGAGATCGAGGACGACATGTTGGACTGGATACGCACCAGCCCGGCGGCGCCGTCGCGTCGCTCCAGCAGCTCGTCGGCCACCGCTTCCAGCTGGTCGAGGATGGTGCGGATGCGTTGCAGCATCTGCGCCCCGTCGGGCGAGGGAAGGACGCCGCGATCGTGGCGGTCGAACATCTGCACGCCATAGCGCGCCTCGAAATCGGAAATACGGCGGCTGACCGCCGATGTCGCGATGTTATGCCGTTCGGAGACGCGGGCAAGGTTCCCCTCCTCCGCCGCGCAAACCAGCAGGCGAAGCGTCAGGATATCGAAACCGTTGAGCGACCGACCCAGCCGGCGGCCGCCTTCTCCGAGCCGGAGCGTGGGCTTTTCTACGGCCCGGATGCAACTTGCCTGCAGGTTCATCCCTTCCCCTCCCTCGTCGAACAGCGCCCGCATCGCGGCTTCGTGGAGACAGTCAGATTGTAGATAGTTAGTATTTTATCTATTAAACGATCAGGTAAACTGATTTCACGTTCTGCACAAGTGTTCGCATAAGTGTTCGTACAGGGGTTCGTCAGCGGATGGTTTCGCGGCGGGACAGATGGCGAACGTCGTTCGCCGGCCTGCGGGCGGGGGCACTGTGCGGCATGGCCGTTCGATCTCGCGCGATCGCAGATTCGTTCAGGCAGCACTGTCTGCAAATGAGCGCAAGGGCCTGGCGCCCGCCCCGGATCGGGGCGTTTCACCCAATTGGGTAGATCAGCGAAGTCCCTATCGTTGGGGGCGCAAGGATGCGGGCGGTCTAGGAGGCGGTAGCGAAGACCTTGCTCAGCCCGTCTATCAACTGCTCGTCGGAATAGAGAAGCGGATCGCCGAGCGATTCAACGAGCCCCTTCATGGTGAGTACCCCCAGGGCCGATACAAAGGCCAGGAAGCCCAGCAGGCGAGGTTCGACAACCCCGGGGCGATCGCTTTCGGAGAGCTTGGCGGTCGCTTCGCTCAGGATGAGGTTGTTGAGCGGGCGGATGCGCTCAAACTGTTCCTGAGAGACCTGGAGACCCGAGGGGCCGGAAATCTGGCTGACAAGGAAGGCGAGGCGGAAATCATCCATCTGCGGTGCGAAGCGCTCAACCGTGTTGCGGATGACTGCGGACAGGGCTTCCTGGCCGGTCTCGACAGCGTCGACGGCGCAACTGACGCGCTCGCCATGGCTTTGCCAGACGGCGAAGACCAGCTCGAAAACCAGCGCCTCCTTTGAGGCAAAATAATAATAGAGCCCGGTTTTCGACATGCCGGCCTCCCGCGAGACGGCATCGAGCGTGACCGCGCCGATGCCGTCGCGGAGCATCACCACACGGGCAGCCGCCAGAATATCCTCGCGGGATTGATCCCGGCGACGCTGCTGTCGGGCACGCCGTGCCAGCGTTGGATCAGGGAGCGGTTTCGAGCTGTTTTCTTTCTGCGACATTCGGTTGGACGATACCGACTATTAAAAAAAAGTCTATAGGTTGACAAATTTGAACATTGGTCGAAAAAGAGCACTCTATTTCCATTTGATGGATTCGATCCGACTCCGGGGGGCAGGCAATTGGACGAGGGGCAGATGGGTTTTCGCAGGTTTGCGCTGGGTGCGGCACTTCTGGCTGGTGCGCTTTCGGTTGGAACGGCGGCAGCGGCGGCCGCCGATCCTGTCGTTGGGGCAGCCGAGTTCGCCGGGGAGGTGCTGTTCCTGGAATCCGGCGCGCCGGGCATGGTCATGGTGGTCGTCCGCAACGGCCAGTCGACCGTCTATGGCTTTGGCGAAACCGCCAAGGGCAGCGGCAGGAAGCCGGACGGAAAATCGCTACTCCGGCTCAATTCCATCACCAAGGTTTTCGTCAGCGAAGTTGCTGCCTCGCTCGCCGCCGACGGCAAGCTGCGCCTCACCGACCCGCTGCAGATGTATGGCGGCGGCGCGAAAGTCCCCGCCTCCGGCCAGCGCCAGATCACGCTGCTCGATCTTGCCACCCATTCCGCCGCCATGCCGCGCGAAATGCCCGGCGCCCCCGATGGGGTGAACCCGCGCGCCTGGCCGGCGCGTGCCGACCGTTGGAAATGGCTCCCCGCGCAGGCGCTCCCATGGGCGCCCGGCAGCATCGCTTCCTATTCGAATGTCGGCTTCGATCTTTTGACCGACGCCACTGAAACTGCCGGCGGCATGCCCTATTCCGAGCTGCTGAAGGCGCGGATCACCCAGCCGCTCGGCATGCCGGACACGACGCTGAACCCGACCGCCGAGCAATGCGCCAGGCTGATGACCGGCTCCGGGCTCGGCGGCACTTTCCCTTGTGGTGACACCCGCGCAACCGGCGGCAGCGGCGGCCTCTACAGCACCGGCGACGACATGGCGCGCTGGATGATCCACAGCCTTGCCGACCCGGACGGAAGGCTTGGCATCGCCCACGCCGTCTATCGCGCGCGGCAGGGGCTCGATGCCGCCATCGGCTTCGATGAAGGCGCCTCCATGGCCGGGCTGGGCATGGGTTGGGTCTCGGTCGCTGCCGACGGCATCAAGCCGATGCTGCTTACCAAGAGCGGCGCCGGCCTCGGCTTCATGAGCTACGTGGCGATGGCTCCGGGGCGCGATGTCGCCGTGCTGGTCGTCGTCAACCGCGCCGATTTCGCCATGTTTGGCGACATCACCAGGACTGTGAACGGGCTGATCGCAAGTCTCGCGACCAGATAGGCATCGGGGGGAGCCCATGAACGAGATCGTTGAAACGCAGAGGCTTTCGGCCATGGATCGCCGCGCTCTGAAACCCTGTCTGCTGGCGCTGGGCGGCTTTGCCCTCGCAATGCTGGTCCCGACAACTGCACGCGCGGCGTGCAGCGAAGACCCCGCCGCCAGGCCGGGCGTTACCGCCAACTATGCCAACCAGAGCTTTGCTCCCGGTACGCCCTACGCCATCGCCAACAACGGCGCGCCCGGCTGCCGCGGGGCCGACGGCGGTCTCGACGACGATGGTTCGCCGGGTCTGCCCGGGCAAGGCGCGGGCGGCATCCACAGCGCAGGTACGAACGTCACCATCGCCGGCGCCTCCGATGGCAGCAACGCCTTGACCCTGCTCGCGAGAGGCGGGCGCGGCGGCGATGGCGGCGACGGGGGCATGCCGTTGTTCAACTATGTGACGGGCGGCGCCGGCGGCGCGGGCGGCGCATCCGCCGGCATCGATCTGGCTTTCACTGGCAGCATGGGTGTCGATTCCGGCGGCAACTACGCTACTTCTGGGATCGTCGCCGACGCCATCGGCGGCCGCGGCGGCGAAGGCGGCAGCACCTATCCCGGTTCCACCTTCGAGAAGGTAGGCGGCATCGGTGGCCTGGGCGGCCTGGGCGGCAGCATCGTCGTTACCGGCGCCGGCAATCTGACGGTCGGCTCGTTCGGCATCACCGCGCAGGCAGACGGCGGCGGTGGCGGCGGTGGTGGCTTCGTCACCACCGACCTTGAGATCAATGGTCTGACCGGCGGCCAGGGCGGCGACGGCGGCGACGGCGGCAGCGTCTCGATCCGCTGGGACAGCGGCCTCGTCTGGGCGGGCGGCAACGGCTGGTTCGCCACTGCATCCGGGGGCGCCGGAGGCAACGGCGGCGGCACCGGCTACTACACCAACACCAACCAGGGCGGCGATGCCGGCCACGGCGGCGACGCAGGCGCCGCCACGGCGCTGCTGGGTGGCGGCGGCATCCGGGTTTCAGGCGTCGAGCAGTCGCTTGACGGCGGCATGGTCGTGCTTGCGGTCGGCGGATCCGGCGGCACGGGCGGTACGCCCGGCGGCGGCATCAGCCAGCAGGGCGGCAAGGGCGGCAACGGGGGGGACGGCGGCACCGCCAGCGCAACCGTGTTGGGCAACATCGACATGACGAGCCGAGGCCTTGCGCCCTCTGCCTCCGTTTATGTGAACGCCAATGGCGGGGCAGGGGGCGTTGGCGGCAATGCCGATGCGCTGGAGGGCAGCGCCGGGGCCGGCGGCAAGGCCGGCGCTGGCGGCTCTGCGTCGCTTACCGTCGGAAATGCGGATCTTCTCGGCGAGTTGAAGGCCACGGGCGAGCTGGCCAGCGCGGCACTGGTGCAGAGCATCGGCGGGGGTGGCGGCAACGGTGGCCAGGCGGAATTCAACGCCCAAGGAGGGCGCGGCTCTGCGGGCGGCAATGCCGGCGCGGTCACGGCCGACATCGTCAACGGCCACCTGATCGCAAACGACGCCTATGGCAGCGCACTGGTCGCCCAGAGCATCGGCGGCAGCGGCGGGGTTGGCGGCAACGCAACGGGCGGCGGCGGCATCCTTGCCATCCGTATTGGCGGCGACGGAGCAACGGGGGGCGATGGCGGCACCGTGGATTTGAACCTGCTGCGCTCCAGCATCCTTGGATCACTCAATGCGCTGGGCAATGGCGGCGTGCTGGCGCAGAGCATCGGTGGCGCTGGCGGCGCCGGCGGCAGCGCCACCGTTGTCGGCGATGCGCTGTTTGCGATGGCAGTCGGCGGCAAAGGCGGCAGCGGCGGACTTGGCGGCAAGGTGAACGTCACCAGCGCCGCCCTCATCGGCAGCTATGGCGATCATGCGGCGGGCATCCAGGCGCAATCCATCGGCGGCGGCGGTGGTAAAGGTGGCGCGGCGACGATCTTCGGTCTCGGCCCCGTGCCGTCGGTTTCGGTGGCGGTTGGTGGCAATGGCGGGGTCGGCGGTGTCGGCGGCGATGTCAGCATCGTCAATTCCGGCGGGGTCAGCACCTTTGGCGCCGATGCCATCGGGCTGAAGGCGCAGTCCATCGGCGGCGGCGGCGGGAGCGGCGGCGCCGCAGTCGCCCGCACCCTCTCGCTCACGGTGGAGCCGATACCGGCCGTGTCGATCTCGGTTGCAATCGGCGGCAGCGGTGGGGCCGGCAACAGCGCCGGCCGCGCCTCCATCTCCAACTCCGGCCTCAGCGCCAACATCATGACCGCCAACCACGGTTCGCACGCGCTGCTGGCGCAATCCATCGGCGGCGGCGGCGGCGTTGGCGGAGACAGCACGGCTGCCTCCTATTCAGCGGGCGATCAGGGCGATCTCACCATTTCCGTATCCGTCGCCGTCGGCGGAAACGGCGGTGACGGTGGCCATGCGGGCGAGGCCGACGTCCTGAACAGTGGCCTGCTGGTGACGATGGGCGCCGATGCCTATGGCCTGGCAGTGCAGAGCATCGGCGGCGGTGGCGGCTTCGGCGGCGCGGGCGACGCGACGGCGACGGCAGGGACGGCCAAGGGCAGCTTCGGCGCCGATGTGGCCGTGGGCGGCAAGGGCCACGCCGGCGGCCATGGCTATCTGGCGCGCGGCGACAACGAGGGCGGCATCACCACCGGCGGCGACGGCTCCGACGGGATGTTCGTGCAGAGCGTGGGCGGCGGCGGCGGCGCGGGCGGCGGCGGCGTCGGTACCGCCAGCGGCGACAATCTTTCCATCAGCGTCGGTGTCGGCGGCAGCGGCGGCGCCGGCGGCGACGGGGGCGAGGCAACGGCCGTGAATGGCGGCGCCATCGTGACGCGCGGCACCGATGCGGCGGGGCTGTTTGCGCAGAGCATAGGCGGCGGCGGCGGAAAAGCCGGGAAAGCGGGTGCGACGTCCGGCGGCAACACCGAAGTCGATCTGGTCAAATCGCTGGTCGAGGCACTGGCGGGGGGGCTCAACCTCGATGTCTCCTCCAGCGAGGAATATGACATCATTTTCGAGATCGCCGGCATTTCGGAGGACATGCTTTCGTCGATCGAGGAAATGGAAAAGATCCTGAAGCAGCTGAAAGCCGGCCCGCCCTACAAGATCGGCCAGGTCGATAACCTCAGTGTCGGGGTAGCTGTGGGCGGCAACGGCGGCGCAGCCGGAGAGGGCGGACATACCATCGCCATCAACAACGGCGAAATCTCCACCTGGGGCGCCCAGTCCGATGGGATGTTCGTGCAGAGCGTGGGTGGCGGCGGCGGCAAGGGCGGTGCAGCCTCCTCTACCGGAAGCTCCAGCGACGATGCCAGCAACCAGAGCGCCATCGCCGTTGGGGGCAGCGGCGGCGCAGCCGGCGACGGCGGCGATGTCGATGCGAAGAACGCCGCAGGCGCGCAGATCCGCACATTTGGCGTGCTCGGCTTCGGGATCGCGGCGCAGTCGGTCGGCGGCGGCGGCGGCTCGGGCGGGATGGCCGGCGACGTCTCCGGATCGCTGTTCAGCCTGTCGGTCGGCGTCGGAGGCAGTGGCGGCACACAAGGGCATGGCGGCGGCGTGCTGGTGGAGAATGACGGGCGGATTTCCACCGGTGGCAAGCATGGTATCGGCATCCTGGCGCAATCGATCGGCGGCGGCGGCGGGCTTGTCCGCACGATGACGACGGACCAGACATTCGATCCGAATGACCTGGTCGAGAACCCGCAGGGCCGCGTGGCCGACATCCACGGCGTTTCCATCAACATAGGCGGCAGAAACAGCCCTGCCGGCGATGGCGGCGCGGTGCAGGTGAATGTCTCGGCGCGCATCGACACCTCGGGCCGCACAGCCCACGCCATCGTCGCGCAATCGATCGGCGGCGGCGGCGGCGCCGCCTTTGGTGGCCAACTGGTGGAGCTGCCGTCCGGCGCCGAAGGTGGTACGGGCATCGGCGGCGCGGTCGGCGTCCGCTTGACGAGAGGTGCCGTCGTCTCGACCATCGGTAACGGCTCCTATGCGATCCTCGCCCAGTCGATCGGGGGCGGCGGCGGCATCGCAGGCGATCTCGCCAGCGTAGAGGACGGCGAGATCGGCATCCTGAACGGCAATATCGTCCGCGGCACCGGCGACGGGGGCAAGGTCAGCGTCGATCTCTCCGGGGCGCGTGTCGGCACGTCCGGCGCATTCTCGCCCGCCATTTTCGCGCAGTCCATCGGCGGCGGCGGCGGCCTGCTTGGCCTCAACGACAAGCTGCTCTTCGGCAGTGCCGGCGGGGATGGCGCGGCCGGCGAAAGCATCACGATCCACATCGTCGACAGCTTCATCGCCACCACCGGCCCCCGCTCGCCCGCTGTCATGGCGCAGAATGACGGCGTGCTCAGCGGCACGACCATCCTCACCATCGACGCAACGAGCAGCGTGAAGGGCGGCCTGAACGACAGCGACACGGCCCCAACGATGACGGGCGCCATCCACATCCTGGGCGGCCGCAGCAACAGCATCACCAACGCCGGCCTGATCAGCGGCGTCGACGGCGACCATGAGACAATCGCCATCCATGTGATCGGCGGTTACACCGAAATCAACAACAGCGGCACCATCGTCGGCAGCGTCATCACCAGCCATCCGTTGAACAATTTCTACAACCAGCAGGGCGGCGTCGTGGAAGCGCACGAGCGGATCGAGCTGGGCGCAGAAGGGAACTTCCATAATTCCGGAACACTGGAGGTCGGCGGCGCGCTTCGCACCGGGACCACGGCCATGATCGGGAATCTCACCCAGGACGACAGCGGCCGGCTGCTGTTCGACGTCGATTTCACCGGCACCTCGGACCAGCTGACCGTTGACGGGCACGCCGATATCGGCGGCACGGTGGTGGTGCGGCCGAGCCGCATCAGCAACCGCACCGTCACCCTGCTGACGGCACAGCAGGGCGTGGTCCTGCATCCGTCCGGCGTTGCCACCGCCGGGGACTTTGCGCTCTATGACCTGCCTGTGAAGGTCAGCGGCAACTCGCTGCAGATCACTCCGGAGGCCCGGTTCGTGCAGCAGGCGGAATCGCTGGGCGCCGGCCATCGGTCGGTGGCGGGCAGCCTGCAGGCCTTGTTTGAAAGCGGCGCCAGTGCCGACGAAGCCTTCAACCGGCTTGCCGGCGTCTCCAGTGCTGCGTCCTACCAGTCGGCGCTGGAGCAGATTTCCGGCAAGGCGCTTGGATCGTTCGGATCGTTCCGCTTCAACAGCAGCCGCACCTTCGCCGCCAGCCTTTTCGGCGGATGTGGACAGACAGAGCCCGAGGAGAAGTCTGTCGATCGCTGCGCCTGGGCACGCGCGCTGGCGAATACGGCGACGCAGGACGCAGAGGCCGACGTGCTGGGCTATTCGGCAGACGCGACGGCGCTGCAGATGGGCGGACAGCTGCCGCTGTCGGATACGCTCGCGCTGATCGGCTCGCTCGCCTATGAAAGCTCGAAGTTTCGCGACGACGATGCGAGGATCACGGGCGACGCCGTGGTGGGCGGCCTTGGCCTCCTTTACACGCAGGAGCGGCTGGAACTCTCTGCCGGGATCGACCTTGCCTATGGCTGGTACAAGTCCCGGCGCACCATCACGCTGGGTGGCTTCGACGACGACGCAACCGCCCGACCGGAGCAGTCGCAGATGGGCGCCCATGTGCGGGCCGCCTACAACCTCATCGACTCAGGAGACGCTTTCGTCCGCCCGTTTGTGGAAGGCCATGCCATCCATGTCTCCAACAAGGCCTTCGCAGAGCACAGCGCGTCGCCGTTCCGGCTGGCGGTGGATGGCCAGTCGGACACGGCATGGATTGGCGTGGCCGGGCTGGAGCTGGGCACAAGAGTGGCGCTTTCAGACAGGCTGGCACTTCGCCCGTTCGCCAGCGGCGCCATCGAGCTCGATCAGGATCGCAGCTGGACGACGACGGCAAGGCTTGCCGGGCAGCCGCAGAGCGACAGTTTTCAGCAGACCACGGCCGGCCCCGGAACGCTTGGCCGCTTTTCCATCGGCGCCGATCTGCTGGGCTCGAATAACATCGCCTTTTCGGTTCAGTATGCGCCGGAATTCGGCAAGGGATACAGTTCCCATTCGGGAACGGCAAAGCTCACGATCCTGTTCTGACCAGCGCCAGGCTTCGCAAGGCTTGGCTAATGAAAGTCGCGCGAGTTTGGCAGCACGCGCACATTTCGCGGGTGGCGGGCGCGTTCCGGCGGGCGCGGCTCGGCCTGCGATTCCTCCAGCAGCCCCAGCATCGGCGTCAGATCCTCCACCCGATCGGTCATCAGGTGGACCACGCCCTCCACGCTGCGCTGCAGGATGCCTTCGGCCAGCATCAGCCGGGCCGACATCACCGGGCGGCGCATGCGTTCGAACAGGCGCGCCCAGATTAGGAGGTTGGTGACGCCCGTCTCGTCCTCCAGCGTCACGAAGATGGCGTTGCCCTTGCCGGGGCGCTGGCGGATCAGCACCACGCCCGCCACCTGCACGCGGCGGCCGGGCTTCGCGGCGGCAGCCTCCGCACTGGAAGATATGCCCCGCGCCCGCAGCTCGCCACGCAGGAACTGCATCGGATGCTGCCGCAGCGACAGGCGGATGGTCTGGTAATCCGTCACCACTTCCTCGCTTTCGGGCATGGCGGGCAGCGCCATGTCGGCTTCCTCGCCCAGTTCACGGGCGCAGGCGGCGGCGAACAGCGGCAGCTCCCCGGCAGGCGTCCGGCGCGTCTGCCACAGGGCTTCGCGGCGCGGCATGGCGAGCGACTGGAAGGCGTCCGCATCCGCCAATAGCTGCAGCGCCCGCGCCGGCAGACGGGCGCGGCGGGCCAGCTCCTCAACCCCTGAAAAACCGCCTCCTGCGCGGGCCGCCTGCAGCTTCAGGGCCCATTCCTCGCGAAAGCCATCGATCTGGCAGAGGCCCAGCCGCAGCGCCGGGGCGCCTTTGGCATCGCGCTCCAGGCTGTTGTCCCAGTCGCTCGCATTCACGTCCATGTGGCGCACCTCCACCCCATGCTCGCGCGCATCGCGGACGATCTGCGCCGGGGCGTAAAAGCCCATCGGCTGGCTGTTCAGCAGGGCGCAGGCAAAGACCGCCGGCTGGTGGCATTTGATCCAGGCAGAGACATAGACGAGCTTCGCAAAGGCAAGCGCATGGCTTTCGGGAAAGCCATAGCTGCCGAAGCCCTTGATCTGGTCATAGCAACGCTGCGCGAACGCCCGCTCATAGCCGCGAGCCGCCATGCCTTCGATCATCTTCGCTTCGAACTCGTGAATGGTGCCGACGTTGCGGAAAGTGGCCATGGCCTTGCGCAGCTGGTTCGCCTCGCCGGGGGTGAAGCCGGCGGCGACGATGGCGAGCTTCATCGCCTGTTCCTGAAACAGCGGGACGCCGAAGGTCTTGCCCAGAAGACCCTTCAACTCGTCCGGATCGTGCGGCGGGCCGGGGGACGGATACGCCACCTTCTCCAGCCCGCTCCGTCGTCTGAGATAGGGGTGCACCATATCCCCCTCGATCGGGCCGGGGCGGACGATCGCCACCTGGATCGTCAGATCATAGATCGTGCGCGGCTTCAGCCGTGGCAGCATGTTGATCTGCGCCCGGCTTTCCACCTGAAACAAGCCGATGCTGTCGCCCGTGCAGAGCATGTCATAGACGGCCGTGTCCTCGGTGGTGCCGTCCAGCTCCAGGTCGTGATCGCCAAGGCCGTGTTGGCGCATCAGCTCGAAGGATTTGCGGATGCAGGTCAGCATCCCCAGCGCCAGCACATCCACTTTCATCAGGTTCAGCGCATCGATATCGTCCTTGTCCCACTCGATGAAGGTGCGGTCTTCCATTGCCGCATTGTGGATCGGCACCGTCTCGTCCAGCCGGTCCTCGGTCAGCACGAAGCCGCCGACATGCTGCGAGAGGTGCCGCGGAAAGTGCAGCAGCCGGTTCACCAGCATCGCCAGCCGGGCGATTTCGGGGTTGGCCGGGTCGACGCCCGCCTCCCGATAGCGCTCTTCCTCCATCTCGCTGGAGAAGCTGCCCCAGACGGTCGAGGAAAGCCGGCTCGTCACATCCTCGGACAGCCCCAGCACCTTGCCCACGTCGCGCACGGCGCTGCGCGGGCGATAATGGATGACGGTGGCCGCAATCCCCGCCCGCTCGCGGCCATAGCGGCGATAGACATATTGCATCACCTCTTCGCGCCGCTCGTGTTCGAAATCGACATCGATGTCGGGCGGCTCGGCGCGATCGTCGGAGACGAAGCGGGAAAACAGCAGATCGTGTTTTTCCGGATCGACCGACGTCACGCCCAGCAGGAAGCAGACGATGGAATTGGCCGCAGACCCGCGCCCCTGGCAGAGGATCGGCGGCTCCTGTGCACGGGCGAACAGCACGAGATCGTGCACGGTCAGGAAATAGCAGGCGTAGTTTCGCCGCTCGATCAGGTCGAATTCCTCGTCGAGCCGTTTCACCACGCCGGGTGGCAGTTCGGCGCCATAGCGATCGTGTGCCGCCTGCAGC
The DNA here is from genome assembly GCF_016464365.1 of Sandaracinobacteroides hominis. Lineage (GTDB taxonomy): Bacteria > Pseudomonadota > Alphaproteobacteria > Sphingomonadales > Sphingomonadaceae > Sandaracinobacteroides > Sandaracinobacteroides hominis. The sequence continues at coordinate 433,329 of NZ_JADCUC010000003.1, read as the reverse complement.
ACGAGGTGCTTCAGCCAGCCCAGCGGCTCCCAGCCGTCGGGCACCGGCTCGTGCGGATATTCATAGCTCAGCTGATCCAGCGAGAAGCGGATGCGGGCGAGGAGGTTGAGGCTCTCCGCCACCGCCTCGGGGCAGCTTTCGAACAGCCGCGCCATTTCGGCGGGCGATTTCAGATGCCGCTCCGCATTCGCTTCCAGCCGCCGCCCGGCCGTGTGGATCGTCACCTTCTCGCGGATGCAGCTGAGCACGTCGTGCAGCGGGCGGTCTTGGGGCACGGCATAGAGCGCGTCGTTGGTGGCGATGAGCGGGATGAACAGGTCGCGCCCCAATCGCCGCAACCGCTCCAGTTGGCGCTGGTCGTCTCCCTTGCGGGGCATGGTGGCGGCGAGCCACAGATGACGGGGGAACGCTTCCCGAAGCAGCCGCAGTGCCTCCGCATCCGCTTGCCGGGCAAAGGCGATCAGCAGCAACCCTTCGCCATGCGCCAGCAGATCGTCGAGATGCAGTTCGCACGCGCCTTTTTTCGTGCGGCGGTTGCCCAGCGACAGCAGACGGGTCAGCCGCCCCCAGGCCATCCGATCCGTGGGATAGGCGACGATTTCCGGCGTGCCGTCGGCAAACACCAGCCGCGCCCCCACCACCAGCCGGAAGGGGGGCAAGTTGAGCCCGGCCGCCACAGCCTTGTCGGTTGCCTGCCGCAGCGCCACATGTGCCCGCACAACGCCCGCCACCGTGTTCCGATCGGCGATGCCGATGCCGGCCATCCCCAACGCCAGCGCCTCGGCGACCATCTCGTGCGGGTGGCTGGCGCCGCGCAGGAAACTGTAGTTGCTGGCAGCCGCCAGCTCGGCAAATCCGCTCATGCGAACAGGCCGTGCAGGTACCAGCTCGGATGCGCTGCCTCGCGCCCGGTCAGCCCCCGGCGGAACAGCCAGAAGCGGCGCCCGGCCTCGTCCTCCACCCGGTAGTAATCTCGTGTCGGCCGCCCCTCGCTTGCCTTCTGCCACCAGGGCGCGGCGATCCGCTCGGGCCCTTCAGCGCGGACGACAATATGGTTCACACCGCGCCAGATGAAGCGGCGCGGCGGCGCATCAGGCACCTCGGCCATCACGATGATCGGCTGCGGCGGATCGAACAGGCAGATCGGGCGCAGCGGCGGCTCGCCAGTGGGCGGAGGCGGCCATTCCGCCCGCGCCTCGCCCAGCGCCGGCACCGACCGCACCGCGCGTTCCGGCACATGGCTTTCCACCGGCAGCAGGCGGCGGATGCGCTCGCGCCCGTGCCGCACGCTCAGCCGGTCGACCAGCGCGGACAGCGCCTCCCCCTGCCGGCCCCGCGCCTCCAGATCGGCCTGCAATAGTCCCAGCGGCTCCGTGGCCGGCACGGCAAAGCGGATGAGGTCAAAGCCGAAGCCCGGGTCCAGCGGATCGGCCAGAGCCTCCACCCGTTCCCGCAGCAGCCGCGCCAGCAATGCCGGATCGCGCGTCGGCCGGCCGGTTTCGATGGTCAGGTCGCGCAGCTCTCCGTCGCTGCGATACAGCCGGATGGCAAAGCTGCGCCCGCCCTGATGGCGCTGCTCCAGCACGCGTGACGCCTTTGCCGCCAGCCCGTCCACGGCGCCCAGTACGCTGTCGACATGGGCGATCGGCTCGGCAAAGCGCCGGGCGAAGTGCAGCGCCGGCAAAGGCCTTCGCGGCGAAAGCCGGCTGTCGGCGCGCCCCAGAAGCCTGTCCAGCGCATGGGTCGCCTGCTTTCCGAAACGCGCCGACAAGGGCATCGTCGGCCTGTCCGCCAGATCGCCCACATGCTTCAGCCCGGCCCGGCGCAGCGCCGTCTCCGCCTCGACGGGGAGCCTCAGCGCCGCCACCGGTAACCGGCGGATCGCCTGCATCTCGCAGGAGGCCTGCACCGGAAAACGCGCCAGCGCATGGGCGGCCGACGGCGTGGAGGCAAAGGCGTGGCGCACGGCCAGATTCCGGCCCAGCAACGCCACTGCATCGGCGGCAAGGGCCGCTTCGCTGCCAAACAGATGCGTGCAGCCGGCTATGTCGATCAGCAACCCATCGGGCGGATCGGGCTGGACGATGGGCGACCAGCGCAGGGCAAGGTCAGAGAGATGCAGCAACAGCCGCGCGTCGGCCGCCGGATCTGCCTCCTCCACGCAAAGGTCCGGCACGCGGGCCAGCGCGTCGGCCAGGGTCATCCCCGCCGCCAGGCCCAGTTTCAGCGCCTGCGGGCAGGCCGCCGTCAGCCGCCGGGCATTGCGCTCGGTCGCCACCAGCACAAGTGGCTCATCCGGCTTTCCGGAATGGCACGACATCCGCCACCGCTCGGTCGGCAGGAACGGAAACCACAGCGCCAGGAAGCGCCGCGTGGTCATGGGTGTGTTGGAGGTCGCGGAAGGAGGCGGAGTCACGATCCCACTCCAGCCGCCAGCTCCCCCGCCCGCCACCGCGATGCTTCAGCAGCTCCAGCTCGAAGGCCGGGCGCCCCGGCGCATTGCCCTCCAGCGCCCGCGAGGCAATGGAGCGTACCGACCAGCGCGTGGCAGCCGCGCTGGCACTGGGCTCGGCCTCCATGCGCAGCAGCAACGCCGTAACGCCGGAGGCTTCCGCCGCCAGCTGGAAGCGGCGCGTGGCGGTGAGGCCAAGGTTGCGGGGATTGCGCCACAGCTCGATCACCGCCACGCCCACGTCGGGGCAGCGCAGGACATCGGCCCCCGCGCGCAGCACGGCATCGGCATCGGGGAGAACGCCCAGCAGCAGATTTTCCGGATCGAGACCGATGCCCGAAAGCCCCGGCCCGAACAGCTGCAACTGCCGCTCCGCCTTCGCCTCCCGCAGCCAGACGCAGGTTCCGCCCAGCCGCCGGCACAGCATGGCGGCAAAACCCGCCGCGCCCGCCGGATCGTCGGCGCTTGCCGGGAACAGCTCGTGCAGCTGCCCCCGCTCCAGCGCGCCCGATGCCGCATCGATACCGGCATGTCCGAACCCGGCGCCGGCTGACCGCTCGCGCAAGGGCACGGCACCGGCAAGCCGGAGCAAATGGCGAATCCGTTCGCGCGGATCATCGGTTTCAGCATGCATATGTTCACTATATGTTCTTATCTGGATTCGACTCGGCCCCTGTCAACCGTCTTGCATGGAAGGGGAGCCGCTCCGCGCGCCGCTCCCCTGACTTGCGCCGGCTTCAGGATGTGGATTTGCTTCATCGTCGCATCGAATGCCGCGCCTTGTCTGGTTGATCGGCCGCACAGATGGGGTGAAGAGATGTCGCAGATGGCAAATGCCCTTTTCATTGTTGCGAATGAGTTGCATTCGTTGGCTGGTGGCGATAGCAGGCGGCGATGCACGGCACCGCTGCCCCTCCCGCAAAGCAGACGCAAAAGGCGAAGCGCGCCTTCTGGCTGAAGCAGCTGCACAGCTGGCACTGGATCAGCTCGGCTGTCAGCCTTGTCGGGCTGCTGCTGTTCACCGTCACCGGCTTCACGCTGAATCATGCCGGCCAGATCGAGGGGAAGCCAGTCACCATCGAGCGCGAGGCGCAATTGCCACCGTCGCTGTTGAAGCTGGTGCAGCCCGGCCCGGCGGAAACCGATGAGAAGCAGGAACGGCCGCTGCCGACCGAGCTGTCGAAGTGGATCGCCGGCGAGCTCTCGATGGAGCCTCGCGCGACGGCGGAATGGTCGGCCGATGAAATTTATCTGGCGCTGCCGCGGCCCGGTGGGGACGGCTGGGTCTCCATCGATCGCGCCACCGGCGAAGTGCTCGCGGAAAGCAGCTCACGCGGGGCGATTTCCTATCTGAACGACCTGCACAAGGGCCGTAACACCGGCACCGCCTGGAGCTGGTTCATCGACATCTTCGCCTTTGCCTCGCTGGTGTTTGCCATCACCGGGCTGGTGCTGCTGTGGCTGCATTCGCATCGCCGGCCGTCCACCTGGCCGCTGGTCGGGCTGGGGCTGCTGATCCCCGTCATCCTCGCCATCTTCTTCATTCACTAGGGATTTCCATGCGCAAAGACCTCCTTGCCGCTCCTGTCCTGCTGCTTTCCGCTGCCCCGGCACTGGCGGCGGGCATCGATGTCTCGCTCACCATCCCGACGCTGAAGGTGGCGGAATATCACCGCCCCTATGTGGCGATCTGGATCGAGCCCGCCGGCGGCGAGGCGAAGACGCTGGCGGTCTGGTACGACACCAAGCTGAAGGACAAGGAAGGCGAGAAGTGGCTGCGCGATATCCGCACCTGGTGGCGGAAATCCGGCCGCACGCTGAGCTTTCCCGTCGATGGCGTTTCGGGTGCCACCAAGGCTCCCGGCACTCAGAAGGTCAGCTTTACGGAAGGGCAGGGCGCGCTCGGCCGCCTGGCGCCCGGCAAATATGAGCTGGTGGTCGAGGCCGCCCGCGAAGTCGGCGGGCGCGAGCTTGTCCGCCTGCCGTTCCAGTGGCCGCCCAAGGGCGGAGAGGTGGTGAAGGCCGCCGGCACTGCCGAGCTGGGCGCCGTCACCGCCACGCTGAAAAAGTAACAGGGAGAATATCGATGTTCCGCAAAATCGCCATCGCCGCGCTCCTCGCCGGCCTTGCCGCCGCGCCGTCGCTGGCGCACCGCCAGTGGCTGCATCCGTCGACGACCGTCGTTTCCGGTGAGAAGGCCTGGGTGACGGTGGATGCCGCCGTTTCCAACGATCTCTTCTATTTCGATCACATGCCGATGCGGCTGGACAATGTGAAGGTGTGGCGGCCCGACGGCACCGAAGGCAAGCTGCAGAACGGCTCCACCGGCCGCTATCGCAGCGTCTTCGACGTGCAGCTGGACGCGCAGGGCACCTGGAAGATCGGCACTTCCAATCAGGGCATCATGGGCAGCTACAAGCAGGGCGGCGAGCAGAAGCGCCTGCCGCGCGGGGCAGCAGCCGCCGATCTCGCCAAACTGATCCCCGCTGACGCGACCGACGTGCAGATCAGCGAGAACAGCAGCCGCAACGAGATTTTCGTGACCGCCGGCGCGCCGACCACCACCGTGCTGAAGCCCATGGGCAAAGGGCTGGAGGTGGAGTGGCTGACGCACCCGAATGATCTGGTGTCAGGTGAAGCGGCAAAGCTGCGCTTCCTTGCCGACGGAAAGCCCGCCGCCGGCATCGAGGTAGAAGTCGTGCCGGGCGGCGTGCGTTATCGCGACAAGCCGAACGACCGCACGCTGAACACCGACGCCAACGGGGTGCTGACCGTCGATTTCCCGACGCCGGGCATGTATTGGATGGAAGCCCAGCTGCAGGACAAGAACACGACGGTTCCAGGCGCGACGCAGCGCAGGCTGGTCTACATCACGACGCTGGAAGTGCTCGCCCCCTGATTTCGTTGGCCTTCGGCGCCGGGTTCCGCCGGGCTCCGCGCACTTGCGCGGGCGGCCGGTCGGCCTTGCGGGTTGACGCCCGGTTGAGGCGGTTCCCGTGACGTCTTGGGAGCCGCGCGTCGCCATCCCGCGCGACCTTTCGCCAGACCTGTTCGCAGGCGTGGCGAAGGGCGCGCAGGTGCGGCGGATGGGCGGCGCGACGATGGGCACGGAATGGTCGTTGTCGCTGGTTGGTGGCGGTGCGGAAGTCCGCCCTCTGGTCGAAGCCGTGCTGGCCGAGGTCATCGCCGAATCCAGCCTTTGGGAGTCGGATTCCGAAATCTCCCGCTTCAACCGGGCCAAGGCAGGCGAGCGGATTGCATTGTCGCCCGGCTTCGATGCCGTCATCGGCTGCGCGCTGCAACTTGCCGCGGAAAGCGGCGGTGCCTTTGACCCGTGCATCGGCAGGCTGTCTGCGCATTGGGGCTTCGGCCCGGATGGCGCTCAGGCCAGCCCGCCGCCTGCTGCCGCTGCGTCGCTTGAGCTGGTCGACGGCGCCCTCACCCAACCGGGTGGCGTCTGGCTCGATCTCAACGGCATCGCCAAGGGACAGGCGGTCGACCGCGCCGCTGAAGCGCTGCTGGCATCCGGCATCCGGCAATTTCTGATCGGCATCGGCGGTGAATATCGCGGAGAAGGCGTCCGGCCGGACGGCCAGCCCTGGTGGGTGGAGATCGAGCAGCCGCCGGGCGCTGCCCTGCGCCCGCTTCGCACCGCGCTGTCCGGTTTCAGCATTGCAACGTCTGGCGACTATCGTCGCGCCTTTCACCGGGACGGCCGCCGACTTTCGCACAGCATCGATCCGCACACGGGCGAGCCCATCCCGGAAGGCATCGCCTCGGTCGCCGTGCTGGGCAAATCCTGCATGCTCGCCGATGGCGAAGCCACCGCCATCACCGTGCTCGGCGCGGAGGAGGGGCTGCGCTGGGCGACCGGCCGGAACCTCGCTGCGCAGATTCTTATCCGCGAAGGGCAACGCTTCCGCGAAATCCTGACCCCGGCGCTGCTCGAAATGCTTTAGGCGTCGGCCCAGCGGCGCAGCAGATTGTGGTAGATGCCGGTCAGTGAGACGACCTCCGGGTCGCCGAGCCCGAGCCGGCCGGCCAGCTTCTGGATCGAGACGTCCAGTTCGTAGAGCGATCGCCGCGCGCGATCGTCGCGCACCATCGACTGTATCCACATGAAGCTCGCCAGTCGCTCGCCGCGCGTGACCGGCGTCACCCGGTGCAGGCTGGAGGCGGGATAGAGGATCATGTGCCCGGCCGGCAGCTTTACCTGCTTCTCGCCGAACTCGCCCTCGATAGTCAGTTCGCCGCCGTCATATTCATCCGGGTCGGAGAGGAAGAGCGTTGCCGACAGATCGGTGCGGATACGGAACTCCGTCCCAGCCTGCATACGGATCGCATTGTCCACATGTGTCCCGAACGTCTCGCCCACCCGGTAGCGGTTGAACAGCGGCGGAAACACCTTGGCGGGCAGCGCCGCCGCTATGAACGTCGGCGTCCGTCCCAGCGCTGCCAGCACCCGCTGCGACAGCTCGCGCGCGGCCGGGCCATCCTCGGGCAGCTGCAGGTTGACCTTCGCCAGCGCAGATTGCGGGCCAGAGGTGATGTTGCCATCCACCCATTCGGCCGTCGCCATCGCCGCACGGAAATGGCGAACCTCGTCGGCGGACAGCACGTCTGGTATGGCGATCAGCATGAGCGGGGAAGCATCAGTGGTGGGGGGCAAGAACGAAGGGGATCTCGACCAGGCCGCGTACGGCAACCGGCGTGCCGTTGCGCACGGTCGGCGACCAGCGCCATTTGCGCACGGCGTTCAGCGCCGCCTGGTCCAGCCGATTCGAACCGCTGCTTGTGCGCACCAGGATCCGCTCCACTCGGCCATCCAGCCCCAGCAGCAGCTCCAGCACGACGGTGCCCTGTTCCTTCAGCCGGCGTGATTCCAGCGGGTAGCGCGGGGGAGCCGCCTCGATCATAGACGAGGAAAGATCCGCGGCGACGGCAGGTGCGGGCGCGGCAGGCGGCGCCGGCGGGCTTTCGGCCTTCACGACCGGCGCCACCGGGGCGGGCGGCGGGGGAGTTTCCATCACCACGGCGGTGATGGAGGGCGGCCGGTTCTCGATCTCGACCACCGGCGGCGGAATGACGACCGGCGCAATGTCGGGGATTTCGGGCGGTGCCTGCTGCTCGGGCGGGCGGGGAGCCGCAATATCCAGAAGCACCAGCGCCTCGGGCGGCTTTTCGACGTTCACGACATGCCGATAGGTCAGCAGGGCGAGCAGGACGGCGGCGTGCATACAGGCCACGAGGATGGCAGCCCAGATTTTGGACGAAAAGCGCAGCTCGCGCGGAGTGGTTTCGGCAGGCGCAGACACGGGTTCGGGCAAGCGCCGGGCAACAGCCCGTTCACCGGCAAGCGCAAAACTGTTTATCGCCTGAGTCGCCACCTGTATCCAATCCTTCGCAGGGCCATAGCTGTCTCCGTATTGAGAGGCAATTGCAGATGGCGGCTTGGCAGCCGCGCATTCGATCACCGGAACGAAAAACCCCGGCCGCGCCAGGCGCGGCCGGGGCTGACGAAGTTCGTTTGTAGAAGGCTAGAAGTGCACGGCCAGCGTAGCCGTCGCCAACCGGCCGGGAGCCTGATTGACAAAGTGCGTGGTGTAGGTGCGGTCGAAATAGCGCTTGTCGAACAGGTTCTGCACATTCACCCGCAGATCGATATTTTCGGTGATCTGCGCCGAGCCATTGAGGTCGAACCGCCAGTAGGACGGGGCATAGCGCGAGACGCCACCGATGCCGAAGCTGCCATATTGCTTGTCGTTATAGATTGCGCCTCCGCCGATGTTGAAGCGCTCGGCAAAGGTGAAGTCCGTCTGTGCCGTGAAGCTGTTCTTCGGCGTGTTGGGGAACGGCTTGCCCAGCGTCGCGATCTGCGCCGCCGTCGGGTTGTCGCCCAGCGCCACCACTTCGCTGTCCATATAGGAATAGCCGGCATAGAGGTTCCAGAATTCCACCGGACGCCCGGTGGCGCTCAGCTCGAAGCCGCGCACCCGCCTCTGGCCGACATATTCCAGCAGGCCGTTGGCGTTCGTGGTCCGCGCATTCTTGGTCTCCGTCTGGAAGATCGCGCCCGTCAGCGACAGCGCGCCGCCGACCAGATCCCATTTCGTGCCCAGCTCATAGGATTTGGTCGTCTCCGGCTTCAGGTCGTCGAGCGTGATCACCGGCGAAACGCCGATTGCGTTTCCTTCCGAACCCTCGCCCACGAAGCTGCCCGGCGGCGTCACCGACGATCCCGTCGAGATATAGATGCTGCCGTTCTCTGTCGGCTTGAACACGAAACCGACCTGATAGCTGAAGAAGCTGTCACGATAGTCGAGGTCGGCGGTAGCCAGCCCGGTGATGGCCGAACGGGTGATCGCCCGCTGTCGATAATTGTCGTAGCGGCCGCCCAGGTTCAGCAGCAACTTGTCGGTGAAGCTGATCGTATCAAATGCATAGAGCGACCAGGTTTCTGCCCGGTTGTCGCCGGTGATCGGGCTCTGCACGATGTCTGTCGGCACATTGTTGATGAGGTTCACCCATGGATCATAAGGGTTGGGCGTGAACAGGCTGGTGCAGTTATAGAGGGCGATGCCCTCGGGCGTGCAGCGCGGCGAGGTGTTGATCGCCACATTGCCGGTCTTGCTCACATAGCTGCCGCGCTTCGAGGTTTCCGCGCTCCACTCGCCGCCCGCCGAGAAGCTGTGCGAGATCGAGCCGGTGTCGAAGGTGCCGGTGAAGCCCTGCTGCAGCACGAAGGCGTCGACGTCGGCCCAGCGGCTGTTGACGCGGCGCCAGACCAGCCCCTTCTGCACATTGCCCTGGCTGTCGTCTGGCTGGGAGATGATATAGGATTGCGCAACATTGGAATATTTTGCGTTGAACTCGGCGCGGACGTTGTCGCTGATCTCGTGCGAGAAGCGGATGTGGAATTCATCGACATTGGTGATGCGGAAGTCGCGGTCGGCGAGGCCATAAAAGACCCCACGCGGCACATCCTGCCCGTTTACGTTCAGCGCCGGGCCGATGGCCTTGTTGCCCGAAGCCACTGCCTGCGCCTGCGTGCGCTCGAACGGGATGCCGGGATCCGGCAGGTCGTCGCTTTCCAGGTGATACCAGCCCAGCGACATTTCGGTGGGCGTGCCCAGGCCATAGCTGACTGTGGGGGCAATGCCCCAGCGGCTGTACGACATGGCATCGCGGCCGGAGACATCCTGATCGTGCCACATGCCGTTCACGCGGATGGCAGCCATGTCGCCGATCTGGTAGTTCAGGTCGGCCGTCAGGCGCTTGTAACTGTCGTTGCCGAGCGTTCCTTCAACCCGGGCGTCGGTGCCTGGATGTGCGCGCTTGGAGATCAGATTGATGCTGCCGCCGGCGCTGCCACGGCCAGCGAACGAGGAATCGCTGCCCTTGGTGACTTCGACCTGCTCGATCGCGAAGATTTCCCGCGACTGGCCGCCGACGCTGCGGATGCCGTCGATGAAGGTGCTGCCCTGCGCGTCGAAGCCGCGGATGAAGGGACGGTCGCCCTGCGGGTTGCCGCCTTCGCCGGCGCCCAGGGTGATGCCTGGAACAAGCCGAAGCGCTTCCGACAGACTGGTGACACCGGTGCGGCGCATCAGGTCGCCATTGACGATGGTGACGGAGCGCGGTGTATCCAGCAGCGGCTCGGTGAAAGCACGCGAGGGAGCTGCTTCCGTGCGATAGCTTTCGGCTTCGATCTCGGTGTCGGTGACAACCACGCGGCCCAATGTTTCCGGCTGCTTCGCCTCTTGCGCCAACGCCGGCTGGGCAGATGCGATGAAGCCGATGCAACCCATCGCCAGGAAGGCAGGTATAGTTGCGCTTTTGTCAGTCACTTGCATTAGCAATCCCCTTTGAATTGGTCGGGGGCTATTGCAAGTGAATTGCAAAGTCAACGCATGCTTCGGTGCAGGGCTGCCCTGCGCAACCGAACGCCCGCGGAGCCTGCAAAATCTTTCAGCCGTCAGCCCCGCGCGAGGATTTCCAGCACCGCGCGCTCGCCGCTTTCCATCGCTGATTCCATGCCGAAATCGGTGCGGCGGGTATGCTCGCCGGCGAAGTGCATGGTCTTCCACGGCTCCGGCATGGTGCGCGCAAATCGGTTCACCTGCCCCGGCGCCAGGCTGAAGCCGCAGCCGCGTTGCAGCGGATCATAGGCCCAGTCCTTGTAGGTCTTCATCCGCACCTTGCCCACGGACGCCGGGCGCAGCCGGTGCAGTTCGGAAAGCAGGAACTCCGCGCCGCCTGCACCGCGCCTGGTGATGGCCATGGCGCTCGGCCCGGTCCGCACGATCATCGCCCGGTTGCTGGGGCCGTCATAGTTGCGGATCGCCCAGAACATGCCGATCGGACCATCGGTCTGGAAGGAAGGGGGCAGCCCGTCCTTCTCCCAGAAGGGGTTCCTTCAGATGCAGATACAGGCGCGCGGTGTTCGCATAGGGCATGTGGGCGATGGCATCTGCCGAGGAACCGCCATTGCCGCCGTCGATCTTCACCTCGCGGAAGACCGAGTTTTCTGTCCGTTGCTTTTCTCCGACCGGCGACCATTCCATTTGCTGTGGCTGGCGTGGCTCGCCACTCGGACGTTTGGCTGTCGGTGGAGGTTGATATGCGGAAGATCGCGCTGACATTCGGATTGCTGCGGGCGGCCCCGGCTCTGGCCGAGCCGCCTGCGCCGGACTATGCCAGCGCCGCCAATTGGTCGCAGGCCGCATCTGCGTTGCCGGCCGGCGCCACCCCTGCCGCAAAGAAGCCGAAGGTGGACGTGTTCTTCATCCACCCCACCACCTATCGCGGCGAGACCGAGCTCAACCAGGACGTGTCGGACGCCACGGCAAACCAGTGGGCGGATGCCAGCAGCATCGCCCGGCAGGCCAGCGCCTTCACCGGCTGCTGCCGGGTGTTCGCGCCGCGCTATCGGCAGGCGTCCATCCCGGCGCTGCGCGGCACGCCGGAGCAGCGCGACGCCGCTTATGCGCTGGCCTATTCCGATATCGAACGCGCCTTCGATGTGTTTCTGACGCATACCAAGGGGCGCCCCTTCCTCCTCGCCGGGCACAGCCAGGGCGGGCTGCACGTGGCAACTCTGCTGGAAAAGCGCATCGACGGCACCCCGCTGCAAAAGCGGCTGGTCGCCGCCTATGCCATCGGCTTCAATCTTGCCGAGGGCGATTTCGGCCGCACGTACAAGTCGCTGAAACCCTGTGCCACCCGCACCGACACAGGCTGCGTGCTGCAATGGAACGCCGTGCTGCCGGAAACCGATCTCGATGCCGGCGCCACCCGCTCGCAGGCCGGATTTGTCGCCAAATACGGCGACGTGCCGGGCAAGCAGACGCTATGCATGAACCCCGTCAGCTTCGAAGCTGCACGCCCGGAAACGCCGCGTGGCGAGGCGTTGGGCGCCATCCCCGGCGATCCCGGCGCAGGTCCGCTGCAAGCGCTGGTTGCGGGCGCAGTCGCGGCCAAGTGCGACCGCGGTTTTCTGGTCGTCGCGCCAGACGCAGCGCTTGCGCTGAAGCCGCTTCCGGGCGGCAGCCTGCACTATCATGATTTCGGCCTGTTCTGGGCGGATATCCGCGCCGATGCCGTTCGTCGCGCACAGGCTTTCGGCAAGCGCTGAGGCGCTCTATCCGCAAGGCGGCCAAACACCGCTCCGCGCGTGACGCCCGCCTGCGCGCGCAACAGGTTGCAACGTCAAAATCTCAGGGAGCCGAGAATGGATAACGGAATCACCCGCCGGCAAGGGTTGCAGTTCGCCGGGCTGGCGGCCGCCACCGCCGCTACCGTCGCCGCACCGGCAATGGCCGCCACCGGCGCGCCGCCGTTCGTGACGAAGATCGATTTCAAGGACCCGATCTGGAACCGCGATACCTATGCGCGGATGGACGGCGACCTGAACCCCAACAACGAGAAGATCGGCTGGATCAAGGGCAAGGCCTTCGGCGTTCGCCCGAACGAAACCGTTCGCACCCTGTTCGAAGTCGATGGCTTCAGCTTCGTTCGCATCAAGCAGCTGCCCAACGGCGACTGGCGCCGGATGCTGCGCGAGATCGTCTTCTATCGCGATCCCGAAACCAGGGAGATCCTGAAGACCTGGCGCAACCCCTACACCAATGAGGATGTGCGCGTTGTGCCGATCGCCAACGATCCGTTCAACTTCACGCACAGCGCCTGGATCCAGGGCGGCCCCTCCTATGGTGGCCTGCGCGACGACAAGGCGCCGCCGAAGAAGCCGTTCCTGCTCAACTGGTTTGAGGGTCCGGACGATACGCTCGTCTGCCAGACCGGCATCGACATGATGTATCCGAACGCGCTGCAGCCGGATAAATGGGTGCGCGAAAGTTCGGGCAGGATGAACCGCGTCTCCGAGCATTTCATCTACACGGTGAAGAAGGCAGATGTCCTGAACCCGAAGATGACGCACCTGAAGCATATCGGTGCCTGGTCGCGCATCACGCCCTGGCTGCCGTGGATGCTGATGGGGCAGGCCGAAGGCCATATCAGCTATTTCACCCATTTCGCCACCGCCAACAGTATCAAGGAGCTGCCGGCCGACATCGTCGCCGCCGCCGCCGCGATGGACAAGAAGTGGCTGAGCGCCCCCACCGAGGATTATGGCCCGTCGCTCTCCAGCCTGGAGAATTTCGCCCGCGAACAGACCCCGGCCCCGGTACCGGCCGGCTGGACCCCGCCAAAGCCACCGCAACCGCGCTAGGCTGAGGCAAGTGGATCAGGAGGGGCCGGTCGAAAGACCGTCCCTTTCCTTGTTACTCCGCTCCAGAAGAGGTGATGGGCGCTCAGCCGACTTCGATCATCACCTTGCCGATGTGCGCGCCTGAGTGGAGATGCGCGTAGGCGGCCTTCGCTTCGTTGAACGGAAAGGCGCGGTCGATCACCGGCTCCAGTCCGTTTGCCGCCACTGCCGCCACGAAGCGGCCGAACATTGCCTGACTACCCGCCGCGATGCCCTTCAGCAGCAGGTTCTTGCCGATGATCGAGGGGAAATTCGGGATGGATTCGCCCGCAGGCCCCGCCAGCGCGCCGATGATGGCGATGCGGCCGTTGACGGCGGCGGCGGCGATCGACTGCGCCAGCGCCGCCTGTCCGCCCATTTCCAGCACGATGTCGGCGCCGTGCCCGCCGGTCGCCGCCATCAGCGCGCCCGGCCAATCCGGCGTGGTGCGATAGTTGAGGGTGATGTCCGCCCCCAGCTTGCGGGCGATCTCCAGCTTCTCGTCGGAGGAGGAGGTGACGACGACGCGGGCGCCGGCCATCTTGGCGATCTGCAAGGCGAAGATGGAAACGCCGCCTGTGCCGGGGGCGAGCACGATATCGCCGGGCTTCACGCCGCCGAATTCTACAACGGCGTGCCAGGCGGTGAGGCCTGCGGCGGCGAGGGGGGCTGCGGATTCGTCGGAAATGCTCGCCGGAATCTTCTGCAGGGCTGCTGCCGGCACCCGCACATATTCCGCCAGCCAGCCGTCGCGGCTGACACCCAGGTCGGCACCGAAGATGGATTGCGAGAAGGCGCCATCCAGCCAGGTGACGAAATGCCCGCAGCTCACGCGGTCGCCTATGGCAAGGTCCGAAACGCCCTCGCCCACCGCCGCCACTTCGCCCACACCGTCCGAGCAGGGGATGCGGTTTTCCGGGCGCGTCGGGCCATATTTTCCGGAAACGATCAGCAGGTCGCGGTGGTTCAGGCACACCCGCTTCACCTTCACCAGCACTTCGCCGGCGCCCGGCACTGGCGTTGTGACGTCTGCGCGGTTCAGCGAAGCGATGCCCTGCTGCGGGCCGATCTGATAGGCAAACATCTGGAAAAACTCCGGTTCAGGGGCGGAGGTCGACAACGACCTTGCCCGAGGAATGTCTGGAAAGCAGCCGCTCGACGGCATCATAAACGCCCTCAAGCCCGGCAAAACCCGGCTGATCGAAGCGGATGTCGAGCTTGCCTGCCCGATAAAGATCGAACAGCGCCGCGCGCGCCGCCGGCCATTTCGCTGTCAGCAGCCCGTTCATGAAGCCGCGCACGGACACGCCGCGATAATAGATGCTGTGGGCGATGCGAGGCCCGGTGACGATCTCGGGCTTGCCCTCCAGATCGGCAGCTGCGCCCGCCACCACCAGCCGGCCATGATCGGCCATATTGGCCAGCATCGCGTCGAACACCGCGCCGCTGACGGTATCGATGGCGACATCGATCTTTCGCCCGGCCAAAGCCTCGCCGATGGGCACGGCGTGGTAGTCGATCACGTCGTCGGCGCCCAGTTCGCGCACCATCGCGCCCTTTTCCGCACCGCCGGCAATGCCGATCACCTGGCAGCCGCGCAGTTTCGCCAGCTGCACCAGCAGATGCCCAAGGCCGCCGGCCGCCGCCGAGATCGCCACCGTCTCGCCCGCCTTCGCCTCGCCATGGTCCAGCGCCAGCAGCGCCGAAACGCCGGTGGATGCCAGCGCCAGCCACTCCCGCTCAGGCCCCGGAACGGGCACGAAGCGACCCGCAGAGGCGACGTTGCGTTCGCGATAGCCGCCGCCGAACCGCGTCGTCACCACATGGTCGCCGACAGCAAAGCCGGCAACGCCGTCGCCCACGGCCTCCACGACACCCATTGCCTCGACGCCGGTGAAGGTCGGCAGGTCGACCTTTACATAGTCCACAGCGTTGCGGGCGATCTGCGTGTCGAACACGCCGTTCACGCCGCACCAGCTGTTGCGCACCGCGATCTCGCCGACTGCAGGCGGCAATTCCTCCAGCGTCACGATATCGGCGGCCTCGCGGAAGCTCGCCGCGAAGCGCTCCATCCGGATCGCCCGGCTGCTCACAGCCCCAGGATTCCCCGGTTCACCACATGGTCCGGATCGACGCTGTCCTTCACCGCCTGCAGCAGCGCGACGGAGGCTTCGTCCCGGCTTTCCAGATAGGGATAGCTGCGGCCGATCTGGAAATGTGCGCAGCCATAGCGGCGGGCGATTTCGATGACGGCCTTGCGCGCGGAAGCCACCACGGCGGTAGCCTCGGGATTGTCGTTGAACTTGGTCAGCCGTTGCAGGTGCGCCGGCTCCACCATGGAGGCGTGGACGGGCCGATAGCCGGTGGGCCAGTAGAACACCGGCTCGATCGTCAGCGCATTGGTCGCAAGGCTGGTGAACAGGAAGCCGGTCGAAACCCCCGCCGCCTCGAACTCCGCCGCGCGGGCCTCGAACATCGCCAGTATCTCGCCGAACATCGCCGGCGCGTTCGACAGCGACACATGCCCGTGCACCGGTGCCCAGGCCTCGCCCCGCGGTCCCAGCATCGAATTGGGCGGCGGGAAGGGCATGGAGCGGATCACCTTGGCGATGGTGTTCTCGATCTCCTCGCCGCCAAAGCGCGCTGCAATCGCCCGCGCTTCCGCCATGTCGTGCGCGACGCCCGCTTCGCTGCGCCCTTCGGCGATCACATGCAAAGGATAGCTGTCTTCCTCGATGAACTTGCGGCCGGCCAGCGCGATCTTCGCCGCCGCCATCAGCCCCTTGCCCAGCGATTTCTGGCTCGAGATGACCGAGCCCAAGGTCTTCACGTCGCTGGTGAGCGAGGCGCGTGCCATCCGCACCTTGGTGAGGCCGGGATCGAAGGCGCACATCTCGCAGGCGATCCCCGCCCGCGCCATTTCCGCCATCGCCTGCAGCAGCTCCTGGCCGGTTCCGAACTGGAACGAAGCCTGATCCTCATGGGCTGGCCGGCGGATCAGCCGCAGCGTGACCTCGGCCTTGATCCCGAACACGCCGCTGTCGCCCATGAACAACCCGGCGAGATCCGGCCCGAAATTGCGATAGAAGGGCGTTTCGCCATCCGGCCCGCGGGCCCCGGTCTTCAGCACCCGCCCGTCGCCCAGCACCATCGTCAGCGCGATCACGCTCTCGCTGGAGGTGCCATAATGCCCGGCCCCGAACATCGCATTCAGCTGCGAAAGCCCGCCGCCGATTGTGGAGTAAATCCCCGACATCGGCCCCCAGAAGGGCGTGCGCAGGCCCAATGGCTTCAGCGCGTCGTTCAGCGTCGCCCAGCTGCAACCGGCTTCGACGGTAACGGTCATGTCCTCGGGGCTGATGCGCAGCACCCGGTTCATGGCGGTAAGGTCCAGCGCCACCCCGGTGTCGCTTTCGGGCAGGTAGGAGCCGGTATAGCTCATGCCCGCGCCGCGCAGCGAAAGCGGTACGCCCGCCACGCTTGCCGCCTTGGCGATGGCGGAAATCTCTGCCACCGAACGCGGCACCGCCACCAGCGCTGCGACATGGCCGCCACGCTGCCAGATATCCTCGCTGAACAGCTCCCGCCGTGCCAGGTCGTCGCTCACACCGGCCGCGCCGACGATGTCTTCCAGTTGCTGCTTCAGCGTCATATGTCCGTCTCGCTCCAGAGGCGAAATGATAGGCGGTTCTGCAGCCGCCGGCCGCTTTGCAGCCACACTATCCGCATGGTGGATGCTTTCGCTGCGGGAGGAGGGCCGCAAAGTCTGCCAAAAGGGTTGATAAAATCGCCCTTGAGGCGCATGCGCGCGGGCAATGCTGAACATGAAATCGCGCTACGCCATGCGAGCGCTCCTCTATCTTGCCCAACGCCACGGCGATGGCCCCATCCAGATCGGCGAAATCGCCGACACGCAGCGCATCCCGCGCAAGTTCCTTACCGTCATCCTCTCGGAACTCTCGCGGGAGGGGGTCGTCGGCACCAAGCGTGGGCGGCTGGGCGGCTATTGGCTGGAACGCGAGCCCTCCAGCGTCAGCCTCGGCGATATCGTCCGCATCACGCGCGGCTCGCTGGCGCTGGTGCCCTGTGCTGCCCGCCTTGCCTATGAGCCGTGCGAAAATTGCGTGCCAGAGAATGAATGTTACCTGCGGCCCATCATGCTCGCCGTGCGGGATGCGACGGCGGAGGTTCTCGACAAGTTCACGCTGGCCGACTCCCCTGGCGAAGTCCTGCTTTAGCGCGGCCAAGCCACGCTTCGGCGGAATCGGGCTTGTCTATCACTTAAGTTGAGTTAGACTCATGTCTCCAAGCTGAAAGGAGACGGATGTCTCCGGGCAAGAAGGGAGACGCGGGATGACGACAACCAATCGATTTGCCGATCGCACACCTCTCTCTGCGCTGAACCGGCAGGGATCGGGGCAGCCGCCGATCCTGAACGTGCCAGGCCTTGGCAACAGCGGCCCGGCCCATTGGCAGAGCCGGTGGGAGGATCGCTATCCCTGGTTTCAGCGGGTGTCGCTGGGCCTGTGGGACTCGCCCGATCGCAATGTCTGGGTGCAGCGGCTGGACGAAGCCATCCGCCGCGCCTCGCAGCCGGTGATCCTCGTCGCGCACAGCCTTGGCTGCCTTGCGGTTTCCTGGTGGGCCAGCATGTGCGGCCAGAGCTATCGCGACCCCGTCGCCGGCGCCTTGCTGGTGGCGCCGGCCGATCCCGAACATCCGCTGGCCTGCGCCAATGTCTCGCAGTTCGGGCCAACACCCTTCCACCCGCTGCCTTTCCCGTCGGTGCTCGTCGCCAGCCGCAACGATCCCTATGCCAGCTTCGAACGGTCGGCGGAATTTGCCGGCCGCTGGGGCAGCCATCTCGTCGATGCCGGCCACAGTGGCCACATCAACGCCGAAAGTGGTCTGGGCGACTGGCCGCTGGGGCTTTCGCTGGTCGACCGGCTGGTCGATGCGGCGAGCCTGCGGGCGGATGCCGACCGCAGCCTTGCCAAGGCGGCGCGCTTCCTCTCCATCGGTTCCGAGGGCGCGCTCGGTCTTGGCCGGGGGCTTCCGGCATGAGCGCGCTGGGCCATGACCGGCCGGTGCACCTGCCCGTGCAGCCGACGGAAGCCGCGCTCGCCATCGTTGCCGAGGCGCTGGGCCGGGTCCGCTTCGGCGACATCCGCCTCACCGTGCACGAAGGGCGCCTCGTGCAGATCGACGTGACCGAGAAAACACGACTTCCCCAAAGCTGATTTCACAGAAGCTGATTTCACGGGGGCTGATTCCACAGGGGCTGAACTGACCTCCAGCCCTGATTTCACTCCGTGGTGACCGGACAACCGGAGCCATGCCTCTCTCCAGACCTCTGCCGGAGGATTGCATGCGCCTGACCATCTACCACCTCTCCACCGCCCTCGCGACCATCGTCGGCAGCACGGGCGCGCTCGCCCAGACGCCGCAGATCGATCTGGCCGCCGCCGACGCGGCGGATGCCTCGAACGACATCATCATCACCGCCCGCCGCAGATCCGAAGATCTGCAGGACGTGCCGATCGCCGTCTCGGTCGTCACCGGCGAGACGCTGGAGCGGCAGGGCGCCTTCAACGTCGCCCGGCTGGTGCAGCTGCAGCCTTCGGTGCAGTTCATCACGTCCAACCCGCGCAACTCGGCAATCAACATCCGCGGCCTCGGCGCGCCGTTCGGCCTTACCAACGACGGTATCGAGCAGGGAGTCGGTCTCTATGTCGATCAGGTCTATTACGCCCGCATCGGCTCGGCGACGCTGGACTTCGTCGATGTGGAATCGATCGAAGTGCTGCGCGGCCCGCAAGGCACGCTCTATGGCAAGAATACCACCGCCGGCGCCGTCAGCATCACCACCCGCAAGCCCAGCTTCGATTTCGAGGGCCGGGCCGAGCTGAGCTATGGCAATTATGATTTCATCCAGGCCAAGGCATCGCTCTCTGGCCCCATCGTCGCAAACAAGCTGGCCGCCCGCATCAGCACCTCGTTCACGCGGCGCGACGGGATGCTGTATAACAGCATCACCGAGCGCGACGTGAACGGGCTCGACAATATCGGTGTGCGCGGACAGCTGCTGTGGGAGCCGACCGACACAGTCGATATTACGCTGAGCGCCGACTGGAACCAGCAGAATCCGGAAGGCTTCGCGCAGAACTATGTGAGGGTGGTGCCGACGCTCCGCTCCGCAAATCGCCAGTATGCAAATCTTGCGCGGCTATCGAACTATGCGCCGGCCAGCACCGATCCGTTTGACCGGCTGGTCGACAACGATGCGCAGCTTCGGGCCAAGCAGACGATCTTCGGCGGCTCCATCCTTGCCAACTGGGATCTGGGGGCCGCGACGCTGACCTCGATCACCGCCTATCGGGATTGGGATTGGCGGCCCGCGAACGACCGGGATTTCACCGGCCTGCCGATCACCACGCTGTCGATGAACCCCTCGCAGCAGGAACAGTTCAGCCAGGAACTGCGGCTGGCGTCCAACGGCTCCAACCGCTTCGACTATGTGGTGGGGCTCTATTACTTCCACCAGGAGATCAACACGCAGGGCGTGCAGGAGCAGGGCAGCGCCGCCTCGCTGTGGCTGCTGGGGCCGACGAACGGCTCCAATCCGGCGCTGCTCGACGGCCTGCGCTCCGACAACGACATCCACTATCGCAACACCAGTGCCGCGCTTTACGGCAAGCTGACGTGGAATATCTCCGACCAGTTCAGCATCTCGCCCGGCGTGCGCGTGAACTACGACAAGAAATGGGGAAGCTATGATGCGGTGGTGACGGGCGGCCTCGCCAACCCGACTCCAGCCCAGCAGGCGCTGAAGAACGGTGTGCTGCAGAACCAGCAATATGAAGCCGACTTCTCCGACTGGAACATTTCGGGCGACATTACCGGCTCGTGGAAGCCGACCGACAGGCTGCTGGTCTATGCAACCTATGCCCGCAGCTTCAAATCGGGCGGCATCAACCTTTCCGGCCTGCCGACGCTGGCGGATGGCGTCACCCCGGCGCTGGAAACGGCGACGGTGAAGCCCGAGGAGGTGAACCACTATGAGTTCGGCGTGAAATCGACGCTGTTCGAGAACACGGCGACGCTCAACATTGCTGCCTTCCGCACCGACATCAAGGACTATCAGGCGACCGTCGTGAACGGCTCGGTCGGCGTGATCCGCGGCTATCTCGCCAATGTGCCCAAGGTGCGGACGCAGGGGTTTGAAGTCGATTTCAGCGCCCGTCCGACCCCGCGCCTCAACGCCTATCTGAACTTCGCCTATACCGACGCATCCTATGTCTCCTTTCCCGGCGCGCCGCCGCCGATCGAGCGGTCGGGTGGCTCGGTGCAGATGGTCGACGCCTCCGGTGGGCGGCTGCCCGGCGTGTCGGAATATGCGTTGAGCTACGGTGGGGAATATCGCCTGCCGGCGGGCGGCGGCGACGCCTATGTCGGCATCGACGGCTCGCTCCGGTCGGACTTCTCCTCCAGCCCGACGCCGTCACGCTACCAGAATGTCGAAGGCTATGTGCTCACCAACCTGCGCGCCGGCTATCGTTCCGAAAAGGGATGGGAAGTCTATGGCTGGGTGCGCAACGCCTTCGACACCGAATATTTCGATTTCCTCACCGCCGCGCCCGGCTCCACCGGCCTGATCGTCGGCCAGCTCGGCGATCCGCGCACCTATGGCGTCACCGGCACGATCCGTTTCTGACGCCAGCCGGCCGGCGCCGCTTGAGGCGCCGGCCGAACCGCGCCATTCTCGCCCTATGCCGGGCCTGCCCATCACCGCTGAAACGCTGGCCGCCCGCATCGCCGCGCGGCTGCAGCCGGGCCGCCCCACCATTCTTGGCATCACCGGTTCGGTGGCGGCGGGCAAATCGACGCTGGCCGGGCAGATCGCCGAAACGCTCGCCTCGACACGCCGGGTGGAGATCATCTCCACCGACGGCTTCCTGTTCCCCAATGCCATTCTCGATCCGCGCGGCCTCACCATGCGCAAGGGCTTCCCCGAAACCTACGACATCTCCCGCCTTGCCGAAACGCTCGCCGCCGCGCGCCAAGGCCCGGTTGCCGTCCCCGGCTATTCGCACAGCCTCTACGATATAGATCCGGCGCTCACCCGCTGCATCGACCGCCCCGATCTGCTGCTGGTCGAAGGCCTCGGCTTCGCGCCGGCGGACGAGGACAGCAGCGTGGCTGACGCCCTCGACAGCCTGATCTATCTGGACGCCAGCGAAGGCGATCTGGAGCACTGGTTCCTCAGCCGCTTCATGGCCCTGTGGCACGCCGCGCAGACGGACGCCGCCAGCTTCTATGCCCGCTTTCTGCCGCTGGGGGAGGAAGGTGCGCGGGAGTTCGCCCGGACGGTGGTGTGGGAAGGGATCAACCTCCCCAACCTGCGAGAGAACATCATCCACTCGCGCCCGCTTGCCGACACCGTTGTCGGCAAGGCGCGCGACCATGCCCTGACGCTCATCCGTCCTAAGGCGTAACGATCGGGAAATCGGCCTTCGGCGTCTCGAACAGCCCCAGGAATACCGGCAGCAGCTCGCGCTTCCCCTCGATCCGGGGCGGGTTGCCGCCCGGCACCCCGCCCAGCGCCCGCAGGAAATCCCCGCGCGACATCGTCACCGTCACGTCGGCCGCATCGTCGACGCCGGCCTCATGCACCAGCACCCCATTGCCCACTCGAATGAAGTGCCGCTCCTTCGCATCCGGCAGCACCAGCGCCAGTGTGAAGGGTTGCGCGGGCACCCGCTCCGGCACCAGCCGCACGGCCAGCAGGTCCAGCATCATCGAGGTCGGGATGAAGCGCGCCATGGCAGCGCCGCCGACGCTGGGCGGTGCCGGGGTGACGCCCTTCTCCAGTTCCTGCGCCGCCACCAGATACATGTTGCGCCACAGCGAGCCTTCGGCGGCAAAGCCCATCTGCCGATAGCTTTCCGCCAACTGCGCTTTCGCCGCGGAATCCGCCTGTCCGGAGAAGACGAGGTTGTCGAGCAGCGTCGCCGCCCAGCGATGGTCGCCGGAAGCCGCCGCATTCGCTGCCAGCGCCTTCACCCGCTCCGGTCCGCCCAGTGCCTCCACATAGCGCTTGCCCAGCGCCTCGGGCGGATGCCGGTTCAGCGCGGCCGGATTGGCCGAATACCAGCCCAGATAGCGCTGATAGACTGCCTTGGAGTTGTGGTTCATCGTCCCGTAGTAGCCGCGGTTGAACCAGCGGTTCGCCAGCACGGGCGGCAGCGCGATCTCCTCGGCCACCTCGTCCATCGTCAGCCCCTTGTTCATCAGCCGGACGCTCTGGTCGTGCAGATATTTATAGGCGTCGCGGTGCGAGCTGATGAAGTCGGTGACGACCTCGTGGCCGAAACGCGGCCAGCCGTGGCTTGTCACCATCGTGTCGGTGTCCTTGCCATAGAGCCTCAGCGCCGCCGTCAGATAGTCGGCCCAGCTCTTGCTGTCGCGCACCAGCGCCCCGCGCGGGGTCAGCACATTGTGCATGGTGACATTGGCATTCTCGGCCAGGCACAGGATGCGGAAATCCGGCAGGAAGAAGTTCATTTCCGCCGGCGCCTCGGTGTTGGGCGTCAGCTGGAAGACGAAGCGCACGCCGTCGAGGGTGCGGGCGTCGCCCGTCGCCTTGATGACGTCGTTGGGCGGCAGCAGCGAAATGGTGCCGGTGGAAAGGGCAGGCCCGATC
The DNA here is from genome assembly GCF_016464365.1 of Sandaracinobacteroides hominis. Lineage (GTDB taxonomy): Bacteria > Pseudomonadota > Alphaproteobacteria > Sphingomonadales > Sphingomonadaceae > Sandaracinobacteroides > Sandaracinobacteroides hominis. The sequence goes on along the minus strand of NZ_JADCUC010000003.1, from coordinate 410,427 downwards.
CCGGAGCTTATCCTGCCCGTCGGCCCGAACGGCAGGGGCGAGCCGAACTGGTAGAGCGCGCGCCGGCCCATGGCGTTCCCGGCGATCAGGTTCTCGGAAACGGCATGCTCCAGGAAACCGTCGGGCGCGAGGATCGCGACCTTGCCGGCGGCCGCATCGGCCTCGCTCACCACCCCCAGCGCGCCGCCGAAATGGTCGCCGTGGCTGTGGGTATAGATCAGCGCCTTCACCGGCTTGTCGCCCAGCTTCTGCTTCACCAGCGTAAGGGCTGCGCGCGCGGTTTCCGTCGCCGTCAGCGGATCGACAAGGATATAGCCGGTGTCGCCCACGATCACCGTCATCACCGAGATATCGAAACCGCGCACCTGATAGACGCGGGGCGCCACCTGAAACAGGCCGTGCTTCGCCAGCAGCTTCGAATGCCGCCACAGCGACGGGTTCACCGTATCGGGCGCATCGCCCTTCACGGCGTCCAGCACGGCGAAATCCCAGGCCGGGCCCGTGCCGTCGTCGCGCATGATCTGCTTTTCCGGCCAGGTGCCCAGGAAGCCGCGCGCGGCAAACTCCGCATCCTGCCCGTCGTCCCTGGGAAGCGCCGCCGCTGCCGCTGCATTGGCCGCACGGGTCGCACTGTTCGCGCCCTGCGCCAAAGCTGCACCCGGCGCTGCAATCACCGCCAGCATCCCCGCCAGCAGAGCCGCCCTTTGCATGTCATCCTCCCTCGATTTTTGCGGAACCTAGGGAGTCTCCGAGCCGGAGTCTGCACCCGATTGGGCCTTTCCAAGTCGCTGTCTGAAGGGCTAGCATCGACGCAGGAGGGCAGGGGCATGATCCGTTCGTTAGTCATCTTGGCCGCAACGGCATGGGCGTTATCCACAGCGCTTCCCGCGTGGGCGCAGGCCGAAGAAGCCACCATCTATCGCGACACCAACTTCCGTGGCCCCGCCGTTGCCGTGAGCCGGCCGAACCCGAACATGCAGCTAAATTTCCAGGTCTTCTCGCTGCGGGTTTCCCGCACCCCGTGGGAGCTTTGTTCGCAGCCGAATTTCCGCGGCACCTGCATAACGATCCGCCAAAGCACCGCCGATCTGCGGCGCAGCTACAACTGGCCCGGGCCGCTGCAATCGATGCGCCCCGCCGACGGTGGCTGGGGTGGTGGGGGAGGTGGCGGCCCCACCCCGCAACAGTCGCTGCGCGGCATGGCATCGGAATTCTTCCCTGCCCCGCGCGAAGGCCGCGGCTCCAGCGCCCAGCGCGTGCTCGCCTGCACCGGCGCCGGCAACTCGACCGCAAATTGCGCCGCGCAGACGGCGGATCGCTTCTGCCGCAGCAACGGTTGGGCCGGCTCTGCCCGCGAGCTGATGGAAACCGTCAACCGCCGCGTCTACCTTGCCGACGTCCTTTGCGTCCGCTCCGGCTATTAGGGAAAAGCATGCGTAACCTGTTGCTCACTCTCCTGGTTGTCTCCGCTCCCGCCAGCGCGGGCATCACGCTGTTCAACCAGCCCGGCTTCACCGGCAACCAGCATGCACTCACGCGCGCCAGCAACAATATGAGCTTCACCCCTCGCTCGGTGAAGGTCGATGGCGAGGCCTGGGAGCTGTGCCCAAGGCCCTTCTTCGGCGGCACCTGCCTGCGGGTGGACGCAGACCGCACCAACCTGAACCTGCCGCGCGCCTTCTCCGGCACGGTCCGCTCTGCGAGGCCGGCCGAAAAGGCAAAGGCCGAAGCTGCAGGCGAAGTGAAGGACGACGCAACGGGCGACGCAACAGCCGACAAGGACAAGCCCAAGCCAAAGGAATGATTCGCGCCGCCAGGGTAAAAGCTCCTTCTCGCGATGGGTGAGGGTGGGCGTGCCGATTCGCTGGGCGAATTCCTGAAAGCTGAGAGAGATGCGGGTTTCGATCCCGTCCGCAGGGTGGCAATGCTCCGCCCGACATGAGCTTCAAGCAACAGGGACTTCCGCAGGATTGGCCGGCGCTCGCCGGCTGGCTCGCCGCGCAGGGGCATGCGCTGGAAACCGATCCGGCCCCGCGCCAGTTCGCCGGCGGCCTTGCCAACCTGAACTACCGCGTGCTGCTGGATGGCGCGCCCGCGGTGTTCCGCCGCCCGCCCGGCGGCGAGCTTGCCCATGGTGCGTCCGACATGGCGCGCGAGGCGAAGGTGCTCACCGGCCTCAACCGCTGCTTTCCGCTGGCGCCGGGCCTGATCGCCTTCTGCGATGACCGGTCGGTGCTGGGCGTTCCGTTCCAGATCCTCGAGTTCCGCCCGGGCGCGGCAATCGGCGGCGAGCTGCCCACGGGATTCACCGTCGCGGACGCCGGCTGGCTGCTGGATGCGCTTTCGGGCGCGATGGCGGCGCTCCACGCCATCGATCCGGCCGCTGCCGGCCTTGCCGATCTGGGCAAGCCCACAGGTTTCGCCGAACGCCAGCTGCGTGGCTGGACAAAGCGCGCCGCCGCTGCCTTCGCCGAGGAAGCCCCGCCGCAGCTCGCAGCGCTGCTGGCCCGGATGGAGGCAGGCCTGCCGCCCGACCCCCCGGCCGGCCTTCTCCACATGGACCCGAAGTTCGACAATCTGCTGGTGGACGCCGAAACCCGCAGCGCCACCGCTCTCATCGACTGGGATATGGCAACGCTCGGCCCGCCGGCCTTCGATCTGGCCGTGCTCCTCTCCTACTGGATCGAGCCGGGCGACCCGCAGGCGACGCACAGCCTCAGCGCCGTCCCCTCGCTCGCCCCCGACTGGCCCGGGCGCGATGCCGTGATCCAATCCTATGCCCGCGCATCGGGCGGCATACCGCCGCACCTCGGCTGGCATCTGGCGCTTGCCCGCCTACGCCTCGCCACCGCCTGGATGCAACTCTATCGCTTGTGGCAGCAGGGGTCGCTCGAAGGCACGCGCTATGCGGGCTTCGCACATCTTGCCTCCGCCATATTGGCGCACGCACTCGACAGCTTCGGAGACACCCCATGATCGACTTTTCCATTACGCCGGAGCTTGCCGCTCTCGCGAAGCGCGTCCGCCAGTTCGTCATCGATGAGATCGTCCCCTATGAGCGCGACCCCCGCCTCACCCAGCACGGCCCCAATGACGAGATGCGGCAGGAAATGGTGGAAAAGGCCCGGGCAGCCGGCCTTCTCTCCGTCCAATGCGCCAAGACCTATGGCGGCATGGGGCTTTCGCATGTCGAGGCTGCCGTGGTGCTGGAGGCCGCGGGCTGGTCCACGCTGGGCCCCGTCGCCATGAACTGCGCCGCGCCCGACGAGGGCAATATGTATATCCTCGGCAAGATCTGCCGCCCCGATCAGGCCGAGCGCTTCCTGAAGCCGGTGGTGCAGGGCCACCAGCGCAGCGTCTTCGCCATGACCGAGCCGGAGGGCGCCGGCTCTGACCCCGGCCAGCTTCTCACCGAGGCGACCTTCGACGGCACCCACTTCACCATCAACGGCCTGAAGTGGCTGATCACCGGGGCCAATGGCGCGAAGACCTGGATCATCATGGCAAAGCTGGCGCCAAACCCGCACCTGCCCGAAGGCCCGACGCTGTTCCTCTGCGAAGGCGACACGCCCGGCATCGAGATCCAGCGGATCATGAACTCGATGGACCGCAACTATGTGGAGGGCCACGGCGTCGTTCGCTTCAACAATCTGAAGCTGCCGGCAGACGCGTTGCTGGGCGAGGCAGGCGAAGCCTTCCGCTATGCGCAGATGCGTCTGGCGCCGGCGCGGATGACGCACTGCATGCGCTGGATCGGCGCGGCCGCCCGCGCACAGGCCGTCGCCATCGATCATGCCCGCACCCGCACCGCTTTCGGCAAGCCGATCATCGACCATCAGGGCGTGTCGTTCCAGCTCGCCCAGAACGAGATCGACCTGAAGGTCTGCCGCCTGCTGACGTGGCAGACCTCGTGGATGATGGACAATGGCGTGAAGGGCCGCCACGAAAGCTCGATCGCAAAGGCGGAAATCTCCGAGAGGCTGTTCCAGGTGACCGACCGCTGCGTGCAGGTGCTGGGCGGCATCGGCATCACCGACGAGACCATCGTCGAAATGATCTATCGCGATATGCGCGCCTTCCGCCTCTATGACGGCCCGACCGAAGTGCACAAGTTCGCCATCGGCCGCCAGCTGGCGCGCGCGGGCAGCGAGTTTACACCCACTCCCACTGCGGATGGCCTGCCAGCGCCCTATGTAAAGGCCGCCGAGTGAGCGAGACGGTGGGGCCCGACGGCGAAGGCCGTCCCGTATGGCAGGGCAAGTTCCTGCAGGTACAGGTCGTCCCGTGGGGGGATGGCGGGCAGTGGGAGTTCGTGAAGCGGGCGCGCGGAATACAGGCGGCCGTGATCCTTGCCCTAACCGACGCGCACGAAATCGTGCTGGTGGAACAGTATCGTCCGGCATTGTCGGCCCAATGCATCGAACTGCCCGCCGGGCTGGTGGGCGACGTGACGCACGGCGAGGAGGTGTTCGCCTCTGCCCGGCGCGAGCTGATGGAGGAAACCGGCTTCGAGGCGGCGCATTGGGAGCCGTTCGGGGAGTTTGCGTCTTCTCCCGGAATGGTCGGGGAGATCTTTCACTTCTACCGGGCGACAGGCCTGAAGCGCGTGGGGCCGGGTGGGGGCGTCGATAACGAGGGGATCGTCGTGCACGTCGTGCCGGTTTCCGGGCTGTGGGACTTCATCGCCGCGGCACGGGCGCGGGGCTGCGTGATCGATACCCGGCTGCTTATCGCGCTTTCGCTCGTTTGAGCAGCTCTACACGGATCGCGCTCGCCAGCGGGGTGGTGCGGGCTTCGTCGAGGGTGGCGACCCATTGGGCTGGGTAGGTGTTGTCCTGCGCGACTGCTTCGTCGAAGGCTTTCCAGAATTCGGGTTCCAGCGCGACGGAGGTGCGGTGGCCCTGGATGGTGAAGCTGCGTTTTACGAGCATCGGGGGGGTATAGCGGCCGGCAGCAAAGCTGCCGAGTCCGCGCAACAAAGCCCCTTCCGTTCAGCCTTTGGCCGACCTTCGGTTCCCAGGAGGCGTTCGGGTGGCAGCGCGGCGCAAAGGGCAAGGAGAGGGGAACAGGGAAAGAAAGAAGAAGCGCAGGCAAAGCCTGCGCCGTCGGACGGGCCGCGGCTGGAGAGCCGCGACTCCGCCGGCCGAACGCTGCGGCGAGTCCGCGAGTTAGGGCTGCGCCCTAATCGCGGCCGCCTCCGCTAGTACATATGTTGCCCGCCATTCACGCTCATCGTGCTCCCGGTCACAAACCCTGCATCCTCGGAGCACAGGAATACCACCGCCCTGGCAATCTCCTCGGCATGGCCCAGCCGGCCCACCGGGATCTTCGCGACGATTTTCTCGAGCACGTCCGCCGGCACCGCCGCCACCATGTCGGTGTCGATATAGCCCGGCGCGATGGCGTTCACCGTCACCCCGAACTTCGCCCCTTCCTGCGCCAGTGCCTTGGTGAAGCCGTGGATGCCGCTTTTTGCGGCGGCATAGTTCACCTGCCCATATTGCCCGGCCTGGCCGTTGATGCTGCCGATGTTCACGATCCGGCCCCAGCCCCGCTGGCGCATCCCCGGAAAGGTCGCCTTGGCGGTGTTGAAGCAGCCGCCCAGGTTCACGTCCATCACCTCTTTCCAGGCTTCATAGGTCATCTTCAGCAGCGTGCCGTCGCGGGTGATGCCGGCGTTGTTCACCACCACGTCCACCGGCCCCAGCTCCGCCTCGATCGAGGCGACATTATCCAGCGTCGCCTGATGGTCGGCGACGTTCCACTTCCACGTCCGCATGCCGGTCCGTTCGGAGAAGTCCTTCGCCCGGTCGTCGGACCCGACATAGTTTGCCGCAACCGTGAAGCCCGCCGCCTGCAGACCTTTGCAGATGGCTTCCCCGATACCCCTGGTGCCGCCCGTGACCAAAGCAACCCGCGCCATCATCCTCTCCCCTCGTTGAACTCGGAAGCTAGTCTGCCCCTACCCACCCGGCAAGGCTCTCCCGCAGCAAAATCTGCAGCATTTCCATCCCTTCGTCGCTGTCGTTCAGGCAGGGCAGCGCCGCGAAATGCGTTCCGCCCGCCGCCAGAAACGCCTCCCGCGCCTCGACTGCAATCTCTTCCAGCGTCTCCACACAGTCCGCAGAAAATCCCGGCATCAGCACTGCCACCCGTCTGAAGCCGCTGCCCGCCATCTCTTCCAGTAGCGGCAGGGTATAGGGCTTCAGCCACTCCGCCCGCCCGAACAGCGACTGGAAGCCGATCGGCATCTCCGCCTCGCTGCGCCCGGTGGATTCCCGCAGCAGACGCGCTGTCTTCTGGCATTGGCAGTGATAGGGGTCGCCCAGCTCCAGCGTCCGCTTCGGCATGCCGTGGAAGCTCAGCAGGATACGGTCCGGCACGAAATCCAGCTTGGCCAGCCCCCGTTCCAGGCCGGTTTTCAGCGCGGCAATGTGCGCGGGATGATCGTGATAGGGCGGCATCGTGCGGAGGGCGGGCATCCACCGCTCGCCGCGCAGCACATCGAAGACCTCGTCCAGCACGCTCCCCGTCGTCGCGCCGGAATATTGCGGATAGAGCGGCGCCACGCAGATCCGGTCGCAGCCCTGCGCCCGCAGCGCCGCCAGTCGCTCGCCGATCGCGGGGCTGCCATAGCGCATCGCATGATCCACGATCACCTCAGGCCCGAATGCCCCCTGCAGGGCTTCCGATTGTAGCCTGGTGATCAGCTTCAAGGGGCTTTCATTGGCCTCCCGGTCCCAGATCTTCGCATAGTTCGCGGCCGAAACCTTTGGCCGTCGGGTCAGCACGAACAGCTTCAGGATCGGCTGCCAGATGATCCGCGGGATCTCCACGACGCGCGGATCAGACAGGAACTGATCCAGATAGCGCCGCACCGAAGGCGCATCCGGCGAATCGGGAGAACCCAGGTTCACCAACAGCAAACCCACCCGCCCGGCAGGAGCCGGCGGGTGCCCCGGCGGCCGCGCCATCAGGCCGTGTAGACCTGCGCCAGCGGCAGGCTCCGCGCCCGCTTGCCCGTAGCCTTGGCCAGCGCATTCGCCAGCGCGGGGGCCGCGCACGGCAGCCCCGGCTCGCCGACGCCGCCAAGCTCCGCGCCGGAATCCAGGATCACCGTCACCAGCCGCACCGGCGTGTCTGCCATCTGCAGCACCGGATACATGTGGAAATTGCGCTGCTGCGCCTCGCCATCCTCAAACGTCACGGCTTCTCCGATGGCGGCCGAAAGGCCCATGATCGCCGCGCCCTCCAGCTGCGCGCGCACGCTGTCCGGCGCGATTGCCCGGCCGCAATCGATGGCGGTCGCCACTTCCAGCACCTTCACCTTCCCCTCGACGAGGCCGGCCAGGACCACCATCGCCGCGATGGAGCCGAAACTCTCGTGCAGGGCGATGCCGCGGGCAAAGCCCCTGGGTGCCGGGTCGTTCCACCGCCCGGCGTCCGCAGCCGCCTTCAGCACGGCAGCATGGCGAGGCTTGTCCTTCAGCAGCTCCAGTCGGAAGTTCAGCGGATCGGCACCCGCCGCTGCTGCCAGTTCGTCGGCAAAGCTCTCCACCACGAAACCGGAGAAGCTGTGGCCGACCGAACGCCAGTATCCCAGCGGCACCGGCTGTTCGATGGGGATATGCGCCACGCGGAAGGACTCGGTCGCATAGGGGATTTCCGCCAACCCCTCGATCGCCGGCGCCGACGGGCCGGGCTTGTCCTTCGCCATCATCGGCATGTTGCGGCTCATGAAGCTGTTGCCGACGTCGGGCACTGCCACCCGCGCATCCCAGGCTGCAATGCCGCGCTCGGGCGTCACCGCGCCACGCATCCGCGCATGCACCGGCGGCCGATATCGGCCGGAGCCCATATCCTCCTCGCGGCTCCAGATCAGCTGCACCGGCTTGCCCACCGCCCTGGCGATCAGCGCTGCCTCCACCATGGCGTCGGCCTCGGCTTTCCGGCCGAAGCCGCCGCCGATGATGGTTGGGTGGATGACCACCGCGTCGGTTTCCAGCCCCAGCGCGTCGGCCACCTGCATATGGCCGATGGTGAGCGACTGGATCGGCCCCCACACCTCCGCCTGCCCGCCGGTGACGCGCGCGGTCGCCGTCATCGGCTCCATCGTCGCGTGCGACAGGAAGGGAAGGCTGTATTCCGCCGTCACCGGGACGCTGCCCAGCCGGGGCTCTACATCCCCTTCCTCGGCCACCACGCCGCCGCCGTCGCCGCTGGCCGCCTTGGCAAGTTCCTCGGCGATCCATGGCCCGGCCTTGCGCCCCTCGACCGAAAAGCTCGCCTCCACGGATTCCAGCATGCGCCGCGCATCCCAGGTCGTGGCGCCGACGGTCGCAACCCAGCTCGGGCCTTTCACCAGAGTCACGCCGGCGGGCGCCTTGGCGCTTACCAGCTTCGAAGCACCCACCGGCCCATGCCGGATTGCCGCATAGACCATCCCCGGCAGGCGCACATCGCCGCCATAGCGCGCGCTCCCGTCCACCTTGGGCGGCAGGTCGATCCGCGGCAGCGCCTTGCCCGCAAGCTTCTGCGCCGAGGGCGCGCGCAGCTTCGCCTCCGGCACATCGGCAGTCGCGTCCACCAGCTTCACCGCATCGGCAAAGGCCATGCGGTTCGCCTTGTAGACGACGAAATTGTCGGCGGTGTCGACATCGCCTGCAGAGACACCCCATTCCTTCGCGGCCGCCGCCACCAGACGCTGCCTTGCCTCTGCCGCCGCGCCCCGCAGCTGGTCATGATAGCTCTTGATGGAGGTGCTGCCGCCGGTCAGGTGCAGGTTCATCCGCCGGATGACTTCCACGCCGATGCGGCTGCCAAGCCCGCGTACCATCGGCGGCAGCGACTTGGTGCCCAGATACGCCATGCCCACATTGGCATAGTCGGGGTGCCAGGGGGCCGGCTCCACGGCCATCATTTTCCACGCCGCACCCAGCTCGTCGGCGACGATCTGGGCAAAGCCGCTCATCACGCCCTGGCCCATTTCGGCCTGCGGCACCGGCACCGTGACCCGGCCATCAGGGCCGATCTTCACCCACGGGCCCAGCAGCGTCTCGCCTTCGTCCGCGGTCCAGCCGCCTGGATAGGTGCGCGGCCACAACGCATAGCCCACCACCAATCCGACGGTGGCGCCGGTTCCGATCAGGAATCCGCGCCGCGAAGGCAGGAAACGGGTTGCGCCGGGCTTGTTCTCAGGCGTCTCGGGGGAACGTTGCAGCATGGCCTTTCCTAGCACGCCGCTGCCCCGGCTGAACAGTCAGCCCAGCTTGTGGATGAAGTTCCGGAGCGTGGCGATGAGATCGGGGGAAGCTTCCGCCGAAAGCGCGTCTCCGGCGTTCGCCTCGGCCGCCAGCAGTTCATCGATCATCGGCCCCACATCCATTTCGCCCGAGGCGACGTGGATGCCTGCCCGTTCGCGGAATTTCTCCGCCGTCGCCCGCTGATGCTCGTTGCGATGCTCCCCCATGGTTGCCCGCCGCGCCATCATCAGCAGCGGCTTGCCCCAGGTCAGCGCCGAGATGATCGAGCCCATCCCGGCATGCGCCACCAGCAGCCGGCAGCCTTCCAGCTTTGCCTGATACTCATCGGCGGAGATAAACTCCCGCCATTCGAAATGGGTCGGGCGATAGCTGTCCGGCTTCAGCGCCCCCAGCTGGCCGAACACCGGCTCGTCATGGGTTGCAGCCCATGCGTCCACTGCCTTGGTCAGCCGGTCGAAGGGCTCCTGCGTGCCCACGGTAAGGAAGATCAAAGCACGGCACCCTTGTAATGCGGCCCGTTCTCGCGGGCTATTTCCGGCCACTGCGTCAACCAGAGATCGGCGTGCGGGCCGGCCTTGGCCCCCGAAAGCGACAGCTCCTGCGCGTTGGCGATACTGTCCAGCCAGCAGACGCGCGCCCCCAGCAGCTTGCCGAAGCGGATGGCGAAATATCCGGCAGACGCGCCGGTGGTAATGATGACGTCGGGCCGCACCCTGGCGATCAGCGACCCGACCTCCAGCATCTGCTTCACCAGCTTCATCTTCGCCCAGCGGTTGGCGTCGGTGATGGCGTGATATCCGGCCACCGGCGTTCCCCGCGCATCCGCCAGCGCCCGCACGCGGGCTTCATGGTCGGGCGAGGTGCAGGCGTAATGCACTTCGCAATCGTCCCAGGCGGGCATCAGCCGCAGCAGCTGCACCCAGTGGCCGCCAGTCGACGAGATTGCGAGCACCTTCACCATAGGCCCTTCCCCTTGCCGCCAATCTGCAGCTCTGCGCTGGATAGCTTCCGCCTGCATGGGTGCCAAGCGGCTGTGGCAGGTGCCAGTTGCCGCAGGTCGTGTTAGGGGGCCGTAAAATGCATGCACCTGCCAAACCCGCGCGCCCGTCCGTAGGCCTGGTCATCCTGCTCGGCGCGCTCACGGCGTTCGGGGCGATCTCGATCGATCTCTACCTGCCGGCGCTGCCCACCATTGCCCGCCATTTTCACGCCCCGGTTGCGGCGGCGCAGATTACCATGTCGGCCTTTTTAGCCGGGATGGCCCTGGGCCAGCTGGTGTTCGGGCCGCTCTCCGATCGAATTGGCCGCCGCATCCCGCTGATCGCCGGGGCGCTTATCTACACGTTCGCGTCGCTGGCATTGGCGCTTGCCCCCTCCATCGAAATGCTTGCGGTCGGCCGCTTCGTGCAGGCGCTCGGCGCTTGCGCCGGGGTGGTGATCGCCCGCGCTGTCGTGCGCGACAAGTTCGACACCACCGAGTCCGCGCGCCTCTTCTCGCTGATGTTCCTGGTGCTCAGTGTTGCACCTATGCTGGCGCCCAGCCTTGGCGCGCTGCTGCTGGAAATAAGTGGCTGGCAATCGATCTTTCTGGTGCTTTCCGCCTTCGGCCTGATCTCGGCCGCCGCCATCTGGTTTGGCCTGCCCGAGAGCCGCAGCGTGGAAACCGCGCTGCACGCCGCCAGCGAATCTCCGCTGCAAAGCTATCGGGCGGCGCTGCAGAATCGCCGGGTGCTGGGAACCGTACTGGCAGGGGCACTGAACGGCGCCGCACTCTTCACCTATATCGGCACGTCGCCCGCGCTGTTCATGGAATATTTCGGCCAGAACCCGCATGCCTTCGGCTGGATTTTCGCCGTCAACGCCGGCGGTCTGGTGATCGCCAGCCAGATCAACCGCTACCTGCTGCTGCGCTATACGCCGGCGCGCATCGCCCACTTCGCCGTGCTGGCGGCCACCTTTTTCGCGGCGGTGCTGCTGCTGCTCTCGATCCTTGGGCTGGCGACAATGCCTGTCACCATCGCCTTGCTGTTCCTTGGCCTCGGCAGTTTCGGCTTCGTGGGTGGCAACACCTCGGCGCTGGCGCTGGGTGCCATGCCGATCCGTGCAGGCGCGATTTCGGCGCTGATCGGCGCGGCCTCCTTCGCCGTTGGCGCGGTGGCCAGCGCGATCACGGCGCCTTTTGCCAGCAACGGACCGACCGCGATGGCCGCGGGCATCCTCGCCGGTTTCGCAGGTTCGGCCTATTCACTTATCCGCATCGCCGGCATCCACAAATGGACGAGCTGACCCCGCCTCCGACCGGCCTGATCCGCATCGCCCCCGGCCTCGCCATCCACGCAGACGAGGTGGAGCTGCGCTTCGTCCGCGCGTCGGGTCCGGGCGGGCAGAACGTCAACAAGGTTTCGACGGCGGTGCAGCTGCGGTTCGACCTGTTGAACACCCCTTCGCTGCCCTGGCCGGTGAAGAACCGGGCCGCCCGGCTGGCAGGCAATCGGCTGACGGACGAAGGCGTGATCGTGCTCTCGGCAGACCGGTTTCGCACCCAGCTTGCCAACCGAAAGGACGCCATCCAGCGCCTCGTCGAGCTGCTCGCCGAGGCGGTCGTACCGCCCAAGCCACGCCGCCCGACCAAGCCGACAATGGGCTCCAAGACGCGCCGCCTCGATTCCAAGAAGCGCCGCAGCGACGTGAAATCAGGACGTGGAAAACCCACCGGCGATTGAGCGTCAAAAGCTTGACGCCACAAGCGTCCCAACCGCCAATCAATTGACGCCCCAGACGTAAATCCTCCTCCGCCACCTAGGGCGCGCGGGTTGGCACGGCTTTTGCTCCTTCCCCCCATGAACGGCCGGAAACCGGATTGCTTGCCTATCCCTCGCAAGCAGCTGGCCGAAGCGCCCGCCGGGAGATGCGACCCCCCGGCGGGCGCCCTCCCGGAAAACAGTCGCAACGCTCGCAAAGGGGACATGGGCATGGTCGAAATTGAAACAGGGCAGGGGCCGCTTTCCGCAAGGTTCGCCAAACTGCGCGCACAGCCGCAAACCGGCCCGGTCGCCGCCGATCCCGCCAGCCTCGAACTACTCCGCGTCGCCGCGCGCGCTGCTGCGACCGACGCCACCATTCTCGTCACCGGCCCGTCCGGCGCCGGCAAGGAAGTGATGGCCCGCCACATCCACGACAGCAGCCCCCGCGCCGGCAGCGCTTTCATCGCCGTCAACTGCGCTGCGCTGCCCGAAGCGATGCTCGAATCCCTGCTCTTCGGCCACCAGCGCGGCGCCTTTACCGGCGCCGAACGCGAGGCGTCCGGTCTGTTCCGCGCTGCCCATGGCGGCACGCTGTTCCTCGACGAACTGGGCGAACTGCCGCTGGCGCTGCAGTCCAAATTGCTGCGCGCGATCGAGCAGGGCGAAGTCCTGCCGCTGGGCGCCACCACGCCTGTGCCGGTAGATGTCCGCCTTGTCGCCGCCACCAACCGCGATCTCCCCGCCGAAGTCGCCGCCGGCCGCTTCCGCGCCGATCTCTACTGGCGGCTCGCCGTCTTCCCCCTCGCGCTGCTGCCGCTCGCTGCACGCCCCGCCGATATCCTGCCGCTTGCGGCCGCACTGGAAGCCCGCGCCGGCCGCACCGTTTCCTTCAGCGAAGATGCCCTCGCCCGCCTCGTCGCCCACGAGTGGCCCGGCAATGTCCGCGAGCTGGCGAACGTGCTGCAGCGGGCCAGCATTCTTGCCGATGCAGGCCGGGTGGAAGCTGGGCACATCTGCTTCGATGTCGGTGCCCCCGGCACCGCTGCCCTTCCGCAAACGCTGCGCCAGCACGAAACCAGCCTCGTCCGCCGCGCACTCGCCGAAAGCGATGGCCGCCGCCGCGAAGCCGCCCGACGCCTCGGCATCTCCGAACGCGCGCTGCGCTACAAGCTCGCCGCCGAAGCCGGCCGGCCACGCGCAGCCTCCCGCACGGCGATGCTGCAATGACCGCCATCGGCCCCGGCCTCGGCATGCAGGGCGTCCTCGCGCTGCGCAACGAGATCCTCCAGCGCAGCCAGGCGTTGCAACCGACGACCACGGCCCAGCCCACCCCCGCCCCCACACCGGCTGGTGGCTTCGGCAACGCCATGTCGGAAGCACTGAAGGCGGTGAACGGGCTGCAATCCGAAAGCAGCGCGCAGGGCGCCGCCTGGGAACGCGGCGAAACGCACGACATCGCCTCGGTGATGCTGAGCCGGCAAAAGGCGAGCATCGCCTTCGAAGCGACGCTGCAGGGCCGAAACCGCCTGCTCTCCGCCTACCGCGACATCATGAACATGCCGGTGTAAGCGATGGCTGAAGGCAACGTCCCCGCCCCCTTCGCACTTCCCGCCGCCTTTGCGGGCCCGCTGGAGCGGCTGCGCGCGAATCCGCTCGCCGCCCGCGCTGCGCTTCCGGTCGGCGTTGGTCTCATCGCCGCAATCGCTCTGCTCAGCTGGCTCTTCTTCTCCGAACCCTCGCGCGCGCCGCTCTATGGCCAGCTCCCGGAATCGGACAAGGCCGCCGTCATGGCCGCGCTCGAAGAGGCCGGTCTGCCGGTCGCGCTCGATCCCCGTTCCGGCGCCGTCATGCTCCCGCCGGAGGAGCACGCCCGCGCCCGCATGCTGCTGGCGGGGCAGGGCCTTCCCCGCGCCGCGCCCGCCGGCTCCGAGCTCATCCCCGACATGCCGCTGGGCACCAGCCGCGCCATGGAGAGTGCCCGTCTGAAGGCCGCGCAGGAGCGCGAACTGGCCGCGTCCATCGAGGTGCTGGACGGCATAGAGTCCGCCCGCGTCCTCATCGCCCGTCCGGAAGCGTCGCCCTTCGTCCGCGATCAGGCCCCCGTCACCGCCTCCATCACGGTCACCCTCGCGCCCGGTCGCTCGCTCTCGGAATCGCAATCGCGTGCCATCATCCACCTCGTCGCCGGCGCTGTCCCGGGCCTCTCGCCCGACAATGTCGCCATCGCCGATCAGGGCGGCCGCCTGCTGGCCGGCGAACCGGGGGCAGGGCGGATGTCGCAGGCAGAGGACCAGCGCCTGCGTACCCGCGCCGAAATGGAAGCCCGCGCGCGGCAGGCGATCCTCACCCTGCTCGGGCCGATGGTCGGCCCGGAGAACGTCACCGCGCAGGTCGCCATCGAACTAGACAACGCCTCGCGCGAGGCGGCGCAGGAACGCTATGACCGGGAAGGCGCGCTCCGCTCCGAACAGCTGAGCCGCACCACCGCCTCCGAGCCGCGCGCCATCGGCATCCCCGGTGCGCTCAGCAACACCATTCCCGCCGCGCCCACCGTCACCGCCAACGCCCCGCCAGCCGTTACCGGCCCCACCGTGCAAACCACAGGCACCGAGGCCTCCACCCGCAATTATGAACTGGGCCGATCGGTCGAAGTGACGCGCCGCAGCGGAGGCGACGTCCGCCGCCTGACCGCCGCCGTCGCCATCCGCGCCGAAGCGCTGGGGCCCCCCGCCGGCCGCGCCCGCGTACTGGCCGACATCCGCTCGCTGGTGGAGGGCGCCGTCGGCTATGACCAGGCGCGCGGAGACAAGATCGCGGTCGCCGCCCGCAGCTTTGCACCGCCGGCCGAAACCCAGGTGCCGCTGTGGAAGGAGCCGGTGCTGGTCGAAAGCTCCAAGTGGCTTTCGGCCGCGCTGGTCGCCATTGCCCTCCTGGCCTTCGTTATCCGCCCGGCAATGAAGCGGATCATCCCGCCGCCTGCCGAGCGTGCCGAAGGCGCGGCCGCGTTCGGCGAGGTCACGCCACCTCCGGCCCTCCCCGACTATTCGCAGAAACTTGCCGAAGCCCGGCTGCTCGCCGCATCGGACAGTGCCCGCGCCACCGCGGTCGCCCGCCGCCTGCTCGCCGAACCGCAGGCCGGCTGATGCTGAACGGTGCCGAAAAAACCGCGCTGATGCTGCTCCTGCTGGAAGAACCGGAGGCGGCAGGCCTGCTCGCCCGCCTCGAGCCCGGCGAAGTCGAAACCGTCGGCCGTGCCATGCTCTCGGTCGCGGAGGCGACGCCCGAAACTATCGACTGCCTGCTGGACGAAGTGCTGAGCATCGCCCGCGAAACCGTCCCCGTAGGCGACGGCCCGCCCACGACGCGCGACCTCCTCGTCCGCTCGCTGGGGGACGAGCGCGCCGGCGGTATCATCGAGCGCCTCGGTGAAGAAGCCCGCCCGCCGCTGTTCGAGCGGATGCGTTGGCTGGAACCCTATGCACTGGCAAGCCTGCTGGAGGGCGAGCATCCTCAGGCGCAGGCCTTTGTGCTCGCCCAGTTGCCCAGTGCACGCGCCGCGCAGGTGCTGGCCCGCCTGCCCATCGCCCGCCAGCCCGATCTTGTCCGGCGCGTCGCCACGATCGGCGCCGTCACCCCCCATTCCGCAGAAGCGCTGGACTTCTCGCTGTCGGACCGGATCACTGCTGCCCGCCCGCGCCAGCCGATCACCGACCACGGCGGCATGCGCCGCGCGGCCGATCTCATCACCCTATCCGGGATCGATGCCGAAGCCGCACTGGAAGCGCTCAGCCAGGTGGATCCGACGGCGGCTTCGGTCCTCTCCGAAACCATGTTCACCTTCGCCGACCTCGCCCGCCTCGATCCGCGCGGCCTGCAGACGCTTGTCCGCAGCCTCGACGCCGAATTGCTGGTGCCTGCGCTCCGCGCTGCGCCGGACGAGCTGGCCGCAAAGCTGTTGGCGGCGATGCCCCAGCGCGCCGCCGAAGCGCTGAAGGACGAGATGGACAGCCGTGGCCCGGTGAAGCTCGACGAAGCCCTGAATGCGCAGAAGCAGATTGCTGCCGCCGCCCGCCAGCTGGGCGCCGACGGCACCATCAGCCTGCCCGGCAAGGGAGGTGGATTTGTCTGAACCAGTCTCTGCATCCGTTCGGACCATACGCCTCTCGGCGCTGCTAAATCCCGGGCCGCCGCCGCGTGTCGCAGAGGCCATGCGGCAGGCCGAGACGGCTGCACTTCAAGCGCAGGGCAGGGCGGATGCGGAGGCCGAACTTCTCCCCCGCATCGCCGCTCTCGAAGAGCGCCTGGCAAGCGAACAGCGCGGGCATCAGGCGCAGCTCGCAGATATCCGCATGGCGCAGGAAACCGCCTTGCAGGCGCTGCAATCCGCCTATGCCGAAAGCATCGCCACCCTCGCGCTGGAAGTCACCGCCGCCATTCTGGCGACCGAACCGGCGCTGGCCCCCGACACCGTCGCCTCCCTGATCGCCGAGGCTCTCTCTACCGCCCGGCCAGGCGACGTCGGCACGCTCCGCCTTCATCCCGCCCTTGCCGCCTGCGCACCCGAACTTCCCGCCGGCTGGACGCTCGTGACCGATCCCGACATCGACCCGACCACGGCCATCGCCGAAGCCGGCCCCTCCATCGCGCTCGCCAGCCTCGCCCACCGCCTCGAACAGGCGCGCACCCAGCTATGAACGCGCTCGACTTCCATCCCAGGCCCTTCCGCCCCAGACCTTACCATCCCAGAATCGGCGGCCGCATCCTCTCCTGCGAGGGGCTGCTGCTGAGCTGCGAGGGGCTTGAAGCGCCTGTCGGCTCCCTCGTCGAGGTCGATGCGCAGGAGGGGCCGCTCGCCGCTGAAGTCGTGGGTTTCCGCCAACACCAGTTGCTGCTGATGGCGCTGGGGCGCGGTGCCGTGTCACCCGGCGCCCGCGTCTGGCTTGGCAGCGCAGCGGACAGCGTCGCCACCGGCCCGGCCCTGCTCGGTCGCGTCAGCGATGCGCTCGGCGCGCCCGTCGACAGCCTCGGCCCGCTCCGTGCCACCACCCACTGGCCGCTTGCCGGCCGCCCGCTCCCGCCGCTCGACCGCGCCGACGTCCACCAGGCCCTTCCCACCGGCGTCCGCCCCATCGACGCGCTCCTCACCCTTGGGCGCGGCCAGCGCATGGGGCTGATTGCGGGTTCCGGCGTCGGCAAATCGGTGCTGATGCAGCAACTGGTGCAGGGCTGCGCAGCAGACGCCGTGGTCGTCGGCCTGATCGGCGAACGCGGCCGCGAAATTGCCGGCTTCCTCGCTGATCTCTCCCCCGCCGCCCGCGCCCGCAGCCATGTCGTCGCCGTCCCCGCCGATCAGGCCGGGCCGCTGCGCGTGCGCGGCGCCATGCGCGCCTTCGCCATCGCCGAATGGCTCCGCGCCGAGGGCAAGCAGGTGCTGCTCCTGCTCGACAGCCTCACCCGTGTCGCCCACGCCCAGCGCGAAACCGGCCTCGCCACCGGCGAACCGCCGGGCCTGCGCGGCTATCCCCCCTCGGCGCTCGGCCTCATCCCGCGCCTCGTCGAGCGCGCCGGCAACGATGCCGCCAGCGGCGGCTCCATCACCGCGATTTTCACGGTGCTGGCCGACGGCGACGACACCGTTTCCGACCCCGTGGCCGACACTGCGCGCGGCGTGCTGGATGGCCATATCATCCTCGATCGCCAGATTGCCGCACGCGGCCGCTACCCCGCCATCGACCTCGGCGTCTCCATCAGCCGCACCATGCCCGCCTGCGTCCCCCCCGCCCAGCTCGCCGCCGCCACCGCACTCCGCCGCGACGCCGCCCTGATCGACAGCAATCGCGATCTGATCGCCATGGGTGCCTACAGCCGCGGACAAGACGCCGATCTGGATCGCGCGCTCGATCGCCGCCCGGCCCTCGAAGCCTTCCTGTCGCAGCCACGCGGCGAGCGCAGCGACTTCGCCGCTTCGGCTGAAACCCTCATCGCCGGATGGACCGCATGAGCCGGATCCTTACCCGCCTCCTCGCCTTCGCCGAAATCGAGCGCAAGGCCGCCCGCCAGCGGCTGGCCGAGGCCTTGTCGAAACGGCAGGCGGCCGAAACGCAGGCCCGTCGCGCCGAACTGCTGATCCTGGAGGGTGGCGCATCGACGGGAACCACCGACCCCTCCAGACTCTCCGCCGCCGCGAGCCTGCGCGCCTTGCTGCAACAGGCGCAGGACGCCGCAAGCCATCGCGCCGGAACGGCATCTGAAGCCGCCGGAACCGCCCGCGCCGCCCTGCTTGCAGCCGAGGCCCGCCATGGCCGCCTGCAGCAAATGCAGGCCGACGCCCGCCGTCTGCAGGAGCGCCAGGCGGAAGTGAAGGCCGCCGACGATCGGCCCCACCGCGCAAGGAATTCCCGATGAGCGCCAGTATCGCCGCCTCCGGCAACGGTGCTTCCGACCCCGCGAACCTCCGGGCCGCCGGCCGCGCAGGCAAGGGATCGCGCCCCCACTTGCCGCCCTTCCTGCTGGCGGACACGCCCGAGCCGGCCGTCGCCGAAGTCCCGGCAAAGGCGGGCCCGAAAGCCGAGGACGAGCCACTTCCGTCCGACCCTTCATCGCAGCCGATCCTCGCCTTGCTGCCGGATATGCAGCCCCCCGCCGTGCCGCCGATGCCGGCCGAGACGCCAGCCGGCACGCCTGCGTCCACCCCACTTGGGCCGGGAATTGCGGTGCCGGACATCGTCGCGTCCAGCGACGCTGCTCCCCACCCGGAACTGCCTGCGCCTGCCCCGATGCCGGACACCGATCTTCCCGACGCTATCGCAACCGATGCTGCCGGCGATGCGCCCGCTCTACCGCCTACAGCCCGGCCCTCGACGCCTCCGCTCCCGGCACAGCCGCCGCAAGCCCCCGTCAGCGCGCCATCTGTCAGCCCCCCGGTACCGGCACCTTCCACCGAAGCTCTCGCAAAAGCGCCGGCACCGGCTGCAACCAGCCTTCCCGCTGTCAGCCCGCCAGCCTCCAATGCAGTCGCCGTTGGCCTGGCCGTGCCGCGCGCCTCCATCCCCCGCGATTCGGGTGGCGACAGCCGTTCCTCCGGCGGCGAATCCCGCTCTGCCCCGGCAAAAGCCGCCGCCGCCTCGGCCCAGATGGCACCATTCCGGCTGGAATTCGGCGCTGACGCGCCGCAGCTCTTCACCGACGCGGCCGTATCCGGTGAAGTGGAAATCCCGTCATCGCCCACCGCATCCGAAGCCGGCCCAGCCGCGCTCCCCGAAGCGCCGGCAGATGTCATCATCAGCCTCTCCGACACGCAAGCGCTCGATGTGACCATCGCCGCCGCCGACGCCGCCATTCGTGACCGGCTGGAAGCCTCGCGGAGCGAACTGGACCACGACCTTACGGCAATAGGTGCCGAAGTGGAGGCGATCCGGGTGGAACTGCGCCCCGGCTCGGAGCCAGGTTCCCCGCCAGGCGCCCAATCAAGGGGCGAGACAATGGCCGACCCCCGTTCCGCTGCCGGCAGAGAGGGTGACAGCAGGGCGGGCGACGGCAGAGCGGGGCAATCACCGATGCAGCAGCGCGACCAGCAGCAATCGCATGCGCGGCAACCCGCCTCGCCGCCGCGCCCGTTTGTTCAGGCGTCCGCCCACAGCTTTACCCAGTCGCAGCAGGTCGATCGATATGCCTGACCCAACCCGCCGGAAGGAAACCCAGCGCCATGGCTGAAGCCGCCGCCGCAGAATCTCCGAAGAAAAAGGGGTTGCTCGCCCGCCTGATGCTGCCGCTTGCGCTGCTGCTGCTGGGCAGCATCGGCGGCGTCGCCGGAGCCATGTTCCTGCCGACGCTGATGCCTGTCTCCCATGCCGAGAAGACGCCGCCGAAGCCGCAGGTCGCGCCGCTGGAGTATGTCGAGATCGACAACAACTTCACCGCCAACCTGCGCGACACCGGCCGCTTCGTGCAGGTCCGTATCGCCATCTCCACCCAGGGGGGTGCTCCGGTGGTGGAGGCAGTGCAACGACACAAGCCGGCGATCGTCGCCGCTGTCCTTTCCATTCTGGCGGACAGCAGCGAAGAGGATGTGCAAAGCACCTCCGGCCGGGAAGCGCTCGCCCGTCGCATGCGGATGGCGATCAACGACGTGCTCCAGCGCAAGAGCGGAATTGCCGGGATCGACGATGTCTTCCTGGTCAACTTCGTGCTGCAATAGGTCGGGATCGGTGGCGCGCTCCATCATCTGGCCGACGGCCCCTGCGGCCGAAGCGCCACCGCCGGCGGATGCCGGGCCGTTCGCCGGCATCGATCTCGACGGCGTCGCGGCGGCACTTGGCCCTGAACTTTCCCGCCTTGCCGGCTTCCGCATCGGCGCCCGCACGGGCGGCAAGCCCGCCACGCAGGCCATGCTCCGCATCTGCCGCATACGCCTGAAGGCCGGCGATGCCGTCCGCGCCATCGATGTCGATCTCCCCGCCCAGGCCACCGCCTGCCTGATGGAGCGGATGTTCGGCGCCTCCCCGTCGCAGTCCGCGGCCGCCCCCGTCGACGCCCTCGTCAGCCTGCCGCCCGGCTCCGCCTGCTGGGCGACGCTGTGCCGCCATATATCCCGGGCGCTTGGCCGCGCCTTTGAGGCGAACGGCGTGCAGCTCGGCGGCGGCCCGCTGCTGCCGCCGCGCGCGGTCCTTGCAGAAGCCCAGCGCTCCGAACCCGCCGACACCATCCTCGCCCTCGATCTCGATGGCACGCCCGCGGCGCTCGCCCTTACCGCCGAACCGATGCCGGTCGCCGTCGCCCCGGCGCCAGCCACGCCCGATGCGCAGCAATGGCGCGCCCGCGCACAGGCCCGCGCCCTCGATCTGGAACTGCCGGTCACGCTGCGCCTCGCCGAAACCCGCGTCGCGCTCGCCACCGTCGCACCGCTGCGCGCCGGAGACATACTGCCGCTCGAACGCCCGCACGCGCTCGACCTGCTGGTGGAGGGTCGGCGCATCGGCCGGCTTCCCGCCGCCAGCTTCCTGCCCACCGAACCCGATCGGACGGACCCATGAACGCCATTTCGCCCGGCGGACTTACCCCGGACCCCGAAACCCTGTCACCCAAGGCCCGCGCCGGCGACGACCATGTCCGGCTGACGATGGACTTCGACGACGACCCAGCGACCTTCACCGAACCGGCAGCGGCGCTGGGCCCGTCTGCCGCAGCCGACGCGCAAACGGGCCGGGCAAAGCGCAACCAGCCTAAGCCCGAAGCCGGAACGGCGATGCCCCCGCAACTGGCCGGTATCGAAGTTCGCCTCTCGGTCGAGGTTGGTGGCCTGCGCCTGCCCTTGCGCGAGCTGATGCAGGTAGAACCCGGCCAGCTCTTCCCGCTCGACCGCATGACCGCCGAACCCGTCTCGGTGCTGGTGAACGGCAAGCCCTTCGCCCGCGGCGAGATCGTTGCCGTCGGTGAGCGCTTCGGCGTCCGCCTCACCGAAATCTGCGGAGAGGCCTGATGCTGGGCGAGTTCCTTGCGCGCCTCGCCATCGCCCTGCCGCTGGTATGCGCGGCGGCCTTCGTCAGCCTGCTCGCGGTGAAGCGCGGCTGGATCCGCCTGCCCAGCTTCACCCGGCGCCCATCGCTTCCCGCAACCGCCCAGCCGCTCGACCTTGTCTGCGTCAAATCCCTCACCCCCACCGCCCGCCTGGCCGTGGTTCGCTTCGACGGCCGCGACCATCTCGTCGGTGTCAGCGGCCAGCACATCGTCCTTCTCACCACTGCACAGCCACAATCCGGGGAGGCCCCGATATGCACCGCCTGAGCTACCGACAGACCCGCCGCCCGCTGCACATCCTGCTGTTTACCATCGGCCTTGCGGCGCTGTTGCTCGGCGCCGTGCCCGCAGCCGCACAGGAGGCCCCCTCGGCGCTGGGCGGCCTCATAGCACTCGCCGGCGGCGAAAAGGGGACGCCCTTCTCGCTATCGCTGCAGGTGCTGCTGCTGATGTCGCTGCTGACGCTGCTGCCGTCGGTGCTGCTGATGATGACGGCGTTCGTGCGCATCATGATCGTGCTTTCGATCCTGCGCCAGGCCATCGGCCTGCAGCAGGCGCCGCCGAACCAGCTGCTGGTCGGCCTGTCGCTGTTCCTCACTTTCTTCGTGATGCAGCCGCAACTGGCGGAGATAAATGCGCGTGCCCTGCAGCCCTTCGTCGCCGACCAGATGCCGGCCGAGCAGGCCATCGCCGCTTCGGGGAACGTGCTGCACGGCTTCATGCTTGCGAACACGCGCAAGGCCGATCTCAAGCTATTTTCCGACATCGCCGGCGAAAGACCCTATGCCGGCAAGGCCGACGTGCCGATGCGTGTGCTGATGCCGGCTTTCGCCACCTCCGAGCTGAAGACCGCCTTCATGATCGGCGTCTTGCTGTTCCTGCCCTTCCTCATCATCGATCTGGTCGTCGCCAGCGTGTTGATGGCGCTGGGGATGATGATGGTGTCGCCGGTCATGATCGCGCTGCCGTTCAAGCTGATGCTGTTCGTGGCAGTCGACGGATGGGCGCTGGTGATGGCCTCGCTGGCGCAGAGTTTCGCCACATGAGCGCCGAAGACCTCCTCTATGACAGCGCGGCCAGCGCCGTCTGGGTGCTGGTGCTTGCCACGCTTCCGGCGCTGCTTCCGGCGCTTGCCATCGGCCTCGTCATCGGCCTCATCCAGGCGGCGACATCTGTGCAGGAACAGACGCTCACCTTCGTTCCGAATCTTGTCGGGGTGTTCCTGGCGCTGATGCTGTTCGGCGGTATCACCGGTGGCCTGCTCGTGGATTTCACCCGCGAGATTGCCGCCGCGATCCCGCAAATGGCAAGGTGATGGAGCAAGCCTGGGCGCTCAGCCCTGAGCGTTTCGCACTGGAGCTGCTCTTTGCTTCACTACGCATGGGCGCGCTGCTGGCGATGCTGCCGGCGATCGGCGGCCAGCTGATCCCCGTCCGCGTCCGTATCGGGATCGCCGGGGCCATCGGTTTTCTGGTGATGAGCGCGCCGGTGCACCCGGTTCCACCCGCCGACTTCCTCGGCCTTCCCGGTCTTGCCGCCATCGCCGGCGAGCTGATGATCGGTGCCGTCGCTGCCCTTGCGCTGCACGCCGGCTTTGCCGCTGCGATGATCGCCGGGGACTGGCTGGCGCAATCGATGGGCCTTGGCTTTGCCACCATGGTCGATCCCGGCGCCGCGCCTTTCCCGGTGCTGTCCGGTCTGCTCGCGCTGCTGATGTGGGTGCTGTTCCTGGGCTCCGGCGGGCATTTGCTGCTGATCCAGACGCTGGTCGAGAGCTATGCCGCCATGCCGTCGGCCGGCGCGCTGTTCGAACCCCGGCGCCTCTCCGCCATCGCCGGCTGGGGCAGCTTCGCCATGCTCTCGGGTCTGCTCGCCGCCCTGCCGCTGGGCGCGGCCATGCTGCTGGTGAACCTCTCGATAGCGGTCGCTGCCCGCTCCGCGCCGCAGCTCAACCTCTTCTCGGTGGGATTCCCTCTGATGCTGCTCGTCGGCCTCGCCGGGCTGCCGCTCGCGCTCCCCGGCCTCGCCGACAGCCTGCAGGGTGCGCTGACCAGCATGCAGGGCAATCTTGCAGAGGTGCTGCTTGGCTGAGAACGCAGGCGAAAAGACCGAAGCGCCAACCCAGCGCCGCCGCGAGCAGGCGCGCGAAAAGGGCGACCGGCTTGCCTCGCGCGAACTGGCGACCGCCATGGCCGGCATCGCCGGGGCCCTCTGGCTATCCCGCTATGGCGCCGATCTTGCCGAGGGGCTGAAGGCCATGCTCGCCGGATCGCTGCAATTCGATCACGCCGACCTCGTCAGCTTCGATCCCGTCCGTGCCATCTGGAAGCTGTTCCTTCCCCTCGGCACCGCACTCGGGGCGCTCGCCGCCATGGCCGCCGCCGCCGCCATTCTGGGTCAGGCCGTCACCGGCGGCCTCTCGTTCAACCTTTCGCTTCTGGCCCCAAAGCCGGAAAAGCTCAGCCCTGCAAAGGGGTTGGCGCGCATGTTCGGGCCGCAGGGTTTTGTCGAACTGCTGAAGTCGCTCGCCAAGGCTGCTGTCATCCTTGGCCTGGCCGGCTGGCTGCTGGTTTCCGCCATACCCCTCCTTGCCGGACTCTCCGCCATGCCGCTGCAGGCGGCGATGCGCTTGGTCGGCGCGGAATCGGTCAGCCTCATCCTCTGGCTCACCGGCGGCCTCGCCCTCATCGCCGCCATCGATCTCCCCATCCAGCTGCGCCGCTTCCTGCAGCGTCTGCGCATGACCAAGCAGGAAGTGAAGGACGAGTTCAAGCAGCAGGAGGGCTCGGCCGAAGTGAAACACGCCATCCGCCGCATGGCGCGCGACAGCCTGAAGCGCGCCAGCCGCACCGCCATGGCCGATGCAACGGTGGTGCTGACCAACCCCACCCACTTCGCCGTGGCGCTGCGCTATCGCCCGGAACTCGATGCCGCACCCGTCATTGTCGCGCGCGGACGCGGGATTGTTGCCGAAGTCATCCGCGAGCTTGCCGCCGAACGGCAGGTGCCGGTGCTGAGCTACCCGTCGGTCGCCCGTGCGGTCTATTTCACCGGCCGGGTCGGCGGCGTGATCCGCGCCGATCTCTATGCCGCCGTCGCCACCATCCTTGCCTTCGTGCTGCGGGTGGGCGGCCCGCAAGGGGAGCAGCCCGAAGCCGAAGCCCCGGCAGGCGCCCAGTTCGACGAAAACGGCAAGCAGGTAACCTAGACTCCCGGCCGCAGGCCGCAAGCGCGACTGCGCGCCCGCGCCAATGCGCGGAACCGGCGCGAAGCGCCGCAGGCAAGACCCCTTCCCATTGTCCGCCGCCCTTGGCTAAAGGCTCCCATGCCCTTCCGCCGGCTCCTGCTTGTCCTGTTGCTTGTCCTTTCCCAGCCGGCCTTCGCGACGGCCGTCGTCGGCGCCATGCGGGTGATCTCCACGGCAGAGGGTGTGACCGTCCGCGTCGCCCTGTCAGAGCCGCTTCCTGTCGTTCCGAAGGCCTTTGCCCTCAACGATCCGATGCGCTGGGCCATCGACATGCGCGGTGCTTCCAGCATGCGCTGGGAAGCGCCCGGTGGAGGCGAGGCGAAAAACGCCCGAATCTCCCAGTTCGATCCGGAGACCGTTCGCCTCGTCGTCGAGTTCAACCAGCCGATGCAGCTTGCCGAGGTCTTTCAGGATCGCGGCCAGGCGCTGGAACTGCGCTTTCGCCCCACGGATGCCGCGGGCTTCCGCCAGCAGGTCTCGCGCGGACGCAGCGACATCGCCGGCTTCCGCCAGGAGGTGCCGCGCGCCGTCCCCCCCGGTCCAAAGCCGCCGGTAGATCTTGCCGCCGACAGCGCCGCCCGGCTGGATGCGGTGGAATCGGCGCTGGCCGAAGCCCAGCGCGAATTGCAGCCGCCCGCGCCTGCCGCAAAGCCGCAACTTCCGGCCGCGCAGGAGCCGGTCGTCCAGCCACAGCAACCCATCGACACGCGGGTAAAGCCAAAGCCGCCGGCCGTACCTGCGGTGGCAACGCCGGCGCCGCCGCCGCTCCCGCAGCCCGTTGCCACGGCCCGCAAGCCGCGGCGCGGCAAATTCATCGTCGCCATCGATCCCGGCCACGGCGGCAAGGATCCGGGAGCGCCTTCCGCACTGGGCGGTCCCACCGAAAAGGATGCCGTTCTCGCCATCGCGAAACGCGCGAAATCCGCCATCGAAAAGGAGGCCCGCCGCAAGGGCATCCCAATCGAGGTCCGCCTCACGCGCGACAATGACATCTTCATCCCGCTGGGCGGTCGTGTTCGTCTGGCCCGCCAGTGGAGCGCCGACCTGTTCATCTCGATCCACGCCGACAGCGCCCCCAATGTGCTGGCGCGCGGCGCCTCGGTCTATACCCTCTCCGAAGTCGCCTCCGACCGCGAAGCGGCCCGCGTCGCCACCAAGGAAAACCGCGCCGACCTCATCGCCGGCATCGACCTTTCCGGCGAGGATCGCGAAGTTGCCTCGATCCTCGTCGACATCGGCAATCGCGATGCGATGAATGCCAGCGTCGATTTTGCGCAGGAGCTGCAAAAGGGCATGGAACCGGAGGGCGTCACCTTCCGCACCCAGTTCCACCGCTTCGCCAATTTCCAGGTTCTGCGGAACCTCGGCGTGCCCGCCGTCCTCCTCGAAACCGGCTTCCTCTCCAACGAGGAGGACGCCCGCTACCTGTTCTCCAGCAAGGGCCAGCAGGCGATCGCGGACGGCATAGGCGAGGCTGTCGTGCAATATGCAGGCGGCCGCTGAGGTCAATTCCGCTTCCCACGCCGGGCCCGACCGGTTAGGGGTAACCGGGTCAGTTCTTGGGGGAAAACAGCATGGCTTCCAGTTGGATCGGCGTAATCCTGATCGGCTTCTTCGCCGGCCTTGTCGCGCGGATGTTCTCCGGCAACCCGCGCGATCCGCAGGGCTGCCTGCTTACCACTGTTCTGGGCGTTCTGGGCGCCGGTGTCTTCACTTGGCTGGGGCAGATGGCGGGAATGTACGGGCCGGGTGAAAATGCCGGCTTCATCGGCGCCGTCATCGGCGCGATGATCGTGCTGGGCATCTGGCGGATGATCGACGGCGGGGCGAAGTAACAGCTCAGCCCTCTACGCCATAGCTGTGCAGCGCCGGGCCGTTGGCTTTCAGCCAGCCCCGCGCGTCGCGATGCGAATGCCCCAGCAGCTCGGTCGCCAGCCGCCAGAAGCCGGGGCCGTGGTTCTGCTCCAGCAAGTGCGCGACTTCATGCGCCACCACGCTGTGCCGCACATGCGCGGGCGCCAGCAGCAGCCGCCAGCTATAGGCAATCCGCCCGTCCGGCGCACAGCTGCCCCAGCGGCTGCGGAAGTCGCCCACCCGCACCTCGCGTACCGGCTTGCCGGTGCGCACGGCCAGCGCCCGCGTCTCCGTTTCCAGTACGCGCTTCGCCTCGGCCGCCAGCCAGCGCTGCACCCGGCCGGCAAAAAGCGTTCCCTCGCCCGGCACCCGCAGGATGTCGCCCTCGCGCCGGGCGATCCGCCCGCTCCCCCGCTCCAGGCGCAATTCGCCGTCGCCCAGCGGCAGCACCGCGCCCGGCCGAAAGGGAACGGCATCGGGCACCCGCCGCGCCGCCTGCGCCGCGATCCAGCCGCGATGCTGCTCCACAAAGTCCAGCGCCCGCGCCCGCGAAACGCCCTTCGGCACGGTCAGCTTCAGGGTGCGCGTGCCGGCGCAGACGCGCAGCGACACCCGCCGCGCCCGTGCGCTCGTCACGATCTTCAGCGGCAGCCCCTCGATCGTCGCCG
This sequence comes from Sandaracinobacteroides hominis, assembly GCF_016464365.1. GTDB lineage: Bacteria > Pseudomonadota > Alphaproteobacteria > Sphingomonadales > Sphingomonadaceae > Sandaracinobacteroides > Sandaracinobacteroides hominis. The sequence goes on along the minus strand of NZ_JADCUC010000003.1, from coordinate 383,135 downwards.
GGGCTTCAGGCTCAGGCTTTCGCCCGAACAGTCTCAAACGGGGTCGTTGGCCGCGTCCCCACCGCCTGTGAAGCGGTCGAGATAACGCCGCGTGATGCCTTCAACGGGCATCAGCACGAAGACATCGACAGTATTGAACTGCCGGTCCACGAATGCGCCGTCGCCAACCATCGCGCCAACCCTCAGATAGCCTTTCACCAGCGGCGGCAGCGCCCGCTGCGCCGCCCGGACGTCATAGCTTCCGGCGACAAGCAAATCCATCGGCACATGATCCAGAGCCCTGGCCCGCAGCGGCGGCGGCGCCAGATGATGGTGGTAGAGATAGCTCAGCTCGGCGGCGTGATGCGCCGGATCGGTCCCATGCAGCGAGGCACAGCCGAACATGTGGCTGATGCAGTGCGTGGCGAGGTAGCTGGCAATGCCGCGCCACAGCAGGCTGATGGTGGTGGTGTTGCGATGCTCGGGCGCGACGCAGCTGCGCCCCAGCTCCAGCAACTGCCCCTGCGAGGTGCCCAGCAGCGGCGACAGATCATATTCGCCCGACGAGTAGAAGCCGCGATGCTGCTCGGCCACAACCTGCCGCAGCAGCCGATAGGTGCCCACCACATGTGGCAGGCCATCCGCGCCGTATCCGTTTGGTCGCCCTCCGGCTCCGTGATCAATCACCAGCAGATGATCGCAGATCATGTCATAATCATCGATGTCGCGGCGTGTCGCCTGCATCAGCGGCGTCGGCTGCGCGCCCATCTCGTCATAGAAGATGCGATAGCGCAGCGCCTGTGCGGCAGCGATTTCTTCCTCCGATGTCGCGATGCGCACATCCAGCTGGCCTTGCCGGTGGATATGCGGTGCAGCGGCCAGAAGGTGCGGAGCGACGGACGTGCTGGCAAGAGCTTGAAGCATCAAGTTCCCTGTCTCGCTATGGCGGGCTTCCGCCCCCCCGTTGGCGCGGCTCTAGACGCGTTATATGACAGTATGTCGCAGTTTTTAAGACGGCGCAGTTGCAGTCGCAGGGGCAGGCGCTTCCCGCTTCATCAGCAGCCAGAACAGCAGGATTCCGGGCAGCGCCAGCACCGTCGTCAGCAGATAGAATTGCACGAAACCCAACGACTCTATCAGCGCGCCGGCGGTCGTTCCCTGCACGAACCGCCCCAGGATCGACGACATCGCAGACAGCAGCGCGAACTGGGTCGCGGTAAAGCGCAGGTCGCACAGCCAGCTGAGATAGGCGACTACCGCCACCCCACCCATGCCGCTGGCGAAATTCTCGAAGCCCATCGTCGCCGCCAGCGCCCAATTCACCGGGCCCATCGTGGCCAGCCAGGCGAACATCAGGTTGGAAACACCCATCAGGATCAGGCAGACCATCACCGCCCGCATCATTCCCAGCTTCGCATAGACAATGCCGCCGACGAAAATGCCGATCAGGAAGGCAATCAGCCCCAGCCCGACGTCGTAGGTGGCAATCGCATCCTTGTCGAAGCCCAGGTCCGCCAGCAGGATCCGCAAAGAGAGGTTGGCGAGCGTGTCGCCGATCTTGTGCATCACGACGAACAGAAGCACCAGCCAGGCGTTGGGCCGGGTCAGGAAATCCGCCAGTGGTGCAACGAAGGTTGACTGCACCTTCTTGAGGAACGGCTCGGCCTTTTCCTTCGCCAGCACGGCAGTCCGCCGCACCGGCTCGCCCAGCAGGAAGCCCGCAGCCACCGCGGGGAGCGCAAACAGTGCCGCCGCCGCATAGGCTACGTCCCAGCCGCCACGGTTGGCAAGAAACAACGCCAGCGCTCCCGCCCCCGCGGAACCCAGCCGCCAGCCATACTGGCTCATGCCCGATCCGGCCCCGAGCTGCTCGGGCTTCAGGCTGTCGATCCGAAAGGCATCGATGATGATGTCAAAGGTAGCGCCAAAGAAGGCTACGGTGAGTGCCGCTGCTACCATCATGCCAATATCGGCAACTGGATCCACGCGCCCCATCCAGATGATCGCCGCCATCGTGCAGGCAGCGATCAGCACCAGCCAGGCGCGGCGCTGGCCCAGCGCGTTCGCCAGCAGTGGCAGCCGCACCCGATCCACCAGAGGCGCCCAGAGAAACTTGAAATTATAGAGCAGGAAGGTGAGGGCAAAGGCCGTCACAGTCTTCTTGTCGATGCCCGATTCCGCCAGCCGCGTCGTCAGCGTCGAGGCGATCATCGCAAACGGCGCCCCTGACGACAGCCCCAGCAGAAGGGCCCCGATCGTTTCGCGCTGCAGATAGGGTGTGACGGCTGCCGCCCACCCGCGACCTTCGGTTTCGCTGCTCTCCATCCCCACCTTCCTGCCCGCTTTTCCCTATGAATGGAACAAGCTTGCGCGGGTCACGTCAAAAGGCGCATCATTGCCGCATGAACGCGCCCTTCCAGCCAGCGCGGCGGACGCCCACCGACGCGCAAATCGCCCTTGCCGCACAGTGCCGCGACGGCACCGGCGCGCGCGATCTCAACCGCTCCACCGTCCCGGCCTCCGTCTATCTGTCGCCCGAACGCTTCGAAGCCGAACAGGCGAAGATGTTCCGCACGCTCCCCGTCGTCATCGGCCCCGGCGCCATGTTGCCGGATCCCGGCACGGCGATGACGCATGACGGCTTCGGCGTGCCGCTGCTCTTGATGCGCGACGCGCGCGGCGCCCTGCGGGTGTTCCTGAACGCCTGCCGCCACCGCGGCACCCGGCTGATCGATGCGCCCGAACCGACGAAATCGCCGGTCCTCATCTGCCCCTATCACGCCTGGGCCTACAGCCTGGACGGCCGGCTGAAGGGCGTGCCCCGCGCCGAGACCTTCCCCGGCATGGACAAGGGTGAAATGGGGCTCGTGGAAGTGCCTTCGGTCGAGGCCGGTGGGCTGATCTGGGCTGCGCCATTCCGCCCTGCCGACCCTGACTTCAGTCTGCCGGAAGGCCCCCTCGCCGCCGATTTCGACGCCCTCGGCCTTGGCGAGATGCACCTCTATAACCGCCGCACGCACAAGGTCCGTTCCAACTGGAAGCTGATCATGGATGCCTTCCTGGAAAGCTACCATGTCCAGCGGCTGCACCAGAATTCGATCGCCCGCTTCTTCGAGGATGGCGTCACCTCTGGCGATACGGTCGGCCCGCACATGCGCTCGGCCGTCGCCCGCGTCGGCGGGCTGGAGGGGGTCGATCTTTCCGACTGGCCGGCGCTGCGCCGCATCGTCACCTATGCCTATCAGCTTTTCCCCGGCACGGTGCTGGTCGCCAGCCCGGACTATGTGAACCTGATGGTGCTGATGCCGCAGGGCGTCGATGAAACCATGGTCGAGGATTTCATGCTGATCCCGGAGCCGCCGCGCGATGAAAAAGCCGAGGCGCACTGGGCGAAAAGCTGGGCACTGCTGGATGGCATGGTGTTCGGGACAGAGGATTTCGGCGCCGCCGAAGCCGGGCAGAAGGGCCTCGCCTCAGGCGCAATCAGCGAAATTCATCTGGGCAGCCTGGAGCAGGGCATCCGCCGCTTCCACGAAACGGTCGAAGCAGCGCTGACCTGAGGCAGCAACCCACGCCGGGCGCAAAGCGCGGCAAGCGCGACTGCTCGCCCGCGCGCAACCGGCCAAAGCCCGGCTAGGCAATAATGTCGGGGATCAGCATATCCTGAATAACCGACATCTCATCCTTCAGCCGCAGCTTACGCTTCTTCAGCCGCGCAATCTGCAGCATGTCGGCAGTCGCGGAACGCGCCAGCGCATCGATCGCAGCGTCCAGGTCGCGGTGCTCCAGCGACAGCGCGTTCAGTCTCGCCTTCAGTTCCGATTCGTCCATCCCAGCCCCGTTTCTGAGCGCGCGACCTAGCCCACCGCATTTGCCACAGCCGTGCCCGGCGTCAACAGGCGCCGGGGAGCATCCGAGTCGTTTGCCTGCCGCCGACGCCCGCCCTGAACGAAAGCCGACATCTGGTGGTCCATCGCACCTCAGGCACTCCACATCCTGATAAGAGCAGCCATGCCCAAATCGACGCTGACAAGCGCATCAACGCGTGATTAACTCCCCTCCCAACGCTGTAACTGGAAAGGAATTGCCACCATGGCCAGCGCCCATCTCGAAGCCCTGAACGCTCGCAAAGCCCGTATCGAGGGCCAGATCGATGCCGAGATGATGCGTCCACTTCCGGATACGACGAAGATTGCCCAGCTGAAGAAGCAGAAGCTGAAGGTGAAGGAAGAGGCCGCAACCTTCGCGGCTCTCTAGTCCCCGGACATAGTTGAGGCGCCTTTCGGCGCCTCAATCATCCCGCGAAACCCGCTCCTCGCGCTCGTGACGCTCTTGCGCCTCGAGAGTCATAGTGGCGATAGGCCGCGCTTCCAGCCGTTGCAGCGAAATCGGTTCGCCGGTGATCTCGCAATAGCCGTAGTCGCCGGTTTCGATCCGCCGCAGGGCCGCGTCGATCTTGGAGATCAGCTTGCGCTGCCGGTCCCGCGTGCGCAGTTCCAGCGCCCAATCGGTTTCGGACGACGCCCGGTCTGTCTGGTCAGGCTCCTGAATAGGGCCTTCCTTCAGCGTTTCCAGCGTGGATTTCGCTTCCGCCGCGATATCGGCCCGCCAATGCAGCAGCCGCGCCCTGAAATAGGCGAGCTGCCGATCATTCATGAACGGTTCGTCGTCGGACGGACGATAATCCTTGGGAAGTTCCAGCCGCTGAAGCTCTGCAACCAGGCTTGAGTGGTCGATAATATTGGCTTCACTGCGCTTCGTCTGAGCATCCGACACGCAAACATCCTCCTGCCGAGCCGGGATGCGCCGCTTCCCATGCTACGCCTGCGGCGGCCCATAGCTCAGCCCCCCATGGGGCACAAGCCAAGCAACCGCGAATATCTTCAGATTCCTGAACCTGTTGCAGTTCGGCAATTAATCGCAAGAACGGCTCAGAAACGGCCGATTTTCGGCTCCGCCGGCCCGTTTCCTGCCGCCGCGCGTGCGATCACGTCTGCCAACGGCTCCACAAGGCAGGCCATCCAGTGCGCGGTGGCGTGCAGAAACATTCCGTCGCCGAGCACAATGCCGATATGTCCCGGCCACCAGGCGATGTCGCCGCGCCTTGCATCGTCGGCTGCCACTTCGGTTGCGTCGGCGAACTGCATGTCGCTGTCTCGTCGGCACGGGTGGCCGCCCAGTTGCCGCGCCACCTGCACCAGCCCCGAGCAATCGATCCCGGCCCGGCTGCGCCCGCCCCAGCGATAGGGGGCGCCGACGAACTGCAGCGCCAGCGTCACCCAGTCGGCGGTCGGATCGCCCTCCATCGGCAGCAGATGACGCCGGTGCAGATATCCCCCGGCGAGCTTTACGAACCGCTCGTCCTGTGCTTCCCAGCTGACGCGGCTGCCCGCGGCAAGCGTTCCCACAACCGGCGCCTTTATCAGCGGCTCGGCAAACAGCAGCGCGTCGCCCGGCCCGATCAGGCCCGCCTCGCCCGACATCGCGACCGGCCCCAGCGCATCCAGCGCCACATGCCCCACATAGCCGTCGTGCAAACCAAAGCCCCAGGCATAGCCATGGCCGCTGTCCAGCACGGCAAAGCGCTCGCCCGGCAACAGCTCGCTCACAGCCACCGCCATCGGGCTGTCGGCATGCATCAGCGGCACCTGCCGCAGCACCTGCATTTCGGCGGGCTTCACATAGTGCGGCACTGCAACCCGGCCGGCCAGCGCGATGTCGGCCAGATCGTCGCGCCAGGCATTGTCGCGCGGGTCCAGCGGCCCGAGCGGCCGGGCGCAACGCGGGCCATCGATGCGGACGCTGCGAACCGGAACGCTCATGCGAAGCGGCCTTCCAGCATGGCGAGACAGGCGAAGATCGTCATCGCCGCACCGCCCTTGGGGCGGCCGGGCCGGGGCGTCGGGTTCCAAGCATAAAGGTCCATATGCGCCCAGGGGATATCCTTCGGCACGAAGCGGTCGAGGAACAGGCCGCCGACGATGGCGCCCGCAAAACCGCTGTCGCTGTTGTTGTTCAGGTCGGCGATGTCCGATCGGAACAGCCGGTTGTAGGGCTTCCACAGGGGCAGCTCCCACAGCGGATCGTCATTTTCCTCGCCCGCCGCCAGCAGCTGGTCGGCCAGCACCCGGTCGTTCGCCATCAGCGCCGGCAGATCCGGACCCAGCGCCACCCGTGCCGCACCCGTCAGCGTGGCGAAATCGAGGATCAGCGCCGGCTTCGCCTCCACCGCCAGCGCCAGCGCGTCCGACAAAATCAGTCGCCCCTCGGCATCGGTATTGCCGATTTCCACGCTCAGCCCCTTGCGCGTGGAAATCACGTCGCCGGGGCGGATGGCGTCGCCGGCAACGGCATTGTCGACCGTCGCCACCACCAGCTTCAGTCGCACTTTCAACCCGCGCGCGACGATCAGCCGGGCAAGCGCGATGGCATGCGCTGCGCCCCCCATGTCCTTCTTCATCAGCCCCATCGAATTGCCGGGCTTCAGGTTCAGCCCGCCGGTATCGAAGCACACGCCCTTGCCCACCAGCGCGACCAGCGGATGCGAAGGCTCGCCCCACTCCATCGTCACGATTCGCGGCCGGCGCGGAGAGGCGCGGCCAACCGCATGGATGGCCGGGAAATTCTGCTCGATCAGCGCTTCGCCAACGACGGCGCTCACCTTGGCACCCGCACTGTCGCCCAACGCGCGGATCGCCGCCTCGATTTCTCCGGGGCCCATGTCCTCGGCGGGCGTATCCACCAGATCGCGCACCTCGGCCGCCGCTACCGCTTCTGCCAGCGCGCGGCGCATCGCCGCCACATCGGACAGCAGCAACTGGCGGGGCCCGCGCGGATGTTCCTCCACGCGATATTTGCCAAAGCGATGCTGCGCCATCAGCCAGCCATGCAGAGCCAACGCCGGCACCGGGCCGGACAGCCGATACCGGCCCTCCGGCAGCTGGGCTGCAGCCGAAGCCAGCGTCCAGCGCCCGGCCTCCTCGCTGTCGCCCAACCCCACCGCCAGCGACCATTCCGTGCCGCCGCCCGGCAGGAACACGGCACTATCGGCGCGTCCGCGGAAGCCGGCGGCCGCCACCGCCGCCCGCGCCACTTCCGGCAGCTTGCCCAGAAACGCCTCGAACCCGGCTGACGAAACCAGATGAATCTGTGTCGCGGCCTCGCCCTGATCGGGCGCCAGCAGCCGGGCGAAATCGGTCATCCGTTCAGCAACCTCGCGGCCAGCGGCGCATGGTAGGTGAGCACGCCCGACGCCCCCGCCCGGCGAAAGGCGGTCAGCAACTCCAGCACCACCTTCTCGCGGTCCAGCATGCCGGCAGCGGCGGCCGCTTCCACCATCGCATATTCGCCCGATACGCAATAGGCGAACACCGGCACATCAAAGCGCTCCGCCACGCGTGCGACGATATCCAGATAGGGGAGGCCCGGCTTCACCATCACGCTGTCGGCGCCCTCGGCGATGTCCAGCGCCACTTCGCGCAGCGCCTCGCGGCCGTTCGCCGGGTCCATCTGATAGGTCTTCTTGTCGCCCTTCAGGTAACCGCCCGCGCCCACCGCATCGCGGAAAGGCCCATAGAAGCCGCTCGCATATTTGGCGGAGTAGGCCATGATCTGGGTGTCGTGGAAACCGTCCGCCTCCAGCGCGCTGCGGATCGCCGCCACGCGCCCGTCCATCATGTCCGAAGGAGCGACGATATCGGCTCCGGCCCGCGCCTGGTTCAGCGCCTGCCCCACCAGCACATCCACTGTCACATCGTTCAGCACATAGCCTTCGCCGTCCACCAGCCCGTCATGGCCGTGGCTGGTATAGGGGTCCAGCGCCACATCGGTCAGCAGGCCGACATTGGCACCGGTGTCGCGCATCGCCCGCAGCGCCCGGCAAACCAGATTGTCGGGGTTGTGCGCTTCCTCTCCGCCTTCGGTTCGGCGTTCGGGCTGGGTGTAGGGAAACAGCGCAATCGCCGGAATCCCCAGCGCTTGCGCCTCCCGCATCAGCGCCGGCAGCCGGTCCACCGAATGTCGGAAGACCCCGGGCATGGTGGCGATCGGCTCGGCAATATCCGTCCCGTCGCGCACGAAGATCGGCCAGATCAGGTCCGCAGGCGAAATCCGCGTTTCGGCCACCATCGCCCGCGACCAGGGGCTGCGGCGAAGGCGTCTCAGGCGGGTGGCGGGAAAGTCCCCATTTGTCATCAACCGGCGTGTAGCGCGCCACTTGCCTTCGCGCTACCCTTGGGTAGCGCGCCACTTGGCGCTAGCCTTACCGCCATGCCACTCTTCCCCACAGACGAACTGGAAGCCTTGCTGATCCTGAAAGCCAAGAGCGAAGAATCGATCAGCTATGGCGACGTCTTCCGCTGGTTCGGCCACCCGTTCGTCCGCTTTAAGGTGGGCCAGCTCAGCGCTGCACTGGAAGAGGTGGACAGCCTGCAGCGCGCGCAGGACCGCCCGTCGCTCGCCTCCCTTGTCGTCCGCCAGTCAGACGGCATACCGGGGCAGGGCTGGTGGCTATCCAAGGGACATGACGAATGGAGCGGGCTGTTCGTCGGCCCGGAAGCCGCGGCCTTCGTCCGCAAGCACCAGCAGCGCGCCTTCGATTATTGGGCCGACTAAAGGGCAGACTCGCGGCTCCCATGCGCCTCGCCCATCCGCCGGATTGCGGCGATCTTCGCTTCCAGCGGCGCCCAGTCGTCGCGCTCGGCAATCGCCGACCACAGCGTCTCCACTTCCTCGACCAGCATCGTGCAGGGAAAGGGATCGGCCCAATAGCCATGCGCCAGCGCGCCTTCCACGGCCTCGAAACCCGCCAGCTGCTCCTGAAACAACGCAAAGGCCGGCGGTGCATCCTTCCACGCCCGCCCACCGCGAAACCCGAACCAGGCCGCATCCGGCTGCACGCCGCTTTCGCCCAGGCCGACCTCAAAGGCGCGGATCAGCGCTTCCTCGTCGGCGGCATCGCGCCGCTTCAGGCCCAGCCGCCACAGCGCCTGCGCGCGCACAGCCTCGCCCACCAGATCCGGCCATAGCTTCAGCGACGGAATCAGGCTTTCCGCCGGCGTCACCTTGCGCAGCGCCTGCGCCAGCTGGAACAGGTTCCAGTGCAGCGCCTCCGCCTGCCGCCCAAAGGCATAGAGGCCGAACTGGTCGAAATAGGCCGCGGTGAAAGCCGAATCCCAAACCGGAAGGAACCGCCACGGCCCATAGTCGAAGCTCTCGCCCGTGATGTTCATATTGTCGGTGTTCAGCACCCCGTGCACGAATCCCGCCACATGCCATTCCGCCAGCAGCCGTGCCGCCCCCTCCACGGCATAGCCCATCAGCACGGCATAGGGATCCTCGCCCCCGTCGCGTCTGGCCAGATGCCGCAGCACATAGCCGGTCAGCTTCGCGATATTCTCCGGCTGCTCCAGCGCCGCCAGCCGCTGGAAACTGCCATAGCGCACATGGCTGTGCGACAACCGCACCAGCACCGCCGATCGTGTAGGCGAAGGCTCGTCGTTGCGCTCCAGCTCCTCGCCGGTCTCGATCAGCGAGAAGCTGCGGGAGGTCGTCACCCCCAACGCCTGCAGCATTTCCGTCGCCAGCACCTCGCGCATGCCGCCCTTCAGCGTCAGTCGCCCATCGCCAGCCCGCGACCAGGGCGTCTGCCCGGAGCCCTTGGTGCCCAGGTCCATCAGCCGCCCGGACGAATCCAGCATCTGCGAAAACAGAAACCCCCGTCCGTCGCCCAGTTCAGGGTTGTAGGTGCGGAACTGGTGCCCGTGATAGCGCAGCGCCAGCGGCTGGTTCAGGCTGCCCGGCAGCGGCTCGAAACGACCGAAATGCTGCACCCAATCTGCATCGGAAAGCGGTTCCAGCCCGATTTCGGCGGCAGCCCGCCCGTTACGGAATCGCAGAACATGCGCCGGAAAATCCGCCGCCCGCACCGCATCGTAGAAATCGCCGCCAAGCTCGAGCACGGCTTGCGAGGGACGGAAATCGGGAAGCTCTGCCATGCCCCGGAATGGCGGGGGCGCGCCTGCGAATCAAGCGTCAGCTATTGCTAGGATAGCCGATTGCCGCCGTGCAGAAGCGGATGCACTCCGCCCGGATTCGCGCCTGCATCTCCGGCGTGGTTTCCGGCGCAAAATAGCTTTGCAGCGCTTCACCGGCCAGTGCGAAGATCATGTTTGCGGCGATTTCGGTATCCATGACCTTCAGATTGTGGCGCGCGGTGATCGCATCGAGATGCGCCTTGGTCCAGGCAACCACGGTTTCCTTCGCGGCATGGAAAAAGGGCTCGGCCTCGGGCGTCTTCTTGGAAATCTTCTGGTTCAGCGGCGGACAATCGCCGTCGTGCGCCACCTCTTCCCACATGTTGTTCACTTCGCAGAAGTCGAAGCAGCGGTTCATCGAAACTTCGAACGAGAGCGTATCCAGCGGCTCGCCGGCTTCCATCGCCGCCACCATCTTCTGGCCGTGCATCCGGCCCAGCTCCACCAGCAGCGCCCGCTTGGAGCCGAAATGATAGAAGATCGAGCCTTCGGAAACGTCTGCCATAGCCGCAATGTCGGCCGTGCCGGTGCAGGAATAACCGCGCGTGCCAAACAGCACATAGGCAGCCTCCAGAACGCGGGTGCGGGTTTCGGCCGGATCATAGCGGCGAGACTTGTTGTCGGGTTCCAGCTTTGCCGTCCGCGCGGCGGTCTTGCCGCCCTTCACAACCTGCACTGCACTCGCCTTGGTAGCCACGGACCTCAGACCTCTCTTTCGCACCCAGATCCCCGCGCCAACCGGCCCGGATGAGCATCCCCGCCACCTCATATGCGCGAAAACTGAGTGGCAGTCAAAAGTTCGCGGAAATTGCGCTCTGCCCCGGCATTGCCTAGGAAGCCCTCGTGCAGCAAAACTGGGCCGACCGATACCTGTGGACAAGCGACAATGTGCGTCTGCACTATCGCGACTATGGCACGGCGAAAAAGGGCCAGCCGGCGCTGCTCTGCCTGCCCGGGCTCACCCGCAACGCCCGCGATTTCGAAGCCTTCGCCCAGCATTTCGCGCCTCGTTTCCGCGTCGTCACCCCCAGCTTCCGCGGCCGCGGAGACAGCGGCTATGCCCGCGATCCGCTCACCTATGTGCCGCTCACCTATCTGCAGGATGTCGGCCGGCTTATGGACGACGCCCGCATTTCCAGCACCGTCATCGTCGGCACCTCGCTCGGCGGTCTGATCGGTCTCCTGCTCGACGTCACCCAGCGCAGCCGCATCGCCGGCCTCGTCCTGAACGACCTGGGCCCCGACATGGAGGAGGGCGGGCTTGCTCGAGTCCGCCAGCAGGTGGGCCGCGGCGGCAACTGGCAGACCTGGCTGATCGCCGCCCGCGACATCGCCCGCCGCCAGGCCGACATCTACCCCGGCTGGCCGCTGGAAAAATGGCTCGCCTATGCCAAGCGCCTGTGCCGGGTCTCGCGCGAGGGCCGAATCGTCTGGGACTATGATCCCGAAATCGCCGCGCCCTTCAGCCTGCCGCACGGCGATGGCACCAGCGCCGGCGCGCTGGACCTCTGGCTGGCGCTCGACAGCTACAAGGACCGCCCGGTGCTGAGCATCCGCGGCGAACGCTCCGATATTCTCTCGGCCGCAACGCAGGCGAAGATGGTGGAGCGGCTGCCCGGCCTCTCCGCAGTAACGGTGCCAAGGGTCGGCCATGCGCCCACGCTGGAAGAGCCGGCCGCGATCGAGGCGCTGGAAGGGTTCCTGAAGCCCTTTGCCTGAATTGGCAGGCTGACAGCTGCCCCGCCAACCGCCACCCTGCGGCAAAATCGGTGGGAGGAAGATGATGGCAACGCGGCACGTCTGGCGGCTGGCAAAACGCCCCGTGGGAGACATTGCGGATTCGGACCTGACCTATGTCGAGGAAGCCATCCCCGAGCTGCAGGACGGGCAGTTTCTGGTGCAGGTTGGCTATCTCTCGCTCGACCCCACCAACCGCATCTGGATGTCCGACATGGAGCAGTACATGCCCCCGGTCGAACTGGGCGATCCGATGCGCGGCGGCGTCGTCGGCCGCGTGCTCGCCAGCCGCAAGCCGGGTGTCGAGGCTGGCCAGCTGATGGCGGGCCTGGGCGAATGGGCGAGCCACATCGTTTCCACCGGCGAAGGCATGGGGCCGTTTCCCGAACTTCCCGGCATCTCCATTCCGCAGGCCTTCGGTACCTTCGGCGTTGTCGGCCCGACGGCTTATTTCGGCATGAAGGACATCGGCCAGCCCAAGGCCGGCGAGACGCTGGTCGTCAGCGCGGCGGCCGGCGGGGTGGGGCAGGTGGTCGGCCAGATCGGCAAGATCCACGGCTGCAAGGTGATCGGCATCGCCGGCGGACCCGAGAAGTGCCGTTATATCGTCGAAGAACTCGGCTTCGACCACGCCATCGACTACAAGTCGGAGGATGTCGGCGCGGCGCTGGATCGCCTCGCGCCCGAAGGCATCGACATCAATTTCGAGCATGTCGGCGGCCAGATCATGTCGGACGTGATCAGTCGCATGAAGATCTTCGGTCGCATCGCGCTGTGCGGCATGATCTCCGGCTACAACGCCACCGACGCGCACGAGGAACCGGGCCGCTGGACGCTGATCCTGATGCGCCGCCTCACCATCCGCGGCTTCATCCTCACCGACTTCGCCCCCCGATTCCCGGAGGCTTTCCAGCAGCTCGCGCAATGGATGATGGAAGGGAAGCTGAAGACAAGGCAGGATATCCGCCCCGGCCTCGACAAGGCGGTGGAGCATGTGAAGCTGCTCTATTCAGGCGGAAATTTCGGCAAGCTGCTGGTGGAGGTGTCGAAGCTCTAGGCTTTGTCTTGCGCAAGCGTTTGGGCAACGACAGCGTTTGCATGCCCATGGCCCATCCCATGCTCGCCCTTCAGCATGGCAACCAGCTCCATATGCTTCGCGGGATAGCTGGCGCGAACGAGCGCCTGCCATTCGGAAATGGGCCGGCCGTATGTGTTCTCGATGGAGGGGAAGTAGGAGGCTGGCCCTTTTATCGGTTCACCCGACATGTGCGATCAGTCCTTCAGCAGTTCGCCTTCCAGCACGTCCGGCGGCGTCGGCCCGCCCAGCACGGCCTCCGGAGAGTTCGGCACAGGCGCGGCCTTGGCCGGCGCCGGCAGCAGCTTCTGTTCGGCTGCGATGCGGGCATTGCGTCGTTCCAGCCAGCGGGTGAACATCACCCCGCCGACGGCCGCCGCGATCATCCCCAGCGGCCCCAGCGTGCGCGCCACGCGCGGCAGGATCACCGGCACGGCAAGGCCGATCACTGCGCCCGCAGGCCCGGCGGCGACACCGCCAACCGTCCGCGCAATCGAGCGCCCCGCAACTGCCGAAATCAACTTGCCGATCATGCCATAGTCTCCTGTTCGTCCTTCAACTTGGCATGACCGCAGATTGTTTCAAGCCTGAGGCCAATTCCAGTATCAGTTGGTTGGTGACGGGCCGCCCCGCATCTGTCGCCCGCAGCACCGGGCCGGGCGTCAGCAAACCCAACGCTTCCAGCCGCATCCGCGCCTCTGGGCTGGCCACATCGTCCAGCGCAATTCCGGTGCGCGCCGCGAATGCATCGGGGTCGATCCCACGCGCCAGCCGTAGCCCCATCAGCAACCCTTCCTCCGCCGCGTCCGCCGGCTCGATCGGCTCCTCCGCCTCAATCCCGTCGCCGCGAGAGCGCACCGCCTCCAGCCAGCTTTCCGGCCGCCGGATTCGAGTCGTCGCCAGGCCGCCGCGCCGCCCATGCGCCCCCGGCCCTACGCCGGCATAGTCGCCATAGGTCCAGTATTGCAGGTTATGCCGGCTTTCGTGGCCCGGCCTCGCGTGGTTCGAAATCTCGTACAGCGGCAGTCCGGCAGCCGCGCAAAGTTCGCCGGTCAGCTCGAACATGGTCGCCGCATCCTCTTCATGCGGCAGCTCCAGCAACCCCTTCGCCGCCAGCGTATGAAAACGCGTCCCCGGCTCTATGGTCAGCTGATAGGCCGACAGATGCGTGGTGCCGAACGACAACGCCCGCGCCAGCTCCGCCTCCCACGCCGCCACCGTCTGCCCCGGTCGCGTATGAATCAGGTCGAAACTCACCCGCGAAAAGTTCGCCTGCGCCACGTCCAGCGCCGCCAACCCCTGCGCCAGATCATGCGGCCGCCCCAGCAGCTTCAGCGCCGCATCGTCCAGCGCCTGCAACCCCAGCGACACCCGGTTCACGCCGGCCGCTGCAAAATCCGCAAACCGCGCAGCTTCAACCGAGGAAGGATTGGCTTCCAAGGTGATTTCAATCTCGCCTGCATGCGGCCACAACCGATGCGCCTCGGCAATCACCGCCGCCGTAGTCGCCGGCTCCATCAGGCTGGGCGTGCCACCGCCAAAGAAGATGGAAACCAGCCGCTGCCCCTCGGTCAGGCGCGCTTCATGCCGCAAATCTGCCAGCAGCGCCTCGCGCCAGGCGGCTTGATCCACCCCCTCGCGGACATGGCTGTTGAAGTCGCAATAGGGGCATTTCGTTACGCAGAACGGCCAGTGGACGTAGAGCGCGATATCTCCGCTCACGGTGTCAGCGCCGCCTTCAGCTTGGCAAAGGCCCGCGCCCGGTGGCTGATCGCCTGCTTCTCCGCCGGGTCCATCTCGGCAAAGGTCTGTGTGTAGCCCTCCGGCACGAACACCGGATCATAGCCGAAACCCAAAGCCCCGCGCGGCGGCCAGGTCAGCGAACCGGGCATCACGCCTTCGTACAGCTCTTCTCTTCCATCTGGCCAAACCAGCGCCAAGGTGCAGACAAACGACGCCGCCCGCGACACATTCGGCCCCAGCGCCTTCAGCCGGTCCTCGACCTTCGTCATCGCCAGCAACCAGTCGCGCCCGTTCGGAGTCTCCGCCCAATCGGCTGTGTAAACGCCGGGCTCTCCACCCAGCGCCTCCACGCAAAGCCCGCTATCGTCGGAAAGCGCCGGCAGCCCCGACCCTTCCGCCGCAAACCGCGCCTTGATCAGTGCATTGCCGGCGAAGGAATCCTCCGTCTCCGCCGGCTCCGCCAGCCCGAAATCAGACGCCGGCACCGCCTCGATCCCCAAAGGTTCCAGCAGCGCGGAAATCTCCCGCAGCTTGCCCTTGTTGTGGCTGGCGATCACCAGCTTCTTCACCGCCCACTCCTCACCGCCCGGTCGCCACCCGCTGCGCTGCGAAGATCTCGTCGCAGCCCATCCGTGCCAGCCGCAGCAAGCGCAGCAACGTCTCTTCTTCGAACACATCGCCCTCGGCGGTTGCCTGCACTTCCACCAGCGCGCCCTTCGAAGTGAGCACGAAATTGCCGTCGGTGTGGGCAACGCTGTCCTCCGGGTAATCCAGATCCAGCACCGGAGTCCCTTCATAGACGCCGCAGGAAACCGCGGCGACCTGCACCGCCAGCGGGTCCACCGCGAAGGGCGTCCCAGCGTGGATCTTGTCCAGCGCCAGCCGCAGCGCCACCCAGGCGCCGGAAATCGCCGCCGTCCGCGTGCCGCCATCGGCCTGCAGCACGTCGCAATCCAGCGTGATCTGCCGCTCGCCCAGCGCCTTCAGGTCAGTCACCGCGCGCAGCGAGCGCCCGATCAGCCGCTGGATTTCCTGCGTCCGTCCGCTCTGCTTGCCCTTCGCGGCTTCCCGGCTGCCGCGGGTGTGGGTGGCGCGGGGCAGCATGCCATATTCCGCCGTCACCCAGCCTTCGCCCTTGCCACGCATCCACGGCGGCAGCTTTTCCTCGACGCTGGCGGTCACCAGCACATGCGTCTGCCCGAACTTCACCAGGCACGATCCTTCCGCATGGGCGCTGAAGCCGGGGATCATCTCGATTTCGCGCATCTTGTCCGGCGAACGGCCCGAGGGGCGCATCGGCAATTCCTTAATCTCTGTTGGAAACGGCCCCCGCTTACGTCGCACTGCCGCAGTTGCCAAGCACAGTTGAGTGCGAAGGCGGCACATCCTAGATTGGCAACATGCACGAAGGTATCAGCGTCCTGCAGCTCAACGAACGCGCGCGCACCATCTTCCGCGACATCGTCGACAGCTATCTGACGACCGGCGTTCCCGTCGGCTCGCGTACGCTCAGCCGCACCGGCGGGTTGCAGCTTTCTGCCGCCTCCATCCGCAACGTCATGCAGGATCTCGAAGAACTCGGCCTGCTCGAAGCCCCCCACACCTCGGCCGGACGCGTCCCCACCGAACAGGGGCTTCGCCTGTTCGTCGACGGCATGATGCAGGCCGCCGAACCCTCCGCCGCCGACATTGCCGCGATCGAGGCAGAGGCCGCGCGTTCCGGCGGCAGCCTGGAGGACGTGCTTGGCCGCACCACCTCCGTCCTTTCCGGTCTCGCCCAGTGCGCAGCCGTGGTCGCCAGCCCGAAGACGGAGACAGTCCTGCGCCAGCTCAATCTGGTGCCGCTCGGCACCGGGCGGGCGCTCGCCGTACTGGTCGGCGCCGACGGCAGCATCGAGAACCGGGTGATGGCGGTGCCCGAAGGGCTGCCGTCGCAGGCGCTGGAGCAGGCGCAGAATTATGTGAACGGCCGATTGTCCGGGCTGACGCTGGCCGACGCTGTTGCTCGGCTCCGGCACGAAATCGCCGGCGATCGCGCCGAACTCGATCGCCTCACCGCCAATCTCGTCGAACAGGGCCTCGCCAGCTGGTCCAGCGACTCCAGCGGCCCGGTGCTCATCGTGCGCGGACAGGCGCATGTGCTGAACGATGTCGATCTCGATCGCGCCCGCGCCCTGCTGGAGGAACTGGAGCAAAAGGGCGAACTCGCCCGCCTGCTGGATGAAGCCCGGACCGCCGACGCGCTGCGCATCTTCATCGGCGCAGAGACCCGATTGTTCGCGCTTTCCGGCTCCAGCGTCATCGCTGCCCCCTATCGCGGCGCCGACGGAAAGGTTATCGGCGTGGTCGGTGTTATAGGGCCCACGCGGTTGAACTATGCCCGTGTCGTCCCCATGGTGGATTTCACTGCAAACAGATTGTCGAGGTTGATGGCATGACTGCCGAAACGCCGGAAAACGGCGCCGAACTTTCACTGGAAGAGCAACTGGCCGCCGCGCGCGAGGAAATCGTCGCGCTCAGCATCGAACGCGACGCCGAGCGAGACCGTGCCCTGCGCATGGCGGCTGAGGCCGAGAACACCCGCCGCCGGCTGGAGCGCGACAAGTCCGACGCCGTGCAATATGCCGCCGCCAGCTTCGCGCGCGACATGCTGTCGGTCGCCGACAACCTCGCCCGCGCGCTGGAATCGCTGCCTGCCGAAGCAGCCGACGCGCTGCGCACCGGCATAGAGGCAACCAACCGAGAGCTCCACGCCATCTTCGAACGCCACGGCGTGAAGCGGGTGCCGGCCACCGGCCTCGCACTCGATCCCAACGTCCACCAGGCGATGGTCGAAGTGGAAGCCGACGCCGAACCGGGCACCATCGTCTCGGAACTGCAGGCGGGCTTCACCCTGAAGGACCGGCTGCTGCGCCCGGCGCTGGTCACCGTCGCCAAGGCACGCGCGCCGGAGAACGCCCCTGAGAATGCCCCGGAGAATGCGCAATGATCATCGTCATCGGCCGCGCCGAGCTGGACCCCGCCCGCCTGGCGGATGTCCGCCCGGCGCTGACCGAGATGATGCGCCACACCTTTGAGGAATCCGGCTGCCTGTCCTACTCGCTTGCCATCGAACATGATGGCGCAGACGGCCGCCCGGCGGTGCTCAGCCTCGCCGAGCGCTGGGTGGACGAGGCAGCGATCCGCGAACACGCCGCCTCGCCGCACATGGCCGCCTTCAACAAGGCGGTCGCCGGCGCCTTCTACAGCTTCGATGCCCGCATGTTCGATGCCTCCAACGAACGGCCGCTGAAGCTGAAGTAGCGCTGCGTTCTCGCTCGCCGATCCTCAGGCGGCGAAGGGCAGCAGCGCCCTGTAGGTCTCCAGCGAAGGTCGCCCCGGCAGCTTCAACCCCTCGGCCAGCAGATAGGCGTCCTTCACAATCTCGGCCTGCTGCTCCAGCCCATAGCTGGTGAAGGCCTTACCCGGCAGCAGCGGCAGATAGGCGTAGCGGGCAAAAGGCAGGCGCTTCAGCAACAGGTTCACGCCGCACTGGTGCTGCCACACATGCACCATCTCGTGCACGAAATGCCCACGCAGCCAGGGTCGCTCCCGGCTGAAATCCGGGCTCCAGGCATCGCCATTCGGGTGGAACCACAAATGCCCGTCGGGCGCCATCGTCACCCACGCCGGCTGCCACATCCACCATTTCAGCCGGTGGATCCGCACCGGCGCGCAGTCGATTGCCGTGCCGAACACACGGCCGATAATCGCCGCCTCGCCCTCGGTCAGCGGCCGACTTTCGCTGCGCCCGGAATCGGGGCCTTTCGTCATCTGCGGGTCCGCAGCCAACGGGAACGCCTCAGTGGTTATGCGCTGGCTCCGTTGCCGCGGCATTCGCGGCCTTGGCCTCCGCATTCACCGTCACCTTCGCGCCGGACTGGAAGCTGAAGGTCAACGGCAGTTTGGTGCCGGCCTTCACATCCGGCGACAGACCGAAGATCATCAGGTGATTGCCGCCCGACTGAAAGGTGAGCGCGCCATTTGCCGGCACCGCAAAGCTTTTCTCGGCGCGCATCTTCATCACGCCGTTCTCGTTCACCATGCTGTGCAACTCGATCCGTTCGGCCTTGGGCGAGGTCACGCCCACCAGCGCATCGGCCTTCGCTGTTCCGTGCACCATGAAATAGCCGGCGGCGGGCCGGCCCGCGACCGCCGGCAGGCGTACCGAGACGCCCATCACATGCGGCTGCTCGACGGCTGCCCGCGCGGCGCCACTCACCAGCGCCGTCAGCAGCAGCAGAATCGCCATGGCACAGGCCCACAGCCCATAGTTGCGTGCGGTCATGTTCGCTTCGTCCTCTACCCAAACAAGATTCTTCGAGGGGTTCATTTGCTGCCCCCATTGCCTTCGACATATGCCTGCCGCCCTGCCTGCGCAACATACGGATTGCCGCAGCGGCATGGCGCCACGCCGCCACTTCCCGGCGCCACGATCGAGAATCCCGACAACGGCCATTGATGCGGCAATTCGGCCCACTATATCCGCTTACGAACCGGGTGGCCCTCAGGGGTGCGCCCACAGCACCATGACACAGACTTGAGAGAACAGAGGAAAACATATGGCGAAGGTGATCGGTATCGACCTTGGCACCACCAACAGCTGCGTGGCTGTGATGGAAGGCTCCACCCCGAAGGTTATCGAAAATGCGGAAGGCGCGCGCACGACGCCCTCGCAGGTCGCCTTTGCGAAGGATGGGGAGCGGCTGGTGGGCCAGCCCGCCAAGCGCCAGGCCGTTACCAACCCGGAAAACACCGTGTTTGCCGTGAAGCGCCTGATCGGCCGTCGCTTCGACGATCCGATGACGCAGAAGGACATCGGGCTGGTCCCCTACAAGATCGTCAAGGGTCCGACCGGCGACGCCTGGGTAAACGCCGGCGGCAAGGACTACAGCCCTTCGCAGATTTCTGCCTTCATCCTGCAGAAGATGAAGGAAACCGCGGAAGCCTATCTGGGCGAGACGGTCACGCAGGCAGTCATCACCGTGCCTGCCTATTTCAACGACGCCCAGCGTCAGGCGACGAAAGACGCCGGCCAGATCGCCGGCCTCGACGTGCTGCGCATCATCAACGAGCCGACCGCGGCCGCGCTCGCCTATGGCCTCGACAAGAATGTCGGCGCCAAGACCATCGCCGTCTATGACCTGGGCGGCGGCACCTTCGACGTCTCCGTGCTGGAGCTGGGCGACGGTGTGTTCGAAGTGAAGTCGACCTCGGGCGACACCTTCCTTGGCGGCGAAGACTTCGACGCCAAGCTGGTCGAGTTCCTGGCCGAAGGCTTCAAGAAGGATGAGGGCATCGACCTCACCAAGGACAAGCTCGCCCTGCAGCGGCTGAAGGAAGGCGCGGAAAAGGCCAAGATCGAGCTCAGCTCGTCGGCCACCACCGAAGTGAACCTGCCCTTCATCACCGCCGACGCTACCGGCCCGAAGCACCTTGTGCGTTCGATCAGCCGCGCCGATCTCGAAAAGCTGGTGATCGATCTCATCGAGCGCACCCGCAAGCCGTGCGTCGATGCAATGAACGAAGCCGGCGTGAAGGCCAGCGAGATCGACGAAGTCATCCTGGTGGGCGGCATGACCCGCATGCCGCGCGTCCGCCAGTTCGTGAAGGACCTGTTCGGCAAGGAGCCCAACACCTCGGTCAACCCGGATGAAGTGGTCGCCATGGGCGCCGCCATCCAGGCCGGTGTGCTGCAGGGCGACGTGAAGGACGTGCTGCTGCTGGACGTCACCCCGCTGAGCCTTGGTATCGAGACGCTGGGCGGTGTCTTCACCCGCATGATCGATCGCAACACGACCATCCCCACCAAGAAGTCGCAGACCTTCTCCACCGCCGACGACAACCAGTCGGCCGTGACGATCCGCGTCTTCCAGGGTGAGCGGGAAATGGCCGCCGACAACAAGCTGCTGGGCAATTTCGACCTCGTCGGAATCCCCGCCGCACCGCGCGGCGTGCCGCAGATCGAAGTGACCTTCGACATCGACGCCAACGGCCTCGTCGCCGTGACGGCGAAGGACAAGGGCACCGGCAAGGAACAGCAGATCAAGATCCAGCCCTCGGGCGGCCTGAACAAGGACGACATCGAGAAGATGGTGAAGGAGGCCGAGCAGTTCTCTGCCGACGACAAGAAGCGCCGTGAAGCCGCCGAAGCGCGTAACCAGGCCGATGGTCTGGTGCACGCAACGGAACGCCAGCTCGCCGAACATGGCGACAAGGTCGACGCCGAAACCAAGGCCGGCATCGAAACCGCCATCGCCGACGTGAAGGCGGTGCTGGATTCGGGCGATGTCGAGCAGATCAACGCGAAGTCGCAGGCGCTGGCACAGGTGGCGATGAAGCTGGGCGAAGCGGTCTATGCCGCCGAGCAGTCAGCCGCCGCCGAACCCGCTGCGGAAGCGAAGCCGGCCGACGATGTCGTCGATGCCGACTTCACCGAAGTGGACGACAGCAAGAAGTAAACAGGTATGGCCGGGGGCTTGACCCCCGGCCAGCTTGTGAGAGGGCCTGTCGTTCATGCACGCGGAAATCGACTATTACGAACTGCTGGAAGTGGAAAAGGGCTGCAGCGATGCCGTCCTGAAATCCGCCTATCGCAAGCTCGCCATGCGTTGGCACCCCGACAAGAACCCGGGCGACGCCACGGCAGAGGCACGCTTCAAATCCATCAGCGAAGCCTATGGCGTGCTTTCCGATCCGCAGAAGCGGGCGGCCTATGATCGCCTCGGCCATGCCGCCTTCCGGCAGGGCGGGGGAGGGGGCGGCAGCCCGTTCGGCGACGCTTCGCCTTTCTCCGACATCTTCTCCGACATCTTCGACCAGTTCATGGGCGGGCAGGGGGGACGCGGCGGTCGTCGCAGCGGCCCGCAGCGCGGCGCAGATGTTCGCTATGACCTGCAGGTCAGCTTCGAGGACGCCTTCCACGGCGCCGAAGCCGACATCTCTCTCGACGTCGCCGTCACGTGCGACCATTGCGTCGGCACCGGCGGCAAGCCCGGCTCGCGCAACACCGTTTGCGGCACCTGCAATGGCCGCGGCCAGGTGCGCATGCAGAACGGCATGTTCATCGTCGAGCGCACCTGCCCGCAGTGCCACGGTTCCGGGCAGGTTATTTCCGACCCCTGCGAGCATTGCCATGGCGAAGGCCGGGTGGAACGCCGCAAGAGCCTGAAGGTGAAGGTGCCCAAGGGGGTCGACGACGGCACCCGCATCCGCCTCGCCGACGAAGGCGAGGCCGGGCCGCGCGGCGGCCAGAACGGCGACCTCTACATCTTCATCCACATGAAGCCGCACCCGATCTGGAAACGCGACGGCACCACGCTGTTCGCACAGGTGCCGATGAGCTTCGTCGACGCCGCACTTGGTGGCGAGATCGAAATCCCCGGCCTCGACAAGCAGCCGATCGAAGTGAAGATCCCCGCCGGCACCCAGTCCGGCCGGCAGTTCCGCGTCCGCGGCCGCGGCATGCCGGCGCTGAACGGCCACGGCACGGGCGATCTGGTGATCCAGGTCGAACTGGAAACGCCCACGAAGCTGACCGGCCGCCAGAAGGAGCTGCTGGAAGAGTTTCGCGGGAATGAAAGCGCCCATGAGGCCTGCCCTAAGTCGAAGGGGTTCTTCGATCGGCTTAAGGGTGCCTGGGACGAATTGACCGAGTAGGCGCGGCCGGCGGCGAAGCCGCCGAGTCCGCTTTGGGTTTCTGGAGAAAGAAGTGAAAGAGCGCAGCCAAGCTGCGCCGTCGGACGGGTTCGGCGAACTGTGGTTCGCCGCCCCGCCGCCCGTGACTGCGGCGAGTCCGCGAATTACGGCTGCGCCGTAATCGCGGCCGCCTTCGTCAGAATCCCCACGGAATCCCCAGCAGATACCAACCCACCAAAATCGCCGTCCAGATCGGCACCAGCCACATCGTATAGGGCAGCATGATCGCGATCACCGTGCCCACGCCGGCGTCCTTCACATATTGCTGGCAATAGATCACCACGAGCGGGAAATAGCCCATCAGTGGCGTCACCACGTTCATCGGGGAATCCGCCACCCGATAGGCCGCCAGCACCGTCGCCGGATCGCTGCCCAGCTGGATGAACAGCGGGATGAAGATCGGCGCGAAGATCGCCCATTTCGGAATGGCACCGGGCATGATCACGTCCAGCAGCAGAATCGCAATCACAAAGCCGATGATCAGCGTCACCGAACCCAGGTTCGCCGCCACCAGCATGTCGGCCATGTTCACCGCCAGCACCGTGGCGATGTTGGTGAAGCCGAAGAACGCAAGAAACTGCGCGATCACCAGAAACAGGAACACCAGCGGCCCCATGTTGCGGAAGGTCTGGTCGATCATGCCAATGGCCTGCGAAGCCGAGTTCAGCGTTTTCGCCCCGATCCCATAGGCGACACCCACACCCAGGAAAAGGATCGCCACCAGCACGATCAGACCGTGCATCAGCGGCGAGTTGGAAATCAGCGAGCCGGTTTCGGGGTTGCGGAACACAGCCCCCTCGCCCCAGCTCAGCGCCACGATGGCGGCAAGGATCGCGAGCAGCGTCCACCCGGCATAGCGCAGCCCGCGCGCTTCGGCTTCCTCCCCCGGGCCGGCATCCTTGGCATCGGCCGCGCTGGTTCCCTCGGCCGCAACCGGCCCGGCCTCAGCCGGGTCATATTTGCCCAGATGCGGCTCCACATATTTCTCGGTGATCCACGCGCACAGCGCCGCCATCGCGACGAGACTGACGATGGAGAACCACATGGTCGCCGTCAGGTCCAGCGTCAGCCCCGGCTGTACCAGCGCGATGGCATCGTTGGTGATTTCCGTCAGCGCCCCGTCCAGCGGCGTGATGAGGATATTGACGCCAAAGATCGCCGAGACCCCGGCAAAGGCCGCTGCAATCCCCGCCAGCGGGTGCCGCCCCAGGCTCATGAAGGCCATCGCCCCCAGCGGGATCAGCACCACATAGCCGGCATCCGCCGCAATCGAGGAAAGCCCGCCCAGCAGCACGATCACAAAGGTGATGAAGCGGGCGGGCGTCACCTTCACGATCTTGCGGATCAGCGCCGCCACCAGCCCTGTCTGCTCGGAAACGCCGACGCCGATCATCGCGACCAGGATCATCCCCGTCGCGGTAAAGCCCATGAAATTGTCGACCCAGCTGGTCAGCATGAAGCGCAGGCCCTCGGTCGAAAGCAGGCTCTGCACCGCTACCACGCGGCTGGTCAGATTGCCGTCTGCATCCGTCGTCTCCAGCGTCACCGAGGATCCCAGCGCCGACAGGATGACAGAGGCGACAATCACCACGCCGATCATCACCAGGAAAATCACCGCAGGGTGCGGAACCTTGTTCCCCACCTTCTCGATGCCATCCAGCATCCGGTCCATGAACCCACGCTTGGCGCCAACTTCCGCCATATACTTTCCCCCCGCTGCACCCCGGCCATATATCCGAGGCAAGGCACTGAAGCGATTTCGACTCCTTTCGCCTCCCCCTGTCAACCCGCCGCTCGCCGGTTGCTTTCAAAGCCGCTATGCCCCAGCCTAGAAGAAAGCGGGGGTAGCTGGCTTGAGCGACATCACAATCGTCTTCCTGATCATCGTCGGCGCGGTGATCCTGTTCGTGCAGAACAGGATACCCGTGGTGATCGTCGCGCTCGCGGTTCCCTTCTCCCTCTACATGACCAACGTGCTGTCGCTGCAGGAGGTGTTCTCCGGCTTCGGCGACCCCACCATCATCTTCATCGCCAGCCTGTTCGTGGTCTCGGCGGGGCTGGAGGCTGCGGGCGTCACCGCATGGGTCGGCCAGCAGCTGATCAAATATGCCGGCACCGACAGCCGCGCGCGACTGCTCACCTTCATGATCCTGATCGTCGCCGTCCTCACCGCCATGATCAGCGTCAACGGCGCGGTCGCAGCGCTGCTGCCGGTGGTCGTGGTGATGGCGATCCGCACCAACATCAAGCCGTCGCAACTGCTGATGCCGCTGGCATTCGGCGCGCATTGCGGCTCCATGCTGGCGCTTTCGGGCACGCCCATCTCGGTCATCACCAACGATGCGCTGATGGACGCGACCGGTGACAGTTTCGCCTTTTTCGAGTTCGCCTGGGTGGGCGTGCCGCTTGTGATCGGCGGCATCCTCATCATGTATTTCTTTGGCGAAAAGCTGCTGCCACACACGCAGGGGCCGTCGCTTCCCGGCGACTTCTCGCGCCACGCGCGAACGCTTTCCGAACAATATCGGCTGGACGGGCAGTATTTCCACCTGAAGATCCGGGACGATTCCCCGCTGATCGGCGGCAAGGCCCGCACCATGGATCTCGCCGGCTTCCCCGGCCTGACTATCCTGCGCGTGAAGGGGGCGGGAGGACTCCCGCTCACCGATGAAAGCGTGCTGGCCGCCGGTCAGTCACTGGTGGTGCAGGGTCCACCAGATGTCGTCGCCGCGCTGGCCGATTCCAAGCACCTCTCCGTCCTCCACGCCGGCGAAGAAAAGGGCGTCGAGGACATTCTCTTCAACCGCGCTTCCGGTCTTGCAGAAGTCGTCATCCCGCCCCGCTCGGCGATGATCGGCGACATGGCCTTCCCCGGCATGACCACCCAATCCGGCGACCTTGTGGTGCTGGGCGTGCACCGCGCCGGCGAAGACGCCGGGCCGGGCGCGGTGAAACTGGCCGCTGGCGATACGCTTCTGGTGCAAGGCAGCTGGGAAGCGCTGGACCGCAATCTGGCCGATCCGGCCGTGCTGGTTGTCGACAGCCCTGCGGTGGTCAGGAAACAGGCCGTCCCGCTGGGCTTGAAGGCCAAGACGGCCATCATCATCCTGATCGCGATGGTGGCGATGCTCGCCTTCAATATCGTGCAGCCGGCCATCGCCGGCCTCATTGCGGCGGCGGCGGTGATCCTGTCGGGCATCCTGCGCGTCGAGGAGGCCTATACCAAGATCAACTGGACAACGATCATCCTGGTGGGCGCGATGATGCCGCTCTCCACCGCGATGTTCCAGACCGGCGCGGCGCAGCTGCTGGCCGACAATCTGATCCTGGTGCTGGGCGACGCCGGCCCGACGGCGCTGCTGATGGGCCTGTTCGTGATCTCGGCGATCCTGGGGCAGGTCATATCCAACACGGCGACCGCCCTCATCGTGATTCCCATCGCGACGCTCGCCGCGCACGGCCTGGGCGTGAACGTAACCCCGGTGCTGATGAGCGTGAACGTAGCCTGCGCAGCCGCCTTCCTCACCCCCATCGCCACCCCGGTAAACCTGATGGTGATGGGGCCTGCCGGCTACAAGTTCACCGACTACTGGAAACTCGGGGGGCTCATGATGCTGCTGTTCTTCGTGGTCAGCGTCTTCTGGGTTCCGGTGGTGTGGCCGTTCTAGGCCAAGCGGGGCGCGCGATTAGCGCGAAGCGCTAACTCGCCGACTCCCGCGCAGCGCCCGGCCGGCGGAATCGGCGATCTCTCTCGCCGATCCGTCCGACGAGTCCGGCTCTGCCGGATCCCTTTTTTTCTTGTTCTGCACCCCCAGCCGGACTCGCGCGGCTTTGCCGCGCGGCCGGCCCGCCTACCTCAACTTCGCGATCTTCAGCCCATCCTCCCGCGCCCGGTCCTGCACCGATTCCTCACTCCGCGTCAGCGCTTTGGCAATCGCCTTCAGCCCCATGCCCTTCGCTGCCAGCGTCCGCAGCTTCGCCAGCTCCTCCGGCTTCCACGGTTGCCGGTGCCGCACAAAATCCTGACCCATCGTTGATGATCCTAGCTGTTCAGTTCGCGCATATCAGAAACAGCCGGCCGGCAGCAAAGCTGCCGAGTCCGGCTGAAGTCTGAAGTGCAAGGGAGGGGCACGGCAAAGCCGTGCCGTCGGACTGGCGGGCAATAGAGATTGCCCGCTCAGCCGGCCGTCCTTTCGGCGAGTCTGCGAGTTATGGCCGCGCCATAATCGCAGCCGCCTACAGAATGAACTTGCTCAGATCATTATCCCGCGCAATCGCCGCCAACTGCTTGTCCACATAGGCAGCATCCACGTTGAGCGAAGTCCCTTGCGGAGCGCCAGCCGCCTCGAAGCTCAGCTCTTCCAGCAGCTTTTCCATAACCGTCTGCAAACGCCGGGCGCCGATATTCTCGACCCGATCATTCACCTGCGCGGCGATGTCGGCAATCGCCTCGATGCCGTCGGCGGTGAAGCTCAGCTCCACCCCTTCCGTGCCCATCAGGGCAATATACTGCCGCGTCAAAGACGCCTCCGTGTCGGACAGGATCCGCACGAAATCGCCCTTGCTCAGCCCCTTCAGTTCCACGCGGATCGGCAGGCGGCCCTGCAGTTCCGGCAGCAGGTCGGCAGGCTTCGCCACATGGAAGGCCCCCGAGGCGATGAACAGGATATGGTCGGTCTTCACCGGCCCATATTTGGTCGCAACCGTTGTCCCTTCGATCAGTGGCAGCAGATCGCGCTGCACGCCCTCGCGGGAGACGCTTCCGCCACGCACATCGGAAACGGCGATCTTGTCGATCTCGTCCAGAAACACGATGCCGTTCGCCTCGGCGTTCTTCACCGCCTCGCGCGTCAGGTCGTCGGTATCCAGCCGCTTGTCGGATTCCTCGTTCACCAGCAGCTCCCAGGCGTCCTCCACCGGCATCTTCCGCCGCTTCGTCCGCTTCGGCCCCATGTTCTTCAACATGTCGCCCAGGTTGATCATGCCAACCTGTCCGGGCTGCATGCCGGGAATCTCGAACGGCATGCCGCCGCCCGTGTCCTCGACTTCGATGTCGACTTCCTTGCCCTTCAGTTGCCCGGCAAAGATCCGGTCGCGAAAGGCGAGGCGAGTCGCCTCGCTGGCATCCTTGCCCACAAGGGCATCCAGCAGCCGATCCAGCGCCGCCTTCTCGGCCGCTTCGCGCACGCCTGCCCGCTTCAGCTCGCGCGTCAGGCGGATGGATTCCTCCACCAGGTCGCGGATGATCGAATCCACGTCGCGGCCGACATAGCCGACCTCGGTGAACTTGGTCGCCTCGATCTTCAGGAACGGCGCATCGGCCAGCTTCGCCAGCCGGCGCGAGATTTCGGTTTTTCCGCAGCCCGTCGGCCCAATCATCAGGATATTCTTCGGCGTCACTTCCTCGCGCAGGTCGGCGCTCAGCTGCTGCCGCCGCCAGCGGTTGCGCAGCGCCACCGCCACCGCCTTCTTCGCCTCGGTCTGGCCGACAATGTGCCGATCCAGCGCGGCGACGATGGCCTTGGGGGTCAGGGTGTCAAACCCGGCGAAGGTTTCAGGGTTCACAAGCGTATCCATCACAGGGTTTCCACGGTCAGGTTTTCGTTGGTGTAGACACAGATGTCGGCGGCGATCTTCATCGCCTTTCGCGCGATCGCTTCGGAATCCAGCGGCTGATCCATCAGCGCGCGGGCGGCCGCCAGCGCATAGTTGCCGCCCGATCCGATGGCGGCCACGCCGTCGTTCGGCTCCAGCACGTCGCCTGTGCCGGTCAGGATCAGCATCGTCTCGGCATCGGCGACGATCATCATCGCTTCCAGCCGCCGCAGGTAACGGTCCTGCCGCCAGTCCTTCGCCAGTTCCACACAGGCCCGCGTCAGCTGGCCGGGATAACGCTCCAGCTTCGCTTCCAGCCGCTCGAACAGGGTGAAGGCGTCTGCGGTGGAGCCGGCAAAGCCGCCCACCACCTTGCCGTCAGCACCCAGCCGCCGGACCTTCTTCGCATTGGGTTTCATTACCGTCTGGCCCATCGAGACCTGCCCGTCGCCGGCGATCACGACTTTGCCGTCCTTCTGCACGCCCAGAATCGTGGTGGCGTGCCAGGTCGGAATTTCACGCATCAGGATAGTGCCTTTCATGGGTGCCGGCGAGGAAGCCGGCCCGTTCCCGACCGATGTAGGAAGCCGGAAACGTGGATTGAAGGGTTGCCCATTTCATCGCCTTGCCGCACGTAGGGGGCATGTCGCTGGAAAGCCGTCTCGATACCTGGGTGAAGGCCGGCCTGATCGACCAGCCCGCTGCTGACCGCATCCGCGCCTATGAAGCCGGCACCAGCAAACCGACGGTGCTTTGGGCCATAGCCGGCCTCGGCCTGCTGGCGCTGCTCCTGGGCATCATCCTCGTCATCTCCGCCAACTGGGACATGATCCCCGCCGCGGTGAAGCTTGGCGCCCACATGGCGCTTATGGCAGGCGCCGCGGCCGCCTTCTGGTGGGCGCGCGAACAGGGCAGGCTCTGGATCTCCGAGGCCGCGCTGTTCCTGTTCGCCGGCCTCGTCCTCGCCGGCATTGCGCTGCAGGCACAGGTCTATCAGCTCACAGGCCCCGCCTGGGAGGCGTTCCTGATGTGGCTGGCGCTCGCGGGCCCAGCCCTGCTGATCGCAGGCCGCACCCGGCTTACCGGGCTGGCCTTCGTGGCAGCCGCGCTGATCGGCCCGACGGTCATGGCGGTGGAGGATGTCGACGAGGGCGGCCTGTGGTTGCTGGCGCAGGGCGCAGCGATGGCCGTTCCCGCCACCCTCGTGCTCCTCTCGTTCCTGCTTGACGGCCACCGCAGCGGCTTCCGCCTCACCCTGCGCGAAACCGGCCTTGTCACGCTGATCGGCGGTGCCAGCATCGCGCATTTCGCATGGGCCTCGAATATCACGGGGGCGCAGGCGATGGACAACGCTGTCCGCCTGATCCTGCCCGCAATCGCCAGCGCCGCAGCCATCCTCGTTGGCCGCCGGCAAGGCTTCCCTCGCCCACTTCTGCTGCCGATGCTCGCCGGCCCGGTCCTCGCCTTCGCGCTGGCGCTCGCCATTCCGCACGCCGACCACACGGCCAGCCGGCTTATCGGCGTCGCCATCTTCATCGCGATGTGGGTGGCAGTCGCGCAGGGTGCAGCACAGGCCGGCTGGAACGGCGTCTTCGCCGTCGCCATCGCCGCCATCGGCATCCGCATCTTCATCATCTATATTGAGCTGTTCGGCTCGCTCGCGGCAACTGGCGGCGGGCTCATCCTGGGCGGTCTACTGCTCGTCGGCCTCAGCTATATCTGGCACCGCCTGGTGCAGCGGCGCACGCACGCAAAATCCGGCGAGGCGGCATGAATCGCATCGCCCTCATCGCCGCGCTGCTGCTGCCCTTCCTCGTGCTCGGCGCCGGCATCGCCCGCAACCAGTCGGCCCTGTCGGATGCGCAGGAATGGCGCATCCCCATCGCTGGCTATGATCCGCGCGACCCCTTGCGCGGCCAGTATGTCGCCTTCACCTATGATTGGCGGGTGGCAGGCGATCCGGCGATCTGCGACAAGATGCAGGGCTGCGACCTCTGCCTGGACCGCGACGGCGAACAGGTAACGGCCACCGTCGTTTCAGCCGGCAGCCAGTGCGCCGCCCGCGTCGATCCCCGGCTCAGCCGCATGGACGTCCGCCCGTCCTTCGGCGTCGGCAACTCCCAGTTCGCCAGCCGCATCTTCGTCTCCGAAAGCAGCGCCCCGGCGCTGGAGGAGCAGCTCCGCACCGGGCCGATGGTGGTCGTCGCCGCGCTTACGCCGGATGGCCGGCTCGTCAATCGCGCGATCGAACCCGCCCACCGCTAAACAGCGCCCGGTCGTCAGGCCCGAAACCCCAGCGCCAGATCACGCCCGCAAAGATCAGCAACACGCCCGGTATTGCCACCAGCATTTCGGGCAGCTCCGGCAAGGCCCGCGCTGCATAGCCAAAGGCAAAGGCCAGCCCCCCCGCCGCCAGCAGGCTCCACCGCCAGAAGGCGACCGGCGCCCTCAGCGCCCAGCTCAACACCAGCTGCCGCGCAATCGCCGCCACCGTCAGCGAAATAAGCAAGGCACCCGAGGCGCCCTCGCCACCGAACTGCGGCACCAGAAGCAGGCTGAGCCCGGCCTGCAGCGCCAGGCAGCTCACGGCGATGATCAGATTATAGCGCGGATGCGTATAGATCAGCCCCATCTCCGACACGCTGCTGCTGGCGGCCGCCAGCTCCGCCACCAGCAGGAAGGCCAGCACCAGCCCGCCGGCGGCGAACTCCGGCCCGAACAGCCCCAATATCCCTTCCGCCGGCAGCCCCAGCGCCAGCACCACCGGCAACTGCAAGGCCAGCACCCAGAAACCGACCTGCCTCAGATGCGCCGCCGCCTCATCGGGCTTCCCCGCCTTCAGCGAGGCCGACAACAGCGGCGCCAGAATCGGATCGAAGCTGGAGCGGATCTTCCCCGCCAGCGAGGCCACCTGCTGCGCCACGAAATACAGCCCCACCACGGCAGACGATGCAAACAACCCCAGGATGAACACATCCAGCCGCCGGGTACTCCACTCCACCAGATCGGCCCCCGCAAGCGGCAGGTTGCGTCGGGCAATCCCCAGCATCCGCCCGGTCGAAGGCATCCATCCTTCCGGCCAGCCAAACTGTCGGAACGCCGGCCACAGCGAGGCGGTCACCGCCGCCAGCAGCGACACCGCATAGGCGATCAACAGTCCACCGGGCTTCAGCACGGTAAAGGCAAGCCCGGTCGCGACAAGTGTAAGCACCCAGGGTTCGATCAGCGAACGCGCCCGCACCGCCGGCCCGATCCGATGCCGGAACGCAAGCCCCGCCAGCGACACATCGGCCAGCACGATCGCCGGTATGATCAGCGCAAACCAGCGCCCGGCACCAGTCTCCGCTTCGTCAGGGAACATCAGCCCCGGAAAGAGCAGCAGCACGCCCGTCGCGAGACAGGCCGCCAGCAACCCCAGCAGCAGCGCATCGGCCAGCACCTGCACCTCCGGCCGCCCGTCGCGCGCCATCTCGCCCGCCAGACCCCGCTTCAGCCCCATGGTCGCCAGCGCCGCGGCAAACTCCACCACCATGATCGCATAGGCGAACAGGCCAAGGCTTTCTGCCCCGTAAAGCCGGGCCGCAATCACCAGAAACGGAAAGCGCGCCAGCAATCGCAGCACGAAGCCGGTGAAATTCGTCCGCCCGCCCCTGGCGAGCGCTGCAACATGATTGCCGGCTGTTGGCTCTGCGACCATAGTTGCCAGTAGCGCCCGCAACGGCGGCGCGGCAAGAATTCCCGAAACGGGTCGAAGGGGAGTTGATGCGGGTAGGTTTGCGGCAACTCCTGGCCTGGTGCAGCGCCGGCCTGCCTATCGCCGCCCTCGGGCTTCCCCTCGTCGTCTATCTGCCGCCCTATTATGCCGGAACGCTGGGCCTGCCGCTGGCGACGGTCGGCTTCATCTTTGCGTTCGTCCGCATCGTCGACATCCCCTTCGATCCGCTGATCGGGGCGCTGATGGACAACAGCCGAAGCCGCTGGGGCCAGTTCCGGCCCTGGATGGTGGCGGGGGCGGGGGTGCTGATGCTCGGCGCCTGGCTGATCTTCACGGCCTCTCCGGGCGTCTCGGCAACGGCCACCTTCCTGTCGCTGCTGCTGCTCTACCTCGGCTATTCGTTCGTCAGCCTGTCGCAGGTGTCCTGGGGCTCCCGCCTCTCTCCCGACTATGGCGAACGCGCCCGGATCTTCGGCTACTGGACGGCCTTCAACGTCTTTGGAACGCTGGTGGTGCTGTTCATCCCTCCCATCGCCGGCACACTGATGCCCGAGGCTGGGCCAAATGCCGGCGTGCATGCGATGGGCTGGTTCATCATTGCCCTCATCCCGCTCACCGTGCTCGCCTGCGCCACACTGGTTCCCGAAGGCGAGGCCCCCGGCGAACCTCACGGCTTCAACTTCCGGCAGGTCAGCTCTGCGATCACCGACAGGCGCATGCTGATCCTGCTCGGCACAGACCTGTTCCTGTCGATCGCGCCGGGCATCACCGGCGCGCTGTTCCTGTTTTTCTTCTCGGCGGCGCGCGGCATACCGCAGCACATCGCCTCGATCCTGCTGCTCTGCTATTTCATCGCCGGCCTTGTCGCCGCGCCCTTCTGGATCCGGCTGGCCCGCAGCTGGGGCAAGCACCGCGCCGTCTCGCTCGCCGCCTTCTGGGCGGGCGCAGCCATCTTCCTCGTTCTGCTGGTGCCGCGCGACAACATCCTTTTGTTCGGCATCGCCATGGCCTTCTCAGGCATCCCCTACGCCGCCCCCAACTTCCTGCTCCGGGCGATGATGGCAGACCTGAACGACGCGCAGCGCCTCGACCGGATGGAGGCGGGCCTGCCACCCACCGATCACACCGGGCTGAACTTCGCCGTGCTGACCGCCACGCAGAAACTCGGTTTCGCGATTCCGGTGGGCCTCACCTATCCGCTTCTGGCGCTGATCGGCTTCAACGCGACGCCCGGCGCCGCCAACAGCCAGGCTGCCATCACCGGGCTGGAAATCCTGTTCGTGGCGCCGTCGATGCTGCTCACCAGCATTGCCGCCTGGCTGGCGTGGAAATGGCCGATCACGGCTGAAGTCTACACCGCCATCCGCGCCCGGCTGGTCGCAGCCGAGCAGCGATGAAGCCTATTCGACGACGCGCAGCTCGATATCGGGAATTCGCGTCCAGCCGTTCTTGTCGGTATCCTGCCGCGGCTCGGCGAACTGCGGAATAGCCGCCCACATCTGCCGCGCAAACTCGCTGTCCATCGCTTCGCAGCCGCTGGGGTTCAGGATCTTCAGATCCACCACTTCCCACCGCTCTTCCTCGAAGCCGCGCGACTTCATCTTCGCATCGACGCTGTACTTGTACAGCAGGCCGTCATCGCGGGCCGGCAGGTTGGGGCAGAGATTTTCACGGACTACCCGGCCCGACAGCGGCGCCAGCGGACGCAGAGCCTGCTCGAACATCACCGGATAGGCCCAGACTTCGCCGACCGCTGCCTTGCCGGTGCGGGCGGACGGGGCCGCGGTCGCTGCGGTCGCCATCAGCGCCACTGCCAAAAGAACAAGCCTCATGCCTGCCTCCGCACAAGTGTACCGGCTCCCCGCCGGGTGAATATTTCCAGCAACATGGCATGCGGGACGCGCCCGTCAAGGATGACGGCAGCATCTACACCGCCCTCCACCGCCTGCACGCAGGTCTCCAGCTTGGGGATCATCCCACCCGAAATCGTCCCGTCCGCGACCAGATCGGCCACCTGCGCCGGCGTCAGGTCGGTCAGCAACGAGCCATCCTTCGCCAGCACGCCGGGCACATCGGTCAGCAGGAACAGACGCGCCGCATCCAGCGCGGCCGCCACCGCACCCGCGCAGGTATCGGCATTGATATTATAGGTATGCCCGTCAGCGCCCACGCCGATCGGCGCCACCACCGGCACGAAATCCGCCCCCGTCAGCACGTCCAGCACCTGCCGGTCCACCTTCGCCGGCTCGCCCACAAAGCCCAGGTCCACCACCTGCTCGATGGCGCTGCCCGGATCGCGCGTGCTGCGCTGCACCTTTTCGGCGGTGATGAGGCCAGCATCCTTGCCCGACAGCCCCACCGCCCGGCCGCCGGCCTCGCCGATCCAGCGCACCAGCTCCTTGTTGATGGCGCCCAGCACCATCTCGGCAACCTCGGCGGTTGCGGCATCCGTCACCCGCAGCCCATCGACAAAGCGGCTTTCATGCCCCAGCCGTTTCAGCATCGCGCCGATCTGCGGCCCGCCGCCGTGCACCACCACGGGGCGGATGCCCACCGCCTTCAGCAGCACGATATCCTCGGCAAAATCCCGCGCCAGCTCCGGGTCACCCATGGCGTGGCCGCCATATTTCACCACGAAGGTCTTGCCGGCATAGCGCTGCAGATAGGGCAGGGCTTCCACCAGCACTTCGGTCTTGGCCAGCATCTGGGGGTCGGGCGCGTGGCGCACGCCGGCATGGAGCTTCTCGGTCATGCGCCCGCCCTTTGCACCGGCGGGCCTGCGATGCAATCACAACCGCGTGCGGAGCAAGGTTGGCTTCGTGTGCACGAGCCGCTAGCAATGCCGCCATGCTGGCAGGGAAACGCATCCTTCTGATCATCGGCGGCGGCATCGCTGCCTACAAGTCACTGGAACTGATCCGCGAATTGCGGCGCGGCGGCGCCTCCGTCACGCCCGTCCTCACCAAAGGCGGCACCGAGTTCATCACGCCGCTCTCCGCCTCGGCCCTCTCCGAAAGCAAGGCTTACACCCATCTCTTCGATCTGACCGACGAAGCTGAAATGGGCCACATCCAGCTCTCTCGCTCGGCCGACCTGCTCGTCGTTTGCCCGGCCACTGCCGACCTTCTGGCAAAGATGGCCGCCGGCATGGCCGACGATCTCGCCACCACGCTGCTGCTGGCAACCGACACGCCCGTACTCGCGGCGCCGGCGATGAACGTCCGCATGTGGCAGCACCCGGCCACGCAAGCCAATGTCGCCCTGCTGCGCCAGCGTGGCGTCACCGTGCTGGAGCCCGACGTCGGCCCGATGGCCTGCGGCGAGTTTGGCCCCGGCCGGCTGCCGGAAGTGACCGCAATCGCCGCCGCCATCGGCGCGCAGTTTGCCGACGGCCCCCTGAAAGGCCGGCACATCCTCGTCACCGCCGGCCCCACCCACGAACCGATCGACCCGGTGCGCTACATCGCCAACCGCTCCTCCGGGAAACAGGGCTTCGCGCTTGCAGCAGCCCTCGCGGCACTCGGCGCCAGGGTCACGCTTGTTGCCGGTCCGGTAAACCTGCCCACCCCGCCCGGCGTCACCCGCATAGACATCGAGACCGCGCGCGAAATGGCCGCCGCCGTAGAGGCCGCCCTTCCGGCCGATGCCGCCATCCTGGTCGCCGCAGTCGCCGATTGGGCGGTCGCGCCCCGCACATCCAAGATCAAGAAGGGTGCCTCGGGCCCGCCAAAGCTCGAACTCAGCGAAAACCCGGACATCCTCGCCGGTCTCGCCAGGCATCCCCGCCGGCCGAAGCTGGTCGTCGGCTTCGCGGCCGAAACCGACGACGTCATCCCCAACGCCCAGGCCAAGCTCGCGAAGAAGGGCGTGGACCTCATCGTCGCCAACGACGTCTCGGGCGAGGTGATGGGCGGCGACCGAAACCTCGTCCACCTCGTCACCGCCAGCGGCGTTCAGTCGCTCCCCGAAACCACCAAGGCCAATGTCGCCCGTCAGCTCGCCGCCCGCATCGCTGAGCTTCTCGCTTAATCCAGCCTGACGTCCCGGATGACGGCATTCCGATCGCCGCCATGCACCGCCATTGCCGTGTCCGGCCGCGCCGCCACCAGCGCTTCAGCCGCTGGCCCCGCGCCATAGCTGCTGCGGGTCCAGCGCATCTCCGGCAACAGCGCTCCGGCCTTCAGCTCCAGTGTCACATCCAGCGTGCGACAGGCCCGACCGGTGCAGGAAAGCAGCGTCAGCGGCGCGCGCATCTCGCTCCGCGAACCGTTCACCGTCAGCGCCCGCACGCCGTCCCCCTTGTTGATCTCGAACAGCTGCCGGTCAGCCACAGGCGCCTCGGCCACAAACCGAACCGTCCGCACCCCGCCTGAAACCGTATCAGAAACCTGGGTCAGCTTGCCGACGTCGGCAAGCCTCGGGGCCGGCGCCACCCATTTGCCTTCCTCCGGATCGTCGCGGAACCTCGCGGCCGCCAGCATCGCCGGCGGCAGCGGTCCATTGTCGGAAATCCGGAACGCGCCTGCCCCGTCCACATCCTCGTGCACGATGCTCAGGTGACGCGGCGCATCGCGGCTATAGGCCGACACCAGAAGCGCGGCGACGGTAGCTGCCACCAGCGCCACGCCGAACACCGGCAAGGTCCAGCGGCCACCCCGAACATCCTGCGTTTTGTGCGCGCCGCGGACGGGCATCCAGAACAACAGCATGAAGATCAGGAATAGCGTCGTCGGCGCCGCATATTCCACGAACAGCGCATCCTCCAGCCCGCCGCCCAGCGGCAGCGCCAGCACGAGGAACAGCAGCGCCGCCAGCGCCATCAGCCACGGCACCGCCCGGCGAAGCAGCGGCACAAAGGAGGCCAGCGCCGCCAGAACCAGCGGCACGACCGGCCAGGCGTAAAAGGTCGACAGCCCCGGCATGAAGGCAAAACCGCCCGCCACCAGCAAGCCCAGCAGCACCCAAGTCGCCGCCGCCAGCCGCACCCCATTTTCCACGTTCAGCAGCCGAACAATTCCCAGCGCCCCCAGCAAGGCGCCGGCCGCATAGGCAGTGCGCAGCGCGATCGGCCAGGCCGTGCCATAGTCGCTCTCCGGCCGGATCGCCGCCACCACCATCCCGGCGGCAACAGCAATCAACACCCCAGCCACCAGCGCCAGCAGGGGCGCAAGTCCCGTCCGAACCGCATGCCCGTCCTTCGTCCGCCAGAACAGCATGGCCGAAGCCACCAGCCCGAGCCCAACCAGAACCCCC
The DNA here is from genome assembly GCF_016464365.1 of Sandaracinobacteroides hominis. Lineage (GTDB taxonomy): Bacteria > Pseudomonadota > Alphaproteobacteria > Sphingomonadales > Sphingomonadaceae > Sandaracinobacteroides > Sandaracinobacteroides hominis. The sequence goes on along the minus strand of NZ_JADCUC010000003.1, from coordinate 346,267 downwards.
GCCAGCCACTGCGGCAGCACCAGAAAACGCATCAGCGCAAAATCGGCAAACACCCGGCTCCGCTCCGGCACCTGCGGCGCAGCCGCCGCAAAGCCGAGCGTCGCCGACAGCGCGCTCGCTCCCATGTGCCGCACCGAGTTGCGGTCCAGATGCGCCAGATCGTCGATCGGCGTGTGATAGCGCTTGCCGCCGCCGATGATCGCATAGTTGGCCGCGTCCACCCCCAGCGGCAGCAGCACCGTCAGGTCGGTATCGTTGGGCAGCTGCTTGAACAGGTCGGTAGACAGCATGTTGGCTGCGGGCACGAACCCACCGCGCTGCAGCGCCGCCACATCATTGCCGTTGGGCGTGCTCGTCTGGAACATGCTGGCGATGCCGGTTGTCCCCCGCGCTTCCAGGTTCACCACTGCGCCGATCTGCTTCGCCAGCGGATGGTGCGCCGCAAACGCCGCTGCCCCCACCAGCCCGGCTTCCTCGGCATCGGTGATCAGCACCAGCACCGGCCGCTCCAGCTTCCGCCCCTTCAGCAGATGCGCCACCTCCAGCGCCACCGCCACGCCCATGCCATCGTCGGCAGCACCCGGCCCGGCAGGCACCGAATCATGGTGCGCCGTCACCATCACGGCATCCGGCCCCGGCGCCGTCACCCAGAACATCAGGTTGCGGGGCGAAGCGCACACCGCGGCGCCCGCGCGCCAGTCGTTGCAATGGAACCGCTCGCTGACCTCTGGCGTAAAGCCTAGCCCGCGCACCTGCTGCTCCAGCCGCGCCAGCACCGCGTCATTGGCGTCGGTGCCGGTCGGATGCGGCTTCTGGTCGCCAAGGATAAACTCCAGCCTCGCTATCGCCCGCGCCGTATCGAATTCGGTGTCCACCGCGCGCGGCGCCTCCACGCCGATCGGCCGCACCACCCACAGCAACAACAGGGCTATCCCGATCAGCAGACCCCGATATGCGCGCACACTCGCCCCCTTGCAGACACCTTCGATGTTCCTATCCGGCCTCAGGCAACCGCATGCAACTCAATAGGCGTCGCGCACCGTCTCCATTGCCACATAGGTAGAGGTGCTGGACACATGCGGCAGGCTGGAGATCTTCTCCCCCAGCACGATCCGATAACGGCGGATATCGGCCGTCCGCACCTTCAGCAGATAATCGAAATGGCTGGCGATCATGTGGCATTCCTCCACCTCGGGAATGCGCCGAACCGCGGCATTGAAGGCGCCCAGTGCCTCCTCCCGCGTGTCCGAAAGCTTCACCTCGGCAAAGGCCACATGCTCCATCCCCAGCCGCCGCGGATCGACCACCGCCCGGAATCCGGTAATCACGCCACTGTCCTGCAGCCGCTTCAGCCGCACCTGGCAGGGCGTCTTCGTCAGGCCTACATGGTTGGCAAGGTCGGTGATCGTCATCCGCCCATCCCGCATCAGGGCGTCGAGGATTTTCCGATCGATGCGATCAAGATCGCCTTCCACGCGGTCCATTTTCATCCGTTTGTCCTGTGAACTCGCGAAAACTCAGCCAATCTACCTATAGTTGCGGTATAATACAGCCAGAACGAAATCGCCATCTGCGATAGGATCGGCGCATGCCCGCCTCCCGCTCCATCTTCGCCGCCTTTGCTCCCCCCGTGCGCGAGGCCACTCCGCTCCGAAGCGCCATCACCGCCGCCTATCGCCGACCGGAGCCGGAATGCATCGCCGACCTGCTGCCTGCGGCCACCCTCCCGGAATCGGTGAGCCGCGCTGCCACCGAAACCGCGCGCGCCCTCATCTCCCGCCTTCGCGCCAAGACAAGGGGAAGCGGCGTCGAGGCACTGGTGCAGGAATATGCGCTTTCCAGCCAGGAAGGCGTGGCGCTGATGTGCCTCGCCGAAGCGTTGCTGCGCATCCCAGACACGGCTACCCGCGACGCCCTGATCCGCGACAAGATCGCGCCCGGAGACTGGTCCTCCCACCTCGGCTCCGAACGCTCGCTGTTCGTGAACGCCGCCACCTGGGGCCTCGTCGTCACCGGCAAGCTGGTCGATCCGGTCAACGACGGCGGCCTCGCCTCGGCGCTTGGCCGGCTGGTCGCCCGCGCCGGCGAACCCGTCGTCCGCCGCGGTGTGGATATCGCCATGCGGCTGATGGGCGAACAGTTCGTCACCGGCGAAACCATCGCCGAGGCGTTGAAGCGCGCGCGCGACCAGGAGGCGATCGGCTTCACCTACAGCTTCGACATGCTGGGCGAAGCAGCCGCCACCGCCCGCGATGCAGAGGGTTATTTCACCGCCTACGCCACCGCCATCCACGCCATCGGCAAGTCAGCCGAGGGGCGCGGCCCGATCGCCGGCAACGGCATTTCCATCAAGCTCTCGGCGCTCCACCCCCGCTATTCCCGCGCCCAGTCGGACCGGGTGATGGGCGAACTCCTCCCCCGCGTGAAGTCGCTCGCCCTCCTCGCCCGCTCCTACGACATCGGCTTTAACGTCGACGCCGAGGAAGCCGACCGCCTCGAAATCTCGCTGGACATCCTCGAAAGCCTCGCCCTCGATCCGTCGCTCGCCGGCTGGCAGGGCCTCGGCTTCGTCGTCCAGGCCTATGGCAAGCGCTGCCCCTTCGTCATCGACTGGATCGTCGATCTCGCCCGCCGGGCCAGCCGTCGCATCATGGTGCGGCTGGTGAAGGGCGCCTATTGGGACGCCGAGATCAAGCGCGCGCAAGTCGACGGCCTCGCCGATTTCCCGGTCTACACCCGCAAGATCCACACCGACGTCGCCTATATCGCCTGCGCTGCAAAACTGCTCGCCGCGAAGGACGCGGTTTTCCCGCAATTCGCCACCCACAACGCCCAGACGCTCGCCACCATCTACCAGATGGCCGGCACGGAATTCACGCTTGGCGACTATGAGTTCCAGTGCCTGCACGGCATGGGCGAACCGCTTTACGAAGAGGTCGTCGGCCGCGGCAAACTCAACCGCCCCTGCCGCATCTACGCCCCCGTCGGCACGCACGAAACGCTGCTCGCCTATCTCGTCCGCCGCCTGCTCGAAAACGGCGCCAACTCCAGCTTCGTCAACCGCATCGCCGATCCGGACGTCTCCATCGACGAGCTGGTCGCCGATCCGGTGGCGCTGGTCGCCGCCATGCCAAGCCCGGGCGCCCCGCACGACCTCATCGCCAGCCCGGCCAACCTCTATCCCGGACGCCGCAATTCCGCCGGCCTCGACCTCAGCGACGAAAGCGCGCTCGCAGCGCTCACGCAACAGCTGAACGCCAGCGTCGCAACCGAATGGCTGGCCGCCCCCGAAGACGGCAAGGGTTCCGAACGCCGCATCCACAACCCGGCCGATCACCGCGACATCGTCGGCACCGTCCGCGACATGGCACCCGTGGATGCCGCCGCCGCAGTCGCCCGCGCCGCCGCCTCCCGATGGGGCGACACCCCGGTGGATGCCCGCGCCGCCATGCTCGAACGCGCGGCTGACACACTGCAGGACCGTATGCCGATCCTGATGGGCCTCCTCATGCGCGAGGCCGGAAAGTCCGCCGCCAACTCCATCTCCGAAGTGCGCGAAGCGATCGACTTCCTCCGCTACTATGCTGCAGAAGCCCGCCGCACGCTGGAGGGCGCAACCCCCGTCGGCCCAACCGTCTGCATCTCGCCGTGGAACTTCCCGCTCGCCATCTTCACCGGGCAGCTGGCCGCAGCCCTCGTCGCCGGCAACCCCGTCCTCGCAAAGCCAGCCGAGGAAACTCCGCTGATCGCCGCCGAAGCCGTCCGCCTGCTGCACGCAGCCGGCGTCCCGAACGACGCCCTGCAACTCATCCCCGGCGATGGCCCCGTAGGCGCCGCTCTCGTCGCAGCGCCTGAAACAGCCGCCGTGCTCTTCACCGGTTCCACCGAGGTCGCCCGGCTGATTCAGGCCCAGCTCGCCGCCCGCCTCTCCGCCAGCGGTCAGCCCATCCCCTTCATCGCCGAAACCGGCGGCCAGAATGCGATGATCGTCGACAGCTCCTCTCTCCCCGAACAGGTTGTCGCCGATGTCCTCGCCTCCGCCTTCGACAGCGCCGGCCAGCGCTGCTCGGCGCTCCGAATCCTCTGCCTGCAGGAGGAAGTCGCCGGCCCGATCCTTACCATGCTGAAGGGCGCGCTCGCCGAACTCCGAATCGGCAACACCACACGCCTTTCAGTCGATGTCGGCCCCGTCATCACCCCCGAGGCGAAGGCCGGAATCACGGCCCATATCGAGCTGATGCGCCGCAAGGGTCATCCGATCCAGCAGCTGCCGCTCCCCGCCGAAACCGCATCGGGCAGCTTCGTGCCGCCGACCCTCATCGAAATGGACGATCTCGCCGATCTCCAACGCGAAGTCTTCGGCCCCGTCCTCCACGTCATCCGCTATCGTCGGCAACGGCTGGACAAGCTGATCGATGCCATCAACGCCACCGGCTACGGCCTCACCTTCGGCCTCCACACGCGGCTGGAGGAAACCATCGCGCATGTCACTGGCCGCATCCAGGCCGGCAACCGCTATGTGAACCGCAACATCATCGGCGCCGTGGTCGGCGTGCAGCCCTTCGGCGGGCGTGGCCTTTCCGGCACAGGCCCCAAGGCCGGCGGACCGCTCTATCTCGGCCGGCTGGCGAACCCCACATCGCCGCTGCTCCCCATCGTCCCCGAAGTCGATCCGGCACTTGCGGCACTCGCCGACTGGCTGGAGGACCGGGCGGAATCCGATGCCGCCGCCACCGTCAAGCGCCATGCCGACCAATCGCGCCGGGGCCTCTCGCTCGACCTTCCGGGGCCGGTCGGCGAAAGCAACCGCTACCAGCTGCACGCCCGCGGCACGATCCTGCTGAAGCCCGCAACCGACGCCGGCCTGTGGCAGCAGCTCGCCGCCGCACTCGCCACCGGCAATCGCTTCCTGCTCGAAGGCATGGACCTCCCCGCGGGGCTGCCCGCCGCCGTCCGCAAGCGCCTCGCCACTTCCGATGACATGCTGTCGGGCGCCCTGCTCGAAGGCGACGCGGACCAGATCCTTGCCGGCCTGGCCGAGATCGCCGCCCGACCCGGCGCGGTGCTGCTGGTGCAATCCGCGTCCCCCGCCGAATGCGCATCGGCCAGACCCGCCTACCGGCTGGACTGGCTGGTCGAGGAAATCTCCACCTCCATCAACACCACGGCCGCCGGCGGCAACGCCAGCCTGATGACGCTCGCCTGATCCTGCTCTAAGGCCAGCGGATGACACCCGAAACACCCGAGATCGAACTCCGTGTCGTCGACCAGCGGCTGCACCAATGGGGCCTTCCCCGCTATGAAACCGAACTGGCCGCCGGCGTTGACGTCCGCGCCTGCCTCGACGGACCGCTGATCCTGCAGCCGCAGGCCCCTGCCGTCCTCATCCCCACCGGCTTCGCGGTGCTGATGAACAGCCCCGGCATGGTCGCTTTCCTCCTCGCCCGATCCGGCCTCGGCCACAAGAAGGGGCTGGTGCTGGGGCAGGCGGTCGGCACCATCGATGCCGACTATGCCGACCAGATCTTCGTCAGCGCCTGGTTGCGCACGCCGCCCGGCAGCGAGCCCGTGACGGTGCAGCCCGGAGACCGAATCGCCCAGCTCGTCTTCCTTCCCATCGTCCGCCCCAGTTTCAAGCTGGTAGAGGAATTCACCACCACCACCGCCCGCGGCCTCGGCGGCTTCGGCTCCACCGGAACCTGAAGCGGCGATGCTGTCCGACCAGGAACTGGATCGCTACCAACGGCATATCGTGCTGAAGGAAATCGGCGGCCAGGGGCAGGCACGGCTGCAATCCGCGTCCGTCGCGGTGATCGGCGCAGGCGGCCTCGGCAACCCCTGCCTGCAATATCTCGCCGCCGCCGGCATCGGCCGCGCGACGCTCATCGACGACGACACGGTCGGCCTCTCCAACCTGCAACGCCAGACCCTGTTCACAACCGCCGACATCGGCCGCTCCAAGGTTCAGGTCGCAGCCGAACGCCTCGCAGCCCTCAACCCCCACGTCGTGCTGAACCCCGTCGCCCGGCGCCTCACGCCCGACAACGCCGCAACCCTGCTGGCCGGCCACGACATCATCGCCGATGGCTGCGATACTTTCGCCACCCGCGCCCTCGTCAACCGCAGCGCCGTCGCGCTCGGCATCCCGCTCGTCTCTGCCGCCATCGGCCCGTTCGAGGGCCAGCTCGGCGTCTTCGCCGGCCACCTCGCCGATCAACCCTGCTGGGCCTGCTTTGCCGGGGCCCCCGCCGACATCCCCGGCAACAGCTGCGCCGACATCGGCGTACTCGGCGCCGTCGCCGGCCTCATCGGCTCGGCGCAAGCGCTCGAAGTGCTCCGCCTCGTCACCGGCTTCGGCGAACCGCAACTGGGCCGCCTCTGGCTCTACGAAGGCCTCAGCCTTGCCACCCGCAGCATCCGCGTGCCCAAGGACCCCGCGTGCCCGGTCTGCTCCTGATCGTCACCGACACCGGCGGCGAACGCTTCAACGCGGCGATGGAGCTGGCCGCCGCCACGGCAGCGCTGGGCCGCCCGGTCGCGCTGCTGTTGCGCGGCCCGGCCATCCTGGATCTTGCGCGGAAACCCGTGGCCGACGCGCTCTCCACCCTGCACGAACTCGGCGCCCACATCGCCGCCTGCCAGACGGCGATGGCAACCCACCACCTCGCCGCCGATCAGCTGCCCGACGGCGTCGAACCGTTGGGCATGATCGCTTTCCTGTCCGGCCGCAGCGACTGGCAGACGCTCCTTATCTGATCGCTCCCGCCCCGATGCCCGCCCCAATGCCCGCCCAGGCGCCGCCGATCTCCTCGACAGCCACCCGCGCTTCCGCCAGCCCGGCCTCGGAGCCCGCCAGCAGCCGCGCCCGCAACAGCTCGTAAACCTGCCGCAGCGCCGTTGCGACACTGCCGCCCCGCTCCTCGTCCAGCGTTCCATCGAGCCCGTCGACAATCGCCAGTGCCTTTTCGGTGGCTCGCAGCCGCCGCCCCACATCCCCAAGTCGCAACGCCGCCTCCGCCTCGCGCAGCAGCTGCGCCAGCCGCTGATACAGCATCGCCACCAGCTGGTGCGGCGAAGCCCCGGCCACCCGCGCCTCCAGCGAAACCCGGCCATAGCCGGCAAGCGCGGCAGCAGCAGCAACAGGGCGGGCGTCGGGGCGTTCGGCGGCAAGGGTGGCAGGCATCGGCAATCCTTTCAGGCGTCGGAACTACGGGTCCACATATCGATCTGCTGCTTCAGGAAATCCTGCATCGTCCGCGACTCCCCCACCGCACGGTCGAGCGCGGCGAACTGGCGGGTATATGTGTCGGTCATCCGCTGCATCCGCTGGTCCAGCAGCGTGCGATCCCTGGTGATGGCGGCGGCCTCCCGCGCCAGTGCCGTCGGCTGCCCGGCGCTGCCCTCGGCGGCCAGCTTCATCGCGGCGGCCAGCTGTGGCAGCGGTCCGCCGGCAGAGGTGAAGCTCACCGGCGCATTCAGCGCCGTGATCAGCGCTTCCACGGCGGCGGGATGATTGGCCACCGCCTTGGCCAGCCGCGTTTCGTCCACGGTGAAATTGCCGTTGCGGTCGGTGCCCAGCCCGATCTCGATCAGCCGCGTCGGGGCATTGCCGTTGGGCTCGATCAGCTGTTTCGTCGCCACCGACCCCAGCTGCTGCAGCGCCCGCCGCGTGGAGCCGTCGGCCACCAGCGCCCCGGTGCTGCCGCTCGTCGGGTTGCCGTTGGAAAGCTCCCGCCCCAGCCCCGCCAGCTCGTTCAGGGCCGCACCCACATCCCGCACGCTTTGCGACAGCTGCGTCGTATTCCGCGCCGCCTCGATGGTGACGATCTGCCCCGGCGCCGCCTTCGCCAGAGACAGCCTCGCCCCCGGCACCAGATCCGAAATCGAATTGGAAGGCCGCCGCAGCTCCACCCCGTCGATGGCAACGACGGCGTCCGTCGCCGTCTGCGTCCGCGACAGTCCGCCCGCGACGCCCTCGCCAAAGGCAAAGTCGCCTAGCCCCGCTTCGCCAGCCGCCTCGACGGTGAAGCCCGATGCCTCTCCCATCGCCCCGCGAAGCAGCAGCCGCGCGCCGTTCGTATCGGACACGATCTGCGCCTGTAACGGCGCCCCGGCCACGGCGGCGGCATCGTTGATGGCGTTGCGCAGCCCCTCCAGGCTGTTGTCGCCCTCGGCAACCGTTACCACCAGATCGTCCTGCACGCCCGCAACGAACCCGGTTGCAGCGTCGCTACCGGCGACCGCCCCAAAGCGAAAGGTCAGTGTCCCCAGCCCCACCGGCGCCGCCGCATCGCGCGGTGCCGACGCCAGCGTCTGCCCACGGGCCAGCGATCGCACCTCCAGCTGCTGCCGCTGCACCACGGCGCCCGGATCGACCGTCATCGACAGCACCGATGTATCCGAAACGGCCGGGATTCCCGACAGCGCGCCCGAACCGATCCGCGTGCCCAGCGCCCCCACCAGCGCATCCAGCGCCGAACGAAACTGCCCCAGCGCCGAAATCCGGGCGTCCACCCGGGCCTGCCGGGCATCCAGCAATTCCGAACGCGGCGCCTTCTCGGCGGCGACCAGCTGCTCGGTCAGCGCCTTCACGTCGATGCCGGAACCGGCGCTCAAGGATGTCAGGATGTTAGCCATCTCGAAAGCAGCTAACGGCCGCTTCCGTGAAAAGCTTAACGCCGGGTCGCACTTGTGCCCGGCTGGGTCCGCTGCTACCTGATGGGCCAAGGCATGTTGGCCGAAGGACGCACAGGCAGGACCGCGTGGGATCGCAGACTGCCGATGAGCTCCCGGTTTGATGCCCGCCGGCCCTGAAAACTCGCACAACGCGTTAAGTCAGGCTCCCGGCCAGAATGTCGGGGAAGAAGTGCGCGAATCTGCTGCTGAAAACAGGATGCTGATCGGAAAGGCCCTCCCGGCCTTCCTGTCGCTTCGCCTGTCCCCCCGCACCCTTTCATCTTCGCGGCGGCCATCCCGGGCCGCCGTCCTCTATCCAATTTGCGCCATCGGCGCTGCACAGCAAAACTGCGCCTTGCGCGCAGGGAGAAACTTCAATGACAACAAGAATGTTGATCGACGCCCGCCACCAGGAAGAAACACGGGTCGCAGTCGTCAAGGGTAACCGGATCGAGGAGTTCGATTTCGAGGCCGCCGCCCGCAAGCAGATCAAGGGCAACATCTATCTCGCCAAGGTGACGCGCGTGGAGCCGTCGCTGCAGGCGGCCTTCATCGACTATGGCGGCAACCGCCACGGCTTCCTCGCCTTTTCGGAAATTCACCCGGATTACTACCAGATCCCCAAGGAAGACCGCGATGCCCTGCTCCGCGAAGAGCAGCGCCTTGTCGAGGAACATGCCGCCGGCGACGACCATGACGACGACCATGCACACGACGATCACGCGCCCGACGATCACGCGCACGAGCAGGAAGAGCCAGGCGACGCTGGCGAACCTGCCGAGGGCGAACCGCGTCACCGCCCCGAAGAGCATGGCAACAGCGAAGAGGCCGGCGCCGAAGCCCTGCGCCGCCGCCGCATGGCGCTGCGCCGCCGCTACAAGATTCAGGACGTCATCCGCCGCCGGCAGGTGATGCTGGTGCAGGTCGTCAAGGAAGAGCGTGGCAACAAGGGCGCGGCGCTCACCACCTATATCTCGCTCGCCGGCCGCTATTCGGTACTGATGCCGAACACGGCCCAGGGGGGAGGTATCAGCCGCAAGATCGCCAACGCCGCCGACCGCAAGCGGCTGAAGTCGATCATGACCGACCTGAACCTGCCCAGCACCATGGGCGCGATTGTCCGCACGGCCGGGCTCGAACGCACCAAGACCGAGATCAAGCGCGACTTCGACTATCTGACCCGGCTCTGGGACGAGATTCGCGAAAAGACCCTCACCTCGTCCGCCCCCGCCCTCATCCACGAGGACAGCGACTTGGTGAAGCGCGCCATCCGCGACATCTACAGCCGCGAGATCGACGAAATCCTCGTCGACGGGCCAGAGGGCTATGCCCACGCCAAGACCTTCATGAAGCTGTTGATGCCCAGCCACGCGAAGAAGGTGCTGCCCTATAACGATCCCGTTCCGCTGTTCCACCGCGCCGGCGTGGAAAGCCAGCTGGCGGCACTGCTGAACCCGGTCGTGAACCTGCGCTCGGGCGGCTATATCGTCATCAACCCGACAGAGGCGCTGGTCGCCATCGACGTCAACTCGGGCCGCTCCACGCGCGAATATAATATCGAGGAAACGGCGCTAAAGACCAACATCGAGGCGGCCGAGGAAGTCGCCCGCCAGCTCCGCCTGCGCGACCTTGCCGGGCTTGTCGTCGTCGATTTCATCGACATGGAATCCAACAGCAACAACCGCAAGGTCGAGCGCGCCCTGAAAGAGGCGCTGAAGCACGACCGCGCCCGCATCCAGGTTGGCCGCATTTCCACCTTCGGCCTGCTCGAAATGAGCCGCCAGCGCCTGCGCACCGGCGTTCTGGAGGCCTCCACCGAAGTCTGCCCGATGTGCGATGGCCTCGGCCTCGTCCGCACGCCCGGCTCCGCCGCGCTTGCGGCGCTGCGCCTGCTGGAGGAAGAGGCCGTGCGCGGCCGCGCCAGCATGTTCCGCCTGCGTGCCGACAGCGCCGTCGCCGTCTACATGCTCAACCGCAAGCGCGCCGAAATCACCGAGATCGAGGATCGCTATGGCGTGATCATCGAGGTGGTGCCCGACGACAGCCTGATCGGTGGTCGCGTCGCCATCGACAGCAGCGGCCCGCCACCGGCACAGGCCCCGCGCCTGCAGGCGCTGGCGGCCCCTCGCCACGTCCATGTCGACGACGCGCAAGACGACATCGAAGACGAAGTCGAGGAAGAGGACGAAGAGCAGGAAGACCGCGGCGACCGCGAGGAAGCGGAAGACCGCGAAGAGCGCGGGGGCCGCAACGGCGACCGCCGCCGCCGTCGTCGCCGTGGCGGCAGAGGTCGCGATGGGGGCAGGGAAAGCGGCCATGAAAATGGCCGCGACCGTCCGCAGGCGGAACCGCGCGAAGCCGTCGAACAGGATGGTGAACTGCCGGAAGGCGCCGAAGCCGTCGAAGCCGGCGAGGAAGCCGATGGGGACGGCCGCGAGCCGCGCCGCCGCCGCCGCCGTCGTCGTCGGGGTGGTCGTCGCGAGACTGGCGAGGCGCTGAACGCCGCCGCCGAAGCCGCCGAAGACGAAGCCGGGGATGCCCCTGCCGAAGTCGTACCCGAGCCCGCAATGGAGGCAGTTGCCGACGAAGCGCCTGCCGCCGAAGCCGCAAAGCCGAAGCGCACCCGCAAGGCCGCTCCGAAAAAGGCCGCAGCCGAAGCAATCGTCGAAGCCATTGCGGAGGTCCCTGCTGAAGCAGCGGCCGAACCGGCAACCGGGGAAGCGCCCGCAGCCGAAAAGCCAAAACGCGCCAGCAAGGCCGCGCCGAAGAAGGCCGCCCCTAAACGGGCAGCCAAGGCACAATCGGAAGCGGCCACCGAAACCGCTTCAGAGGCTGTCCCGGAACCTGTCGCCGCGCCAGCACCTGAACCCGCTGCCGAGGAAATGCCGAAGCGCCCCCGCAAGGCCGCGCCGAAAAAGGCTGCAGCGCAGGATGTCGCAGCCGAGCCGATGGTAACCGCCGAAGCGGACGCCGACGCCACTGGCGACGAAGGTGAAGGCGGCGCGCCGCGTCGTGGCTGGTGGCAGCGCACCTTCGGCAACTGAAACCTGCCCGGCGCCGGCCGGGAACCCGCTCCAGCCTCCCCGCCGGTCGAAACCGGCGGGGAGCCTGCAACCAGGCCTTCAAACTGTCGCAATCCACCCTTTATAGGGGAGGATCATGCGCGACGGTGTGACCGACATTTTGGAAGAGGACGCGCCGCGCGCCGACCCCGGCCCGCCGGGGCGCATCGTCTATGCCGCAGAGCTGCGCGCCATCGGCGAGCTGAAGGCCTTCCGCAAGCAGCGCATCCAGCTGATCCGCGAACTCCCGCACTGGCCCAGCCGCCACGTCCTTGTTCTGCCGGGCTTCCTTTCCGGAGACTGGGCGACCAGCCCGCTGCGCGGCGTCCTCTCCGCCGTCGGCCACAAGGTCGAAGGCTGGCAGATGGGCCGCAACCTCGGCCTCCGCCCCGGCCGCTTCGAGGAACTGGAAAGCCGCTTCTTCCGCTTTGTGGGCAACGCCGGCGAGCCGATCGCAATCATCGGCTGGAGCCTCGGCGGCCTTTATGCCGTGGAGCTCGCCCGCCGCCACCCGCAGGCGGTGCGGCAGGTCATCACCATGGGCTCCCCCGTATCGGGCCTGCTCACCGCCAACAACGCCTGGAAACTCTACGAGCGCGTCGCCGGCCACCCGATCGACGCCGCCCCGGTGGACTGGCAGCCCGGCGCCTTGCCCGGCGTGCCGATGACGGCAATCGCCGCCCGTGGTGACGGCATAGTCCACCCGGAGGCCGCACACGCACGCCCCGGCCCGGAGGTGGAAAATCTGCAGGTCCCCGGCACCCACTGCGGCCTCGGCTGGAACCCCCACGCCATCCGCATCGTCGCGGACCGCCTCGCGCGCTCCTAGGCTGAGACCTCAGCCGGCGTGGCTCCGATGGTCATAGGTCACGAACTCCGCATGGCCATAGTCCGCCAGCAGCTTGCGGATATTGCCGATCAGCCGCCGGTCCGCCGCATCGGCCAGCCCCGGTATCTTCGAGGCCAGCCGATAGCTGCCCATCTTCACGGTGATATGCGCCAGCGCCACCGCAAACAGCAGCCGGTCAACGCCCGTGATCTTCACTCCCACCCGCTCGGCAGCGGCAAGATCGTTGTTCATGAAGTTGCGCAGGAAGAACATCTTCGAAAAGCTCGCCTCCACCCGGCGGAAGATGCGCCGACCAAGACCCTCGCCCTGCCACAGATCGGCCGCCAGCGTCGCCCGCACCAGCGCCCCGCAGGTGCGGTCGTCGAAACCGGCGCGCAAGGTTGCCCCACGCACGTTCATCACATCGACAATGCCCTGCGGCGTATCCGGCAGCAGCTCCTCGGGCAGCCCCAGCAGCCGGCAGCGATAGCGGGCAAACTCTACCGTCGCCCGCTCCTCGTCGTTGAACGCCGTCCGCCCCTCCTCGATCAGCTTGTAGCTCATCAGGAAAATGCCGATCAGGCCAGCCGGCATCTGGTCCACCTGCGGGATGGGGAAGCCATATTTCGCCGCGTCCCACATCTGCGGCCGGCGGGCGATATTATAGCGCACCATCGAGTGCATCAGCCGCACCATCGCCGCCGCCTTGAAGCCGGGGCCGAAACGGTCCAGTGCGCCAGGCAGCGTCGTCACGGCAAAGAAATTGGCGGTTTCCTTCACCCGCCGGGCAGCGGCATTGTTGGACAGCGTTCCCGTCAGCGCCATCGGCAGCGCCGCATATTCGTTCATGAAGGTGGCGATGAAGGCACCGCGCACGGCATAGGGCGCGAAATTGGCGGCGTTGTTGCGCTCGGCCCGCGCGCCCTCTTCCACCAGCTCCATGTCCAGCCAGTCGGGCTTCACTTCCATGTCGGCGATGAAGGCCGCGAGCTCCGGCGGCGCATCGGGCACTGCCTCGATCCCCTTGTCGCAGGCCAGCTCCAGCATATCGATCAGTTCGCGAAACTTCCGCCCCGCCATCAGCGCCGCATAGCGGTCTGCCGTCACATCACCCATCCGGCTATAGGCGCGCAGCCGGTCGACCAGCTCGGTGTTGGCCAGGATCTCCGCCCGCTTCGCCGCATAACGCGGCGACAGGCTGGACTTTGCCGCCGGATCGGTGGTGAACCGCTCCGGATCCGCCTCGAAATCGAAATTCGCCCACAGTTCCGGCACCAACTGCTTCTGCGCCCGCACAGCGGCCCAGATGCCCTTCTCGCCCTCGATCGGTTCGTCCAGTATCGCAGCGGTCGCCATACAATCGGCCCTTTCCTGTCCTTCAAAAAATATCGAACGATATAAATTCAAAGTCAAGCATCTTGCCAACCGCCGCCACCTGCCGCTTAAACAGGGGGATGGAAACCGCCCCGCGCACGCCCGCCACCCCCCGCTATCGGCGCGGGCAGGAAAGCCGCGAGCGAATCCTCGCCGCCGCGCTAGACGCCTTCGGCCATAAGGGGCTGGAGGCCGCCTCCACCCGCGACATCGCCGGCGCTGCACAGGTGAACCTGCCGGCTATCCAATATTATTTCGGCAACAAGGAAGGCCTCTACCTCGCCTGTGCCGAGCATATCGTCTCCACCTACGCCGGCGCCACGCTGGCCGCCGGCGAAGCCGCGAAACGCACGCTGACCGAGGATCCTTCACCGGAAACCTGCCGCGCCGAGCTGGCCAAACTGCTCACAACGCTCGCCCGCTTCCTCGTCTCCGCCGACGATACCCGCAGCTGGTCCCTCTTCGTCCAGCGCGAGCTCGCCAAGCCCGGCCCCGCCTTCGACATCCTGTTCGAACGGCTCTGGAGCCCCGGCGTGGAGCTGGTCGCCTACCTCCTCGCGGGCGTCCGCGGCAAATCCCGCCCCGGCGCCGAAACAAGGCTGGAGGCAATCCAGATGATCTCCGGCATAACGACCTTCGCCAGCGGCCGCGCCGCCATAGAACGCTTCCTCCCGCCTGGCACTGCAATCGCCGATCAGCTTTGCCAGCTGGTGGAGCGGCAAATTGCCGATATCAAAGGTTAAAATCCGGAACAGGGGGAATATCAGATGACGTCGATGGCCGATCCACTCAGCCTGCCGTGCGGCGCCGTCATTCCCAACCGGCTGGCCAAGGGCGCCATGACCGAGGGCCTCGCTTCGCCCCAGGGCATTCCCACGCTGGAGCTGAACCGCCTCTACAAGGTCTGGTCGGAAGGCGGTGCCGGCATGCTGCTCACCGGCAATGTGATGATCGACCGCGAGCATCTGGAACGACCCGGCAATGTCATCCTGGACCGCGAACCCGACGCCCGGATGATGGCGGCTCTCAGCGACTGGGCAGAGGCCGGCACCGTTGCCGGCAACCATCTGTGGATGCAGATCAGCCACGCCGGCCGGCAGACGCAGACCAATGTGAACCCCGCGCCAAAGGCGCCCTCCGCCGTGGCGCTGGCGCTGCCGGGCGGCCGCTTCGGCACCCCGACGCCGCTCACGGAGCCGGAAATCCTCGACCTGATCGGCCGCTTCGCGACTGCAGCCATGGCCGCCAAAACTGCAGGCTTCACCGGCGTGCAGGTGCATGGCGCGCACGGCTATCTGATCTCGCAATTCCTCAGCCCGCGCAGCAACCTGCGCGAAGATCGTTGGGGTGGAACCCTCGAAAACCGCGCCCGCCTGCTTCTGGATGCCGTAAGGGCCGTTCGCGCCGCCGTCGGCCCGGAATTCCCCGTGTCGGTGAAGCTCAACTCCGCCGATTTCCAGCGCGGCGGTTTCGACTTCGGCGAAAGCCTGCAAGTCGCCCGCTGGCTGGAGGAGGCTGGCGTCGACCTGCTCGAAATCTCCGGCGGCTCCTACGAACAGCCCGCCATGATGGACCTCCAAGGCCTGGAAGCCAGAACCGACCAGCCACAAGTCGCTGCCTCGACCGCCGCCCGAGAGGCCTATTTCGTCGATTTTGCCAAGGCCATGCAGGCCGAGCTGAAAGCGATGAAGCTGATGGTCACCGGGGGTTTCCGCAGTCGCGCCGCCATCCAGCATGCCCTCGAAACCGGCGCTGCAGATCTGGTCGGCCTCGCCCGCCCGCTGTGCGGCGAACCGGACGGCTGCAATCGGCTGCTCGCCGGCGCCACGCAACTTCCCCGCTACGAGGCGCAGCATGCCCTTCTCCCGCGCTGGCTCAGCTGGCTGCAGTCGTTCGAGATAGTCCGCGCCGCATCCGGCTTTGCCGTGCAGTTCTGGTATTATGCGCAGCTCGATCATATCGGCCGCACCGGCAAGCCGCAGCTGCAGCAGTCGGTCTTTTCAGCCGTTCGCCAGGTGGACAGCCAGCAGAAACACTGGCTCGCCGCGCGTTCCGGCTAGGCCTTCGAAAACACCCGCTGCGCTGCCACCAGTATCGCGATCATCACGCCCTCGGTGATCATCGGCGGGAAGGCGGTCGGTGCCACCCCGTCGAACACCAGGCTGACGGTCCGCCCGAACAGCGCGATTGCCAGCAACAGGATCGGCACCTTCAGCGGCTCGGCGCTCATCTTCCAGGCCCCCAGAATGGCGAACAGCCCACCCACCAGGAAAAAGGCCGTGAAATCGGCGCGGATGGTGGCCAGCCCCTGCGAGCCAATCGGCTGCAGCGAAAATTTGGCGGCCATCTCCGCCGGATGCACCAGAAACACCAGCCCAAGGCCGATATTGAACAGCCCCACCAGCGCCACCACAAGGCGCATCAGCATCTTCGGCATTCCAAGTCTCCCCCTTATATTTCTCTATTCCTGTAGCGCCGCGGCAAAGCCGCGCCGTCGATCCTGTCAATGTCCGGATTCCGGCCATTGCAGGTCGGCTGCGCGCTCCGGCGAGCCTGAGGGCGTTCGGACGATTGCTTCGCAATCCTCCTCCACGCCTCAGCCGCCTACGCAGCGTAACCCAGATATCCCAATTGCGCCGCCTTGAAGATGGTCTGGCTGCGGTTCACGGCGTCCAGCTTTTCGCCGGCATTCTGGATATGGAAGCGCACCGTGGCGTGGCTGCGCCCCAGGATCATCGAGATTTCCTTGTCGGTCTTCCCGATCGAGGCCCAGCGCAGGCACTCCACCTCGCGCTTGGTCAGCTGGCTGTCCGCCGGCAGCCACTGCCGCTTGCGCAGCGCCTTCACGCAGCCCGCCACAAAGCGGTGCGTCAGGATATAGAGCTCGTCGGCATGCTCGTCATACTCGGCGGAAAGGTCGGTCCGGTCCTGATCCACCACGCTATAGGTGGCGATGCCGATCTGCCCGAAGGGCAGGTGCACCGGGATAACGATGCTCGCCTTGCCCAGTGCCCGCTTCTCGAAGTTGGAAAGGTCGATCGCCTCCAGATAGCGGTTCGGCTGGCGGGTGCGGAAACCGTCGGCATTCACCCAGAACGGCTCCGATTCATAGCGGCAGGCCCGCGGCAGCGGCGAGGAAAGCGCCAGCCGCGTATCCGCCCACCAGCGCTCGTTCGGGCCGTTCCAGCCAAAGACCGTGGAAGCAAGCACATCGCCATCCTCGTCCATCAACGGATGCTTCGAAGCGATATTGTCGGCGACCGCAACGCGCAGCTTGGCCCGCTCCCACGCAATGTCGCGCAGCGCCTCGGCAGCCGGTCGGATGTCCTTCACGGCCATCACTTCCACCCGGCTTATGTCTTCCTTCAGCGTTGCCGTCCGCTCGCTCATCAATCTCTCCCGCCGGAGTCCCGGTCAGCAGGCAGGGCTTCTTGCACGAACCCTTGTGTCCTTCGGCCAGGATTTACGCCGCCTGACTTACGCCCCATCGCCGATATTGCAAGGGGCCGACCCGGCACCCTCAGTAATGACAGGTTAACAGCTCCGCTGCTAGTTTTGCCCTCCACCCTCAGTCGGCCGACTCGCTGGCGCACGCCCGCGCGACAGGATGCGAATCCGCATCGACAAGCTGTTGGCCAACTGATTGACGTTAACGTAAGAGGCAAACATACGGAAACCATGAACAGCGCAACCGAAACCATCTGTGCCTTCATCGACCACCTCAACCGGATGCAGCTCGATCGCGCCTTCGATCTGCTGGCCGAGGATGTCGTCTATCACAATGTCGCCGCCACGCCGGTTGTCGGCCACGCCGCGCTGAAGTCGCTGTTCGATCGCGTCCCCTTCGACGCGCTGGACCTCTACATCCACGCCAGCGCCGAATCCGACGGCCAGGTCCTGAACGAGCGCACCGACCGCTTCCGCCTCCCCGGCGGCCAGTGGGTAGAGGCCCGGGTGATGGGCAGCTTCGAAGTGATCGACGGCAAGATCACCGCCTGGCGCGACTATTTCCAGTCCGGCGGCTGGGCCGAGCAGCTTTCCGCTGGCGAACTGCTGCACTGAACGCCTAAACGGAGCCCATGGCCCGGCTCCCCCTCCTCCAATTCGGAAATATCCGTCTGGAGCCGCTGGCGGAATCGCACCGCGAGGCCCTGCGCGAAGCCTGCGCCGAAGACCCCGCCATCTGGGAGATCTACAGCTTCTCGATGCTGGGCGAAGCCTTTGACCGCTGGTGGGAGGCGGGTTCGGCCGCCGGTTCCGAACGGCTGATGTGGGCGATCCTCGTCGACGACCGCCTCGTCGGGATGACAGGCATCTTCCCCGAGGATCGCACCCCCGGCGTGGTGGAGATCGGCGCAACCTATATCGTCCCCGGCGTCCGCGGCACCCGGCTCAACCGCATGGTCAAATGGCTGGTGCTGTCCCATGTCTTCAGGGGCGGCTTCCACCGTGTGGAGTTCCGGGTCGATGCCCGCAACCTGCGCAGCCAGGCCGCCGTCCTGAAACTCGGCGCCACCCGCGACGGCATCCTGCGCCACCACAAGATCACCCACACCGGCCACATCCGCGACACCCATGTGTTCGCAATCACCGACGCCGATTGGCGCCGCATCGAACCGGAACTGAGGCCCGAGCAAGGATGACGACCACGGATGCCGAGCTGATGGGACAGAGCCTCGTGGCCGCCCGATGTGGCAGCATGCCGTCCATGAAGCGCCTCCTACCCCTGCTGTTCCTGTTGACGGTCGCGGCAGCCCCCGCAAACCCCGCCGGCGAATATCGGCTGACAGGCGTGATGGAGGCCGCCGGCGCCATAGAGCTCAGCCCGGACGGCCGCTTCCGCTATGCCCTCGCCTATGGCGCGCTCGATGAGACCGCCGAAGGGAGGTGGCGGCTGGACGGCAACAAAGTGCTTCTCACCACGGATCCAAAGCCGAAGCCGCCCAGTTTCACCGTCGCCGAATCCTCCCCCGGCAAGCCCGGCGTCTTCCAGCTCCGCCTAGACAATCCCAAGGGCCAGCCGATACCCAACATCGCCGTGCTCGTCACCTTCGCCAACGGCCAGATCGACACTGCCTACACCCGCATGGACCCGGAAAACGACAATTGGATGGAGGCGGATATCGATGCCGACCACATCCCGGTCTCGATGCAGTTCCGCATCCCGGTGTTCGATTTCCACTCAGATCCGATCCGCATCGACGTGAAACGCGCGCGCCGGTTCCGCGTCGTGCTCGATCCGCAGGATCTCGGGGTGCGCGATTTCAACGACTGGCCGCTGGACGTGCAGGGCGAAATGCTGCTGCCCGAGGGCTCGCGCGGCGAAGGCTTCAAACGGGTCCGGGATTGACCCAGCAGCTTTCCGCCCCGCTGGCGAACTGGTTCAGGGGGCGCGGCTGGCAACCCCGCGCGCACCAGCTGCAGATGCTGCGTGCCGCCCGCGCCGGGCGCCACGCTCTGCTGGTGGCGGCAACCGGCGCCGGGAAAACGCTCGCCGGCTTTCTTCCTGTCCTCACCCGCGAAACCGCCTCGCCCGGCCTCAAGGCGATCTACGTTTCGCCGCTGAAGGCGCTCGCCGCCGATGTCGAGCGCAACCTGCTCCTCCCCATCCGCGAGGCGAACCTCCCCCTCACCGTCGAAACCCGCACCGGCGACACAAGCTCCGACGCCAAGCGCCGCCAGCGCGAAAACCCGCCCGACATCCTCCTCACCACACCCGAAAGCCTCAGCCTCCTTCTCACCTGGCCCGGCTCCGAAGCACTGCTGGAAACGGTCGAAACCCTGATCGTCGATGAAATCCACGCCTTTGCCACCACCAAGCGCGGCGATCTGCTGGCGCTCGCCGCCGCGCGCATCCGCCGCCTGAACCCACGCCTGCGCATGGTCGGCCTTTCCGCCACCATCGCCGATCCGCAGGCGATGGCGCACTGGCTCGCTCCCGGCGCCGATGTCGAGATCGTGCAGGGCGAAAAAGCCGTCCCGCCCGACATCTCCATCCTAGTTCCCGAAGGTCGCATCCCCTGGAGCGGCCATAACGGCCGCTACGCCGCCCGGCAGGTGATGCGGCTCCTGGAAACCGCCCGCCAATCCATCGTCTTCGTCAACACCCGCGCCTTCGCCGAACTCGCCTTCCGCGACCTCTGGGCGGAAAACGACCAGACCCTGCCCATCGGTATCCACCACGGCTCGCTGGCGATAGAGGCCCGGCAAAAGGCCGAGGCAGCCCTCGCCTCCGGCCGCCTGCGCGCGGTCGTCGCCACCTCCAGCCTCGATCTCGGCATCGACTGGGGCGACGTCGACCTTGTCGTGCAGATCGGAGCCCCCAAGGGTGCCGCCCGCCTGCTGCAGCGCGTAGGCCGCGCCAACCACCGCATGGACGAGGCGAGCCGCGCCGTCATAGTGCCCGGGAACCGCTTCGAGTATCTGGAGGCGCTTGCCTGCCTCGACGCTGTCCACGCCAACGAACTCGATCAGGAACCGCACCGCCCCGGCGGCATCGACGTCCTCGCCCAGCACATCATGGGCATAGCCGTAGCAGGCCCGTTCGAGGCGGACGCCCTTTATGAAGAAGTCCGCACTGCCGCCCCCTATGAAAGCCTCAGCCGCGAAGATTTCCAGCGCACGCTGCAGTTCATCGCCACCGGCGGCTATGCGCTGAAGGTCTACGATCGCTACGCCCGCCTGGTCGAGGACAGCCCCGGCCACTGGCGGCTGCGCCACCCGAAACTGGCGCTCCAGCACCGCCTCAACGCCGGCGTCATCGTCGAAGCGCCGACGCTGGTCGTCCGGCTGGGGCGGGGCAGGGCGCTCGGCCAGATCGAGGAATGGTTCGGCAGCCAGCTCCGCATCGGCGACCGCTTCATGTTCGCCGGCCAGACGCTGGAGCTGATCGGCACCTCGGAAGGCGACCTCTACACCCGCCTCGCCCGTGGCGACCCTTCCGTCCCCTCCTATGTCGGCGGCCGCATGCCGCTCTCGACAAATCTCGCCGGCCGCATCCGCCACATGATCGCCGACCCCGCCCAATGGGAGCGCATGCCCGCCGACGTCCGCGAATGGCTGGCGCTGCAGCAGCGCTACAGCATCCTCCCCCCACCCGATCGCCTGCTCGCCGAAACCTTCGAGCGCGACGGCCGCCACCACCTGGTCCTCTACGGCTTCGAAGGCCGCAACGCCCACCAGTCGCTCGGCATGCTGCTCACCCAGCGCATGGAGCGGCGTGGTATGAATCCGTTGGGCTTCGTCGCGACCGACTATGTGCTCGGCGTCTGGGGCCTTAATCCCATCACCGATCCCGCCGACCTTCTCAGCGGCGACATCGTCGCCGAGGAACTGGAAGAATGGATCCGCGCCACGCCCTTCCTTCGCCGCGCCTTCCGCGATGTCGCCATCGTCTCCGGCCTCGTCGAGCGCCAGCAGCCCGGTCGCAAGAAGAGCGGCCGGGCGTTGGCCGTCTCCACCGATCTCATCTACGACGTGCTGTCTCGCCACGAACCCGGCCATCTGCTGCTGCAGGCGGCATGGGCCGAAGCATCCTCGAAACTGACCGACATGGAGCGGCTGAAGGCGCTGCTCGCCCGCGCCGAATCGGAGCTGCTGGTGCGGCATCTGGAGCAGGCCAGTCCGCTTGCCATTCCCGTTCTTCTCGAAATTGGCAGGGAGGGCGTCAATGGACAGGCGGAAGAGCAGCTGCTTTCGGAATTGCTGGAGGCTTTCCCCGCTCTTTGACACGTCCTTGCAACAAATCGGCAATCCAGACGCAACACCATCGCAATCGGAATGACATCCCCCCGGTCTAGGGAGGCGCCGCCGACGCACTGCAGCAAGCGGTGCGCGGCCCGGATTCGCACCTACCTTCCGAAAAGGGGAAATCATGTCACACTTTCGCGCGCTGCTCCTGCTCGGGTCGGCCGTGGCGCTCACTGCCTGCACCGGTGCGACGGACGTCGCATCGCCGGGCGATGGCGTGATCGTCGTTCCGCCGACGCCAACCCCCACCCCGACGCCGACCCCGACGCCCACCCCGACCCCGACACCAACCCCGACACCCCCGGCGACGGCCTGCGTCACCGGAACCACGAATGTCGGCACCCTGTCGGTCGGCGGCACCGACATGCGCGTCTGCCAGCTTTCGGGCGTCTACACCGACAATGTGACGCTGCCCTTCGTGCAGAACCTCGTCTACTCGCTGTCGGGCGGCGTCCGCATCGGCCGGGATGTCGGCGGTGACGGCAACAAGGCCGGCGGAGACGCAGCCGTCCTCACCATCGAGCCGGGCGTTGTGCTCTTCGGCTCCTCGGGCGCCGACTTCCTGCTGATCGAGCGCGGTTCGCAGATCTTCGCAGAAGGCACCGCCACACGCCCCATCGTCATGACCAGCCGCGTCAACATGGAAGGTCGCTCCAACGACAACAGCATCGGTGACTGGGGTGGTCTTGTCATCCTCGGCCGCGGCCCGATCCACACCTGCCTTGGCGCGGGTGTCGTCGGTGGCACCGTCGGCTGCGAAAACCGCGTCGAAGGCACCGAAGGCTTCTATGGCGGCGCCACCGCCAACGACAATTCGGGCCGCCTGCGCTACCTGCAGATCCGCTATCCGGGCTTCATGGTGACCGACGGCAACGAGCTGAACGGCATCACCTTCGCCGGTGTCGGCTCCGGCACCTTCGCCCAGAACATCCAGGTCCACAACAGCTCCGACGACGGCATCGAGTGGTTCGGTGGCCGCGTGAACCACAAATATATGGTCATCACCGGCGCCGACGACGACAGCCTCGACACTGACTTCGGCTGGCGCGGCAACCTGCAGTTCGGCCTCGTCTACCAGCGCTCGACTGGCGGCGACCGCATGATCGAGGCGGAAACCACCGGTTTCGACCTGCGCTCGCCCCGCTCGCGGCCAAGCTTCTCCAACATCACCTTCATCGGCCGGCGCGCCGCCAACGGCCTGCTGTTCCGTGGCGGCACCGACTTCAACGTCTGGAACTCGGTGATCCAGAAGGACGCCAACGCCTGCGTGCAGTTTGCCGACGCCTTCACCATCACCACCGACTCCGCCAACGACAAGGCCGGTCCGCCGAACTTCCGCTCGGTGTTCATGTCCTGTGCGGGTGGCGCGGCCAATGGTTCGGGCGGCGTCACCACGCAGCAGGTGACGGACATCCTGAACGAAACCGGCCGAAACAATGTCCTGAACGGAACCAGCTCGCTCACCAACCTCTGGTTCCCCGGCGCCAACGAGCTGGCGACTCCGGTCTATAACGCCACAGCGCAGAACAGCTTCTTCACTGCCACCACCTATGTCGGCGCCTTCAGCGGCCCAACCGACACCTGGTACAACGGCTGGACCTGCGGCCTCGGCGGCTCGACGCCGGCCTGCACCGTCGCCCCGCAACCTGTCCAGTAACCAGAAACGGAAGGCCGGGCCGGCTTAGCTGGCCCGGCTTCAATCCGGGGGATTTCCAATGACGACCTCTGCCCTCGCCCGCCTGCTTCTCGCTTCCACGGCGCTGGGCTGCGCGTTCGCTGCTCCGCTCTCAGCCCAGACGGCGCCCGCCGAACCGCCAGTCACCGATACGGCCGATCAAGACGTCGACGTCTCCGCCCCCGGCGCCGGCGGCCTCGACGGCGAGGACATCGTCGTCATCGGCCGCAACATCCCTAACGTCATCCGCGCCACCCCCTCGGTGGTCTCGGTTCTTTCCGCCACCGACATGGCCCGCACCGGTGAAGGCGACATCGCCGGCGCGCTGGCCCGCGTCACCGGCCTGTCGGTCGTCGGCGGCAAATATGTCTATGTCCGCGGCCTCGGCGAGCGCTACTCGCTGGCGCTGCTGAACGGCCTGCCGATCCCGTCGCCGGAACCGCTGAAGCGCGTCGTTCCGCTCGACATCTTCCCGACCGACCTGCTCGCCTCCACGCTCGTGCAGAAAAGCTATTCGGCGAACTATCCCGGCGAATTCGGCGGTGGCGTCATCAATCTCACCACCAAGGCCATCCCCGAGGAATCCTTCTTCAACGTCTCCGGATCTGTCTCTGGCGACACCATCACCACCGGCCAGCTCGGCTATACCTATCGCGGCTCCCGCTCCGACTGGACCAGCTTCGACGGCGGCACCCGCAGCCAGCCGGCCGAATTCCGCGCACTCGTCAATTCCGGCAAGGCCCTCAGCCTGTCCAACTTCTCGCTCGCCGAGCTGAAGACGGCGACGATGAGCCTCAATAACGCCGAAACCAACCTCATCCAGCGCAACGACACCATCCCCGCCAACATGTCGGTCGGCTTCACCGGCGGCACCGCCTGGGACGTGGGCGACAACCGTATGGGCGTCATCTTCGCCGGCAACTGGTCCAACAGCTGGCAGACCAAGGGCGGCATTCAGCAGACCACCTTCGGCATTTCGGTCGACGCGGATGGCAACCAGGTCATCAATCCCGACCAGGACTACCGCTTCCTCTCCACCGACAACCGCATCCTGCTGAACGGCATGCTCGGCCTCGGCTTCGAATTCGGCGAGCACAAGATCCGCTTCACCAACGTCTATATCCGCGATGTGTTGAAGCAGGCCCGTATCGTTTCCGGCCAGGATGTGAACGTCGGCGACGAGCCGGTGAACCGCAACTACACCAGCTGGTTCCAGCGCCAGCTCTTCTCCACCTCGCTCGTCGGGGAGTTCAAATTCAACGAGCTCAGCGTCAACGCCCGCGGCACCTATGCCCAGTCGCGCCGGGATTCCCCGTATGAACGCGTGAACAGCTATCGCTACGATCCGCAGATCGACAGCTATTTCAACGATCTGCGCACCGGCGGCACCGGCTCCACCATCGCCTTCTCCAACCTGAAGGACGAAATCTGGGCCGGCGCGCTCGATCTCGGCTATGCGCTTAACACCGAACGCCCCGTCACCTTCTCGGCCGGTTACGCCTATTCCGACAACAGCCGCAACTCGACCCGCCGCGACTTCCGCTACCAGGTGGCGAACAGCCTGCCCGCCGGCGTCAGCCAGCAGCGGCCCGACTACCTGCTTTCGCCCTTCAACATCCAGATGTTCGACATCTACCTGACGGAAGTCAGCGCAGCGGCAGGCGTCGCCAGCTATGACGCCGGCCTTACCATCCACGCCGGTTATGGCCAGGTCGAAGCCGAGCTGTTCGACGGCTTCCGCCTCACCGCGGGTGTGCGCTATGAAACGGCAAAGCAGTTCGTCAACGCCATCGACCTGTTCGGCACCGGCGGCGCCACCGGCGAAAACACCCGCCTGAACAATGATTACTGGCTGCCCGCCGGCACCATCACCTGGAACTTTGCCGAGGACATGCAGCTGCGGTTCGCAGCCTCCAAGACCATCGCCCGTCCGCAGTTCCGCGAACTGGCGGCGCAGTCCTACACCGACACCGACAATGATCGCGTCAGCTTCGGCAACCCCTATCTGATCGATTCGCAGCTGATCAACGTCGAGGGCCGCTACGAGTGGTACATCGGCCAGGACGAGCGCTTCACCGCAGGCGCCTTCTGGAAGCAGATCGACAACCCGATCGAGACCATCTCGTTCAATAATGCCGGCTCGCTCACCACCACCTTCGCCAACGCGCCGAAGGCCGAGCTCTATGGCGCGGAAGCCGAAGTGCAGAAGTTCTTCTCCATCGGCGACAGCGGCTTCTTCGGCGAACGCCGGGTAATGGTATCGGCGAACTATACCTTCACCAATTCCAAGCTGAAGGTCTCCGAAGGCGACACCACTCGCCCGCCGGGACAGGGCGGCGGCACCGCGCCGGCCACGGATTATTTCCGCAACGGCGCCCCGATGACCGGTCAGTCCGACCATGTCGCCAACCTGCAGCTCGGCCTGCAGCACGACGGCAAGCTCTCGCAGCAGACTTTCCTGCTCGCCTATGCCTCAGACCGCGTCACCCAGCGCGGCCTGTCCGACACGCCGGATCTGGTCGAACACCCCGGCGTTCAGCTGGATTTCGTCGCCCGCGAGGAAGTCGGCATCGGCGGCACGCCGCTGGAAGTGAAGCTGGAAATCCGCAACATCCTCGGCACCGGCTACCGCGAAAGCCAGACGATGGGCGACAGCACCGTCTACAACAACAAGTATCGGATCGGCACCACCTTCGCGCTGGGCATCACCGCGAAGTTCTGACCTTCAGTATCAGCCCGGAAGCCCTCGCCAGTCACGCAGATTGCTGCAGCGCCTCGCAAGAAGGGGGCGCTGCAATGCCCAGCCGCGCGCGGGCAGCGTCCAGCGGTTCGCCAAGCAGCCAGGCGGTGTCCCGTCCATGGCGATATCCCTCGCGGATCGCGCCCACCACGGCGCGTTCGCCCGTGCGGACGTGATCCCGCCGATGAACGAAGCAGACGCCTTCGTGCTGACCTATGCGTTCGTCGGCGTGCTCCGCGCCAGCATCCTCGCCGGCCCCTCCTCGCCGCCACCCGCCGCCATCGAGGAGTCGCTCAAAAGACTGGTCTCGCGTTTCCTGGGCCGGGAAAACATCGACGATCCCGCCTGACCGGCCAGCTGCGCCGCCTCGAACTGGCTGACCGCCGCTTCCCAGCTGAATCCGCCCGCCTGCGCAATGGCAGCCGCGCGCGGCACCCGCAGGGCGCGGACGATCGCCCGCCCCAGATCCTCGTCCAGCACCCCGGCGCCGCTATCACCCACCACATCCAGCGGCCCCGCCACCGGATAGGCGGCGACCGGCAACCCAGCCGCCATCGCCTCCACCAGCACCAGCCCAAAGGTATCGGTTCGGCTGGGAAACACGAACAGGTCCGCACCCGCATAGGCCCGCGCCAGCGCCTCGCCCGACAGCGCCCCAAGGAACAGCGTATCGGGGAACTTCGCCCGCAACGCAGCCAGCGCCGGCCCGTCGCCCACCACCACCTTCGAACCCGGCGCATCGGCCGCCAGAAACGCCTCGATATTCTTCTCCACGGCCACCCGGCCGACATTGAGAAGGATCGGCCGCGGCAACCCGCGATAGGCCTCCGGCGCCGGCAAACCGGGGCGGAATCGCGAAAGATCGACCCCACGCGACCAGAGCCGCGTCTGCGGAATGCCATGCTCCGCCAGCTCTGCCGCCAGCCGCGGCGTCGCCGTCAGCACCGTTCGCGCCGGCCCATGAAACCAGCGCAGGAACCGCCAGCTAAGCCGCACCGGCACCCGGAACCGCGCATGCAGATAGTCGGGAAAGCGGGTATGAAAGCTCGTGGTAAAGGGTCGGCCCACACGCAGGCAGTGGCGCCGCGCCGCCAGCCCCAGCGGCCCCTCGGTGGCGATATGCACGGCCCCTGCACCGCTCGCCTCGATCATCCGCCCCACGGCGCCGGGCAGCGCCATCGCCAAGCGGATTTCCGGATAGGTGGGGCAGGGCAGCGATCGGAAACGGTCGGGCGTGATGGTCGTCACCTCCCAACCCCGCTCCACCAGCATCCGCATCGTCGTCTGCAACGTGCGCACAACGCCGTTCACCTGCGGCGCCCAGGCATCCGAAACCAGCGCCAGCGACAGCGGCGGCATCATATTTTCCCGCCCCTCGAACGCCGGGCGCGGGCATCCGCCCGCTTGGCTTCGGCGCACGGGCGCCGGCGCGCAGTCGCGCTTGCGGCAGGCGTGCCGCCGATCATCCTACCGGCACCAGCGCCCGGCGCGTGCGGGCATTGGCCTCGGACCGAACCTTCTCGGCCCAGTCCAGAATCTCCATCCGCCCATCGCCGAATTCCACCAGCGCCGTGCAGCTCTCCACCCAGTCTCCGTCGTTGTAATAGGTGATGTCGCCGAACTGGCGGATTTCGGCGCAATGGATATGCCCGCAGACAACCCCGTCGGCCCCACGCTCACGCGCGGCATGCGCCACCGCCTCCTCATAGCGGCAGACATATTCCACCGCGTTCTTCACCTTCTTCTTCAGATGCGCGGAAAGCGACCAATAAGGCAGGCCGAACTGCCGCCGGCACCAGTTGAAGCCGACGTTCAGCTTCAACAGCGCGACATAGGCATGGTCCCCGGCAAAGGCGAGCCAGCGGTGATACAGCACCACCCCGTCGAACTCGTCGCCGTGCAGCACCAGCAGCTTGCGCCCGTCCGCCGTCTCATGGATCGCCTCGGGCATGATCTCGATATCGCCAAAGCCGAGGCCAATGAAATCGCGCAGCACTTCGTCATGATTTCCAGGCACATAGATCACCCGCGTGCCCTTCTTCGCCATCTTCAGCACCCGGCGCACCACATCATTGTGCCGCGTCGGCCAGAACCACCCCCGCTTCAGCCGCCAGCCGTCGATGATGTCGCCCACCAGATACAGCGTCTCGCACTCGATGGATTTCAGGAAATCGAACAGCAGCTCGGCGTTGCAGCCCGACGTCCCAAGATGCGTGTCGGAAATGAACACCGTGCGGAACCGCAGCCTGCGATGCGGCATCTCGTCGTCCGGTGCATCCAGCCATTCGGGCGTTGGGCCACCCCTGCGTGGTGGCGGCGCACCCGCATCGGCACTGCGAAGTTCAAACGGAATGACGCTGGCCATGCAATCGCCCCTTCAGCTGGTGGGTCAGCAATTGCCTGAGCGCTATATATGGAAGCCGTGACCCGCGAGTTACCGGGCCATTGCGGAAACGTTACAGCCCTTCGGCCCGTTGGCCCGAAGAGGAAGGGCCTTCGGCCTTCAGCGGGCGGCTCAACAGCCGCTTCACCACCTCGGTCACATTGGCTCGCCCCGCCAGCAGATCGGCGACAGCGGCCGAAATCGGCATGTCCACACCAGCTGCCTTCGCCGCCTCCAGCAGCACGGGCGCCGTCGCCGCCCCCTCCGCAACCGACAGCTTGCCGGAAAGCGCCTGCTCCGCCGTCTGCCCCTGCCCCAGCGCCATCCCCAAAGACATGTTGCGCGATTGCGTCGAGCCGCAGGTCAGCACCAGATCACCCAGCCCGGAAAGCCCGGCCAGTGTCTCCGCCCGCCCGCCCCGCGCCACACCAAAGCGCGTCATCTCGGCAAATCCGCGCGCAAGGATGGCGGCGCGCGCATTCTCGCCAAGGCCCGCCCCGATCACCACGCCACAGGCAATCGCCAGCACATTCTTCACCGCCCCGCCGATCTCGGCGCCGACGATATCGTCCGAGGCATAGGGCCGGAACGTAGGCCGGGCGATCCGCTCCGCCAGCGCCGCCGCTTGCCGCTCGGTCGCAGCCGCCAGCGTCACAGCCGTAGGCAAGCCCCGCGCCGTCTCCGCCGCAAAACTAGGCCCCGAAAGCACGGCAAGCGCTGCCCCCGGCGCCGCATCCGCCGCAACCTCTGCCATCAGCCGGTGCGAACCGGCCTCAATTCCCTTGGCGCACAGCAGCAGGGTAGGGCGCCCCTCCAGCGGAGCCTCCGCCAGAACCCGCCCCAGAAACTGCGCCGGTGGCACCACCAGCCACAAATCGCTGGCCGCCAGATCGCCCAATGCCGAAGTCGCCCGCACCCGGGGGCTCAGCGTCACACCCGGCAGAAACAATGTATTTTCATGGCCCGAGTTGATGGCCTCCACCACCTCCGGCTCGCGCGCCCAGATCAGTACATCCTCGTCCAGCGCCATCGCATTCGCCAGCGCCGTCCCCCACGCCCCTGCGCCGACAACTGCTATGCTCACGCCTTCACTCCCGCCCCACGCGCCGGTTCCGCATTCGGATCCAGCGGCCAGCGCGGCCGCGCCTGCGGATCGGGCTCCGGCGCAAACCCGGCCGCGATCCGCTCCTGCGCCGCCCAGCCGATCATCGCCGCATTATCGGTGCACAACCGCTGCGGCGGCGCAATGAACGGCAGCCCGTATTTGCCCGCCAACGCCTCCAGCGCCGCCCGCACGGCGCCATTCGCGGCAACACCGCCGGCCACCACCAGCGCCGTCGCCTCCGGCATTGCCTGCAGTGCCAGCCGCGTGCGGTCGGCCAGGCAGTCCGTCACCGCAGCCTGAAAGCTCGCCGCCACATCGGCCGTCTCATATTTGCCGCTCTGAACGGCCCGCAAAACCGCAGTCTTCAACCCGGCAAAGCTGAAATGCGGCTCGCCCGACCCCACCAAAGGCCTCGGCAGCGGCACCGCCCTCGGGTTTCCCGCGCGCGCCGCCCGCTCCACCGCCGGGCCGCCGGGAAAGCCCAGCCCCAGCATCTTCGCCACCTTGTCAAAGGCCTCGCCCGCGGCATCGTCGATCGTCGTCGCCAGCCGCCGATAGCGGTCCACGCCGTCCACAGCGATCAGCTGGCAATGCCCGCCCGACACCAGCAGCAGCAGATAGGGAAACTGCAAGTCCGGTGCGATCAAACGCGGAGACAGGGCATGCCCCTCCAGATGGTTCACGCCCCACAAGGGCTTCCCAGTCGCAAAGGCCAAAGCCTTGCCCGTCACCAGCCCCACCATCACCCCGCCGATGAGGCCGGGGCCGGATGTGGCGGCAATCGCATCGACATCGGCAAGGGTAACGCCGGCATCCGCCAGCACCGCTTCCACCATCGGCGCCAGCCGCTCGGCATGCGCCCGTGCCGCCAGCTCCGGAACCACCCCGCCAAAGGGCCGATGCTCTTCCTCCTGGCTGGCAATCCGCTCGGCCAGCACCCGTCGATCGGCCGTCACCAGCGCGACGGCCGTCTCGTCGCAGCTGGATTCAATGCCCAGCACGAGTGTCATTCGGGAGCGGCCTCACCCTCCGGCGCTTCGCTCACCTCTTCTTCGGCCTCCTCGTCGCTTTCGCGGATGCGTGCGGCCGAAACTACATGCTCGTCGTCGGCCACCTTGAACAGGGTAACCCCCTGCGTCGCCCGCCCGGCGATGCGGATGGTGTTCACCACCGTCCGGATCAGCTTGCCCTGATCCGTCACCAGCATCAGCTGCTCGGTCGGCTCCACCGGGAAGCTCGCCACCACCAGCCCGTTCCGCTCCGAGGTGTCGATGTTGGCGATGCCCTGGCCGCCCCGATTGGCACGGCGATATTCATAGGCGGAGCTGCGCTTGCCATAGCCATTCGCTGTGATCGTCAGGATGAACTGCTCGGCTTCCGCCATCTGCGCAAAGCGCTCTTCGGAAATGCCTTCCAGCGGCGCCGGCTCGCTCTTCCAGGCAGCCGACTTCAGGTAGAACTCGCGTTCTTCCGTCGTGGTGCCCACGCGCCGCAGAACCGACAGCGAAATCACTTCGTCGTCGGCCTTCAGATCGATGCCGCGCACCCCGGTAGAGGTGCGGCTCTGGAATTCGCGCACGTCCGTCACCTTGAACCGGATCGCCTTGCCCGACCGCGCCGCCAGCAGGATGTCCTGCGACTCATGGCACAGCGCCACGCCGATCAGCCGGTCGCTGCTTTCGTCTTCAAAGCGGATCGCCAGCTTGCCGTTGCTGGGCACGTTCGCAAAGGCATCCATGCTGTTCCGCCGCACATTTCCCTTCGCAGTCGCGAACATCACGTGCAGCTGGCTCCATTCCGCCTCATCCTCGGGCAGCGGCAGCACGGTCGAAATGCTTTCGCCAGGCTCCAGCGGCAACAGGTTCGCCATCGCCCGGCCCTTGGTCTGCGGCGTGCCCTCGGGCAGCTTGTACACCTTCATCCGGTATACCTTGCCAAAGGTCGAGAAGAACAGCACCGGCGCATGCGTCATCGCGACGAACAGCTCGGTGATGACATCGTCTTCCTTGGTCGCCATGCCGGTGCGGCCCTTGCCGCCACGCTTCTGCGCCCGATAGCTGTCCAGCGACACGCGCTTGATCCAGCCCGAATGGGTCACGGTCACCACCATGTCCTCGCGGGCGATCAGGTCCTCGTCGTCGACATCGTCGGCCTGCACGATCAGGCTGCGGCGCGGAGTCGCGAACTGGTCGCGCACCGCCTGCAGCTCCTCGCGCATCACCTGCTCCAGCCGCGCCCGGCTGCCCAGAATGTCCAGCAGGTCGGTGATGGTCGCAGCCAGCTCTTCCAGCTCGCTGCCGATCTCGTCGCGGCCCAGCGCCGTCAGCCGATGCAGGCGCAGGTCCAGGATGGCGCGAACCTGCAGCTCCGACAGGCGATAGGTGCCGCCGGTCAGGTCCTCGCCTTCCAGCTCCAGCTCGGCGTCGTCCACCAGCTTCAGATAGGGGGCGACCTGCTCGGCCGGCCAGTCGCGCGCCAGCAGCGCCTCGCGCGCGTCGGCAGGCGAAGCGGCGCCGCGGATCGTCGCCACCACTTCGTCCAGATTGGCAACCGCAATCACCAGCCCTAGCAACAGATGCGCCCGCTCACGCGCCTTGCGCAGCAGGAAGCGCGACCGCCGCCCGATCACTTCCTCGCGGAAAGTGATGAAGGCCTCGATGACATCGCGCAGGCTCAGCTGCTCCGGCCGCCCGCCGCGCAGCGCCAGCATGTTCACCGCAAAGCTCGATTGCGCCGGGGTGTGCCGCCACAGCTGGTTCAGCACCACGTCCTGCACGGCGTCGCGCTTCAGCTCCAGCACGATGCGCACGCCCTCGCGGTTGGATTCATCGCGCAGGTCGGAAACGCCCTCGATGCGCTTGTCCTTCACCGCGTCGGCGATCTTCTCCACCAGTCCAGCCTTGCCCACCTGATAGGGGATTGCCGTCAGCACGATCTGCTGGCCGGTGCCGCGACGTTCCTCGATCACATGGCTGCTGCGCATCAGGATCGAGCCACGGCCCGTCGTCATCGCGCTGGCGATGCCGCCGGTGCGCAGGATCAGCGCACCCGTAGGGAAATCGGGCGCCGGCACATGCTCCATCAGCGCCTCGGCGGAAATCGCCCGGTCGTCCAGATAGGCAAAGCAGGCATCGATCACTTCGCCCAGATTATGCGGGGCGATGTTGGTCGCCATGCCGACGGCAATGCCGCCGGCGCCGTTCACCAGCAGGTTCGGAAAGCGCGCCGGCAGCACCGACGGCTCGATTTCCTGCCCGTCATAGTTGGGAACGAAATCGACGGTTTCCTTGTCGAGATCGTCCAGCAGCGCTTCCGCCGCCTTGCTCAGCCGCGCTTCGGTATAGCGCATGGCGGCCGGCGGATCGGGGTCCATGCTGCCGAAATTGCCCTGGCCGTCGATCAGCGTCAGCCGCATCGACCAGTCCTGCGCCATCCGCGCCAGGGCGTCATAGATCGCGCTGTCGCCGTGCGGGTGATATTTACCCATCACGTCACCGACGATCCGCGCCGACTTGCGGAACGGCTTGCCGCTGGTGAACCCGTTCTCCTGGCTCGCAAACAGGATGCGCCGGTGAACCGGCTTCAGGCCATCACGCACATCGGGCAGCGCCCGCGAAACAATGACCGACATCGCATAGTCGAGATACGAGGAACGCATCTCGTCGACGAGGTTGATGGGCGCAATATCGGAGCCCGGAACCGGGGCGGCAGTGTCATTCGTGTCGGACATCGCAACCCTCTAGTCGGACATGCGACGGTTTGAAAGCTCACACCATTGGAAAGAGCGCAAAGGCGGGGCATGGTGCGCGCGAAACAGCCAGGGGATTGACCGAATGCGTGTTGCAGCTTCCATTTTCGCTCTTGCCGCGCTGGCCGCGCCCGCCGCCGCGCAAAACAGCCACTGCTCCACGCTGCCCGCCTCCGCCCGCGTCGAAGTGCGCGGGCCGGATAATGTCATCCCCGCCCAGCTCACCCCGCGCGGCTTCACCTGCCCGCGCGGCTTCACCAGCGAAACGGTCGGCCCGGTCACCCGCTGCCGCCAGCCCGGCCCGGCCCGTGTCGAGCAGCGCGAGCCGCGCCGCGATTGTTACGCCTCGCTTCAAATCGGCCCCGTCCGCGCCATCACCGGGCAAAAGCGCCCGACGATGCAGTGCCCGACCAACCCGTCGATCGACAATGTCATCGCCGTCCGCGGCCGCAACGCCGGCTGGCAGGATATCACCCTCACCGCGCCACCGTCGGCCGGCGTCACCATCACCCACCTGCGCACCTCTGGCGGCCGCATACCGGCGGCCGAGGATCCCACCGTGCAGGATTGCTTCCCGCACGATTGCCGCCTGATCCGCCTGACGACGCGCCCGGGCACGCCCAGCCGCCTCGACCTGACTCTGGCGACGCCGGACAATGCCGCAACCACGTCGGTGACGGTAAACACAGAGGCAGTCTGCCCCGGCAGGTAAAGCGCATGTTCCGATGCTGCCGGAACGGCAGACCCGGAAACCCATGCGGAAAAAAGAAACGGCTATTTCGGCAGGTACAGCAGCGGGTCCAGCGCCCGCCGCCCCTGCCGCACCTGGAACAGCAGCTGCGGCTCGTGGGCGCTGCCGCTGCTCCCCGCCCGCGCGATCGGCTGGCCGCGCTGCACCTTGGCGCCGCGGTCAGCCAGCGCATCCTCCAGATGTCCATAGGCGGTGATCGTGCCGCCCGGATGCCGCACCAGCATCATCAGCCCATAGCTGGCAATCGCATCGCCCACATACAGCACTTCGCCATCCGCTGCAGATCGCACCGGCGCCCCACGTAACGTCTTGATGCTGATGCCGTCGTTCACCCGCCCGTTCGACTTCGGCCCAAAGCGCGACAGGATCACCCGCCCATCGGTAGGCCAGGCCAGCGGCGGCACATTCGCCAGCTGAACCGGGGCAGGGGGCACCACGCCCGCAGGCGCCGCCGGCCGCTGCCGTGCCCCGCTCTCGGCGGGCGCCGATCCGGTGATCACATCGTCTATGTCCAGCGAAAAGGCGGCCGCCTGCTGTTCCGGCGTTCCAGGCTTCCCCGGCTTCGGC
The DNA here is from genome assembly GCF_016464365.1 of Sandaracinobacteroides hominis. Lineage (GTDB taxonomy): Bacteria > Pseudomonadota > Alphaproteobacteria > Sphingomonadales > Sphingomonadaceae > Sandaracinobacteroides > Sandaracinobacteroides hominis. The sequence goes on along the minus strand of NZ_JADCUC010000003.1, from coordinate 311,608 downwards.
GCCGGGCGCGGGGACTGTCCGGTGCTTGCCTGCTGGGCGGGCGCCATCGGAATGAAGATCGCCTGCCCCACCTGCAGTACCGCCTCGCGGTCGAAGGAATTGGCAGCGGCGATCCGGCTCCAGTTCACGCCATAGGCACGCGCGATGGCAATGCCGGTCTCGCCAGACTTCACGATGTGCCGTCGGCCCCCAGGCACCGCCACGCCATCGGCCTTTGCCGGCACCGCCTGCCAGCGCGGCTTCTGCGGTTGCGGCGCGACCGGCTGGCGCATCGGCGGCCGCGCTGCCCCCGCCTTCGGCTTGGGGGGCGAAGGGGCGGCGCAGGCGGCCAGCAGCAGCGGCAGGAGCAGAAGCAGGAAACGCACGCCCCGCCATAGCGAACGCAACCGCCAGAGGGAATCCCGCGCATCGCCAGACCGAGACAGACAGGAGACGAGAATGGTGAATCCGCCAGCAAATCCAACGACTCGTCGGGATTCTTTACAAAGCCTAAATCCGCATTCCCAAGCCTGTTTCGTCAACAGATTGAAAAACAAGGGATATCAAAAATTTCCTGCACTTGGCACGACACATGCATTCCAATGGGGGTCGGCGGGGGCAAATCGCCGGCACGAGACTGGTTCGTCACCAAGAAGAATCGTCACGGCAGGGGTGGCAACGCGGGGGCGTTGCCACCCCTTTCGATATCAGCCTCCCCGGTTAGGATTATTCGCCCAGCTTCGCCTTCAGGGCTGCCATGGTCTGCCGATGCGTCATGTCCAGATGCAGCGGCGTTACAGACACATAGCCGTCGCGGATCGCCTCCAGGTCGGTGCAATGCCCCGGCGTTTCCACTTCGCGCCCATAGCCGAACCAGTAATAGGGAAATCCGCGCGGATCGGTGCGCGCATCGATGCGGATATGGCCGTAATCGCGGAAACCCTGCTCGGTCACTCGCACGCCCGCGGGCAGCGGCACCGGCGGGAAGTTCACGTTCACCAGGATTCCGTCGCCCCAATCGGCGGCGGCGATATTGCGGATGATGTCCGGCCCCATCGCCTCGGCCCCGGCAAAGCTCTCCCGGCCATGCGTATAATCCGCCATCGCCTGCGACAGCGCGATCGAGCGGATGCCGGCCAAAGTCCCTTCCATCGCCGCCGAAACGGTGCCGGAATAGGTCACGTCCTCCGCCAGGTTCGGCCCGCGGTTCACGCCCGACAGGATAAGGTCCGGCTTCAGCCCGCCCATCAGATGCCCCAGCGCCATCATCACGCTGTCCGTCGGCGTGCCGGCCACGGCGAACTTCCGCTCCCCCAGCTGCCGCACGCGGATGGGCCGCGTCAGCGTCAGCGAATGCCCGGCCCCCGATTGCTCCTCCGCCGGCGCCACCACCCACACATCGTCGGAAATCTGGGCGGCAATCCGCTCCAGGGCTGCAAAACCCGGCGCGTTTATGCCGTCGTCGTTGGTCAGGAGAATACGCATGAAATCTCGCTTCAGCTGGTGGGGATCAGGGCCTCGATACCGCCCATATAGGGCTTCAGCGCGTCAGGTATCCTGACGCTTCCGTCCGGCTGCTGGTAATTTTCCAGCACCGCCACCAGCGCCCGGCCCACCGCCAGCCCCGATCCGTTCAGCGTGTGCACGAATTGCGTGCCCTTCTCACCCTTCACCCGGAAGCGCGCATCCATCCGCCGCGCCTGAAAATCCCCGCACTGGGAGATCGAGGAAATCTCCCGATAGGCCCCCGCACCCGGCAGCCACACTTCCAGATCATAGGTCTTGCGCGCGGTGAACCCCATGTCGCCGGTGCACAGCAGCATCCGCCGATAGGGCAGCTCCAGCGCCTCCAATATGGCCTCCGCCGCCAGCAGCATCTTCTCATGCTCGGGGTCCGCTGCCTCCGGCGCGCAGATCGTCACCAGCTCCACCTTCTCGAACTGGTGCTGGCGGATCAGCCCGCGCGTGTCCTTCCCCGCAGCTCCCGCCTCACTCCGGAAGCAAGGCGTCAAAGCGGCCAGCCGCAACGGCAGCTCTTCGCCGTCCAAAATCTGCTCGCGCACAAGATTGGTCAGCGAAACCTCTGCAGTGGGGATCAGCCAGCGCCCGTCAATGGTGTTGAAGCTGTCCTCTGCAAACTTCGGCAATTGCCCGGTGCCGAACATCGCATCGCTCTTCACCAGCAACGGCACCACCGTCTCGCGCCAACCGGCCGCCACCTGCCGGTCCAGCATGAACTGCCCCAGCGCCCGATGCAGCCGCGCCAGCTGCCCCTCCAGCACCATGAAGCGGGCACCGGCCACCTTGGCCGCCGCATCCGGGTTGGAGCCAAGCCTCGCCGCCAGCGCATCATGCTCCGCGCCGCCATTGCGGGGCGTGCCCCAGCGCTTCTCCTCCACATTGCCATGCTCGTCGCTGCCGGCAGGCACTTCCGGCAACGGCTGGTTCGGCAGCGCGGAAACCAGCGCGTCGACCACTTCCGCCGCTTCGCGCTCCTCGGCCTCGCCATCAGCGATCACGATCTTCAGCTCGGCCACCTCTGCCATCAGCGCATCCGCCGTCGCATTGTCCTTCGCCGCCTTGGCCGCACCAATCGCGCGCGAGGCATCGTTGCGCCGCGCCAGCGCCGCCTGCAGCGCCGTCTGCGCCGCCCGCAGCCGGGCATCGGCAGCGAGCACCGCCGCCGAGGCATCGGCCACGCCCCGCCGGGCAAGCGCTGCGTCGAATGCGGCTGGATCCGCGCGAAGGGTCTTCAGGTCATGCATGGGGCAAGGCCTATGGCGTCGGGCGCGCTACCACGCAATATCCGGCATGTCGGTCGAGGCCTGCCCCGGAACCGTCCCCACCCCAATCGCCTCTTTTCATAGTGGGTCGCCCCGCCAGCACGGCCTAGCCTCCACCGCGAAGGAGAGAGACACATGGCATCGCAATCGGTTTCAGGCCTGAAGGCCGTGGTCACAGGCGCGGGCAGCGGCATGGGCGCAGCAACCGCCCGCCTGCTGGCCGAAGGCGGCGCAACCGTCGCCGTAACCGACGTAAACCTGGCCTCAGCCGAAGCCGTCGCCAGCGCCATAGGAGCGCGCGCCTTCCACCTCGACGTAGGCGACCCGGCCAGCGTAACCAACACCCTCGCCGAAATCGCCGAATGGGCCGGCGGCCTCGACATCCTCGTCAACAACGCCGGCATCTCCGGCTTCCTCCCCATCGATCACGACGATTACGAGGCGCTGTGGGAACGCATCGTCCGCATCAACGCCACCGGCGAAATGCGCGTGATCCGCGCCGCGCTCCCACACCTCCGCCGCTCCGCCAGCCCGCGCATCGTCAACATCGCCTCCACCGAAGCTCTCGGCGCCACCGCCCTCGACAGCGCCTACTGCGCCGCCAAAGCCGCCGTCACCGGCCTCACCCGAGGCCTCGCCGTCGAACTCGGCAAGGAAGGCATCACCGTCAACTGCATCTGCCCCGGCCCCATAGACACCGGCATGACCGCCGACGTCCCCGAAGCCGACAAGCAACTCTATGCAAAACGCCGCACGGCACTCCGCCGCTACGGCCGCCCCGAAGAAGTCGCCCACATGACAGTCGCTCTATGCCAACCCGGCGCCAGCTTCATCACCGGCGCGACGATCCCCGTCGATGGCGGGCTGATGGCTAGGAACGCGTGAGGGGAAGAACGAAGGGGCTCCGCCCCTTCACCCCGGCAGGGAAATGATTTCCCTGCACCCGCAATAGTTGAGTCCGCTTCAAAATTGCCGGTTGTGGTTCCGGAAACATAATTGCCTGCGGCGCTGGGCAGAGCCCTGCCCGCCGGAGGCAAACACTTCCCCCGCGCCGCTACCCGAACGTCCGCTTCAACGTCAGCGACACCGTCTGCCCCTCCTGTCGCATCCGGAACTCCCGCATCACCGGATCCGGGCTCGACCGATCCGGCGCGTAGAAGGTGCGGTCGCGATAGAAGTGCAGGTCCAGCAGGTTCACCACGCGTGCTGTCAGCGTCGTGCGTTTGTCGGGCCGGAATTCGGCGAACACGTCTATCCACGGGTCCTGCCGATAGTTGAAATCCTCTTCGTTCCGCCAGAACTGGGTGGAGCCGGTGTTGGCATAGGCGTCCACCCCCCAGGCAAACTTGCCCAGATCCTGTCGGAAGTTCACGTCCAGCAGCCACAGCGTATAGTTGGTGAAGTGGCGGTGCTTCTGTGTGTAGGGGTCCACCACGCTCGTATCCATCAACGAGAAGCGGACGTTCAGCCGCCCGCCGGTGATGCCCAGGTCGTTCAGCGGCGCGTCCATGTTCAGCCGGGCGATCTTCACCGTGCCCGAGCCCAGATTGCCCGGCGCGTCCAGACCGTCTTCCACCGGAATCCGGTCCTGCACATTCTGCACGAAGTTCATGCCCAGTTCGCCGCGGATAACGCCCGATCCGAGGAACGGCCGTTCCGCCGTCACCAGAAATTCCCAGGCCGTCTGCGGCACCAGGTCGGCGTTGCCGCCGGTCACCCGGTCGTTGGTCAGCTCGGCAAAGCTGATGAAGTCGCCGAAGTTCAGCTGGTTGACGGTGCGCTCCACTTTCCCCTGCAGCGCCCATTTCCCCGTCCGCCAGTCGACGCTGGCTTTCGGTTTCAGATAGGACAGCGTCCGTTCCGCCTCTGCATCGCCGCTCATCGTCAGCCGCGAGCGTTCGAAGGTCAGCCCCAGGTCGACCCGCAGGCCGGAACCCAGCTTGCGGCCCATGTTCACGAACGGCTCCACGCGGATTTCGCGCACAGTTGCGTTTGCCAGCGGCAGCTCGATCGGCACGCGCCCGCCGCCCGCCTCGATCGAATAGAGGTCGACAGCGCTGTCCAGCCGGTTCAGCACAGCCTCGCCGCCCAGCTCCAGCGACCAGCCGCCGTTCGCCGGCCGCGACCATACCAGCCGCGCCACGCTCTCCGCACTCTCGCTGTCCTGCAGCTGATAATATCCGCCCGTCACCCCCTGATCGACTCCGACCAGCTGGGTATCCTCGCGATATTGCGGCGTGCGCGTCGCCAGCAGGATCAGCTTCATCACCCCGCTGCCCAGCGGCCGGCTGATGTCGCCGCCCAGCTCGAACTGGCGATAGCGGTAATTCTGCTCCAGCTCGTCATCGCGCCCCGGCCCGTCAGCCGGCGTCACCCGATTGTCCTGCCACAGCTGGAAATGCTGTTTGGCAAGGCTGAGGTTCAGGTTGATGCGCTTGTCCGGACCGTCGTCATGGTGCCAGCCGGCGGCGATGCTGCCCTTGGGGTCGTTGGTGGTATTGAACTTCCGCCGCTGCTCCAGCAGTTCGCCCGAAGGCAGGCTGGTGAGGGTATCGGTGCCGAAATTGGTGATCTGGTCGTTGGTATAGTCGAAAGCCAGGTTGAAGCTGGATTTGCCCCGCTTGAGGATCGCCGAGCCATTGCCGTCCACGCGCAGGCCGCCCGATTGCGGCTGCCGCAAGCGCAGGGCGCCGGTGCCCGTCACCCCGGTATCGTCGTTCAGGATCAGGTTCAGCACCTGCGGCTTGCCGGCGAATTCCGCACCGAAGCCGTCACCCGGCCCCACTTCCACCCGCGCCACCCGCGCCGCCGGAATGCGCGCGAGCACAGAGGAAAGCTGCTCGCTCTTGGTGCTCGGCCGCTCGCCATTGATCACCACGTTTCCGGCGGCCTGCCCAAACCCGCGCACCTGCTCGTCGGTATCTTCCAGCCGGAAACCCGGAACCCGCTCCACCAGCTGCAGGGCGGTGGTCGGCGCAAACTGGGTGAAGAAGCCGGCCTGATACAGCGTGCGGTTGCCCACCCGCTCCTGCGCCTGCAGCGGGGCCAGGGGCAAAATCAGAAAGGCAAGCGGCAGAAGCCTGCCGCCGGCAGTGAAAACGGACATGAAATGGATTATCCCTGAACGCGTATCTCTTGTTACGACCCTCAAAGCCGCGATCGGCCTTGCGAACAACCGTCGTTCGATGAACGCCGTTCGTCGAACAGAGTGGGGTTTGTGGCTCCGGCCGAACGCTTCCCGTCAGTCGCCCTCGTCCAGCGGTAGCACCGTCTGCGCGGCCGGCACCCTGAGCCCCAGATGCGCCCAGGCCGGCGCGTTCAGCACCCGCCCGCGCGCCGTCCGCGCCACCAGCCCGGTCTGGATCAGATAGGGCTCCACGACATCCTCCAGCGTATCGCGCGCTTCGGAAAGCCCCGCCGCCAAGGTCTCGATCCCCACCGGCCCGCCCTTATACAGGTCGGCGATCATCCACAGGTAGCGCCGGTCCTGCGCATCCAGCCCCAGCCGGTCCACCTCCAGCCGCGACAGCGACTGGTCGGCAAAGCCTGCGTCCACCGGCTCGGCGCGCGTGGCCGCAAAATCCCGCACCCGCCGCAGCAACCGCCCGGCAATCCGCGGGGTCCCCCGCGCCCGCCGCGCAATCTCCCGTGCGCCATCCTCGGTCAGCTGCAGGTCCAGCAGCCGCGCCGCCCGCGTCACCACCGAATGCAGCTCTGCCTCGGTATAGAAAATCAGCCGGATCGGAATCCCGAAGCGGTCGCGCAACGGTTGCGTCACCAGCCCCGCCCGTGTCGTCGCCCCCACCAGCGTGAAGGGCGGCAGATCGATCCGCACCGAACGCGCCGAAGGCCCCTCGCCGATCATCAGGTCCAGCGCCCGGTCCTCCATCGCCGGATAGAGGATTTCCTCCACATGCGGCGCCAGCCGATGGATCTCGTCGATGAACAGCACATCGTTCGGCTCCAGGTTGGTCAGCAGCGCCGCCAGATCCCCGGCCTTGGCGATCACCGGCCCGGAAGTGGCGCGAAACCCCACCCCCAGCTCGCGCGCCACAATCTGCGCCAGCGTCGTCTTCCCCAGCCCCGGGGGGCCAGCCAGCAAGACATGGTCCAGCGCATCGCCCCGGTGCCGCGCGGCATCGATGAACACGCGCAGATTCTCCCGCGCGGCCTGCTGGCCGACAAATTCGGCCAGGCTCTTCGGGCGCAGCGCCGCATCCGCATCGTCGGCCCTTGCGGCCGGATTGATCAGCCTGTCGGCATCGTCCATGTGAGGTCTGTAGCAGGCAGAAAAGGGGCGACAAGTGCTGACACGGCGGACGATGATGGCGGCAGGCAGCGCCGCGATGCTGGCCCCCTCGATGCTGCGCGCGGCAACCCCCAAATGGTTCGCCAACGCCATCGTCATCGATGGCCTCTCCGGCCTCGGCGATCCCTACGCCCCGGAGGAACAGACCCGCCTGTCCGACCGCGCCATCAAGGAGCTCCGCCAGACAGGAGTCACCGCGCTGCGCACCACCCTCGTCCCCGTCGGCAACCAGCCCGATGTCTGGGAACGGGTGACCGATTTCATGGACAGCATGGATTCGGTCTTCAACGCCAACCCGGATTTCCTGATCAAGGTGAAAACCGCCGCCGACATCGAAACCGCCAGGAAAAGCGGCAAGCTCGGCATAATCTACGGCACCCAGGACACGTCGATGGTCGGCACCGATCTCGACCGGCTGAAGACCATGAAGGAACGCGGCGTCGGCGCCGTCCAGCTCACCTACAATCTCCGCAACCTCTCCGGAGACGGCTCGCTCGAGCCCGACAACGCCGGCCTCTCGCGGCTCGCCAAGGCCACCATCGAGCGCATCGAGGCCGAGAAGATGCTCTTCGACCTCAGCCACGGCGGCGCCCGCACCATCCGCGAAGGCATCGCCCAAGCCAAACGACCGCTCACCATCAGTCACACCGGCTGCCGCGACCTGCACGACAATCCCCGCAACGTCTTCGACGCAGACATGAAGGCCGTCGCCGACAAGGGCGGCGTGGTGGGCATCTATTTCATGCCCTTCCTCGTCGCCAGTTCGCAGCCCACCACCGCCGATGTCGTCACCCACATCGAACATGCGTGGAAGGTGTGCGGCGAGGATCATGTAGGCATCGGCACCGACAACGGCCCACTCCCCCGCGTAATCGACGACGAAGCCCGCAAGGCCGCCCGCGAGGACAATGCATATCGCACCAAAATGGGCTTCGCCGCCCCCGGCGAAGGCCCGGACGTCTTCCCGCTGGTGATGGACCTCAATCGCATCGACCGCTTCCAGCACCTGACCGAAGCCCTGGCCGCCCGCGGCCACGGACAGGCAAAACTGGAAAAGCTGCTCGGCGGCAACCTGCTGCGTCTCTATCGCGATGTCTGGGGAGGATAGGATGAAATACGCGCTTCCGGCCGTGCTGCTGCTCGCCGCCTGCTCCCCGAAGCCGGCGGAAAAACCGCCCGAAACGCCAGCGGTTGGCCTCGCCAACCCGGCATCGGTCTATTGCGTCGAAAAGGGCGGCAAGAGCGAAATCCGCACCGAAGCCAACGGCCAGCGCGGCTATTGCCACCTGCCCGACGGCCGGGTTGTGGACGAATGGGACCTCTTCCGAGCTGAGAAAAGCCCGCCTAGCGACTTGCCCGCTTCAGCGCCTCGCGGATAAGCGCCGGCGTCGCCAGTTCGCCCAGCTCGCGCTGCGCCTCGGCAACAGCGCGTGCAGCCTCCGGAGCGCGGAAACCCAGATTCTCCAGCGCCGAAACGGCGTCCGATGCGGCCGAAGCCACCGGCGCCGCCAAAACCGCCGCTGCAGCCGCCAGCTCCGTTCCGGCTCCGGGCAGATCCTTGCCCTTCAACTCTGTCACGATGCGCGCCGCCAGCCGCGGGCCGACCCCATTGGCGCGGGCGATCATCGCCTTGTCCTCCAGCGTCACCACGCGCGCCAGATCCTCCACCGGCACGGCGCCCAGGATCGCCAACCCCACCTTGCCGCCAACGCCCTGCACGCTGGTCAGCTTGCGAAACCACTCCCGCTCGGCTGCCGTCAGGAAGCCGAACAGGGTGATCGAATCTTCGCGCACCTGCGTCTCGATAAACAGGAACACCGGCTGCGGCCGCCCGGCGGCAATATCGCCGATGTTCACATCGCCGATCGGCTGCGCCCGCAAGCGGTCCGCTATCCGCGCCGACACCTGCACCAGATAGCCCACGCCGGCGACCTCGATCACCACATGATCGGCGCCAACATGCTGTGCAAAGCCCTTGAGCGACGCGATCATGCCGCTGCGATCCTTGCCGCCGTCCGCAAATGCGCATGCGCAATCGCCACCGCCAGCGCATCCGCCTCATCCTCGCCCAGCGGCCCGCACCCCGGCAACAGCCGCTGCACCATCGCCATCACCTGCGCCTTTTCCGCCGCCCCGGTGCCGACGATGGCCTTCTTCACCAGCCGCGTCGCATGCTCTGCCACCGGCAGATGCGCCACCGCCAGCAGCACCACGCCCCGCGCCTGCCCCAGCTTCAACGTGCTCTGCGGGTTCTTGTTGACGAACACTTCCTCGACGGCCGCCTCCTGCGGGCCATGCGCGGCCAGAACCGCGCACAGGGCCGCGTGCAGCACCCCCAGCCGGGCCGTCAGCGGTTCTCCGGCCTTTGTCGCAATCGCCCCGTGCGCCACATGCACCAGCCGGTTCCCCTCGGCCTCGATCAGGCCCCAGCCGGTTCGCGACAGGCTCGGGTCAAGGCCGATGATGCGGATCACAGGCCCATTTTTTCTCACAGGTTTGCCAGCACCTCGTCCGGCACGTCGTAATTGCCATAGACATTCTGAACATCGTCCAGGTCTTCCAGCGTGTCGATCATCTTCAGCAGCTGCTGCACGGTATCGGGGCCAACCTCGGTCCATTCCTTCGGCCGCCAGGCAAGCTTGGCACCAGACGATTCGCCCAAAGTCGCTTCCAGCGCCTTCGCCACTTCGTGCAGCGCGTCGGGCGCGGTCCAGATCTCGTGCTCGTCCTCGCCCGATTCCACATCGTCGGCACCGGCTTCCAGCGCCGCTTCAAACACCTTGTCGGCATCGCCGGCGCTCGCCGGATAGGTAATCAGCCCCAGCCGCTCGAACCCGTGCGAAACCGATCCGGAAGAGCCGACATTGCCGCCATTCTTCGAAAAGGCCGTGCGCACATCGGTAGCCGTGCGGTTGCGGTTGTCGGTCAGCGCCTCGACGATCACCGAAACCCCGCCCGGGCCAAAGCCCTCGTAACGGATTTCCTCGTAATTCTCCGCGTCGCCGCCTTCGGCCTTCTTCAGCGCCCGGTCGATATTGTCCTTCGGCATCGAAACGGCCTTCGCCGCCGCGATCACCGCCCGCAAACGGGGGTTGAACGCCGGATCGGCATTGCCGCCCTTCGCCGCCGTGGTGATTTCACGCGCCAGCTTGGAAAACACCTTCGAGCGCTTAGCATCCTGCGCACCCTTGCGGTGCATGATGTTCTTGAATTTGGAATGTCCTGCCATGCGCGCGCCTTAGCCAGCGAAGGCCCGATTGGCTAGACCTTCACCGCAGTCCCGGTGGCGGTAACCATCAGCATCGATCCGGTCTGCCCCACCGCCTCATAGCTCAGATGCACACCCACCACGGCATTGCCACCCAGATCGTGCGCCCGGTCGCTCATCTCTTCCAGCGCCTCGGCGCGCGCCCGGCCCAGCACTTCCTCATAGGCGCCAGCCCGGCCGCCGATCACGTCGGTGATGGAGGCAAAGAAATCCCTGACCACATTGGCGCCCACAATCGTCTCCCCGGCGACAATGCCCAGATATTCGCGCACCGGCCGCCCCTCCAGCGTGGGAGTTGTCGAAATGATCATGCCAGTTTCTCCACTGCCTGCCGCAGCATCACGCCCGCCAGATGCCCACGATATTCCGGCCCGGCATGGATGTCAGAGGAAAGCTCGTCCGACTCCAGCGCCATCCCGGCGAGGCTAGCCCCACCAGCAACAGCCGCCTCCGCCTGGGGCCAGCGCACCACGCCTGTCGTCGCGCCGGTCACCGCCACCCGGACCCCCTCGGCAAAGCGCGCCACATACACCCCCGCCAGCGCATAGCGGCTCGCCGGATGCCGGTGCTTGGCATAGGCACTCGCCTCGGGGATGCGGAACCCGACCCGCGTCACGATCTCGCCATCCGCCAGCGCCGTGGCAAACATCCCCTGAAAGAAATCGTCGGCCGCATGCGTCCCCTGGCTCGTCTCCACCACGGCATCCAGCGCCACCAGCGCCGCCGGATAGTCGGCCGCCGGATCGTTGTTCGCAACCGATCCGCCCAAAGTCCCCCGGTTCCGCACCTGCGGATCGCCGATCAGCTGCGCCAAAGCCGCCAACCCCGGAATCGCCTCCTTCACCACCGCTGAAGAAGCCACCGCCGCATGCCGCGCGGTCGCCCCCACCCACAGCCGATCACCCTCGACAGCAATCCCCGACAGGCCGGGGATGGCGGTCAGGTCCACCAGCCGCTCCACAGCCCGCAGCCGCGATTTCATCGCCGGGATCAGCGTATGCCCACCAGCCAGAAACGCCGCATCGCCCTGAAAGGCGTCAGTCGCGGCAGCAATACTTGCCGGCCGAACCAGCTCGAACGGATGCATCGGCGTTACTCCGTCTCACAGTTCAGCATATGGCTCACTCCGTCTCGCCTGCAGCAGCGTGCATCTCGCGCGCGCCGATGCGGATTGCCTCGACAATATTCTGATACCCGGTGCAGCGGCACAGATTGCCTTCCAGCTCGTGGCGGATGGTCTCCTCGGAAACATCGGCCCCATGCCGCTCCGCGATGGCAATGCCGGCAATCACCATCCCCGGCGTGCAGAACCCGCACTGCAGCGCATGTGCCTTGCGGAATGCCGCCTGCATCGGATGCAGATGTTCGGGCGTCCCCAGCCCCTCGATGCTTGTCACCCGCGCCCCATCCAGCGTCGCCACCAGCAGCGTGCAGGCCTTGGCGCTCTCGCCATCCACCAGCACGTTGCAGGCTCCACACTGGCTGGTGTCGCAGCCGATATGCGTGCCGGTCAGCCCCAGCCAGTCGCGCAGATACTCGCTCAGCAGCGTTTCCGCCGGAGCATCGGCGCTGTGCGCAGCGCCGTTCAGGGTGAATGTCGCCTTCATTCCACCACGATAGACCCGGAAAACGCCGTTCCGCCAGCCCCCTCAATTAGGGGTCAGGCCGCGGCGCGCCACACTTCCAGCGCCGCAGTCATCTTGTCGCCTCCCATCAAAGGGGTCGGCGATCAGAGTGTCAGCCCGAGCGCCGACATGTAGGTTTCCAGCAGGGCTTCCATTTCCGCCCGGGCATTGCTGTCCATCCGGCGCAGGCGAATGATGGCCCGCATGGTCTTCACATCATAGCCGTTCGACTTGGCCTCCGCATAGACCCCTTTGATGTCGTCGGCGATCCCACGCTTTTCTTCCTCCAGCGATTCGATGCGCTCAATAAAGAGTTTCAGCTGCTCGGCGTGGACGTTGGCGGTCGACATGGCGGTCCTTGTTCCTGAGGGGGATTGGGAGGGTTTTGGGGGAATCGGGGAAAAGAGCCGCCGTGCTAGAGGGCGCCCCCGCTTTTCGCAACCGGCGAAGCTCGCTATGGGCCCGCGATGGACGCAGCAGTGAAACCCCAAGAACATGCCCTCAGCGGAGCCCCCGAAGGGAGCTACGCCGAGCTGCTGCGCCTGGCCGGGCCGAACGTCCTCTCGCGCCTCGGCATCATGGCGATGGGCATCACCGATGCCATCGTCGTCGGCCAGTATAGCGCAACCGAGCTCGGGTATCACTCGCTCGGTTGGGCGCCCACCGTCACCGTGCTGGTCGCCGGCATCGGCCTGCTGCTTGGCGTGCAGGTGCTCACCGCCCGCCACATCGGCGCCGGCACGCCCGAGCAAACCGGCGCCGTCCTCCGCCGCGGCATTTCCTACGCGGTGAAGATCGGCCTTGCCTCCACTGTCGCCCTCATCCTGCTGGGGCCTTGGGCGCTGCAGCACATCGGCCTCACCCCATCGCTGGCGGCCGGGGCATCGGCTGCTCTCATCGTCTTCTCGCTCAGCCTCACGCCCTATCTCGTCGCCGATTCCATGTGGTTCTGGCTGGAGGCGCACGGCAAGCCCAAGGTGCCGATGGTCGTGATGTGGATCGCCAACGGCATCAACCTCGTGCTCGCGTTGTGGGTCATCCCCGGCACCTCGCCCTTCCCGGTCTCGGGCGCGGTCGCCGCCGGCTGGGTCACGCTGGTCGCCCGCATCTGCCTGATGGCGATGCTCGGCTGGTTCATCTGGCGCTGGCCGGTCGCGCACGAAGTCGGCGTCTTCCGCAAGAGCCCGCCCAACCCCGCCGAGTCACAGGAGCAGCGCCGCATCGGCTATGCCTCGGGCCTCTCCTACGCGATCGAGGCGGGCAGCTTCTCCGGCATGAACTTCATCGCCGCCCAGCTCGGCGTCCTCGTCGTCGCGGGATGGGCGGTGGTGACGAACGTCGCCGCCGCCGTCTTCATGGTGCCGATGGGCATTGCCGCGGCCACCGCAGTCCTTGTCTCCCGTTCGGTCGGCGCGAACAGCGTCACCTCGGTCAAGCGCGCCTTCGGCATGGGCATGCGCCTTGCGATGGTCGTGCTGCTGCTGCTCTCCGTCATCGTCTTCCTCGATGCCGGCCTCGTCGGGCGCGCCTACACCAGCGATCCGAAGCTGCTGGCCATGACCGGCAGCGCGCTCCTCCTCTCCTGTCTCTTCTTCATGGCCGACGGCGCACAGGTCGTCGCCTCCAATGCGCTGCGCGCACGCGGCGACATCTGGTGGCCCACGGGCATGCACTTCATTTCCTATGTCGTGGTGATGATCCCGCTGGCCTGGTGGCTGGCAATTCAACAGGGCCGGGGGCTGGACGGAATCATCTGGGCCGTCATCATCGCCAGCCTCGTCTCGGGCGGCGGGCTGACGGCACGTTTCTATATGTTAGGCGATCGCATGAAGCAGGTAGACGCATGAGCGAAGACGCACAACCGAAGCCCGCAGCCTCGCTGCAGCAATTTGCGGTGCTCTATGGCGGCCTGCTCGTCGTAGCCGGCGTGCTCGGCTTCAAGCTCATCAAGCTCGGCCCCATCTTCGATATCGGCCCGCTGGCCGTGCCAGGCGGAGTCTTCGGCTTCCTGCTGGCCATCGTCATCACCAACGCCACGGCCGAACTGCACGGCCGCGCCGTCGCCCAGCGCATGGTGTTCATGGGCTTCGTGCCGCTGCTCGTCTCCATCGGCCTGATGCAACTGGTGCTGGCGCTACCCCCGGCGCAGGGCTGGGGCGGGCAGGCCGTCGCCGAGGAGGTGTTCGGCTCGTCGATGCGCCTGATCCTCGCCGGCATCGTCGCCTATGGCATCTCGCAGACTCTGGATGTCACCATCTTCACCTGGATGCGCGGCCAGCCGGGCGGCCACATGCTGTGGCTTCGCGCAACCGTGGCGGCGCTCGTCGCGCAGACGGTGGATACGCTGATCTTCGTCACCATCGCCTTCCTCGGCAAATTTCCGCTGCTGCCGGTGATCGGCGGCCAGCTGACCGCCAAGGCGATAATCTGGGTGCTGGCAGTCCCGCTGCTCTATGTGGCGGTGGGGGCAGGGCGAAAACTCGACGGGCGCTAGTTCCGCTCCCGCGTGGCCGAAAACCGCACCGCCGGATGCCGGCCCTGAATATAATTCAGGTCCCACATGTCCTTCGCCATGAACACCGGGAAGCCATCGCGGTCGCTCGCGATCTGGCTGCGATGCTCCTCGGTCAGCTTGCGCACCGCCGCCGCATCATCCGAAGCCACCCAGCGCGCGGTATCATAGGGCGAAGCCTCCAACCCGGCCTCCACCTTATATTCCACTTCCAGCCGCGAAATCAGCACTTCCAGCTGCAGCTGCCCCACCACGCCGACCACAGTCTGCGCCCCGATCTGCGGCACGAACACCTGGATCACGCCCTCCTCGGCCATGTCGTCCAGCGCCTTCTTCAGCTGCTTGGTCTTGGTCGGGTCCTTCAGCGCCACGCGCCGCAGGATTTCCGGCGCAAAGTTCGGCAGCCCGGTGATCGTCACGTCCGGCCCGTCGGTCAGCGTATCGCCCACCCGCAGCGTCCCATGGTTCGGAATGCCGATGATGTCGCCGGGAAAGGCTTCGTCCGCCACCTCCCGGTCGCGCGCAAAGAACAGCACCGGCGAATGCACGGCGATCTGCTTGCCACGCCCCACCTGATTCAGCCGCATCCCGCGTTTGAACTTCCCCGAACACAGCCGCATGAAGGCCACCCGGTCCCGGTGCATCGGGTTCATGTTCGCCTGCACCTTGAAGATGAACCCCGTCACCGTCGGCGAACCCGGATCGATCGGCTGAGGCTCAGCCGGCTGCGGACGCGGCCCCGGCGCAAAGCGCGCCAAAGCCTCGATCAAAGGCTCCACGCCAATCTCGCGCAAAGCCGAGCCAAAATAGACCGGCGTCAGATCCCCATGCCGATAGGCGGCCGCATCAAACGCCGGATAGCCCATCTCCGCCAGCTCCAGCTCTTCCGATACCCGCTCGTAAATCGGCCCCGAAACCAGAGGTTCCAGCGGTCCGGCCACCAGCGACCCATCCGGCCGCTGCAAGCGCTGCCGCTCGATATCCCACAGCCCCTCGAACTCGCCCCCCAGTCCCACCGGCCAGCTCATCGGGCACACGTCGAGCGCGAGCTTGTCGGCAATCTCGTCCAGCAGCTCGAACGGCGATTTCCCCTCGCGGTCCACCTTGTTCACAAAGGTGATGATCGGCACGTTCCTCAGGCGACACACCTCGAACAGCTTCAAAGTCTGCGCCTCGATGCCCTTCGCCGCATCGATCACCATCACCGCCGAATCGACGGCGGTCAGCGTGCGATAGGTATCCTCGGAAAAATCCTCGTGCCCCGGCGTATCCAGCAGGTTGAACAGCAAGCCGTCCCGCTCGAACGTCATCACCGAGGAAGTGACGGAAATTCCACGCTGCTGCTCGATCTTCATCCAGTCCGACCGCGCCCGCCGCGCCGCCCCGCGCGCCTTCACTTCGCCCGCCGCATGGATGGCGCCGCCCGCCAGCAGCAACCGCTCGGTCAGCGTCGTCTTCCCGGCATCGGGGTGCGAAATGATGGCAAAGGTTCTTCGGTCGGGGATTCCCCCCGGCCGGGCGGCAGGCTGTGTGGACATCGCGGCCCCCTAGCGCGAATATGCGCCATTCTCAATCAGCGGAGCGAACCCATGGCCATCAAGGTAGACATCATCTCCGACGTCGTCTGCCCCTGGTGCCTGATCGGCTACCGCCAGCTCGAAAAGGCGCTCGAAATCGCCGGCCTTCAGGCCGACATCCGCTGGCATCCGTTCGAGCTGAACCCGCAAATGGCTCCCGAAGGCGAAGACGTCGCGGAACATATCGCCCGCAAATACGGCGCCACCCGCGAACAATCCGCCACCAGCCGCAGCCACATGGACTCCATCGCCCGCCCGCTCGGCATCGCGTTCGACCGCTCGCCAGACAAGCGCATCTACAACAGCTTCGACGCCCACCAGCTCCTGCACTGGGCGAAAGACACGGAGAAGCAGACAGCGCTCAAACTCGCCCTCTTCGACGCCTATTTCAGCCGCAGCGAAGACATCTCCGACCGCGAGATCCTGCTCGCCGCCGTCGAAAAAGCCGGCCTCAACCGCGCCGAAGCAGAGGAAATCCTGAACGACCAACGCTACGCTCCCGCAGTCCGGGCTCTCGAACAACGCTGGCAGGAAATGGGTATAACCGGCGTCCCCGCCATGATCCTCGCCGAAAAAGGCCTCATAATGGGCGCCCAGGAACCCGAACGCCTCGCAATCGCCCTGCAGAAAATGGCCGCCCAAGCAGCCTGAAAACTATATCAATTGGCTTGTCTGGTGCAAATAGTCGTATATCGTTCGTAAAAAGCGACGGCGTGTGTCGGATAAGCAAGGTCGAGTATGGCGTACCATATCAAGATAACGAGCGACTACCGCTGGCAATGCCCGGTAAAGTTTGTCCAGGATCAGCACTTCCATTCGGCCTTTTTTAATAGCGGGGAGCTGAAGCTCTACGACCCGGCCGACATGCCCTCGATGGCGGCGCCGGAGACAGGGCGCAAGCGGATGACCGACTTCATCGTAGTCCAGACTTGGATGGCGGTCAGTCAAAGGGTTCGCGACAAGATTGAAGAGCTTGAGCCCAATCGTCACCAGCTGTTCCCGTTTACAGTGCAGCGGAAACGTGGCCCTGCAGTACTGGGCCCAGACGGCAATGAATTACAAACGCCATACTATTTGTTGAATGTGGCAAACCGTGCAGATACAATAGACGTCGATCAAAGCATATTATCCGATCAATACAAATCCCGTCGGTACCCGGAAAATAGAAATCTGGACAATATAGTTCTATCAAAACAATTGATAGGAGACATGCAAATTTGGGAGGGCGTGCGAGATATGCCCGGATATAAAATGATTTCTGATCAATTGGGAGAATGGATAATATCAAGCAAGATGAAAGGTATAGATATTTCCTATATTAAGGAAATACAGTCCCAACGATCAATTTGGAAGTCGTGCCGTATATTCAAGCGGGCAAAATAACCTCTCCATCCAGCCCCAGCTCAAAGAACGGGTTATAGGCCACCTCCCACGGATGCCCGTCCGGGTCCAGAAAATAGCCCGAATAGCCGCCCCAGAAGGCCTTGTGCGCCGCCACCTGCAGCTTGCCCCCGGCGGCCACGGCCTCCGCCAGCACGGCATCCACCTCGGCCTCGCTCCGCGTATTATAGGCAATCGTCACGCCCCCGGCCGGAACCCCGCCCGGCAGCCCGCAATCCTCCGCCAGCTTCTCGAACGGATAGATCGCCAGCGCCACGCCGTTCAGCTGAAAAAAGGCGACGCCGCCATATTTCCCCTTCCGCTCCAGCCCCATCGCCTCCCAGAAGGCGGTCGCCCGCCCCAGATCGGAAGTTCCCAGGGTGACGATCGAGAGTCGCTGTTCCATACACAAGCTTCACGCAACAACCCCGGGGAGGGCAAGTGACAAATCCGAACAAGCGCTGGGCCGTACTTCTGGCCGCCTGTGCCGTCCTCGCCGCCGCGCCCGCCGCACAGGCCCGCCCGCCGGCTCCCACCGAACAGGTCCAGCTGAACAAGGCCCGCATAGACGCAGCCCTAGCCGATATGGTCAAAACTGGCCGGGCCACCGGTGCCGCAGCCCTCGTCTGGAAGGACGGCCGCGAAGTCTATTACGGGCAAACCGGCCTCGCAGACCGCGAAGCCAACCGCCCCTGGAGCCGCGACACGCTGGTCCAGATCTATTCCATGACGAAGCCGGTCACCGGCGTCGCCCTGATGCAGCTCTGGGAACAGGGCAAGTTCAAGCTCGACGACCCGCTCGCCACCTACCTCCCCGAATTCGCAAACATGCAGGTGCAGAACGGAACCGACGCGCAGGGCAACCCCGTCTGGCGCCCCGCCAAACGCCAGATCACCGTCCGCGACATCCTCCGCCACACGGCGGGCTTTGCCTATGGCCCCGGCCCCAGCGCCGCAGAGGCAGCCTTCGTAAAGGCCGACCCGCTGGCGCTCACCAACAGCCTGTCCGAATTCGGCACGAAACTCGCCACCGTCCCGCTGGTCGCCGATCCCGGCACCATCTGGCACTACAGCGCCGCGGTCGACGTGCAGGCGCTCCTCGTCGAAAAACTCAGCGGCATGCCGTTTGCCGACTATGTCGCGAAAAACATCACCAGCCCGCTGAAGATGACCGAAACGGCATGGCACCAGCCAATGGACCGCCTGCCGCGCCTCGCCATCGCCTACACCAAGGGCGCAGATGGCAAACTCACCCGCTGGCCAGACGCGCAACTCCGCGCGATGAACTTCCCCGGCGCGAAAATGACCATGGGCGGCGCAGGCCTGGTCGCCCCCATAGACGACTATATGCGCTTCGCGAGAATGCTCCTGAACGGCGGCGAACTGGAAGGCGCCCGCATCCTCAAACCCTCCACCGTCCACCAGATGTCCACCAACCAGCTCGACCCGGCGATCACCGACCGACAATGGATGCCAGGCAAGGCAGGAGGCGCCTTCGGCTTCGACTTCGCCGTAAGAGACCGCCAACCCAAACCCGGCGAAAACCGGGGCGCAACAGGCGAATATTTCTGGGACGGCATGGCCTCCACCCTATTCTGGGTAGACCCAGCCAACCACCTCGCCACAGTCTTCTTCGTCCAGGTAATCCCCTTCGACGGCACCCTCCACACCGACATCCGCAAGGCAGTATACGGTGCGGACTATGTAGGGCCGCCCGGAGACTGATCAGCACATTGAAAACTCCCTCTTCGTGAATTACAATGTAATGCAGAAAGGAATCCCATGGCTGCCAATGCCCTAGTCCAGACCCGAATCGATGGAACCGTGAAGGACGAAGCCGCGACCGTGCTCGCCGCCATGGGGCTGACCGTGTCGGATGCCGTGCGCCTGATGCTCATCCGCGTCGCCCGCGACAAGGCCTTGCCGTTCGAACCGCTGACGCCCAACGCCACCACGATTGCGGCAATGAAGGAAGCGCGGGAAGGCAAGGCCAAGCGCGTCGGCTCGATCGCCGACCTGATGTCCGATCTTAATGCGGACGATTGAACGCACCGGACAATTCAAGCGCGACTACAAGAGGGAGAAGAAAGGCCAGCATCGCGCAACGTTGGACGACGACCTGTTCCCGGTGATCGTTCTGCTGGCAGATGACGCACCACTCGAACCGCGTCACCGCGATCACGCCCTCACCGGAGACTGGCGCGACCACCGGGATTGCCACATCAAGCCGGATCTGGTGCTCATCTACCGCAAGCCCGACGACGAGACATTGCAACTGGTACGCTTGGGATCGCACGCGGAACTGGGCTGGTAGCAGGATGCGCAACAGCTTCGGCGCTTCTCGATCGCGGAGCAAAGGAATTTCGAGCGCCAAACCGACGTCTACCTCTCCGCCCTCTGCCGCTTCATCGAAGCCACCGGAGGCAAGCTGGAATTGCACGTCCAACCACCCGGCACCCGCCCAATCATCTTCATCGGCAAACGGGACGGCAGCAAGCATATAGCCTGATTGTGGCCTAGGGAAGCAAGTCAGTCGTGTGCGTCATGGACAAACTGCATCGCTCACTCACTCGCATGGTCACATGTATTCGCAACGCGTCGGCCGTCATTTGTATAAACTACCAAACTTGATTCATGTGGAAATGTTGTATCGTCGCCAGAATTCTCAGAATTTCGAAACTCTTGACTACTCTTCCAGAAAACTTTGAGCTCCAGCAATAATTCCGGTTGCGCACTCTTTTGTCCGAGAGCTCCCGCAAACGCCGACCCAAGAACTCGCAAAAAACTTCAATTCTCCATCCTTTGGAGACAAAATTAAAGTTGCACTGTATATCGTTTGCGTGGATCGATCATTGTCCGGATTCATTGTTACAAACACTATTTCGAACCGCGGATAGTCGTGCTCGCCGGCAGGGCGAAGTGTTTTTGAGGACGCGATTTGTTCGCGTAGCTGAAAGGCCAAAATTTGGCCGATATTATCGCTGCCCGAGTGAGAAATGCGAATTGGTCTTGCAGACTGACCATGCGCTGGAAACGTGATTATACTGAACAACATCAACGTCAAGAAGATACGCACTCTGCACTCTCCGCCAAAGCCACAAACAAGATGACACGGGTCAGCGCGTCACTCAAGCGATGCGGCGCAGTTTGAAAATCTGAGGACAGAACGCCAAATCACCCCCGACAACTCCTACCAAAGGGCAGCTCGCGGAAAAGGGGGGGCGCGAAACTTCGGAAGCGTTCCCCCGCGACAACAAAATCTCAATCCCCCTCCGCCCTTCACACCCCAAACCCCAATTGCCCCAACCCACCCGCGCTGCTAGGCGCTCCTCCCATGGCAGTAGACGACAAGATGGTAGCCCGCGTAGCGGGTCTCGCGCGCCTGAAACTGGCGCCGGAAGAGGGCGCGAAGATGACGCGCGAGCTCAACAATATCCTCGGCTGGATCGATCAGCTGCAGGCGGTCGAAACCGGCAACACCCAGCCGATGAACGCGGTGATGCCGATCACCCGCGAATGGCGCGCCGATGTCGTCACCGATGGCAACATCGCCGAAGATGTCCTCGCCAATGCCCCGGAGGCCGCGCACGGCTTCTTCGCCGTCCCGAAGGTGATCGAATAGTGTCCGCCCTCACCGATCTCTCGCTCGCCAAGATGCAGTCCGGCCTCGCCGCCGGCGAATTCTCCGCCCGCGAACTCGTCTCCGCGCACGTCAGCGCCGTCGAAGCCGCGCGCCCACTGAACGCCTTCCTGGTCGAAACCCCCGATCACGCCCTCGCCGCCGCAGACGCCGCAGACGCCGCCCTCAAGGCCGGCACCGCAGGCCCGCTCGCCGGCATCCCGCTCGGCATCAAGGATCTCTTCTGCACCAAGGGCGTCGAAACCACCGCCGCCAGCAAGATCCTGCAAGGCTTCAAGCCCCGCTACGACAGCACAGTCACCGAAAAGCTGTTCGCAGCCGGCGCCGCCATGCTCGGCAAGCTGAACCTAGACGAATTCGCCATGGGCAGCTCCAACGAAACCAGCGCCTACGGCCCGGTCATCTCGCCCTGGCGCGCGGATGGTTCCAGCGAAAACCTCGTCCCCGGCGGCTCCTCCGGCGGCTCGTCCGCCGCTGTCTCCGCCCGGCTCTGCGCGGCCGCCACCGGCACCGACACGGGAGGCTCCATCCGCCAGCCCGCCGCCTTCACCGGCATCGCCGGCATCAAGCCCACCTACGGCCGCTGCTCGCGCTGGGGCGTCATCGCCTTCGCCTCCTCGCTCGATCAGCCCGGCGCCATGGCCCGCGACGTCCGCGACTGCGCCATCATGCTGGAGGCGATGTCCGGCTACGACCCCAAGGATTCCACCTCCATCAACGCCCCGGTCCCGCAATGGGCGGCAGCGCTGAACGGCAGTCTCAAGGGCAAGCGCATCGGCATCCCGCGCGAATATCGCGTGGAGGGCATGGACCCGCAGCTCGAAGCGCTGTGGCAACAGGGCATAGACTGGGCAAAGGACGCCGGCGCCGAAATCGTCGAAGTCTCGCTCCCCCACACCAGGGAAGCACTCCCCACTTACTATATCGTCGCCCCGGCAGAGGCCTCCTCCAACCTCGCCCGCTATGACGGCGTTCGCTACGGCCAGCGCGTCACGCCCCCCGGCGGCAGCCTGAACGACATGTACGAGGCCACCCGCGGAGCCGGCTTCGGCGGCGAGGTAAAGCGCCGCATCATGATCGGCACCTACGTCCTCTCCGCCGGCTACTACGACGCCTATTATCTGAAGGCGCAAAAGGTCCGCGCCCTCATCGCGCAGGATTTCGAGCGCGCCTGGGAAAGCTGCGACCTGCTGCTCACCCCCACGGCCCCCACCGCCGCCTTCGGCCTCGGCGCCAAGTCCGCCGACCCGATCGCCATGTACCTGAACGACGTTTTCACCGTCCCCGCCTCGCTCGCAGGCCTCCCGGCGATGTCGATTCCGGCCGGCCTCGATTCACAAGGCTTGCCGCTCGGCCTGCAGATCATCGGCAAACCGCTGGACGAGCAGGGCGTGCTGGATGCCGGCCATGCGTTGGAATGCCGCGCCGGGTTCACTGCTGCACCGCAACATTGGTGGTAGCTTAGACCGGCCCAATGCGTTAACCTTGTTTCCGTCGAATATGCGGGGGCAAGCTAGACTCAATGGGCAAGGTCTATGGCCGGGCAACGGTATAATCGGTCTGAACGGCTGGCCACTGTGCCAGAGGGAAGCTTTTCGGTAGCCGACGGCTACGCGGAAATCCAAACTCGCGTCCCCGATTTCACCGCGCCGCCCCCGGCAGTCGCCATGGACCCGTCCGCCATGCGCGCGATTGTCGTCTCCCGCGCCGTGGCGATTTTCTTCATGATGTACGTTCACGCCTGGGCCGGCGCGGCTGAATCCCCAGACGACGCCTTCACCGGCTCCTTCGGTACAGTGGTCCACCTGCTGGTCGATGTTCTTGGCCGCTCCTCAGTTCCGCTGCTCACGATCATCTCGGGCTACCTGCTCGTCACCGCCGGCTATCGCCGCAGGAACTGGCGCGAAGTCGTCGCCGACAAGGCGCGCACGCTGCTGGTGCCGATGTGGCTATGGAACGGCGCGCTGCTGCTGATGATCTGGGGTGCGGTCACGCTGTTTGGCGGCCACCTGCCCGATTATGTGATCGAAGAACCCTGGTATAACAGCATCTTCGCCCTCACCGGCCGTCCAGCAACCCTCCCGCTCGCCTTCCTGCGGGACATGTTCGTCTGCGCCCTGCTGTCGCCAATCCTCATCCGGTTGATGCAACTCGCCCCCTGGCCGGTGCTGGCGCTGGCAGCCGCCTTCGCCATTTTTCACCCCGAACAGCCGATCATCCTCCGCCCGCAGCTGCTGCTCTTCTATCTTGTCGGCATCGGTTTCGCGCTCCACTGGCAGGTTCCGCGCAAGGTGCGGCTGGATTGGCCCACCTGGGTGGCGGCGGTGGTGCTGATCATCTGCACCCTGCGCGTTTGGCTTCCCCTTCCGCAGAAGGCGGGCAGCCACGATCTCTTCATCCAGCTCCTCTCCAACAGCGCCCGCTTCGCCGTCGCCTGGCTGGTCTGGATGGCCTGCCTCGCCCTGCAGCGTTCCGGCGCCTACAGCCGCATCGCCCGCGTCGAATCGGTGATCTTCCTCGCCTTCTGTTCACACTTCCTGCTATTCCGCGCGCTCGGGCACGTCCTCCCGGACGATACCCAGTGGCTGCCGCTCATCTTCCTGATCCAGCCGCCTCTGGCCATCGCCGCCGCCTTCGCCATGTCGTTCGCGCTCCGCGGCACCGCCCCGCGCCTGCTGTCGCTGCTGAACGCCGGCAAACTGCCCCGCCTGCGCACCTAAGGCACCTTGCCTCCGGCCCGCCCGCGCGCCATTACGCGCGCATGACCACCCCCTACACCGACGGCCCCGCCGGCACCTATACCATCGAAGGCCAGACCGGCCCCTGGGAACTCGTGATCGGGCTCGAAGTCCACGCCCAGGTCACGTCCAATTCCAAGCTCTTCTCCGGCGCCGCCACCGAATTCGGCGCAGAGCCAAACAGCCAGGTCAGCCTCGTCGATGCCGCCATGCCCGGCATGCTTCCCGTGCTGAACGGCGAATGCGTCGCCCAGGCCGTCCGCACCGGCCTCGCGCTCGGCGCCACGATCAACCGCTGGAGCCGCTTCGACCGTAAGAACTACTTCTACGCCGACCTGCCGCAGGGCTACCAGATCTCGCAATTCCAGCACCCCGTCGTGGGCGAGGGCGCAATCGAGGTTGAAACCGACGACGGCCAGAAAACCACCGTCGGCATCGAGCGCATCCACCTGGAGCAGGATGCCGGCAAGTCCATCCACGACCTGTCGCCGACAATGAGCTACGTCGATCTCAACCGCTCCGGCGTGGCGTTGATGGAAATCGTCTCCAAGCCCGATATCCGCTCGCCGCAAGAGGCCGGCGCCTATGTCGGCCAGCTCCGCTCCATCCTGCGCGCCATCGGCACCTGCGACGGCAACATGCAGGAAGGCTCGATGCGGGCCGACGTCAACGTCTCCGTCCGCAAGCCCGGCGCCCCCTTCGGCACGCGGTGCGAGATCAAGAACGTCAACTCGATCCGCTTCATCCAGCAGGCCATCGTCTCCGAGGCGAAGCGGCAAGTCGAAATCCTGGAATCCGGCGGCCAAATCCGTCAGGAAACCCGCCTGTTCGATCCCGAAACCCAGGAAACCCGCTCGCTCCGCTCCAAGGAAGACGCGCACGACTACCGCTATTTCCCGGAGCCGGACTTGCTGCCGCTGGAACTGACCGAGGAATTCATCGCCGAATGCAAGGCGAGCCTCCCCGAACTCCCGGCCGCCAAGCGCGCCCGCTATGAGAATGAACTGGCCCTCAGCCCCTATCTCGCCGGCGTCCTCACCGCAGACGCCGAACACGCCCGCTGGTTCGAAACGCTGCTGGCCGACAGCGCCAGACGGCAGGGCAAGCCGGAAATCGACGTAGCCGAACGCGCCGCCAACTGGATGACAGGCGACCTCTTCGGCGCCCTCAACAAGCTGGATCTCGACATCAGCGCCAGCCCTGTAACCCCCACCCAAGGCGGCGAACTCCTCGCCCTGATGGCAGACGGCACCCTCTCCGGCCCGCTGGCAAAGCAGGTGTTCGAGATCATGCTCGAAACCCGCGAAAACCCCGGCGACATCGCCGAAGCCCGCGGCCTGAAGCAGGTAAGCGACACCGGAGCACTGGAAACCGCCATCGCCGAAGTGCTGGCAGCCAACCCCGACAAGCTGGCCGAATACCGCTCAGGCAAGGACAAGCTCTTCGGCTTCTTCGTCGGGCAGGTGATGAAGGCGTCGGGCGGGAAGGCTAATCCGGCTGTGGTCAATGAACTACTGAAAAAGGCACTGGCCTAGCCAATAGTCTTCGCATAGGCCGAACTGGTTGTAGGTTGTACCTGTGTCCGGAGGATTGATGTTCCGTTTTGCGTTTGTGTTCGCTGCCATCACGATGGTCGCCGGCCTTTCCCCTGTTCGCGCGCAGTCCGGGTCTACACCGGGAGAAGTCGAGGCGATGGCCAAGATGTTCCGCGACGTCTGGGCCGATCCTAAGGCCTCGGAAGTGAAGTCTGTGAGCATCCCAACCACGCTCTTCGGGCGGCTCGTAAATCTTAAAATTCCCCGAGGCTTTGTTCCAGGATCGATCCAGCGATCGGCGGATATGTATCTGGCGGAGTATGTACCGGATGGGCAAACCGTCCATGATTGGAAGCAGATGATCACGGTGGTTGCGATGAATGACGTTGGCGCGCTTCCTGTCACCATGGAGCAGATCGGCTCCAAGTTTGATCCCTCTGCCCGCTGCTCGCCCTCGGTATTCAAGGATCTGGGAGACCGGCCTGACTTCGGCGACGCAAAGGTCAGGCTTGTCACCATGGGCTGTGGCCGTTCGCCGACGGCTGCCGGAGAAGTTGGCGAGCAGGCGTTTATCTATGTCCTGCGGGACGACAAAAATATCTACACCGTTCAGTATGCGTATCGCGGCAAACCCTACACCGACAAGGCGCCGATTCCGTTTGAAGAAGCCGAGGCAAGGCTGGCAGTGCTGGGTCCCATTCTTGTCTGTAACAACACGGAGAATACGGCCTGCAAGTAGGCAACACAGATCAGCCATGGGATCGGCGTAGATACAAGGCAAACGGTGGAATCTTGTAACTTTCTCCTACGCAGTCGGGTGCAAGCGTTTGATCCTGTACAAAATCAGCCCAATATTGTTGGATTTGTTCCACGTGGAACAATTACCATAATGGTATCAGTCGATGGGGCCTTGCGCTGCGCGCGCGGCGGTGCAATCCAGCCAATATGATCCAGAAACTCGTCGCACCCATCTTCGCCGCCGGCCTCGCCGCCACCTTTGCCACCGCACCGCTGCACGCACAGGGAAAACCCGATGCGAAAGCCGATGCCGCCAAGGAAGCGCCTGCCGAAATCCCGCCGCCCAATGTCTCGGTGACAAAGCACTCCGGGACCTTCAACGGCAAGTCGATCAGCTACACCGCCACCGCCAGCGAGACCTATCTGACCGACGCGAAGGGCAAGCCCACCGCTGCCATCTTCTCGACCGCCTATGTAAAGGACGGCAAGGACACGAACCGCCCCGTCACCTTCCTCTACAACGGCGGCCCCGGCTCCGGCTCGCTCTGGCTGCACATGGGCGCCTTCGGTCCCAAGCGCGTCGCCATCCCCAGCGACGCCCGCGATGACGGCGCGCCCCCCTATCCGCTCATCGCCAACCCGCACAGCCTGCTCGATGTCACCGATATCGTCTTCATCGATCCCGTCGGCACCGGCTTCTCCCGCGCGCTGGGCGATACCGATCCGAAGACCTTCTGGGGCGTCACGGCAGACGCCAAGTCCATCGATCAGTTCATCCGCAAATGGCTCAGCACCAACAACCGCTGGAACAGCCCGAAATATATCGGCGGCGAAAGCTATGGCACCACCCGCTCCGCTGCGCTCGTGAAGGAGCTGGAGGGCAGCTACAATGATGTCGGCCTGAACGGCATCATCCTCATCTCCACCGTGCTCGATTTCGCCCTCGGCTCAGAGGCGCCCGGCAACGAGCTGGTCTATGTGACGAACCTGCCCTCGATGGCCGCCACCGCCTGGTATCACAACAAGGTCGCCAACAAGCCGGCAGACGTCGCCGCCTTCGTCGAGGAAGCCCGGCAGTGGGCAATCGGCCCCTATCTGACCGCGCTCGCCAGGGGCCAGAAGCTCCCCGCCGCCGAACGCGCGCAGATCCGCACCCAGCTCGCCCGTTACACCGGCCTTTCCGAAGACTATCTGGAAAAAGCCGATCTCCGCGTCGTCCCCGACCGCTTCTACAAGGAGCTGCTGCGCGATCGCGGAGTCACCGTCGGCCGCCTCGATTCCCGCTATACCGGCAAGGACTACGACAACGCCGGCGAGGGGCCTGACAACGATCCCAGCTTCTACGGCATCGATGCCAGCTATACCGCGGCGATGAACGCCTATGCCCGCGAAGACCTGAAGTTCGATACGCCGAAGCAATATGTCACCATCGGCGGCGTCAGCGACTGGGACTGGCGCATCGGCGGCCGCGACGACAACGCCTATCTCAACCTCGCCCCCAATATCGGCAAGGCGCTGCGCGAGAATTCAGGGCTTCGCGTCTTCGTGGGGCAGGGCTGGTATGATTTCGCCACGCCCTTCTTCGCCGCCGAATATTCGCTGCAGCGCACCGGCATCCCGCAGGACCGCATCCAATATCATTATTATGATGCCGGCCACATGATGTACGTCCGTGAAGCCGATCTGGTGAAGCTGACGGACGACGTCCGCGGCTTCATCCGCCAGGGAACTACTGGTCGATAGTCCACTCCGAGCGGGGAATCCCCTGCGCCCATAGCAGGCTGGTCAGGTCGCCGACGCGCACGGCCGCGTCGGCCGCCGCTGCTGCCTTGGGCTTCGCATGATAGGCAATGCCCAGCCCGGCAGCTTCCAGCATGGGAATGTCGTTCGCCCCATCGCCCACTGCCAGCGTCGCCTCCTCCGCCAATCCCAAAGCCTCCCGCTCCGCAACCAGCGTCGTCCGCTTCACCGCAGAATCCACAATCGGCTTTCCGACAGTCCCGGTCAGCCTGCCAGCCTCAACATGGAGCAAGTTCGCAACCTGCCGGTCAAACCCGATCAACGAAGCCACCGTCTCCGTAAAAGCCGTGAACCCACCCGAAATCAGCACGGTCCGCGCCCCAAGCCCCTTCATGGTCTGGATCAAGGTACGGGCGCCCGGCGTCAGGAAAATCCGCTCTTCCAGGCATTGCCGAATGGCATCCGCCTCCAGCCCCGCCAAAGCCGCAACCCGCGCATCCAGCGCCTCGGCAAAGTCCAGTTCCCCTTGCATGGCGCGCTCGGTAATCGCGGCGATCTCCGCCTTCTTTCCGGCGAAATCCGCCAGTTCGTCGATGCATTCCTGCCCGATCATCGTGGAGTCCATGTCCGCCACCAGCAGCCCTTTCCGCCGCACGCCGCCGGCAGGCTGCACGACGACATCGATGCCCGGCAGAGCCTCCAGCAACGTCCGAGCCGCAGACTTGCTGAGCCCGCGCACGACCAGATCGGTCGCAAACGGCGGGTCCAGCGCCACTTCGGCGGAAAGGATTCCGCCCATCGAACCGAGGGCATTGCTTGCGGCATCGATATCGGCCTGCGACAAGCCGGTGGGTGAAATCAGGGTGCAGATCAGCATGTCAGGGTTAAGGCCTCCGCTGGCCGTCATTGCAGGCCCGACCGCCAGCGGCAAGTCGGCGCTGGCCCTGAAGCTGGCCGCTGAGCGGAGAGGCGTGGTCATCAACGCCGACGCCAGCCAGGTCTATGCCGACCTCTCCATCCTCTCGGCCCGGCCCTCCGCGGCGGAAATGCAGCAGGCCCCGCATCGCCTGTTCGGCGCCATCGATGGCGCGGAGGCCTGCACCGCCGCCCGCTGGGCCGAACTGGCGCGCGCGGAAATCGCCGCCGCCCATGCGGCCGGGCTGCTGCCGATCCTCGTCGGCGGCACCGGCCTCTATCTGCGCACGCTGCTGGAGGGCATCGCCGCCGTTCCGCCGATATCCCAGGAAGTCCGGGCAAATGTTCGCCAGCTTCTGGATGTGCGGTCGGCACTGGAGGCAGAGGATCCGGCCATGGCTTCGCGCCTTCACGCCAACGATACCCAGCGCAACGCCCGCGCGCTGGAGGTGATCCGCTCCACCGGCCGATCGCTGGCCGATTGGCAGCTGGCCTCTCCGCAGGGCGGCCTGCTGGACGAGGTGGAGCTGGAGCCGCTGGTGGTAGAGGTTCCCCGTGACGTGCTGGTGCAGCGCATCGATAGCCGCATCGAGGCGATGTGGAGGGCAGGCGCGCTGGCCGAAGTGGAGCGGCTGGCCGCGCGCAGGCTGCCGCCGGCGCTGCCGGTGATGCGCGCCATCGGCGTGCCGCCGCTGCTGGCGCTGCTGGCGGGTGAATTGTCCGAAGCGGAGGCCATCGAGCGGTGGAAGCTGGACACCCGCCAATATGCCAAGCGGCAGGCGACCTGGGCGCGTAACCAGACCGGGGATTGGCCGCGGCATTCCTGAATCAGGATTAACCATCTTGCGGAGTGCCAGGCAAAGTGAGAGCCTCCGATGAGGGTTTCGGGGGAGAATCGCGCATGAAGAGATTTGCCATGCTGGCATCGGCGCTGCTTGTCGTCGCCTTGCCGACCGCTGCCGAGGCCGCGTTCACGCCATCGCAGTTCGTGATCTTCGGGGACAGTTTCGTTGATGCGGGCGCTGTGAACCGGGCGACCGGCGGCGCGTTCGCGCCCGCCTCGCAGGGCTATTGGCAGGGCCGCTTCTCCGACGGGCCGACCTGGATCGATTATCTGGGCTATGCGAATTTCGGCAGGCCCACCAAAGCCTTCAATGTCGGCGCCGCGGTGGTGCCGCCGCCCTTCACGTTGGGCGCAACCAATTTCGCCGTCGGCGGCGCACGTGCTTCGGGCGACGATGTGCAGCCACTGGGCACCATCCCCGGCCTGCCGACACAGGTCGCCTTCTATCAGGGCTATCTGGCGACTTTCGGCCTGACCGTCGATGCCGGCGCGCTTTATGTGCTGAACTTCGGCAACAATGATGTGAACTACATTCAGGAGATCGGCGCTGATCCCGGTCTTTCGCCCGCCGACAAGGCGGCCGCCATTTCCGCGGTGCAGACCGCCTATGTGCAGAACATGACCGGCGTGGCGCTGGGGCTGGCCTCGGCTGGCGCCAAGCATATCCTGATCGCCGGCGTGCCGAACCCGACCGAAGTGGAAGGGCAGTTCCTGCAGGGTCTGCTCAACTCCAGCCTGGATGCCGCGCAGTCCGGTTTCGACCTGCTCGGCTCCAGCCTCTATCGCTTCGACT
Organism: Sandaracinobacteroides hominis; assembly: GCF_016464365.1. Classification (GTDB taxonomy): domain Bacteria; phylum Pseudomonadota; class Alphaproteobacteria; order Sphingomonadales; family Sphingomonadaceae; genus Sandaracinobacteroides; species Sandaracinobacteroides hominis. The sequence continues at coordinate 281,232 of NZ_JADCUC010000003.1, read as the reverse complement.
ATTTCGATTTCTTCAACGATCTGTTGGCCGATCCCACCCAGTTCGGCCTGCCGGCAACACTGGATTTCGTGACGCCCTGCCTGGTTGGAGAGACGCCATCGCCAAATATCGACTGCACCGGATATCTGAGTTTCGACGGCATCCATGTAACCACCGACGTGCAGCGGGCAATTGCCGTGCGCGTCGCAGAACAGATTGGAATCGCTTCAGTTCCCGAACCAGCGACATGGGGTCTTATGCTTGCCGGCTTCGGGGCAGTAGGGGTTGCAGCACGGCGTCGCAACAGGGCGTTTTTACGCCTGTAGAGCGGCCGTAACATTGGTTAACGTTCGCAGGGTCTGGAAAATCGGGCCGTCAATATCCACATGATTGGTGGCGGCAAGAGGCCGTCTCCCGACATGAGGATGCAAATGAACTCCCGCCTTCTTGCTGGCGTGTTTGCCAGCGCGCTCGTTTCCACCGTTTCGATGCCTGCAATGGCAGCCGCTCCCGTGGGTGACCCGCTCGCCGGCCTGCAAGCCATGCGCGAAGTGAACCTGATCGTGCTGGGCGACATGAAGGGCGGCTCCAATGTCGAAGGCAAGACCTTCGTCGGCGGCAACCTGAGCAACGGTTCCACGTTCGGCACCGGTCGCGGATCGCAGGGCGCGACGGATTCGTCGCGCGCTACGCTGACCGTGGTGGGCAATGTGACCGGCAACGGCATCAACCTGAACAACGGGACCAACGCCGCTTCCAAGCCCGGCCTGATCGTGGGCGGCAGCCTGAACAGCGGCGTGAACCTGAACGCCCAGGGCGCGACGGTGAAGATCGGCGGCGTTGCGAAGAACATCAACGGCTCGAACGGTTCGACCATTCAGGCCGGCGGCAAGAAGGAAGGCAATTTCAACTCGAACGGCGCCTCCTCGCAATTCAACCTGGGCGACAGCTTCACCCAGCCGCTGGTTGCCGGCCTCACCGCCGAACAGTCGCAGCTGTCGGCCGACCTGAAGGCGCTTTCGGTGGAATTGGCCGGGCTGGAAGCCACCGCCGGCAACTCGACCAGCGTGTTCGGCAGCCGTCTGACCTTCAACGCCGTCGACAATGGCAAGGGCTATTCGGTCTTCAACATGTCCGACAGCCTTTTCAACTTCGGCGAGTTCGACATGAAGGTGTCGGACCCGGCGATGACGATCCTCATCAACATCACCGGTGACGGCAAGTATGACTGGAACGCCAACTCGATCGGCGGCCTGAATGCGGCGCTGAACGACAACATCATCTGGAACTTCTCGGACGCGACCGGGCTGAACGTCAACCGTATGACGCACGGCTCCATCCTGGCCCCCTATGCGGCGCTCGCAAACCGCGCCGATCTGGAAGGCTCGATCGTGGCCGGCAGCTTCAACCAGGGCGGTCAGGTGCATCTGGGCACCTACCAGGGCAATCTGGACCCGGCGATGTTCTCCGAAGCGGTGCCTGAGCCCGCGACCTGGGCGATGCTGATTGCGGGCTTCGGCCTTGTGGGCGTTGCCGCTCGTCGCCGCCGCGCCAATGCGGGCCTGAGGATAAGCATCGCCTGACGCTTTTTTGGTAAGCGTTGCGTAGCAAATCATCAGGGTTGGTGATTCTTGACCAGTGGCAAGCGGGCGGCTTTGAATCATGTTCAAAGTCGCCCGTTTGAGACATAAAAATACAACGAAGAGACCGTTTTCGCAACGCCATGTCATAATTGGCGTTGACAGCCGGCATTGGCCTACCTAAGCCGCCCGCTCTTGCCCGCACCCCGCGGGCGGAGCCTAGCTGCATATGCAGCAGCGGCAAAAGGAAAAGGAGCCTTGGAATGCACGGCCGGGAGCTGAGCGGCGCTGATATCCTGGTGAACGCGTTGATCGACCTTGGGGTCGACACCGTGTTCGGCTATCCGGGCGGTGCGGTTCTTCCCATTTACGATGCAATTTTCAGGCAGACCGCCATTCGCCACATTCTGGTGCGGCACGAGCAGGCCGCCGTGCATGCGGCGGAAGGCTATGCGCGCTCCACCGGCAAGCCCGGCGTCGTGCTGGTGACCTCCGGCCCCGGCGCCACCAATGCCGTGACCGGCATCGCCGACGCGCTGATGGATTCGATCCCGATCGTGGTGCTGACGGGGCAGGTTGCTACCCACCTGATCGGCAGCGACGCCTTTCAGGAATGCGACACGGTGGGGATCACCCGCCACTGTTCCAAGCACAACTATCTGGTGAAGGACACGGCGCGGCTGGGTCCGATCATCCACGAGGCGTTTCATATCGCAACTTCGGGCCGCCCCGGCCCGGTGGTGATCGATATTCCGAAGGATGTGCAGGTGGCGACCGCCCGCTATCTGAAGCCGGGCAAGATCGAGCACAAGACCTATCGCCCGAAGGTGAAGGGCGACCTTGCCGCCATCGAGGCGGCGATGGAGATGCTGGCCAGCGCCGAGCGGCCGATCCTCTATGTGGGCGGCGGGGTGATCAACGCAGGTCCGGGCGCCTCGACCCTGCTGCGCGATCTGGCGCGGCTGACAAAGGCGCCCGTCACCTCGACGCTGATGGGCCTTGGCGCCTTTCCGGCAAGCGACCCGCAGTTTCTGGGAATGCTGGGGATGCACGGCACCTATGAGGCCAATCTGGCGATGAACCAGTGCGACCTGATGCTGTGCCTGGGCGCGCGTTTTGACGACCGGGTGACCGGCCGGCTGGACGGATTCAGCCCCAACAGCCGCAAGATCCATGTCGATATCGACCCCTCCAGCTTCAACAAGACGGTGCGCGTCGACCTGACGATCGAGGGCGATGTGGGGCATGTGCTGGAAGATGTGGTGAAGCTGTGGCGGGCGCGCGGGTTGAAGGCGCCGGTGCAGGAGGATTGGTGGAACCGCATCAAGGGCTGGCGCGCGCGCCAGTCGCTGGCGTTCAGCCAGAAGGGCGAAAAGATCCAGCCGCAGCACGCCATCCGGCGGCTGTGGGAAGCGACGCACAAGCGCAATCCGATCGTCACCACCGAAGTCGGCCAGCACCAGATGTGGGCGGCACAGCATTTCGATTTCGAGCAGCCGAACAAGTGGCTGACGAGCGGCGGGCTGGGAACGATGGGCTATGGCCTGCCGGCCGCCATCGGCGCGCAGCTGGGCAATCCGAAGGCGCTGGTGATGGATATCGCCGGCGAGGCGTCGATCCAGATGAACATCCAGGAGCTGGGGACGGCGTCGCAATACCGGCTGCCGGTGAAGGTGTTCGTGCTGAACAACGAATATATGGGGATGGTCCGCCAGTGGCAGGACCTCACCTATGAAGGGCGGCATTCGCAGAGCTATTCCGACAGCCTGCCCGATTTCGTGAAGCTGGCAGAGGCCTATGGCTGGAAGGGCATCCGTATCGAGACCGAGGACCAGCTGGACGCGGGCATCGCCGAGATGCTGGCGTATGACGGGCCGGTGTTTGTCGATTGCATGGTGGAACGCCACGCGAACTGCTTCCCGATGATCCCTTCGGGGGCGAGCCATGTGGACATGATCCTGGGGCCGGAGCAGGTCGAGGGCAAGGTGGACAAATCGGCAGAGGCGCTGGTGTGATGGTGGCGAAAGTGAAGAATCTGTTCCCCGAGGAAGCGCCTGAGCGGCATACGCTGTCTATCCTGGTCGACAATGAGGCGGGCGTGTTGGGGCGGATTACCGGCCTGTTCTCCTCGCGCGGGTATAATATCGAGAGCCTGACGGTGGCGGACGTTACCGAGGACGAGAGCGTTTCGCGCATTACCATCGTGACGAGCGGACCGCGGCGGGTGATCGACCAGATCACGGCGCAGCTGGACAGGCTGGTGCCGGTGCATTCGGTGACCGATCTTTCCGAGCTGGGGCCGCATATCGAGCGCGAGCTGGCGCTGGTGAAGGTGGCCGGCACCGGCGAGAAGCGGGTGGAAGCGCTGCGGCTGGCCGACATCTTTCGGGCAAGGCCGGTGGATACAACCACGCAGAGCTTTGTGTTCGAGATTTCCGGAAGCACCCAGAAGGTCGATCAGTTCATCGAGCTGATGCGCGAAGTGGGGCTGGTGGAAGTGGCGCGCGGTGGGGTTGTTGCGCTCTCTCGGGGAGCGACTGCCGCCTGACAATCAGTTTGCCCGTATGGGCTGGAAATTGGGCCACGGCTTCGGCTGGGGTGTCCGCATGTTGAGAAGGAAGAGCAATGCGCGTTTATTATGATGCCGATGCCGATCTGGCGCTGGTGAAGTCGAAGAAGATCGCGATCGTCGGCTATGGCAGCCAAGGCCATGCCCATGCGCAGAATTTGCGGGATTCCGGGGTTGCCGAGGTGGCGATTGCACTGCGCCCCGGTTCGGCGACGGCTGCCAAGGCCGAGGGCGCCGGCTTCAAGGTGCTGAGCAACGCCGATGCCGCCAAGTGGGCCGATATCGTGATGATCCTGGCGCCGGACGAGCATCAGGCGGCGATCTATGCCGACGATCTTGCTGCCAATCTGAAGCCCGGCGCGGCGCTGGCCTTTGCGCATGGCCTGAACGTGCACTTCGGGCTGATCGAGCCGCGCAAGGATCTGGACGTGATCATGGTGGCGCCCAAGGGCCCCGGCCACACGGTGCGCAGCGAATATGTGAAGGGCGGCGGCGTGCCGTGCCTGGTTGCTATCGCGCAGGACGCCAGCGGCAATGCGATGGACGTCGCGCTTTCCTATGCGTCGGCGATTGGCGGCGGCCGTTCGGGCATCATCGAGACGAACTTCCGGGAAGAGTGCGAAACCGACCTGTTCGGCGAGCAGGCCGTGCTGTGCGGCGGCATCACCCACCTGATCCAGGCCGGGTTCGAGACGCTGGTCGAGGCCGGCTATGCGCCGGAAATGGCCTATTTCGAGTGCCTGCATGAAACCAAGCTGATCGTCGACCTGCTGTATGAAGGCGGCATCGCCAACATGCGCTACTCGATCTCCAACACCGCCGAATATGGCGACATCACCACCGGCCCGCGCATCATCACCGCGGAAACCAAGGCGGAGATGAAGCGGGTGCTGGCCGACATCCAGGCGGGGCGCTTCGTGAAGAACTTCATCCTCGACAACCGCGCCGGCCAGCCCGAACTGAAGGCAAGCCGCAAGGCGGCGCAGGCGCACCAGATCGAGGAAGTCGGTTCGCGGCTGCGGGCAATGATGCCGTGGATTGCCAAGAACCAGCTGGTGGACAAGACGAAGAACTAAGCTGCCGTTCAGGCGGTTTTGCCGATGGCGGCCAGATGATCCGGATTGCCGTTCTGGCCGCCTTGGTTGCGGCGCCTGTCGCTGCGGCGGCGCCGCAAATCGAGGGCGCACAGGCGCCGTCGGCCAGTGGCACGCACCTGTTCATTGCGCCTTCGGGCGAGCCGTTTCGCGCAGGATTGGATGAACCCTATCCGGTGGCGAAATGGTTTGCCGGCGCCGATGCAGATGGCGACGGGAAGCTGACGCTTGCCGAGTTTGTGGCCGATGGCGACCGTTGGTTCAAGGCACTGGATTCCAGCCGCAACGGCGTGCTGGAGGCGGCCGAGATAGATGCCTATGAGGCGGCCGTTCTGGCGCCTTTGACCGGGCGGCCGGGGATGGGGGCGCCTGCCGCGGGTGCGGGGGCTGGCGGGCCTCCGCCGGGAGGTGGCCGGCCGAAGCGGGGCGAGGCGCCGCCGCGGGGGGCCGGAGCCTATGGGCTGATCGATATTCCGCACCCGATCAAGGCGGCGGACCAGGACATGAACTCCCGCGTTACGCCGGGAGAATATCACAAGGTGATGACGTCGCGCTTCGAGATGCTGGACCTTGCGGCGGCCGAGAAGCGGGCGAAGGCAAAGAAGGGTTCGGCGCTGCCGACCGGCGAGCTGCTGCTGGCGGAATTGCCAAAGGGCCGGGCGCAGCTGCAGGCCGAGAAGCAGGCGCAGGAACGGGCCGAATCTGCGACGAAACGCAGATAGCGAGCGGAACCCAGCGGCCGTTCGATGGTTCTTTCCACGAGCGGACGGCGCATCCCGCGCCTCCGAGCAAGCCAAGGAGAAATCCCATGGGTGAAGTCAAGGATCGGGCCAAGGGGCTCGCCAACGAAGCCGCCGGCAATATCAAGCAAGGCTGGGGCAAGCTGACCGACAATCCGGAGCTTGAGGCCGAGGGTATTGCACAGGAACGCAAGGGCGAAGCCCAGCAAGTGGCCGGGAAGGTCAAGGGGAAGATGGGCAACAATATCTGATGCCCGTCAGAACCTGATGGAAAAGGCCGGCGGGAAACCGTCGGCCTTTTCTATAGGCTCGTGTTCTATAAGCTCGTGCTATTGTGCGAGTGCCGGCCGGGGCGTGCGACGCCACAGCAGGAACACCAGCGCAGTACCAACGCCGACCACGCTGAGCATGGCGAGATAGCCGTCGCTGCCTACGCCGCTGTCGAAGACGCGTCCGGCGATCCAGCTGGCGAGCGCCTGTGCTGGCGCCGTCGCCAATGCCATGAACATCATCTGCGCCGTCGGGGTGCGATCGTCTCCCCACATCTGCTGGATGCCGCGCATGGCGCCCAGAAAGGTACAGGCGAAGCTGACGGCGTGCAGGCACTGCAGCAGCACGATCAGGCCAAGACCCGGCGAGGTTGCCATCAGGCTCCAGCGGACGAGGGCGCCGATGCCGCCGATGAGCATCAGCGAGGCCGGCCGCACATGCTCGATGCGGGGCGCGATGAACATCAGGAACAGCGCTTCCATGATGGCGCCAAGCGCGAACAGCCAGCCGGCGGCGGTGGCGCTGATGCCGATCTCGTCGATCCAGAGCTTGGTGCCGAAGATATAGTAGAATTGGTGGCCGGCCTGGATCAGGCCGCAGCCGAACATCAGCAGGGCGAATTCCGGGCGCTTTACCATCGAAAGCCCGTCTGCGAGGCGCTGGCCGAAGGGTGGCTCCCTGTCGCGCGCGACGGGCTCGGGCTTCATGCCGAAGGTGGCGGCGATCAGGCCGACGGTGGTGAGGGTTAGCCACCACCAGATGCCGTCGGTGCCGATTGCATCGACCAGCATGCCAGTGGCGATATTGCCGACGACGAAGGACAGCGAGGCGAGCCCGCGCGCCAACCCATAGTTGGGCACGGCGCCCGGATGGCAGAGGCGAAGGAGGGCGGCCTCGAGGAAGGCGATCAGCGCCCAGAAGGTGACTTCAGCGGCAAAGGCCAACGCGAAGCTGATGCCGAAACTTTGCGAGAACCAGAGCCCGCCCAGCGCCATCAGCGTGATGGCGGCGAGCAGCTTGATCGGCGCGCGCCGGTCGCTGCGGCCATCGGCCCAGGCGCTGGTGAGCGGCCCGGCGACGATGCGGCCGACGCCGGCAAGCGAGATGACGAGGCCCAGTTGTTCGCCTGTGAAGCCGCGCGCGTCGATCAGCCAGATGGGGAACCATTGGATGAGACCGCCGAAGCTGGCGTAGAACAGACAAACGGCCAGCATGGCTTTGAGCGCGCTGGAATTGAGGGGGCGACCGGCGATCATGGAACCTCTTCACAAGCATGATTGCGCCCACCCCGCAAGCGGGCCATCACGACAAAAAGCGAGGGAGACGTTCGTTGGGAAAACTGTTCGACATGACCGGCCAGGTGGCCGTTGTTACCGGATCCTCACGCGGGATAGGCAAGGCGATCGCGCACCGCATGGCCGAGCATGGCGCCAGCGTGGTGATCTCCAGCCGGAAGCAGGATGCCTGCGATGCTGCAGCGGCCGAGATCAACGGGTTGGTGAGGAGGGACGCCTGCGTGGCGCGGGCTGCCAACATCAGCTCGAAAGAGGATCTGCAGGGGCTGGCGGATTTTGCGCTGACGACATTCGGCAAGGTGACGGCGCTGGTCTGCAATGCCGCATCCAACCCCTATTACGGGCCGATGCTGGGGATTGCCGACGAGCAGTTCGTGAAGATCCTGATGAACAATGTGGTTTCCAACCACTGGCTGATCCAGATGCTCAGCCCCCAGATGCTGGAGCGCGGCGAGGGATCGGTGACGATCATCAGTTCGATCGGCGGGCTGAAGGCCTCCACCGTGATCGGTGCCTATAATGTGTCCAAGGCGGCCGACCTGCAGTTGGCGCGCAACCTCTCGGCCGAGTTCGGGCCGAAGGGGGTGCGGGTGAACTGCATCTGCCCGGGGCTGATCAAGACGGATTTTGCCCGTGCGCTGTGGGAGAACCCCGATACGCTGAAGATGGCGACGGCGGGCAGCAGCCTGAAGCGGATCGGGGAGCCGGACGAGATTGCCGGGATGGCGGTGTTTCTGGCGAGCCCTGCCGGGACATTCACCACCGGTCAGGCAATGGTGATCGACGGGGGCGCTGTGATTGTTTGATTGCGATGGACGCGCAGCCGCCTACGGCCCGAAGGCCGCAAGCGCGACTGCGCGCCCGCGCCAGTGCGCGGAACTGGCCGAAGGCCGGCCGTCTGGTCAGGCGTTGACCTGGCCGATGCCGGACTTGCGGCGGCGCAGGCTGGCACCGACGAAGCCGAAGCCGGCAACCATCATCGCCCACATGGCGGGCTCCGGCACGGCCGAGACCGACACATTGTCGAGCGCGATGCCATAGGCGCCGGTGTCGCCGCCGGTGAAGCTGAGCACCGAGGCGTTCGAAGAAGCGGTGAATTCCAGCACCACCGACTGCCAGCCCAGCGGCTGGCTGATGGCGCCGGTATATTGGACCGAGACCGGGGTGGCGTCCCCGAAGCCGACCAGCATCGACTTCAGCGCCTGGTTGTCCGGGTTGGAGGCGATGTCGAACGACACGCGATAGCGCGTGCCGGCAACTGTGTTCAGCGCCTGCGAGATGGTGCCTGCGGAATTGCCGTTCAGGTCGATGCTGCGGTTGCCGTTGCTGGCGTTCCAGTAGCTGCCGATATGATCGATCGAACCGTTGGAAATGGTCCAGCCGGTGAGGTTCGTGGAACCCGTGCCATAGGTGACGAAGCCGGCGCCGAAGGCCGGGGAATCTTCGAAGCTGCCGTTGACGACCGCGACGGCGCTGGCGGCGGTTGCCGAGCCGGCCAGCAGGAAAGCGGCGAGCGCGAGTTTGGCGACGTTCATTCTTATTGCTTCTCCGTAATTCGCGAGACCGCCCTAGCATGATTGCCGGCGGCATCGGCGTAACCAACTGTTACGCAAAAGGTTCGGTTGATTGGAAAGCGGGGCGGCGGTCGGCCCGGTTGCGAGTCAGATAGCGGCGAACCGGTTTCTTCGCAAGTGCAGCATGTGCGTCAGCGGCGGTCGTAGTAGAGTTTTGCCATCCGCCCGAACAGTTCGGTGGCCGGTGTCGGCTCGGGCGTGTTGCTCCATTCGCGCCAGGCGGTGTCGACGTTTACGGCGATGCGCTCGGCGTCGCGCCAGCTGGCGTAGCGACCAAGGCCGATGTCCATCGCCGCTTCTTCCGGACCCATGCCGATGGTGAAGCGGGCGTGCGCCTCGCTTTCGACGAAGCGGAGATAGTCGGCGACTTCGCGCACGCCGTAGAGGCCGGTGAGCGGGCCGTGGCCGGGGACGATATGGGTGGGGTCCATTGCCTCGATCAGGTCGCAGGCCGCGATCCAGTTGGAGATCGGGCCGGCCCAGACGACGGGCGTGCCCTCTATGAACAGGATGTCGCCGGTGAAGATGGTGTTGCTGTCGGGGACATGCACGAGGATGTCGCCGGCGGTGTGGGCGGGGCCCACCTCCAGCAGCTGCACACGGGTGTCGCCGACATCCAGGCTGGCCGTGCCGGAGAAGGTGCGGGTGGGGGCGCTGTGGTGGACGCCGGCGAAATCGAAGGGGGCGAAGATCTCGGCGAAATAGCGCCCGGCCTCCCCCATCAGATTGGCTTGGCCGGCCGCCTTCAGCTGCGCCATGAGCGAGGGCGGAAAGGCCTCCATCTCGCGTGCGGAGGCTTCGCTGGCGACGATTTCGGCGCCGGTGAGGAGGGCGTTGCCGTGGGTGTGATCGCCGTTGGCGTGGGTGTTGATGACAGTTTCAACGAGATCCCGGCGGATGCCGCAGCTGGCCTCCATGGCGCGCAGCATCTCGTCGGTCAGATGCTCGTCGAAGAGGGTGTCGACGAGGACGGATTCGCCGGAGTTGGTGATGAGGCCGGCGTTGGAATAGCCCCAGCCGCCATCGGGCTGCAGCCAGGCCCAGAGGCCGTTGCCGAGGTCGGTGAGGCCTTTGGCGTAGGACATGCGCTTTTCTCCCTATTGGCACTCTAGCAGTATGCCGATGGCAGGTATCCCTTTCGATTGCCTGTTGGCGGTGAGAATGTCAGTAATTCCGGATTGGGATGTGGCGGAGTGCGTAGCGTGGCGGGTGAGGTTGTAGCCGAGTTGCTCGCCAATCTGGCGGTTGAGGCCGGCGGGGATGCGTTGATCCAGCTGGGTGTTGGCGAACGCAAAAGGGCGGTCGTCTGGCGCGTCGTGACCTCCATGCTTGTGTTCCTGCTTTTCGGCTTTCCGTTATGGGGAGCTCTTTGGACGTTCATGGATACCCGCGACTGGGTTGGCGCTTTGCTCGCTCTGCTGGCAGCGCCGTTCTGCATGTTGGCGGCCTGGACGGGTGCCCGGGAAATCTGGAGACTATGGCACTGGGGGGAGCCGATGATGGTGATCGCATCGGAGAAGATTGTAATCCCGCGACGCAACACGACGATCCGTTTGGCGGATCTTTCCCATATCGCAGTGGGGCGCAATGGAATCCGGCTGTTCATCAAGGATCGTCCGGGTGCGATCCGCGTCGCGACGCGGCGGGGTGTCGAACTTGCCGCCCTGATAGAGGCCTATCGAAAAACCGGGAACTGAGACGACCGCCGAGGGTCTTCAGGCGTGGCCGGCGAGCAGCAGGACGGCGTGGAGTGCCAGGCCGATGCAGCCGCCGATCAGGGTGCCGTTGAGGCGGATGAACTGGAGGTCGCGCAGCACGGCGGTTTCCAGCTTGTCGGTGATGGTCTGCGCGTCCCAGCCCTTTACCGTGTCGGATACCAGCGTGACGATGCTGTCGCCATGTTCGGCAACCGTGCCGACGACGGCGCGGCGGGCCAGCTGGTTGACGGCGGCGGCAAGCGCCGTGTCTTCGCGCAGCGAGCGGGAGACGGCTTCGCCGATTTCGCCGATGCCGTCGCCCTGCGCCATGGTGAGCAGGCCTTCCTTGAAGCGGCCCCACAGTCCCTCCAGCCAGTCGGCGACGGCCGGGTTGGCGAGCAGCTCGCGTTTGGCGCGCTCCACCTTCTCGCGGGTTTCGGGCATGTGCTGCAGATCGAAGGCGAGGTTTTCGAGCGCGCGGTCGGCTTTTTCGCGGACCGGGTGATCGGGGTCTGTCGCGAGATCGTGCAGCAGGCCGCGCAGGCCGTTCACCAGCTCGTTGGCGATGCGCTCGTCGACGTTGACGAGGCGCAGCACCCAGCTGGTGCGCTCCTCCACCATCGAGCGGATCAGCCCCTCCTGGCTGTCGATGGTGCGGCTGGCCCATTCGATCAGCTGGTCGAGCACCGGGCGGTGGCGGCCGTCGGCGATCATTGCCGCCAGCGTGCGGCCGAGCAGGGGCGAGACCTCCAGTTCGCGCAGGCGGACCATGGCGCCATCCTGCAGGCGCTGGACGATGGCATGGGCGGCGGGCGTGTCGGAAAGCTGGGTGACTAGGCGGGAGACGCCGCGCCGGACCTTGCCGCCGGAGGCGGGGCGCTCCAGCAGGTTGGCGAGCGTGCCGGCGGCGTCGAACCCGTCGAGTCGACGGGCGACGTTCATCGGCGTGAGGAAATTTTCCTTCAGGAAGGTGGCGAGCGCTTCGCCGATGCGGTCCTTCGATTGCGGGATGATCGCCGTGTGGGGGATGGGCAGTCCCATCGGATGCCGGAACAGCGCGGTGACGGCGAACCAGTCGGCGAGGCCGCCGACCAGCGCTGCCTCGGCAAAGGCCTGCAGCCAGACGAAACCGGGATGAAGGTTGGGGATCGCCCAGGTGGAAAAGGCCAGCAGCGCCGCCATGGCGACGAGCAGTCCGGTGGCAAAACGCCGGAGGCGCTGGCCTTCGGCCAGCCGCGCGCCCGGCGTTTCGTCCATGTCGTCACTCGGCAGGATGCGGCTCCGCCTTGGCGTCCCGGCCGCCGTTGGTGAACAGGCGGCTGAGCAGCGGCCCCATCTTCCGCTCGACATCGTCGGCGAGCGTGAAGGCCGCCGGCACGATCACCAGCGTCAGTACGGTGGAGAGCAGGAGGCCCCCGATCACCGCTATGGCCATCGGCGCCCGGAAGCTGGAGTCCCCGTGCAGGCCGAGCGCCACCGGCAGCATGCCGGCGGTCATGGCGACGGTGGTCATCACGATCGGCTGCGCCCGTTTGTGGCCGGCATCGAGGATGGCGGTCTCGCGGTCGACGCCGTGGCGCATTTCCTCGATGGCGAAATCGACGAGCAGGATCGAGTTCTTGGCGACGATGCCCAGCAGCATCAGCAGGCCGATATAGACCGGCATGGAGATGGCATGGCCCGTGAGGATCAGCGCGATGGCGGCCCCGAGAGGCGCCAGCAGCAGCGAACCCATGTTCACGAAGGGCGGCAGGATCCGGCGATAGAGCAGCACCAGCACCGCAAACACCAGCATCACGCCGGAGACGATGGCGACCATGAAGCCGGTCACCAGCTCTTCCATGACTTCGGCCTGGCCCTGTTTCACTTCCTGCACGCCGGTCGGCAGGTTCTTCATGGTGGGCAGGTTGTGCACGGCCTTCAGCCCGTCGCCGAACTCGACGCCATTCAAGTCAGCCTCGATGGCGATGCGGCGGGTCTGGTTATAGCGGCGGATCTTGGTGGGGCCGTTGCCGAAACTGATGTCGGCGACGACCTTCAGCGGAACGGAACCGCCGGACGCCGTGGGCACCGGAAGATTTTCCAGCATGTCGACGTCGGCGCGGGCATTTTCCGTGAGGCTGACGCGGATCGGAACCTGACGGTCGGACAGCGAGAATTTCGCCATGTTCTGCTCGATGTCGCCCAAGGTCGCGATGCGGATCGTCTGTGACAGCGACTGCACCGAAACGCCCAGCTGCGCCGCCATGTCGAACTTGGGGCGGATCAGGATTTCGGGGCGCTCCATGTCGCCGTTGATGCGGGCGTCGCGCAGGATCTTCAGGCCCTGCATCTCGCTCGCCACCTTGCGGGCGGTCTGGTCGAGCAGGATCGGATCGTCGCCGGCGAGCATGATCACCATGTCGCGGCCGTTGAAACCGCCGTTCATCGAGGCGAAGTTGATGCGCGCGTCGGCAATTCCCATCAGCTGCGGCGCCATCCGGCGCTCGAACTCCTTGGTGGTGACGCTGCGTTCTTCGGCGTCGACGAGGTTCAGATAGATGTTCGCGCGTCGAACCTCTCCATCATCGCCGATATATTCGAACGCCTGGCTCACCTCCGGCTGTTTTCGCAGGATGGCTACCACCTGATCGACGGCGGCCGTGGTTTCCGGCAGCGTGGCGCCCGGTGGAAGCTCGATCTGCACCTGCGACGAGCCGAAATCCCCATCCGGCTGGAATGCCGAGGGCATCTGCATGAACAGGAAGATGGTGAGGAAGAAGGAGGCGACACCGAGGCCGACCACGGTGAGCGGACGGGCGTGCGCCACGATCTGGCCCCAGAAGCGCGACAGGGCATTGCCGTGCCGCTTCTGCGGTTCGCGGTGGATCGTCCAGGCGAGCAGCTTCATGTAGCGGCTCATCACCGGTCCGTCCGCGCGGGTGCGATGGCCGTGATCCTTCAGGAAATAGGCGGCGATCAGCGGTGTGATGAGACGTGCGACCAGCAGCGACATGAACACGGCGATGGCGACGGTGAGGCCGAACTGCTTGAAATACTGGCCCGGGATGCCAGGCATGAAGGCGACGGGCAGGAACACCGCGATGATCGAGAAGGTGGTGGCGACAACCGCCATCCCGATCTCGTCGGCAGCATCTATCGAGGCCTGATAGGGGGATTTCCCCATCCGCATGTGGCGGACGATATTCTCGATCTCGACGATGGCGTCATCGACGAGAATCCCGGCGACCAGGCTGAGTGCGAGCAGGCTGATGGTGTTCAGCGTGAAGCCCATCATCTCCATGAACCAGAAGGTCGGGATGGCGCTGAGCGGAATGGCGAGGGCGGAGATGACGGTGGCCCGCCAGTCGCGCAGGAAGAGGAAAACCACGACGACCGCCAGCAGCGCACCTTCCCACATGGCGGTGATGGCGCTTGAGTATTCCATCTTGGTGTATTTGACGGTGGTGAACATCTCCTCGAACTTGACGCCGGGGAACTGCTTTTCCAGCTCTTCCAGCTTCTTGTTCATGCGGTCATAGACCTCGACGTCCGAGGCGCCCTTGGCCTTGAAGACGCCGAAGCTGGTGACCTGCCGGCCATTCAGCCGGGCGATGGAGCGTTGTTCGGAGGCGCCGTCGACGACTTCGGCGACATCGCCGAGCCGCACGTCGCGGCCGTTGCCGATGGCGATGCGGGTATCCGACAGCTGCTGCGCCGTGCGGGCGCCGCCCAGCACGCGAACAGCCTGTTCGGAGCCGGAGATTTCGGTGCGTCCGCCGGGGGCGTCGATGTTCAGCTGACGGAGCTGGCTGTTGACCTGCGCGGCCGTGATACCGAACGACTGCAGTCGAACGGGGTCGAGGTTGACACGGATCTCGCGGCTGACGCCGCCGCCGCGGCCGACCTGCGCCACGCCGGGAATCGAGGTGAGCGCCTTCGACACATTGTTGTCGACGAACCAGCTGAGCTGTTCCAGCGTCATCGCCGTGGAGCTGACCGCCTTGTAGGCGATGACCCCGCCCTCGATCTCGACCCGGCTGACCTGCGGCTCGAGGATGCCTTCCGGCATGTCGGAGCGGACCTTGGTGACGGCGTCACGCACGTCGTTCACCGCCCGGTCGACGGGGGTGCCGAGGTGGAATTCGACGTTGGTGTTGGAAACGCCCTCGGCGACGTAGGAGCTGATGCTCTTGACGTTGCCGATGCCGGCGACCGCGCCTTCGACCTTCTGCGTGACCTGCGTCTCGATCTCGGTGGGGGCACCACCGGGCTGGCTGACGGTGATCGTCACCATCGGCACCGAGATGTCGGGCATCTGGGTGATCTTCATCTGGTAGAAGCTGAGCAGGCCGATGGCCGTCAGCAGGACGAAGAGCATGATGGGCGGAATGGGGTTGCGGATCGCCCAGCTTGATATGTTGCGCATGGCGGTTCGCTCCTCAGCCGGCCGTGGCGACAGCCGGAGCCGCCGCAGGCGCGGCCAACTTCGGTGTCACCTTTTCACCCGGATGCAGGAAGGCGCCTGCCGACTGCACCACCTTCTCCGTGCCGGTGAGGCCGGAGAGGATGACGACGCCGTTGGGCGTAACCGAACCGGTCTTCACCGGCATGCGCTTGACGGCATTGTCGGCGCCCACGGTGAGGACATAATTGCCGTCGCGGTCGGACAGGACCGCCGACTGCGGCAGCAGCGGCCGCTGCGACTTCGCGCCTTCGACCACGACATTGGCGAAACCGCCCGAACGCAGCTCCGTTGCCTGCGGCAGGGCGATGCGCGCCGTGCCCTGACGGCTTTGCGGATCGATCACCGGCTCCAGCAGCCAGACATTTCCGGCATAGCGGTTCTGCGAACCGACCGGGGTGATGGTGGCGGGCTGGCCGACGGCGAGGCCGGGCATGTCCTGCTCGGCGATCTGCGCGCGCAGCTCCATCTGGCCGCCGGCGGCGACACGATAGAGGGCGCCGGTTCCGGGGGAAACGATCTGGCCGGGCTCCACCATGCGGGCGAGCACCAGACCGGCTTCCGGGGCGCGGATAGCGAGGCGGTTCAGCCGCTCCTGCATTTCGCGAACCTGTGCCTGCGCCACGCTGACGCGGGCGTTGGCCGAATCGCGGGTGGCGGTGCGGCGATCGATATCGGCCTTGGAGATGAACCCGCGTGAGACGAGCGCGTTGGCACGGTCCAGCTCGGACTGGGCAAGGCGGGCATCTGCCCGCGCCTGCGCGACGCTGGCCTGCAGCTGGGCAAGCTGGGCGCGCTGCACCGACGAATCGATTTCCGCGAGAACCTGGCCCTTGCCGACATATTGCCCGGCCTCGACGCGGATGGCCGAAATCATGCCGCCCTCGCCGGCGACACCCACGGGCATGTCGCGGCGGGCGCTGATGGTGCCGACGGCGGCGACGCGGCTGGCGACTTCGCTGGTGCCGGGCACCAGCACGGTCACCGTCGGTGGCGGGGAAGGCGGCGTCTGCGCCTTGGGAGCGCTCGCCTTCCAGACGAGGAAGGCAACGAAGGCTGCAACCGCGGCGATCGAGGCGATGACGATGATCCAGGTCTTGCGCTTGTTGCGCGCGCGCTGCTCGGCATCCGCCTCGGCGGCGTCACGATCCAGCTGCTCCCGAATGCCGGGATCCTGAGGGGACAAATGCATGTTCATGCCGTTTCAAGCTTTCGTAGAGCGGGCGTTCCCGGCACGACAGGCACGGATGTGCGTTGCCAATTCAGGATTGCCCAGAACCCCCGGCCGCTCCCCTCAAAGACGGACGAAGAACCTGCCCCGCCACTGCCGCCCTTCCGGCAATGAAACTGGACATCGCCCCCATACACATTCCGATTGCCAAGATAAAGGCCCGTTGCGTGCAGGAAACATCATTGGCAGCCACTGTTACCATGCGGCCACTTGCCAATTTGTCCTTGCGTTGTGCTAGCATGACCAATGTGGCGGCCGGCCTTTGGGGCGGGCCCGCAAGGGTGGGAGACGCGATATGGAATATGGCATCCTGGGCTGGATCGTGGTGGGCCTGATCGCAGGCGCGCTGGCAAAATGGATCATGCCGGGCAAGGACCCGGGCGGCATCATTGTAACCATCCTGATCGGCATCGCCGGCGGTTTGCTGGGCGGCTTCCTGTCGGAGCTGATCGGGCTGGGCACGGGCGGCTCCATCTGGAACCTGGCCTTGGCGACGGCGGGCGCCGTGCTGCTTTTGTGGATCTATCGCCTGATCAAGAGCCGGTCTTCCTGAACGGCGGGCGCAATTTCGCTTCATCGGCGGGAAACCCGGCATCGGCTCTTTTGGCGCCATCTGCGGTTATCGCCGCATGTGCATCAGGAGGATTTGCATGAAATCACGTGAGATTGCGGCGTTGGGAATTGCCGCGCTGGGGGTCGCTATCGCCCTGCCCATGGCTACTGCCGCCACGGCCCAGAGCGGGCCGCCGGAGCAGATGCAGGTGCGCAAAGAGATTCGGATGATGCCGACGACGGCGACGCTGACGGCGAGTGCCGACGTGCAGGCGCCGCCGGACATCGCCGATATTGGCGCCGGGGTGGTGACGCAGGCGGCCGATGCCGGATCGGCGCTGCGCGCCAACAGCGAGCAGATGAACCGGGTGATGGCAGCGCTGCAGAAGGCGGGCATCGCCAGCCGCGATATCCAGACGACGGGCATCAACCTGCAGCCGCAATATCGCTTCGAGCAGAACCAGCCGCCGATCCTGACCGGCTTCCAGGCCTCGAACCGGGTGCAGGTGACGCTGCGCGAGATCGGCAATGCGGGGAAGGTGATCGATGCACTGGTGGCGCAGGGCGCGAACCAGCTGGACGGGCCGAATTTCCGCATCAGCAACCCCGAACCGCTGCTGGACAAGGCGCGGACGGAGGCGGTGCGCAAGGCGCGGGCGCGCGCCGATCTCTATGCGGCGGCGGCGGGCATGAAGGTGAAGCGCATCCTTTCGCTGAGCGAGGGCGTGGAGTTTCAGCCGCCGCGGCCGATGGCGCGGATGCAGGCGGATGCGGTTGCGGCGGCGCCGCCGCCGGTAGCGCCCGGCGAAGTGGGGCTGACGGCGACTGTCAACATGACCTTCGAGCTGGAATAGGCCTTTGGTCGGCCTTCTGAAGCTGAAGGCGCAGCTGCTCGTTGACGGCGAGATTGCGCTGGGGCCGGGGAAGGCCGACCTGCTGGAAGCGATTGTGGAGCATGGCTCCATTTCCGCGGCCGGGCGGGCGATGGGGCTTTCCTATCGCCGTGCCTGGCTGATGGTGGAGGCGATGAACCGGCTGTTTGCGAAGCCGCTGGTGGAAACGAAGCGCGGCGGGCCGGGCGGCGCGGCGCTGACCGAGGCTGGGCGCGCCGTGCTGGCGGAGTATCGCGGCCTGCAGGCAGAACTGGAGGCCGCTGCCTTGAAGCGCGGAGCGAAGCTGGTCAAGGCACTGGGCTGACGAGGACACGAAGCTCTGCGCCGGGATTGGCCGTGAACTGCAGCATATATTCGCCCGCCGGCAGGTTGAAATCGACGAACTTGCGGATGCTGCTGCAAGCCGGGCCGTGCCCATGGGCGGTGGACTTCGCCGGGCCGGCGACTGTGAGCAGGTCGATCCAGGCTGGATTGCTGAGAGCTACGCGCCAGTTGCCGGCTGTGGGGATGCGGATGGAGACGAGGCCCGCGTGCGCGTCGGGGCGTGTGCGCAGCTGTTCAGGGGCGGCTGCCAGCTTGACGGATGCCGCCGGATGCAGGGCAAGCGTTGCCGGCGTTCGGGGTTGAAGCGCCGGCACTGCCGCGGTGTTGGCGGCCGCCGTTATCGCCGTGGCGGGCTTTGTCCATTCGACAAAGCCGGGCGGCAGATCGGCGTCCAAGGCCTTGCTGCACTCTGTTGCGGTCTGGGCCTGCGCGAGCGCCGGGGTTGTGACGGCAATGGTCAGAAGGACTGCAAGACTGCGCATGGGATTCCCGTTGCTGGATATATACCCCTGTATATAGCAACGGGCGGCGGTGAAAAGGGCGGGCGCCGCCCCCTTTTATTGCGGATCGCCCTTGAGCACGGCTTTCGACAGGCCGCCGACGAAGGTTTCGAAGTCGCGGGCTTCGCGGAAGTCCTTGTAGACACTGGCGAAACGGACGTAGGCGACCGGGTCCAGACGTTCGAGGCCCTGCATGACGAGGGCGCCGATCTGGCCGGCTTCGACTTCGCTTTCGCCCATCGCTTCCAGCTGGCGCTGGACGGCGGAAACGAAGCGCTCGATGCGGTCGCCGTCTATCTCGCGCTTGCGGCAGGCGATCATCACGCTCATCGCCAGCTTCTCGCGGTCGAACGGCTCCTTCTTGCCGTTTTTCTTCACCACTACGAGCTCGCGCAGCTGCACGCGCTCGAAGGTGGTGAAGCGGGCGCCACAGGCCGGGCATTGCCGCCGCCGACGGATGGCGCTGCCATCCTCGGTGGGGCGGCTGTCCTTAACCTGGCTGTCGTCGTGGTGACAGAAAGGGCAGCGCATCAGTTCTTCTTGGCGAGCGTGCGGAGATAGCCGAGGCCACCGCCGACGACGGCGCCGACGAACGGGCCGACGAACGGAATCGGCAGCACCAGCCCGAGCGCGGCGCCCGCTGCTGCGCCGGTGCCGACGTTGCGGCCAAGCGGCGTGTTCCAGACCTTTTTCGCGGTCTGGCCGGCTTCGCTGTCCATCGCCTGCTTGCCATAGGCGCTGGCCTGTTTGCCCAGATCGGTTTCGAGGGCCTTGGCGGTATATTCCTGCGCGGTGGCGCTGGCCTTCTTGCCGATGTCGCTGTCCAGCGCCTTGCCGACCAGTTCCTCCCCCTTGGTGAAGGCGGTTTCGGAGAAAGCGGCGGCTTTGCGGCCGGTTTCCGATTCCAGGATCGGTTTGCCAGCGTCCAGCGCTTCGGCGGCGAGCTTGTCGACCTTGTCCACCTTCGGCTTTGGCGCCGCCTTTGGCTTGGGAGCAGCCTTGGGCTTTGCCGTGGAAGCGGCCGCGGCCTTGGGCTTTGCGGCAGCCTTCGGCTTGGCAGCGGCTTGCGGCTTGGCGGGGGTGGTCTCGTCGGTCATCGAATGCTCCCTTTTGCGGACAGGCTTCCTCAGCCGTAGATGGGGAAGCGGTCGGTCAGCGCCTTTACGCGGGCGCGGACTTCGGCCTCTGTCGCAGCATTGCCGTCTGCGCCGTTTGCTGCAAGCCCATCCAGCACATCCGCGATCATATGGCCGATCGCCTCGAACTCGGATGCGCCGAAACCGCGGCTGGTGCCGGCCGGGCTGCCGACGCGAATGCCGCTGGTTTTGGTGGGGGGCAACGGATCGAACGGCACACCGTTCTTGTTGCAGGTGATGTGGCTGCGCTCCAGCGCCTCGTCGGCGTCCTTGCCGGTGATGCCTTTCGGCCGGAGGTCGATCAGCGACAGATGCGTGTCGGTGCCGCCGGCGACGATGTCGCAGCCGCGCGCCTTCAGCGTTGCCGCCAGCACGCGGGAGTTTTCCAGCACGGCCTTCGAATAGTCGATGAATTCGGGGCGCAGCGCTTCGCCGAAGGCAACGGCCTTGGCGGCGATCACATGCATCAGCGGGCCGCCCTGCAGGCCGGGGAAGACGGCGGAGTTGAACTTCTTGCCGAGCTCCAGGTCGTTGGAGAGGATCATGCCGCCACGGGGGCCGCGCAGGGTCTTGTGGGTGGTGGTGGTGACGACATGCGCGTGCGGCAGCGGCGAGGGGTGCAGGCCGGTGGCGACGAGGCCGGCGAAGTGGGCCATATCGACATGCAGGTAGGCCCCGACCTTGTCGGCGATTTCGCGCATGCGCTTGAAATCGATGACGCGCGGATAGGCGGAGCCGCCGGCGATGAGGAGGACGGGCTTCACCTCGATGGCCTGGGCTTCGAGCGCATCATAGTCGATCTGGTGGGTGTCTGCGGTGACGCCATATTGGACGGCGTTGAACCATTTGCCCGACATGGCGGCGCGGGCGCCGTGGGTGAGGTGGCCGCCGGCATCGAGCGACATGCCGAGGATGGTTTCACCGGGCTTCACCAGCGCCAGCATGACGGCGCCGTTGGCCTGCGCGCCCGAGTGCGGCTGGACATTGGCATATTCGCAGCCGAACAATTGCTTCGCGCGATCGATGGCGAGCTGCTCGACCTTGTCGGACCATTCGCAGCCCTGATAGTAGCGCTTGCCCGGATAGCCTTCGGCATATTTGTTGGTGAAGACAGAGCCTTGCGCCTCCAGGACGGCGCGGCTGACGATGTTTTCCGACGCGATCAGCTCGATCTGGCCCTGCTGGCGGGCGAGTTCGCCGTTTACGGCGGCTGCGACGGCGGGATCGGCCTCAGCGAGGGTGGCGCCGAAGAAGCTGTCGTTGGCGGGCTGGGAAACGGGCTTTGTGCTCATGTGCTTTATCCTAGCTTGTCGCGGCGGGCGGCGTGGCGGCCGCCTTCGAACGGGGTTTCGAGGAAGGCGGTGAGGGCGTCGCGGGCGGTTTCGATGCCGGTGAGGCGGGCGCCGAAGGAAATCATGTTGGCATCGTTGTGCTGGCGGGAAAGCCTTGCGCCGAGATTGTCGTGGATAAGGGCGCAGCGGGCGCCGGGGACGCGGTTGGCGGCGATGGAAATGCCGATGCCGGAGCCGCAGACGACGACGCCGAATTCTGCAGCGCCCGAGGCGACCTTTTCGGCGCAGGCGCGGCCGAAATCGGGGTAGTCGACGCTGGTGGTGGCGTCGCCGGCGCCGAGATCGAGGACATCGTGGCCGGCAGCGCGCAGGTCTTCGGCGAGAACGGCCTTCAGCGGATAGCCCGCATGATCAGATGCGATTGCAATCTTCAATGGTTTTCAGGCCCTGCCGAATGGTGAATCGCCAGCCCTTGTGGGGACGCGGCGACCCTATGCGCCATATGTGAGCTTTCGCCAAGATGGGTGGATGTGCAGAAATGGGTTGAGACGTTGTTGTGTCCTTGCTCACGCTTTCCGCGTTCTTGATCTGCTGACAATGAGCGGCGTCTCGATTGGTGGGTAAGCATAGGGGGAATTGTGTGGAATTGATGCAGACAGATTCAGCCGATCTTGATCCGGAATTTTCTGATCGAGACAGGCAATGGCCGTTATGGGGGCATATGCTGCTGTGCGCCGCGTGGATTGCGCTGCTTGCGGCATTGAGTAGTTCGCGAGCAGATACGAGCCTGTTTATTTTCTTCGCTCTACTGTTCGTCATTTCCGCGCCGGCAGCCGTTTTGGTGGCTCATCGGTCGGTCGTTCGCCGGACCATGCTGCTGGCATCGCTCAAGCCGGGTTCGACACTTCCGACACTGCTTCGTGGATATGTATTGCGCACGCTGATTGCGATCGTTCTTGCAGTTCTATTGTCTGTCGTTCTGGCGATGAGCATGCTTGATCAGGACAGTGGCGGAAGGGTTGCTATAGCACTGATCTGTCAGGCCCTATTTATCGGCATTGCCGCTCCGTTGGCGCACCGGTGGACTGCATCGCATTTCCAGCCTTGGTCCCAAATATATGCGGTAAGAGCGCTGGTTGTCCCCGCGGGTGCGGTTTTGGGGGCCGCGGCGATGATGTGGGTATTGCCACTTCCGGAAGCCGTCACTCTATCAGAGGCAGTGGATTCAACCCCTTTCAAGCAAAGCGCAATGCTCGAATCGGTTTCGATCACGTTGTCTGTCCTCAACGGCGTGCAGGTTTTCGCCCTAGAAGAGGTCCAGTCGATTGGAGGCGGGTATCGCACCTCAGCCAACCTCTTGTATTTCCTGCAATGGATTGGAGCCTTCTGGGTCAGCGCAATGGCTTTCACGGCGCTGGGAATTCGCTGGCGCGAAATGCGCAGGGCGTTTTCAGCACCAGATCAAAGCAGTTGGCCGCCGAGACTGAGCGCGGTGGCCTATGTTGGCATCCTTTCTTGCGTCGCGGCTTATTGGGCAACTTACAATTATGGGGCGTTGCGCGCTGAGGCGTTGGCTTCACGCTACAGTTTGCCAACAAAAATGCAGACTGGTCGCACCACAATCATAGATGTCTACAGGATCGGCGAGGAGCTCTTTCCAAAAGACGTTGTGATGACTGTAATTGAAATGAGACCGGATGTCGGCGCCATTCGGTCCGAGGCTAAATCAAGTATGTGCAAATTGGCAAAATCAGCTTTTGATGGTGCTGAGAGATCGGCGAAATCGTATGTTGATCAATATTACACGATGCCCGCCGAATATATGAGATTGGGATATATATTTACCTCAAAATCTGAACAGATGGCCAAAAACGATATGACGACCCACATATTTGGTGATAGCTTTGCAAAACAAATGTCTGCAGGCGCCACGCTGGTCAATGCTGCAAGCGGCATGGCGGCAAACGTGGATGCACGCTATGTTGAAAAAGCAAAGGAAATACTTGGTCGGCATAAATTGAAACCGTCTTATGGCATCAGAATGCGAGAAGTGGGTCGTGCTCCAGACCTGCAGTCGTTGCTGATACCACCGTCAACATTGGCAGATCCACAATGGAAGGCAGCTTCCGCTGTGTCGGCAGCTCTACTGGCACAGGGCGGAATGGCCGTGATCGGCAATCGTGTGAGCGCAAAAGTATTCGGCTCCCAGACTGTGCAAACCTTCACCTCCAAGATGGCAAAACGCGTTGGCGTAGGCCCAAAGAGTGCGGCTGTTGTAGCGGGGAGTACGAAATCGGTTGTGCGAGGGGCCACGGCAGTAGCTGGAGCGGCTGCAGGTACGGTTGCTGGAGTTGCAGCGACCAAGGCCATGCTCGAGGCAGATGAATATCTTCACCGAGCCGAATTCGAGGCGCAAATCCTGAAGGAAGTCAGGGCCTCGCGGGATGATTATCTTCAGAAGGCAGGATGCCTGCCTGTTCCAGTCGCGGCTGTTCCGGCAGGATCGGTTAGACAACAGATGGCGACGGTCGGCGTTCCGAGGGGCGATCCTATACGTTCGCGATAGTGAGGGTGCAGGGAAATCATTTCCCTGCTGGGTGCAGGGCAAAGCCCTGCCCGCGGGAGGCAGAATGCGGCCTAGGCGGCGGCGCGCATTTCTAGGCGGCCCCAAATTTCGGTTAGCGCTGCCACCAGTTCGCGCATCATGGCTTCGTCGTGGGCGGGGCCTGGGGTGAAGCGGAGGCGTTCGGTGCCGCGGGGGACCGTGGGGAAGTTGATCGGCTGGACGTAGACGCCATATTCGGCGAGCAGGATGTCGCTGATCTTCTTTGCCTTGATCGGGCAGCCGACCATCAGCGGGACGATGTGGCTGACGCTGGGCATTACCGGCAGGTCTGCTTCGGCCATCAGGCGCTTCAGCGAGGCGGCGTTGGCTTGCTGGGCTTCGCGTTCGGCGGCGGAGGCCTTCAGGTGGCGGACGCTGGCGAGGGCGCCTGCGACTAGGACCGGGCTGAGCGAGGTGGTGAAGATGAAGCCGGGGGCGTAGCTGCGGATGCAGTCGACGATGTTCTTGTCTGCGGCGATATAGCCGCCCATGACGCCGAAGGCCTTGCCGAGCGTTCCCTCGATGATGGTGAGGCGGCGGGCTGCTTCGTCGCGATCGGAGATGCCGCCGCCGCGCGGGCCGTACATGCCGACGGCGTGGACTTCGTCGAGATAGGTGAGGGCGCCGTATTTGTCTGCGAGGTCGCAGATTTCGTGCAGGGGGGCGATGTCGCCGTCCATCGAATAGACCGATTCGAAGGCGATCAGCTTGGGCGCTTCGGGGTCTGCGGCGGCGAGGAGCTCCTCGAGGTGGACGAGATCGTTGTGGCGCCAGACCTGCTTTTCGCAACCGCTGTGGCGGATGCCGGCGATCATCGAGGCGTGGTTCAGCTCGTCGGAGAAGATGATGCAGCCGGGCAGCAGCTTGCCGAGCGTGCTGAGCGTCGCCTCGTTGGAGACGTAGCCGGAGGTGAAGAGGAGGGCGGATTGCTTGCCGTGCAGGTCTGCCAGTTCGCCTTCGAGATCGATGTGGTAGTGGGTGTTGCCGCCGATGTTGCGGGTGCCGCCGGAGCCCGCGCCGACGTCGTGCAGCGCCTCTTCCATGGCGGCGACGACCTTCGGGTGCTGGCCCATGGCGAGATAATCGTTGGAGCACCAGACAGTGATCGGCTTGGGGCCATTGTGGCCGGCGAAGCAGCGCGCGTTGGGGTAGGCACCCTTGTTGCGCAGGATGTCGATGAAGACGCGATAGCGTCCTTCCTCGTGCAGGCGATCAATTGCCGCCTTGAAGACCTGGCCGTAGTCAACCACTTTGCGCTCGCGCCTTTCCGCTTTGGGCCGCGCCCCTAGTGCGGCATGCGACTACATGCAAGCGTAGCAATGCCGCACCGCCGCGTCTAGGAAGCGACAAGACTAAGGGAATATGGTGACTGTGAACGAGAATCCACTGGCAATGCTGGCGGGGAAACCTGTGGTGCTGCTGCTTTCGGGCGGGCTGGATAGTGCGACCTGCCTGGCGATGGCGGCGAATGCGGGTGCGCGGGTGCTGGCGCTGACGATTGATTATAATCAGCGGCATCGGTGTGAGTTGGATGCGGCGGCGAAGCTGGCGGCGCATTATGGGGTGGAGCGGCATATCCGCTTGCCGCTGGATCTGCGCGGCTTTGGTGGATCGGCGCTGACGGATGATATCGCTGTGCCGAAGGGTGGTGTGGCCGAGACGGGCATTCCGGTTACCTATGTGCCTGCGCGGAATACGATTTTCCTGTCGGTGGCGTTGGGCTGGGCCGAGGCGGCCGGCGGGGCGGATCTGCTGATCGGGGTGAATGCGCTGGATTATTCGGGCTATCCGGATTGCCGGCCGGAGTTTGTGGCGAGTTTCGAGGCGATGGCGAACCTGGCGACGAAGGCGGGCGTCGAGGGGACGGCGCGCTATCGGGTGCATACGCCGCTGCTGAAGCTGAGCAAGGCCGGGATTGTGCTGGCGGCGGTGGCACAAGGGCTGGACATGGGGATGACCTGGTCCTGCTATGATCCGACGCCGGAGGGCGCGCATTGCGGCGCGTGCGACAGTTGCCGGTTGCGGCAGAAGGGCTTTGCGGAAGCCGGGGTGCCTGACCCTACCGTTTACGCATGACTTATGCGGTGAAGGAGTTGTTCCTGACCTTGCAGGGGGAGGGGGCGCAGACGGGGATGCGGGCGGTGTTCCTGCGCTTTGCCGGGTGCAATCTGTGGAGCGGGCGGGAACAGGACCGGGACACGGCGGTGTGCCAGTTCTGCGATACGGATTTTGTGGGGACGGACGGCGAGGGCGGGGGGAAGTTTCGCGAGGCCGGGGCGCTGGCGGAGGCTGTGGTGGCGGCTTGGGGCAGCGGGCTGGAGCATCGGCTGGTGGTGTGCACCGGTGGCGAGCCGTTGCTGCAGCTGGATGCGCCGCTGATCGAGGCGCTGCACGCGCGCGGGTTTCGCATTGCGGTGGAGAGCAACGGCACGGTGGAGGCGCTTGCCGGGATCGACTGGCTGTGCATCAGCCCCAAGGCGGGTTCGTTGACGGTGCAGCGGCGCGGAGATGAGCTGAAGCTGGTGTATCCGCAGCCGGGGTTGCTGCCGGACGCGGTGGAGGGGTGGGATTTTGCGCACTTCTTCGTGCAGCCGATGGACGGGCCGGCGCAGAAGGCGAACATCGATGCGGCGATCGGCTGGTGCCTGGAACATCCCAAGTGGCGCCTGAGTTTGCAGACGCACAAGCTGACCGGGATTCCTTAGGAGAAATGGACGATGCTGCCATCGGAAGTGGTGAGATTCTGGCGGGAGGCCGGAAGCGGGAAATGGTTTGGCAAGGACCCGGCGTTTGACGCGGAGTTTCGCGAGCGGTTCCTGACTGCACATGAGCTGGCGGCAAGCGATGGGCTAGATATGTGGGCGGTGACGGCGGAAGGGGCGCTGGCGCTGCTGATCCTGCTGGACCAGTTTCCGCGCAATGCCTTTCGCGACACGGCGCGGATGTTTGCGACCGATGCCAAGGCGCGCGACGTGGCGAGCGCGGCGGTGGAGCGGGGGCAGGACGGGCAGGTGGAGGAAGCGCTGCGCTCGTTCGTCTATCTTCCGTTCGAGCATTCGGAGCAGCTGGCCGATCAGGACCGCTCGGTGGCGCTGTTCCAGCCGCTGGGCGAGGAGCTTTTGAAATGGGCGGTGATGCACCGCGACATCATCGTGAAGTTCGGGCGCTTTCCGCACCGCAATGAAATCCTCGGGCGGGAATCCACGCCCGAGGAGATCGCGTTCCTGAAGTCCGGCGGGTTTGCCGGCTGAGGCCTAGGCCGCGGCGTTGCGGCGCCGACGGGCTGCCGTGCCGATCAGGCCGAAGCCGGCGATCAGCATGACCCAGGTCGCCGGTTCCGGCACGACGTTCGGATCGACTGCCGGGGCGTAGGTGATGGTGACGGTGCCGCTGTTCCAGAGACCGTCGGGAGAAATGAAAGGGTCATCGAAGGATTCGAAGAACTCGAGGTTCAGCAGGCCGTCGCCGTCGAGCTTGAAATCCAGCCCGAGCGCGACCAGATCGCCGCTGCCCGAATAGGAACCGGTACCCGGATCTTCGTCGACGAAGGCCGGCGTCAGCTCTACCCAGCCGTCGAAGCTGCTGCTGGTGAAGGCCAGCACCATCTCGGAGAGCCAGGACGGGGAGAACGCCGTCAGCGTGACATCGTAGGAGATGCCGGTGATGTGGGCGAAGGCGCCCAGATCGTAGCTGAGGAGGACGTTCGAAGGATCGCCAAAGCCGCCATAGCTGTCGATGCCGCTGACATCGATCACCAGCGTTGCCGCTGACGCAGGCGTTGCGAACAGCGACGCAGAAGCAAGCGCCGCGAAGGCGGCGCCAATGAGATGTTTGCGCATGTTATCTGAACCCCTCTGTCAAGGCGGGGAATGCATGCCCGCCAAGGTTGCCCGAACCTTGGGGAGAAGATTAACAGTCATTTGCCATGCGGCAAGGGCTTCGCTTCAGAATGGATGCGAATCGGGGCTGGCGTATTGCCGCAGGGGCGGGTACGCAAACGCCCGACCTCCGGGTGGGAGGCCGAGCGGGATGTCGTTGGCGGGATGTCGTTGGATGCCGGGGCGTTCTCAGGCCTCTATCAGACGGCGTTCCTGGCTGAGGCGGACCATTTCCTTCTGCAGCTTTTCGAAGGCGCGCACCTCGATCTGGCGGACGCGCTCACGGCTGATGTCATATTCCTGGCTGAGATCCTCCAGCGTCTGCGGCTCGTCGATGAGGCGGCGTTGGGTGAGGATGTGGCGTTCGCGCTCGTTCAGCGTCAGCAGCGCCTCGCGCAGCAGGTCGTGGCGGATGCCCGCCTCCTGCCGGTCGGCGGTGACGGTTTCCTGGGTCGGGCCTTCGTCGGCCAGCCAGTCCTGCCATTCGCCCTCGCCGTCTTCGCGCAAGGGGGCGTTGAGGCTGGTGTCGCCGCCCTTGGACATGCGGCGGTTCATGCTGACGACTTCGTCTTCGGAAACGCCGAGATCGGTGGCGATCTTCTTCACATCGTCGGGGTGGAGATCGCCGTCGTCGATCGCCTGCAGCTGGTTCTTCATCCGGCGCAGGTTGAAGAACAGCTTTTTCTGGGCGGCGGTGGTGCCGATCTTCACAAGCGACCAGCTGCGCAGGATATATTCCTGGATGGAGGCCTTGATCCACCACATCGCATAGGTGGCCAGGCGGAAGCCGCGCTCGGGCTCGAACTTTTTCACGCCCTGCATCAGGCCGATATTGCCCTCTGCAATCAGCTCGGACACGGGGAGGCCATAGCCGCGATAGCCCATGGCGATCTTGGCGACGAGGCGCAGGTGCGAGGTGACGAGTTTCGTCGCCGCCTGCGGGTCCTCATGCTCCTGCCAGCGCTTGGCGAGCATATATTCCTCTTCCGGCGCCAGCAGCGGGAACTTGCGGATCTCCGAGAGATAGCGGTTCATGCTGGCATCCGGCCCGATGGCGGGGATGTTCGCGGGAAGATTGCTCTTGGCCATGTTACTCTCCTGAACGCATTCTTGTCTGGCCGCGAATTCCGGGCGCGGCCCTCAGGCACGCGTCTACCTGAGACGGAGGGCGGTTAGCAGTTCCTGAATATCCGAAGGCAGCGGGCTTTCGAACTGCAGGATTTCTTTGGTGACTGGATGCTCGAATTTCAGCTTGGCGGCGTGCAGCGCCTGCCGGTGAAAGTGGAGACTGCGGGTGATGTCGGAAAGCCGGCCCTGCCCATAGGCGGGATCCCCGAGCAGCGGATGGCCGATATGGGCCATGTGGACGCGCACCTGGTGGGTGCGGCCGGTTTCCAGCCGGCACTCGACGAGGGCGGCGCCCTTCATCGGCTCCAGCACGCGATAGTGGGTAATGGCGTGGCGGCCCTTGCCGGCGTGGACGACGTTGATCTTTTGCCGATTCTGCTCGGAGCGGGCGAGATTGGCCTCGATGCGGCCGGCCGGAGGCGTGGGGATGCCAGCCACGGCCGCGAGATAGCGGCGGCCGATCGTGTGCCTGGCGAACTGCGCGGCGAGGCCGGTGTGCGCCGGGTCGGTCTTGGCGACGACGAGCAGGCCGGACGTGTCCTTGTCTATGCGGTGGACGATGCCGGGGCGGGCAACGCCGCCGATGCCGGAGAGCCTTCCGTGGCAATGGTGCAGCAGGGCGTTCACCAATGTGCCGTCGAGGTTGCCGGCGGCGGGATGGACGACGAGGCCGGCGGGCTTGTCGACGATCAGCAGATGCTCGTCCTCGTAGGGGATGACGAGCGGGATATCCTGCGAGACGGCCTCGGCCGGGAGCGGCGCGGGGATGCGGACGCTGACCGCTTCGCCGCCCCTGATCTTGAGCGCGGGGTCGCGGCAGAGCTTGCCCTCCAGCTCGACCATGCCGCCGCTGACGAGGTTCTTCAGCCGCTCGCGCGAGACGGTGGGGATGGCGGCAGCAAGCGCGCGGTCCAGGCGCCAGCCTGCCGCGTCGGTGGCGAGGACGGTTTCGCGCCGTTCCTCGCTGTCTTGTCTGTGTGGCGTTTGGCCCCCATTCATTGCGGATGGATGTTGGGATTTCCTACGCAGGTTCAAGGGTGGCGATTTCCGCACGGGCGGTGGCGGATATGCTGGCGGCCGCAGCCGAGGCGGGGGGGCATGAGGCCTGCGGGCTGTTGTTTGGGGTGGAGGGGCGGATCGTGGAGGCCAGCGTTGCCGCCAATGTATCCGGGGAACCCTGGCATCGGTTCGAGATCGAGCCGGCGCACCTGTTCGATGCGCATCGGCGCGACCGGGCGGGGCCGCTGCGGTTGATCGGCTGCTGGCATTCGCATCCGAACGGGCGGGCGCAGCCGAGTGCGACGGACCGGGCGGGCGTGGCGGACATGGGCTGGCTGTGGCTGATCGTGGCGGATGGGCGGATTTCGGCGTGGAAGCCGGATGCGGCCGGGTTCGCGCCGGTTGCTTTGCGGGATTCGGGTTCGTAACAGTCTGCCATGGCGCAAGGCGAAATCCTCTGGTTCGATGACGTGCGGGGCTTTGGCTTCATCCGGCCCGACATGGGGCCGAAGGATGTGTTCGTGCATGTCTCGGCGCTGGCGGAGGCCGGGGTGGAGGGGCTGCCCGCGGGCGCCAAGGTGGAGTTCGAGCTGGTGCAGACCGGGGACGGGCGGCTGACCGCGCAGCGGGTGATTCCGTTGGAGAACCAGCGTCCGCCGAAACAGGCGGGCCGCCGACGCTGACGATACGGCAGCCATGCCGTTGCGGGGCGGTGGCATTTTATCCGCCCTGCCATTAAGGCCCTTGCAAATGGCAATCTGGGCGCTGCTGATGGGAAGTGCCGCCGGCCTGGCGCTGGGCGGTCCGCTGGGAGCGTTGGCTGGCGCTGCCCTTGGCGCAGCCGTGGACCGGGTGATGGCGGTGCGCGCGGCCTCTCCGCAGCGCAAGCAGGTGGCCTTTACCATTGCCGCGATCGCGCTGGCGGCGAAGATGGCGCAAGCGGATGGCCATGCCTCTGATACCGAGGCGGCGGCATTCGAGCGGCTGTTCCATGTGCCGGCTGCCGAGCAGGACAATATGCGCCGATTCTATCGGCTCGCGCGGCAATCGGTGGATGGCTATGAGGCCTATGCGAAGCAGGCGCTGGCGTTGCTGGGGGCCGGTTCGCCGGTGCTGGAGGATCTGCTGGAGGCGCTGCTGATGATCGCCACGGTGGACGGCGTGCATCCGGCCGAGCTGGACTATCTGGAGAAGGTGGCGGCGCTGATGGGATTCGGCGCGCGCGAATGGGGGGCGATCCGGGCGCGGCATGTGCCGTTGTCGCCGGACGACCCGTTTGCGGTGCTGGGGCTGCAGCCGGATGCGAGCGATGCGGACATTCGCGCTGCCTATCGGCGGCTGGCGCGGGATCATCACCCGGACCGGCATATGGCCGAAGGCACGCCGCCCGAGTTCATTCGCGTTGCAGAGGCGCGGATGGCGACGATCAACAGCGCCTATGCCAAGCTGATGAAGACGCGGGCATGAAGGCACAGCATATCGCCTTCATCCTGCTGATCGACCTGCTGTGGGCGTTCAATATCGTTGCCATCAAGGAGGCGGTGCAGCTGATTGCGCCGCTGCTGTCGGTGGCGCTGCGCTATGGCGTGGTGTTGCTGGTGTGTGCGACCAGCTTGCGGCTGGTGAAGGGACGCATGCGGCTGGTGCTGATGACCGGGCTGATTACCGGGGCAATCCAGTTCGGGCTGGGCGCCTATAGCTATCAGGTGACGACCAACCTGTCGGCGCTGGCGATCGCCGGGCAGCTGGGTGTGCCGCTGAGCCTGATCCTGGCGATCCTGATCGATGGCGAGCGGATTCAGTGGCGGCGCACCGCGGGCATCGCGCTGGCGGTGATGGGGGTGATGCTGCTGGTATTCGATCCGCGCATCGCCGACGAGCGGCTGGGGATTTTCCTGACCTTTGGCGCCTCGCTGTGCTGGGCGACGGGGAATCTGCTGTTCCGGCGGCTGACCGGGGTGCCGGTGCTGACGCTGTATGGCTGGCAGGCGATCGTTTCGATTCCGGTGCTGCTGACGGCGAGCTGGTTCCTGGAGCCGGGGGGGATTGCGGCGCTGCCGGCGGTGCCCTTGTCGGGCTTCCTGTGGGTGACCTATTCGGCGATTGCGGCGTCTCTCATTGGCCATGCCGGGATGAGCTGGTTGCTGCAGCGCTATCCGGTGACGTTGATCACGCCGTTCACCTTGCCGACGCCTTTGCTGGCGGTGGCGATTGCGACGGTGGTCTATGGGAAGCCGGTGACGCCGCTGATGTGGGTGGGGGGTGCGCTGACCTTGATGGGGGTGGCCATCATTACGCTTCGAACGGCGAAGAAGTCTGTTGAGCGTCTTTAGGTTCGCCGTTCGAAGCGTGTTTCTTGCTGGCCGCGAATTCCGGGCGCGGCCCTTGCGGACTGCGCGGAAATCGGTTGAATCCCTGCATGAGCCTGGCTGACGAGATCGAGTGGCGCCCGTCGCCCAACTATAATGTGCGGGTCGTGCCCGAGGGGAAGGCGCCGATCCGGCATCTGATCCTGCACTATACCGGGATGCAGGTGGCCGAGGAGGCGGTGGCCTGGCTGACCAATCCGGAGTCGGGGGTTTCCTCGCACTATTTCGTTCATGAGGACGGGCGGATCGTGCAGATGGTGGAGGAGATGGATCGCGCCTGGCATGCGGGGAAAAGCCGCTGGCGTGGCGAGGAGGATCTGAACAGTTCCTCGATCGGCATCGAGATCCAGAATCCGGGGCATGAATGGGGGTATCGGCCGTTTCCGGACGAGCAGATGCGCAGCGTGCTGCGGCTGGCGTCGACGCTGTGCGTGCGGCACCGGATCGATCGGGCGAACGTGATCGGCCATTCCGACATTGCCCCCACCCGCAAGGAGGATCCGGGCGAACTGTTCGACTGGCCGCGGCTGGCGATGCACCGGATCGCGCTTGCGCGGCCGGAAAAGCTGCTGGCCGATCCGGGCTGGGGGGACGGCGCCTTCGGGCTGGCGCTGGAGCGGTTTGGCTATGACATCGCCGACCTGCCGGCTGCAACGCGGGCGTTTCAGCGGCATTTCCGGCAGCAGAATGTGGACGGCATTGTCGACGGGGAGACGAGGGCGGTGCTGTTTACCCTGCAGGTGCTGGAAGAGCAGCGGCTGCAGCAATCGTGACTGCAGCAATCGTGGATATGGTTAACGCCATCTGCTAAAGGCCCGACTCGTGCTGGGGCAGCACGGGGAAGAATCCGAAAAAAATCGAGTCGCGACCGGCTGACTGCGCAGCGCCTTCCGGCCTTGGGGGCCCTTGTTGAACAGGAGGAATTGGGGATGCGTGGAGCTTTTGCAGCTTTGCTTGCCGGCGGTGCGCTGGCGGTTGCGGCGGTGCCGGCGGCGGCCGCCACCTATACATCGACGTTGATCGCGGACGGGCTGAACAATCCGCGCGGGCTGGCGTTCGATTCCAACGGCGATCTCTTCATTGCCGAGGCGGGCTATGTGCAGCTGGGCGGGCCCTCCACCATCATCCGCGGCAACGAGGCGGTGCTGGGCTATACCGGCTCGATCACGCGGGTTACCAGCGGCGGCGTGCAGCAGCGGATCCTGACCGAGCTGCCATCCCTGGGCACCGTTGCCACCGGTGAGATGAGCGGACCGCAGGACATCGCCTTTACCGCCGACGGCACCGGCTATGTGGTGATCGGGCTGGGCACCAATCCGGCCGTTCGCTCCACCGACCTGTCGCCGGGCGGCGACGGGCTGGGCGTCGTCTTCAGGTTCACCGGCAGCCCCAACGGCTTTGCCGATATTGCCGCCGTGGAGGCAGCCGAGAACCCCGCCGGCGGGCCGGTGGACAGCAATCCCTATCCTATGGTGGCGTTGGGCAATGAGCTGCTGGTGACCGACGCCGGGGCCAACGCGTTGCTGAAGGTGGGTGAGGATGGATCGGTCGGCGTGGTGGCGTACTTCCCCGGCCGCTTCATCGGCCCGCCGGTGCCGTTCAGCGATTCGGTTTCGACCGGCATCGCGGTTGGACCGGATGGCAATTATTATGTGTCGGAACTGACCGGCTTCCCGTTCAAGGAGGGGGCGGCGCGCATCTATCAGGTGACGCCGGGCGGCGATGTCTCGATCTTTGCCGATGGCTTTACCAACATCACCGACATCGCCTTCCGGCCGAACGGCGACCTCTATGTGCTGGAGTTCGACGACAACGGGCTGGCGACCGCTGGCGGAACCGGGCAGATTTCGGTGCTGAAGGCGAATGGCTGGCGCAAGACCCTCTATTCCGGGCTTGTCGCGCCGACGGGCCTTGAGGTGGGACCGGATGGCTCGCTGTATGTGACGAATTTCGCGGCGATGGCCGGCATCGGCCAGGTGCTGCGGATCGACATGGTGCCCGAGCCGGCGAGCTGGGCGATGATGATCGCGGGCTTCGGGCTGGTGGGCGCCGCCGTGCGCCGTCGCCGGATGGCGACCGCCTGAAGCGCGAAGCTGCCTGCGACGCCGTCTGGCGTCGCAGGCGGTCTTCGCCCGGTCAGCGCGTCAGTTTCGACGCCATGCCCATGATATCGTCCAGCGGGTTTCCGTCGCCGTTCATGTCCAGCATGGAAACGAGGCCTCCGAGACCGCCGGCAGCCGCAGGCGCTGCTGCCTGACCGCCGCCGAGACCGCCGAGCACGGTGCCCAGAAGGCCACCCAGCCCGCCCCCGGCCGCCGTGGCGGAGCCGGCGCTGGCCTGCTTTGCCATCATGCCCGCTGCTGCCATGGCGATGATCGGCAGCATTTTCTTCAGCAGGTCGGCGCTGACGCCGCTGGTGCCGGCTGCTTGCGCGGCGACCTGCCGGCTGACGTCGGGCGAGCCGAAGATCTGGCCGAGCACTTCATTGCCCTGCGCGACATTGGTGGGCTGCGGCGAGAGCACCGAATCGAGCAGGCCGCCGCCGCCCATTCCGCCCAGCATGCCCATCAGCCCTTCGAGGCCCTGCGGCTGCCCCTGCGCCTGCTTCTTGAAGCCGCCCATGACGGCTGGGAGCAGCGCGCTGGCGCCGGCCATCGCCGTCTGTTCGTCGATTCCCAGCTCGCGTGCCATCTGGCCGATGCCTCCGGCTCCGCCCAGCGCGTCCAATATGCTACCCGACATGTCGATTCCCCTGCAGTTGTGCCCGTCCGCTCTATCCTCGCATTGGCTTTCGCTGGCAAGGCGGTCTGCAAGCTGCGATGAAGGTTGACGCAACTGCAGGAGGCTGGGGATGTCGGACGAGAGCAGCGGGCATGGCAGGCGTCGGCCCAGGCCGGATACGCTGGCGATCGGCAACCACAAGCTGAAACCGGCGACGCTGATGATGGGGCATGGCTTTGATCCGACCCTGTCGGAAGGGTCGCTGAAGCCGCCGATCTTCCTGACCTCCACCTTCGTTTTCGAATCGGCTGCTGCCGGCAAGCGCTTTTTCGAAGGGGTCACCGGCAAGCGGCCGGGCGGCGCGGAGGGACTGGTCTATTCCCGCTTCAACGGGCCCAATCAGGAAATACTGGAGGACCGGCTGGCGATCTGGGAGGAGGCGGAGGACGCGCTTTCCTTCTCTTCGGGGATGTCGGCCATTGCCACCTTGCTGATGAGCTTTTGCGGGCCGGGCGACATGATCGTGCATTCCGGGCCGCTGTATGCGGCGACCGAGACGCTGATCGGGCGGATTTTGGGGAAGTTCGGCGTTGGCTGGATGGATTTTCCGGCCGGCGCCACCGAGGCGGAGATTGCCGATGTGATGCGGGCGGCGCGGGCGCGCGGGCGGGTGGCGCTGATCTATCTGGAAAGCCCGGCCAACCCGACCAATGCGCTGGTCGACGTGGAGGCGGTGCGCCGGGCGCGGCAGGAGCTGTTTGCCGACGCGCCGCCGCCGATCGCCATCGACAATACCTTTCTGGGGCCGCTGTGGCAGAAGCCGCTGGGCCATGGCGCGGACCTCTCGGTCTATTCGCTGACCAAATATGCCGGCGGGCATAGCGATCTGGTCGCCGGCGCGGTGGTGGGGGCGAAGGCGCTGATCGACCCGATCCGGATGATGCGCAACACCATCGGCACGATCACCGATCCGAACACGGCCTGGATGCTGCTGCGCAGCCTGGAGACGCTGGAGTTGCGGATGACGCGGGCGGGGGAGAATGCGGAGAAGGTTTGCGCCTATCTGCGGGGGCATCCGAAGGTGGAGCATGTGGGGTATCTTGGCTTTCTGGCCGAAGATCCATCCCGGCAGGGGGACATCTATCGCCGGCACTGCACGGGGGCCGGTTCCACCTTTTCGCTGTATCTGAAGGGGGGCGAGCGGGAGGCTTTCGCGTTCCTCGATGCGCTTTCCATTGCCAAGCTGGCAGTGAGCCTGGGCGGGACGGAGACACTGGCCTCTGCGCCTGCGGCGATGACGCACTTGTCTGTGCCGGACGAGCGCAAGAAGGCGCTGGGGATCACCGACAATCTTGTGCGCATCTCCATCGGCGTGGAGGATGCGGACGATCTGATCGCCGATTTCGAACAGGCGCTGGAGGCCATTTGATGCGGGTTCTGTGGGGGGTGCTGGCGCTGATCGTGGCGCAGCCGGTGTGGGCCTGGGGGCAGACCGGGCACCGGGTGACGGGGGCGATTGCCGATCGCTATCTGGGGCCGAAGGCACGGGCCGGGGTGGAGGAGATATTGGGGAAGGAGGGGCTGGCGGAAGCGGCACCCTGGCCCGACTTCATGCGGTCGTCGCCGGATCCGTTCTGGCAGAAGGCCTCGACGCCGCTGCACTATGTGACGATTCCCGACGGCAAGACCTATCAGCAGGTCGGCGCGCCGCCGCAGGGGGATGCGATCACGGCGCTGAAGCAATTTTCCGCCATCGCCACCGATCCGACGGCGCCGCTGGTGGAGCGGCAGAAGGCGCTGCGTTTCGTGATCCATATCGTGGGGGATCTGTCGCAGCCGCTGCATGTGGGCAATGGCACCGACCGCGGCGGCAACGATGTGAAGGTGAACTTCTTTGGCGAGGCAACCAACCTGCACAGCGTGTGGGACAGCGGGCTGGTGGACCGGCAGCAGCTTTCCTATCGGGAGTGGACCGACTGGCTGCTGGCGGCGGCGACTCCCGGGCAATTGCGCGACTGGTCCAGCCCCGATCCGCTGAGCTGGCTGGCGGACAGCGTGGCCGAGCGGCAGCACCTGTATCCGAGCGGCTCGGAGCTGGGCTATGCCTATGCGTTCGAGCAGGATGCGCGGATGCGCCGGCAGCTGACGAAGGGCGGGCTGCGGCTGGCGGCCTATCTGAACGCGATCTTCGACGCGGCCATGAAGCCCGAAACCGTGAAGCCGAAGCCATGAAGCTGGGGATATTGGGCGGCAGCGGGCTCTATGCGATGCCGGCGCTGGCCGGAGCGCATCGGCATGCGCAGGAAACGCCATGGGGCTGGCCCTCCGACGTGGTGGTGGAGGGGGAGATCGGCGGGCTGCCGGTCGCCTTCATCGCGCGCCACGGGCAGGGGCATGTGCTGGCGCCGGGCGAGATCAACTATCGCGCCAATATCGCCGCCCTGAAGGCGCGGGGGTGCACGGCGGTGGTGTCGGTGGCGGCCTGCGGGAGCTTTGTGGACGAGCTGCCGCCGGGGAGCGTGGCGGTGCCGCACCAGCTGGTCGACCGGACGGTGGGGCGGGCGAAGAGCTTCTTTGGCGAGGGGATGGTGGTGCATGCCAGCATGGGCCATCCGGTTTCGGTGGAGCTGGGGGCGCGGATTGCGGATGCGGCGCGCGATGCCGGCGCGGCCGTGGAGGTGGGCGGCACCTATCTGGCGATCGAAGGCCCGCAGTTTGCCACGCGTGCGGAAAGCCTGTTGGCGAAGGCGCAGGGGATGACCGTGGTGGGGATGACGGCGATGCCGGAGGCGGCGCTGTGCCGGGAGGCGGAGATGGCCTATGCGGTGGCCGCCTTCGTCACCGATTTCGACAGCTGGAAGGATGAGGCGGTTACGACGGCTGCCGTGCTGGAGGTGATGGCGGGGAATGTGGCGCGGTCGCAGGCGCTGGTGGAGGGATTGTGTCGATCGCTGGCGGCGCGGCCACTGGCGGTGCCGAGTGCCGAGGGCTGGGAGGTGGCGCTGGATTCCGCGATAGTCACGGCGCGTGGGCATTGGCCGGTTGCGGCTGCGGCCAGGCTGCGGGCGTTGGCTCCGCGTTTTTTCGACTGAGGGTTTCGAATGACATTGGACGAATTGGGCGGCTTTGTGCGGGCGGTGCCGGATTTTCCGAAGCCGGGGATCCTGTTTCGCGATCTGACGCCGTTGCTGGCGGACGGGGCGGCCTTTCGGGCGGCGACCCGGGCTCTGGCGGATCGGGCGGGGGATTTCGACCTGATTGCCGGGATCGAGGCGCGCGGCTTTCTGTTCGGAGCGGCTTTGGCGCAGCTGACGGGGAAGGGGCTGGTGATCGTGCGCAAGCCGGGGAAGCTGCCCGGCGCGACGATCGCCCATGACTATGCCCTGGAATATGGCACCGACCGGCTGGAGCTGCATGCGGATGCCGTGACGGCCGGCGCGCGGGTGCTGATGGTGGACGATGTGCTGGCGACGGGCGGCACGGCGGAAGCGGCAGTGACCTTGGTGCGCAAGGCCGGCGGGGCGGTGGCGCGGGCGTTGTTCGTGCTGGAGCTGGAGGGGCTGCCGGGCGCTGCGCGTTTGCAGGCGCTGGGCGTGGAGGCGGTGAGCCTGTTCCGATATCCGGCATGATTCCCAGGATCATGGGAATCCTGAACGTTACGCCGGACAGTTTTTCGGATGGCGGGCGGCATGGGACGGCGGACGGGGCGATTGCTGCCGGGCTGCGGATGTTCGAGGCGGGGGCCGCCATCGTCGATGTGGGCGGTGAAAGCACGCGGCCGGGGGCGCCTGAAGTGTCGCTGGAGGAGGAACTGCAGCGGACCATTCCGGTGGTGGAGGGTCTGGCGCGGGCGGGCGTTCCGGTTTCGATCGATACGATGAAGGCGGGGGTGATGCGCGCGGCTCTGGCGGCGGGCGCGGGGATGCTGAACGATGTGTCGGCGTTGCAGGCGGAGGCGGAGAGCCTGGCGGTTGCGGCGGGGAGCAAGGCGCAGGTGGTGCTGATGCATATGCCGGGCAATCCGCGCACGATGCAGGGGCTGGCGGCGTATGACGATGTGGTGGGGGAGGTGCGGGCGGCGCTGGCGGCGCGGATCGCCGTGTGCGAGGCGGCCGGACTCGCGCGCGGGCGGCTGATCGCCGATCCCGGCATCGGGTTCGGCAAGGGCGTGGGGCATAATCTGGCGCTGCTGCGGGGGTTGGAGGCGTTTCACGCGCTGGGGGTGCCGCTGCTGCTGGGGGCGAGCCGCAAGTCGGTGATACCGGCGGTTGCGGGGGCGGCGCCGGTGACGGACAGGCTGCCGGGGAGCCTTGCCATTGCGCTGCGGGGTGCCGAGGCCGGCGTGGCCTGGCTGCGCGTGCATGATGTGGCGGAAACCCTGCAGGCGTTGAAACTGTGGGAGGCAATGCGCGGTTGAAGCGTGCGAAGCCGCTTGCGCCGAGCGGGCATGGCTCGCACATGAAAGCGGATACAATGAAGGAGCGAACGGAATGTCTATCGCACAGAAAACAGCCAAATCCTTGCTGAGCCATGAGGAGTGGGCGCTGGTGGAAACGACGCTGCGCGCGTCGGTGGGGCAGCGCGATCAAGCCGACCTGCGCGACGCGCAGAAGCGCCTGCGCGACATGCGGGACAAGGAACGCGATCTGAGCCGTACGAATCGCCGCGTCGCCAAAGGGCGTGCGGATCCGCGCGGCGGCAGCTTTCCGGGGACCTATGCCAAGCCTGCCGAGCGCAAGCAGGTGTTTTCGCAGGCCTTGATCCGCGTGAACGACGAGCTGGTGCGGCGCGAATCCGTGGCCGCGAAGGCGGCGGCGCGGGAGAACCAGAAGCGGGCGCTGGATGCCAGGCGCGCTGCCCCCCAGCGGCGCCCTGCAAACACGGCAACCGCTGCGGCTGGCCTTTCTGTGCGGGAAAATCCCAAGGCGAAGACGAAGGTGGCCGGAACCAAGGTGGGCTCGGTAACCAAGCAGACCGCCCGTTCGCAGGCTAGGAAGGACCGCTGAGCTTTTCCTCTGCGCCATCACCCCTTAAGCGGGGGTGATGGCGAAGCCCCAGTTCAGATATGTGTGCCAGGCGTGCGGCAGCGTCCAGCCGAAGTGGATGGGGCAGTGCCCCGATTGCGGCGAGTGGAATACGCTGCAGCAGGAAGCCGCTGCGGCGGTGACGCCCTTTGCCCAGAAGCACAGCCTGAAGGCCGGCGGGCGGGTGCTGGAACTGCAGCCGCTGGACGCCGTGATCGAGCTGCCGAAGCGGATTGCGACGGGCTTTGGCGAGCTGGACCGGGCCTTGGGAGGCGGGCTGGTGCCGGGCTCTGCCGTGCTGATCGGCGGCGATCCGGGGATCGGCAAATCGACCTTGCTGCTGCAGGCGGCCGGGCGGATGGCGCGGGCCGGGCATGGCGTTGCCTATGTGTCGGGCGAGGAGGCGGCCGATCAGGTGCGGCTGAGGGCGCGGCGGCTGGGGCTGGCGGATGCGCCGGTGATGCTGGCGGCGGCGACTTCGGTGCGGGATATCCTGACGACCTTGTCGGCCGGGACGCCGCCGGCGCTGGTGGTGATCGATTCCATCCAGACTATGCATTCCGACCAGCTGGAGGGCGCGCCGGGGACGGTGAGCCAGGTGCGGGCGGCCAGCCTTGAGCTGATCAGCTGGGCGAAGCTGACCGGCAGCGCGGTGATTCTGGTGGGGCATGTGACGAAGGACGGGCAGATCGCCGGCCCGCGCGTGCTGGAGCATATGGTGGACGCCGTGCTCTATTTCGAAGGCGAGGGACGGCATCAGTATCGGGTGCTCCGGGCGGTGAAGAATCGCTTTGGCGGCACCGACGAGATCGGCGTGTTTGCGATGGAGGCCGATGGGCTGGCGGAGGTGCTGAACCCTTCCAGCCTGTTCCTGACGCAGCGCGAGAATGCCGTGCCCGGCGCGGTGGTGTTTCCGGCGCTGGAGGGGACGCGGCCGGTGCTGGTGGAATTGCAGGCGCTGACGGTGCGGTTGCCCAGCGGGGCTACGCCGCGGCGGGCGGTGGTTGGCTGGGACGGATCGCGGCTGGCGATGCTGCTGGCGGTGCTGGAGGCGCGGGCCGGGCTGGGGTTCGGTTCGAGCGAGGTGTATCTGAACGTGGCGGGCGGGCTGCGGGTCGTGGATCCGGCGGCCGATCTGGCGGTGGCGGCGGCGCTGGTTTCGGCACTGCTGGATTCGCCGGTGCCGCAGGATTGCCTGGCCTTTGGAGAGATCGCCTTGTCTGGCGAGGTGCGGCCCACCACGCATGCGGCGCTCCGGTTGAAGGAGGCGGAGAAGCTGGGTTTCCGGCAGGCCTTGGCGCCGCCTGCGACGAAGGGGGTGGGCAAGCTGCAGGTTTCGCCTGTGGCGTCGGTCGCTGCTCTCGTCGATCGCATCAAGCGATCGCATCCGGTTTGATCGCATCAAGCGATCGCATCCCATTTGACCGTATCAAGCGCAGCGGATAGCGCGGGCGGCATGGATATTTTCGAGACCTTCACCACCTTTGACTGGGTGGTCGTGACGATGATCGGCCTGATGGCCGTGGCCGGGCTTGTGCGTGGCTTCACGCAGGAGGCGCTGAGCCTGGCCGGCTGGATTGCCGCCATTCTGGTGGTGCGGTTTTTCCACGAGGATGTGACGATGTGGCTGACCCCCCGCGTGGGTGGCGAGGCGAGCGGGGCGATTGTCGGCTTCCTGTTGCTGTTCTTTGGCACGGTGATCGCTGCGCGGCTGCTGGCAGGCGCTGCCGGCGGCTTTGCCAAGCGCAGCCTGCTGGGGCCGATGGACCGGGTGCTGGGGCTGGGCTTCGGGGCGCTGAAGGGGCTGATCCTGGCCTCTGTGCTGTTCCTGCTGACGCAGTTTGCGACGGGGCTGTTCGATCCGGACAAGAAGCCGCCGGAGTGGCTGACGCACAGCCGTTCGGCGCCGTTGCTGGCGCTGGCGGCGAACGCCATGGTGGGCTGGGTGCACGATCTGCAGGCCGAGGACGGCCCGCAGGAGGGGGCGCTGGGCTTTCCGCCGGGGGTGATCCCGCCGGGGATGATTCCGCCCGGGGCAATGCCGCCGGGGCATCCGCCGGTGCCGCCGGGCGTCGGCCGGCCCGAGGGCGACGGCTATTCGGTGGAAGACCGCGAGGCGCTGGACAAGCTGCTGGAGGACGGCGCGAAAGCGGGCGAGGAAGTCAGCATCTGATGCTGAGGCTGTATGATACGCTGAGCCGCGAGAAGGTGGAGCTGCGCGCGCCCGAGCCGGGGCGGCCGATCACCCTGTATGTGTGCGGGCCGACGGTTTACGGGCGGGCGCATATCGGCAATGCGCGGCCTGCGGTGGTGTTCGATACGCTGTATCGGCTGCTCAGGCATCTGCATGGGCCGGAGAATGTCCGCTATGCGCGGAACATCACCGATATCGACGACAAGATCATGGCGAAGGCGGTGGCGGAGAACCGCAGCCCGCAGGCGGTGGCGCGCGAGTTCGAGCAGCATTATTTCGACGACATGGCGGCGCTGGGCTGCCTTACCCCGGATTTCAACCCGCGGGCGACCGAGCATATCGCCGGCGAACATGGGATGGTGGCGATGATCGCCGCGCTGATCGCGCGCGGCCATGCCTATGTGGCGGAAGGCCATGTGCTGTTCGAGGTGGCGACGTTCGGGAGCTATGGGGAGCTTTCGAAACGGCCGATGGACGAGATGATCGCAGGCGCCCGGGTGGAAGTGGCGCCCTATAAGCGGAGCCCGGGCGATTTCGTGCTGTGGAAGCCTTCGCGCGAGGATCAGCCGGGTTGGGAGTCGCCCTGGGGCCGCGGCCGGCCGGGCTGGCATATCGAATGCTCGGCGATGATCCGCACTGTGCTGGAAACCGACACCATCGACATCCATGGCGGCGGGCTGGATCTGCAGTTTCCGCACCATGAGAATGAGCGGGCGCAGAGCTGCTGCGCGCATGGCGGGACGGAGCTGGCGCGGATCTGGATGCACAATGGCTTCCTGACGATGGGCGAGACGAAGATGTCGAAATCGTTGGGGAATATCATTACGCCGGGCGAGCTGATCGAGGCTGGGTGGCAGGGCGAGGTACTGCGGCTGGCGCTGCTGAGCGCGCATTATCGGCAGCCGTTGCAGTGGACGGATGCGTTGCTGGAGCAATCGAAGGCCAAGCTGGACCGGCTGTATCGCCGCAAGGCAGAGGGCGGGCTTGGCGAGGCCGGGTCGGCAGCGCTGCTGGACGATCTGAATACGCCGGAAGCGCTGGCGGCGTTGCCGGACGGTGCGGAAGTGCTGGGGCTGGGCATGGCCGATCCGGCGAGCTGGTTCAGCGCCGGGGCGGACGTGGGTGCAGTGGATGCGGAAATCGCGCGGTATCGCGACGCCCGCACGGCGAAGGACTGGGCGGCGGCCGATGCCATCCGCGATGCGTTGAAGGCAGATGGGATCGAGATAATGGTAGCGAAGGACGGCTCTGTGACGTGGCGCAAGGCATGAGCGACGAGGATTACGTCTTTGACGAGGTGAGCGGCGAGTGGTTGCCGGCTTCGGAATTTGCCGCGCGGCAGGTGGTGGAGGTGCGCGATTCCGTGGGCAATCTGCTGGCCGATGGGGACAGCGTGGTGCTGGTGAAGGACCTGAAGGTGAAGGGCGCCGGGCAGACGCTGAAGGTGGGCACGGTCATCCGCTCGATCCGCCTGA
The DNA here is from genome assembly GCF_016464365.1 of Sandaracinobacteroides hominis. Classification (GTDB taxonomy): domain Bacteria; phylum Pseudomonadota; class Alphaproteobacteria; order Sphingomonadales; family Sphingomonadaceae; genus Sandaracinobacteroides; species Sandaracinobacteroides hominis. Next base: position 237,669 of record NZ_JADCUC010000003.1, on the reverse strand, counting down.
CCGGGGATGCGCAGGAAATCGATTGTCGCTTTGACGGCATCAAGGGGCTGGTGCTGCGGGCGGAGTTCGTGAAGAAACGCTGAAGGGGGTTCGCCTGTGAAATTGCATCTGCACCTGTTCGCGCTGCTGTTGCTGGCCCAGCCCGGCGCCCTTTACGCGCAGGGCTCCAAGACGTCTTCGCCGGTCGAGCTGGCGCGGATGGCGAATGAGCTGAAGCCCGGCCAGTGGGTGTGGGCGCCGTCGATTGCGCCCACCGGGCCGATCATGGTGCTGGTGGACCTGTCGGCGCAGGTGGCGACCGTTTACCGCAACGGCATCCGCATTGGCGTTACCACGGTTTCCACCGGCAAGGCCGGGCATGAAACGCCGGATGGCGTCTTCAAGGTGAACTTCAAGGACGCCAACCATCACAGCAACAAGTATAACAACGCCGCCATGCCCTTTACCCAGCGCTTTACCATGGACGGGGTGGCGCTGCATGCGGGCGGGCTTCCGGGTTATCCCGAAAGCCATGGCTGCGTGCACATGCCCTATGAATTCGCGCGGCTGCTGTTTGGCGCGACGCAGGTGGGGATGACGGTGATCGTGACCGGCAAGGCTGCATCCCCGAGCAAGGGCACCAGCGCCGGCGTGATGGCGCCCGGGGCGGCGCCCGCCGGTGCCGGAGACAGCTATTTCGCGCCCGAACGGTCGCCGGCGGGGCCGGTCTCGATCGTCATCTCGCGCTCCGATCAGGCGGGGGTGATCCTGCGCAATGGCGTGGAGATCGGCCGCACGCCGGTGGAAATCCCGAAGGATGTGACGCAGACCGCCGTTTACACCATGGCGAGCGGCGCCGTTGGCGAGGGAATCCAGTGGATCCGGGTGGACGTGCCGGGGCAGGGCGATGTGGCGGGTAAGCCGATCGATCCGAATGCGCTTGCCAATTTTCGCGTTCCGGACGCCTATTATGCGCAACTGAAGGGGCTGCTGGTGCCGGGAATCACCGTGCTGGTGACGCAAGCGCCATTGGCGGTGGGCGAGCCGGGCAAGCAGCTGGCCGTGCTGAGCGGAGACAAGTGATGCGGATGACGGCGTTGATGATCGCGTTGCTGCTGGCTTCGCCGGCGCTGGCGCAAAAGCCTGCCTCCGGAACTCCGGCATCGCCGCCTGCTGCGTTCGATCCCGAGCTTCCGGCATCCGACCTGCTGGTGCGCTATGAAGCGCCGACGCTGCGCTTTCGCTGGGCGCTGGCGCCGGAGGCTTCGCTGGAGCCGGCGCTGGTGCGGTTGATGCGCAAGGAAGCGCTGGCGGATCGCGAAAAGGCGATTGCGCAGGCGAAGGATGCCGCGCCCCCGGGCAGCCGCCAGTTCCAGAGCCTGTGGATGGAAAGCTGGCAACCGGAAGCGGAGACCGACCTGCTGCTGGCGCTTTCCACCAAACATTATGAATTCACCGGCGGGGCACATGGCAACATGCTGTTCAAATCGGTGATCTGGGACCGGAGCGCCGAGCAGCGCCTTGCCTTCGGCCAGCTGTTTGCCGACCCGAAGGCGGCGATGGCTGCGGTAAAGCCGGCCTTTTGCAAGGCGCTGGACGAGGCGCGCAAGGAGAAGCGCGGCGGCCAGCTGGGCAGCAATTTTGCCGATTGCCTGGACCCGGCCGCCTATCCGATCGTGCCTATGGGCGAAGGGCAGATCGAAAGGTTCCGTGTGCTGGTGCCGCCCTATGAGGCGGGGCCCTGGGCGGAGGGGGCGTATGAGATCACCCTGCCGGTGTCGCTGATCCGGGCTTTTCTGCTGCCGCGCTATATTGGAGCCTTTACCAAATCCTGACCTGCTCCATATAGATGCGTGGATGGACATGCCGCTCTACAACGCCCGGATCCTGCGGCTTGCGGCTTCGATCCCGCTTGCCGAGCGGTTGCCGAACCCCGAAGGTACGGCGCAGCGCACCTCTGCGGTTTGCGGGAGCCGGGTGACGGCGGACGTGGTGCTGGACGCCGAGGGGGCGATCGCGGGCTTTGGGCAGGAGGTGCGGGCCTGCGCGCTGGGCCAGGCCTCTGCCGCGATCCTGGGGGGCGCCGTGATCGGCGAATCTTCGGCTTCTCTGGCGCAGGCGCATGCGCTGTTGCGCGACTGGCTGAAGGGCGATGGGCCGTTGCCGGAGGTCCTGGCGAGGCGTTTCCCGGACCTTGAACTGTTCGAACCGGCACGTGCGAATCCGGCGCGGCATGCCTCGATCCTGCTGGCGTTCGAGGCGGCCTCTGCGGCAGCCGCCGAGGCCCAGACCGTTCCGGCGGGCTGAGCGGGTGGCGGGGGCAACGGACACCGGCATGCTGAAGGAAGCGGTGGTGTTTCTCGCCGCCGCTGCCGTGATGGTGCCGCTGTTCAGCCGCTTCAAGCTGGGAGCGGTGCTGGGCTATCTGACGGCGGGAATGCTGATCGGGCCTTCGGGTTTCGGGCTGATTTCAGAGACCGAGGATATTCTGCAGTTCGGTGAATATGGCATCGTGCTGCTGCTGTTCGTGATCGGGCTGGAGCTGCAGCCTTCGAGGTTGTGGGCCCTGCGGCGCGACATTTTTGGCATGGGAACGGCGCAGGTGGTGCTGTGCGGGCTGGCGCTGACTGGGATGCTGCTGCTGCTTACCAGCCTGACCTGGGAATCGGCGCTGGTGGTGGGGTTGGCGCTGGGGCTGTCCTCGACGGCGCTGGTGGTGCAGTATCTGCAGGAAAAGGGGCAACTGAACACCCGCGAGGGCGAGCGGACCTTTTCCATCCTGCTGCTGCAGGATCTGGCGATCGTGCCGCTGCTGATCATCGTCAACGCGTTGTCGCGGACGCCCAATCCGGATGCGCCGGAGGGCTGGACGCTGGTGGGAACCAGCCTTGCCGCCATTGCCGGGCTGGTGCTGGTGGGGCGGTTCGTTCTGAACCCGGCCCTGCGGTTGTTCGGACAGGTGGGGACGCGCGATATCTTCGTGATCGCAGCGCTGCTGACGGTGCTGGGCGCATCCTATCTTATGGCAAGCTTCGGGCTTTCGATGGCGCTGGGCGCCTTCATCGCCGGGGTGATGCTGGCCGACAGCCCGTATCGGCATGAGCTGGAAGCCGATATCGAGCCGTTCCGCGGCCTGCTGCTGGGGCTGTTCTTCCTGGCGGTGGGGATGACGCTGAACCTGCAGGTGGTGCTGCAGAACCCGGGGCAGGTGCTGCTGCTGGTGCTGGCGCTGCTGGTGGTGAAGACGGCGGTGATCGCGCTGGTGGCGCGATCGTTCGGCTCCAGCTGGGACAAGGCGCTGCCGATGGGCCTGACGCTGAGCCAGGGTGGGGAATTCGCCTTTGTGCTGCTGTCTGCCGCTGTAGCCGGACTGCTGATCCGGCCGGAAGCCGCCTCGCTGTTCACGGCGGTGGTGACGCTCTCCATGCTGGGATCGCTGGTGCTGATGACGGCCTATCGCCAGTTTTTCGGAGCTGAGGCGGGCGCCAGTCCGGACGGGCTGGAGGGGCCTGAAAGCGCTTCGCACGGCACCGTGATCGTGCTGGGCTATGGCCGTTTCGGGCAGATCGTCACGCAGTTGTTGCACGCCCGCGGGCTGGAAGTCGTGCTGATCGACACCAAGCCCGACCAGATCGAGCAATCGAGCAAGTTCGGCTGGAAGGTCTATTATGGCGACGGTTTCCGGCCTGACGTGCTGCGGGCGGCCGGTGCGGCTGACGCGCAGATGCTGATCGTGACGACGGGAGGTGCCTGGGAGCCGCACCGGCTGGATGCCGTCCGACATGCCTTTCCGCATCTGACCATCATTGTCCGTGCGCACGACCGGCTGCACTACATGCGGCTGATGGCGGCCGATTTCGACCATGCGGTCCGCGAGCTGTTCCACAGTGCGCTGGAGGTGGGGCGGACGGCGCTGCGCGAGCTGGGGACGCCGGAGGAAACGGTGGAAGCGCTGACCGCCGAATATGTGCGGCGCGACAATGAGCGGCTGGCGCTGCAGGTGGCGTCTGGCGACATCATGGCGGGCCGCGATACCATCTTCCGCCCGGGGCAGGGCTGGAAGCCGGAGAGTGCGGATACGTCCCTGGGTGAGATCCCGCGGGTCGAAGCGGACGCGCGCTAGAGCACCAGCTGGGTCTGGGTGACGAGCGCGACGTCCTTGCCGTCGGGGCGGCGGATGCGGGTTTCGGGGAGCTGAAGGCCAAGAAGCATGGCGAACGGCATGGCTTCGGCCAGATTCTGGCGCATCGGATGGCTACCTTGCTGCAGATTGCCCCAATTTTCATCAGTCTGCCGACAAATTGGGCAGGAATCCATGCCTGCGACAACGCTGCTGCCTGCGAGGTGGCGGTTGGCACGGCACTTGCTGAACTGAGGGGGTATCTATTGCCGGGCTATCTGCCCGGCGGCGAGGGAGTCTTCCGGACACATGAAAAAGGTCGAAGCCATCATCAAGCCGTTCAAGCTGGATGAAGTGAAGGAGGCGCTGCACGAAATCGGCGTTTCCGGCATCACCGTCACCGAAGCCAAGGGTTTCGGCCGGCAGAAGGGCCATACCGAACTGTATCGTGGCGCCGAGTATATCGTCGACTTCCTGCCCAAGGTGCGGCTGGAAGTGGTTGTGGACGACGGCCAGGTTGACCGCGTGGTGGAGGCGATCGCCACTGCCGCTCGCACCGGCCGCATCGGCGACGGCAAGATCTTTGTCTCCACGATCGACAAGGCGGTGCGCATCCGCACCGGCGAGACGGACCTGGACGCCATCTGAATTTGCGGCGCCCCTGCCGCCGGAAACGGGCCGGGGCGCTGACCGAATACCTCCCCAAACCTTATACCAGCGAGGACATTCATGGGTAACAAGCCGAGCGACATCCTGAAGATGATCAAGGAAAAGGAGATCGAGTGGGTCGATCTTCGCTTCACCGATCCCAAGGGCAAGTGGCAGCACCTGACGATGGCAAAGCGCGTCATCGACGAGGACAATCTGGAAGAAGGCTTCATGTTCGACGGTTCGTCGATCGCCGGCTGGAAGGTGATCAACGAAAGCGACATGATCCTGAAGCCGGATCTGGACGCCGTCTATGTCGATCCGTTCAGCGCCACGCCGATGCTGGTGCTGTTCTGCGACGTGGTGGAGCCTTCGACCGGCGAGCTGTATGCCCGCGATCCGCGCTCGACCGCGAAGCGCGCCGAGGCCTATCTGAAGTCCACCGGTATCGGCGACACCGTCTATATCGGGCCGGAAGCCGAATTCTTCATGTTCGACGACGTGAAGTTCGGACAGGCCTACAACACCAGCTTCTATAGCCTGGACGATATCGAGCTGCCGACCAACACCGGCCGCAGCTATGAGGAAGGCAATCTGGGCCACCGCCCGCGGGCCAAGGGCGGTTATTTCCCCGTGGCGCCGGTGGACAGCGCCACCGACATCCGGGCCGAGATGGTGCAGACCATGCTGGACATGGGCCTGCCCTGCGACAAGCATCACCATGAAGTGGCGGCCGCGCAGCACGAGCTGGGCTTGGAATTCGGCACGCTGACGACCACCGCCGACCGCATGCAGATCTATAAGTATGTCGTGCACATGGTGGCGCAGGCCTATGGCAAGACGGCGACCTTCATGCCGAAGCCGATCAAGGAAGACAACGGATCGGGCATGCACACCCACCTGTCGATCTGGGCCAAGGGCAAGCCGCTGTTCGCGGGCGAAGGCTATGCGGGCCTTTCCGAGCTGGCGCTGTATTTCATCGGCGGCATCATCAAGCACGCGAAGGCCTGCAACGCCTTCACCAACCCGACGACCAACAGCTACAAGCGGCTGGTTCCGGGCTATGAAGCCCCGGTTCTGCTGGCCTATTCGGGCCGCAACCGTTCGGCTTCGTGCCGCATCCCCTATGGCGCCGGCGCCAAGGCGAAGCGCGTCGAAGTGCGCTTCCCCGATGCGATGGCCAACCCCTATCTCTGCTATGCGGCCCTGATGATGGCGGGCCTGGATGGTATCGAGAACAAGATCCACCCCGGCCCGGCGATGGACAAGAACCTGTATGACCTGCCGCCGAAGGAACTGAAGAAGGTTCCGACGGTGTGCGGATCGCTGCGCGAGGCCCTGACGGCGCTGGACAAGGGCCGTTCGTTCCTGACCAAGGGTGGCGTGTTTACCGACGAGCAGATCGATTCCTACATCGAGTTGAAGATGGAGGATGTGGCAAGGTGGGAGATGACGCCGAGCCCGGTCGAGTTTGATATGTACTACAGCTACTAAGCGGCTGCGGCCTGGACCGCGATTGCGCAGCAATCGCGGGAAGGCCCGCAGACTCGCGTGTAGCGACAGCCGGCTGAGCCGGGGGTCTCTATCCCCGGCCAGTCCGACGGGGGCAGGCTTGGCCTGCCCTTTTTCGTTTCTGTCTTCTCGTATCGGAGCGGACTCGGCGGGTTTCCCGCCGGCCGCGCTTGTCCGCGTAGGCCTGCGCTAGCGGCCCGCCCCCCACCCGGCCGGCGGGGGACCCGCCGAGTCCGGTTGGGGGGCCCTGTCGTCCAGAAGAAAGTACGCGGCATAGCCGCGCCGTCGGACGGGCCGCGGATAGAGATCCGCCGCCGGCCGGTCCTTCGGCGAGTCTGCGAGTTAGCGCTTTGCGCTAATCGCAGCCGCCTTTGGATGAATCCGCCAAAACGGGCGCTTTGCCTATCGGGCGGCTTGAACCGCTGACTCCCAGTCTATAGTTTGCTCCCAACAGCAAGAATCGCGCCAACCGGCGCGTGCAGCGAACACAGAGACTGAAAGGGCCGCACTCTGGCTAGCCTGGTAGCAGAACGGGACGACGCTCATGAAACCCACCCCGATTCCGGGCTCGCTGTGGTTTCGATCGGCAAATCCTACGACAAGCGGGTGGTGCTTCGCGATGTTTCGCTGTCGGTGAACCGCGGCGAGGTTGTTGGCCTGCTGGGGCCGAACGGCGCCGGGAAAACCACCTGTTTCTATTCGATCATGGGCCTTGCCGCCCCGGATCAGGGGCGCATCCTGCTGGACGGGGTGGATATCACCCGCCTGCCCATGTACCGGCGCGCGGCGCTGGGGCTGGGCTATCTGCCGCAGGAAACCTCGATTTTCCGTGGCCTTACGGTGGAGGACAATATCTCTGCCGTGCTGGAGGTTTCGGAGCCCGATCCCGAGGCGCGGGCCGCGCGGCTGGAGCAGCTGCTGGCCGAGTTCAACATCGCCCGCCTGCGCTCGGCGCCGGCAATGGCGCTGTCGGGCGGCGAGCGGCGGCGTTGCGAGATTGCCCGGGCGCTCGCCGCTTCGCCGTCGATCATGCTGCTGGACGAGCCCTTTGCCGGCATCGATCCGATTTCCATTTCCGATATCCGGACGCTGGTTTCGCATCTGGCCGATCGCGACATCGGCGTGCTGATCACCGACCACAATGTCCGCGAGACGCTGGAAATCGTCGACCGCGCCTGCATCATCTATGATGGCCGGGTGCTGTTCGAAGGGACGCCGGAAGCGCTGGTGAAGGACGAGACGGTGCGCCAGGTCTATCTGGGCCAGGATTTTGCCCTGTGACGTGGACTGTGATGTGGCCTGTGATGCGGTTTGCTGCCGGGAGGGGTCGGTAGGCCGGGATGGCACTGGGTCCGCGCCTTGATCTGAGGACGAGCCAGACGCTCGTCATTTCGCCGCAGCTGCAGGCGGCGATCAAGCTGTTGACCCTTTCGAACCTGGAGCTGCATGCGGAGATCGCGGCTGAGCTGGATCGGAACCCGCTGCTGGAGCTGGCCGACGACGGCGAGGGCGGCGGCGCTGACAATGGGGGCAACCCGGACTCGGAAAATCCGCCGGCAGCGGCGAACAACGATCCGGGTGACATGGACACCGAGCTGGCGGCCGACGACGGCGCGCATCGGGCGGATGACCTGGATATCGATTATGCCGAGGAGCGCTTTCATCAGGACAGCATTGCCGACACCGGGCGGGCGGCGGAGCCTTCGGAAGATTTCAGCTTCGACCAGATTGCCGCCGACGAGCTGACGCTGGCGGAAGTGCTGGAGCGGCAGGCGATGCGCTTGTCTGGCGCGGATCTGGCGATTGCCCTGCACATCATTTCGCTGATCGACGAGGCGGGATATCTGACCGAGCCGGTGGAGGCGATTGCAGGCCGGTTGGGGATGGAGCCGGAGGCGGTCGAGGCGGTGCTGGCGATCGTGCAGGGGTTCGAGCCGACCGGCGTCGGCGCGCGCAATCTCGCCGAGTGCATTGCGTTGCAGGCGAAGGAGGCCGACCGGTACGATCCGTGCATGGCGGCGCTGATCGACAATCTGGATCTGGTGGCGCGGGGCGATCTCGCCCAGCTCCGGCGGCTGTGCAGTGTGGATGCCGAGGATCTGGCCGACATGCTGCGCGAGCTGCGCGGCTATAATCCGAAGCCCGGCCTTGTCCATGGCGGCGGGCGGACGGTGCCTGTGGTGCCCGACATCTTCGTGCGGCGAACGGCGAAAGGCTGGACCGTGGAGCTGAACAGCGGGACGCTTCCCCGGCTGATCGTGAACCGGCAGTATCAGGCGCGGATCGCGGCACATGCGACGCATGTGGGCGGGAATAGCGGCGCAGCGAAGGCGAAACCCGAGCGGCAGTTTCTGGACAGCTGTGTGAGCCAGGCGCACTGGCTGATGAAGGCGCTGGACCAGCGGGCGACCACCATCATGAAGGTGGCGATGGCGCTGGTGGAGGAACAGGCGATGTTCTTCGAAAAGGGCGTCTCGCACCTGAAGCCGCTGACGCTGAAGCAGATCGCCGATACCATCGAGATGCATGAATCGACGGTGAGCCGGGTGACGAGCAACAAATATCTCTCCTGCGACCGGGGCGTGTTCGAGCTGAAATATTTCTTCACCACGGCCATCCATTCGGCGGGCGGCGGCGGAGATGCTTCGGCCGAAGCGGTGCGGCAGCGGTTGAAGGCGCTGATCGAGGGGGAAGAGCCGCTGAAGCCGCTGTCGGACGACAAGCTGGTCGAGCTGTTGAAGAAGGATGGCTATGATCTCGCGCGGCGGACGGTGACCAAATATCGCGAGGCGATGGGCATTGCCTCCAGCTTTGATCGCAGGCGGCGGGCAGTTGTGAAGGCGGCCTGAGGCGCGATGACCTGGGTTTTCCTCCTGCTTGCGGGGGCAATGATCCTGGGTTTCCTGCTGGCACGCAAATACCGCCCGGGCTGGGTTACCAGCCAGCATTTGCAGGATTGGCAGGCCTTGCTGACGATCCTGGGCATTGTCGTTGCCGGGCTGTGGTTTTTCTTCGAGCGGCCGGATGCGGGCAAGATCGAGATCGATCAGGATCTGCGGGTGGCGCCGATCGACCAGCGCTGGGTGCGGTTGTTCATCACCATCAGCGTCACCAACGTGGGCGAAACCGGGCTGAGCTTTGACGACCAGCCCTATCTGCTGACGCTGTCGGAGCTGGCGGTGAAGGAGAAGCCGCGGGTGCCCGACCCGCTGAGCGAGGAAGAACTGGCACGGTCGCGATCGAGCGCGGACCGGCGCAACCGCAAGCTGATGCTGCCGATCCGTGAGGGGCTGGGAGCTGTGCCGCGCGCGAACTTCATCGGCGGCAATTATCGCGAGATCCCACCGGACGCAGTGGCGCGGACGATCAGCCGAAGCGACCGGGGGCTGACGATCATCCTGGAGTCGAAGGAAAAGGAGGAGCTGATCTTTTCCGCCCATGTGCGCTGCCGGGAAGGGTTGGTGCTCTACAGCCTGTTCCAGCTGGAGAAGAAATATACCTGGTATGATCGGGTGTTGAGAATGCTACGCTGGGGCGAGGCGCGTTCGGAATGGGTGCCAGCGTATCGGAGCAGGCGAATCCTTGACTTGGCGGAGACCTGTGGGAAGATTTCGACTCAGAACGCGCAGGCGCCAGGGCAGGCGGCTGCCGGGACAGGGGGCAGATGATGGATAACAGGATGTGGACGGTGCTGCTGCTGGCGGGAGCGCTGGGGGCGTGTACGCCGCCGAAGACGGAATCGAGCGCTTCTGAGGCGCAGGAGAGTGCCGCTGATACGGCGGTGCAGGCCGATGCGGTGGTCAACCCGGCAGCCGAGGTGCCGGCTGATGCAGCTGCGATGGCGAATGGTGCTGCCGATGCTGCCCCAGCTGCCGACGCGGCAGCGGCGCCTGCCGGCCAACCTGAGTGGCCACCGAAGAAATGAGGCAGCTTCCTGGAGCATTGTTGCTGGCGGCCTTGCTGCCGGTGACCGGAGCCGTGGCGCAGGCGCCTGCGGCGGTCAAAGCAGCGCAGGTGGCGGGGACGGAGCCGGTGGTTGCCTGCGCGCCGACGGCGAAGACGGCTGACGCGACGGGGCAGGAAGGCGTGAAGGCTGCGGCCGGCATCGCCGGCATGGGGCAAACGCCGGCCGAGGCCGGCAAGCCGCAAACGCCGGCGAAGGCCGTCGGTACATGCCGCGCCGAAGGGCCGGAGACGAAGGAAGCGCCGGTCACAAAGGGCTTCTCGCTGTCCAAGCCGATGGCGACGTCGGCGATGCCGGGAGCGGCTGCGGCAAGGCCTTCTGCACGTACGGCAGAGCCGGCTTCTGCAGCCGATGCACCGGCGGATTCGGCCCCTGCGAATGCTCCGGCCGGAAAACCGGAGTGGCCGCCGAAATAGACGGCCGATGCGGCTGATGTGCCGGATCGTCGTTTGGGGCTTTGTGCTGCTCTATGGACTGGCGCTGACGGTGGCGCTGGTGGGGACGAAGGGGCTGTTCGGCATGCCGCCGGATGGGCTGGCGGCGGTTTACCTGATCCTGCTGGGGCAACCATGGGCGATGCTGGCGGGCGGCCTGCCGGCGCCGTTCGGGATGTGGGGAGCCGTTGCCGCGCCGGCGATCAACCTGTTGCTGCTGTTCTGGCTGTGCCGGCGGGCGAAACGTCGGTCGACGTAGGGCGTGATAGGACTGCCGGGGAATTTCTGCTATGACCGTGCCGGGTTTCTGTTGGCGTTGCGGGGGGTCGTCGCGCTGGTCGGCAATCGGGTCGGCTGGGTGTGGCGGCAAGCAGGAGCGCCAGCATGCATGGCCTTCAACGAATTTCCATCCTGGCACTGATGGCCGGGATGGTTCCGGCGCCGCTTTGGGCGGCCACCACGCTGAACCCGCCGGCCGGCACGTTCGATCTGCACATGTTCTTCAAGGACAAGCCGCGTTGCGATGATTTCGCCTTGCCCGGCGTCTTTCCGGTGCCTGGCCGGGCCTGCTCGCACGTGGAGGTCGAGGACGTGCTGGGCAACAAGACGAAACTGTGGCGGGTGGATTTCTTCTCACCCGTTCAGAGCTTCCCCAATCCGATGACGCTGGATGGGCTGGGGCCGCTGGGTGGCGCTTTCCCGAATGCATTGCTCTATGCCTATTGGACGGACAAGGACCACAAGGAGACATCAAGGCTGGTCTTTGACATGCCGATGGGGGCCGGTGCGCCGGAGCCTGCGGCCTGGGCGATGATGCTGGCCGGCTTTGGGGTGATCGGGTGGAGCCTCAGGCGGCGGCGGCTGCTCCCCGCCTGACGAGCCGGCCGGGGAGTTCGCCGGTGGGCTGGCCGTTGCGCCAGGTGACCTTGCCGGAGACGATGGTGGCAGCGATGCCTTCCACGCGCTGGTGCATGCGCTTGCCGCCTGCCGGGAGGTCGTACTCCACGGTGGGGACGAGGACCTTCAGAGCGTCCAGGTCTATGAGGTTGATGTCGGCCTTGAGGCCTGTTTCGAGGCGGCCGCGATCGGACATGCCGATGAGGGCGGCGGGGCGGCTGGTGAGTTCGGCGATTGCGTCTGCGAGTTCGATGCGTTCGTCCGCGGCGGCGTCGCGCGCCCAGCGCTGCAGGAAGAAGGTGGGGAAGCTGGCGTCGCAGATGAGGCCATAGTGGGCGCCGCCATCCGCCAGCGCCATGACGGTGGAGGGGTGGCCGAGCATTTCGCGCACCGGTTTCAGATTGCCCTCGGTATAGTTGGCGGCGGGCAGATAGAAGACGGCCTGGCCCTCGTTGGCGAGGAGGGCGTCGTAGGCATATTCCGAGAGCGTCAGCCCGGCGGCGCGGGCGCGACAATCGACACGGTCCTCGCGCCGGGGTTCATAATCGGGGAGATCGCCCCACTGGTAGGAACCGCGGAAGGCATCGATCAGGACGAGGGTGGTGGGATTGGTGTTTTCAGGCTGTTCGGAGAGCAGCCGGGCGCGGAAGGCCGGGTCGCGCAGGATCGCGACGCGCTCGGCGAGCGGCAGGTCGGCGATTTCCTTGTAGCTGGGGTGGCTGCTGAAATGGTGCAGCGTCAGATCGAGGCCGAAGAACATGCCGACCGGGCGCGGGGCGACCTGGCCGCGCATGGTGAGGCCGTCGGCTGCGGCCTGCTCCAGCCCCTTCAGATGGTGGCGCCAGCCCTCGCCGGGTTGGCCGGGGACGTCGAGCAGGGTGAAGGAAAGCGGGCGGCCGCTGGTTTCGGCGACCTGCCGGAGCACGGCGAATTCGGTTTCGGCGGGCTCCGCTGGCGCCGGGATGATCTGGAAGACGCCGGCATCGGCGTCCGAGAGGCCGCCGGCCAGTGCGCAGAGTTCATCGACGTCGGAGAAGAGGCTGGGGGCAAGATCGCCGGCGCGGGTGCGGTGCATGACGTTGCGCGAAGTGGTGACGCCGAAGGCGCCGGCGTTGATCCCCTCGGTGACGAGGGCGCGCATGGCGGCGAGGTCTTCGGCGGTGGGCGGCTCCTTCGCGGCGGCGCGATCGCCCATCACATAGACGCGGAGCGCCGAGTGCGGGATTTGCGTTGCGACGTCGATGTCGAAGCGGCGCTGATCGAGGGCTTCGAGATATTCGGGGAAGGTTTCCCAGTTCCACGGCAGGCCTTCGACCATGACGATTTCGGGGATGTCCTCGATGCCTTCCATCAGCTTCACGAGGGTGTCGCGCTGGTGCGGGCGGCAGGGCGCGAAGCCGACGCCGCAATTGCCCATCACGGCGGTGGTGACGCCGTGGCCGGAGGAGGGGGCGAGATGACTGTCCCAGGTGACCTGGCCGTCGAAGTGGGTGTGGACGTCGACGAAGCCGGGGGTGACGAGGAGGCCGGTGGCATCGAGCGTTTCCGTGGCGGTGCCGGGGATGTCGCCGATGGCGGCTATGCGGCCGTCGAGGATGGCGATGTCGGCGTGGCGCGGCGGGGCGCCGGTGCCGTCGTGGACGGTGCCGCCCCGGATGATGAGGTCATACATCGGCTTCTCCCCGCGCCCAGTATCGACAGGATAGTCGCAGGGTTGGGGAGATCGGACAACGGGCGCTTTTCGGAGCCTGCGGAACAGGCGCGGCACAGCGCAGCATTGGCCGGGCGCTGGCGCGGATCAGCGCCCCGACCAGCAGCTGCTGTAGCCGGAGGAATAGGCCTGCTCGCTGCGGCTGTTGAAGCTGGAGCCGTGGCGGCTGTAGTCGCGGCTCATGCTGCGGGATTTGTCCTGCCGGGCGGCGTTGCAGCCGTTGTTCCAGTTGGATTGATAATCGGTGGAACCGGACTGCTGCTTCTTGTTGCTGGCGGCGGAGGCGATCAGGGCCGCACCGAGGATGGCGCCGATGGCGACGGCTGCTGCTGCGCCGTCGTTGTTCTTGCTGCGATCCTGGCCTGAATAATAATCATTGTCGCCATGCCAGTTGTTGCCGCTGTAGCCGGTCTGGAACTCCGCGCGGCAACCGCCGGAGACCCAGATGCCATTGCCGTCGTAGCCCCAGGTATCGCCCTGGTAGCAGCCGTTGCGGCTGAGCTGGTTGGAGAGATAGACGCCGCCGCGGGTGTTTGCGGCGCAGTAGCGCTCGCGCCCGTCGGATTCGCAGGTGATGGTATCGGCGAGGGCGGGGGCCGCAAGGGCGAAGGCGGCGAGGATGGCTGCTCCGGTGCGGATCATGTGCATGGCTTCGGTCTCTCAGAAAGCGCGGCTGGGGCGGATGGTGTCGTGCCATTCGGCGGGCGTAAGTGCGCCGTCCTTGTTTGCATCGCCGGAATCGAACAGCTTGCGCATCGCGGCGTTGAACGTGGCGGCGCTGATGTCTGCTGCCGGCTTCGGAGCGCTGGGGCCGGCGAGAGCCTGTAGTTCCGCGACCTGCAGGATGCCGTCGTTGTTGGCGTCGACATGGCCGAACAGGCGCATGGCACGGTTGCGATACTCCTCCCAGCTGATGACGAGATCCTCGTCGCGATCGGCGTAGGCGAAGGCGATTTGCGAGGCCGTGTCTCCGGCAGGGGCAAGGCCTGCGGCATTGTTTGCCATCGGGTCGTTCGCGAGCGGGGACTGGGCAGTGGCGGAGACCGCCGCCAGCAGGCAGATGAGGGCTGAAAGGCTTTTGAACGCAGTTGTCTTGATCATCCGCTTTTCCCCCGACAGGCCAGCAAGAATGTAATCGGATATCGGGGGTGTCAATGGCGGACCGCGCTCATTTGCGGTCCGCGCGAGATTGCGCGCGCCACGGCATTCGGTTTCGGCTAGATTGAGACGATCGGGTGTTCAGCGGGGAGAGTGACGGTGGCGAAGGGTCAGCAACGATCGACCAAGGAAGCGCGAAAGCCGAAGGCGAACAAGGGCCCCAAGCAGAATGCGTCCAATCCATCCACCAAGGGCAAGGTGCCTGCCGAGAGCCCCGCGAAGGAATAGCGCGGGGCTTTACGGCCGCACTTCGATCGCGAGGATTTCGATCGCATCCGGCTTTCCGCCATAGGGGACAAGATCGTCCTGTTCGGCGTGCATCATGGCGCGGGCGAGTGGAGCCGAGAAGGAAATCAGGCCGGCAGCGGGGTCTGCTTCGTCGTCTCCCACGAGGGTGAGGGTGCGTTCCTTGCCGTTCAGCCGGTAGGTGACGGTGGTGCCGAACTCGACCGTGGCGCCGGTTGGGATGGGCGCTGGCTGGGCGGTGGCCTGACGGGTTTGCCAATAGCGCAGGTCGCGCTTTGCGGCGTCCAGCGGTTGGCCCGCCGGGAGGGTTTGGACGAGCGCTTCCAGGGCGGCTGCTCTCTCCCGGACGAGTTCCAGCCCCCGTGCCGTCACGAGATTGGGGCCGGGGGGGATGGGGATTTCGAATTTTGGCTCGAGATGCTCTTCGTCGCTCTCTCGCCGGAAGGCGACGCTCATGCTGGGTCCTTTGTTTCAGGCAATGTATATCGGTTTTGGGGAGATGGGGCGCAAGGTTGTGCGGGTTGGCGCGGCTGATCTGCGGCAAGCCCGGCGTGCGCGGCGAAATGGGCCCGGGATCAGGTCCTAGAGCCGCGTGCCCAGGAGCTTGTTCAGATCCTCCAGCGCCTGTTCCTCGCCGTTCACCTTGATTGCCGTCATGCCCAGCGTTGCGGCGGGTTTGCAGTTTATGCCGAGGTCGTCGAGGTAGATGCATTCGGCGGGTGCTACGCCGAGGGCTTCGGTCATCCTGGTGTAGATGCGCGGATCGGGTTTGCGGATGCCGGCTTTGGAGCTTTCGATGATGTGGTCGAAGCGTTGCATGACCTCGGCGATGGCGTTGGCCTTTTCGGCGTTGGCGGTCATGCCGGGGCCGTGACCTGTCGGGGCGTTGTTGGTGATGCAGCCGAGCTTGTAGCCCTGGGCCTTCAGCGTATCGAGGGCGGCTACCATGCGGGGGCGGATGTCGCCTGCTAGGAGGGCGATTACGTCTGCGCCGCGCACTTCCTGGCCCAGCGCGTCGGCCTCCGCGGTGAAGATCTGGTCGAACTGCTCGGCGGTGATTTCGCTGCGTTCGAATCTGGCCCAGGCGTTGCTGTCCGGGTTGGTGGCGTTCACCGTGCGGATGAAATTGTGCGGCAGGCCGCGCTGGGCTTCGTAGCGGTTGAAGGCGTCGAAGGGGGACGAGGTGATGACGCCGCCGAAATCGAAGAGGATGGCGGTGTAGGTGCGGCTCATGCGGTGATCCTGAACTGGTGGAGATGGGCGTAGTCGGCGGCGCAGGCGTCGGCGATGGCTTGTGCTTCGGGCGTCAGCCGGGGGAGGGCGCCGGGGGGCGGGCCGAAGCCGGTGCTGGCCTCGACGCTGGCGTACCAGTGGCTGGCCCAGATGCCGTCGGTCTCGCGGCGGCCGGGGAGCCAGTGGAGCATGTGCGGGCTCCAGGGGATGTTCAGGGCGGCGCACAGCGCGGTGAGGGTGGCTTCGGGGTTGGCGAGGATGTCGGCGCTGTCGACCACGGGCGGGGCGTGGCCGAGCGTATCGGCGAGCTCGTCGAACCATCGGCGCTGGCGGGCGAGGCCGAGATGTTCGGGACGGACGGCTTCGCGCTTCTCGGCGTAGCTGGCGACGACGCGGACGGGGTCACGGATGAGGAAGGCGTGGCTGTGGGTGGGGAGATCGGCGATGCCGATCGGCCCTTCCATATGGTGGGCCATATGCTTTTGATACCAGATGGGCTTTTCGCCGGGAACAGGGCCGGAGAGGGTGCGGGTGATGCTGGCCCAGTCGCAATCCATGTCGGCGATGACGTCGGCGGCCATTGGTTGCGGGTCGCCGGTCAGTTTCAGGTAGGCGCCGTAATAGGGTTCGTCGGAGACGGCCGTGTCTGGCCGGGCGCCGAAGCTGCGCAGCATGGCGGTGGAGAGGTTGCGCGGGCCTGACCACATGGCAATGCGGGTAGGGGCTATGCGGGTGGGGGCAATGCGCTTCATGGCCGGAGGCGCCCTTCGGTATCGGCCGTGGCATAGGCCTTGTAGAGGGTTTGCAGGCGCTCGACCATCGGGCCGCGACCTTCCGTGAGCTGGCGGCCGTCTATGCTGGTGACGGGGACCACGCCGGCGAAGGTGCCGGTGACGAAGGCTTCATCGGCACCGTAAACGTCTGTGAGGGAGAAGTTTTTCTCGAACACGGGGATGTTGTTGTCTTCGCAGAGGCGGATGACGTTGCCGCGGGTGATGCCGCCGAGGCAATAGTCGCCGGTGCTGGTCCAGACCTCCTGCTGGCCGCGGCGGTTGCGCTTGACGATGAAGAAATGGGTGGAGTTGCAGGTGGCGACGAAGCCGTGTGGATCGAGCATCAGCGCTTCGTCGGCGCCCGCCTCGGTCGCCTGGATGCAGGCGGTGATGCAGTTGAGCTTGGAATGGGAGTTGAGCTTCTGGTCCTGCACGTCGGGGTAGCCGCGGCGGACGTGGACGGTGAACAGGCGGATGCCGCGCTCCAGCGTTGCCGGGAGCGGGTCCTTGTGCTCGGCGATGATGACGATGGTGGCGGGAGAAACGACGACGCGCGGATCCTGATAGGGGGTGGAGCGGATGCCGCGGGTGACCATGAGGCGGATGTGGCAGCTGGTCATGTTGTTGGCGTCTATGGTGGCGTAGAGGCGCTGTTCGAGTTCTTCGCGGGTGACGCCGACGTTCATGGCTATGGCTTTTGCGCCTTCCCACAGGCGATCGAGATGCTGATCGAGGAAGGCGATTCGGCCGGCGTGGACGCGCAGGCCTTCCCAGACGCCGTCGCCCAGCATGAAGCCGCTGTCGAAGACGGAGACGGTTGCCTGCGCGCGGGGGATCAGCGCTCCGTTGATGTTGATGAGGATGTCCGCGTTGCGCGGATCGGCGACGAAATCGTGGGTTCCTTGGGCCATGTCGGTGAACCTATGGCTCTTGCGGCGGGCTAGGCAACCTGACTAGTTGTCGGAATGGGTAATAAACTTACGTGGTGGATCCTGGGTGCGCTGGCGCTGGGGCTGGTGGCGGGATTTGTGGTGCATCGGACGGCATCGCCCGACGAGGCGAAGGAAGTTGTCTATTACCTCTCCATCGTGACCGACCTGTTCCTGCGGATGATCAAGATGATCATTGCGCCGCTGGTGCTGGCGGCGCTGATTTCGGGCATCGGCCATATGGGGGGCGATGCGAGCGCGCTGGGGCGGATCGGCGGGCGGGCGATTGCCTGGTTTATCGCCGCGTCGTTCGTTTCGATCACCATCGGCATCATTGCGGTGAACTGGTTGCAGCCGGGTGTGGGGCTGGACCTGCCCCTGCCGCCGGTGCTGGCGGACAGCGGCATCCACTCCCAGGGCTTTGATGCGAAGAAGTTCTTCACCGATCTGGTGCCGAAGTCGATCTTCGAAGCGATGGCGGGGAACCATATCCTGCAGATCGTGGTGTTCTCGATCTTTGCCGGGATCGCCTTGTCGGCCATGGGGGAGAAGGGGGCGCCGCTGTTGAAGGCGATGGACGCCTTGATGCACCTGATGCTGATCGTGACCGGCTATGTGATGCGCTTTGCGCCGCTGGCGGTGTTTGCGGCGGTGACGGCAACGATTTCGGAGCGCGGGCTGGGGGTGCTGGTCACCTATGGCGCGTTCATGGGCGGGTTCTACGTGGCGCTGGTGCTGCTGATGGCGACGATCCTGTTTGCCGGCGGGCTGGTGATCGGGATGAAGCCGGTGCTGCGGCTGGCGGCGGAGATTCGCGATCCGATCGTGCTGGCATTCACGACGGCGAGTTCGGAGGCGGCCTATCCGCGGACTTTGGACGCCCTGGATCGGGTGGGGGTGCCGCGGAAGATTTCGAGCTTTGTGCTGCCGCTGGGCTATTCGTTCAATCTGGATGGGTCGATGATGTATTGCGCCTTTGCGACGATCTTCATCGCGCAGGCCTATGGCATCGATCTCAGCATCGCGCAGGAAGTGACGATGCTGCTGATCCTGATGGTGACGTCGAAGGGGATGGCCGGGGTGCCGCGGGCGAGCCTGGTGGTGATCGCGGCGACGCTGGGGCAGTTCAACATTCCCGAGGCCGGGCTGATCCTGATTCTGGCGGTGGACCATTTCCTGGACATGGGGCGTTCGGCGACGAATGTGGTGGGAAATGCGGTGGCGACGGCGGTGGTTGCGGAATGGGAGAAGAAGCGGGTGCCTGCGCCGGCCGCCGATGGCTAAACCCCGGGCGTAGCCCGCAAGGCCGACCGGCCGTCGGAGCTAATGCGAGGAACCGGCGCGGAGCGCCGTAGGCATGACGGGCATAGCCCGCAAGCGCGACTGCGCGCCCGCGCTAATGCGCGGAGCTGGCCGCAGGCCAGCGCAAGACAATTGGCATTCGTCGAATTATGCGGAGTAGTACTCCGCACTGGGTTGACTCGGACGTGATCTGAGTTAGGCTCAGCCCCAATTCACTGGGGAGTGAGACTATGGCTACGCTTGCGCGCGAAACCGGTTTGGCGCTGGACATCCTGGATGTGGGGGAACCGCATCGCTGGCAAGACAATTACGACCGCGTTCTGAAGGATTTCGCCGCGATGCGGGCCGAGGGGCCTGTGCACTGGTGCCCGGAATCCATCTATGGCCCCTATTGGAATGTGGTTTCGCACCAGCACATCATGGAAGTGGAGGGGCGGCCCGACATCTTTTCTTCGAGCTGGGAGAAGGGCGGAATCACGATCGCCGACCGGCAGGACAACCAGGAAGAGCCGCCGATGCCGATGTTCATCGCCATGGACCGGCCGCAGCATACCGGGCAGCGCCGGACCGTGGCGCCGGCCTTTACGCCGGCCGAAATGGAGCGGCAGAAGGCCGATATTCGCCGCCGCACCGCCGAGCTGCTGGACAGCCTGCCGGTTGGCGAGCGCTTTGACTGGACCGACAAGGTTTCGATCGAGCTGACGACCGGCATGCTGGCGCTGCTGTTTGACTTCCCCTGGGAAGATCGGCGGCTGCTGACGAAATGGTCGGATGCGGCGACCGATTTCGAAGCCATCGAGAACGAGGAAAAGGACAAGGCACGCTGGGCGACGCTGTATGAGATGGTCGGCTATTTCACCAACCTGTGGAACGAGCGCGCCAACAAGGAGCCGGCGCCGGACCTGATCTCGATGATGATCCACTCCGACGCGACGAAGAACATGACGCCGCAGGAGTATCTGGGCAATCTGGTGCTGCTGATCGTGGGTGGGAACGACACGACGCGCAACAGCATGTCTGGCGCAGCAATGGTGCAGCATCTGCACCCCGAGGGCTGGCAGAAGATGATGGCCAACCCGGAGCTGATCCCGAACGCGGTTTCCGAGCTGATTCGCTGGCAGACGCCGCTGGCGCATATGCGGCGGACGGCGCTGGAGGATTTCGAGGTGGGCGGGCAGACGATCCGCGCCGGCGAGAAGCTGGTGCTGTGGTATCTGTCGGCGAACCGCGACGAGACGATATTCCCCAATGGCAATCTGTTCGACCCGACGCGGGAAAATTCGCGGCGGCATCTGAGCTTTGGGTTTGGCATCCACCGCTGCGTGGGTGCGCGGCTGGCGGAACTGCAGATCAACATCCTGCTGGAAGAGATGCACAAGCGGAAGATGGCCGTGGAGGTGGTGGGCGAACCGAAGCGGGTGTACTCGTCGTTCGTGCATGGGTTCCGGGAGCTGCCGGTGGTGATGCGGCGGGGTTGATTGCGGCTTTCGGGTGATTTGAAGGGGCGCTGCCCCTCCACCCTGGCGGGCAGATCTGTCCCGTGCATCCGGATTTGGCCATTTGTCGTCGAGATTTGAAGTTTAAAGAAGATCTGACAGCATATCGCGAAGCTCTTCCTTGGCTTCGTCGAACCTCGCGGAGGAATATTCAATCGAGAAGCTCGTCTCGTCGTTTCCGTATCCGCACGCACCGAGAAAAAGGTTCTTCAGGTCATCCGGCAGCCGAGCGGTCGGCCTTTCCCACAGCGCGAAACAATGGCGCGCGTTTGCGGTGAGAATCAATCTGCGCTTTCCCAATCCTCGCAACGCAGGCCGTCCACGCGGTTGAACTCGCGCAGATTGCCGGTGATGACCGTGAGCCCTCTGCTGCGGGCATGGCCGGCTATCAGCAGATCGTAGGCGCCGATTGTCTGCCCGCCACGTTCAAGGCTTCCGCGGATGTCGGCGGCGTGATCGGCGGCTTCGGAATCGAAGGGGAGGATTTCGAGGCGGGAGGCAAACCGCTCTACTTCCTTCCGGTGATGGTCGGGGCGGGCAGATTTTGCGGCGCCTGTCAGCAGTTCATAGAGGATGATTGTCGAGACGCACAGGCTGTCCGCATGGCCATTGAATCGTTCCCTAAGGCCTTGGGGACGATCGCGCAGAACGCGGATGCAGAGGTTGGTGTCCAGCATGTAGCGCAGCATCAGAAGGTTTCCCGCTGCTGAGCCTCCGGCTGGCTACGATCCGGCAGGTCGATGCCGGGCGCTGCAAAGAAATCGTCCCATGCCGCATCGGCCGGCACGATGAGCCTTTGTCGACCCTGTTTCAGCACCCGCACTTCGCGCACATTTTCCGGAAAGGCGACGGCCTTCGGCAGGCGGACGGCCTGCGAGCGATTGGATCGGAATAGGGGCGTGCGTACGCTTGGTTCTGCCATGTATCTGGCTCCTGGGCGGGATATCCCGAAGATATATCCCGTCGGACATTGAATGCAAGTGATCAGGCCTGCTTCAGCTCGCCGGGCCGGGTCTGCCCTTCGGGTCCGGGCCGTAGCTGTTGGGGCCTCTGGTACCGTCTATCAGGAAGAAGATGAGGAGGACGAGGGCGCCTATCGCGAGGAGGTTGAGGAGGAGCCACCAGCCGCTCTTGTCGCTGTCGTGGAGGCGGCGGACGGAGACGGCGAGGGACGGCAGGAAGAGGGCCAGCGAGACGAGGGCGATGACGATCATCGGCAGACGGGTGGGGCCTTCCATCAGGTTTCCGCTCATGGCGAAAAATTCGTCTGTGCCGACGACCTTGTCCGGCAAGGCGGCGAAGAGCCAGGCGAATAGGACGGCAGAGATGATCCAGATGAAGAGCTGCCAGAGCCAATATTCCCTGCGCCGGGCGCGGCCGGAAAAGGTGGCGAATTTGCGAAGTGGTTCGAACATCAGTGACATATGGTAACCCCCTGTTAGCGGGCAGTTTAAGCCAGATTCGCGGGGCTGGCTAGCGGTTGTGTACGAGGCGCGAGGGGAGGGTTTGCTTGCCCCGGAGCGCCATTTCCGTTAACCATATTTTGCGCGGCATGGGCTGACCGGCGCGCAATATCAGTCGGAATTCGACAAGTGGGTGGGCAAGGGGATGCGGCTGCGGGCGGTGCATCCGTATGCGACTGCCGGTGGCGTGCGCTATATGGCCTGGTGGGAGAAGAGCGCCGGGCCGGCCTGGACGGCACGGCACTGGCAGAGCGAACAGGCCTTCCGGCAGACAAGCTGGGCGATGGGGCGAAGCTGGCGGCCTGGGCCTGGGTGATTGCGACCGAGGCTGGGCCGGTTTCCGCGGAGACTACGGCGGATACCAACAAGTTCGCGCAGATTTCGAATGCGGCGAGCGCCGGGCGGTTTCGGCGGGCGCTGATCGGGCTGGCGCAGCGCGGAGGTGACGCCGATGGAGAGGCGGTGCAGCTGCGGATACCGGCGCTGCATACGGTGCTGCTGTGAGTGAAGGGCAAGCGCGAGGTGTATGAAGTGCTGGATAGCAGCGTTGCCGGGTTGGAGGTGGGGCGGCGCTATACGGCGGCGGAACTGGTGAAGATCCTGAAGCCGGAGGCGGAGGCGGCGATGCGCGGCGGGGACGTGGAGGGCCGACGGCCTTTCAGGATTGCGGGGCCTGGCGGCGGAAGCTGAGGGCCTCGGCGACGTGGGTACGTTGGGTGGTTGGGGTGCCTTCGAGGTCGGCTATGGTGCGGGCTACGCGGAGCATGCGGGTCCACGCACGGGCGGATAGTTTGAGGGTTTCGGCCGCGCGGGTGAGGAGCTGGCGGGCGGGTTCTTCGAGCATTTCCGGGGTTTCCAGCAGCTTGCCATCTGCTTCGGCATTGGTGCGGATGGCGGTGCCGGCGTAGCGGGCGGATTGCAGGGCTCTGGCCGCGGCTATGCGTTGGGCCACGTCTGCGCTGCGTTCGGCTGGCGACGGGAGGGCGAGATCGCTGGCCTTTACCGCCTGGATGTCGACGAACAGGTCGATGCGGTCGATGAGGGGGCCGGAGATTCTGGATTGATAGTCGGCGGCGCAGCGCGGGGCGCGGGCGCAGGCCAGGCTGGCGTCGGCGAGGTGGCCGCAGCGGCAGGGATTCATGGCGGCGATCAGCTGGACCCGGGCCGGGTAGGTGACGTGCAGGGCGGCACGGGCGACTTCCACTTCGCCGCGTTCCAGCGGCTGGCGGAGTGCGTCGAGGGCGCCGCGCTGGAACTCGGGGAGTTCATCGAGGAAGAGGACGCCGAGGTGGGCGAGGCTGACCTCGCCGGGGCGGGCGCGGGTGCCGCCGCCCACGAGGGCTGGCATGGAGGCGCTGTGATGGGGGCTTCTGAAGGGGCGGGTGCGGGCTATGCGGCCGCCTTCCAGCGTTCCGGCGAGCGAGGCGATCATGGCGACTTCCAGCGCCTCGGTGGTGGTGAGTTCGGGGAGGATGCCGGGCAGCGCCGCGGCCATCATCGATTTGCCGGCGCCCGGAGGCCCGCACATCATCAGGTTGTGGCCGCCGGCGGCGGCGATTTCGAGGGCGCGCTTGGGGGTTTCCTGACCCTTTACATCGCCCAGATCGGGGCCGGTGAAGGCCTTTGCTTCGAGCATGGCCGGGTTGGGCGGGGTGAGGAGCTGGCTGCCCTTGAAGTGGGCGACGAGGGCGTGGAGATCGGGGGCTGCGAGCACCTCCATGCCGCTGGCGGAGCCCAGCCAGGCGGCTTCGGGGCCCTGGGCGGCCGGGCAGATCAGGCCGAGCGATTTCGAGGCGGCATGCATGGCGGCCAGCAGCACGCCGGGTGACGGGGTTATGCGGCCGTCGAGGGAGAGTTCGCCGACCGCCACGAAGTGGGCGAGCGCCTCGGGGTCGAGGACTCCCATGGCGGCGAGGAGGCCCAGCGCGATGGGGAGATCGTAGTGGGAGCCGTTCTTCTCGAGGTCGGCAGGCGCCAGGTTCACGGTGATTTTCTTGGCCGGCATGGCGAGGCCGAGTGCGGCGAAGGCGGCTGAGACGCGGTCGCGGCTTTCCTTCACGGCCTTGTCTGGCAGGCCGACGACAACGAAGCTGACGAGGCCGGAAGCGAGCTGGACCTGCACATCCACGGCGCGGGCTTCGAGCCCGAGATAGGCGACTGTCGCCACGCGCGCGACCATCTACGCAACTCCACCAGTTATAGACCCGCTGTTTGCGTAGCGGCGAAAAGCGGTGGGCGGAAGGGCTGGCGCGGATTGTTGCAGCTGTTATGCTGCAGCTGCGAAAAAGAACAGGAACCACCCATGGCTGCAAACCCTCCGATCGTGCAGAACCCCGATATCCGGATGCTGGGGCGTATTTTGGGGGATGTGATCCGCGAGCGTGGCGGTGTGCGGCTGTTTCGGGGGACGGAATCCATTCGTGCGGCGTCGGTGGAGCGGCATCGCGGGCGGGGGTCCGTGGAGGATGTGGCGGATGCGCTGGGGGCCTTGTCTCTGGACGATACCCTGGCCTTCACGCGCGGCTTCATGCTGTTTTCGATGCTGGCGAACCTGGCCGAGGACCGGCAGATGGCGGCGGATACCGGGGCCGAACCGGGCTTTGGGCTGACCGAGGCGGTGCGGCGGCTGGGCGAGCGAGGCGTCTCTCGGGCGAAGGTGATGGCGACGCTGCGGCGGGCGAAGGTGGTGCCGGTGCTGACCGCGCATCCGACGGAAGTGCGGCGCAAGAGCGTGATCGACCACAAGACGCGGATTGCCGAGCTGATGGCGATGGCAGACCGCGGGGCGACTCATGCGGCGCCGGGCGAGACGATCGAGGCGGCGATCAAGCGGCAGGTGGCGCTCTTGTGGCAGACGCGGCCTATCCGGCGGGAGCGCATCCGTGTTGCCGACGAGATCGAAACGGCGCTGGCCTGGCTTCGCGACGATTTCCTCCCCGTCATGCCGGAGCTGGTGCAGGGCTGGGCGGAGGCTTTGGGCGAGGTGCCGCCGCCGTTCCTGACGATCGGGACGTGGATTGGCGGGGACCGCGACGGGAACCCGAATGTGACCGCTGACGCCTTGCGGCTGGCGATGGCGTCTGCGGCGCAGACCCTGTTCACCTGGTATCTGGACCGGGTGCATGCGCTGGGGGCGGAGCTGTCGATCTCGGCGGAGATTGCGCCGGTGCCGGAGGCGGTGCTGAAGCTGGCGGAGCTGAGCGGCGATACCAGTTCGGCGCGGACGGATGAGCCGTATCGGCGGGCTTTGACGGGTATTTACGCACGGCTGGCGGCGACTGCCGAGGCTTTGACCGGGTCTCCGCCGGCGCGGCCGGCGCGGATCGCGGCGCCTGCCTATGGCGGGCCGGACGAGTTTCTGGCCGACATCGATACCATCGCCAAGGGTGCGGAGATGGCCGGGGTTGGCGGCGGGGCGCTGGACCAGCTGCGCATTGCGGTGGGGTTGTTCGGCTTCCATCTGGCGACCCTGGACCTCCGGCAGAACAGCGATGTGCATGAGGCCTGTGCTGCCGAGCTGTTCCGGCTGGCGGGAGTTGAGGCGGACTATGCGGCGCTGGACGAGGCCGCCAAGGTGGCGCTGCTGCGGAAGGAGCTGACGAGCGCGCGCCTGTTGCAGACTCCGCTGGCGCCGGCTTCGGAGAAGGTGAATGGCGAGCTGGCGATCTTCCGGGCGGCTGCCGATGCGCGGCGGCGGCAGGGGGCGGCCGCGATCACGACGGCGATTGTTTCCAAGACCACCAGCGTTTCCGACCTGCTGGAGCCGCAGCTGATGATGCGGGAGAGCGGGCTGCTGAAGCCGGGGAAGGCGCCGGAAGCTGCGCTGATGGTGGTGCCGCTGTTCGAGACGATTGCCGACCTTGAAGCGGCGCCTGCGATCATGACCGAGTATCTGGGGCTGCCCGGTGTTGCCAAAGCAGCGCGGGCGCGCGGGGCGCAGGAAGTGATGATCGGTTATTCCGACAGCAACAAGGATGGCGGCTATCTGACCTCTACCTGGCAGCTGTTCAAGGCTTCGGCCGCGCTGGCGGAGGTGTTTCGCAAGGCGGACGTGCCGATCCAGCTGTTCCATGGGCGTGGGGGTTCGGTGGGGCGCGGCGGCGGGTCGAGCTTTGCCGCCATTCGGGCGCAGCCTGCGGGCACGGTGAACGCGCGGATTCGCATCACCGAGCAGGGTGAGGTGATCGCCGCCAAATATGGCACGCCGGAAGTTGCGGCGAAGACGCTGGATACGATGGCGTCGGCCACCCTGCTGGCGACCCTGGACCCGCCGCAAGTGGCGGATGCCGACATGGCGCGGTTCGAGGCGGCGATGGACGGCATTTCTACGCAGGCGTTTTCGGCCTATCGGGCGCTGGTCTATGGCGAGCCGGGGTTCCGCGCCTTCTTCCGGGCGATGACACCGATTTCCGAAATCGCGACGCTGAAAATCGGCTCGCGGCCGCCCAGCCGCACCGCCTCCGACGCGATCGAGGACCTGCGCGCCATCCCCTGGGTGTTCAGCTGGGCGCAGGCGCGGGTGATGCTGCCGGGCTGGTATGGCGCCGGACACGCGCTTTCGGCGTTCGAGGACAAGGGGCTGCTGAAGGCGATGGCGGAGGGCTGGCCCTTCTTCCAGGCGATGCTGGCGAACATGGAAATGGTGCTGGCAAAATCCGACATGGGAATCGCCGGGCGCTATGCGGCGCTGGCGGGCGAGAGCGGTGCGCCGCTGTTTGGGGCAATCCGCGATGGCTGGGGGCTGACGGTGGACTCGCTGCTGGCGGCCACCGGGCAGACGCGGTTGCTGGAGAAAAACCCGGCGCTGGATGGATCGATCCGGCTGCGGCTGCCCTATATCGAGCCGCTGAACCTGCTGCAGGTGGAGCTGCTGAAACGGCACCGGGCGGGCGAGGACGATGCGCGGATCGGCGAGGGGTTGCAGCTGAGCCTGAATGCGATTGCGACGGCTTTGCGGAACTCGGGGTAGGGCATTTGCCGCCGGCGGCCGGGCTCTGCCCGGAACCGGCAGTGGACGTCGCCGGACCTCATGCGCCGTCGCCGCCATCCGCGATCAGGCTTTCTTTCAGCAGACGCAACATGGCCGGTCACCCGGGTGCGGCACCGGCTAATTCCCCAACGATCTCGGCCTCCACCTCCAGCGTCGCGCCCTCGCGTTCCAGCGTCAGCCTCCGCCGCGTGCCGGGTGTTCCGCGCAGTGCCTGCAGGATGCCCTCCCGCGTCAGTTCCGCGGCCGTGCGCCCGTCTATCGCCAGCAGCCTGTCGCCCACTTTCGCGCCGGTCAGGTCCGGCTTGCCGTTGCGCGTCACGATGGCGCCGATCCGATAGAATTTCGTGCCCTTGATCAGCGAAATGCCCACAGCGTCCAGTTCGCCTGTCTGCGGTTCTCCGGTTCGCTTCCAGTAGCTCAGCTTTTTCCGGTAATCGAAGCTGACCCGATAGGGGCGCATCGCGTTGCCGCCAATCCAGCCGAACACCGGCTCGGCCGCCCCCTGGCCCCACAGCTTCCAGAACATCGCGTCCTTCACCTGGTCGGCCGGATGCCCCTGGGCGGGTGCCGTGCCCAGCACGCCGACATCGGTCAGCGTCAACGGGCCGATGGCCATCTGCGGCACCCGCACGACGGTTCCCAGCTGCTCCACATTCTCGGCCACCATCGCCTGATTGGAGGCGCCCAGCGCGCCATCAGCCCGATACCAGCCCGGATTGGCCTTCAGCCACCTGCGGACATCGTCGCCCCGGATCCAGCTGTATCCGCTGCCAGCGTCCAGCGCGACTGGCAGGGTGTGGCCGTCCACAAGGAGGCGTACCGAGGCAAGCCCCGTGGCCTCGTTCACCAGCATCGGCACTGCCACCCCATCGGGTGCCGGCGCGTCGGGCGCTTCCAGCGTCAGTGTTCGTGCGGGGTAATCCAGCGTGACGCGAAAAAGCGGCCACATGCCCGCCGGCAGCACCGCCTCCACGGGAAGCGGCCCCATCTGCGCGAAATTGCCGGCGGACATTGGCAGCAGCGCCGTGCTGTCCACCCGCACACTTGCCTCGCCAAGCGCAAACTCTACGGCGCCTCCGCCCAGCTCGGAATGCAGGGCGGGCGACAGACTCATGCCGCCGACGCCGAAATTCACCCAGGCCAGAGCCTTGCGGGTGCTGCCGTCCGCCTTGCGGAAAACCACATCGGTATAGATTCGCCCCCCATCCAGCAGGAAGGGAACGCTGGTAGGCGCCGACACGGGAGCAGCCAGGCTGATGGCTTGTGTCACGGGCTTTCCGAACGGCGCACGCACGCAGGCAGCAAGCGGCCACAGCGTCAGCAGGATCGCAGCCGACAGGACAACACGGGAACCGGCAGGCAATTTGGAATGGATCATGTTCAACCTCGACCAACGGCAACGGTTCGATTAGGATAGATAAATAATTATTGTATCACAATAAGGAATTTCCGTTGGCCACAATTTCCAACGTCGTCCACCTTTCGCCCCCGCCGCTTGCGCAACCGGAATCGCGGCCGCAGCTGAAGGGCCCGATGCGTGTCGCAAGCCGGGTTCTGGCAAATGTCCTCCTGGTGTCGGCTGCGCTGTTTGCGCTGGCCGTGCTCGGCGTGCTGGTTGCGATGGTTTTCTATCGTGGCGACGGCTTGCAGATCGGCGCCACCGGCATGTGGCTGGGCACCGGTCAGGGGCCCCCGGGTTACCAAGCGTTCGGCTCGCTGCCGTTGCATCACCGGCTGATCTACGTGCTGGTCGGCCTCGTCCGCTATACGCCCGCGCTACTGATCCTGCTGAACCTGTCCGCCCTGTTCCGCCTCTATGCGCAGGGTTCGGTCTTTGGCCGCAGCAACGCCATGCACCTGCGCGCCGTCGGCCTGTGGCTGGTCGTCGACGCGGTGCTGCCCTTCGTCGTCCATCTCCTTCTCTCCGCCACGGGCTACGAGATCGACCGCAACTGGATGCACATCGCCAGCCTGCAGAAACTGTTCGCAGGGGCGATGCTTTTTGTCATCGCCGAGGTGATGAAGGTCGGCAGCGAGATCGAGGAAGAAAGGAGCCAGTTCGTCTGATGCCCATCATCGTCCGCCTTGACGTCATGCTTGCCCGGCGCAAGATCCGCTCCAACGAACTTGCGCGACAGATCGGCATCACGGAAGCCAATCTGTCGTTGCTGAAGGCCGGTAAGGTGAAGGGAATACGCTTCGCGACGCTGGAAGCGATTTGCGACTATCTCCAATGCCAGCCAGGAGACCTGTTGGAATATGTGCCAGAAACCGGAGCAGGGGAAGAACGGGCGCGGCTTGCCGGCTGAGTGATAGGGGATTCCGTCCGCGGGCACTCTCCAGCTTCTCGAGGTTGCAATGAGACGGGTGGACGTCGGCGGACGTGAAATGGGCTGCAGGAATCGAATAACTAAAATTATCGGTTTGTTTTCAAAATCATATCGCGTTTTTTTGTTTTTCTGAGGCCCCCAATTTGGCCCCCTTTCCCAGATAAGCCACGGGTTCTGCGCACTTTTCTCAATGTCGGCTTGTCTCAAAACTGCCCATTTGAGCCCATTCGATCTCAAGGCAACCTACTGATACAATTGCCAAAAGAACATCCAGACCTGGTCCAAGAGGGCAATGCGGTGACACATTTCAACGGAAGCAGACTTGCAGCAATTTCTGATCTCTCATACGCGCAAAGTGATCGCTAGGTCGCACGGTATCCCGCAGTATCTCACGACGCACGTGAGGCTCTTAGACAGTACCAGAATGGGAAGTCTGGAAGGAGCCGATTGCGGAATGGCCGGTTTCAGATCCTGCGTTGTAATGGTTGCCCTTCAGGGCTCCGCTCAATTTAAGCAGCGAGCGCCAACCGATCGACCATCTGTGTGCGGCAAATCGGCTCGTCGGAAGCAGTCGGTCGTTCAGCATGCTATTCTGGCCAAACCTCAGGTTGATTGGACCGCTTCCTCGCAATCCGGGTTCCAAGTGCACCGCGCGGCCTCGTTGATCTCAAAAGTGGCCTGGAAACTAATCTGCGATTACATTTGGATCGGGCGTTATGATCGGCCACGGTTTGCCGGAGGCAAGATCGGGGTGGCGCGGCTCTGAAACGGGGGCGCCGCGTTCGTCTCGAATTTCGTCAATAGCGGTCAGACAACGCGCGGCGGCATCCTTAGGACCGCCATTGGCTGTCCGCGCGAGAAGCGCTTGCCGCAATTCGGCGGCTGCAACCGGAACTACGTTGTAGGCATTGCTCCAGTTCTCGACAGGGACGTGTTCGGTGACAACGGCTTCGATCGCGCGCCAATCCAACATGGATCGCTTCTGTTTGCTCTCCATATCGACCAAGAGCAGCAAACCCTCGCCATCGGGGCTTTCGGTCACGGCCCTTGCAAGAAGCGCGAGAGCTGGTGACGACGCACCCTCTTTCAGCAAGTCATAGACCTGCCTGCGCACTTCCGGGAATTTTTCAATCAGTGCGCCAAGTTCGCGCGACGACCGCCAGCCATCGACCGATCTGGCGTTAAAGACGCCGTTCGCCGTAAGCTCAATGAGCCGCTGCGCGGATGAGACTGTCCCCAGCTTGAGCGCCGCCGCGCGCCATTGGTAGTTCTCGTAGAATCGCGGGTCTTGTTCAGCGAGATCGAACAAGGTCTCTTCCGCGCCCGCCGAGGGGGTTGCGGCGAATGCGTCAACCATTCCCTCCAGAAAGCGCGGCTCCCGCTGCGCCTCCGGCATGCCGCGCACAACATCAAGCGTCGCGGCGGGTTGTTTCGTGAAGGGCAATAGTTGCAACCAGGCGCGCAGTTCATAACCGTCGCTTTGGGTGAGTATCCATGTTTCCTTTTTCGCCGCCTCGAAGGTCTCCGCAACGCCATCGGTGACGAGTTGGCTGTCGATTTCTGAACCCGAGAGAATGAGGTTCAACAGCAGCTTGGAACGTGCACGGCGGGACGTCAGGGAAACAAGTTTCTCAATCGTGGCGACGCGCTGGCCATGCGGCAAACGCACAGCCACGATACCAAGTTCGGCTGCGAGCCGCTTTTGGTCGACCGTCGCGCCATCCGTGATAAGCGTTTCGATAACGGAGAAAATTGCTTCCGCCGCGTCCGAGGTTGCGGCGGGATCGGCGGCACGGGCGGCGCGCTTTTCCGCCACGCCGCTGAAATCCGGCCCGCCAATGAAACGCTGGTTCGGTGGCGGTTCGTTTGCGGCTTTCCAGTGTGCGGCGAGGACGCAGGCCGCGAGTTCGCCAAAGTGCGGATCGCTGAGATATTCGCTCATAAGCGAAGTCGTTTCCGGCGATTCAATCGCCATGAACGCACGCATATATTCGTGCGTCATGGGCCAGCTCGCCTCGTCCCGTGCCTTGCCTTGCCGCCAGCCTGCGGCAGCGGCTTCTTCCCGGAAGGCGCGGTAACGGCGTAGATTCTCGTCCAGCATCCGCTTCAAGAGAGGAAGCAAGCTCACATTCGGCGCGCGGCGTGCAAGCGTTGCCACGCTTGCAATATGCCGCCGTTCCGCATCACCGGACGCCAAAACGCGATTGCCCCAATCTTCGATGAGCACACGGATAGCGGTGAGGCTTTCCGCATCGAAAGGACGGCCCCGGTCGGCCTCATCGGGGTGACGTGACAGCAACTCTGCCAGACGTGCCATCTGCTCGTCATCCGCTTCAGCGGCGCGGGTCTGTATGGCGGCAACAAGGCCCGCCCCCGGCACATGCGCAATACGTGATTCAATGCAGTGATAACGGTCGGCAGCCGCTTTATCATATTTGCCATCGACATCGCGCAGCCGTGTCGCCGCATCCAACAGCGCATCGACCATGCGCCCTACAGATTGGGGGCCGAGAACGGAGGCAGCGGCTTCCGCCTGGTCATCAAGGTGTGCGGTTTCTGCCAGCGCACGCCGCAGCAGATCATCGTCTTCAAGCGCGAAACCTGCACTGGCGAGAATATCGTCCGCGCCAATGAATAGATTGCGGCCCGCGCGCACCCGCGCCAGCAAGCCCTCCGCCACAGCCTGCGGATAACGGTTCCACGCTTCATAGATGAGCCGCACCGACGCATCCTGCCGATCCCCAATCTCCATCTCTGCGATGATGGCGGTGAGTTCGGCGCTCCTGTCCTCGGTATCGCTGGCGAAAATGATCGGGTGCAGCTGGTCATAAGTGGACATGCCGCTTTCTACGTGTCGCTTGCGCGCAGCGGCGATCCCTTGCTGCACAGCCTCGTCATTCACTTCGTCAACAACGTTCCTTCGCGCGACCAGATCAAAGGTTGCGTCTTTTGCGTCGTGCAGCAGTTCGGCGATATGGCGGGCGGCACGGCGGAATGCCAAGGCGTAAACGACGGATGCCTGCACCTCCGGATCGGGATCATCCTTCGCAACCGCCGTTGCGAGATTGAGGCCGTCAATGCCGCTGTGAAACGCCATTTCATGCAGGAAGACAGCGCGTACCTGCGCTGGCAGAGCTTTAATACGCTTTGCCGCGTCCGGCCCCAGCAAGGACGGCCGAAAACGTCTGCAATTACGCAGCGCCTTGAGGCTGACCTGATCGTTCTCTTGTGTGATGAGCGGCCAGATGCGGTCAAGGAATTCCGGACGCCCTGAATTCATCATGAAGCGAAAGGCGCGGTCGCATTTGCCGGGTGCATGCCAATGGCCGATACGTTCCTGGATCGTCGCCGCGATGGAGAACCAGACTTTGTCAGTCGCGCGGTAGATCATTTCGGCGGCAAGGATGGGATCAACCTCGAAAGCGGCGAGAATGGCCTTTCCACAGGCGGCGGCCTCGGACGCTCCACACCGCGCCATCCGTTCGACCGCGAAGAGGATAGATTCTTCCCATGTCGGCAGATTGAAGATTTCCGCTTTCAGCGCTTCGCGCCCCTGGGGATCGTCCACTTCGCTGATGATCCGGTGCTCGACCGTGTGCGACGCATACCATTCCTGCAACTGCTGGTGCTGGAATGAAACGCCGGGCGTATCACCGGCGCGCATGAGCACATGGCTGTTGACCAGAACGTCCAGCACGTCACCGGGATCGGGTTGAGAATTCAACGTCAACTGTCCGTTCTGGACGAGCAGCGCTGCCGTTTCAGAGATCGACCGCCGCGCATTGTTGACCGCGATGGCGGTATTAGCGGTCTGCGAGGCAAAAACGGCAAGGCCGCCCAGAAAATCTTCCTGAAAACCCCTCGCCACGGCATGCAGGGCCTCTGCATGGCTCGCCTCTTTTTCGTGTGCGGCGACGAAGTGCCGCAAGACTTCCTCTTGCGTGGTCGGAAACGGCGCGTTTTCGGGAAGGGAAAGCAAGGCCGACAGATAAAGCGGTATCGTCACAAGCTCGCGCACGCCGGTTGTGCGCCAAGCCTGGTCAATGGCCTTCGCCCCCGTATCGCCACGCATGGCGACGGCGATCTGCATTTGCTGTTCCTCGCTGAGCGGCAAAAGATCGACGCGCGTTCCCGCGAACGGCACGTCAAGC
Organism: Sandaracinobacteroides hominis; assembly: GCF_016464365.1. Classification (GTDB taxonomy): domain Bacteria; phylum Pseudomonadota; class Alphaproteobacteria; order Sphingomonadales; family Sphingomonadaceae; genus Sandaracinobacteroides; species Sandaracinobacteroides hominis. Next base: position 204,333 of record NZ_JADCUC010000003.1, on the reverse strand, counting down.
GCCTGCCTGCGCGTGGAGAGGACAAGTCCGAGTTCCGGCAATTCTGCCTTGAGTGTTTCGACTTGCACGCGGGCGCGCTTGCGCGCTTCCGCGTCCAGTTCATTCCAACCGTCCAGCAACAGCACGATGCCGGGAAGGTTTGCCGCCGCGCGGAAATCACCTTCCGAAATGCCCTTGAGCGCGGGACGCTTGAGGATCGCGCCGAGAACCGTCGCGTCTTCCGTCGCCCAATCGCCGAGCGGCACGATAAAAGGCGTGCCGCTGCCGTCCGCCAGCATAGCTTCGGCGATCTGGAAGAGCGTCGTCGTTTTGCCCATGCCGGGCGGTGCGACGAGGATCAAATCATCCAATGACACGACAGCACGCGCGATTGCGTTTGTCGTTGCAGGCTCGCCGAGTCCGTCCACTTCGAGCCTGAGCGGAACTGGCGTGGAGGGCCATTTCGCCGTGTTCCTGAACACAGCGAGATCAGCTTCGGCGGCATTGCAAAGCCGCACATGCAAATCGTCATGGGGTTGCCCTGCGGACGCGGTAGATGCGTCATTGCGCAATACGCGCCGCCAGGATTCCTTTTGCGCCAGCTCTTTCCACTCGCGCAGGCGTTCGACGGTGAATTCCTGCACGTCTGAGTCAATGGCCTTGCCGTGGTCACGGCACATCCAGATGCCGTTTTTAGCCGAGGAACGCTCTGCAGGCGTCATCTTCTCGTCATAGCGCGGCCCGCCGGGCGCTGCGGCACAGATATGAGCCGCCGTGCCGATATTAATTACGCCATCGCCATCCGCAGTCGCGCCGACCGTCAACGTGCGGCACGACGGAAACGAACAAAGCCAGCCCGCGCCCTTCGCGATCTGGAGCACTGTCTTCTGAGGAAAATCGTCTCTATTTCTTGCCAAGGCCGATGCTCAAATATCTTCACCTCAAATAGGGTATAGACCGAATATAGCGCTCCGGGGCGCACAATAAACAACCTGAATATTGTGGTTTTTCACATATTGTGACCATTTATCCTTTGACGATCCGCGCCCTCGTCAGGCCATGCACAAGGGTTATCAACTCTTGCATGTGCTGGTCTCCTTCCGCCGTAGACCACGGCGCAGCCATTTCGCCGTGCATGACCGAGTTGCGGAGTTTTTGCCATGTGCCGACATGCGCCGCATCGATTTTTCCGGCCTTGGCCGTATCGCGCAGGAACGCAAGGACGCTGCGCTGCCTGACAAGGCCGAGATTGGACAGCATGCGCCTCCGAAGCGCGTCATCACCGTCCCAAGCCCGGAGGTGCTTTTCCATCGCAGCCAAGACATCGTCGGAGAACTCCGACCGCTTGTCGCTTTCGTTCATCAGTGATTTCGCCAACGCCTCAACCGTGCTGGCGAGCGTGAGCAGGATGCTCCAGCGGGAGCCGCGCTGCGCCTGCCAAAGTTCCTCATAAAGGCGCGTCACTTCGTGACTTTGCATGTCTGCCGTATCGCCGTCCGCCGCCACCATCGATAGAATATCGGCGTAGAGCTGCCAGAACCGCTCGCCATGTGTGCGGTCGGGCCCCACAGGCTGCATCAGGCCAAAGGGCGACGGCGACACCTGCCGTGGCGCGGGAAGCAGGGTCACGAAGGCCGAACCGTCACCGAAGTTCCGCGCGGTGAGCCGGGGATAAACGACTGCGCCCATCAGGATACGCAGCGGCTCTGACAGCCAGCGTTCTGCATCGGGGTGACGGAGCTGATCGCTTGTATCGGCGGTCAACCACAATCCGTCCCCGGACAGGTCATGGGCGAAGACGACCTGGGTGCCGAGGACGTCGATCACCTGCTGTCCCGGTCCCCGGCTCCAGCCAAGCTCTTCTTCGCCGAGAGTCGTTGTCGTCATCATCCATTCGTTCATGGGCAAATGAAAGGGCGGCAAGAATAACAACTCTACGCTGCTGTCCTTCGCGACCCAGGGGCCGGTGACTTTCGTGCTTAGCCCCTGCAATTCTCCGGTGAGCGGCCAGCCATGCTTGTGGTCGGTGAAGAAATCCACGGCAGTATAACCGCCTGCCCATTCGTTGCCCTCATAATCGGTGGCGAAGAGGCGGAACTGTTCAAGGGCGTCATAGGGATTTTCGCGCGCCGAAATCATCTTGCGCCAAGACGCGCCGCCGTCTGCCGCGCTGCCATACATCGAGAAACGGATGCTAGAGGAACCGTCGGCTTCAATCCGGCCAGGGCCGGAGACAATGGTGCCTTCAAAATCCCTGCCAACCAGCCGCATGTCGCTGCACTCCAGTGTGCAGGCATTGCTAAATAGCCGTTTCCAATGTGAAAGCGTTTGCATCATCACTGCCCCAACAAGATTCGCTACGCACCCCACTAAGCTGGGTTTTTCGGCCAACTGAATGACGGACCGCTTATCTCAATCGCCGACCAACATTATAGCCACAGTGAGCGCTCCGATCGAATGTCTGCTCTTAGAATCGGCCAAGGCGGCTCGAACGGCCGGGATGGAGCGCAAAACGGACATGCAATTCGACGACTGCGCAGTATTGCGGATCGGTGACCGGGGGGCTCGATTTGTCGACCGTGCTTCCACCACAGCAGCGAGTGCGGTCGTCGGTTTCCTCTAGGCCCGTGCCGGCGGTCTGCAAGCCGGTTCCCGGCTCCTTCACTTCGTTACGGCCTTCGGTGCAGTCCGCCTCATTGCACGGGCCTTCCGGGCACCTCTCGCCGCCCACCCTCGCCACTCCGGCGATCCGGTGATGGATCGGCTGGAGATCGCAGATGTCCTGGTTCAAACGCCCCTCTCAACCATTCGACACCGAGCTGAACTGCAGCCCGCAAATGGCGCTGGCGATCCGGTCGCTGCCCGAAGAACTGCAAACCGTTGTCCGCCTGCGCCGTGCCGTGGGCCTCACGGTCCCGCAAACCGCAGAACGGTTGGGCCTCACGGAACAGGAGACCCTACGTCTTCTGGCGCGTGCGATGGCCCGCATCACGATGCATCTGGGCGAGCAGGAGCGAGCGGCACAGGCGGAACAAGCCCAACAGCGCTTCCGATGGCGGCGCTGATCGGGTGGAAGCCAGAAGTGACGGCCCTTCCTTCCACCTGCCCTGCACTTTGTGCTTGGCATCACTCAGCAAAACCGCGAGTCTTAGTGTCATGAAGAGCAGCCTCGACCATCTGCCTGAAGGCAAGCAGCGCGAACTGGCGCATGCGGTCGAGCGCGTGCGGGAAGGGTTCGCGCGGGCCACGGCGCAACGCACCCAGCCCCGCTATCGCAACGGCAAGCTGCTGAAGATCATCCTGTTCGGAAGCTACGCCAGAGGCGACTGGATCGAGGATCCGGTCGGCCGCTACTTCTCGGATTTTGATCTGCTGGTGGTGGTGAACCACGAGGATCTGACCGACATCGCTGAGTTCTGGGAGAAGACCGAGACCGGGCTGCTGGCGGACCTGTCAGGAGGCACGGTCCTGCGCACGCCCGTCAGCCTGATCTATCACAGCCTGGACGATGTGAACGAGAAACTGGGCCTCGGCCGCTACTTCTTCATAGATATCCTGCGCGATGGAATCCTGTTGTTCGAGGAGCCTGGACACCCGTTCGTCGAGCCCCGTCCGCTGTCGCCGGAGCAGGCGCTGAAAGAGACGCAGGACTATTTCGAAGACTGGTTTCAGACCGCACAGCAGTTCTACCGACAACACGAGCATGCCTTCGCCGACGGCGCGTTGAACATAGCGGCATTCGACCTGCATCAGGCGGTCGAGCGGCTCTATCATTGTCTCTTTCTGGTCCGCACCCTGTACAGTCCCAAGACCCATAATCTGAACCGGCTGCGTGATCTGGCGGAGGAACTGGAACCGTCGCTGAAGGCGGTCTGGCCGCGCAATAGCCGGTTCGAAAAGCGCTGTTATGCGCTTCTTCGCGATGCCTATGTGAAGGCCCGCTACTCTCGTTCCTACCGCATCACAGACGAGCAGCTGGCGTGGATTGCGGAGCGCGTCACGCTGCTGCAAAGCCTCGTCCGCGAGGCGTGTGAGACGCGTATAGAGGACCTCGCAAAGGCCGCCTGACCCGCCTCGATCGCCGCCAATCTGGCGCGATTTTTCCCATCAAACTGCCCTTAAGTCAGCCCGTTTTCCGGCAGCAAATGGCCTCGCTTGCTGTCCCGGAACAGCGTCTTTTGCACCCATATCCCCCTTTTCCGGAATTGACGGCGGCATCCACAGCCGTCCGCGCGTCAGTGGCTGGGCCTGGGGTTTGGGCAGGTTGAGGGCGGCTGGATGGTGCCGGGAGAGGTGGAATAAGGGATGGCAAGATAGAAAGGATTGGCTCCCAACGGTCGCCAACCCATTGTCTGCACATCCTTTTCTTTGGAGCACTGTTCGGACCATTGCCTCCACCGCCCGCTAAGGCGCTGGTAGACCACGCCTTTCTGTGGAGCACCTTGAAGGGCGGGATGCGGCACCCTCAATCCGCGGGCTGACACTCTAGCGGGAGCTCTCCGATGCCCGACGATGACTTCGCCCTCTGGCTTGGCCGTATCGGTCAGGACCGCCCGATGCGGCATCGCATGCGCGCAGCGGTCAACCGCGCTGGCGGTCGGGTAAAGGCCGGCGGCAGCACGTTCACCGGGGTGCGGATCGGACGCGGCGCGGGCATCGGCGCCATGCTGGCGTCTCCGGACTATCGCAGCGGCGCATCCGGCCGCCGGGTGATCGTGAAGGCCCGCATCGTGAAGCTGGCTGGCAAGGGCCTTGGCGGCGCGACCGCACACCTGCGTTACCTGCAACGCGATGGTACCACCCGTGAGGGCGAACGTGGGGAGCTTTACGGCCCCGGCGATGAAGCCATCGACGGCAGGGCGTTCCTCGATCGCGGGGCCGGTGATCGCCACCAGTTCCGGTTCATTGTCGCACCGGAAGATGGCGCAGAATATGAAGACCTCAAACCCCTTGTCCGGCGCTGGATGAGCCGGGTGGAAGAGGATCTGGGAACCAAGCTCGACTGGGTGGCAGTTGATCACTTCAACACTGGCCACCCCCATTCCCACGTGATGCTGCGGGGGAAAGATGATCGTGGCAAGGATCTGGTGATCGCCCGCAACTACATGACTCATGGCCTGCGAGGCCGTGCAGCCGAGCTTGTCGACCTCGACCTTGGCCCGCGATCGACAGCGGAACTGCTGCGCGCGGCAGCGCGCGAGATCGACCAGGAACGGCTGACCAACATCGACCGGCGGTTGCTGCGGTCGATTGGAGAGGATGGGGTCGTCGTGGCCGCGCATCGGGACAGCGTGGAGCAGTCGCTGCGCGCAGGTCGGCTGCAGACGCTGGGGCGCATGGGGTTGGCCGACGACATGGGCCACGGCCGCTGGAAGCTGGCCGATGGTCTGGAAGGAACCTTGCGTCGCATGGGCGAGCGGAACGATATCATTCGCACGATGCAGAGGGACCTGCGCGATCATGTGCCCGAGCGGATCGCCGAAGACATGTTGATCCATGACTCCGCCGCCTTTCCCTCCCCAGTCGTCGGCAAGGTGATCTCCAGAGGGCTGTCCGACGAGCATGCCGACCGCCACTATCTGATCGTTGACGGAAGAGACGGCATCAGCCGCTACATCGATGTCGGGCTCAGCCAGACCGAGACCCCGACTGGAAGTGTAGTGCAGGTCAGCCCGGCAGTTGCTGCAGTCCGGCAGGTGGATCGCACCATTGCCGAGGTCGCTGCTGCCAATGGCGGAATCTACTCGATCGACCAGCATCTGTTCCACGATCCAAAGGCCAGCGAGGCGTTCGTGCAGACGCATGTGCGCCGGCTGGAAGCGATCCGACGCGCCACTGGCGCAGTTGATCGGCAGTCCGATGGCAGCTGGATCATAGCGCCTGACCATCTCCAGCGGGTCGAAGCCTATGAACACCAGAAGGCAAGCCTCATACCCGTTCGGATCGAGACCCTCTCCGTCCGGCCGGTCGAACAGCTAGCCCGGCACAACGGCGTGACCTGGCTCGACAAGGAGCTGCTGTCGGAGGCTCCGGCCGAGCTCGGGCGTGGGTTCGGGGTCGAGGTGCGGCGGGCGATGCTGCTGCGCCAGCAATGGCTGATCGAGGAGGATCTGCTGGTACAGAAAGGCGAGCAGGTGCTGGCGCGGCCCAACATGCTGACGCAACTCCAGCAGCGGGAGTTGCGCACAGTGGCGACCCAGCTCTCCAGCGAGCTCGGGCTGCCGTTCCGCGAGGCCGAGAGCGGTGAAAATCTGGAAGGCGTCTATCGCAAGGCGGTGACCATCAGCGGCAGCAGGTTCGCGCTGGTTGAACGAGCGCGGGACTTCACGCTGGTCCCGTGGCGGGCGGAGCTGGAGCGGGAACTGGGCCGGCAGGTGTCGGGCATCATGCGCGACAGCGGCAGCATCAGCTGGACCATCGGGCGCGGGAGATCAGGTCCGAGCATCGGCTGACATCAGAAGCGCCTTCCTGCACCCAGAAGTACCCTATGGGCGGGCAGCAGCAGACGGCATCATGCCTTCACCATGAAAACGCTGAAAACCCGGCATCAGTTCTACCTGCCCGACGAGCTGTCGGCGAAGCTGGATCAGCTGGCATCCAAGCCCGGCAACTCCAAGAGCAGCATCCTGACCGAGGCGCTCGCCAGCTGGTTCGAGCGCAAGGCGGTCAACGAGCTGGACGATCGGTTCTCACCACGAATGGACAGGCAGCTAAGGGTCCTGAACCGCGTGGAGAGCACGCTCAACGTCGCCGCCGAAATGCTGGATCTCTACGTCCAGCACCAGATGACCCTACTGGCCTACCAGCCGCCGTTCGATGAGGAGAGCAACAGTCTCGGAAAGCGGCGCTACCGCCTGTTCATGGATCAGGTCGCGCGCAGGCTTGGCGCCAATCAGGGCTTGGCACGGATCACGCTCAGCCATGATGGTCAGGAGAGGAAGCCATGAATCCCATCACGCCCGAGCCGCTGACGGTGCGGATCAAGGAGGCATGCCGGATTACCGGCATCGGGCGGTCCAAGCTCTATGAGCTGATTGCAGAGGGTGAGATCGAGGTCATCAAGGTGGGGGCGATGACGCTCGTACCGGTCGAGGGGCTTAGAGCATTCATCGGAAAGGCGCGGGAAGAGCGTCAGTGACCTGCGCACGAATGCTGGAGAAGGGGCCCAAAGTCACTTGTTTGGGACAGGGTTCTGGACTGTGAGCTTTCGGGCGTTGGTCGGGCAATACCGGACGTTGAAGTGCGACGGGAGCAATGCCGGCGGTCGTTCATCGCGCCTCAGAACATCATGTTAGTCAACAATCGGTTGATATTCGCCTCTCGGGGCCATCGGTGGTTCCGATTGATCGCATCAGGCTCTCCAGCGAGCTGCGGCAGGCAGACGATTGGCGGTCGCGCACGACGTCGCGGCTGACCTCGCGTGAGGCATTCGGCTTTGTCTTTATCCCCGCCAAATTGGCGCAATTCGCCGCGACAATTTATTGGTGCAGAATCCTCTACTCGACATGGTGTAAAAGAGTCTATGGCTTTAATAAATGTAGAATCCGCAGACATTCGGCGGTCTAGACGTAGCGACTAAGGGGAAAGTCGCGTTGGAAATCAAAGAAAGACTCTGTCAGGAGCTAGAAATCGTATGATTTGGTTCTGTCTGGTCAGGCGTGTTGCCAGCATCTGGCTTATTTTTGCGCGATATTCTTGTTGACGATTTCGTTTTCGACGTCGCTCATGCACACTGCTCAATCTACAATGCGCATGGCGTCAAGCAAGGCGGCGACCCGAGCCGGACGACGCTCATATTGTCGGGAACGGCGCGCGCCCCTAAGCGCTGTTGCGAATCCCAATTCTTCCAAACAACGCAGGGACGAGCCCAAACAATAGTCGATTCGTCCACTACCACATCGAATTTTGAGTTTTAGGCAGCTGCCACCTCTTCCCTCCACACGCCCAGCTTCTCGCCCATGACGAAGGTTTCCTCATTATAACCGACGAGAATGTCGTCGGCCACTTCGAGCGCGAGCAAGAGAATCTCCCTAGCCTTCGCCGGAAGGATGACTTCAGCAGGCGTTGTGGTCTCGTGCTCACCGAGCGTTGTGTATAACGCCGTTTCGCGTAGCTTGATCAGCTCTCCTCGCTGGGCATCGACTTGGAGTCTTTTGCACGCTTCCTCTCCAAGCAATTCATACAACCTACCCATAAACGTTGTCGGCCGCACGCTAATGACGTGCTTAGCCTTATGGCTAAACAATGGGTCTGAGCGGACACGCACTCCAGCATCCCCTGGACCGCGACGAAAAATTGACATCTCCGCCTTGGCGACCTCCTCCATGCTGGTCACGGCGAGAAAGACAGCGGTCCCGTACGAGCCGTTGCGAAACGCGGTCATCGCATCGTCGAGCAACCGCAGAGCGTGTTGAGAAACCTTCCTGAAGCTATGCCGCGCCAGACGGGGACCAGCAAATTGGACGGCCTTATCGACTGCTTCGAAAAAAACATCCGACGCCGCGTCCGAGAGCGGCAGCGCATTATCGTTGGTTTTGGTCATGGGCGGAGAATGTCTGCATTCCGGGATGTAGGCAAGAAGGCCCCCAAGCCCTTAGCGGTTACGCTTCTGCGCCCGTCGGCGACGATCATGTCGGCGCTTTATCGAATTCAGGCATGGAGAATCTCTGTTGGCAAACCGCCCCCAAATAGGAGACCTATGCCGAGATCAACTTTACCAAACTGGGAGTGTCATGAGCGGGATCGAAGTCTTTCAGGACATGGTGCTTACCGGTCCAGAGTCCGCACGCGAATCTCTGGCGCTGGCTCTAATGAAGGAGGTCGTCGCTCCGTGGCGCTTCGATCCAGCAGGATCGGAAAGGGCAGAGCGAAACGCGCTCGGAGACAAAGGCATCCTGATCTTCGAGCGAAAGGCATCGGCCGGTATCCAGGCGGCACGGCTCGTGCTGTGGCCCCGGGACGAGGGCTATTATGTTCCCAATATCACGCCGGCAGAGAATGGTGAATTGGGCATCACACTCTACAATCGCATCCTTTCTGAGTTTGCAGAGACGATCGCGAAGCCGGTCGCCAGACGGTTCGGCTTCGTGGTCTCCATTACATCAAGCAATCAGGACTTGGACGATTGGCTGGATCATGAGGCGGCGGTAGCCCTTCGGCGTTTCTCCGGCGCGGCCAACAAGTCCACAGGCGCAAGCCATCCGATGGATGAACGACGTTGGTTCGATTTCATTATCGCCGTACATCGGTCGGGGAAAAGGGTCGGAACGGATCATCTCGCTCGCTGGCTAGAGGATGTCGAGGGTTGGGACGAGCGGTCCGCTAATAAGCTCGCCAGCGAGTTCGAGCGCGGGATGGCGCTCCTGGAGCGGGAAGCCGAGACCCGATAGACGTGCAGATCTTCGACCTTCAGGCGATCGCTGCGCTCGGAGTGCCGGTGCTGTGCATCGACACATGTTCGGTGCTCGACATCATGCGCGATCCGACCCGCGATGACAGCCATCCCCACCATCGCGAGGTGGCCATCAACCTGGTCGACCGAATGGAAGCCGGCGAAATTGTGTGCATCGTCGCCGAGCAGGTCGAACGAGAGTTCAACGACCACGATCATCCCATCCAGGCAGAGGCTCGAGCGGCGGTCGAACGGCTTCGCCAACGAGTTGAGCAGGTCAACGAAATCCACGGAACACTTCTTCCGCCGGTTCCGATTGATCTCCTCCATTTTGATGCCGTTACCGCATCGGCGAGACAGATTGTCGGCCGCGTGCTCGACATTTCGTATCGGTCGCCCGGTTCGGCCGACATCAACAATCGGGCCATAGATCGTGTAAACCGCAACATAGCACCGGCTCGCCGAGGCAAGGACTCCATCAAGGACTGTATCGTCCTTGAAACGTATCTTGAGACTATGAGCGTTTTGCGCGGCGAGGGGTTGCTTGCGAACGCAGTCTTCCTGTCTTCGAATTCCAAAGAATATCAGGAGGGCCGAGCCTTGAAACCCGACCTCCAACCCGACTTCGCGCGGACCAACCTCGCATATGCGACGAATATGGGCCAGGCCCGTGCCTATCTCGGCTTCTAAGTACGGCATGAGGCCTCATCTGGCGCACGACCCTGCTAGATGATGCGTCGTGGCGAAAAAACGAAGAACAATGCACAAATTTACCGTGCCCGAGATTCTGGGCTGGTAGCGCACCCTCTTTCGATTGCGGACCAAAAAGCCTGCATCGGTTACGCTGAGATTTTACGCGCGGACTGCACCGCCTTCCCAAAAGTTGGCGGCACCGACCGTCCCCTTCCCGGCAAGCCCGAACGGTGAACTCGACCAAGAGCAACAACTTCTTGCATTTTTGTTCTCTTTATGTTCTTATCGCCCAAGACGTATTGTGCCCGACGAACGCCCCAAATTGCCGTGAAAAAACTAGTGACAAAAGGCTTGTGGTCGGATTCGCAACAATGTAGTCGTCTGCATATTGTTTTTGAGGCGGCGAGATGTCGAACATTCAGAGTATCTGGTCGCAAGAACTGGGCTTGGCACTGTCGCCTTTGTTTGGCGATCACGATGCACGCACCGCGCATAGCGCTATGCTGGACGGCATAGCGGGGAGTTTTGTATTTTCGGACGCCACCGTACAAAACGGCTTTGATGATGCCGCAAGGGAACAGGGAGCGGATTGGTCTTGGTCTTCCATGATGCGGCATCATGTCCTGCTCGAGCAGAACCAGGTGACGGTCTCTTTTTCCAATCGGCGCGGGACCCAGGCCATCACTCGGACGTCGGTGGAGCAAGACCTGAACGGTTTTCTGGCGTATCTGGAGCGTTCGAGTTCCAGCAGCGATGACGTGGTCGATCATGTAATCGGAAGTTTTCAGGCTTTGCGCGCGGTGTCGGCCGGATGCGCCGATGAACAGCTCACAGCATTCCTTGCTCTTCTTTCGCTCAAGCTTTCAAATCCTCAGGCCGGCGCGGCCGATCTCGCGGGAATGCTGGCAAACCTAGATGATGTCGCGACCGAATTCGACCTGTCACCTGACAATATGGGCGCCGCACAAATCACGGAAGATGTCGCGGCGCGGTTTTTCGAACAGCTGTTGACCAACGGCCAGAACGGCCGCGCGCTCAACATCGATTTGACAGTGCGACATGCCGGCGCCGAACTCTTTCAAGCGGCTCAGCTGGTTCCTCCTCCTCCGACTGGGCAGGGGCAGCTTTTTGGATTGCCGAGTGTCCGGATCTCGGTGCGCCCTCATTCGCTCAAAGGCGTGGCTTATACGCCGATCGGACTTGCGCGCATCCTTGCCGAACAGAGCGTGGCCATTCGCCTGCGCCCCGGAATGATTTCGCTCACAGTGGCGGATTATGCATGTGGCTCGGGCTCATTTCTTACTGAGACCATCGCGGCGCTGGGGCGCCTAGGTTGGGCTGGCGAGCTTCATCTCGTTGGCTATGACATCTCACCGACTGCGGTCACCTGCACAAAGTTCGCCATTGCCTGCGCAAAGCGCGACCATCCTAGCATCACTGTGACCTCACTGATCGAGCAACGCGACTTTCTCGATCCCGATTTTGTGCCGGTTGCGGCGGACGTCGTGCTCATGAATCCGCCATATCAGTCCTGGCTCGATATGGGCAAAGACCAGCAAGATCGACTGCGAACAGTGCTGGGCGAGGCCTATCGCAACAGGCCCGATCTCAGCATCGCGTTTGTCGAGCGAGCCCTGCATGCCGCAAAGCCGGGCGCAATTCTCACAAACTTGCTGCCGGTCGGGGTCGTGGCTGGAGAGTCCGCTGCCGCTTGGCGCAACAGTGTCTTGGAGAAGGCAGCGCCCCGGATGATCGCTGTCCTTGGCGACCATACGCTTTTCCGGTTCGCGACGGTCAATGTCGCTGCGGTCATGCTCGAGAAAGGCGCAAATCTCGATGAAGCAGACGCTGGCACCAGAATGATCTGGGCTTCAGAAACGACGGGTGCTGCGTCGGCCGCCTTGCGCCAATTGCGTCGCGAGCCGTCGGCGGTCGTCGCCAAAAACGGTGCGCCGTCACAGCCCTGGAGCGTTTATCGGCTCTTTTCAGACGAGATCGCCGATCGGGCCAATTGGCTGCCGGCTCCGCGGTTGCTTCCGCCGCAAGCGTTCGAGAAGCTTCGTCAGCTCGACACACGAATCGATGACCTGTTCGACATCAAGACTGGCGTCCGAGCCGGACATCGCGAAGCTCTCATCATATCGGAAGAAGATCTGCAGCAGTTGCCAAAGTCTGAGCGCAATGGCTTCCGTCCAGTTGCAGAAAAGCAGGATATTGTAGGGGGAGAAATCTCGCCCTCTTCTTACTATTTCGAGGCCGGTAGCGATATTCAAACCGAGGAAGAACTCAGAGCTAAGTTCCCCCGCTATCTGGAGACGCACCTGGAGAGCGCAAAGGCGTTTCTCGCCGGTCGCAAGAGAACCGGCGAGCGCTGGTGGCTACCTTCCGAAGCTCGCAATTCCTGGCGCCAAAGCGACGAACCGCGCATCGTTAGCCGGCAATGGGTCAAAAACGACGGCTTTGCCGTCGACGAGCATGGTCGATATGCGGTGGTGCAAGGTTATGCTTGGTTTCCCAAGCGACGGCTCAAATTGGAGGCTACCCGCGCTTTTGGCGGCGACGGGCTCGTTGAGACTTTGCAGCTCTACTGCGTGCTTTTCTCCTCAGACGTTTTTTTCCAGGTCGCGCGCGAATATTCCACCAACTCTTCGGGCGGTCAGATCAATCTGCAGCAGAACCTGATCAAGAAAATCCCGGTTCCGCTCATCCCTGAGCTGCTGGTGACGAGCCCCGGTCTTGGTGACGAGATCGCAAATTGGGACAGGAAGTTCCCTGATATTCGCGCCCGTAACGAGTTCGCTGCGCGCTGCTACGGGTTCGATCTGAGCGCGCTGGACTAAGCCCGACATGGAAAAGCCGCTGATTGTCGATCAGAAGGAGCTGCATCAGTTTCACACGTCCATCGGGGGCGATGTCCGGACCGCCTTCGAGCTCGGCAACAACCGGCACCTCAATTGCCAGAAATACGCGGCCATGGGCGCCCAGACCGTGGACAGTTATCGTCTGGTGGACAACTCGGAGTATGGTGCCCGAGCTCGCAATCTGCGGGGAAACGATATCGACGTGTTCCCGGTCCCGATGGATCGCAGCGAGGTGTTGATGGTCGGGGTCTCATTTGATTGGGCGGGCTCGGGCAAGAAGTTTCGCTTTTGCAGCGCGCAGATCATTGTGTTTTCAGGCCGCAAGCGGCCGGGCAGCAGGAAACTCGAAATCGAAGGCGACGCACGTCAACTGTTGCGCTTAGAATGGGTTGGGCGCAGCGATTCCGGATCATTTGAGGCGTTGGTCCATGCACATCCACATTGGCAAGTAGATGCAATGCCCGGCTTCTCGGCTGCGCCTGCGATTCCCACCGAACCGCAGGTTATTGATTTGGCTGAACTGAACGAGGAGAAAGCGCCTGCGTGCAAGACCTGGCTATCCCACCTTCATTTACCCGCTGCCGCCATCGGCTGGATGAAGGGCGAGGGCTGGAAGGGCGACCACAATGATTGCACCACCCACGCAAATTCGCCGGCTTCAATTGCTGAATTGCGCGCTTGGGTGGGTTCGGCGGCACGCTATCTCAATCACCAACTGCAGAATGCTGTAACATAACCCGTACTTCGGGAGCAAGTGCGACCCAGAGAGCTTCCGCAAGACGCTGGCAACGACCTACCCGTGCCTACGACACGCAGGCTCATGTACACCGCGGAGATGGCGACGCTCACGACACGTAACGCCTGCACGAAATCAGTTCGAACAATCTGAATGAATGACCGGTTCCGGGTGGGGGAATAAGCGGCGCGAATGTCCGAGATGTTGGCGAAATGTGAAGGTCAAAAAGCAATCAACGTTTGCCACCGGCCTTTCTGGAGCTTTTGCGCTCATCCCGCCCTTCTTCGCGCAATTCGTCCAGATAGTCCGACCACCATTGTGCCATCTCGACCCGCTCCTTCCAATGCGCGCCCCGGTGATAGGCCGCCCGGATCCTGTCCTTGTCGCCATGGGCAAGTGCCCGCTCGATCGCGTCCGACGACCATTTTCCGGATTCATTGAGCAACGTGCTGGCCATTGCCCGGAAGCCGTGTCCCGTCATTTCCTCGCTCTTGTAGCCAAGACGCCTGAGGCCACCATTGATGGTGTTTTCGCTCATGGGTCGCTTCCGGCTGCGCACTGACGGGAACACGTAACCAGAGTACCCCGTAATCGACCGCATCTCTTTCAGCAGCTCAAGCGATTGTCGTGAAAGCGGGACATGGTGTGGCTTGCGCATTTTCATCTTCTGCGCCGGTATCGTCCACACAGAGGTTTCGAAATCGATCTCCTTCCATTCGGCATGGCGGAGTTCGCCCGGTCGAACGAATGTGTGCGCTGCCAGCTGCAACGCCTGCTTGGTGATACCAAACCCTTCATAGCCGTCGATTGCGCGCAGCAATTCGCCGACACCGTCAGGCTCCAGGATCGCGGCATAATGGGTGACCCGCGGCGTTGCGAGCGCCCCCTTCAAATCCCGAGTAGGGTCCGATGGAAGTCTCGCAGTGGCGACTGCATAGCGGAATACGGCGCTGGCCAGTTGAAGGGCTCGACGGGCACTCTCCAGCTTCTTACGCTTCTCCAGCTTGCGACATGCCTTGAGCACATCGATCGGTGCGATGTCCGTCACAGGCAGGTGCCCGATTGAGCCATGCAGATGGGCCAGCAGAAACGTGCAGCGCTTAGCCGTGGCAGGAGCCCACGGCCTGTACCCATCCGTCCTGCGTCGCTCACAATATTCAGCGGCAACCAGCTCGAACGTGTTTGTTGCGAGCAGCTGCGCTTCCTGAATTGCCTTCTGTTTTTCCCGTACCGGGTCTTTGTGTGCTGCCAGTTGCTCCTTGGCCGCCACGCTCCTTTTTCGGGCTTCCCGAAGGCTGATATCCGGGTAATTTCCGATACTTAGCTTTCCCTCACGGCCAAGCCTCCGGTACTTTTGCCGCCAGTATTTGGAGCCGTTTGGCTGCACCAGCAGATACAGGCCCCCACTATCGGTCATTTTATACGGCTTTTCACGCCCTTTTGCGGCCCGAATTGCGATTTCCGTGAGCGCCATAACAATCTGAACTCCCACATAAAAACCTCGATTTGGGGGCCACAGAATCGGGAGGCAAAAAGTGGCCCCCAATTTGGCCCCCAAAAGGCCCCAAAAGTGGCCCCCAAATGACGTTGGCTGCAGCTGGACGTCAGCGAACTTCACTGGCCGATATGTAGGAAAATACGCCTGTTTTCCGTGGGTTGCAATGACACGGGTGGACGTCGGCGGACGTGAAATGGTGCCGGCTGCAGGAATCGAACCCGCGACCCCCTGATTACAAATCAGGTGCTCTACCAACTGAGCTAAGCCGGCCGTCGGGGCGCCATAGGGCAGGGGTCTGGGCGGTGCAAGATGGCCGGCATTGCCCCGTTGGCGCCTTGTCCCTAGATAGGCGCCTTAACGGATTGGCGGGCAATGGCGGATTTTCACCTTCACGACGATGAAACCCTGAACGGAGCGGACCGCGATGCGGCCATTCCGACCGAGGTGCTGGAGGCCGTTCGGACGTTGATCCGCTGGGCGGGGGATGATCCGGCGCGCGAGGGGCTGATCGATACGCCGGGGCGCGTGGCGCGCGCCTATCGCGAGTATTTCGAGGGCTATCAGGTTGATCCGATGGCGCATCTGGCGCGCACCTTTGAAGAGGTGGGGGGCTATGACGAGATCGTGCTTTTGCGCGACATCCCGTTTCAGTCCCATTGTGAACATCATATGGCGCCGATCATCGGCAAGATTCACATTGCCTATCTGCCGAGCGATCGGGTGGTGGGCATCTCCAAGCTGGCCCGCGTGGCGCTGGGTTTTGCCCGGCGGCTGCAGGTGCAGGAACGGCTGACCGCCGAGATTGCCGATACCATCCAGGCCGGGCTCGATCCGCGCGGGGTGGCCGTGGTGATCGAGGCGACGCATGCCTGCATGTCGGCGCGCGGGGTTCATACCTCTGGCGTGACGATGACGACGAGCCGGATGATGGGAGTTTTCCGTGATGACGAGCGCAGCCGCAAGGAAGTGCTGATGCTGATGAAAATTGGATCTTCCTGAGAGCCATGACCGACGTTGTTGACCTTGTTGCCCCCAAGACCGTGGGGATGGTTTCGCTTGGCTGCCCCAAGGCGCTGGTCGATTCCGAGCGCATCCTGACCTCGCTCAGGTCGGAGGGGTATCGCCTGTCTCCGGACTATGCCGGGGCGGATGTGGTGATCGTGAACACCTGCGGTTTCCTGGACAGCGCCAAGGCGGAGAGCCTGGAGGCGATCGGCGAGGCGATTGCCGAGAACGGACGCGTGGTGGTGACGGGCTGCATGGGCGCGGAAGCGGCGCAGATTACCGAGCGGTTTCCGCAGGTGCTGGCGGTGACCGGACCGCAGCAATATGAGCAGGTGGTGGGCGCCGTGCGCGAGGCGGCGCCGATGCCGCCGCAGCCGTTTCTGGACCTGGTGCCGGACGCCGGTTTGAAGCTGACGCCGCGGCACTACAGCTATCTGAAGATTTCCGAGGGCTGCAACCACCGCTGCGCCTTCTGCATCATTCCGAGCCTGCGCGGCGATCTGGTTTCGCGGCGGCCGGACGGGATTTTGCGCGAGGCGGAGAAGCTGGTGGCGGCCGGGACCCGGGAACTGCTGGTGATCAGCCAGGACACGTCGGCCTATGGGCGCGACCTCAGGCATGCGCGTTTCGGCAAGGACGAGCAGCGGGCGCATATCACGGATCTTGCTCGGGAATTGGGTAAGCTAGGTGCCCCCCATGATCCAGTTTGGGTGCGGCTGCACTATGTCTATCCCTATGCCAGCGTCGACGAGTTGATCCCGCTGATGGCGGAGGGGTTGATCCTGCCCTATCTGGACATTCCGTTCCAGCATGCCTCGCCCAATGTGCTGCGCAGCATGCGGCGGCCGGCGAACGAGGCGAAGGTGCTGGAGCGCATTGCGCACTGGCGTTCGATTGCGCCCGATATCGCCATCCGTTCCACCTTCATCGCGGGCTATCCGGGGGAGACGGAGGCGGACTTCCAGTATCTGCTGGATTGGCTGGACGAGGCGCAGCTGGATCGGGTTGGCTGCTTTGCCTATGAGCCTGTGTCGGGTGCAGCGGCGAACGAATTGCCCGGCGCCTTGCCGCGCGACGTGCGCGAGGAACGGCGCGACCGCTTCATGGAAAAGGCCGCAGCAATCTCTGCAGCAAAGCTGCAGGCGAAGATCGGGCGGACGCTGGACGTGATCGTCGATGAGGCGGACGGCGAGGGTGGCGTGACGGCGCGTTCGAAGGCGGATGCGCCGGAGATCGACGGGCATGTGCTGCTGCGCGATGCGCCCGATGCCAGGCCCGGCGATATCCTGAAGGTGCTGATCGAGGACGCCGACGAGTTCGACCTGTTCGGGGTGCCGGCCTGACGCGGCGCTTGTCCTCCATCGCCACGCCTGTGGGGACGATGGCGCTGGTGCACGATGCAGACGGCGTGCTGTGGGCGGCTGAATTCCGCACCGATCCGGCGCGGGTGCAGAAGAGCCTGGACCGGTTCGGATTGGGCGAGCCGGTGCCGGGCGAGACGCCGCGTGAGCTGGCCGATGCGTTTGCGGCCTATTTTGCCGGAGAGCTGCGGGCGCTGGAGGGTTTGCGGACCGGCAGTTTCGGCAGTGCGTTCGAGCGCGCCGTCTGGGCGGAGCTGCGACGGATTCCGGCGGGCGAAACGCGCAGCTATGGCGATATTGCGCGCGCCCTGGGCGGGGCTGCATCGGGGCCGGGACCGAATGCACGGGCGGTGGGAACGGCGAACGGCCGCAACCCGCTGGCGATCGTGGTGCCGTGCCATCGGGTGATCGGCGCCGATGGCAGCCTCACCGGCTATGCAGGGGGCCTTGCAGCCAAGGCCTGGCTGTTGCAGCATGAGGGCTGGAAACAAGAACAAATAGAATTATTCCCATAGGGGGTCCCGCGTTTATGCATGCCATGACTGCTCCGGAAGATGCTGCTCCGGGCATTGCCACGCGCCTGCCGATCAGGCCGTTGTTCACCGGAATCGTGTTTCTGGGCAGTTTCCTGCTGTTCCTGATCCAGCCGCTGTTTGCGCGGGCGGTGTTGCCGGTGCTGGGCGGTTCGCCGAGCGTCTGGAACACGGCGATGCTGTTCTATCAGGCGACGCTGCTGCTGGGCTATGGCTATGCGCATGTGCTGCAGCGCTTCCCGTTTCGGGTGCAGGCGATCACGCATGTGGGGGTGCTGGCAGTAGCGGCGCTGACCTTGCCGATTGGAATTGCGTCGCTGGGTGGCGCCGATACCGGCAATGCAGCCGCCTTCTGGCTGCTGCAGTTGTTGGCGATGTCCATCGGGCCGGTATTCTTCGCGGTTTCGGCGCAGGCGCCCTTGATGCAGGCCTGGTTTGCGCGGTCGCCCGACCCGGCGGCGGCCAGCCCCTATTTCCTCTATTCGGCGTCGAATGCGGGATCGTTGCTGGGGCTTCTCGCCTATCCGTTCGTGCTGGAGCCCTTTACCGGGCTGCCCTTCCAGCAGAATTTCTGGTCGGTCGGCTATCTGGCGCTGCTGGGGCTGGTGGCGCTGGGCGGGGTGATGGTGGTGAAATCAGGCGTGCGCGCCCCGGCGACGGCGCCCGATACGGTTTCCGAGCGCGGAGCGCGGCCGGTGACCTGGGGCCGGCGCCTGCATTGGGTGCTGCTGGCAGCGGTGCCGTCGGGGCTGATGCTGAGCACGACCACGCATATCACCACGGATATCATGGCGATGCCGTTGCTGTGGGTGCTGCCGCTGGCGGCCTATCTGATCAGCTTCATCCTGGTTTTCTCGGCGAGGGGCGCGCTGGCGACCAGATTGGCGATTGCCATCTCGCCGGCGGCGTTGATGTTCAGCGCGCTGGGCATGCTGGCGGTTGGCCAGGCGACGACTTTCTATGGGCTTGCCTCCCTGCTGACGCTGCTGGTGGTGGCGACAGCGCTGCACGGAACGCTGGCGGCGGATCGTCCGCCGGCCGGCAAGCTGACGGAATTCTATCTGTGGATGTCGGCCGGCGGCGTGGTGGGCGGACTGTTCCCGGCGCTGATCGCGCCGCAGCTGTTCGACTGGGTGTATGAGCATCCGATCCTGCTGCTGGCGGCGGCGCTGCTGATCCCGATGCCGCCGCTCCGGAAATGGATCGGCGACCTGTGGAAGGGCAAGGGGCTGGCGTCGCGGGCGTTGCGCATCCTGACGCCGGTGGTGACGTTGATCCTGGGCTGGTGGCTGGGCGCTTCGTTCAACATCGTCGATCCGACATTGCTGCAGACGCTGGGGCTGCTGGCGCTGGTGGGGCTGGGCATATTGGCGATCGGGCGCCCGATCATGTTCACCTGGACGCTGGCGATGCTGATGCTGGCGCTGGGCGGCTGGCAGCAAATCGACATTTCCACCATCGAGAAGGCGCGGCAGCGCAGCTTCTTCGGCGTCTATACCATCCAGAACAGCAAGTCGACGCAGACGCGGAGGCTGCTGCACGGAACGACGCTGCACGGGGCGCAATCGCTGGATCCGGCGAAATCGCGCATGCCGCTCACCTATTATGCGCCGGAAAGTGGCGTGGGGCTGGCGATGCGGACGGCGCCGAGCCTGTTTGGTGCCAACGCCCGGATCGGCGTGGTGGGGTTGGGCACGGGCAGCCTCAGCTGCTATGCGACCCCGAGCGAGAACTGGACCATCTTCGAGATCGATCCGCTGATGGTGGAGCTGGCGACGGACCCGGCCGTGTTCTCGTTCATCAGCCAGTGCAAGCCGGATGTGCGGATCGTGCTGGGGGATGCGCGGCTGAAGCTGGCCGAAGAGCCTGCATCGCGCTTCGACATCCTGGCGGTTGACGCCTTTTCCTCTGACGCGATTCCGCTGCACCTGCTGACGAAGGAGGCGTTCGAGACCTATCGGCGGACGCTGTCGCCAAATGGCGTGCTGCTGGTGCATGTGTCGAACCGCTTTATGGACCTGCGGCCGGTGGTGGCGGCGCTTGCCAGAGATATCGGCATGACTGCGCGCATGCGGACCTATGTGCCCTCCGACGCGGACAAGATGGAAAGCTATAACCCCTCCATCTGGATCGCGCTGACGCGGGACGACGCGGCGATGACGCGCTTTACCGAGGCGACGGCGGACAGCGCGGATTGGCTGCCGGTTCCCGCGCGTGACGATGTGCCGGCATGGACCGACGAATTTGCCTCGGTGCTGCCGGTTCTGAAGATCTTCGGGTTCGAGCAATAGGCCTGCGGTTTTTGCCCGGCATTCCCATTCGGATGATTACATCCGCGTGGGACATGTTCTAGGACGGATCGCATGACAGACAAGGTTCGGATCGCGGTTCTGGGGGCTTCGGGGTATACGGGGGCCGATCTGGTGCGCCTGGCGTTGACGCACCCGCGGGTGGAAGTGGTGGCGCTGGCGGCGAACCAGAAAGCGGGGCAGACGATGGCCGGCATCTGGCCGCATTTCGCGCCCTATCTGCACTTGCCGACGCTGGTGCGCGCCGACGCGGTGGACTGGAGCGGGATCGACGCGGTTTTTGGCTGTTTGCCGCATGCCGCCTCTGCCGAATTGCTTTCGACGCTGACGGATACGCGCATCATCGACCTTTCCGCCGACTTCCGGTTGAACGATGCCGAAACCTATGGCGAGTGGTATGGGGTGACGCATCCCGCGCCGGAGCTGCTGTCGCGGGCGGTCTATGGGCTGACGGAAATGGCGCGGCCGAAGCTGCGCGATGCGAATCTGGTGGCTTGCCCGGGCTGCTATCCGACGGCGGCGCTGCTGTCGCTGCTGCCGCTGGCGGAGGCCGGGCTGATCCGGGAGCGTAACATCACCATCAATGCGCTTTCCGGCGTCACCGGCGCCGGACGGGGCCTGAAGGAAACCAACCTGTTCGCCGAAGTCTCCGAGGCGGTGGCGCCCTATGGGCTGGGCGGGCACCGGCATATGCCGGAGATCGAGCAGGAACTGGGCAAGGCGTTTGGCGCGGGCGTTACGATCAGCTTCGTGCCGCACCTGCTGCCGATGAACCGGGGCGAACTGGAAACCATCATCGTCGAGCTGGCGGACGGACGCACGGTTGCCGACCTGCGCCAGTGCCTGGACGCGCGTTATGCGGAGGAGCCGTTCGTGCATGTGCTGCCCGAGGGTCTGGCGCCGGCGACGCGGATGGTGCGCGGTTCCAATCATATGGTGGTGAACGTCTTTGCCGACCGGGTGCCGGGCCGGGCCATCGTGGTCGCCGCCATCGACAATCTGGTGAAGGGCTCTTCGGGACAGGCGATCCAGAACATGAACGTGATGTTCGGCCTGCCCGAGACGATGGGGCTGGAAGCGGCCCCGTTGTTTCCCTGATGGAAACCGGCCGGCTGCTGCTGCGGCCGTGGACCGATGCCGATCTGCCGGTGCTGGCATCCTTCAGCCTGGACCCGGTGCTGATGCGCCATTTCGGGAAGACGGAGCTGCTGGACGACAGTGTGGAGCGGCTGGAACGCATGGAGCGCTTCCGGCGGGAGCTGGGATATAGTTTCATGGCGGTGGTGCGGAAGGAAGACGGCGCCATCATCGGCAATTGCGGGCTGAAGCCGATTACCCTGCCGCCTGAGGTGCTGCCGGGTGCGCGGGCAGACGATGTGGAGATCGGCTGGCTGTTTCGGCAGGACTGCTGGGGGAAGGGCTATGCCCTGGAGGCGGCGAGCGCGGCGATGGCCTGGGGGCTGGAGCTGGCGCCGCGGGTGATTGCGATCACCGCTGAGACCAACGCGCCGAGCTGGGGATTGATGGAGCGGTTGGGGATGCGTCGGCTGGACGGATGGGATTTCGAGCATCCCGAAGTGCCCGAGGGGCATTTTGCGCGCCGGCATGTGGCCTATGGGAAGGAACGGGGATGATCGAGACGGAGCGGTTGATCCTGCGGGCCTTCCGGGAAGCGGACGGCGAGCCCTGGGCGGCGATGAATGCGGACCCGGCGGTCATGCAGCATTTCCCGGCGACGCTCTCCCGTGAGGAAGCGGATGCGGCCATGGAGCGGGTGAATCGCTCGATTGCCGAGCATGGCGTCGGCTTCTGGGCGCTGGAGCGCAAGGCCGATGGCCGGTTCCTCGGCTTTGCCGGGCTGAACCGGATCGGGCACGAGGATCTGCCGCTGTTCGGCATGTGGGAAGTGGGCTGGCGGCTGGCGCGCCACGCCTGGGGTCAGGGCTATGCAAGCGAAGCCGGGGCCACGGCGCTGTCCTATGGCTTTGATGTGAAGGGATTGGACCGCATCCTTGCCTATACCGCCGTCACCAATACGCCTTCGGAGGCGGTGATGCAGCGGCTGGGCATGGTGCGTGCGACAGAGATGGATTTCGATCATCCAAGGGTGCCGGATGAAAGCCCGCTGAAGCGGCATATCGTCTATGTGAAGAACGGCTGATGCCCGTGCATCCCTTCAATGGCGTGCTGCCGCGGATCGATCCGACCGCCTGGGTTGCGCCCGGTGCGCAGGTGCAGGGCGATGTGGTGATGGGGCCGGGATCGTCGCTGTGGTTCAACGTGGTGGTGCGCGGTGACGTGATGCCGATCCGCATCGGGGCGCGTTCCAACATCCAGGACGGCAGCATCGTGCATGTGTCGCGTGGGACCGCGGCGACGCATATCGGCGACGAGGTGCTGGTGGGGCATCTGGCTATCGTGCACGGCTGCACGTTGATGGACCGCAGTTTCGTGGGGCTGGGCGCGGTGGTGATGGATGGCTGCGTGATCGAGCCGGAGGGAATGTTGGGGGCGGGCGCCCTGCTGTCTCCGGGGAAGGTGATCGGGCCGCGCGAATTGTGGCTGGGCCGGCCGGCGAAAAAGGTGCGGCTGCTGAGCGACGAGGAGGTTGCGCGCAATGCGTTGGGGACTGCCGGATATGTCGAACTGGCCCGGTTGAATCGCGAGGCCGGGCTTTGATCCGCTGGGGCATGGTTGGCGGCGGGGGCGGGGCGAAGATCGGGCCGGTGCATCTGGCGGCAGCGCGGCAATCGGGGGCCTTCGAGCTGGTGAGGGCCGCGCCCTCGTCTCGGCCGGAGGTGGCGGCGACGACTGACTGGGGTTGCCCGGTGACTTCGGACTGGCGGGAGCTGCTGTCGGCCGGGCTGGAGGCGGTGAGCATTGTCACGCCGAACCATCTGCATATGGAGATGGCGCGCGCCTTCGATGCGGCGGGCGTGGCGGTGATCTGCGACAAGCCGCTGGCGCGGACGTTGGCGGAGGTGGCGGATTGGGCGCCTGCGCGGCCGTTTGTGGTGACCTATAATTATTCTGCCTATCCGGCGGTGCGCGAGGCGCGTCGGCTGGTGGCGGAGGGGGCTCTGGGCGAGTTGCAGCTGGTGCGGATCGGTTGGGCGCAGGATGGCCGGCTGAAGCCCGGCGCGGCCGAGGGGTGGCGGGCGGACCCGCTGCGGTCCGGGCCGGGCGGGACGCTGGGCGATCTGGGCACGCACTGCATCCATCTAGCGGAATTTGTGACAGGCGACCGGGTGATCGAGTTGAACGCGGAGGTTTCCGGCTTTCATCTGCCGCTGCCGACGGACGCGACGACGCTGTGGCGCTTTGCCGGAGGGGCGCGCGGCAGCCTGTGGGTGAGCCAGGTGGTGCCGGGTGGCGGCAAGGGGCTGGAGATGTGGCTGGCAGGGAGCAGGCGGAGCCTGCGCTGGCGGCTGGATTCGCCGGAGGAGCTGCAACTGCTGGAGGTGGCGGAGTTTGTGGGCGCCGCGCAGGCGGTGCCGATGGAGCGCTGGGATGCGTGCTTCACCGACGCCTTTGCGGGCCTCTATGCGGAGGCGGCGCGGGCGGTTCGCGGCGAGGCGTCGCTGGCGCCGGGATATGCGGACGGCGTGCGGGGGATGCGGTTTATCGAGGCGGCGCTGGCGTCGCGCGGGGCCTGGGTGGGGTTGTGACCAAGGACAGCGCAACGGAGCGACAGGATTGCTTTGGCAAATCCTGTCGTCACCGATGGTGGTCTGTGAGAAAATGGTCGGAGCGACAGGATTCGAACCTGCGACCCTCAGACCCCCAGTCTGATGCGCTACCAGGCTGCGCTACGCCCCGACGAGGCACGGGCCATAGGGAAGGCCTGCGCTGATGGCAAGTGCCGAATGCCTGCACGCGGAGAAGCTGGCACTCGTTCGCGGCGGGAGGCTGTTGTTCGAGCAGCTGTCGTTCAGCGTGCGGCCGGGGGAGGCCTTGCTGGTGACCGGGCGGAACGGGGCCGGGAAATCGTCGTTGCTGCGGCTGGTGGCCGGGTTGCTGGAGGCTTCCGAGGGTGTCGTGGCGAACCCGTTTGCGACGGCGCTGCTGGCGAGCGAACCGGCGTTGAAACCGGATCGGACGGTTGCGGCCGAGCTCGCCTTCTGGGCGGGGCTGGATGGGGCGGGCGCGGGAACCTTGCAGGCGGCGGCCGAGGCGATGGCGGTTACGGCGCTGATGGAGTTTCGCTGCGGGCAACTGTCCTCAGGGCAGCGGCAGCGGGTTGCGCTGGCGCGGACGATCGCCAGCGGGGCGAAACTGTGGCTGCTGGATGAGCCGTCGAGCACGCTGGACGCAGCATCGGAGATGCGCCTGCTGGACGCCGTGGCGGCCCATCTGGCGGCAGGCGGGTTGGTGATGGCGGCGACGCACCAGCCATTGCCTTTTCCGGGGGCACGGGAACTGGGGCTGTAGGAAGCTTCCGCATGGGTTTTCGGCAAGGCTGCTGGTTTGGCAGCATCGGCAGATGCCTCATAGCTCTGTCGGGTCGGCGGTGAAGATGATGGTAAGCCAGCGGTCCGGCCCGCGATCGCCGATGGCATCGCCGATTTCATAGCGCAGATCGTCATAATATTCGATGGTGCGGGGGGGCATTCCGGGTTTTGCCAGCACGGATATTTCGATGAAACGGGCGCGGCCGGTGGTGGTGACATAGCTTTCATAGCCGGCGTAGCCGTGGCGGGCGACGAATGCGTCCATCACCTTATGTACATGCGCGTCCAGTTCTGCGGGGACGATGCCGAAGATGTCGCGGAAGGCGAGGCGCGCGTCTTTCCACGGCACCGGCAGGATCGCAAGCGAGAGGATGGCGAGGATCGCCGGATCGACATACGGGATCCACGGTTCCAGCTGCGTGCCGCGCATCGCCCATGCGGTGCCGAAGGCCAGGAGCAGGGCGGCGGTGATGATGCCCGACATGGCCCACGCCTTCATGTCGAGCGCGACCAGGGAGGAGCCGATGCGTTCGTTCTGGCGCCGCATCCAGAACCATGTGGCGATGCAGATGACCACGACGA
Organism: Sandaracinobacteroides hominis; assembly: GCF_016464365.1. GTDB lineage: Bacteria > Pseudomonadota > Alphaproteobacteria > Sphingomonadales > Sphingomonadaceae > Sandaracinobacteroides > Sandaracinobacteroides hominis. The sequence continues at coordinate 178,934 of NZ_JADCUC010000003.1, read as the reverse complement.
TCCCGGCATAGCCGATGGCAGGGCCGAGATCGGGCGTGTGGCCGCCCGTCTGAATGCTCTGCAGGGCGCCGAGAAAGCCGAAGGCGACGAGCGTCATCAACACGGCCGCCTTCAGGGCGACCACCAAGGGTTCGAGGTGCCAGTAGCCGTATTGGAACTTCTGGTTGCTTTCCTGTGCCACGAGGCGGGCGACCACCAGCATCAGCCATGTGACGCCCGCGTCCGCCAGCGAAAACAGGCCATCGAACAGGATGGCGAGCGATCCGGAGAGCAGGCCGAAGATGACGCCCAGCGCCGCGATGAGGACGGTCGCCCAGATCGACAGCCGCAGAAGCGACGCCTCCAGCTCGCTTTTCAGCGCCGTTGCCCGTTCGACTGCCCCCATGGGTGCGAGTTTAGCGGACTATGGCGAAGCGGCACAATCGGCGAGGATCAATAAACCCATTGCAGCCGGGTCATCAGTGTGTCGGTCTGCCCCCGCTCGCCGAAGCGGTCGAGCCAGACATGGCCGTAGTGGAGGCCGAATTTCCAGCGCTGGGTGGCCCACCAGTTGTAGCCGGCGTCGATCCGGCGGAAACGGCCGCCATCCACCTGGCTGTCGCGCAGGTCGACATCGGACCAGCGGGCAATCAGTTCGTGCGCGCCCCAGCGGCCCTTGGGAACCACGCGCCGGGCATAGCCGACATTGCGGTCGTAGGGGCGGTGATCTCCGGTGAGGATCCAGCTTCCCGTGACGTACCAGCCGTCGAAACTGGGATTGCCCATCGTCGGCGCATCGACCCAGGCAGTGGTATATTCGCCCTGGACCGATATCGGCCCCAGCGCGAGCATGGCTTCCAGGCCCATGTGCAGGGCGCCGTCCGCGTCGAAGCTGCCGGTGTCGATGAAATTGTCGGAGGCGTTTGTGCCGGGCCGCCCCCTGTAGCGAAGCTCGCCTTTGGAGGCGACGTTGCGGAAGCTCGCGCCCACGTGCAGATAGTGGCTGTCGTCTGCGGGATCGTCCCAGACGAGCGCCGTCAGGCGGACGGAGCTGTCCACTCCGCGCCGCGCCGACTTCTTGGTGTCGATGTCCCAATCGTCGTTGTAGACGCCGAACGACAATGTCCCGCGCTTGTTCGGCCCCCAGACATGGGTGAAGCGCGCGCCGGTGTTGCGCGACACATAGAAGGGCGACAGCACCCGCTCGACCACCGGCAGGTTGGCGGAATCGCCGACCATCTCGTAGGCGAAGGTTTCCTTTGTCTTGCCCAGTGTCAGCTTCGACCTGTCCCCCTTGGCGAGGGTGATGCTGATGTCGGTCATCTGCCAGTCTTCGTTGGGATCGCTATCGAAGCCCTTGTATTCGCCCGAGACCTGGTAGGAGAGCTTGAAATCGCCGCTGCCGAAGGTGCCGAGGAAGCTGAGCCGAAGCGCGCGGATCTGCCACTTGTCCTCCTGCACGCCCAACTGGTCGACGCTGGCGTCATCTTGCCCGAAGGTGGTGTAGTCGCCGATGGCGACCACGCTGATGCGGAAGGGGTCGGGCTTTTTCCGCTCCTCTTGCCGGGGGACCGGATCGGGAATGCCATACTGGCCTACATCCTCCAGCAGCGACCTGTCGCCCGTGGCCGTGCCGATCGGCTCGTAGATGGAGGTCGTTTCCTGGGCCTGCGCGGTAGCGGCAGTCCATACGGCAACCAATGCAAGCAGACGTCTGATTGCCACTTTGGCTGCCCCCCGCCATTTGTCCTTGTCCACCCCAATAGATCACAATCAATTGGGGGTGCAGTATTTTCCAGTGGCCGGGAAATTTCCTTAATTACTGTGGAGGAAGTGCATCACATCGCCGTCCTGGACGATGTAGGTCTTGCCTTCGGCGCGCAGCTTGCCGGCTTCGCGGGCCTTGGCCTCGCCTCCGAGCGCGACGAAATCGGCGTAGGCGATGGTTTCGGCGCGGATGAAGCCCTTTTCGAAATCGCTGTGGATGACGCCGGCCGCGTTGGGGGCGGTGGCGCCCTTTTCCACCGTCCAGGCGCGGGTTTCCTTGGGGCCTGCGGTGAAGAAGGTGAGGAGGTGCAGAAGCTCGTAGCCGGCGCGGATGATGCGGGCGAGGCCGGTTTCGGCGAGGCCGAGGGCTTCCAGGAACTCGGGGCGGTCGGCCGCTTCCATGGTGACGATTTCGGCTTCGATGGCGGCGGAGATGACGACGGCTCCGGCGCCCTGCGCCCTGGCCATGGCGGCGACGCGTTCGGAGAAGGCATTGCCGGTGGCGGCCGAGGCTTCGTCGACGTTGCAGACGTAGAGGACGGGCTTGCCGGTGAGCAGCTGGGCCTGCGCGAGATGGCGCTTTTCGTCCGCGTCGGCGGCGACGGCGAGGCGGGCGGGCTTGCCGTCGCGCAGCAGATCGAGCGCCTTTTGCAGGGCGACGGCTGCAGTTTTCGCGTCCTTGTCGCCACCCTGGCCCTTCTTCGCGAGCGCCGGGACGCGGCGTTCGAGGCTTTCGAGATCGGCGAGCATCAGCTCGGTCTCGACGGTTTCGGCGTCTGCGACGGGGTCGATCCTGCCTTCGACATGGGTGATGTCGTCGTCCTCGAAGCAGCGCAGCACATGGACGATGGCATCGACTTCGCGGATGTTGGCGAGGAACTGGTTGCCCAGCCCTTCGCCCCTGGAGGCGCCGCGGACGAGGCCGGCGATGTCGACGAAACCGAGCTGGGTTTCGATGGTCTTGGCCGAGCCGGCGATCCTTGCGATTTCATCGAGGCGGACGTCGGGGACGCCGACGTTGCCGACATTGGGCTCGATGGTGCAGAAGGGGTAGTTGGCCGCCTGCGCCGCTGCCGTTTCGGTGAGCGCGTTGAAGAGCGTGGACTTGCCGACGTTCGGAAGGCCGACGATGCCGCAGCGGAATCCCATTATTCATCTCCTGTGCGGTCGAGCCGCTTTGTCATGCGTATCACCGGGAGCTGGACGCCGCCGGGCAGTGTTTCGGTGTAGGATCGATCGATCACCCAGCCGCGGCGGCTGTAGAGCCTTTCGCCGGCCAGTGTCGCCACCATTTCGGCGTGGGTGAATCCGGCGCCGCGCGCGGCGTCTTCGCAGGCATCGAGCAGGCGGCCGCCGAGGCCCTGCCGGGCGTGATCGGGGGAAACGAAAAAGGCGCGGATGCGGGCGGCGTCGATGCCGGGCTGCATGCGGGCCGTGGCGTCTGCCAGATGGTCGGCGCCGCCATAGGTTTTCGCGCGGAAGCTCCAGCCGCCGCAGGCTATGGCCTCGCCGTCGCGCTCGATGAGGAAATAGGTGCCGTCGGCGATCAGCATGGGATCGAGGCCGAAGGCAGTGCCGACCGCGACGTTCAGCACTTCGGGGGGATAGTCGGCTGCCTGCAGCTCGTGCGCGGAGCGGCGGATGAGGCTGGCGAGCGCGTCGGAATCGGCCTCGGTCGCCAGGCGGAGAATGTCGGTCATGGCTGCTGCCGGAGCGCCAGGTCGCTCATGAAGCGGGCATCGTCGCCGTCGGCGAGGATGGGGGCGAGATCGGCGATGTCGGCGAGCGTCTCGACGAGGGGCCGTTCTTCGGTTTTCGCGAAATTGCCGAGCACGTGCGGGGTGACGCGATCCTTGTGGCCCGGGTGGCCGATGCCGATGCGGACGCGGCGGAAATCGGGCGTGACGTGCTGGCTGATGGAGCGGATGCCGTTCTGGCCGGCCGCGCCGCCGCCGGTCTTCACCTTCACGCGGAAGGGGTCGAGGTCGAGCTCGTCGTGGAAGACGGTGAGGGCATCGGGGCCGAGCTTGAAGAAGCGCAGTGCTTCGCCGACCGAGCGGCCGCTTTCGTTCATGAAGGTCATCGGTTTCAGCAGGACGACCTTGTGCGTGCCGAGCCGGCCTTCGGCCGTGACGCCCTGGAAGCGGGCTTTCCACGGCGAAAAGCCGTGGGCGTGATGGATCACGTCCACCGCCATGAAGCCGACATTGTGGCGATGCTGGGCATAGGCCGGGCCGGGATTGCCCAGCCCGGCGAATACCAGCATGTCTTACGCCATGGCTCGATGCGCAAGGCGCATCGAGTTCGGCCTATCGGCCGGCGCGCGGTCGCGCTTGCGGCGTACCGCCGGGCGATAGGCTTTCATCGAAGGGCTTCGGTCTTAAGCGGCTGCTTCGCCCTCGGCTGCGTCTTCCTGGCTCTTCAGGCCCGATGGCGCAACGATGGTGGCGATGGTGAAGTCGCGGTCGATGACCGTCTTCACGCCCTTGGGCAGCTTCACCACCGAGATGTGGATCGAATCGCCCACATCGAAGCCGGTGACGTCGACGACGATGTCGTGCGGCACCGAACCGGCCGGGCAGCGCAGCTCGACCTCGTGGCGGACCACGTTGAGCACGCCGCCACGCTTCAGGCCGGGCGAGGCATGCTCGTTCTCGAATACGACCGGCACGTTGACGGTGATCAGCGAATCGTCGGTGACGCGGAGGAAATCCACGTGGATCGGACGATCGTTGACGGGGTGGAACTGCACGTCACGCGGAAGCGTGTGGTGGGTCTTGCCGTCGAGCTGGATCTCGACGACCGAATTCATGAAATGGCCCGTGTGGAGCAGCTTCGTCAGAAGCTTTTCCTCGACGTGGATGCTGATAGCAGCTTCCTTGTTGCCATAGATTACCGCCGGAACGCGGCCTTCCCGCCGCACCGCCCGAGAGGCTCCCTTGCCCGCCCGGTCGCGTGCTTCGGCGGTGAGCGTCAGCACATCAGACATGTTCTTCTCCAACTAATTTCGCCCGACACCTCCAGGGTGTGCCGGTTCGCGAAGCGGGGGCCTTTAGCGGGAAAGGCGATTCGGGGCAAGCTGCGCACCTCAGGCGAGGCCAAGAAAGACAATCATCGCTCGGCTCAGCTGCAGCAACTCGCCGTCGGTGATATGGCCGATCACGGAGTGGACGCGCTCCCGACGAACGGTCACCAACTTGTCGGTCATGGCCCAGGAGTGCGCCTTCAGTCCGTTTTCGGCATTGGGAGAAATCGCGATACGAAAAAGTCGTGCATCTATGTCTGTCGTGGTAAGTGGGCAGAGCGTGACCGATCCGGTGAGGTGGAACGCATCGGCCTGAACAATAATGGCTGGTCTCGGCTTGCCCGTAAAATCTCCGCCACCTGCAACGGTGACGACACTGCCACGCCGCACTTATTCGTCCCAGTCGGCGAGATTTTCCACGAACAGCTGATCATCGTACACGTCATCGGCGATGGCCGCCCGAGCGCTTTGCCGCTGAGCCATCGTTCGGAACCGAGCCGCCGCGAAGCGCGTCGAATGCATATCGGGAACCCAGAGCTCCACGCGACGCAGCCCCTGCGCTCTCAGGCGAGCGCAGGGGGCCGACGCATATCGGCGGGAAGCGCCCTTCGAACGGTTAGACGATGTCACACGCATAGCGATAAGCTAACATGCCGAATAGGACATCTCAATGAGCGCTGAGCTCTTGGCCACCCGCACGACCCTTGCGCCGTCAGAGCGCGACAGTGGCAACCTTGTCGGCATAATCCTTCTTGGGGTCGACGCCGAGCAGCATCTTCAGGCCGGCGAACAGGTTGTTCTCGTTTTCCCAGATCTTTGCCTCGTCCGCGTCGAAGCGAAGGAGGACCAGCTTGGGGTCTTCCTTGCCGCCTTCGTACCAGGCGGCGATGAATGGGTTCCACAGGCGGTCGATCACCGCCCGATCCATGTCCACCTGCAGGCGGCCTTCGATGGTGGCGAACAGCTTGTGATCCTTGGCTGCAAAGGTCGCGGTGGCGGGGCTGGCCTTGCCGGCATGTTCGACGATCGTGTTTTCCCTGGACGTGAAGAACCAGATCGGGCCGCCGGCCTCCTCGAACATGGCGGTCATCGGGCGGACGTGATCCTCGAACCGGTCGATGCCGAGCATCACGGTCCGGTCGGATTTCAGCGCCTTCCAGAAATTTTCTTCCAGTTGCTGCGGGGTCGGCATGGTTTCCTCCTTGCTGGCTACCCGGGTTTAACCGGGCAGCCAGGCTGAGGTTCCTAGGACGTGAACCCATAAACGGAAGGCGTTTTGATGGGTCAGGCAGGCGAAATCGGCGTTGGCGGCGGCCGAAAGCGGGGCTTTGCCCCCCGGTGAGGACGGCGACGGCGTTGATTTCGCCTGCCTGGCCCACCGAAGGCGCGGTTTTCAGACCCGATCCAGCGCTCGCTGCGCTTGCCAGCTACCTTCAGGTAGCCGGACTGCGCTTGCTCACTCGTCTCGGGGCTGAAAACCGCGTCAAAATGCCTTCCGTTTATGGGTTCACGTCCTACGCTTCGTCGGTGGACGGTGCCGGGAGTGCGGCCACCTTCTTCTTCCGCTTTGGCTTGGGTGCCGCCGGGATGATCTCGAAGGCGGGCCTGTCGTCCTTCACATGGACGCGGACCTCGCCGCCGTTGACCAGCTTGCCGAAGAGCAGCTCGTCGGCGAGCGGGCGCTTGATCGCCTCTTGAATGAGGCGGCCCAGCGGACGCGCGCCATAGAGCTTGTCGTAGCCGCGCTCGATCAGCCAGTCCTTGGCATCGTCTTCCAGCGCGATATGGACGTCGCGCTCGGCCAGCTGCAGCTCCAGCTGGAGGATGAACTTGTCGATGACGCGCGCCACGATCGATGGCGGCAGGTAATCGAACGGCACCGTTGCATCGAGACGGTTGCGGAACTCCGGCGTGAACATCCGCTTGATCGCTTCCTCGTCCTCGCCGACGCGCTGGGTGGCGCCGAAGCCGATGCCTTCGCGCGCCATGTCGGCGGCGCCTGCATTGGTGGTCATGATGAGGATGGTGTTGCGGAAATCCACCGTCTTGCCGTGGTGGTCGGTCAGCTTGCCGTTGTCCATCACCTGCAGCAGGATGTTGAAGAGGTCCGGGTGGGCCTTTTCGATTTCATCCAGCAGCAGCACGCTGTGCGGGTTCTGATCGACGGCATCGGTGAGAAGGCCGCCCTGGTCGAAGCCGACATAGCCCGGAGGCGCGCCGATAAGGCGGCTGACCGAGTGGCGCTCCATATACTCCGACATGTCGAAGCGGGTGAGCGGGATGCCGAGGATCGAGGCGAGCTGGCGGGCGACTTCCGTCTTGCCGACGCCGGTGGGGCCGGAGAAGAGATAGTTGCCGATCGGCTTGTTCGGTTCGCGCAAGCCCGCACGGCTGAGCTTGATGGCGCTTGCCAGCAGATCGATCGCCTTGTCCTGCCCGAACACGACGCGCTTCAGCTCGGCGTCCAGGTTCTGCAGCACCTTCTTGTCGTCGGTGGAGACGGATTTCGGCGGGATGCGCGCCATGGTGGCGACGACAGCCTCGATTTCCTTCACACCGATGACGCGCTTGCGCTTGGCCTCTGTCACCAGCATCTGCGCCGAGCCGGACTCGTCGATGACGTCGATCGCCTTGTCCGGCAGCTTGCGGTCGTTGATGTAGCGCGCGGAGAGCTCTACCGCCGACTTTATGGCGTCGGGGGTGTAGCGCACCTTGTGGTGCTTTTCGAAGGCGGGCTTCAGGCCGGTGAGGATCTTGATGGTGTCCTCGACCGTCGGCTCGTTCACGTCGATCTTCTGGAAGCGCCTGAGCAGGGCGCGGTCCTTCTCGAAGTGGTTGCGGAATTCCTTGTAGGTGGTGGAGCCGATGCAGCGGATGCTGCCGCCGCTGAGCGCGGGCTTCAGCAGATTGGAGGCATCCATTGCGCCGCCGGACGTTGCGCCGGCGCCGATCACCGTGTGGATTTCGTCGATGAAGAGAATGGCGTGGGGCAATTTTTCCAGCTCGGACACGACATTCTTCAGCCGCTCCTCGAAGTCGCCGCGATAGCGGGTGCCGGCGAGCAGCGCGCCCATGTCGAGCGCGTAGATGACGGCGGGCTTCAGCACGTCGGGGACATTGCCCTCGATGATCTTGCGGGCGAGGCCCTCGGCAATGGCGGTCTTGCCGACGCCGGGATCGCCCACATAGAGCGGGTTGTTCTTCGAACGGCGGCAGAGGATCTGAATAGTGCGGTCCACCTCGGCCTCGCGGCCGATGAGGACATCGATCTTTCCGGATTTCGCCTTGTCGTTGAGGTTGACGGTGAACTGCTTCAGCGCCGATTCCGGCTGCTTCTGGCGGCCTTCGCGTTTTTCCTCGCGCTGCTCGGTCTGTTCCTCGGCGCCCTTGGGCGATTTGGATTCGCTCATGCCGGCCGTCTTGGCGATGCCGTGGCTGATGTAGGAAACGGCGTCGAGGCGGGTCATGTCCTGCTGCTGCAGGAAATAGACGGCGTGGCTCTCGCGCTCGGAGAACAGGGCGACGAGGACGTTGGCGCCGGTCACTTCCTCGCGGCCGGACGACTGCACGTGCAGGATGGCGCGCTGCACGACGCGCTGGAAGCCGGCGGTGGGCGAGGGATCGACCGACGAGTCGGCCTTCAGGCTGCCCAGTTCGGTGTCGAGGTAGCGGGTGACCTGCGCGGAGAGTTCCTCGAGATCGACGCCGCAGGCCTTCATCACCACGGAGGCATGGGTGTCGGAAATGAGGGCGAGCAGCAGGTGCTCCAGGGTCGCATATTCGTGGCGACGGCGGCTGGCTTCGGCCAGCGCATTGTGGAGAGTGGATTCAAGGTCTCGGGAAAACGAGGGCATCTGACCTTCCTGACTTCCGGCCTTCGCCGGGTCCTGCAAACCAGCAAGCTGGTTTTCGGGGTGGGTGCCTCCGGAGCGGAGACTCCCGGTTACGACCCAATGTCACCATGCTTCAGCAAAAGTGCAAGGGGGCGCATGTCGCAGGGTGCGCAGCTTATGCGGGCGGAGCCTGGGAGATGGGCCCGAAATGGGGTGTGCCCGAAACGAAAGGGGCGCCCACGCTGCTGCGTGGACGCCCCCCAAATCATTCCCGACGCTGCCGGATCAGGCCAGAGTGGCGGCGATCCGGTTGCGGCGGCGCGCCGCGGCGCCGACGAGGCCGAAGCCCGCGATCAGCATCGCCCAGGTGGCGGGTTCCGGAACCGCGCCCTCGCCGCCGGGGCGGGTGTAGAAGCCGACGGTGTGGTTGTCGGATTCATAGCCGCCGCCTGCAGTCTGGGTGATCACGATGCGGTCAAACTGGTCGCCGCCCGTGAAATAGACGTTGAGGAAGGCATAGGGCTCGCCCGAATTGCCGCCGGTGTAAGGGGCGTTCGGGTTGCCGCAATAGGCATTCGGGCAGCTGCCGACGAAGCCGGCGACCTCGGCCGGGTTGATCGCCTTGACCAGATTGCCCTGGTAGTAGAATTCAAGCTGGTTGCCACTGTTGAGCGCCGACAGCCAATAGCCGAAATAGGTCAGCCCTTCCGGCAGCGTCGTGGTGAAATTGATGGTGATCGGCGTCAGGTTCGAGAAGGTCACCACATGCTGACCCGTGCCGCCGGCAGAGCCAAAGACGTTGGCGTCGTCGATGCGGCCGCCGGAATAGGTGGCCTGGATGGCGCCGCCGGTGCCGAAATCCGTGACGAAGTTTGCTGCCGAGCCGATCGGCTGACCGTCGAAGGTCTCCACGCCGGACGTGGTGAAGCCAGCAGTGGTGTTCTGCACACCGGGCGCTTCGTAGTTGACGCTAACGGCGGCCAAGGCCGGGACGGCAAAGAGGGCTGCGCCGGCAGCCGCGAGAATGAACTTCATGGAAAATCTCCAACCCCATGTACGCGGCGAGATGTTCGCCACCGGATTACAGGGTGCAATTGGCGTGCCAAATGGAGACACCCCTTGAATCGCAACTATTTGCCGCAGGGGGTAACAGATTTAGGCGCGATATATGTCAATGAATTTTACACCTAATCAACCGGTTAGTGTTTGCAAGCGTTAACCATGTTGTTCAGACGCGGAACGCGCCGATCAGCCCGTCGATGACAATCTGCGCGGCAAGCGCGGCCAGGATCACCCCCAGCAGCCGGGTGATCATCCCCTCCACCTTGGCCCCGACCCGCTGCATGATCGGGCCGGCGGCCAGCAGCGCCGCCAGCGTGAGCAGGAGGACGATGGCGAGGGCCAGATAGACCGCGAAGGACTGCATCGGGCCGGTCGCCTTGGAGGTCAGCAGCATCACTGCGGCTATCGATCCCGGGCCGGCGATCATCGGCATCGCCATCGGGAATACCGAGACATCCTCGACTGCTTCGTCGTTCACGGCCTGGGCGCGTTCCTCGCGCCGCTTCACGCGGGTTTCGAACACCATGTCGATGGCGATCAGGAACAGCATGATGCCCCCCGCCACCCGGAAGGCATCGAGGCTGATGCCCAGCGCGCGCAGGAAAGGTTCGCCGAAGGCCGCAAAGCCGAACAGGATGGCCGAGGCGATGAGGACCGAGCGATAGGCCATCGCCCGCCGTGCCGCATCGGTGGAGCGGGTGGTGAGGCTGGCGAAGATCGGCGCCGCGCCGGGCGGATCGATGACGACGAGAAGCGTCACCAGCGCCGAGATGAAGAGGTCGAGCGGGAAGCTCACTGGAGCGAGGCTGCCTTCAGCGTGTTTTCCAGCAGGCAGGCGATGGTCATCGGGCCTACGCCACCGGGCACCGGGGTGATGTGCGCGGCGACTTCGGCTGCCTCCGCGAAGGCGACGTCGCCGACCAGGCGAGTGCCTTCGCCGGATTCTTTCGGGACCCGGTTGATGCCCACGTCGATCACCGTGCAGCCGGGCTTCAGCCAGCTGCCGCGCACCATTTCCGGGCGGCCGACGGCGGCGATGACGATGTCGGCCCGGCGGACGAGGCCCGGGAGATCGCGGCTGCGGCTGTGGGCGACGGTGACGGTGGCCGAGGCGCCGATCAGCAGCGAGGCCATCGGCCGGCCGACGATGTTGGAGCGGCCGATGACGATGGCCTCGGCGCCCGCAATGTCGCCGAGCGTCGACTGCAGCAGGCGCAGGCAGCCGAGCGGCGTGCAGGGGACGAAGCCGTCTAGGCCGGTCGCCAGTCGCCCGGCGTTTACGGGCGAGAAGCCATCGACATCCTTGTCCGGCGAAATGGCCGAGATGATGCGGGCGCTGTCGATATGGGCGGGAAGCGGGAGTTGCACGAGGATGCCGTCGACGGCGGGGTCGCGGTTCAGCTGCTGGACCAGTGCGAGCAGCTCGGCCTCGGGCAGGGTGGCATCCCGCCGGTGCTCGATCGAGGTGATCCCGGCTTCGCGGCAGGCGGCGGTCTTGTTGCGGACATAGACGTGGCTGGCCGGATCGTCGCCGACAAGCACCACGGCGAGAGCGGGCGCACGGGCGCCGGCCGAGGCGCGGGCAATGACTGCCTGGGCGATATCGGCGCGCAGGCGGGCGGCGTGGGCCTTGCCGTCTATGATCTGGCCGGAGCCGGTCATGCGATGAGGTCCATCGCGAGGCCCTGCAGCAGGCTCTGCGTGAGGATGATGCCGAGCACGAGCACCAGCGGCGACAGGTCGATGCCGCCCATGTCGGGCAGGAGGTTGCGGATGGGGCGCAGGAACGGGTTTAGGAAGCGTTCGAGGCCGTTCAGGACGCTCCAGACGAAGCGATTCTGGGTGTTCACCACGTTGAAGGCGACCAGCCAGGACAGGATCGCCTGGATGACGATGACATAGATGAACAGCTGCAACACATAGACGAGGAAGCCGATCAGTTCCGCCACGGTATGCATGCTGGCTGTTGTCCTTGGCTAGGGAAGGGATGTGACGCCTCTAGCGGCTTGGGCGCCCGACCGCTAGACCGGCGCCGTGCCTCAGCCGCTTCATGTTGCATCTCTGACACTCGCCGGGTTTCGCAACCATGCGATGACGCGGATTGCGCCGGGGGCGGCGCCGTTCGTGCTGCTGACCGGGCCGAACGGCGCCGGCAAGACCAATGTGCTGGAGGCGCTGTCTTTGCTGGTGGTGGGGCGCGGGCTGCGTGGGCAGGCGCTGGGGCAGATGGCGCTGGCTGGCGGCGAGGGCGGCTTTCAGGTGCGCGCCGAGCTGGTCCCGGATGCGGCGCTGCCGCCGGTGGTGCTGAAGACGGGGACGCTGCCCGATGCGCCGGAGCGGCGCAGGTTGAGCGTGAACGGAGCGAATGCGCCGTTGTCGGCGTTGGGCGAGTGGAATGCGCAGCTGTGGATGACGCCGGCGATGGACCGGCTGTTTGCTGAAGCCGCCTCGGCGCGGCGGCGGTTTCTGGACCGGCTGGTGCTGGCGCTGAGCCCCGGCCATGCCGGGCATGCGACGCGCTATGATGCGGCGATGCGGGCGCGGACGCGACTGCTGACGGCGGATGCGCCGGCGGACCCGGCCTGGCTGGGCGGGCTGGAAGCGCAGATGGCCGAGCATGGGGCGGCGCTGGCAGAGGCGCGCAGCCTTACGGTTCGGGCGCTGGATGCAGCGCTGGCAGCGGTGCCGGACGGGGCGTTTCCGCGCCCTTCGCTGGCGCTGGAAGGGGAGCCGCCTGCCGATCTGGCGGCCGCCTTGCGCGCGGCGCGAGCTGTGGACCGGGCGGCGGGACGCGCGACGGTTGGGCCGCACCGAAGCGACCTGGCGGTGACGCATGCCGACAAGGCTTATGGGGTCGGCGCGATGCCGGCGGCGCTGGCCTCGACCGGTGAGCAGAAGGCGCTGTTGATCGCCATCCTGCTGGCGCATGCGGCGCTGGTGGCGGAGCGGTCGGGGCGGGCGCCGTTGCTGCTGCTGGACGAGGCGGTGGCGCATCTGGACCCGGAGCGGCGGCTGGCGCTGTTCGCGCGTTTGGCGACACTGGGCGGACAGGTGTGGCTGACGGGGACGGACGCGGCGCTGTTCGAAGGGCTGGAGGCGGCGCGGTTCGATGTGCGGGATGGGGCTGTGTTGCCGATTTAAGGCAGGATTTCTGGCGCTTTTTCTGGTGTTTCCCCGGCCTTGCCCCTATAGACTTTGCATGAGCGACGACGTGATGAATTCCGCCACCCCGACCGGTGACTATGGTGCTGATTCCATTCAGGTTCTTAAGGGACTTGAAGCGGTGCGCAAACGGCCGGGGATGTATATCGGCGATACCGACGATGGTTCGGGGCTGCACCATATGGTGTTCGAAGTTTCCGATAACGCGATCGACGAGGCGTTGGCGGGCTATTGCGACAGGATCCTGATCCAGCTGAACGCCGACGGCAGCGTGACGGTTGAGGACAATGGGCGCGGAATTCCGACCGGGATTCATGCCGAGGAGGGCGTTTCCGCCGCCGAGCTGGTGATGACGCAGCTGCATGCGGGCGGCAAGTTCAACAACCAGGAAGGCAATAGCTACAAGGTGTCGGGCGGTCTGCACGGCGTCGGTGTATCGGTGGTGAACGCGCTGTCGGACTGGACCGAACTGCGCATCTGGCGCGACGGTCACGAGCATTTCATGCGCTTCCGCCACGGCGTGCCGGAGGCTCCGCTGGCGGTTGTCGGCCCCCAGGGGGACAAGCGCGGCACGGCGGTGACCTTCCTGCCTTCGATCGAAACATTCCGTACCGGCATCGAGTTCGATTTCGACAAGCTGGAGCATCGCTATCGCGAGCTGGCATTCCTGAACTCGGGCGTGCGGCTGTTCCTGGTGGATGCGCGCCATGCCGATCGTCGCGAGGTGGAGCTGTTCTATGAGGGCGGGCTGACCGAGATGGTCCGCTGGCTGGACCGCACCAAGACGTCGCTGATGTCGGAGCCGGTGAGCATCCGCGGCCAGCGCGACGATATCGGCATCGAAGTCGCGCTGCAGTGGAACGACAGCTATTACGAGCAGGTTCTGGCCTTTACCAACAACATCCCGCAGCGGGATGGCGGCACGCACATGGCGGCGTTCCGCTCGGCATTGACGCGGACGTTGAATGCCTATGCGGAGAAATCCGGGCTGCTGAAGAAGGAAAAGGTCGGCCTGAACGGCGACGACATGCGCGAGGGGCTGACGGCGGTGGTTTCGGTGAAGCTGCCGGACCCGAAGTTCAGCTCTCAGACGAAGGACAAGCTGGTATCCTCTGAAGTGCGGCAGCCGCTGGAATCGCTGCTGGCCGACAAGCTGGCCGAATGGCTGGAGGAGAATCCCGGCCCGGCACGCGGCATCGTGCAGAAGATCATCGAGGCGGCGATCGCCCGCGAAGCCGCCCGCAAGGCGCGCGAAGCCAGCCGCAAGTCGGCGCTTTCCGTGGCGTCGCTGCCGGGCAAGCTGGCGGATTGCCAGGAGAAGGACCCGGCGAAGTCCGAGCTGTTCATCGTCGAGGGTGACTCGGCTGGCGGTTCGGCGAAGCAGGGGCGCGACCGGAGTTACCAGGCGATCCTGCCGCTGCGCGGCAAGATCCTGAACGTGGAGCGGGCGCGTTTCGACCGGATGCTGGGTTCCAAGGAAATCGGCACGCTGATCCAGGCGCTGGGCACCGGCATCGGGCGCGAGGAATTTTCGCTGGAGAAGCTGCGCTACCACAAGATCGTCATCATGACCGACGCCGATGTCGATGGCGCGCACATCCGCACGCTGCTGCTGACCTTCTTCTATCGGCAGATGCCGGATCTGATCCGTTCGGGGCACCTCTATATTGCCCAGCCGCCGCTCTATAAGGTGACGCGCGGACGTTCGGAGGTGTATCTGAAGGACGAGGCGGCGCTGGAGGATTATCTGGTTGCTGCTGGGGTTTCCGGAATGGCGCTGACCTCGGGCAACGATCAGCGTTCGGGCGAAGACCTGGTTTCGCTGGTGGATCATGCGCGGCGGATGAAGCGGCTGATGGGCTATGTGCCGCGCCGCTATCCGGCGCCGCTGGTGGAAGCGCTGGCGCTGGCCGGGGCGCTGGATCCGAACGCGACGGATACGTCCGCCGCCGCAAACCGGCTGGCGGCCTGGCTGAACGAGGGCAGCGCGGGCTGGAGCGCCGAGCCGGGGGCCGAGGGCGGCTTTGTGGTTCGGCATCTGGATCGTGGCGTGACCGACGCCTTTGTGGTGGATCGGGCGTTTGTCGCCAGTGCCGAGGCGCGCAAGCTGCATTCGCTGGCCGCCGAACAGGCAAAGGCCTGGGCGACGAACGCCAGCCTTGGCAGCCTTTCCGAGACGTCGCGCACGGCTGCGACTGCGGTTCGCCGGCCGTCCGAGCTGCTGGAAGCGGTGATGGAAGCCGGCCGCAAGGGTCTCGCCGTGCAGCGCTATAAGGGGCTGGGCGAAATGAATGCGGAACAATTGTGGGAAACCACGCTTGATCCTGCAGCACGTACGCTGCTGAAGGTGGAAATCGGCGACGCTTATGAAGCCGACGAGACTTTCACCCAGCTGATGGGCGACATTGTGGAACCTCGGCGGGAGTTCATTCAGCAAAATGCCTTGTCGGTCGCAAACCTTGATATCTAGGCCGCTGCGGCGGCTGGTTCCTCTGGCGCTTGCGCTGGCTGTTGCGGCCCCCGTAATGGCGCAGCAGCTGGAGCATCAGAACGAGCCTGACAGCGACGTGGAGCGGATCGGCAAGAAGGCCGAGAATATCGTGCGGCAACCGATCAAGGATGTCGGGCTGATGCGCGAAAATCCGCCCGAAGTGCTGCTGGATGCACAGAAGGCGCCCTATTCGCTGGCAGGCATCAAGAGCTGCGCCGACTTCCAGCGCGCCATTTCCGAGCTGTATCCGGTGTTGGGGCCCGACGTGGACGCGGTGGACGACAAGGGCGATGCACTGCCGGAACGGCTGGCCGACGCCGGGGCGAAATCGATCGTCAACTCGCTGATCCCGTTTCGCGGCATCGTCCGCGAGGCGACCGGAGCTGCCGAAGCCGACCGGAAGTTCCGGATGATGGTCGCCTCCGGCATGGCCCGGCGCGGCTATCTGAAGGGTGTCGCCCGCGAACGGAAGTGCAAGATCCAGGGCTGATGCCGGCGGGTTTGCCGCGTGCCGGCCGTCGGCAAAGCCGCCGAGTCCGGCCGGGGTTGCATTTCGATTCAGATGCGTAGCGCGGGCAAAGCCCGCGCCGTCGAACGGGCTGCTTCAGCTACAGGCGCGCATCCCGCCCACCGGTAGCGACATCGTTTCCCCGCCCTGCTGTTCCAGCCGCATCGAGCCGGAGCGGATGATCTGGCCGTTCTGGATGGCGTTGTTGTCGGCAAAGTCGAGGTTTACCAGCACCGTATAGCCGTGGCCGCCATATTGGCCCGGTGCATATTCGGCGATGTCGAACATCTGCTTTCCCTTGCGCATGCGCATTGTTTTCGATGTCTCGTCGATCATGGCCAGGCGCAGCGGTTGCTCGGTGCGGGTCCACAGGAAGATGCGGCAGCGGCCCGGCTCGGCCTTTTGCGGCGGCAGCTCGGTGAGGCCGAGAAGCGAGGCGGCAAGGATCGCGAGGATCATGGCGCGGCCGTGAAGCTGGCGGAAAGCGTCTCGTCGGCGTTGCGCGAGAGGCTGGCGGCGGTGAAGTTGGCGCCCTTCATTTCAAGGTCCGCGAGCAGCGGCAACAGCACCGTGGAGCGGGCGGCAGCGACCTGGATGGGGCCGCTGCTGCCCGGCTGCGACAGGCCGGCGGCGATGAAGGCGGCGGCGACTGCCTGTGGCTGCATCCGGCCACCGCGCGCCTTGGCAGCGGCGACAAGGGCAGCGTCGGAGCGGGCGGAGACCAGCCGCAGCATCGAGCGGGAAAGCGGTGTGTCGGTGGTGGCGATGCCGGCGCGGCGATCGCCCAGCGTCAGGCTGGTGCCGTCGGCCTTTGCCGTGAAGGCGCCGGCGGCCAGTTTCGGGCCTACCGCGTTGATGGCATCGGCACTGCCGCCCAGCACCAGCTGCAGCTCCCCGCCGGCGAGGCGAGCGCTGTCGAGGCGGGCGCCGGGGGTCTGTTCGACTGCCTGCGCGACGGCGGTGAGGCGGGCGGCAAGCGCGCCGCCTTCTGCTGCGCGACGGGCCTGTGCCAATGCGGCGGCGCCGGCCTCCGCGTCTGTCGGGCGGCTGCCGAGGGTGGCGGCTGCCAGCTCGACGACGGCGCGGTCGTGTGCGGCGACGGTGGCGGCCGTGCGGGCGCGGTCCACGAGGGCGGGTGCGATCAGCAGCAGCAGCGCCAGCGCCGTGAGCAGGGCCGCCCACAGGCGGAAGCGGCGTTCCTTCCACCATTTGCGGCGGGGAGCGAACAGGCCCTGCAGCATGTCGAGCGGCAAGGGATCGGGGATGGCGTCCGGGCCGAAGGCCGACATGCGCGCCATCCGGCCCAGCTGGCTGACGCCGGCAAGCGGCGAGGCGAGCGCGGGTTCGATCAGGCCCGCAACCTCGCCTGTCTTGATGAGTACCCTGTCGTGGAAACGGGCGAGGGCCGGGCCATCCGGCTCGGGCTCGAGCAGGAGAGCGGCGGGCAGCAGGTGCGCGGGCTTCACGCCGGCTGCATCGAAATGCGCGAGATGGCCTGCCATCCGTTCGCGATCCATGATGGCGATCCAGCTGGCACCCTCGGCGTCGGTCGGGCCGACGGCGATATGCAGCTCGTCGAGCGGGCGGGCGGCCAGATCCGTCGCCCGCATCCGCGCTTCCTCCAGCCGGGGGGTCGGATCGGTCTCGATCAGGTGCAGGCGATGCAGGGCGACATCGTCCCCCGGAATGACGGCGATCAGCGGCGCGTCGTCGGCGCCCTGCACCAGCGTCTCCACGCCCTCTTCGGTTGCAATCAGCATCGTCATGCAGCCACCTCTACCGCACGCCAGCGGCTGGAGGCCACCCTTGCCGGCTGCTGGATCGAATCGACGAGCAGTTCACGGCTGACCGTGGCACGCGGGGTACGGGCGATGACCTCCAGGGTCAGCCAGCGGCTGGTGGTGACGAGCGATTCGGCGGTGCCGGTGCCGTCACCGGTGCCGGAGCCTGCCCGCATGAAATCGTCGGCGCTGCCCCAGCCGCTTGCGGGACGGCTGGTGATGGCCCGGCGGGCTTCATCGGTGCTCATGCCGATTCCGGCCAGCAGCGGCGCATCTTCTGCCGCCAGCCGATTGATGTTGATTGCGGTGGCATCGCGGGTGGGCAGAGCGCACAGAAACCGGCCGGCGAGCTGCCAGTGACGGGCGGTGACACCCGGGATTGTCGTCCATTCGCTGCCATCGGCCCAGAGGACGCCGTTCTGCGCCAGGCGGGCGGCGGTGGCACGGGCGATGGTATCCGCTTCCAGCAGCGGGATCCCGGTGGCGGTGAGCAGGCGCGCGAAATCCTGCGGACTGGCGGCCGCCTTGCTTTCGCCGGTGCTGACGGTGGAAGGCGGGCGCGACAGGCTGTTGAGGTTGAAGCAGTTGCCGCCTTCGGAGAAGCGCAGCACGACTTCGCCCTCGCCATAGTCGAGCCTGATGGGGTCTTCCATGGATTGCGCGCCGGTGCGGGCGAGCGCCTTCAGCCGATAGACCAGCGAGAGGGCAGCCGAGGTGCCGGAATTGGCGAGGAACTGCGCCTCCGATCGGGCGCTGGAATCGGTGATCCGGTCGGTCGCCGCGCGCAGCCGGGAAAGGCCGACGGCGGCAAAGCCGGCGAGCAGCATGACCATCGCCAGCACGGCGAACAGCGCGGCGCCGCGTTCGGAGGGCTTGCCCGGCGCGCTCACGCGGCGACCAGGAATTTGAGGATGATCGGCACGCCGTCGGCGCGCAGCAGCGTCATCTCGACGGCGCGCGGCAGGTCTTCCGGGTCTTGCGGCTGCCAGCCGTCCTGCCAGCCCTGTTCGGTGGCGACGCGCAGGCGGATAGCGGAAATCCCCTCGATCATGGCCACCGGCTGGCCGGGGGGCGAGCGGTCTATGGTGGGGAAGGGCTGGCGGACCAGCTGGCCATCGACGAGGCCCCAGGAGACTTTCTCGAGCGCTGGAAGCGTGCCTTCCCTGCGACGGACGAAGACGAAACCGTCTGGCGTGAGGACGAAGGCGGGCATCGGTGCGCCGTCTGCGGCAAGGCTGGGGCGTTGCGCCGCCTGTCCGAGATCGGCGGCGAGGACGGCGCGGGTGGCTTCGAGGTTGGAGAGCGAGGCGAGCGCCGTGTCGGTGGCGGCAAAGCTGCGCGTGGCGCCCATGGTGAGGGCGGTGGCAACGGTGGCGATGATGCCGAAGATCAGCAGCGACACCAGCATCTCCACCAGCGTGAAGCCGAGTTGTGCGCGAGGCGGCAGCTTCATGGCTGCTGCCCGCGCTGCTCACCGCGCGGACGCAGCAGGGTGCGGGTGGCGAGCGGCGGGCCGCCGCCGGCTGATGCCACGCTGATATCCACACGGACGAGATCGGGCATGGCCGCGGGATCTGGCGGCGGGCCGGGCGTGATCGTTGTCGTCCATTCGCGGCCGGCGTTGAACTCGGTGCTGGTTTCGGCGGCGAGCGGGGCGCCGGGGGCTGCAAGCACGTCTATGGCGCGGTTGTCGGCCTGCAACCGGGCGCCGGCGGACATGCCGAGGCTGGCGGTGCCGGCGAGCTGGAAGGTCTGGAAACGGGCGAGGGTGAGGCCGACGAGGCTGAGAATCAGCATCGCCACGAGCATTTCGATCAGGGTGAATCCACCCGCCGCCGCAGAAGCTGTCTTGGCGGCGCCAGCCGCAGAAGCCGTGTTGACGGCCTCAGCCGTCGGAGCGGAGGTCCGCATTTTCGCCTTCGCCGCCCTCGACGCCGTCCGCACCCAGCGAGATGACGGCATAGGGTTTGTTGTTGGCGCCGGGGACGACATAGCCATAGGGCTTGCCCCACGGGTCGTTCGGCAGATTCTTTAGCTTGGCACCGGTCACCGTGGGCGCAACGAGGACGGCGAGGCCTTCCTCTGCCGTCGGGTAGCGGCCGGTGTCGATGCGCCAGAACTCCAGCCCCTGTTCGATGATGGCAATGTCGGCCTCTGCCTTTTGCACCTGCGCGCGGCTTTGCATCGGCAGGACATTCAGCACCACGACAGTGGTGAGCAGGCCGATGATGGCGAGCACGACGAGAAGCTCGACGAGGGTGAAGCCATTTGCCTGCGGGCGGGGGCGGATGGGTTTGGCGGACATTCAGGGGGCTCCGACGGCGGCACCGGCGAGGGTGTTGAGTTCGAGGATGGGCAGCAGCACGGCCAGGATGATGAGGCCGACGGCGCCGCCCAATAGCACGATGATTGCCGGCTCCGCCAGCGCCAGAAGGGTGCGGCTGCGGTCGCTGAGCTGGCGATCGAGGCTGGTTGCGGCGGATTCGAGCAGCGGCGCGAGGCGGCCAGAGCTTTCGCCTGACTGCACGAGGCTGACGAGGAGGCCGGGCGGGTTCGGCAGCAGCGGCAGCGTTGCGGTGAGCGAGGAGCCGGCGCGGACCTGCGCGGCGATGCGGTTGGAGGCGTCGCGCCAGGCGCTGTTGCCGAGTGTGGGCGAAGTGATGGCGAGGGCTTCTGCCAGCGGCAGGCCGGCGCCGAGCATGGTGGAGAGGAGGCGCGCCCAGCGCACGGCCTCCAGCGCGGAAAGCCAGCCGCCGATCAGCGGCAGGCGGAGCAGCCAGGCGTCGAAGCGGCCGCGGTTGCCGGGGCGCTTCATCCACTGCGAGAGGCCGAGGACGGTGAGCAGAGGCAGGAGGAGGAGGAGCCACCACCAGCCCTTCACGAAATCCGAGACGGCGAGGACGGCGCGGGTGAGCATCGGCAGCGGCTGGCCCGAGCCGGTGAGCTGGCCGGCGATGGCCGGCACCACGAACAGCAGCATGGCGATGATGACGCCGACGGCAACGAGGATCAGCAGCGCGGGATAGGCGAGCGAGGCGATCAGGCGCGAGCGGAGCGCGACCTGTGCCTCCAGCGCGTCGGCAAGCCGGTTCAGCAGCAGCGGCAGGCGGCCGGAGGCTTCACCGGCGGCGATGGTGGCCTTGACCTCGGGCGGGAAGGCGCTGGCGGGGAGCGCCGCGGCGAGCGGGCTGCCGGCCTGCAGCGCGCGGTTGGTGCGCTGCAGGATCTGCCGCTCATTCTCGCGGCCGGGCTGGCGGGCGAGCGTGGCGACGGCATCCGAAATGGGCATGACGGCGGCGAGCGTGGCCATCTGCCGGATGAGGGTGGAGCGTTGCTGGGCGCCGAGTTTTGGCGCCGCCGCGTCTGCCGGCTTGCCGAAGCCACCGATGTGGATCGGGCGCTTCCAGAAGGGCAGCTCGGCGGGGTTCGGCGGCTTTGCAGGCGCGTTCATGCGCCGAGGTTCGCCGGGTCTATGCCGCCGGTGATTGCAGCGTGGCTGAGGTCGCGCGCGGGCTCGCCCTGGAACAGCGGCAGGACTTCTGTGGGGGTGGTGCGCTTGTCGCGCACGGCGGCGCGGGCGGATTCTTTCAGCGAGCGGTGCAGACCGGCGGCCTCTAGGCGGCCTTCGCCGGCGCCGTCGTTGATGAGGGCGCGGACAGGGCCGTCTGCGGTGATGAGCTCGAACAGGCCGCGGCGCTTTGCAAAGCCGGTGTGGCGGCAGCTGGGGCAGCCGTTGGCCTTGGCGATGGGGATGCCGGCCGGCAGGCCGATGCGCTGGGCGAGCGGGGCGGCAAGCGGTTCCTCGGTGACGCAGACCTGGCAGACGAGGCGGGCGAGGCGCTGGGCGACGACGGCGCGCAGCGTGGCGGCGATGAGGAAGGTTTCGACGCCGAAATCGCGCAGGCGGGTGATGGCGCCGGCGGCCGAGTTTGCGTGGACGGTGGAGAGCACGAGGTGACCGGTGAGGGCGGCCTGCACGGCGATTTCCGCCGTTTCGCGGTCGCGGATTTCACCGACCATGACCACGTCCGGGTCCTGCCGAAGGATGGCGCGGAGGCCCTGGGCGAAGGTGAGGCCGACGCGGGTATCGACCTGCGTCTGGCCGACTCCGGGGACTGCATATTCGACCGGGTCTTCGACGGTCAGGATGTTGCGCTTGCCGTCGGTCAGCTTTTTCAGCGCGGCATAGAGGGTGGTGGTTTTCCCGGCGCCCGTCGGGCCGGTGACGAGGATGATGCCGTTCGGCGCGCCCAACGCTTCGGTGAGGGCGGCGTTGGTGGCCTCGTCGAGGCCGAGATCGGATAGTTCGAGGCCGACTGCCGCCTGATCGAGGATACGCATCACCACGCGCTCGCCGCCGCGGGCGGGCAGGGTGGAAACGCGGACGTCGAGGCCGCGCGAGCCGAGCGTGAGCGAGATGCGGCCGTCCTGCGGCAGGCGTTTTTCGGCGATGTCGAGGCGGGCCATCACCTTCACGCGCGAGACCAGCATCGGTGCCACTTCGGGCGGCAGCCGGAGGACTTCTTCCATCACCCCGTCGCGGCGGAGGCGGACGGCCATGCCCTCTTCGGTCGGCTCCAGATGGATGTCGGATGCGCCCTGCTGCACGGCCTGCGCGACGAGGGCGTTGATGAGGCGGATGACGGGGGCGGCATCGTCGTTGTCGAGGAGGTCGGCGGTGTCGCGCGCGAGGGTGGCGAGGTTGGTTGCAGCGGCAGCATCTGCGGCGGCGCTGAGGCCGTCGGTCGCGTAGGTTTCCGAAAGCAGCCGGTCGAAGGCTTCGTCGCCCAGTGTGTCGATCAACAGGGCCCGCCCTGCGATGCGCCGGGCCTCCAGGATGGCGGCGGGCCTGGCGCTGCGGCGGATGGCGAGCCGGTCGCCGCCGCTTTGCAGCAGCACGCCGTTGGCGCGGGCGAAGGCATAGGGGAGCAGCGCGGGGGCACCCGCCGGGCCGCCGATGCTGCCGAAGGCGGGCGGCGTGGACATGGGGCTAGCGCTTTGGCGCCGAGGGCGGGATCGCCGCCGGATCGGGTGCCGGGAAGGGAGCAGGCTTGTAGGGCGGGGGGGTGCGCATATAACCCCAGGCGAGCGCGTCGAGCGCGGAATAGCCTTCGCGGTCCTGCTGCTGCTCGCGCACATTGTCCCACCGGTTGGCGGTGATCAGGTCGCCGTCGGCCTGGGTGCGGACGATTGTGGGCCGGATGAAGATCATCAGGTTCGTCTTCACGCGGCTGTTGGTTTTTGAGCGGAAGAAGGCGCCGAGGCCCGGGATATCGCCCAGCAGCGGAATCTTCTCCATCGAGCGGCGCTCGGTGTCGTCCAGCAGGCCCCCCAGAGCGAGGATCTGGCCGTCCCCGACGGTAACGGCGGTTTCCAGCTCGCGCTTGTTGAGGATGAAATCCCGCTCGGCGACGGTGGCGGCGATCGAGGAAACGATCTGCTTCAGTGTGAGGGTGACGGTGCCCCCGGCGTTGATCTGCGGCTTCACCGCCAGCTGGATGCCGACATCCTGGCGCTGAACGGTGCGGAAGCTGTTGTCGAGGTTGTTGCCCAGCGCCTCGCCGGTGGTGACGGGAATCTCCTGGCCGACGAGGATCTTGGCCGGCTGGTTGTCCAGTGTCATGATCGACGGGGTGGAGAGGATGTTGGAATTGACGTCGCTCTTCACGGCGTTGATGATGAAGCCGAAGATGCCGTTCGAGGTGATCTGGCCGAAGCCCCCCGTGAAGCCGGCGGTGGCAAGCAGCGACTGCACCGCCGCATCCTTGAACTTGTCGGCCGCATCGCCGGTGATCACGCCCTTTTCGGCGGCGATCGCGCCGGTGATTGCCATGAGGTTGGGCGCGGCGTTGGAGAAGTTGGAAGACACCAGCGGCACCGAACCATCGGAGCCGGCGAGCAGGAACTGCACGCCCAGCTTGCGCGCGGCGGTGTCGGAGATTTCGACGATGATCGCCTCGACCTGCACCTGCGCGCGGCGGTTGTCGAGCTGGCGGATGACTTCGCCGAGTTCGCGCTGGATTTCCGGCGAGGCGGCGATGACGAGGGCGTTGGCGCCTTCGTAGCGGGCGATGATCGCCTTGCGGCGGCTGTTGGTGCCGGCAGCGGCGCCGACGTTGGCGGTGGTGGCAGCGGGCTGCTGCACCTGCACGATCTGATCCTGCTGCTGGCCGCGCTGGCCGAAGGGCGTGCCGGCCAGGCTGTTCATTGCCGTGGCGCTGGCGACCGGCGTGGGCGTCTGCCCCATCAGCTGCTGCAGCACCGGCATCACCGCCGCGGCATCGGCGTGCTGCAGGAAAATCACGCGGGAATCCGAGCCGCTGGCCGCGCCCTGATCCAGCTCGCGCGCCATCTTGGCGATGCGCTGGACCTGCGACGGCTCGCCCTTGATGGCGATGGCGTTGGAGGCGTCGACGGCGACAACCGTTGTCGGCATTCCGCTGCCGCCCTGATTGCCGGGCTGCTGCACGAGCCGCTGCAGCGATTGCGCAAGATCGCGGGCGCCGGCGTTGCGCAGCGTCACCACCTGCGAGACACTGCGATCGCGGTCGATCTCGCGCAGGACCTGCCTTGCGCGGGCGATATTGTCGGCGAAATCGGCGATGATGACGGCGTTGCCGGTGCGGTTGGCGGACGCCGTGCCGTTGCGGCTGAGCACGGGGCGGAGCGAATCGACCGCCTGCTGCGCCTCTATATTGGTGAGCGGGATGACGGCCGTGGCGTAACGCGCGCCACCGGCACCCGCGCCCGCCTCTGCCGGCTGGATGCGATACTGGCCGGCGGTGCCCGGGACGGCGACATAGCCGTTGGCGCGGAGCGTCGCCAGGAACAGCTCGAAATACTGGGTGCGGCCGAGCGGCTTGTCGGAAACGACCGAGACCTTGCCCTGCACGCGGGGGTCGATGACGAAGCTGGCGCCGGTGACGCGGGCGACATCGTCGATGAAGGCGCGGATATCGGCGTCGCGCAGGTTGATGGTGGCCTGCGCGTGGAGGGGGGCGGCGAGCGGCGACAGTGCCGCGAAGGCGGCGAGAAACGGGAGGATGCGGCGGCTCACTGGCTGCCCGCCTCGGGCTGCGGCGCCGGCCGCGCGGCAGGCGTAGCGTCCTCCGTGTCGGGCAGGTCAGACGGCGGCGCCGGATCTTCTGTGGCGTTCGCCCCGGCGGGCGGTGGCGGCGGTGTCGGCTCGAAGCGCTGCACGGCCTCGCCGCTGCCCGAATCGAGCCAGAGGGTTTCGCGGGTGCCGCCCCTGTCGAACACCACATGGTCGGCTGCGATGGCGGCAAGCGTCACGCCGTCGCCCACCGTGTCGCCGACCGCATAGACCTGCTGCTGGCCGTCACCCGACGCGATGATGGCGCTGCCCCGCCCGGTGGCGGAATCGGCGCGGACGCCGTGCAGGCTGAAAGGCAGGGCGGTGACGGGCAGATTCTCGCCGGAACCGGCGCGGGCCGGAAAGAAAGGATCGAAGCGGGCAAGCAGGGCGCGATCCGCCATCGGCGGGGCAGTGAAGGGCGGGAGCGCCGGCAGGGGCTGGGTTATCGACGCAAAGCTGCGCCAGCCGAGCAGGGCGCAGGCAAGAGCCAGCGCCAGCAGCACCAGGTGACCCGCGTTGAAACGCGCTACCGGCATTGCGGAATCGGCCCTGCAGAGCGGTGCGGGCTTGCAGGATATGCCTTCTTCACTGGTTGTTCGGCCCTGATGATTCGACGTCGCGCGCGACGTCTTGTCTATTCGCTGGAATGCTGGGCGTAAGGCGCTTGCTGATTCGTTTCAAGGGCTTGTCCCTGTATCCAGACGGGGCTCGTCGCAGCGATGAGGAGCCATAACGGAAAAGCGGCGGCGGCGAGGCAGGCCCCGAACGGAATCCGGGTGGCGGAATCCAGGCGCCTGCCGCGCAACCGGGAGACGCCCGCCATGCCAAGGCCGATGAGCGCCGCCAGCAGGAGTAACGGCGGAAGATGGGCAGGGCTTAACCATGCGCCGAGCGCCGCCATCAGCTTGATATCGCCCATGCCCATTCCTTCGCGGCCGCGCAGCCAGCGGAAGGCGAGGGCAATGGCCAGCAGCGCGCCGCTGCCGATCGCAGCGCCCAGCAGACGGTCTGGGAAAGGGGAAGGGCCGAGCAGCAGGCCGAAGGCGAGCAGCGGCAGGGTGAGGGCGTCGGGGAGCCAGAAGTGGCGTATATCGAGGGCGATAAGGGCGACGAGGAGCGAGCCCAGAAGCGCTCCGGCAAAGCCCTGCGGGCCGGGGAGTGCAACCAGCGCGAGCACGCCGGCGGTGGCACAGGCGAGCTCGATCAGCGGGTGTGTCGTGTCGATGGAGGCGCCACAGCGACGGCAGCGGCCGCGGAGCACCAGCCAGGAAAGCAGCGGCACGAGATCGCGCGGCGCAAGGGTTGCGCCACAGCTGTCGCAGGCGGAACGGCCGCTGAGTGGCCGGCCTTCTGGCCAGCGCAGCACCAGCGTGGCGAGAAACGAGCCCGCCACCAGGCCGAACAGGCCCCCCAGAATCGGCCAGAGAAACGGCAGCATCATCGATTTGCGTCGGCTTTGGTTCCAAAAAAGTAAAGGCTTGCGGCGGTTTGCCCGTCTTGCCTAAGGGTTAACTATCTTGCCTAAAGATTAATTTGGGCGGATACAGGCTGGACGAAGGGGGGAGCGATGTCGAACGTCGCCGGCAAGGCCTATGCCATGAACGTTGTGACGCCGATGCGTCCGCGCCGGACATGGGCCAATCATTTCCTGTTCTATGCAGCGCGCGCGCTTCCGGCGCGACTGATGGGGCTGTTGGGCCTCTCCATCATCCACTTCGCCCGCTGGGTGATTATCCGCCGCGATCAGTGGCCGGATCTGGGGCAGCCGAAGGAGCAGCTGTTGAACGACTATATGTTGTTTATCAGCAACTTCAACGGCACGTGGGACCAGTATATCGACGCCTTTGCCGATGGGCTTCCGGCGGGGCTGGACCTGTTCTGGTACTCTTCCACCAAATATCCGAAGTCGATCCCGATCACCGGGTTCAAGGGCTATATCCGCGCCAACCAGATCGACACCGACTATTACTATAATGCCACGCCCGGGGCGGCGCAGCGCGATGTGAAGGCGGCGCTCAGGGTGCGGGCGGCCGTGCTGCGGCTGAAGGCGGCACATGCATCCGGGCCGGAGGCGTTTGCGCTTGCCTGGGCGAAGGAGCTGCGCACGGTGCAGAACGATCTGGGCTCGCCGGGATTTGCGCCGGTCGCCTCCAACGATACGGCGCGGGCCGATGCGCACCGCCAGCCGATCGTGCGGGCGCGGTGGGGGACCGCCCCGGAGGGGGCCAAGAGGCAAGAGGCTCCGCATGCCTGATATCGATGGCGGCCATATCTTCCTGACCCTGCTGGCGCCGGTGAAGCTGGGCGACGTGCTGCATCCCCAGGGGCATATCAGTACGCACAGCCATATCCTGCGGGAGGAGCTGGCGAATCTGCCGACGGCGGCGCAAAGCCCGGTTTCGATCACGACCGGGCTGAACAGCCCGTTCTCGCGCTGCCGGCGGACGCATTTCCTGCGGATGTTCCTGATCGATCAGCCGATGTGGAATGGCCGCGATCCTTGCAATCCGCTGGTGAATGCGGCGATGGGTGTCGATCCGCTGGTGCACCAGACATATGATGTGCTGAGCCGGCCCTGGCTGGTGCTTTCGGCCGATATCGACCGGCGGCCGGACGAAGCGGACAACGGACTGCGCAGTTGGGCCGAGGGGCTGTGGAACACCAGTGAAGCGGAGATGCGGGCGGTTTTCTCGCACTGCCACGGCTTCGAGGCGGAGACGGCCGGTGCGTTCGCCGACTATCTGGCGCGCTGCCAGATCGAGACGACGATGAGCTTCAACGATTACTGGCAGGGGCGTCCGCCGCTGAAGGGCGAGAGCATCCGGCGCATCGCCATCGGCACGCTGGCGCTGGCGGCCGGCGTTGCGGCGCTGGTCTGGTTCCTGCTGAAGCCGGCCAGCCTGTGGTGGCTGCTGCCGATCCTGCTGGTGGGGCTGGGTGCGGCGCTGGCCTTCACGATCTGGAACCTGTGGACGAAGGGCAAGAAGGCCTTTCCGGCCGCTCCTGACAGCGACCTGCCGAGCGTGCTGAAATCGCTGCATGTGCAGCAGCGCTTCGCCTTCTTTGCGGAAGCTGTGCAGGGGACGGAGCCCGAGGTGCTGTTCAGGAGCTTCGGACAGTTTCTTGCGGATGTGCGGCCGGAGGATCTGACGAGCCCGACGCAGGTGCCCGGCGTGATCCGGTCTGACGGAGTGGAACTGGTGGAGCATAAGGCTGTGCAGCCGAAGCGGGTGGTCCTGTGAGCGCGTCGCTGAAGGCCGAGCTGGAACTGGCCGACCTGCAGGGCGGGATATTGTCGGCCTATGGCAAGCTGGGTTTCCCCAAGGGGCGGTTCCTGATCTTCCATGTGGAGAAGAGCGGCGCCGGGCGGGATTTCGTGGAGGCGCTGCGGCCGCTGGTGACGACGGCCCTGCGCTGGCCATCGAGCAAGGGGATTTCGACCGGCAAGGTGGAAGTGCCCCGGCCGGACTGCACGCTGAACCTCGCCTTCACCTTCTGGGGGCTGTACGCGC
This sequence comes from Sandaracinobacteroides hominis, assembly GCF_016464365.1. Classification (GTDB taxonomy): domain Bacteria; phylum Pseudomonadota; class Alphaproteobacteria; order Sphingomonadales; family Sphingomonadaceae; genus Sandaracinobacteroides; species Sandaracinobacteroides hominis. Next base: position 150,718 of record NZ_JADCUC010000003.1, on the reverse strand, counting down.
TGGGGGTGCCGACGCGGACGCTGCGCGGCATGCCCGACGAGTTTGTGGATGGCATGGCGATGCGGGCGCCGATGCTGGGCGACGACATTCTGGACAATACGCCCGCCAATTGGGACCCGGTGTGGAACCCCGAGGGGGACAAGCCGCACATCCTGGTGATGCTGAACGCCCGGGTGGACGAGAAGGGCGTGGCGCTGCCGGCGCTGGAGATGCTGACGGCGCGCGTGCTGGCGGCGGCGGAAGCGCAGGGCGGCGCGGTGCGGTTGCTGAGCGGCCATGCGGGGCCCGATCCGCGCTGGCAGGAGCTTTCCGCGATCTTTGCCGACGGGCCGGACGGCACCCGGCATCCGCTGCCGACCGAGCATTTCGGCTTTGTCGATGCCATCGGCGACCCGGTGTTCGAGGGGCAGTATCCCGGCAACGAGGAGCAGAAGCGCGCCATCGGGCAGGGCGCGATGGATGGGCAGGGCAATTGGCGGCCGATTGCGCCGGGCGAATTCATCCTGGGCTGGCCGGATGAGGCGCAGGAGGTGGCGGGCGCTGCCATGCCGCTGGAGTTCAGCCGCAACGGCAGCTTCTTTGCCTATCGCAAGCTGCACCAGCATGTGGAGGACTGGGACAGCTGGGTGGACGAACGGGCGAAGGGCCTGGCCGCAACCTGGAAGATCGCGAACCACGACGAAGCCAGGGCGATGCTGAAGGCGAAGATGGCCGGGCGCTGGCCGGATGGTGTGCCGCTGGTGCTGGCGCCTACGCTGGAAAGCTGGGCGGCGTTCAATGCACAGTGGAAACCGGGAAGCCCCGAGTGGATCGACCGGATCACCAGCTTCAGCTTTTGCGACGATGTGGATGGCAGCCGCTGCCCGGTGACGTCGCATATCCGGCGGGCCAATACGCGCGACATGCTGGACCCCTTGTGGGATCAGGCGAAATCCGAGCGGATGGGATCGGCGCTGAACAACCGGCGGCGGATCCTGCGGCGGGGGCTTCCCTATGGCGACACGGCCAGCCCCGATCACGATCATGGAATCGTGCTGCTGGCGCATTGTGCCAGCCTGTTCCGGCAGTTCGAATTCGTGCAGCAGCAGTGGATGAACTATGGGCTGGATTTCAACGCCGGCAACGACAGCTGCCCGATCGTGGGGGCGCATTCGCCCGGCGCGCGGTTCGTGATTGCGGCGCCCGACGACAAGACGCCGCCGTTCATCGCGTCGGGGATTCCGCAATTTGTTTCGACGCGCGGCGGAGATTATTTCTTTGCACCTTCGATGACGGCGCTGCGGATGATCGGGCAGGGCGTGGTGGATCCTACATGAGCCTGTGGCTGCAGCGTTTCGTGTCGGCGCTGAACGCCGTTTCGGGGCTTGGCGCGGCGTTCATCGGCGCCCGGGGCGGGTTCAAGGCCCGCTTGCAGCAGGTGCTTGCTGCCCCGGCGGGCGTGCGCCATGCAATGGCGGTGGTGCGATTTGCCAAGCCGCGCCTGCCGCTGAAGCAGAATCTGATCGCCTGCTATCAGGCGGAGCGCAGCCTGTTGCTGACGCGGGCGAGCGATTTTCATGCGGTGATCGAGCGGCAGGCGGAATTCGAGGTGGTCTATGCGCCGCGCATGCGGATGCTGACCGGCGGCCGCGACTTCTTTCTGGGGATGCAGGACGGGGCGGACTATCGGCGCGATACCGATGCCATGCGCTCCATCGTGAAGGCGGACGATCTGAGGCCGGTGCTGGCGATGGCGCGGGCGGAGGCTGCAGCGGCGCTTGCGGGGAGCGAGGTGGACTTGCCGCCGGCCCTGTCGGCGCGGATCCCGGCGTTGATGGTGCAGCAGTATTTTGGCGTTGAGATGGAGACGGAGCAGTTGATCGCCGATGCGACGACGATGTTCTGGTTCCTCTTTTCCGACCTGCAGGCCGACCCGAAGGTGACAGCGGCGGCGATGGCGGCGAAGGACCGGGTGAATGCGGCGATCGACGCCAGCAAGGCGACGGCTGGCCGCGAAACTCTGCTGGGGCGGGCGGTGGCGACGGGCGGCAGCGCCTTTGATGCGGACGGCATCCGCGCCAATATCATCGGCATCGTGATCGGGGCGATCCCGACGCTGTCGAAGGCGGCCTGCCTGGCAGTGGACGAGCTGCTGACGCGGCCGAAGGAACTGGCGGCGGTGCGGGCGCTGGCGCAGGCAGGCGATGAAGATGCGGTTGCGGCCTATATCTGGGAGGCGCTGCGCTTTTCGCCGGCGAACCCGCTGATCTATCGGCGGACGCCACGGGCGACCCATATCGGCGATACCGAAGTGGAGGCCGGCACGATGGTCCTGGCCTCCAATCTGTCGGCAATGTTCGACGAGGCGGTGGTGCCGCAGGCGACGAAGTTCCTGCCCGGGCGGCCGTGGAACGTCTATGCGCTGTGGGGCGAAGGCTTGCATCTGTGCTGGGGCGACAGAATCAACAAGACGATCTTGCCCGCGATGCTGATGCCGCTGCTGGCAAAGCCGGGGCTAAGGGCGCTGGCGGCGCCCGATGGCGGGGGTTCGCCGTTTCCGAAACATTATCGGCTGGGCTGGCGCTGAGGCTTTTCCGCGGCCTGCGGATAGGTCATCTTACGAGGTGCAGACAGATTCCAACCCGGCAGGGATGCGGAAAACGAGCGGAGGCTTACATGCCGGGTGCTGCGCGGCCTGTTCCTTCCCGTTGCTTCAGGCCCCGAGCCGCTTCAACGCTTCTTCCCGGCCGATGAGGGGGAGGATGGTCGCCATGTCCGGGCCGGTTTCCTGACCCAGCAGGGCGAGGCGCAGAGGTTGGAACAGCGCCTTGCCCTTGCGGCCGGTCTTTTCCTTCAGCGCGTTGGTAAGCCGGCTCCAGCTTTCGGGGCCGAAGTCCAGCGTTGCCAGCACGGCGGCGGCTTCGGCGATGTAGGGCTGGTCTTCTTCGGGGATCGCCGGTTTGGCGATGGGGCCGTGGAGGATGGCCTTCCACTTTTCGGCTTCGGCGACGCTGGCGATGTTGCCGCGCACGGCGTTCCATTCGGCTTCGCTGAGCGTGGTGCGGCCTGCCACGTCGGCATAGTCCATGTGGTGCAGGATGGCGGCGTTGAGCCGCTCCAGCTCGGCTTCGTCGAAGCGGGCGGTGGCGCGGCCGAGCTTGCCGATGTCGAAGCTCTCGATCAGCGGCGCGTCCGAAGTGACCGGCTCTACCGACTGGCTGGTGCCGAGGCGGGCCAGCAGGGCCTTGACGGCGATCGGCTCGATGCCGCGATCGCGGAATTCGGAGACGCCGATGGAGCCGAGGCGTTTGGAGAGGGCGCCGTCTGCGCCGGTGAGCAGGGCGGCATGGCCAAAGCGCGGGAAATCTGCGCCCATGGCGGCGAACATCTGCAGCTGGATGCCGGTATTGGTGACATGGTCCTCGCCGCGGACGACATCGGTGACGCCCATGTCGACATCGTCGATGACGCTGGGGAGCATGTAGAGCCAGCTGCCGTCGGCGCGGCGGATGACCGGATCGGAGAGCGAGGCCGGATCGATGTGGCTGTCGCCGCGGATGAGGTCGGTCCAGCTGTGCGGCAGGTCGGGCGAGAGCTTGAAGCGCCAGTGGGGCTTCACCCCTTCGGCCTCGAAGCGGGCGTGATCTGCGTCGGTGAGGGTGAGGGCGGCGCGATCATAGACCGGCGGCAGGCCGCGCCCCAGCAGCACCTTGCGCCGGAGGTCGAGCTCCTCGGGCGTTTCATAGGCGCGATAGACATGGCCGGCGGCGGCGAGCTGGTTCAGCACTTCCTCATAGCGGGCCATGCGGGCGGATTGCTTTTCCTCGGCGTCCGGCGTCATCCCCAGCCAGTCGAGATCGTCGCGGATAGACTGGGCATATTCTTCCGTGGAGCGGGCGACATCGGTGTCGTCGAGGCGCAACAGGAATTTGCCGGCGCTGCCCTGCTGGCGGGCAAGCAGCCAGTTCAAAAGGGCGGTGCGGACGTTGCCGACATGAAGCCGGCCCGTGGGCGACGGGGCGAAGCGCGTTACGATCATGGCGCGGGCGATAGACCTGCCCGCGCTGGAGGGCAAATGCGGAAAATCTAGAAGCGGGTTCCGCGCGGCACCTCTACGGGCGTGAACTGGCCGAGCACGCAGGTGCCGAAGTTCATGCGGCTGACGGCGTCGACGACCTGGAAGCTGTCCAGCTCGCAATGCTGGCTGGAGGCGTTGCGGAACACCAGCGTGGTGTTGGGCCGCATGGCGGTGCAGGTGCCGCGCAGATCGTTGCGGAACCACTGGTTTGCGCCCTGGCGGAACATCAGCGCATTCGGCCCGGCGGGCGTGGTGCTGGTGCTGCCGTTGTTGAGGATGCAGCGGCGCTGTTCGCCGGTGACCTTGAGCGTCATGGGATCGGTGCGGTTGCTGGCGGCGCTGCCGGGGGTGGCGGCGGCGGAGGTTTTGGTGCCCGAGGAGCAGCCGGCGAGCGCGAGGGCCGCGGCTGCGGCGACCAGCAGTTCAGAACGCATCCTTGGCTCTCCTTCTTTCGCCCAGTTGTTCCGCCGATGCTGCCCGCACAAAGGGGTTGGTTGCAAGCTCTTCCGAAAGGGCAAAGGGGACGGTGGGTTCGCTGCGCTCGCGCAGGGTGATGACCTGCGCCAGCCGCTGTTGCAGCGCCTCGTTCTCCGGCTCCACCGTTGCCGCGAAGCGGGCGTTGGACAGGGTATATTCGTGCGCGCAGTGAACCTGCGTTTCGGGCGGAAGGCGCTTCAGCTTGCCCAGTGCTGCAAACATGTCCTCCGGCGTGCCTTCGAACAGGCGGCCGCAGCCCATCGCAAAGAGCGTGTCGCCCGGAAACAGCCGGCCTGCGGCGGGGAAGTGATAGGCGATGTGGCCGGCGGTGTGGGCGCCCACGAAATGCACATCGGCCTTCTGATCGCCCAGCGGGACGGTGTCGCCTTCGTCGACGGCGATGTCGATGCCGGGAATGCGGGTTGCCTCCCGCGCGGGGCCGATGATGGTGCAGCCGGTCGCTGCCTTCAGCTCGGCATTGCCGCCGACATGATCGGGGTGCCAGTGGGTGTTGAGGATATGGGTGATGCGGATCCCGTGTTCGCGGGCGGCCTCGAGCACCGGGGGAGCGACCGCCGGATCGACGACGGCCCCAAGGCCCGGCGCATATTCGAACAGCCAGACATAGTTGTCGGAAAGAACGGGGATGCGGACGACACGGGCCATGGGGGCTTCTTACGCCTGTTGGCGGGGGAGTTCCATGGCCCGCGAGATTTGGGCTCTGCTAGGACGGGCGCTTTAGCTAGCGCGCGCGGGCTGTGGCGGAGAGCTTGTCGATCTGCGGCTTCGCCGAGGCGAGTACCGAATCATAGCAGATGTTCTGGTTGGTTTTGCCCACCAGCGACCTGTCGTTCATGCCGCAGAGCTTCCGCGCCTCTGCCTTCACCCGGTTTTGGAAGGTCTCTACGCCCTTGTCGGTTGCGAGATTGAGATCGCCGAACGGCACCTCTCCGGAGACCTTTTCCCAGCTCATCCGCAAATAGTCGCTGGTGACGACGATGTCGGCCTCCTGGGCGAAACCAGGCGACGCGACAAACAGGATCGCGACCGCTGCGAGCTTCAGTTCTTTTGACATCCTTGTGCCCCTAGCTCGGCGGACCGGGCCTGCCCCGGTCGACCGGACGCGGAAGCTAGGACGGGGGGCAGGCGGTAGCAAGATGGTGTTTACCACACCCCGATATTGGGGGCGGATGCCCAGGGTTCGGCCGGTTCGAGTGCGTTGCCGGACTGCAGCAGTTCTACGGAAATGCCGTCTGGCGAGCGGACGAAGGCCATGCGGCCGTCGCGCGGGGGGCGATTGATGGTGACGCCGCCTTCGGCAAGCGTCCGGCAGGTGGCATAGATGTCGTCGACCTCATAGGCGAGGTGGCCGAAGTTGCGGCCGCCCTCATAGCCCTTTTCATCCCAGTTGTGGGTAAGTTCGACCTGCGCCGATTCGTCGCCGGGGGCCGCGAGGAAGATGAGCGAGAAGCGCCCTGCCTCGACGTCGTAGCGCTTCACTTCCTGCAGGCCGATCAGGTTGAAGAAGCGGATGGTCTCGGCAGGATCGGACACCCGGATCATGGTGTGAAGATATTTCATGAGGCGGCCTTCGCTTGCAGGGTTTGCCCTTCATAGGCCTCGAACAGGTCGACAATCCAGCCGGGAACGGGGGCGGGACGTCCGCGGGCTTCGGCTACGTGCACCTGGATGGTTTCGCCCGTGGCGCGCAGGTCTTCGCCGGTTTCGCCGTTGGCGAGGCCGTGGATTTCCAGCGCGACGGTTATCGAACTGTTGCCGATGCGCTGGGTGCGGCAGCAGATGAAGATCTCCTCGTCCAGGGAGATGGGCGCCTTGTATTCAACGGTCGCCTTGGCGAGGTGGAACTCCACGCCGCCGGAAACAGGGGAGCGGTCGTACAAGCCGGCGGCGCGCCAGTATTCGGTGAGGGCGATGTCGAAATATTCGAGATAGCGGCTGTTGTAGACGACTGCCTGTGCATCGATTTCCGGGTAGTGGACGCGTTTGCGGTAGGCGAAGCGGTAGTCGGATCGGGGCATGGGTTCGGCTCCTTCAAAGGGTGGGTTGCGGGATGACGCCGACGAGTCAAGCTTGACTTGAGAGCCGGGAGGCGCAGCATGGCGCCGGTTTCGCGGGAGAGCATTGTGGCGGAGTGGACGAGTTCAACGGTGATTTCCGGGGCGCTGATCGGGGCGGGGCTGGCGCTGGCCGGGGCATTCGTGGCCTTTGGGCTGGCGGATATTCGCAAGGGCGATGCGGTGGTGACGGTGCGCGGCGTATCCGAGCGCGATGTCGCCGCCGATCTGGCGACCTGGACGATCGCCACGCAGGCGAACGGCAGCGATCTGGCGATCGTGCAGGGGAAGGCCGATGCCGATGCGGCGGCGGTTCGGGCCTTCCTCGCGGCGAATGGCTTCACGCCGGCGGAAGTGCAGCCGCGCGGATCGTCGGTGAGCCAGTATTTTGACAGCGGCCAGGGGCGGCTGAACATCACCATCCGTCAGCGCTTCCTGGCGCGGACGACCGACATTGCGCGGATGGAGAAGGCCTTTGCCAATCAGGCGGAGATCATCCGGAGGGGGGTGGCGCTGGACAGCGATGGCGGCGGCGGGGTTACCTATAGCTTCACCAGGCTGAACGATGTGAAGCCGGCGATGATCGCCGAAGCGACGAAGAGCGCGCGGGCGGCGGCCGAACAGTTTGCGCGCGACAGCGATACGCGCGTGGGCGGAATCCGGCAGGCGACGCAGGGGCTGTTTTCGATCACCGGCCGGGATGGCGATACCGGAAGCGGCACCGATACGCCGCTGCAGAAGGTTCGGGTGGTAACGACGATCGACTATAATCTGGATTGAGCGCCACAGGCACGACCGGCCGAAGGCCGCAAGCGCGACAGCGCGCCCGAGCCATTGCGCGGAACCGGCGCGGAGCGCCGCAGGCAAGACCGGGCGCAGCCCGCAAGCGCGACCGCGCGTCCGAGCCAGTGCGAGGGCCCGGCGCGGAGCGCCGCAACCAAGACCGGGCAAAGCCCGCAAGCGCGACCGCGCGCCCGCGCAAGTGCGCGGAACCGGCGCGGAGCGCCGCAAGCAAGACAGGCAAAGCCCGCCGTGGGCTACCTAAAAAATCATTCCATCGCGCCAGAGTATGGCGCCGTGGGCGACGGCGGCGAGCAGCAGGATGGCGGACAGCAGCAGCAGATAGTCCCAGGGAATATGGCTCCAGCGGCCGATGCCGCGGCGGGCGTTCATTCGCGCCGAGAGGATCAGCAGCGCGAGCGCGATGCCGCCGCCGAATATTGTCGCATTCCAGCCCATGGCGGTTGCTTCTAGATTCGGGCAGCTTATCTGGCGAGGGATAATGCGCCGGCAGAGGGCAGGCGAGGGAGAAGGGGAAAGACGTTGCGCCAATTCCGTATCGCTGCCTTGCTGGCGGCGGCCGCCGTGTTGACGCTGGCAGCGCCTGCCGTGACGCTGGCGGCGCCTGCCGTTGCGCCGGCCGGCAAGACTGCGAAGACCGCGAAGGCCGAGGATGTGGGACCGTTGCTGGATGCGGCTATTGCCGGCTCCTGGCGGACCGATGCGAACAAGGCGCGCGACCAGTATCGGCATCCCAAGGAGACGCTGACCTTTTTCGGGCTGAAGCCGACGATGACGGTGGTGGAAATTTCACCGGGCGGCGGCTGGTACACGGATATTCTGGCGCCCGTCCTGCGGGACAGGGGCCTGTATATCGGCGCGCACAACAACCCGCAGGGCTCGCCCGGCGCGAAAAAGGCGCGCGCGGCGTTCATCGACCGGAAGACCGCCAATCCTGACCAGTTCGGGAAGATGGTGGTGACGAGCTTTGGCAAGGGCATCGAGAATAATGTCTCGGCGCCGGGCTCTGCGGACATGGTGCTGACCTTCCGCAACGTGCACAATTGGGATGCGGCCGGTTTTGCGCCGCAGGCCTTTCAGGCATTTTATGCGGCGCTGAAGCCGGGCGGGGTGCTGGGCGTGGTGGAGCACCGGATGCCGGAAACCCGTGAGCTGACCGAGCAGGCGCGCAAATCCGGTTACATGAAGCAGAGCGAGATCATCCGGCTGGCAGAGGCGGCGGGGTTCAAGCTGGCGGCATCGAGCGAAATCAACGCCAATCCCAAGGATACGGCGGACTGGCCGGCCGGGGTGTGGACGCTGCCGCCCAACCTGTCGCAGGGCGATACGGACCGGCAGAAATACCTGGCGATCGGCGAAAGCGATCGGATGACCTTGAAGTTCGTCAAGCCGGCGAGCTAAGCGGGGAGTGAACGGGGGTTCAGAGCTGGTTAAAGCCGCCGAGGCCACGCGCATTTGCATGTTCCCCACCCTTGTTGCCCCTGCTTGTTGCGCATGACGGATTTCTTTGCCGGGCTGCTGCGCGCGGCTGGCCTGTTGCTGTTGTGCGCTGGCCAGCCCGTGCTGGGGCAGGGTTCGCAGGTGGGCGTTGTGCCGGTGCGTCCGATGCAATCGCAGACGAGGGAGCAGTGGGTTCCGGGCAAGCCTAGCGCCACCGGATGCATCGATGTTGCCCGGATCGGCGGCGCCGTGGTGATGGATCCGCGGACGGTGGACGTGGTGATGCGGGGCGGGCAGCGCTGGCGGCTGACGCTGGCGCAGCAATGTCCGCAGCTGAGCTATTATGGCGGATTCTATTATCAGCCGACGCAGCCCGGGAAATTCTGCGCCGGGAAGGACCGGATCATGGGGCGTGCAGGTGGCCCGTGCCGGGTGATGAGCATCAGCAAGATGCGCAAGGTTTCGGCCCGATAATCGGGTTATGGCACCGGTAGTTGCCATTATGTGACACCGAGTGCCATCAATTAGAACAGGGTCCCATTTACCCCGATGTGACTGGACAAGCGATAAGGGGGCTGATTGAATATCCATGTCGGCCTGGGGAGGACCGGCGGGATCGAATGGCTGCCATGCGTGCGGCCCAGCCCTTGCGGCTATCTGCGCTACTTCCCCTGTGCTCGTGAGGGAGACGGCCTGGAACGGACGCTAAAGTCCGCCTGGCCATGGGGAGGAAGACCATGACGATATCGAAACTTGCGTTTCGGGCAGCCTTGATTTCCGCCGTTTCGGCGCAGGGAATTATGGGCTGGACGGCAAACGCGCAGACGGCTTCCACGGCAACCGGTGTCGAGGACATCATCGTCACCGCGCAGCGGCAGGCGCAGAGCCTGCAGGACGTGCCGATCGCGGTTTCGGCCTTTTCGGCGGAAACGCTGACCGAAAAGCAGATCAACAACGCCCAGCAACTGCAGCTGACGCTTCCCAACATCACCTTCTCCAAGGGCAACTTCACCGGATCCAGCTTTACGATCCGCGGCATCGGCGACCTCTGCGTGGGCGGCACCTGCGACAGTGCCACCGGCATCGCCACCAACGATATGCCGCTGTTTGGCACCCGCATCTTTGAAACCGAGTATTTCGACCTTGAGCGGGTGGAAGTGCTGCGCGGTCCGCAGGGGACGCTGTTCGGGCGCAACGCCACGTCGGGTGTGGTGAACTTCATCACGGCCAAGCCGGACGCCTCGGGCTTCAAAGCATCGGGCGAGGCCGGCTATGGCAACTTCAACGAAATCCGCCTGCAGGGCATGGTGAACGTGCCGCTTACGGACACGCTGGCGGTGCGGGTAGCCGGCTTCTACCTGAAGCGCGACGGCTATACCGAGAACCTGTATGACGGCAACGATCTGGATAACCGCGACATGTACGCCATTCGCGGATCGCTGCGGTGGGAGCCGACGGATGCCACCACCATCGACCTGATGGGATATTATTTCCGCGAAGACGACAAGCGGCTGCGCATTCAGAAGCAGCTGTGCCAGCGCGATCCTACCGGTGTGCTGGGCTGCCTTCCGGGCCGCCTGGACTATGGGGTCACCAACTCCAACTCGACCTTCGTGGGCACGCTGTCCTCCAAGGAGTTCCTGACGACCCAGGGCGGGGCCGGGATTGGCGCGCTGGGGCTCGGCAGCCTGTACGGCAAGGATACCTATGCAAATGCGGTGAACCCGTCTGATCCGCGGAAGGTGAACACCGACTATACCCCCAGCTATTTCACCGACGAACTGCAGGCGATGGCGCGCATCGAGCATGATTTCGGAAGCTTTCGCGTCAAGGCGTCGGGCATGTATCAGCGCAACGAGGTGGACAGCTCGCAGGATTATAACCTGTCGGTGCAGGATCCTTCGGGTTATGCCGCTGGTCTTGCAACGATGGCAGCTTATGCGTCGGGCGCCTTTGGCCCCGGGCTGGCACAGTTCGGGCAGGTAAAGAAAGCGGTCAATCCTTCGGCGGGCGTCTATTGCACGTCGCTGCCGATTTCGAATTCCGGGGGTACGTTCAGCGGGGACAGCCTGTGCGCCGGTACGCCGCTGGATTTCGACCGCTCGCGCGCCGATACGGAAGCCTGGACGGGTGAACTGATCTTCACCAGCCAGTTCGATGGCCGGTTCAACTTCCTCCTGGGCGGTATCTACAGCAAACTGGAGTCCAATGATGTCGACTATTATGTGAACAGCTTCGGCATCGACTATATCACCGGCGTGCTCGGCACGGCCACGGCCCTGGGTCAGCAGGCGACCAATCCTGCCTTCCCGAACGTGTTCCTGGCGACCTCTTACTATCGGTCGAACCAGGAATATTATAAGCTGAAGACCTACGGCATCTTTGGCGAAGGGTATTTCGACCTGACGGACACGGTGAAGATCACCGCCGGTCTGCGCTATAACAGCGACAGCAAGTCTGTGCGGGCACGGACGACGCTCGCGAACTTCCCGACGCCCTATGGCATCGACAACGTGTTTGACTCGCCCTTCTTCGGCAGCTTTGACGCCGATCCGGGCACCCCGGGCAACCAGGCGTGGCAGGAACGCAGCGTGAGCTTTGACGAGTTCACCGGCCGCTTTGTCATCGATTGGCGGGCAAGTGACGACAACCTGCTGTATGCTTCCTACTCGCGCGGCTACAAGTCGGGCGGCATCAACCCGCCGCTGTCGCCGGTCTTTGCGGTGGCCGACGCATTCGAGCCGGAGTTTGTGGACGCCTTTGAAATCGGTTCGAAGAACCGCTTCCTCGACGGCACGCTGCAACTGAACCTCACGGGCTTCTACTATAAGTACAAGGGTCTGCAGCTGAGCCGGATCGTGAACCGGACGTCGGTGAACGACAACGTCGATGCAAACATCTGGGGCGTCGAAGTCGAGGGTGTTGTGCGTCCGATACCGCCGCTGGCTGTCAACCTGGGCTTCAGCTACCTGAACACCGAGGTCGCCAGCGACAAATATCTGGCAAACCCCCGTGATCCGTCCGGCGGACGCAGCGATGCCGTTATTATCAAGGACATTACCAACGGCGCCAACTGCACCGTCGTTTCGAACGCGGGCAATGCCGCGATTGCCAATGGTTTTGTTACCAACGTGAACAATGCCATCAATGCCGGGGCCATCCCCGGGCTGCAGGCGGGGGCTGGGTTGCGCGCACCGACTGCATTCCCGAACGACAGCGGGATCAACGGGGCAACGGGGGCCTTCAGTGTTTGCGCGGCGCTTACGGCGTTGGCCGCAAACCCTGCGGCGGGCGTTTCGGTGATCCCCGTCGGGGTGGAGCAGAACATCCGTGGCAACCAGTTGCCGCAGGCGCCGGAGTTCAAGGTTTCCGTCGGCGTGCAGTACACGTTGGAGATGGACAATGGCATGAGCATTGTTCCGCGCTGGGATCTTGCCTTCACTGGCCAGAGCTATGGCAACATCTTCAATGGCTCCATCAACCGGGTGCCGGCCTACGAAGTGATGAACGCGCAAATTCAGTTGAACGGCGCAGACAACCGCTGGTTCGTGCGCGGCTTCGTCCAGAATCTCACCGACAATTCCGCCGTTACCGGCCTTTATGTCACCGACCAATCGTCTGGTATGTTCACCAACATCTTCACGCTGGAACCGCGGCGTTACGGTGTTGTGGCGGGCTTCAACTTCTAGTAGGAAGTCGCCACGCATTGATGGGGAGGGATGGGCGGTACACCGCCTGCCCGGGGGAGCGCCTAGGCGCTCCCCTTTTCATTTGGGCCCGCAACGACGGCGCGTTTATTCTGGTCCTGCTTGACCTGTTTTTGAATGGGGCCGAACGTCGCAAGACCATTGCCCTTTCCAACCGGCGTGCGCCGATGTATGCCGCCGCTCACGGCGCGCGGACCATCCGCGCGCCCTCGCCCTTTCTGGGGCGCATTTTTCCGAGGATCGCTATTGCCTTTTTCCGACCTGCACCTGTCTGACGCGCTGCTGAAAGCCGTCGCCGATTCCGGCTATGACGAGCCGACCGCCATCCAGGCGGCGGCCATTCCGCCCGTGCTGATGGGCAAGGATCTGATCGGAGTCGCCCAGACAGGGACTGGGAAGACGGCCAGCTTCGTGCTGCCGATGATCGACATCCTGGCCGAAGGGCGCAGCCGGGCGCGGATGCCGCGCAGCCTGATCCTGGAGCCGACACGGGAACTCGCCGCGCAGGTGGCAGAGAATTTCGAGAAGTACGGCAAGTATCACAAGCTGAGCATGGCGCTGCTGATCGGCGGTGTTGCATTTGGCGATCAGGACAAGGCGCTGGAAAAGGGCGTGGACGTGCTGATCGCGACTCCGGGCCGGCTGATGGACCAGCATGCGCGGGGCAAGATCCTGCTGTCGGGCGTTGACGTGCTGGTTATCGACGAAGCCGACCGCATGCTGGACATGGGCTTCATTCCCGATGTCGAGAAGATCTGCACGCTGATCAAGGCCGACCGGCAGACGCTGCTGTTTTCCGCCACCATGCCGCCGCCGATCAAGAAACTGGCGGACCGCTTCATGAACAATCCGAAGATGGTGGAAGTGAGCCGTCCGGCCACCACTAACAAGGATATCGCCCAGAGCGTGGTGATGACCGACAGCCGCCACAAGCGCGACGTGTTGAAGGAGCTGATTCGCTCTGAGGATGTGCAGACCGGGATCATCTTCTGCAACCGCAAGACGACGGTGCGCGACCTGGCGACCAGCCTGAAGCGGAGCCGGATGAAGGCCGGCCAGATCCATGGCGACATGGAGCAATCCGACCGGATCAAGGAACTGGACCGGTTCAAGGCCGGCGACATCAACATCCTGGTCGCATCCGATGTCGCCGCGCGCGGGCTGGACGTGAAGGGCGTGAGCCATGTGTTCAATTTCGATGTGCCCTGGCATCCGGACGATTATGTGCACCGGATCGGCCGCACCGGCCGCGCCGGCAAGAAGGGCGTGGCGATCACGCTGGTGACGCCGGAAGATGCCGAGGCGCTGGCGCAGATCGAGAAGCTGACCGGGCAGAAGGTGCCGCGGCGTGAGCTTGGCGGGCACGAAGCGGCTGAACCCGAGGGCGTTGCCGACGCTTCGGATGCGAGGGAAGCGCCTGCGCGCGGTCGTGGGCGTAGGCCCAGGGCGGAGAAGGCTGTGGTCGCGGCTTCGGATGAAGCGGACGTGGCGGTGGAGCGACCCCGGGAGGCGCGCTCGCAGGAACAGCCTGCCCGTGGAGGGCGTTCGCGGCGGGAAGAACGTCCGAAGGAAGACGCGCCGCGGGAAGAACGTCCGCGCCGTGAGGAGCGTTCGCGTCGCGACGAGCGCCCGCGCCGGGACGAGCGTCCGCGGGATGATCGCCAGCGGCGGGATCGGGACGAGCGCGAGCCGGCTTCGGCGCCGGGCTTTGGCGAGGAAGGCATTCCCGCCTTCCTGCTGGTGAAGGCCACACGCAGCTGAACTGGATCCGGCAGCGGCGACCCTCCCCATATGCCGAGCGGCGGTGGCCGCTCGCTCCGCGCTAGAGCTTGGGCTCTGCACGGGAGAGACAAGATGGCATATGAGCATATCCTCTGGTCGGAGGAAGACGGTGTCGCGACGCTGACCATCAATCGGCCGGACCGGTTGAATTCGCTGAACACCGATGTGATCGCCGAGATGATCGAGGCGGTCGATACCATTCGCGATGGCGTCTCCACGGCGCGCTGCCTGGTGCTGACCGGTGCGGGGCGTGGGTTCTCCTCTGGTGCCGACCTCAATCCGGGGACTGCTGGCGGCGAGGCGTCTTCGGGGCCGCCGGATGCCGGCAAGGTGCTGGAAACCCACTTCAACGTGCTGCTGGAGCGGCTGTTTGACCTGCCGGTGCCCTATATCACCTCGGTGAACGGGCCTGCCGCCGGTGCCGGCTGCTCTTATGCGCTGTCGGGTGACATCGTGATCGCCGGGCGCTCGGCCTATTTCCTGCAGGCGTTTGTGAACATCGGGCTGGTGCCGGATGTCGGCTCCACCTGGTTGCTGCCGCGACTGGCCGGCAAGGCGCGGGCGCAGGCGATGATGATGCTGGGCGAGCGCATTCCGGCGGAGACGGCGGCCGAGTGGGGCATGATCTACAAGGTGGTGGACGATGCCGAGCTGGCGGCGGAGACGCGCAAGATCGCGGTGAAGCTGGCGAACGGGCCGACCAAATCGCTGGCGCTGATTCGCTCGGGCATTCGCGAGTGCCTGGACAAGACGCTGACCGAGGGCCTGATGGTGGAACGGCGGAACCAGTTGGCCGCCGGCCGCAGCGCCGACTTTGCGGAAGGGGTGATGGCCTTTCTGCAGAAGCGGCCGACGGCGTTCACCGGGAAATAGCGGGTTATTCAATCGATCTAAAATAGTTCAAGATATATCTTGACTATGTTCTGAAATGCTCCGATATGACGGGGCATGAAAGGACATATCATGAGAACATATCATCATTCCGGCCCGGACGGGCGCGAGCATGGGCAGCACGAGCATGGCGGGCGCGGGTTCGGCGGTCATTTCGCTGCGCGCTTTGGCGGCCGTGGATTTGGCGGTGGCTTTGGGGGCTTTGGCCCGGAGCGGGGCGAGGAATTCGGCGGGCGCCGCCGGCGCCGGCAGTTTGACGGGGAGGCTTTGCGGCTGATCCTGTTGAAGCTGATCGCCGAAGAACCCCGCCACGGCTATGAGCTGATCCGCGCGATCGAGGAGCTTTCCGGCGGTGCCTATGCGCCGAGCCCCGGCGTGGTTTACCCGACGCTGAGCCTGCTGGCCGAGCTGGGGCTGATCGCCGAGACCGAAGCCGAGGGTGCCCGCAAGCGCTTTGCGGCTACTGCGGAAGGCACGGCGCAACTTGAGGAACATGCCGAGATCGTTGCGGCCCTGATGGAGCGGCTTTCGGCCATGGCCGGGCCTTCCGGTCGGGTCGATCCGGCGCCGCTGAAGCGGGCGATGGCGAACCTGGGCAATGTGCTGCGCACGCGCATGCACGAGGACGGGCTCGACAAGGCGAAGCTGCTGGATATCGCGGCCCTCATCGACGAGGCGGCCTCCAAGATCGAACGTCTGTAAGCGAAACGCCGTGGGCCGAAAGGCCCGCGGCGTGCGCGCCACCACAAACGGCCGGAGGCCGCAAGGCCGACCGGCCGGCCGCGCTGGATCGGCCAAAGCCCCGCACCAAAACCGGGCGCAGCCCGCAAGCGCGACTGCGCGCCCGCGCCCATGCGCGGAACCGGGCAAAGCCCGGCCCTAACCCAAATGTCCGGTCTTTCCGCTTGTCTTGTGATGCAAAGATGGCTTCATGTCGCTATGAACGACCATCGCGCTCTGAGAGATGCTTTTGGCTGCTTTGCCACTGGCGTTACCATCATCACCAGCGTCGATGCGGCGGGCGCCCATGTGGGCTTTACCGCCAACAGTTTTACATCCGTTTCGCTGGACCCGCCGCTGTTGCTGGTGTGTCCGGGAAAGCATGCCTCGAGCCTGCCGATCATCCGGAAATCCGGGGTTTTCGGGGTAAGCGTGCTGTCGGATGCGCAGCGTGCCGTCGCCGAACGCTTTGCCGCGCGCGGCGTCGATCGCTTTACCGAGGGTGAGTGGGTGGAAGCGGAATCCGGCGTGTTGCTGCTGGAGGGGGCCTGCGCGAATTTCGCCTGTTCGCTGGAGCAGGAAATCGAAGGCGGCGACCATCTGGTGCTGCTGGGACGGATCCAGAGCTTCCGCTCGGCGGATACGCGCGATCCGCTGATGTATCTGCGTGGACGCTACGCTTGATTTGATTTGGGGGGGTGCTGACGCCCGGTTCCGCGCATTGGCGCGGCCGGCCGGTCGGCCTCCGGCCGTTGGGTTACGCGGTTTGAGCCTTGCGGGCCGGTTGCCATAGGGCGACCATGAGCCCGAAAATGGCGAGCGCTGCGCCGGCTGCTGCCAGCGGGGTCCAGCGGTAGCCTTCGGCAACCGTCGAGATGGCCATGGCGACGATGGGGATGGGCACGCCTGTCCATGCGGCTTCTGCCGGGCCCAGCTGGCGGATGAGATCGAAATAGAGGGCGAAGGCGACGGCGCTGGCGGCGACCCCCAGATAGAGCAGCCCGAGCCAATATTGCGGGCTCGGATCCCATTGCGGCGGACCGGCGATGAAGAGGGCGAAAACGGCGTTGATGCCGGCGCCGATCAGCATCGCATAGGCGAGGCCGGCGAGCGGCGGATAGCGCAGCGCCTGCGGGCTGCCCTGCATGACGTTCGAGACCGAGGCCGAGAGAACGCCGGCGGTGACGAACGCCAGACCGATCAGCGTTTCCGTGCGGCTGCCCGGCAGGTTCAATTGCTGCGCGAAGAGCATGGCGACCCCGGTGACCCCCAGCATCGCGCCGACGATGAACCGTCGGCTGGCGCGGCGGCCAAGGAAGATGGCGGCCAGAATGGCGTTGGGGATCATCAGCAGCGCATAGGCGACGGCCGGGATGCCCGAGGGTACATGTTGTTCGGCCCGGTAGACGAAGTTGAAGTTCAGCATGAACTGCATGATGCCGAAGATGGCGATAAAGGGCAGGCTGCTGCGGGGGACATGGAGCGGCAGGCCGCGCAAGGCGCACCAGCCGAACAGGGCAATGCCGCCGACGAGGAAGCGGTAGGTGACCGACCAGCTGGGGTTCACGCTGCCCAGCTGCCAGGTGATGACATACCAGGTGGTGCCCCAGATCAGCACGACCAGAACGAACTGCAGGATCGAGCGGGCGCTCATCCAAGCGCCGCCAGATCGCGGGCCAGCGTTTCGAGGACTTCGGCGGACTGATCCCAGCGAACGACGAGACGGGCGGCATCGGGGCCGGAAATTTCCCAGTCGTAGAAGCTGTAGCCCTTGGCGCGGAGCGTTTCGCGTTCGGCAGGCGTGAGGCGCAGGAACAGCTCGTTGGCCTGAACCGGCACCAGCAGACGATGGGGGGCGGCGGTGGCGAGCTTTTGGGCGCCGGCATTGGAAGCGCGGGCGTTTTGCAGCCAGACGTCGTTTTCGAGCATGGCCAGGATCTGGGCGGCGGCGAAACGGCCCTTCGACGGCATCAACCCGGCGCGCTTGCGGCGGATGGGGATGCTGGCGGCGAGATCGGCGTTGAAGACGACGAGGGCCTCGGCCGACATGCCGCCATTCTTGATGCAGCCGAACGAGAGGATGTCGACGCCCGCCTTCCAGGTGACGTCGGCCGGGTGGCAGCCGAGATGGGCGATGGCGTTGGCGAAGCGGGCGCCATCCATCTGCACGGCGAGGCTGCGGGCCTTTGCCCAGCCGGCCAGCGCGGCGACTTCGTCCGGCGTATAGACGGTGCCCCATTCGGTGGCCTGGGTGAGGCTGAGGGCGGCGGGCTGCACCTGATGCACGTCGCCGCGGCGGCGGGAGGATGCTTCATCGAGGGCGGCTGGGGTGAGCTTGCCGTGCGGCGATGGCACCAGCATGAGCGATCCGCCGCCAGTATAGAAGGGGACGGCGCCGGCTTCATCGACTTCGATATGGGCCTCGGCGTGGCACCAGACGCCTCCGTAAGGCGGGGTGCAGGCGGCGAGACCGACGGCGTTGGCTGCCGTGCCGCTGGGAACTGCGAAGGCGCGGGCGGATGTTCCGAACAGCTCCGAGAAGGCCGCATCCAGGCGGGAGGACCATTGGTCGGCGTCATAGCCAGCCGCCTGCGGGCCGGCGGCGTTGGCAACGGCGGTGAGCACGGCGGGGTGTACGCCCGCGGCATTGTCGGAGTTGAAGTCCATGCGCGATGCCGTAGCCGGCTTAATCGTAATCGGGAACCCAATCACCTTCGGCAGGGTCGGAAAAGCGGGTGAATTCGCGGGTGAACATCAGCGGCACGGTGCCGGTGGCGCCGTGCCGCTGCTTGGCGATGATGACTTCGGCGCGGCCGCGCACGCGCTCGGCCTTTTCGATCCATTGCTGGAACTTCTCGCTGCCGTCCTCGGGCTTCTTGCCCTCGTGATAATATTCCTCGCGGAAGACGAACATGACGATGTCGGCGTCCTGCTCGATGGTGCCGGATTCGCGAAGATCCGATAGCTGCGGGCGCTTGTCCTCGCGGTTTTCCACCTGGCGGCTGAGCTGGGAGAGGGCGATCACCGGAATATCCAGTTCCTTCGCCAGCGTTTTCAGGCCGCGGGTGACTTCGGAGATTTCCGCGACCCGGTTCTCGGAGGCGTTGCGCGCGGTGCCCTGCAGCAGCTGCAGATAGTCGACGACGATGAGACCGATTTTCTTCTGCCGCTTCAGACGGCGGGCGCGGGTGCGCAGCGCGGCGATGGAGAGGGCGGGTGTATCGTCGATGTAGAGCGGCAGGTCGTAGAGTTCCTGCGAAGCGCGGGCGAGCTCGTTGAATTCCGACTGGTTGATCTTGCCCATGCGCAACGCTTCGGAGCTGATGCGGGCCTGTTCGGCGAGGATGCGGTTGGCCAGCTGGTCGGCCGACATTTCCAGGCTGAAGAAGGCGACCGGCGCGCCGCTGGAGGGGGAGATGCCGTCGCGTTCGTCAAGCTTGGCGCGGAAGGCAGTGTTGAAGGCGATGTTGGTGGCGAGCGCGGTTTTCCCCATGGCCGGGCGCCCGGCAAGGATCACAAGGTCGGAATTGTGCAGGCCGCCGATCTTGTTGTTGATTCCCGTAAGGCCCGTTGTGAGGCCGGAAAGGTGGCCGCCGGATTTCATGGCCTTGGCGGCCATGTCCACGGCCTTTTTCGCCGCTCCCGCGAAATCGATGGTGGCGCCGGAGACTTCGCCGGATTCGGCGACCTTGTAGAGCGCCTCCTCGGCGAACTCGATCTGCTTCATCGGCGCGACTTCGCCGGAGGTGTCGGTGGCGGATTGCACGAGTTCGGTGCCGACCATCACCAGGGCGCGGAGCAGGGCGAGATCATAGATCTGCTGGGCGCAGTCGCGCGCGGCGATCAGGACGGAGGGGTCTTCGGTGAGCTTCAGGAGATAGGTGGGGCCGCCGAGCTCGGCGAGCGCCGGGTCGCTTTCGAAGAGCGGGCGAAGCGTGACCGGGTTGGCGACCATGTTGAGATCGGCGAGACGCTTCAGCTGGACGAAGATCCGGCCGTGCAGCGGTTCGTAGAAATGTTCGTCGCGCAGGTGGAGGAGGATTTCCTCCAGCAGGCGGTTTTCGATGAGGAGCGCGCCAAGCAGGGCCTTTTCCGCGTCGATGTTGAAGGGCAATGGCGTGACGCGCCCCTCATCCAGAACATGATGAAGCGTTATGGAGTGCGGTCTAAGTTCGACGGGGGAGGGCATTTCTGCCTCTTGCCGGAACTATCATTAACTGCGCCAGAGCGCGCAGAAAGTTTTTCGTATCGCCTAAATTTTTGCAAAATCAGATAGTTGGAAACGTTACCCACCGTTCGGATCGATGTTTTACCTGAACCATCCACAACAGACAGTCGAGTTTATAGGCATGCGTTGATTCCTACCATTGCTGCGATGCCCTCTCAAATGACCCAATGTCCTCTGCGTTGACTCGCTCGTCCCCCTTGCGCATGGGGTTCCGCGCTAGGACCATGATCCGGGGAGCCTGATACCCATGAAGATTCTCGTGCCCGTAAAGCGGGTGGTCGACTATAATGTGAAGGTGCGGGTGAAGCCCGACCAGAGCGGCGTCGAGCTTGCAAACGTAAAAATGAGCATGAATCCGTTCGACGAGATTGCCGTCGAGGAAGCGGTTCGGCTGAAGGAAAAGGGCGTGGCGACGGAAGTCGTCGTCGTATCCGTCGGCCCGGCGCAGGCGCAGGAAACGCTGCGCACGGCGCTGGCCATGGGTGCCGACCGCGGCATTCTGGTGACGGTGGATGGCCCGGTGGAAAGCCTGGGCGTTGCCAAGCTGCTGGCGAAGATCGCCGCCGAGGAAGCCCCCGGGCTGGTGATCCTGGGCAAGCAGGCGATCGACGACGATTCGAGCCAGACCGGCCAGATGCTGGGCGCGCTGCTGGGCTGGGGCCAGGGCACCTTTGCCTCGAAGGTGGAGCCGAGCGCCGACAAGGTTTCGGTGACCCGCGAAATCGACGGCGGCCTGGAGACGGTGGAGCTGAAGCTTCCCGCGATCGTCACCACCGACCTTCGCCTGAACGAGCCGCGCTATGCATCGCTGCCGAACATCATGAAGGCGAAGTCGAAGCCGATCGCCAACAAGACGCCGGCTGACTATGGCGTCGATGTGGCGCCGCGCCTGTCGGTGCTGAAGGTGACCGAGCCGCCGAAGCGTTCGGCCGGCATCAAGGTGAAGACGGTCGACGAACTGATCGAGAAACTCAAGACTTCGGGAGCCATCGCATGAGCGTGCTCGTCCTTGCTGAACATGACAACACGCATCTGAAGGATGCGACACTGAGCGCGGTGACGGCGGCGACCCAGCTGGGTGGCGACGTGCATGTGCTGGTGGCCGGGAACGGCGCCGATGCCGTGGCCGCCGAAGCCGCCAAGGTGGCCGGCGTTTCCAAGGTGCTGCTGGCCAACGACGCCGCCTATGGCGATGCGCTGGCGGAGAATGTGGCGCCGCTGATCGTCGGGCTGATGGCCGGCTATGATGCCGTGCTGGCGCCGGCGACTTCGCGTGGCAAGAACATCCTGCCGCGCGTGGCGGCGGCGCTGGACGTGGCGCAGGTTTCGGAAATCCTCTCTGTCGAGGGGCCGGATACCTTCACCCGGCCGATCTATGCCGGGAACGCGATTGCGACGGTGAAGTCTTCCGACGCCAAGAAGGTGATCACCGTTCGCGGAACGGCCTTTGCGAAGGCCGGTGGCGGCGGTTCGGCTGCTGTCGAGGCGGTTTCGGGTGCTGGCGACGCCGGGCTTTCGAGCTTTAAGGGTGCCGAGCTGACGGTTTCGGCGCGTCCGGAACTGACGGCTGCGAAGATCATCGTCTCGGGCGGCCGGGCGCTGGGTTCGTCCGAGAAGTTCCACGAGTTCATCGACCCGCTGGCCGACAAGCTGGGCGCGGCCGTTGGTGCTTCGCGGGCAGCGGTCGATGCGGGCTATGCCCCGAACGACTATCAGGTGGGGCAGACCGGCAAGATCGTCGCGCCCGAGCTGTACGTGGCGGTCGGTATTTCCGGCGCCATCCAGCACCTGGCGGGGATGAAGGACTCGAAGACCATCGTCGCCATCAACAAGGACGAGGAAGCCCCCATCTTCCAGGTGGCGGATTTCGGGTTGGTGGGCGACCTGTTCACGCTGGTGCCCGAACTGACCTCGAAGCTGTAATGGATCTTACCCGCCGCCTGATCGATGGGCGGCAGGAAGTTGCCGGCGCGCTGCCTGTGGCAGGCGCTGGCCTTGTCGACGGCTGCCCGGATCCAGCCGGCGGATCCTGATTGGCCGGGCGGGCGGCCTTTTCCGTCTGCAGGGTGGCCTCTCGGACGGGGTGAACCCTGTCGCGAATTGGCTGCGGTCGACGCTTGCGGTTGCAACATGCAAGCCGGACAAAAGGGCGCCGTCATCCAGCGGACACAATAACGTCAACGAATCTTAACCGTGCAAGCGCATGCGGGCGACGCCAATTGTCATCCTGACATCCAATTGGGGGGATCTACATGCTTCGTTCCACGATCGGCGGGCTTGCGCTCGCGCTGTTCACCTCGCTCGCCGCGCCGGCCATGTCTGCCATCGTCTATACCGGCAGCACCAGCTTTGCCGGCAATGCGACAGACCTTTCCGGCATGGATCCGGCCTTCGGCGGCAATCGCCTCTCCATCGGGTCCGATCTCTGGTATGATAGCAAGACCAACAGCTATTGGGGCAATACCGATCGCGGCCCCGGCGGTGGGTTGATCGACTTCGCCCCCCGCGTCCACAATTTTTCGCTCGATATCGCGGCCGATGGCAGCGTGGGCGGCTATGTGCTGCTGAAGACGGTGGTGTTCAAGAAGGATGGTCAACCCTTCACCGGCCTGAACCCGCGCCTGGCGCCGCAGGGCGATGCATCCGTGCTGGGGCTGTCGTTCGATCCGGAAGGTCTTGTCGTGCTGAAGAACGGCAACTTCCTGGTGGCCGACGAATATGGCCCTTCGGTGTATGAGTTCGACAAGGACGGAAATTTCATTCGCGCCTTTGCGACGCCTGGTAACCTGCTGCCCAAGGAAGCCGGCGGCACGCCGAACTTCGTCGATGGGCGGCCGACCATCCGCACGGGTCGACAGGATAATCGGGGTTTTGAGGGCATATCCATCTCTCCGGACGGCAAGACAGTCTATGCGGTGCTGCAGGATCCGCTGGTGAATGAGGGCAACCCCGATGGCCGCCGCAGCCAGAATGTGCGGATCGTCGCCTATGATGTGGCCACCGGCACTTCGACGGGCCAGTTCATCTATCAACTGGAAAGCGTAGCCTCGATCAACACGCGCGTGCCCGGCGAGGAATTCGGCCCCAACGCATAGGGCCGCAACATCGGCCTTTCCGGCATCATCGCGCTGGATAACGGCAAGTTTCTGGTACTCGAACGCGACAATCGGGGGCTGGGAGTCGACGATCCGACGGCCGCCAACTCGCCGGGCTCGAAGCGTGTCTATCTGGTGGACCTCGCTGGCGCGACCGATGTGACGAACGAAAGCCTGGCCGGCACCAACACCCTGCCCGGGAGCGTGGTGCCAGTTTCCAAAACCTTGTGGCTGGATATCCAGGCGCAGCTGGAGGCCAATGGCATCACCGTGACCGAGAAGATGGAAGGCATTGCCATCGGGCCACGGATCGAGGGCGGCTATAGCTTCGTCGTGGTGACCGACAACGATTTCTCCGTCACGCAGACGGGTGAAGGCGTGCAGTTCAACCGCTGCACCACTGGCAAAGGGGGCTCGTCCATCGACGTGGCGCTGAACGAGCTGTGCCCGGACGGCTATTCGCTGATCGATACCTATGCCTATGTGTTCAAGGTGAACGGCGCCGACCTTGGCGTGCTGGGTGTGCCGGAACCGGCGACCTGGGCAATGCTGATCGCCGGCTTCGGGCTGGTGGGCGGCATGGCCCGCCGGAAGCGGGCGCTGGCGGCCTGAATGGAGCGGCCGGCGGGCGTGGCCCCGCCGGCTTTCCCATTGCGGCAGGCCTGAGC
Organism: Sandaracinobacteroides hominis; assembly: GCF_016464365.1. GTDB lineage: Bacteria > Pseudomonadota > Alphaproteobacteria > Sphingomonadales > Sphingomonadaceae > Sandaracinobacteroides > Sandaracinobacteroides hominis. The sequence continues at coordinate 126,777 of NZ_JADCUC010000003.1, read as the reverse complement.
GGCCGCTAACCCCGCTGCAGCGCAGCAACGGGAGTATGGCGATGAAGGTCGGCGTTATCGGTTCGGGGATGATGGGCGCGGGAATTGCGCAGGTTTCGGCTGCGGCCGGGCATCAGGTGGTGCTGACCGATGTGGCGCTGGATCGGGCTGAAAAGGGCAAGGCCGGGATTGAGAAGCTGCTGGCGCGGCAGGTTGCGAAAGGAACACTGGAGGAAGCGGCTGCCGCCGCGACGCTGGCGCGGATTTCGCCAGCGGGCGATACGGCCGGGCTGGCCGATGCGGACTTCGTGATCGAGGCAGCGACCGAGAATGAAGGGCTGAAGCAGAAGATCTTCGCCGGGCTGACGCTGGCACCGCATGCGCTGCTGGCGACCAACACCTCGTCGATTTCGATCACCATGCTGGGCGCTTCGACCGATCGGCCCGACCGCTTCCTGGGGCTGCACTTCTTCAACCCGGTTCCGGTGATGCAGCTGGTGGAGATCATTCCCGGGCTGGCGACGTCGGATGCGACGCGGGCAGCGGCGCGGGACTATATCGGCACGCTGGGGAAGACGGCGATCGTTTCGGAGGACAGCCCGAGCTTCATCGTGAACCGGGTGCTGTGCCCCATGCTGAACGAGGCGATCTTTGCGCTGGGCGAAGGCGTGGGGAGCGTGGTGGACATCGACACCGGCCTCAGGCTGGGCGCCAACCACCCGATGGGGCCTTTGACACTGGCGGACTTCGTGGGGCTGGATACGCTGCACGCGATCATGCTGGTGATGCAAAAGGCGACCGGTGACCCGAAATATCGGCCGGCGCCGCTGTTGAGCAAATATGTGGAAGCCGGCTGGTTCGGGCGGAAATCCGGGCGCGGTTTCTATGATTATTCAGGCGAAGCGCCTGTGCCGACACGCTGATTTCGGCTTTCTCCTGCCGCTAGGGGTGTTAGTATAGTTCACCCGAGGGGGGAGGATGCATATGAAACGTCTGGGTATTTTATCGACTGCGGTATTTCTGGCGGCTTGTGCGGGCGGGGGCGATGCCTCCAATCGCACCGTCTGGGTGCCTGACGGACCGAGCGTGAACTGCATCAGCACCCACAATATCCGCTCCATGCGGGTGATCGATGACCGCACCATCGATTTTCAGCAGAACAGCCGCCGGATCTGGCGCAACGAGTTGCCGCAGCGCTGCAGTGGGCTGACCTTTGGAAATGCCATCCGGCACAATTCGCGCGCCGGGCAGCTGTGCAGCCTGAATTCGATCACGGTGGTGACGCCCGGCCCGGGACCGAACGGGCCTACGTGCAACCTGGGGCGGTTCCAGCCGATGAAGCCCGCGCCGCAGCCGGAAGCGCCCGCAGCGGGCTAGTCTTCTTCGGCGATACTCGGCGGAGCTCGGCCTTCGAGGTCGCGGGAAACGCGCGGCATACGCAGCAAGGCGTCGATGCGCGCGGCCTCGGCGTAGCTGTCGTCCACCTTGAAGTGGATTTCGGCGGCATATTTGGTGTTCACGCGTCGGGCGACTTCGCCCTTCAGGCGCTTGGCGTGGCTGTTCAGCGCCTTCAGCACTGTCGTCTGCTCGTCTTCGCTGGCGCCGACCGGCATGATGAAGGCGGTTGCGTGCCGGAGATCCGGCGAGACGCGGACTTCGGAGACAGAGACGATGTGCTTTGCCAGCACATCGTCCTGGATGTCTCCACGCGCGAGAAGATCGGCGAGGATGTGGCGCATGGCCTCGCCGACTTTCAGCGTACGGACCGAGGAGCCGGCCTTCTTGTCTCCACTACGCTTCATGGCTGGATGGTCCGCTCCGCGTCACAGCGTGCGGAGCCTTTCCTCGACCTCGAACGTCTCGATGACGTCGCCCTGCTGGATGTCCTGGAAGTTCTCCAGGCCGATGCCGCATTCATAGCCCTTTTCGACCTGCGTGACGTCGTCCTTGAAGCGACGCAGCGAGGCGATGGAGCCGGTGTAGACGATGACATCTTCGCGCAGCACGCGCGCCTTGAGGTTGCGGCGGATGAAGCCTTCGACCACGAGGCAGCCGGCTGCCTTGCCGAACTTCCCGGCCTGGAAGACTTCGCGGACTTCCGCGCGGCCGACGACGTTCTCGAAATACTCCGGCCCAAGCTTGCCGGCCATCCCGGCCTTCACCTCGTCGATGAGGTCGTAGATGATGTCATAGTATTTCAGCGGCACGCTGCCCGCATGGGCGGCTTCGCGGGCCTTGGCGTTGGCGCGGACGTTGAAGCCGATGATGACGGCGCCCGAGGCCCTGGCCAGCGTCACGTCGGATTCGGTGATGGCACCGACGCCGGAGTGCAGCACGCGGACCTTGATCTCGTCGGTCGACAGCTTGTTGAGCGCCGAGACGATGGCTTCGGTGGAGCCGTGCACGTCGGCCTTGACGACGACGGGGAATTCCACCGCCTTCTTGTCGGCGAGGCCGGCGAACATGGTTTCGAGGCTGGCAGGTGCCGAGGTGGTGCGCTTGGTTAGCGCGACCTGCTGGCGATAGTCGGCGACTTCGCGGGCGCGGGCTTCGGTTTCGACGACCGAAAGGATGTCGCCCGATTGCGGCACGCCGGAAAGCCCGAGCACCTCGACCGGCATGGACGGGCCTGCCTCCTTGATCGTCTGCCCCTTGTCGTTGACGAGGGCGCGGACCTTGCCCCACTCGACGCCGACGACGAAGATGTCGCCGGTGCGCAGCGTGCCGCGCTTCACCAGCACGGTGGCGAGCGGGCCGCGGCCCTTGTCGAGCTTCGCTTCGACGACGATGCCTTCGGCCATCCGGTCGGGATTGGCGGTCAGCTCCATGATCTCGGCCTGCAGCAGGATCTTCTCGGCCAGTTCGTCAAGGCCGGTCTTTTTCAGCGCAGAGACTTCGACGTCCTGCACTTCGCCGCCCATTTCCTCGACCTGGATGTCGTGCTGCAGCAGCTCGGTGCGGACGCGGTTGGCGTCTGCGCCGGGCTTATCCATCTTGTTGATGGCGACGATCATCGGAACGCCGGCCGCCTTGACGTGGTTGATGGCCTCGATCGTCTGCGGCTTGATGCCGTCGTCGGCGGCGACGACCAGCACGACGATGTCGGTCGCCTGCGCGCCGCGGGCGCGCATTTCGGTGAAGGCTTCGTGGCCGGGGGTGTCGAGGAAGCTGATCTTCTCGCCCGATTTCAACGTCACCTGATAGGCGCCCATGTGCTGGGTGATGCCGCCGGCTTCGCCCTTCACCACGTCGGTGCCGCGCAGGGCATCCAGCAGCGAGGTCTTGCCGTGATCGACATGGCCCATGATGGTGACGACCGGCGGGCGCGGCTGCAGGTCTTCGACGCGGTCGGCGTCGCCCTCGATGCCGATTTCGACGTCTGAATCCGACACGCGCTTGATGATGTGGCCGAACTCGGTGACCAGCAGCTCGGCCGTATCCTGATCGACGAACTCGTTCATCGTGGTCGGCATGCCCATCTTGAACAGTGCCTTCACCAGATCGGCGCCGCGTTCCGCCATGCGGTTCGCAAGTTCCTGCACGGTGATCGATTCAGGCACCTGCACTTCACGCGGCGTGCGTGCGGTCGCAGCCGCGCCGCCGCCATGGGCGGAGCGCTTCTGCTTTTCCTGGGCGCGGCGCATGGAGGCGAGCGAACGGGTGCGGCCGTCGTCGTCGCCCAGCGCGCGGGTGACGGTGAGCTTGCCCTGGCGGCGCTGCTCTTCGCGCGGGTTGCGCGAAGGCTTTGCAGGCTCCGGCGGGCGGCGGAGCGACGGACGGCCGGCGACGGCACCGCGCGGACGCTCTTCCTCGTCCTCGACAGGTGCCGGGGCGGGGGGGGCTTCGGCGGCGCGCCTGGCTTCCTCGGCTGCGCGGGCGGCCTCCTCGGCCTCGACGCGGGCCTTTTCCTCCAAGCGGAGGACTTCGGCTTCGGCGGCTTCCGCGCGCGCGCGGTCTTCGCGGATGCGGACTTCCTCGGCGCGCTGGAGACGCTCTTCCTCGGCGAGACGCATCATCAGTTGCGTGCGTTCGCGCGGCGTAAGCTTCGGATTCTGCAGGGCCTTCTGCACAGCCGTCAGTTCCGGCTTCTGCGGGATCGGCGCAGGGGCCGGCTTTGGCGCCGGCTTCGGAGCTTCAACGGGCTTTGCTGCAACCGGCTCAGGTGCAGGTGCCGGCTGCGCAGGCGCTTCGGCAACGGGTTCCGGTGCCGGCGCCGCGGCGGCTTCTGCCGCGGGCTCGGGCGCAGCGGCTTCTGCAACCGGCCTGGCTTCGGGCTCGGCCTTGGGCGCGGGTCGGGGCTGTTCCCTGGCGACGGGCTCGTCCTTCACCACCACGAACGGCGGCGGCGGTGCGACGGGCATGGCGGGCTGGGCCGGGGCGGCGGGGGCAGCAACGGGTGCAGGTGCAGCCGCAGGTGCAGGCGCGAGGGCGCTGGCCTCGTCCTCGGCTTCGAGCACGTCGACTTCGGACTCGGTCGGGGCCGGGTCTCCGGGCTTGCGGAATACGCGAGCCTTCTTGGTTTCCACCACCACCTTGTGCGTGCGGCCGTGGCTGAAGCTCTGCTTCACCTGGCTCACTTCCGTGGTGCGCTTGACGCCGAGTTGCGGCTTGAGGCCCAGCTTCGGCTTTTCGTCTTCGCTCATTCCCGTCCTTCGTCGTTTCGCCGCCCGGGCATGTCCCGGTCGTCGCTTGCATGTTCTGTCTTGCCAATGAAGGCAGCCCAGCGCGCAACCTCTGTTGCGATCCGCGCCGCCGCCTTGCCATCAGTTACGCCCGAATGCACGATATTCTCACGCCCGAGGGCCCGAGACAAGGCATCGCGACCCGCGGGGAGGCGAATGGCCTCAGCTGGTTCGCTTTCGGTATTTCTTGCGCCGCTCCGGAGCGCCTGTTCCAGCTTGCCCACCCCGTCGTCGGCCGCATCGGTTGCGTGCAGGACGAGGTAAAGACGGCCGGCGCGGGCCCATTCGATAAGTTTCTCCGAGCCGAATATAAGGTGCCCGGCGCGATGTTCGAGTCCCAGCCGGTCGAGCGCACGCCTTTCCAGCCCGTCGGCGATGCGCTGGGCGAGATCGTCGGGGACGGTTGCCGCTTCCTTGAAGGCGCGAGCGAGCGCGCCCTTCAGCCTGCCCTTTGCGATTGCCGTTTCAAGCGCCGCGCGATCCGGCGAGATCCAGGCGCCGCGTCCGGGCAGGCGGGCGCCGAGATCGGGCCAGACAGCACCGTCTGGCCCGAGGGCAAGACGGATCAACTGCGCACGTTCGCCATGCGCACCCGTAAGGATGCACTTCCGCTCCGGCGCGGATGCGCCTTTCCCACCGTCGGGCGTTGCCCGAGCGGGGGATGCAGGCTCTACAGTCGCATCTGGGGTGTCATTGGAGGACATACGCGTTAGCGTCCTCCCTGTTTATGGGGTCGTCCGCTGACGCGCCCTCCGCGACTGCGAGGAAGAGGGTGGGCTGCATTATACGGCGCTTTCCTCTTCGTCGAACCAATGCTTGCGGGCGGCCATGATGATGGCGTTGCCGTCGTCGAGCGAGATGTTGAAGCTGGCGAGGAAGCCCGGGGCGATCTCGCGGCGCTTGTCGCCCTTGCCGATCAACTCGTCGGTGGCGAGGTCGGCGAGATCGTCGAGCGTGCGGATGCCCTTCTGGCCGAGGCGGACCAGCATTTCCTCGGTGAGGCCGGGGATTTCCGCCAGCGCATCCTCGACACCGAGCGCACGGCGGGCTTCGCGATAGCCGGATTCGCGGCGCTCCAGCGCTTCGGTGGCGCGGCTCTGCAGCTCGGCTGCGACATCTTCGTCGAGGCCCTCGATGGAGGCAAGTTCCTCGGTTTCGACATAGGCCACTTCCTCGAGGCTGGTGAAGCCTTCGGCGACCAGCAGCTGGGCCAGCGTTTCGTCGAGCTCGAGCTCCTTTTCGAACAGCTCGGAGCGCTCGACGAATTCCTTCTGGCGCTTCTCGCTTTCGGCGGCCTCGGTCATGATGTCGATCTGGTGACCGGTCAGCTGGCCGGCCAGGCGCACGTTCTGGCCGCGGCGGCCGATTGCCAGGCTGAGCTGGTCGTCAGGAACGACGACTTCGATGCGGCTGTCTTCCTCGTCGATGACCACCTTGGAGACCTGGGCCGGCTGCAGGGCGTTGACGACGAAGGTCGCGGTATCGGGCGACCAGGGGATGATGTCGATCTTTTCGCCGGCGAGTTCCTGCACGACGGCCTGGACGCGGCTGCCGCGCATGCCGACACAGGCGCCGACCGGGTCGATCGAGCTGTCGTGGCTGAGCACGCCGATCTTGGCGCGGCTGCCCGGATCGCGGGAGCAGGCCTTGATCTCGATGACGCCGTCATAGATTTCCGGCACTTCCTGCGCGAACAGCTTCTTCATGAAGTCCGGATGGGCGCGCGAGCAGAAGATCTGCGGCCCGCGGTTCTCGCGGCGGACGATGGTGATGAGGCTGCGCACGCGGTCGCCGACGCGAAGCACTTCGCGCGGGATCTGCTGGTCGCGGCGGATGACGCCTTCGGCACGGCCGAGATCGACGACGATGTGGCCGAATTCCACCCGCTTCACGAGACCGGTGATGATCTCGCCCTGGCGGTCCTTATACTCTTCGTACTGGCGCTCGCGCTCGGCGTCGCGGACCTTGGTGACGATGACCTGCTTGGCAGCCTGCGCGGCGATGCGGCCGAATTCGATGGGGGGCAGCGGATCGACGATGAAGTCGCCGAGAGCGGCGTCCTTTTCCTTTTCGCGGGCATCGACGAGGCTGATCTGCTTGAAATAATCTTCCGGCTCTTCAACGACTTCGAGGACGCGCCACAGGCGCAGATCGCCGCCGCGCGGATCGATCTTCGCGCGGATGTCGTTTTCGGCGCCATAGCGGGCACGAGCGGCGCGCTGGATCGCTTCTTCCATCGCTTCGATCACGATCATGCGATCGATGGACTTTTCCCGCGCAACTGCGTCGGCGATGGCGATGAGTTCGGCCTTGTTGGCGGCAATCGGATTCATCTGTTTCGGTCCTCAGTTCTTCAGGTCGTTTGCAGGCTCGCCGGTGTTCAGGTCGGCCTCGTCTTCTTCTTCGATTTCATCTGCGCCTTCCTCGGTGAGGTGTGGCACGGTTTCGGCAATCAGGCGATCCGTCAGCATCAGCTTGGCGGTGCGGATCGCAGCGAAGGGCAGGGCGACTTCGCCGAGGCCTTCGACATTGATGCGGATGTCTTCGCCGGAGGTGCCCAGCAGCGGCCCCTGAAAGCGCTTGCGGTCTGCGCCGTTGATCTGCAGCCCGTCGGCCAGCTCGATCTTGGCGTCGTGGCCGGCCCAGCGATCATAATCCTTCAGGCGGGTCAGCGGGCGATCGATGCCGGGTGACGATACCTCGAGCATATATTCGCTCTCGATCGGGTCGGCTTCGTCCAGCAGCAGGGAAATCCTGCGCGAGACGCGGGCGCAGTCATCAACCTTCATCTGGCCGGTGGCGGGGTCCTCCAGCATGATCTGCAGCGTAAGGCTGGGGCCTTCGATCAGCGCCACGCGCACCAGGTCGAAGCCGGCGTCGGTCACGACGGGTTCGATCAGTTGGGTAATGCGCTTGATATCGGCCATTTTTGCTCCACAGGCCCGACTCGGCAATGCCCCGGTTGGCCCCGCAGCCGGTTGGCTGGAGGTTCCTGTGAGGCTTAGCTGTCAGGAATTGATTGGGCATATAACCGTCCAGCGCGGTTGCCGCAAGCCTTGAAGCCCGGCATAGGCCGCGGCGCTATGACACCACTTGTGATCGCCCTGCCGAAAGGCCGAATCCTGAAGGAAGCCCTGCCGCTGCTGGCGGAGGTGGGGGTGCATCCGGAACCGGCGCTGTTCGACGAGGACAGCCGGGCGCTGAAGTTTGCCACCAATCGGCCCGACGTTTCGGTGATCCGCGTGCGCAGTTTCGACGTGGCGACCTTCGTGGCCTTTGGTGCGGCGCAGATCGGCATCGTCGGCAATGATGTGCTGGCGGAATTTGCCTATTCCGAGCTCTATTCGCCTGTGGATCTGGGGATCGGGCGTTGCCGCTTGTCAGTGGCGGAGCCGGCTGGGACGCCGCCCATTGTGTCCGAGAGCCATGTGCGGGTGGCGACGAAATATCCGCATCTGACGGCGGCGCATTATGCCGCGCAGGGCATCCAGGCGGAGTGCGTGAAGCTGAACGGGGCGATGGAGCTGGCGCCGCTTCTGGGGCTGGCGCCGCGCATTGTCGATCTGGTCTCCACCGGCAAGACGCTGAAGGAGAACGGGCTGGTGGAACGCGAGATCATCCTGGAGGTGACGTCGCGGCTGGTAGTGAATCGGGCGGCCTTCAAGACGATGGGGGCGGTGACCGAATTGGTCGACGCCTTTCGTTCGCGGGTGGCGGCCTGATGCAGCGGCTGCATGGCGGGACCACGGATTTCGCGGCGCGCTTTGCAGCGCTGGTGGCCGATACGCGGGAGCCTGACCGGGGCGTAGGCGGACAGGTGGCGGCCATATTGGAGCGGATCCGCGGCGAGGGATTTTCGGCGGTTGCCGATCTGACGCGGCGGTTCGATCGCGTGGATATCACGCGGGACAGCGTCGAGGTGCGCGACAGCGAGCGGCGGGCGGCAGTGGCGCGGGTGCCGGCGGCCGACCGCGAGGCCCTGGAGCTGGCGGCTGCACGCATTCGTGCCTTCCATGCGGCGCAGAAGCCCGCCGATGGCAGCTACACGGATGCGACCGGCGTGAAGGCCGGCTGGCGCTGGACTCCGGTCGAGCGGGCGGGGCTCTATGTGCCGGGCGGGCGGGCTGCCTATCCGTCTTCGGTGCTGATGAATGCGATTCCGGCGCAGGTGGCGGGCGTGGACGAGCTGGTGATGGTGACGCCGACGCCGGACGGTCGGCTGAACCCGTTGGCAATGCTGGCGGCCGAGCTGGCCGGGGTTTCGCGCATCTATCGGATCGGCGGGGCGCAGGCGATTGCGGCCCTGGCGTTCGGCACCACGCCCTTGCCGAAGTGCGACATGATCGTGGGTCCGGGAAATGCCTGGGTCGCCGAGGCGAAGCGGCAGCTTTACGGCACCGTCGGCATCGATATGGTGGCGGGACCCAGCGAAATTCTGGTGATTGCAGATGCCTCGGCGCGGGCGGACTGGATTGCCGCCGACCTGTTGTCGCAGGCGGAGCATGACCCGGTGGCGCAATCGATCCTGATTACCGACAGCGCGACCCTGGCGGATGCCGTGGTGGAGTGGGTGGAGCGGTTGCTTCCGACGCTGGCGACCGAAGCGGTCGCCCGGGAGAGCTGGGATGCCTATGGCGCCGTGATCGTGGTGGATGAGCTGGCCGAAGCGGCAGCGCTCGCCGATGCGCTGGCGGCGGAACATGTCGAGCTGATGCTGGCAGACCCGGCGCCGATGTTTGCCGCCATCCGCCATGCCGGCTCGATCTTTCTGGGCGCGCATACACCGGAACCGGTGGGCGACTATATCGGCGGGCCGAACCATGTGCTGCCGACCGGTCGCCGCGCGCGGTTTTCCGGCGGGCTGGGGGTGCATAATTTCATGAAGCGGACGACCTGGCTGGATGCCGGAGCGCAAGGATTGGCGGCGCTGGGCGAAGCGACCGCAACGCTGGCCGATGCCGAGGGGCTGGCGGCGCACGCGCTGGCGGTGCGGATACGCCGGGAGCGTTAGCTGCGCTTGCGGACCGGTTTCCTCGGGGGCGCCGGTGCCGGAGGGACGGGGGTGACGGCCACCTTGCGGGCGTTGATCAGCATCTGCAGGCATTCGCCCGGCGCGAAATCGCGGCCGTCTGCCAGCCGGCTGTCGGCATGGGTGGCGACCGGCACGGTGCCGACGCCGGGATAATAATAGACATCGAGGACACAGCCGCCGGTGAACTGCAGCTGGCGGGCGGGGCCTTCGCGGCGGTCGAGGCGGGGCGTGCCGAGCAGCTTGGTTGCCGTTTCCGCCGGCTGGCCGAGAAGCTGCTCCATGCCTGGCGGTGGCGGAGGCGGCGCCTGCACCACTGCAGCCGGCGTGGTGGCGCATCCGGCGAGGAGGGCGAGTGCGAGAAGGGGGAGGGGAAGGCGCGACATATGTGCCGCTCTAGCCAGTGGGCGCTGCCGATGCTAGCGGCGCCAAAACGCCTTCCCGCACGCCTTAGCGCACTAGGAGCCCCACTTGGCTGACAGTTTCGACGTTCTCGCCATCGGCAATGCCATTGTTGACGTCATCGTTTCGCACCCCGACCAGTTTCTGGAAGCCAACCGGATTCCAAAGGGCTCCATGCGGCTGATCTCCGCCGATGAGGCGGCCGCGCTGTATGCGAAGATGGGGCCGGGGCGGGAGATTTCGGGCGGGTCTGCCGCGAATACGACGGCGGGAATCGCGGCGCTGGGCGGGCGTGCTGCGTTCATCGGGCGGGTTTCCGACGACCAGCTGGGCAAGGTTTTTGCGCATGACATCCGCGCGTCGGGCGTGGATTATCGCACCCCGGCGGCAACCGACGGCCCGCCTACCGGGCAGTGCCTGATCGTGGTTTCGCCCGACGCACAGCGGACGATGAGCACCTATCTCGGCTCTTGCCAGGAAGTGGACGAGGGCGACGTCGACGAGGCAATGGTGAAGGCCGCGCAGGTGACCTATTTCGAGGGCTATCTGTGGGATCCGCCGGCGCCGATCCGCGCCATCCGCAAGGCGAAGGCAATTGCCCACGCGCACGGCCGCAAGGTGGCGCTGACGCTGTCGGATGTGTTTTGCGTGGAAGGGCATCGCGCCGAGTTCATCGAGATGATGCAGGCGGGGCTGGTGGACATCGCCTTCGCCAATGAGAACGAAGCGAAAAGCCTGTTCCAGACCGACGATTTCGAGACCGCGGTGGCCGGACTTGCGGCGATCGTGCCGTTGGCCGTGGTGACACGGAGCGAAAAGGGTGCCGTGGTGGTGAACGGCTCGGGCCGCTCGGAAGTGCCGATCACGCCCGCCGTGCGCGTGCTGGATACGACCGGGGCTGGCGATCTGTTTGCGGCCGGGTTCCTTTCGGGCTTCACCCAGGGGCGTGACCTGAAATCCTGCGCAGTGATGGGAACCATCGCGGCCGCCGAAGTGATCGAGCATTATGGTGCACGGCCAGAGGCGGACCTGAAGGCGCGGGTCAGGGCGCTTTTGGGGTGATCTCGCTGAAGCGGGCATTGCCGATCGGGTAGCGTTCCCAGCCGATCTGGTCGAAGTGCCACCATTCCTGCGGATAGACGGTAAAGCCATCGCCTTCCATCGCGTTGCGCAACACCTCGCGCAGCCAGCGTTGTTCGTCGGAGCCGCCGACATAGTTGGAGTAGGAACGGCTGGAAAATTCGTCGTAGCGGCCGGTGGTGACGATGGGTTTGCCCGTTGCGAGATCGAACAAGGTCAGGTCGACGGCCGCACCGCGGTTGTGGCGGGAGCCTTTCGACGGGTCGGCGACGAACATGCGGTTTGCTTCGGGCGTCGCGTCCCAGAACATCTTCGTGACATACCAGGGGCGATAGGCGTCGTGGATAAGCAGGCCAAAGCCCTGCTGCTGCAGCTTCCGGTGGATGCGGCCCACGGCCTGGGCTGCGGATAGCTGCAGGAAGGCGCCGGGCTGTTCGTAGATCTGCTTGCCCATGAAATTGTTGGTCGTGGCATAACGGATATCGAAACGGAGGGTCGGATCGATGCTGGCGAGCGGGGTGAGGTTTGTGGGCTTTGGCGGTTCGACGGGCGGCGTGGCCTTCTGCGCGTTGGCGCGCAGGCTGTCGATGCCGGTGTTCATCGCCGCGCGGATCATCGCCTCCGCGTCGGCGCCGAAATCACGACGCCGGAAGCGGATGGCGCCTAGCATGGCCGCCGTCACCTTGCCGTTGGAGTCGCGCTCGAACTTCAGGGATTCCAGCGGATAAAGGCCGCGATCCGCGGGGAAGGCATACTGGTCTGCGGCGAGGCGCGTTAGCGGTAGCCAATCGGTCCATTCGATGCGGACATACGGCTTGCCGTCGCGCTCGTAGATGCGCAGCACGTTGTAATCCCAGCCATATTCACCGATCAGTGCGGCAAGTTCCGGTTCGGGCGGTTTCGGCCGGGGCCATTCGGCGCGCCGGTAGGTGCGGTTGCCGAGCGTGACCGTGTTGGCGGCAAAGGCCAGTTTGTCGTCGAAAAGCTGGACGTCATCGAGGACAAAATTGGCGCCGAGCTTGCGCACTTCCGCTGCGCGTTCGGGGGCGTCCAGGACGAGGCCGCCGTCGAAGATGCGGAGGTTGACGCTGTCCGCACCGTCGACATAGCGACCGGAGAGGCGCACGGCCTCGTCGCCGGTTATGGCGGTGGTGCGTTGCCAGATCGGGAGCGGTTTTCCCTGTCGGGCGGCCTGCAGGGTGCGGAGTGCGAAGCTGCCGAGGCGGCCGGCTACCGGACTGGAATCGACGGTTGCGAGCACCACCGTCGCGAGGCCTGCTTCGGGCAGGAGGCGGAGGTCGGCGACGTGGCCATAGACGGCGCCGCCGTGGCCGACCGTGCGCTTGCCGTCCAGTTCGCCAAGCGCGAAGCCAAGGCCGAAGCGGCGGCCGCCTGCGGGCGTATATTGCTCGCGCCACATTTCGCTGACGCTGGCGGGGGTGAGCAGGGGCTTGCCGCCGTTCAGCATGGCCTGGGCAAAGCGGGCGAGGTCGGTGGCGCTGGTGTAGAGGCTGCCGGCGGCGGGCGTGCCGAGCTCCAGCGGCGGGGCCTCCCAGCGGCCGCCGTCGAAGGAGGCCATCTGCGAGCTGGCGACCGGGGATTTGAGGGCGGCGAGGCTGAAGCCGCTGGCACCCATCGCCAGCGGTTCCAGGACAAGTCTGGAGACGGCCTGTTCGTAGGGCAGGCCGGTGACTCGGGCGACGACTTCGCCGACCACGGCGATGCCGGCGTTGGAGTATTTGGTGACGCTGCCGGGTTTCGCGACAAGGGTGGTTTCGTTGAGACTGGCGACGGCGTCAGGCTGGCCCATCGCTGCATAATCGAAATAGTGGCCGCGCGGCGGTTCGCGGACGAGGCCGCTGCGATGAGTCATCAACTGGCGCAGGGTGATCGGAACGCCGAACGGGTTGATGGGGCGAAATTCGGGGAGATAGGTGGTGACGGGAGCGTCGAGGTCGACCCTGCCCTGCTCGACCAGGCGCATGACCGCGATGTCGGTGAAGAGCTTGCTGATGGAGCCGGCGCGGTAGAGTGTTTGCGGGGTGGCGGCGAGCTTGCCGGCCGTGTCGGCCTTGCCCCAGGCCTTGCTACAGATGGTGCCGTTCCTGTCGATGAGGGCGATGGCGATGGACGGGATCTGCTTGTCGGCCAGTTCAGCCTGGGCGGCCGCCTCGATAGCGGCCGTGGCCTGCGCCAGCGCGACAGGGGCGATGGTTGGCGTCGTAGCGGGTTGGGCAAGAGCCTGCGGAGCCGCGCCCGCCAGCAGCAGCGCCGCCCAGATCGCGCGCATCAGCGGCCGCCGAGGACGTAGTAATTATAGGCGGTGCGGGCCATTTCGGCGATGACGCGCTCCTGCGTCTCGACGCCCTTGGTGTCGCCCTTCACGAAGACGGCGATGGCGACCTTGCTGCCATCTGGCATGGTCATCAGGCCGACATCGTTGGCGATGCTCATCAATGTGCCGGTCTTGTGGGCGACGACGGTGTTGGCGGGCAGAAGTCCTTTCAGGCGCTTCTCGCCGGTGATGCAGCGCTCCATGATCGCCAGCAGTTCCCTGGTGCTGGCCGGGCTGAGCGCCTTGCCGCTTTCGATGGCAAGGAGGAGCTGGACCATGGCTTCGGGTGTGGAAGCGTCTCGCGGGTCGTCGTTGAAGGGCTTGTTGGGCAGGCGCTTCTGGTCGCGTTCCTGTTTGCTCGGGTCGGCCTTGAAGGCGGCCTGGATGTTCTCGGCGAAGGTGCCGGGGCCCGGCGTGATGTCGAGCGCGCGGTAAATGAGGTGGGCGGTGTCTGCGTCGATGCGCTGTCCGGAGACGCCTTGCCGCTTGACCCAGTCCGTCACCACCGCCGGGCCCCCGGCGAGTGCCGTAAGCACGTCGGTTGCCGTGTTGTCGCTCCGGGTCAACATCAGTTCGAGCAGGTTGTGCAGCGACAGCGACACACCCGCATGCGGCGCGAAGCGGGCGATGCCGTCGGAATTTACCACCAGCTTCGGATCGACGTATATCATCTGGTCGAGTTTGAGCTCGCCCTTGTCGATGCGTTCGAAGATGCGGCCGGCCACCGCGATCTTGAAGGTGCTGGCCATAGGGTAGGTGACACCCTTGTTGAGGGTGATCATCTCCTTCGAGCCGACCTTTTGCACGGCGACGCCGACGCTGCCGTCTGTCTGCTGCGCGAGCCTGGCGAACTGGGCGGCAAGCGCGGCCTGTCCGGCGGGGGTGCCGGCCTGGGCATGGGCGGCGACCGTCAGCGGCGGGGCGATGATCGCCGCGGTTGCGAGCAGGCCAGCCACGGCCAGCGTCTTCATTCGGAACATTGCAACTCCTCTTCTGGCCGTGGCTTCGATGCCTAGAGCGTGACGCGGACGCCGATGTTGTACTGGCGGCCGATCAGGTCGAACAGTTGGCGGGGTGCGCCATAGCCGTCGTAGCCGGTGACCGGCGGATCGGTGTTGAAGAGGTTCTGGATCGCGCCGTAGAGCGAGACCTTGCCCTCTGCGCCGACGCTGAACAGGCCGACTTCGCCCGAGAGATCGATGTAGAGCCGGTTCTTGGCGTTGATCGGATCGGTGATCGGCACGTCGGGCTTGCTGGCGATGAAGTCGCGCGTGACGACGCCGCCGCCGACGTAGCGGCCGGTTACGTTGGCGCGGAAGGCGTCGGTGGAGTAGCCGAGCACGGCCTGGCCACGCCAGTGCGGTGTGCCGTTTACGCCGTCGATCAGCGGCTGCGCCATGTTGCCGGCGAGCTTGGTGGTGGAGCCGGCTATGCCGATGAGATCCAGCTGCTTCACATAGGTGGCGAGCACACGGATATCGAAGGTGCCGTTCCAGAGCGGGAAGTTGTAGGCGGCCTCGAAGTCGACGCCCTTCGTCTTGATGCTCTGGAAGTTGGCCGGTGCAAGGCGCATGCCGGTGATCCTGCCCGGGCTGATGCCGTCGGTGACGGGTTCGCGGGTGATCAGCTGGCAGATGGCCTGATCGCCGTTGAAGCAGAGCGTGGCGATCTGCTGGGCGGTGAGGGCGGCGATCGCGCCTTCGATCTCGATGTTGTAATAGTCGACCGAGAAGCGCAGCTGCGAGATCGGCGAAAGCACCATGCCTGCCGTGAAGGTGTCGGCCTTTTCCGGCTTCAGATAGGGGTTGCCGCCCTGGGTGGCGGAGACGGTGTAGCTTTCGTTGCGGGCAGCGTCGTTGATACCATAGATCAGCGTCTGCCCGGCGGCGAACATCTCTTGAATGTTTGGCGCGCGGATGTCACGCGAGCGGGTGGCGCGCAGGCGCAGGGCATCGGTGACGGCGTAGTTGACGCCGACCTTCCAGGTCTCGACCTGCCCGGATGTCTTGTAGTCGGTGATGCGGCCGGCGAGGCTGAGGTCGAGCTGCTTGGCGAAGGGCAGGTCGGCGAGGACCGGGATCAGAACTTCGCCGAAGGCCTCCACCACATCCTGCGTGCCGCGGAACGGAATGGTGTTGCCCACGCGATAGACGGTGGAGCCGTTCGGCCGCGAGGCGGAGATCGGATCGGACGTCGTTTCGCTGATGAACTTGCGCCAATGGATGCCGCCCGCGAAAGCCACGGCGCCTGCGGGCAGGTTGATCACATCCCCGCGAACGAGGAAATCGAGGGTGGTTTGCGTCTGATGCCAGTCGCGGACGGACGGCCCCAGGATGCTGGCGATCGCGGCCGCCTGCTCGCCCGGCTGGATGACCCCGAACAGGTTGAGCGGGATGCAGCCATTGCCGGGGTTGGTGATGGTCGAGCGGCAGATCGGATCGACGACGCCGGGAGTGGCCGGGTTGTCGACGGCATCGACGGCGCGGAGCCAGGCCTGGGTGTTGCGGCTGTCCATGAAGACCGTCTTGTTGCGGCTCTTCCCGTAGGTGAGGGCGAAATCATAGTTCCACGAGCCGATGATATTGCCCTTCACACCGCCGACCGCCTGCCACGACCAGACATCCTGATCGAAATAGCCGCGGGCGTAATCGTTGAGCGAGCGGCCCATGACGAAACTGGTGATACCCGGGTTGGCGTTGAGGATCGCGCGGACGGGGGTGGGGATGAAGACATTTTCGCTGCGGATGGTGATCTGGTCGTTGCCGATGATGCTGTCGCCGATCATCTTCGAGCCGGCGTAGCTGCCGCGACCATAGAGGGTGAAGGAGTCGGAGAGCTCGTATTCGGCCTTGGCCAGCACGGCCCAGCGTTCATAGGGCTGTTCCAGCACGAGATCGTTGGTGTTGTTGACGCCGCTGCCGCCCTGTTGCGACGTGGCCGTGGTGAGGGTTCCATAGTCGAACGGACCTGTCTGGCCGTTGCCCAGGAACTGGATGCCGCGCAAAAGCGCCGTGCCGTTGGGGCCGACTGCGCTGTTGATGACGCCACCATAGGCGGCGTTGGAAACGCGGGCATCCGGCACCAGGATATACATGGGCTCGTTGTTGGTGCTGGTGTAGGCGGGGTTGTTGATGACGGTCTAGTCGCCCCAGGGCCGGCTGCCGACGCGGGGAACGCCCTTGGACTTGGCATATTCCGCGCCGACGAGGACATGGCCGCGGCCGCCGCCGAATTTGGTGCCTGCGGCGACGGAGGCGAGGTAATTCTCGCGGTCTCCATAGTCGCTGATGCCGAACTGGGCATTCCCGCGCAGGCCCTGCAGCTTGTCGTCGAGCTTGAAGTTGACGACGCCGGCGACGGCATCGGAGCCATAGACGGCCGAGGCGCCGCCGGTGACGACTTCGACCGAGCTGATCGCCGCCTGCGGGATGGTGTTGACGTTGATGACGCCTTCGGGGGAGGCCGGGATATAGCGCTTGCCATCGACGAGGGTGAGGGTGCGCAGGTAGGTGAGACCGCGCAAGTCCATATAGTTGGCGCCGGCGATCTTCGACAGGTTGGTACTGGAAGAGGGCGTTGCGCTGGCCTTCAGCGCCGGGAGCTGGTTCAGCGCGTCGGCGATGTTGGGCGCGGCGACGCGTTCGAAATCGGCCACGCCAATGACGGTGACCGGGGTGGGCGTATCGAAGCCGGAGCGGGCGATTTGCGAGCCGGTGACGATGATGTCGTCATATCCGGTCTGCTCGGCAGCTGTCGCCGTCACCTGTGCCAGCGCGGGGGCGGCAAAGGTGGTCAGAAGCGTGGTGGCCAGAAGTGCCGAAACCCGGCTGCGTCGCGGCTGAAACTGAAATGCCGTGTGCATCGCATATCCCCTTCGTTATCTGCGGAGCCTCCCGTCGGCGTTCGCGAACTTTGTCGCGATTCCTTGCAACATTCTCGGTTTGGAGAAATGGGTCAAGAGATTCTGAGAAATTTTCTGTTTCCGAAAGTGATAATTGCCGATTGCACGCAGCTTCCTGGCCGGTTTTACGGGCCCGTCGGGGTTGAGGGAGATTTGGTTTAAATGATACTTATCAACAGGATATTGAAATTTCTGGCGCAGATTGTTTGCCGCGTTAGCGGCCAATGGGCGCAGGTTGCATCGGCTTCCGATCATATTTCCTGAACGGAAAATTGTCTTTCGGATGCGAAAATTGCCCGCTAGGCTAGCGTCGAATCATTCGTCTGGGGAAACCGGAAGGGGCCTTATGCGGACTTACCTGCGCGCGGCGCTTGTTGCTGCCTTTCTTGCGCATACATCTTTGGCGACACCTCTGGCGGCGAAAAGCCCTGCCTATGATGTGGTGATCCGAAACGGTCGATTGCTGGACGGCGCCGGGAACCCGTGGGTGACGGGCGATCTTGCCATTGTCGATGGACGGATCGCCAGGATCGGCAAGGTAGAGGGCAAGGGCAAGCGCGAGATCGATGCGGCCGGGCGTTATGTGACGCCGGGCTGGATCGACATGATGGACCAGTCGGGCCGGGTGCTGCGCGAAAATGGCCTGGCGGAAAACAAGCTGTATCAGGGTGTTACCACGGTGATCGCCGGAGAGGGCGGGACCCCGGTGCCGGCTGACGAAGTGGCGGCATATTTCAGGGAGCTGGAGAAGAAGGGCATCAGCATCAACTTCGGCACCTATTATTCGGCAACGCAGGCGCGCGAGGAAGTGATCGGAGACAAGGCGACTCCGCCGACGCCCGCGGAGCTGGAGAAGATCCGCGAGAAAGTGCGCACGGCGATGAACGCCGGCACGCTGGGGCTGGCAACGGCGCTGATCTACCCGCCCGGGAGCTTCCAGACGACCGACGAGCTGGTGGAGATCGTGAAGGCGGCCGCCCCCTGCCGGGCGATCTATGCAACGCACATGCGGGACGAAAGTGCCGGATTGCTGGACGGCATCCGGGAGGCGATCGAGATCGGCGAGCGGGCCGGGGTGAAGGTGGAAATCTTCCACCTGAAGGCCGCCTATGCGCCGAACTTCGGCAAGATGATGCCGGATGCCGTAAAGCTGATCGACGCGGCGCGGGCGCGTGGCGTCGATGTGGCGGCCGACATGTACATGTATCCCTTTGCCGGGACCGGGCTGGAAATCACCGCGCCCACCTGGGTGTATGAGAATGGCTTCGATGCGGCGGTGGCCCTGCTGAAGGACCCGGTGCAGCGCGAGCGGATGAAGAAGGACCTGGCCGCCGGACCGCAGCCGGGCTGGACCAACATGGTCTATTCGGCGGGCGGCTGGGACAGGGTGGTGCTGGCCAATCCGCACAATCCGAAGTGGGAACCGTATCGCTTCCAGTCGATCGCGGCGATTGCAAAGCAGCTGAACAGGGACCCGGCGGATGTGGCGTGGGACATCATGCTGGAGGCGCTGCCGAAACGCGCCGTGGCGCTCTATTTCATGATGGACGAACGCGACATCGAGACGGCGCTGAAGCGGCCGTGGGTTTCGATCGGCAGCGATGCCGGCGCCGCTCCGGTCTATGGCAAGATCGACGGGCTGGGGCTGCCGCACCCGCGTGCCTATGGCAACGCGGCCAGGGCGATTGCCGAATATGTGAAGCGGCGGCCGGTGCTGACGCTGGAGGATGCCGTGCGCAAGATGACCTCGTGGCCGGCGGCGCGCATGGGGCTGGATGATCGCGGCGTGCTGCGCGAGGGGCTTCGTGCCGACATCACCATCTTCGACTATGACAAGCTGGACGACCGTGCGTCGTTCGCGGAGCCGACCATTTCGCCGGTGGGCATCGACTATGTGCTGGTGAACGGCCAGCTGGTGGTGGACGGCGGCAAGATCACCGGTGCCCGTCCGGGCATGGTGCTGAAGGGCGCCTGCGCGCCAGTGACCAAGTCGTGAGGGGGGACATGACGACGCTTCCTACACCCTATCTGCTGTTCATGGGCGATATCGCCGAGCCGGGCTTTGCCAAGACCGCCTATGGGCTGCACCAGTGGGTGCCCGAGAATTGCCTGGGCGAGCTCGATTTTGCCGGCTCGCTGCTGACGACCGGCCTCCCGCGCATGAACGCAGCCGAGGCGGCGGGCAAGGGCGCACGCGCGGTGGTGATCGGCGTGGCGCATCCGGGCGGCCAGTTGGGGGATAGCTGGATTGCGCCCCTGGTCGGGGCTCTGGAAGCGGGTCTGGACATCATCAGCGGGATGCATGGGCGGCTGTCTGACAATGTGGTGCTGGCGGAGACCGCGAGGCGCTTTGGGCGGACGCTGCACGATGTGCGGGTGCCGCCGGCCGGCATTCCGGTGGGAACGGGCGTGAAGCGCACGGGCAAGCGGTTGCTGACCGTGGGCACGGATTGCGCGCTGGGGAAAAAATATACCGCGCTATCGATTGCGCGAGTGATGCGGGCGAAGGGCGTGGCGGCGGATTTCCGCGCGACCGGACAGACCGGCATCCTGATTGCGGGCGGTGGCATCCCCATCGACGCCGTGGTTTCGGATTTCGTGGCGGGGGCGGCGGAAATGCTGAGCCCGGATGCGGCGGCCAACCATTGGGATATCGTGGAGGGGCAGGGTTCGCTGTTCCATCCGAGCTATGCGGCGGTGACGCTGGGGCTGCTGCACGGCAGCCAGCCGGATGTCATCGTGCTGTGCCATCAGCCGGGGCGGACGGCGATCCTGGGCCGGCCGGACTTTCCGGTGCCGGCGCTGGATGCGGCCATCGATACCTATCTGCAGGCGGGGCGACTGACCAATCCGGCGATCCGGTGCGGCGGGATCAGCCTGAACACCGGCAGCATGGGCGCGGCAGAGGCCGAGGCGGAGATTGCGCGGACGGAGGACCGTTTCGGGCTGCCGACGGCCGATCCGTTGCGGGGCGGGCCGGCGCTGGAGCGGCTGGTGGACTTTTGCCTGGGGTTCAATCCGCGATCGGGTTGAGGTGCGGCTTCAGTTCCTCGTCGCGGGCGGAGCAGACGGAGAGGATGCGGCAGGGGCCTTCCGAGACGGCGACATAGCCATGGCCCATCGCGCCATCGTAATAGATGGAATCGCCGGCCTCTAGGCGAACCGGCGCGTACAGGTCGCAGTGGAAGTCGAGCGAGCCTTCGAGGACCAGGACATATTCCTCGCCCGGGTGGCGCATCAGGTCGCCGAATTCCTCGATCGAACGCACCTGCACGTCGATGATCATCGGGTTCAGAGATTTGTTCAGCAGTTCGGCGGCTGGATAGACATACTCGTAGGTAGAGGTGCGGATGCGCGGTCCTTCGCCGGCGCGGGAAATGCTGCGGCGGCCGGTGAAGCGCGAGGCAGGTTCGGGCGCACCCTTCATGAACAGGCGGGCGATATCGATATCCAGGCCGCTGCTCAGCTTCAGCAACTTCTCGTAGGTAAGCGACATCTTGCCGGTTTCGACCTTGGAGAGGGTCGAGACGGGGAGACCGACGCGTTCGCTGACCTGCGCCAGCGTCCAGTCCTTCTCCTGCCGGATCTGGCGGAGGACGGCGCCGGGATTGACCGCGTCGCCCGGGGTTTCGCGGGGAAATGCCTTCTTTTGCTTTGCGGCAGATTTCATGCGTTGTTTCCCGACCGGAGCCGATTGACTTGCGGACAATCTAGACGATCCGGGAAATTACGCGAACCTGAAAATCGGGGTGAAAACGGAAAATGGTTTTCAACCCATTAACTGTATCCGGCGGCTATTTTACCTCTGCTGCGCGCAGGATGCGCAGGATGTTGCCGCTCCACATCTTTTCGAGATCGGCCTCGCTGTAGCCCGCCGCCTTCAGCCGTTCCGTGACGTGGGGGAGGGCCGTTATGTCGGCCAGCCCTGCGATCCCGCCGCCGCCGTCCCAGTCGGCGCCGAAGCAGACATGGTCAGGCCCGGCGACCTTCAGCACGTGCAGCGTCGCCTGTACGAAGCGCTCGAAATCGGCTTTCCAGATCGGGTCCCGCTGGTCGAGCGCGCGCCATTGGCGGGCCATTTCCTCGCGGTCGGCCTGCGAGAGGGTTTCGATGTTCTCGAACTTTTCGAACAGGGCTGCGCGCTCGGCAGTCATGTTCATCGGCGCCAGGAACACGCTGGTGACGCAGATGGCGCCGCCCTTTGCCGCCAGCTTGCGAATGCGATCGTCGCTGAGGTTACGAGGCAGGTCGGTGAAATCGCGCGAGCCGGAGTGCGAGAGGAGCAGCGGTGTCTTTGACAGTTCGAGCAGCTGGTCGAACGTGTCGTCGGAGGAGTGGCTGGGGTCGATCACCAGACCGAGCCGGTTCATCTCGGCGACCCATTTGCGGCCGAGCGGGCTGAGGCCGTTCCACTTCGGCTTGTCTCCGGAGCTGTCGGCAAGCTGATTATTGGCGCCGTGCACAGGGCCCGCGAGGCGAACGCCGCGGCGTTTGAACTCGGCCAGCAACGACAGGTCTTCGCCCAGCGGGTAGCTGTTTTCCATGCTTTTGAAGGCGACGAGCTTGCCGGCCTTGTGCAGTGCCAAGGCTTCATCTGCCGTGGTGGCGAGGCCGATCGCCCTGCTGTTCGCCGCCATGACCCGGTCGATGCTGTCGCTGCGGTTGCGGGCGTGGGCGAGGGCTGCTGCATAGCCTTCGGGAGTGAGCGGGCCTTGCCCGGTGTAGATGACGAAGAAACCGCCATCGAGGTTGCCGGCCTGCATGCGCTGCAGATCGACCTGGCTGAGATCGATTGCCGGATCATGCCTGGCGGCGAAATCCCAGCCGGGGGCGTCGAAGAAGCTGGGGGTGTCGAGGTGGGTGTCCAGCGTGAACAGCTTCTGGTGCAGGGTTTCCGCCTGCGCTGTGGTTGCCAGCAGGAGGGCGATCAGGGCTGCGTGCTTCACTTGGCCATGTCTTTCACCGGACGGAGATCGAGATCCTTATAATCCCAGCTGAAGTCGGCGATGGGATTTTCCACCTGCATCGAAACGCGATCGACCTTGCCGTCGGCATCCAGCGCGAAGGTGACAAGGGCGGGTTCGATGCCCTTGTCGGTGAAACGGGTGACGAACGTATCGTATTGGTAATGCTCCAGCGTGCCCTTCATGTCGGGCGTGGAGCGGAAATCGATGGTGAGGCCCTTGGCGGTCTGGCCGATCACGACATCGCCATACCAGGCATCGCGGTAGGTGCCGGCGTAGGTGCCGAGCGGCAGGGATGGACCGACCTTGGCGGGCTTGGTCTTCGGCGCGGCGAGCTGCTTCACGGCATTTGCCTGCCGGGCCTTCACGAAGGTCTGGAACTTCTCCGGCCAGCCGGCCGCCGGCTGATCGAGATAATGGTCGATCAGCTCGAACATCAGTCCGCGCAGCACCCAGCCGTCTTCGCTGTTGATCTGCAGGGCGAAGCCGACGTCCTT
The DNA here is from genome assembly GCF_016464365.1 of Sandaracinobacteroides hominis. Lineage (GTDB taxonomy): Bacteria > Pseudomonadota > Alphaproteobacteria > Sphingomonadales > Sphingomonadaceae > Sandaracinobacteroides > Sandaracinobacteroides hominis. Next base: position 103,908 of record NZ_JADCUC010000003.1, on the reverse strand, counting down.
GCCCGGAATGAGAGCGGTGATCGTCTGCGAGCCGAGGACGGCGCCGCCATGGGAGATGATCTTCACGCCGCGATAGTCGCTGACATCCCAGCCAAGCGCGTAGGTCTTGAAATTGGGGGTGAGCGCGGCGAGGTCGCCGGGGAAGGCGGATATCGGCTGGAGGACGACCGGGGTCCACATTTCCTTTGACTGGGCTTCGCTGAACAGGCGGCCGCCTTCGGGGAGCGCGCCCTTCGCCAGTTGCGCGGTTAGCCAGCGGGTCCAGTCGTCGGCGCTCATGGCGATGCCGCCGGCGGGCGCACCGTTGCGGCCGAGCTCGTCGCCTTCGGGCAGCGGTTCCTGCGGGCCGACGCCGCGGATCGCCCCCATGCGGGCGTGCGGCTGGGCACGGTTGGGGTTGGCGAGGCGGCCTTCCTTGCTGGTGGTGCCGTCTTTCATGCCGCCTGCGGCCAGCAGGTTTTTCTGCACATAGTCTTCCCAGGTCTGACCGGTGACTTCCTCGATCAGCTGGCCGGCGACCATGTAGAGGATGTTGTCGTAGGCGTAACCGGAGCGGAAGCTGGTGGCTGGCTTGATGTTGGCGATGCGCTTCACGCTTTCCTTTCGGGAAAGATAGGTGCGCGGCACGAACATCAGGTCGCCGGCGCCGAGGCCGAGGCCGCTGCGGTGGACGAGGAGATCGCGCACGGTGATTTCGCGGGTGACGTAGGGGTCGTACATGCGGAACCAGGGGAGATGCTGGATGACGGGATCGTCCCAGCCGATCTTGCCCTGATCCACCAGCTGGGCGAGCGCGGCGGCGGTGAGCGCCTTCCCCGTGGAGCCGGTCTGGAAGATCGTATGTGCATCGACCTTGTCTGTCGTGCCCAGTTTGCGGACGCCGAAGCCCTGCGCCATCACCGGCTTCCCCTGCTCGACGATGGCGACGGACATGCCGGGGATGCCGGCCTCTGTGCGGAGCTTTTCGACGCGGTCTGCAAAGCCGGCAGGGGGTGCCGCCAGCGCGGGGGCGGCTGCGAACAGCAGGAGGGCGGCGAAATGTTTCATGCGTTTGTCTCCGGCGCGGGGCGGCGCCACAGGGTGTAGAGGCCGATGGTCAGGAGCGGGGCGACGAAGACGGCCAGGAACATCCAGGCGAGCAGGCGGTAGCCGCTGGCGATGAGGGCGATGAGGCCGATGCGGTCGGCGACGAACAGGCACAGCGCCATCAGCAGCGCGGCGGATACGGCGCGCGGGATCGGGCCGAACGGACGCTTCACGGCATTGCCGATGCGCTCGTTGATGGCATGGACGGCGCCGGCGCCGCTTTCGAGAAGGGCGGCGAAGATCATCGCCTGGAACATCCAGTGGAACAGCGGCACGTTTATCTGACGCAGCAGGAAGTCCGACGGGAGCGCTTCCTTGCCGATGGCCGGATAGAAGGCGGCCATTCCGAGGAAGAAGAGGATGGCGGGGAGCATGGCGAGCGGCCCGGCCACAAGGCCGGCGACGACGGCGTCGCGCTGGCTGGTCATGTGGCGCAGCACGGGCAGGATCACCACCGCGCCAATGATATTGTAGCTGGCATAGGTAAGGCCGCCGAGCGCCCAGTCGCCGGAAGGTGGCGGGGCGATGGCGAAGGCTTCGCTGATGCGGTGGCCGAAGCTGGTGAGGGCGAGGACAAGGAAGATCGCGTAGGTGAGGTAAAGCAGCCACGAGACATATTTGAAGACTTCCTCGACGCTGTGGGTGCCAAACGCGACCGTGGCGACGATGCCTGCCCCCAGAAGCAGCCCGCCGACCCAGATCGGCCAGCCGAACATCGCCTCGCCGATGGCGCCCGCTGCGGCGCCGAAGACGGAGAGGATGAGGACGACGAAGATGATGTAGGCGATTTCGAACAGGAAGGCGGCGGGGCCGAGCAGCTTCTGGAAGAAATGGCGATAGTCGTAGGCGCCGACATGGCGGGCGAAGGCGAAGGTGATGGCGGCGATCCCGCTCCAGATGAGCATGGCGAGGAGCATGCCGGCAAGGCCGCCCCAGGGGCCGTGCGGCAGGAAGAATTCGGCGAGTTCGCGGCCCGTCGCGTAGCCGCCGCCGATGATGACCGCCTTCAGCGCGAAGCCGGGCAGCAGGAAGCGCTGGAACCAGCTGGAAGTGGCGGCGCTCATGCGAGGCAGGCGTCGACGAGGGCGTCGAAGGCGGGGCCGCCGCGGACCGGGTCCGCCGCCGGCAATCCGAGACGCGCGGAGGTGGCGGCAAGGACGGCTTCGGCGGCTGCTTCGGAAAGCGCCGAGGTGTTGAGGCTGACCCCGGCACAGCGGATGGCGGGGTTGGTGCGCTTGCCGAGCAGCACCGTCAGTTCGATCACCTCCTCTATGGTGGGAAGCGGCAGGCCGGCGATGCCCATCACCTCGCTGCGGTCCGGATCGTGGCAGACGATGAACAGGTCAGGTTGGCTCCCGTGCAGCAGGCCCAGCGAAACGGCGGCATAGGCCGGGTGGAAGAGCGAGCCCTGACCCTCGATGATGTCCCAATGATCGGGCGCCGCATCGGGGCTGAGCTGCTCGGCGGCGCCGGCTTCGAAATCGGCGACGACGGCGTCCATCGGCATGCCGCCGCCGGCGATCAGGATTCCGGTCTGCCCGGTGGCGCGGAAGTCGGCGTCCACGCCGCGTGCCTTGAAGGCGCGGGCGATGGCCAGGGCGGTGTATTTCTTGCCCAGTGCACAGTCGGTGCCAACGGTCAGGAGGCGATTGCCGGTGCGCTTGCGGCCGTTGCCGGTGGGAAGCCCGGCGGGGGGTACGCGCACGTCGATCAGCTGGCGGCCGTTGCGCGCTGCGGCGTCGGCGAGCTCGGGGATGGAGCCCAGGCGGACGTGCATGCCGCTGACGAGATCAAGGCCGGCGTCGAGCGCTTCGACGAGGAGCGGCACCCAGGCGGGCGGGATGACGCCGCCTTCGTTGGCGACGCCGATGACGAGGGAACGGGCGCCGGCTTTGCGGGCGTCTGCAGGGGAGAGACGCGGCAGGCCGGTGGTGACGCTCGCCGTTGGCAGCGCGATTTCGCCAAGGCAGTCGTCGGCTGCCCAGTCGCGGAGGCCAAAGGCCGTCTTGGCGTAGCTGGGGTTTTGCGTGTCCCCCAGGAAGAGGAGGTAGGGGCGGGGGATGCTGCGCGTCACGAGCTTTTTGCTTCCGGGCGGGGCGTCCATGTCTGGGCGAGCAGGCGGCGGAAATTGCCACCGAGCACGGCCTTGATGTCGGCGTTGGAATAGCCGCGGCGGATCAGTTCCTCGGCCAGCGTGAAGGTCTTTTTCGGATGATCGAAGCCGTCTGTATCGATCTTCTCGCGGAAGCCGTAGCTCGCCTTGTAGGAGGATTTCAGGATCGCATATTCTTCGGGCTTCATGTCGTCATAGCCGTTGAGATCGGCGTCCGAGCCGATGCCGACATGCTCGATGCTGGTGAGCTTGCGGACATGATCGATGTGATCGACGAGATCGACGATGGTGGTGGGATCGGTCTTCTTGATGAACATGCGGACGCCGGTGATACCCATCACCCCACCCTTTGCGGCGAGCGCCTTGATCGCTTCGTCGGTGGTGGTGCGGGGGTGATCGACCAGCGCCCGGCAATTGCTGTGCGTGATCGCGATCGGGCCCTTGGCGAGCTGGATCCCGTCCAGCTTGGTCTGGTCGCCGCAGTGGGAGATGTCGACCAGCATGCCGACCTTTTCCATTTCGGCGATGATGGAGACCCCGAAGTCGCTGACGCCGCCGTCGACACGGTCCGTGCTTCCGGAACCGATCATGTTCTGGCTGTTGTAGGTGAGCTGCGAACAGCGCAGGCCGAGGCGATGGAAGCGGGCGACATCCTCGACCGTGCGGAAATGCTCGGCGTTCTGGATGCCCATGATGACGGCGCAGAGGCCGCGGGCCTTGGCGCGATCGAGGTCCTCGACTTCGCCGACGAGCGTAAAGACGTCGCTGTTGCGGCCGACGAAGCCCTGCCAGGCGGCCAGATTTTCCAGCGCATCGGTGAAGGCGTCGGGGCCGCCCAGGCCCCAGGCGCTGTGGAATCCGGTGATACCGCTGCCGCGAAACTCGGCCTTTTCGGCGTCGGTCAGGCGGCGGGTGTAGGCGTCTGCGGTGAGGCTGATCTTGAGCGGCGCCAGCATGTCGATGACGAGCGATTCCTTCACCACGTCGATCGCGCGCTTCGAGAAGGCGGGGCCGCCTGCCGCCAGGGCGATCCGGCTTTTGGCGATCATCGGGAAGGCAAGCAGCGAGGCGCCGCTTCCCAGCATGTTCCGGCGCGAGAGAGTCATGGTGTGGCCCTTTTTCGTGTTCAGGTCAGGGGAGTCAGGCTGCTCCACCCCAAAGCTCTGCCGGGCAATCGATCTTGCCGTCGGTGTAGGTGACGGCTGGCGTGCGATCGGTTGCGAGGAAGGTGGGACCGTCGAGATCGACCACGTCGCAGAGCTGGCCGAGGAGGAAGGAGGGCGCCATGGCGAGGCTGGAGCCCATCATGTTGCCGACCATCACGTCGAGGCCCATTTCGCGGGCGCGCCCGGCCATGGCGAGCGCTTCGGTAAGGCCGCCGCACTTGTCCAGCTTGATGTTGAGCACGTCGAAGCGGCCGGGCAGGCGATCCATTTCGGCGAGCGACAGAACGCTTTCGTCTGCGGCGACCGGGATCGGGCGATCAACCTCGTCCATGTCGGCTTCGGCACCGCGGGCGAGGGGCTGCTCGAGGAGGGCGATGCTGTGGGTAAGCAGCATGTCGAACAGCGCGGGAAGGGCGTCTGCCTTGTAGCCCTGATTCGCGTCGACCCCGATCCAGGCATCCGGGCGGACGGCGCGGACTGCGGCTACGCGGGCAGCGTCGAGCTCGGCCTCTCCGGTGAGTTTCAGCTTGATATGGTGGGTGTCCAGCGTGGCCGCTGCTGCTGCCATCACCTCTGGCGCGTCAGCGCCCAGCGTGATGGTGGTGGGAAGCTGGCGCGGGCTTTGGAGGCCAGCCAGCTGCCAGGCCGGGCGACCGGATTGGGCGGCCTCCAGATCCCAATAGGCGCAATCGAGGGCGTTGCGGGCGCCGCCGGGGGGCAGCAGCGCCTGCAGGTCCTGACGGGTGGCGCCTGCCTCTATGGCGGGGCGGACGCTTTCGATCGCCGCCATGATCGCGGCAGCATCGTCGTTCAGATAATAGACGCCCGCCGACTCTCCGCGTCCGGTCGATTGTCCGTCGGAGAGTTCGACAAGCACGACCGCTGTCTCGGTAAAGACGTGGCCGGAGATGCGGAACGGCTTCTTGTAGGGAAACAGCTCGATACGCGCGGATAGGGTGAGGTGGGTCATCAATATACCGTTCCAAAGCCGATCAGCTTGCCGAACCAGGCAAACCACAGGAAGATTATGGCGGACAGCACCACCAGCACGCCCCACAGCCTTGAGCCCCAGCCCGAGTTGCGGCGCCAGATCAGCAGCAGGTTCCAGATCGCGAAGCCGAGGAAGGCGACGAGAACCACCGGCGTGAGGATCTGCAGCGTGTAGAGCAGCCAATCCAGCTTGCCGCCGAGATTGGCGAGGTCGGCGAACATCAGGGTGATGAGCGTTGCCCAGCCGGCGAAGATGGCGAGCGCCAGCCATGCGAGCGCATGGGTGATGCGGAATACCCGGCGATCTCTTCCGGTAAGCGGGAAGGCGACGCCGTGGCGGCGACGGGCGATGGCGCCTGCCGGCCAGGCGAGCGCGGTGAGCGCGACAAGGCCGAGTGCGGCGCTGATGGCGGGCACCAGCCATTTGGCATCGACCGTCCAGTGCACCGGATTGAGCACCATGAACGGCGAGATCTGATCGATGCTGGCGCGGACGACACGGCCATTTTCCACCTTGGCAGCCAGGCGTTCGCCGGTGAGCGGATCGCGCCAGACGAACGGGGCGACTTCGACCCACTTCACCGGCTCGCGGCCGAAGCCGTTGAACGAGGCGGAGGTAACCTGACCCTTGTCGTCGACGCTGATCTTGGTCTGGCCCAGCAGACCGGTGGCAGCCATGAAGCTGGCGACGCCGCCGCGGCTGTTGGCGTAGTTGCCGGCCAGCAGCGCACCATGTTCGCGCCTGGTCTTTTCGTCGAGCTTCTGCGCCGGTTCCAGCGGAACCGGGGCGAGATAGCGGTTGGCGAACTGGTGGAACAACGCGTTGCGCAGCGATCCGGCGGCGCCGGGGTCGCCGAGGCTGTTGATCGACAGGAAGAAGCCGGTGTTGCTGTCGGGAAAGAGCATCAGCAGCGAGTGGAACCACTGGGTGTCGCCGCCATGTCCGATGGCGCGGTGACCATTGGCGTGCTGCTCGTAGAAGCCCAGCGCCATGGTGTTGAGCGGACCGACGCCGGGGGCGCGGTAGTCGTGCATCATGGCCGCAGTTTCGGGCTTCAGCAGGCCGGCACCATTGGCGAGGTGGGCGAGCATGAACTTGCCCATGTCTTCGCCGCTGGCCGACAGGCTGCCGGCCGGGGCCGGGAGGACGAATTCGAACGGTTTGGCATCGGTGCCGGCGGTCTTGTAGCCCTTGGACATCAGCGGCGCGAGAGCCGGCGGCAGCGGCTGGCGGAAGGTCGCGTGCTGCATGTCCAGCGGCTTGAAGATATGGGCGTCGAGATAATCGTCGAACGGCTGGCCCGAGACACGCTCCACGACATAGCCGGCGAGCGCGGTGGCATAGTTGGAGTAGGAAGGTGTCGATCCCGGCGCATAGACGCGGACCGGCAGGCTGCGTTTCAGCACTTCGCCCAGCGGCAGGTGATCGTTCGGGTTCGGGCTGATCAGATAGCGCGCGCTTTCATCGAAGCCCGACGTGTGCGTCATGATCTGTCGCAGGGTGACGGGCTTGCCCTGATAGTCCGGAATCTTGAAGTCGATGTATTTGTTGACGTCGGCATCCAGATCAACCTTGCCCTGTTCGACCAGCTGCATGACCGCCGTCCAGGTGAAAAGCTTCGAGACGGAGCCAGGCCGGAAAAGGGTGGTTTGCGGTGAGACTGGCGTGCGCTTGGCGACATCGGAGAAGCCGAAACCGCGTTGCGTGAGAATCTGGCCGTCCTTCACGATGACGACGACGGCGCCAGCGATATCTGCGCGGGCGAGGGCATAGGGCATCAGCCCATCGAGCCAGGCGTCCGCGTCGGCCTTGGTCAGCGGGACTGAGCCGACGGGAGCTGCCGGTAGGATTGCGGCGGTTTTCGCGGGCGTCGCGGCGACCGGGGCGGGGGCCGGGCCCTGCGCCATTGCGCCAGAGAACGTGCCGGTAAGGGCGAGCAGCCCGACTGCCAGATCTCGTATGATTCGCCGCATGCAGATTCCCTTTATGCTCCTGCCCGTGAGCGTCCTTCCGCGCCATGGCTGCAGGCTTCCTTGCGCTGCTTGCACGAGCTGGATGGAGCGCTTATCGTTAAGGCAAGCTTCGTCCCAATCGGAGCATCATGGTTCTAATTGGAAAATTGTCAAACAGGTTTGTGGGGCTCTGGAACTCGATGAACGATACGCATTCGACACTCGGGACGGTGCTGAGGGGCCTTCGCAGCCGCCAGGGGTGGACGCTGAAGGAAATGAGCGCGAAGACCGGCATCCCGGTCTCTACGCTGTCCAAGATCGAGCACGATCGGCTGACGCTGTCCTATGACAAGCTGCAACAGCTGTCGCGGCGGCTGGGGATGCGGATGTCCGAGCTGTTCGCAGAAGGCCCGGATGTCGAAGTGCCGCAGGTGACGGCACGCCGCAGCATCGGAACGATGGAGCGGGCGCTGCGCGTCGAAACGGACAACTACGACTATCATTATCTCTGCACGGACCTGCGCCGGAAGCGGATGATCCCGATCCTGACCCGCATCCGCGCCCGCAGCACCGAGGAGTTCGGCGATCTGGTCACGCATCCCGGCGAAGAGCTGGTCTATGTGCTGGAGGGGCGGATCGTGGTGCATACGACGCACTATGATCCGGTGACCCTGAACCCCGGCGAGGCGATCTATATCGATTCGACGATGGGCCATGCCTATCTGGTGGCCGAAGGCTTTGAGGAGGCGCTGGTGCTGGGCGTCTGTTCGAGCGCCGAAGACGGGCTGATGGATTCGCTGATGAGCCTGCATGGAGAAGTGGCGGCCTGAACGCCGGGCCCTGCGCGCGGCCACATCGTGGCTTTCCGGAGACGCTGAACTGAAAAACTGTCCTGTTCGGGATTGAAATTCTCGGATTGGAATGATCTTATGCATTTTCATGACGGTTGGGGCCGTCTCAGGGACAGTCTGCGGGAACACGCCACAAGGCGGCCCTGCGAGAGAAGGGAATTTCAGAATGGCGATGGGTCATTGGTTGCAGGGCGCCGGCATGGCAGCGATCGTGCTGGCGGCCGCACCGGCATTGGCGGCAGATGCCGTGGATACTGAAACCGGGATGGAAGAAATCCTCGTGACCGCTCAGCGGCGCGAGCAGACGCTGTTCGAGGTGCCGCAATCCGTTGCCATCCTGAGCGGGGCAACGCTGGAACAGCAGCAGGCAACCAGCTTCCTCGACTATGTGAAGATGGTGCCCGGCATGGGGCTGACGCAGGATACGCCGGGTGAATCGCGGGTTATCCTGCGCGGCGTGAATACCGGCTCCGTCGGTTCCACGGTTGCGATCTATGTCGATGACAGCCCGTTCGGCGCGAGCGGCAGTCTTTCCAACGGCGGCATTCTGGCCGGAGACTTCGATACCTTCGACATCGAGCGCATCGAGGTTCTGCGGGGGCCGCAGGGCACGCTCTATGGTTCCAATGCGCTTGGTGGCGTGTTGCGCTTCATCACCGCAAAGCCCAGCACCGACAAGCTGATTGCGCGCGGGCAGGCCGGCGTTGAAACGACCAAGGGCGGCGGCACCAGCTGGTATGCCAACGCCATGGCTAACGTGCCGCTGGGCGAGACGCTGGCGTTCCGTGCAAGTGGTTTCTATCGCGATACGGCGGGCTATATCGATGCCGCGGGACGCAACGCGAAGAATGTGAACGACGCGCAGATCTATGGCGGCCGCGCTTCGCTGCTGTTTGCGCCGTCCGATAATTTCTCGGTTCGGCTGTTTGCGCTGGCGCAGAATATCGATGTCGGTTCGCCTTCGAACTTTACCGTCAATCCGCTGACGATGCATCCAACAGACCCGATTACCGGGGCCAACACATCCAACCTGACGCGCTATGAGCGGATTGCCGAAAGCAATACAGTCGACTACCGGATGTATTCGGGGACGATCGATTGGGCGGTGGGCTTTGCCGATCTCACCTCGATTACCAGCTACAGCACGCAGATCCAGAAGCAGCTGAGCGACATCAGCACCAACTCGATCCGCCCGACGGCCAACTTCTTCTATGCGCCGGCGGCGCCGGGGACGATCGGGGTCGCCTATCAGAACAACATCGACGTGAAGAAATTCACGCAGGAGGTGCGGCTGGCCTCACCAAACAACGACAAGTTCGAATGGGTTGTCGGCGGTTATTACACGCATGAGGACACCGGGCTGGCGCAGGAATACCTGCCCTTCTCTCTGGCGACCGAGCAACTGCTGCCGACCGAGTTCACCTTTGCAGGCACCACCTATCCGCACTTCGTGACTGCAGCCATCGACGCCAAATATGAGGAAGTCGCGGCCTTCGGTTCGGCGACGCTGCATCTGGGCGATCGCTTCGATATCACCGCGGGCGGGCGCTACAGCCATAACTCGCAGAGTTCCACTCAGGAGGTGATACAGCTGGGTGCCGGAACGCCGCAGGATGGTTCTTCGTCCGAAGGCGTCTTCACCTGGTCGGTGTCGCCACGCTTTGAAATCAACGATCGCACTGTTGTCTATGCGCGTGTTGCCAAGGGCTATCGCCCGGGTGGGCCGAACTTCATCCCGCCGAACCCGCCGGCCGGATATCCCAGCGAATTTTCGGCGGATACGCTCATCAGCTATGAAGTCGGCCTGCGGGCGGAAACGCCGGAGCGGACCTTCAGCCTGGATGCCTCGGTCTATTATCTCGACTGGAGCGACATCCTGATCCTGGGGCTGGTGGATACGCCGGCAGGGCCAGTCGGGGTGAACACCAACGGGCAGGATGCGAGCAGCGTCGGTGTGGAACTGACGGCCATCGCCCGGCCCATCGCCGGTCTGACCATGACGCTGAACTTCGCCTACAACGACGCGAAACTGCTGGACGACACCGTGCCGAGCGGTGGCGGGACCAACCTGACCGGCGGCTATGACGGCGACCAGCTCCCCTATGCGCCGAAGCTGAATACCAGCCTAGCGGCCGACTATGAATGGTCGATCGGCGACGATGCGGCGGCCTGGGTAGGCGGCAATGTGCAGATCGTGAGTGAGCAACCCGGCGGCTTCAACGCGGCCTATCGCGCTGCCTTTGGCGGGCCGATCATCTTGCCGGGCTACATGAATGTGGACCTGCGGGCCGGCGTTCGCTTCGGCGGGGTCACCGTTTCGGCCTATGCCCGGAACCTGACGAACGAACTGGCCCTGATCAGCGCCGGGGCCTATCCGACGGCGGTGCCGACCGATCTGGGCGGACAGAATATCACCCAGATGTTGGCGGGTGCAGCGCGTCCGCGGACGTTCGGCGCGACGGTCGGATTCAGCTTCTAGAGCGGAAATGCAAAGGGGGCGCCCCGCAACGGTGCGGGGCGAAGCCTGCGTTAACCATTAGGGAAACGCAGGCTTTTCCTCTGCCGCGTTACAGCGGCTTCAGCTGGCTGAAAGGGGTGTCCTTGTCGGGGCGAAGGTCTCCGGGGAGGCCCAGCACGCGCTCGGCGATGATGTTGCGCAGGATCTCGTCGGTGCCGCCGGCGATACGGAGGCCCGCCGACCACATGTAGCTGCCCTGCAGTTTTTCGAGATCGGAGCCGGCCTCCACTGCGAGGCCGGACATTTCGGCGAGATCGAGGGCAAAGCTGGAGACGTCCTGCAGCGTCTTGGCGACGACTACCTTGGAGATGGACTGCTCAGGCCCCGGAACCTGCCCGCGCGAGAGGGCGGAAAGCGCCCGCATCTGCGTGAGCTTGATGCCTTCGTCGGCGATATAGGTGTCGGCGATGCGGTTCCTGACATCGGCGCGCTGGATGGCGGGGCCGGTGTCTGTGTCGATGCCGCTCGCCACGTTGATCAGCGCCTGATAGCCCGGCGCGCCGCGCGGCTTGCCGCCGACGGCCAGGCGCTCGTGCATCAGCGTGGTGAGGCTGACCTTCCAGCCGTCGCCGACGGCGCCCAGGCGGTGCGTGTCCTTCACGCGGACATCGGTGAAGAAGACTTCGTTGAAGTCGCTGCTCCCCGACATCTGGCGGATGGGACGGACTTCGACGCCGGGCGCCTTCATGTCCACGATGAACATGGTGAGGCCCTTGTGCTTGGGCGCGTCGAAATCGGTGCGGGTGACGACGATGCCGAAGTCACTCTTGTGGGCGAAGCTGGTCCAGACCTTCTGGCCGTTGATGACCCATTCGTCGCCGTCCTTCACCGCCCTGGTGCGGATCGAGGCGAGATCGGAGCCGGCCACCGGCTCGGAGAAGAGCTGGCACCAGACTTCCTCACCGCGCAGTGCCTTGGGCACATAGCGGGCGGCGATTTCCGGCGAACCGTGGGTGAAGACGGTGGGAATGCACATGCCGAGGCCGATCGAATAGAGCCCCGACGGCACGAAGGTGCGGCCTTCCTCCTGGTTGAAGATGATCTGGTGCATGGGGGTGAGCCCCTGCCCGCCGATCGCCTTGGGCCAGGTGATGCCGACATAGCCGTTTTCGAACTTCTTCAGCTGCCACGCCTTGGAGCGGGCCACGAAGTCCTCAAGCCCCCAGGGCTTTTCCGGTGGCTGTTGATATTCGGCGGCGGCTTCGGCGAGCCACGCCTTCACTGTGGCGCGGAATTCGGCTTCCTGCGGAGCGTCGTTGAAATCCATCTTCCCTCTCCCTCAGGCGGCTGCGCGGTTGCGGTTTTCGAGCGCCCGGACGAGGCGATCTGACCAGTGCGCCTTGCTGCCGATGGAGACGGCGAGCAGGCGGTTGCGGCGATAGTAGAACTGGCAATCCTGTTCCCAGGTGAAGCCGATGCCGCCGTGCAGCTGCACCGATTCCTCGGCGGTGTATTTCAACGCGTCGAGGCTGGCGACGCGGGCGGCTGATGCCGCCTGCGCCAGTTCGGGGGCGTCCGCGCTCCAGGCCCAGCAGCCGTGCAGGGCGTGGGCGCGGGCGAGTTCGGCCTTGATATACATGTCGGCGAGCTTGTGCTTCACGCCCTGATAGCGGCCGATGCGCTGGCCGAAGGCGACCCGCTCCTTCGCATAGGCGAGCGTCATTTCGCGCGCGGCGTCGGCGGTGCCGAGCGCTTCCCATGCCGAGAGCACGGCGAGGCGTTCGGTAAGCTTCACCCAGTCTGCAGCGGTGCCGAGCGCTTCGGCGGCGACGCCGTCGAAGCCGACCTTCGCCGATGGGCGGACGAGGTCGAGCGTGTCCTGCTTTTCGCGGGTGGCGCCGTCCAGCGAGGCGATGGCCATGGCCGGGCCGTCAGCCGTGGCGACGGTGACGATCGCGACGGTGGCGACGAGGCCATCGATGACCGGGTTTTTGGTGCCCGAGAGCTTGCCGCTGGCCAACTTGGCGGAGGGCATCTGGGTGGGGCTGTTGCTGCCCTCAGCCCAGGCGAGGCAGCCGACTGCTTCACCCGACGCCAGTTTCGGCAGCCATTCGGCCTTTTGCGAGTCGCTGCCGGCAAGCAGGATCGCCTCGATGGCGGCGAGCGTGGACATCAGCGGCACCGGGGCGAGGCTGCGGCCGATTTCCTCGGCCAGCACGCAGGCTTCATCGGCGCCGAGGCCGAGGCCGCCATGCTCTTCCGGCACGCGGGCGGCTGGCCAGCCCTGTTCTACGACTTCGGCCCAAAGGGCGGCGTCGTGGGTGGCGGCTGCATCCATCACTTTGCGCGCAGCCGGGGGCCCGGCGCGGGCGTCCAGAAACTTGCGGGCTGCTTCTTTCAGTGTCTTGGCGTCGTCTGACAGGTCGAAGTTCATGAGGCTGTTCCTCCCGCTTCCGGCCTAATCTGTCAGGCGATAGGATTTCGCCTGTCGATTGCGTCAGTCTCCGCCGCCATCGCTTCCGCCGTCGCTGCCGCCGTCTCTACCATTGGCGCCCCAGCTACCGCTGGCGCCGCCGCCCCCGAACGCACCGCCGCCGCCCTTGAAGCTGTCATGGCTTTCGCTTCGGTCGCCAGAGCCGCCCGTCTCCGAAGCATGACCATGGCGTTCTGTCTTGTCGCTGCGCTTTTCCACCTTGCGAACGCCGCCAAACTTGAAGGCCAGCCAGATCACCAGCAGCAGGACAAGGATGAAGGCAATTACCATGGCTCAGCGCATCTCCCGCTCGCGATACCATTTGGTAATGATGTATTTCGTGCCGCGATGCACCTTCATTCCGGCGTGCAGGGTTTCATAGTTCGGCCGGCCTGCCGCATCGAGGTTGTGCCAGGCGACCAGCTTTCCGGTTTCGGGCTGGATGATCTTGTCGATGCGCTTGAAACGGGTTGCGCCGCCCTCCTCCGGCCGGTTCAGATAGACCATCAGCGTCCATGTGCGCTGGCCGCCGATGGCGGTGTTGGCGTGCCAGTCGGGGCCGGTTTGCTCGAAATAGTCGGTGTGCAGTTTGAACTCCTGCCCCGGCGCATAGCGCTGGCCTTGCAGGACTTCGCCGTGGTTCACCGGCTGCCCGCTCATCTCGGCCAGCAGAGCGTCCACCTTGTCGACGAGCGGATCGCCGGGGAACAGGTCGCAGGTCTCGCTGGTGCGGTTGAAAGGGTCGCCGTTGGCGTCGGAGATGGTGGAGGGGCGGCGGTTGCTGTCTATGCGGGCGACGAGGGCGTCGCAGGTGTCCGCATCCAGAAAGCCGCGCTTCTGGTAGAGGGTGAGGGTCTTGGAGGGGAAGCGCTGGCAGCCGGAGAACGGAGTCATCCGGCCACCTTAGCTCTGATTTGTGACGATGTCAGGCAGCGGCGCGGGCAGCTTCTCCTGGCCATTTGGCCCACAATGTGGCGCGGCGCAGCGCGACCGACCTTTCCGCCGCCGCCTTCACCGGGCCATAGCCGCGTGCGTCCAGCGGCAGGCGGGCGATTTCGGTGGCGAGCGCAAGATTTTCGGTGGTGAGGCCGGCGATCAGTTTTTCGACCTCCGCTTCATAGGCCGGAATCGCCTCCCGCTCGCCGCGCCGCTCCTCGCTGCGGCCGAAGGGATCGAAGGCGGTGCCGCGCAGACCCTTGGAGGCTGCGAGCAGCTTGAAGATCGGCTCTACCAGCCAGCCGGGCATGTCATACTTCTTCGGGCGGCCGGTTGCCGGATCGGTCCTGGCGAAGATCGGCGGTGAGAGGTGGTAGGTGCGCTTCTGCATGGCGTCGAACGTCTCACCCAGCTGGGTGGTGAAACGGCCATCGGTCATCAGCCGGCCGACCTCATATTCGTCCTTGTAGGCCATCAGCTTGTGGGCGGCGCGGGCGACTGCTTCCGTCAAGGCCTCGCTGCCGGGGCGGGCGGCGGTTTCGGCGGCGCGAACGCGGGCGACGAGGGCGGTGTAGCGCGCGGCATAGGCGGCATTGCCCCAGGCGGTGAGGTCTGCGGCGCGCCTGGCGATGCGCTCGTCCAGCGTTTGCGCCACGACCGGGGCGGGCGTGACGAGGGCTTCGACGCGCGCGGGATCGTGCGCGAGCAGGCGGCCCAGTGCGAAGGCCTGCTTGTTGAAGGGAACCGCGACGCCGTTCAGCTCGATAGCGCCCTCCAGGCTGGCGAGCGAGAGCGGGATCAGGCCCTTTTGCCAGGCATAGCCCATCAGCAGGATGTTGGCGGCGATGGCGTCGCCCATCAGCTGGGTGGCGATGCGCTCGGCGCTCACAAAGTCATGCGCGCGGCTTGCCTGTTCGACCGCCTTCTTCACCTGTGCGGTCTTGAAATCATAGTCGCGGTTGCGGACGAAGTCGGCGGTGGGTGCGATGTTGGCGTTGGCGACGACATGCGTGCGCTGCGGCGACATCAGGTTCTGTGCGGCCTTGTCTGCGGCAACCACAGCGTCGCAGGCGATCACCAGATCGGCGGTGCCGGTCATGATGCGGGGCCCGAGCAGATCCTCGTTGGTGGGGGCGAGGCGGACGTGGCTCCAGACTGCGCCGCCCTTTTGTGCGAGGCCGGCCATGTCCGCGGTGGTGGAGGCGACACCGGCGAGGTGGCCGGCCATGCCGAGCAGTGCCGAGACGGTGAGGACGCCCGTGCCGCCGATGCCGGTGACGAGGATGTTGGCGGTTTCAGACAGCGCCGGAACGACGGGTTCGGGGATGCCGGAAAGGTCGAGCGCCTTTTGCTGCGGCTTGTGCAGCTTGCCGCCGGTGACGGAGACGAAGCTGGGGCAGAAGCCCTTCACGCAGCTGAAATCCTTGTTGCAGCTGGACTGGTTGATGCGGCGCTTGCGGCCGAATTCGGTTTCCAGCGGCTCGACGGAGACGCAGTTGGACTGCACCGAGCAATCGCCGCAGCCTTCGCAGACGGCAGGGTTGATGACGACGCGGCGATCCGGATCGGCCATCAGCCCGCGCTTGCGCCGACGGCGCTTTTCGGCGGCGCAGGTCTGGTCGTAGATGATGATGGTGCAGCCGGGGGTTTCGGAGGCGGTTTTCGAGATGCTGTCGAGCATGGAACGGTCGTGCAGCTCGGCTCCGGCGGGTAGGATGCCGCTGGGGTAGCGTTCCAGTTCCTCGGTCAGCACCCAGACGCGCTTGGCACCTTCGGCCTGCAGCTGGCGGGCGATCTGCGGCACTGTCAGCTCGCCGTCGTGCTTCTGGCCGCCGGTCATGGCGACGGCGTCGTTGAAGAGGATCTTGTAGGTGATGTTGGCGCCGCTGGCGATCGACTGGCGGACGGCCAGAATCCCGGAGTGGAAATAGGTGCCGTCGCCGAGATTGGCGAAGACATGGTTTTCCTGCACGAACGGTGCTTCGCCCACCCAGGTGACGCCTTCGCCGCCCATCTGGGTGAAGGTTTCGGCGCGATCCATCCACAGCGCCATGATGTGGCAGCCGATGCCGGCCAGCGCGCGGCTGCCTTCGGGCACCTTGGTGGAGGTGTTGTGCGGGCAGCCCGAGCAGAAATAGGGGGTGCGCTTGGTGGGGGGCGTGAACTTGGCGATCAGCGCCTCGCGCTTCTCGAAGAAGGCAAGGGCGTTGGCGATGCGGTCGGTCTTGTGGAAGTGGCCGACGCGCTGGGCGATCACCTTGGCGATCATGCCCGGCGTCAGTTCGTTGTCGGGCGAGAGCAGCCATTCGCCATGCTCGTCCTGCTTGCCGACGACCTTCGGGCGGACGCCGGGCTTCCAGTTGTAAAGCTGCCACTTCAGCTGATGCTCGATGAACTCGCGCTTTTCCTCGATGACCAGCACTTCCTCGAGGCCCTCGGCAAAGGCGCGGACGCCATCCGGCTCCAGCGGCCAGGGCATGCCGACCTTGTAGAGGCGGAGACCGATGTCGTCGGCGACCTTGGCGTCGATGCCGAGCTCGTCGAGGGCCTCCATCGTGTCGGCGAAGGCCTTGCCGGTGGTCAGGATGCCGATGCGCGGGCGCGGCGTGTCCCAGACCAGCTTGTCGATGCCGTTGGCCTTGGCGAAGGCTTGCGCGGCGAAGCCCTTGTAGCGCTGCAGACGGGTGTCCTCGTCGCGCCAGATGTCGTTCGGGCGGATGTGGACGCCGCCTTCGGGGAAATCGAAGGGGGGGAGGATGATCGAACGGCGCTCGCTGGCGGTGTCGACGGTGGCGCTGGTCTCGACCGTGTCTGCTGTCGCCTTGAAGCCGACCCAGGTGCCGGCGAAGCGGCTCATGGCAAGGCCGAGCAGGCCGTATTCGACGAATTCGTGCACCGAGGCAGGCGCCAGGAACGGCACGAAGGCGGCGGAGAAATTGTGATCGGACTGGTGCGGAAGCGTCGAGGATTTGGCGCCATGGTCGTCGCCAACGATGGCAAGGACGCCGCCATGCTTCGACGTGCCGGCGGCGTTGGCGTGCTTCAGGACATCCATCGCGCGGTCGAGGCCGGGGCCTTTCCCATACCAGAGGCCGAACACGCCATCATATGTCGGCTGGCGGTTGAGGGCGACCATCTGCGAGCCCCAGACGGCGGTGGCGCCAAGCTCTTCGTTGACGCCGGGGACGAACTGGATGTGGGCTTCGGCGAGGCGCTTCTTCGCCCGCCAAAGCTCCTGGTCGAAGCCGCCCAGCGGCGAGCCGCGATAGCCGGAGACGAAGCCGGCGGTGTTGAGCCCGGCGACCGCATCGCGCGCCTGCTGGACAAGCGCGAGGCGGACGAGCGCCTGCGTGCCCGAGAGGAAGATTCGCTCGGCATCCAGCGCATAGCGGTCGTCAAGCGAGACGGCGCGCGCTGGCGGCGGGGCGGTAACGATGGTCATGCGGCTCTCCCGGAAATTAGGGCAATAATACTGCCCTTTTTTCACCTTTGCAACCGATTCTGATGCCCTTTGCCGCGCGGCGCTTGCGCGGCCGGACAGCGCTGGTATAAGCCCGCGCTTCATTTCAGGCCGTGAGCGCCGCCAATTGGCGTGTCTTCAGGACCGGGGGTGAGCGGGTGTGGCGGAACTGGTAGACGCGCTGGTTTTAGGTACCAGTGTCGAAAGACGTGGGGGTTCGAGTCCCTTCACCCGCACCATCCGGACTGGCCGACAGGCCCCAAGTTTTCCGTCGCAAGACGAAATCTCAAGAGGATCGAGTTTCTGATGACTGTCACCGAGACGCTGAACGAAGGCCTGAAGCGCGGGTATGAGCTGACCATCACGGCTTCGGCCATTGCCGCCAAGGTGGATAGCGCGATCGCCGAAGTGGCGCCGCAGGTCCGCATGCCCGGCTTCCGCCCCGGCAAGGTGCCGAGCAACCTCATTCGCAAGATGCACGGCGAAGCGCTGCGCCGCGAAGCGATCCAGCAGGCCGTGAACGATGCCGTGAACGGGCTGATGACTGAAAAGGCGATCCGGCCGGCGATGCAGCCGACGCTGGATCTGGATGGCGGCGCCAACGAAGGCGAAGACCTGAAGGTTTCGGTGAGCCTGGAAGTGCTTCCCGACGTTCCGGACTCCGACGTCGACGGCATTTCGCTGGAGCGGCTGACGGTCGAAGCAACGGACGCCGACATCGATGCCGCAGTGGAGCGGCTGGCCGAGCAGCAGAAGAGCTTTGAGGACGCCCCCGCCAAGCACAAGGCGAAGACCGGCGACCTGGTGGTGATGGACTATGCCGGATCGGTCGATGGGGTCGCCTTCGACGGCGGCACCGGCGAAGGCATGGAAATCGAGCTGGGCTCGGGCCGGCTGATCCCCGGCTTTGAAGACGGCCTCGTCGGCGTGAAGACCGGCGACGAAAAGACCGTGAAGGTGACCTTCCCGGACGACTATCCCGCCGAAAACCTCGCTGGCAAAGCTGCCGAATTCGCCGTCAAGGTGACGGCCGTTCGCCAACCGAAGACAGTGGTGATCGATGACACGCTGGCCACCAACCTGGGCCTGGAGTCGCTGGATCAGCTGAAGACCATCCTGAAGGATCAGGTCGAAGCCGAGTTGAACGGGCTCACCCGCACCTATCTGAAGCGGAAGCTGCTCGACCATCTGGCCGCCGCGCACAGCTTTGAAGTTCCGCCTTCGATGGTGGATGCCGAGTTCCAGCAGATCTGGCAGCAGGTGGCCGCCGAAGCATCTGACGAAGACAAGGCTTCGATGGAAGCGGAGCGTGGCGACTATGGCCGCATCGCCGAGCGCCGCGTGCGCCTGGGGCTGCTCCTGTCTGACATCGGCCAGAAGAACGGCGTGCAGGTGAGCCAGCAGGAAATGAACCGGCTGGTGGCGCAGGAGGCTTCGCGCTTCCGCGGCCAGGAGCGCGAAGTGCAGAAATATTTCGCCGAGAACGCGATGGCCGCCGCCCAGTTGCGCGCCCCGCTGTTCGAAGAGAAGGTTGTCGACTTCCTGCTGGGCAAGGCGAAGATCACCGATCGCGCCGTGACTCGCGCCGAACTGGAAGCCGCCATCGAGAGCGAGGACGAGACGCCTCTGGGCGCCGGCGCGCCCGGCCATGTGCATGGCCCGGATTGCGACGATGACCATGGGCACGACCATGGTGCGAAGCCGGCGAAGAAGGCTGCTGCCAAGAAGGCAGTGCAGGCCGAGGAAGCGGCTCCGGTCGCGGAGGAAGCTGCGGCTGCTCCGACGAAGAAGGCGCCTGCGAAGAAGAAGGCGGCTGAGGCTGTGGCGGAAGCTGCGGTTGAGGAAGCGCCTGCGAAGAAGGCTGCTCCGAAGAAAAAGGCTGCGGCCAAGTAAGGCATTTGCGGGACGACCCGGCCGCTGGCTAAGCCAGCGAGTCCGGGCTGGTTTCAAGAGAAGTAGAAGAAGGCTCGGCGAAGCCGAGTCGTCGGACACGACAAAAAGGGGCGGCCTGTTGGGGCCGCCCCTTTTTGCATGCGGGCCGCAGCCTGCGGCGAGTCCGGGAGTTAGCGCTGCGCGCTAATCCCGGCCGCCTTTGGCTTCAGAACGCCGCGGTCAGGCTGAGCACAATACCATCCTTCGCAAGACGGTTGGCGCGGAAGCTGTCGCCTTCGCCATGGTCGATCGTCGAGCGCGACAGGTCGTTGCCGACATAGGCGATACCGACCGTGATCGGCGAGAAGGTGATGTCGGCGCCGATCAGCCAGTCCCACTTGCTGGTGGAGCGGCCGGATTCGTCGACGACGAGCGCGCCGCGCTCGTTGCCGAGCGTGCCCTTCAGCGTGATCGGCGTGCTGGGGATGGCTGCCGACAGGCCGCCGTAGAAATAGCGGCTGGAGCGGCTGAGGTTCTTCTGGTCCGGCGCCCAGTTGATGCCGGCCGTCGCGGTGACCGGGCCGAGCGGCATGGAGCCCGAGGCATAGAGTTCGACAACCGTGGTGTCCGAGCTGCCCGGATAGAAATAGCCATAGACGCCGACGGTGGTGGTGATGCCGGCGAGCGCGCCGGTCCAGCCGCCATAGATGTCGATCTCCGTCGTGGAGCCGGCATAGTCGGCGATCGACGAGCCCCACATGGAGACGAAGAAGCCGGGCTTGGTATTCAGCGTGATGCCGGCCTGAACGGCGGGATCGAGATCCGAATAGCTGACGCCGCGGAACCGATAGTCGCTGACGAAGGCGGCCGAACCGGTGAAGCTGATCGGCTTTGCCTCTTCGTCCTGCGCACTGGCAGCGACGGGCATCGCGAGCGCCGACAGGAGAAGCGCGCCCGAGAACAGGCCGCGGCCACCGATGTTGAAGAATGAATTCATTTTCCGCTCCTTAAGAAACCTGCACAGCGATTCAGTGACCCCGCACTGTACGCGGCCCTGCATTGATGATGCGCTCGCTGGAGGCACTATGGCGGGAGGCTTTACGCCTTCTTCGCGTTTAAAATGAAGATTGATTGTGCAGCGCACAAGTATGAAAAACACTATTTCCCGGCCTGTTGCAGCAGGATTTGGCC
The DNA here is from genome assembly GCF_016464365.1 of Sandaracinobacteroides hominis. Classification (GTDB taxonomy): domain Bacteria; phylum Pseudomonadota; class Alphaproteobacteria; order Sphingomonadales; family Sphingomonadaceae; genus Sandaracinobacteroides; species Sandaracinobacteroides hominis. The sequence continues at coordinate 83,359 of NZ_JADCUC010000003.1, read as the reverse complement.
GCTGTGGCTTTGCTGCAACAATCCGGAGATGGGCGTTCCCTGCCTGTTCCCCAAGCCTGTTCCCATAGCACGAGGCTGCCGCTAAGGATGCGGCATGACGGATCTGTTTTCTGGCGGCACGGCCGAGCCGCAAGGTTATGATGCCCATTCCATCGAGGTTCTGGAGGGGCTCGAGCCCGTCCGCAGGCGGCCCGGCATGTATATCGGCGGCACCGATATTGCCGCGCTGCACCACCTGGCAGCCGAGATCCTGGACAATGCCATGGACGAGGCGGTGGCCGGCCATGCCAGCCGGATCGAAGTGGAGCTTTCCGCCGACGGCACGCTTTCCATTTCCGACAACGGGCGCGGCATGCCGGTGGATCGGCATCCGAGGTTTCCGGACAAATCGGCGCTCGAAGTGATCATGACCATGCTGCATTCGGGCGGCAAGTTCACAAGCGGCGCCTATTCCACGTCCGGAGGCCTGCACGGCGTTGGGGTTTCGGTGGTGAACGCGCTGTCCGAAGAGCTGACGGTGGAAGTTGCCCGCAACAAGGTGCTGTGGCGGCAGCGCTACTCCCGCGGCGCGGCGCTGGGGCCGATCGAGAATGTCGGCTCGGTGGCGAATCGACGGGGCACGACGGTTCGTTTCCGCCCGGATCCGCAGATCTTTGGGGCTGGTGTCCGCTTCAGTGCGGAACGGCTGTATCGTCTGGCGCGATCCAAGGCCTATCTGTTTGGCGGCGTGGAAATTCGCTGGAGCTGCGACCCGGAACTGGTGACAGAGAAGGTTCCGGAAACGCAGACCTTCATCTTCCCCGGAGGTCTTGCCGACCATCTGGCCGAGGATGTGGTGGGCGAGGCGACCGTCACCAATGCGCCGTTTGCCGATTCGCACGAATTCGCTGGAAATGCCGGTCGCGTGGAGTGGGCGATGCACTGGACCGTCGCCGGCGAGGCATCGCACAGCTGGTATTGCAACACCATTCCGACACCGCAGGGCGGAACGCACGAAGCGGGTTTCCGGGTGGCCATAATCAAGGGGCTGAAGGCCTTCGCACAGCTGGTGGGCGTGAAGAAGGCGGCTGATCTGACGGCGGATGACGCGCTCGTGGGCACGCGCATCATGCTGTCGCTGTTCATCCCGCAGCCGCAGTTCCAGTCGCAGACGAAGGATCGCCTCGCCTCGGTGGAGGCGCAGCGGCTGGTCGAGACGGCGGTGAAGGACCATTTCGATCACTGGCTGGCCGACGACCAGGAACGTGGGCGGGCGCTTCTTGCCTTTGCCATCGACCGCATGGACGAACGGCTGGCGCGGCGAGCCGAGCGCGAGGAAAAGCGCAAGACCGCGACCAACGCGCGCAAACTGCGACTGCCCGGCAAGCTGACGGACTGTTCCGCCAACGGGCGGGACGGCACCGAACTGTTCATCGTGGAAGGCGATTCGGCGGGCGGTTCCGCCAAGCAGGCGCGCGACCGCAAGACGCAGGCGATCCTGCCGATCCGCGGCAAGATCCTGAACGTGGCCAGCGCGGCGGCAGCAAAGATCGGGGCCAACCAGGAAGTCGCCGATCTGGCGCAGGCGCTGGGCTGCGGCACACGCGACAAGTATCGCGACGAAAGCCTGCGCTATGACCGGGTGATCATCATGACCGACGCCGATGTCGACGGCGCCCATATCGCGACCCTGCTGATGACCTTCTTCTTCCAGGAAATGCCGGGGCTGGTGCAGGCCGGGCGGCTCTATCTGGCGCAGCCGCCGCTGTATCGACTGACCGCCGGGGCCGAAAGTGTCTATGCGCGGGACGATCTGGAGCGCGAGCATTTGCTGGCGACGAAGTTCAAGGGGCGCAAGGTGGAGACCGGGCGCTTCAAGGGTCTGGGCGAGATGGCGCCGACGCAGCTGCGCGAGACGACGATGGACCCGTCGCGGCGGACACTGATCCGCGTCACCCTGCCGGAAACGCATCAGGATCGGCATCAGGTGCGCGATCTGGTCGACCGGCTGATGGGGCGCGTGCCCGAGCATCGCTTCAACTTCATCCAGGCGCATGCGGCGAGCATGGAAGTGGATGCAATCGACGCCTGATGCGTGCGACAGGCCTGCTGTTGGCGAAGGTTCAGATGCGCGCCTATAAGCTCTGCCGATGATGTCCGTTCGTTCGTGCCTGCTGTCAGGTCTTGCCGCCATCCTTCTGGCAGCGGGGCCTGTTGCCGCCGCCAAGCCGCCCACGCCCGACGAGGCGGCGGAGGCCTATGTGCAGGGCCGGCTTGCGCTTGCCGAGGACGATCTGGGGACCGCCGCGCAGCGTTTCGATTTGGTGCTGAAGGCTGGTGCGGACGATCAGCTGCGGCGGCGGGCGCTGGATGTCGCCATTCTGGGCGGTGACATGCCTGCGGCGGTGAAGCTGGCCAACCAGATCGCGCTGCAGTCGGAATCGGCGCCGGGCGAAGGGCTGGAGGATTCGATGGTCGCCCTGACCCGGCTGGCGGGCGCAACGGCAGCGCGAGACTGGAAGGCGTATGACGCCGCGCGGATCGCATTTGCAGCCCCCGGTCGTGGCGGTGAATCGGGTAAAGTGCTGGCGACCCTTCTGGAAGCCTATGGGCTGGCCGCCCGGGGCGACGTGGCCGGCGGCCTCGCCATCGTGGAGGCGGACGACGCCAAGGGCATTTCCGGCTCCTACATGTCCGAGCACAGGGCGCATCTGCTGGCGCTTGCGAAGCGCTGGCCGGAGGCGGCGGATGCCTATGGTGCCATTGTCGCAGCCGAGGGGGCCAATGTTACGCGGCTGCGCATTGCCGCCGCAGCGGCCGCCCTTGAGGCGGCTTCGAGCAATCCGCAATACAGGTCGAAGGCCATTCTGATCCTGGGCGGCGGCCCGGCACGTGACCCATATCTGATGGAAGCGCGCGCCCGGCTGGCGGCGGATCCGAAAATGCAGGGCCGTAAGCTGGGGGCTATGCCGCAGCGCGCAAGCGAAGGGCTGGGGCTGCTGTTCCTGCGGCTGGCGGCGGACCTTGGCCGGGAACGCGCGACCGGGCCGGCGCTGAGCTTTGCCCGTCTGGCGACGTTCGTGGAGCCGGGGCTGCAGGATGCCTGGTTCGTGACTGCAGATGCGCTGGTTCGCAGTGACAAGCCGGATCTGGCACTGCAGACGCTGGACAAGGCGCCGACCGATGCGCCCACGCAACTGATTGCAAACGCGCGCCGCGCCTCGATCCTGGCAAGCGAGGATCGCACCGATGAAGCGCGGGCTATCCTGCAGCGCCTGACGGCGCGGCCTGACGCCAGCTCCGAGGACTGGGCGCGGCTGGCGGATGTCGAGCGGCGGGCGAAGAATTATCCGCAATCCATTGCCCTGTATGGGAAGGCGCTGCAGCTGTTGCCGGAGCCGGCGGGACCGGCGCATGCGCAACTGCTGTTCCTTCGCGGCTCGGTAAACGAGGTGGCCGGCAATTGGGCTGATGCCGAGGCCGATCTGCGCAAGGCGGCGGAGCTGCAGCCGGACAACCCGGTGATTCTCAATTATCTGGGCTATTCGTTGCTGGACCGGCGGATGAAGATCGACGAGGCGCGGGATCTGATCGCGCGGGCCTACAAGGCGGCGCCCGACAACGGGGCGATCATCGACTCGATGGGTTGGGCAGAATATGTGCGCGGCAACTATGCCGAGGCTGTGCAGTTGCTGGAGCGGGCGCGGGCCGCCGAGCCGGCCGACCCGACTGTCGCCGATCATCTGGGAGACGCACTGTGGAAGGCGGGCCGCAGGATCGAGGCGCGGCATGCCTGGAATTCCGCGGCGGCGCTGTCGCCGGAGCCGGAGTTGCAGGCACTGCTGGCGAAGAAGCTGGATTTCGGGCTCGATATCGCGCTGGCCAGCAGGTGAGTTGCAGCCGATGAGTCTTGACGTGGCCGGCGTGGAGGACGCGCCGGCAAAGGTAAATCTGGCGCTGCATGTGCGCCATCGGCGGGCAGACGGTTTTCACGAGCTGGAGACGCTTTTCGCCTTCACCCGTTTTGGGGACCGCCTGCTGGCACGGCCGGCAGATGTCTGGCGGCTGGAGGTCGCAGGGCCGATGGCAGAGGCTTCCGGGCCGCTGGAGGACAATCTGGTGCTGCGGGCGGCGCGGGCGTTCGCTGCCGCGAGCGGAAGCCGCGATTGCTATGCGCTGCGCCTTGAAAAGCGCATCCCCGTGGCAGCCGGTCTGGGCGGTGGAAGCGCGGATGCCGGAGCCGCCCTGCGTCTGCTGAACCGCCTCGCCGGGTCGCCGCTGGCGGATGCGGCGCTCGAAACCATAGGCGCCGGACTGGGTGCGGACGTGCCGGCTTGCGTGCGCTCCCGGACTGCCTGGGGGCAGGGCGTCGGGGAGGAGCTGGACAACGGACCGCAGCTTTCCGGCAAGGGCATCTTGCTGGTCAATCCGCGCGTGGCTGTTCCGACCGGTCCGGTGTTTCGGGGCTGGGATGGTGTCGATCGCGGCGCGCTGGGCCGGGACTGGCGCGGCGGGCGGAACGATCTGGAAGCGTCTGCTGTGGCGCTGCAGCCGGTGATCGCCGAGGTGCTGGGCTGGCTTCGCGCGCTTCCGGGCGTGGAAATGGCGCGGATGTCGGGCTCAGGCGCGACCTGCCTGGCGCTGTTTGACGGGGCGGCGCCCGATGTCCATGCACCGGCTGGCTGGTGGATGGCGCGCACCGAACTGCTTTAGAGAGGTGCTGCTGCCCGCTTCAGGCGGTCGTTGATTGCAGCCCCCAGGCCATGCGTGGGGATTGGCGCGACGGCGATGGCGGTGCGTCCGCTGGACTGGGCGCGGTGGAGGAAATCGAACAGGTTGGCAGCGGCTTCCACGAGGTCGCCAGAGGGCGAGAGATTGGCATCGCCGGCGACGGCGCCGAAGCCGATGAGAAATTCCCGGGCGTCTGCGCTGGCGGCATTGAGGCGGAGCGGCAGGGCAGGGGCATAGTGGTTGAGAAGCATGCCCGGCGCGGCGACAGGATCTGCGTCTTCGGCTATTTCGAGCGGGCCGGTCACCTCTTCGAGCTGCTCGCGGGAGATGGCGCCCTGGCGGAGAAGACGGGCCTTGCCGTCGACTACCGAGACGATGCTGCTTTCAAGGCCGGCAGACGTGGGGCCTGCGTCGAGAATCAGCGGGACGCGGCCTGCCAGGGATTCCCGGACGTGGGCGGCATGCGTCGGGGAAAGGCGGCCGGATCGATTGGCGGACGGGGCAGCGAGCGGGCGGCCAAGCGCTGCAAGCACGGCCTGCATCGCCCGGTGCGCGGGAACGCGCAGCGCGACGGTGGGGAGGCCGGCGGTAACCAACGCCGCAACGGGCGAGCTTTCCAGACGCGGCAGGACGAGGGTGAGCGGGCCGGGCCAGAAACGGGCAGCGAGCGCCTGGGCCAGCGGTTCCATCCGCGCATGGCCACGGGCCGCCTCGCCATTTGGCAGATGCACGATCAGCGGGTTGAAGCTGGGGCGGCCCTTGGCGGCATAGATGCGCGCAACCGCCGCGCCATTCGTGGCATCGGCGGCGAGGCCATAGACAGTTTCCGTCGGGATGGCGACCAGTTCCCCGGCATCGAGCAGGGCGGCCGCTTCGGCGATGGCAGCCATGTCTGCAAGTCGGATGCGCGTTGTCTCGCCAGCGGTCATGCCGGTCGCTATAGCGGCAGCCGTTCACAAAAACAGGTGCCCCAGAATGTCCTATACCCCGCCGATTTCCGAGCAGCGCTTTGTGCTGGATGTAGTTGCGCGCATCGACGAACTGGCCGGGCTTCCGGGTTTTGATGCGGTGTCTCCGGATCTGGTGGACGCCATCCTGAACGAGGCGGGGAAGCTGGCGTCGGGGGTGTTTGCACCGCTGAATGTCGTGGGCGACAAGATGGGCGCTCGCGCCGTGGACGGCGTGGTGACCATGCCGGAGGGTTTCAAGGCCGCGTTCGATGCCTATGCCGAGGGCGGCTGGATCGGGCTGGGGGCGGACCCGGCGCATGGCGGGCAGGGGCTGCCGTTCGTGCTGGCAAGCGCGGTGCAGGAGCAGATCACCAGCGCCAACATGGCGTTTTCGCTGTGCCCGATGCTGACGCTGGGCGCCATCGAGGCGCTGCAGGCACACGCAAGCCCCCAGTTGCAGGAAACCTATCTGCGGCCGCTGGTGGAAGGGCGCTGGACGGGGACGATGAACCTGACCGAGCCGCAGGCCGGTTCGGATGTGGGCGCGCTGCGCTCGAGCGCGACGCCGGCGGCCGACGGAACGTGGCGGGTGAAGGGCCAGAAGATCTTCATCACCTGGGGTGAGCATGATCTGGCAGAGAATATCGTCCATCTGGTACTGGCGCGGACGCCGGATTCGCCCCCCGGCACCAAGGGTATCTCGCTGTTTCTCGTGCCCAAATTCCTGGTGAACGCCGATGGCTCGCTGGGGGCGCGCAACGACGTGCGGGTGGTTTCGACCGAGCACAAGCTGGGCATCCACGCCAGCCCGACCTGCACGATGGCGTTCGGCGATTCGGGCGCGTGTGTCGGCTGGCTGGTCGGCGCCGAGAATGCCGGAATGCGGGCGATGTTCACGATGATGAACCATGCCCGCATCAATGTCGGGCTGCAGGGCATCGCCATTGCCGAGCGGGCGACGCAGCATGCAGTCGCCTTTGCCCGCGAGCGGGTGCAGTCGGCAAGGTTCGGCGGCGGGCGCGCGCCGGTACGGATTATCGAACATGCCGATGTGCGGCGGATGCTGATGACCTGCCGCGCCTATACCGAGGCGGCGCGGGCGATTGCCTATCTGAATGCCTCGGCAGTGGATCGTGCGCATGCGGAGACGGATGCAGCGCGCAAGGGCGAGGCACAGGCGCTGGCCGATCTGCTGACGCCGGTGACCAAGGCGTTTTCGACCGACATCGGAGTCGAGGTGAGCTCGATCGCGCTGCAGGTGTTCGGCGGGATGGGCTTCATCGAGGAAACCGGGGCGGCGCAGCATTATCGCGATAGCCGGATCGCGCCGATCTATGAAGGCACCAACGGCATCCAGGCGCTGGATCTGGTGGGGCGGAAGCTGGGCATGGAGGGCGGCCGCCATTGGCGGGCGCTGCTGCAGCGCGAACGGCAGTTTATTGCCGGTCTGCCGAAGACAGGGGAGCTGGGGCAGCTGACGCCGTGGCTGGAGGACGCCGTGGAGGCCTTGCAGACGGCTTCGGTGTGGATGTCGGGCAACGAAGGCGACAAGCTGGCCGATACGGCCGCGGCCGCGACGCCGTATCTGCGCATGTTCGGGCTGACCATCGGGGCGACGCTGCTGGCGCGGCAGGCAGTGGAGGCAGCCCGTCGGCTGGAGGCCGGCGAGGGCGACCCGGCCTTCCTGAAGGCGAAGATCGCCACCGCACGCTTCTTTGCAGAGCAACTATTGCCGGCTGCGGCGGCGCTGCTGGGGCCGATCACGCGCGGCGCAGAGCTGCTCTATGCGATACCGGAAGAGCTTCTCTAGCCGCTGAAGGCCGGCAGGCGGGCGGCGGCCGCCGGCTCGCCCAGGCCCAGGAAACTGGAGTTCAGGTAGGTGGGCTTGCCGTAGCCGAGTGGCGCGCCGTTGGTGCCCAACGTGATGCCGCCTGCGGCGCGCAGGATGGCGTCGGCGGCGGCGGTGTCCCACTCGCAGGTGGGGCCATAGCGGGGATAGACGTCGGCCAGACCTTCGGCGAGCAGGCAGAATTTCAGGCTGGAGCCGGAGGGGCGGGTGTCTGCACCGGATAGCGCCGCAACCCACGCTTTGGTTTTCTCGTCGAGGTGGGAGCGGCTGGTGACGACAATCGGCGGCGACGCCAGCGGACGGACATGGATCGCCTGACGCTTGCCGTCGGCGTCGGTCTTCCAGGCGCCCAGGTGCGCGGCGCCTGTCCAGAGCGTTCCGGTGGGCGGATGCAGGACGAGCCCGAGGGTTGGGATGCCTTCCTCGACCAGGCCGATGTTGACCGAATAGTCGGGACCGCCGTTGATGAAATCCCGCGTGCCGTCCAGCGGATCGATCAGCCAGAAGCGGCTGCCGGGGGCGGGCTGGATGCCGGCGGCGGAGGCCTCTTCGCCGATGATGACGGCATGCGGGTCGATCTTGCGGATGGCGGCTTCGAGCAGCAGCTCGGCTGCTTCATCGGCTTCGGTGACGGGGGACTTATCCTGCTTGTCGCGCCGGCGGTCGGTTGCGCCCCCGGCCTTCAATCGCTCTATGAGGGTGCCTGCTTCGCGCATGGCGGGAGAGAGCGCTTCCAGCAGTTCGGCGTGGGCGAGATCTTCGGAAAGCGAGAATGGCATGCGTCGCGACTCTTGTGGCTGTTACCCGCTGCATTATGCTTGGTAGGAGAGTGGAAGGACAGATGGTGAAAATGCAAATGCTTCGGGCGGGGTTGTTTTTCGGTTTGGCATGGGCGGGGCCGGCGATGGCCCAGGTGCCGCAATCGCTGCTCGCCTGTTCGACCAGGGTTGCCGATGCCGAGCGGCTGAAATGCTATGACGATGCGCTGAACGCATTGTCGGCCGACGCCCGGAAGATGTCCGAGAAGCGGGAGAAGGAAGCGGCGGCTGCAGCCGCCGCCGCTGCCGCGACTGCTGCTGCGGCCGCAGAGGCAAACGCCAAGGCTGCGGAGGCAGCAAAGACGGATGCATTCGGCAAGCGTGCTTCGGCTGAGGAACGCATCGAGCAGGTTGATGCGACGGTGGCCGAGATCCTGCGCGATTCCGCCAACAAGGCGATCTTCGTGCTGGATAACGGCCAGATGTGGCGCCAGGCCGATGGCTTCGGGCAGGCGCTTATCAAGGCGGGCACCGCCGTTTCGATCAAACGCGGCTCGATGGGGAGCTTCCGGTTGGTGCCGAGGGGAAGCAGCCGGACCGTTGCGGTGATCCGGATGCGCTGAGCATCACGGCCAGTTGCGGACAATGTCCGGCATATTCGGGCGGGGTCGTTCTTCCAGAGGCTTCGCGGCGGTGCCCAGGAAGAAATAGCCGGCGATGGTGCCCCCCGGCACGCCGAGCGCATCGGCGATGCCGGGCATCGTCGCCGGGGCGCCGCTCAGCCAGTTGCCGGCGTAGCCCAGGGCATGGGTGGCGAGCAGCAGATTCTGGGCAACGGCCCCGGCCGACAGCAGCTGTTCCCACAACGGAATGTGGCTTTCGCGCGGCAGCGAGAAGAGCGCGACGCAGACGGGCGATTGCCGGGCGAACTGCTGCAGCGATTCGATCTCCAGCCGTCCGGCGAACGGCTTTTCGGCGCGATAGAGGCGCTCGAGCAGGTCGGCGAAGGCGGTGCGATCACGGATGACGACAAAACGCCAGGGCGCAAGCTTGCCGTGATCGGGCACGCGGGCCGCGGCCTGCAGGATGGTTGCCAGCTCCGCATCGCCGGGGCCGGGCGCGACCAGGTCGCGCGCCTTGCCCGAACGGCGGGTGAGCAGCAGGCTGAGTGGGCTGGACAGGTCGTTGAACTGAGGCATGCCGGGCGTTTGGCATGGCGCGAACCGTTATGCCAGCCTATTTGTGCGAACGATTCGCAATAAATCCGTCAGTTTCGCCCTGACCCCCGGAGCGCTAGTCGGGGACGATGTTCGATTTGCCGCAGACTGCCACGCCCGTTGCCGAAACGATCCTGGTGCAAGGCCGTGCCATCACCCCGGCGGCAGGAGCCGAGGCATTCGGGCGGATTCACCTGGACGAGGTGGCTCTGGAGCCGGCTTCAGGACGGGTGGAGGACGCGCTGCGCGGGATTGGCGGCGTGCAGTTGTTTCGCGCCAGTTCGACACGGACGTCGAACCCGACTGCCGACGGGATTACCGCTCGCGGGCTTTCCGGCAATGCGGCCAGCCGATTGCAGGTGACGCTGGATGGGGCACCACTGGCGGATCCGTTTTTTGGCTTCGTTTCCTGGGGCCAGCTGGTGGGGCGCAAGCTTGCATCAGCCGAGCTGGTGCGTGGCGGCGGACTGGGCGGATCGGGGGCGCTGGCGGGAACGCTGGAGCTGACCTCCGCCGTGCCCGATACGGAAGCCAGCCTTCGCGGCGGAAGCCGGGCCGGCCTTGACACTTCGGCTTCCCTGGCCCTGCCCGGCGGCGGATTCGGCCTGTTTGGCGGCTATTCGCGGGGCGACGGGCACATGTTGGTGGCCCATCCGGGGCCGGCGGACGTGCCGGCTGCCTATCGACAATGGTCTGCGGGCGCGCGGGCCGGGGGCGAGGTGGGCGGCATGCGGCTGTCGGCGTCGCTATCAGGGTTTGACGATCGCCGGCTGCGCGGAGTGGAAGGCGCGGACATCCGCTCCAGCGGCGGCGATGCGAACCTGCGCCTGGAGATGCAGGACGGCTGGCGGACCCAGGCGCTGGCGTTCCTGCAGCTCAGGGATTTCTCGACCGTCAATCGCACATTGGATGCAAGCCGGTCCGTGGCGACCACCTCGCTCGACCAGCAGAAGACGCCGGCAAGTGGCTGGGGCCTGCGGCTGGCTGCCGAGCCGCCGTTGGGCGACAATCTGGCGCTGAACATCGCAGCCGAATGGCGCGCCGCGGATGGGAAGACGCTGGAGCTGTTTCGCTATGCAGCCGGATTGCCGACGCGGCAGCGACGGGCCGGGGGAAGCCAGCAGGTGGGCGGCCTTGCAGCCAACGGCACCGCGCGGCTTTCGGACGCCCTGTTGTTGACGGGGGCTTTTCGGGTGGACCGCTGGCGGCTGGGGACGGGAACGCTGCAAGAGATCGATCTGGCGACCGGGCTGCCTGTGCTGGACGAGTCGTCGGATGCCCGGACCGGCACAGAGTGGAGCGGGCGGGCGGGCGCCTTGTGGAGACCGTTTGCGGCGGTGCGGGTGCGCGCCGCCGCCTATCATGGCTGGCGGCTGCCGACCTTGAACGAACTGCACCGGCCGTTCCGGGCCGGGGCCGATGCCACGGCTGCGAACCCGTCGCTGGAGCCGGAGCGGCTGGACGGGGTGGAGGCAAGCATCGGCTGGCAGCCGGTTGCTGCTTTTGACGCAGGGCTTACGCTGTTTGCCAACCGGCTGAAGAATCCGATTGCCAATGTAACGCTGGCGCAGGGGCCGGGGGTGTTTCCGGGCGTCGGCTTCGTTGCGGCCGGCGGACGTTATCGGCAGCGCCAGAATCTGCAGGAGATCCGCAGCCGCGGGCTGGAGGGCGATGCATCGGTGGCGGCCGGCAGCTGGCGGTTGCAGGGCAGCTTTGCCTGGGTGGATGCCGAAATGCGTGGCGGCGGGCTGGATGGAAAGCGGCCAGCGCAGGCTCCGGAGTTTTCCGGCAGCATGACCTTGGGTCGTTCCGGCGGCGCGGTGGACGGATCGGCGACGCTGAGGGTTCTGGGCGCGCGCTTCGAGGATGACCTGAACGACCGCCGATTGGCGCCGGCGACAACGCTGGACCTGAAGCTCTCCGTCCCGGTGACGAAGCGGCTGCGGCTGGAGGCGGCCGCGGAAAACCTGTTCGACGCCGATGTCGAATCCGGCTTCTCCGGCGCTCAGGTGGAACTGGGCCAGCCGCGGACGCTGTGGCTGGGTATCAGAGTGGGCGGAAGCTGATCTCGCTCTTGCGCCTGCCGCCAAATCCGAACGGTGCGCTGACGTCGGAATCGGAGGTCTGGCTGGCAAGGAACGGGTAAGTGGCGCCGGGGCGATAGTTGCTGATCACTTCGAAGCGATTCATCGTGGCGATGCCGCGAATCTTGAACGGCTCCGGGGAATAGATGCGCACGCGCACGGGCGTGGGCTTGCCGTCGACGTCCTCGACCGTGAGATCGGCCGACAGCCTGGACGAAATGTCCCCGCCGGGCGTCACCACCGCGCCTTCGGGCAGGCTCGCCCAATGATAGACGGTGCGGCCGTTTGCCTGAGACTGCTTGGTGGGCGGCGTCCGCAGCACGACGCTGAGCCGGTGGAAGCCGGGGACAACATTGCGCGGATTCGCCTTGGCGTGGCGATCGATTTCCTTAGGTGTCGGCTTGTGGCCGTTGAAGTTCACCAGAGTCCATTTGCCGCTGCGGGCGCCGGTTGGGGTGAAACGGTCGACGACGAGGGCCGGTTCCTTTTCAGGATCGGCGCGCAGTTCGGCGCGGGAGGTGCGTTCGATGGCTGGAATCGGAGCTCGGGCTGAGTCTGCAAGAATCCTGTCGAGCACGGCGTCGGCCTGGGCAGCAACCGGGGCAAAAAGCATCAGGGCGGCGGCGAAAAGGGCAGGGCGCATCGGTGTCCTTGTGCGATAGGGGTGCGGCAAATGCGAAACGGGCGCCCCTTTTGTTGGGCGCCCGCTTGCTGGTTTCTGAACCGGATCAGCTGTCGAGGAAGCTGCGCATCTTCCGGGAGCGCGACGGGTGCTTCAGCTTGCGCAGCGCCTTCGCCTCGATCTGGCGGATGCGTTCGCGGGTGACCGAGAACTGCTGGCCGACTTCCTCCAGCGTGTGATCGGTGTTCATGCCGATGCCGAAGCGCATCCGCAGCACCCGCTCTTCCCGCGGGGTGAGGCTGGCGAGGACTCGGGTGACGGTTTCCTTGAGGTTTGCGTGGATCGCGGCATCGACGGGGATGATCGCGTTCTTGTCCTCGATGAAATCGCCCAGGTGGCTGTCTTCCTCGTCGCCGATCGGCGTTTCGAGCGAGATCGGCTCCTTCGCGATCTTCAGCACCTTGCGCACCTTGTCGAGCGGCATGGAGAGGCGCTCGGCAAGCTCTTCCGGAGTCGCTTCGCGGCCGGTTTCGTGCAGATACTGGCGGCTTGCGCGGACCAGCTTGTTGATCGTCTCGATCATGTGCACCGGAATACGGATGGTGCGCGCCTGATCCGCGATCGAGCGGGTGATGGCCTGCCGGATCCACCAGGTCGCGTAGGTCGAGAATTTGTAGCCGCGGCGGTATTCGAACTTGTCCACCGCCTTCATCAGGCCGATGTTGCCCTCCTGGATAAGGTCCAGGAACTGCAGGCCGCGGTTGGTGTATTTCTTGGCGATGGAGATGACGAGGCGCAGGTTTGCCTCCACCATTTCCTTCTTGGCGATGCGGGCCTCGCGCTCGCCCTTCTGCACCATGTTCACGATGCGGCGATACTCGGAAAGATCGACGCCGGTTTCGTGGGCGATGGCTCCCAGTTCCTCGCGGATGCGGATCGTCTCGCGCTCTTCGGCGGCCGCAAACGCGATCCATTTCTTGTCGCGCGTGGCGTTGGCCGCCAGCCAGCCGTCATCCAGCTCGCGCCCCAGATAGCTGTCCAGGAAGTCCTTGCGGTTGATCTTGTGGCGGTCGGCCAGCTTCAGCATCTGCCCGCCCAGCGTCATCAGCCGGCGGTTGAAGCTGTAGAGATGCTCGACCAGGAACTCGATCTTGGCATTGGTGAACTGCACCGCCGTGATCTGCTGCGTCAGCTCGATGCGGAGCTTCTGATACTTCTTCTCGTCGGGCTTGGGGAATTCGACCCCCTGCGCGATCGACTGCATCCGGCCCTGCTGCAGCTTGTGGAACTTCGCATAGCTCGCCTCGATGGCAGCGAAGGTTTCAAGCGCCTGGGGTTTCAGCGTTTCTTCCATGGCGGCCAGGCTCATGCCGCCTTCGTCTTCGTCTTCCTCGGCCGGGCGCGGGGCGCGGCGCTCGGTCATCTCGTCTTCTTCGTCAGGTGCGGCAGGCGCCTCTTCGGGCTCGGCCTCTTCCTTGAACTGGACGGGAAGGTCCGAGCCTTCCTCGGCTTCCTCGCCATCCTCGGTGATGGTGGGCTTGGCCAGCATGGCTTCGAGATCCAGGATCTCGCGAAGCTGCATGCGGCCTTCGTTCAGCGCGTGCGACCAGTCGATGATGGCGGCAAACGTCATCGGGCTTTCGCAGAGCCCTGCGATCATGGTGTCGCGGCCGGCCTCGATCCGCTTGGCGATGGCGATTTCGCCTTCACGGGAAAGCAGCTCCACGGCGCCCATTTCGCGCAGGTACATGCGCACCGGATCGTCGGTGCGGTCGAGCTTTTCCTTGGGCGCAGCGGTGGGGGCGGGGCCGATGGCGTCGACCTCGACTTCCTCGACCTGCTCCTCTTCCTCGGCTTCGGCTTCTTCCGCCGAATCCTCGTTCTCGACGATGTTGATGCCCATGTCCGACAGGGCCGACATCACGTCCTCGATCTGCTCGGACGACATCTGATCCTGCGGCAAGGCCGCATTCAGCTCGTCATAGGTAATCCAGCCGCGCTTCTTCGCCTTTGCAATGAGGCGCTTCAGCGTTGCTTCGTTAAGGTCGATGACGGGTGCGCCATCGCCTTCCGCCTTTTCAGGCGCTTCGGATTCATTGAACGCGGTTTTCGCCATGCCGGTCCTAACTCGGATAGGCGCGAGTGGCTGCCTTGCCGCTCACGCCTTGTCGTTTTCGATTGCCAGTGCAGTCATCCTGCGGTTGGCCTCGGCTCTTGTCGCGCGGCGGGACTGTTGCCTTTCCCATTCCCGCGCAAAGTCATCCGGGCTGCCAACGTCACTGGGCTGCTGCTCTTCCGTGCCTAGATGGTGCGACTCGGTCATGTGCGCAATAGCCGTCGCGACTCGGTTGCGCAAAACATCTTCCGAATCCACGTCTTTAAATAGTGGCGCGTAGCCTGACAGCAACGGTTCTGCCCTGCTGCCGCGCAGCAGATGATCGCGGGCAAGAAGCAGCGAGGCCGACGAAATCGGCAACTCCGCAAGCGCTTCGGCGACTTCCTCAACCAGCGTCGGGTGCTGGCTGAGCGTGCGCAGCAACATGCCGGGGGTAGGTTCGGCGCGCTGGCGGGCGGCGGCGCGGGTTTCCGGGCGCGCCGTTGGAACGGGGGGGTGCCACGGTCCTTGCCGACGCGGGCCTGCTGCCTGCGGGCGGTCGGAACGGGCCGGGCGTGCCGGGCGCAGCATTTCGTCGGCGCGGTCGAGCCAGGTGTGGAGATAGTCGCGGCGGATATCCTGATCGGCAATTTCGCCGGCAAGCGCCTTCAGCCGCGCCTTAAACGCGGCCCTGCGTTCCGGCGTGTCGAGCGGGCCGGCATTAAACTCGCTGTCGAACAGGAAGCGCTCCAGCGGGAGGGCGGTCGCAAGGAGGGCATCGACGGCAGCCTTGCCGCCCTCTCGGGCGAGATCGTCCGGGTCCTTGCCCTTGGGGAGGGCGACGAGTGCGAGGCTGCGACCGGGGGCGAGCAGGGGCAGGGCGTGGGTGGCGGCGCGCAGGCCCGCGCGCATGCCGGCGCCGTCGCCATCGAAGGCAAGCACCGGCTCGCCGACAATCTTCCAGGCAAGCTGCAGCTGGTCTTCGGTCAACGCGGTTCCGAGCGGGGCGACGGCTTCGAGGATTCCGGCGCCCGCAAGGCCGACGACATCCATATAGCCTTCGACCACCAGCAGGCGCCCTGCCTTGCGGGCGGCAGGCGCGGCGCGGTGCAGATTGTAGAGCAGGCGGCCCTTGTGGAAGACCGGGCCTTCGGGCGAGTTCAGATATTTGGGTTCGCCGGCGCCGAGGATGCGGCCGCCGAAGCCGACCGGGCGGCCGCGCGCATCGTGGATCGGGAACATCAGCCGGCCACGGAAACGGTCGTAGCGGCGGTCGTCTGCCTCTCCGGTCAGGCCGGCGTCCAGCAACTGCGGCGGTTCGACGGTTTCGAACTTTGCCTTCAGCGCCTTTGACATCGCATCGCGCGAATCGGGCGCGAAGCCGAGGCCGAACTGGGCCTGCAATGCTGCCGACACGCCGCGGCGCTCGAGATAGGCGCGGGCGTCTGCACCGCCAACGGATTGCATCTGGCCACGATACCAGTCGCTTGCCGCTTCCAGCAGTTCATAAAGGCCCGCCCGGCGCCTTGCTTCGGGGTTGTCGGGACGGGATTCGGGGACCGCAAGCCCTGCCTCCGCGGCGAGCGATTTCACCGCCTCCATGAAGGACAGGCCGTCCAATTCTGTCACGAAGCGGATGGCGTCCCCGTGCGCGCCACAGCCGAAGCAGTGGTAGAAGCCCTTGTCTTCGTTGACGTAAAAGCTGGGCGTCTTCTCGTTGTGGAAGGGGCAGCAGCCCTTCAGCTCGCGGCCCGCGCGGGTAAGCTTTACCCGCCGCCCGACAACGGCCGCGAGCCCGATCCGGGCGCGCAGATCGTCGAGGAATTCGGGCGGCAAGCTCATCCTACGCCAACGCCGCCTTCACCAGGCCCGATGCCTTGGACATGTCGATCTGGCCCTGCAGGCGCGCCTTCACCAGTGCCATCACCGCGCCCATGTCCTTCACCGACGTCGCGCCGGCCTCCTTCACCAGCGCGACGACGGCCGCCTGCGCTTCGGCCTCGGACATCTGCCTTGGCAGGAAGCTCTCGATCACGGCAAGTTCCGCGCCTTCGGCTGCCGCCAGTTCGGGGCGGTTGCCCTTCTCGAACATGTCGATCGATTCGCGGCGCTGCTTGGCCATCTTGCCCAGCACTTCCATCACCATCACATCGTCGTCTGCCGGGGCACCGCCGGTGCGGGCCTCGATATCCCGGTTCTTCAGCGCGGCCTGGATCAGGCGGATGGCGTTTACCCGGGCGCTGTCCTTGGCCTTCATGGCCTCGATCAGGGCAGCCTTGATGTCGTCGCGTATCATGTTTTTCTCCTGTTTGGGTCTCATATGCGCGTTGCCGCCATTGACCAAACGGCGCCTTGACCGTAACGCGGCGCCTTAGCTCAAAACCTGCTGACCCGAGGATCTGCCGATGGCCGAAGACACCCGCTTGCGCCAACCACATGGCGCGACTGGAGTCCTCGTTCTTGGCGATGGAACCGTCTTCTGGGGGCAGGGTGTCGGCGCCGAGGGCGAGGCCGTTGGCGAGCTGTGCTTCAATACGGCGATGACCGGCTATCAGGAAGTGATGACCGACCCGAGCTATGCCGGGCAGATCATCAATTTCACCTTCCCGCACATCGGCAATGTCGGCGCCAACCTGGAGGATATCGAGGGGCCGAACCCGCACGCGCTGGGCTGCGTGATGGCAGAGCCGATCACCGCGCCGAGCAGCTTCCGCAGCCAGCAGGGCTTTAGCGAATGGCTGGCAAACTGGGGGCGTATCGGGCTGTCGGGTGTGGATACGCGGGCGATCACGCGGCGCATTCGCAAGGCTGGCGCACCAAATGCGGTGATTGCGCACAATAGGGACGGCGTTTTCGATCTGGCGGCCCTGCAGGCGAAAGCCGCCGGCTGGTTGGGCCTTGAGGGCCTCGATCTCGCGAAGGAGGTTTCCTCCACGCAGATGTGGGCTTGGGATGGAGGCCCGTGGAAGCTGGGCGAGGGCTATGCGCCCGGCGATCTGCCCGACGATGCGCCGCATGTCGTCGCCATCGACTATGGCATCAAGCGCGCGATCCTGCGGCAGCTGGTGGATGCCGGCGCCAAGGTGACGGTGGTGCCGGCGACGGCGACCTTCGACGAGATCATGGCGCTGAACCCGGACGGGCTGTTCCTGTCCAACGGCCCGGGCGATCCGGCGGCGACCGGTGTTTATGCGGTGCCGACCATCCAGAAATGGCTGGCGACGAAGAAGCCGCTGTTCGGCATTTGCCTGGGCCATCAGATGCTGGGGCTGGCCGTGGGTGCGAAGACGGTGAAGATGCACCAGGGCCATCGCGGCGCGAACCATCCGGTGAAGCGGCTGGAGGACGGGAAGGTGGAAATCACCTCCATGAACCACGGCTTCACCGTCGATGCGGACACGCTGCCGGGCAATGTGCGGGCGACGCATGTAAGTCTGTTCGACCAGACGCTGTGCGGGCTGGAGCTGGTGGACCAGATGGCTTTCTCTGTTCAGCATCACCCCGAGGCATCGCCGGGGCCGCAGGATAGCTATTATCTCTTCAAGCGGTTCGTGGAGGGGTTGCGGTGAGCTCCCGACATCGGCGGTTATGGGCTACCATACCTATGTTCGCGGCAGCGCCTGTCGTCAGCCAACCCGCTGTGGGTGAAATTGGACCGGCGCAAGATGCCATTAAAGTAGGGCCGTTTTCAGTAGGGTGGAAGATTGATCCGGCCTGTCGTCCTTCAGCGTGTAAGATTTCATCTATCACATGGAAATCGAATAGCGGATTGACCAAATATAATCTGTACGACACCGGCTCCATTGTTAATTTGTCTTGGACTCGCGACGGAAAATATAAATCATGTTTCGTTGTTGATCCGTGGATTTCGTTGGACTTGCCGATGGATCACTATTTCTCGAAGAAAAAATATGAAGAACTTCCCTGCGGGTTAGCTGAAATGGACGCATCCGAGCGGTTTGAAGTTGAGGAGGCAACCAAGATATTTGGCGAAGCATTCGATAAATTTCGCTTGTTTTCCAAGAAGTTGCATGGAGTTTCAGAATCCAGATGCGTAGAAGCGGAATCTGGGCCGCCCGCGCCTCACGGAATACGGTGCAAACAGTATTCCAGTGCTGAACATTGAGTGAAGGCTTCCCTATGACCGAGCGGAAAATCGATCCCGATCAACTGGCTGCCGAAATCGCCGCCGATGCCGAAATCCTGAAGGCGCTGGCCGAGAATGGCGATATCGCCTCGCTGCCGCGCCCCATCGACCTGCACTTCAAGGGCTCGCCCAGCCGGATCGAGGCCTTGGCAAAGGCGGCCGAGGAGCTTGGCCTCGAGTTTGTCGAGTTCGGCGAATATGAAGATGGCGACTGGGCGGCGGACTTCACGCTGGACGGCACCACCGAGCCGGAAGCCATGGCGGCGCTGACGAAGCGGGCGCTGGAAATCGAGATCTCCCACGGCGTCGAATATGACGGCTGGGGCTGCGAAGCCCGCACCGGCACAGACGAAAATGGCGAAGAACCAACTGGAACCCTGAACTGATGCCCAAGCGCACCGACATCCAATCCATCCTGGTCATCGGCGCCGGCCCGATCATCATCGGCCAGGCCTGCGAGTTCGACTATTCCGGCACGCAGGCGGTGAAGGCGCTGAAGGGCGAGGGGTATCGGGTGATCCTCGTCAACTCCAACCCGGCGACGATCATGACCGATCCGGAGCTGGCCGACGCGACCTATGTGGAGCCGATCACCCCGGCAGTCGTCGCCCGCATTATCGAGAAGGAGCGGCCCGATGCGGTGCTTCCGACGATGGGCGGACAGACCGCGTTGAACACGGCGCTGGCACTGGCAAAGGACGGCACGCTGGAGAAGTTCGGCGTGCAGATGATCGGTGCCGACGCGCACGCCATCGAAAAGGCCGAGGACCGGCTGAAGTTCCGCGATGCGATGGATGCGATCGGGCTGGAATCGCCGCGTTCTGCCATTGCGCATACGCTGGACGATGCGCTGAAGGCGCTGGACCATGTAGGCCTGCCCACGATCATCCGCCCCAGCTTCACCATGGGCGGCACCGGCGGCGGCATTGCCTATAACCGCGAGGAATTCACCCGCATCGTGCTGGGCGGCCTGGAAGCCAGCCCGACGACCGAAGTGCTGATCGAGGAATCGGTGCTGGGGTGGAAGGAGTATGAGATGGAAGTGGTCCGCGACAAGGCGGACAACTGCATCATCATCTGCTCGATCGAGAATATCGATCCGATGGGAACGCATACCGGCGATTCCATCACTGTCGCGCCGGCGCTGACGCTGACCGACAAGGAATATCAGATCATGCGCAACGCCAGCATTGCCGTGCTGCGCGAGATCGGCGTGGAAACCGGCGGATCGAACGTGCAGTTCGCGGTGAATCCGGAGGACGGCCGGCTGGTCGTCATCGAGATGAACCCGCGGGTGTCGCGCTCGTCGGCGCTGGCCTCGAAGGCGACGGGTTTCCCGATTGCCAAGGTCGCGGCATTGCTGGCGGTGGGCTACACGCTGGACGAGATTCAGAACGATATCACCGGGGTGACACCTGCGAGCTTCGAGCCGACCATCGACTATGTGGTGACGAAGATCCCGCGCTTTGCCTTCGAAAAGTTCAAGGGCGCCGACAATTCGCTGGGCACGGCGATGAAGTCGGTCGGCGAAGTGATGGCCATCGGCCGCAGCATCCATGAATCGCTGCAGAAGGCGCTGCGCGGGCTGGAAACCGGCCTGACCGGGCTGGACGAACCGGAGGGCTTTGCCAACGCGTCGAAGGGCGAGATCCTGGCGGCACTGGCGAAGCGCGTGCCGGACCGGCTGCTGATCGCGGCGCATGCGCTGCGGGTGGGGATCGTGCCGGCGGAAGTGACGCGGGTTTCGCATTATGACCCGTGGTTCGTGGAGCGGCTGGCGGAGATCATTGCCGCTGAGGAGCTCGTACGCACCAGCGGCCTGCCGGGCGACCTGCGGCCGCTGAAGGCGATGGGCTTTTCCGATGCGCGGCTGGCAAAGCTGGCCGGCGTCTCGGAGATGGAGGTGCGTGGGGCTCGGCATGCGCAGGGCGTGCGCCCGGTGTTCAAGCGGATCGACACCTGCGCGGCCGAGTTCGAGAGCCAGACGCCCTATATGTATTCCACCTATGCCGGGACGGAGTGCGAGGCGGAGCCGACGGGGAAGCGCAAGATCGCCATCCTGGGCGGTGGCCCGAACCGAATCGGGCAGGGGATCGAGTTCGATTATTGCTGCTGCCACGCGGCCTTTGCGCTGGATGAGGCTGGCTTCGAGACCATCATGGTCAACTGCAATCCGGAGACTGTGTCGACCGACTATGACACCTCCGACCGGCTCTATTTCGAGCCGCTGACGGCCGAGGATGTGCTGGAGCTGCTGCATGTGGAAATGCAGGCGGGGACACTGGAAGGCGTGATCGTGCAGTTCGGCGGGCAGACGCCGCTGAAGCTGGCACGCGCGCTGGAAGCTGCCGGCGTTCCGATTCTCGGCACCTCTCCCGATGCCATCGACCTTGCCGAAGACCGCGAGCGCTTTGCCGCGCTGGTGGACCAGCTGCAGCTGAAGCAGCCGGCCGGTGGAATTGCCCGCAGCCGCGAGGAGGCGATCGAGGTCGCCGAGCGGATCGGCTATCCGGTGCTGATGCGGCCCTCCTATGTGCTGGGCGGACGGGCGATGGAAATCGTCGAGACGACGGCCAACCTGGAAACCTATATCGAAACCGCCGTGCGGGTTTCCGGCGACAGCCCGGTGCTGATCGACCGCTATCTGCGCGACGCCATCGAGGTGGATGTCGATGCGCTATGCGACGGCGAGCAGGTCTACGTGGCCGGCGTCATGCAGCATATCGAGGAAGCCGGCGTGCACTCCGGCGACAGCGCCTGTTCTCTGCCGCCCTATAGCCTGCCTGCTGATATCATTGCCGAAATCAAGCGGCAGGCGGCGGTACTGGCACGTGCGCTCAGCGTGCGCGGCCTGATGAACATCCAGTTCGCCGTCAAGGACGGCGAAGTCTATCTCATCGAGGTGAACCCGCGCGCCAGCCGCACGGTGCCTTTCGTCGCCAAGGCGCAGGGCCGGCCCTATGCCAAGATTGCGGCGCGGGTGATGGCGGGCGAAATGCTCTCTGCCTTCGAGCTGGCGCCGCGCGGCACCGGACATGTATCCGTGAAGGAGGCCGTGTTCCCCTTCGCGCGCTTCCCCGGCAGCGACCCGGTGCTGAGTCCGGAAATGAAGTCCACCGGCGAAGTGATGGGCATCGACAGCGACTTCGCCATGGCCTTTGCCAAGAGCCAGCTGGGCGCCGGCGTGCAGCTGCCGATGAGCGGCAAGGTGTTCATTTCGGTGAAGGACAGCGACAAGCCGTTTATCCTCGAGGCGGCGCGCGGGCTGGAAACGATGGGTTTCGAGCTGGTGGGAACACGCGGCACGGCCGAATGGCTGAAGGAGCATGGCGGGGTCACGGTCAGCGTCATCAACAAGGTGCTGGAAGGGCAGCCGCATATCGTCGATGCCATCGTCGATGGCCAGATCGCGCTGGTGTTCAACACCACCGAAGGCGTGCAGTCGTTGAAGGATTCGGAATCGATCCGCATGGCAGCATGGAGCCGCAAGGTGCCGATCTTTACGACGGCGGCGGCGTCCGATGCCTCTGTAAAGGCCATTGCGGCGCTGAAGGCCCGGCCGATGGAGGTGCGGACACTGCAGGAACATCACGGGATGGAACCTGTTGTCGTCTGATCCGTTGTTCTTCGCACTTGCGGAATTCAGTGTGCCAGCCTAGCATCCCGTCCCGAGTTTGACTGAACCCACCCTCTGAATGGTCCGGGATATGCCAACGGCGGAGATTTCGCCGGGTTCCCGAGTCGTCCGACGCAACAACTTCTGGAAAAGTCAGAACTGAACATGGCAACGATTGATAAGGTTCCGATGCTGGCCGAAGGCCATGCCATGCTGCAAAAGCAGCTGAAGCAGCTGAAGGAAATCGAGCGCCCGGAAAATGTCGAGGCGATCGAGGAAGCGCGCGCCCATGGCGACCTTTCCGAGAACGCCGAATACCATGCCGCCAAGGAGCGGCAGGGCCAGATCGAAGCGCAGATCGCCGATATCGAGGACAAGCTCGCACGCGCGGCCGTGATCGATCCGACCACCCTGTCCGGCGACAAGGTCGTGTTCGGCGCCACCGTCCGCCTGCTGGACGAGGACGACAAGCCGATCACCTACCAGATCGTCGGCGAGATCGAGGCGGACGCCAAGCGCGGCCGCATCAGCTATAATTCACCGGTTGGCCGGGCGCTGATCGGGCGCAAACTGAAGGAAGAGGTGGAAGTTGTGACGCCTTCGGGCGACCGCAGCTACCTGATCGACGCAATCGACTTCCGCTAGCCATCGATGAACGCCGGCACGCCGCCGCCCGTATTCAACAGGGCTTCCCGGCTGCCGGCCGCCTATGCGACGCATGCAATCGTCGCGATATGCGTGCTGATCCAGCTTCTGGTCCTGGTGATGGGGCCGGAGTTCGGCCGCAACCTGACCTTGTCGGCGGGGCTTGTGCCTGCCCGGCTGACGGGCCATGTCATCGGGCTCAGCTCCCCGCTGCCGGCGTGGCTGACGCTGATAACCCATATCTTCCTGCACGGCGGGCTGGTGCATCTTGCGATGAACATGGTGTTCCTCGTCTGGGTGGGTCGGATGGTGGAATGGCGGCTGGGCATGTCGCGCTTCCTGCTGCTGTTCTTCCTGGGCGGTATCGCCGGGGGACTTGCGCAGGTGCTGACCGCTTCGGGCTCGGTCGTGCCCGTTGTCGGCGCGTCGGGTGCGATTTCCGCGGTGTTTGCGACCTATGCCCTGCTGTTCGCCCGCTCGGGCGAGGAGCCGGCGCGGATATTGGGGATGACCATTTCCGGAGAGACCGTGCGCGCCTTCCGCTTTGCCTGCCTGTGGATCGGGCTGCAGCTGCTGACGGCCGTTGCCTTCAATACCGGCTCGGGCGGGATCGCCATCTGGAGCCACATCGGCGGCTTTCTTGCGGGCCTGTTGTTCGGGCTTCCGTTCATCCGGGCGCCGAAGTCCTAGGAGTTCACGTCCTAGCCAAGCTGCCCGGTTGACCCTGCGCACTGGCGGCCAATAGACGGCGGCCATGGAAGACAGCCGCACCACCCTCACAGCTTCCCGCGACAGGCGGCTGACGCGGCGCGGGGCGGATACGCGCGAAAAGATCCTGCAGGCGACCATTACCTGCATTGTCCGATCCGGATTTTCGGCAATGACGGTCGAGAATGTGATGGCGCAAGCCCGGATCAGCCGCGGCTCGGTTCTGCACCAGTTCCCCAACCGGATGTCTCTCGCCGTGGAGACGGTGGCGCGCTCCCTGCAGGCGGTGATGCAGGAAGCGCGTCTGCGTGCCGAACGGATCGAGGACCCGTTCGCGCGCCTCGCCGACTATGCCCGGATCGTCTGGGAAACGCACGCCATGCCCGCGGGACTGGCGCTGACGGAGATCCTGCAGGCAGCGCGGTGGGACGCGGAGCTTGCCGCTGCAATCCGGCCCTTCACCATCCAGTCAGAGGAAGAGATTGCGACAGAGCTGGCCGAGATGGCCCGCCTGGCTGGTTTCCGCGACCCGCAGATCATGGTCGCGCGCGGCTGGCTGCTGGTGGCAAGCGCCCGCGGCCTCATCATCGAAAGTCGCCTCGGCTATGAGCGGCCGATGATCAGCGCGGCGATCGAGGAAATGAAGCAAAGCCATCGCCGCTTCTGCGAGACGATGGTCCCACTCTCTGATAGGATAGTTTCTGGTCACAATTGATTAGTCGCAATTGACCAATTTTGCATGCCGAGCTACCCGGTGGCTCGCGAACCGGCACAAGAATCCGCCGGCGCGACGGGGAGTGGAAAAATGCAGATTTGTGGGAGAATTGCCTTTCTTGGCGGTGCAGCCTGGGCTGCGCTGGTCGCAATGCCGGCGTTGGCGCAAGTGGCAGATGCTGCGCCGCCGGCCGCCGGGCCGGCCCCGGCAGAGCTGGCCGCCTCTGACGACAGCGCCGATATCATTGTCACCGCCCAGCGGCGCGCGCAGTCGGTGAACTCCGTGCCGATGTCGATCAACGCCATTTCCGGCGACACGCTGGTTTCGCGCGGTATCAACAGCACCGCCGATCTGGTGCGGCTGGTTCCGGGTTTCACCTTCACGCAGAGCCAGGTGGCGACGCCGGTCTATTCGCTTCGCGGTGTCGGCTTCTATGATTCCACTCTGTCCGCTTCGCCGGCGGTCAGCGTCTATGTCGATGAAGTGCCACTGCCGTTCGCCATCCTCACGCAGGGCGCAACGCTGGATATCCAGCGCGTCGAAGTGCTGAAGGGCCCGCAGGGCACGTTGTATGGGCAGAACGCCACCGGCGGTGCCATCAACTATATCTCCAACAAGCCGACCGACGAGTTTCAGGCAGGTGCCGATGCGACGCTGGCACGCTTCGGCGCCTTCGATGTCTCCGGCTTCGTCAGCGGCCCGATCACTGACAAGCTCGGTATTCGCTTCGCCGTGAAGACCGAGCAGGGCGGCGCCTGGCAGCAAAGCTACACACGCGACACATCGCTCGGCAAAGCCAATCGCTTCGCCGGCCGTGCCATCATCGTCTGGCAGCCGCTCGAAACGTTGACGCTGACCGGCAACCTCAACGCCTGGTCCGACAAGTCCGATGTGCAGGCGCCGCAACTGATCGGCCACACGCCCTACAACCCGGCCAACGCCCTGCCGGCCGTGCTGGCGGTTCCGCCGGCCCCCTCCAACGCCCGCGCCGCGAACTGGAGTGCAGACTGGCCGATGCGCCGCGACGATGATTTCTATCAGAGTTCGCTCCGCGCCGACTGGGAGTTCAGCGACGATGTGAAACTGACCTCCATCTCGTCCTGGTTGCGCTTCACCACCAATGCCACACAGGATCTCGACGCCACTGAATTCCTCCAGCTGGACAGCCGGACACCCGGCTATATCCGCAGCTTCTTCCAGGAATTCCGCCTCATCGGCAGCACCGGCCCGGTCCGCTGGATCGCCGGTGCCAACTACGAGCGCGACAAGGCTGGCGAGCAGCAGATCCTGCGCACCGACGATCTCAGCAGTCGCATCATCATCCCCGGCCTGCCCAGCCTCACGCGCTCGGGCGTCTTCACCAACCAGGCGGTTTCCACCTACGCCGTCTATGGCAATCTCGAGTACGACCTCACCGAGAATCTGACGGCGCAAGGCGGCATCCGCTATACCAAGAATGTCCGCGACTTCGAAGGCTGCGGCTATGATGCGGACGGCACCACCTATCTGAGCTTCAACGTGCTCACCGAAATCTTCACCGGCGCGCCGCCGAACCCGCCCATTCCGCCGGGCGGTTGCCTCACCTTCAACGAGGAGTTCCAGCCCTCGCTGATCGAGGATCGGCTCTCGCAGGATAATGTCTCTTGGCGGACCGGCCTCACCTACACCTTCGACAGCCGTGCCATCGTCTATGGCAATGTGTCGAAGGGCTGGAAGGCCGGCGGTTTTCCGACGGCGCCGGTGTCGTTCTACACCGGCTTCCTGCCGGCCACGCAGGAATCGCTGCTGGCTTTCGAAGTCGGCTTCAAACTCCCATTGGCCGATCGCACACTGCAGCTGAACGGCGCGGCATTCTATTATGACTATAAGAACAAGCAGGTTCGCGGCCGGATCAAGGACGAAATCTTCGGCCTGCTGGAGCGGCTGGTGAACGTGCCGAAATCGCATATCTATGGCGTAGAGGCCGATCTCAAGCTGGACACCGGGCAACGGTTTCACCGGCAATCTCTCCGGCACCTGGATCAAGGCCGAGATCGACGAGTTCTCCGGTTATAACGGCGTCGGCATCGATGCCGATTGGTCCGGTTCGCCGATGCCCTTCACGCCGGAATGGCAGATCATGGGCGATGTCGATTATCGCTGGTCGCTGAGCAGCAAGTGGGACGCCAATGTGGGGGCCAGCGGCAACTACAACAGCTCCACCAACTCGACCTTCGGCAGCCCCGATGTGCTGGATATCGGTTCGCGGGCGCTGTTCGATGTGCGGGCCGGTGTGGAGAGCTCCGACGGCCGCCTCCGGGCGCAGCTCTGGGGCCGCAACATCTTCAACAGCTATTACTGGAACACCACGTTTCAGGCCGACACGGTGTGGAAAATGGCCGGCCGGCCGGCAACCTACGGGATCACGCTGGGCTGGCGCTACTGACAATGGCCTGCGGCCGGATGAGGTCTATCATCCGGCCGCAGGGAATCCGCTCCGCGGAGGAGGCAGTATGAGATTTTCGGGCAAGATCGCGATCGTCACCGGAGGCGCATCCGGAATCGGCGAAGCCTTCGCGCGGCGCGTGCACGGCGAAGGCGGATCGGTGATGATCGCAGACCTGGATGCCGCACGCGGCGAGGTGCTGGCGGCGGAACTGGGCGAGCGCTCGGCGTTTCGCATGGTCGACGTGTCAGATGCCGAAGCCATGGTGGCTCTGGCAGACGAAACGGCTGCCCGCTTCGGCGGCCTAGATATCCTCTATAACAATGCCGGTATCGGCAACTATGGGCTGACGACCGACATGCCTGTCGAACAATGGCGGCGCTGCCTGGCGGTAAACCTCGATGCGGTCTTCTATGGCTGCCGGGCGGCCATCCCGCACATGCGGTCGCGTGGCGGCGGGGCGATCGTAAACACGGCTTCTGCATCGGGGCTGGCGGCCGATTATGGCTTCACCGCCTATAATGCGGCGAAGGCCGGCGTCATCAACTACACCCGCTGCCTCGCCATCGATCATGCCCGCGACGGTATTCGCGCCAACAGCGTCTGCCCTGGGCCGGTGGACACCCCGATCCTGACAACGGGCGTCGACGCCTTCCCCGGCCTGCGCGCCGAATGGGAGGCGATCATCCCATCGAAACGCTTTGCCCGCGCAGACGAGATAGCGGCGGTCGCCGCCTTCCTCGCCTCCGACGACGCAAGCGGCGTGACAGGGGCCGCGATCCCCGTCGACGGCGGCCTGACCGCCCATACCGGACAACCCGACCTGCGCGACCGCATGGCCGCCGCAGCCAGCGCCTGAGGAGGAACTGACCATGGCTTCCGAACCCAAGAGCGACGCCCCCCGTTTCCAGATCTACCGCGCCGCCGACGCCACACCCTACAGCGAGACGACCGTGATGGACGTGGCCGGAATGAGCGATATCCTCGCCGACGCCTTCGTCCGAGCCGCCGAAGCCGGCGACGCCGACGGCAATGAGGTAAAGCTGCTGTTCGCGATGCCGGGCATGAGCCTGACCTATGCGTGGTTCAAGAGCGGCTTCCCGCTGCCGCTGCACACCCACAATGCCGATTGCCTCTATTATATCGTCGCGGGCACGCTGAAGCTTGGCACCGAACAGCTGGGGCCCGGCGACGGCTTTTTCGTCGGCAGCGACGTTCCCTATACCTACAAGCCCGGCCCGGAGGGCGTGGAGGTGCTGGAATTCCGCACGTCCAGCAGCTTCGACATCCAGTTCATGGGCAAGACCAAGGCCTATTGGGACAAGACCATCTCGGCGCTGAAGGCCGAGCATCCCAAATGGGAAGGCCAGCGGCGTCCATCCGAGCTCAGCAAGGCATGACCAGCATGCGCGCGGTGGTGCGGCGGGGGCCGCGCCTGCTGCTGGCGGATGTGCCGGATGCCGTGCCGGGGGCAGGGCAGGTTGTCGCGAAAACGCTCGCCTGCGGGATCTGCGGCTCCGACCTCCATGCCGTCCACCATCTGGAGCATGGGGTGGAAATCGGCCTGCGCTCCGGTGCATCCGACACCATCGATCCAAGTCAGGATCTGGTGCTGGGGCACGAGTTCTGCGCCGAGATCCTCGACCATGGGCCGGGCACCGAAAAGACGCTGAAGGTGGGGACGCGGGTAGTGTCCACGCCCTTCGCATTCGGGCCGGTCGGGCCGGAACTGATCGGATTTTCGACCCGCTATCGCGGGGCGTTCGCCGAGCGGCTGGTGCTGACCGAAGCGTTGCTGCTGCCGGTACCGAACGGGCTGGAGCCCGAGGCTGCTGCGCTTACGGAACCCTTGTCGGTGGGCGAACATGCAGTCGGTATTGCCGCGCCGTCGAAGCAGTCGGTGGCGCTGGTTGTGGGCTGCGGCCCGATCGGGCTGGCGGTGATCGTGGCGCTGAAGCGGCGCGGCATCGGGCCGGTGATCGCCGCGGACTTCTCGCCCGCGCGGCGGGCGCTGGCCGAGAAGCTGGGAGCGGATATCGTCGTCGATCCCGCGGTTGCCTCACCGCAGGGTAACTGGTCCACCTTCGACGTGCCGGCGACGCTGGCCGAGGCCGGGCAATGGGCGATGACCGGTCGCTCCACCCGCGACGCAATCGTCTTCGAATGCGTCGGCGTGCCGGGCATGTTGCAGAATTTGATCGAGAATGTGCCGCCCACCGCGCATGTGATCGTCGTCGGCGCCTGTCAGGAGGATGACCGCATCCTGCCCGTTATCGCCATCAACAAGCAGCTGCGCTTCAGCTTCGTCTTTGCCTATTCACCGCCGGAATTCGCGGAGGTGCTACGGGCACTGGGCGAGGGCGAGATCGATAGCGGCATCTTCCTGACCGGCAAGGTGGCGTTGGCTGAAGTGCCGGCCGCCTTCACCCGGCTGGAAACGCCGGGTGCAGACGTGAAAATCGTGGTACAGCCATGGCGGTGAACGAACCCGATCAGGCACCGATGGGCATCGGCATGGCGGCGCTGATAACGCTGGGCGTTGTGCTTATCATCGTCGGATTCCTCGTCCTGGGGGGAACGCTGGGGCTGGTGCCGCTCTATGCCGGCTTTCTGCTGCTCTGGTATTTCGCCGGGATCGACGTGCTGGACACCGGGGCACTGCCGGCGCTGGCCGTTGGAGCGGTTTGCGGCACGCTGACCGCCTGGTTGCTGCAATATGGGGTGGCGGCCTGGGGTGCGGCGGGGGCGATTCCGGCGTTGGTGGTGATCATCCTCGCCATCTTCCTGCAACTGCTGGGCAAGCTGCCGATCGCCATCAACCGCGCCTATATGCTCTATGTGACGGTGCTGGCCGCGCCCTTGCTGCAGCAGCAGGAATCGTTCGGGCGGGTGCTGCTGACCATTGCGCTGGCCACCGTCTATTTCGGCGGCATTGTCTGGCTGGGGCGCTGGATCGCCGCACGCCGAAAGGCCGGCTGACGCTGCACATCATCGCGCCGTTGCACCGGGCGTTGCAGGATTCTCCCGGGGGCAATTGCCCCCATCGACGGTGACCGCCCGCGGAGCTGGGCCGCCTACAGGAGCCCGCGCAGCATCGGCTTCCGCGAGGCGATGCCGCTCTCTGCTGCGGGCAAGATTCTGAAAGCCGATCTGCGGGCGGCGCTGCTGCAGCCGGAAGCCGCCTGACCCACCCTAGGCGTTGCGAAAATCCGGTTTGCGCCGCGCCAGAAACGCCGCGACGCCCTCGCGGCCTTCGGGGCCGGCGCCTGCGGCGGAGATGCTCTGCGCCTCCAGCTCCAGCTGCTCTGCCAGTGTCGTGTCCTGCCCCTTGCGGAGCAGGTTGCGGGTCGCACCCAGGGCGGCAGTCGGGGCTGCCACCAGCTTTGCGGCCAGCGCATCGCCTTCCGCCTGCAAGTCCGCGTCGTCCACCGTGCGCGTCACCAGGCCCAGATTTGCGGCCTCCTCGGACGGCACGCGGCGGTTGGTCAGCACCATTTCCTGTGCCTGCCGCATCCCGACCAGCCGCGGCAGCAGCCAGCTCATGCCGCCGTCCGGCGTCAGCCCGATGCCGCCATAGGCCGGCGTAAAGCTGGCGGAACGCGCCGCAATCACGATATCGCCCAGCGCGGCAAGGCTCATGCCTGCACCGGCCGCCGGGCCATTGACCAGAACAACGAGCGGCTTTGCCATTTCCGCCAACGCCGAGACCGCGACATGCAGCGTATCCGCCAGCAGTTGCAGGAACGGCCCGGCCTCGTCCCCGGCAGAAGCGAAGCTGCCGATGTCGCCACCAACGCAGAACATCCGGCCTGCTCCCGTCAGCACCACGCAGCGGACCGCGCTGTCGGCGGCCACATCCTCGGCAGCCGCAACCAGATCCTTCGCCAGCTGCAGGTCGATGGCGTTCCCCTGGTCCGGGCGGTTCAGCGTGATGCGCGCAACGCCATCGGCTTTGGTCAGGCTGATCGTCATCGACAGGCTCCTAGTTCACGTCCTAGTGGCTGTTCGCGGCCTTCCAGTCGCGCTTGATCTTCTTGGCGAGGCTCCATTTGTGCACCTCGGTCGGGCCGTCATAGATGCGGAAGGCGCGAATCTCGCGGAACACCTGCTCGACGATCGTGTCGGAGGTGACGCCGCTGCCGCCCATCACCTGCACGCAGCGGTCCGCGATCCGCATCAGCGCTTCGGAAACGGCGACCTTCGCCATCGAGCTTTCGACCGTGCCCATTGCGCCGGTATCCAGCACGCCGGCGCACCAGTCGATCATCAGCTCGGCCTGCTTCAGGTCGATCAGATTTTCCGCCAGCATGAAGCCGACGCCCTCGTGATCCACCAGATGCTTGCCGAACGCCTGGCGGCGGTTGGCATAATCGGTGGCGATCTCGTTGGCGCGCTGGCAGGCGCCCCACCAGCGCATGCAGTGCGAAAGCCGTGCCGGCGCCAGCCGGATCTGGGCATATTTGAAGCCCTCGCCGGCGTTGCCCAGCATCTGGTCCGCCGGCACGCGCAGATTGTCGATGCGGACGGTGGCGTGGCCGCCGGGCATCGAGCTGTCGATGGTGTTCGGCACCCGTTCGATGCGGATCGCCGGGTCGGGCAGGTCCACCAGGAACATGCAGGCGCCCTCGTCGGACTTTGCCATCACGATGCCGACCTTGGCGCCTTCGGCACCGGTGATGAAGGCCTTGCGGCCATCGATCACCCAGTGGTTGCCGTCGGGCTTGCAGGTCGTCTTCATCATCGACGGGTCGGAGCCGGCGCCATCCTCGCTGGCCGGCTCGGTCATGAAGAAGGCCGAACGCGCGCGCCCTTCCACCAACGGCTTCAGGAAGCGCTGCTGGATATCGGCGCTGCCCACCTTGCCCAGCAGATACATATTGCCTTCGTCCGGCGCTGCCGTGTTGCAGGCAAGCGGGCCAAGCGGCGAGAGGCCGGTGCGCTGGAGGACGATGGCGGTCTCGCGCTGCGAAAGATGGCTGCCGTCGGGCAGAATGTGCGGCGTCAGCACGCCGGCCGCGCGGGCCTTCTCGCGCATTTCGATCACCAGCTCGTCGGTCGGGCAATCATGATAATCGCGGCGCGGGTCCTGCTCATAGGGGACCACGACGTCGCGAACGAACTTTTCGACGCGATTGGCGATCTCGAGCGTGCGCTCGGCACCCACCCCGCTCATCGCGGCGCCATCCGGATCGCCCAGCCGGCTGGGGAAGGGCACCTGCTGGCCCAACGACTTCTGCGCCTCTTCCGGCAGCGAGGCGAGGAGCGGCGTCATGAACAGGCCCGGCGCAATCGTCATCACCCGGATGCCATAGCGGGCAAGCTCGCGGGCGATGGGGAGCGTCATGCCGACGATACCGCCCTTTGATGCCGCATAGGCAGCCTGCCCGATCTGCCCGTCAAAAGCGGCAACGCTGGCAGTGTTGATGGCAACCCCGCGCTCTTCGCCGACCGGATCGGCCGTATGCAGAGCGGCGGCGAACTTCGCCAGCACGTTGAAGCTGCCCAGCAGGTTGATGTTCACGATCCTGGCGAAATCGGCCAATGGCAGGGCGCTGCCGTCGCGGGCGATCACCTTGGCCGGCGGGCCGATGCCGGCGCAGTTGACCAGGATGCGCGCCTTGCCGTTCAGACCTTCGGCTTCGGCGATGGCGGCAGCGACCTGTGCTTCGTCGGTGACATCGACCTTGGCAAAGCGGGCGCCGATGGCCTTGGCGTGGGAACTGCCGAGTTCGGCGTTGAGGTCGAACAGGGTGACCTTTGCGCCGGCCCTTGCCAGCCGGGCGGCGGTGGCACCGCCGAGGCCGGATGCCCCGCCGGTGACGATGGCTGCGACGCCGTTCATGTCCATGCAGACTCTCTCCCGTGTACCCACTGGAATAATATCTACCCGGCAGTATAAATCGCCGTTGTGGACGTCAAGCAGCATCGCCCGGTGGAAAGTAAAAGTGGGAGCCCGTTCCGCTCGCGCGACGAGCGCGCCGCGGAGCGCGCAGAGAAGCGTGCGGCGCTGCTGAAGGCGGCAGTGCAGATGTTCAACGAGCGCGGTTTCCACGCCACGTCGCTGGATGAGGTGGCTGCCAGCCTGGGCGTCAGCAAGCCGACCGTCTATCATTATCTGGGCAACAAGGATCAGGTGCTGCTGGAGTGCGTCTCGCGCGGTATTGCGGAGCTTCGCGAGGCGGCCGACGAAGCAGCAAAGGCGCCAGGGCAGGGCGTCGACCGGCTCCGCGCCTTTCTGTGCCGCTATGCCGAGATCAATATGGGCGACTATGGCCGCTGCGTGATCCGCACTGGCGACGAAAGCCTATCGGCGGATAGCGCGCTCCGATTCCGGGCCCTGAAGCGCGAGATAGACCGGGCACTGCGGGCGCTGATCGAGGAGGCAATGGCGGACGGCTCGATCGCCCGCGGCGATGTGAAACTTATCGCCTTCACGCTTTCCGGTGCGCTTAACTGGCCGGCGCGCTGGTTCCGGGCGGATGGCGAGCAGAGCGCGGAAGCCATCGCCCGGACGATGGTAAACCTGCTGCTGAACGGGCTGGTCGGCCCTAAGCCTGCAGCCCCAGCGCGAGCACCAGCAACAGGAAGCCGGCGAGCGTGAGGATGGCCGCACCCACCAGCAGGGCGGTGCGCCAGAGGGCGGAAAAGCTGCCGAGCGCAAATCCTTCCCGGACATGGCGGTACATATGCAGCGGCGGAATCACGAGGAGCATCAGCGCGGCTGCCTGCCACGGCACCCGATCACTCGCCCCCACCAGTATCGTGACGGTCAGCAGCACCGACATGAAGGCAATCGAGTGCAGCGAGAAGACGGCAAGGTCATAGGGTTGCACGCCAGGCAGCCGGCCAAACAACAGCCACAGCGCCGGCAGCGACAGCGGCACCAGCAGGAAGCCGAACTTGTAGGCCTTCTGCTTCAGCTGCAGCATCACATAGTCCGGATTATTGGCGGCCTTGCCCAGCGTCAGGCGCATGGAATGGGGAAGGCGGTCGCCGACATGGGTTACGCCCATGGCGATGCCCGTGGTGAACAGCCGTGCGACCGGGCCGCTGCGCCTGGCGGTGTCTTGCAGGCCGGATTGAACCCGCGTTTCAAACCGATCCAGTGCGATTTCGGCGCTGGGGGCATGGCAGGCCGCAACCATCGGCTTCACGCCGACGACGTTGAAGGCGAGGAACATGAAGAAGGCCGAGGCGAGGAACAGCGTGCCGGGGGATAGATAGCGGGTCCGTTTCCCGTCCAGGAACGCCCGGGTCAACCGGCCCGGATGGAGCGCCAGCAAAGGCAGGGTTCGCCAAAGCTTGCTGTCCACATGGGTGATGCCGTGTAGCAGTTGCTCGATCATGCCGAACAGCGTGGCTCGATGCTCGCGCGGCTGGCCGCATACCGGGCAGAAGCTGGCTGTTACGGCCGCGCCACAGTCTTCGCAGGCCATGGGCCGCTCGATCTCCTGTACCTGACCAGCGGCGGACAGCATCCGCCGCCCCTAGTACGCAACGGCGGCCGGCAAGCCGACACCGACGATTTCATCGGCCATTTGCGCCGCCATCTGGTTTGCCTCGTCGGATTCAACGCCCAGTCCTCTCAGCATCATCATCACCAGCTGCTGGGATTTCGAGACCGCCAGCGCCGGGTTACGCTCCTGCAGGATGCTGATCAGGCCCACCTGCACGATGCCGATCACCAGCAGCACGCCGGCGTCCAGCGTCGGGATACGAAAACGGCCGCTGGCCAGCCCGCGACGGATGTCGGCGACCAGCGGCTCGTTGAACGGCGCATCGACCGACAGGTATGTGCCGTGGATACGGGCAAGGGCGCCGCTGCCCTCAGGCTCCTCCACTGCATAGCGCAGAAAGACGCAGACGGCGCGCGCCACCCGCTTGGCGGCATCGGTTTCCTGTTCGTTTACCCTGACGACAATGCTGTGCAGATGATTGCGGACATCGCCGACAACCGCTTCCACCAGCTCCTGCCGGTCGGTGAAATAATTGTAGAAGCTGCCTTTCGAGACACCGGCCTCGATCACCACCGCATCGATGGAAATGGCTTCGACCGGCCCCGCCGCAAACAGGCGCCGGCCGGCTCGCAGCAGGGCTTCCCGCGTCAGCGCCTTTTTCACGGATCGAGGGGTCGAGGCATGCATTGGCACTGAATCTGGTCTCCGCAACGATGGAATACCCTGTGTCGCACGGCTTTGCCGATAAACGACGGTTCAGTCAATATCTGGATTTTGGCAAACGCGGGAAGGCAAGAACAATAGGGTATTGACAGGTGTATGCCGGATAGATCAATGACCATTTAGTCATTTAAGCCTATGTGGGAATCGGGAAGGGACGACATGAGCGAGCTATTGCCGGCGGCAACGCCTGCGCCAGAACTGAAAACGGACGGAATGGACCGGCGCGGATTCTGCGCCAGCGCCGGCTTTGCGGCTGCAATTGCCACACTCTCGGGCACGGCGGCGCTGGCACGGGGGAAGGCGCCCAGGCCCAATATCGTCTATATTCTCGCCGACGATCTGGGCTGGGCCGATCTTGGCCATCGTGGATCGGACATCCGCACGCCGAACATCGACAAGCTGGCCAGAGAAGGCGCCCAGCTAGAGGATTTCTACGTCCAGCCGATGTGCACGCCGACGCGGGCGGCGCTGATGACCGGGCGCTATCCGCTTCGCTATGGTCTGCAGACAGCGGTTATCCCTGCAGGCGGCACCTATGGTTTGGCGACAGACGAATATCTTCTGCCGCAGGCGCTTTCCGACGTCGGCTACAAGACGGCACTGGTCGGCAAATGGCACCTTGGCCACTACGACACCGATTTCTGGCCGCGCCAGCGCGGCTTCCAGCACTTCTATGGCGCACTTATCGGCGAGATCGATCACTTCAAGCATTCCTCGCTTGGCGTGGTCGACTGGTATCGCGACAACGAGCGCCTCATCGAGGAAGGCTATGACACGGAGCTGTTCGGAAACGAGGCGGTGAAGCTGATCGGCGCGCACGACAAGGCGGTGCCGCTGTTCCTCTATCTGGCCTTCACGGCCCCGCACACGCCCTATCAGGCGCCCGAAGCGGAACTGGCAAAATATGCCCATATCCAGGATCCGCAGCGCCGCGCCTTTGCAGCGATGATCACCGCGATGGACACCCAGATCGGACGCGTCGTGGCAGAGCTGGAAAAGCGCGGGATGCGCGACAACACGCTGATTGTCTTCCACAGCGACAATGGCGGCACGCGTTCGAAGATGTTCGTCGGTCAGGAAGCTGTCGAGGGCGAATTGCCAGCCGACAACGGCCCGTACCGCGAAGGCAAGGGAACCCTGTTCGAAGGGGGCGTGCGCGTGGGCGCCATCGCCAACTGGAAGGGCCGTATCAAGCCGGCGAAGCTGGGCGGCATCTCCCATATCACCGACATGCTGCCGACGCTTGCCGGATTGGCCGGCGCCTCGCTGAAGAATTCGAAACCGCTGGACGGCAAGGACATCTGGCCTTTGATCGCCGGCGGCGCCTCGCCGCGAACCGATGTGGTGCTGAATGTGGAGCCGACGCAGGGATCGATCCGCGAAGGCAAGTGGAAGCTGGTCTGGCTTGCGCCGCTGCCGTCCAGCGTGATGCTGTTCGATCTCGAAGCCGACCCTTCCGAGAAGACCGACGTCAGCCAGCAGAATCCGCGGATCTTCGCCGACCTGCAGAAGCGGGTGATTGCGCTGGCGACCGAGATGAAACCGCCGCTGTTCATGGAAACGGCCGTAAGCGCGGTGCTGGCGCTTCCGCCGAACATGCCCGCGGGATTGGGTGAGGCTCGGCCGGCGGCCAGGCACTAGCGAAGCGGCTGGGCGCGATTGCAACAGTTCGCACATCCCCAGGGATCGTTTGCGTCCAGCCGCACCATGCATTCGGGAAAGAAGGTTATGACGATAAAGAGATTTTGCCTGTCCGCGCTCGTCGTGGGCCTGCTGTCCTCCGGCGCACAGGCGCAGGGCTGGGAGTTCAGTGTCACCCCCTATCTGATGGGGCCCTTCATGGACGGCCAGACAGGGGTCGGCCCGGTCGACGCCAATGTGTCGGCAAGCGCCGGAGATGTCTTCCGCAACCTCAACTGGGGCGCCATGGGCATCCTGGAGGCAAATAACGGGAAGTTCGGCGTGGCCGCCGACCTCACCTACATGAACCTGAAGGCCAACCACGACGGCGCGATAGACCGGGTTGGCGGTCACCAGGGTTCCTACACGGGCATGTTGCTGGCGCGCATCGACCCGCATGCGGAAATCTATGTCGGCGCCAGGGTCAACGATCTGGGCGTGTCGATCTCCGGCACGGGGCCGCTGGGCAATGCGCGCTCCGCCAGCGGTTCGCAGACGTGGGTGGACCCGATTGTCGGCATGCGCGTCATCCTGCCGTTCAGCGAAAAGGTCGACCTGACCATGATGGCCGATATTGGTGGCTTCGGCATCGGTTCGGACATTGCAGTGCAGGCCTGGCCGTCACTCGGACTCAAGCTGGGCAGCAGCGTGAAGGCAATGGCAGGCTATCGGCTCGTCTATGTCGACTATTCGACAGGCGAAGGCGCGGACCGGTTCAAGTACGACGTGCTGACCCACGGGCCGACCGTGGGTTTCCAGATCCGCCTCTGAGTCGTCACTGCGCAGGAAAGCCGGCAGGATGTCACCCTGCCGGCTTTCGGCCGTTGGCGGCCCTTTTGGCTCCGCTCTTGGCGGCCCATTTCGCCGCCGCGTTTAGCGGCCCATTTCGCCGCCGCGTTTAGCGGCCCATCTCCTTGTCGAGATTGTCGACGATCGCCTGGAAGAACATTTCCGTCGTCATCCACGCCTGATCCGGGCCGATCAGCAGCGCCAGGTCCTTCGTCATCTTGCCCTGCTCGACCGTCTCCACGCAGATGCGCTCGAGGTCTTCCGCGAACTTCGTGACTTCCGGCGTGCCGTCCAGCTTGCCGCGATGCTTCAGGCCACCTGTCCAGGCAAAGATCGACGCGATCGGGTTGGTGCTGGTGGGCTTGCCCTGCTGGTGCATGCGATAGTGGCGCGTGACGGTGCCATGGGCGGCCTCTGCCTCCACGGTCTTGCCGTCCGGCGTCAGCAGCACCGACGTCATCAGGCCCAGCGAGCCGAAGCCCTGCGCCACCATGTCGGATTGCACGTCGCCGTCATAGTTCTTGCAGGCCCAGATGAACTTGCCGCTCCACTTGAGAGCGCTGGCCACAAGATCGTCGATCAGGCGGTGCTCATAGACGATGCCGAGCTTCTGGTACTGCGCCTTGAAGTCCTTGTCATAGACTTCCTGGAACAGATCCTTGAAGCGGCCATCATAGGCCTTCAGGATGGTGTTCTTGGTCGACAGATACACCGGCCACTGCCGCAGGATGCCATAGTTCAGGCACGAACGCGCGAAATCGCGGATGCTGTCGTCCAGGTTGTACATGCCCATGGCCACGCCGGACGACGGAAACTGGAACACTTCATGTTCCAGCTCTTCCTTGCCGTCTTCACTGACCCACTTCATCGTCAGCTTGCCGGCGCCGGGAACCTTGAAATCGGTGGCGCGGTACTGGTCGCCAAAGGCATGGCGGCCAACGACGATCGGGTCGGTCCAGCCCGGAACCAGCCGCGGCACGTTGGAAATCACGATCGGTTCGCGGAAGACGACGCCGCCCAGGATGTTGCGGATGGTGCCGTTGGGCGATTTCCACATGCGCTTCAGGCCGAATTCCTCGACCCGCGCCTCGTCCGGCGTGATGGTCGCGCACTTCACGCCGACGCCGAATTCTCGGATGGCGTTGGCAGCGTCGACGGTAACCTTGTCGTCGGTGCGGTCGCGCTCCTCGATGCCGAGGTCATAATAGCGCAGGTCGATGTCCAGATAGGGCAGGATCAGCTTTTCGCGAATCCACTGCCAGATGATGCGGGTCATTTCGTCGCCATCAAGCTCGACGACGGGGCCCTTCACCTTGATCTTGCTCATGCTACCTCGGATTGATCGGATGGAATGTCGGGGCAGTCCTTAGGGGCGGGAAAGGAGCGCCGCAAGCGCATCGGTGCCATCCAGTGTTTCCAGGTGGCTAAGCGTATCGATGCCGGCGAAGCCAGAATCGACACTGTGTCGCATCAAGGCGAGGAACGGCGCCCAGAAATCGCCGTCTCCCAGCAGCCAGACCGGCTTCGCGTGCAGGCGAAGATTCCGCCAGGAAAGCACTTCGATCAACTCGTCGAGCGTCCCGAGGCCGCCGGGCAGGGCGAGTATGGCGTCGCAGCGGTCGAACATCAGCGCCTTTCGGGCGTGCAGGCTGTCGGTGACGGTCATGTCGTCGCACAGCGGCTCGGCAACTTCCCATTCCTTCAGGAAGCGCGGGATCACGCCCTGCACATGGCCGCCTGCAGCAATCGCCGCCCGGCCGATTTCGCCCATCAGCCCCAGCGCCCCGCCACCATAGATCAGCCCGACGCCGTGCAAGGCAAGCGTACGGCCGATTTCCGCAGCCTGTGTCGCATGGCGAGGATCGCGCCCCAGGCGCGAGCCGCAGAAGACCAGGACGTTGCGGATCGGCTGCGCCGTGGGCGCAGTTGCGGGCGAATCGAGAGGATGGGTCACCATCGCGCTTCCTTAAGCGCCCGGGCTTCGGCCGCCCAGCAATCGAATTTTCCGCAATTTTGTGCGAACGGTTTGCAACAGCGCGCCGACTAGCTGTGCCAGCCCCGCTGCGATACATTTGCCCATTGCGGTTATTGCATTACGGGCGCTAAAGGCCGCGAAATTTCAATGCAGGGACCATGAATGGGAACCACAGCTGAAGCTCTCCCGCCGGAGCGCGCGCCGGAAGGCGAAGACGGGGTCCGCCGTCGTGATTTCATCTATGTGGCGACAGTCGCATTTGCGGGTGTCGGGGCAGCAGCTGTTGCTGTGCCGCTGATCAACCAGATGAATCCGTCTGCCGACGTGCTGGCGATGGCCTCGGTGGAGGTCGATCTGGCACCGATCCAGCCGGGCATGGCAATCAAGACGGTCTGGCAGTCGAAGCCGGTGTTCGTCCGCAACCTGACGCCAGCCGAGCAGGCCGAGGCCAACAAGGTGCCGCTGTCCGAACTGCGCGATCCGCAGACGCTGGCCGAGCGCACCAAGGAAGGCCACACCAACTGGCTGATCACACTGGGCGTCTGCACCCACCTGGGCTGCATCCCGCTGGGCGCAGCCGAGGGCGAGAACCGCGGTGACTATGGCGGCTATTTCTGCCCCTGCCACGGTTCGCACTATGATACCGCCGCCCGCATCCGTCGCGGCCCGGCGCCGACGAACCTCGTGGTGCCGAACTACGCGTTCAAGACCCCCACCCTCGTCGAGATTGGATGACCCGATGAGCTTCCCCTGGGCCAACCAATATAACCCCCAGCATCCGGTGATGCAGTGGGTAGACAGCCGGCTTCCGCTGCCGCGCCTGATATATAACGCCGTCGGCGCCGGCTATCCGGTGCCGCGCAACATCAATTACTGGTATAATTTCGGCGTGCTGGCCGGCGTGGCGCTGATGGTGCAGATCATCACCGGCGTGGTGCTGGCGATGCACTTCTCGGCGCATACCTCGACGGCGTTCAACTCCGTCGAGCACATCATGCGCAACGTGAACTCCGGCTGGCTGCTGCGCTATGCGCATGCCAACGGTGCGAGCTTCTTCTTCATCGTGGTCTACTTCCACATTTTCCGCGGCCTCTACTACGGAAGCTACAAGAGCCCGCGCGAAGTGGTGTGGATGCTGGGCGTCGTCATCTTCCTGCTGATGATGGCAACGGGCTTCATGGGCTATGTGCTTCCCTGGGGGCAGATGAGCTTCTGGGGGGCGCAGGTCATCACCTCGCTGTTCTCGGCCATCCCGCTGGTGGGTGAAGCGATCCGCACCTGGCTGGTCGGCGGTTTCGCCCCCGACAACGCCACGCTGACGCGCTTCTTCTCGCTGCACTATCTGCTGCCGTTCGTGATCCTGGGTGTCGTCATTCTGAAGATCTGGGCGCTGCACATCCCCGGCTCCACCAACCCGACGGGCGTGGATGTGCAGGGGCCGCAGGATACGCTGCCCTTCCACCCCTATTTCACCGCGAAGGATTTCGTGGGAATCTGCGTTTACCTGCTGATCTTCTCGGTGTTCATCTTCTTCATGCCAAACGCGCTGGGGCACCCGGACAACTATATCCCGGCCAACCCGCTTTCGACGCCGGCGCATATCGTGCCCGAATGGTACTACTGGCCCTTCTACGCGATCCTGCGCGCCTTCACCGTGAACTTCCTGTGGATTCCGGCGAAGCTCTGGGGTGTGATCGCGATGTTCGCC
The DNA here is from genome assembly GCF_016464365.1 of Sandaracinobacteroides hominis. Taxonomy (GTDB): domain Bacteria; phylum Pseudomonadota; class Alphaproteobacteria; order Sphingomonadales; family Sphingomonadaceae; genus Sandaracinobacteroides; species Sandaracinobacteroides hominis. The sequence continues at coordinate 42,486 of NZ_JADCUC010000003.1, read as the reverse complement.
TCCATCCTGCTGCTGTTCTTCCTGCCCTGGCTGGACAGCAGCCGCGTGAAGTCGACCAGCTATCGGCCCCTCTATCGCTGGTTCTTCTGGCTGCTGGTGCTGGACGTGCTGGTGCTCGGCTATCTGGGCGGCGCGCCCGCCGAAGAGCCCTATGTGCGGTTTAGCCAGTTCGCCTCGGCCTATTATTTCGCGCATTTCCTCATCATCCTGCCGCTGCTCTCATTCTTCGAGAAGCCGCTGCCCCTGCCCAACAGCATCGCCGAAAGCGTGCTGGCGAAGGCCGGCAAGAAGGCACACACCCCGGATGCGGCGCCCGCAGGCGCAGCTCCCACGGTTGCTGAATAAGGGGGCTAGAGAGCCATGGTTCGTTTCTTCGGCTTCGCCGCCGGCCTCGTCTTCGTGATCGCTCTTCTCGTCGGGGCGCTCATGCCCCGCGAGGCGGCGGTTCCGGATCCCATCAAGGCAATCCACCTGCCTCCGCGGCATGTGAAACTGCAGCATGACGGCCCGCTCGGCATGGGCGTGTTCGGCACCTTCGACCGGGCGCAGCTGCAGCGCGGTTTCCAAGTCTACAAGGAGGTCTGCTCGGCCTGCCACGGGCTGGAGCGCATTGCCTTCCGCAACCTGTCCGCGCTCGGCTTTTCCGAGGCGGAAGTGAAGGCGCTGGCCAAGGCCAGGGAAGTGCCTTCGATCGACCCGGCAACGGGCGAACCGTCGACGCGCCCGGCGCTGCCGTCGGATCACTTCCCCAGCCCCTTCCCGAATGAAGTGGCTGCCCGCGCTGCGAACAACAACGCGCTGCCACCGGATCTGTCGCTGATCATCAAGGCCCGCCCGAAGGGGCAGGATTATGTCTATTCCCTGCTGACGGGCTATGGAAAGCCGGTGCCGAAGGGCCTCGAGGTTCCGGAAGGCCTTCACTTCAACCCCTATTTCCACTCCGTTAACATCGCCATGGCGCAGCCGCTGAACGATGGTCAGGTGGAATATGCCGACGGCACGCCCGCCACTGTCGACCAGATGGCGAAGGACGTTGTCACGTTCCTGCGCTGGACATCCGAGCCGGAGCTGGAAAAGCGTCGCCAGATGGGCGTCGCGACGGTGATCTTCCTGTCGATCCTGACGCTGCTGGCGTTCCTGACCTATCGCAAGGTCTGGGCAGGGATCGAACACTAGGATCCGGAGATCCGGAGCCCGGTGCGAAAATCAAAGGGCGGAGGCAGTGCCTCCGCCCTTTTTTCCTGGCTCCGGATTCTGTCCAATGGCGCCTGCGATGCAGGCTTGACCTCCAGCGGACGCAGGTATGTTATGCCGTTGCACAGGACGGGGAGAATTTCATGCAAAGGATTTTGCTTGCCGCAGCTCTGATGGGGCTGTCCGCTGCCGCGATCGCGCAGACCGCTCCTGCCGAGCCGGTACCGCCGACTGCCCCGGCCGCCCCCGCCGCTCCGGGCGCGACCGCAACGCCTGCAGCTCCGGCGATGCCAGCCCCGCCGCCACTACCGGAAGACAAGCGGGATCGGGTCACCAAGATCTGCATGGATGCGGCCGAGGCCAAGGCCAAGACGCTGAATGCCACGGTCGCTCTGGACAAGGTGCAGGATACCGACGTGAAGAGCGACGGCTATGCGTCGATGCGGGCGAAGGTGAAGCTGACGACGGTCGACTCCAAGGGCAAGAGCAAGACCAGGAAGGGCACCTTCGGCTGCGCGACCAGGAATGACGTGGTAACCAGCTTCAACTACGACTGAAAGGCCGATGCTCTGGCGCTGGGACAAGCCAGCGCCTAGAGACGGCCACCATGGCCGATACTTCAACATTCTCCGGCCGCCTTGCCCGCATGGCGAAGGTGGGTGCGAACCTGGGTGGCTTTGCCGCCGGTGCGGCGGTCGCGCGGGCAGGTGGACGCTCGCTGGACGATCCCAGGAACGCTGCCGAACTGAAGCGGGTGCTTGGCGAGCTGAAGGGCCCGCTGATGAAGCTGGCGCAGATACTGGGCAATATCCCCGATGCCGTGCCGCCGGAGTTCGCCCGCCAGCTTTCCGAACTGCAGGCAAATGCGCCGCCGATGGGGCAGGGCTTCGTGCGGCGACGGATGGCCGGCGAACTCGGCGCGGACTGGCGGCAAAAGTTCGTGGACTTTTCGCCGGAGGCGGTGGCGGCGGCGTCGCTGGGCCAGGTGCACAGGGCTACGCTTGCCGGCACAGCCGGCGGGGCCACCCAGCAGGCCGGCGAAACGGTCGCGGTAAAGCTCCAGTATCCCGACATGGGTTCGGCGGTGGAGGCCGATCTTGGCCAGCTGGACCTGATCCTCTCGCTGTTCCGGCGGGTGGATGGATCGATCAACACCAGCAAAATCCGCGACGAGCTGGCAGCCCGACTGCGTGAGGAGCTGGATTACACGCGCGAGCTGAAGCACCTGTTGCTCTATCGCTCGATCCTGCAGGGCGATGCGCATGTACGGGTGCCGCGACCGGTCCCGGAGCTTTCGACCGGGCGCCTGCTGACGATGCAGTGGCTCGACGGGAGCCGGCTTCTGGACTGGAAGGAGGCTCCGGCCGAGGTGCGCAACCGCATCGCCGAGGCGCTGTTCCTTGCCTGGTATCGGCCCTTCTATCGATTCGGCATCATCCATGGCGACCCGCATCTGGGCAACTACAGCGTGGCCGAGGCCAGCGCCGACTCCGCAATCGTGAACCTGCTCGATTTCGGCTGCGTCCGGGTGTTCCCGCCCGCCTTCATCGAAGGCGTGAACGAACTCTATCACGCGGTGGCAGCAGAGGATGGCGAGCGGGCAGCCCACGCCTTCGAACTGTGGGGCTTCAAGGGCCTTACGCCCGAGATCCGCGACGTGTTGCTGGTGTGGGCCCGCTTCCTCTATGGCCCGCTGCTGGATGACCGGGTGCGGCCGATCGATCTGGAGGGCAAGCCCGGCGAATATGGCCGGGCGACCGCGGCCAAGGTGCATGGCGAGCTGAAGAAGCTGGGCACCGTGACAATCCCGGCGGAGTTCGTGTTTATGGATCGCGCTGCGATCGGCCTCGGCGGCGTGTTCATCCAGCTTGGCGCCGAACTGAACTGGCACCGCCTGTTTCGCGAGCTGATGGCGGATTTCGATGTCTCGGCCGTAGCGCAGCGGCAGGCGGCGGCGCTGGCAAAGGCAGGGCTGTAAAGCACAGCTTTCCTCTCGCCATGCGGTTTTGCCATTGCTAATCCGTGGATGGAACGGCACGCCGTCGGCAAGCCGAAACGCATCGCAGAATGTTTGGCCGAAATTTTTGCATGAGGGGATATCATGGCTGAAGCGCATCACGGGGCAGACCCGCACGGCACCACGCAGGGCGTGAGCTGGGAAACCGCCAACGGCGACCATCGCGAGGTCTACACCGGCTTCCTCGGCCTGACGAAATGGGCAATCCTGTTTGTCGTTATCGTGCTGATCGGGATGGCACTCTTCCTCGTCTGATTTCTGCCCCGGCCGATGCCGGGGAGCGCCTGCCCAGGAGCGCACATGAAAATTGCAGTTCTGGCCGAGACCGCGGCCGGGGAGAAGCGGGTTGCCGCGACGCCCGAGACGGTGAAGAAGCTTATCGCGCTGGGAGCCAGCGTGGCCGTTGAAGCCGGCGCCGGCGCCGGCGCACGGATTTCCGATTCCGCCTTTTCGGATGCCGGCGCGAGCATCGGTTCCCGCAAGAATGTGCTGGAAGGCGCCGGGTTGGTGCTGGCCATCCAGGGCCCCGACGCAAACGGACTTCCCAAGGGCGCGCTTCTGGCGGCGAGCCTGAACCCCTACCAGTCGAAGGACAAGCTCGCGGCCTATGCGGCGGCTGGCGTCGAGGCGCTGGCGATGGAGTTCATGCCGCGCATCACCCGCGCGCAATCGATGGACATCCTGTCGAGCCAGGCCAATCTCGCCGGCTACAAGGCGGTGATCGATGCCGCCGAGGCCTATGGTCGAGCCTTCCCGATGATGATGACGGCGGCGGGCACGATTTCGGCTGCACGGGCTTTCGTGATGGGCGTCGGCGTGGCCGGGCTGCAGGCGATCGCCACCGCAAGGCGACTGGGGGCAGTGGTCTCCGCAACGGATGTGCGGCTGGCGACCAAGGAGCAGATCCTGTCGCTGGGCGGCAAGCCGGTCTTCATCGAAGATGAGGAAACCAAGGCCGCCGAGACGGCAGGCGGATATGCCAGGGAAATGAGCGACGCCTACAAGGCGAAGCAGGCAGCGCTGGTCAGCGAGACGATAGCCAAACAGGATATCGTCATCACCACGGCGCTGATCCCGGGGCGCCCCGCACCGCGGCTGGTGACGGCCGCCCAAGTGGCAACGATGAAGCCCGGCAGCGTCATCGTCGACCTGGCGGTGGAGCAGGGCGGCAACGTCGAGGGTTCGGCCGCAGGCGAAAGCGTTGTGACGGATGGCGGCGTCACCATTATCGGCCATCGCAACTATCCCAGCCGACTGGCGACCGATTCGAGCGCCCTGTTCGCCCGCAATCTGCTGACCTTCGTGACCACCTTCTGGGACAAGGACGCGAAGAAGCTGCTTCTTCCCGAAGACGACGAGATCGTGAAGGCGATCCGCGTGACGGGCGGCGGCGCGATCGTCCACCCGAACCTGCAGGCCTGAGGAGGCACAAATGGACTTTATCGCCATCCTGTCGATCTTCGTGCTGGCCTGCTTCGTGGGCTATTACGTTGTCTGGTCGGTCACGCCGGCGCTGCATACGCCACTGATGGCCGTCACCAACGCCATCTCCTCCGTCATCATTGTCGGCGCGCTGATCGCCGCCGCTGCCTCGGGCAGTCCGGCAGCGAAATGGCTGGGTCTGGCTGCAGTGGTGCTCGCCAGCGTGAACATCTTCGGCGGCTTTGCCGTCACCGAGCGCATGCTCGCGATGTACAAGAAGAAGGAAAAGAAGGGCTGATGGAACACGTAAGCTCCACGCCCGTAGTCGGGCATCTGGCGGCTGCGCCCGCCTGGGCGATGCTCGCCTACCTCGTCTCCGGGGTGCTTTTCATTCTGGCGCTGCGCGGGCTTTCCAGCCCCGAATCCAGCCGCGCGGGCAATCGTTTCGGCATGATCGGGATGCTGATCGCGGTCATCACCACGATCGTCACGCACAGCCTTGCGAACATTGCCGAAATCGGCATCGCCATCGCGATCGGCGGGGCCATCGGCTATATCGTGGCCCAACGGATCGCCATGACAGCGATGCCGCAGCTGGTCGCGGCCTTCCACTCGCTGGTCGGCCTCGCCGCCGTGCTGGTGGGGGTGGCCGCTTATCTGAACCCGGAAGCCTTCGGTATCCTCGACACCACGGGCCAGATCTTCAAGGGCAGCCGCATCGAGCTGGGCCTGGGCGTCGCCATCGGGGCGATCACCTTCTCCGGCTCGGTCATCGCCTTCCTGAAGCTGAACGGCAACATGTCGGGCGCGCCGATCCTGCTGCCGGGCCGGCATATCCTGAACCTCGGCGTGCTGGCCGGCATCCTGGTCCTGGTGGCGATCTTCGGGCGCGAAACGCCGGAGCTGTTCTGGGCGATCCTGATCCTCAGCTTTGCCATCGGCTTCCTGCTGATCATCCCCATTGGCGGGGCCGACATGCCGGTCGTCGTCTCCATGCTGAACAGCTATTCCGGCTGGGCGGCGGCGGCGATGGGCTTCACGCTGCAGAACACGGCGATGATCATTACCGGGGCGCTGGTCGGCTCCTCGGGCGCGATTCTCTCCTACATCATGTGCAAGGCGATGAACCGCAGCTTCATTTCGGTGATCGCCGGCGGCTTCGGCGCCGAGGCTTCCGCCGGGCCGGCTGCAAAGACGGACCGCCCGTGGAAACGCGGCAGTGCCGACGACGCCGCCTTCATCCTGAAGAATGCCGAGAAGGTCATCATCGTCCCCGGCTATGGCATGGCGGTATCGCAGGCGCAGCACACATTGCGCGAAATGGGCGACGTCCTGAAAAAGGAAGGGGTGGAGGTGAAATACGCCATCCATCCCGTCGCCGGGCGGATGCCGGGGCACATGAACGTGCTGCTGGCCGAAGCCAATGTGCCGTATGACGAGGTTTTCGAGCTGGAGGACATCAACAGCGAGTTCGCGCAGGCCGATGTAGCGTTCGTGATCGGCGCCAACGACGTCACCAACCCGGCCGCACAAACCGACAAATCCAGCCCCATCTACGGCATGCCCGTGCTGGAGGTCTGGAAGGCAAAGACGGTCTTGTTCGTGAAGCGCTCGATGGGCGGCGTCGGCTATGCCGGGGTCGACAATGATGTGTTCTACATGGACAACACGATGATGTTGCTTGGCGATGCCAAGAAAATGACCGACGAGATCGTGAAGGGGCTGGCGCACTAGGACGTGAACCCCATGTTGAACGGCGATGCGCTGCGGACAGAGGCCGGCCTTACGGGGATGCCGAAATAAGCGCCTAACCCCGCAGGAAGCACCCCACGCCCGCCCTTACCACGACAGCCACCGTCTCCGGATCCAGATCCCGGCGGAGGATGTCGATCAGCTCGCGCTGGCTGTAGGTCCTGCCGCTGTCCCGCAGCGCCTTGGCGACGCGAGACATCGAGCGGAGTTGATCGGTGGAAAGATCGCGCGCCATCGGTTGCGCCATGCACTGCGCCGTCGCGGGCGGCATGCCGGCATCGGTGAGTGCCGATCGGACCTGCATTTCCTTGGTGGCGGTGCAGCCGGCCGCGGTCAGCAGCAGAGCGGCGAGAACAGCGCGGGTCATTGCGCGGGGGTCTCGGCGACGCGCGCCTGCCTCTGTTGTGCGCATTCGGCGCCGATCCGGGCGACCGTCGCCAGCGTGGAGGGCTGCACATTTTCCGTGAAGGCGTCCATCACATCGCCCACCTTCATTTCACGGACGGGCTGCTGCAGGCGGCTTGCGGCGCGCTGCAGCGAGATGAGCTCGCGTGCGCTCAACTGCCGGCCCGCACGCGCTCCGGCGCACCGCGCATCTTCCTGGGTGAAGCCCACGCCCTGCATCGCTGTCTGCACCTCGCTTTGCTTGATCGCGCTGACGCAACCACTTGTAGCGAGCGCCAGTGCCAATATTGCAACAAGTCTCTGCAAAACGCCGCCCCTGCTTTCAATTCCCTGGCACGAGACCTAACAGTGCAGCCGATCATGGACAACAACAGTCTCCCGCCTGCCAGTCATTTCCGGCCCCTGCATCTGAAGTTCATGATGCGCTCGCTGAAGTCGGCCTGGTCCAGCGGCCTGCTGCCTCCGGCAGACCTACGCCCTGACCGGCTGCGCGGGATCGCCGAGAAGGAAACCGGGCTGTCCATCGACACGCTGGATCGCGACCATCTGGAGGCGCAGCTGGCCGTGCTGCTGCCGGCCCTGCACGAGGAAGCCCGACTGACCGATTTCGGCCGGCTGGTGGCGCATGGCTCGCTGCTGAAGGTGATGAAGGAGCGGATGTGGTTCGAGCAACTGCTGGCTGATCATCCCGAGATTGACCGCATCGAGCTCGCCCCTCCGATCTTCGTTGTTGGCTCGATGCGTTCGGGCACCACGCGGATGCAGCGGTTGCTGGCCTCCGATCCGTCGCACATGGCGCTCAGGCTGTTCGAAGCACAATGCCCGGTGCCGGGGCCGCGTTCGATGGCGGTGCGCGGCACGCGCAAGCCCGATCCCCGCAACGCGCAGGTGGGGCGGATGCTGAAACTGATCACGTCCATCAACCCGGCGGTCACCGATATCCACCCGACCGGACCGATGGAGTTTGACGAAGAGCTGGGCCTGCTGGAGCAGAGTCTTTCCAGCGCGATGATCGAAGCGCAACGTCGGGTGCCAAGCTTTGCCCGCCATTGCGAAGCCGTGGACCAGACGCCGGCCTATGCACGGATGAAGCAGCTGCTGAAGCTCCGCTGCTGGTTCGAGGGCAGCGACCCTTCGAAGCCGTTCGTGTTGAAAACCCCGCAGCATATGCAGGATATCGCCGCACTGCACACCGTGTTCCCGGATTCGAAGCTGGTGTTCCTGCACCGCGATCCGGTGCAGCTCGTGGCATCGGGCGCCAGCCTGGCCTGGAACCAGATGATCATCCAGTCAGACGATGTGGACGCCCGCTGGGTGGGGCAGGAATGGCTGCACAAGACCCATCACCGGTTGCAAGTGGTGCGCGACGTGCGCACGCGGATTCCGCAGGCCCTGCAGTTCGATCTCGACTTCGACGAAGTCAGCGCCGACTGGCGCGGCTGCATCAAGCGGACCTACGCGTTTCTGGGCACTGAACTGCAACCGCAGGCTGTTTCGGCGATGGCGGCCTATCTCGATCGCGCCCGGCTGGAACATGGCTACAGCCGCCACCGCTACCGGCTGGAACAGTTCGGGCTGACCGCCGGGGAGGTGCGCGAGCGGCTGGCGGACTGGTGCGAAGACACTCGTCTTGAACAGGAAACATGTGCGGCCTAACCCTCCGGTAAACGGAGGAGAATCGACATGATCGGATATGCAATGCTGGGCACCAACAACCTGCCCGCCGCGAGCGCCTTCTATGACGCGCTGTTCGACAGCATCGGCATCAAGCGGTTGATGGAATTCCCCAAGGGCCCCGCCTATGGCGTGTCGTGGGACAAGCCTATGCTGGGCATTACCATTCCCTACGACGACCAACCGGCTACCGCCGGCAACGGCACGATGATCGCGCTGGCCGCCGGTAGCCGCAAGCATGTCGATACGATGCACGCCAGGGCTCTGGAACTGGGCGGAAGCTGTGAAGGCAAGCCGGGCATTCGTGGCGAAGAGGCGCAAGGTTTCTATGGTGCCTATTTCCGCGACCTCGATGGCAACAAGCTTTGCGCCTTCCACGTCGGAGCCTGATCCTTCTCGCCTTGCTGTCGGCGGCGCCCGCTCTTGCAGGTGAAGCGCTGCCGCAACTGGGCGGCATCGAGGTACCCGGATACGCGGCGGTTTTTGCAGGTCCCGGCCAGCGGCACCTTCGGGCGGCGGGCGCAGCCGAGCTGACGCCCGACGGCAAGGTCCTGCGGCGGATGCGTACCGACACACCCGTGCGTATCGCCTCGATATCGAAGGTTGTAGTGGCGCTGGCCCTGCACCGGCTGGCGGATGCCGGCCGCATACGCCTCGACGGCGATGTTTCGGAATATCTCGGTTGGCGCCTGCGCAATCCGGCCTATCCCGATGTGCCGATCACCATCCGGCAGATGATGCGCCACGAAAGCTCGCTGTCGGATGCAGGCGGCTATCTCTCCGTGCTGGGGGAACGGCTGCGCGACAAGATCGGGAAGGACAGCTTCTCCAAGGCCGCGCCCGGCACGCTGTTCGATTATGCCAATCTGAACCAGGCGATCCTGGGCGAAGTGATAGAGCAGGTGACAGGCAAGCGCTTTGACGTCGCGGTGCGCGAACTGGTGCTGGCCCCGCTTGGGCTGGAGGCCTGCTACAACTGGTCGGGCTGTTCGGCGCAAACAGCGGCGGCCGGCGCCGTTCTGTACCGCAAGGCGCCCAGCGATGCCGGGCCTTGGGATGCAGCGGGGCCGTGGCTTGCACAGATCGATGCCATGCGCCCCGCTCCATGCCCGGTGCGCACCGACGAAGGCGCTCCCTGCGATCTTGAAGCCTATGTGCCAGGAACCAACGGCAGCCTGTTCTCGCCGCAGGGTGGGCTCAGGATCTCCGTTGAGGGGCTGGCAAAGCTCGGGCGTCGCCTGCTTCGGGACGACGGCTTCCTGAAGCCGGATACCCGCGCCAGCCTGTTTCGTGCCGTTCGGGTGAAGGGCGCCGGCAGGGGTGCGGAAACCGATGCCGGCCTGATGCAATATTGGTCTGAGGGCGGCCTGCATTGCTTCTCCGGAGACGGTAAACCCGGGGGCGACCAGCCGCTTGCACCAAGGCCGATGCCGGGCTGCGGGCATCTGGGCGATGCCTACGGCCTGCGCTCAGGGCTGATTATCGACCCCAGGGCAGGATCGGTGCTCGCATATGTCCTGACCGGCGTTTCAGCTCCGCCGCCACCCGGGCTGCACAGCCGCTTCAGCGCCCCGGAAGAAGAGTTGATCGGCAAACTGCGCTGAATCGTTAAGTATCTTTCCCTATCGTTAACTATCCTGAAGCAAGACTCGACGAATAGATCGGGTGCAGGAAAGAATCGGGCCGCGGACCGTGGCCCGCAACAGGGGACTTCACATGGGCAAGCTTACGTCCGCGCTGATCGCGGGTATGGCCACAATTGCGTTTGCTTCGTCGGCAAGTGCATCGACCACGATCGATTTTTCCAACATCAAGGCGACATGGTTCGATGTCCAGGGCGGTGCCAATGTCAACACCAGCGGGAACGGAACTGGCGATGCGTCTGTCAGTTGGGGAATCGGCGCCAACCAGTCGGGATATCGCTTTCAGGCAATCGGCATCCCGACGCTGATCGTCGATCCGATTACCGATCTCAGTGCGATAACCAATATCGGGCAGTTCACCCATTTCAATTTTCCCATTGATTCGGGCACCTCGATCACGGGCGTCAAACTGCAGTTCTCCACGGATGTGCTGGTGAATGGAGACCCGTTCGGGACCGTGAACTTCATCTATGCCTTCGACCATGAAGAAACGCCGAACGCGGACAATCCCTGCGCCTATGGCGGCGCCAACAGCCAGGGCGTCAACATCAACGGTTGCGCCGATAGAGTGGCCGTGAACTTCAACCAGTCGTCCGGCTTTTTCAGCATTGGCCAGGTTGATTATGCCCTGGATGTCCGCGGCTTTCTGGTAGGCGGGAATCCGGCAAGCAGCTTCCTGACTGTGGAGAGCCAGACCAACACCGCGTTTCTGCGCGGGCAGGTGGTGCTGCGTGAAAATGCCGGCGCCGTCCCGGAACCGGCTTCCTGGGCCATGATGATTCTGGGCTTCGGCCTTGTCGGTGCGGCGAAACGCAAGCGCGATCCCCGAATGGCGCGGGTGGCGAACTGAGCAGGACTGCCGCGGCGTCCAGGCGCCGCGGCAGGTTCCGGCCGGGTTCAGCGGCGGCGCTTCTTCGCGGGGGGCTCCGGCATCACCCGCTTCACCTTCAGGCCGCGCTTCTCCAGTTCGTCGATCAGGCTGCCCTTGCCGGCAAGGTGACCAGCGCCAACGGCAACGAAAGTCGGGCCGTCCTCGGCCTTCATCTGCTTCACCAGCCAATCGGCCCAGCGCTGGTTGCGATCCTCCACCAGCAGCCGCCGCAACATCGGCGAGCGCTCGAAATTGCTGTTCACGCGGTTCGCGAGCGCATCGGTATTGCCCTGCATCCAGTCGCCGATCAGCAGCGTCGTCTCCGCTTTCGAATTGGCCAGATCCTCGATCGAGGACAGCAGAAGTTGCTGCTGATCAGCCTCCGACAGGGAATCGAAGAAGATCAGCTGCTGCTCGACCGTTTCCAGCGGCGTTATCGGAATGCTGCGCATCCGCGCGCGCTCAGACAGCACGGCCTCGACTCCGATGCGCGGGTCCATCCCGTCTTCCAGCGCCTGCAGATTGGTCAGCGTCAGCGCCACATACCAGGTTTTGTACCAGTCCATCGGGCCGGGCTTCAGCCGCTGGACTGCCGAGTTCAATGCGGGCCGCCAGCTTTCCGGCACCCGATCGGCAAGCGGGCGCTCCTGCTGCAACCGCGTCAGCCGCAGCAGGACCGGAAGCACCGAGCCCGGGCCGTCCGGGACTTCGGTCTCCAGTACCAGACGCTTCGAACTGTCGAGTGCGCGGGTGACATGCGGCCGGAACCAGTCCACGCCCCTCGGCAGGGTGTGGACCGTCCCAAACAGATAGGCCGTGGATTTACCGTCCTGCACCACCCACAGGGCCGGCTTCTCCGGCTGGGGCGGCGCTTGCTGCTGCTTCTGGGCGTATGCGGTGGCCGGCCCCAAAAGGGCCAAAAGCAGCAGCAGGAAACGGATCATCCGCCGGTCTTAGGCCAGTAGCGGTCTTTCACAAGGCGCTTGTAGAGCTTGCCGGTATCGTGCCGGGGCAGTTCCGGATCGAAATCTACCGAGCGCGGGCATTTCACATGGCTCAGCCGTGACCGCGCAAACTCGATGATTTCGGCCGCCAGCTCGGGGCCTGCATCGGCCCAGTCGCGCGGCTGCACAACCGCCTTCACTTCCTCGCCCAGCTCTTCCGAAGGCACGCCGATCACCGCCACGTCGGCGATCTTCGGGTGCATCACCAGCACATTCTCGGTTTCCTGCGGATAGACGTTCACGCCTCCGGAAATGATCATGTAGCTCGCGCGGTCGGTGAGGAAGAGATAGCCCTCCTCATCGACATAGCCGATGTCGCCGAAGGTGGCGCCATGCTGGTTCTGCGCTTCTGCGGTCTTCTCGGGGGAGTTGTGGTAGGAAACCGGCGGCCCGCCGTGGAAATAGACCCGGCCTTCGCGGCCTGCCGGCAGAACATTGTCCTCGTCGTCCAGGATGCGGATCTCGCCCAGGATGCTCCTCCCGACCGACCCCTTGTGCGTCAGCCACTCTTCCGAATTGATCGCGGTAAAGCCTGAGCCTTCGGTGGCGGAATAATATTCGAAGATGCGCGGCCCCCACCAGTCGATCATCTGTTCCTTGACGGCGACAGGGCAGGGCGCAGCGGCATGGATGACGGCGCGCAGGCTGGAAACGTCGCGCTTGCGGTCTTCCTCCGGCAGCTTCAGCATCTTGACGAACATGGTCGGCACCACCTGGCTGTGGGTGATCCGATGCGTCTCGACCAGCTCCAGATAGCGCGCAGCGTCGAACTTCTCCATGATGACGACGGTGCCGCCGAACTTTTGCACCGCCATGCAATACCGCAGCGGCGCGGCATGATAGAGCGGTGCCGGCGACAGATAGACCATGTCGGGAGCAAAGCCGTAAAGCATCCCGACAAGACCGGAGAGGGAGTCGACCTGATCGATCGGGCCTTCCGGCAGCGGACCGATGATGCCCTTCGGGCGGCCGGTGGTGCCGCTGGAATAGAGCATGTCGCGGCCCGCGCTTTCGTCTGCAATCCGCGTTGTGGGCCGCCCAGCGAGAGCCGTCTCGAGCGGCAGGAAGCCGGGGATCTCGCCACCCACCGAATAGCGGTTGGCGACCGCGGGCAGGTCCTTCGCCACGCCACCCAGCGAAGCACCGGCAACCAGCAGCTTGGCGCCGCAATCCTTGACGATATAGCCTGCCTCATCCGCCGTCAGCTTGGTGGAGATGCAGGTGAAGATCAGACCGGCCCGCTGCGCGCCCCAGCAGAGCGGCAGATAATCGATATGGTTTTCCAGGAAGATGGCGATGGCATCGCCGCGCTTCAGGCCGTTGGCGCGATAGAGGTTGGCGGCCTGGTTGGAGCGCGCCTCCAGCTCGGCATAGCTCATCGACTGTCCGGAGTTGGCCATGACGATCGCTGGCTTTTCTGGCGAGTTGGCGGCGTGGTGGAACGGATGCATAGTCTCTCCCCGATAGGTCCTCACTGGCGGATGTAGGCCGGGAGAGCGGCCAAGGGGAGAGGTCATGGCCCAAGTTCACACCCGCACCTGCCACATCTGCGAGGCGAATTGCGGGATTTTGGTGGAGTTGGAAGGCGAGCGGGTCATTTCCATCAAGGGCGATCCCGACGATGTGCTGAGCCGGGGGCATGTTTGCCCGAAAGCGACGGCGATTTCCGACCTGCAGACAGACCCTGACCGGCTGCGTGCGCCGGTGAAGCGCGTTGGCGGCGCATGGGTGGAAATCGGCTGGGAACAGGCCTTTGCCGAGATCGGTCAGCGCTTTGCGTCGGTCAGGGCCGGTGGCGGCGCCGGCGGGCTGTATGTCGGCAACCCGACAGCGCACAACTATTCCGTCGGGATGATGGTCGGGCATCTGAAGAAGGCCTTGGGGACGCGTTTCGTCTGGTCGGCCTCGACCGTCGACCAGATCCCGCACCAGCTGGTGCAATATTGGATGTTCGGCCACAACGCGCTGTTCCCGGTGGCGGATATCGACCGCACGGAAACGATGCTGATCGTCGGCGGCAACCCGATGGCGTCGAACGGATCGGTGTGGACGGTGCCGGGCATCCGCCATCGGATCGCGGCCTTGCAGGCGCGCGGCGGCGAACTGATCGTGGTCGATCCCCGCCGGACGGAGACGGCGGAGCTGGCCGATCGGCATCTGTTCATCCGGCCCGGCACGGACCCCGCATTCCTCATCGCCCTGCTGCTCGCGCTGGACGAGACGGGCACGGTGCAGCCCGGACGGCTGGCACCTATGCTGGAGGGATTCGATGAGGCGCTGGCAGCGCTGCGGGCGTTCGAGATCGCGGTGCTGGCGGCGCATTGCGGCATTGCCGAAGCGGATATCCGCGCCGTTGCCGCGCGCCTCGGCTCCGGCGCGCCGGCCGCCGTCTATGGGCGCATGGGCGTTTCGGTTGCGGAATTCGGCACGCTGAACCACTGGCTGATTCAGCTGCTGAATATCGCCACCGGCAATCTGGATCGGGTGGGGGGCGCGATGTTCACGCATCCTGCCGTCGATGTCGTGGGGATGACGGGCGCGGGCACGCAAGGCCGCTTCACCAGCCGGGTGTCGGGCATGGCGGAGATCATGTCCGAGCTGCCGGTGGTCACCATGGCCGAGGAGATCGCGACACCGGGCGACGGGCAGGTGCGGGCGCTGGTGACGATAGCCGGAAATCCGGTGCTGTCCTGCCCCGATGGCGCGGCGTTGGACGAAGCGCTGGAAACGCTGGAGCTGATGGTCTCGGTGGACATGTATGTGACGGAGACGAGCCGCCATGCCCACTATATCCTGCCGCCGTGCGGGCCATTGCAGAAGGACCATTATCCGCTGTTCCTGGGCGCCATCGCCGTTCGGAACTACGCCAAATACAGCCCGCCGCTGCTGCCCATGGGCGCCGACAAATCCGATTGGGAGATCGTCGCCGGGGTGGCGAGTGCGATGGCAATGGCTGAGGGCCAGCCGGCGCCCAACATCCGCCACCCGCGCGACACACTGGACCATATGCTGAAACAGTCGCCGCACGCGCTGACCCTGGAGCAGGTGGAGCAGCACCCGCACGGGCTGGATCTGGGCGAACTGCGCGAAGGCCGCTTTCCCGAGCGGCTGCGGACGCCCGACAAGATGATTCGCTGCGCACCAGAGGCCTGCATCGGCGATCTGGGTCGCTTTGCCGAGGTGCTGGCGGAAGCGCCGGCCGAGGGTCTGGTGCTGATCGGGCGGCGGCATATCCGGTCCAACAACAGCTGGCTGCACAATTCCAAACGGCTGCTGAAGGGCCCGGATCGCTGCACGTTGATGATCCACCCCGACGACGCCGAAGCGCGCGGCATCGGGGACGGAGCCAAGGTGACGGTGACGAGCCGCGTCGGCGAAGTGACGGTTGCAGCCGAAGTGACCGACGCCGTGATGCCCGGCACGGTAAGCCTGCCGCACGGCTTCGGCCATGGTCGTGCAGGTGTGCAACTCAGCGTCGCGCGCGAGAAGCCGGGGGTCTCGCTCAACGACCTCACCGACCGGCGGCGGTTCGATCCGCTTTCCGGCAATGCGGCGCTCAACGGCACGCCGGTAACCGTGCTGGCTGCCTGAATCACTTCCCCTTTTGTGCTGCACCCGCTAACCGCGCGGCTGTGAGCACGAAACCCAAATGCTTTCAGGACATCATCCTGACGCTTCACGCGTATTGGAGCGCGCGCGGCTGCGCGATGCTGCAGCCCTACGACATGGAGATGGGGGCAGGGACCTTCCACCCGGCAACCACCCTGCGCGCGCTGGGGCCGAAGCCGTGGAAGGCGGCCTATGTGCAGCCCAGCCGCCGCCCGTCGGACGGGCGATATGGCGAAAACCCCAACCGGCTGCAGCATTATTACCAGTATCAGGTGATCCTGAAGCCTTCGCCCGACGATATCCTCGATCAGTATCTCGGCTCGCTGGAAGCCATCGGCATCGACCTCAAGACCAACGACATCCGCTTCGTCGAGGATGATTGGGAGAGCCCGACGCTGGGCGCCTGGGGCCTCGGCTGGGAGGTGTGGTGCAACGGCATGGAGGTGACGCAGTTCACCTATTTCCAGCAGGTGGGCGGGCAGGATTGTGCGCCCGTCGCCGGCGAGATCACCTACGGGCTGGAGCGGCTGGCGATGTATATCCTGGGCGTCGAGAACGTCTATGACCTGCCGTTCAACAATGACGGCCTCTCCTATGGCGAGGTTTTTCTGGAGAACGAGCGCCAGTTTTCCGCCTATAATTTCGAGCATGCCAACACCGAGGCACTCTTTGACGGCTTCCGCAAGAGCGCAGACGAATGCCGCGCGCTGGTGGAGGCAGGGCTGCCGATGCCCGCCTATGACCAGGCGATCAAGGCCAGCCACCAGTTCAACCTGCTGAATGCGCGCGGGGTCATCTCGGTGGCGGAGCGGCAGGCCTATATCGGGCGGGTGCGCGACCTGGTGAAGGCCGTGGCTGACCTCTATGTGGCGAAGGAGACGGCCGAGCTCCGGGGCATACCGGTGGACGATTTTGCCGAGCCTGAAGATGACCTTCCGACCTATGACGACCCTGCGTTTGGTATGTTCTAATGGCTGATTTCCTGCTTGAGTTGTTCTCCGAAGAAATTCCGGCGCGGATGCAGCCGGCTGCGGCGACGCAACTGCGCGAAAAATTCGCCGCCCTTCTGGCCGAGGCCGGGCTGAAGGCGGCTTCGGTGGAAACACACACCACGCCGCGGCGGCTGGCGCTGATGGCGCGCGGGCTCCCCGAGTCGAGCGAGGCGGTTTCCGAAGAGCGGCGCGGGCCGCGCGCGGATGCGCCGGCACAAGCTGTCGAAGGCTTCCTGAAATCAACCGGGCTTTCGCGCGATCAGCTGGACGAACGCGATACCGGCAAGGGAGTGTTCCTGTTTGCCAACCTGTCGCGCGCCGGGCGGCCGACCAGCGAGATACTGGCTGAGCGTTTGCCCGCGCTGATCTCCGGCTTCCAATGGCCGAAGTCCCAGCGCTGGGGCGCCGCCAGCGCCTCGACCGCCAGCCCGCGCTGGGTGCGGCCTCTGCGCGAGATCGTGGCGCTGCTGGACAGCGAGATCGTCGAATTCGACGCACTGGGCATCCAGTCCGGCCGCACGACCTGTGGCCACCGCTTCATGGGGCAGAAGGGCTCGCTCTGCATTTCCAGCGCCGGCGCCTATGCCAGGGAGCTGGCGGCAGACTTCGTCGTGCTCTCCGAGAATGAGCGGCGGGCGGAAATCCGCAACGGCGCCGAACAGGCCGCTTCCGAGGCCGGATACCGGCTGCGGCCCGACGAGGGCCTGGAAGCGGAAAATGCCGGGCTGACGGAATGGCCGGTGCCGCTGCTGGGGCGATTTGACGAATCCTTCCTCTCGGTGCCGCCGGAAATCATCCAGCTGACGATGCGCACCAACCAGAAATACTTCGCCGTCGAAGACGCCGAAGGGAAGCTGGCCCCGGCCTTCGTCTGCGTCGCCAATCTGGTGGCCGCCGACAAGGGCTGGACCATCGCCCGCGGCAACGAACGGGTGCTGTCCGCGCGGCTGGCCGACGCCCGCTTCTTCTGGGAGCAGGACAAGTCGAAGCCGCTGGAGAGCTTCGGCGAGAAGCTGAAGGACATCGTCTTCCACGAAAAGCTCGGCACCATGGCCGAGAAGGTGGAGCGGGTGGCAAAACTGGCCCGCTGGCTGGTGGAATCGGGCGCGATCCCGAACCCGACACCTGAGCAGTTTTCCGATGCCGAGTTCGCCGACCGGGTGGAACGCGCAGCCCGGCTGGCAAAAGCCGACCTGACGACCGGCACGGTCGGCGAGTTCCCGGAGCTGCAGGGCATAATCGGCGGCTATCTGGCCGAAGCGCAGGGTGAGAAGCCGGGCGTGGTGGCGGCACTGAAGCAGCATTATGCGCCAGTGCCCGAGGGCTGCATTCCGGTGGCGGTGGCCTTAGCGGATCGGCTGGATACACTTGTCAGCTTCTTTGCCGCCGATATTCGCCCAACCGGTTCCAAGGATCCTTTCGCGCTTCGGCGCGCGGCGCTTGGCGTGCTGGACATGCTGGTCATCGAGGGACGGCGCATCCCCTTGCAGCACGCGCTGAAAGTGGCCGGTGCCAAAGATGCGGACGAGCTGATTGGCTTCTTCGCGGATCGCCTGAAGGTCCAGCAACGCGAAGCCGGCGTTCGCCATGACCTGATCGACGCCGTATTCGCGCTCGGCGGCGAGGACGATCTCGTCCGCCTGCTCGCGCGCGTGAAGGCGGTGCAGGCCTTCACCGAAACCGACGACGGCAGGAACCTGCTCGCCGGCTACAAGCGGGCCGCCAACATCCTGAAGGCCGAGGAGAAGAAGGACGGCAGGAGCTATGCGGTCGAGCCGGTAGATCTTGCCTCCATCGAGAGCAAATATATCGGCGAGACGGAAAAGAACCTCGCCCGGCTGTTCGCGAAATCTCAGAAGACCGGCAATGCCCTGCTGTTCGACGAGGCAGACGCGCTGCTGGGCCGCGAGGATTTCGAAGGCGCGATGAAGCTTCTGGCATCCCTGCGAGAGCCGGTGGACCGCTTCTTCGAGGAAGTCACAGTGAATGACCCTGTGCCCGAAGTGCGGGCGCGACGACTGGGCCTCTTGGCCGGGGTTCGCGACGCAATGCACAAGGTTGCGGATTTTTCGAAGCTCGAAGGTTAGGACCCATATGCCCCAGCGTCTTCTCATCCCGTTCGGCGGAGCGGCCCCTTCGGCCCATCACCTCGGGAAGGCGCATCTGGGCGGAAAGGGCGCGAACCTGGCCGAGATGGCGGGCATCGGGCTACCGGTGCCGCCAGGCTTCACCATTCCCACCACTCTGTGCGCACTCTATTACGAGGCCGGCGGCCGCCTGCCCGATGATCTGAAGGCACTGCTGCCCGAGGGCCTCGCCCACATCGAAAAGGTGGTGGGCATGGAGTTCGGCTCCGCCACCAACCCGCTGCTGGTCTCCGTGCGTTCGGGTGCGCGCGTGTCGATGCCCGGCATGATGGACACGGTGCTGAACCTCGGCCTCAACGACGTGACGGTGGAGGGCCTCGCCACCCGTTCCGGCAATGCCCGTTTCGCATGGGACAGCTATCGCCGCTTCATCCAGATGTATGGCGACGTGGTGCTGGGCCTCGATCACTATCTGTTCGAGGACGCCCTGGAGCTGATGAAGGACGACCGGGGCGCGAACCTCGACACCGACCTGACCGCAGAAGACCTGAAGGCGCTGGTGGGGCAGTATCTCGCCATCGTCGAGAACGAGACCGGCAAGCCCTTCCCGCAGGATCCGACGGACCAGCTGGAGGGCGCGGTGGCTGCCGTGTTCGGCAGCTGGCGCAGCGAGCGCGCCGCCGTCTATCGGCGGCTGAACGACATCCCCGAAAGCTGGGGCACGGCCGTCACCGTGCAGGCGATGGTGTTCGGCAACATGGGCGACACCTCGGCGACGGGCGTGGCCTTCACGCGCGATCCGGCCAACGGCGACCGGCTGATCTATGGCGAATATCTGATCAATGCCCAAGGTGAAGATGTCGTCGCCGGCATCCGCACGCCGCACTATCTTACGCTGGCGGCGCGCGAGCGGGCGGGTGCCCGGGGCCTGTCGATGGAAGAGGCCATGCCCGTCGTGTTCGCCGAGCTGGCGGAGATGTTCAAGCGGCTGGAGACGCATTACCGCGACTGCCAGGACATCGAGTTCACCGTGCAGGAAAACAAGCTCTGGCTGCTGCAGACGCGGGCCGGCAAGCGCACGGCAAAGGCCGCGCTGAAGATGGCCTGCGATATGGTCGACGAGGGGCTGATCGAGACGGACGAGGCAGTTCTACGCGTCGATCCCGCGGTGCTGGACCAGCTGCTGCATCCCACGCTTGACCCGAAGGCCGCACGCAATGTGCTGGCGGTAGGCTTGCCGGCCTCCCCGGGCGCTGCTTCCGGTGCCATCGTGCTGGACAGCGCGACCGCGGCGGAAAAGGCGAGCCAGGGCGAGGATGTGATCCTCGTCCGCATCGAGACCAGCCCCGAGGACATCGCCGGCATGCACGCGGCGCGCGGTATCCTCACGGCGCGCGGCGGGATGACCAGCCACGCCGCCGTGGTGGCGCGCGGCATGGGCCGCCCCTGCGTTTCGGGCGCGGGCGGTATCTCCATCGACATGGACAGCCGCATACTTCGCATCGGCGGGCGCGAGCTTGCGGAAGGCACCGTCATCACGCTGGACGGCGCCAGCGGCGAAGTGATGGAGGGCCGCGTGCCGACGGTCGAGCCGGAGCTTTCCGGCGATTTCGCCCGGCTGATGCAATGGGCCGACGGGCACCGCCGCATGAAGGTGCGCGCCAACGCCGAAACGCCCGAGGATTGCACCACGGCAGTTCGCTTCGGCGCCGAGGGTGTCGGCCTCGCGCGCACCGAGCACATGTTCTTCGGCGAGCAGCGGATCGTGCACGTCCGCGCCATGATCCTGGGCACCGAGGAAGCGCAGCGACGCTCTGCCCTGGAGAAGCTGCTGCCTTCGCAGCGGGGGGATTTCGAGGCGATCTTCCGGATCATGTCCGGCCTGCCGGTGACGATCCGCCTGCTCGATCCGCCGCTGCACGAGTTCCTGCCGGCGCGCGAAGCGGAAATGGTGGAAGTCGCGGAGACGACGGGCCTGTCGGTGGCCGCCGTTCGCCGCCGGGTGGCAGAGCTGCACGAATCCAACCCGATGCTGGGCCATCGCGGCTGCCGCCTGCTGATCTCCTATCCGGAGATCGTCGAAATGCAGGCCCGCGCCATCTTCGAGGCGGCGCTGGCAGTCGGCGGCAACATCGTCCCCGAAATCATGGTGCCGCTGGTGGCGACCGCCCGCGAGCTGGAGCTGGTGAAGGGCGTCATCGACCGGACGGCTGAAGCCGTTTTCGAAGCGTCGGGCAAGCGCCTGGACTATAGCGTGGGGACGATGATCGAGCTGCCGCGCGCAGCGCTGAGAGCCGGCGAAATCGCCGGAGCTGCCGAATTCTTCAGCTTCGGCACCAACGACCTGACCCAGACGACATTGGGCATCAGCCGCGACGATGCGGCCCGCTTCCTGGGCGAATATGTCGAGGCCGGGATCTATCCCCGCGATCCGTTCGTCAGCCTCGATGTCGAGGGCGTGGGCGAGCTGGTGGCGCTGGCGGCCGAGCGCGGCAAAGCCGCCCGACCGGCGCTGAAGCTGGGCATTTGCGGCGAGCATGGCGGCGATCCGGCGACCATCGCCTTCTGCGAAGAGCAGGGGCTGGACTATGTGAGTTGCTCGCCCTGGCGGGTGCCGATTGCGCGGCTGGCAGCGGCGCAGGCTGCACTCCGGAACAAGCAGGGCGGCAAGCAGGCCGGTTGAGCGCCAGCCGGGATGAGCGCCCCCGCCTTTCATTTGCCAAAGGACGCGATCGTCGGCCGCGAGGCCATGGCGGACGGCGCCCAGATCCGTACGCTCCTGTTTCCGCACGAACAGCCGATCGCCAATCTGCTGCTGCTCACCGGGCGGGCCGATTTCCACGAAAAATGGGCCGACGCCATCCGCCTCCTGCACGACGAGGGCTTTGCCATCGCCAGCTTCGACTGGCGCGGGCAGGGCGGCTCTACCCGGCTGACCGACAGCGGCGCTGGGCATATCGACAGCTTCGACACCTGGCTGTCCGATCTGGACCGACTGAGCGGATGGGCGATGGAGTCGCTGGGACAAGCGCCGTGGCTGGCACTGGGGCACAGTATGGGCGGGCATCTGCTGACGCGCTGGATCGCAGATCCGGCACGAACCGATCTGCCGCTCCGGCGCGATCTGCAAGGCGCCATCCTTGCGGCACCCTTTTATGGAATGGGCGGGCCGATGGCCATGAAGGCGGCGGCCATGCGGCTGGCGCCGCTGCAGGTGGCGCGCGGGTTGCAGGCGAACTTCGCCTGGGGCCAACGCCCCTACGGCCGCCTGCAGCAGCGTCCCGAGCGCCAGTTGCTGCTCACCGGCAGCCGGGCGCATTTCGAAGACGAAGGGCTTTGGGTGGCGGCAAGGCCGGAACTCGCGACCGGCGGCGTCAGCTGGGGCTGGATCAAGGCCTTTGCCGACAGCCAGCGGCAACTGGAGGCCCTGCCGCTGGAGCAGGTGCAGTTGCCCCTGATGGTGCTGATGGCTTCGAACGAGCGACTGGTGGACAACAAGGCGACCATGCGCATCGCGGCGCGGCTTCCCAATGCCGAACGGCACATCGTGGAGGGGGCAGCACACGAACTTCTGCGCGAGGCCGAGCCGGCGCGAAGAGCCGCACTTCAAAAGATCAGGGAATTCACGCTAGACAGGCTGGCATGAGCCAGTTCGACATTCTGATCGTCGGCGCCGGCATTGCCGGAGCCTCTCTCGCCTGGTCGCTGATGCAGCGCGCGCCGGGGCTGAAACTGTTGATCCTGGAGGCCGAATCGCAGCCGGGTTATCACACCACCGGCCGCTCGGCCGCCTTTTATGCCGAAACCTATGGCGGGCCGACGGTGCAGCCGCTGACCTCGGCTTCAAAGCGGTTCTTCCAGCGTCCCCCCAAAGGTTTCTCCGATACGGCCATCCTCTCGCCGCGCGGCGCCCTGCACATCCGTCATGCCGATGCGCCGGGCACGCTGGCGGCACTGGAGGCGGAGTTCGAGCATGGGCATGTCGCACACCAGCGGCTGGGACGTGAAGGCATATTGAACAAGGTTCCGTTCCTGCGCGAGGAATGGTCGCAGACGGCCATCTGGGAGCCGGGCTGCTCCGACATCGATGTGGCGGTCCTGCACCAGAGCTATCTGCGCGGCGCCAGGCAGGCAGGCGCCGTGCTGGCGACAGACGCGCGGACTCAGGCGATTTCGCACACCCGCGGCGAGTGGAAGGTCGAGACATCCGCGGGCGAATTCCGCGCCAGAACGCTGGTGAATGCGGCTGGCGCCTGGGCCGACGAGGTGGCCGCCCAGGCGGGCGTGCAGCCGATCGGCGTGCAGCCGCTCAGGCGGACGATCGTGGTGACGGAGGTGCGTCCGGACGCACCGGCCGACCTGCCGGTGGTGATGGATGCGGGCGGCTCGCTCTATTTCAAGCCCGATGCCGGCAGGCTCTGGATTTCGCCGCACGACGAAACGCCCGACACGCCCCACGACGTCCAGCCAGACGAGATGGACATGGCCATCGCGCTGGACCGCTTCGAGCATATGTGTGACTGGCCGATCCGGCGGCTGGCCTCAAAATGGGCGGGCTTGCGCAACTTCGCGCCGGACAGGCTTCCCGTGCTTGGGCCGGATCCCGCAGAGCCGGCGTTTCACTGGTGCGCGGGGCAGGGGGGCTGGGGCATCCAGACTGCACCCGCCTGCGGGGCGATAGGCGCAGGCCTGCTGCTCGGCCTGGCCGTAGAGGCCGACTATGCGGGAATCGACGTTTCGCCCTACGCCCCCGCGCGGTTTGCGACAGCCTGAATTTGCAGCGGCGCAGCTTTGCGCTAGCTGGCAGTGCGGGTGCTGGTACGGCTTGTCACCACTACTAGATATGGTAAGGTTTTCCGTCTGATGACCAACATGTTGAAAGTATCGCTCCTTTTGGCAGCAACGCTTGCGGTGGCAGCGTGCGATTCGGGTACCTCGACCGCGGCTCCGGCCGGCAAGGCTGCGGATGCTGCAAAGTCGTCACCCGCCGCCAGGGACTGGACGCAGACGGTCGTCGAGACGCCGGAAGGCGGCTATCGGATGGGCAACCCCGACGCCAAGGTAAAGGTCGTCGAGTTCGCCTCGTTCACCTGCAGCCATTGCCGCGATTTCCATAAGGAGGCCGAGACCACGTTCAAGCCGACCTATGTGAAGACCGGCCAGGTTTCTTATGAATATCGGCCGTTCATGCTGAACGTCTATGACTTTGCCGCCGTGAAGCTGGCCACCTGCGAAGGGCCGTCGCGCTTTTTCACCTGGGCGAACGAGCTCTACACCCATTCCGATGCCTGGATCACGCCCTTCACCAAGCTGACCGAAGCCGATGTCGCGCCGCTGCGGGCGCTGCCGCCCGGCGAGCAGATCAAGGGTCTTGCGACGGCAGGCCAGCTGCACGAGTTCGCCAAGACCCGTGGGCTGCCGCGCGCCAAGTTCGATGGCTGCATGTCCGATCAGAAGACGCTCGATACGCTGACGGCCCGCCAGCAGGCGGCTGTGGACAAGTTTCAGGTGCAGGGCACGCCCACCTTCCTGCTGAACGGCAAGAAGCTGGAAGGCGTTGCCAACTGGGCGACGCTGGAACCGAAGCTGAAGGAAGCCCTGTAGTGATCGCGGCCCGGCAGGCATGAGGTTTGACCGCCTCCGCCTGGCGGGCTTCAAATCCTTTGTAGAGCCGGCGGAGCTGCACATCCGCGACGGGCTGACCGGCGTGGTCGGCCCCAACGGCTGCGGCAAATCGAACCTGCTGGAAGCGCTGCGCTGGGTGATGGGCGAAAGCTCGGCCCGCTCGCTGCGGGTCGCCGCCGGTGGCTCGGGCATGGACGACGTGATCTTCGCCGGCACCGCAAAGCGGCCGAGCCGCGATCTCGCCGAAGTGCGGCTGACGCTGGACAACAGCGCGCGCCGGGCGCCGGCCGAGTTCAATTCCGACGACAAGCTGGAAGTCTCGCGCGCCATCGTCCGCAGCGAAGGCTCGACCTATTCGCTGAACGGGCGCGAAGTGCGGCTGAAGGACGTGCAGTTGTTGTTCGCCGATGCGGCGACGGGCGCGCATTCGCCGGCACTGGTCAGCCAGGGCCGGGTGGCGGCTATCATCAACGCCAGGCCACAGGAACGGCGGCAGCTGCTGGAAGAAGCGGCCGGGATATCCGGCCTGAACGTGCGCCGCCGCGAAGCCGAAACCCGGCTGCGGGCGGCGGATGCCAACCTGCTGCGGCTCGACGATGTGATGAAGGCGGCCGACACGCAGGCGGCGGGCCTGAGGCGGCAGGCAAAATCGGCGCAACGCTACCGGGAGCTGAGCGAGCGGATCCGAGCGCTGGAAGCGACGTTGCTGCGCCTGCAATGGATGGCGGCGATCGAGGCCTTGCAGGCGGCCGAGCGCTCCCTTCAGGGGTCCGATGCGGCGTTGACAGAGGCGGTTCAGGCGGCAGCGCGGGCGGCAACCGCCCAGGCGGATGCCGCGGCAGGCTTGCCGGCCAAGCGGCAGGCAGAGGCGGCGGCGGCAGCAACGCTGCAGCGGCTCACCACCGAACGGGCAACCCTTGTCGCCGAACGGGCAGGGCTGGTGCAGCGGCTGCAGGATCTGCAACGCGCGCTGGACAATGCAGCCGCCGATTCGGAGCGCGAACGCGCCCGGGTGCGCGATTCGGCAGCAACACAGGAGCGGCTTGCCGAGGAACTGGCAGGCCAGCAGAAGGCGCATGCCGAGGCAGAAGTTGCGATGCCGCCGCAGGCTGCAGAAGTCCGCTCTGCAGAAGCCGCAGCGACGGAGGCGGAACGGGCGCTGGCGACGGCGGTGGAAGGGCATGCCGCGCTGATGGCAGAGGCCCGCAGCGTGCGGGCGCAGGCAGAAGCCGCGCGCGGACGGCATGAACGGCTGGAAGGCGAGCGCCGGCGCCTGCAGGCCGAGCTGGATCGCTTGCGGGCAGGGAGTTCCGGTACGGAACTGGAATCGCAGCTCGCGGAAGCCGAAGCCGCGCTGGCGACACGCACATCCGAAGCCGAAGCCGCCGCAGAAGCCATCGCGGCCGCCGAGCGAGATGCTCTGGCAGCGCGCGCGGTGGCAGAGACAGTGGAGCGTGCACTGGCAGCGGCGCGGACTGAAGTGGCGAGCCTGGAAGCGGAAGCCGCGGCGCTCGAGCGCCTGCGCACGGCCAAGCAATCGCCGGCAAATCTCGGCGCCCGGGCATCGCTGTCGGCGCGTCCGGGATTTGAAGCTGCGGCAGCCGCGGCGTTGGGTGACGATCTGAACGCCGCTCTCGGTGCTCCGGAAAAGCCTGCGCGGCATTGGCTGCGGGTGGCGGCAGCGGCGGACGATCCACCGCTTCCGGCTGTGTGCGAGCCGCTGGCGGCGCAGGTGACGGCACCTGCCGAGCTCGCCCGGCGGCTGGCGCAGGTGGGCGTTGTCGATTCGCCGCCGTCAACCGAAACGCTCGCCGCCCTGAAGCCCGGCCAGCGGCTGGTGACCCGCGACGGCTGGCTGTGGCGCTGGGACGGGTTTGTGGCGCCCCCCGGCGGACAGGCCGCTGCCGTCGCCGAGGCGCTGGCGCAGGACAACAGGCGGCGGGAGATCGCCGATAGCCTGGCGGCTCCCCGCGAACGGCTGGCGGCAGCGGAAGCCGAGCTGGCGCAGCAGAAGGCGATGCTGGCCGACGCACAGCAGGCCGAGCGAACTGCCCGTGCCGCCCGATCCGAAGCCGAGCGCGCCCGCGATCAGCTCGCCGGACGCCTGCAGGGATTGCGAACGGCGCTGGCACAGGCCGCCGCACGCACGAGCGCGATGGAAGCCTCCATCGAAAGGCTGGTTGCCGAGGGAAGCGGAGCCGCCGCCGAAGCCGAGGCTGCAGCCGTGGCGATCGGTGCGTTGCCCGACGCGAGCGCAGCCGCCGCTGCGGTCGCCGAAGCGCGGACACAGGCCGAGCGAAGCCGCGCCCGTCTCGCGCAGGCCCGTGCCGAAGCGGCAGCACTGGAAAGAGGATTGGCCGAGGCCCTGGCTCGGATCTCCAGGCTGGGGCGGGAAATTGCCGATTGGCAGGCGCGCGACCGGGACGCAACGGCAGCGAGAGAAGCGCTGGCCGCCCGCGTTGAAAAGCTGAACGAGGAACGGGCGACCCTGGTGGCGGAGCCGGAGGCTCTGGATGCCCGGCTCGGGATACTGGACAGGGAGATAGGCATCGCCGAGGCGGCGCGTGCAGCTGCCGCCGAATCGGTGATGGCTGCGGAACTGTCGCAAGGCGATCTGGACCGGAGTTCGCGCAGCGCCGAGGCGCTTGTGGCCGACCTGCGCGAAGCGCGTGCCACGCATAGCGCGCGTACGGAGCAGTTGCGCGAAAAGGCGGCCGAGCTGGTGGCGGATGCGCGGGAGCGCTTCGGCGAGGAACCTGCGAAGCTGGAGCAGGTCGAGGGAGCCGAAGCCGACCGCATCGAGCAGAACCTGACGTCCATGCGGGCCGAGCGAGAGCGAATCGGCATTGTGAACCTCCGAGCCGATATCGAACTCGCGGAAATCGAGGCGGCGCTGGCCGAACAGGCGCGCGAGCGGGGCGAGCTGGAAACAGCGATCAACCGTCTGCGCGGCTCCATCGGTACCTTGAACCGGGAAGGCCGGGCGCGACTGATGGCCGCCTTTGCCGAGGTGGACCGCCAGTTCCGCGAGCTGTTCGTGACGCTGTTTGGCGGCGGCTCGGCCGAACTGACGATGATCGAGAGCGATGATCCGCTGGAAGCCGGGCTGGAAATCCGCGCTCAGCCGCCGGGGAAAAAGCTGCAGTCGCTGACGCTGCTTTCCGGCGGGGAGCAGGCGTTGACTGCGATTGCCCTCATCTTCGCACTGTTCCGTACCAATCCGGCCCCGATCTGCGTGCTGGACGAAGTGGATGCGCCGCTCGACGACGCCAATGTCGAGCGCTTCACGCGGCTGCTGAAGCATATGGCCGATGTGACCGACACCCGATTCCTGATCGTCACGCACAATGCGGTGACGATGGCAGCCATGCACCGGCTGTATGGCGTCACCATGAGCGAGCCGGGGGTTTCCCAGCTTGTCTCGGTCGAATTGCGGGAAGCTGAACGGCTGGTTGCGGCCTGACGGCGGAATCGGGCGCTGCGCCTCTATCCCCCGATGCTTGACCTTTGCGCGAGTGCAATCTAACGAACCCGCGCTTCGGCGGCTCTTGCGGCCTGCGGAGCCCTAGGCGCATTTGCCGCCGATGGCCGACCTGACAAGCGAAGGGCCTGCCTCTTGCCCGATTCTGCCGACAAGCGTGACCTCGAAGACCTCGAGGCCCGGCTGAAAGCAGCCAAGGCAAGGCATGATCCTGAGCCCCGGCAGGTCGCCGTTTCGGCATTGGCCCAGGGCACCCGTCATGCCTTCGAGATCGCGGCCACCACCATTGTGGGCGGGGCGATCGGCTGGATGCTGGATCGCTGGCTTGCAACAGGGCCCTGGATGCTCCTGCTCTTCCTGCTTTTGGGAATTGCGGCGGGTTTCTGGAACCTGATCAAGGCGGTGAACAAGGAAGCAGCCGTCGTGCGCGAGCGCGACAATCAACGCCTGCGCGAGCAGGCGGCAAAACGAGACGATCAGTAGGGACGAGACAGAAGGTGGCAAATCCCCTCGAGCAGTTCGCGATCAAGCGCTATGCCGACCTGAGCGTCGGAGGCGCCGACGCTGCCTTCACCAACGCCTCGATCTTCATGCTGATCACGTTGGCGCTGATCCTTGGCTTCTTCTGGCTGGGCAGCCGCAATGCCGGGCTGGTTCCTGGCCGCTGGCAGGCAGCGCTCGAAGGCGTGACCGGATTCATCTCCGACATGGTGGACGAGAATATCGGGCCGAAGGGCCGGGCTTTCGTTCCCTTCATCTTCTCGCTTTTCATCTTCATCCTGGTGGCGAACCTGATCGGGCTCTTCCCCTTCACCTTCACCGTCACCAGCCATATCGCCGTCACCTTTGCCTTTGCCGCGCTGATCTTCCTGATCTGTGTGCTCGTTGGCATCGCGAAGCACGGTCTGCACTTCTTCTCGCTGTTCGTGCCGGCAAACACGCCTGCCATCCTGCTGCTGCTGATCGTCCCGATCGAGCTCATCTCGTTCCTGTCGCGGCCGCTCACCCTTTCGATCCGTCTGTTTGCGAACATGACCGCCGGCCACATCCTGCTGAAGGTGTTCGCGGGCTTCGTGATTTCGCTGGGCGCCGCCGGCGGCATCTATGCCGCGATTGCGCCGCTGCCCTTCGTGATGACGGTCGCCTTCTACGGTCTCGAACTGATCGTGGCCGTGGTGCAAGCCTATGTGTTTGCCCTGCTGACCTGCATTTACCTCAACGATTCCATCAACCTGCATCACTGATATTCAAGATCACTGATACCCCAAGGAAGGACTGAAACTATGGACGCAGAAGCCGCAAAGCTCCTCGGAGCCGGCATCGCCTCGATCGGCATGGGCCTCGCCGCCATTGGCGTGGGCTTGCTGTTCGCAATGTTCCTGTCGGGTGCGCTCCGCAACCCGGCCGCCGCCGACAGCCAGCGCCCGAACCTGATCTTCGGCTTCGCCGTGACCGAAGCTCTCGGCATCTTCGCCTTCCTCGTCGCCCTGCTGCTGCTGTTCGCGGTCTGATCCCGAACCGGTAGACGGAGGCACCGATGCCCCAGTTTGACTTCACCCAGGCGTTGCCACAGGTCCTGTGGCTCGCGCTGGTCTTCGGCATCCTTTACCTCTGCGTGCGCGGCATGGTTCCGCGCGTTCAGAAGGTGGTGGAAAACCGCAAGGCACGCATCGCGTCCGACCTCCGGGAAGCGGAGGCTGCCCGCGATGCGGCGGAAGCCGCTTCCAGCGGCGGCACGACGGCGCTGGCAGATGCACGGGCCCGTTCGCTTGCCGTCACCGGCAAGGCGCGCGATCTCGCCGCCTCGCAGACTGCAGCCAAGCTTGCGTCGGTTGACGAGGAGCTGAAGCTGCATTCCGAAAGGGCAGCCGTGGCGCTGGCAGACACGCGTACGTCGACGATTGCCGAACTGGATGCCGTTGCCAGCGAAGCGACGGTGGAGCTGGTCAAGCGCGTTGCCGGGCTTGATGTCTCTGCCGATGAAGCTGCCAAGGCTGTCAAGAAGGTGGCCGCGTAATGGCTGAGACTGCAGAAACCGCTGCCGCTTCGCCCGGCACATCGGAAGTGGCCGATCATTCGACCGCCCAACCGGGGACCGTCGCCGAGGCCGAGCACGCCGTTCATCATGAAACCTTTCTGGGCATGGACAGCTATACCTGGGTTGGCCTCGCCTTTCTGGCGTTTGTGCTGCTGCTGTGGAAGCTTGGCGCCTTCAAGATGATCACCGGTGCGCTCGACAGCCAGGCGGAGAAGGTGAAGGCCGATCTCGCCGAAGCTGCCGCCCTGAAGGCCGAAGCCGAAGCGATGAAGGCACGCGCCGCGGCCGAAGCCGCCGAAGCGGAAGCCGCTTCGAAGGCGATGCTGGCCAACGCCGAAGTGGAAGCAAAGCGTATCGTCGAGCAGGCCGTGGTCGATGCCGACACCGCTATCGGCCGCCGCACGCGGCTCGCTGAGGACCGCATCAACGCCGAAGCCCGCTCGGTCGAAGCCGAGCTTCGCGCCCGCGCTGCCGACATCACGGTGAAGGCAGCGGAAGCGTTGCTGGCGGAGCGCTCGAAGAAGGGCGACCTGGCCGAGCTGACCGACGCCTCGATCGCAGCACTCGACAAGCGCTAACGGGCTTCGCGTAAAGGGAATTCGGCCGGCCGGAAGCTCAGCTTCCGGCCGGCTTCCTTTTGCCGGCTCAGCCGGAAATCTGATGTACCTGCTTTTCGCCTTCCTCGCGGGCGTCCAGCACAGTCTCGAACTCTATCCTGTCGATCGATTCGAAGCGGGCGATGGCGATGCTCAGCGTCATCCACGCCTGCCGATAGCGCACGGCGCGCTCGTTCGGGCGGAACAGCGTCAGGGCGCCGGTAACCACGGCCAGCACCCAGGCAAGGAACTGATAGACGTCGTCGCTCCAGCCGAGGAGCGCCGGCTTCGCCGCGATCAGCGTCGAAAGCATGATGGCGAGCAGGCTGAAGACGTAGAAATAGCTGTACCATGTCCAGTGGAGGCGCCGCCAGGTGGAGGCAATCTCCTTCTGGTCGGCAAGCGCGGCATCTGTGTTCATCGTCTGCCCCCTTGTCTTGGATCAGCTGTCGCCCGGCGCTCCGCTGTTTTTGGCCGTGGCATGGTGGCGGATCACTTCGTCGATGATGAACCGCAGGAACTTCTCGGAAAACTCCGGATCCAGATCGGCATCTGCGGCAAGCGCGCGCAGGCGGGCGATCTGCTCCTCTTCGCGCCGCGGATCGGCGGGCGGCAGGCCCGTTGTCGCCTTGTAGGCGCCCACCTTCTGCGTAACCTTGAACCGCTCGGCGAGGAGAAAGACGAGGGCGGCATCGATATTGTCGATGGAGCGGCGGTATTCAGCCAGCTTGCTGACAGCCTGTTTTTCCGTTCCTTCGGTGCCCAACGCCATGAAGCCCCTTTCCCTCGGCGCCGCGAAGCCGTAGCGGTTCGGCGCCATGACAGCCACAGTCCACAGCCTTCGGCAGGATACGCCCAGCCTTCAGCCCCTGATGGCGCTGGTGGCACCCGGCCTCAACAACGTCAACCGCGTGATTCTGGACCGGATGCAGAGCCAGGTGGCGTTGATCCCCGAGTTGGCCGGCCACCTGATCTCCGGCGGCGGCAAGCGGCTGCGGCCCATGCTGACGCTGGGATGTGCGGCCGCGCTGGACTATGCGGGCGACAGGCACCACAAGCTGGCAGCCGCCGTCGAGTTCATCCACACGGCCACCCTGCTGCACGATGATGTGGTCGATGGCTCCGATCTCCGGCGCGGACGGGCGACCGCCAACACCATCTGGGGCAATGAGGCCTCGGTGCTGGTGGGCGATTTCCTCTTCTCCCGCGCGTTCGAGCTGATGGTGGAGGACGGCAGCCTGAAGGTGCTGAAGCTGCTCTCCAACGCCTCTGCCGTGATTGCCGAGGGCGAAGTGCACCAGCTGACGGCGCAGCGGGTCGTGGAAACGACCGAAGAGCGCTATCTGCAGATCATCCAGGCAAAAACCGCGGCGCTGTTTTCCGCCGCCTGTGCCATCGCCGCCGTAGTAGCCGAGCGGGATCAGGCGACCGAGGACAGCCTCGAAGCCTATGGCCGCAACCTCGGCATCGCCTTCCAGCTGGTCGATGATGCGATCGACTATGTTTCCGACGCGCAGACGATGGGCAAGGACACCGGCGACGACTTCCGCGACGGCAAGGTGACGCTTCCCGTCATCCTCGCCTATGCACGCGGCGACGAAGCGGCGCGGAAATTCTGGCAGCGGGCCATGACCGGCCGCGCCAATGGCGAGACCGAACTGGCAGAAGCCGTGCAGCGCCTGAACGACACCGGCGGCATCGCCGACACCATGGCCCGCGCGCGGCTCTACGGCAGCCGGGCGATCGATGCGCTGTCACGCCTGCCCTCCAGCGTGGCGAAGTCGGCGCTAGTCGAGACAGTCAAGTTTGCCATCCAACGCGCCTATTGAGCCTGCCGCCACCGGACTGCCGGTGGAGGAGATACTGCCTGCACTTCGGGCGAGCCTCGCCGCGTGCCGCAATGCCGTGCTGGTCGCGCCGCCGGGCGCCGGCAAGACAAGCCTGGTAGCGCCGTCCTTGCTGTCCGCTGACTGGCTGGACGGCCAACGAATCCTGTTGATGCTGCCGCGCCGGTTGGCGGCACGGGCCGCCGCCGAACGGATTGCGGCGCTGCTTGGCGAGGCTGTGGGGCAACGCGTGGGCTATCGCACCCGTCTGGAATCGAAGCCCGGAAGCCGGATCGAGTGCGTGACCGAGGGACTTTTCGTGAACCGCCTGCTGGGCGATCCGGGGCTGGAAGGCATCGGCGCCCTGCTGTTCGACGAAGTCCATGAGCGCAATCTGGAAGGCGATCTGGGGCTGGCGCTGGCGCTGGATGCACAGCAGTTGCGCCCGGATCTTCGCATCGTCGCCATGTCCGCAACGCTGGACGGTGCCCGCTTTTCCCGCCTGATGGGCGCGTGCCCGGTGCTGGAATCGGACGGGCGGCAATATCCGGTGCGCGTTCGCCACGCCGGCCGCAGCGAGGCGCGGATCGAGGATCGCATGGCCTCTGCGATCCACGCGGCGCTTCGGGAGGAACAGGGAAATATCCTGGCCTTCCTGCCCGGCGTGGGCGAAATCGAACGGACGGCAGAGCGCCTCACCGTCGGAGGCAATGTGGCGCTCCACAAACTGCATGGGCAGGCCGACCCCTCTGCGCAACGCGCGGCACTCGCGCCCGAACAGCGGCGCAAGCTGGTGTTGGCGACAAGCATCGCCGAAACCAGCGTCACCATCGACGGTGTGCATGTGGTGATCGACTCCGGGCTGGCGCGGCGCCCCCGCTTCGATCGCGCCTCGGGCCTTACCCGGCTGGTAACCGAGCGGGTCTCGCAGGCGGCCGCAACACAGCGCGCCGGGCGGGCAGGGCGGCAGGCACCGGGTGTCGCCATCCGGCTGTGGGAGGAAGGCGAGACCCGCGGCTTCATCCCCTTCGATCCGCCGGAAATACTGGAAGCCGATCTCTCGCCCCTGCTGCTCCGGTTGGCGGCGTGGGGCGTGCGCGAACCGAACGACCTGAACTGGCTGGACGCTCCCCCGGCCTCAGCGGTCAATGCCGCCCGGGATCTGTTGTCGGAGCTTGGGGCGCTGGATGCCGAAGGCCGGCTCACGCCGCATGGTCGGTTGGTGGCGCAGTTGCCACTGGCACCACGCATCGCGCACATGATTCTGGCGGGAGCCGCTCGCGGGCAGGCCGGGGAGGCAGCTGATCTGGCAATCGTCCTGGAAGAGCGCGGGCTGGGCGGCCAATCGACAGATATAGAGGAGCGGCTGCGGCGACTGCCGGGAGACCGCGGCCAACGCGCCGGGCAGGCACGGAAGCTGGCCCAACGCTGGGCAGAACTGGCCCGGCGTCTGCAGCCGGCAAATTCGCAGACCGTATCGCCGGCCCTGCTGCTGGCCGAGGCATTCCCGGACCGGGTGGCCAAACGCCGCCGCGCAGCGGGGCCTTCGGACGCGACCGTCGACTATCTGTTGGCAAACGGGCGCGGGGCCGCAATCGAGGCCGGCGATCCACTGGCCCGGCAGGAATGGCTGGTGGTCGCCGATGCCGGCGGTGCGGGTGCCGCCTCCCGCATCCGACTGGCGGCGGCGATACCGGCCGACGAACTGCCCGCATGGCTGGAGGGCAGGACGCGCACGGAGGAAGCGCTGGCGCCCGATCCGGCAAGCGGCAGGCTGGCGATGCTGCGCACCACCCGGCTCGGTGCCATCGAGGTGGCCCGCGTGCGAGCGCCGGCCACGCGGGAGGCGGTAGAGGGCGCGCTGCTTGCCGACGCCAGAGCGGGCGGATTGGCAGCACTTCCCTTGTCCGAAACCGAACTGGCGCATCTGGCACGCATGCGCTTTGCGGCAGCGCATGGACTCGAAGGCCTCCCCGACCTCACCGACGCCGGGCTGATGGACGCGGCAGCGCTATGGCTCGCGCCACGCCTGACCGGGGTCAGCAAATTGGCCGACGCCCGGCTGGACGGCGCCTTGCTGGAACTGCTGGACTGGCAACAGGGGCAGGCTCTGGAACGCCATGCGCCCGCTCGCTTCGCCTCGCCCGCCGGAACCAGCCATGTCATCGACTATGCGGCTGACGGCGGTCCAGAGGTGGAAGTGCGCGCGCAGGCCTTGTTCGGCCTCTCCGCGCATCCGATGCTGGCGGGCGGCAAGGTGCCACTTGCTCTGGCGCTCACCTCTCCTGCCGGACGGCCGCTTGCAAAAACACGCGATCTTCCAGCCTTCTGGAAGGGCGCGTGGAAGGATGTGCAGCGCGAGATGAAGGGGCGCTATCCAAAGCATCCGTGGCCCGACAACCCGGCAGAAGAAAAGCCCACGGTGCGCACCAAGGCCGCCGACGCCCGCCGTAGTTGACAGGCCGGGGCGGAAGTCTAGGACGTGAACTTCATGAGTTCACGTCCTAGCTTCACGCCCCATGTCATTTGATCCTGCGCAGGCCACCGCCGCCTATATCGACTCCCTCGGCCCCGAAGCTCTGGCGAAGGCTGCAGCCTATACCAGCGGTGGCCACTGGCTGCTGTTGTGGGGGCTTCTGGTGTCGGCCGTCACCACATGGCTGCTGATCCGGTCCGGGTTGTTGGAGCGGCTTGCCGCAAGGCTGAACAGGCACCGCAAGCGGCCCAATCTCACGGCCTTTCTGGTCAGCGCAGCCACCTTCCTGCTGCTGGCGCTGCTGGCCCTGCCCTGGACCCTCTATGAGAGCTATTTCCGCGAGAAAGGCTATGGCCGCACCAGCCAGCCGCTCGCGGATTTCCTGGGGCAGTCCGCCACCTCACTGGCGATCTCGGCGGTCGTGTCCGGCCTGCTGTTCGTCGGCGTTTATGCCCTGATCCGCCGGGCCGGCAAGAGCTGGTGGATCTGGTCGGGCGGGCTGGTGGCAGCGGGCCTGACTGCTGTGATGCTGCTTGGCCCCATATTCATCGAACCCATCTTCAACGACTACAAGCCGGTGCCCGCGGGCGAGGTCCGCGATGCGCTGGTCGTTCAGGCGGCCGCCGCGGGCGTCCCGGCTGACCGGATCTTCGTTTTCGACGGCTCGCGCCAGTCCAACAATTTCACCGCCAACGTCTCCGGCCTGTTCGGCTCCGCCCGCATCGCCATCTCGGACATCGCCTTCAAGGGGGCTTCGCTGGATGAAGTGAAGGCCGTGACCGGGCACGAAATCGGCCACTATGTCTCGGGCCATATCTGGCGGATGGTGGGCGTTGTCGCCCTGCTCGCCATGCTGTTCTTCTGGCTGGCCGATCGCCTCTATCCCCGCTTTGCACGGCTGTTCGGCAGCCGGGCCTCGCTGGCCGACCCCGTCGGTCTACCGGTCCTCCTGTTCATCGCCGGCCTGTTCGGCCTGCTCGCTACGCCTTTGATGAATGCGATCTCCCGCATCGACGAAAAAGAGGCAGACGACTACAGCCTGAAGACTGTGAACCTGCCGGATGCCCTTTCGACGGCGCTGGTGAAGACGGCCGAGTATCGCTACCCGCGCCCGACGGATCTGCAGGAAATGCTCTTCTATTCGCACCCCTCCGTCGAAAAGCGCGTGCGCTCGGCGATGGAATGGAAGGCGGCGCACCCGGCGAATGCCAAAGTGCCAGAGACTCCGTCAGGCGGTTGACCTTCGCCTCCAGTCGTGGCTTTGGGTTTTCATGCCCAACGCCCGCATCTTCCAGCAGGGAACGCCTGCAACGCAATCCGGAAAGGCCCGCTCCGGCCAATGGATTCTCGAGCATGAACCGCTGGAGGCCAAGCGCCCCGATCCGCTGATGGGCTGGGCCGGCAGCGGCGACACCGAACAACAGATTCGTCTGACCTTCCCCACGCTGGAGGCAGCACAGGCCTATGCGGAACGACAAGGGCTGGATGCAGAGATCGTGCCGCCTGCGCAGCGCCGGCTCATCCTGCAAAGCTATGCGGAGAATTTCCGCTAGCCGCGGAACTACGCTATCGCGCACAGGAGATCTGAATTTGCGCTATCGCGCAAACGGGCGCCCGTAGCTCAGCTGGATAGAGCATCCGCCTTCTAAGCGGAATGTCGCAGGTTCGAGTCCTGCCGGGCGCGCCAGTCTTGTTTGCGGCCTTTGGCCACGTTCCGAACGATTTCAGGCCGAAATGCCCGGTGGAGGTGGCATAACCGCCGTCGCGACCGAAGAGCAGTCCGGACCAATTTGCGATCATGCGGACAGATTTCTCGCCTGCCGGATGGCGCGGGCGAATTCGCGCCGCGAGACCGCGCCGCGCACCAGGACACGGTCGATCAGATGCCCTGGCGTTCCGCCCAGCCCCAGCGCAAACGCGTGGCGGGCATTGCGGACCAGCGCGGCGTCTATGACGGCCCCGGCCGAAGCAAGCCTCCGGTATAGTAGCTCGACGTCGCCGCCAGCCGCAGCGATGGCCTTCTCGGCGGCGGCAGCATCCGCGCGCCCGCCCTGCATCAGAGACGTGTGAACCGGCAGATACAGACCCTGCGCGTCGGCGGCGATAGCCATTCGGGCCGCGGCGCGGCTGTCTGCCCCGAAGATTGGCCAGTCGAGAAAGCGCAGGCGCACGCGGCCATCCTCCTCCACGGCCTCCAGCATCGGCGGGTGGGCGATGCGGCAGGCGGCGCAATTGAAATCGGTGAAGACAAGGAAGGTCACGTCGCCGCGCGGGTTGCCGGCTTCCGGTCCGGGCTCAGCCAGTGCCGCCGTCACGACGGGTGT
Organism: Sandaracinobacteroides hominis; assembly: GCF_016464365.1. Classification (GTDB taxonomy): domain Bacteria; phylum Pseudomonadota; class Alphaproteobacteria; order Sphingomonadales; family Sphingomonadaceae; genus Sandaracinobacteroides; species Sandaracinobacteroides hominis. The sequence continues at coordinate 5,450 of NZ_JADCUC010000003.1, read as the reverse complement.
CAGCTCCAGCTCCCGACCGACCGGCTGGAAATGCCGGACTGCAGCCAGCGAAAGTCCAGCCGCCCCGAACAGGCCAGCCAGCACCAGCGCCTCGCGTCGCTGCAGGGCGGGCGACTTCATACCGGCTTTTGGCAGGTTGACTGGCGGCGCAAACGGGCGACCATGGCGCGAGGGAGAAGGACCATGCTGGATATTCTTATCCGCGACGCGACGCTTGTCGACGGTACAGGAGCAGCGCCGCGCCGCGCCGATGTGGGCGTGAAGGACGGCCTTATCGTGGAAGTCGGCTCCGTCTCCACGCCGGCCGCGCGCGTCGTCGATGCCGGCGGCAGGCTGGTGACTCCGGGCTTCGTCGACATCCACACCCACTATGACGGCCAGGCCAGCTGGGATCCCTTCCTGGCCCCCACCAGCCTGAACGGAGTCACGTCGATCGCTATGGGCAATTGCGGCGTCGGCTTTGCCCCGGCAAAGCCCGACCGGCACGATTGGCTGATCGCGCTGCTGGAGGGCGTGGAAGACATACCCGGCACCGCGCTCGCCGAGGGTCTCACCTGGGATTGGGAAAGCTTCCCCGACTATCTCGACGCCCTTGGCCGCCGGCAATATGCCATGGACGTGGCGGCGCACCTGCCGCACGCCGCGCTCCGCACCTATGTCATGGGGGAGCGCGGCGCCAACCATCTGGAGCATCCGGACGCGGGCGAGATCGCGGAAATGGCGCGGCTGACCGAGCAGGCGCTGGCGGCGGGCGCGCTCGGTTTCTCGACCTCGCGGACCTTCGTGCACAAGAGCAGGTCGGGTGAAAATATCGGCACACTCGAAGCCGGGCGGGCCGAACTCCTGGGGATAGCCGATGCCATGCGCCGCAGCGGCAAGGGGGTGATCCAGCTCATCTCCGATGCCTATCTGACGGCAGACGACGCATTCGCCGAGCGCGAGCTGGACCTCATCGCGGAAATGGCGCGCGCAGGCGGGCGCCCGCTCAGCTTCACCGTCCAGCAGACGGACGAGGCGCCGGACCGGTTCCACCACATCTTCGATCGGATCGGCGGCATGGTGGGGCAGGGGCTCGATGTGAAGGCACAGGTAGCCTGCCGTCCCATCGGCGCGGTGCAGGGGCTGGAAGCGACGCTGAACCCCTTCCTGTTCTGCCCGGAATGGCGGCGCATCGGGCATCTGCCGCTGGCCGCAAAGCTGGAGGAACTGGCAAAGCCCGACGTGCGGGCGACGCTGCTCGCCCAGCATGCCGCCATCCGCCCCGAAGGCTTTGGCGAACTCATCGCGCACGGATTTTCGCGCATGTTCCGCGTTTCCGATCCTGTAGACTATGAGCCGACGGCGGATCGATCGGTGGCGGCAGAAGCTGCCGCGCGCGGGGTGAACCCCCCCGAACTGATGCTGGACCTGCTGGCCGAGGAGGCCGGGCATCGCCTGCTATATATGCCCCTCATCAACTATGCGCGTGGCAACCTGGACGACGTGCACAAGATGATGACAGCCCCGCACACCCTGTTCGGGCTATCCGATGGCGGCGCCCATTGCGGCACCATCTGCGACGCCAGCTTCCCGACCAGCACCCTCGCCATCTGGGCAAGGGGCAACAAGGCCGAAAGCCGTATCCCGCTTGAAACGCTGGTGCACGGGCTGACACAGCGCAACGCGGCGCATGTCGGCTGGCACGATCGCGGGCGGGTGGCGCCGGGCCTTCGTGCCGACCTCAACCTGATCGATCTCGACGAGCTTGCCGTACCACCGCCGCAAATGGTGCGCGATCTGCCCGCCGGCGGCGGGCGTTTGCTGCAGCGGCCACGCGGTATCGAAATGACCGTTTGCGCCGGTACCGTCACGTTCGAGCAAGGCGAGGCAACCGGCGCGCTTCCCGGCCGGCTGCTGCGCGGCGCAAAGGGTTAACGCAGCCGCCCCTCCGTGCTAGCTTCCCCTCAGGGGACAGGGGAGAGGCTGGCAATGGCCGACGAACTTCAAGAGCCGGTATTCCGCGGCTGGCTGAAGCGGCTTTATGGCGCGCGCATTCCGGCAACGCTGCAGGTCTCGCGGCAATATGCCAATGTGATCGATGCCTATGGGCGGTCGCTCCGAACCCGTATCGAGGGGGGCGCCGCGCGTGCCGCCGTTCGCGGCGAGCCTGCGCGCGACGCCACGCTGAGCGCACAGGCGAAGAGGATAGACGATCTGCTGGCGGCATTTGCCGCCGATGGCCTGGCCGGCGCCAAAGATGTGTTCGCCCGCATTCTGGGTGTGGAACTGGCCTATTTCCACGCCACCGACGAAGCGGACCAATATGCGACAGCCCGGGCAGCGCGGGAGCGGTTCCAGCGCGTCGCGGCGCCGCAGGCGGTGGCGCTCCGCAACAGCTCGCAGGTGCCGGAACTGACGCTGCCGCTTTCCGAGCCGGCCATGTCCGATACCATCGAGCTGCTGAACTATATCCACGCGCAATATATCCTGGAGATCGCGCGCGAGGTTGAAGTCACCGACCAGAAGAGGGACCGTGACGTGTCGACAAGGCGTTACATCACAACGCTTTATCGCCCTGATTCGCTCATTCGATACCGTCAAAAATACCGTATCGCGCTCCGGCTTGGTCCTCGATGAGGACTCAAATCTCTGCGGGCAGTGTTTCGACGCTCAGCGACCTCCCTTGTAGATGCCGGCCTGTGCTTTGGCCAGAAGGGCTTTGAGCGCATCGACCGTCACCAAGGTGCACCTGCCGATCTTGATCGTTTCCAGGTCGCCCGAGGCAATCAACTCGTAGAGCTTCGACCGGCCTATTCCGGTCATCCGCACGGCATCGGGAATCCGGACGGCGAGCGGTTCTGCATGGTTGGTCCGGGTCGCCTTGGGGCGGCGATCGAACGGGAGGTCGAGTTGCTCGTCGCTGACAGGCGACTTGGCTTCCCTGCGCTTCATTCTCCCCGCTCCTGCGCAAGCTTGTCGAGCTGCCGCTTATGCGCTTCATGCACTTTCGCTCGGAGGGTCGCATCTGGATGGGCCAGAAGCAGGCCATCGAGAGCGCACATGATGAAGATCAGCCGACGTTTGATGAACTCGGCGTTCTGCCGCGCTTCCTCGCGAAGCTCCTGGCCTTGGAACAGGTCCGTGACGATGGCACCGATCCATTGGCTGCGGCTCTGTTTAGCGCGGGTGGCTTCATCCTGAACCCAGGCTGCGACATGCTTGGGCAGGTAAGTCTGGATGGAAACATTGCGTGTCATGCTGGACTCCATGGTGGTGGAGCCTGGAACGCACTGCGAAAGGCAAGTTTGTTCTACTTATGTTCGATGGCGCCGTCAAGCCGGTTGAAGCTGGCGAATTTCCTCGCCTTTTCGCCAGATGTGATTTGCGTGGATAGCGAGGGCTACTCGCAAGTCAGATTTGACGGAGAACCTGCCAATTTCGCGTAGCGCTATTATCATGCTGATAAAACTATATTTTATTCCGATTTTTACCTGCGATTTGTCGCGTTCGGTGTGCTCTGCACTGTACCCAACTTTTGTGGCTGGTCCCGGATTTGCCCCTCGTACAACACGCTGCCGTCCTGCGATGCCTTACCTGCGGGACGGCATGTGCCAACCTTGCCGAGATCTGAACTTGGCATCGACTCGCCAGGCGGTATGATGCGTGAAAGCAAAAACTGAACATCACCGTGGGTTTAGCCGCGAGTATTGGTTTTGCTTTCCATTTATGGGGGCTGATCTTGACGACGTCGTTTCAAACCAATCCCGTTTCGTTAAAAGATCTCATGCGCGAATGCCATGAGGGGAAGTTGCAGCTCCCCGATTTTCAGCGCGGATGGGTTTGGGATCAGGATCGGATTATTGATCTGCTTGCCTCAATCTCCGAGGGCTTTCCTGTTGGCGCCTTGATGACATTAGATGCGTCGGGAGAAGTATCTTTTGCCGTGCGGCCCGTAGAAGGCGCTCCTGCACCGATTAAGCCCCTCGAAGCGTACCTGCTCGATGGCCAGCAGCGGATGACTTCGCTGTATCAGTCGACCTTCTCGCCTGCGCCGGTAGCTACCCAGACGGCCAAGAAGCGGCCGATCAAGGTACATTTCTATTTCGATATCCGCGCCGCGCTCAATCCAGATGTGGCGCGTTCCGATGCCGTGCTTGCCGTGCCAGAGGACCGAATCATCCGGGAGAATTTTGGCCGCGACGTTAAGCTCGATCTGTCGTGCGAGGAGCACGAATTCGAGGCGCTTCATTTTCCAATCGATCGGATTTTCGATGAGAACCGGTGGCAGATTTCAGCAGCGCAATGGATGGCTAAGGATCCAGTTGCTCGGCAGGAGAAATGGGAACTTATCAACCGCTTCGCCCAGGAGGTCGTGAACAACTTCACGTCCTACCACGTGCCCGTCATCAAGCTGGGCAAGGATACGTCGCGGGCCGCCGTGTGCTTGGTCTTCGAAAAGGTCAACACGGGTGGCAAGCCGCTCGATGCCTTCGAACTGGTCACGGCAATTTATGCCTCCGAAGAGTTCCATCTCCGCGATGACTGGAAAGCCCGGCGTGAACGGCTGATCAAGCAGAAGGTCCTCGCCAAGATCGAACCAGTGGAATTCTTGCAGGCCGTATCCCTCCTCCACACAAAGGAGCGCCGGGACGAAGCGATTGCGAATGGGGCGGAACCGCCAGCGATCAGTGCTACGCGCAACAGCCTGCTGCAGGTGCCGCTGGCGGCCTACAAGAAGTGGGCGGACAAGGTTGAGGCAGGCTATGTTGCCGCAGCAAAGTTCCTCCATTCCCTGAAGATCTTCAACTCGCGCGATCTGCCCTACCAGACACAGCTGGTGCCGCTTGCCGCAATCCTTGCCGAGCTTGGCACAGCCTGGGAAAACGATGCCGTTCGCCAGAAGCTGGCCAAGTGGTACTGGTGCGGTGTTTTTGGCGAACTGTACGGATCGGCAGTGGAAAGCCGCTTTGCGCTCGATATTCGGGATTTTTCGCCCTGGATCAGTGGCGGTGCCGAACCGCAGACGGTCCAGCGCTCAAGCTTCGAGGAAAAGCGCCTTCGCACCCTTCGCTCGCGCTTGTCTGCTGCGTACAAGGGCGTCCACGCCCTGCTGATGAAGTCTGGGGCCGAGGATTTCAAATCTGGCCAGCCCTATGACCAGACCGTGTTCTTTGACGAGAACGTGGACATCCATCACATCTTCCCGGAAGCCTGGTGCAAGAACCAGAAGATCGAGCCCGCGATCTACAACAGCATCGTCAACAAGACCCCGCTGGCGTCCGCCACCAACCGGATGCTGGGCGGTGTTGCTCCGTCGGCCTACCTCGGCCGATTGACGAAGGGGAATCCTGACGTTCGGTATGGGCTTCCAGCCCGGCGACCTTGGCTTGCATCGCTGCAAACGCCTCACGCACGGCGGGCGGAAGGCTGTCCAGATCAAAGGGGAGATCGGCGGGCGCAGACATGGCGAT
>NZ_JADCUC010000021.1 GCF_016464365.1 Sandaracinobacteroides hominis | reverse complement strand
ATCATTGCTGCGGCGAGGTGAATGAAGCCGGTGAAGTGGATGGTTCGTCGATCGTAGCGGGTAGCGAAACGGCGGAAATGCTTGAGGCGGCCGAAGCATCGCTCGATCCGGTTGCGCTGCTTGTAGAGTTCGGTGTCGTGGGGGATGAAGACTTTGCGATTGCGCTTGGACGGTATCACCGCCTGCGCCTCCATCTGAGCGATCGTCTCGCGTAAGCCATTACTGTCATAGGCTTTATCGGCGAGGATGGCATCCGCTTGCTGGCCCTCCAGAAGAGCTGGAGCGGCGGTGATGTCATGGGTCTGCCCTGCCGTGATGGAGAAGCGTAATGGCCGCCCCAGCGCGTCGGCGAGCATGTGGATCTTGGTCGTCAGTCCTCCTCGGGAACGCCCCAGCGCCTGGTCTTGCGCCCCCCTTTTCCGGTCGCTGCCTGCTGGTGGGCGCGAACGATGGTGCTGTCGATCATCAGATACTGATTGTCGCGATCCGTGGTGAGCGCATCAAACACCCGCTCCCATACGCCAGTGCCACACCAGCGACTGAAGCGCCGGTGCACCGTCTTCCATCGACCATAGCGCTCAGGCAGGTCGCACCAATGCGCTCCAGATCTCAGAACCCACAAACATCCGTTCACAAACAATCGGTTATCCGACCCCGTCCGTCCAGGATCCCCCGCCTTGCCCGGCAGCAGCAGCGCGATCCTCGCCCACTGCGCATCGTTCAACTCGTACCGCTTGATCCCCATCGTCCGCTCCGCGTTCAACACGGAGCCCTATGAATCAGCGATCA
>NZ_JADCUC010000020.1 GCF_016464365.1 Sandaracinobacteroides hominis | reverse complement strand
TGTTCAGTCGCGGCATCTGGTGGATGGGATTGACGATGAACTGATCTGGCTCCGACGTCCAGATCTTGGTGATGTATTCGTAGGGTGTGAGGCCGCTGAGCGTTTTGAGCGGGCGGGCGAAGTTGTAGGCGGCCATGAAGTCGGCGAGATGCGTCCGAAGCTGGTTGTGGCTCTCGTAGTGGAAGCGTTTGACGGTCGCCTCCTTGATCGTGCGGTTCATGCGTTCGACCTGCCCGTTGGTCCACGGGTGGTTGGGTTTGGTGAGCCGGTGCTCGATGTCGTTTGCCTCGCAGATCCTGTCGAAGCGCATCTGGCGCGACCAGGCGGTGTTGCGGTTGCGGGGCTGCTCGGCGAACTGGATGCCATTGTCGGTCAGGATCGTGTGGATGCGGTAGGGCACGGCTTTCAGCAGGTGCTCGAGGAACTCCCACGCTGTCCGGCGATCAGCCTTGTCGACCAGCTGCGTGACCGCGAACTTGCTGGTGCGATCGATGCCGACGAACAGGTAAAGCTTGCCTTCGGCAGTCTGCACCTCGGCAATATCGATGTGGAAGAAGCCGATCGGGTAACGCTTGAAGCGCTGGCGCTTGGGTTTGTCGCCTTCGATGTCCGGCAGGCGGGAGATCCCGTGCCGCTGGAGGCAACGATGCAGCGCTGAGCGCGTCAGATGCGGGAGCGACGGCTGCAACGCATAGAGGCAGTCATCAAGCGGCAGCAGCGTGTGCCGCCGGAACGCCACAACAACTGCCTCCTCGGCCTCGGACAGAGTGGAGGAATGAGGGGCCTTCGGCCCGGTCTTCAGGTCCTCGACCGTCGCCCTTTTACGCCACTTCGCGACCGTCTTCGGGTTGATCCCCAGCTCCCGGCTCAGCGTCGCGAGCGAAGCT
>NZ_JADCUC010000002.1:240000-547556 GCF_016464365.1 Sandaracinobacteroides hominis | reverse complement strand
CCTTCAAATGCGTGGCATCGATCATCAGCCGATCCGGCTTGCCTGCCTTGGCTGCCAGTTCGGCGAAGATGTGGTTGAACACGCCAAGGCGACTCCAGCGGATGAACCGGTTGTAGATCGTCTTGTGCGGTCCGTAGGCCAGCGGCGCGTCCCGCCAGCGCAAGCCGTTCTTCAGCACGAAAATGATCCCCGAAATCACCCGGCGATCATCGACCCGCGGAACGCCATGAGAAAGCGGGAAAAATGGCTCGATCTGGCGCATCTGCGCCTCGCTGAGCAGCCAAACATCCGACATCGGCAACACCTCCAAGAGGCCGACATTGAATCAATCACTTCATGCACGCACAAGCGATTTAATAGGTCCTGAGCCTAAAGTTATAAATAAGGGTTGTCGCTACCAACGCGCTGATTGAACGCGAATGGGTGTGGTCAGGAGCTGGTCGAGATATTCGCCAGATCCCGGGCGCATGCGAAGAACTTCGCACGGATTGGAGTGGCAAGGGTGCTGCGGGGATAGCAGCCGAGTGGGCGAACGCGAACGAAATCGATGGTCGCAGACCAGCGTCAACGTGCATAAGGATTTGCCCCACGCACGTTGCCAAGCCACCATAGGGTCTTCCTGGAAGAGCGAGAAATTTCCCTAATCGGGAATCGGTCGCGGACTCCCGCATCTCCATCAGGGCTTGCAATCTCGCTTATGCCTGCCCGCATCTATTCCTTGTGCATTGAAAGGCCTCGGTCCAGCGCCAAACGGCCGGTCGCTGAAGAGCCGAAGTTGAAGGTCGAAAGCAGGCCGATATTGCGGCTCCGAGCATCGGAAGGGCTGCGCGTCCTGAAGCTGGCAAGAGCTGGAGCGCTGCCGGTGGGTTGCGCGTCGAAGACGCTGATATAAGCCGCTCCAACATTTGTGCCGACTTCGATATTATCCTGTCTCGTAGCATTGTTCTGCAGGCCGATTTGAGCCGCAATATTTCGGCGGATCACATGGCCAGTCGTATCCACGCCCCTGGAAAGAATGGCAGGCCGCAGAGCGCCGCTGCACCGCGAGTCTACCGCCTGCGCCGCAGCGCGGCTTATGCTGGTTTCAGAATAGGGTGACGCAATGGCTACATTGTTTTCGACCAGAGCTGTGTCTACGTCGGCCACTGCAATGGCGTTTTTGGAGGCTCCAAAATAGACATTGCGCTGAACCGTGATGTCGCCATGTTTGACTTCCGGCCGCTCTGATCGAATGAAGATGCCTTGTATCGCAGCGCAGCCACCATGAAGCATTGCATTCTCTACGATGCGGACATCTGTGGACCCCTCGGTTTCATTCGAAGTCCAGAACTGGATGGAATCGGGATGTTCGCCGTTCGGCACGTTCGGCTGGAAGTAGCGAAACAGATTTCCCCGAATGTCCAAGTCCTTGGTAGCCGCGACGTTAACACCCTCCCTGATGTATTGTAATGTATTATACGCAAATGAGATTTTGCTTGATCGTTGAAAATAGATACCTGCCCGCAGGTCTTCGAACACATTCTCGTTGACCGTAACGGATTTCGCAAAACGTACGTGTGCGCCAGCACTGCCGTCGTCCCACGCATTTTGATTTCGTTTCGCTCCGGTCAACAAATTGCCTGAAAACACGACATTTTCTGTGCTGTTCAGATATACGAGAACTCTATCCGTCCCCATAATATGCATGCCAGAGACAGCGATGTTTTTGGAGTTGGTAAGATTCATGGCTGAAAAGATCGGGCGTGAGCTTGAGTTGGGCACAAGGTAGACACGACCGCGGGCGTGGTTCTTGTTTGTCCAGACCAAGGCCCCATAAGATCCAGAGTTCAGTCTGATTTCGGCGCCTCCGGTTGTTGACAGCGCTATTTGCATTGCCGACTTCAGCTCGCTGAGATTGGAGACAACTAGAACAGTCTTCGCAAGCTTGCTGCTGCTGGGAACCGGCGCGGCCTGTGAGCCTGAAACTGGGCCGCCGCTCAGGGCGGTTGAGGCCGCCGCGCCCGCGATAGCGGGCGTCGTTGCAAACGCTGCAAGTAGAGTACAGAAAATGTAACAACGCATGCGACGTTCTCCTCATCTCAGACGTCATATTGAAGCCCTCGATCAGGGTAACGGATTACAGGTCGGCAATTTTCCTTAGTTTATTGGTAAACTCTTAGTAATCTAATATTTCTATGTAAGACGATGCGATGAGTTTTTTAAATTTATAAATTGAACGCATACATTATTGCGAACGACGTTTTCCGTACTTAGGCAATTCTCTGCCGATTCCACTTCTCTCCATTGGCCTTGCATATCGTGCATGGATTCAAACTGCGGGCAGGGCGTTCCGGCAGGCTGCTTGGCGGGAGCGCCGAAAAATACAGAGCTAGGCCGGATGGGCGCGTTTCCTGGTCCGATGAGGGCTGGTCTCTCAGATGCATAAGCTTTCGGTTGGAACTGGCTATCAGTCCGAGCGCGCGGCCAGCGCGACATAGGTCCGCGATCGGGCGGTTCGGATGGTGCTGGACCACGAGAAGGATCATGCCTCGCGTTGGGCAGCGGTAGTGTCGATCGCGGCGAAGATTGGCTGTGCGGCGCAGACGCTGCATGAGTGGGTCAAGAAGGCCGAGGTGGACAGCGGCCGACGGGGCCGGCGTCCCATCGGATGTTGCCGCGCAGCTGAGAGCGCTGGAGCGAGAGAACCGCGAGCTGCGCCAAGCCAACGAGATCCTGCGCAAGGCGTCAGCATATTTTGCGCAGGCGGAGCGAGCCAAGGACTTTGGGCGCCCGTTCAAGCGATGATCGCATTCATCGATGACCAGCGCGCCGTTCATGGGGTCGAGCCGATCTGCCGGGTTCTGCCGATCGCCCCATCGACCTACCATGCGCATGCCGCGAAGCGGATTGATCCATTGCGCCTGTCGGCGCGGGCGAGGCGCGACGTCGCGCTCCGGATCGAGGTACGACGTGTGTTTGAAGCTAACTTCCGCGTCTATGGCGTGCGCAAGGTCTGGCGTCAGATGCAGCGCGAAGGCTTCGATGTCGCGCGCTGCACGGTTGCTCGGCTGATGCGGGCAATGGGGCTGGCGGGCGTTATCCGTGGCAAGCCGGCGCGGACCACCATCAGCGACCGGTCGGCGCCATCTCTGCTGGACCGGGTCAACCGGCAGTTCCGCGCATCGGCGCCGAATAGGCTCTGGGTCTCGGATTTTACCTATGTCCCGACCTGGGCCGGGTTCGTCTACGTGGCCTTCGTCATCGACACGTTCGCCCGCCGCATTGTGGGCTGGCGAGCATCACGCACCGCGCATGCTGGCTTTGTCCTCGATGCGCTTGAGCAGGCCCTTCATGATCGCCGACCGGCACGGAGCAGCGGCCTCATCCATCACTCCGATCGCGGCAGCCAGTATGTCTCGATCCGATACAGCGAACGGCTTGCCGACCCAAAGGGCAGCGCAGCTAACCCGGGATCGAACCATCGGTCGGCAGCGTCGGCGAAAGCTATGACAACGCTTTGGCCGAGACGATCAATGGCCTTTACAAGGCCGAGGTGATCCATCGCCGGGGACCCTGGAGTCCTTCGAGGCCGTCGAATACGCCACGCTGGAATGGGTCGACTGGTTCAATCACCGGCGACTGCTGAGCCCATCGGAAACATCCCGCCTGCCGAAGCCGAAGAGCAATATTATGCTGCCATCACCGCTCAGGATATGGCAGCGTGACCCAAACCAATCAGCCTCCGGCAAACCCGGGGCGGTTCACGGCCATGAAAAATTGCCATGCCGCAATGCAGCATAAATGCGGCTGAGTTTATCATGAATCGCTATTGGCTGGTTATCGAGTCAGTTTAGACGGGTTTCGACAATGACAAAGGGTGGTGATCCCGACTGGATTCGAACCAGTGGCCTACAGTTTAGGAAACTGCCGCTCTATCCTGCTGAGCTACGGGACCAGCCAGCGCGCCATGCTGCATTGCCGGGGAAATCGCAAGCTCAGGCGTCGGCCTTCTGGCGGATGCGGAACGGGAGCGGGGCGATTTCTATGCCTTCCGAAACCAGCGCCATCGCGTCGGAGATGCTCGCTTCGCCGATGATGCCGCGCGTTGCTTCACCTGCCTTGCTCTCGGGCTTGCCGGCGCGGGCGCGGGCTTCGGAGACGAAGCTGGTGCCGACATAGTCGCAGCGGCTTTCGACTTCGGCCTGATAGGCGGCGAGACGGCGCAGCTGTTCCTTGCGGTCGGCGTCGCTGGGCTGCTGGTTACCCTTGGCGGGCACCGCCGGCGCCATCACCGCCTTGGTAATTTCGCGGCAGCCGCATATCGGGCATTCGACAAAACCCTGCGCCTTTTGCGTTTCGAAGGCGCTGCTGCTGTCGAACCAGGCCTCGAACACATGTTCGCGGCTGCATTTCAGGTCGAAGACGATCATGCCTGCGCCACTTCCGCGCCGGCCAGCGGGCGGGCGTGGCGCAGGTTCGGAATGCGGGCGCGGGCGTCGGCCACCTCGTCCAGATTCAGCTCCACGATGGCGGTACCCGGTTCCTCGCCCATATCCAGCAGCACCTTGCCCCACGGATCGACGACAAGGCTGTGGCCATAGGTTTCGCGGCCGTCCGCGTGCAGGCCGGATTGCGCGGCGGCGACGAGGAACGCGCCGGTTTCGATGGCGCGGGCGCGCAGCAGCACATGCCAGTGCGCTTCGCCGGTGGGGCGGGTGAAGGCGGCGGGTTGGGCGATCACCTGCGCACCGGCCATCGCCAGCGCGTTGTGCAGCTGCGGGAATCGCAGATCGTAGCAGATGGTAAGGCCAAGGCGCCCCCACGGAAAGTCCACAAGCTGCACCCGCTCGCCGGACAGGAAGCTCGCGGATTCGCGATACCGATCTCCGTTCGGCAGATCGACGTCGAACAGGTGCATCTTGTCGTAGCGGGCGACGATCCGGCCATCCGCGCCCAGGACGATGCTGCGGTTGGCGAGGCGGTCTGCGCTGGCCGTTTCATCCCGGATGGCGAGCGAACCGATGGCGATCGGGGTCGCATGGCGGCTTGCGACGGCGGACAGCGCGGCAATGGCGGGGTCCAGCGCCTCGCTGGTGGCAGCAGCCTTCAGCCGGGCGGTGTTGCGATCAAGCACGCCGCACATTTCCGGCGTGAAGATGATGTCGGCGCCGGCAACCGCCAGCTTTTCAGCGGCTTCGGCGAGGTCCGCTGCATTTTTCTGCGGGTCCAGACCGGTGCGGGTCTGGACCAGTCCAGCCTTGATCATGCGGCCAGCAGCGAATCCAGCCCGCCGTCCCGTTCAAGGGCGGCGAGATCGTCGGAGCCGCCGATGTGGCGATCGTCGATGAAGATCTGCGGCACGGTGGTGCGGCCATGCGCGCGCTCCAGCATCTCGGTACGCCTGGGGCCGCCCATGCTGATGTCATACTCCTCGAAATCGACGCCCTTGGATTTGAGCAACGACTTTGCCCGCGTGCAGTAGGGGCAGAGAAATTTCGTGTAGACTTCAACCTTGGCCATGTTCGTCCTGACTGCGCGAAAGAGGAGGATATGGCTTTGCGTCGGTCGCTGCAACCCGGGCGTAGGTTAACAGGCTCACCGTTGCCGCGCCGGCCCGCTTCAGCACGCGGGCGCAAGCCGAGGCGGTGGCGCCGGTGGTGATGACATCGTCGACCAGCAGGATGCGCGCGCCCGTCGGCACCCCGGACGCCCGGAAGGCGCCAGAGACGTTCCGCTCGCGCTGGCGGCGATTCATGCCGCGCGTGCGGGGGGTGGATTTCACCCGGATCAGGCTGTCGATGGCAAGGGTGGCGCCGGTTTGCCGGGCGATCTCTCGGGCGAGCAGCAGCGACTGGTTATAGCCGCGTTCCATCAGCCGCCAGCGGTGGAGCGGGACGGGAACGACGATGGCGTCGGGCGGCGTTTCCGGCGCGGCGCGCAGCATCGCCGCCGCCATGTGCGGGGCCCAGGCTTCCTTGCCGTTCTTCAGGCCCAGGACGAGCTGGCGGGACGGGCCTTCATACAGGAAGGGGGCGTGCGCCGTATCGAAGGCCGGCGGCTCTGCGATGCAGGAAAGGCAATGGCTTTCGGCCTGCCACTGGATCGGCAGCGGTATGCTGCACTGCTGGCAGCGGGCGCCCTCGATCGCGGGCAGCGCCGACCAGCACTCCGCGCAGAGGCTGCCGGGCGTTGCCACCTCGGCCTTGCAGACCATGCAGGCGGGCGGCATCAGCAGGTCTACCAGCGCGTTGAACGGGCGACGGGCTAGCTCGACAAGTGCGGTGGTTGCAGCCATTGCGCCACGCTAGCACGCGGATTCCGGAACAGCCTATGCAGCAATTTGTCCCTTTCGATGTATCCGCCCGGCAGCATGCGCGGGATCGTGCGGCCGGCTTGATCGCCGGGCGCGGGCAGGTGCTGGCGCATGTCGCCGATGAACTGGCGGCGCGGCGGGACTTGCTGGGCGAGGCGCCCGACGGGCCGGAGCTGGTGATCGGTCTGCTGCACCCGCCGGCCCCGCATGTGGCGGGGATGGATCCGTCGCCGCTGCTGGCCGCGCGCTATGGCGGGACGGCGGGGGAAGAGGACGCGCGGCATTTCGACGATGCGAGCTTTGCCCGGGTGACGGCGATGATGACGCTGCACGGCGTGAACGACCTGCCCGGCGCGCTGCTGCTGGCGCGGCGGGCGCTTCTGCCCGGCGGGCGGTTTCAGGCGGCGCTGCCGGCGGGCTTCTCGCTGGCGGCCGTACGCGAGGCGTTCCTGCAGGCGGATGTCGCAGCAGGCGGCGGCGTGCCGGCGCGGCTGGGGCCGACGGTCGATCCGGCCGAAGCGGCGGGATTGCTGCAGCGCGCCGGCTTCGTGGAGCCGGTGGCAGAGGTGGAGACGCTGACCCTGCGCTACCGCAGCCTGGCCGATCTGGCGCGCGATGTGCGGGCACATGGCGATTCCGGCTGGCTGAACGGCCGCGCGCGCGGGCTGACCACGCCTCGGCGCTGGGCGGCGGCAGAGGCCGCGTTTGCCGAAGGGGCAGACGCCGACGGCAAGGTGCCGGTGGACGTGCAGATCCTCTATCTGTCGGGCCGCGCCGCCTAGGGCATCTGCAGGAAATAGGGCCGCACCAGATCGGGGTGGGTAACCGGCAGGAAGTGGCCGGTGCCGGGGAAGCGCTCGATCCTTGCCTGGGGGTGGAGGCGCCGGATTTCGGCTTCGCCTGCTGACGCCATCGGGCTGCCGAATCCGGCGCCTAAGAGGGTGAAGGGAAGGCGGCAGTTTTCCATGCTTTGCTGCATGGTGGTGCTGACGCCGCGGAAGCTGTTGGCCTCCCATGCCGGGGGGCAGGCGAGATGGACGCCGCTTTCGTCGGGCAGCAGGCCGCCCTCCAGATAGTCGTGGAGCGCGCGGTCGGGCCAGCCGGCGAAGACGCCGCGCCCGTGATAGGCGTTGAACGCCGCCTCGCGGCTGGCGAAATGGCTGCGGCGGCGGGCGGCCTGTTCGGCCATAGGGTGCGGGGCGGACGGGTTGTTGCGATAGACTTCGGCCTGCTCGAAGGGGATGAAGGGCGGGTCGATCAGCAACACCGAGCTGGCAAGTCCGGGGTTGTCGACCGCCGCCTCGAAGGCAGAGGTGGCGCCGAAGCTGTGGCCGGCGAGGCGGACGGGGCCGCCGCCCAATGCATCGACCAGCGCGACGATATCGCGACGGTAGATCTTCCAGTCGAACGGAATGTCGGCCGGATCGGCGGGCAGCGTGGTGCGGCCATGGCCGCGCGCATCGAAGGCGACGATGCGATAGTGCGCGCCCAGCGGCTCCAGCAGCTGCAGATAGGTACGGGCGCACATGCCCGTCGCGTGGGCAAAGACCAGCAGCGGCCCCTCCCCCCATTGCAGCGTGAAAACACGACCTTCCGGCAGGTCGATGAAAATCTCGTCAGGCGTCATGCGAGCAGCACATGCGCTCCCTCGGCGTGCCAGCCAACCCATACATTTTCGTCCCAGGTGAAATCTTCCTGGTCCCAGCGGGTGAGATTGGGGCGGATGACGCGGATGCGCTTGGGCTCGCGGCCTTCGGGCGCCTCCAGCCGGATGTCGAACACCGATTCCGAGCCAAGATAGGCGATGTCGAGAATGGTGCCCTTCACCACATTATAGCCGGCGGGCGTTCCCTCCAGCGTGGGCGGGCCTTCGCCGTTGCTTCTTTTGTGCAGCTCCACCTTTTCCGGGCGCAGCGCCAGCCAGATCTGCAGCGTTTCCGACGATCCGGTGCCGTGGTCCAGCCAGGCCTTGATGCCGAGTTCGGGGAGTTCGATTTCGGCGTGGTCGGCCTCTTCGGCAAGGACGCGGCCTTCGAACAGGTTCACGCTGCCGATGAAGTCGGCCACCAGCCGGGTGGCAGGGAATTCATAGAGGTCTGCCGGCGTCGCCACCTGCATCAGCGAGCCCTTGTGCATCACCGCACAGCGGCTGGCGAGCGCCAGCGCTTCGTCCTGATCGTGGGTGACCATCACGAAGGTGATGCCCAGCTTGTCCTGCAGCGCCGACATCTCGAAGCGCAGTTCCTCGCGCAGCTTGGCGTCGAGCGCCGACAGCGGCTCGTCCAGCAGCAGCACGCGCGGCCGCTTGACGATGGCGCGCGCCAGGGCAACGCGCTGGCGCTGGCCGCCCGAGAGCTGGTCGGGCATGCGCTCGCCATAGCCTTCCAGCTGCACCAGGCTCAGCGCCGCTTCGGCCCGGTCGCGGCGCTCATCGGCGCCGACGCCCTCCATCTTCAGCCCATATTCGATGTTGTGGCGGACCGAGAGGTGCGGAAACACCGCATAGTTCTGGAACACCATGTTCACCGGCCGCTTGTTGGGCGGCTCGCGGGTGATGTCCTTGCCGTCGATCAGGATCTGGCCCGACGTCGGCGTTTCAAACCCCGCCAGCATGCGCAGCAACGTCGTCTTGCCGCAGCCCGATGGTCCCAGCAGCGCGAAGAACTCGCCTTCGGTTATGGCGAGGCTGACATTATCCACCGCCACCACCGGGCCGAAGCGCTTGGTGATGTTGCGGAACTCGATGATGACGGGCTTTGCGGCCGGCTGGGTCATGATTTTTCCGCTTCGGCTTTCGCCTGCAGGCGCAGCGCGATGAAGGTGAGGAGGACGGTGAAGACGAGGAGCAGCGTGGAGATGGCGTTCACCTTCGGCGAGACCGAGAAGCGCACCATCGAATAGACCTTCACCGGGAAGGTGACGGTATCCGGCCCTGCCGTGAAGAAGGTGATGACGAAATCGTCGAGGCTCAGGGTGAACGCCAGCAGCGCGCCCGCCAGCAGCGCCGGCTGCAGGTGCGGGACCACGACATCCCTGAGCGCCTGCCATTCGCTGGCGCCGAGGTCGCGCGCGGCCTCCTCCATGGAGCGGTCGAAACTTTCCAGCCGGGCGCGAACGACGACCGCGACGAAGGGAAAGCTGAAGGCGACGTGGGAGATGATGATCGCCCCCAGCGACAGCGGCCAGACCATGCCGCCGGGCCAGGGCAGGATGCGCGCAAAGAAGATCAGCAGCGCCACCCCCATGCAGATTTCCGGGACGACAATGGGCAGCGAGAAGCTGCCGTCGACGAGGGTGCGGCCGGGAAAGCGGAAGCGCCACAGCGCAATCGCCGCCAGCGTGCCGAGGATGAGGCTGATGACGGTGGAAAAGGCGGCGATGGTAAGCGAATTGCCCAGCGCCCCCATCAGCTCGGTGTCCTGAAACACCTTGCCATACCAGTCGAAGGTGAAGCCCTGCCATTTCGTCGTCCGGCGGCTGTCGTTGAAGCTCATCACGATCAGCACCGCGAGCGGCAGATAGAGGAACAGGCCGACGGCCCCCATCCACAGGCGCAGCGGCCAGCTGCGGGCATAATCCAGAAGCGCTTTCGGTTCCTTCATTCCGTCCGCTCCTTCTTCTTCAGAAGGGACTGCAGGGCGATGCCGAAGAAGGTCAGATACATCAGCATGAAGGCAAGCGCGGCGCCGAACGGCCAGTCGTTGGCGCGCTTGAACTGGCGCTCGATCACGTTGGCGATCATCTGGCTGTCGGGCCCTCCCAACAGGTCGGGCTGCAGATAGCTGCCCAGCACCGGGATGAAGGTCAGCAGCACGGCCGATGCGATGCCGACGCCGGCAAGCGGAATGACGATGTTCCAGATGGTGCGCAGATGCCCGGCGCCGAGGTCGAGGCTGGCCTCCAGCAGCGATCGGTCCAGCCGATCGAGCGCGGCGTAGAGCGGCAGCACCGTGAACGGCAGGTGCACATACACAAGGCCAACCATCACGGCGAAATTCGTGTTCATCATCTGCATCGGCTCGAAGCCGGCCCAGCCGAACGCCAGCGACAGCGACTGGTTGATCAACCCCTCGTCGCGCAGCAGGGCGATGAGGGCGTAGGTGCGGATCAGCAGATTGGTCCAGAAGGGCAGCATCACCCCGATCAGCAGCCAGGTCTTCAATCCGGGCGGCGCGAAGCTGATCGCAAGCGCGACCGGGAAGCCGACGACAAGGCAGATGAGCGTGGCGAGCGCGGCAAAGGCAAGGGATTTCGCGAGGATGCCAAGGTACAGCGGCTCCAGTACGCGGGCATAGTTGGCGAAGGTGCCGGAAATCTCGATGTCGGCGATCCCGACATTGGTGCCAAAGCTATAGGCCCAGACGACCGCCATCGGCACGGCGAAAAACAGGATGAACCAGAACAGCGGCGGCCCCAGCAGCCCGGCGAGGCCGGACTTGCTGCGCTTCCAGTCTATTTCGCCCTGCATGCCCCCACCCCCCTGCCTACGAGCCCCCCGGCTGAACCTGCATCAGGCCGCGCGCACGCGGGTGATGGCTTCCTCGAACAGGCGTTGCTGTTCGGGGCCCTCGAACTTGCCCCATTCGCTGGCATCCATGCCGGGGCCTGTCGGGAAGATGATCGGATTGCTGCGATAGCTTTCCGGCATCAGCGCCTTCGCAGCGACGTTTGGCGTCGGATACAGGATGGTCTCGATGATCCCCTTGCCGGCTTCGGCATCCAGCAGGAAGTTGATGAACTTGTGCGCCAGGTCGACGCGCGGCGCGCCCTTGGGGATGGCCAGCGTGTCGGCGTTCAGAAGCGAGCCTTCCTTCGGCACGACAAAGCCGATGTCGGGGTCTTCGGCCGCGATCTGGGCGATGTCGCCGTTGAATTCCATCACCAGGTCGACGTCTCCGGCCAGCAGCAGGTCCTGGCCATTGTCCTCGTGGAAGGTCTTGATGTTGGGCTTCTGCCGTATCAGCATTTCCTCCACCTGCTTCACGGTCGCGGCGTCGATGCCGTTCAGCGACTTGCCCAGATATTTGGCGCCAAGGCGGATCAGGTCGGCGGCCTCTGAAAGCAGCGCGATACGGCCCTTGTACAGGTCGCTGTCGTACAGCCACTTCCAGCTGTCGGGCACGCCGTTCACGCGGGATTTGCGATAGCCGATGCCCGTGACGAGCCAGGTGTAGGGCAGGCTGTGCTTGGGCGCGGGATCATAATCCTGCCCCATGAATTCCGGCGCGATGTTCTTTGCATTGGGGATCTGCGCCATGTCCAGCGGCAGCAGCATGTTCGCCTGCCGCATGCGGGTGACGAATTCGTTCGAAGGGACGATCACGTCATAGCCGGGGTTGCCGGCCTGCAGCTTGGCAAACAGCTCGTCGTTGGTGGAGAAGAAGCTGGTCTGCACCTTGACACCGGACGCCTTCTGGAAATCCGCCAGCGTGGTTTCGCCGATATAGGTATCCCAGGTGTAGAAGTTCAGCTTCTCGCCGCTGCCCCCGCCGCCGCCCGAACCGCAGGCCTGCAGCGAAAAGCCGATGCCGGCAACGCCCATCCCCGCCAGCAGCGTGCGCCGCGAAATCTGTTTGCGGGTAAGACCGTTCTGAACCCCGGAATTCGCCATGCCTGCCTCCCGTTCAAGCGATACACACCGCCTTGGTAAAGCAGCGGAAGCCGAAGGTTAAGCCCGTTTTGTGCAGTGCGGGAAAAACTCTGCCGTGGGTTCCCGGCACCCGGCGGGCAGTCGCTCAGCGGCTGGTCAGCTTGCGGGCCCTGGGCTCGCCGCTGCCCTGCTCCACCAGCGTTTCCAGCAGCCTGTCGTTGAGGTCGCCGGGCTCTGCCAGCAGGTCCGCCACCTGGATCTGGCTGCCGCGATTGCGAGCGGCAAGGACGGTGAAACCGGCCGACAGCAGGCTTTCCACATTGCTGTCGCGGGCAACGCGGGAAGGCCCGCCCAGCACCACGGCGATCAGCCGGCGGCCATCGCGCACGGCAGAGGCCGCCAGCGTGAAGCCGGCGGCGTTGGTAAAGCCGGTCTTGATGCCATCGACGCCGGGCATCGTCCGCAGCAGATGGTTGTGGTTGGGCAGCACCTGGTTGCCGAACACGAACTGCTGCTGGGCGTAATAGCCGTAATATTGCGGGAAATCGCGGATCGTCGCCTGCGACAGGATATAGATGTCGCGCGCGGTCGTCACCTGCCGGCTGTCGGGCAGGCCGTTGGGGTTCACGAAGCGGCTGTTCGCCATGCCCAGTTCCTTCGCCCGCTTGGTCATCAGCCGGGAAAAGGCGTCGGCGCTGCCGGAAATATGCTCGGCAAGGGCAACGGAGATATCGTTGGCGGACTTGGTGGCAAGGCTGCGGATCGCCTGATCGACGGTCAGCGTCTCGCCGGCCTTCAGCCCCAGTTTGGACGGCCGCTGGCTGGCAGCGAACTTCGAAACGGTCACGCGGTCGTCCAGGCGGATATTGCCGGCCGCCAGCTGCTCGAAGACGATGTAGAGCGTCATCACCTTGGTGATGGAAGCCGGGAAGCGCTGGGTATCGGCCTGCCGGGAATAGAGGATCTCGCCGGTGTCGGCGACGGCCACGAAGGCCGCGTATTTCGGCTGCGCGTACAGGCTGGTGGCGGCGGCCGGCTCTGCCTCCAGCAGCACGGGGTGCGCCAGCGCGGCCATTGCAAGACCCAGGGCCAGGCGAAACCGGGCCAGGCGAAACGGGGCAAGCCGAAACGGGGCGACACGAAACGGAGGGAAGGCGACCGACATCGGAAGCGATTCTAGCACAGCCGGGAATCGCCGCCTAGAGTCCGTGACTTGCGGGGCGAATTGGCTTTGTCGCGCGGCAAGGGCTATTGGGCGCGGATGCCAGCATTTCCAGAATGGCGGGTGACGCCCGGGCTTTCGGACTATGACGCCAGCGTGCGCGCCATGGAGGCGCATGTCGCCGCCATGATCGCCGGAGAAGCGGCCGAGCGCATCTGGCTGGTGGAGCATCCGCCCGTCATCACCGCCGGCACCAGTTCCGACGACAGCGACATGCGGGAGCCCGGTCGCTTTCCGCTGGTGACGACGGGGCGCGGCGGCAAGCTGACCTATCACGGGCCTGGCCAGCGCGTCGTCTATCCGATGCTGGATCTCGGCGCGCGTGGCCGCGACGTGCGCGCCTATGTGGCCGCGCTGGAGACGTGGGCAATTGCCGCACTGGCCGAATTCGGGGTCGCCGCCTTCCCGCACGAGGCCGGCACCGGCATCTGGGTGAAGGACGGCGCGGGGCTGGCGAAGATCGGCGCGATCGGCGTTCGCGTACGGCGCTGGATCAGCTTTCACGGCCTGTCAATCAACGTTTCGACCGACCTTTCGCACTTTTCGGCTATCGTGCCGTGCGGCATTGCAGAACATGGCGTCACCCGTCTGGCCGATCTCGCGCGCGGTATATCCATGGACGATCTCGACGAAGCGCTTCGAAAGCAGCTGCCCGCCATGCTGGACGGCATGGGCGTCGTTCATCAAGCTGCAATCTAGACTCTTGAGGCCCGCGAAGATTGTCGCTAGGTTCCGGCCCGGTTCGGGGTCGGTAGGAACCGAGGACTCCAGAACTTTTCATAAGATCAATTCAGGAGTCAGATGATGGGTGAAGTTCTTTCGACGGTGAAGACCGCTGCTCTGGTGGCCGGCGCTGCTCTGTTCGTGGTTGCTTGCGGCCAGAAGCCGGCCGAGCCGGCTGCGACCGAAGCCGCTGCCGTGGAAGCAGCTCCGGTTGACACCGCCGCTGTCGACGCTGCTGCGACCGCTCCGGTTGACGCCACGGTTGCTGCGCCTGCCGCGACCGACGCTGCTGCTGCTGCCACCGACGCTGCTGCTGCCGCGACGACCGCTGCTAACGCCGCGACCGACGCTGCTGCCGCTGCTACGGACGCTGCTGCTCCGGCCAAGTAAGCCGGAGGCCGGGCTTTCCCGGTCTGCTATTGGGAAGGGCCGCCTCGAAAAGGCGGCCTTTCTTGCTTAATCAGCGCTTCATGTTCTGCCCGCGATGGGGCATTCGGGAACAGGATAGCACTGCAACGAAAAGGCCGCATGGCCGGGGTATCCTGCCCGGAGCATGCAGCCACACGACTGCAACGACAGAGCGGGAGAGAGTTTATGAGCCTTACTGAAATTACTGCCGGAATGGCCGAGCGCGTGGCAAAGAATGGCGGCATCGCCGGCAAATCGGTGACCTTCGACTTCGGCGACGACGGTGCGGTTCGCATCGACGGCACCGCAACGCCCGCCACCGTCACCAACGACAATGGCGACACCGATTGCCGCGTGAAGGTTTCGATGGCGGATTTCACCGACATCGCCGCCGGCAAGCAGAACCCGCAGATGGCCTTCATGATGGGCAAGCTGAAGGTTGAAGGCGACATGGGCATCGCCATGCAGCTGGGGAAGATCCTGGGCTGATGCACAAGGGTTGGCGGGGAGCGATCGGCCGGACGGCCAGTCTTGCAATTCTGGTCGGGCTTGCCTCGACGGGACTGGAAGCGGCCAGCGCCGTTACGGTCACTCCTCCGCCGCTTCCCGGCATGAGCCCGAAGGAGGCGCGGGCGGACAAGATCTGGTCCCTGCGCGCCGGGCTGAACGTGGCGGCGCTGCAGTGCCAGTTCTCGCCCTTCCTGCAGACGGTGCCGACCTATAACGCGCTGCTGCGGCAGCACAGCGACGAGATGGCCGACAGCTTCAAGCAGATGACCGGCTATTTCGTGAGGCAGAAGGGCCCGAAACTGGGCCAGCGCGCGTTCGACAGCTATGCCACGCGCGCCAACCAGAGCTGGGCGACCTTCGATGCCCAATATACCTTCTGCGATGCAGCCGCGATGGTCGGGCGCAAGGCGCTGGCCGTGCCGAAGGGCAAGTTCGGCGATTTCGCCGAGGCGGAGCTGGACGTGATGCGCCGGAGCCTCGCCGGGCCGATCTATCCGGCGGCGTTGGCGCCGCGCCTGGACTGGGCCTCCGTCCCCACGCTGACCGATCCCTGCAAGGGCAAGTCGCGCTGCAAATAGCGCCGCCGCTCGATCTCAGCCGCTGATCGAGATCCGCATGGCCAGCGCCAGGCTTTCGCCGGGCTGCAGCATGTCCAGCGCGAACTCCTGGCGGTTGTGCGCATCGGGCAGGTGGCTCACCGGCTCGAAGCAGAAGAAGTCGCCGCCTTCGGGGCGATACAGGTGGAAGGCGCGCGCGCCCGTCGCCGCCAGATCCAGCCGGTATCCGGGCTGGCTTATCCGCGCGAAACCGTTCCAGCCTTCATAGACATTGTCGATCAGTCCGCTGCCGGCAACCGGCGCGCCGGAAGCCCAATCGCCGAAATGCACGGCGCTCGCGCGGCGAACCGGGAGCTGCTGGTCGTCGGAAAGCCAGACAGCCGCTGCATGAGCCATCAGACGCGTTTGCGCATGCAGCGGAAAATAGGGATGGAAGCCGAGCCCCGCGGGCATGGGCCGGCTGCCGCGGTTGGTAAGCTCGATCCGGAAACGGGCGACGCCCGCCAGCAGCTCGATTTCCTGCTCCGCATCATAGCTCCAGGGCCAGGCCTCGCCGCCCCGATGGTCCAGCAGCAGCCTCAGCCTGCCCTCGCCTTCCGCCTGTGCTGTCCATTCGCTTTGCCAGCCGTTGCCGTGCAGCGTGTGCGGATGCGCGCCGAAATTGCGCGGCAGGCGGTGTTCGCCAAAACGCCCCTGCGCAATGCGATTGGCATAGGGCACCAGCGGAAAGCTCGCCATCTGCAGCGGGTTGCGTGTGCCCGGCGCTGCGGGGCGCAGCACCGACATACCGTTCCACTCCAGCCGGCTGAGCGAGCCGCCGGATTCCGGTTCGATGCCGGCGCTCCAGCCGGCATGCGCAAGGCTGAAGCTCACAGGCCGATGGAGACAGGAACTGCGGGGATGCCCGCAACGGACACCGGCAGCGCGAACAGATCGCCCGCCAGCGGCTCCTTCGCCAGCTGCGCCTCGCCCACATGCTTGCGCGCCGTCGTCGCATAGAGCGTGGTGAGGCCGGGGCCACCGAAGGCGACCTTGGTGATGGCGCTGACGGGGAAGCGGATCGTTTCCAGCAGCTCGCCGGCGGGCGAATAGCGACGCACGGCCCAGCCGTTGTAGAGCCCCACCCAGATGCAGCCCTCGGCATCGACGGCGGGGCCGTCCGGATAGCCGTCGGTCGGGGCGATGCGGATCAGCAGCCGCTCGTCAGACAGCGATCCGTCGGCGCCGATGGTGGCGGCATGGATGCGGCCGCCCAACGTATCTACATGATAGAGCGTGCGGCCATCGGGGCTGACCGCCGGGCCGTTGCTGATCGAGACGGCCGCGGTTTCGGCATGGCAGCGGCCGTCGGCGCCCAGCCGATAGATATGCCCGGTCTTTTCCCGCTCGCCGTCGTCCATCGTCCCGAACCACAGCCGGCCTTCGCTGTCCACGGTGGCGTCGTTGAGGCGGTTGCCGGGGCGGTGCGGCTCCGGATCGACCATCGGCGCAAAGGCACCCGACTGCGGATCGAAGCGGGCAAGGCCCGATTGCAGCCCGGCGATGAAATCGCCCTGCACGGTCGGCAGGCAGAAGCCAATCTGCTCGGGCGCGTCCCAGCTCTGCTTCGTGCCGTCAGGGCCCAGGCAGTGCAGCTTGCGGCTCTTGATATCGACAAACCAGAGCGCGTCGCCGACCCAGACCGGCCCTTCCAGCAGCGGGGCGCCAAGGGTCCAGACGCTTTGCGGTTCGCCAGGCTGCGCAGGCATCAGCGCCAGCCCGCGTCCACGAAATAGCTGTGGCCGGTGATCAGCCGGGCATCGTCGGAGGCGAGGAACATCACCATTGCAGCAATATCGTCGGGCACCAGCCGGCCCTTCAAACACTGGGCGGCGACGATCTCCGCCTCGCCCTCGGGCGTGTACCATTTCAGCTGGCGCGGCGTGCGGACATTGCCGGGGATGACGCAGGTGGCACGTATGCCATCCGGCCCGAGGTCACGCGCGAGGCTGCGGGTGAGCCCTTCGATGGCGGCCTTGCAGGTCTGATACAGCGTCAGGTCGTTGAGGCCGAGATGCCAGGAAATCGAGCCGAGGTTGACGATCACCCCCCGCCCGCGCGCCCGCATGCTGGGGATCACCGCCTGCGCACAGAAGAACATATGCTTCAGGTTCACGTTCAGCCGGTTATCGAAATAGTCCTCGGTGATGTCGTCGATGCTGTGGCGGTCGTCGTTGGCGGCATTGTTCACCAGTATGTCGAACGGCCCGGAGCGTTCGATCAGGCGGGCGATCATCCCCTGCAGGGTGGCGATGTCGGTCAGGTCTACATATTCGAAGCAGGCCTTGCGCTTGCCGGCTTTCATCCTCTCGACCAGCGCGTTGGAATCCTCCCGCGCAATGTCGAAGAAGGTGACGTCGGCCCCTTGCGCGGCAAAGCCCTCGACAATGCCGGCACCGATGCCCGAGCCGCCACCGGTAACGAGCACGCGCTTGCCTCGCAGGCTGGGATAGAGCGCCTTCAGCGCTTCCGCTCCGTCAGCTGCGACCATGTCCATCGGATCCGCTTCTGCCATTTCTGTCTTCTGTCCATTCTGTCCAGGGTGCCGCTTCAGGCGTGTTCGGGTGCTGCCTGCCGCCGCTCCAGCACCCGCATCAGCTCGCGGATGCCAAAGCGCCAGGGCGCCGCGTCCTTCGAGGTGGTGACGCGGTTGACAAGCGTGCCGAGGCGCGGCGAGCTGATGGAGACGATATCGCCCACCTTGTGCGTGAAGCCGCGCCCCGGATCGTCGCGATCCTGCACGGGCGCGAACAGCGTGCCAAGATAGAGGACGAAGCCGTCGGGATACTGGTGCTCGCTGAGCGCCTGCCGCACCAGCTCGGCCGGATCGCGGCTGATCTGGCGCATCGAGCTGTGGCCGGTCAGCTTATAGCCCTCCGGCCCCTCGATCCGCAGATCGAGTTCGGCCTCGCGCACGTCGTCCAGCGAGAATCGGCGGTCGAACAGGCGGATGAAGGGGCCGATCGAAGCCGACGCATTATTGTCCTTCGCCTTCCCCAGCAGCAGCGCGGAACGGCCCTCGAAATCGCGCAGGTTCACATCATTGCCCAGCGTCGCGCCGACGATGCGGCCGCGGCTGTCGACGACCACCACGACCTCCGGCTCGGGATTGTTCCAGCTGGAATCGGACCGGATGCCGATGTCCGCCCCCCATCCCAGCGTCGCCAGCACCGGCGCCTTGGTGAACACTTCCGCGTCCGGGCCGATGGCGACTTCCAGATACTGCGACCACATGCCGGCCTCGATCAGCGCGGCCTTCAGCCTGGCGGCATCTTCCGAGCCGGGGACGACGGAGCGGATGCCGCCGCCGACCTTCGCCTCCAGTTCCGCGCGGATCCCGGCGGCCTTGCCGGCGTCGCCGCGGGCGCGTTCCTCGATCACCCGCTCGATCGCAGAGACGGCAAAGGTGACGCCGGCGGCCTTCACGCACTGCAGGTCGATCGGGGAAAGCAGGGTAAAGCCGCTGTCCTCGCCCGGGCCACCCAGCTCCAGCAGGTTGCACAACGGATCGCCCTCGATCTCGGCCAGATCCTCGCGGTCCAGCAGGTCGGCCATCGTGGCCGCCTGTCGCGACATGTCAAAGACCTGACCGTCGCGGACGAGAACCGGCACCGGGCCATCGGCCAACAGCACGCGGCCCGCGAGCAGCGCATCCATATGATCGACCGGCAGGGCCGATTGGTCGAATTTGAATGTCATGGAAATCCCACCCGCCAAGTCCCGCCTGCCAAGTCTAAACTTGCTTGTCCCTTTGTTCTGATAGCGCTACCAGTGTCGAGCTTCCGCTGCAAGACAATGCTGCGGCAAACTGCGGCTGAGCGCGCGATGCCGGGGTGAATGGCAGCGGGGGAGATCGGCTTTCTTGCCAGGAAATTCGGCTTGGGGCTGACAAGTGAACGTTCACATACGTAGATTTGGACAAAATCGGGGATTGGGAGAGGGATTTTGAGCTCAACTCGTGCAATATTGCGGGCCACCACTGTGGGTGCGGGCCTTGCGGCGATGGCGATGTCGGCAATGGCGCAGGTCGCGCCGATGCAGCCGCCGGTAACGCCCCCGGAATCGACGGTGCATCCGGAAATCTGGCCGTCGCCGAAATGGCCCTTCCCCACCGACGCCGCAACGGAGAAGCGCATCGCCGACCTCCTGAAGCGGATGACCGTGGAGGAAAAGGTGGGCCAGGTGATCCAGGCCGACATTTCCGCCGTGACCCCGGCCGACGCCAGGAAATACCACCTCGGCTCGATCCTGAACGGCGGCAACTCCGCCCCCGGCGGCGACGAATTCGCCCCGGCGCAGAAATGGCTGGAGCTGGCCGACGCTTTCTATGCAGCCTCCGTCGACAAATCCGGCGGCGGTGTCGGCATCCCCATCATCTGGGGCACGGACGCCGTGCACGGCCATTCCAACATCGTCGGCGCCACGCTGTTTCCGCACAACATCGGCCTGGGCGCCGCCCGCGACCCCGACCTGATCGAGCGGATCGGCGCCGCGACTGCGAAGGAAATCCGCGTCACCGGCATGGAGTGGACCTTCGCGCCCACCATCACCGTGCCGCAGGATTTCCGCTGGGGCCGCGCCTATGAGGGCTATTCCTCCGATCCGGCCATCGTCTCCAGCTATGCCGGGCGGATGATCAAGGGCCTGCAGGGCGTCCCCGGACAGGGCACCGTGCTGTCGGGCCCGCACGTCATCGCCAGCACCAAGCATTTCATCGCCGACGGCGGCACCTTCGAGGGCCGCGACCAGGGCGACGCAAGGATCAGCGAAACCGAGCTGCGCGACATCCACGGCGCCCCCTATGTGCCCGCGATCGAGGCCGGCGTCGAAACGGTGATGACCAGCTTCTCCAGCTGGAACGGCGTGAAGATCGCCGGCCATCCGGGGCTCGTCACCGACGTCCTGAAAAAGCGCATGAACTTCGGCGGCTTCGTCGTCACAGACTGGAACGCCCATGGGCAGGTCGCCGGCTGCACCAATGCCAGCTGCCCCCAGGCGCTGCTGTCGGGTATCGACATGTACATGGCGCCCGATACCTGGCGCGACATCTACACCTCGCTGCTGGCGCAGGTGAAATCCGGGCAGGTGCCGATGGTGCGGCTGGATGATGCCGTGGCGCGCATCCTGCGGGTGAAGATGCGCATGGGCCTGTTCGAGGCGGGCAAGCCGTCGTCGCGGCCGCTGGCCGGGCAATATGCGCTGCTGGGCGCCGCCGATCACCGGGCGATTGCCCGCGAGGCCGTGCGCAAATCGATGGTGCTGCTGAAGAACAACGGTAGCATCCTGCCGATCAAGGCCGGCGCCAACGTGCTGGTGGCCGGCGACGGCGCCGACGACATCGGCCGGCAATCCGGCGGCTGGACCCTGACCTGGCAGGGCACCGGAGTCGACAACAGCAAATTCCCCGGCGCCACCTCCATCTGGAAGGGCATCGAGGCCGGCGTAGCCGCAACGGGCGGCACGGCGACCTACTCGCCCGACGGCAGCTGGCGCGGCAAGCCGGACGTCGCCATCGTCGTCTTTGGTGAAACCCCCTATGCCGAGTTTCAGGGCGACCTGAAGACGCTGCAGCTGCGGCCCGAACTGCGCAAGCCGTTCGAGACGATGCAGAAACTGAAGGCGCAGGGCATTCCGGTGGTGGCGCTGATGATCACCGGCCGGCCGCTGTTCGTGAACCCGGCGCTGAACGCCGCCGACGCCTTCGTGGTGGCGTGGCTGCCCGGCTCGGAAGGGGCGGGCGTCGCCGACGTGCTGCTGCAGCGGAAGGATCGCCGCGCCGCGTACGACTTCACCGGCAAGCTGCCGGTCGCCTGGCCGCTGACGGCGGACGCCAGGGGGCCGACGCTGTTCAAGCTGGGCTACGGGCTGTCGCTCGCGGACGCCCCGGTCGCATGGAAGCCTCTGTCCGAAGACCCCGGCGTCAAGGACAGCGACGGCGGCGGCACCTTCCTCGATCGCGGGTCACCGGTGGCGCCGGTCTCGCTCTATGTGACCGACGGCAAGGCGGATTCAACGCGCATTTCGACGATGCCGGCGACCGCTCTGGGCGGCAAGGTGCAGATCACCGCAACCGACCATATCGTCCAGGAAGGCGCCCGCCGCTTCGACGTGCAGCAAGGCCCGGCGGTGATCGAGCTAGCCAACCTCGATCCGATGGACCTGACCCGCGAAACCAACGGCGATGTGTTGTTGGTGATGACCGTGCGCCGGGATTCCGCGCTCACCGGGCCCATCACCCTGTCGCTGACCGGGGCTTCCGGCACCGCCACCGTGCCGCTGGGCGATGCCAAAAAGACGCCGCAAGGCCAGTGGGCGCGCGTTGCCGTGCCGCTGAAATGCTTCGCCAGCGCCGGCATGGCCGCAGTCGGCAAGCCGTTCGCGCTGACCATCGGCAGCGGCACCTTCAGCCTGGCGCGCGTGGCGCTGGGCACCGATGCCGACGTGACGGTACCCTGCAAATAAGGACTGGAGCGGCCGTTCCGACTGCATCGGAACGGCCGCTCTGTCCCGGTGTTTTTCCCCGCGGGTGTTCGAGCCGGCTCGGCCCGGCCGCGCCAGTCACGCTCTACCGGTTGGCGGCAGGCACCCACAGCGGGTCGCCCGTGCCCCCGGTGTCCGGACGGTTCGCATGGCGGGCCATCACGAACAGATGGTCCGACAACCGGTTCAGATAGCGGATAGCCACGGGGTTGATCTCCGCCTCCGCCGCTGCTGCCACCGCCTCGCGCTCGGCGCGGCGGACGATGGCGCGGGCGACATGCACCTGCGCCGAAAACGGGGTGCCGCCGGGCAGGATGAAGCTGCGAAGCGGCTCCAGATCGGCGTTCATGGTGTCGATCTCGCGCTCCAGCCGATCCACCTGCGATTGCGCCATGCGCAGCGGATGCCATTGTGCGGCAACGCCGTTCGGGCCGAAATCCTCGCCCTCCCACGGCATGCGCGGCGTCGCCAGATCGGCGCCGACATCGAACAGGTCGTTCTGGATGCGGGCGATGATCTGCCCATAGTCACCCGCATGCAGCGCCGCCAGCCCCAGCACCGAATTGGCTTCGTCTGTCGTGCCATAGGCGGCGACGCGAAGACTGGTCTTTGAAAGACGCGAGCCGTCGGCAAGCCCCGTCGTGCCGTCGTCCCCGGTGCGGGTATAGATCTTGTTGAGCTTCACCATCGCGCAGGCCCCTGGTTCACGCCCTAGTTGGACAGGCCCCGCCCGCCGACGATGAACAGGATGATGACCAGCGCAATGGTCAGCATCTGCAGCGTCACCCGCATCGACATCAGCTTGTTCGACTGCTGGCCCGAGATGTCCTTGCCCTGGGCCATGGTAACGATGCCCTTGATCAGCACGAAGGCGGTCCCAAGGGCGAAAAGCACGATCAGTGCGATGAGAAGCGCGTTCATGGGCGTTGCCTTACCAGCACCCGCCGGCCAGCGCACGTCCTATATGGGGAGGCTGGCTGATATGGGGAGGCCTGCCGTCGCCAGCAGAGGCGCTGCCTTTTGCAGCAGCTGCAGGCGGACGGCCTCGCCGCTTTCGCCGGATTGCCGCAGGCTGGCGAGCGTTGCCGCATGGTCGCGCTTGGCAAGGCGCCTGCCGCTGTCGTCCGCCAACAGCGGGTGGTGCAGCGTCGCGGCCTCCGCAAAGCCCAGCACCTGCTGCAACAGCCGCTGCACCGGCGTCGCCTCCACCAGATCGACCCCGCGCGTCACCAGCGTGACCCCCTGCCGCGCGTCATCCGCCACACAGGCCAGGTGATAGGCGATCGCCCCATCCTTGCGCTGCAGCACCGGATCGCCGCCATTGTCCGCCATGCCGGATTGCCCGCCCGTGGCCAGATCGTGCCAGTGCTGCCGCATGGGCAGCCCTGTTGCGGCCAGATCGAGCCGCCAGGCGTGCGGTGCCGCCGGCGCTTCGGTGCGGCCCCGGCAGGTGCCGGGATAGGGCACGGTTTCGCCCGCGTGGGGGGCGCTGGCGGCGCGGGCGATATCGGCGCGGGTGCAGGTGCAGGCATAAAGCAGCCCGCGCGCCCGCAGCCCCTCCAGCAGCGCCAGATGGCGCGGACGGCCAAGCGACTGGACTTCCACCTCGCCGTCCGGCGCCAGCCCCAGCCAGTGCAGGTCGTCGTGGATGGCGGCGGTGAATTCCGGGCGCGCGCGGCCGCTGTCGATATCCTCTATCCGCAGCTTCCACTGGCCGCCGGCCGCCTGCGCCGCAGCCCAGCCGACCACGGCGGAAAAGGCGTGGCCCATGTGCAACAAGCCGGTCGGAGACGGCGCGAATCGGGAAATCAGCGGGTCGGGTACCATTTGGGCCAAGTCTCCGGCTTGACGGCAACTATATCTGGTGCTGTCATATCACCGACATACAGCCTCTGGTATAGGGGCAAGCGATATCCGAGCAGGCGTTTCGATGCGACTGCCCGATGTGCGATAGGGACGGTGAATCGGGGGGCTTCGCTTGGCAGCGATGAGGAGCCGCGGCCATGTATCATCCGGAAGTCGTCGAAGCCCGAAACAGCGAATCCCGATGGCGGCACGATGTGGGCCATGCCCGCTGGGCCAGTCCGCAGGCCTGCCCGGCGCTGGTGCTGAACGCGGATTACACCCCGCTCTCCTACTATCCGCTCAGCCTCTGGAGCTGGCAGGACGCGATCAAGGCGGCCTTTCTGGAGCGGGTGGACGTGATCGCCCAATATGATCGGGAAATCCGCTCCCCCAGCTTTGCGATGCGCCTGCCCAGCGTCGTGGCGCTCCGGCAATATGTAAAGCCCAGCCAGAATCCGGCCTTCACCCGTTTCAATCTGTTCCTGCGCGACAAGTTCGCCTGCCAATATTGCGGCTCCCCGCACGAGCTGACCTTCGATCATGTGGTGCCGCGCGCCTATGGCGGCCGCACCACCTGGCAGAATGTCACCACCGCCTGCGCCCCGTGCAACCTGCGCAAGGGCGGGCGGACTCCGGCCGAAGCGCATATGCTGCCCCGGCAACGGCCGTTCCAGCCGACCAGCCACCAGCTGCAGGAAAACGGCCGAGGTTTCCCGCCGCACTACTGCCACGAGACATGGCGGGATTATCTGTACTGGGACTCGGAACTCGAAGCCTGAGTAAAGCTCAGGCTTCAGGCGGCCGCGATTGGTGCGCAGCGCCAACTCGCGGACTCGCCGGGAGTTCGCGGCCGGCTGAGCGGGGGATATCTCTCGCCCGCCAGTCCGACGGCGTGGGCCTTGCCCACGTCCTTTCCTTATTTACTCTTTCCGGCGAGCCGGCGGACTCGGCGGCTTGGCCGCCGGCCGCCGCCCAGATCGCTAGGGCGCAGGCCCCAGCTGCTCCCACAGTTCAATCTTTATGCCGTCGCAATCGAGGATCCAGGCGAACTTGCCATAAGGCTCCTCCTGCCGCCCCAGCACGGTCACGCCCTTTCGCTCCAGCTCCTCGACAAAGCCATCGAGGTTGTCGACGCGGAAGTTGACCATGAACGGCGCTTCGGAAGGCGCGAAATAATCGCTCTCCGCCTTGAACGGCGAGTAGATCGAAAAGCCCTCGTCGCTATCGTTCGCAAAGGGAAAGGTAGCGCCGAACTCGCCGCCGATGCCCAGCACATCGCGATACCAGGCGTTGGTCTTCTCGACGTCGGCCACCTTGTAGAAGACGCCGCCGATGCCGGTGATCTTGGTCATGCCCATCCCTTCCGAAGCACGCCTCCTGCCCCCCGGCTCCTGCGAAGACAGGATGACATGAAAATGGGCGCCGGCACAGCCGGCGAGTCCGCTGAGAAAGGGCAGAGAGAAAAAGAAAAGGCGATCATGGTCTTTGCAAACCTATCGGCCCTGAAATCACGCCCGGACCCCGCTCAGGCTGAGCTTGTCGAAGCCCCGGACGCGACAGGATAGTCGCCGAGCGGGTGGCATGAACCAAGGGCTTCGACAAGCTCAGCCTGAGCGAAGTAAGGGGCGGGAACCAAGAGCGGAACACGTCGCTGGTTTGCAAAGGATGCATTCGCCAAAGAAAAAGCCCGGCAAAGCCGGGCTCGTCGGACGGGTTCGGCGGGCTGATGCCCGCCGCCCCGCCGTCCGGGCGCTCCGCGCGAGTCCGCGAGTTAGGGCTGCGCCCTAATCGCGGCCGCGCCTGGCCTCAGCCGACGATCTCTTCCGGCTTGAAGAAAAACGCGATCTCGATCGCAGCATTCTCTTCCGAATCCGAACCGTGCACCGAATTCGCTTCGATGCTCTCGGCCAGTTCCTTGCGGATGGTGCCGGCGTCGGCGTTGGCGGGGTTCGTCGCGCCCATCACCTTGCGGTTCAGCGCCACGGCGTCTTCGCCTTCCAGCACCTGCACGACCACCGGGCCGGAGGTCATGAACGACACCAGATCGTTGAAGAACGGACGCTCGGCGTGCACGCCATAAAAGCCCTCGGCCTGCGCCTTCGACATCCGGATGCGCTTGGAAGCGACGACGCGCAGGCCGGCATCTTCCAGCATGGCGGTCACCTTGCCAGTGATGTTGCGGCGCGTTGCGTCGGGCTTGATGATCGAGAAGGTGCGCGTGACAGCCATGAGACTTTTCCTGTGCTTCCAATATTGGGAGGGTTTCGCGGGCGGGCCTTTAGCGGAGCGCGCCGCAACGCACAAGTTCAACGCCCACCCGCCCCCGGCGCGCAGCGCCGCAAGGCCGACCGGCCGCCCGAGCCAATGCGAGGAAGCCAAGGCGCGGATGCGCCGCGGAGAACAAAAACGTGCCAGAGGTCCGATAAGCCGGGTTCTGTCCCCCTTTCGGGCGGCGACCATTCATCTAGGACTGGCCTCGCGACCAGCCTCCAGCAACCAACCCGCGCATCCCGGCCGGATCCAGCCTGCCCGTTTCCGGGCGCGATGCGCCTATTCGGTCTTGCTCCCGGTGGGGTTTGCAAAGCCGCTGCTGTTACCAGCCGCGCGGGGCGCTCTTGCCGCACCATTTCGACCTTGCCGGAAACTTGCGTCCGTCCGGCGGTGTCTTTTCTGTTGCACTTTCCCTGGGGTCGCCCCCGGCAGGCGTTACCTGCCACCGCTGATCCGTGGAGCCCGGACTTTCCTCGGGCAGTTTCCTGCACGCGGCCGCCTGGACCTCTGGCACCGGCTTCCCTTGTCAATTGCCCCCCGAAAGGTCAAGTTACAGCCGGGCAACGAACTGGAGGGCTGAATGGCGAACGAACCGGCAACAACCAACGATTTCCAGATGAACAGGCCGACCATCATCAGCCTGCTCTACATAGGTTCGTTCCTCGCCGGCATCACCACCATCATCGCCGTGATCCTGGCCTATGTGTGGAACGGCGAAAGCCATGCAAGCTGGGAAGACAGCCATTATCGCTATCACATCCGCACCTTCTGGATGGGGATGGTGTGGACGGCGGTTGCCGTGGTCGGCTCGATCGTCACCCTGTTCCTGCTGGCGTGGCTGCTGTTCCCGCTGGTGGCGGTCTGGTTCGTGGCACGGGCGGCGAAAAGCCTGATGGCGGCACAAAGGAACGAACCCGTCCGCAATGTGGAAACATGGTTCGTCTAGGAAGGTTGTGTTGACGGGGGGTGCAGAAACGAAAGGCACTTCGATGAACGGCAGGGCGCGCGACGATGAACCACCCGAAGCGGTAAACCGCGAGCAGGAGGACGAGGGCCAGGCGCAGGATGTCGCCGAGGATGCGCTGCATCCCGAAACCGGCGGCGGCTCGGTGCGCGGCAACCATGTCGATCCCACCCAGATCCTCCCCGACGATGTTCCCGATCTGGTGGAAACGATGGAGCATATGGTCAGCTCCGGCCGGATCGACAACGACGCCTATGCCGGCGAACCGCAGCACGACGACGAAGAGGACATGCTGGGCGATACCGAGGATGACGACGACGACATGCTCTACAACGAGCTGGCGGACGGCAGTGAAGACCCGCTGGCCGATCCGGTGGATCTGTCGGAAATCGCCGACACCGGCGACGACCCGCTGGGCGAAGTCGCTTCCGAGCACGGCCTGGAAGACGAGGATTCAGAAGACGACGACGATGATTATGACGATGCCGACGACGACGATCTCTATGGCGAGGACGAGGAGTAGCCCCCTTTAGCGCCCCGTCTGCCCGCGGTGCATCAGTTTCGCATCCGCCAGCACCAGCGCCATCATCGCCTCCGCCACCGGCGCCGCGCGAATCCCCACGCACGGATCGTGCCGGCCCCTGGTGACGATCTCGGCCGCTTCGCCGTCGCGCGTGATCGTCTCCACCGGCGTCAGGATCGAGCTGGTCGGCTTCAGGGCCAGACGCACCACCACCGGCTGTCCCGTGCTGATGCCGCCCGCCACGCCGCCGGCATGGTTCGCAAGGAAGACCGGGCCGTCATTCCCCGGCCGCATCGGATCGGCATTCTCCTCGCCGCGCAGCCGGGCGGCGCCAAACCCGTCGCCGATCTCCACGCCCTTCACCGCATTGATGCTCATCATCGCTGCAGCCAGCTGCCCGTCCAGCTTGTGATAGATGGGCGCACCCCAGCCGGCGGGGACGCCTTCGGCCACCACTTCCACCACGGCGCCCAGCGAAGAGCCTGACTTGCGGGCGGCGTCCAGCGCCTTTTCCCAGCGCGCGGCGGCCCCGGCATCGGGGCAGAAGAAGGGGTTGGCCTCGATCCCGGCGGCATCGAAATGCGCCCGATCGATCGCATCGCCACCCAGCTCCACCAGATAGGCGCTGATCTTCACGCCCTCGCCCAACACCGCTCGCGCCACGCCACCGGCAGCCACCCGAGCCGCCGTTTCCCGCGCCGAGGAGCGCCCGCCGCCACGCGGATCGCGCAGCCCATATTTCGCATCATAGGCATAGTCGGCATGGCCGGGCCGATATTTCACCGCGACTTCGGAATAGTCCTTGGAGCGCTGGTCCACATTGCGGATCATCAGGCTGATCGGCGTGCCGGTGGTCAGCCCCTCATACACACCGGACAGGATCTCGAGCCGGTCAGGTTCCTGCCGCTGCGTCGTGAAGCGGCTGGTCCCGGGCCGGCGCCTGTCAAGGAAGGGCTGGATCAAAGCCTCCGACAGCGGCAGCCCGGGCGGACACCCATCCACCACGGCCCCCAACGCCGGCCCATGGGATTCCCCCCAGGTGGTAAAACGAAAAAGCTGCCCGAAGCTGTTCATCGACATGGAAGCGGGGAATGGCCGAACAGGCAGCTTTTGGCAAATCTGTGGTTAACCGGAATTTTCATGCAGCCGACCACTTGACCGGCAACAAACGGCATTCAATGCAGTGGGGTTAGTGTATCGGCAGCCAGGCTGATGCCCGGAAAAAGCGGCGAGAAAGTACGCCGTACTATCAGGGAGCTATTATAGATGTCGTTTCGCGTTGTGCTGGCCACCGCCGTCAGCTTGCTTGCAGTCCAACCCGTTGTTGCGAACCCTGCCACCCCGACGGCCGCCGCAGCGATGACCAACGATGCAGTGATCACGCTGGCAAAGGCCGGGCTTCCCGACGATGCGATCGTCGCGAAAATCCGCAGCGGCCCTACCGCATTCGACCTTTCCACCGATGGGCTGATTGCACTGAAGAATGCCGGCGTTTCCGGCCCGGTAATGGCGGCGATGATCGCCCCCACCCCGGCAGCGGCACCA
The DNA here is from genome assembly GCF_016464365.1 of Sandaracinobacteroides hominis. GTDB lineage: Bacteria > Pseudomonadota > Alphaproteobacteria > Sphingomonadales > Sphingomonadaceae > Sandaracinobacteroides > Sandaracinobacteroides hominis. The sequence goes on along the minus strand of NZ_JADCUC010000002.1, from coordinate 518,587 downwards.
GCCGAACTTTCGATTGATTCACCCGATCCTAACGTCCCGCACTATCCCGGACTATATATGCTGGTGAAGAACAACGGCACCGGCGACAAGATGGTCCGGATCGACGCCACCATGTCCAACCAAGCCCGGACGAGCAACCTGCTTGGCTACGCTTTGACAATGGGTATCGCCTCGATGAGCCTGAAGGCCAGTGTGCCGGGCGAAAGCGCCAGGATCCAGACCAAACATCCGCAGCCGACATTCTATGCCTTCTTCGAGGAATCCATTCCGCGTAGCTTGCAGAATGCAAATTCCAGCACGTGGGCCAGCGGTATTGGAACCACCACTTCGTCGCCTGCCGAAGTAAGTCTCGTCCGCTTTGCGGAGGGCGACAACAGGCGCGATGCCAAGGTCGGCCGCGTCAACATTGGCGGCGCCAAGACCGGCGTAATGGAAAAGGATCAGATCGAGTTCGACAGCGAAATGCTGAAGCCGGGCGTTTACAGGATCGTGCCTGCGCAGATGCTGACGCCGGGGGAATATGGCTTCATCCAGACTATCGCTGGCGGCGGAAAGAACGGCGCAATGTCCGCTCGGGTCTTTGATTTCGGGGTTGAGAAGTAACAATGGACAGCGGGCGCCGCTCCGCATGAGCAGCGCCCGCCGTTCGCTACGCCAGAGCAATATCCGGCGCGTCCTCCGCCTTCATCCCGATCACATGATAGCCGCCGTCCACATACAGCACTTCGCCCGTCGTCCCTGAACTCAGGTCGCTCAGCAGATAGGCGCCGGCGCCGCCGACATCCTCCAGCGTGATGTTGCGCTTCATCGGGCTGTTCAGCTCGTTCCACTTCAGAATATAGCGGAAATCGCCGATGCCGCTCGCCGCCAGTGTCTTCACCGGCCCGGCCGACATCGCGTTCACGCGGATATTGTCGCGGCCATAGTCCACCGCCAGATAGCGAACGCTCGCCTCCAGCGCCGCCTTGGCAACGCCCATCACATTGTAATGCGGCACCACTTTTTCAGCCCCATAATAGGTGAGCGTCAGCATCGAGCCGCCATTGGGCATCATCGCCGCCGCCCGGCGGGCAACCGCCGTGAAGCTGTAGACCGAGATATCCATCGACATGCGGAAATTCTCGCGGCTGGTTTCGGCATAGCGGCCGCGCAGCTCGCTCTTGTCGGAAAAGCCGATGGCGTGGACCAGAAAGTCGATCGTCGGCCACAGCGCCGAAAGATCGGCGAACAGCTTGTCGATCGACTCGTCCTCGGCGACATCGCAATCGAACAGATGTGCTACGCCCCCCCCCACTTCCAATAGCGATTCAGCGAGCGGCCGGACGCGCTTCTCCAGCGCCTCGCCCTGATAGCTGAAGGCCAGTTCCGCGCCCTCGGCGGCCAGCTTTTCCGCAATGCCCCAGGCCAGCGAACGATCATTGGCGACACCCATGATCAGCCCGCGCTTCCCTGTCATCAATCCCATCAACTTCTCCGTGAACGGCGCAATTCGTTGCCGTCGCTTTTAGGCGGGCTCGTGCCGGCGTGCCAGTGCCGCGTTGAGCTCGGCGCCAAGCACCAGCGCGAAACCCACGCCATAGAAAAACAGCAGCGCGATCATCACCCCCGAAAGCGCGCCATAGGTGAGGCTCATATGGCCGAAACCGCCGACAATGGGCCCCAGGATCAACAGCCCACCAACCCAGGCGAGGGTGGTAACCAGCGCCCCGGGCCAGCCCGCCGCCCGGCGATAGTCGCCGGGGGCCAGCAGCTTGTAGAGAGCCCAGAGCGACAGGAAAATGGCGACAGGCGTAAGCGCGCGGGAAAGATCGATCCAGCCCGGAAGATAGATTTCCTCGCGAAACAAATGCGTTACCGTTTTCACGATCACCGCGAACACCACCTGCGAGACGAAGGCGACGACCACCAGGATCATCGCGACAAGGGTGCCGACCAGCGACTGCAGCCGATGCTCCAGAAACTTGCGGGTATAGCGCACCTCATAGGCGCGGTGGATGATGTCGCGCAGCGTCTCGATGAAGGTCGTCACCGTCCACAGCGCCACGATCGCCCCCATCCACAGCAGGTTGCCGGTGCGGGCTTCCAGCACTTCGTCGATCACCGGCTGGAAAAGCAGGGCGACATCGGCCGGCAGCGCGCGCAGCACGCCGTGGATCGCCGCCTGCCCGGCATCCGTCTCCCCAAAGGCCACGGTGACGGCCGTGATGAGGATGATCAGCGGCAACAGCGTGACAAGGCTGAGATAGGCGATGTTGCCCGCGTGGATATAGCCATCCCGCAGCGTGCGGGTGATGACGGTGAGGCCGATGCGATAGGTGCCGCGCAGCCGAAGGCCCAGGCGGTAGCCGATACGTTCAGCTTTTTCAGGGGCGGCCTTCTCCGGGCCGGCGGAGGGGGCCGGCACCTCCATCGTCAGGCTGCGGTCTGCTTCGCCGCCTGCCGGGCGCGCAGGAATTCCGCCAGTCCCGGATCGGCGGGCACCTCCACCAGCACCCGCGCCAGCAGGTCGCCGCGGCTGCCGTCGCGCCGGGTCCAGCCCTTGCCCTTCAGGCGCATCACCTTGCCCGAGCTGGTGCCGGCGGCGATGTTCAGGTTCACTTCGCCCTCCGGCGTCGGCACCCGTTGCTGCCCGCCCAGCACGGCGGTTTCCAGCGGCACGCTCACATCGGCGCGCACATCGGTGCCCTCCAGCGTAAAGCGGGCGTCGGGCTGGATGTGGACGGTGACGATGGCGTCGCCCGGCCCGGCCGGCCCGGCGTCGCCCTGCCCGCCCAGCCGCACCTGCCGCCCCTCTTCCACGCCCTTGGGGATGTTGAGCTCGATGGTCTTGCCGTTGCGCAGCGACAGGCGGACGCTGCGCGCCAGCGCCGCGTCGGCAAAGGGAACGGTCAGCCGATAGGCGACATCGGAACCGCGCTGCGGTGGCGGGCTGAAGCCGCCGCCCATCCCGCTGTGGCGGCCGGAAGCGCGGCCGAACAGCTCGGAGAACAGGTCGCTCGGATCGCCGCCGCCGAAATCAAAGTCGAAATCGCGCGTGCTGTGCCGGGCGCCGGCGCCGGGGCGCGCACCCGCCCCGGGGCGGAAGCCGGCAAATTTGGGGTTGCCCTGCTCGTCGATCTCGCCGGCGTCATACTGCGCCTTCTTCTTCGCGTCGGAAAGGATGTCGTAGGCGCCCGTCACCAGCTTGAAGCGCTCGGCGGATTTCGGATCGTCCTTGTTCTGGTCGGGGTGCAGCTGCTTGGCTAGCTTGCGGTAGGCACGCTTAATCGCCGCAGCATCCGCCGTGCGCTCCACGCCCAGAACCGAATAGAGATCTGCCATCAGTGTCTTGTCATCCGTCTGGTTAACTGTTGCATAAAAGTCACACCCAGATATAGGCGGCAAGCGCCCCGCCCACAAGTCCGACATTGCAACAGCCGCCGCCTCAGCCTAGCGGTGCCGCATGACCGACCCTTTCCAGCAGTTTGCGGTGTGGTTTGCCCAGGCGCAAGCCGCTGAATTGAACGATCCGGGCGCCTGCGCGCTGGCGACGGTGGAGGAAGGCGCCGATGGCATCCCCCAGCCCGACGTGCGGATCGTGCTGATGCGCTCGTTCGACGCGCGCGGTTTCGTCTTTCACACCAACTACCTCAGCGAAAAGGGCCAGCAGATCGGCGGGATCCCGCGCGCGGCGATGGCCTTCCACTGGAAGTCCCTGCGCAAGCAGGTGCGGCTGGGCGGCCCTGTGGAGCGGATTTCCGCCGCCGAAAGCGACGCCTATTTCGCCAGGCGCCCGCGCGCCAACCAGATTTCCGCCTGGGCCTCGCTGCAGTCGCAGCCGCTGCCGGCCCGCGCCGACTATGAAGCGCGCCTTGGGGAAATGGAGGCGCGATTCCCCGGCGAGGTGCCGCGCCCGGAAAACTGGGGCGGGTTCAGGCTGGTGCCGCACTGGATCGAATATTGGGAAGACCGCGAGGGGCGGCAGCACCACCGCATGCGCTGGGATTTCACCGGCAACGATTGGGTTTCCGGCCTGCTCTACCCGTAAGACCGGCTCAGCCGCCGAAAAAGCGGGCGACCCGCGCCCTGCCCTTCTCGTCCATATGCAGCCCCATCTTCGTCCGGCGCCACAGCACATCCTCGGCCGTCCGCGCCCATTCCCGGTCGCGCATATGCTGCAGCTCCGCCTCGAACAGGCCGCCCATATTCTCGCCAAGCCCTGCATCCAGCATCGGCTCGGCCCCGGTGCCATACAGCCGCGCCATCCGCTCCAGGATGCGCGGGTCATAGTCCGGGTGGCGGCCCTCGGCATGGGCAAGCCAGCGGGCGAAATCGGCCTGCGCGGTACCGCCCAGCCGGGGCACGTCGCCGCCGGGCAGCGGCACATCCTTCGTCCAGCGCTTGGTGTCCGGAAACAGCTGCTTCAGCACCGCCTCGGCGAGCAGCCGATAGGTGGTGATCTTGCCGCCCACCACGGTCATCGCCGCCATCCCGCCCGAGTTCGGATCGACGTGCGGCACCAGCTTCCAGTCGCGCGTCGTCTCGCGGGCGCTCTTGCCCTCCTCCAGCACCAGCGGGCGGACGCCGGCAAAGCGGTGGACGATGTCGGCAGCCCCGATCGGCCGCGCCAGGCTGCGGTTCACCGCCGCCAGCAGATAGGCCTCCTCGTCGCCGGTCAGCGCCTTGGCCGCCGGATCGGTCACCGGTGTCTCCGTCGTGCCGATCAGGCTGAATTCGCCCTCCCACGGGATCACGAAGACGATGCGCCCGTCCGGCTGCTGCAGCATCCAGGCATCCTTGCCGCGGTTGATCCGGCGGGTGACGATATGGCCGCCCTGCACCAGGCTCAGGCGCGGCGCGTCGGGGGCAGCGATCAGCTCGCGCGCCACGGTTTCCGCCCACGGCCCGGCGCAGTTCAGCAGGTGGCGCGTGCCGAAACGCCTGCCGGAAGCGCTTTCCACTTCCCAGCCGAACTCGGTCCGCTGCGCCCGCACGGCCCCGTCGCGCGTCCGGATCTCGGCGCCGCGTGCGGCGGCATCCTGCGCGTTCAGCACCACCAGCCGGCTGTCGTCCACCCAGCCGTCCCAGAACCGAAACGCCCGGGTGAGATCGGCGTTGAAGGCCGGGCCGGCCGCGTCCTGCCGCAGCTTCACCGACGAGGAGCCGGGAATCTCCCGCCGGCGGGCCAGATGATCGTAAAGAAACAGGCCCGCGCCGATCACCCATCCGGGCCTCAGGTGCGGCTCCAGCGGCAGCAGGAAGGATTGCGGCCGGCTGATATGCGGCGCCGCACGCAGGATCACCTCGCGCTCGGCCAGTGCCTTGCGGACAAGGGCGAATTCATGGAATTCCAGATAGCGCAGGCCGCCATGCACCAGCTTGGTCGACGCCGACGAGGTGCCGCCGGCCAGATCGCCCGCCTCCAGCAGCGCCACCTTCAATCCGCGCCCGGCGGCATCGCGGGCGACCCCGGCGCCGTTCACGCCACCACCGATGATGAGAAGGTCGAGGATATCGTCTGCAGCCATGGAGGCGTCGCCCTAGCCGGATTCCGCCGCACAAGGAAAGCGCAGATCCACGGCCGAATCGGAATGGACTCGGTGCAAAAGCTGCCGCAGCATGGTTAATGCCGGCGGAAGCAAGGGAGGCGGGCAATGGCGATCCAGCGGAACAACCCCTACGCAGCGTTCAACTTCCTGGTGGAACTGGATGGCATGGCGATCGGCGGCTTCTCGGAAGTCTCCGGCCTGTCGCACGAAATCGGGGTGATCGAATATCGGGAAGGCGGCGACCGGCGCAACGCCGTGCGCAAGCTGCCGGGGCTGCACAAGGTGGGCAACATCACGCTGAAGCGTGGCATCACCGGCACGCTGGAACTGTATCAGTGGCTGAAGGACGTGCGCGACGGCAATGTCTCGCGCCGCAACCTGTCCATCCAGCTGCTGCCCGAGGACAAGTCCGGCGCAGCGATGCGCTGGCTGCTGCGCGACTGTTTCCCGGTGAAGCTGGTGCACGGGCCGCTGAACGCGAAATCCAATGAAGTGGCGGTGGAGGAGCTGGTTCTTGCTGTCGAAGCGTTTGAAATCGAATAGCGCCGGCAAGGTTGCGGCCGCAGGGGCGACAGCAGCACGAAGCGGCGCCGAAAAGCTCGCCTCTGCCGCGCATTTCCGCGTGCAATGGGGCGGGCCGGATGGCTCGGAAGGCTTTGCCCGCGCCGAATTCTCCGGGATCGGCGTGGATGGGCGCGGCGAGCTGCTGCTCAGCCGTGCCTTCACCGGCGATCCGGCGCTGCGCGACTGGCTGGGCAGCGTGCGCGCCGGCAAGGGGAAGTCGCGGACGCTTTCCCTGCACCTCCTCGATGCACTGGGCGAAACCGTGGGCCGGGTGGTGCTGAACGAGGCGCTCCCGGTTCGCTGGAGCTTCTCGCCGCTGGATGCGATGGGCGAAGGGGTGGTGCTGGAAAGCATCGCCGTCGGCTTCGGCTCGGTATCGGTGTGGAAAGGCGGCTGACATGGCGATCCTGCGGTCCGAGGCGGAACAGGCCGTGCTGGAACGGCTGGCAAAGAATCACGACGAGATCGTGCGGGCGATGCTGGCGGCCAAGGAGGGCAACCCCTTCGCCGCAGAGACTGACCCGGCGCGGCGGCAACGGCGGCTGCAGGCCAAGGCCGGGCTGACCCCGAACGAGGCTGCGGGTGTCGACAACGCCATCCAGGTGACCGCCGCGCAACAGGGCGTCGCAGCCGGACAGCATGTGGATATCGCCGCCGCCATTCGCACGGTGAAGGGGCTGGCGCCCGAGCTGGAGGCGCGCAAGGAAGTCGTCTGGGGCGACAGCGCCGATTTCGTCAACGTCAGCTTCCTCACCATCGGCGCAACGGCCGCCCGCGCCGTCGGTCGCGTCGCCTATCGTAACGGCCGGGCGCAGGGTTCCGGCTTCCTGATCGGCGACGGCCTGTTCCTGACCAACCATCATGTGATCGGCGAGGCGGACGCGGCAAAACAGTTCGTGCTGGAATTCGACTATGAGCGCGACCTCGCCGGCAACATCCGCACCGCCTCGCGCTTTGCCATCGACGCCACGCTGTTCCTGACCGACGGCGACGGGCGCGACGGGCTGGACTATTCCATCTTCGCCGTCGGCAAGCGTCTTTCCGGGCCGCACACGATCGCGGATTTCGGCTTCACCGGCATCTCCGACGCCGGCGACAAGCATATGCTGGGCGAATATGTGAACATCGTGCAGCACCCCAGCGGCCGCTTCAAGGAAGTGGTGCTGCGCGAAAACCGGCTGGTCGGCCGCTATGACAATGCGCTGCACTATGTGGCCGATACCGAGCCCGGCAGTTCGGGAAGCCCGGTGTTCAATTCCGAATGGCAGGTGGTGGCGCTGCACCATTGGGGCAGCCCCTGGCGCGAAGCCTTCGGGCCAGACTCCGCGCCGCTGCCGGTGGACGTGAACGAAGGCATCCGCATCAGCTCCATCGTGAAGCAGCTGCGCGAGCGGCTGCCGACGATGGACGCGGCGGCCCGCAAGCGCGTGGAAAAGGTGCTGGCGCTGGGTGCCGAAAGCGCCGCCTTCACCGAGGCGAGCGCGTCGGAAGACACCGGCTCGCCCGCCCTCCCCGCCCCGCGCATGGAGCCGGATGGGCGGATCACCCTGACCATCCCGGTGGAAATCTCGATCCGCGTACCGGGGGTGGGTGCGCCTGCTCCGGCCCCCGCCCCCGATCCGCCGCCTCCCCCGCCGCCGCCCGCCGGCCCGGCGCTGGACCGGATGCGCGGGCGGGTGGGCTACAAGCCCGGCTTCATCGAGGGGTTCCAGGTGCCGTTGCCAAAGCTCACCGCCGCGATGGAGGCGGATGCGGCGCGCAACAGCCTGGCAGAGGCCGGTGACTATCCGTTTGAACTCAAATACCATCATTTCAGCGTGGTGATGAATGCCAGGCGGCGGATGGCCTACTTCACCGCCTGCAATATCGATGGTGCAACGGCGAAAAGCGCCGACCACAGCACCGGCAAGGTGACGCCGCTGACGGAAGACAGCCCCGGGCTGGAATCCGCCGAAGCCGACGACTGGCAGGACGATCCCCGCATCGGCGCCGACCAGCAGACGGGGGAAAAAATCTACTCCGGACAAAAGGTTCCCGGCTTTCCCACCGGCGGCGGGCGTACCGCGCGCATGTTCCAGAAGGGGCATCTGGTGCGCCGCCTCGATCCGGCCTGGGGCGACGACGCCACGGCGCTGGCCGCCGAGGAAGACACCTTCACCTACACGAATGCCGCGCTGCAGGTGGGCTTCTTCAACATGGGATCCGCCAGCGCCGACCTGCCCAATTCCGGCGGCGGCAAGCTGTGGCGGACGGTGGAGAATTATGTGCTGCGCAACGCCGTTGCGACCGATGCGCGCATCAGCAGCTTCACCGGCTGCATCTTCGAGCCCGGCGACCGCCAGTTTCGCGGCGTCGGCGTGCCCGGGCGCTTCTTCAAGATCGCCGTCTGGGCAGAGGCCGGAAAGCTGAAGTCGCTGGCCATGATCGCCGACCAGCGACCGGTGATAGAGGTGTGGCCCGAAGCCCTGTTCGCCGGCGAAAGCCTTGCCGAAGCAGAGAAATTCGGCGACGCCGACGAGCTGGGGAAAGTCGGTGACTTCCTCACCACCATCGTCGAGGTGGAGCGGCTGACCGGCCTCGATTTCGGCAGGACGGTACGAAACGGCGACATCAACGCCGGCGAATCCATCCGCCGGCTGGAGCGGGCCGAGGACATCCCCCTGCATCGCTGATAGCGGTACCATCTGCTCAAACCGACAGGATTTTGCTGCGGCTATGCTGCGCTAAGACAGTGTATCATGCTTCAGGAGACTCCCACGATGACGCGCAGCTTCGGTTCCTTTGCCGGTGAGGAGTCCTGAGACGATGGGAACGCCGCTGATCATCCCGCAAGACCTCTGGGACGAGGACGATGCCACCGGATCGACGCTGATCTGGCTGGTCGAGGACGGCTCGCAGGTCGCAAAGGGCGACCTCATCGCCGAAGTGCTGGTGGAAAAGCTGACGATGGAACTGGAAGCCCCGGCCTCCGGTACCATCCGCATCCACGTCGAGCCAGAGGGCGTGGTCAACCGCGGCGACCTTGTGGCGAGTATCGAGTAGCCCCCCGGGGTGGACAGCAGCGACGGGAACCATGCTAGGAGTTTGCCGTTAACGCTTGAACCCTGAGGAGACGCATGTGCCCAAGCCTGCCCTGCTGCTGAAATCCGTCCTGTTGCTGGCCGCTGCCACCGTGCCGCAGATGGCGATGGCGCAAGCCGCAGCCGCCCCCGCTGCAACGCCTGTCGCCGGACCGTTCAAGCTGGCACCGCTTCCCTATGCCTTCGATGCGCTGGCGCCGGTGATCGATAAGGAAACCATGGAAATCCACTGGGGCAAGCATCACCAGGCCTATGTCGACAATCTGAACAAGGCCGTTTCCGCCGATCCGGCGCTGCAGGGCAAGTCGCTGGAAGCGCTGCTGGCGCAGGTCTCCACCGCTCCCAAGGCCGTCCGCGACAATGCCGGCGGCCACTGGAACCACAGCTTCTTCTGGACGCTGATGGCCCCCGAAGGCCAGCGCGGCGCGCCGTCTGCCCGGCTGACCAGGGCGATCGAGGCACAGTGGGGCAGCGTCGACAAGTTCAAGGCCGCCTTCCAGCAGGCCGGCACCTCGCAGTTCGGTTCCGGCTGGGCCTGGCTGGTGGTGACCCCCGACGGCAAGCTAGCCGTCACCTCGACCCCCAATCAGGACAATCCGCTGATGGATCTGGCCCCGGTGAAGGGCAGGCCGGTGCTGGCGAACGACGTGTGGGAGCACGCCTACTATCTCAGCTATCGCAATCGCCGCGGCGAATATCTCGCCAAATGGTGGGACGTCGTGAACTGGGGCCGCGTCAACGAGCTCTATGATGAAGCGGTGGCGCTGAAGCGCTAGACTTCGCCCCGACAGTTGCGCATCCTGCCGTCCGCATCGGGGGGCAGGATGGCAACAATGCAAGCGCCGACCAACCGGGGCCGCATCGCGGTCCGCGCCATACAGGAAGCCGGCTGGACCTGGCGGCCGGCCATCACCTTCGTGCGGGCCTTCGGCGGATGAAGCGTGCCCTCGTGCCCCTCGTGCCCCTCTTGGCGCTCGCCATCGCCCCCATCGGCGACTTCGAATATTTCTACGGCAATTTCGCGCGAGCCGTCGTGCTGGGCGAGGCCGCAAGAATCGCCGACCTCACCCGCACGCCCTTCCTGTTCGAAGGCAGATCGCTGGACCGCCCGTCGTTCGAGGGCGCAGTCCCCCGCCTGTTCGACGCCCCCACGCGCGCCTGTTTCCGCACTGCAAAGGTGGTGACGCAAGGCACGCAGAAGATGGTCTTCTGCAACGGCAGCATCTACGTGTTCGCCGAGATATCGAAGGGCGAATGGCGCTTCACCGAAATCGGAGTGGACGATTGAAGCCGATACGTATCCTGAACTTCATCAGCCTGGCGCTGATGCTTCTGCCCATAATCTGGTTCACCAAATATGCGCTCGATTTCGTCCCCGGCGCCGGGCCGCAGGGCTTCGAGGCACTGGCCCTGCTGGCGCTGTTCTACTGGCTGATGTGGCAACTGGTCGCCATCGGCCACGCCATCGCCCTTGGAATCTATCGCCTTGGCGAAACATGGCAGCGCTGGGCCGTGGGGCTGGCCCCCACTGCGGCGCTGATGCTCATCTTCGTCTGGAACAACGCAGAGCTGAACCCGATCCCCTGCGGGCTGGCGGTGGCGCTCATCCTCGGCATCAGCCAGCTATGGCCGCAGTGGCAGTTCCACCTGCGGGAGCAGAACCGCTAAACCCCGATCTTCGCCCGGCTTTCCGCCGTCGACCAGTCCCGATCGCCGGCATAGCGCCACACCTCCTTGCCGTCCGCGTCATAGAGGATCGTCAGCGGCAGCCCCTTCGCCTTCAGCTCGAAACCAAACTGCATGCCGCTTTCCACCCGCGTGGCAAGGTTGGGGTATTTCGCCGCCGTGAATTCGCCGGAAACCTTGCGCCACCCCTCCATGTCCTGGCTCAGCGGCACCACCACCAGCTTGCCCTTCGTATCCGCGGCCAGCCTGTCCAGCGTCGGCAGCTCCTTCAGGCAGGGCGCGCACCAGGTCGCCCACAGGTTCACCAGCACCGGCTTTCCCGGATTGGCGGCACGGATATCGGCCAGTGTCTCGGTCTTGCCCTCCGCCGACGTCTCCAGCGCAATCGCCGGCGCCGGCGTTCCGGCGAACTGCGTATCGAAGTGGCCATGCTCCGCCTTTGCTGCCGGCGCTTCTTGCGATGCAGGCGTTTCCTGCTTAGGGGCTTGCGCCTGCCCTCCGCCATTCTGACCGCAGGCGGCGAGCGGTATTGCAAGAGCAAGGGGAATAAGGCGCTTCATGGACGGCTCCGGCAACGGCTCTGACTCCGATTCTGGCGCAGGCGACGGCAACTCCGGCGCAAACGCCCTGTGGGGTGGGCGCTTCGAAGGCGGCCCGGCGGCAGTGATGGCTGAGATAAATGCCTCGATCCCGTTCGACAAGCGGATGTGGCGGCAGGACATCCGCGGCAGCCGCGCCCATGTGGCGATGCTCGGCGCCCGGAAGATCATCGACGCAGACGCCGCGAACCGCATCGGCGACGGCCTCGCCACCATAGAGGCCGACTTTGCCGCCAACGGCGTTCCCGTCGATGTCGCCCTCGAAGACATCCACATGACGGTCGAAACCCGGCTCGCCGCCCTGCTGGGGCCGGATGCCGGGCGCCTGCATACCGCCCGCAGCCGCAACGACCAGGTGGCGACCGATTTCAGGCTGTGGGTGCGCGATGCGATAGACGGCCACCTGAACGCCATCCGCGCGCTCGCCGCCGTGCTGGCGATGCGCGCCCTGCAGCACAACGAAACCGTGCTGCCCGGCTTCACCCACCTGCAGGTGGCGCAGCCGGTCACGCTCGGCCATCATCTCCTCGCCTATGTGGAGATGCTGAAGCGCGATTTCGGCCGCTTTGCCGATGCCCGCGCCCGGCTGAACGAATGCCCGCTGGGCGCCGCAGCGCTGGCGGGAACCGGCTTCCCGATCGACCGCGCGGCGACTGCGCAGGCACTCGGCTTCGACCGCCCCACCGCCAATTCGCTGGACAGCGTCTCCGACCGCGATTTCGCGCTGGAATATCTGACCAGCGCCACCCAGACCGCGCTGCACCTGTCGCGGCTGGCCGAGGAAATCATCCTCTGGGCCAGCCAGCCCTTCGGCTGGGTGAAACTGCCGGATCAGTGGTCGACCGGCTCCTCCATCATGCCGCAAAAGCGCAACCCCGATGCCGCCGAGCTTGTGCGCGGCCACAGCGGGCGTATCCTCGGCCTCATGACCGGGCTGATGGTAACGATGAAGGGCCTGCCGCTGGCCTATTCGAAGGACATGCAGGACGACAAGGAGCCCGTGTTCGAGGCGCACGACCTGCTGGAGCTCAGCCTGGCGGCGATGGCCGGCATGCTGGAAACGCTGACCTTCGTGCCGGCGCGGATGCGCGCCGCCGCCGCCAGCGGCTATTCCACCGCCACCGATCTTGCCGACTGGCTGGTGCGCGAGGCAGGCGTTCCCTTCCGCGAGGCGCACCACATCACCGGCCGCGCCGTCAAGGCGGCCGAAGAGGCCGGCACCCAGCTGGACGAACTGTCGCTGGAAACCCTGCAAGCCATAGACAGCCGCATAAACGCCGGCATCTTCGACGTGCTCAGCGTCGAGGCGAGCGTCTCCAGCCGCACAAGCCCCGGCGGCACCGCCCCCGTGCGCGTCAGGGCGGCTGCCGAAGCGGCGCTGAAGGAAATCCAGACATGGGGCTGAGGCTTGCACTTCTCGCCGGAACACTGCTTCTGGCTGGCTGCGGCTACAAGGGCCCGGTCACCCGGCTGGAGCCACCGGATCCGGCGCTGACCAAAGAGCAGCAGAAGGGCGCCCGTGCCGTCGAAAAGGAAAGGGTCGCCGCCGGCCTGACGGTGCCGGCCGAAGCCCGGCCGATCCGCGTGGACGACCTCACCGTGCGGCTGGAAGTGCGCCGCGACGATCCCTTCAGCCTGCCGCCCGAAGGCACCGAAACCGTGCGGCCGGTTCCCTTCCCCGGAGACAAGGCCCCGCCGGCGGAAAAATGGACGCAGCAGCGCGACGAAGAGCAGCCGAACTGATGGATCATTTCGCGCTGAAAGGCGGCGAGATGCACGCCGAGGAGGTGGCGCTGTCCGCCATCGCCGCCAGGGTGGGCACGCCCTTCTACTGCTATTCCGAAGCAACGCTGCGCCGCCATGCGCGGGTGGTGCTGGATTCGCTCGCCTCGGTCGGCGATCCGCTGGTCGCCTTCGCGGTAAAGGCCAATCCGAACGTCGCCGTGCTGCGAATCCTCGCACAGGAGGGGATGGGCGCCGACGTCGTTTCCGAAGGCGAAATGGTGCGCGCGCTGTCGGCAGGCGTGCCGGCAAACCGCATCGTCTTTTCCGGAGTCGGCAAGACCGACGCGGAAATGAAGGCCGCGCTGGAGGCCGCTATCCTGCAGCTCAATGTCGAAAGCGAAAGCGAGCTGAGGCGGCTTTCCCGCGTCGCCAGCGACATGGGCGTCACCGCGCATGTCGCCATTCGCGTGAACCCCGATGTCGATGCCGGCACGCTGGCGAAGATCTCCACCGGCAAGGCGGAAAACAAGTTCGGCGTCCCGCTCGACCGCGTCGAGGCGCTCTATGCCGAGGCCGCGAGCCTGCCCGGCATCCGCCCGGTGGGTATCGCCGCGCACATCGGCAGCCAGCTGTTCGATCTCGCGCCGCTGGAGGCGGCCTATACCAAGCTCGGCGCGCTGGCGCAGCGCCTGCGGCAGGCGGGCTATCCGGTGGAGCGGGTCGATCTCGGCGGCGGCCTTGGCATCCCCTATGATCCGAAACTTCCGCTGCCGCCCTCTCCGGCCGACTATGCGGCGATGGTCGGGCGGGTGACGGCCGGCTGGGGGTTGCAGCTGATGTTCGAACCCGGCCGGCTGATCGCCGGCAATGCGGGGGTGCTGGTGGCAAAGGTCATCACGCTGAAATCCGGCGCGGCCAGGCGCTTCGCCGTGCTGGATGCTGCGATGAATGACCTCATCCGCCCGACGCTGTACGGCGTCTATCACGATATCCGGGCAGTCAGGCCGGAAGCAGGCGAGATGGTGGCGACAATCGTGGGGCCGGTGTGCGAGACGGGCGACATGTTCGCCGAGGACCGCAGCATCACCCCGCTGGCAGAAGGCGACCTTGTCGCGCTGATGACGGCGGGCGCCTATGGGGCGACGATGGCCGGAACTTACAACTCGCGGCCGCTGGTGCCCGAGGTGCTGGTTTCGGGCGATCGCTTTGCTGTCATACGAAAGCGGCAGACGCTGGAGGAACTTGTGGGACTCGACCGGGTTCCTGACTGGCTCGGCTGATCAGTTTGTTAGGATGGGGGTTTTTGCATGAAGCCTGTTCGTAAAGCGGTGTTTCCTGTGGGCGGCATGGGCACGCGCTTCCTGCCGGCCACCAAGGCAGTCCCGAAAGAGATGCTTCCAGTCGTCGACAAGCCGCTGCTGCAATATGCCGTGGACGAGGCGCTGGCCGCCGGCATCGAGCAGATGATCTTCGTGACGGCGCGGGGCAAGAATGCGCTGGAGGATTATTTCGATATCGCCGGCGAGCTGGTCGCCACGCTGAAGGAGCGCGGAAAGCAGGCCGAACTGGCGGTTCTGGACGATACCCAGCTGGCGCCCGGGCAGATCGCCTATGTCCGCCAGCAGGAGCCCGCGGGCCTCGGCCATGCCGTCTGGTGCGCGCGCCATATCACCGGGGACGAACCCTTCGCCGTGCTGCTCGCCGACGAGCTGCTGTGGAACCCGGCAGACCCCTGCCTCGCGCAGATGGTGCGGGCGCGCGAAACCGTCGGCGGCACGGTGATCGCGGTGATGGAAGTGCCCGAGAATGAAACCCATCGCTACGGCATCGTCGATCCCGGCGTCACCGGCGGTGCACTGACCGAGGTAAAGGGTTTCGTCGAGAAGCCGAAGCCCGGAACCGCGCCTTCCCGGCTGGCGGCGGTCGGCCGCTACCTGATCGAGCCGGAGTGCATGGACATCCTGTCCGAAGGCAAGCGCGGCGCCGGCGGCGAGATCCAGCTGACCGACGCACTGGCGCAGCTGATCGGCAAGCAGCCGTTCCACGCCTATACCTACGCCGGCGCCCGCTTCGATTGCGGCGACAAGGCCGGGCACATCACCGCCAACATCGCGCTGGCACTGGAGCGGCCCGACATCGGCCCGGCCGTCAGTGCATGGCTGAAGGCGCATGTGAAGTAGGATGGACATGCTTCCCCTGTTCCACCGGCTGGACGGCCAACCCGTGCTGGTGGTGGGCGTGGGGGAAGCAGCAGATGCCAAGGCGCGGCTGGTGACCGAGGCCGGCGGCACCGTCGTGCTGGACCCGTCGCCGGGCGTGCGGCTGGCCTTCGTGGCGATGGACGCGCCCGAGGAAAAGGCAGCAGAGCTGAAGGCAGCCGGGTTGCTGGTGAACGTGGTCGACCGGCCGGAACTGTCCGATTTCTTCGTGCCTGCCATCGTCGATCGCTCGCCGGTGGTGGCAGCGATCGGCACCGGCGGCGCTTCGGCCAGCCTCTCCAAGGCGCTGAAGGAACGGCTGGAGGTCTGGCTTCCGGCGACACTGGGACCGCTGGCGACGGCGATCCGGCAGGCGCGGCAGGCGGTGGGGGCGGTACACAGGGATGTCCCGGCCCGGCGCGAATTCTGGGCACGGGTTCTGGCCCCCGGCGCCGCGCTGGATCCACTTGTCCCGCAATCCGATCCGGCCGCCGCCATCGTCGAGGCGCTGGCCGGAGGCGGAGCCCCGGCAGACAGTCTCGACGAAATCGTCATCGGCCCGGATGGCGCAGATGCCCTCACCCTGCGCCAACTGCGGCTGCTGGCGCAGGCCGATCTGGTGGTGCATTCGGGCGGCGTTCCGGCCGAAGTGCTGGCGCTGGTCCGGCGCGACGCGGCGCGGCAGGTGGGCACCGAAGTGCCCGAAGGCTCAACCGGCCGGGTCGTGCTGCTCCGCACCTGACGCCACCTTCAGGATCGGCCCTTCCGAGCCGGTCACCCTGACCGCCGTGCCGACCGGCGCATCCGGACCTTCGGCGATCCACTCGCTGTCGCCCAGCCGCACCTTGCCGCGCCCGCCGCTGATCGCCTGCGTCACCACCGCCCCCTTTCCCAGCAAGCGCAGGGAAAGCCTGTTCAGACCCGGATCGTCGCTGCCGATCGGCCGCAGCCGCTTCAGCTGCCGCGACGCCAGCAGCGAAATCGCGATCCAGCCGGCAAACGCGGCAAGCTGCCCCTCCATCGTCACGTTCAGCACGCTGACGGTCAGCCCGGTCGCGGCAGCGGCCGCCGCCAGCCAGATCATGTAGGCGCCGGGCAAAAGCATCTCGAGCCCGGCCAGCACCGCCGCCGCCGACAGCCAGCCCCAGGGCGAAAACAGGAAGCCCAGTATCGCGTCCGTCATTCCGGCTGCTTCAGCGCGCTGCGCGGCCGCGCCGGCGCCTGCTCGGCCTTCACCGATTTCATCAGCTCGGCAATCCCGCCCACCGAACCGATGATGTTGGAGGCCTCCAGCGGCATGAAGATGGTCTTGGCATTCGGCGAGCTGGCGAACTGGCTCAGCGCATCGACATATTTCTGCGCGATGAAATAGTTCACCGCCTGCAGATCGCCCTTGGAGATCGCTTCCGAAACCATGCGGGTGGCGGCAGCTTCCGCTTCGGCGGCGCGCTCGCGCGCCTCGGCATCGCGGAACGCCGCCTCGCGCCGGCCTTCGGATTCCAGGATCTGCGCCTGCTTCTCGCCCTCGGCCCGCAGGATGGCGGCGGCGCGCTGGCCCTCAGCCTCCAGCGTCACGGCGCGCTTCTCCCGCTCGGCCTTCATCTGCCGGCCCATGGATTCCTGGATGTCGCGCGGCGGCTGGATATCCTTCACCTCCACCCGCGTCACCTTGATGCCCCAGGGGGCGGTCGCATGATCGATCACCGTCAGCAGCCGGGCATTGATCTCGTCGCGCTTCGAAAGGCTCTCGTCCAGGTCCAGGCTGCCCATCACCGTGCGCAGGTTGGTCTGCGTAAGGGCGGTGACCGCGGCGGTGAGGTTGGAGACCTCATAGGCCGCCTTGGCCGCCTCCAGCACCTGATAGAATACGACGCCGTCCACCGAGACCACGGCATTGTCCCGCGTGATGATCTCCTGCGTCGGGATCGGCAGCACCTGCTCCATCATGTTCATCTTCTGGCCGACGCGGTCGACAAACGGGATGATCAGCGAAAAGCCCGGCTGCAGCGTGGTCGTGTACTTGCCCAGCCGCTCCAGCGTATATTCATAGCCCTGGCGGACGATGGTGACGGAGGCGAACAGCGCCAGCACCGCCAGCACCACCAGAATCAGGGCGAAAATGAGAGTTCCCAACGCGACAGCCTTTCGGGTGTTGATTATCCGGGGATAGTGTTCGGAAATCGCCCGAAAGGGCAAGCAAAGAAGGATTCGGCATGGAATTTCGGCCAAGGCGGACGGTTCTGTATCTCCCCGCCGCCAATGCGCGCGCCATCGAAAAGGCACGCACCCTGCCTGCCGACACCGTGATTCTCGATCTGGAAGACGCAGTTGCCCCCGATGCGAAAGACGATGCCCGCACCGCCGCCGTCGCCGCCGTCGCCGGCGGCTGGGACGGGCGCGAAGTCGCCATCCGCGTCAACGGGCTGGGCACCGAATGGGCGGCCGCCGATTTCGCCGCGGCAGCTGCGTCGTCCGCAAACCTGCTGGTGGTGCCCAAGGTGAACAGCGCCGCCGAAGCGCTGGAAGCGGTGAAGCTGGCCGGCGGCAAGCCGGTCTGGGCGATGATCGAAACCCCGCGCGGCATCCAGCAGGTCGACGCCATCGCCGACGTGCCGGGCGTCGAGGCACTGGTGGCGGGCTTCGCAGACCTTACGAAAGAACTACGCGCCAAGCCCGGCCCCGATCGCCTGCCGCTGCTCTATGCCGCCAGCCGCATCCTCAACGCCGCCCGCGCCGCAGGCAAGATGGCCTTCGACGGCGTCTATACCGACATCCGCGACGTCGCAGGGCTGGAGCGCGAAGCGAAACAGGCGGTCGAATTGGGCTATGACGGCAAGACCTGCGTCCACCCCGACCAGCTGGAAATCGTCAACCGCCTGTTTTCGCCGTCAGCCGCCGAAATCGAAACCGCTGAGGGCATGATCGCCGCCTATGAAGCAGCGCTGGCCGACGGCAAGGGCATCGCCACCTACAAGGGCAGGATGGTGGAAGTGCTGCACGTCGCCGAAGCCCGGCGGCTGCTGGCGATCGCCGAGGCTACAGCCAGGGCGGGCTGACAAGCTCCGCCGGCCGGCCGGCCACCGTCAGCACCTGCTCGGCATAGTCCATCCGGAAGATCGCCATCTGCACATCGCCGTGGCGCTCTCCGCGCAACTCGCCCGCCACCTTGTCGCCCGCCATCACCGGGCCGTCACCCGTCACCCGCAGCGGCAGCAGCCGCTTCCGCAATTTATCGCGGTGATGCATCCGCGCGGTGTTTTCCTGCCCGGTATAACAACCCTTGGTAAAGCTCACCCCGTTCAGCTCACGCGCGTTCGTCTCCAGCCACAGCAGCTCATCGGAGCCGATCTCGTCCGCCTCGGGCAGCCCCAGCGGCAGCCGATGCGCGTGCCAATCCTCCAGCGTCGAATCCACGGCCGCGTCCGCCGCAACAAACCGGCTCCCCGCCAGCGCCGTCCTCGGATCGTTCCCCGGCTCGCCCCATTGCTGAAACAGCTTCAGCCCCGGCTCCGGCACAATGCCCACTTGCCTGCGCAGGCGGAACATCGTCAGCCGCTTCACCAGCGCTTCCAGCTGGCTCGCCTCCACGTCGATCAGCACGTCCGCGCCATCCGCAAACAGGAACAGCTGGAACAGCGCCTTCCCCTGCGGACTCAGCAGCCCGGCATAGAGCGGAGCGTCCGGAGCGAGCGCCAAGACATCCTGCGTCAGCAGCCCCTGCAGGAAAGGCCGTGCATCCGCACCCGAAAGCCGCAGCACGGCGCGATTGTTCATGTGACAGAGAGGCATCACCGTCCTAGATAGCGGGGATGGCAAGCGCTTCAACCTTCGATAGCATCTGGCGCAACGGAACGGTCTGGCTCCCCGCCGGCCCCACCGAATGCGACATCGGCGTTTCGGGCGGCAAGATCGCCGCCATTCTCAACCGCGGCGAAGGCGCGGCGGCCATGGTGCAGGATTGCACCGGCCTCACCATCCTCCCCGGCCTGATCGACACGCAGGTGCATTTCCGCGAGCCGGGGCTGGAGCATAAGGAAGACCTGGAATCGGGCAGCCGCGCCGCCGTGCTGGGCGGCGTCACCGCGCTGTTCGAAATGCCCAACACCAAGCCGCTCACCGACACCGTCGAGGCGATGGCCGACAAGGTCGCCCGCGCCAAAGGCCGCATGTGGACCGACCACGCCTTCTATATCGGCGCCACCGCCCACAACGCCGACCATATGGCGGAACTCGAGAAACTGCCCGGCTGCTGCGGCGTGAAGATCTTCATGGGCGCCTCCACCGGCGACCTGCTGGTCGCAGACGATGCCAACCTGCTGCGCGTTCTGAAATCCGGCACCCGCCGCGTCGCCATCCACGCCGAGGATGAGTTCCGCATGCAGGAACGCATGGGCGAGCGCATCGCCGGCGACCCGTCCAGCCACCCGGTCTGGCGCGACGATCGAAGCGCGATGGAGGCGACCGTGCGCGCAGTGAAGGCCGCCCGCGCCGCCCGCCGCCGCATTCATGTGCTGCACGTGACGACACCGCAGGAACTGGAATTTCTGAAAGACCACAAGGACATCGCCTCGGTAGAAGTGACGCCCCAGCACCTGACGCTGGCCGCCGAAGAAGCCTATCCCCGCCTCGGCACGCTGGCGCAGATGAACCCGCCGATCCGCTCCGGCTGGCATCGCGATGGCCTCTGGCACTGGCTGGGCCAGGGCGTGCCCGACGTGCTCGGTTCCGATCACGCCCCGCATACGCTGGCGGAAAAGGGCGGCGACTATCCCGACACGCCCTCGGGCATGCCCGGTGTGCAGACCATCGTGCCGCTGATGCTGAACCATGTCGCCGAAGGCCGGCTGTCGCTGGCGCGGCTGGTGGACCTGATGGCCAGCGGCCCGCAGCGGCTGTTCGGGCTGGTGGGCAAGGGGCGGATCGTCGCCGGCTATGACGCGGACTTCACCATCGTCGACCTGAAGGCGCGCTGGACCATCGAGGACAGCTGGCTCGCCAGCCGCTGCGGCTGGTCGCCCTTCACCGGCATGCAGCTCACGGGGAAGCCGGTCGGCACCGTGCTGCGCGGCATGGCTGCGATGTGGGAAAATCAACTGGCAGCGGCCCCCTTCGGCGTGCCATTGACCTTTGAAGAAACTTTGCGGGCCTGAGGGCCTGTGGCGGGGAGATTGAAATGACAAGCGTGAAATTTGCCGACAACCGCGACGCGGCAAGCCCGGCAGCCCTGCTGCTGTTCGTCGGCGACGGTGGCCAGCTTTCGGCCGGCGCGCAGGCGCTGGAAACCGCCGGCAGCGGCCAGCTGGGCCGCGCCATGAAGGCGGCGAATTTCACCGGCAAGAAGGGCAAGCTGCTGGAACTGCTCGCCCCCGCCGGCTCGCAGGCCAGCCGCGTGCTGCTGGCCGGGCTGGGCGACGCCGCCAAGGCCGACGCCCGGACCTTCGAGGATCTGGGCGGCGAAGCCGCAGCCAGGCTGCAGACGCTGGAAGCCGAGCTGGTGGCGGATTTCACCGGCATCGGTGACCTCGGCGTCGGCGCCGATGTCGCCGCCGCCCACTTCGCCCATGGCGCCGAACTCCGCAGCTGGCGGCTGGACACCTACCGCACCAGGCTGAAGGAAGAGCAGAAGCCGAAGCTGAAGACCATCACCCTCGTCGGCGCGCCGAAAAGCACCGCGGCCATCGCCGACCGCCTGCAAAAGGTCGCAGAGGGAGTCGCCTTCGCCAAGGAGCTGATCACCGAGCCGGGCAATGTGATCTATCCGCAAAGCTTCGTGGACCGGGTGAAGGCCAAGGTCGAACCGCTCGGCATCCAGGTAACGGTGCTCGACGAAAAGGATCTGGCAAAGCTCGGCGCAGGCTCGATGCTGGGCGTCGGCCAGGGTTCGGTGAAGCCGCCGCGCCTGCTGGCGATGGAATGGAACGGCACCGGCAATCCGGAGGCAACGCCGCTGGCGCTGGTGGGCAAGGGCGTCACCTTCGATACGGGTGGCATTTCGATCAAGCCCGCCGCCGGCATGGAAGACATGAAGTGGGACATGGGCGGCGCCGGCGCCGTCGCCGGCACCATGGTGGCGCTTGCCGGCCGCAAGGCAAAGGCCCGCGTCGTCGGCATCTGCGGCCTCGTCGAAAACATGCCCGACGGCAACGCCCAACGCCCCGGCGACATCGTCACCAGCATGAGCGGCCAGACCGTCGAAGTGCTGAACACCGACGCCGAAGGCCGCCTCGTCCTGAACGACTGCCTCACCTGGACGCAGCGCACCTACAAGCCGAAGGTGATCGTCGATTTCGCCACGCTGACGGGCGCGATCATCATCAGCCTCGCGCACTATTATGCCGGCGTCTTCTCCAACTCCGACGCGCTCTGGGGCAAGCTCGACGCCGCCGGCAAGAAAGTGAACGACCTCGTCTGGCGGCAGCCGCTGTCGGAGCCGGGCGGCCACTATGACCAGCTGATCGATTCGACCATCGCCGACATGAAGAATCTCGGCACCCGCGAAGGCGGCTCGATCACGGCGGCGCAGTTCCTGCAGCGCTACATCGACGAGGGCGTCGAATGGGCGCACATCGACATCGCCGGCGCCGTCTGGCGGCCCAAGGGCGCGCCCCTGCACGACAAGGGCGCAACCGGCTTCGGCGTGCGGCTGATCGACCAGCTCGTCAGCGACAATTTCGAGGGCTGATTTCTGTCACTGGCCGGAACCCTCGACGTCGGCTTCTATCACTGCACGCGCGCACCCGCCGCCGAGGTGGCGGTGCGGCTCGCAGCGAAGGCCCATGAAACGGGCAAGCGCCTGCTGATCGTGAGCGACCCGGCACGGCTGCAGGCGCTGGACAAGGCCTTGTGGACGGCAGACCCGGACAGCTTCCTGCCGCACGCGCAGGCCGGCGGCGCCGACGACGCGGAACAGCCGATCCTGCTGGCTGAAGCCGTGACAGCCGCAAACGGGGCGCGGATCCTGCTGCTGGTGGAACACGGCCTGCCGCAAGCGCTCGACGGCTTCGAACGGGTGCTCAACCTGTTCGAGGAAGGCGGCGAAGGCCAGGTGCAGGCGCGCAGCGACTGGAAGGCGCTGCTCGACCGCGAAGGCCTCACCCGCAGCTATTGGCAGCAGAAGGAAGGCGGCGGGTGGGAAAAGCGCGGCTGATCGCGATCGCCGCGCTGCTGGCGGCGCCCGTCGCTGCACAGGTTCCGCCGGCACCCATCGCCGACACCCGCATCATCGCCGCCAACCCGCGCGACATCGCCGAACTGATGCGGGAAAAGGGCTTCCTCGCCGAACTGGCAACCGACCAGTCCGGCGACCCGCAGATCAGGACCGGCTTCGGCGGCACCAGGGGCAATGTCTGGTTCCACGAATGCGACGAAAAGGGCGAGGATTGCCGCGGCATCGAGCTGCAGATCGGCGTCATCATGGACCACAAGCTCAGCATGGACGAAGTGAACGCCTTCAACGCCGAAGCCCGCTTCGCCTTCCTCACGCTCGACAGCGAGAAGGACGCCATCCTGCGCTATGAACTGTCGCTCGCCCCGCCAGGCGTTTCCGCCGCCGTCCTCACCGACACGCTGCAGGCCTTCGAAGAACAGGCCCGCAGGCTGATGCAGATCGTGGTGAAGCACGACAGCGTCTCCCGCACGGAACGCGTCCCCCGCTAGCGCGCGTCCAGCGCCTGCAGCACGGCGTTGTGAATGGCCGGGCGCGCCGCGCGGATGCGGTTATTCTCGCGCGTCGGGTTCACCCGGTTCGACAGCAGGATCACATAGGCCCGCCGATCCGGATCGATATAGATGGAAGTGCCGGTAAAGCCCGTGTGCAGGATGGCGCGCGGGCTGGCGAGGTCGCCGGCAAAGCCGCCCGGCAGTGTCGGCGTATCCCACCCCAGCGCCCGGGTGCTGCCCTCTGGCCGGTTCTGCCGCGCCCGGAACTGCGCGACCGTCCCCGCCTGCATCAGCCGGCGGCCGCGAAACCGCCCCTCGCCCAGCCACAGCTGCGCCAGCCGGGAGAGGTCTGCCGCAGTCGAGAACAGCCCGGCATGGCCCGCAATGCCGCCCATCACCCAGGCATTCTCGTCATGCACCTCGCCCTGCACCAGCCGGTTGCGCAGCCGGTTGTCGATCTCGGTCGGCGGAATGCGCGGCAGCTCCGCCCGGCCGGGATTGAAGCCGGTGTCCTTCATTCCCAGCGGCCGGAAGATGTTCGCCTGCACAAAGCGCTCGAACGGCTGGCCCGAAACGCGGCTGACGATTTCCGCCACCAGCATCAGATTCTCGTCGCGATAGACCGATTTCGTCCCCGGCGGCGCTTCCACCGGCATGCGGTCGATGGCGGCAAGAATATCGGCTGCGTTCTTCGCCGTCCGCCAATGCTCGCCCTCCGGCGCCAGCCCGGAACTGTGCGCCAGCAAATCGCGCACGGTGATCGCATCGTGCCCGGCAGCGCCGCCAAACTCCGGCAGATAGCGCGAAACCGGCGCATCCAGCTCGAGCTGGCCCCGATCCACCAGCAACGCCGCCGCCGTAGTCGTCGCCACAACCTTCGTCAGCGAAGCCAGATCGAACAGGGCATCGACCGGCATCGGCGCCGCATCCGGCGCACTGCTCAGGCGCCCGAACGCCCGCACCACCAGCGCCCGGCCATCCTGCCCCACCGCCAGCACGGCCCCCGGAAAGGCGTCGCCCACCCATTTGCCAGCCTCGTCAAAGGCCGGCTGCAGCCACGCCGCTTCAACCGCCTGCGCAGGCGCGCGGGCAACCGCCTGGCCGTGCGCCGCCAGCCCCAGCAGGCCAGCGACCAGCGCCGCCCGAAAGAGGTCAGGCCAGCGCGGCAATATTGACCGTGTCGGTCGGCTTCACCGTCACCTTGCGGCCCACCACCGGCACATCGATCAGCGCGCCGGGGTCTTCGTGGATCTGGGCGAGAAAGCGGCTGCCGTCCGCATCCAGACGTCCGATCACGATGGCAAACGCCGGCACGCCCTTGTCGTGGATCACGGTGAACGTCTCGATCGTGCCGGCGCCCTCCGGCTTCTCGGTCAGCGGCGGGCTTTGCATCGCGTCGATCTCCGCCTGATAGACGGCGGGGTCGGCGCGCTCGAACGCCTTCGGCGTCGTGCTCCACACGCCAAAGCTGTGCTTCGTCAGAAAGCCGCCATTCGCAAAAACGAACCCGGTCGCCCCCGGCGCAGCGCGGCAACGCGCAATCACTTCGGCGATCCCGTGCATCGAATAATTATTGCCCGGCCCACCGAAATAGGGGAGCCCGCCGGTCAGCGTCAGCCCGCGCGGGTCGTCGTGCCTGAGCCCGATTTCGTCCGCCGCCACTTCGACCGCGCTCGAAAAGCAGCTGTAGATATCCATGTGCGCAATCGCGTCAACGCCGATACCGGCCTGCTTCAAGGCCTCCCGCGCGCCGATCCGCACCGCGGGCGAGCTGTGATAGTTCACCCGCTCGCTCACCAGGATCTTCTCCTGCGTATCGGCCGAGCCATGCAGGTAGACGCGCTTTTCCTGCGGCACGCCCAGCCGGTCGGCGGCTTCGGTCGACATCAGCAGCAGGGCCGCCGCCTGATCGACAAACATGTTGGCGTTCAGATACTTGGTATAGGGATAGCCGATATAGCGGTTCTCTTCGTCCGGCGTGATGATCTCCTCTGCGGTGCGCGCCACCGGCAGCTGCGCATAGGGGTTGCCGGCCGCCACCGCGGCAAACCGCTCCATCAGCCGCCCGATCGCCTGCCTGTGCGCAAAGGGCTCTCGCCCATAATGCGCCCCCAGCGCATTCTCGAACAGCGGATAGATGTTCACCGGCATGGCAATGCCGTGCTGGATCTCCTGCTTGCTGGCATAGCGGGTTTCCTTGCCGAAAACCTCGGCCGGCTCCGGCGCATCCTCGCCCCAGTCCAGCTTGATCCCCGCCTTCAGCGCCCGCGACTGGCTGCGGATCGGCTCGCAGCCGGTCAGCAGCACCACCTCATGCTTGCCCTCGGCGATTTCCTGCGCGTGGATGTTCACCAGCATCTGCGGCGAGTTCCCGCCCACCGGGCCATAGAGATGCCGCTTCGCCTTCGCCCCGATCCGCTCGCCTACCGACCAGGGCAGGTTGTTCTGCCCGCCAAACGGCGCACCGAAACCCGAATCCTGGAACAGCCGCACCACGGTGATGCAGTCGATCGCCGCCTCCACACCGCTGCCGCCGCTGTCGGCGATGGCGGCGCGCGCAACGGCGGCCATCATTTCCTGCGGCGAAAGCCCGGCGCCGGGGGCAGATGTGCGATCAACGGACTGGGCGACGCCGACGAGAACGGGGGTGCGGGGA
Source organism: Sandaracinobacteroides hominis (assembly GCF_016464365.1). GTDB lineage: Bacteria > Pseudomonadota > Alphaproteobacteria > Sphingomonadales > Sphingomonadaceae > Sandaracinobacteroides > Sandaracinobacteroides hominis. Next base: position 492,892 of record NZ_JADCUC010000002.1, on the reverse strand, counting down.
TCGATCATGCCCATCGGGGTAACGCGCCCGGCCCCGCTTCGCAGCCTGTCGAAACTCAGAACTGCCCCACCTTCAGAACTGCCCCGCCTTCAGAATTGATTATCGGCCGTGTTCAGCAGCCACCCCCCGAACCGCGTGCCATTGGGCGCCATCATCGGCACCGTGAAGGTCGTGCCCGTGAAATTCCACACCCCCACGCCCCACGGGCTCTCCACGAAGATATTCGCCCGCCCGCCGCCGGTGATGTCCTGAAAGTTGCGGAACTGGTTGTCGGCCGTATTCAGCAGCCAGCCCCCAAAGCGCGTGCCATTGGGCGCCAGCATCGGGCAGGCAAGCCCGGTGCCGTTCCATTCCAGCACCCCCACGCCCCAGGGCGAGGAAAGGAACAGCTCCGCCCGCCCATCGCCATCCAGATCGGCCGCCGCATGGATACGGTTGTCAAAGCTGTTCAACAACCAGCCGCCAAAGCGCGTGCCGTTGGGCGCCATCATCAACGGCGTCAGCGTGCCGCCCGACAGTTTCTGTATGCCAAGCCCCCACGGACTTTCGATCACGAACTCGTCGCGTCCGTCGCCATCGATGTCGCCCGCCGGCCCCAGCCAGTTGTCCGCCGTGTTCAGCAGCCAGCCGCCAAAGCGGGTACCGTTGGGCGCCATCATCACCGCGTTCAGCGTCCCCCCCACCAGCTTCAACATGCCGATGCCCCAGGGCGAGGTAATCAGCATCTCGTCCCGCCCATCGCCATCGAAATCGCCCACCGGGCCAAACACATTATCCGCCGTGTTCAGCAACCAGCCGCCGAAACGGGTGCCATTGGGCGCCATCATCAACGGCTGAAAGGTAAAGCCGGCGCCGGATGGAACCAGCTTCAGGATGCCGATCCCCCATGGGCTGCGGATCAGCATCTCCGGCCGGCGATCCCCGTCGAAATCCCCCACCGGCCCAAAGCTGTTGTCCGCCGTGTTCAGCAGCCAGCCACCAAAGCGCGTGCCGTTGGGCGCCAGCATCAGCCCGCGATAGCCGGCGCGAAACCGCTGCAGCACGCCCACGCCCCAGGGGCTGCGCACGAAGATCTCGGATCGCCCGTCGCCGTCGAAATCCCCCATCGGCCCAAAGCGGTTGTCTGCCGTATTCAGCAGCCAGCCGTTGAAGCGGCTGCCGTTGGGCGCCATCGCCAGGCTGGTCAGCGCCCCGCCGCCGAACTTCAGCGTCCCCAGCCCCCACGGGCTTGAAACCGGAATTTCCGCCCGGCGATCCGCGTCCTGATCGCTGTTCTCCACGCCATCGGTGGCGATGCTCTGCATCGCCCGCATCACGGCGCGAAAGGCATTCACCCGCCCATGGCCATAGTCCACATGATGGCCGATGCCGTTATAGGTAACGCCGCCGATCTTGTCGCAGGTATCGCGCAGGATCTGGCAGACCTCGCCCGCCGTCAGGTCGGGGTTCACCGCCAGCACCAGCGCCCCCACCCCCGCCGACAGCGGGGCGGCAAAGCTGGTGCCGGTATCCGTTCGCGTGCCGCCGCCCTGCGCGGTCGACACCACCTGCACGCCCGGCGCCAGAAAATCCAGCTGCGCCCCACGCGCGCTATTGTCCTCCAGATCGGTCCGCCGCGACCGCCCCACCGCGATCACCGTGCGATGGCTCACCACCTGATCCCGCGCGATATCGACATTATTGCCGTTGCTCGACGCCCAGAAGACAGGCGTTCCCCGGTTCCGCCGGCCGCGCTGGCTGGCAAAGATCAGCGCATTCTCCAGCACCGTCGTCAGCGCCCAGTCCGCCCCGTTCGGCCCCAGGCTGGAAACGATCACGTCGGCCCCGGAATCCGCCCGCGCCGTCGCCACCTCCTGCCGCGGATCGGTGGCATAGGCGACCGCCCGCGCCAGCGTCGCCTGCGTCCCCACCTGATCCCCGCGCGAGGCGATCAGCATCAGCTCGCATTCGGGCGCCGATCCGCAGCCGTCGCGGCCATTGTTGTGGCGGGCAGCAACCATCCCCGCACAGAAGGTGCCATGGTCGTTGCCGGGAAAACCGGTCAGCGTCTGACGGAAATTGCCGCTGCCGTCAAAGAAGCCGGATTCGGCAACGATGGCCGGCGCCAGATCCTGATGCGCGACATCGAAGCCATTATCGATGACGGCGACGCGAACGCCGCGCCCGCGGGTGAAATCCCACGCCCGCTCGGCCCTGATGTCCGCCCCCGCCACGCTGCCGGCGCCGCCGACATTGTTCAAATGCCACTGCCGGGCATAGGTCGGGTCGGTCGGCGTCAGGCGATGGCCGATGAACTCGGTGAATTCGGGCTCTGCGGCCACCGCCACGCCACTCTCCTGCAGCTCGTTGGCAACCTTCAGCGGGTCCTCCCCGGCTAACACTTCCACCTGGAACTGGTTCGGCGCAAAGCCCAGCTTGCGCACGATCTTCAGCCCGCGCCGGGTCAGCCGCCGCAGCGCCGCCGCCTCGGTCAGCGTGGGCAGCAGCTGCACGATCAGCGTGCCACCGGCGATCAGCACATGGCCGCCGGATTCCTGAAAGACCTTGCCCGATTCCTCCACCGCCATATCGACGGCGGGCGCGGCCATCGCCTCCGCACCGCCTTCCGGTCGCACAAAGGCCCAGCCGGCTGCCGCCAGCGCCGCCTTTTCGGCGTCCGGCAGGTCGGCGGAAAATCCGGCCGCGGCGGTCGCCTCCATCGCCGGCCCCAGTGCCATCGATTCGGCCCCCGGCCGAACCTTCACGGCCACAACGCCAGAGACCTCCGTCACCGGAACCTTTTCGCCACGACGATAGAAATAGCGCGCCATCTGACTGCCCCTCTCCCAAGGTTCGAATGCGGCCCGGCTTTGGCGAAAAGGTTAACAGGAACCCGGCAAAGGAACAATCAGGCGGCGAACACCCGGTCGTAAAGGCCGGCCAGTTCCCCGGCATCCGGCACCCGCGGATTGTTCGCCGGCGATCCCGAGGAAATCGCCTGCTCGCACATCACCGGCACCAGATCGCGCCAGCGCTGCGCGGAAATCCCATAGTCCGCCGGCCCCGGCACCTTCAGGTCGCGGTTCAACGCCTCCAGCTCCGCCACCAGCCGGGCGACGGCGGATTGATCGCCCTCCCCTTCTGCCGCGATCCCCATCGCCCGGGCACAATCGGCATAGCGATGCACGGCCGCCGGCGCCGACCAGGCGGTCACCGTCGGCAGCAGCATCGCATTGGAAAGCCCGTGCGGCACATGGAAATGCGCGCCGATGGGCCGGCTCATCCCATGCACCAGCGCGACGCTGCTGTTGGAAAAGGCAATCCCCCCCTGCAGCGCCCCCAGCATCATCGCCTCCCGCGCGACGGCATCGGTCGGCTCGGCGCATACCCGGCGAAGATTGGGCGCGATCAACCGCATCGAGCTCAGTGCAAACCCATCCGAAAACGGATTCGCCCGCCGCGACACATAGGCCTCGATCGCATGCGTCAGGCTGTCGATTCCGGTGTCCGCCGTCAGCCGCCAGGGCTTTTCGTGCGTCAGCTCATGGTCGACCAGCGCCGCCACCGGCAGATAGGCAAGCCCGCCGCACAGCATCTTCTCGTCGGTCTCGCTGTCGGTAATCACGCACACCCGCGTCGCTTCCGAGCCGGTGCCCGCCGTCGTCGGAATGGCGATGATCGGCAGCCCCGGCGCATCCTGCACATGCGGCACCTTATAGTCCGCCATCCCCCCGCCGTGCACCGCCAGCATGGCGATGGCCTTGGCGCTGTCCAGCGGCGAGCCGCCGCCGAAGCCGACCACGCAATCATGCTCGCCCCCGCGCAACGCCTCCAGCCCGGCGTCGATGGAGGCGCTCGTCGGATCGGGCACCGTGCCGGTAAACACACGCGCCGCAATTCCCGCCGCCGCCAGACCGGACAGGATCGGCTCCAGCATCCCGCTCTGCTCCAGAAAGGCATCCGAAACTAGGAACGGCCGCGACAGGCCAAGCGTGGCCAGCAGCTCCGGCAGCTGACGCGAGGCACCGCCGCCAATGCGCAGAATCCGCGGCAGGGCAATCGTCGAGATACTCGGGGCAACCATCAGCTCACCATCTCCTCCCGGATCGAGCTCCGCGCCATCCAGAACAGGATCGAGGCGACGATACCGAACAGGCTGAACAGGGCAAGCGACCAGCGCACGCCCTGCGCCGCGCCCATGCCCAGCGGCCCGGCGAACAGGTCGCTGACAGCACCCACAATCAGCGGGCCAAGACCAAGGCCAATGAGGTTGACGGCGAACAGCATGATGGCGACCGCCGTGGCGCGCGTATGCGGCTCCACCAGCCCCTGCACGGCGGCATAGGCAGGGCCATACCAGAGCGCGTTGAGAAGCGGCGGAACAGCCATCAGGACAATCGCGAGAAGAGCGGAATCGACCGCCAGCGCGGTCAGGTAAAAAGGGATCGCCATCACCGTGGAAACGGCCGGAATGCCCATATAGTATCTGAGGTCACGCTTGCCGTAATGATCGGCCAGCTGCCCGCCCAGCCAGGTGCCGAACGCGCCGGTCAGGCCCACGGTCACGCCCAGCGCAAGGCCCAGAAATCCGGCAAGGCCCAGCCCGAAACCGGCGGCGATATCGGTCAGCTCCGCCCCATGGTTGCGAAAGAAGAAGGGCGCCGCGAACACTGCCGCGCCATAACCGATGAAGGCCTTGATCGAGACGCCGAAGGTAATCAGCCAGAAGGTGCGCTTGGAGCGGATTTCCACCATCGCTTCCCTGAAGCTCGGGCCTTCGTGCCTGGCCGGCAACGCGCGCCCGCCGGCCCGGCGCGGCTCGACCAGCGTGGTGGCCGCGATAATCGCCATCAACACACCGGGCGCGCCCGCCACCAGAAAGGCCGCGCGCCAGCCCCATTCATCGGCGATCAGGCCACCCATGGCCATGCCCAGCAGCGAGCCGATGGGCGTTCCCAGCGAATAGAAAGCCATGGCCGACGCCCTCTTCTCGCGCGGGGTATAGTCGGTGATCAGCGAATGCGCCGGCGGCGTGCAACCCGCCTCGCCGATGCCCACACCGACCCGGGCCAGCACCAGCTGCACGAAGTTCTGGGCAAAGCCGCAGAGGATCGTGAAAAAGCTCCAGGCGGCAACCGCGCCCGATATGATGTAGGGGCGATGACCCCGCTCGGCATAGCGGGCGATGGGCAGGCCCATGATCGTGTAGAACAGCGCAAAGGCAAGCCCGGACATCATGCCGATCTGCCAGTCCTGCAAGCCCAGCTCCTGCTTGATCGGCTCGGCCAGAATGGTGACGATCTGCCGGTCGAGGAAGTTCAGGATATAGATGGCGAGCAGCACCCACAGCGCATAGCGGCGATAGCCGGGCTTCACGGCTGCCTCGACAGGCTTCATCGCCTCGTTCATCCGCACCTCCCCAGATGCCGCGTTACACGCGCGCAACATGGGCAATGTGCATGGAAGCGGCGGCCAGCGCCACCCATCAGGAATGGGCGGTCAATATTCCAGGTCGAGCCCGGCGGCACCGAATATCCGGTCGCCGTTCGGATACTCCAGCGCAAACACGAAACCCGCCCCGAGACTACCCTTGTAAAAGCCGCCCCGGATGCTGCCCGTGGCGCCGTCCGGCCCGCTCAGCGGGACCGTTCCCAGCGCTGACCGGCTATAGGGGAAGCGCGCGCTGACCTGCCCCACCGAGGTCGCCGGCCGGTCCAGGAATTCGCCAAAGGCCTGATCCCGCGCGACGAGATCGATCGTCACCAGCAGCGTCTTTCCGTTCGCATCCAGAACCGCCTTTGCAGTGCTTCCGAACAGCCGCCTGTTGACCCCGGATGCCACCAGCAGCCCGTCCGCCATCCCTGCAAACGCATAGCTGCCGTCCGCCAGAATCGACGTATCGGAAACCGCGCCGGCGCTGAAGAAGCACAGCGTGCCGGGATTGCTGGTACGGCCAAAGGTCGCGAAGCGAAGCCGGCGCTCGGAGTTGCGATACAGCTCGAACTCGTCCGTCTGATCGGCACCCACCCCATACACCGCGAAATAGGAGCCGGCATAGGCGCGCGAGGGCGCCGTGCGGCGATCGCCGGGTGCATAGCTGGATCCGCCAAAGCCGTTGAAGTCCGTGCCGAAGCTGTTGTCGTTCACATAGTCGATGGCAAAGGCCGGGCTGGCAAGTTCGGCGAGGATCGCCGGGCCCAGCATCTCGATCCCCACCAGCCGGCCTTCGGCAAATGTGTCGCGCGTACCCGCGCAGACATGCGCTCCCTCCAGCCGGCCGCCGGGTGCAACCTCGGCGATCAGCGGCCCGGTGGGAACAGGCGCGGGATCGGGCGGCGTCACCACCGGCGGCGGCACGGGCGGCGCAGGCGTCGGCGGCGTCGCAACCTGCGTCGGGGCAGCAGGCGCCCTCCCATCGGAGCCACAGCCCGCGATCAGCAGGCCCAGCACAAGGTTGGCGGCTGCCAGCAACGAATTTTCCTGTCGCGCAGGTGCCGTTGGAATGATCCTTGCGGGAACAGGCATGTCGCCTCCTCTGCTGCATCCCCCGATGGGGAAGACCGTTCATCTGCTCCGATACTGCGGGCATCGGGCAGGAAACGGAATGATGCATTCCTGATGATTTCCCGATGTTTCGGGAAAGCCGCCGGAACCGAGGATCAGCAAAGCCTGGTCAGCACCTCACCCGACGGCGGGCAAAGACGCCGCCCAGCGCGCTGCACGCTGCAGCGTCCGGGTGGCCGTGTCGATCATCCCGCCCATCGAGAAGAAGCCGTGGTTCACGCCCTCCACATGGTCGTGCGCTGCCAGCGCGCCCGCCTCCGCCAGCCGCGCCGAATAGGCCTTGCCCTCGTCGCGCAGCACATCGTGGCTGGCGGTGATGACCAGGGCCGGCGGCAGGCCCGACAGATCGGGGTGGCGCAGCGGCGCCGTGGTTTCGTCCGGCGCCGCCCCCTCCTGCAGCCAATGCCCCCAGAACCATTCCATCGCTTCCCGGTTGAGCCCATATTCCGCATTCTCGGCATAGCTTGCATGGCCGTCGGCGGGAAAATCGGTGACGGGATAGACCAGCAATTGCCCGGCCAGCTTCGGGCCGGTCTTGCGCGCTTCCAGCGCCGCCAGCGCCGCCAGATTGCCGCCGGCGCTGTCACCGCCGACGATCAGCCGGTGCGGATCGCCGCCATGCTGCGAAATCTCCGCCGCCGCCCACTTCAGCGCCGCCATCGCATCCTGCTGCTGTGCCGGGGATTTTGATTCCGGCGCCAGCCGGTAGTCGACGCTCGCCACCAGCAGCGGCCCTTCCTGCGCCAGAAAGCGGCAGACATTATCGTGCGTCTCGATCGAACCCAGCGCCCAGCCGCCGCCGTGCAGGAAGACGATCACCGGCAGGCCGGCCGTTACCAGCGTTCCCGGCGGACGATAAAGCCGGATCGGCAGTGCGCCGCCGGGCCCGGGAATGACCACATCGACGATGTCGATGTCGGCCGGTGCAAAGGCCCGCACCATCTCCACCCGCTGCGCCATTCCCTCGCGCACCTGCTCCACCGTCAACGACGAAATCGGCGGCTGTCCCTTGGCCAGTTCCAGGCTGGCCAGAATGATCGGATCCAGTTCCATGCGTTCCTCCCCTTGAGGCTTCAGAATAGGGCGTGCGGGTACGTCCTGCAGCTAGTGAATTGCGCTGCGGCCGCCGGCCTGAACGGAAGCAAGCGTTCGCTCGGGAAGCTGCTGCAGCCGGTCGATCAGGGCCGATGCGCCGGCCTCCGTCCCCTCAGCCAATTCACCCCGGCGATATGTCGGGAGCATCTTCGTCTCGATGATGTCGCGCGCGTCGGCGTCGGTAAGGCTTGTCTCCAGCCCATGGCCGGTGGCGATACGCACCCGCCTGTCATGGGGTGCAACCAGCAGTATCACGCCATCGTCGAACCCCTTGCGGCCGATACCCCAGGCATTTCCAAGATCGCGCGTGAAGTCGGCGATATCGGCGCCCCCCAGATCGGGAACCGTCACCACAACGAACTGGATCCTGTTGCGGCGCTCCAACGCCGCAAGCCGGGCAGTCAGGCGCGCCTCCAGATCTGCATCCAGGATTCCGGCTGCGTCGGTCACCCGGCCGGCCAGCGCCAGCTTCGGCGCCGGCTTCTGCAGCAGCGTCTGCGCCTTCTCCGGCTCGGCGGGGCTGCAGGCACTGGCCGAAAACGCAAGCAGGGCGAGAAACGCCGTTCCCGCCCCGCCACACTTCATTTGCTGCGTCAGGCCTGCGGTGCCGCGTCGCCCAACCCACCGGAGCTGCGGCGCTTGCCGGCTTTGGGCAGTCCGGAAACACCGCCCGCGCCCAGCGGCGGCAGCTTGTCCGCCGCGTCCGGACGGACAATCGCCCGGCCTTCGATAGCCGCCTTGATCTCGTCGCCGGTCAGCGTCTCATACTCCAGCAGCGCCTGCGCCACGGCTTCCAGCTCGTCGGCATGGTCGGTCAGCAATTGCTTGGCGCGGTCATAGCCGCCCACGACCAGCCGCTTCACTTCCGCGTCGATCAGTTCGGCGGTCTTCTCGCTCACATTCTGCTGCCGGCTCACCGAATGGCCCAGGAAAACTTCTTCCTGATTCTCGGTATATTGCAGCGGCCCCAGCAGATCCGACATGCCCCACTGCGTCACCATCGCCTTGGCAAGGTTGGTCGCCATCTGAATGTCCGAGCTGGCACCCGACGTCACCTTGTCGTGTCCGAAGATCAGCTCCTCGGCCACGCGGCCTCCCATGGCGACCGAAAGGTTCGCATACATCTTGTCGCGGTGGAAGGAATAGCTGTCCCGCTCCGGCAGGCGCATCACCATGCCCAGCGCGCGGCCGCGCGGGATGATCGTCGCCTTGTGAATCGGGTCAGAGGCCTGCTCGTGCAGCGAAACCACCGCATGGCCCGCCTCGTGATAGGCGGTAAGCTTCTTCTCGTCCTCGGTCATCACCATGGATTTCCGCTCGACGCCCATCATCACCTTGTCCTTGGCGTCCTCGAACTCCTGCATCGCCACCAGCCGCTTGCCGCGGCGGGCAGCCAGCAGCGCCGCCTCGTTCACCAGGTTCGCCAGATCGGCGCCGGAGAATCCGGGCGTTCCGCGCGCAATGGTGCGGGCCTCCACGTCGGGCGCCAGCGGAACCTTCCGCATATGCACCTGCAGGATGCGGATGCGGCCTTCCACGTCGGGACGGCCGACAGTGATCTGCCGGTCGAAACGGCCCGGACGCAGCAGCGCCGGGTCCAGCACGTCCGGCCGGTTGGTGGCGGCGACGATGATGATGCCCTCGTTGGCGTCAAAGCCGTCCATTTCCACCAGCAGCTGGTTCAGCGTCTGCTCGCGCTCGTCGTTACCGCCGCCAAGCCCGGCGCCACGATGGCGGCCCACGGCGTCGATTTCGTCGATGAAGATGATGCAGGGCGCGTTCTTCTTCGCCTGCTCGAACATGTCGCGCACGCGGCTGGCGCCGACGCCCACGAACATCTCGACAAAGTCGGAACCGGAAATGGTGAAGAAGGGCACATTCGCCTCGCCCGCGATGGCGCGTGCCAGCAGCGTCTTGCCGGTGCCGGGGGGGCCAACCAGCAGCGCCCCCTTCGGGATCTTGCCGCCCAGCCGGTGGAACTTCGACGGATCCTTCAGGAAGTCGACGATTTCCTGCAGCTCCTCGCGCGCCTCGTCGATGCCGGCGACATCATCGAATGTCACCCGGCCATGCTTTTCCGTCAGCATCTTCGCCCGGCTCTTGCCGAAACCCATGGCGCCACGGCCCTGGCCGTTCTGCATCTGGCGCATGAAAAAGATCCAGATGCCGATCATGATCAGGAACGGCAGCGCCCCCACGATCACCTGCTGCAGGATGCCGGGGCGCTCCTCGGGAACCGCGTCGAACTTCACATTCTTGTCGCGCAGCCGCTCGATCAGCTGCATGTCACCCGGGTTATAGGTGCGGAATTCCTTGCCGTTGGAAAGCTTGCCGGTGATGACCCGGCCGGCAATCGCAGCTTCCTGCACCTGCCCCTCGTCCACCTTGCGAAGAAACTCGGAATAGGCGACGTCCTCGCCCGAACCACGGTCGCTTGAAGGCCCCTGGAACAACTGCACCATGAGCACGAGAGCAAGCAAAATGCCTGCCCACATCAGGATATTCCTGACCAGCGGAGACGGCGGCTTGCGGTTACCTTCGGACATCGAGACCCTTTCCTGGAACACGCAATGTAGGGTTTCGATTGCGCCACTGCAATTCGGATGAATCCCTTTGTCTCAATCAGTCACTCGATCAATGCCGGCTGGACTCTCTCCTGTCAAGAACATACAGTGAACAAATGCCCGTTCCAGACCTCAAGGCCAAGCTGGCGATCCTCGCCGACGCCGCCAAATACGATGCCTCCTGTGCCTCCTCCGGCACGGCAAAGCGCAATTCCGCAGATGGAAAAGGCCTCGGCTCCACCGAGGGCATGGGCATCTGCCACGCCTATGCGCCCGACGGCCGCTGCATCTCCCTCCTCAAGATCCTCCTCACCAACAGCTGCATCTTCGACTGCGCCTATTGCATCAACCGCCGCAGCTCCAACGTCCGCCGCGCCCGCTTCACCGTCGACGAGGTGGTACGGCTCACCATCGGCTTCTACCGCCGCAACTATATCGAGGGGCTGTTCCTTTCGTCCGGCATCATCCGCTCCAGCAACTACACGATGGAGCAGCTGGTAGAGGTCGCCCGCCGCCTGCGCGAGGAAGAGCATTTTCGCGGCTACATCCATCTGAAAACCATCCCCGACGCCGCCCCCGAACTGCTGGAGGCGGCCGGCCGCCACGCGGATCGCCTCTCCATCAACGTCGAGCTGCCCACCGAATCGGGCCTCGCCCGCCTCGCGCCAGATAAGGACGCCGGCTCCATCCGCGGCTCCATGGCAACGCTGAGGCACCATATCCTCGACGCCAAGGACGCCACCGGCCGCTACCCTTCGGCGCCGAAGTTCGCCCCCGCCGGGCAATCCACGCAGATGATCGTCGGTGCAGATGGCGCAGACGATCACGCGATCCTCTCGCGCGCCAACGCGCTCTACACCGGCTTCGGCATGCGCCGGGTCTATTATTCCGGCTTCAGCCCCATCCCCGACGGCAGTGCCATCCTGCCGCCCGCGCGCCCGCCGCTGCTGCGCGAACACAGGCTCTACCAGGCCGACTGGATGCTCCGCTTCTACGGCTTCAACCTCGATGAAATCCGCGCCGCCTCGCCGGGCGGCCACCTGCCGCTGGAGATGGACCCCAAGGCCGCCTGGGCCCTCGCCAACCGCCACCTCTTCCCGCTCGATGTGAACCGCGCCCCGCGCGAACTCCTGCTGCGCGTCCCCGGCCTCGGCCCGAAAGTGGTGGATCGGCTGCTGGCCGCCCGGCGCTGGCGCCAGCTACGCCTCGCCGACGTGGAGCGTCTGGTCCGCAGCGCCCGGCGCGTGAAGCCGTTCCTCACCATGCCCGACTGGCTGCCCCGCAACGGCCCCGATTCGCTCCGCCTCGCCGAACGCCTCGTGCAGCCGAAGCAGCTCAGCCTGCTGTGATACCGGCCCCGGCAACCCGCGCCGCCAGCTACCGGGCAGAGCTGGCGCACCCGGCCGATTTCGAGGGCCTGCGCCGCATCCTGCGGACCGCACTTGCGCTCGGCATCCCGCCGCAGCTGCTGGACTGGACGATAACCGGCGACGAGAGTCTCCCCGTCCGCCACCCGCCGCTTCCGCCAGTGCCCGATGCGCCCACCCCGCGCGTGCCCAAACAGTTTCTGGAACTGGCGCAGCTTGCCATCTCTCACACGAGCCCGCGCCGCTTCCGCCTGCTGCACAGCCTGCTGATCCGCCTGCAGGTGCAACCGCGCCTGCTGGAGGACCGCTCGGATCCGGAGGTGGACGACGCCGAACAGATGGCAAAGGCGGTCAGCCGCGATCGGCACAAGATGCGCGCGTTCGTCCGCTTCCGCGAAACCTCCGACGAGGCCGGCCCCCACTATATCGCCTGGTTCGAGCCCTCGCACCATGTCCTCCGGCTCGATGCCGGCTTCTTTGTCCGCCGCTTCGCCAGCCAGCGCTGGACCATCCTGACGCCGCAGGTTTCCGCCCACTGGAACAGACAGGAACTGGAATGGCTGCCCGGCGCCAGCCGCAACGATGCCCCTGGCGAAGACCCGGTCGAGGAGATCTGGAAGACCTATTACGCCTCCACGTTCAATCCGGCGCGGCTGAAGGTGAAGGCGATGGAATCCGAAATGCCGCGCAAATACTGGAAGAACCTGCCCGAGGCAGCGCTGATTCCCCAGCTGATCGCGCAGGCAGAAACACGCTCCAGCGGGATGATCGCCGTCGGCACGCTGGCAAACGTCCGCGACGAAGCACAGGCCTGCCGCCGCTGCCCGCTATGGCAGCCGGCAACGCAGACCGTTTTCGGCGAGGGGCCGGAAGGCGCGCGGCTGATGATCGTCGGCGAACAGCCGGGCGATCAGGAGGATCTGCAGGGCCGCCCCTTCGTCGGCCCGGCGGGGCAGTTGCTGGATCAGGCGCTGGCAGAGGCCGGGATCGACCGCAGCAGCGCCTATGTCACCAACGCGGTGAAGCATTTCAAGTTCCAGCTTCGGGGCAAACGCCGCCTCCACGAAGCGCCGAACGCCGGCGAGATAGAGGCCTGCCGCTGGTGGCTCGACCGCGAACGCGCGCTGGTGAAACCTGGACTGGTGCTGATGCTGGGCGCCAGTGCCGGTCGCGCGCTCATGGGCCGCGCGGTGGCAGTCGGCAAGGAGCGCGGGCGACCGATCCCCCTCCCCGATGGCTCCGCCGGCTTCCTCACCGTCCACCCCAGCTACCTTCTGCGCCTGCCCGATGAAGCCGCGAAACAGGCCGAATATGCCCGCTTCGTCGACGACCTCCGGGCCGCGAAGGCTCAGGCCGGCGCGTAATGCCCGGCGATCTCCGCAATCTCCGCTTCGCGCTGGGCCAGCCTGCTCGCCATCTGCCCGCGCACCCGCTCCACGATCTCCGGCCGCGCCGTCCGCGGCGTACCTCCGGCAATCGGCTGCGGATCATATTCAATCGAAAGCTGCACCGCCTCCGCCACATCGCGACCGAATTTGTGCTCGATCACCCGAAAGGCAAAATCGATCCCGCTCGTCACCCCGCCGGCGGTGATGCGGTTGCGGTCGAACACCACCCGCTCCTCCACGAACTCGGCGCCGAACAGCGGCAGCTGATGCCCGGAAGCCCAGTAACAGCCGGCCCGATAGCCCTCCAGCAATCCGGCCGCCGCCAGGATCAGCGATCCGGTGCAGACGCTGGTCACCAGCTCGGCCCCCGCCGCCTGCATCCGCAGCCAGTCCAGCACCTCGGCGTCGCGCATCACCGGCGCCACCGGCGCCCCGCCCGGCACGCACAGCATGTCCAGCTTCGGGCAATCCGCCAGCGTCACCGTGGGCAGCAGCGGCAGCCCGCAATCGCTGGGAATGGGCATGATCGTCTTCCAGGCGAAATGCAGTTCAGCGCCCGGCATGCGCGAAAGCACTTGCGCCGGGCCGGTCATGTCCAGCTGGGTAAGGCCCGGCCACAGCAGGAATCCGATTCGATATGGCGCCGTCATTGATGCCTCCCCTTACCAGCGTCGATGTCTGTCGCGGTACCTCCCGGCTGCTCTGGCTGCAAGGCTGGTCGCCCCTTGCGGAAGTGACGCTGGCCGATGGCCACCGCGCCGACATCATGGCGATCTCCCGCACCGGCGAAATCCTGATCGTCGAGGTAAAGGTCTCCGCCGCCGACCTGAAGGGCGATCGCAAATGGCACCACTACCGCGACTATTGCGACCGCTTTGCCTGGGCCGTCACCCCCGATCTCGCCGATCGTCTGGCCGAGGAACGCTATGCCCCCGACGCCTGCGGACTTCTGGTGGCAGACCGGCACGAAGCCGTCTGGGTTCGCGAAGCCTGCGAGGCGAAACTGCCCCCGGCCCGGCGCAAGGCAGTGACGCTGGCCTTCGCACGCACAGGGGCAGAGCGGGCGCTGCGGGGGCTCGACCCGGGTTTCGAAGGTTTCGCCGCCTGGTGATGGACGCGGCCGTATGTTCCTGTTATGTTCCGATCCTCAACAGGGGAGACTCGACATGATCGGCTACGTAACGCTCGGCACCAACGACATCGAGCGCGGGGCGAAATTCTACGACGCCATCGCCGCCGAAATGGGCGTGCCACGGATGATGGAGTTCGAGACGTTCATCGCCTGGGGCAAGCCCGAAGGTGCCGCCGGAATCGCCATCACCAGGCCCTTCGACGGCAACACCGCCACCGTCGGCAACGGCGTGATGGTGGCGCTGGAGGCAAAGGACAAGGAACAGGTCCACCGGCTGCACGAAATCGCGCTGGCAAACGGCGGGACGTGCGAGGGGCCTCCCGGGCCGCGCGGGGAGGGGTTTTATGCTGGGTATTTCCGCGATCTGGATGGGAACAAGCTGAACGCGTTCGTGATGGGGTGAGAGCGCGCAGCCGGCGGCTGAGCCGCCGAGTCTGCTTTGGATCAGGAAGAAAAGGAAGAAGCGCAGGCAAAGCCTGCGTCGGACGAGTTCGGGCGATTGAAACCGCCCGCCCCGCCGGCCGGGATTATGGCGAGTCTGCGAGTTTGCGCTGCGCGCAAATCGCAGCCGCCATTAATCCTCCGGAGCAATCTCCACCTTCAACCCATCCAGCTCGTCCGAAAACTGGATCTGGCACGAAAGCCGCGATTCGGCCTTCCGATGGTCGGAGCTGTCCAGCAGGTCCGCTTCGTCTTCATGCGGGCCGCCCACCTTCGCCGTCCAGCCGGCATCGACATACACATGGCAGGTCGCGCACGAGCAGGAACCGCCGCACAGCGCCAGCAGCTCGTCAAAGCCATTGTCGCGGATCACTTCCATCACCGACAGGCCGGATTCCCCGTTGACGGCCTTTTCCTGGCCCTTGCGATCGACGACGATAAGCGTTGGCATTGCTGGCTCCGAACTTGTTCCGTGACCCAAACGGGCCGAGTGCCTATTAGCGGTAGGCGAGCGCGGCGCAAGACATGCCAAAAGCGACAGGGTGCGAGGAATAGCGAATGGGCCTGAACGCAGACAGGATCGCAGCCGGGCTGGAACGGCTGAAACAGTCGGACGCGCGCTTCGCCGAAGCCGCCGCGCTCCACGGCCTTCCCGAACCACGCATCCGCGCCCCCGGCTATGAAACCCTGCTGCGCGCCATCGTCAGCCAGCAGGTCTCCACCGCCGCCGCCGCCAGCATCTGGCGCAAGCTCGAAACGCAGGTCGGCGACTTGCACGACCCGCTTAAAATGCTCGCGGTCGACGCCGATGCCCTTCGCGCCGCCGGCCTCTCCCGCATGAAGGCCAGCTACGCCCTCAGCCTCGCCGGCCATGTGACAGACGGCTCCCTCCCGCTCCACGCGCTACCCGAAGACGACGAGGAAGCCATCCGCCTCATCTCCTCCGTGCGCGGCATCGGCCGCTGGTCCGCCGAAATCTACCTGCTCTTCGCCGAAGGCCGCGGCGACGTCTTCCCCGCCGGAGACCTCGCCGTCCAGGTGCAGGCCGGCAAGATGTTCGGCGACGGCAGCCGTCCTTCCGAAAAAACGCTCCGCGAAATGGCCGAAGCCTGGCGCCCCGAGCGGGGCGTAGCCGCCCTATTTCTCTGGCATTGCTATAACGCGCCTCCGCTGTAGTTGAAGCGGGCTTCGCCGGTTCCGCGCATTGGCGCGGGCGCGCTGTGCGCTTGCGGCCGCTTCGCAGCCGGTGCAGGGACTAAATCGTGACCATCCAGCTCGTAACATCAGCCTCCAACACAACGCTCAAACGCCTGCGTTCGCTGAAGGAAAAGAAATACCGCCGCGCCGAGGGCCTGTTCCTCGCCGAAGGCCTGCGCATCTGCACCGAGGCGCTCGACTCCGGCTGGGTGCCGCGCGTGCTGCTCTTCGCCGAGGGCAAGGCCAGCCACCCGCTCGTCTCCCGCCTCACCCACGCGACCCTCTCCGCCGGCGGCACCGTCATCGAAACCGCGCCCGATCTCCTTTCCGGCGTCACCGGCAAGGACAATCCGCAGGCCGTCGCCGCCGCCTACGAACCGCGCACCCGATCGCTGGGCGACCTCACCCCCGGCCCCCGCACCCTCGTCGCCGAACGCCTGCGCGATCCCGGCAATCTCGGCACCCTGCTCCGCGCCTGCGACGCCACCGGCACCGGCGCCCTGATCCTGCTCGACGAAAGCACCGATCCCACCAGCCTCGAGGCTGTCCGCGCTTCGATGGGCGCCTTCTTCACGGTAACCTGCGTACAGGCGACAACCACCGAATTCCTCGATTGGAAGGCAAGGCACAACGCCACGCTAACAGGTGCAGCCCTCGACCCGCGCTCGGTCAACTACCGCGCAGCCAGCTACGCCACCCCGCAACTCCTGCTGGTTGGCAACGAAGCCCAGGGCCTTCCCGAAGCCCTGATGGCCGCCTGCGACCAACTCGTCATCATGCCGATGCGCGGCCGCGCCGACAGCCTGAACGTGGCAATGGCGGGAACGCTGCTGCTCTACGAGGCGCTCTACGCCCAGGATCGCAGGTGAAGGTCAGCCGTCTTGGACCTGCCGATGTGGACCTGATCGCGCGTGCTGTTCCGGCGTCCCTGATGCAACTCGGGGGTGCATATATGCTGCACTGCAGCTAGCACACGGCATGACCTGGATCGACCTGAAGCCCGCCGGCGACACCGCCTTTGATCTTGCCATCACGCCGCCCGTCTCGGTCGGTCCACCCGATCGCCTGTTCATGTTCGGCGGAGTCGGCCTCGGCGCCAGCCTGATGGCGCTGGAAAAGGTCACCGGCCGCCCCGTCGTCTGGGCCACCGCCCAATATGAAAGCTACGCCCGTCCGGGAGAAACCGTCCGCTTCACCGTCGACGAGCGGGTGCGCGGCAACCAGGTCAGCCAGGCCCGCGTCTCCGCCTCCACTCAGGGCCGCGAAGTGCTCAGCGTCTCCGCAGCGCTGGGACAGCGCGACCTCCCCGAGCGCGGCCAGTGGACATTGGCGCCCCGCGTCGCCCCACCCGAGGACTGCCGCCCCCGCCAGCTGTGGCAGGGTCGCCACCCGGACGACATCCACAACAGCATCGATTTCCGCATCGCCAAGGGCTACATGCACGGCCCCCGCATCGGCGGCGGCGTTTCGCCAGACGGCAATGTGGTGATGTGGGCGCGCCCCAACCCGGCGCTGCTCGGCGAAGACCATCCCATCGATACCGCCTTCGTCGCAGTCGTCGCAGACTATGTGCCCAGCGGCGTCGGCCCCGCCCTCGGCCGCGACGCCGGCGGCAACAGCCTCGACAACTCCATCCGCTTCCACCGCATGGTGCCCACCCGCTGGCTGCTGTGCGACGTACAGATCCACGGCGTCGCCAACGGCTTCGCCCACGGCCGCATGCACATCTTCGCGGAAACCGGCGAGCTCATCGCCACCGCATCCCAGAGCCTGATCCTCAGGCTCTGGGGCTGATCCCGGATCTCCGGCATCGGCTTCCGGGTCTGCCGTTCCGGCAGCATCGGAACATGCTGCAGGGCCTCAGCTCTTCCGGCCCAGCAGCTCCAGCACGGAAACCGTCATCGTCTGCGCCCCGGTCTTCACCGCCTGCTCGCCATCCACCTTGAACAGCGGCGAATGGTGCCCGGCCACCGCCGGACCGCCTTTCCTCTCGGCGTCGATATCGGCCTGCGGCGTCCCGCCCACGCCATAATAGACCGATTTCACCCCATCCCCGACCAGAAACGGGAAGTCCTCCGAGCCCATGCCCTGGCGCGGCGCGTCAAACAGGATCTCCGGCCCGAACGCCTCCGACAGCGCCGTGCGCAGCCGCTTCGTCAGCTCCGGATCGTTGACGTTGGGAATGGCGCGCTCATCCTCGCGCACCTTCACTTCCGGCGCCTGGGCCCCGCTCATCCCCCACTCCTCGCCCACGCCGGCGGCCACCCGCCGGATGCCGGCGATCACCGCGTCGCGCGTCTCCAGGTCATCGGCCCGCGCCGTCACCGACAGCTCGGCCCGCTCAGAGATGATGTTGTGCTTGGTCCCGGCATGAAAGGCGCCGACGGTGATCACAGCCGGGCGCAGCGGCGCGATCGAGCGGCCCAGCATCGTCTGCATCCCCAGAACGATCTGCGACCCCATCACCACCGGGTCCTTGCCCATGTGCGGGCTGGCGCCATGCGCACCCACGCCATGCACGACGATGTCGATGGTGTCCGCCGCCGAATAGGTAACGCCTTCCTGCACCGCCACCCGCCCGGTCGGCATGCCGGCGGCCACATGGAAGCCCAGCGCATAGTCCGGCTTGCCAAACCGCTGATAGAGATTGTCGTTCATCATCGCCTTGGCGCCGACCAGGATTTCCTCTGCCGGCTGCACCACGAAGATCACCGTGCCCGACCAGTCGGTCTTCAGCGCCGCCAGCCGCCGCGCTGTCCCCAGCAACGCCGTGATATGCGTGTCATGGCCACAGGCGTGCATCACCGGCTGTTCCACGCCGTTCCGGTCCTTCTGCCGAACGGTCGAGGCATTGGCGAGCCCGGAGCGTTCCTGCACCGGCAGCCCGTCCATGTCGGCGCGCACCAGCACCGTCGGCCCGGCGCCATTCTTCAGCACGCCGACAACACCGGTGCCGCCCACCTTCTCGGTCACCACCATGCCGGGCACCGTGCGCAGCTCCTTCGCCATGCGCGCGGCGGTCCTGGTCTCCACAAAGCTCAGCTCGGGGTTGCGGTGAAAATAGTCGAACAGCGGCCCCAGATAGCCATTCCAGTCCTCCGCAACCGCCTTCTGCACGGCCTTCACGTCGGTGGCCATTGCCGGCGCGCCCGCGCCTGCCCAACCTGCGCACAGCGCCGCCGCAACCAGAAACACAGACCTGTTCCGCATCAAACTCTCCCTGACCATTCTTATGCTGCGGGTTTTCCCGCCTTACCCTGCGGCATCCTCGATAGCGTGCATATCGTCGTCGGACAGCCCGAAATGATGGCCCACCTCGTGAATCAGCACATGGGCGACAAGATGTTCCAGGCTGTCTCCGCCCTCGGCCCACTCGTCCAGCAGCGGCCGGCGATAGAGGAAGATGGTGGGCGGCATCGCCCCGGTCTGTCCGGCGCCGGCATCGCCGACAGGATGCCCCCAATACAGCCCCAATATGTCGAAGGGCGTTTCCAGCCCCATCGCCTCCATCACCTCCTCGTCGGGAAAATCCTCCACTTTCAGGATCACGGAACCCAGATGGTCGCGAAACAGTTCCGGTAGTTGCTCGACGGCGGCTTGCGCCAGCCGTTCGATATCGGCGAGGGAGGGGGCATGTAGGGCCATGGCCCCCGGATAGGCGAAGGAAGCGAAATGGTCGAGAAGCTGGGAAAAGACGCGCGCGCGGCGCTGCAGGACAAGCTGCCCGACTGGCGGCTGGATGGCGAACATCTGAAGCGGGATTTCACATTCGCCGATTTCGTGGAGGCCTTCGGCTTCATGGCGCGCGTCGCCTTGCTGGCCGAACGCGCCGACCATCACCCGGAATGGTCCAACGTCTACAACAAGGTGGAAATCGCCCTCACGACGCACGATGCAAAGGGCCTTTCCGCCCGCGATGTGAAGCTGGCGACAGAGATCGACGCGCTCCTCGCCTGACCTTCAGCTCATCGGACGAACCGCCCCGTTCGTCTTTCGATGCTGAAACAATTGGCCCGTCCGCGCCCTTCCTGTTCCGAACGCCCCATTCCGGGCGCTCCGAACATGGAAGGGAGACTTGCGATGAAGACCATTTTGCTGGCGGCAACCGCCGCCTTTGCCCTCGCGGCCGGCCCTGCGCTTGCCGCCACGGAAGCCAAGACCGCCGCGGCCCCCGCCGCGACCCAGGCCGGCACGGCGAACATCGTCGCCACCGCCAGGGCAGACGGCGAATTCTCGACGCTGACCAAGGCGATCGAGGCCGCCGGCCTCACCCAGGAACTGTCGGCTGCCGGCCCCTACACCTTCTTCGCGCCGACTGACGCGGCCTTCGCCAAGCTGCCGCCCGAGCAGCTCGCCTCGCTGATGCAGCCGGCCAACAAGGAGCAGCTGCGCACGCTGCTGCAGAACCACGTCGTCGATGGCCAGGCCAAGGCGGACTATTTCGCCGGCAAGGCCGGAGAAATGACGGCTCTGGGCGGCGGCAAGCTCGCGCTCGACGGGGCAAGTGGGGTCAAGGTTAACGGCGCGACCGTGGTCAAGGCCGACATCGCTGCGTCGAACGGCGTCATCCACGCCATCGATACGGTGATGCTGCCCACCTCCGCGGCGCAAGCCGCCGTGCAGGCCCCCGCTGAAGTTGAGGAAGGCAGCAGCGACGAGAAGTAACGCTGCCTGAAAACAGACAGCGCCGGCCGGACAGGATCCGGCCGGCGCCCGTTTCCCAATCGGGTTGGGAGGGAGGCGCGGTCGAAAGGCCGCGCCTCTTCCCATGGATCAGCGCGGCGCCATGCGGATGCCGCCGTCCAGACGCACATCCTCGCCGTTGAAGTAGGAGTTGCGCACCATCTCCAGCGCCAGTCCGGCATATTCTTCCGGATTGCCCAGGCGCTTGGGATACAGCACCGAAGCGCCAAGCGCGGCCTTCACATTGTCCGGCGCGCCCTGCAGCAGCGGCGTGTTGAAGATTCCCGGCAGGATCGTGTTCACGCGAATGCCCTCGGCGGAAAGGTCGCGCGCGATCGGCAGCGTCATCCCGACAACCCCGCCCTTCGAGGCGGAATAGGCAGCCTGGCCGATCTGGCCGTCTTCAGCCGCGACAGAGGCGGTGTTCACGATCGCCCCGCGCTCGCCCAGCTCGTTGAGCGGCGGCAGCGTCATCATGCCCGCAGCAGACTTCGCGATGCAGCGGAAGGTGCCGACCAGGTTGATCTGGATGATCAGGTTGAAGGCGTCCAGCGGGAAATGCTTGATTTCCCCGGTTTCCTTGGCCCGGCTGGCAGTCTTGATGGCGTTGCCGGTGCCGGCGCAGTTGATCAGGATACGCTCCTGCCCGATGGCGGCGCGCGCCTTGGCAAAGCCGGCGTCGACGCTGGCATCGTCGGTCACGTTCACATTGCAGAACACGCCGCCCAGCTCGGCCGCCATCGCCTCGCCCTTCTCGGCGTTCATGTCGAAAATGGCGATCTTCACGCCATTCGCGGCCAGCAGCCGCGCCGTCGCAGCGCCCAGCCCCGATGCACCGCCGGTAACCACCGCCGACAAACCCTGAAGTTCCATGTCTATCTCCCGATAAGAATTGCGGCCCCTGCCTTACGCCGCCGCACAGCCACGCCAAACCGCCCCTAAGTATCAGGTATCGGGCGAACCGGCCTGCCCCTGCGCCCGGTTCAGCGCCCGTTCGCGCAGCGCCAGCGTGATCGAGGCCGCCAGGATGATCGAGCCGCCGACGATGGTCAGGAAATCATAGCGCTCGCCAAAGATGGTGATCCCCGCCAGCGTGATGAGGCCAAAGCGCACGAAATCGAACGGCATCACCGCACTGGCATCGGCCAGCGCAAACGCCTTCGACAGCGACAGCTGCCCCAGGGCGGCACAGCCGCCGATGCCGATCAGGATCGGCCACAGCTGCGCCGTCGGCCACGACCAGAAGGGGATCGCCAGAACCATCGAAACCGGAGTCGTCAGGATGAAGCTCCACGCGGCCACCGCACGGGCATCGTCGATCCCGGTCAATGCCTTGATGGCGATCAGCGACAGCGCCGTCGCCAGCGCCGAAACAATCGCTGCCCACAGGCCCGGCGTCATCTCCGTGCTGCCCGGCCGCAGCACCAGCAGCATCCCCAGAAAGCCGACCGCCAGCGCCAGCCCGCGCACCCAGCGCACCTTCTCCCCCAGAAAGAGCATGGCGCCGATGGTCGCAAACAGCGGCGCCGTATAGTTGATGGCCAGCACATTCGCCATCGGCGCATTCGAAACCGCATAGAAGGTGGCAAAGGTGGCGATCACCCCCGAAGCCGCCCGGCGCATATGCCCGCGCAACCGGTCCAGCCTGATGAGGCCGGGGTTCATCAGCAGCATCGGCGTCAGCCACAACAGCCCGATGAAGTTCCGCCACACCACCACGGCAAAGGGGTGCAGCTCCTGCGACGCAAGCCGGATCAGCACCCACAGCCCCGCGAACGAGGCACAGCTCAACACCATCCAGAATACGGCCCGGTAGCTGGCGGGCAGGTTCAGCACGCCTTCTCCAGGGCTCGATGGGGAAGACCCATCGAGTTCGGCCTGACCGCCGGCGCGCAGTCGCGCTCGCGGCGTTCCGCCGGGACCATCAGTGGTTGAAATGCCGAAGGCCGGTAAAGGCCATCGCCAGTCCGCGCTCGTCGGCGGCAGCAATCACCTCGGCGTCCCGCATCGAACCGCCCGGCTGGATTACGGCGGTGGCACCGGCCTCGGCGGCCGCAATCAGCCCATCGGCAAACGGGAAGAATGCATCGGAAGCAACAGCGCTGCCCAACGTCTTCGGCTCGGCCCAACCGGCCGCCTCCGCCGCATCGCGCGCCTTCCACGCGGCAATGCGCGCGCTGTCCAGCCGGCTCATCTGCCCGGCGCCGATGCCGGCCGTCGCCCCATCCTTCGCATAGACGATCGCGTTCGATTTCACATGCTTCGCCACCGTCCAGGCAAAGGCCATGTCGGCCAGCTCCTGCGCCGTCGGCTGGCGCTTCGTCACCACGGTCAGCTCCCCCATCAGCAGATTGTCGCGGCTCTGCACCAGCAGTCCGCCCGACACCGTCTTCAGCACCAGCCCCGGCCGCGCCGGATTCGCCAGCGGCGCAATCAGCAGCCGCAGATTCGGCTTCTTCGCGACAATCGCCTTCGCCGCTTCGTCGGCCCCCGGCGCAATGATCACCTCGGTGAACAGCTCGGTGATGACGGCAGCCGTTTCCGCATCCAGCACCCGGTTCAGCGCGATGATCCCGCCAAAGGCCGAAACCGGATCGCAGGCCTTCGCCTCGCGATAGGCCGCCGCCAGCGTATCGGCCGTCGCCACCCCGCACGGATTGGCGTGCTTGATGATCGCCACCGTCGGCGCCTGGTCGTGAAACTCGGAAATCAGCGACAGCGCCCCATCCGCATCGCCGATATTGTTATAGGAGAGCGCCTTGCCCTGCACCAGCTCTGCCCCGGCAATCCCCATCGGCACCGCAGAGGCGGCATAGAGCGCCGCCATCTGGTGCGGGTTCTCGCCATAGCGCAGCTCCTGCACCCGCCGTACCGCCAGCGGCAGCACCGCGGGAAACATCTCGCCCTGATCGGCAAAGGCAAACCAGCTGGCAATCGCCGCATCATAGGCCGCCGTCGCCTGAAACGCCTTCGCCGCCAGACGCTTGCGCGTAGCAAGGCTCAGCCCGCCACCCGCCAGCTCGTCGGCCAGTGCCCCATAGTCCGCCGCATCCGTCACGCACGCCACAAACCCATGGTTCTTCGCCGCCGACCGCACCATCGAAGGCCCGCCGATGTCGATATTCTCGATCACGTCCTGGCGCGGCGCGCCCTTCGCCACCGTCGCCTCGAACGGATAGAGGTTGATCACCACCATATCGATCGGTGCAATGCCATGCTCGGCGGCAGAGGCCTGGTGCCCCGCATCGTCGCGCAGCGCCAGCAGCCCGCCATGCACCTTCGGGTGCAGCGTCTTCACCCGCCCGTCCATCATCTCGGGGAAGCCGGTATGGTCGGAAACGTCGATCACCGTCAGCCCCGCGCCGCGCAGCGCCTTTGCCGTGCCGCCTGTGGAAAGCAGCTCGGCGCCATGCGCGGCCAGCGCCTGCGCAAACGCGACGAGCCCGGTCTTGTCGGAAACGGACAGCAGCGCCCGGCGAATGGGGAGGGTTGTGGTCATCGGTACTCTTCCAAGGAAAATTTTCCCTGCCGGTGCCCTAGCTGGCCCCGAATCGCAAGTTCGGGGCTGCCATGCAGCCCCTCAGCCCGCCTTCACCTGCCGCTTGAAGCTCCAGCTGACATCGCCCGTCGCCCCCGGCTCCAGCAAGGTCGTCAGCAGGATCTGCTGGATCTCGTGGATGACGCCCTCGGAATCGAGGAACAGGCTCGGCTCGATGCTCAGCTTCCCCGGCGCATGGTTGAAGCTCGTCCGAAACGCCCAGGCAATGTCCTGCCCCGCCCGCGCCCCGGGAAGCACCACCAGCGCCCCGCGCCCGTCCTGCGTCGGCGTCGCCGTGGCGCCCGGCCCCAGATGAAAGCGGATGGCAACCGGCAGCGGCCCCTTCGGGCGGTTCAGCGCCAGCCCCCGCCCGGACGGGATCAGCTGGTCCTCGCCCCGCAGGTCGGTCCCGTCCGGCGACATCCACAGCCGGCGCAGATGATCCACCCCAAAGCGCCGGCGCCACCCATCGTGCCGACCCTCCAGCCAATGCCCCTCCAGCGAGGATCGGGCATCGACCAGCACTTCCTCCACCCCGCCCAGCTTGCGCGGCCCGCCATCGGGCAGCCGGCTGCTGTTCGTGTCGGCCAGCACCAGCGTGCTGTGCCCGGCGGTGGAGCGCAGCCCCATCGCCAGCTCGGCCGGCAACTGCCGCACCCCGCCTTCGCCCTGCCCGCCGCCGCAGCTCACGATCAGCGAACGCTTGCCGTCGGTCAGCGTGAACGCCAGCGTAGAGGCATGCGCCTGCGTCGACACCCGCGTCGGCGGCGGAGGCCCGGCGTCCATCATCAGCGTCAAGGTGCCGGCCGAAAGCCGCTGGAAACCCGAACCCTTGCCCGGCGGTTGTGGAATCGGCTGCACCCCCAGCCGCCGCAGCTGCGCCCGGCTGGGCTGGCCGCCATGCCAGGGCGAAGGCTGGTCATCGCCCATCGACAGCATGCCCAAGCCGGTCCGCACCTGCTCCAGCGTGCGGGCAATCAGCGGCGAAGGCCGGTGCGCCCGCGCCGCATGAAAGGCCGACAGCGTCAGCATCAGGTCGCCGATCCGCGCCAGCTCCAGAGGCGAGCGGGCCAGCGCCGACCCATCTTCCGCCAGCAGCGCCGCCAGCGCCTCCCCCAGCAACGCCTCGGCCCGGCCATGCCGCTCGTCGCCGCCCGGCAGGATCAGCGCGCTGCCCACCAGCCCCGCCAGCGCCTCCAGCTTGCCAATCCCCGGCTGCATGCGCGGCGCAGCCCGCTCCAGATGCCGCGCCCAGCGGGCAATGCCGTTCAGCACCGCCGAGCGATGGATATGGTCGTGCCCCGGCATCACCAGCGGCGCATGGAGGCAGGCCATCAGCACCCGCCGGCCAGTGGCAGAGGGCTCCCAGCCCTCCTCGTCATACTCGTGGTAATGCGCCAGCCAGCGCTTCGCCAGCGCCTCGGCGCGACGGATCTCGCTGGCGTTCAGCTCCTCAACCGCGGCCAGATCGCGCAGCCAGCCCCAGCCATGCACCCACTGCCGCCAGCTCGCCGGCGCATCGGGCGCATCCAGCCGCGCCTCCAGCATTCCCTGCCCATAGCCATCCCGAAAAAGCCGGCCGCCCTTCAGCCGCTGGCCGATGGCCGGATCTCCGGGAATGGGGTCTTCCGGCACCGCGACCAGCTTCAGCGGATAGCGCCCCTTCAGCCGCATCCGGTGAAAGGGCGAGGCAAAGGACAAGCGATCCAGCCGATCCGACAAGCGCTGGCTCAGCGAGGGGCCGCGATCCCCCAGATCCCGTGTCAAACGAAGCTGGGAGTTGGCTTCCTCGGTCATCAATTGCCCTTCAGCGCCCTTATGTTGTCGGCATATTTCGCTTCGCCCCCGCGGAAGGTGGCGGTGCCGGCGACCACCACCGTCGCCCCGGCCGCAGCAAGCCGCCCGACATTGCCCGCATCGACCCCGCCGTCCACCTCGATCTCGATGGCCTTGCCGCTGGCATCCACCAGCCGCCGCAACGTCTCGATCTTGGGCAGCGCCGATTCAATGAAGCTCTGCCCGCCGAAACCGGGGTTCACGCTCATCACCAGCACCAGGTCGAGAAGGTCCACCACATGGTCCAGGGCGCTCACCGGCGTCGACGGGTTCAGCACCACCCCCGCCTGCTTCCCCAGCGCCTTGATCCGCATCAGCGTGCGGTGCAGGTGCGGCCCGGATTCCGGATGCACGGAAAGAATATCGGCGCCTGCTTCCGCAAAACTCTCCACCAGCGCGTCCACCGGCGTCACCATCAGGTGCACGTCAAAGGGCTTGGCGGAATGCGGCCGCAGCGCCTTCACCACCATCGGCCCGATCGTCAGATTGGGGACGAAATGATTGTCCATCACGTCCACATGGATCCAGTCGGCGCCGGCCGCATCGATGGCGCGCACCTCCTCGCCCAGACGGGCGAAATCGGCGGACAGCAGCGAGGGCGCGATCTTCAGGGGCGACATGGTCAAGTCCTAGCGAGTGTCGGCATTTGCGCCAAGAGTCGATCCGCCGCTCAGCGCGGATTCCGGCTGTTTGCGCGCTGAATTATCGCCCTTCGCTCCGGATCGGATGCAGTCGGCCAGGCTGCGATCTCGTCCAGCGTCCGCCAGCACCCCGTGCACAGCCCGCGCTTCACCACGCAGATGTTGCGGCAGGGCGAAGGAACGGCGCTGGCGACGGGTTCGGGCATGTCGCCGATCTGGCGGTTTCCGGCAGCCCTGAACAGGGGCGCCGCCGCCCGAAGCCCGAAAATTGGCTGGACGTCATCCTTCTGTCAGGAATACCGCAAGCCTGCCGCCGAACCCCGGCCGCCCGGCCGCAACCAGGGAAAAGACCTCGCATGATCCGCCTGCCCGGCCTCGCCTTCGCCCTGGCGCTCGCCGCCACGATCGCCGCCCGGCCGGCGCTGGCAGACGACGACGCCCAGCTATGGCTGTCCTACGCCGCCAGCGGCCAGCTGAAGGGAGAGCTGGCCGGCTATTTCGATACCAACGCCCGCTTCTACGACAACGCCGGCCACCTCGGGCATTTCCAGCTGCGCGGCGGCCTCGGCTGGCGCTTTGCCCCCGGCGCAATCGTCGGCGCCGGCTACAGCTATGTCCGCACCGAAAGCCTTTCGGGCGCCGTCGCACACGAACATCGCATCTTCGAACAGGCGAGCTATCCGATCGCAGGCATCGGCAAGGCACGGCTGGTCGGCCGCACCCGGCTGGAGCACCGCATGTTCGAGGGCAGCGACCCTGTCGCCCACCGCCTGCGCCAGCAGGTCCGGCTGAATATCCCGCTGCACGGGCCGAAGGGCCTGCAGGGCATCGTCCACAGCGAAGTCTATTTCCTGCTGAACCGCCCGATCAACCGCGCCCCCACCGGCTTCAACCAGATCCGCACCTTTGCCGGCCTCGGCATTCCGCTCGCCGATACCCTCACGCTGGAGGCGGGCTATCTCAACCAGGCCATCGCCGTCGGCGACAAGCCGATGAACCACGCCTTCAGCCTCGGCCTCGTCACCCGCTTCTGACGCCGTCGGAACGCGCCTCGCTCCGGAAGCCCGTCCCTCAGGTCGTTACCACCACCTTTGCATCGGCATAGCCGGACGCCACCAGCGGCATGCGAAACAGCGTCTCCAGCGCCGCATCGGCCGCATCGTCGGCCTGCCGCAGCAGCTCCGGCGCCCGCGCCTGCGCCATGAACAGTCCCGGGGCCTTCTGCGCATTGTCCCGGCGCAGATTGTCGCTCACCGTCGTCAGCGCGGTGGCAAAATTGCCGTCCTCATAAACCTCCGCCCGCGCCCAATCGATCACCGGCTCGGCCACCTTCACCGCCGGCCGCTTCACCCGCAGCGTTTGCGACGCCTCGTCCCAACTGAGGTCGCCCTCCTGCATCGCCGACAGATCGAGCACATAGTCGACCCGCGCCGGGAGGATCGCCGTCTGCCGCGTCGTCGCAACGGTGATCGGCCCCAGCGTGGTATCCCGCGAAGAGGTAACCGGCGCCACCAGCCGCGCCGCCAGCACCGTCAGCTTCTGCTGCCGCTGCACGGAAATCAGCATCGCTCCCATCAGGCTGCTGTCGTCGCACAGCCCGATCCGCACGCAGAACTGCTGCCGCCGGTCATGCCCGGCGACGCCCAGCACGATGGCCGCGACCAGCGCCACCACGCCGACGAAGGTAAGGATCTTCCTCATGCCGCAGCTGCCTCCCAGCGGTCGCCAACGCGCTCCACCTGCCCGCGCGCCTGCAAATCGATCAGATGCGCCAGCACGCTGCGCCCGGCCGCCGGCCACAACCGCCTGTCGATCGTCGCATACATGCGCTCCACCATCTCCGAAATCTCGCGCGGGCCATGCTTCAGCAGCCCCACGATCTGCGCCTCCCGCTGGCGACGGTGCGCCACCAGCCCGCGCACGAAGCGTTGCGGCTCCTCCACGGGCGCCCCGTGGGTCGGATAATATCGCTTGTCGCTGCGATCCACGAGCAGCCGGAGCGACGCCATATAGGCCGCCATGTCGCCATCCGGCGGCGCGACGACCGTCGTCGACCAGCCCATCACATGGTCGCCGGAAAACAGCACCTCTTCCTCTTCCAGCGCAAAGCACAGATGGTTGGAGGTATGCCCGGGCGTGGCGACCGCCCGCAAGGTCCAGCCCGGTGCGGAAACCGCCTCGCCATCGGCCAGCACCAGATCGGGCGCATAGTCGGGATCGAAGCCCGCATCCGCGCGCGGCCCGTCATCCGAAAGCGCCAGCGGCGCACAGCCGGCTATCACCCCGCCCAGCTTCGCCTGCAGCGGCAGCGCCCCGGGCGAATGATCCATATGGGTATGGGTGATGAGGTAATGCGAAACCGTCTCCCCCGCGACGGCGGCAGCAACCGCCTCCAGATGCGCCGGGTCGGCCGGGCCGGGGTCGATGATCGCCACCGTCCCCGTGCCCACGATATAGGTGCCGGTTCCCAGAAAGGTGAAGGGCGAGGGGTTGTGCGCCAGCACCCGGCGAACCAGCGGCGACAGGCGTTCGGAATGGCCATAGGGGGCCTCGGCCACAAGGCGATCATATTCTGCGTTCACGGCCGCGAAGGTAGGGGCACGCCACGGCACCGGCAAGCTGGCCTTATAGAAAGAGGGCGGTCCCTTTCGGAACCGCCCCTCAGCGCCCTCTTGCACGAAGGCTTTCTTGGCTTTTGCGACCTCAGTTACGTTGGCGACGCATGAACGGCGGAATGCGCGTTTCGTCATCTTCCGCTTCAACCTCGGGCTCCGGCGCCAGCGTCTGCGGAGGGGTGGCTTCCTCCTTGGGGCGGCGGGCCATGTCCATCATCCGCTCGAACAGCGTCTGCCGGCGTTCCGGCACCTGCGGTGCGGGATCGGGCTGGGCAGCGGCGATCCGCTCGGGCTCGGGCAGCTCCAGCCGTGCCGGCGGCGCCAGCGGCAGCTCGGCGATCACCGGCTCGGCTTCGGGCAGGAAGTCCGGCTCGGCAACGGCTTCGGGCTCCACCGGGCTCGCCAGCGGCTCGTCCAGCTCCAGAATATCCTCGTCGGTAAAGCCGCCGTCTTCGGCCAGCGGTGCAGCGCTCGCTGCCGGGCGGAAGGTGTTGCCCGGCGTTCCGAAGATGCCGGCCGCCATCGGCCCGCTCGCCGGCGAGGTCTGGCGGAAACCGCCGCCGCCGCCGCCGCCATTGCCACCGCCATTCGGCGGCGTCGGCTCGGGGGCGATCTCACCGGCGCCGGGCGCTGCCGCCGGCACCACGCGCGGCCCGCCGAACATCGAACCCGTCGCCGTGGTCCGCGCCGCAGGCTGCAGACCGGGCAGAGCGCCCTGCGTCGATTCGATGCCGGTCGCGACAACGCTCACGCGCATCTTGCCGTTCAGATTGTCGTTGAAGGCCGATCCGACGATGATGTTGGCATCCGGGTCCACCATCTCGCGGATATGCTGGGCGGCTTCTTCCACTTCCATCAGCCCCAGGTCGTCGCCGCCGGTGATGTTGATGATCACCGCCTTGGCGCCGCGCAGGCTCACTTCATCCAGCAGCGGGTTGGAGATCGCCTTCTCCGCCGCCTCGATCGCCCGACGGTCGCCTTCGGCTTCGCCGGTGCCCATCATCGCCTTGCCCATTTCGCTCATCACGGTGCGCACGTCGGCGAAATCCAGGTTGATAAGGCCCGGCAGCATCATCAGGTCGGTGATGCCGCGCACGCCCTGGTTCAGCACCTGGTCGGCCATGGCAAAGGCCTGCTTGAAGGTGGTCTGCTGGTTGGCGATCAGGAACAGGTTCTGGTTCGGGATCACGATCAGCGTGTCCACATGGCGCTGCAGCTCGGCAATGCCCTCCTCGGCCGACCGCATCCGCTTCAGCCCTTCAAAGGCAAAGGGCTTGGTCACCACACCCACCGTCAGCACGCCCCGCTCGCGCGCAGCCCGCGCCACCACCGGGGCCGCACCCGTGCCGGTGCCGCCGCCCATGCCGGCGGTGATGAAGCACATGTGCACGCCTTCCAGGAACTGGTCGATCTCGGCCAGCGCTTCCTCGGCAGCCGCAGCACCGATCTCCGGCCGCGCCCCCGCCCCAAGGCCCTGCGTGATCTTCAGGCCCAGCTGGATGCGGTTTTCCGCAGCCGACAGCGCCAGCGCCTGCGCATCGGTGTTGGCCACCACGAAATCGACGCCCTGCAGGCCGTCGTTGATCATGTTGTGCACGGCGTTGCCGCCCGCGCCACCCACGCCGATAACGGAGATGCGCGGCTTCAGCTCCACAAGGCTGGGCTGGACGAAATCAAAGGACATGGAAGGCTCCCTCATCAGATCTGGCGTTTCAACTGGTCGAGCAGGCGGAAAAAGGCATTCTTCGGTTGCGGCCGCCCACCCCGGCCGCCGCGCGAAACCGGCATGCGGGCAAGATCGAGGCGCGGCTGGCTGCCGTGCAGGATCATCCCCGCCAAAGTGGCAAAGGCAGCGGTCGACTGCGCCTCGGGCAGGCCGGCCAGCCCACGCGGGCGGCCGATGCGCACGTTCCGCGACAGCGCCCCCTGCGCAAAATCGGCAATGCCGCGCAGCTCCGCGCCGCCGCCCGTCAGCACCACCTGCCGCCCGGCGGCCCCGGTAAAGCCGATTTCCTTCAGCGCGCTGTCCACTTCGCCAAACAGCAGGTCCAGCCGGGCGCGGATCACCGCGATCAGCTCCGAGCGCGGAATGCGCCGGCTTTCCTGCCCGTCGTCGGGGTCCAGCGGCGGCACTTCCACCATATCGTGATTATCGCGCGGCGAAGAGGTCGCTGCCCCCGACAGCGTCTTCAGCCGCTCGGCCGCAGCCCGTCGCGTGGCAAAGCTCGACGCGATATCGGCGGTGATGTCGCCTGCCCCCATCGGAATGGAAACCAGCCCCGCCAGCATGCCGCCGCCATGCACCGCAACGGTCGTAACCCCGGCGCCGATCTCGACCACGGCAACGCCCAGCTCCCGCTCTTCGCTGTTCAGCACGCTCGCCGATGACGCCACGCCAGAGGCAACGATCGCCTCCACATCCAGATGCGCGTTGCGCACAGCCAGATCGAGGTTGCGGCAAGGCGGCGTCGCCGCCGTCAGCACATGAATATCCACCGCCAGCCGGTCCGCATGAAAGCCGCGCGGATTGGTCACCCCGTCCAGCCCGTCGATCGTGTACAGCGTCGGCTCGGCGTGCAGCGTAGAGCGCCCGGCCCGCGAAATCGTCTCGTCGATACGCGCCCGCCCGGCCTTCAGCAGCGCATCCATGTCCACTTCGGAAATCTTGTGCCCGGCGATGTCGATCTCCACAGAGGTCACATCGCTGTCCAGCCCGCCGGCCGACAGGTTCACCAGCACGCTCTCGATCTCGACTCCGGCCGCCTTTTCCGCCTGCATCATCGCCGCCCGGATCGCCGCCTCGGTCTTCGCCATGTCGGCCACCAGCCCGCGCTTCAGCCCGTTCGAAGCACGCACCCCGGCCCCGATCACCCGCGGCATATTCTCGCCGTCGGCCATCGCCACCAGCGCCGCCACCTTCGAAGACCCCACGTCGATCGCCGCAATCACCCGCTCGGCGCGCGGCTTCAACAGCTGGGTGGGATTGAGAACCGCGACCGCCATCAGATCACCACCTCCGTCGACTCAGGATTGAACCGCGCCGTCTGCTGCGCCGCGGGCGCAGGCGCCGGCTGCACCGCTTCCGGGGTTGGCTGCACCTGCGGCTGCACAGGCTGCGGCCTGGTGCGCGGCTTCACCGGCTGCCCCGGCTCCCCGCCCACGCGCACCACCATCTTGTCCGGCAGGCGCAAGTCGAACCGCACGAATCCGCGCCCCAGCAAGGGCGTCTCCCGGTGGATCTCCGCAAAGCGCATCAGCGCGGCGTTCGCCGCCACCCCTTCGGGCAGGGCAATCGTCTCGCCCGATTTCATCCGCAGATCCCAGCGCCGCCCGCCGATCCACTGCGCCGCCTCGATATCGCCCGCCAGCTGCGGCTGCGTCGCCACCAGCTTCAGCAGCATCGCCGCCTCGTGCTGCGCGCCGGCACCCACCAGCAGCGGCAGGCCGGAAAACTGCCCCAGATCGCCCGCCGGCAGCACCACGCCCTCGTCATCGATCAGCCGCATGCGGCCATGCACCTGCCACAGCGCGGCGGGCTTGCGCTCCAGCACCCGCACTTCCAGCCGGTCCGGCCAGCGCCGCTGCACATCGGCATCCTTCACCCAGGGCAGTTCCTTCAGCCGCGCACGCACCGCGGGCAGGTCGGCCAGCAGCATCGAATCCGAGCCGCCCTCCAGCACCTCGCGATAGATCGACAGCCGCGGCTGGTTGCGCGCACCCTGGATATCCACCTGCCGCACCACGAAGCCCGCCTGCGAACTGGCAGTGGCAGCCGCCATCGACACGTCGCGCGGAACCCCCGCCGCAATCGCCCAAATCGCCGCCCCCGTAGCGCCAACGATGGCAAAACCGCCAACGATCAGCTTCCAAACCGTGCGCGGCGCCAACGGCAACGCCACAGGCGCAGCCTGCGGCGCAGCGCGCTTCCTGGGCTGGGGCTTCCGGCTCATGCCAAAGCCCTTTCGATCAAGCGCCCGACTAGCGCCTCATAGCTCATGCCGCGCGCCTTCGCCTGCTCGGGCACCAGGCTCAGCGGCGTCATCCCCGGCTGCGTATTCACTTCCAGCAGGAACAGCCCGTTCTTCCCCTGCGCCGGATCATAGCGGAAATCCGCCCGCGAAACCCCCCGGCAGCCCAGCACCTTGTGCGCCAGCGCCGCCTGGCTCAATGCCGCCTCGGCCACTTCGGCGGGGATCTCCGCCGGGCAGACATGCACCGTCTTCCCGTCGGTATATTTCGCCTCGTAATCATAGAAACCGGTCAAAGGCTTCAGCTCGGTCACTGCCAGCGGCTCGGCGGTCCCGGTCTCGCTCTCCAGCACGGCCACCGTCAGCTCCAGCCCGGCGATGAACGGCTCGGCCAGCAGCTCGGCGAAATCCTGCCACGGCCCCGGCACATTGCGCGCAATCGGCGATCCGTAATTGCTCTCGGCGGTCACGATGGCGACGCCCACCGAAGACCCCTCGTTCACCGGCTTCAGCACATAGGGCCGCTCCAGCGGGTCGCCGTCATACAGGCTCTCGCTCGAAACAATCCGCCCGCCCGGCATGCGCACACCAGCCGGCACCAGCATCTTCTTCGTCAGTTCCTTGTCGATGGCGACCGCCGAAGCCGTCACCCCCGAATGGGTATAGCGCAGCCCCAGCAGGTCCATCATCCCCTGCACGGTGCCGTCTTCACCCGGCGTGCCATGCAGCCCGTTGAACACCACATCCGGCTTCGTCGCCAACAACCGGGCCGCGAGCGTGGCGCCGTCTGCCGGCGTCGCGCCCATATCCAGCTCGGTAACGCTATGCCCCAAAGACCGCGCCGCCTGTGCAATCCCCGCACCGGACACCAGCGAAACCTCGCGCTCGGCAGACCAGCCGCCCATCAGGACAGTCACCCTCATGCGTCAACCTCGCGCCGATGGGCGGCTGGAGTTTTCCGCTGGTCGGCATCCGCCTCCGGGCCACCCATGAGGACAGTCACTCTCATGCCGCGTCACCTACCCGCTGAATTTCCCACTCCAGCGTCACCCCCGAATGCGCCTTCACCCGTCGGCGCACTTCCTCGCCCAGCGCCTCGATATCCGCCGAAGTGGCGTCGCCGGTATTGATCAGGAAGTTCGTGTGCTTTTCCGAAACCTGCGCCCCGCCCAGCTTCAGCCCGCGGCAGCCGGCGGCATCGATAAGCGCCCAGGCCTTGTGCCCATCCGGGTTCTTGAATGTCGAACCCCCCGTCTTCGTCCGCAACGGCTGCGATTCCTCGCGCGCAGCCGCAATCCGGTCCATCTCCGCCTGAATCGCCAGCTTCTCGCCCGGCACACCCCGGAAGGTCGCCCCCACCACAACGCAGCCCTCGGGCAATTCGCTATGCCGATAGGTATAGCCCAGCGCCTGCACCGGCAGCGTCACCAGCTCACCCGAGCGCAGCACCACGTCCGCCTCGACCAATATGTCAGCCACTTCCCGCCCATAGGCGCCGCCATTCATCCGCACGAAGCCGCCAACCGTCCCGGGAATCCCGCGCAGAAACTCAAGGCCCGAAATGCCCGCATCCCGCGCCGCAGACGAAACCGCAATCCCCGAAGCCCCGCCGCCGCAACGCACGGTCACCGCGTCCAGCTGCGCCACCTTGCCGAACGCCTTGCCCAGCCGCACCACCACGCCGGGCACCCCGCCATCGCGCACGATCAGGTTCGATCCCAGCCCCAGCGCCATCACCGGCATCGCCGGCGACAGCCCGCCAAGGAAGGCCGCCAGATCAGCGGCATCCTTCGGCTCGAACAGAAACTCCGCCGGCCCACCGGACTTGAACCACAGCAAAGGCGCCAGCGGCGCGTCGGCCGTCAGCTTGCCCACGGGCTCCGGCATCTGCACGGGGCGTTCCTGCAGCGCCATCATGCGACACCCGCATTCGCAAGGTCAGCCGCCAGATGCGAAGCCCATTTGGTGATGTCGCCCGCCCCAAGGCAGATCACCATGTCACCCGCACCCAGCAGCGGCGCGATGGTCGAGGCCAGCTCACCTTCGCCCGAAATCGTCAGCACCTGCCTGTGCCCACTGCGCTTCAGCGCCTCGGCCAAACTCTCATGGCTGATCCCGTCAATCGGCTGCTCGCCCGCCGCATAGACCGGCGCCACCACAACCGCATCGGCATCGTTGAACGCGCTCCGCCAATCCTCGAACAGATCGCGCAGCCGCGTATAGCGATGCGGCTGCACCACCGCGATCACCTTCGCCCGCGCACCCTCGCGCGCCGCCGCCAGCACCGCCTTCACTTCCACCGGGTGATGGCCGTAATCGTCGATCACCGTCACCGGCTCGCCGCCGGCAACCGCCACTTCGCCCACCTTGGTGAAGCGCCGCTTCACGCCGGAGAAGCGCGAGAAGCCCTCGCGGATCTGCGCTTCGCTCAGCCCCAGCTGGTCCGCCACGCCAATCGCCGCCAGCGCGTTCAGCACATTGTGCCGCCCCGGCATCGGCAGCACGAGGCCTTCATACTGGCGCTCCTCCGTGCCAAAGGTGCGCAAGGTCACGTCAAAGCGATTGCCACCCGGCACCGGCTCCACCCGGTCGCCGCGAATATCCGCCTGGCCCGCAAAGCCATAGGTGATGATCCGCCGGTCAGAAACGCTCGGCAGCATCGCCTGCACTTCCGGATGGTCCAGGCACAGCACGGCGGCGCCATAGAAAGGCACCTTCTGGATGAACGTCCGGAACGCCGCCTTCGCCACCTCGAAGTCGCCGTAATGATCCAGGTGCTCGGGATCGATATTCGTCACGATGGCATAGGTGGGCGGCAGGCGCAGGAAGCTGCCGTCGCTCTCGTCGGCCTCCACCACCATCCACTCGCCGTCGCCCAGCCGGGCGTTGGAACCATAGCTGTTGATGATGCCGCCGTTGATAACGGTCGGGTCCAGCCCGCCCGCATCCAGCAGCGCCGCCACCATCGAGGTCGTCGTCGTCTTGCCGTGCGTCCCCGCGACACACACGGTCGATTTCAGCCGCATCAGCTCGGCCAGCATCTCCGCCCGCCGCACCACCGGAATCCGCCGCTCCAGCGCCAGGTCGACTTCCGGGTTGCCACGCTTGATCGCGGTAGACACCACCACCACCGCCGCATCGCCCAGATTCTCGGCCTTGTGGCCGATCATCACCTGGATGCCCTTGTCGCGCAGCCCCTGCACCACATAGCCCTCGGCAATGTCGCTGCCCTGCACGGCAAAGCCCAGATTGGCCATCACCTCGGCAATGCCGGACATGCCGATGCCGCCGATGCCGATGAAGTGGATCGGCCCCACATCGGTGGTGAAACCAGCCCGGCTCATGCCGCCACCCTTGCCGCGCCATCGCGCGCCAGCGCCCGCACTTCATGCTCCACCAGATCCGCCAGCCGCGCCGCCGCATCCGGAATCCCCAGCGACCGCGCCGCAGCCGCCGCCCCCTGCAATGCCTCGGGCGAACCCATGAAACCCCGCAGATGCCCGGCCAGCTTCGCCGCATTCGCCTCGGCCTCCGGCAGCAGCATCCCCGCCCCTGCCGAAACGAACCCGGCCGCATTCACCGTCTGGTGATCGTCGGTGGCCGCCGCAAAGGGGATCAGTATGGCCGGCCGCCCGGCCGCCATCAGCTCCGCCATCGTCGAGGCGCCCGAACGGCTGATCACCAGATGCGACTTCGCCAGCCGCTCCGGCAGGTCCGCCCAATAGGTCTGGCAATCCGCCTCCACGCCCGCCGCTTCATAGGCCGCCAGCACCGGCGACAGATCCTCCGCCCGGCACTGCTGCTCCACCCGCAACCGCGCCCGCAATTCGGCCGGCAAGGTCGCCACAGCCTCCGGCACCAGCCGCCCCAGGATCCGCGCCCCCTGGCTGCCGCCCACCACCAGCAGCCGGAAGGGCTTGTCGGCCGTCGGCGCATCAAAGGCGACGTCGCGCGCCGCCAGGATCGCCGGCCGCACCGGATTGCCGGTATGCACCGCCTTGCCCTCGTTCGCCGTGTCCAGCCGCAGCGTCGTCGCATAGGAAAGCCCGATCGCCGAAACCCGCCCCTGCAGCTGGCGGTTCACCCGCCCCAGCACCGCATTCTGCTCATGGATCACAATCGGCAAACCCAGCGCCACGCCAGCCAGCAGCCCCGGCAGCGAAGGATAGCCGCCAAAGCCCACCACCGCATTCGCCCGCGCATCCACGGCAATCCGCCGCCCGGCCCGCCGGCCCCTCAGAATCGAAACCGCCGCCTTCGCCCAGGCCACAGGGTTCATCCCCGAAGCCGTGGCGCTCTCCAGCACATGCTTGTCCGCCGCCTCAAACAGGCCCGGGAACCGCAGCCCGCGCGCATCCGTCAGCAGCGTCACCTTGTGGCCACGCCGCATCAGCTCTTCGGAAAGCGCATGCGCCGGGATCATGTGACCACCGGTTCCGCCCGCCGCTATAAGGACGGAAAGGCTCATGCAGCCGCTCCCCCCTTCGAAAGCGAAGACGACTGCAGATAGGGCGAGGATTTCAGATGCCGGTTGCGCCGCGTGATCGACAACAGAAGGCCCATCGCGACCGCGGTGGCGAGAAAGCTCGATCCCCCGTGGCTCACGAATGGCAAGGTCATCCCCTTGGATGGCGCCAACGCCAAATTCACACTCATGTTGATGAGCGCCTGACCCCCGAATTGTGCCACAAGCCCGGTCGCCGCGATCAGCGTGAACGGGTCATCTTCATCCAGAAGTTGTAGCAGAACCCGAAGCACAATCGCAAGATATAGTAGGGCGAGCGCGAAACAAACAATCGCCCCGAATTCCTCTCCGATCACCGAAAAGATATAGTCGGTATGCGCCTCCGGCAGGCGGAATTTCGCCACCCCTTCGCCCGGCCCGGTGCCATACAGCCCCCCCGAACGAAAGCAATCCAGCGCCCGATCCACCTGATAGGTATCGCCCTCGCCGTGCAGATACCCGTCGATCCGGTTCCTGACGTGCGGCTCGAACTGATAGGCCAGCACCAGCCCGCCCACCGCCGCCAGCAGCGCCAGCCCCAGTATCAGCAGCGGCAACCCCGCCAGCACCGCCTGCACCAGCCAGATGGCGATCACCAGCGCCGCCTGCCCGAAATCGGGCTGCATCACCAGAAACGAGACGATAATCGCCAGCAGCATTCCCCCCGCCGGAATCACCGGCAGCGACCGGTCCTCGAAACGCATCGCAAACAGCCAGGCCGTCGTGACCACAAAGAAAGGCTTCAGAAACTCGATCGGCTGCATCTGGAAGCCGGGCAGCTGGATCCACCGCTGGGCGCCGTTGTTCTCCGCGCCGATCACCGGCACCAGCGCCAGCAGCAGCAGGAACATCGCAAAGCCACCCAGCGCAAAGCGCCGCGCGGCATCCTTCGTCAGCATCGAAATGCCCAGCATCAGCGGCAGGCCCATCAGCACCCACAGGATCTGCCGCTGCAGGAAGAACAGCGGCTCGAACCGCACCTGCCCGCCCGACAGACGCAGCGCCCCGGCCGGAGAAGCCGCCGCCACAGCGATCAGCCCCACCCCGATCAGCACCATCAGCATCACCAGCAGCGGCCGATCGATGGTCCAGAACCAGCGCGCCATCGGAGACTTGTCGGCCCGGCCGAACGAAAAGGTAACGGGGCCGATCTTCATGACCGCAAGCCTTCGACAAGAGAAACAAACGCCCGCCCGCGCGCCTCATAGTCGCGGAACTGGTCGAACGACGCGCAGGCCGGAGACAGCAGCACGGTATCGCCGGGCGCGGCATCCGCCGCCGCCCGCGCCACCGCCACCTCCAGCGTCCCCGCCTCCACCACCGGCACCAGCGGCTTCAGGATTTCGGCAAACACCGGCGCCGCCTCGCCGATCACATAGGCGGCCTTCACCTGCCCCAGATGCGGCAGGCAGGCATCCAGCTCGGCCGTCTTCGCCTGCCCGCCCAGAATCCAGTGCAGCCGCTCGAACGCCTGCAGTGCCGGCGCCACGCTGGTCGGGTTGGTCGCCTTGCTGTCGTTCACATAGCGAACGCCGCCCACCGTCCCCACAATCTCCATCCGGTGCGGCAGGCCGGGGAAGCTCGCCAGCCCCGCCTCCATCGCTGCGCCGCCGATGCCCAGGATACGGGCTGCCGTCGCGGCGCAGGCGATGTTCTGCGCGTTGTGCGGCCCCTGCAAGGCGGGCCAGCGCGCCTGATCGTGGACGGAGACATCCGCAGCCGAAACCCGCGTCACCCGAACCCCCGCCGGCACCGCATCGGCCGCCGCCCGCGTCCATTCATCGTCCACCGCGATCACCGCCTGCGCCCCCGGCTGCTGCAGCTGAAACAGCCGCAGCTTCGAAGCCGCATAGCCCGCCATCCCGTCATAGCGGTCCAGATGATCGGGCGTCAGGTTGGTATAGACGGCCACATCCACCGCCAGCGTCTGCACCAGATCGATCTGAAAGCTCGACAGCTCCAGCACATAGACCCCGCCCGCAGGCAGCGCCGGCTGGTCCAGTATGGGCAGGCCGATATTGCCCCCCAGCCGCGCCGGTATCCCGGCAGACGCCAGCAGATGGTGCAGCAAGGCCGTCGTCGTCGACTTGCCGTTGGTCCCGGTAACGGCCGCCACCTTATGCGCCGGCAAGGTCGGCCGCACCCGCTGGAACAGCTCGATGTCGGAGAGGATCGGCACCCCCGCCTGCCGCGCCCGGCCGGCAAGCGGATGCCGGTTCAGCGGCACACCGGGCGAAACGATCAGCCCGTTCAGCCCCGCCAGCTCCAGCTCAGCGAAATCCGTCATCGGCAGGTTCGGAAACTCGCCCCGCGCCTTCTCCCGCGCCGCCTCGGATTCGTCCCACGCCACCGCCGTCGCACCAGAGCGCGCCAGAAACCGCAGCACGGAAAGCCCGGTCCGCGCCAGGCCGTATACCGCGAATTGCTGTCCGGAAAGGGCGGGCGCTGCCAGCATCAGCGCAGCTTCAGCGTCGCAAGGCCAGACAGCGCCAGCACGAAGGAAATGATCCAGAAACGGATCACCACGGTCGATTCCGGCCAGCCCAGCTGCTCGAAATGGTGGTGGATCGGCGCCATCTTGAACACGCGCTTGCCGGTCATCTTGAAGCTGGCAACCTGCACGATCACCGACACCGCCTCCAGCACGAACAGGCCGCCCACCACCAGCAGCACCAGCTCATGGTTGGTGATGACGGCGATGGTGCCGATCGCCCCGCCCAGGGCAAGGCTGCCGGTATCGCCCATGAACACGGCTGCCGGCGGCGCATTGAACCACAGGAAGGCAAGGCCCGCCCCGATCAGCGCCCCCACAAAGACGATCAGCTCGCCCGCGCCCGCCACATAATGCACGCCCAGATAACCGGCGAAAACGGCGTTCCCCACCAGATAGGCGATGATCCCATAGGTCATGGCGGCGATGATCACCGGCATCGTCGCCAGCCCGTCCAGCCCGTCGGTCAGGTTCACGGCATTGCCCGCGCCAACGATCACCAGCGCGCCAAAGGCCATATAGAACCAGCCCAGATCCAGGCCGACGTCCTTCAGGAACGGCAGATACAGCGTCGTCCCCGAGAAGGTGGAGACATAATAGACCGCGCAGCCGGCGATCAGGAATTCCGCCAGCAGCCGCACCCGGCCGGAAACCCCCGCGGTCGAGCGCTTCATCACCTTGTTATAGTCGTCCAGGAACCCGATCAGGCCAAAGCCCAGCGTCACGAACAGCGCGGTCCACACGAACGGCTTGTTCCATTCCATCCACAGCAGGGTCGAAACCGTCAGGCAGATCAGGATCATCAGCCCGCCCATTGTCGGCGTGCCCTTTTTGGTGATCAGGTGGCTTGCCGGCCCGTCCTCGCGGATCGGCTGGCCCTTGCCCTGGTTCGCCCGCAGCCAGTGGATGAACCGCGGCCCGATGATCAGCCCCAGAAACAGCGCCGTCATCAGCGCCGCGCCAGAGCGGAAGGTCAGATAGCGAATGACGTTCAGGATCCCCGGAAAGCCCAGCCATTCCGCCAGATGGAAAATCATGCCGACCTCCTGAGCTCTGCAACCAGGCCACCAAGGCCGACCGAATTGGAACCCTTCACCAGCAGCACATCGCCTTCCTGCAGGATCGCCCGCGTCCAGGCGGTGGCCGCCGCCGCATCGGGCAGATGCACCGCGCCATCCAGTTTCAGCGCCAGCATTTCCGGCCCCACCAGCGCCAGTTCGGAAATCCCCGCCTCGGCGATCGGCGCCCCCAGCGCCTCGTGCATCGCCTGCGTTTCGCGGCCCAGCTCGCGCATCGCCCCCAGCACCGCGATCCGCCGTTTCGCCGGCACATCGCGCAGCACCGCCAGCGCCGCCGCCATCGAAACCGGATTGGCGTTGTAACTCTCGTCGATCAGCACCGCCTCGCCGCCGGCAACCGGCAGGCTGTGCCGCGCACCACGCCCCGGCAACCCGGTCAGCCCGGCCAGCGCAAGGCCGGCCTCCGCCAGATCGCCGCCAGCCGCCTTCACCGCCGCCAGCACCGCCAGCGCATTGCTCACCCAGTGCCGCCCGGCCATGCCGATCCGGCAATGCACTTCCTCGCCGGCCACGTCGGCAACCAGCTCGGTGCCGGCAGCGCCGATATCGGCGCGCAGCACATGCACGTCAGCGTCGGCGCTCCAGCCAAAGCTCAGCGATTGCAGACCGGCCTTCTCGATGGCGGCCTTCAGAATGGCGGCATGTGCATTGTCGTACGGCCAGACAGCCCAGCCGCCCGGCTCCACGCCCTCGAAAATCTCCGCCTTGGCCCGCGCAATTCCCACTTCGCCATCGGCAAAATGCTCGACATGCGAACCGCCAACCCAGGTCACCACCGCCACATGCGGCCGCACCATCCGCGTCAGCGCGGCGATCTCGCCGGCATGGTTCATGCCCATTTCAAACACGCCAAAGCGCGTCGCCGCAGGCATGCGCGACAGGCTCAGCGGCACGCCGGTATGGTTGTTATAGCTCTTCACCGAGGCATGGGTGGCGTCCGGCGCAATCCGCTCGAAGGCCAGCCGCAGCGCCTCCTTCGTGCCGGTCTTGCCGACGCTGCCGGTCACGCCGATCACCGTCGCATCCGTGCGCGCCCGGGCCGCAACGCCGAGCTTCTCCAGCGCCACGAAGCTGTCCCCCACCAGCACATGCGGCTGCGCAACAGCTTGTTCCACGATGAAACCAGCGGCCCCGCGTTCAGCCGCCGAAGCCACAAAACGATGCCCATCGGCCTCCGCCCCGCGCATCGCCACAAACAGCTCGCCGCCGACAATTTCGCGGCTGTCAAAGGCAACACCATCCACCTCGAACGGCGCAGACAAAGCACCGCCAGTCGCTGCGGCAACAGCCTCACCGGTCCACAGCGGCGTCACCGGGGCAGTCCCTGCTTCGCCGCGAATTCCGAGCGCGGCAACCCCTGCTTCGCCGCGAATTCCGAGCGCGGCAGCCCCGCCGCCGCCGCCTGCGCCACTTCCACATCGTCAAACGGCAGCACATCGGTGCCGACAATCTGCCCCTGCTCATGCCCTTTGCCGGCCAGCAGCACCACATCGCCCTGCTTCGCCATCGCCAGCGCCTCGCGAATGGCTTCCGCCCGCCCGCCAATCTCACGCGCACCCTTGGCCGCCGCCATGATCTCGGCGCGGATCTCAGCCGCCACCTCGGTGCGGGGATTGTCGTCGGTCACGATCACCGCATCGGCCTCGCGCACGGCAATCGCCCCCATCTGCGGCCGCTTGCCGCGATCCCGGTCGCCGCCGCAGCCGAACATCAGGATCAGCCG
The DNA here is from genome assembly GCF_016464365.1 of Sandaracinobacteroides hominis. GTDB lineage: Bacteria > Pseudomonadota > Alphaproteobacteria > Sphingomonadales > Sphingomonadaceae > Sandaracinobacteroides > Sandaracinobacteroides hominis. The sequence continues at coordinate 450,087 of NZ_JADCUC010000002.1, read as the reverse complement.
GTTGGCCGTATGCGGCCGAAGCGCCGCCACCGCCGCCTCCAGGGCATCCGGCGTATGCGCATAATCGACATAGACAGGCGCGCCAGAAGGCGTGATCACCGCCCGCTCCAGCCGCCCGCGCACGCCGGAAATCCGCCCCAGCGCCGCCAGCGTCTTCGCCACATCGCCGCCGGTCGCAATCACCAGCCCCGCCGCCACCAGCGCATTCGCCGCCTGATAGCCGCCGATCAGCGGCAGGTTCACGGTATGGGTCGTGCCGCCCGCCTCGATCGTCAGCGTCTGCCCCAGCAAGGTCGGCACCCGCTTCACCAGCTTCAGCGCCTCGCCGTCCGGCCCCACGGTCAGCAGCTTCACACCCCGCGTCCGGCAGGCATCGATCACCCGCGCATTATACGCAGCACCGGTCGCCCCGGTATCCAGCCACACCACGGCGGCCCCATCGGCATCCAGCACCTCGGTAAACAGCCGCAGCTTGGCCTCGAAATAGGCCTCCATCGTCTCGTGATAATCCAGATGGTCGCGCGTCAGATTCGTAAACGCAGCAGCCCGCACCGGCAGCCCCTCGGTACGATACTGCGCCAGCCCATGCGAACTGGCCTCAAACGCCAGATGCGAAATCCCCTCCAGCGCCAGCCCATGCACGTTGGAAAGGAACGTCACGATATCCGGCGTCGTCAGCCCGCCAGACCCCGCCCGATCCTGACTTACACCCCCCTGATTGCCGGCGGTAATCACCCCCAGCGTCCCGATGCTCGCCGACCGCTCGCCCGCCAGATGCCACAGCTGCCGCGTAATCTCGGCGCTGCTCGTCTTCCCATTGGTCCCGGTAATCGCCACCGTCACCTTCGGATAGGGCGCATACCAGCCAGCCGCCAACCGCGCGAAGGCCCGGCGCGGCTCCGCATCGGCAATATGCAGCGCGCCCTCAACCTTCGCCTCCGGCCGCGCCACCACGGCCACGGCGCCGGCCGCAACCGCCTGCGCAATCACACGCTCGCCATCGAAAGAGGCGCCCCGAAAGGCGCCAAACACACTCCCCTTCGCCACCTTGCGATGGTCGATGGCAAAGCCGGTGATCCGGTCGCGCACAGTTTCCAGCGGGTCAGTCATCTCGTCACCACCGGAGTTACGGGCTTCGGCTTGTTGCGCGGCGTATAAAGCCCCTCCATCGCGCTCACATCCGGCTCCGCCGTCATGTCCGGCGCCACGTTCAGCACCGGCGCAATCCGGTTCACCACCCGCTTGAACACCGGCCCCGCCACCGAACCGGCCATGCGCGAACCCACCGTCGGGTCGTCCACCATCGCAATCACGACATAGCGTGGATCATCCATCGGAAAGGCCCCGGCAAAGGTCGTGATGTTGCGCCGCTTGTCATAGCCGCGCCCGTTGCTCAGCACCTTCTCGGCAGTCCCGGTCTTGCCGCCCACGCGATAGCCTTCGGCATCGGCCTGCCGCCCGGTGCCGTCGATCACCGCCAGCCGCAGCATCCCGTTCAGCAGGTGCGAGGTGCGCTCGGCAAACACCCGCGTGCCCCCCGTCTCCGCCCCCTCGGGCCGCTTCAGGAAGGTCACCGGATGGCGGATTCCACCATTCACCAGCGTCGCATAGGCGCTCGCCAGATGCAGCGGCGTCACCGCGATCCCATGGCCGAAACCAACGGTCATCACGCTCGAAAGCCCCCAGTTGTTCGCCGGAGGCGCCAGCGGCCGCCCGGCCTCCAGAATCTCGCCCGGCGCCCGGTCCATCAGCCCCAGCTTGCGCAGGAACGCCTCCTGCGTCGGCCGCCCCATCCGCTCGGCCATCCGCGCCGTGCCGACGTTCGACGAATAGATCAGCACTTCCGGCACCGACAGCGGATAGCCCTTGGGGTGGCTGTCCGAAATCCGGAACCGCCCGACGGCAATCGGCGTCGTCGGAAACCGCTCGGCAAGGCTGGGCAGATTGCCCGAATCCATCGCCATCGCGATGGTAAAGGCCTTGAACGTGGACCCAAGCTCGTAAACGCCCAGCGTCGCCCGGTTCATGTGGCTCGGCATCCCCGTCAGCCCGCCCGGCCGGTTCGAATTGAACGCCGGCAGCGACGCCATCGCAATCACCTCGCCGGTGTGCACGTCCAGCACCACGCCGGCCGCACCGCTCGCCTGCTGCAGGTCCATCTGCGCCTGCAGCTCGCTCTCCAGCGCCTGCTGCACCCGCACGTCCATCGCCAGCACCAGCGGCTGGTCCCGCGTCGCCGGCGCCGTCAGCCGCTCTTCGAACGCCCGCTCGATGCCGCCCTCGCCGCGCCCGTCGATGCCGGTATAGCCCACCAGATGCGCACCCAGGCCCACATGCGGATACAGCCGCTCCGCCTCGCGCTCCAGCGTCAGCCCCGGATCGCCCAGCCGGCGGATCGCCTCCGCCTGCTCGGGCAGGATGCGCCGCGTCACATAGCGGAACTTGCCGTCATGATAGAGCGCCGCGCGAATCTGCGCCGGGTCCCGCTCGGGCAGGATTTCCGAAAGCCGCGCCACCAGCGCTTCCTTGTTGCCCACGATGTCGCGCGGCCGCGCCGCCAGCGCATAGGCCTCAAAGCTCGAGGCCAGCGTCACCCCGTTCCGGTCGACGATATCGGCCCGCAGATGCGGCGAAGCCGCCGCCACGCCAGTGTGCCGCGGCGCCCCGTCAAACAGCGACAGCTCCACCAGCCGCAGCCCCACCAGCCCGGTAATCGCAAGGAACAGCAGGATGCCGATCGCCAGGCGCTGCCTCGCCAGCCCCAATGCCATCTGGCGATGACCGGGGAGACGTATCTGGGAGCGGGCGAGGGCGGCGGGACTCATCGACTAGTGGTTGGCGCCATCGGCGGAACCGAAGGTCATTTCAACCTGTTTCATCAGGTCATCCGGCGCCGCTGCGACGGGCCGTGCAATCCCCGCCGGAGCCGCCTGCACCGGCGCTGCCGCCACCGGCATGCTAACCCTCTGAACGGCAACGGCCGCGCGCTCGGGCACGGGCGCCGGCGACAGCTCCGCCTTCACCAGCAGCGGCGCAACCGCGCGCGGCGCGGCCGGCGCCATATCGCGCACCGCCAGCTGCACGCTCGGCTGCTGCGCCATCTCCGGCGGCTTGCCATAGTCGGCCAGCTGCACCGAATTGCTCAGATACTGCGTGGCCGAAATCGGCACCATGCCCAGCACCGTATCGTTCCAGCGCTGCAGCTGCGGCATCCGCATCCGCACGCGCAGCTCGGCGTCCATCGCCTTCAGGTCAGAGGCCAGGCTCACATTCACCCGCGCCATCCGCTCGGCCTCGCGCCGCTCGTTCGCCACCTTCAGGGAAAGGCTATAGCTCGTCACCGCCACCACCAGCGTCCCCGCCAGCAGCCAGGCCGTCGCCGCCCAGGTCCGCCGCCCGGCATCGCGGCTGGATGCATTGCCCCAGCCATAATCCGCGCCCCCATCGGAAGCCCGCATCAGCCTTGCCATTGCCCGCTCTCCCCCTGTCTGCCGCTGCTGTCTGTCGACCCGTTGTTCCTGTTGCCCCACGCGGCAGCCCGGCTGCGCCGCGCCACCCGCAATGTCGCCGATCGCGCCCGCGGATTGGCCCGCACTTCCGCCTCGCCCGGCCGCTCCGCCTTCGCCGGCCGCTCAAAGCTCGGCTCGACGCCCGCCTCCACCTGCGGCAGATGCCGCGAGCCGGAGGGCAGGCTGCCCGAACGCTCCGCCAGGAAGCGCTTCACGATCCGGTCCTCCAGGCTGTGAAAGCTGACGACAGCCAGCCGGCCGCCCGGCTTCAGCACGGCTTCCGCCGCCACCAGCCCGCGCTCCAGCTCGCCCAGCTCGTCGTTCACGCGAATGCGGATCGCCTGAAAGCTGCGGGTCGCCGGATCGCGCTTCTGGTCCCCCCGGCCACTCTTGTCGCCCGCCTTCACCACCCGGCGGATCATCGCCGCCAGCTCGGTCGTCGTCGCAAACGGCCGGTCGGCCACGATGGCGCGCGCGATCCGGCGGGCCGCCGGCTCCTCGCCATAGTGAAACAGCACATCGGCAATCTCGCCTTCGGATGCCGTGTTCAGGAAATCCGCCGCCGTCTCGCCGCTGCCCGAAAGCCGCATGTCCAGCGGCCCCTCGGCCTGAAAGCTCAGCCCATAGGCCGGGTCGTCCATCTGCAGCGAGGAAAAGCCCAGATCCAGCGCCACCGCATCGGCAGACGCCTCGCCCAGTTCGGCCGCCATTTCGGAAAAGCGCCGGTTCACCAGCGTCAGCCGCCCGTCCGCCGCCTGCACCATCGGCCCGGCGCGGGCAATCGCGCGCGGATCCTGATCGAACCCCGTCACCCGCGCACCCGTCGCCAGCGCCGCCGCGGCATAGCCGCCGCCGCCAAAGGTGCCGTCGACATACTGCTCGCCCGGCTGCAGCGCGAGCGCGGCGATCACCTCGTCCAGCATCACCGGGATGTGCGACAGCGCGGTCATTGCGGCCGCGCCGCCAGCAGGGACTTCACCGTCCGCACCATGCGCGGATCGAGGCCGTCCTGCGTCAGGAACAGCTCCGGCTGCCAGATCTCGAAATAGTCGCCGGCGCCCATCAGCAGCGCCGTTCCGCCCAGCTCTCCCATGTCGCGCATCGTCGGCGACAGCACGATACGCCCGGTATCGTCATAGCGAAGCTGCTCGGTCATCGCATACAGCGCGCGCGACTTCTGCCCGCGCCCCGGCCCGAAGTCGCCGGAAAATTCCGTCTCGATGCGGGCGTCGATGCGGTCGAAATAGCTGACGTCATAGCCGACGAGGCAGGGGGAATGCTCGGCGGGACTCAGCACCAGCGCCTTCTGCTGGCTGCGCGTTTCGATGGTCTCGCGCAGGGGCGCAGGAACGGACAGCCGATTTTTGGCATCGACCCCGTTCACATAGATCCCTGAAAAATAAGCGCGAATTGTACCATCCCCTCATCAGGGACTGGTGTCTGCGGGGGCGGTTCCGGGGAGGCTGAGGGGGCTTCCAGAAGAACGGCTGGCCGCACACCAACCCTGTGGAAAAGGGATAGCATGGGCTTTCATGGGTATTCAATGGGATTTTATGGTCTGTTTCGGTTCGTTCGTCGCAAATTATTGAAAATGAAAGATTTTCTGAAACCCGAATTCTGACAGAAAAAATGCAAACAACTGTGGATAAGTTTGGGGGAAAAATGCGGGGCAACAGCTACAGCAACGGGCGGCCGGATGGAATCCTCCTTCCCTGCAATTGCCCGAGGAACCGGGGCAGCCCGCACGGTCCGGCCGCAGCTCGGCCTAAGGCAGCGGTTCCACCACCCGGAAGGCAAAGCGGCGCACGGCGCGCACATCGGCGCGATCCTCGGAGGCCAGGCGAAGATAATATCGCCCGTCCCCGTCCGGCACCTGCTGCAGATCCAGTGCAGAGCCGTCCACGAAGGTCACGCGGAGCAGTTTCGCCCCGCCCCAGTCGACGCCCGAGCCAGCGACAAAGCCGGTGGCGGACAGATCGTTGAGGATCTTCGCCACGACCACCGCCGCATCGGCGCCCAGCGGCTGCACCCCTTCCGCCGTCAGGCGCGCCACCGAAGCGACACCGGCTGGATCGATGCGCGGCGGCGCCAGATCCGACCAGGCCGACGGCCACAACGGCAGCGCCGGCGTCTGGGCCAGCGCCAGCCGCTCGCCATCGGGCAGCAGCCGCCCTTCGCCCGGCCAGAAGGCGGCCGCCTTCTCCCCGTCGCCCGTCTGCAGCCGGATTTCCAGCGGCATGCGGGCTTGCACCGGGGTGCCGCCGATCGGCTTTCCGCGCAGCGATTGAAGGCGATGCAGCGCGGCGGCGATCTTGCGCGCGTCGCCCGGCGCATCGGCGGCAGAGGCGACGACCCACGCGTCACCGCGCCGCACCAGAACCAGCTTCTCGTCCCCGCGCGACAGCTCGATACGGCGCACCGCATCGGCATCCAGGCCGGGCAGAACCGCCCGCGACTGCAATCGGTCGACCCCAAGCCAGACGCCGAACGCCAGCATCGGCGCCAGCAGCAGCGCCAGCACAAGGTGCCTGCTGTTCACGTTATGAGATCTCGCCGGGTCAGATGTCGCAGCGCCGGATGTCGCAGATTCAGATTTCGACCGGCTGGCTGCTTCCGGCGAACTGTCCCGATTGCGCACCGGTTCCATTCACAGGGCTTTCGGAGGCAGGCGGCTGCTCGGGTTGCACGGGCACGGCGGCTGGCGGAGCCGGCGCCTGCGCCGATTCCTTCTCGCTGTTGGGGGCTACGCCCAATTGTGAAAGCGGCTCACCGGGTTCCTTCACCTGCGCCACCGCCGCCTTGTCTGCAGGCGAGGGGGCAAACAGCAGCGAGGCTGCTGCCGTGATGAGGAACACGACGCCGAGACCTGTCAGGCCTGCTCGGATACGATCCATTGCGACAATTTAGGCACACTCAAACAAAATGTCGAGGGAAAAATTGGCAGTTCTTATGCCATTACCGTCGCTACCCCTGATTATTCCCGCCAGGCCGGAACCGGCAGCCCCTTCTGCTGCAGCCACTCCGGATTCCAGATCGTCGACAGATAGCGGCTGCCGCTGTCGCACAAAATGGTAACGATTCGCTTGCCCGGGCCCATTTCCGCTGCAAGCCGTTCTGCACCCGCCACATTGATCGCGCTCGAAAGCCCCAGGTGCAGCCCGTCGCGCTGCATCAGCTCGAACAGGATCGGCATCGCCTCGGCGTCGCTGATGCGAAAGGCGCGGTCAATTGGCGCACCCTCCAGATTCGCGGTCACCCGGCTCTGGCCAATGCCCTCGGCCACGCTGTTTCCCTCGGCCTTCAGCTCGCCATGGGTAAACCAGCTATAGAGCGAAGCCCCGTCCGGGTCGGCCAGCGCAATGGTGATATCCGGATTATATTCCTTCAGCCCCAGCCCCACTCCGGCCACGGTTCCGCCGGTGCCGGCTGCACAGATGAAGCCGTCCACCTTGCCTTCCAGCCCCTCCCAGATTTCCGGCGCGGTGGATTTGATATGCGCCAGCCGGTTGGCGATATTGTCGAACTGGTTCGCCCACACCGCCCCCAGCGTCTCCTCGGCAAGCCGCCGCGAGGTGTGCACATAATGGCCCGGATTCGCATAGGAAGTCGCCGGCACCAGCACCAGCTCGGCCCCCAGCGCCCGCAGCGCATCCTTCTTCTCCCGGCTCTGCGTCTCCGGCATCACGATGATGGTCCGATACCCCAGCGCCCCGCCGATCACCGCAAGCCCGATGCCGGTATTGCCCGCCGTCCCCTCCACGATCGTCCCGCCCGGCTTCAGCGCCCCCGATTCCTCCGCATCGCGGATGATCCACAGCGCCGCGCGATCCTTCACCGATCCGCCCGGGTTCATGAACTCGCATTTGCCGAAGATGTCACAGCCCGTCCGCTCGGAGGGCCCCTTCAACCGGACCAGCGGCGTACCGCCCACCAAACCGGAGATGTCGTTGGAAACTCGCGTCATGCCGCATCCATACCAGCCCCTTTGGAGCTTGCCAGCAAGCTTTGTTTGGGCAAACGAAACCCCATGCGCTTCGCCCGCCCCCTGCCATACGGCCTGCCCTACGGCGTACTTGTGGCAGCCGCCCTGCTGGCCGGCTGCAGGCCCGGCACCGCCGAAGAGCCGCCGCTCGCGGTCGATGCCGTGGGAGAAACCGCCGGCCGCGCCCTCGTCGCAGAGGCAGTCTCCGCCGGCCTCACCGCCCGCGACAGCGACGGCCAGCTCGTCCCCGGCCTCGCCCAGAGCTGGCGCGTCTCCGACGATGGCCTCTCCATCGTCTTCCGCCTCCGCCCCGCGCATTTCGTCGGCGGCCGCGACGTCACCGCCGCAGACGCCGTCTCCTCCATCCAGCGCGCCCGCAGCGGCCAGGCCGGCCCCGCCGCGCGCGACCTCCTCGCCGGCGTAACCGAGGTCAACGCCCCCCTCGAAAACGTCATCGAGATCCGCCTCTCCACCCCGCAGCCCGAAATCCTCGAGCTCCTCGCCCTGCCCCAGCTCTCCATCCGCCGCCGCGGCACCCGCGAAACCGCCGGCGCCTTCCTCGCCGGCCCCGAACCCGTGCCCCAAAGCGGCGAGCGCGCGCAGGTCCTCCCCGAAACCGACAAGGCCGCCATCCGCCTGCGCCGCAACCCGGAATATTTCGCCGCCGATCTCGTCGCCCTCAACGCCGCCACCGTCCGCCCCCTCTCCGCCGAAGCCGCCATCCAGCGCTTCAACCGCGGCGAAAGCGACCTCGTGCTCGGCGGCGGCATCGAAGGCCTCGGCACCGCCCGCGTCACCGCCCGCCGCGACGAGCTGCTCCTCGAACAACCCCGCGCCGCCCTCCTCCTCCTCGTCAACCACAAGCGCCCCCCGCTCGACAACAGGCAGGTCCGCCTCGCCCTGCAACTCGCGCTGAACCGCCAGGCCCTCGGCCAGAGCTTCTTCGGCACCCAGGCCGCCGCCCCCATCCGCGCCCTCTCCCCCGCCAACATCGCCGGCTACCAGCCACCCCAACCCGAATGGAGCGCGCTCCCCTTCGTCGCCCGCCAGGAACAGGCCCGCCGCCTGCTGATGGAGGCCGAGGCCGACACCCTCGCCCAGCGCCTCTCGCTCACCGTCGCCGTCACCGACAGCCCGGCCGACACCCGCCTTCTCGAACCCGTCGCCGCCGATTTCGCCGCCATCGGCATAGATCTGAAACTCGCCCGCCGCGATCCCGCCAGCCACCGCAAGGCCGTCGCCGCCGGCGATTTCGATCTCGCCCTCATCCGCCGCGACACCCCGATAGACAGCCCCCTCCCCTTCCTCCTCCCCAACCTCTGCAACCGCAACCGCCACGGCGTCTGCCTGCCAGAGGCCGACAAGCTCGTCGCCGACAGCTGGAAGGCCCCCACCCGCAGCGCCCGCCTCTCCGCCCTTGCAGCCGCCGAGAAACTCTGGGCAGAGGATGGCGCCGCCATCGGGCTCGTCCAGCCCATCGGCTGGTCACTGGTTTCCCGCCGCGTGGAGGGCTTCAAGCCCAACCCCACCGGCTCCCACGCCCTTCGCCACCTCTCTCTCAATCCAGCACGAAAGCTCCTGAAATGACCTCTCCTGCCGATATCGTCATCGTCTCCGCCCGCCGCACCGCCATGGGCGGCTTCCAGGGCGACCTGAAAGACGTCGCCGCCACCGATCTCGGCGCCGCCGCCCTCAAGGCCGCCGTAGCCGACGCCAACCTCGCCCCCACCGACGTCGAGCAGGTCGTCATGGGCTGCGTCCTCCCCGCCGGTCTCGGCCAGGCTCCCGCCCGTCAGGCAGCCCTCAAGGCCGGCCTCGATCTCGGCACCGCCGCCGTCACCCTCAACAAGATGTGCGGCTCCGGCATGAAGGCCGTGATGGACGCCCACGACGCCCTGAAGGCGGGCAGCGCCGACATCATCGCCGCCGGCGGCATGGAGAGCATGACCAACGCCCCCTACCTCCTGCCAAAGGCCCGCAGCGGCTACCGCATGGGCCACGGCCGCGTCATGGACCATATGTTCCTCGACGGCCTCGAAGACGCCTACGAACCCGGCCGCGCCATGGGCACCTTCGCCGACGAGACCGCCCGCGCCTACCAGTTCACCCGCGAGGCACAGGACGCCTACGCCCTCGAAAGCCTCTCCCGCGCCCAGTCCGCCATCGCCAACGGCAGCTTCGCCACCGAAATCACCCCCGTTGCCATCAAGGGTGCAAAAGGCGGCGTCGAAGTCACGATCGACGAACAACCCGGCAAGGCCCGCCCGGAAAAGATCCCCGGCCTGAAACCCGCCTTCTCGCCAGACGGCACCGTCACCGCCGCCAACGCCAGCTCCATCTCGGATGGCGCCGCAGCCCTGATCCTGATGCGCCGCGAAACCGCCGAAGCCCGCGGCCTAACCCCCATGGCAACAATCCTCGGCCACAGCGTCCACGCGCAAAAACCCGCCCTCTTCACCACCGCCCCCGTCCCCGCCATCCAGAAACTGCTCACCCGCCTCAACTGGACCACCGACAGCGTCGACCTCTTCGAGATCAACGAAGCCTTCGCCGTAGTCACGATGGTAGCCATGCAGGAACTCGGCATCGCCCACGCGAAAGTAAACGTAAACGGCGGCGCAACAGCGCTCGGCCACCCAATCGGAGCCTCCGGCGCCCGCATCCTCGTCACCCTGATCCACGCCCTCCAGAAACGCGGCGGCGGCAAAGGCATAGCCAGCCTCTGCATAGGCGGCGGCGAAGCCACAGCAGTGGCCCTACAGCTAGGCTAACCCACAAAAACCTCCCCTCCCCTCCCGGGCAGGGAGGGGCCGGGGCTGGGTCGAACCTCAACGCCAAACCGAACCCGCATCGATAACGCCAACCCAGCAGGGGGCGCCCCCCCTGCACCCCCGGCAGGGAAATGATTTCCCTGCACCCTCATGGATTGAGTGTGACCACCACCGCGTTGCCCGGTTCAAACTAAATGCATCGAGGTCTACAGTTTGTTGAAGCTCGGTCTGGGTAGATCGAAACTAGGCGATCATTTATTACCGGAGCCAAATTCTTAGACCTTTAATTTGTGCTCTCGCCAAGATCATTGAGGAGAGGTTCCATTTCACCTTCTGTAAGAGGCCAAGCGTCTAAGGCCCGGCGGGCGGAGCGGCTGGCCGCAAAGTATACCAAAAGCACCGAAGGCTGCGAGAAGATGGGGTTCTGCTCCGCGATGCGGGCCTTAATTCTCTCTGCGATGAACGTCTTTTCTTCGAGGAAGGCATCTAAATCAGCAACATAATTATCAGTAACGAAGTTCTCGTACGCACCGAGAAGCAATCCCTCCAGAATCGTAGGCTGCGGTTCAAGACCGATTTTATCTCGATATATGTCCGAAAGCGCGGAAGTCATACTTCGAACAGAAGTGAGTGCCGATTTGACCTCGGCTGAAACCTTCTCAAAGTAATCATTTGTAGCCTCCAACAGCGCCATCGCCTTAGCAGCGTTGCGATGCATGTGGTGCGTGGCTTCAATTTGCGGTTTGTAGATAGTGTCGTGAGTCAGTTCGCTATAGGCGTGCTGCAAAAGCGTCTTAATTTGGACTTCGCATGGCGTATTCGAGGGAATTTTGACACCATTCCACTCGACATCTTCTTTAGATCGAACCACAAAATGTACAGCAGCATAGTCAAATTTTAGAGGGTTCTGTTTTTGTTCCGCCTCATAATCACGATCCTTTGATAAAGTCCAGCCTTCGATTGAAGTGAGAGCCTGCTCCACCTTGCGGATGTCGCTGCCCAGCAGCACGACGAAACGAGTGCCAACCTTATCGGTGATGTCGCCGTATGGGTCTGCATAGCCCTTTCTGCGGTAGAAGGCTTTCTCAATAAGTTTTTGATTTTCCTTCACCCTAGGTGAAACAGCTGTCCGAAGAAAATAGCTTAACTCCATAGGCGCAATGATCGGTGCAAGGCGATGCTGTATCTCAGACGAGATGCAATTCCCCCACGCAAGGTGAAACGCCCTCTCGGCCGACCAGCGGTCAAGGAAGTCCGATTCCTTACTCATTCCTGACTCTGCAGCTCACCTCGGATAGTAATCTGAGTCCATTTTGCTCCCCTTTCACCATCAACGGTATCGACGGTGACCAGATCGCGGACGGCATCAGGGGGACCGACCAAAGTGATCGCTCTTGGAAACCGCAGCTTACGCCATTTGAGGACCCCGGTGAGTTCTCCTATATCCTTGGCAATAGCCTCCGTTGGAAACCGGAGCTGGCGCATGTGCTGCAAATAATCGTCGGACAGGTCACCCTGCATATATGTTTGTGCGAACACCGAAGTCTGAATCGTATTGCCACGATCTAGTTTCAGGTAGGAATACAATCCATTGTAGAGGTCGACCTTCTCATTTGGTGGAAGGTTAGCCCCCTTGATAAATGACTTCGTCTCTTCAAAAAACTTCTTTACTTGCTGAGCAGCGTTCCGCGGGATGTCGAGTCCCAAAAAGTTGCTGTAGAAGTATGTGGCCGCGTTGTCGCGCTGCGAAGCCGTCATAGCACTGTCGTAAACCACAGCGCGCCACCCGCCGGGCAGTGCTGGGCGAGGATTAACGCCGTCGCTTACAAAAAGTCCGATTTTATAAAGCTTGGTTTTTGGACTTAGAAACAAGTCATTGACAAATTGGGCCTGAAGATCATTCGTTTTGATGAAGCCCTCGTGAAGTTCTGCCTTCATTAAGCCGAAGAATGTCGTGGCCGGATTTCCAAGAGTGCCATCGAATACAACCATTAGGCCGCCCGGTATCTGCCGTGACGTCTGGGCATTTGCTAACGCATCGGCAAAGACCTGTGAGCGTTGCGCAAAGTCATGCCCGGGAACGCCGACGATGGCGGCGCCCAGTTCAATAGCGCTACCAGCACCATGCTCACGGATGGACATGTCCATGCATTGGGCATTGGTCTTGAAGGCGGCAACGACGCGACTCCTGAAGGCCGCCATTGCGTTGTCGTTGAGTTCTAGGAGGCCGCGACCATAGCTAGGCCTAATTTGCGGCCCCGCGTCGGGTCGACGGTGAACTTCGTGAAGGCACACTCGCCCAATAGTCACATTCTCCAAAGGCATACCATTTCCCCCCTGCTGCCTTTCATAGCGTTAACGGGTAATGATCTGTGATCAGTCGACTTGGCAAGAGAAATGGCAGGCAATCCGACTATATTCGGAGGCGGATCATCATATATGCACCCTCCAAGTCGAACACAGGCATGAATGTGTGCATTCGTTAATGCACATGCCTGTGTCTTGGACGGTTCCTCGGAATTCTCGAATTGTGGAAGGGCGAGTTCTTGATTGGGTTTTGACCCTAGGTCGGCGGAGTCAGATATCCCAAGCAACTGAGTACAACCCCTGTCCTACACGCCCACCCCATGCCAAAACCCGCAACATGCACCGCCAACCCCACGCCAAAAATTCCCTGTCCTACACACAGCTTCCCCACTACGCGCGCGCACCCGTACGCACGACACGGTGGGAAGTTTGGGAACTTTGCCCCGGCAACTCTCCAACCGGCCACCCTTCCCCGCCGAACGCAGCTTCCGCCCCGCGCCCGCAAAACCGCGCCACAGCTTCGAAAAGGGTGAAAACGCGCCCGGCAAATCCCCCGCGCGCTCCAATTCCAGCTCAGCCGAAGGAAATCTCCAACACGGATTTCGCCCAACTCGCTGAAACAAAACGAAATAGGATTGTTCCACGTGGAACAATCCGCGCATGTCCGCGAAAATCCCGCCTCCGCCTTCGCCCCAAGAATCCCCGCTTCCCGTCCCCCCGCGCTCCTGTATAGAGATACCGCAAACAACTCTCGTCCGAGGAATCTGGTACGCATGAAATTGGTCGTCGAACGCGCCACACTGCTGAAGGCGCTTGGCCATGTGCAATCCGTGGTAGAGCGGCGGAACACCATTCCGATCCTCTCCAACGTGCTGATTTCGGCAGACGGCCAGTCGATGAAGCTGATGGCGACCGATCTGGATCTCCAGATCGTGGAGGAGGCCCCCGCCACCGTCGAAATGGCCGGCGCCACCACGGTTTCCGCCCACACCCTGTTCGATATCGTCCGCAAGATCCCGGATGGCGCACAGGTCACCCTCGATGCCACCGGCGCCAAGATGGCCGTCACCGCCGGCCGCGCCCGCTTCCAGCTGCAGACCCTCCCGCGTGAGGATTTCCCGGTCATCGGCGAAAGCGACCTCCCCGTCCGCTTCAGCCTCCCCGCCGAAACGCTGGTGACCTTGATCGATAAAACCCGCTTCGCCATCTCCACCGAAGAAACCCGTTACTATCTGAACGGCATCTTCTTCCACGCCCCCGCCCAGGGCGCGCAAGGCGCCCCCGGCGGCACGCTCCGCGCCGTCGCGACAGACGGCCACCGCCTCGCCCGCGTCGAAATCCCGCTGCCCGAAGGCGCAGACGGCATGCCCGACATCATCGTCCCCCGGAAATGCGTGGCCGAAGTCCGCAAGCTCCTCGACGAGCGCGGCGGCGACGTCGAAATCCGCCTCAGCCAGTCGAAGATCCGCTTCGCCGTCGGCCAGGCCGTCCTCACCTCCAAGCTGATCGACGGCACCTTCCCCGATTACAGCCGCGTGATCCCCACCGCCAACGACAAGCTGCTGAAGATCGATCCGGCAACGCTCGCAGAGGGCGTCGACCGCGTGACGGCCATCGCCAGCGAAAAGACCCGCGCCGTCAAGCTCAGCCTCGATCGCGATCGGGTCACGCTCTCCGTCACCAGCCCGGAAAACGGCACCGCCAGCGAGGATGTCCCCGCTGACTATGCCGCCGCCGGCTTCGACGTCGGCTTCAACAGCCGCTACCTGCTCGATATCCTCGGCCAGGTTGAAGGCGACCTGGTCGAAGTCCATATGGCAGATGCAGCCGCCCCCACCCTCATCCGCGAGAGCGAGGATTCAGAAGCGCTCTACGTGCTGATGCCGATGCGGGTCTGACGCACCCGCCGGAGTCACGCATGCCCATCAAGAAGCCCAAGCAGGTCAACCTCCCCAGCCCCTTCGCCAAACAGGAGCTCAGCGAAGACGACGACGCCCGCCGCCGCGCCATCCTGATGAAGCGCGAGCTGGAAATGGCCGACGGCTTCAGCTGGAACGAACCGCAACCCAACCTCTACCGACGCTTCCGCGCCCAGCCGCTGTACAAGAAACTCTTCGCCCTGGGCTCCATCGGCATGGGCGCGGCCATCGTCAGCGCCTTCCTGATCGCCATGGACAGCGGCATCAGCATCCCCGAACGCATCATCTACATGGAAAGCTGGAAGGGCACCCGCACCTCCGCCGACGCGATCGCCGACCGCGAGGAACGAATGGACGAATTGCGCGCCCGGGTCGAGGCCAACAACCGCGCCTATGAAGCGCAACAGGCCCGCCAGCGCGCCCTGGAGGCCGAACGCAAAGCAGCCCAGCAGGCCTCAAGCTGACGGACGATGCCCGCTGGATGGCGGCAGCGCTTGCGCTAGCCCGCCGGGGCCGGGGCCGAACCGGCGCCAACCCCAATGTCGGCTGCCTGCTGGTAAAGGATGGCCGGGTAATCGGCCGGGGCTGGACCCAGGACGGCGGCCGCCCCCACGCCGAAGCCACGGCACTCGCAGCAATCGATGCGACCGGCGCCACAGCCTATGTAACGCTGGAACCCTGCGCCCACGAAAGCCCCCGCGGCCCGGCCTGCGCCGACACCCTGATAGCCGCAGGAATCGCCCGCTGCGTGGTGGCGATGGAAGACCCGGATCCCCGCACCACCGGTAAGGGAATCGCCCGCCTCAACGCCGCCGGCATCGAAGTCACCGAAAACGTCCTGACCGCTGAAGCAAAACGCGAACTCGCAGGCTTCACCGCCCGCCTCGCCAAAGGCCGCCCCGAACTCACCCTGAAACTGGCCCTGTCGCTCGACGGTCGCCTCGCCATGGCGGACGGCCGCAGCCAGTGGATCACCGGCGAACCCGCCCGCTTCTACGCCCACCAGCTCCGCGCCGAATCCGATCTTGTGATAGTCGGCGGCGGCACGCTGCGCGGCGACGCCCCGGCACTCACCAACCGCCTCCCCGGCAGCACCTCCCCGCAACCGCTCCGCGCCATCCTCACCAGCGGCCAAGTACCGGCGGGCTTCCATGCCATCCCAACCCTCGAAGCCCTCGACAGCTTCGCCACCGAACGAGGCGTAAACCGCATCCTCTGCGAAGGCGGCGGCGCCCTGGCCTCCAGCCTCCTCGCCGCCAACCGCGTCGACCGGCTCGTCATCCTCCGTGCGCCCATCCTGATCGGCCACGGGATAGGCCTGGAAGGTCTGAACCCGGCAACGCTCGCCGACACCCACGGATGGTGGGAAACCGAAGAGCGGCGCGCCCTCGGAATCGACCAGCTTGAGGTCTATCGGTTCACAGGCTAGGCCCTCCCCCATGTTCACCGGAATCATCACCGACATCGGCGAAATCGCGGAAATCCAGCAACGTCCCGGCGAAGATCTGCGGGCAGTCATCCGCACCGGCTATGATCTTTCCGGCGTGGCGCTGGGGGCTTCGATTGCCTGCTCGGGCGTTTGCCTGACGGTCACATCAAAATCCGCCGACAGCTTTTCGGTCGATATTTCCGGCGAAACTGTCAGCCGCACGGCCTCCGCCCATTGGGCTGCGGGCGCGCGCCTGAACCTGGAACGCTCGCTGAAGGTTGGCGACGAGCTTGGCGGGCATATCGTTACCGGCCACGTCGACGGCGTGGGGCGGATCGAGGCGATGGATGCTGTCGATGGTTCCACCCATATCGCCATCCGCGCACCGGCGGCGCTGGCGCCGATGATCGCGCCCAAGGGCTCGATTTCCGTCGACGGCATTTCGCTCACGGTGAACGGGGTGGAAGACCAGCCCGGCGGCGATGCCATTTTCCATCTGAACATCATCCCGCATACCGCCCAGAACACCACGCTGGGATCGTCGAAGGCAGGCGATGAGGTGAACCTCGAAATCGATGTGCTGGCGCGCTATCTGGATCGGATGCAGCAGGCGCGCACAGCCTGATGTGATTCACAGCTTGTTTCTCACATTGTGATGTGAGAAACCGCCGAAATGGCACAGCAACTCCTTGACCGCATCCGCGACCATCTGGCCGACACCGGGCTCTCCCGCTCGGGCCTTGCCAAGGCCGCCGGCCTTCATGCCAACACGCTTCGCGATCTGGACCAGCCCGGCTGGAACCCGACGGCGGATACGCTCTCCAAGCTGGAGTCGCTGCTCAACGGCTCCGGCCCCAGCCCGCTGGTGCCGATCGAGGAGATCATCGCCGAGGCGCGCAACGGCCGCATGTATATCCTCGTCGACGACGAGGACCGGGAGAATGAGGGCGACCTCATCATTCCCGGCCAGATGGCAACGCCAGACGCGATCAACTTCATGGCCACCCATGGCCGCGGCCTGATCTGCCTGTCGCTCACCCGCTCCCGCGTCGAGCAGCTGGGCCTGCCGCTGATGTCGCAATCCAACCGCACCCGGCATGAAACCGCCTTCACCGTCTCCATCGAGGCGAAGGAGGGCGTCACCACCGGCATTTCCGCGGCTGACCGCGCCCGCACCGTCGCCGTCGCCATCGACGCCTCGAAAGGGGCCGAGCAGATCGTTACACCCGGCCATGTCTTTCCGCTGGTTGCCCGCGATGGCGGAGTGCTGGTGCGCGCCGGCCACACCGAGGCCGCCGTCGATGTCTCGCGCCTTGCCGGGCTCAATCCCTCCGGCGTGATCTGCGAGATCATGAACGAGGATGGCACCATGGCCCGCCTCGAAGACCTGATCCCGTTTGCGAAGCAGCACGGAATGAAGATCGGCACCATCCGCGACCTCATCGCCTATCGGATGCGCCACGATCATCTGGTGCAGAAGATCGCCGAGGTGGAGGTGGAAAGCGAGATCGGCGGCCGCTGGACGGCGATGACCTATGCCAACACCGCCGACTATGCCGAGCATATCGTGCTGCAAAAGGGGCGCATCACCGCCGACAAGCCGGTGCTGGTGCGCGTGCATGTGCAATCGATGTTCACCGATCTCTTCGCCGAAGCGGGCGGTCGTTCCGGGCTGATCCAGCGGGCGATGGAGGCGATTTCCGGCGAAGGCGCCGGCATCCTGATCGTGATCCGCGACGCCCGGCCCGATGCCATTTCGCAGCAGATGAAGGCGAAGGGCCAGGGCGAGCCCTTCACCGTGCGCGACTATGGCGTGGGGGCGCAGATCCTTGTCGATCTCGGAGTCACCGAGATGGAGCTTCTCACCACCTCGCATCGTTCCTATGTCGGGCTGGAGGGCTATGGCCTGAAAGTCATCGGCGAGCGGCCGCTGCAGAGCTGAAATCCCAACTGAAAGCTGAACATGGCCAAAGTCCTGATCGTCGGCGCCGGTTTCTATCGCCATATCTATGACCTGCAGCTCGCCGGCGCCCGTGCCGCGATCGAGGCCGCCGGCCATCATCATGATCTGGTGGAGGTGCCCGGCGCGCTGGAAATCCCGGCTGCCGTCGCGCTGGCCGCCGAATCCGGGCGCTATGACGCCTATGTGGCGCTGGGCTGTGTGATCCGCGGCGAGACCTACCATTTCGAAGTTGTCTCCAACGAAAGCGCACGCGCCATCATGGCGTTGACCCTGGATGGATTGCCCATCGGCAACGGCATCCTCACGGTGGAGAATGAGGAGCAGGCGCTGGTTCGGGCCGATCCGGCGCGCAAGAACAAGGCAGGCGAAGCGGTTGCTGCGGCGCTGGCGATGCTGGACCTGAAGCAGAAGTTCGGCTGAGGCTTGCGCAAAGGTCAGCCCCGGTTCATTCCGGTTAGGGTTTTTGTGCGGCTATACCGATGGTGAGGAGTTGGGCGATGCAGTGGGCGGCAGCAGGGCTGATGGCGATGGCGCCGCTGGCCTTCATGGCGATGGAGGTTCCGGCCTTCGCGCAGGATAGCTATCGTTCGCGGACGGTGGTGGTGTTCGGCAACGACGCCTGTCCCGTCGCCTCCAACCCGGATGAAATCATCGTCTGCGCCCGGCGCCCCGAGGAAGAGCGCTATCGCATTCCGAAGGAACTGCGCGAGCAGGAGCGGGCGGCGACGATTGCCCGGCAGGATCAGGTTGGCGAGAACCGCACGGCTTTGGCGAGCGGCCGGGCGGTGGCGACCGGGACCGGCAGCTGCTCGGCGGTCGGTGCTGGTGGAGCCAGCGGATGTACGCGCGGGCTGGATATTGTGGGCGGGGCCAGGACTGTTGTGCAGGGGGTGCAGACAGCGACGGACCCGGTGGATGACTGACGCAGGCGGCTGAAATTAGCGCGCAGCGCTAACTTTCAGACTCGCCGAAGTCACGGCCCCCTGCCTTCGCAGGGGCAGGCGGCAGGGCTGGGGCCAACAGGCCCCAGAACCTGTCCGACGAGCGGGCTTTGCCCGCAACTTTCCCTCTCTTTCCTGAAATCTGCCGGACTCGGCGGCTTTGCCGCCGGCCGGCCGTATTTGCGGCGAGTCCGCGAGTTAGCGCTTCGCGCTAATCGCGGCCGCCTTCAATATTCCCTCTGATACCTCAAGTTCACACTTGAATCCCCAACCGAACTCACCTCGATCAGCACGCTCCAGATCCGGCTCAGCGTCAGCTGCATCGTCGTCAGTGTGTTGCCCTGGCTGTCGGTCAGCACCTCCACATAGACATTGCGCGTCAGCCGCTTGCCGATGGCGATGCCGGTGCCCATGCCGGTTTGGGCATTGTCGCCCTCCAGCCGCAGCCGGTCGACGCCGACCGAGCGCCTGACCTTGCCCATCGTGTCGACGCCGGATTGCAGGCCGGCAATCGCCGTCGCCAGCTGCACGGCTTCCGTTACCGACAGGTCGGCGACCGACGATCCGAACAGCAGCCGCGCCAGAATTTCGTCCTGCGGCAGGGTGGGGCTGGAGCTGAACTGGATGTCGGGTTTCGCTGCCGTGCCGCTGATGGTGACGAACGCCGTCACATCCTGTGCCTGGGTCTGCGCGACGATGTTGATCGAGCTGTCGAGCGGGCTGCCGTTGAAGCCTACCCGCCCGGAGGTCAGCGTGAAGTCGCTGCCGGCGAAGCTGAAGTCGCCACGCGCCATGGTGGCGGTGCCCAGGAAGACCGGAGCGCCGGCTGTGCCACGGATGCGGATGTCGCCGCGCCAGATGCTGTCCAGGCCCATGCCCTCGATCCGCACCCGATCGTCTGCGCGCACCCGCACGTCGAGCTTGACGTTGGAGGCAGACAGGCTTGGCTCGGCATCGGGCAGCCGCACTTCGCCGACGCGGCGCACCTGCAGCTGCGGCACTTCGCTGGTTTCCATCTGCACCAGCTGGACGCGGGCGGAATCGACCCGGAGGTCGCCGGTGAGCGCGGCCTCGGCGCCCGAGCCCTGCAGCCGGAGCGGACCGGACAGCGTGAATTCCATGGTGTCGCTGTTGGCGAGCCGGGCGTTGCTGAGCTCCAGCGACATGTCGAACGACTGCTCCAGCCCCAGCCTGACGACGCCGCTGCCCTTCAGCGTGCCGGCATGTGCACGCCCGGTGAGGCTGTTCACGCGCAGCTCGCCGCCGGAGAATTGGCCGTCGAAGGCGAGATCGGTGAGCTGGGTGCCGAAGGTGGCGTTCTGGTAGATCAGTCCCTTGCCGCGGGCGATCCCGTTCAGGTCCGGATTGGCGGGCGTGCCCAGGAAGTCGGCGCCGATCACCACCGCGCCCTTCAGTTCCTGCCCTTCGAGCCCGGCAAGTGCCCATAGCGGTTCGACCGGGCCGTTATAGCGGATGCCGCCGGACAGCTGCCCGTTCTGGAAGCGCTCGTAGGGCGTTTCGCCGGCGCCCGGTTCTACCCGCACAACCAGTCGGCCGAGCTGGTTCTTCCGCCAGCTCAGCTGCGCGCCCAGCAGCAGCCCGGCGCCGTCGGATCGGCCCGACACGCGCACATCGACCGGGATGGAAATGCCGGTCACGCCGGCGCGCTGCAACCCGACGATGGTGAGGTTGGCCTCGCCCGTGGGCAGCGGGGTTCCATGCGCCTGCTTGAACAGGATCTGGCCATTGGCCTTGCCGCCAAGTCCCCATTTGCTGGAAACCAGATCGAGCATGGAAAGATCGACGTCGGTCAGTTGCAGCTGAAGCTCGCGCGCATCGCCCAGCTTGCCGGCCATCACGACTTGCCCGCGCGGCAGGATCAGCCTTGCCGGGACCAGCTCCCAGCCGGATGCGGTACGGATGATCCGCGCCGGCCGCTCCAGCTTCAGCGGGAAATTGCCTACCTGCCCGTCGAGCCCGACTGCATACCCGTCGGCCACCGATTGCACGGTTGCCGTGCCGTTGAAGGCCTGCCCGTCTCCGGCGCGGCCGTTGGCGGTGACCTTGGCGATGCCGCTGGTGCCGGCGAGGTTGGCGCTGCCGGAGATGTCGGAGAGCAGGATCGTGCCGCGCCGCACGCCCGAGAAGCGGAAGCTGCCGTTCACATGCGGCTTGCCGGGCACCATCAGCACCATGAAGCGGGCATTGCCCTTGGCGATGCCGATCGGCGTCTCCAGCGGCAGCCGGGCGTTGAGTGCCCGGGCATTGACATCGACACGCTGCAGTTCGCCTTGCGAGGTGAAGGCGAGGTTCGCATCGAGCCCGCGGCCGTCGACCACCAGTGCGCCGACGAACGGGCCGGACGGCGCCTGCACCAGCCGGCCGGTGGCGCTGACGCCGGCCAGCGATGCCTCGTGGATATCGAGCGTGAGCGGCCGGTTGTCGCCAAAGCCGACGCCGATGCGGCCGGTGAGCGGACCTTGCGGGCTGTCGCCGCTGGCGACCAGCAGGATGCCGCCCGCTTGCGGGGTTATGTCGGCGACAAGGTTGGTGACGCCGAAGCCGAAGCCGGGCGACGGCATGCGGATGGTGGCGCGCGGCGCGGTGGAGGTGCCGCTGGCAACGACGGTGAACGGGCCGTAGGCGCGGCTGCGGCCGGCGGCATCCAGCGTGAAACGGCCGCTGGCGGGATCGTAGCTGGCCCTGGCGCCGGCAACGTTCAGGTTGGGGCTTTTCAGAGCGGCGTTGCTGACGGCGATGCTGCCGTTAGGCGCCAGCACGAAATTGGCGTTGAAAGTGGGAAGGCCGCCCAGGAAATCGCGCACGCCGCTGTTGGTGAGGCCCAGCGCACGCCCCTCGATCCGGCCGTTGACCGCGGGCGAACGGCCGGGGCGGCTGTCCATGTTGGCGACCGCGCGCACGGAAACGGGGCCAAGCCCGTTCACATCGAAGCGCGCCACCCGCGCATCCAGCTGCGCCGTCGCCCGGCCATCGGGGAACAGCATGGCGTTGCCGCTGGCGTTGAGGCGGGTGGTGGTGAGGGTGAGCCCGTTGCCGCGCAGGGTGCCATTGGCGAAGCTGAGCGTGCCCCCCAGCCGGGGCCGATCGAGCAGCGCTGCGGTTTCCGGCGGCAGACCCACCGTGCGGACGGCGGTGGCGGTGAACGGAACTGTCAGTGGCCGGGCGCCCTGCGCCAGTTTCACCTCGCCCGACGCTACCAGCCCGTCGGCGCCCATTGGGCCGCTGTCGCCCTTGAAGCGGACGGTCTGGGCATTGGCGGTCCAGCGGATGGTGGGGTCGGCAACCGGGCCGTCGGCGCCGACGGTGGCGCGGATGCCGCTGCCCGAAAGCGCCGGGTTCACCAGCTGCGGCTGCTTCAGCTCCAGCTCAGCGCGCACCGCCTCCAGCAGATTGTCGGTCGTGTCGATGCGGCCGGCGCCCGTCACCGAGATGGCAGGGGAGCTGGCCGACAGGTTGAGATCGAACCAGTCGCCGTCCCGGCTGACCGTTGCCTCTACGGCCAGTTCCGGCGACACCAGATTTGCCGCGGTTCCCTGCAGCAGCCCGGCGTGGCGCAGCACGCCGGAGATGCGGAAACGCCCGTCGTCGGCCTGGATGCGGAGGTCTGCGGCGCGATCCGCCGCTTCTCCCTCGCCCAGATCGGCGGTCAGCGCGCCGCGCCAGCGGCTCCAGCTGCCGGCGCCGTTTGCCGTCACCGTCAGGGCCCGGTCGATCTTGGCAGCGGTCGCCACCATCCCGCCCTTCGGCCCGCGGAAATCCGCATCCAGCTTGAAGCGGTCGCGATCCGGTTCGGCATCCAGCAACAGCAGCAGCCGATCGCCCGCCGTCGCGGAGGCCCGGGCATCCAACAGCACCCGCCCCGACCGGATATCGGCACGACCTACGGCGGCCAGCACTTCCTCCCGCCCCAGCAGCGGCTTTTCCAGCACCACGCGCGGAAACTCGAAACGGCCGATGCGGATGTCGATGTCGGGAAGCAGCGGCTCGTCCGGGTCCGACGGATTGATGTGCCACATGCGCAGCATCCGCACTTCGGGCACATCGAGCCGGTTGATGCTCACCAGCCGACCGAACAGCGTGATCGGTTCCCAGTCGACATGGGCGACGGGGATCACGGCCAACGTGCCGTCGAGATCCTTCACCACCACGTCGACCATATCGAACCGCGACAGCAGCGAGCCGTCGATGCGGCCCACCTGGAAGCGGACGCCCGATTTTGGCTGCAGACCAGAGATCTGCTCTGCCACGAAGGCCCGTCCGCGCGGCGTTTCCGCCAGCCACCACAGCCCCAGCGGAACCGCGGCGGCTGCCAGCACCGCCAGCGTCAGCAGGATGCCGATCAGCCAGCGCCACCAGCTGCGGCGCGAAGGCGGCGATGCCTCGGCTTCGTCCAGCTGGCCGGTTTCGTCGGCCATCAGAAGGACTGCCCGATGGAGATGTAGAGCGCCACCTTGGGGTCGCGCGAGGTGCGGTTGATCGCCCGCGCCACGTCAATCCGGATCGGACCGAACGAGGTGAAGTAGCGCCCGCCCACGCCCACGCCGAAGCGGGTGCCGTCGAGGCTGGGCATGGGGCCGGGGTTGACCGAGCCGGCATCGACAAAGCCGACGACGCCGAAGTCGCCAAAGCGATAGCGGCCCTCGATGCTGGATTCGAACAGGCTGAGGCCTCCGATCGGCCGGCCGTTGGCGCCGAGGTCGCCGACGCTTTGATATTCATAGCCGCGTACCGAGCCGCCGCCGCCGGCATAGAGCCTGCGCGTGGGGGCGATGTTCAGCAGGTCGGCGCCGACAATGGTGCCCAGCCGCAGCCGCCCGGCCAGCACGAAGCTGTCGCCGATGCCCTGATAGGCCGTGCCCTCGGCGAACATCCGGGCATAGGTCTCGATACTGCTGCCTTCGCGGGAGACTTCGGGGTTCAGGTCCACCCGCAGCCGATAGCCCCTGGTTGGATTCAGCAGGTCGTTCGAACGGTCGTAGCCCACCCAGAAGGGCGCCGACACGAACAGGAAGTTGCGGGTGTAGCGCGGCAGCAGATCGTTTTCATCGTCCTCCGGCAGGATCGACGCCCGCGACCTTTCGCGCGAGGCACCGACGCCGATGCCGCCCATCCAGGTCCAGCGCTTCTGCCAGATCGGCGTTGAGGCGACCCCCAGGGTAGTCGCGAATACCAGCGTCTGGGCGATGTAGGCAGGCGGCGTCAGGTTCGAAAGCTCGGCACCGAAGTCCAGCGTGCGGTCCCGCTGGCGCCAGTTGCTCATCGTCAGCTGAGTCGACAGCCGCTGCTCCTCGGTGCCGAGCACGGCCTTGGTGGTCAACATTCCCTCCGGCTGAACGAAGCTCCGGTGCCGCCAGGAACCCTCGGCGCGGAAGCCGTCCTGGCTGGAATAGCCGAGCTGCCCGGTGAGCAGCCGCTGCGGCCCGCGGTTGCCCTGCACCCGCATTTCCGTGACCGCGCGGCCATCCGGCTCGCGCATGCCGGTATCCACCGGGGTCACGGTGACGCCGCCGAAACTCTGGGTGGCGATCAGCGCACGGCGGAAATCGTCGACCAGCCGGGCGTCATAGGGCTGGCCCGGCTCGAAGCGGGCGATAACCTGCGCATGCCCCTCGTTGAAGGGCTGGAAGCCGGCCATGCGGATCGGGCCGAACACGCTGAGCGGGCCGGTGTCGCCCGTCAGCAGGTAGGTGCCGGTGGGGGCATCGTTATCCAGCACCACGTCGCGGGCGCCGATCTCGGCAAAGGCATAGCCCGATTCCATCAGCTTGCGCAGCAGGGCGCCCTCGGCCTCCTCCACCTTCAGCGCGATGATCGGGTCGCCGAGCTTCAGGCCGAAATCCGCACCCAGCCCGGCCTTGTCCTGGGGGATGAGATCCAGCGTGATCTGCCGCCAGCGATACTGATCGCCGGGGGTTGCGATCAGCCGGACTTCGGCGCGACTGTCGTCGACGACCTTGATGTCCGTATCGACGAGGCCGGAATACCAGCCCTCCGAGAACATCAGCCGCTGCATCAGCGTTTCGTCGGAGTTGGCACGCGAGGCGATCTGCGCCGGTGTGGCCGGGCGTTTTTCGCCGCGCTTCAGCGCGGAAAGCCGGCGGAAGCTGGACCCCAGCCCGGTCGGCTCCAGCCCTTCCACGGTGACGCTGTAGCGTATGCCTTCCTGCGCCACGTCGGCGAACTTGAAATCGGCGCTGGGGGTCGGGTCGAAGCCGGCAAGTGGCGGGAGTGGGGCAAGCAGGTCGGCGTCGGGCGGCTCCACCGGCGGCATGGCGATCGGATCGCCGAAGTCGACCGGCGGCAGCTCGGTCAGCTCGGGAATTGCAGGCAAAGGGGCGAAAAGATCGTCATCGGGCGCGATCACAGGCGGCGCTACCGCGGCTTCCTGGGCAAGGGCCGGCGCCGCGACGCACGCCGCGCAGGACAGGAACAGGGGCAACCAGGCTGTCTTGCGGGCGATCGGCACGGCAGAACAAAGCCCTGCCCTGCGCGCAAAGGCAAGGCCGAGGAACTTGAAATACGGGGGAAATGCGCCATTTCGCGCCATGACCTGCGATGTGCCGGGCGATTCTGCTGTTTTCACGACACACGAACTTGCTCTAGGCGCCCATGGTTCCAACGAAAGGAAGCCTGCATGCCCGATACCCTGAAGCTCACCCTCGAATCCGGTGATGTCACCATCAAGCTGCGCCCTGATCTGGCGCCGGGCCATGTGGCGCGCATCGTCGAGCTGGCCGACAGCGGCTTTTATGACGGCGTCGTCTTCCACCGCGTGATCCCCGGCTTCATGGCGCAGGGCGGCTGCCCCAACGGCACCGGCACCGGCGGCTCCAAGCTGCCCGACCTGAAGCAGGAATTTTCGGCCGAGCCGCATGTGCGCGGCGTCTGCTCGATGGCGCGCACCTCCAACCCGGACAGCGCCAACAGCCAGTTCTTCATCTGCTTCGACGACGCCCGTTTTCTGGACAAGCAATATACGGTGTGGGGCGAAGTGATCGAAGGCATGGACCTGATCGACGCGCTGCCCAAGGGCGAGCCGCCGCGGGCTCCGGGCAAGATTGTCAAAGCGCACAGCGCCTGAAACTCGGCAGACCAGCAGGAAAGTGGCGCAGGCAAAGCCCGCGCTGACGTCGGCGGGGCGGCGGGCTGATGCCCGCCGCCCCGCCGGCCGCGAGTCCGCGAGTTAGCGCTTCGCGCTGATCGCGGCCGCCTACCGCCTGGCTTTGACGGTCTGCCCGCCAGCCGTGGTCAAGGTCAGCACATTGCCCGCCACCGAATATCCGGTGACGTCGCCCAGCGTCTTCAGGAACGCGCCCTCCTGCTGCATCAGCGGGTCTGGGCAGGCCATCATCGTCGAGGCCATTTGCGACATCTGCAGCTTCACGCCATCGGGGGAAACCGTATAGCCGCCCATGAAGCGGTTGCAGCTGCCGGCGCCGAAGACCCGGCCATCCTTGAACTCGATGGTCGGCTTGGAATCGGCGACGATCGGCGCGCCGTTGATTTCGAACACCGCCCATTCACCACCGGCGAGTGCGGCGCCCGTCGGCGCCGGTTTGGTAGCCGGCGCTGCGGTATCGGAGGAACCGGCGCAGCCGCTCAAGGCTGCGAGTGCCACAGCCGAGGCGGCGATTGCAAATATGCGCATGAAACTCTCCTGGTCATGATTGAGGAATGGAACGCGCCTTCACTTGTGCCTGTACATCCAGCAGCGCGGCCTGCGGCGTGATGATAGAGCCGGATCTGGGCCGGTTGAGGTCTGCGATGAGCAGGAGCACCAGAGTCAGCAGCAGCACCAGCTCGGTGGAGGCGACCAGATGCATGCCAAGCGAATCGCCTCCGGCGTAGCCAATGAGAATCAGGCTGGCGATGGGGAAGAAGATCAGCAGCAGCACCAGCGTGGGCGGCAGTCGGTTTGCCAGCGCCGCATCGCGCACGGTGGCCATGTCGAACATGCCGTTCGCCGATTCCACCAGCAGGATCTTCACCGATTCCTCCGGCACATGCTGGCGCACCTGCATCACCTCGCGCCACATTTCCGCCTGCGCCTGCGTGGTGATCCTGCCGGCGTCGCGGACCTCGGAAATGCCCTCGCCCATCCGCCCGACCTTCACCCGCGCCGCCACATAGCGATCGAGCGCCGCCAGCGTCGGCGCCCGGACCGCCTCCGGCATCAGGTCTGTGCGCAGCATGAAGGTGCCGATGGCGTTCGCTTCCTGCACCACGGCGGCGCGGCGATTGTCATAGCGGCTGACCGCCATCGAAACGGTGAAGCCCAGAAGCAGCGCCAGAAGGCCCAGCGACGCCGAGACGATGAGCCCCGGCTCCTTGTCCTTGTCGGTCCGGTCCACCCGCTTGCCCAGCCAGCGCCCCAGATAGGCAGCGCCATAGAAGATGAGGAAGAAGAGCGGCCCCAGGACCAGCAAAGGCATGCTGTCGACCCATTGCGCGAGCGTCTCCACGGGCTATTTTTTCAGATTGTCGCGGATTTCCCGCAGCAGCAGCACTTCCTCTGTCGGCGGCGGAGGCGGCGGCGCCAGGGTTGCGAAGAAGCGGTTGGCGTATTTGACGATCAGGAAGACCGCGAAGGCAAGGATCAGGAAGTTCAGCAGCGCAGTCGCGAAGGCGCCATATCCCAGCATGGCGACGCCGGCCTCCTTCAGGGCGGCATAGTTTGTGGGATCGACGCCGGCGGGAACCGGCCCCAGCCGGATGAAGTTGGAGGTGAAATCCGGAGAGCCCGTCACTGCCGAAACGAGCGGCATGATGAGGTCTTCGGTGAGAGATTTCACGATGGTTCCGAACGCGCCGCCGATGATCACACCGACCGCCAGATCCAGCACATTCCCGCGTGAGATGAAGGCCTTGAATTCCTGCAACATCGACATGTACGATCCCCGATTGCCTGTCCATCGACCTTTCCCGCTCAGGTTGGATTTGGCAAGCCGAAATACGAACGCGCCCGCTTGTCCTCTTGACGCGAAGACAAATCGGAGGCTTCTTCCCGCTCGCACTCATTTCCCGGGGGTTCCAAGAATGCGCGCACTCCGTATCGTCCTTCCGCTGGCCGTCGCCCTTTCGTTGAGCGCCTGCGGCGTCAATTCCATCCCGACCAAGGAGGAGGGCGTGAATGCCGCCTGGGGCGAGGTGGAAAACCAGTACCAGCGCCGGGCGGACCTGATCCCCAACCTTGTCGCCACCGTGCAGGGCTATGCCGCACAGGAAAAGGACGTGCTGGTGGGCGTGACCGAGGCCCGCGCCAAGGCGACGCAGACGACGCTGAACCCCGGCGATCTTTCCGACCCGGCCAAGGTCGCCGCCTTTCAGCAGGCGCAGGATGGGCTTTCCTCTGCGCTGTCGCGGCTGATGGTGGTGGTGGAAAAATACCCGGACCTGAAGTCGAACCAGAATTTCCTGGCGCTGCAAACGCAGCTGGAGGGCACGGAAAACCGCATCTCCATCGCCCGGCGCGACTATAACAGCAGCGTTCAGGCCTATAATACCGAGATCCGCACCTTCCCGTCGATCATTGCCGCCAAGACCATTTATGGCGCCAAGCCGAAGGAGCCGTTCAAAGCGACGACGGCGAACGCCGAAGTTGCGCCGACGGTGAAATTCTAACCGGGAAGGGGCCTGCCGATGCGCCTGCTGGCGCTGCTGCTCCTGCTGCTTGCGTCGCCGCTGGCGGCGCAACAGTTTCCCGCCCTGACGGGCCGGGTGGTGGATGCCGCCAACATCCTGCCGCCCGACGTCGTGGCGCAGATCACCGCGCGTTCGGAAGCGATCGAGAAGCAGACCACGGCGCAGGTGGTCGTCGCCACCGTGCCCGATCTGCAGGGCTATGAAATCGAGGAATATGGCTATCGGCTGGGCCGGGCGTGGGGCATCGGCCAGAAACGCGAGGCCGGCGGCAAGGGCGACAATGGGGTGATCCTGCTGGTCGCGCCGAACGAAAGGCGCGTCCGAATCGAAGTTGGCTATGGGCTGGAACCGGTGCTGACCGACGCGCTTTCCTCTGTCATCATCAGCCAGGCGATCCTGCCCAAGTTCCGCGCCGGCGACATGGCGGGCGGGGTGCTGGACGGCTTTGACCAGATCGCGAAACAGGTGGAGCTGCCGCCGGAACAGGCAGCCGCCAATGTGAAGGCAGCCGAGGCCCGCGCGGCGCAGCAGGGTCCGCCGGGCGGCGGCATCAGCCTGGGAACGATCCTCTTCTTCCTGTTCCTGGCCTTCTGGATCTTCAGCGTGATCCGCCGTGCGAAAGGCGGGAAACGCGCCAGCCGGGGTGGCCCGATCGTGATCTGGGGCCCGGGCATGGGCGGCGGCTGGGGTGGCGGCGGAGGCGGCGGCTGGGGCGGCGGCGGCGGCTTCGGAGGAGGCGGCGGCGGTTTCGGCGGCGGAGGGGCGAGCGGCGGATGGTGATGCAGCTTCCTCCCGAAGACCTGGGCCGCGTGGAGACCGCCATCGTCGAGGCAGAGGCGATGACCTCCGGCGAAATCGTCTGCACGATGGCGACCGAAAAGCATCGCTATGTCGAATGGGTGCTGGCTCTGGCTGCCGCTGCCGCCTTCCTCATTCCGGTGTTGCTGACCGCCATTGGCTTTGGCCCCAGCTTCTGGGCGGCGGCCTTTGGCATGTGGCAGGAAGATCCGCTTTCGGACTGGCAGACGGTAGAGATTTTCGTGCTGATGCAGGTTGTCGTGCTGCTGCTGGCCACACTTGCGCTCTGGTGGTCGCCGCTGGCGCAGCGCTTTGCGCCGCTGTCGCTCAGGCAGGAACGGGTGCACGAAATTGCGCTGAAGCAGTTCCTGATTCGCGGCATCCACCTGACGGAGGCGCGGACCGGCGTCCTCATCCATGTTTCTGTCGAGGATCATGTGGTGGAGATCATCGCCGACGAAGGCATTTACCGGCAGGTACCGCCCGATCACTGGGCGGAAACTGCCGCCGCCCTGCTGAGCGGCGTGAAAGGCGGAGACATCGCCCAGGGCTTTGTGAACGCCATCGCGCTGGCGGGCGGCGTGCTGGCCACGCATTTCCCGCCCACTGCGGAAAACCCCGACGAGCTGCCGAACCGGCTGCTGATCGTGTGATCCGTCCCCGCTGGCACGCCGGAGCAGCTCATCGCCACGCAGAAACTGCTGATCCAGACCCGGCTGGCCGAGCTGGGGGCGAAGACTGCGACGCTCAGGGAGCAGGCCTCCGAGGCGAAGGTCGTTGAAGGTGGCGCCCAAGCAGAAGTGTCGCGGCTGTCGGATACCCTGCCATATCTCACCGAACGGGTGGAGAAGCGCCGTCAGCTGGCGGAGAAGGGGTTCTCGTCGAAGCTTGGTCAGCTGGAGCTGGAACAGCAGAAGATCGACCATGAGCGGCAGATCGCGATCCAGCAGCAGAACATGGCCCGCGCCCGCGCCAACATGGCCGGCGTGAACCAGCAGATCGCCATGGCGCGCGCGGAAGCAGTGCGCGAAGTGCTGGCGGATCTGGCGAAGGCGGAGGCGGACGCGCGGCTCGCGCGCGAAGAACTGACCAAGGCGACGCAGCGTCAGAGCCAGCAGGTTGTGCGCAGTCCAATCGACGGCGTGGTGCAGCAGCTGGCAATCTACAGCGAAGGCGCTGTGCTGAAGGCAGCAGACCCGATCCTTGTGGTGGTGCCTGACAGCGGTGAGCTGATTGTAGAAGCGCAGGTTCTGAACCGGGACGCCGGGTTCGTGGACGTTGGCCAGCCAGTGACGGTGAAGCTCGAGGCGTTCCCGTTCACGCGCTACGGCACGCTGGAGGGGAAGCTGGCGTGGATCAGCCGGGATGCGATCCAGGACGAGAAGCTGGGGCCGGTGTACGCCGCGCGGGTGACGGTGCAACCGCCGCCGAGAGGCAGCGCGATCGAGGTGACGCCGGGGCTGGCCGCCAGCGCGGAGATCCGGACAGATACACGGCGAGTTATCGATTATCTGCTTAGTCCGCTTGAGCGGGCGGTTACGGAAGCGGGGAGAGAACGGTGAGCCTTGTCGCGCAGAGAACGCGGCAGGCCGACGGCTGCGGTGGCTGGAATTCGGCTTCTGTCCAGCGTTCAGATTACGTCAAATCGACTGCCAGTGCGGGCATGAACAGCATAACAAGATGCGTACAAAGGAGTTTAGCGTGAGCAGCGATCATGTCTGGATGACGAATTTTCTGAGCGATGGTCGAACGACTGTCGGCTTCCAAGATGATCTCCGAGAGCGGGATATGACCCGCGGGATCGAGTTTGGAACCACAGCAGGGCGTGGACAGGCGTGGCCCGCGGACGATTTTCCAAAGACGATGTGGGCCCGGGTTGACGACGGTTGGAGCGATAAGAGGCTTGCAAAAGAGCGCGATGTTATCACTGGCCCGTCTGTGCCACTGGTGTCTGCGGCAGTTGCGGAGGCGCTGAGCGGGATCGACATCGGTCCATCCAAGTTCGTGCCGACGGACGTCTTCTTTTCGGATCGTAAACGCCGGACGGAGAAGCGTTACTTCCAGTTTCATATCACGCCCCAGCTGAGGACAGTCGCACCTGAAGCTTCTCGGAAGATCGTGCATGACAAGATGCACGATTCCTACCGCGTGAGTGATCAAAAAGCGGACGATCTCGCTGTCTCACGCGCTGCCGCAGGTGGCCTTAAAATGTGGACAGCCGGGGATATGGTGATGAATCATTTCTTCTGCGACGAGGTGGTTCGGGCGTTGAAGAAGGCGAAGCTGGATCGCCCATTTCAGCTCACCCGCTGTCGGCTGGTCTAACAAAATTTTTTGAGAGAAGGGGCGAACACATGGCCAACGGCAACATGTTCGGGTTTGAATTCCGGGGACAGTATACTAATTAGACAAAGCATCTCCCCTGCACCATACACGCCATATTGCCATACTCGCCCGTGTCGTCCTCCCCGGCGTTCCGCATCATATCACCCAGCGCGGCAACCGTCGGCTCCCCGTGTTCTTCTCGGATGCGGATCGCGCCCTCTACCTTGAACTGCTCACGCAATCCTGTGCAGAGGCTGAGGTTGCCTGCCTCGCCTGGTGCCTGATGGACAATCATGTCCATCTGATCCTGCTGCCCGAAACGCGCATGGGCTGCGCGCCGCACTTGCGGAACCGCACAGGCGCTACACGCGCCACATCAACTTCCCCGAAGGGTGGCGCGGGCACCTGTTCCAATCCCGCTTTGCCAGCTATCCGATAAGCGGCGCCTACCTGCAGGCCGCCATCCGCTATGTGGAGAATAATCCCGTCGCGGCCGGCATGGTGGAGCGCGCCGAGGACTGGCGCTGGTCCAGCGCCAGAAGCCATGTGCAAGGCGCGCGTGTGAAGGATGATCCGCTCACCGACATCGACGTCCTGCCTCTCCTGCTGCGCAACTGGCGTTCGATGCTGAAGCATGGCTGGGAGGCCACCGACCTGAAGGAGAGCGGCGAAGCGGTTGCAGATGCCATCGAATCCCGCCTCCGCACCGGCCGTCCGCTGGGCCCGGAACACTGGATATCCGAAATGGAGCAGCAGGCAGGCCGCCCGCTGGCTGCGCAGCGGCGCGGGCCAAAGCCCAGGGTTGCCATCCAGCCCGTTTGAACCCCGCCCACCGATGCGCTAAGGGCCTCGGCGACTTCCCCTGTCCAGCCCTTCCAACCCAATCTTGAGGACCACCGTGGCCCAGCAATTTTCCTATGTGATGAAGGGTCTCACCAAGACCTTCCCCGGCGCGTCGAAGCCGATCCTGAACAACATCAACCTGCAGTTCTACCCGGATGCCAAGATCGCCATCATCGGCATCAACGGCTCGGGCAAGTCCACGCTGATGAAGATCATGGGCGGCATGGACAAGGACTATGTCGGCGAGGCCTGGGCCGGCGAGGGCGTTTCCGTCGGCTATCTGCCGCAGGAGCCGCAGCTGGATCCCACCAAGACGGTGCTGGAGAATGTGAAGGACGGGGTGCGCCCCATCGCCGACATGATCGACCGCTTCAACGCCATCGCGGCGGAAATGGGCGACCCCAAGGACGACACCGATTTCGATGCGCTGATGGCGGAAATGGGCACGCTTCAGGAGAAGATCGACGCCGTCGACGGCTGGACGCTGGACAACCAGCTGGAAATCGCCATGGACGCGCTGCGCTGCCCGCCCGGCGACTGGTCGGTGGAAAATCTCTCGGGCGGGGAAAAGCGCCGCATCGCGCTGTGCCGGCTGCTGCTGGAAAAGCCCGGCATCCTGCTGTTGGATGAACCGACCAACCACCTGGATGCCGAGTCCGTCAGCTGGCTGGAAAACCATCTGAAGGAATATCAGGGCAATGTGATCCTCGTCACCCACGACCGTTACTTCCTGGACAATGTCGTCGGCTGGGTGCTGGAGCTCTACTACGGGCAAGGCATTCCGTTCGAAGGCAATTACTCCGCCTGGCTGGAACAGAAGGCCAAGCGGATGGAGCAGGAAAAGCGTGAGGAC
Source organism: Sandaracinobacteroides hominis (assembly GCF_016464365.1). GTDB lineage: Bacteria > Pseudomonadota > Alphaproteobacteria > Sphingomonadales > Sphingomonadaceae > Sandaracinobacteroides > Sandaracinobacteroides hominis. Next base: position 416,784 of record NZ_JADCUC010000002.1, on the reverse strand, counting down.
GAAGGCCGCTCCAAGGCGATATCGCAGGAGCTGGACTGGATCCGATCCAGCCCGAAGGCGCGGCAGACCAAATCCAAGGCGCGGATCAAGGCCTTCGACGAGCTGGTGGCGAAGCAGGATTCGCGCCGCAGCTCCGACCGGGAAATCCTGATCCGCAACCCGGAACGTCTGGGCAGCACGGTGATCGAGGCGACCGGGCTGACCAAGGCCTATGGCGACAAGCTGCTGTTCGAGGACCTGAGCTTCATCCTGCCGCCGGGCGGCATCGTCGGCGTGATCGGGCCGAACGGCGCCGGCAAGACCACGCTGTTCCGCATGATCACCGGGCAGGAACAGCCGGATTCGGGCAGCATCAAGATCGGTGAAACCGTGCATCTGGGCTATGTCGACCAGTCGCGCGATGCGCTCGATCCCAACAAGAATGTCTGGCAGGAAGTCTCCGGCGGCAACGAGCGCTTCCAGTTCGGCAAGCAGGAGGTTTCATCGCGCGCCTATGTGGGCGCCTTTGGCTTCAAGGGCACCGACCAGCAGAAGAAGGTGGGCCAGCTTTCGGGCGGTGAGCGCAACCGCGTGCACATGGCGAAGATGCTGAAGGAGGGCGGCAATGTGCTGCTGCTCGACGAACCGACCAACGATCTGGATGTCGAGACGCTGCGCGCGCTGGAAGAAGCGCTGGAGAATTTCGCCGGCTGCGCCGTGGTCATCAGCCACGACCGCTTCTTCCTGGATCGCCTTGCCACCCATATCCTGGCCTTTGAAGGCGACAGCCATGTGGAGTGGTTCGAAGGTAATTTCGAGATGTATGAGGAAGACAAGCGGCGGCGCCTGGGGGATGCGGCGGATAGGCCGCACCGGTTGAGCTACAAGCGGCTGACGCGGTAGCGTCGAGCCGGCGAGCGGCGTCCAGATCCGTAGCGACGCCCCCCACCCAACCGTCAGTCGTTGAATTCGGCTGTCAGGCGGGCCATGCCGCTTGCCGATGCTTGACGATTCCCTCCTTGCCGATTTGAAATCCCGCGATCGCGAGCGGTGGCTCGCCACGCTGTGGGCGCCGGCCGATGCCCGCCCTGCCCTGCTCGCGCTCCACGCCTATGATCTGGAGCAACAGAAGATTGTCGCCGAGGCGCGCGAGCCGATGCTGGCGGAAATCCGCCTTGCCTGGTGGCGGGAGCAGCTGGAGCTTCTGGGGGCCGGCAAGCTTGCGCCGCCGCAGCCGTTGCTGCGGGCGCTGCGCCACGATGCGCGTGCCCGGGCGGTCGATCTGGTGGCGCTGAGCGCGATCGAGGAAGGCTTCTTGCCGCTTCTTACCGAAGGCCGGCTGGATGCGCTTTCGATGGCCGCGGCGCGGGGCGCGCCCTTGTTTCGGGCGATGTTCACCGCGATCCTCGGCCGCCCGATCACCAATGCGGAGGCGGCGGCTGCCAATGCCGCCGGCACGCGCTGGGCGCTGGTGAAGCTGCGGCGCGGCGGCTGGGGCAGTGCGGAGGTGCGGTTGCAGCCGCTCAATCCGCCGCCATTTCCTTCGGCGCCGCAGGGTTCGCTTCCGCCCGCGCTGCGCGCGCTGGACCGCGTGGCGGCCGACGATTGGGCGCGGCTGGAGCAGGGCGAGCCGCTGGCAGCACCCGCCTCGCCCGGCCGGCAGTGGAAAATGGCGCTCGCTGCGCTGAAAGGCTGATTGCCTGCCGAGCAGGCTGCATGTTAGGCCTGAAACCAGGGTCGCAACACGGGCGCAACAGGGTGCGCGCCCCGGCGGTATGGGTTGCGCTGAATGGACCGGAAACTGTTTGGCCGCCTGGCTGCCCTTTCCAGCGCAGGACTGCTTGCCGCCGGCGGTGTCGCGCTCTGGTTCAGCGCCGATGTGCAGCGGGCAGAGGCTGGCCGCATCCCGGTCGCAGAAGCGGCCGCGCCGGCGGAGGAGAGCGAGCCTGAGCTGGTGGCGCCCGAGCCGACCCGCCCCAAAACCCGTGAGGAACAGCGCTTCGCCCGTGCGGACCGCGACGACGACGGCCGCATCACCCAGGCGGAATATCTCACCCAGCGGCGGCGCAACTTCGACAAGCTGGACCTGAACGGCGACGGCAAGCTGAGCTTTGAGGAATATGCTGCCAGTGGAATCGAGAAGTTCCGGAAGGCAGATGCGAACGGCGATGGTCTCCTGCTGGCGGCCGAATTTGCCACCACGGCACCAAAAGTGAAAAAGATTCAGACGGCATCCGCGGAAAAATGCGCCTGCAGCCCAACGCAGACGGCGGCGGCATCGGACGACTAGATTTGGCCAAAGTCGCCGCAAACCGGGAATAGCTTCCAATTCGGTTAGATTGTGTGGCCGGAGAGCCACAGACAATCGCCAAAATCGGCGCCGTGCAAACGGCAGCACATGGCAGCCATGCCTTTGAATCAGCGCAACTCTTCCTACATTAACGTCAGGCAACAGGAAGTTCAGCCAGCCTTAAATGCGCTGGGTCTCTTTAGCCGCTGTTCCGGCATCCCTCTCGGCCGGACTATGAAAAGAAGACAAACAGGAAAGGTTTCTCATGGCGTTCAACATGAATATTGCCCGCGCGGCGTTCGCCGCTGCGGCACTGGCCGCTGGCTCGCAAGCCTTCGCCGCCGAGCCGTTCAGTGGCCCCTATGTGGGCGTGCAGGGCGGCTGGCAGCAGGACAAGGTGCGCGCCACTGTTCGCGATTCCGAAAGCACGACCACTGGCCGCGAAACCTCTTCGGGCTTCGCCTATGGCGCGCAGCTCGGATATGACTTCAAGGTCGGCGAAAGTTTCGTCGTGGGTGCCGAAGCGTTCCTGACGGGCGACACCGACAAGCTGCGCTGGGCCGTCGGCCCGGGTCAATCGGTTTCGTTCGATGGCGGCCGTTCGTTCGGCCTGCTGGCCCGCGCCGGCGTTCTCGCCACCCCGAAGACGTTGATCTACGCCAAGGGCGGCTGGGAAAACGGCCGCTTCACGCTGGCCTCGACCGATGCCGGCGTCACCGAGCGCGCCAGCACCAACCGGGACGGCTGGTCGCTGGGAGCCGGTGTCGAGCAGATGCTGACCGACAATGTGTCGGCCCGCGTCGAGTATCGCTACACCAAGTTCAACAGCTTCGGTAACGACGACCTCAGCGATGGCGCCTCGGCCCGCGTGAACCGCAACCGCATCATGGCGGGCGTGAACTACCGGTTCTGAGGTGGCTGTGAGTTTGCGCGAAGCGCAAACTCACAGACTCGCCGTGAACCACGGCCGGCTGAGCCGGGGATATCTATCCCCGGCCAGTCCGACGGAGGGCGGGCTTTGCCCGCCCTTTTTCGTTCCGCCTTCCTGAAAACCGTTCGGAGAGGGCGGGTTCATCCCGCCCCCGCACCAATTCGCAAATCCGCCCCCTACTCCGCCGCAGCCACGTCAGGCACCCGCTGTCCCGGCGCGGACGCCACCTCCAGCAGCCGCTTTTCCAGCGCCTTCAGCCGCGAGGGGCTGTCGATCTTCTCGCCTGTCAGATCGGTAAGATAGAAAGTATCCACCGCCCGCTCGCCATAGGTCGCGACATGGGCGGAATGGATCGTCACCTTGGCGCCATAGAGCGCATAGGTGAGCGCATAGAGCAGCGCCGGACGATCCAGCGCGTTCACCTCGACGACGGTGAAGCGGTTTGACGCCGCATTGTCGATGAACACCTGCGGCACAACCTTGAAATGCTCCTGTCGGCGGCGCGGTAACGGCTTTGCCACCAACCGGTCGGCCAGCTTGACGCGGCCCGCCAGCGCATCCTCGATCGAGCGCTCCATCCGTTCCAGCCGGCTCGTCTCGTCGAACGGCCCGCCCAGTGGATCCTGGATGGTGAGATTGTCGAGCGCCATGCCGTCCCTGGTAGTGTGGATGCGGGCGTCGACGATGGTGGCACCGCCCAGCGCGATGCCCCCGGCGATGCGGTAGAACAGCCCCGGATGGTCTGCCGCATAGACAGAAACCAGCGTGGCCCCCGCCGCATCCGGATGCGAGCGCACGGTGAATTGCCGACCGGCGAGATCGGCGTCGACCACCAGCGCCATGTTGGAGGCGAGCACATCGGCAGGTTCGGCCAGCCAGTAGCTGTCGGCAAAGCGGCTGGCATAGGCTTCGAAGCCCGGCGCGCTCCAGCCCATCACCTCTTTCAGGCGCTGCTGCCGCGTCTCGATACGTTCCTGCCGCCCGCTCTGCTTGTGGCCCAGCCGAAGCACTTCCTCGGCATTGTCGTACAGAGTGGTCAGCAGCTGCGCTTTCCAGCCGTTCCAGATGCCCGGCCCAACGGCTCGGATGTCCACCACCGTCAGCACCAGCAGCAGCCGCAGCCGTTCTACCGAGGCGACAACTTCCACGAAGTCGAGGATGGTCTTGAAGTCGGACAGGTCGCGCTTGAAGGCGGTGGCCGACATCAGCAGGTGCTGACGTACCAGCCAGGCGACCGTATCGGTTTCTGCCGGGGAAAGGCCGAAGCGCGGGCAGAGCTTCTGCGCCACCTCGGCGCCCAGGATGCTGTGGTCGCCGCCGCGACCCTTGGCGATATCGTGCAGCAGCACCGCGACATAGAGCACCCGGCGCGAGACGATCTGCCGGATCACCGCGGTGGAAAGCGGGTGATCCTCCTTAAGCTCGCCCTTTTCGATCCGCGACAGCAGGCCGATGGCGCGAATGCTGTGCTCGTCCACCGTATAATGGTGATACATGTCGAACTGCATCTTTGCCACGACGCGGCCGAAGTCCGGCACGAAACGGCCGAACACGCCGGCCTCGTTCATCCAGCGCAACACCGTTTCCGGATCGCGGCGGCTGGTGAGGACATCCAGGAACAGCGCGTTGGCGCGCGGATCCTGCCGCACCTTCTCGGTTATCAGCGCCTCGTCGCGCGAGGCCTGCCGCATGGTCATCGGGTGGATTTCCAGGCCCTGCGTATCGGCGATCTGGAACAGCTCGATCAGCCGCACCGGATCCTCGGCAAAGAAGGTGTCACTTGGCGCCTCGATCTTGCCGCGCACCAGCCGGAAGCCGTTCAGCCGCTGCGGCCGGCGGGTGATGCGCGGCACCCAGGCGCTGCGGGAGTGTTTCTCCTCCAGATGCGCCAGGAACAGCGCCGTCAGGCTGCCAACCGTGCGGGCCGTCAGGAAATAGTGGCGCATGAAGCGCTCCACCGCCGACATGCCGGGGCGATCAGCATAGTTCATCCGGGCGGCAAGGTCGCGCTGCATGTCGAAGGTCAGCCGCTCCTCGGCGCGGCCGGCGAGGTCGTGCAAATTGATGCGGACGGCCCAGAGATGGTTCTGCGCGCGCTGGAACTGGCGATATTCCTCCGCGGAGAACAGCCCCTTGTCGACCAGCTCGGCCGCCGTCTGCACCTGCATGCTGAACTTGCCGATCCAGAACAGCGTCTGCAGATCGCGCAGGCCCCCCTTGCCGTCCTTGATGTTGGGCTCGACCATATAGCGGCTGTCGCCCATGCGGCGGTGGCGGTCGTCGCGCTCGGCCAGCTTGGCGATCACATATTCGCGCGCCTGCCCGGCCACGATCTCGCGCTGGAAGCGGCGCGACGCCTCGTCGTACAGTTCCTGATCGCCCCACAGGTAGCGCGCTTCCAGCAGCGCCGTCTTCACGCTGAGGTCGCTTTTCGCCATGCGGATCATGTCGTCGATGGTGCGGGTGCTGTGCCCCACCTTCAGCCCCAGATCCCACAGGATATAGAGGATCGCTTCCACCACCTGCTCCACCCAGGCCGTGTTGCGGAGCGGCGAGAGGAACATCAGGTCGACGTCGGAATAGGGCGCCATTTCCGCCCGCCCATAGCCGCCGACCGCCACCATGCAGATGCGCTGGGCCGTGGAGGGGTTCACCATGCCATAGAGGTGCGTCGTGGTCGCATCATAGGCGAGGCGCAGGATCTGGTCGGTCAGGAAGCTTTGCGCGCTTGCCAGCTCCAGTCCGCGCCCGGGGGTGACAAGGATGCGCCGGTGGATTTCGGCGCGGCCTGCGTCCAGCGCTTCCTTCAGCACCGAAGCGACCACCTGCCGGCGCCCCTCGGCGGGTGCAGCCGTCACGGCCTTGTCCAGCACGTCGGCCAGCTGCCTGCGGTCAATGATTGCCCGCCGGTTGGGCACATGGTCGTAAAGCGCGGTCATGCAGCCGACATAGCGCGGCGGCGGGCGTTGCAACAGCGGTCAGGCCGTCATTGTTTCCGCCTTGGGGCAATCGGCCTGCCCGCGCGTCGCATAGACCTTCAGCGCATGCTGCCCGGCGGGATGCGCGCGGAACGATTCCACCCGTGTCCGGAACGCCCTGGGCAGGGAGTCCATCGCCGGCAGCGTCGCCGGATGTCCGGGTGGCAGGATCACCGGGCTTGCGAGCACGGCGAACAGCAGGTCGCGGAAACAGGCGCGTTTCCCGCAGAGCCAGTTCTTGCCGCCCAATTCGCTCGCCACCCGATCGAACTGGTGCCGGATCACCGCTTCGGCAAGTTCGGGGCGGAAGGTTTCCAGCTTCAGCCCGCGCCGCAACGCTGCCCGCCACAGCGGAAAGCCCAGCGTCACCGCCAGCCGATCGCCCAACGGCACCCCGGCCAAAGAAGGCGGGATGATCGCCAGCGGGCTCTTCAGCATATAGGCGTAGAAAAGCTGGACAGCGGCCGGGAACAGCTCGGTTGTCAGCGCTTCGGCCCATTCCCGCTCGGCCTCTCCGGTATAGAGGCTGGCTCCCGCCTGCTTCAGCTGCCCCTCCACCCAGCCGATGGCCGGGCGCAGGCCGCCTATCGGCCCCTCCGGCGTCAACAGCAGCGGAAGTTCGATCGGCAGCCCCAGCTTCTTCTGCAGCGGTGCATGCAGGCCGGCGGCGCGCGGCTCGAACCGATGCGGCAGGCAGTGCACCTGCATCAGCCAGCGCAGCAGCTCCACCGGCGGCGCCATCGGCGGGCCGATCAAGGTGACGCCTTCGTCTTTGCCGCCCCCGGTCAATGGCATGGAGATACCTCCGGTCCCAAGCATATCAGGCCTTTGCCATGCCGCAAAGCGAGGCGCCGCGATGCCACACCCTCTTCAAATATGGCGGGAGAAAGCCGTTTCGCTCGGGCCACATGCCTGCTAGGCCCGGCCCGGGAGATCTAAAGGCGGGAGCGGGGATGGACAGATCGGATTTGGGCGCAGCTGAGGCGAGCCCAGGCGCTGAAACGGCGCCGGGCGCTGCGGCCCAACAGGAGGTCGACGGCAAGTATAAATGGTATGTGCTGGGCGTTCTCGTCCTCGTCTATGTGATGAATTTCGTCGACCGGAACATCATGTCGATCCTCGCCGAGGACATAAAGGCCGACCTCGGCATTACCGATTCCGAAATCGGCTTCCTCTATGGCACCGTGTTCGGTGTCTTCTACGCGCTGTTCGGCATCCCGCTGGGGCGGCTGGCCGACATGTGGCACCGGATGCGCCTGCTCACCGTCGGGCTGACGCTCTGGTCGGCGATGACGGCACTTTCCGGCCTTGCTTCCAGTTTCTCACAGCTGGCGCTTGCCCGCATCGGTGTCGGCGTTGGGGAGGCCTCGGCCTCGCCCGTCGCCTACTCCGTCCTCTCCGACTATTTTCCCAAGGAAAAGCGCGCGACGGCGCTCTCCATCTATTCTTCCGGCCTGTATCTGGGCGGCGGCCTGTCGCTGTTCATCGGCGGCCTGATCGTCGATCGCTGGAACCTTGCCTTCCCCGACGGCGGGCCGATGGGTCTGGTCGGCTGGCAGGCGGCGTTCATGGCGGTGGGCCTGCCGGGCCTGCTGCTGGCGGCCTGGGTTTCCACCCTGCGCGAGCCGATCCGCGGCCTTTCGGAAGGCATTGTCATGCCGGCCGAGCCGACGCCCTTCCGCAAGTTCGCGCAGGAGCTTTTCAGCGTGCTGCCACCCTTCACGCTGATCCATGCTGCCCAGCACGGCAAGGTGGCGCTGGCGGTTAATCTTGCCGGTCTGGCGGTGGCAGCCCTGTTCTTCGCCGGCATGTCGCACTTCACCGGCAACTGGCCGCAGTGGCTGGCGCTGGGCCTCGCCGGCTATGCGGTCTTCTCCTGGTCGCGCTCGCTGGGCCACCGCGACCGGCCCACCTATGAGCTGATCTGGGGCACTCCCACCTTCCTGTTCATGGTGCTTGGCTTTGGCCTGGTCTCGATGTCGGGCTATGCGCACGGCTTCTGGGCGACGCCCTATGCGATCCGCACCTTCGGCGCCGACAAGGCAATGATCGGCCTGTTCCTCGGCGGGCCGGCCGCCGTTGCCGGTTTCCTTTCGATCATCCTCGGCGGCCACCTGGGCGACCGCTGGCGCAAGGTGAATCCCAGCGGACGCATCCTCGTCGGCTTCCTCACCATCCTGCTGCCGATCCCCTTCATCATCCTGCAATACACCACCAGTTCGCTCACCCTGTTCTTCGTCTGGGCGTTCATGGCGTCGCTGGCTGGCGCGCTGTGGGTTGGCATCGCCGGCGCCACCGCGCAGGATCTGGTGCTGCCACGGATGCGCGGCGCCTCCACTGCGGCCTTCTTCCTGGGCACCACGGTGATCGGGCTCGGTCTCGGGCCGTTCCTTGTGGGACGGGTTTCCGAGCTGCTGGGCGATCTGGGCCATGCCCTCATCGCCACGGTGCTGCTGGCGCCCATCCCGCTGCTTTGCATGTTCTATGTCTATCGCAACCTGCCCAAGGCGGAGGCTACGCGCATCCAGCGTGCCCGAGCTGCCGGGGAGCCAATCTGAGAGGCCTTATGTCCGTCAAGATCACCGACCTTTTCTCCGTCGCCCGCAAGACCGTCGTCATCACCGGCGGCAGCCGCGGCATCGGCGAAATGATCGCCCGCGCCTATGTCGAGAACGGCGCGCAGGTGATCCTCACCAGCCGCAAGGCCTCCGATGTCGAGGGCCTGGCCGCCAAGCTGGGCAGCGCTGCCACGGCCATCCCGGCAGACCTCAGCCAGATGAGCGAAATCGACCGCTTTGCAGCCGAAGTCGCAAGGATCGCGCCCAAGGTGCATATCCTCTTCAACAACGCCGGCGCTTCGTGGGGGGCCAGCATCGACGATTTCCCCGAGATCGGCTGGGACAAGGTGATGGACATCAATGTGAAGTCCGTCTTCTTCCTGACGCAGCGCCTGCTGCCGCAGCTGGAAGCCGCCGCAACGGCCGAGGACAATGCCCGCGTCATCAACATCGGCTCGATCGACGGTCAGCATGTCTCGCCGATCGAGACCTACAGCTATGCGGCTTCGAAGGCCGGCGTGCTGCACATGACGCGGATGATGGCGAAGAACCTTGCCAGGCGGAACATCGCCGTGAACGCCATCGCGCCGGGCTATTTCCCCTCGAAGATGACCGCCGGCATCGCCGACCAGATCAACAACGAAAGCCTCTCCGTCACGCCGATGGCCCGCTGGGGCACGGCGGAGGACATGGCAGGCGTTGCCCTGTTCCTCGGCTCGAAGGCGTCCGGCTATCTCTGCGGCGCCACCATCACCGCAGACGGCGGCTACGCCACCACCGCCTGAATTCGTTTCACTCCCCTTTCAGGGCGCCTTTCCGGTTTCCACGAACCGCGAAAGGCGCTGGAAGCCTGCCGACATCACCGCGTCCACCGGCGCCGCCAGCTTGTCCAGCCCGGACTGCGGCGGGCCGCCGACGCGGTAGCGCATGGTCAGGCGCGTGCCCTGCCCCTCAGGCTGCAGGCTGAAATCCAGGATCGCGTCCATCGGCAGCGCCTGCAGTGGGCCAAAGCCGCCGCTCATCCGGAGCATGGTGCCCGGCATTGCCGCCACGACAACCGCATGGCGCACGCTGCCGCCATCCCATGTTTCGATCAGCAGGCCGCCGGCGCGCGGGTCCAGCGACAGGCTTGCTGCATTTCCCGAATAGCTGTGCGCGGGATCCCACCAGCGCGGCCACTCCACCAGCCGCGCCCAGACTTCGGCCGGCGGCTTCGACAGCAGCGCCGAACTCTGCGAGGTAAATCCCTGGGGGCCCGATTCCACGACTTCCGCCTGTGCAGGCCCTGCCAGCAGCGCGGCTACGATCAGAGTCCCCCGGAATTTCATGCAGCAACCTCCACCGGCCTGAAGTCGCCCGCCTTTCCCAGCATCGCCGGCAGCGGTCGCCCGAGCACGCCCTCGAACCAGTGATTGGTCGCTATCAGCGTCTCCAGGTCAAGGCCCGTCGCCACGCCCGACCGGTTCAGCATATAGACCAGATCCTCGGTGGCGATGTTGCCGGTTGCCTTGGGCGCAAACGGGCAGCCGCCCAGCCCGCCCAGGCTGGAATCCAGCACATCCGCGCCGGCCCGATAGGCCACCCAGGCATTGGCGATGCCGGTGCCACGCGTGTTGTGGAAATGCGCCCGCAGCCTGACGCCGGGGATCGCCTCGCGCACGCGGCCGGCCAGTTCCTCCACCTGCTGCGGCACGCCGACGCCGATCGTGTCGGCAAGCGCGATTTCCACGGCCCCCGCCTCGGCCAGTTCTTTGGCCAGCGCCACGATCCGCTCGGGCGGCACTTCGCCCTCGAACGGGCAGCCGAACGCCGCCGAGATCGTCACCTGCGGCAGCAGACCGCCTTCCCGCGCCAGCCGCAGCATCTCGCGGTTCTCGCGCAGGCCTTCCTCAATGGTCTGCCCCTGGTTGCGCTGCCCGAAGGTATCGGAGGCGACCAGCACGCAGCCCGCCTCGTCGACCCCGCGCTTGCCGCCCTCGCGCGTTGCCAGCGCCCGCAGCACGCCGCGCTTGTTGAGGCACAGGCCGATGTAGGAGACATCCTTGCGGTCGGGCAGCGCGGCAATCACCGCCTCGCCGTCTGCCATCTGCGGCACGCGGGCCGGGTTGACGAAGCTCGCCACCTCCAGCCGCCGGACGCCGGCCGCCATCAGCCGGTTCAGCATCTCCACCTTGTCGGCCGTGCCGATCACTTCCTTTTCGTTCTGCAGGCCGTCGCGCGCGCCGACCTCCACCACCTGCACGGCGCGAATTCCTGCGGTTTCGACTGTCTGGCCCATCCTTCGTCCTTCCCCGACACGTTCTGACATACCCTCACAGGCTGCCGGATTTCCAATATTGTATACAATTGCGTTCAGCGCCTATATGGCCTCAACCGGTTTCAAGGCAAGCACGCCTTAAGGCAAAACGAGGACAGAATCACCCATGGCACAAGGCGCGCTGGACGGATTGCGGCTGATAGAAATGGGCCAACTGATCGCCGGCCCCTTCTGCGGGCAGCTGATGGCCGATCATGGCTGCGAGGTGATCAAGATCGAGGCCCCCGCGCGCCCCGGTGACAGCACTGTCGGCGATCCGATGCGCGCATGGGGGCAGGGCCAGCCGCTGTGGTTCCCTGTTGTCGGCCGCAACAAGAAGACGATCACGCTGAACCTGCGCGATCCGCGCGGCGCCGAGCTGTTGAAGAAGCTGGTGAAGAAGTCGGATTTCCTGCTGGAGAATTTCCGCCCCGGCACGATGGAGAAGTGGGGGCTCGGCTATGAGCTGCTCTCGGCCGACAATCCCGGCCTCATCATGATCCGCGTTTCCGGCTATGGCCAGACCGGCCCCTATGCGCCGCGCGCCGGTTATGGCTCCATCGGCGAGGCGATGGGCGGCATCCGCAACCTCGCCGGAGATCCCTCCACGCCGCCCAGCCGCGTCGGCCTCTCCATCGGCGACTCGCTCGCCGCCACCTATGCCTGCCTTGGCGCGATGATGGCGCTGCAGCACCGCAATCGTACCGGCGAGGGCCAGGTGGTGGACAGCGCCATCTATGAAGCGGTTCTGGCGATGATGGAATCGACGGTGCCCGAATATAGCGTCGGCGGCATCACGCGGGAGCGTACCGGGTCCATCCTGCCCGGAGTCGCGCCCTCCAACGTCTATCCCTGCTCCGACGGGGATATCCTGATCGGCGCCAACCAGAACAGCGTCTTTGCGCGCCTTGCCGAAGCGATGGGGCGGCCCGAGCTGGCGGCCGACGTGCGCTATGCCACACACGGCGCCCGCGGCACGCACCAGCAGGAGCTGGACGATCTGATCGGCGACTGGACCCGGACGCAGACCTCGGAAAAGGTGCTGGCGACGATGGAAGCGCATGGCGTTCCCGCCGGCAAGATCTACAAGGCGCCCGACATGCTGGCCGATCCGCACTTCCAGGCGCGCGAGGCGCTGGTGCATGTTCCGCATCCGGATTTCGACAATCTGGTAATGCAGAACGTGGCGCCCAAGCTGTCGGCCACGCCGGGGAAGGTGAACTGGCCGGGGAAGCCGATGGGCGCCTTCAACCACGCCATCTATCACGATCTGCTGGGGCTTTCCGACGACGACATCGCCGGCCTGAAGAGCGAGGGCGTCATCTGACGCCCCGAAGCAGAAGTTGATCTGACCCGAACCGCCGCCCCGCCAAACGGGGCGGCATCGGGACGGACGCCTTCAGATCGCGGCGGCCACCTGCCGGCGCATCTGTTCCACATGGGCTTCGCGGCCCTGCGCATCCAGCATCAGCTGGATTTCGTCGCGATCAAATTCCTGCGCGCGCAGCTGCATCCAGCTGCGGGCGCCGATCGCCAGCCAGCCCAGCGCCAGCAGATAGAGATCGATTCCGCCGACGTCGGCGCGTGCAAACGGCAGCAGGCTGACAACCAGCCACCCACCTGCCAGCACCGAGCTATTCGGCCGCTCGGTCTGCAGCACAAGGCGGAACAGGCCCAACACCATGCCGCCGACCAGCATCAGCATCACCTGGTTTTCCAGCGTGACGCCCAGCACAGCCATGGCGACCGCGGCCCCGACAACGGCGAGCGCGCCGGCCGCAGAAATGATGTTGCCCTGCTTCACCAGGATGCTGCGATCCTGCGAGATTTTGGCGCGCCGACGGGCGAAGGCCGGGCTTGCGGCTGCCTCGGCGGCAATCACCTGCTTCATCCGGGCCCTGTCGAAGCCACGGCGCTGATCGAGAATATGATCCAGAGCATCCCGCTCAAACCGGGAGCGACGTTCAATGGTTAGGCTGTTCACGCGACCTGTCCCTCTTTGTACACTGGTTCTTGCCGACCTTGGACCGTTGGTTAACGCGGATTGACCACCCAGCGCCAGCCCCCTGAATGTAAAGCAGGATTACATCGTTTCCGCCCTGCTTGCTGCCGCAAACACGTGCAGCGCGCGCTGGATATGCCCCATCATCATCGCCTTCGCCCACTGCGGGTCGCGCGCACGGAAGGCGTCGAGGATCGCGGCATGTTCGGCATGGCTGCGCAGGAACTCTTCCGCGCCATAGCGGCGCGCGGTGCGGCGGATGACCGGCTGCTCCACCAACGCTCCCAGCATGGCGGCCAGCCGCGGCGATTGTGCCGCTTCGACCACCACCGCATGAAAGCCGCGATTGCCTGCAAGGAAGCGTTCGGTATCCACCGTTTCCACCGACAGCCGCACTTCCTCGTTCATGGCCTCCAGCGCCGTCAGCTGCTCCGCCGTGATGCGGCTGGCGGCCCGCTCGGCCGCATGCCCCTCCAGAATCGCCCGGAGCGTGAACAGCTCGGCCACATCGTCTGCGGACCAGTCCGCCACGAAGCTGCGCGCACCCTCGGTGCGGCGAACCAGATACTCGGCTTCCAGCCGGCGCAAGGCCTCGCGCACCGGCGTGCGTGAAACACCGCACAGCGTGGCCAGCTCTTCCTCGCGGAGGGGCGTGCCCGGCCCCCATTCGCCGCCGGTGATCCCCGCCCGGATACGGGAATAGGCACGTTCCGAAGCCTTCGACATGCGCGCTGCGCCTGACCTTTCCATCCATCCACTGGTGCCGACCTACTGTTGCCGACATGCCACGCTGTCGCAGCCCTCGAATCCGGCGCGATAGCCATTGGCCCTGAAACATTGTATACAATAACCATAACAAAACAACTTTTCAGGGAGTTACAACATGGTCCGTCCAGTCCTCCTGTTGCTTGCCACCACCATGCTGTCGCAACCGCTTCTGGCGCAGGAGGCAACACAGGAGGAAGACATCCTCGTCACGGCGCTGCGCTCCTCGCAGCGTGCGGTCGATGTCCCGGCCTCGGTTACCGTGCTCACTGCCGACACCATCGCCCAGGCCCGGCTCGCCACGGCCGAGGATTTCGCCCAGCTCGCCCCAGGTGTCACCATCGTCACCGGCACTGCTGAGGCCGGCGATACCCAGATCAACATCCGCGGCATCAACGGCGCCCGCGATGCTATATAGCCTCTGCGCTGGGTACGCCGGCAAACCCCACCAACCTCGCCGTCTCCAACACATGTTTCGAGACCACAGCCGCCCTCACCGGCTTCCCCACCAATTCGCCGACCTTCATCGGCAATAATCCGATCCCCTTCATCTACGATCCGGTGAATGGCTCCACCTTCGGCGCCTATAGCCCCACCATCTGCGACGGCACCCAGCTGCAGACCCGCGACCAGGAGGACTTCTCTGCCGAGGCGCGCTTCACCGGCACCTTCGGCAACGTCGACTGGCAGGCCGGCATCAAGGGCAGCCTCTTCGACAACCGCGTGCAGTTCGACCTTGCCGGCTTCTACACCAAGGTCAGCGACATGCAGTTCTTCGAGTTCTTCGTCGGCTCGTTCGGCCTGCTGCGGGTTGTCTCCAACATCGACAAGGTCGATCTGTGGGGTGGCGAGCTGAACGTCACTGCCTCGATCCTGGATGGCTGGACGGTGTTCGGCTCGGCCAACATCACCGACAGCAAGATCAAGAAGAACAGCTCGCGCCCCAGCACGGTCGGCAACAAGAGCCCCTATACCGCGGACTATACGATCAACCTCGGCACCCAGCTGGCGCTGCCGGTAACCGAGAACCTGACCGTGCTCGCCCGCGCGGACTGGCGCCGCACCGGCCCCACCTGGTTCCATACCGTGCAGGACCAGACCGCGCCGACGCTGTTTTCCGGCCTGCTGCCCGGCTCGGCGCTGGCGCTTCCGGCCTTTGTTGGCGACGCCCGCTATGATGTCGCCCAACGCCGTGCCTTCGACGTGGTGAACCTGCGGCTGGGGCTGAATTTCGAGACGTTCGAAGTCGCCGCCTTCGTCGACAATGTGTTCGACGAAAAATATATCAACGAAGCCATTCCCGCGATCGAGTTCGGCGGCAGCTTCATCAGCCCCGGCGCCCGGCGCATGATCGGCGTGGAGGCGAGCGTGAAGTTCTGACGACTGCAAGGCGGTGCTCTCGGATCAGGCGAAGGCCGAGCTTTGCGCCGCCGCCGCACAGGCCGAAGGCACCAGCAACGCCCTTCTTCTGGTGGTCGGCTACACAGATTCCACCGGCGACGAAGATTTCAACCAGACGCTCAGCGAAAAGCGCGCCACGCGTGTAGTGAACTTCCTGCAGCAGCGTTGCGGCTGGAAGCCCTATCGCATGCTGACGCCGACCGGCATGGCCGAGGCAGACCCGACGGCCAGCAACGACACCGAAGAGGGCAAGGCGCAGAACCGCCGTGTTGCGGTGAACGTGCTCGTCAGCAAGGGGCTGGACGGCATCTGAGGAGCGGGCCGGGGTGGGTTTCCCCTCCCCGGCCGTCACGCAGCCGCGATGCGGGCGTCGATCTGCTGCTCCGGCACCGTCATCGGCACCGCGCCCGTCTTCACCACGGCATCGCTGTAGCGCCGCCGGAGGTCATGGCGGGCGCCCAGCGCTCCTTGCGTCGTTTTCCGAAGGCGGTTGATCTCGTTGTGCACGGCCTTGCAGCCGCAGGCCTGCCCCTGTCAGGCGCAGTACCGGTCAGAGCGCCCCTTCACTGGCGTAGAAGCTGGTAAACTCATTGTCCCAGACGAAGTTGGTGAAGCTCATGCCGATGGTCATCGTCAGCCCGGTCACATGGTGCCACCAGCCCACCGGCAGGAAGAGGATGTCACCGGGGCCGATTTCCACCGTCAGCACCCGCGGTCGCACCGCCGCCGGCACGCCTTGCAACTCCGCATCGGCGCCAAAGCAACTGAAGCAATGCCGGTGGTTGCGCATCCGGTGGGTCTCCGCAGGCGAGACCAGCGCCACACGCTTGCGCCCCACCATGTTCACCAGCAGATTCTGCGTCAGATCATGGTGCCAGGGTGTCACCGTGCCACGCGGGCCCATCCAGAAGAAGCCGTCGCCCAGATGGCTCTTGCCCAGATAGCCTGGCAGGTCGCCGACATCCGCCCACAGCGCTGCAAGTGCCTTGCGGTTCACGCCGCTGTTGTTGGCGGTCACATAAAAATCATTGGTTTCCGGGTCGCCGCGCAGCAGTTCCAACACCTCGTGCCAGCGCATCTTCCGCTTGTGGGCGATGCTGTTCAGCTCGAAGTCGACGTCCGCCTCGCGCCCGCCCTGCACCTCGACTTCGGGATTGCCGAGCCCGGCGAGGCTGTCCAAAGACCATTGGCGCCCGGCCCAATCTTCGGTCATCCCGGTCAGCACCACCGGGGTCAGCGTCGTATAGTGTTCGGCAAAGAAGGTTTCCGGCGCCAGCCGCTCGCGCCGGGGCACCTCGGCCACCTGCATCCGCTCCAGCTTGGCGCGGGCTTCCAGCAGCCAGTCACGCTTCGCCAGCCGCGCCTGCAGCTGCGTCGCCGCCTTCAGATAGGGATGCCCGGCGGCGGCGGCGATTTCCGCCTTTGCCTCCGCTGCCGCAACGCCGCGCCGCATCAGCACGGCCAGCACCGCCTCCGCCGTCTCGCCGGCAAGCAGCTGCTCGGCCACCAACTGGCGCAAGCTGTCGTCCAGCGGCGTCCCGCCCGGGCCGCTCGGCACGGCACGGATTCCCAGAGCGCGCAGCGGGTCGTCGGGGCGGAAACTCTTGCGGGCATCAAGCATGGTCGTCGCTTTACGACAGCTTTGTGACACCCCCAAGTCTGCCGGCCTAAAGCCCGCCCGCCGCAGATGGCAACCGGTCGCGATAGCGCCGGCTTGCCATCACCGCCGTACCGTCGCTGAGGTCCAACAGCACGTCGCCGGATGCTTGCGGCTTTTCCGCCCGGATCATGTCGCGGTTCACAAGCCGGGAGCGGTGAACCTGCACGAAGCCCGGCCCCAGTTCCGATGCAGCGGCCGCCAGCGTCATGCGCACCAGATGCCGCCGCTCGCCCGCCTCGATCTCCACATAATTGCCCGCCGCCTCCACCAGCCGGATTTCCGACGGGCGCAAATGCACCGTCCCGCCGCCAGTGCGGAAGCTGAGCAGAGCTTCCTGCGAAACTGCCGGCACGGCAGGCTGCCGCCAGCGCTGCTCGATCCAGAACAGCATCAGGATCAGGCAATAGCTCAGCACATCGTTGCGCCATTCGAACAGGAATTCGAAGCCGAACCCGTCACCGCCCCAGGCGTAGTTGCCGCCCATCAGTCCATAAGCCAGCGATCGCAGCGACCAGAGAAGCGCTACATGGCCGATGGCAAACACCACGGTCGTGCCGAGATGCGCCGCCGCCTTCCGCCAGCTGGGCGGAACCGGCGGCCAGCGGCGATAGGCCCAGTAGATCAGCGGCACCAGCGTCAGCACGGCAATGCCGCTGCTGGTCTCCCATACCAGCGGCTCCCAAGCCTCGAAATCCCGCTTTCCTTCGGGCGCCTGCATCAGGATGGATGTCGTGTTCACAATCGTCACCACGGTCACGATCAGCGCAAGCGTCAACCATGCCCCACGCGACGGCCAGATTCGCCGCTCACCGCTCGTCCCAGCCCGCTCACCGCTCGTCACAGGCACCTCACCGCTCGTCACAGGCACCTCACCGCTCGTCCCAGCCTTCCGGCCTGTCGCGTCTTTCCGCGAGATTTCCGCCGACCGGCTGTCATGTCAAGGGCAAGACCAAAGCCTCCTCTCGCCGCCTCGACCATGACTGGCTGCGCATCGCCGCCTTCGGCCTGCTGATCCTATACCATAGCGGCATGTTCTATGTGTCGTGGGACTGGCATGTGAAATCGCCGCACGCCAGGCCGTTACCACTCGAAGCGACGCTGCTGATCGCCGTCACTGCCACCAGCTGCATGATCGCGGCGCTTGCCGCCATGCGCTGGCGGCCACTCGGTATCGTCCTCGGCGCGACGCCGGAAACACCGCTCAGACCAGCTCCGGCATGATCCGCCGCATGAACTCGTCGAACATCGGCACGGTGAAGGCGGTATCGCCATGCGCTGGCGAATACAGCATCCCCTTCTTGATCAGGCTGTTGCGGATGGGCGCCAGCTGCGTCACCTGCTTCCCCAGCAGCTCGGCGATATCGCCCGAACGATGCGGCCCCGCCCCCAGCTCCGCCATCGCCCGCACATAGCGCTTTTCCGTCGGCGTCAGCCGATCGAAGCGCACGCGGAAAAAGCTCGCATCCAGCTCGGCGACCGCCGTTACCGTCGCGTTCTCGACATCCTGCAAGGTGATCGGCGAACCGAACGCCAGGTCCCAGGCATGTTTTCCCCATTCCTGCAGGAAATAGGGATAGCCCTGCGTCGCCTTTAGGATGGCCTCGACTGCGTCGCGTTCGATCTCCTCATCCTCGCGTTCGATCGGCAGCACGATGGCATTGCGCGCAGCGCCGGCATCCAGCCGCGCCACCTCCACATATTCGAACAGCCGCTCGGCATAGCTTTTCGCCCGCCCCATCTGCCCCAGCAGCTGCGGCAGCCCGGCCGCCACCATCGTAACCGGCAGCTGCGCCTGCGCCACGGCATGCAGCGCCGCGATCAGCGCCGCCATCTCGCTTTCCTTCACATACTGGATCTCGTCGATGGCCAGGATCGCCGCCGTGTCGCGTTCCTTCGCAGCCTCGCCCACCGCCAGCAGCAGTTCGGTGAGGTCGACTTCCAGATCGCCGGAATCCGCCACGCCCTTCTCTGGCTCGACATCCAGCGTAACCTCGATGTCGGAGTAGCTCACCTTCAGCTTGGCAAAACTTGCGAGCGCCCTGAGCGCCCTCTGCGCCCCCTTCTTGGTCGCCTCCAGCCGGTCCAGTTTCAGCAGTAGCGCCCTGAGCGGCGCAGCCAGCATAGCCGGCAGCGAGCGTCCTTCCGGCGCCTCGATCCTGACCGCGTGCAACCCGCGTGCCTCGGCATCCTGCCGAATCTTCCCCAGCAGAACGGTCTTCCCGGTGCCGCGCAAGCCATAGAGAATGAAGCTGCGCGCCTGCCGCCCGCGGGCGATGCGATCTAGCGCAATCTCCGCCCGCTCGATCAGGTCGTCGCGTCCGGCAAGCTCGGGCGGGCGCGTACCCGCGCCGGGCGCAAAGGGGTTTCTGACAGGATCCATACGGAGATTACCTCAAATTATCTCCTACAAGTAAACCCTGTAAATGCCCTATGCCTCGGCATAGCCCTCCGGCACGGTCAACGGCAGTGCCATCCGCCGCGCCCCATCCCCGGCTGCCGGCGGCAACCGTCCACCCTCCACATTCACCTGCAGCGAAGGCAGCAACAGCTTCGGCACCGCCAGCGCGGCATCGCGCGCGGTGCGCATGGCCACAAACTCCTCGGCGCTCACCCCGTCATGCACATGCACATTGGTCGCGCGCTGCGCCGCCACCGTCGTCTCCCAGCGATACGCCTCGCGCCCGGGGGCCTTGTAATCGTGGCACATGAACAACCGCGTCTCGGGCGGCAGCGCCAGCAACCGCTGAATCGAGGCATAGAGCGTCGCTGCATCGCCGCCGGGAAAATCCGCCCGCGCTGTCCCATAGTCGGGCATGAACAGCGTATCCCCCACGAACACCGCGTCGCCGATGCGATAACTGACACAGGCCGGCGTATGCCCCGGCGTCGCCAGCACCTCCACCTCCAGCGCACCCAGATGAAAGCGCTCGCCATCGGCAAACAGATGGTCAAACCCGTCGGTCCCGCCTTCGATGCCAAAGCGCGGTCGAAAGATCGCCTGCACCTCGCCGATGCGCGCACCAATGCCCAGCTTCGCGCCAGACTTCGCCTTCAGATAACCCGCCGCAGACAGATGGTCGGCATGTGCATGCGTCTCCAATATCCACTCCAGCCGCAGTCCACCCTCAGCCACCGCCGCCAACAGCGCATCGGCGGACCGCGTCGAAATCCGCCCCGAAGGCTGATCGAAATCCAGCACGGGGTCGATGATCGCGGCCGCCTGCATCGAGGGGTCGGAAACAAGATAGGAAACGGTGTTGGTGGGCTCGTCGAAGAAGGCCCGGATGATGGCGGTCATGGCAGATCCTTGACATTATATTCAATAATACTAATTTAGTTTTATCTAATATAAAGGTCAAGCCGTGCCAAATGCCCCCCTCGATCCAGTCCAGTTCGCAGCCCAGGCAGGGCGGCTTGCGGAAACGCTCGCGCTGCTCGCCAGCGCCCCGCGCCTGATGATCCTTTGCCGCCTGTCAGAGGCAGGCGAAATGCCGGTCGGCGCGCTCGCGGACTCGGTCGGCCTCTCCCAGTCCGCCCTGTCGCAACACCTCGCCCGTCTCCGCGCAGACGGCCTCGTCGCCACCACGCGCGAGCGCCAGTCCATCCGCTATCGCATCGCAGACCCGCGCGTGCTGCAGCTGATGGAAACCCTCCATACCCTCTATTGCACCCAGGAAGCCTGAGCCCATGCGCATCACCGCCACCGAAGCCCGCCAACGCGTCGCCGCAGGCGCCACCCTTATCGACATCCGCGGGGCAGATGAGTTCGCCCGCGAACATGTCCCCGGCAGCCTCAACATCCCGCAAGAGCAGCTCGAAACCGCACGTCTCCCCGCAGGCCCGCTCGTCTTCACCTGCCGCTCCGGCGCCCGCACCGGCGGCTGCGCCACCCGGATCGCCGCTGCTGCAGGCCCCCGCGCCCGGATACTCGAAGGCGGCCTCTCCGCATGGGCAGCCGCAGGCGGCCCAGTCGTCGCGGATCGCAGCCAGCCCATCCCGATCATGCGGCAGGTACAGATTGCCGCCGGCGCCCTAATCCTCGCCGGCGTAATTCTCAGCGTCACGGTAAACCCGGCGTTCCTCGGCCTCTCCGCCTTCGTCGGCGCGGGCCTCACCTTCGCCGGCGTTACCGGCTGGTGCGGCATGGCGCATCTCCTTGCCCTGATGCCGTGGAACAAGGCTGCATGATCCCCGCAGCCCTCGCCGCCGGCGTCGCCATCGGCCTCATCCTCGGCCTCATCGGCGCGGGCGGCTCCATCATCGCCGTGCCGCTGCTGGTCTATTTCGTCGGCGTAAAGGATGCGCACGCCGCCATCGGCACCGCCGCAGTCGCCGTCTCGCTCAGCGCCCTCCTCAGCCTCTCGGGCCACGCCCGCACCGGAAACGTGAAGTGGAACTGCGCGCTGGTCTTCGCAGGCGCCGGCAGCATCGGCGCATGGATCGGCTCACGGGCCGGCAAGGCCACAGACCCCGACCTCCTCCTCGCCCTCTTCGGCCTGCTGATGCTCGGCGTCGGCCTGTCCATGCTCCGCCCCCGCCAATCGGAGCCAGACCCAAGCGTCCGCCTCACCCGCGCCAGCGCCGCCCGCCTGCTCCCGCGCCTCGTACCGCTCGGCCTCGGCACCGGCCTCCTTGCCGGCTATTTCGGAATAGGTGGCGGCTTCCTCATCGTACCCGCGCTCCTGCTCGCCACGGCGATGCCCATCACCTCTGCGGTCGGCACCTCGCTCGTCGTCGTCTTCGCGCTGGGCGCAACCACCGCCACCAGCTACGCGCTGGCCGGCCGCGTCGACTGGCCCCTCACTGCAATCATGGTCGCCGGGGGCGCAGCAGGAGCCGCCGCGGGCATAGCAGTGGGCAAGCGCCTCGCCAGCCGCCGCAATCTGCTCGCACGGCTGTTCGCCATCCTCGTCATCGCGACCGGAATCGCTGTCGCCGCAAAGGGCTGGCCGGCGCTCGCCGCAGCCCTCAGCCCGCTGGTTTCAGCCGGATGATCCGCCCCTCGTCCTCGTCCGTCAGCACATAGATCAGCCCGTCAGGACCCGCTACGACATCGCGCACCCGCGCGCCGATCTCGATCCGCCGTTCGGGCCGCGCCGCGCCATCAGCCCCCATGCGCAGCACGCGCACATCGCTGCTCATCAGCCCGCCCGCCAGGATCGCCCCGTTCAGCCCCGGCAGCACCGTCCCGCGATAGACTGCCAGCCCGGATGGCGCGATAGACGGCACCCACACCGAAACCGGATCGCGGAAACCGGGCCGCGAGCGTTCTTCGGTGATCACCTTGCCGGAATATTCCAGGCTGTAGGTCACTATCGGCCAGCCATGATTGCCGCCCGCGACGATCCGGTTCAGCTCATCCCCGCCCCTGGCGCCATGCTCGGTGGCCCACACCACGCCGGTCGAGCCGTCGCGCGCCAGCCCCTGGATATTGCGGTGGCCGATGCTCCACACTCGCCGGTCCCAGCCCAGCCTGGGGTTCAGCACGCCGGGATTGTTCTTCACCGGCAGGCCATCGGCTGTAACCCGCAGAACCTTGCCGAACCAGGTGGCGCCATTCTGCGCCTGCTTGCGGCTCAGGTCGCCCAGCACCGACGCCGGCGGGTTTCCGCCATCGCCCACGCTCATCAGCAGCGAGCCATCGGGCAGCCACAGCAGCCGCGAGCCGAAATGCTGGCCACCGCCTTTCGACACCGGATTTCGGATCAGCTCCTGCACCTCGGTCAGCATGTTGCCGGTCAGCTTGCCCCGTGAAAGCGCCGTGGCATTGGCCGCATCCGTCCCCGTCGCGTGCGTGAAGTAAACCAGCCCATTGGTCGCAAAGTCCGGATGCACCGCCACGTCCAGCAGGCCGCCCTGCCCGATCACCGGTATCTTCGGCATGCCCGCCACCGGCGGCCCCACCCGGCCGTCCTTCGAAACGATCCGCATACGCCCGGCCTTCTCGGTCACGATGGCGCGCCCGTCCGGCAGGAAGGCCATGCCCCATGGTTTCACCAGGCCGGTCGCCCACACCTCCTGCGCGACCCCCGGCTCGGCCGGCACGTCAAAGGCAACCACGGGCGGCCGCACCTGCGCGACCGCCGGAATTGCAACCAGAACCGCACCCAGAACCGCCGCTGCAATCACGCGCATTCCCATCTCCTCTTGTCACTCGACGTAATGCCTCTGCCGCCCGTCTCCAAGCCCGGCGCGACATCCCGTTCCATGGGCAGCCTGTTTTGCTCGCAACCTCCGGCGCTTTCCCCTATCCTCGCCGCGAACGGGGCATAGCGAGAGGGTAGGACATGAGGCTCGACGACCAGCGCGAAAGCAGCAACGTGGAGGACCGGCGCGGCGAAGGCGGCATCGGCTTCGGCGGCGGCGGCGGCCAGCAGGCCGGCGGCTTTGGCGGCATGGGCGGCTTGCTGGGCCTGCTGATCCCGCTCATTGGCTCCAAGTTCGGCATCGTGGGCATCATCGTCGCCTTTGGCGCCGTCTTCCTGCTGTCGAACATGGGTGGTGGCGGCAGCCCTGCAGTTGCACCGCACGCCAGCGCCCCCACGCAAAGCGCGCCCGCGCCGCAGATGGCCCCCGGCTCCACCGACCAGTTTGTCGCCAAGGTGCTTGCCACCACCGAAGATACCTGGAGCAAGCTGTTCGCCGCATCGGGCGAGAAATATCCCGCCCCGAAACTCGTGCTGTTCGATGGCAGCATCCGCTCCGCCTGCGGCTCGGCGTCGGCCGCGTCCGGCCCCTTCTATTGCCCGGGCGACCAGAAGGTCTATCTGGACACAAGCTTCTTCGACGAGCTGCACAGCCGCTTTGGCGCCCCCGGCGATTTTGCCGCCGCCTATGTGATCGCGCATGAAGTCGGCCACCATATCCAGACCATCACCGGCATTTCCGATGAAGTCACCAAGCGGCAGAAATCCGCTCGCAGCCAGGCGGAAGCGAACCAGTGGCTGATGCGGCTGGAACTGCAGGCCGATTGCTATGCCGGCGTCTGGGCCGCCAACAACCGCAACCTGCTCGATTCCGGCGATTTCGCGGAGGGCGTACGGGCGGCGCAGGCGATCGGCGACGACACCCTGCAGAAGCAGGCGCAAGGCCGCGTCGTGCCAGACAGCTTCACCCACGGCAGCGCCGCACAGCGCGTCCGCTGGCTGACCAGGGGTTTTGAAAGCGGCAATCCCAACGCCTGCGACACGTTCAATATTCCCGCCGCCCAGCTTTGAACAAACCTGTCGCCGCCATAGTCGCCGATATCCAGACAGCGCTCCGTCGCGGAGACGTGGCGGGAGCCCGCGCACAGTTGGCGACGCTTGCCGACGCGCCACCGCTCCTTGCCGCGCAGGTCGCGCGGATGAGCGGCGATCCGCATGGCGAGGAGCAGGCGCTCGCCCGGGCGCTGGAGCTGAGCCCGGGCCAGATGTTGCCCATGCTGGCCATGGGTAATCTGAAGGCGGAGCGCGGCGACGACCGTGCCGCCACGGCTTTCTATCAGGCCGCCCTGAAGCGGGCCGCCGCCGGACCGGTTCCGCCGGAACTGCACCCGCTGTTGCAGCGCGCGCAGACCTGGCTCGCTGAAGCCGGCGCCCGCTTCGAGGGCCATATGCGCGCTGCGCTGGGCGACATTGCCCACGTTCCCCGCGTCGCGCTGGCCATCGACATGCTGAGCGGCAAGGTGCCGCTCTATCTGCAGCAGCCCAGCATGTTCTATTTCCCCGGCCTGCCCCAGCGCCCTTTCTATGAACGCCATGAATTTCCCTGGCTGGCCGAGTTGGAGGCCGCCATTCCGGCGATGCAGGCCGAACTCGCCTTCCGCCTTGCCGGTGGCGAGGATTTCCGACCCTATGTGGAAACCCAACCGGGCCGGCCGGCGCCCAACAATCCGCTGAAGAACGACCCTTCGTGGGGCGCCCATTATTTCTGGCAGAACGGCGAGATCGTTGCCGAACATGCCGCCGCCGCGCCCGCGACCATGGCGGCGCTGGCGGCTGCTCCGATCCCGGTGATCAAGGGGCGCTCGCCGATGGCGCTCTGGTCGCTGCTGAAGCCCGGCACCCACATCCAGCCGCACCATGGCATGCTGAACACCCGCCTCATCTGCCATGTCCCGCTGGTGGTGAACGCCGATTGCGCGCTCCGTGTCGGCCCGGAAACGCGGCGGTGGGAGCCGGGCAAGGCGCTGATTTTCGACGACAGCTTCGAGCATGAGGCCTGGAACCGGGGCACTGAAACACGCGTCATCCTCCTCTTCGAAATCTGGCGGCCGGAAATCGGCGCCGAGGAACGGGCGGCGCTTACCCGGCTGTTCGAAGGCATCGACCTGTTGGGATCGGCGCAGGGCGGGAACGGCTTTTAGCGAGCGGCGGCACTGCGCAGACGAGCATCGATGGTACGTCGGAGGCGCCCTGTGGAGTCGCCTGGAATGATCGATAGACGCTGGTTCGCTAGCTGCCGGTCCGGAAGGCGTTGGTGATCGGGTAGCGGCGGTCGCGGCCGAAATTGCGCGGGCCGATCTTCACGCCCGGCGGCGCCTGCCGGCGCTTGTATTCGGCTATATAGAGCAGCCGTTCGATGCGCTTCACCGTTTCCATGTCGGAAATGCCCTGCTCCACGATCTGGGCGGCGGAAAGCTCCTCTTCCACCAGCCCGTTCAGGATCGGGTCGAGCACGTCGTAGGGGGGCAGTGAATCGTCGTCGCGCTGATTCTCGCGCAGCTCGGCGGTGGGCGGCTTGGAGATCACCCGTTCGGGCATAACCGGGCCGTCGGGCCCCAGCCCCAGCCGCGGGCGCTGGGCGTTGCGCCAGCGGGAAAGCCGGAACACCGTCGTCTTGTAGGCGTCCTTCAGCACATTATAGCCGCCTGCCATGTCGCCATAGAGGGTGGCATAGCCGACCGACATCTCGCTCTTGTTGCCCGTCGTCAGCAGCATGTGGCCGAACTGGTTCGACAGGCCCATCAGGGTCACCATGCGCAGGCGGGACTGCAGATTTTCCTCCGGCAGACCGCGCGGGCGGCCGGCGAACTGGCCGGCCAGCATCATCTCCATCGAGCTGACGGCGGGCTCGATCGGGATATTGTCCAGCCGGACGCCCAACATCCGCGCGCAGCCGGCGGCATCGTCCAGGCTCTCGCGGCCGGTGAAACGGCTGGGCAGCATCACGCACCAGACCCGATCCGCGCCCAGCGCATCGACGGCGACTGCCGCCGACAGCGCGCTGTCTATCCCGCCGGACAGCCCGAGCACCACGCCCGGAAAGCGGTTGCGCCCGACATAATCGCGCAGCCCCACCAGCATCGCGTGGTAGATCTCCTCCTCGTAGGTATCCGGCATCTGCTTCGTGCCGGCGGCGAAACCCTTGCCGCGCGACCACTCCAGCGGCACCACCGCTTCGTCCCAATCGGGCAGGCGGGCCATCATTTCGCCGCCGGCGTTGACGGCGAAGCTGCCGCCATCGAACACCAGCTCGTCCTGCCCGCCGGTACGGTTCACATAGAGCAGCGAAAGGCCGGTTTCGGCGGCGCGGGCCTGCGCCAGCAGCAGGCGGCGATCCTCCTTGCCCAGCTCGTAGGGGGAGCCGTTGGGGACGATCAGCAGGTCCGCGCCGCGCGATTTCAGATGCGCGGAGACCGTCGGGGTCCACATGTCCTCGCAGACGGGGATGCCGAGTCGAAGCCCCATGAACTCCAGCGGTTCCGGCAGCGGCCCGGCGGAAAACACCCGCTTTTCGTCGAAGACGCCATAGTTGGGAAGATCATGCTTCAGCGTGAGTCCGGCCACCCTGCCGTCGCGCAGCAGGGCATAGCCGTTGTGCAGGCCCTGCTCGTCGCGGTGGGTGGTGCCCACCAGCATGGCCGGGCCGCCATCCGCCGTCGCCTCTGCCAGGCGCTGCAGCTGCACCTCGGCGGCGGCCACCAGTGCCGGCTTCAGCACCAGATCCTCGGGCGGATAGCCGATCAGCGACAGCTCTGGCGTGACCAGGATATCGCAATCGCTGGAAGCGCGGGCGCGCAGCATGGCGGTGGCATTTCCAGCGAGATCCCCCATCGAAGGATTGAGCTGAGCGGCGGCGATGCGAAGCGGTTCGGCCATGCCCAAGGCCTAGTCCCGCCACGATGCAAAGGAAACCGCCAGGATGGAGAAAATGGGCGGGATCGGCGCGTCGGGCATGGGATGGCTCCTGTGGCTGCAACGGGAAGCCTGTTGGAGGATTGCCGCCGGAGACCTTCCAAACTTCCCAAACTTCCCACCTGCACGTGCGTACGGGCGCGCACGTAGGTGACAAGCTGCGTGTAGGACAGCGAAATTCTGGCGCCCTCGCGTGCATTGCATGGGGCGGGTGTGGCATGGATCGGGGGGTGTAGGACAGGTGGGGAGGCGGGTTTCGTGCAATTCTTCTATAAGAACGAAAGATTTCAACACCTGAAAGCGGACATTCTTTGATCGGTTGCCACGGAAATGGCTGACAGCCACTTGCAAATCACTTGCAGAGACAACCAACAAGGAACCGCAGTGTTCGAGGCTTTGGAGAATGAAATCTGATCGTCGCCCCAATTCGCTTGCGATCGCCGATGCCATCGTCGAAAGGGGCTATGGATGAAACGGGGGCACGCAGCATAGGAACTATGGATGACTAGAGCTGCCATCCAGCCAGAAATGTTTACTTGGGCACGGGAGCGTGCGGCTAAGGAGCCAGCGGATTTGGAGCACCGCTTTCCCAAGCTTGCGCTTTGGGAAAGCGGTGAGGCGCGTCCGACCCTCAAACAACTGCAGGCCTTCGCGACAGCCGTCCATGTCCCTATCGGATATCTGTTTCTGCCGGCACCTCCGGTTGAGCAACTACCTATCCCTGATTTCAGAACTATGGACGGGCGCGGTGTCGGTCGACCGAGTCCCGACCTGCTCGACATGCTCTATGCCTGTCAGGAACGACAGGGCTGGTTCAAAGACTATGCTCGCTCCGTTCGATTACCGGTGATCGAACAGGTCGGAAGCGCGCGGCTCGGCGATTCTCCAACGGCCGTGGCGGCCGCTATGTCCGAAGCTTTGGGGTTCGATCTCGCTGCGCGAGCCGCATGCCGCACTTGGGAAGAAGCCCTGCGCCTGTTCATTGGCGGGGCCGACAATCTGGGCATTCTTGTGATGGTCAGTGGGGTGGTGCTCAGCAATAATAATCGCCGGCTTGATCCCGAGGAGTTCCGCGGATTCGCGCTCGCCGATCCGCAAGCCCCACTCGTTTTCATCAATGGTGCCGACAGCAAGTCGGCGCAGATGTTCACTTTGGCGCATGAACTTGCCCATCTCTGGCTTGGCGCTACGGCCGTTTCCAACGCTGGGGCGGGGCCGATTCATGGCCATCGTCGCGAGGAGGTTTGGTGCAATGCGGTGGCGGCCGAATTGCTCGTTCCACTAGAAGCCCTGCAAGCTGACTTGCGTGAGAATGAGAAACTCGAGGATGCAGTCGCCAGGCTAACCCGGCGATACAAAGTCAGCAGTCTCGTGATCTTGCGCCGCCTGTTAGATGCCGGTTGGCTGACCCAAGTACAGTTCGATGTTGCTTGGGCAATTGAGCGCGCACGTCTGCGCGCTCTAGCCGAGCAAGGGAATGGAGGGGGCGACTTCTATCGTACCACCTTGGCGAGGGTTAGTCGACGGTTTGCACGCGCTCTTGTGGAAAGCACCTTGGAGGGCCAGACGCTCTATCGGGACGCTTTCCGGATGTTAGGCGTCGCCAAGACCGAAACCTTCAATCACATCGGGCAGGAAGTGGGAGTACTTGTTTGATGCGCTACCTGCTTGATGCCAACATTTTCATTCAAGCGAAAAATCTTCATTACGGCTTCGATTTCTGCCCGGCATTTTGGCAATGGCTTATCGATCAGAATGCCGCGCAAAACGTGGGGAGTATCGAGAAAGTCAGTGACGAACTTGTCGGCGGAGGTGATGATCTCGCCGATTGGGTGGCCGCGAGAGGCAGGGGATTTTTTCTCTCGCCAGATGACGCCGTGCTCCCCGCGCTCGGCGAAGTTTCAGCGTGGGCCACCGGTCAGAATTACGAACCGGCGGCGATAGCCACGTTTCTCCAAGTTGCGGACTATTGGCTCGTTGCCCATGCAAAGGCAACCGAATGCATTCTCGTGACGCATGAAGTGCCATCGGAATCTGTCCGGAAGATCAAAATCCCTAACGCCTGTATAGGCCTCGGCGTCAGCTGTATAACACCATATGAGATGCTGCGCCGCGAGCGAGCGAGGTTCGTGTTGGGACAAGCTGCGTAGCGCGACTTAGTTTTTGCGTCCGTTAACGACCCAAAGCTGCCGTCGATGAACCAAGCGCCGACCTGATCATCGAGGGTGCAGGGCAGAGTCCTGCCCGCCGGAGGCACACCCCCAGCTCGGGGCCATCTGGTGGTTGGGGTCTGCCCGATTGTTGATGGTGGCGAGACGGGCTTAGGGTTGTGGGGTTGCTGCTTTTGCTTGCTCGACCTGTGCGGCGACGCTGTTCAGCAGGGCGGGGGCGTCGTAGACGATGCCGTTGACGATGGTCCAGCGGACGCCGCCCACCCGTTTCTGGCGGTTGGTGGCGTCGTCCAAACGTTCGTGGCCGGTGCCGTAGAGCGTTTTCAGGTTTTGCAGCGGGTTTTCGGGGACGATCACCAGATCGGCGCGCATCCCGGTGCGGACGAGGCCGAAATCCGGTTCGCGGCCCTTGGGTTCGGAGAGCGTCTTCGCGCCGTTGATGGTGGCGGCTTCGATCACCTCGATGGGGGAGAAGCCAGCCTCCTGCAGCATCTCCAGCTCCAGTATGTAGCTGAAGCCCCAGATCTGCCAGATGAAGCCCGGATCGCTGCCGGTGGTGACGCGGCCGCCCATATTCTTGTAGTCGTTCACCAGCCGCATGTAGCGCTGGTAGAAGTTGCGCCAGGTGACTTCGTTGGTGGTGGTCCAGTCGAAGAAATAGCTGCCGTGGTTGTCGCGGTTGGATTCGAAGAAGCGGGTCATCGAGGGCGGCGTGTAGCGCTGGTGCCAATCGGCGTTGCGGGCGCGCATCAGGTCGCGGCTGGCGGAGTAGATGTTGAAGGTGGGGTCGAAGACGACTCCGGTTTTTTTCTGCTCCTCGAGGTAGGCGACCCATTCCGGGCCGCCGGGTTCGTGGATCTGGTTCCAGATTTCGGCGATGCCGCCGAAGCGGGCCTGCTCGTCGTTGAAATTATAGCCTGGCGGCATGTCCTGGGCGCGGCGGCCCTTCAGCATGGATTCGAAATGCCCATAGAAATGGGTGATGGTGCCGAGGCCGGCAGCGGCGGCATCGCGGGCATCGAACTCCACGATGTTGGGCTGGGCGAGGTGGGCGACGGTGCCCATGCCGTATTTCTTTGCTTCGTCGATGGCGGCGCGGTCGATTTCAGGGGTTTCGACGCCCCGGTTGAAGAATTTGATGCCGTCGACGCCCTGTCTGGCGGCCCAGCGCACCCAGGCGCGGGCTTTCTGGGGCGTATCGGTGGGGCCGTTGGCCCAGCCGCTGCCGAGGGTTTGATAGACATAGATGTGCGGGGCGGCGATCTCGCCGGCTTCGGCGCGGCGCTTGTCGCTGAGGGCGTGGGCGACATCGCCGCCGAACAGCGGGACGCCGCGGATGGTGGTGACGCCGTGGGCGAGCCAGAGGCGGTAGGCATAGCTGGGGTCGGCGACCTTGTCCGGATCGCCGTTGTGGCCGTGCATGTCGACGAAGCCGGGCAGCACATACATGCCGGTCGCGTCGATTTCGCGGCTGGCGCTCTGCGGATTACGGTTGGGCTGCATCGGCAGGCCGGGGGTGCCGGCGCTGCGGATTTCGGCGATGCGGCCGTTGCGGACGACGATGTCGGCCGGGCCGACGGGCGGTCCGCCGTTGCCGGGGATGAGGGTGGCGCCACGGATCACCAGCGTGGGGTATGGGCCTTCGCCGAAGCTGCGCGCCGGGGTGGGGTGCATGTCCTGCGAGAGCAGCGGTTTGGCGATCAGGAGGGCGAGCGCACAGGCGAGGAGCTTCAAGGTTCGTCTCTTTCGACCAGCGGCAGCCGCCATTCGCCCGACCTGATCGGTGCCTGCGGGCGATAGCCGCGGAAGATCAGGGTGAATTGCGCCTTGGGCGGGGTGGGCAGCCAGTTGGCTTCCGGGCCGGGGTCGGTGGGAGACATGACGAGGGTGAGGCTGCCGTCCGCCGCCTTCTTCAGGCCCGGCGTGCGGTTGCCGACCGCGTAGCGGTTGATCGGGTTCTCCACATAGAACAGGCGCCCGTCGGGCAGGCGCTCGTACATGGAAATGCTCCAGAAGGCGTCTACGGGAACATGTGCCGGGATGGTCAGCGCATAGCTTTTCGCGCCGTCCAGTTCCTGCCGGCTGCTGTCCTGCGTGGCGGACCAATAGACGGCTTCGGTTACCGGCAGCGCCGCAAGGCCGCCAAGCGCCACGCCGGCGCGCACGGCGTCGCTTGCCTCGGCCGTGCCGATGCCGGCCGGGCTTTTCGACCAGCCGTCGCCGGTGATGCGGCTGCCGGCGCTGATGCCCTCCTTCATCCGTTCGTAGATGCGCGGGAGGAGCGCTCGCCACAGCCATTGGCGCCATAGCGGGAGATTGTCGAAGGCGTCAGGGCCGAGGCCGTAGCCCGTGCTTGCGAGCGACTTGTCCTGCAGGTGCGGGTTTTCGGCGACCACCGGGTTTGTCCGCCGGAGCAGCATGTCCGGGCCGGGAAGCACCGGCAGGACCACCGCTTCGCGCGGGGGGCGGACGCTGGCGGGGGGCACGCCCAGCACGAAGCCCTGCTGCACGGCGCGGGCGGCGGGGAGGTCTTCGGCGCCATCCACCAATGTGCGGATCAGCAGCCAGGCCTCGTTGGTGGAAACGGCATATCGGCGGGTGCCGTCTGCTGCCGGCGGCAGCGCGCCTGTCTTGCCGTCGCCGAACTCCAGGCGGATCTTGCCGTCGCCGTCCGTCTCGCGCAGGACGAAGTTGTTGTCGCTGCGGAAATCCATCACCGCGACGCTGAAATAGCGGCCGTCGCCCTTGGGGATCGTCAGCTCCACGGGGCCGGAGGCGAGATCGAGGAAGGCGCTGGAATAGAGCGTGTCGTTGTTGGGGGTGGTCACCCAGCGGTCGCGCGGGCCGGCGAGGTCGGTGCGGTGGATCAGCCGGTTGGAGCCGCTGACACCGGCATGGGCCGACCGCAGGATCGATTCGTTTCGCGTCCGCACGACGCTGTAGATGGGATAGGCGCGGAGCGCTGCCGTGGTCGTTTCCGCGATGGGCCCGCGTATCCAGAGCCAGCCCCCCACCAGGAACAGGGCCAGCAGCAACAGGCCTATCAGCAGCTTTCTCATGGCGCAGAGCATGCCGCATTTTCCGTGTCGCTCAAAGTCCTCCTGCCTTCCCAATCCTAAGAGGTCACAAGCCCGTCCGCCGGGCGCAAGGAGGGGGAGACAGTTTGAAACAGGAGAGTGAAGATGGGTGAAGCCTATATCGTGAAGGCGCGTCGCACGGCCGGTGGCCGCAAGGGCGGACGGCTGCGGGACTGGCACCCGGCTGATCTGGCCGCGCATGTGCTGAACGACCTGGTGGGCGATCACGACCCGGCGCTGTTCGAGGATGTCATCATGGGCTGCGTCAACCAGTTTGCGCAGCAATCGACCAATGTGGCCCGCAATGCGGTGCTGGCGTCGAAGCTTCCGGAGTCGGTGCCCGGCACCTCGGTCGACCGGCAGTGCGGCAGCTCGCAGCAGGCGCTGCATTTCGCCGCCGCGACGGTGATGTCGGGCGTGATGGACGTGGTGATTGCGGCCGGCGTCGAGAGCATGACGCGCGTGCCGATGGCGCTGCCCTTCAAGGCGGCGATGGATGCGGGGGCGGGCACCTATATGAGCCCCGCCATCCAGGCGCGCTATCCGGGGATCCAGTTCAGCCAGTTTGCCGGCGCCGAGATGATCGCGAAGAAATATGACCTTTCGCGCGACCAGCTGGACGCGTTCGGCTTCGGCTCGCAGCAGAAGGGCGCCGCCGCTGCCAGGGCCAATGCCTTTGCGCAGGAAATCGTCCCCATCACCGGGCTGGATGCGGAGAACAACGCCGTCGAGCATATAGTCGATGAAGGCATCCGCTTTGAAGCGACGCTGGAAGCGACGAAGGCGGTGAAGCTGCTGAGCGAGGACGGCCGGCTGACGGCTGCCACCTCGTCGCAGATCTGCGACGGGGCTTCGGGCGTTCTGGTCGTCAATGAGGCGGGCCTGAAGAAGCTGGGCGTCGAGCCGATCGCCCGCATCCACAGCCTGACGGTGATCGGCGAGGACCCGGTGGTGATGCTGGAGGCGCCGATCAACGCCACCCGCGCGGCGCTGAAGAAGGCCGGCATGAAGATCGACGAGATCGACCTGTTCGAAGTCAACGAAGCCTTTGCCTCGGTGCCGATGGCCTGGCTGAAGGAGCTGGGCGTCGATCCGGCGAAGCTGAACGTCAACGGCGGCGCGATTGCGCTGGGCCACCCGCTGGGCGCTTCGGGCACCAAGCTGATGGCGACGCTGGTGCATGCGCTGCACAATCGCGGCAAGCGCTATGGCCTGCAGACGATGTGCGAGGGCGGCGGCCTTGCCAACGTCTCCATCATCGAGCGGCTGTAAGGGAGAACCGGAGATGACGGACCGGCAGGAAACCATCCTCGAGATCGCCGATGGAGTCGCCACGCTTACGCTGAACCGCCCGGACAAGCTCAATGCGTTCACCGGGCGGATGATGCACGAGATCATCTCTGCCTTTGACGAGACGGACGCGCGCGACGATGTGCGCGCCGTCATCGTGACGGGCGCGGGCCGGGCCTTCTGCGCCGGGGCGGATCTGTCTGCCGGAGCCAAGACCTTCGACTATGACGCCCGGGCCGAGGACGCCGCCGGCGACCGGCTGACATCCTCGCCCGTGCGCGCCGACGGCAGCATCGACTATGCGCATGAAGCGGTCCGCGACGGCGGCGGCCGCTGCACCCTGCGCATCTTCGAGAGCCTGAAGCCGGTGATCGGCGCCATCAACGGCCCCGCCGTCGGCATCGGCGTGACGATGCAGCTGCCGATGGATATTCGCATCGCCAGCACCAACGCCCGATTCGGCTTTGTGTTTGCCCGTCGCGGCATCGTGCCGGAGGCCTGCTCCAGCTGGTTCCTGCCGCGCCTTGTCGGCATCAGCCGGGCGATGGAGTGGTGCTCGACCGGGCGGGTCTTTGGCGCCGACGAAGCCTTTGAGGGCGGACTTGTCCGATCGGTGGCGCCGCCGGAGGAGCTGCTGCCGGCAGCGCTGGCGCTGGCGCGCGAGATCGCCGACAATACGGCGCCTGTTTCGGTGGCGCTCACCCGGCAGATGCTGTGGCGGATGCTGGGCGCCGATCACCCGATGGAAGCGCACAAGATCGACAGCCGCGCCATCTATGCCCGTGGGCGGCAGGCGGATGCCAAGGAAGGGGTGACGAGCTTCCTGGAGAAGCGCCCGGCCGCCTACCCGGACAATGTTTCCGACAATATGCCCGATTTCTACCCGTGGTGGCAGCCGCGCAGCTATGGCTGAAATGAGCGCGGCGGCAGAGCGGAGGGCGGCAGAGCGGAGGGAGGTGAAACCCTTCGCCAAGGACACCGACGATCCGCACCTGCTGTCGCCGCTGGCGCCGTTTGCCGGAGAGAAGCCGGCCGCACCGGCCTGGTTCCGGGCGGCGATCGATGCGCCGCACGAACGCCATAAGGTGCAGGTGGAGGGCGCCGATGTGGAGTGGCTCGGCTGGGGCGAGCGCGGCAAACCCGGCCTGCTGCTGCTGCACGGCAATGGCGCCAATGCCGACTGGTGGCGCTTCGTCGCGCCGTTCCTTGCCGACACGCATCGTGTCGCGGCGCTGAGCTGGTCCGGCATGGGCGGCAGCGACCACCGCCCGGCCTATACCGGCGACCAGTTCGTCCGCGAGGCGCTGGCGGTGGCCGAGGCCGCCGGGCTTGGCGAGCGCTTCGCCGTTGCCGGCCACAGCTTTGGCGGGATGCCGACCGTGCTGCTGGCCGCCGGGCACCCGGATCGGGTCGCGCAGGCGATCATCATCGATACCCCCCTGGGCGATAACCGTCGCCCGCCGCACGCCGACGATCCGAAGCCGCACCGCATCTATCCGACGCTGGCGGAGGCGCTCGCCCGCTTCCGCTGGTCGCCGATGCAGCCCAGCCCCAATCCGTGGATCACCGATTTCATCGCCCGTTCCTCGCTACGGCAGGCGGAAGGGGGCTGGACCTGGAAGTTCGATCCGATGCTGTGGAAGAATTTCAGCGTCGGCGACGTTGACGGTGTGGCCGGCCGCATATCGGTTCCGGTCGCCTATCTGTGGGGCGAGCAATCGGTGCTGGCAGAGCATGGGGTGGTCAGGCTGATCCGCACCTTGCTGCCTGCCGGAACGCGTTTTGTGGGCCTGCCGGATGCGCATCATCATGTGATGGCGGATCAGCCGCTCGCTCTCGTCTCGGCGCTTCGCGCGCTGCTGGCGTGAAGGCCTCAGAGAGCGTTCGGGAGTTGCGCGGGTCGGTCCTGCGCGTCTTGTTCGCACCTGCTTCGTCGCGCAAAAGTGCCCCGATGTCCTTGCATCGCGGCATTTTCCGCGCCTCGCGGGGACAACAAACCCGCCGCAGGCCCTCAACCGCGCACTACCCAAACGGTCTCTCAGCCGCAGCGGGCGATCACGCCTTCGCCGGTGACTTCTTCGGTGAGGATGTCGAAGCGTGCCAGCTTCACCTGACCAAAGGAGGTGATCATCGCCACGTCAGCGGCATCGCGCCCGGCGGCGATCAGGATCCGGCCGATGCGCGGCTTGTTGTGGCGGGCATCGAAGGTCCACCAGCGACCGCCGAGCCAGACCTGGAACCAGGCGCTGAAATCCATCGGATCGGGGACGGCGGGCACGCCGATATCGCCCAGATAGCCATTCACATAGCGGGCGGGAATGTTCAGGCAGCGGCAGAGGGCGACCGCCAGATGCGCATAGTCGCGGCAGACACCGACGCCCTCCTCGTGCGCTTCGAACGCCGTCCGGGTGTTGCGCGCATGCTGGTAGCCGAAGCGGATGCGCTGGTGGACATAGTCGACCACCGCCTGCACCCGCGCATGCCCCTCGGGCACGCTGCCGAACTTCTCCCACGCCAGCGGCATCAGCCGCTCCGTCTCGCAGTAGCGGCTCGCCAGCAGGAACTGCAGCACGTCGTCTGGCAGTTCGTTGACCGGGTGCTGCCGCGCGCCGTGCGGCACGCGGTCGGGAAGTCCGTCGTCCTCGACCACAAAGTCCGCGCGCAGGCTGAGCCGGCCCGGCTGCGCCGTCAGCCGGTGGCAGATGTTGCCGAAGCCGTCGCGATAGGGGCGCAGGATCGTTTGCGGCGCGCTGCGGATCCGGTCCGGCGTCACCAGCCGGTCTGCTTCGATCGGGTGCACGCTCAGCATCAGCACCATCGGCGTGATGTCGGTGCAATCCACTTCAAGATGATAGCCGGCGCGGATCTGCATCCCGATAATCCCGTTCTGGAAAAGGTTAACTGGAAGTCCAACGGCGCCGGCCCCCCGCAGTTCCGCCCGATGGTCCGTATGGAGAAAAAATGATGGCAGACGGCCCCGAATTCCAGCGCATCGGCGATCTGATTGCCCGTCACGCCGCCGAACGGCCCGACGCCCCCGCCGTGACCGTGGGCGACAGCCGCTACACATGGGCCGAACTCGCCGACCGCGCCGGGCGGGTTGCCGCCAGCCTGCAGCGCGACGGGGTGAAGCCGGGGCAGGCGATTGCCATCATCAGCCATACCAACGCCGACTATGTCGCGCTCTATCTGGGGGCGCTGGTGGCCGGCATCGCCGTGGCGCCGATGCCGCCCAGCGCCACGCCGGAACAGCTGGAGGCGATGGTTTCCGACAGCGCCGCGCCGATCCTGTTCCTGGATGCCGCCAATGCCGAAGCGGTGGCAGGGCGCGCCTTTGCTGCCCGCAGGATCGCCATCGAGGCGCTGGACGACTGGCTGGCGGATGGCCCGCCGGCACCGGTGACGCTGAGCGATGCGGAGCTGATCTCGCTGCCGTTCAACATCATCTATTCCTCGGGCACGACCGGCACGCCCAAGGGCATCGTGCATTCGTGGAACATGCGCTGGGCGCATCTGGTGGGGGGTGCGGCGGTCGGCTATGGGCCGGACAGCGTCTGCCTGCTGGCGACTCCGCTCTATTCCAACACCACGCTGGTGGCGGCGCTGCCGGCGCTGGCCTGGGGCGGGCATCTGGTGCTGCAGCCGAAGTTCGATGCGCGCGGCTTTCTGGAGCTGGCGCAGAAGTTCGGCGCGACGCACTCGATGCTGGTGCCGGTGCAGTATCGGCGGATCATGGACCTTGCCGATTTCGAGGCGTTCGACCTTGGCTCCTACCGGATGAAATTCTGCACCTCGGCGCCGTTTGCCGCCGACCTGAAGGCCGACATCCTGGCCCGCTGGCCGGGCGGGCTGATCGAATATTGGGGGATGACCGAGGGCGGCGGCGGCACCGCGCTGGTGGCGCACGAGCATCCGACCAAGCTGCACACCATTGGACGACCGTTTCCGAACGTGGAACTGAAGATCGTGAAGGAGGACGGCACCGAGGCGGCACCGGGCGAAGTGGGCGAGATGATCGGTTTCTCTCCGGCGACGATGTCGGGCTATGCCAACCGGCCGGAAGCGACGCGGGCGACGCAGTGGCAGCATCCCGACGGCCGCATCTTCATCCGCACCGGCGACCTGGCACGGCGGGACGAGGACGGTTTCATCGAGCTGATGGGACGGGCCAAGGACATGATCATTTCCGGCGGCTTCAATATCTATCCGATCGATATCGAGCAGGTGCTGGCCGAGCATCCGCACGTGCTGGATGTGGCAGTGGTCGGCATTCCCAGCCGCGCCTGGGGGGAAAGCCCGGTGGCGTTCGTGGTGGCGCCCGGGGCCGATCCGCAGGAGCTGAAGGAATTCACCAATGCGCGGGTGGGCAAGGTGCAGCGGCTGGCCGCCGTGCAGCTGGTGGACGAGCTGCCGCGCAGCGCCATCGGCAAGATTCTGAAACGCGAGATCCGCGACCAGTGGCAGGGAGAGATTCCATGAGTTTCGAAGCACTGGTTGCAGATGCCGAACAGGTGGCCGCGCTGCTGAAGGCCCGCCACCAAAGCATCGCGGTCGCCGAAAGCTCGACCGGCGGGCTGATCTCTGCCGCGCTGCTCGCGGTGCCGGGGGCGTCGAGCTATTATTATGGCGGCGGGGTGGTCTATACGCCGCGCGCCCGCCATCGCCTGCTGGACCTGAAGCGCGAGGAGGTGCGCGGCCTGCGCAGCGCCTCTGAACCCTATGCGCTGGCGCTGGCCGAGCGCACCAGGACCCGTTTCAAGACCAGCTGGGCGATTGGCGAAACCGGCGCGTCCGGCCCCTCCGGCAACCCCTATGGCGATGCCGCCGGCCATTGCTGTCTCGCCGTGCACGGCCCCGGCGGGGCCGTCGCCCGCACATTGGAGACCGGGCGGACGGACAGGCTTGGCAACATGTATGCCTTTGCCGCCGCTGCCTTTGAGCTGCTTCGCCGGCAGATCGAGGGTCAGCCCTGAGAAATCCGGCGTTCGGCCGGTCGCCCGATGCGCTGGACGGCGCTGTCCAGCAGCCAGACGATCAGCAGCGAGGCACCCAGCAGCGGCATCAGCAGCCCGGCCACCAGCAGGATCAGCAGCATCCCGTCCAGCCGTGCTTCGGGCACGCGCGGCGGTGCGGCGAAGGCGCCTTCGGGCCGCCGTTTCCACCACATCGCCACGCCGCTTCCCGCCAGCAGCAGGATGGCGATGCAGGGCAACAGCATCAGCAGCTGATTGGCCAGCCCGAAATAGCGGCCCATGTGGATCTGCACGCCCAGCTCCACCGCCTTGGCGCCGGTGCCATATTGCGACCAGCGATAGTCGCGCAGCAGCTCGTGGCTCCAGCGGTCGAAGTGCAGCGTGCGCTGACCCTGCGGCCGGCCGGGGTACGTCAGCGCGGTATAGATGCCCCGCTCGCCGCGCGGCAGATACAGGCGGTAGTCGCGCATGCCCATGGCCGTCGCGCGGGCGGCGATGCTGTCGGCCCCGTCGATGGCGGCTTCGTCGATGGCGACTTTGTCGGTGCCTGCGGCCTGCGGGGGCATCTGGTGATCGGCATGGTCGGCGTGCGCTGGGTCTGACACCGGCATCGGGGCCTGTTCCTGGGTCCAGCTGACGCGCCCCAGCGCCTCGCCCATGGGGCGGCTTTCGGGCGGGGTGTGGCCCCAGGCCTGTTGCGGGGCACCGGTGCCCAGCGCCTCGAACCCGCCGCGGATCAGCGGCCCCTGCACCACCGCCCATGGCAAGCCGGTGAGCAGCAGGAAGGCGATGAGGGCGAGCATCCACACCCCCGTCGTTGCGTGCAGGTCGCGCCAGAACAGCCGGCCTTTCGCGCGGAGCCGCGGGTAGAGCAGGCCGGCCGCCTTCCAGCGTCCGCGCGGCCACCAGAGGTAAAGCCCGCTCGCGATCAGCACCAGCGCCCAGCAGGCCGCCAGTTCCACGATGGCATCGCCCCGTTCGCCCAGCAGCAGGGAGCCGTGCATCAGGTCGGCAAAGCCCACCAGCGTGCGCGCATAGACGAAGCTGCCCAGCACCCTGGCGTTGCCGGGGTTCACCATCACCTGCCGGGGTTCGCCGGCGGCGGTCTTCACATAGACTTTCGCCGGGCGATCCGGCTCGGTCGGCAGATCGATCCGCGTTGGCGTGCCGGGATATTCGGCGATCGCCGCGCGGATCAGGGCCGAGGGCGGCAGCTGCCGATGCACCGGCTCCACGAAGTGGAGCTCGGGCATCAACAGGTCGTTCAGTTCGTCGTTGAACAGGTAGATGGCGCCCGTGATCGACAGGATCACCAGGAACGGGGCCACGATCAGCCCGGCCCAGAAATGCCAGCGCCAGATCGCCCGATAGCTGCGGGAGGTTTCGGCCGCGGTCGCCATCCTGTGCTCCCTCAGAACCGGTAGCCGACGCGAACGCTCAGCATCCGGGGATCGCCCGGATAGACGAAGTTCGCGCCGCCATTGGCGGTATAATAGGTCTTGTCGAAGAGGTTGGTAAGCGCCGCGTCGATACTGACCTTGCCGAAGCGCGCACCCGCCCCGAGATCGAACAGCAGATAGTCATCCAGGATGATCCTGCTGCCGTTCACCAGCGCGCGCTCGCCCACATAATAGGCGCCGCCGCGCAGCTCCACCGGCCCCACCGTCACGCGGGTGGAGAAAGTGGCGGTGTTTTTCGGTGTATCCCCCATCCAGGCGTTCTGCAGGCCGGGCGTGTTGTTACGGGTGATCCGTCCGTCGATGTGCGCATAGCCGCCCTGCAGCCACCAGCCCGGCAACGGCGTCCATTCGCCCTCCAGCTCGACACCCTGCGTGCGCAGCTGCCCTTCCTGCACCTGATAATTGGGGTCGTTGGGGTCTGTCGTCGCCACATTGTTGCGGCGGATGCGGAAGGCCGAGACGCTGCCCCGGAAATTCTCGCGCACCAGCCTCAGGCCCGCCTCCACCTGATCGGAGGTCTCCGGCTTGAACGGCGTTCCGTCCTTCGAGCGCGAGCCGACCACCGGCTCCAGATCGAAGCCGCTGTTGTAGCCGCCATAGAGCGAAAATCCGCCGCCCAGCACATAGTTGGTCCCCAGCTGCCAGCTGGTGTTGGAGATGCTGTCGGCGTTCCGAACGCCGTTGCGACGGTTGTCATAGTCGAACAGGGAATGGCGGACGCCGGCCACCACGCTCCAGTTTTCGGTGAGCGCGATCTGGTCCTGCCCATAGAAGGCGAAGCCGTTCACATTCCCCTGACTGTAGAAGGTGAAGGCAAGCGGCGGCTGGCTGTTGGTGAAGGCGTAGACCGGGTTCATCGAATCGATCGGCGGCACCCCGCCGGGCACGATGTCGGACTGCCGGAAGGTCGGGTTTTCCGAGCTGTACTCCACCCCCAGCAGCAGCTTGTGTTCGATGCCGCCGGTGCGGAAGCGGCCGGAAACATCCACCTGGCCGATATAGTAGGCGTCGTCCTCGCGGCCGCGGCGGCCGTTGCGCTGGATCTTCGTGGGTGCGCCCGCCACCGGGGCGAGCAGGCGGATCTGATCCAGCGAGGTGTTGAACTGGTTTACCTGGAAGCGCGGAGTCAGCGTCCAGTCGTCGCTCATCCGGATATCCGCCCAGGCCTGCAGCAGCAGGCCGTCGGCGACGAGATCGGTGAAGTTGGGCTCGCCCAGAAACTGCCCGCGCGGAACCGTGCCGACCCCGTTGGAGACGAGGGTGCCCACAACCGGCAGGCCGGGATTGTTGGCTGTCGTGCGGCGGAGATATTCCGCCACGAGATGTGCAGAGATCGCTTCGCTTGGCCGCCAGGCCAGCGAGAGGCCGACATTCTCGCGGTCCATGTCCTGATAGTCGACGAAGGTGCCGGAACGCTCGATCTCGCCGGTGAGGCGGATCCCCAGCGTCTGGCTGACGGGGCCGCCGATGTCGATGCTGGCCATTTTCTGGTCGTAGCTGCCGCCCGTCAGGGCGCCCGAGGCCTGGAAGCTGTCTGTCGGCTGCTTGGTGATGACCGAAATCAGGCCACCCACCGCCGATTGCCCGAACAGAACGGCCGACGGCCCCTTCAGAATCTCGATGCGCTCCACGTTCGACAGCGCCGAGGCGTCGATATCCTCGAAATAGCGCTGGCGGATGCCATTGCGCATCTGATCCGCCAGGAAACCGCGGATCTTCAGGCTGAAGCTCTGGTAGCGTGACACGCGCGAGCCGCCCACGTTGGCCGACGGCACGGCGCGCAGGGCATCGCCGACGCTGCGCACGCCGCGGTCGATCAGCTCCTGCTCGTCCAGCAGCTGCACGCTTTGCGGCACGCGTTCCAGCGGGATGCCGGATTTCACGCCGAAATCGCCGGTGCGTGCACCGGTGACGATGATGGTTTCGTCGGCATTCTCTTCGGCCAGCGCCGGGGAATGGAGGGAGCAGAGGAGAAGAGGCAGAGCGACAAGACGCGTGGGGCCTGCGCTGCGGAAAATCGAATTCATCGGTGGAACCTCGGAGAAGCCGGACCGTGGCTGTGCCACGGCCGCAAGGCACGGCGGGCGCCGTGCTTCAGGTCAGCAGCGAACGAGGATCGTCCGTCGCCGCGCGATAGATCAGCTGCGCGGTGGCGGCCCCAGGGCGGGCGGGGGAGGCGCCGCGAGGCGATGCGGCGTGAGATCCGCGATGGCGCGCTGGAGGAGATGGTTTGCGGCCGGCAGGGAAGCCGCCGCGAAGATCCACGGCGCAGGCGGCAAAAGCCCGCCGCCGAGCCCTGAGGCAAAGATGCAATCGGAGCCGCCAGTCTGCTTCTGGCCCTTGTCGGCGTCGCCAAAATCGACGGCCATTTCGCGGCTGCCCGAGGCGGAGCAGACGATCAGCGTTGCCCGTCCCTCGCTGAAACCGGGCATATAGCCTGCCGGCACGGCGAGCCGCAGGGCAATGGCGCAGAAGAGCAGCAGGCCAAGAAGCCCCTGGCCTGTGCGCAGATCCTGAAGCCGGCCGTTCATGCCGGGGCGCCTAACGGGTTCCGGCTGGCTTGTCACCCGGCATAATCTCTATTGCGGGATGGGTCCGTTCTCGCGGAGTGCCTCGCCGGCCAGGTGCAGGGAGCCACCGATCAGCACGCGTGAGGGGCTGTCGACCTGTTGCATGGCCGCCAGCAGGCTGTCTGCCGCATCGGCCTTCATGCCGCCGGCATTGGCCTGTGCCGCCAGTTCATCGGGCGACACGCAGCTGTGGCCGGGGATCGGCACCATCGTCATCCGCGTGCCGCGCGGGAAGGAGCGCACGAAGCCGGCATGGTCCTTGGTGACCAGCATTCCCAGCACAAGGTGCAGCGGCAGCGGCGGTTGCGCCGACGCCGCATAGGTCGCCAGCGCCTTGCCGGCTGCCGGATTGTGGCCGCCATCGAGCACCAGCTCTGATCCGGCTGGCAGGGCGTCCACGAACGGGCCGCTGGTCAGCCGCTGCAACCGGGCCGGCCATTGCGCCCAGCCCATCGCCGATCTCAGCGCACTGTCGGGAACCTTCAGCGCCTCCTGCGCGCGAAGCATGGCGATCGCCAGCGCGGCATTGTCGGCCTGATGGCTGCCGGGCAGCTTCGGCAGAGGCAGTTTCAGCGCTTCCTCGTCGTCCTTCGCCTTCCAGACGAGCTGGCCTTCATAGACGGCGGAATCCCACGCCTCGCCGCGGACCAGCATTTTCGCGCCCTTCGGAACCGCGATTTCCGCCACTGCGGCTGCGATCTGGGCCGGGTATTTCTGCGTCACCAGCGGCACGCCCTTCTTGGCGATGCCGGCCTTTTCGCCAGCTATATGGCGCAGCGTCGGCCCCAGGATCTGCACATGGTCGAGCGCGAGCTGGGCGATCCCCGTCACCGCCGGCTTCGGCA
Organism: Sandaracinobacteroides hominis; assembly: GCF_016464365.1. Lineage (GTDB taxonomy): Bacteria > Pseudomonadota > Alphaproteobacteria > Sphingomonadales > Sphingomonadaceae > Sandaracinobacteroides > Sandaracinobacteroides hominis. The sequence goes on along the minus strand of NZ_JADCUC010000002.1, from coordinate 373,420 downwards.
CGACGTTGGTGGAATCCAGCCGTCCACCGAGGCCGACCTCCAGGATCACCGCATCGGCGGGGGTGGCTGCAAACAGCAGGAAGGCGGCCGCCGTCAGCACCTCGAAGAAGGAGATCGGCTGCCCCGCGTTGAAGCGCAGAACCTCGGCCAACGCCTCGGCAAATTCCTCGTCGGATACCAGCGTGCCGGCAAGCCGGATGCGCTCGTTCGGGCGGACGAGATGCGGCGAGGTGAACAGGTGCACGCGGTGCCCGGACGCCTCCAGTGCAGCGCGCAGGAACGCGCAGGTGCTGCCCTTGCCGTTGGTGCCGGCCACATGGAACACGGGCGGCAGCTTCAGGTGCGGGCTCGCCATCCGCGTCAGCAGACGCTCGACGCGCTTCAGCGTGAGATCGACGCCCGACACCTGCTGCTGGCCGGCGGCACGCAACAGACGATCGAGGACGGGGTTGTCGGAGCGGGCGAAATCCACCGGCTGAGCGCTCACGCGGACGTTTTACCTTCTTTTTCCGGATGCGGGCGCATCCTCAGGCTTTCTGCATCAGCAGGCCGATCAACCGGCCCAGCGTTGCCGCGAGGTCGCGCCGGTGGACGACCATGTCCACCATGCCATGTTCCAGCAGATATTCCGCCCGCTGGAAGCCTTCGGGCAGCTTTTCGCGGATGGTCGATTCGATCACCCGGGCGCCTGCGAAACCGATCAGCGCGTTCGGTTCGGAGATATGGACGTCGCCCAGCATGGCATAGCTGGCGGTGACGCCGCCGGTCGTAGGATCGGTGAGCAGCACGATGTAGGGAAGCCGGGCTTCCTTCAGCTCCTCGATGGCGACCGTCGTCGCCGGCATCTGCATCAGCGACAGGATGCCTTCCTGCATCCGTGCGCCGCCGGCGGCGGTTACCATCACGAACGGGCAATGCGCGGCGATGGCGGCGCGGGCGCCGGTGACGAAGGCGGCGCCGACGGCGATGCCCATCGAGCCACCCATGAAGGCGAAATCCTGCACGCCGACGACGGCGGTGTTGCCGCCGATCTCGCCCTTTGCCAGCAGCATGGCATCCTGCTCGCCGGTGGCGGCGCGGGCGGCCTTCAGACGATCGGGATAGCGCTTCTGGTCACGGAACTTCAGCGGATCTTCCGGCGGCGGCGACACGGCGATGCGCGCATACTGGCCATGGTCGAACAACAGCTCGAAGCGGCGGGTGGCGCGGATGCGCTCGTGGTGGCCGCATTCGGGGCAGACCGAGAGATTGGCCTCGAACTCCTTGGTGTAGAGCATGGCGCCGCAGCTCTTGCACTTGGTCCACAGATTGTCGGGTGTCTCGCGTCGCTGGATGAAGCCCGTCAGCCGCTGGCGGGATCTTGTGAGCCAGCTCATGCGCCAATCTCCGTCAAGACAGCCTCCGGTCTTGCTGTCCGGACGGCCTGCGAAAGCGTCGAGACGAACTGCTCCACTTCGCCCGGGATATCGTTGGATTTGCGGCCATGCGCGTTGCCGATGAGGTCGACGATGGCCGAGCCCACCACCACGGCATCGGCGTGGCGGGCGATGTCGGCGGCCTGTGCGGGGGTTTTCACGCCGAAGCCGACGGCGACCGGCAGCGTGGTCGCCGCCTTCAGCCGCCTGACCGCCGCCTCTATGTCGGCGGCGGCGGCGCTGTTCTGTCCGGTGATGCCCGCCACTGCGACATAATAGAGGAAGCCGGAGGCGCCATCGAGCACGGCGGGAAGGCGCCTGTCGTCGGTGGTGGGCGTTGCCAGCCGGATGAGGTGCAGGCCGCCCAGCTCGAGTTCGCCGGCTTCTTCCGGTGGCAGGTCGACGATGATAAGGCCGTCGAGGCCGGCGGCTGTCGCGTCGCGGCCGAAATCGGCGCCGTGGGCCAGCAGCGGGTTCAGATAGCCCATCAGCACCAGCGGCGTGGCACTGTCTTGCGTGCGGAAGTCGCGGACGATCTCCAGCAGTTTCTTCAGTGAGATGCCCGCCTCCAGAGCCCGGATATTGCCCTGCTGGATGGCGGGGCCGTCGGCCATCGGATCGGTGAACGGCATGCCGATCTCGATCAGGTCGGCGCCGCCCCTTACCAGCGCGTGCAGGATGGGAGCCGTGAGTTCCGGGTTCGGATCGCCGCCGCAGACGAAGGTGACGAGCGCTGAACGGTCGAGCGAGGCGAAGCGATCGGCGATGCGGTCCGTCACAGTTCCGCCCCCAGTTCCCTGGCGACGGCGAAGATGTCCTTGTCGCCGCGTCCGGAGAGGTTGACGAGAATGATCCTGTCGGCGGCCATCGTCGGCGCTGCCTTCGTCACCCAGGCCAGCGCGTGCGCGGTTTCGAGCGCCGGGATGATGCCCTCCACCTTTGCCAGCAGCTGGAACGCCTCCAGCGCCTCGGCGTCGGTGATGCCTTCATAGCGGACGCGGCCGATGGAATGCAGCCAGGCGTGCTCGGGGCCGATGCCGGGGTAATCGAGGCCGGCGGAAATCGAGTGGGCCTCGGTGATCTGGCCATCGGCATCCTGCAGCAGAAAGGTCTTGTTGCCGTGCAGGACGCCGGAGCGGCCGCCGGCGAGGCTTGCGGCGTGGGCTTCGGTGTCCAGCCCGTGGCCGGCCGCCTCGATACCGACCAGTTCGACGGGATCGTCGAGGAAGGGGTGGAACAGGCCGATGGCGTTGGAGCCGCCGCCGACAGCCGCGACAGCGACGTCGGGCAGGCGGCCCTCGGCCTCGAACAGCTGCGCCTTTGCCTCTTCGCCGATCACGTTCTGGAAATCGCGCACCAGCTCCGGATAGGGGTGCGGTCCGGCCACCGTGCCGATGATATAGAAGGTATCGTGCACGTTGGTGACCCAGTCGCGCAGCGCCTCGTTCATCGCGTCCTTCAGCGTCTGCGAGCCGGAGGTGACGCTGCGCACTTCGGCGCCCAGCAGCCGCATGCGGAAGACGTTCGGCATTTGCCGCTCTATGTCGCGGGCGCCCATGAAGATGGTGCAGGGCAGGCCAAAGCGCGCCGCCACCGTCGCCGTCGCCACGCCATGCTGGCCGGCGCCGGTTTCGGCGATGATCCGCGTCTTGCCCATCCGCTTTGCCAGCAGGATCTGGCCGATGCAGTTGTTGATCTTGTGCGCGCCGGTGTGGTTGAGCTCTTCGCGCTTCAGGTAGATTTTGGCGCCGCCCAGATGCCTCGTCAGCGGCTCCGCGAAATAGAGCGGGCTGGGCCGGCCGACATAATGTTTCAGCAGATAGTCCAGCTCGGCGCGGAAGGCCGGATCGGCCTTTGCGGCGATATACTCCCGCTCCAGATCGAGAATCAGCGGCATCAGCGTTTCGGCGACATAGCGGCCGCCGAAGGCGCCGAAATGGCCCCTGGCGTCGGGACCGACGCGCAGACTTGTCGCCGTTGCGTCGGGGTCGGTCCGCAGGCTGGACGGTTTGGTCAGGTGTTCAGGCACGCCGCGCGGCTTCCACGAAAGCGGCGATCTTTGCAAGGTTCTTGACGCCCGGCGCGTCCTCCACGCCGGATGAGACATCGACGAGCGGTGCGCCGGTGCGCGCGATCGCTTCGGCCACCGTCTCTGCCGTCAGCCCGCCGGCCAGACCCCACGCCATCGCCGGCCTGGCCTCCAGCAGAATCCGCCAGTCGAAGCGCAGGCCATTGCCACCCGGCAGGGAGGAGCCCTCAGGCGGCTTTGCATCCAGCAGCAGCAGGTCTGCGCCGCCGAACGCACGCTCTGCGGCGCGGATATCCGCGGCGGCCTTCACGCCGACCGCCTTCCAGACCGGAAGCCCGAAGCGGGCCTTCAGTTCGGCCACCCGTGCCGGGCCTTCCGAACCCTGCAGCTGAAGGGCGCCGAGCTGTCCGGCCGCCACGGCATCCTCCAGCAGCGCGTCGTCGGCATCGACGAACAGCCCGACCTTGAGCAGGTGCGGCGCGCGCGCTGCCAGCCCTTGCGCCTGGTCGGGCAGCAGTGCCCGCGGGCTGGGGGGGAAAAATACGAATCCTGCCGCATCGGCGCCTGCCGAAAGCGCCGCCACCAGCGCCTCGGGCGTGGTGATGCCGCAGATTTTCACCTTCGAACGCATCTCAGGCCGCCTCAGAGGGTGGCGGCAATCGCCGCCGCCGCTTCCGCCGGATTTTCCGCTGCGGTGATGGGGCGGCCTATCACCAGCACGCCGGCACCCGCCATCAGGGCGCTGTGCGGCGTCATCACCCGCTTCTGGTCGCCAAGATCGGAGCCGGCCGGGCGGATGCCGGGGATGACGAACAACCCGTCGGTCCATTCCTTTTTCACGCCTGCCACTTCATGCGCGGAGCAGACGACTCCATCCAGCCCCGCCTCTCGCGTCAGCGCCGCCAGCCGAAGCACCTGATCCGACGGGTTGCCGAACACGCCGATGCCGCAGAGATCGGCCTCGTCCATGCTGGTGAGCACCGTCACCGCGACCAGCCTGGCGCCCGGTGGCCGCACGCCGGCGGCGGCCTGCATCATCGTCAGCCCGCCGCCGGCGTGGACGTTGACGATGGCAAGATCGAGCACCGACAGCGATTTCAGCGCGCCGGCGACCGTGTTGGGAATGTCGTGCAGCTTCAGGTCCAGGAAGATCGGCAGCCCCACGCGCCCCATGCGGCGGACGCCATCCGGACCGTTGCGCATGAAGAATTCCAGCCCGAGCTTCAGCCCGCCGACATGCGGCTTCACCGCCCGGGCGAGTGCCTCGGCATGGTCGAGGTCCGGCGTGTCCAGACCGACATAGATGGGGTTGGCGGCCATGTCAGGCGCCGGGTGGTGCCGGCTGCGGCACGACTTGCGGCTGCGGCGCGGGCGGGCGCAGCAGCTCTACTTTGGCCTGCTCCAGGTCGGTTTCGGTGCGGCCCAGCGTGGCCTCCAGCTTCGCGACCTTGCGGCGGAGCATCAGCCGGTCTGTCGAGAGCCATGCCCACACCGGGATGAAGCCGAGCGCGAACGACACCAGCACCAGCAGCGGCAGCCAGACGTTGAACAGCTGGAAGCCCATGTTCACCGGCACGAAACTGTTGTTGCTGACGCAGAACAGCGTCAGCACCGTCGCCAGCACGACCAGCAATACGGTCTTGAACATGTTCATATTTCCCCCTCCTGTGCGGTTATCCCGTCTGCTTCAAGTCCCGCCTTCAAGGCGGCGACCGCCTCGGCCAGCCGCGCTTCATCCACGGACCTCAGCACGAAGTTGGCGCCGCCCTTCCCTTCCCGCCAGAACGGGTAGGAGCCGACCTGCACACCTTCATGGCTGTCCTGGACGCGTGCCAGCAGATCGGCGACGGCGCTTTCCTGCGCCCAGGCGCCCACCGCGCGCGACATCACCGGCCGGCCGCCGGCGAGCTTGCCGTCCAGCCCGCGCAGCATGCCCTGGGTGATCTTCGGAACGCCGGCCATGATGAAAAGGCGGCCGATGCGGATGCCCGGGGCGCCGGTTTCCGGATTTTCGATCAGCTCGGCGCCTTCGGGCACGCGCGCCATGCGCAGCCGTGCCTCGGTGATGCGGTCGCCATAATAGCGGGTCAGCAGCGCCACGGCATCCGGATGGTGCACGACGCCGACGCCCAGCGCCGCCGCCACCGCGTCGACGGTGATATCGTCGTGCGTGGGGCCGATGCCGCCGGTGGTGAAGACATAGTCGTGGGCGTCGAGGCAGGCGTTCACCGCTTCGCCGATCCTGTCCATCTCGTCGGGGACGACGCGGGCCTCTTTCAGGCGGATACCCTGCACGTTCAGCCAGCGGGCGAGATAGGCGAGGTTTGCATCCTGCGTACGCCCGGACAGGATCTCGTCGCCGATGACGATCAGCGCGGCGGTCCAGATCTTCTCGGGCCCATTCTTCTCGGAAGACGACATGCCATTGCCCTAACGCACGCGGGCTCCTAAATCCATAAGGCTTGAGGAATCCCTGCCATGACCGATCTTGATCTGGACGACCGCACCATCGTGCTGAACGACGCCGCCGGCTTTGAAGGCATGCGCGCGGCCGGCCGCCTTGCGGCACAAGTGCTCGACATGCTTGCGGCGCATGTGAAGCCGGGCGTTTCCACGCTGGCGCTGGACAGGCTGGCCTATGATTTCGTCGTCGCTGCCGGCGGCGTTTCCGCCACCATCTTCTATCGCGGCTATTCCCATGCGCTGTGCACCAGCATCAACCATGTGATCTGCCACGGCATCCCCAGCCACAAGCCCTTGCAGGAGGGCGACATCGTCAACATCGACGTGACCGTGGTGCTGAACGGCTGGCATGGCGACACCAGCCGCATGTATTTCGCCGGCGAACCGCCGCTGAAGGCGCGCCGGCTGGTCGACCTCACCTATGAGGCGATGATGCTGGGGATCGAGCAGGCGAAGCCCGGCAACACGGTGGGCGACATCGGCCATGCCATCCAGAAGCTGGCCGAGAAGAACCGCCTTTCCGTGGTGCGCGATTTCTGCGGCCATGGGCTGGGCCGGCGCTTCCACATGGCGCCCAACATCGTGCACGCCGGTCGGCCCGGCGAAGGGCCGGAGCTGAAGCCCGGCATGTTCTTTACCATCGAGCCGATGCTGAACCTGGGCCGCGCGGATGCCCGCATCCTCGACGACGGCTGGACGGCAGTGACGCGCGACCGCTCGCTGTCGGCGCAGTTCGAACATTCGATCGGGATCACCGAGACCGGCTGCGAGATCTTCACCCTGTCGCCGCAGGGCCTCAACCAGCCGCCCTATGCCGCCTAGGCAGGTTCGCGAACCTACGCTTGCCTATGACGCCGATCCCGCCCGCAAGAGCGGGCATCGCGACCGCATGCGCCAGCGATTGCTGGAAGGCGGGGCGGACGGTTTCCACGATTATGAGCTGCTGGAATATTGCCTGGCGCTTGCCATTCCCCGGCAGGATGTGAAGCCGCTGGCGAAGGAGCTGCTGGCGCAGTTCGGCGATCTGCCGACCGTTGTCGCCGCGTCTCCGGGCGAGCTGATGCGGGTGAAGGGCGTGGGCGAAACGGTTGCCGCGGCGCTGAAGTTCGTGGAGGCGTTGTCCGTCCGCCAGCTGCAGCGCAAGGCGCTGGACCGGCCCGTGCTCGCCAGCTTTGACGCGGTCACCGACTATCTGCACGCCCGCCTCGCCCATGAGCTGACCGAGGAGTTTCGCGTCCTGTTCCTGGACAACAGGAACCATCTGATCCGCGACGAAAAGTTCGGCGAGGGCACGGTGAACCAGGCACCCGCCTATCCGCGCGAGATCGTGAAGCGGGCGATGGAGCTGCAGGCAAGCGCGGTGATCCTGGTGCACAACCATCCCGCGGGCGACCCGACCCCCAGCCGCGACGATGTGCAGCTGACCCGCCTGATCGCCGATGCGGCAAGGCCGCTTGGCATCGCGCTGCACGACCATCTGGTGATTGCGCGCACCGGCCACAAAAGCCTGCGTGCCGAGGGGCTTATCTAGGACGTGAACGTCCTGGCGCGATGTAACCAAGGTTTACGGTTGCGAAGCCAAACATGGTTTATGGGTTAAGGACGTTCCGGCTCCCTCGCCGGATCGGACAGTAAAAATACCAACGATAACCATATTTGGGGACGGCAACATGGCTTCGATATTTCAGGCCCCGGTGGCAGACCCGGCAGTTCCACACGATATCTTGCGCGCCTGGCACCGGGCGAAGGTCTCGCTCGGCGTGCTCGGCGGCACGCTTGTCCATTGGGCGGCGCTTGGCGTGATGCTGGCGGCGACCGCCATTCTGGGCGCGGAGCCTGCGCCGGAAGACAGCCGGGACATGTGGGACTATTGAGCAGGACGTGAACCCCTAAACGGAAGGCATTTTGACGCGGTTTTCAGCCCCGAGACGAGCGAGCAAGCGCAGACCGGCTACCTGCAGGTAGCTGGCAAGCGCAGCGAGCGCTGGATCGGGTCTGAAAACCGCGCCTCCGGTGGGTCAGGCAGGCGAAATCAACGCCGTCGCCGTCCTCACCGGGGGGCAAAGCCCCGCTTTCGGCCGTCGCCAACGCCGATTTCGCCTGCCTGACCCATCAAAACGCCTTCCGTTTAGGGGTTCACGTCCTAGGCTTTTCCCCGGCTGAGAACAGCTTCTTCAGGAACACCGTCTCCACCTCGCGGCGGAGATCGTTGTTGGGCTTCTTCTGGAAGCCATGGCCCTCGTCGGCGAAGAGGACATACCAGGTCTCGACCCCGTTGGCGCGCAGCTTGGCGACGACCTGATCGGATTCCGATTGCGGCACGCGCGGATCATTGGCGCCCTGCATCACCAGCATCGGCTTGGAGATCTTCGCAATGTTGGCCATCGGCGAAATCCGCGCAAACACCTTCTGCATCTGAGGATCGCGCTCGTCGCCATATTCGGCCCGGCGGTTGTCGCGGCGATAGGCTTCGGTGTTGTTGAGGAAGGAGGCGAAGTCGCTGATCCCGTAGCGCTCGACGCCGCCGACCAGCCGGTCGGAATAGTGTGTCATCACCGCGAGCGACATGTAGCCGCCGTAGCTCTGGCCATAGACGGCGACGCGGGCGGCATCGAGGTCGGGCTGCGCCTTCACCCAATCGAGCAGGGCGCCGATATCCTTTACCGAATCCTCGCGCTTCGCGGCGTTGTCGAGGTTCAGGTAGCGTTTGCCATAGCCGTCCGAGCCGCGGACGTTGGGCAGGATCACGGTCGCCTGCAGCGTATCGGCGAAATATTGCGCGCCATAGTTCCAGATGGGTCGGGTCTGTGCTTCGGGGCCGCCGTGGATGTCGATGATGACGGGCGTGCGGACGCCGGGCGCGATGCCGGCGGGGCGATAGACGAAGGCGGGCACCGAGAGGCCGTCGAACGATTTGAAGCGGATGAGCCTGGGTTCGGCCAGCTTCGCAGCATCCAGCTCGCCCAGTTCGGAGCTGGTCCAGCGCGTCACCTTGTCGTCGGCGAGGGTGAGCGACCAGATGTCGCCGGCCGATCGGGCGCTGGTGAAGGCGGCCGCCAGCTTGCTGCCGTCGGGCGAGAATTTGAGGCCGGTCAGCACGCCCTTCGGAAAGGCGGGCGCGCCAAGCGCCTTGCCCGTGCCGACGTCGAACAGGTGGATGCTGGAATAGCCGTCCTCGTTCACTGCATAGGCGAGCGTGCGGCCATCGGGGGAGATGGTGAATTCCTCCACATCCCAGTTCAGCGCCGGCAGCAGCGGCGTGAGCTTGCCGCTGGCCGGATCGATGCGGACCAGACGGCGGGTGTCGCTGCCCTGATCCGAGATGGCGAGGATGCTGTCGCCCAGAAGGCGCGGCGATTCATAGCGGGCGGGCGGTGCGTCGGGGGCGATGCGGGTCGATTGGCCGCTGGCGATGTCCAGCCGGAAGATCTGGTTCTCGCGGTTGGAGATGTTGCGGACATAGAGCAGCGACTTGCCGTCGGCGGCGATATCGGCCGGGCCGACGGCGCCGTCCGCCTGCAGGAGCAGGCGCGGTTCTGCCGGCGCCGACGGATCGATCGCCAGCAGCGCATAGCTGCCCGAGCCCTTCACCGCCTGCGACCAGACCAGCAGCCTGCCGTCCTTGCTGACCACCGGGGACTGGTTGCGGGTGCCGGGCCGGGTCAGCAATCTTGCCGGGCCGGTGAGGCCCTTCAGATAGAGCTGGAACCATTCGTCGCCGCCGGTGTCGCGGCCCAGGATGAAGCTGTTGGTGCCGGGAATGGCGGTGGCCGACGAGATCGGCTCGCGGCCGAAGGTGAGCTGGGTGCGGGCGGCGCCGGGGGCAGCGACATGGTGCAGCTGCCGCGTTTCGCCGAAGCGGGTGGCGACCAGCATCGAGCCGTCGGCCAGCCAGTCCTCCAGCTCGGCGGCGCGGCTGTTCTGGTAGAGCTGCACCGCGGCCGACACATCCGCCGGGATTGCCGGCACATTTTCCAGCCGGGCGCTGCCCTGCTGGCGAATGGTGGGGGCCTGCGCAAGGGCTGCGGAGGCGAGACAAAGGGCGATGGCCGGGGCAAGGATGCGCATCGTCTGTTGGTGGCAGGCCGGGCCTGTCCCGGTCAAGCCTGGGAATCAGGCCGCGCGCTGCGCCGGCACCCGCCTGGCGCCTGCCGCGATCTCTGCCTTCAGGTCGTGGCAATAGAGATCGAAGTCCACCTGGATCGTGTGCCGCTGCGAGGCATAGTAATGCCCCTTGTGCGTTGCTTCGTCGGCTTCGAGGATCCGCTGCATCTCTGCGGGTTCGGGCAGCGCGTAGCGCCCCGTCAGCAGGGCCGCGAACAGCTTCGATTGCTGCTCGGCGAAATTCACCAGCGTCGGCAGCGGCTGCGCCAGCCCCATGAACCACAGGCCCTGCAGGCGCGGATCGGGCTGCACCATGCGCTTGAACAGTGGCAGGTGATTGGCGGTGACCGGCGCGTCCTCCGGCGAGAGGAAGGGGAAGCTGAGCCGGTAGCCGGTGGCGTAGATCAGCGCGTCGACCTTCTCGCGGCTGCCGTCGGCGAAGAGCAGCTGATCGCCCTCTTTCCCGGTGACGTTCGGCTTCACCTCGATGTCGCCGTTGCCGCAGCGGAGGAGGAATTCGGAGCTGACGGTCGGGTGCGCCTCCAGCGGCTTGTGGTCGGGCCGGGGCAGGCCATAGTCTTCCATGTTGCCGACCGCGCGGCGCACCGCGCCCTGCGCCAGCCGCCGCTTCAGCCAGCCGGGCATCCAGGCGGGCAGCGGCGTCTTGTCCGAAGGCTTGCCGTTGAAATATTTGGGCAGCACCCAGACGCCGCGCCGGGCCGAGACAATCAGCCGCGTGCCCAGCGAGCGCTGGCCGAGCTCGGAAGCGATATCGACCGCCGTGTTGCCGAGGCCGACGACCACCACCGTCTTGCCGCGCAGGTCGACCGGATCGAAGGGCGTGCGATAGTCGCGCGCGTGCATTTCCACGCCGGAAAAGCTGCCGGGTATCTCGGGGACGTTCGGCGACCAGTGGTGGCCGTTGGCGATGACGACATGGCTGTAGGGGCCGTGCCTTTGCGTGGTTCCGGCGGCCTCCACCTCCGCGAACCAGTCGGTGCCCTCCTGCCACACCCGCTTCACCTCGCTGTGGAAGCGAATCAGCGGGCGCAGGCCAAAATGATCCACATAGGCGTTGAAATAGCCATCGATCAGGCTGTGGTGCGGGAAGTCCGGCCAGTCGGTCGGGCAGGGAAAATCCTCGAACTGGAGGCGAAACTTGGACGTGTCGATGTGCAGCGAGGCATAGGCGGCCGAGCGGCCGTTGGGGTTGCCATAGGCCCAGTTGCCGCCGATCCGGTCCGACATCTCGAACCAGTCGAAGGCGATGCCTTCCTCTTTCAGACGCTTGGCGGTGGTAAAGCCGGAGCAGCCGGCGCCGATGATGAGGACATTGGTCATGCCCGGAAGGTCGGGCGCGACGACACAGGGGTCAACTGCCGACCTTGGGGGGTGCCGGCACGAGAAAGGTGCTGAGCGCCGCAAGCAGCAGGGCAAGGCCGGCGGCGATCCACAGGCTGACGATGCCGAGATTCAGCCAGAGCAGCGCCCCGGCGACACCGCCGGCCACCAGCGCGCACCAGAGCAGGAGCCAGGGCACCCAGGCCCAACGCGGTCCGCCGGAAAGTGCGTCGGCGAGCCGGTTGCCGATCTTCACCAGCGTTCCCGTCATGTAGGTGAGGCCGAATCTCACTTCGCCGTTGCGCTGGAAGACCATGTTTTCCGCCCCCATCGCGAAGGCGACGAGCAGGAACGAGCCGGGAACCGCGCCCGGCTGGTGAAGCGGGGCAGCCAGCGCCAGCGCCAGCCCCACCAGCGCAAGAACGGCCGGCTGATTCCAGCGCCCCGCCATGCGGGCGAGCAGGGATCCGGTCGTCACGCCGGCAACGAAGGTCAGCACCAGCAGCCCGGCGATTGCCGCGGCCGCGGCTTCCGTGGCCACCCCGGCGGCGATCCGCGTGGAATTTCCGCTCATGAAGGAGACGAAGAAGCCGCCCAGCGCGAGGAAGCCTACGACATCGACATAGCCGGCAAGTGCAGCCAGCGCGGCGGCGAGGAGTTGCGAGCGTCGGTCGAGCAGGGTCACCTGCCGGAGTCTAGGACGTGAAGCCATAAACGGAAGGGTTTTTGATGGCGACGGCGTTGATTTCGCCTGCCTGACCCACGGAAGGCGCGGTTCCCGTTCGGGCGCGGAACCTGTCTGACGCAATCGGGCCGCCCGCGTGCGGACGGCCCTCTCGCGACCCTGAATATTCTTATCGTTGGTATTTTCTTTGCAAGATTCAGTCGGCGACACGACCGTTCGTACGATTCCGCCCGGATGCCGCTAGCCCGACCATGGAGAAGCCGGCAGCGAGCATCACCCAGGTGCTGGGATCCGGCGCGATTCCGGTTGCGGCAAAGGCGGGGGTTGCAATGCCGGCTGCGACAAGACCGGCGATGAGCATCGAACGCATGACAAGACCCTTTTTATGTTTTGGTTGGGTTCTTCTTTTCCAGCTTCGCCGGTTGGCCCGGTCTTGGCTGGTGAGTCTTGTTTAACGCCGATTCGTGATGCGTGCTGTTAAAGTTTGTGACGTGAAATCTACGGGATGCAGAAGTTACTCTGCAGCGAGTGGGAAGTGTGTCGGCCCGGCAAGACGGGCAAGCGCCGGGCGCAGGCTGCCCAGCACATCGGCAATCATCGCCGACAGCGCCATGAATCCGCGATGCGGCTTCAGCGTGGAGACATCCATGTAGAGCGCGCGATCGAACTCGATCTGCACGGCGTGCAGGCCCTCTGCCGGGCGGCCGTGCCGTTCGGTGGTGAAGCCGCCGGCATAGGGGCTGTTGCGGGCGACTTTCAGCCCGGCGGCGCGGAACTGTGCCTCCAGCCAGTCGACGATGGGGGGAGCCGCACTGCGGCCGTGCAGGTCGCCCAGCACCAGCTGGGCGGGCGGATTGCCCTCCAGGCTGGGCATCGAATGGATATCCAGCAGCAGGGCATGGCCGTGCACCTCGCGCGCGGCCTCCAGCCCCTGTGCGAGCGCCTGATGCCAGGGCCGGTGCAGGGCCAGGATGCGGTCGCCGGCAATCCGGGCGGGGATGCGCTGGGCGTGGATGGGCTGGTTTGCCGCCACCACGCGCGGGATCAGGCCATGGCCGCGGCGAACCCGATCGGTGTGGCGTGGCGCGATGCCCAGCGGCCCGGCGAACATCTGCGGGTCCAGTTCATCCTCGGCCCGGTTCAGGTCCAGCACGGCGCGACTGACGGTGGCCTCGATCAGCGGCACACCGAGCGCCGCGGCGGGCTGCAGCAGGCTGCCGACATGGGCATCCTCCATGCGGCGCAGCGCCGGGATCGGCAGCCGCACGGTACTGAGAAAGTCCGGCGGGAGGACGGTGCCGCTGTGTGGCGAGGCAAGCAGGATCGGCGATTGCCCGTTCAGCGATCCCGTCAGCGAGTAGGGGCGCATTCCTGCGGCTAGACCGTGAAGCTCTCGCCGCAGCCGCAGCTGCCCTTGGCATTCGGATTGTTGAAGACGAAGCCGGCGGTGAAATCATCCTCCACCCAGTCCATCACCGAGCCGATCAGATAGAGGAGCGAGGCGCCATCGACATAGAGCGTGCCGGCGGGGGTGGCGATCGGTTCATCGCCCGGCTTCGGCGTTTCCACATAGTCGATGGAATAGGCAAGGCCGGAGCAGCCGCGCCTGGGCGTGGAGAGACGGACGCCTGCCACCGGGCCGGTGGCCTTTGCCATCAGTTCGGCGATGCGCCCTTCGGCATTGGCGGTCAGGGTGATCGGCGCCGGGCGGGTCCGCGCTGGGCGTTCTGCGGTGGTCGTGCTCATAGCATTCCAAGCTCCAGGCGTGCCTCGTCCGACATGGAGGCGGGGTTCCACGGCGGATCCCATACAAGATTGACGTCGCAGGTGGCGATGCCGGGCACCGACATGACGCGGAGTTCGACTTCGGCGGGCATCGATTCGGCGACCGGGCAGTGCGGCGTGGTCAGCGTCATGGTGACGATGGCGTGGCCGTCGACGATCTCCACACCATAGATAAGGCCGAGATCGTAGATGTTCACCGGGATTTCCGGATCGAAGATGTCGCGAAGCGCTGCGATGACCGCGTCCTTCAGCTCGTCTTCGCCTTCGTTTGCGGTGGCCGCCGCCTGCGGCTGCGACAGGAAACCATCCAGATAGTCGCGCTTGCGCTCGCCGCTTCCAGCATCAGGGGCGCCGACCGGAGGCGCCTTGGGCGGCGCCTCGACTGCGTCGACGATTTCGACGTCGAAGCGGCGGATCGGGGTTTCCTTCACGCTCATCCGAAAATCCTCATCGTGCGTTCAATGCCTTTCACCAGCCGGGCCACATCGGCCTCGCTGCTGTGTGCGGAGAAGCTGGCGCGCGCCGTTGCCTGCACGCCCAGATGCCGCATCAGCGGCTGGGCGCAATGGTGGCCGGCGCGGATCGCGACCCCGCCTTCGTCCAATATGGTGGCGACATCGTGCGGATGCACGTCAGCTACGGCGAAACTCAGGATTCCGGCGGAGTCTTCCGGGCCGAAAAGGCGGACGCTGTTCAGATGACCAAGCTCGGCGCGGGTGATGGCCAGCAGCGCGCGTTCGTGCGCGTCGATGGCCTCGATGCCGATGTCCTCCACCCAGCGGATGGCGGCGTGCAGGCCGACGGCGCCGACGATGTGCGGGGTGCCCGCCTCGAAGCGTTGCGGCGCTGCGGCGTAGGTCACCTTCTCGAAGCGCACGTCGTCGATCATCGAGCCGCCGCCCTGCCAGGGCGGCATGGCGGCGAGGATCTCGCGCCGCGCCCAGAGCAGGCCGATGCCGGTGGGGCCGTAGAGCTTGTGGCCGGACCAGACGTAGAAGTCGGCGCCGAGCGCCCGCACATCCACCTTCACGCGCGGGGCGGCCTGGCAGCCGTCTACCAGCAGCAGCGCGCCTTTGGCGTGGGCGGCGTCTGCGATCCGGCGGATGTCGGCGACGCCGCCCAGCACGTTGGAGACATGGGCGACGGCGACCAGTTTTGTGCGGGGGCCGATCAGCGCTGTCAGCGCTGCTTCATCGATGCGGCCATCGGCTGTGAGGGGGGCGACGTCGATTTCGGCGCCCTTGCGATCGGCCAGCATCCGCCAGGGCACGATGTTGCTGTGATGCTCCAGTTGGCTCAGCAGGATCCGGTCGCCCTCGCCGATGGTCTGCTCGCCCCAGGTGTCGGCGACGAGGTTGATGCCCTCGGTTGCGCCCCGCACGAAGACTGCTTCGTCTGCCGCGCCGCCGATGAAGCCGGCGGCGGCTTCGCGGGCGGCTTCATAGGCCTCGGTCATGTGCGCCGAGCGGGCGTAAACGCCGCGGTGCACGGTGGCATAGTCCTGCGCGTAGGCACGGTTGATGGCCTCGATCACCGCGCGCGGCTTTTGCGACGTGGCGGCGGCGTCGAGATAGGCCCAGTCTGCCGGAACGCCGGGAAATTCGCCGCGCACATCCAGCAGGCGCGGCGGCAAGACATG
The DNA here is from genome assembly GCF_016464365.1 of Sandaracinobacteroides hominis. Lineage (GTDB taxonomy): Bacteria > Pseudomonadota > Alphaproteobacteria > Sphingomonadales > Sphingomonadaceae > Sandaracinobacteroides > Sandaracinobacteroides hominis. The sequence goes on along the minus strand of NZ_JADCUC010000002.1, from coordinate 357,959 downwards.
ATGCGCGGCGAGCGGCAGCGTGCTCATGTCCTTTGCTCCAGCCAGAGCCGGGTTTCGGTGTCCAGCGCCTCGCGCAGGGCGGGATCGGCGATGGCGGACAGCGCATCGGCGACGAAGGCGCGGGTCAGCAGCGCCTCGGCCTCGTGCGGCGGGATGCCGCGGGATTGCAGGTAGAAGAGGCCTGCCCGGTCCAGCTCGCCCACGGTGCAGCCGTGCGCGCACTTCACATCGTCGGCGAAGATCTCCAGCTCCGGCTTCAGGTTTGCAGAAGCCGTGCGTTTCAGCACCAGGGCCTTCAGCGACTGTTCGGCGTCGGTTTTCTGCGCGTGGCGGGCGACATTGACTCCGCCGGAGACCGACAGCTGCGATTTGCCGGCCGCAACCAGCCGCCACACCTGCCCCGAGGTCGTGTCCGGCACGCGATGCTCCAGCCGGGTGAGGGCATCGAGCGCCGCTGCTCCATCGCCGAGCAGGATTCCGTTCACATCGGCGTGCGCGCCTGCGCCGTCGTGGCGAACCAGCACTTCGCTGCGGGCAGAGCCGTTGGCGCTCGCCACCGCCAGCTGGGTGAAACGGGCATCCGGGCCGAGCGTCACATAGGCTCGTTCGGAGACGAGGCCGTGGCTGGTGCGCAGACGGACGATGCGGGTGAGCGAAGCGCCTGCGCCAAGCTCTGCGTCCAGACGGTGATTCAGCCAATGGTCGTGGTCGTCGTCGGCGAAGGATTCGATCAGCGTCAGCCTGGCGCCCGCGCCCAGCATCAGCCGGGTGACGCCGTGCGCCGAGCCGGTGGTACCGATGTGCAGGATCTGCACGGTGCCGCCGTCTTCGCCGTCGGCCAGCGCGATGCGCGTGCCGGCGGTCGCCGCAACGCGGGCAAGGTCCGCCAGCGGATGCTGGGGCGCCTGCGGATCGGCTTCGGGCGTTTCGGTCGCGCGATCGATGGCGTGGCCGGCGGCGAACAGGCGGCGCTCACCGGGCAGGTCCAGCCAGTGCGGTTCGGCATCGGGCAGGCTGTCGTTCGCGGGCGCCGGCGTTCCGGCGAAGGCATCCGCGTGGCGCAGATCGGCCCAGCGCCATTCCTCATCGTGCCGTGTGGGCAGCCTGGTCACGCCGCGATGCCTTCATAGCCCTCGGCTTCGAGCGCGTGGGCGAGTTCGGGGCCGCCGGATTTCACGATTCGGCCGCCGGCCAGCACGTGGACGAAATCGGGGCGCACATGATCGAGCAGCCGCTGATAATGGGTGATGAGCAGCACGGCGCGTTCCGGCGAGCGGAAGCGGTTGATGCCTTCGGAAACGATGCGCAGGGCGTCGATGTCGAGGCCGGAATCGGTTTCGTCCAGCAGGGCAAATTTCGGCGCCAGCATGCCCAGCTGGAAGGCCTCGTTGCGCTTCTTCTCGCCGCCGGAAAAGCCGACGTTCACGCCGCGCTTCAGCATTTCCATGTCGAGGCCCAGCACGGCGGATTCCTCGCGCACGCGCTTCATGAACTCGGCGCCGGAGATTTCGCCTTCGCCGCGCAGCTTGCGCTGGGCGTTCATGGCGGTCCGCAGGAACAGCAGGTTGGAGACGCCGGGGATTTCAACCGGATACTGGAAGCCCAGGAACAGGCCGGCCGCCGCGCGTTCATAAGGGGCGAGTTCTAGCAGTTCCTTGCCGTCGAAGGTCACCGAGCCGCTGGTGACTTCATAGCCCTCGCGGCCGGCCAGCACATGCGCCAGCGTCGATTTTCCCGCGCCGTTCGGCCCCATGATCGCATGCACTTCGCCTGCGTTCACCGAGAGGGTGAGGCCCTTCAGGATCTCGCGCGTGCCGACGGTGGCGTGGAGGTTTTCAATTTTCAACATTGGCATTCCGCTGGCGTTGCAAATAGATGGCGATCTGGTCGACGAGGCCCGGCTTGCGCGCCTCGATGCAGCTGTTCACCTGCTCGGGCGTTGCCTTGCGCGGCTGCAGGCAGATTGAAAGATCGCGGCAGGCCAGCTCGTCGACAAAGGGGTCGCCGCTGGAAACCTGAATACCGCATTGCCCCCGGCCCCTCGAATCCCGTCCAAGGGTGACGCGCACCTCGGCCATCCGCCGCGCGGCCACGATGATATCCTCGTCGGCCGCAGGCGCGGGCGCGACAACGGCGGGAACGTCCGGCATCATCATCATCCGACCGACCCTTCAAGGCTGATCCCCAGCAGCTTCTGCGCCTCCACCGCGAATTCCATCGGGAGTTGTTGCAGCACTTCCTTGCAGAAGCCGTTGACGATCAGGGCCACCGCCTCTTCGTCGGACAGGCCGCGCTGCATGGCGTAGAATTTCTGGTCCTCGCTGATCTTGCTGGTCGTCGCCTCGTGCTCGATCTGCGCGCTGGGGTTCTTCACCTCTATGTAGGGAATGGTGTGGGCGCCGGACTGGTCGCCGATCAGCAGGCTGTCGCACTGGGTGAAGTTGCGCGCGCCCTCGGCGGATGGCCCCACGCGGACGAGGCCGCGATAGCTGTTGTCGGACTTGCCCGCCGAAATGCCCTTGGAGATGATGGTGGACTTCGTGCCCTTCCCCAAATGGATCATCTTGGTGCCGGTGTCGGCCTGCTGGTAGTTGTTGGTGACGGCGACGGAATAGAATTCGCCGACGCTGTCCTCTCCCGCCAGAACGCAGCTGGGGTATTTCCAGGTGATGGCGGAACCGGTTTCCACCTGCGTCCAGCTCACCTTGCTCCGCGCCCCACGGCACAGGGCGCGCTTGGTCACGAAATTATAGATGCCGCCCTTGCCGTCCTTGTCGCCGGGATACCAGTTCTGGACGGTGGAATATTTGATCTCGGCGTCTGCCTCCGCGACCAGTTCCACCACGGCTGCGTGCAGCTGGTTTTCGTCGCGCATCGGCGCGGTGCAGCCTTCGAGGTAGCTCACATAGGCCCCCTCTTCGGCGACGATCAGCGTGCGCTCGAACTGGCCGGTGTTTTCGGCGTTGATGCGGAAATAGGTGGAAAGCTCCATCGGGCAGCGCACGCCCTTCGGCACCAGCACGAAGGTGCCGTCGGAGAAGACCGCCGCGTTCAGACAGGCAAAATAATTGTCGCGCACCGGCACCACGGAGCCGAGATGCTTGCGGATCAGGTCCGGATATTCGCGGATCGCCTCACTGATGGAGAGGAAGATCACGCCTGCCCGCTTCAGCTCCTCGCGGAAGGTGGTCGCCACGGAAACGCTGTCGAACACGGCGTCCACGGCCACCTTGCGGGCGCCCTCCACACCGGCGAGCACCTTCTGCTCCTCGATGGGGATGCCCAGTTTTTCGTAGGTGCGGCGGATTTCGGGGTCGAGCTCGTCCAGTGAGGCCAGGGTCGGCTTCGTCCTGGGCGCGGCGTAATAATAGGCGTCCTGATAGTCGATCGGCGGGATGCGCAGCTTTGCCCAGTCCGGCATCGGCATGGTCAGCCACAGCCGATAGGCCTTCAGCCGCCATTCCAGCATCCACTCCGGCTCGTTCTTCTTCGCCGAAATGAAGCGCACCGTATCTTCGGAAAGGCCCTTGGGCGCAAAATCCTGCTCGATATCGGTCGCAAAGCCCCACTTGTAGGTGGAAAGCTCGTCGACGGCCGCAGAGGCCTCCGCGTTCCGGACTTCCGGCAACGTCGCGCTCATGCCGGCTCCGCCTGCTTGACCTGCGCAAGTTCGGCGAGGGACACATCCGCCAGCGCTGCCTTCACGGCGCGGTTCACCGGCGCCCAGTGCGGCTTCACATGGCAGGAGGTGGAAAGGCCGCAGCAATCGCCGCCGGGCTGGCCGCAATGCGTCAGCGCGATCGGGCCGTCGATGGCCTCGACGATGTCGGCGAGGCTGATGTCCTGCGCATAACGCGACAAGCTGAAGCCGCCGGCGACGCCGCGCTGCGACGACAGCAGGCCGGCGCGGCCCAGTTGGCCCATCAGCTTGGCGACCGTGGGGGCGGGAATACCCGTCAGCCCGGCGATCTGCGCGGCAGACGTCAGCCGCCCGTCAGCGGCCGAGCGCGCGGCCGCCGTCATCACCACGACGCCATAGTCGGCAAGGTTGGAAAGACGCAGCATCGACTCCGTTTCGGCAATTCGGACTAAACAAGTCCTATTTAGGCACAGAGGCTGCAGGGTCAAGCCGGATTGCGGCGGTGCAGCGCATTTGGCAGGGTGCGGGCCATGGCTCACGCGCATGCACATGTCCACACCCACGGCGGTCATTCGACCGGTTTGCACGATGACCATGGACACCATCATGGCGATGCCAGCGGCTGGCGCTATGCGCTTGCGATCCTCCTGAACCTTGGCGTGGTCGCCGTGCAATTTGTCATGGGGCTGTCGCTTGGGTCGTCGGCGCTGCTGGCGGATGCCGGGCACAATGCCTCGGATGTGCTGGGGCTGGTGCTGGCGGGATGGGCCGCCTGGCTGATGACGCGCGCCGGGTCGCCGCGGCGCACCTATGGCTTTGGCAAGGCGGGCGTGCTGGCGGCGCTGGTGAATTCGCTGTTGCTGGTGTTCGCCTGCGGGGCGCTGGTGTTCGAGGCGGTTGGCCGGCTGATGACCCCGGAGATCGAGGCGCCGCCGGGCGGCATGGTGATGCTGATCGCCGGGATTGCCGTGGTGCTGAACCTGTTTTCCGGCTGGCTGTTGATGGGCGGCCATCCGGACGATGTGAACCGGCGGGCGGCGGTGGTGCATCTGTTTGCCGACGCCGGCGTTTCCGTAGGGGTGATGGTGGCGGGCGCGCTGATCCTGTGGACGGGCGCGCGCTGGATCGACCCGGTTGCCAGCCTGCTGATCGTGGCGGTGATCCTGGTTTCCACCTGGAAGATCCTGGTGCAGTCGCTGGACATGGCGATGGACGCCGCGCCGAGCGGAATCGATGTGGTCGCGGTGAAGCAGTGGCTGTCCGAGAGGTCTGGCGTGGAGGCCGTGCACGACCTGCATATCTGGCCGATCAGCGCCACCGAAACGGCGCTGACCGCGCATCTGGTGGTGCCGGCCGACCGGGCGGACGGCCTGATCGAACAGGTGAGTGGCGGGCTGAAATCCCGGTTCGGCATCGCCCACACCACCATCCAGATCGAACGCAGCGATTGCGACCAGTGCGGTGAACAGACGATCTGATGGCGCAGCTCTATTTCTATTATGGCGCGATGAACGCCGGCAAATCGACGACGCTGTTGCAGGCGAGCTTCAACTATCGCGAGCGCGGGATGAAGACGATGCTGTGGACAGCCGCAGTCGACGACCGGGCGGGCGCGGGGCGCATCGGTTCCCGCATCGGTCTGGAGGCGGAGGCGCATGTGTTCAGCCCGGCGACCGACCTGTTTGAGGCGGTTGCTGCAAATCCGCCGGATTGCGTGCTGGTGGACGAGGCGCAGTTTCTGTCTGCCGGGCAGGTGGATCAGCTGGCCGCCGTCGTGGACCGGCTGCATGTGCCGGTGCTGGCCTATGGCCTGCGCACGGATTTTCAGGGGCGCCTGTTTCCCGGATCCGAGCGATTGCTGGCCGTGGGGGACAAGCTGGTGGAGCTGAAGGCGGTATGTTTCTGCGGCCGAAAGGCGACGATGAATCTGCGGGTGGATTCGTCAGGCCGCGCCGTGCGCGAAGGCGCGCAAACGGAAATCGGCGGCAACGACCGTTATGTGGCCGTGTGCCGCCGACATTTTTCCGAGGCGTTCGCGGGCTGAGCCCGCGAAGACTCAGATCAGTTCCAAGTTCACCGCAGCCTGCTTGCCGCGACGATCCAGTTCCAGCTCGAAGGTGCACCGCTGGTTTTCCGCAAGATCGGAAAGACCGGCGCGCTCCACGGCCGAGATGTGGACGAACGCGTCTGCGCCGCCGTCATCACGGGCGATGAAGCCGAAGCCCTTTTGGCCGTTGAAGAACTTGACCGTGCCTTCATAGCGGGTGCCGTCCGTCACCGGAGGCGGACGGTTGCCGAAGCCACCACCGGCACCGGCCGGGCGCGGACCGCGCTCGAAGCCGCCTTCGCGCGGAGGACGCGGAGCGCGCGCTTCCACGGCGAGCGGTTCGCCGACGATGGTCACTTCGGTCGCGGAAACGCGGCCGTTGCGCTCGGTCAGCGAGAACTCGATTTCCTGATTCTCGGCCACGTCGGTCATGCCGGCGCGCTCGAGAGCGGAAATGTGCAGGAAGACATCTTCACCGCCATCGTCGCGAACGACGAAGCCGAAGCCCTTCTGGGCATTGAAGAATTTCACCTTGCCCTTGGCAGTGCCGATGACCATTCCGGGGTTGTTGTTGCCGCGCGGGCCGCCGAAGCCGCCGCCACCGCCGCCGAAACCACCGCCGCCGCCGCCGAAGCTGCGACCACCGCCGCCACCGCCGCCGAAGCCGCCGCCGCCGAAGCCACCACCGCCGAAGCCGCCGCTGCGACCGCCGCCGAAGCCACCGCGCCCAGAATCGAAGTCGAAGCCGCCGCTGCTGCCACCTTCATCAAACCCACGCGAGCGCTTGTCGTCGCCCCGTCCGCGGCCGCCACCGCGCCGCTTGTCGTCGTAACTCATCTCGAAGAACCGTCTTTCAAATTTGTGAACTGCCCAAACCTTGGCCCCATGCCACTACCCGGACCGCCACCTTCCTGCACCATCTGCCGAACACCGCGCCGGCAAGCCAGTATGGCAAGCCAACAGGGCATTTCAAAACGCCTTCCTCAGCGCCTGACCTGGATCGGGACGGTCACTTCCTGCGGACAAAAAACCAGGCCAACAGGCCGGAAACTTGACATTCAGTGGGCGACGTTCGACTTCGGCACGACAATTCAAAAAGGCGAGCACAGGCCGGACAAGCCGAACTGTACCGCGTTTACCTTAGCTTATTCGTTACCTCCACGCGAGTCGGAATCTCGCTGTGGCGCAAGCGCTTCTTCGCGGCCCGATCGCCGCAGGCAGCATAGGCTCAGAGATCCTGCGCCAGCGCTTCGCCGCGCCGGACCTCCCATCCGGCAAGCGGCTCGCCTGCGCGCCAGCGGGATATCGGGATTCCCCGGCCCTGCACCGCTTCCTCGCGCCAGCGGCGCGCCAGCGCCAGCCGCTCCAGATCGCGGCCCCGGCGGAACACGAAGACGAGCACCGCCACCGACAGCATCGCCGTTCCGGCGAGCAGCTTGTCATAGGGCGTCTCGCCCAGTTGCGCGGCAACCGCAGTCGCCACCAGCAGGGCCGTCAGATCGAGTCCGGCGCGGATTCGCGCCGACTTGAGAGCGGCCGCCTGAACCGCCAGCCGGCAACAGGCGATCGTGGGTTGGGCCGGGTCGGTCGTTTTGCCAATCATCCTTCAAATCTCCGCTGCTGACCCGTCCTTCACGGCCGGGGGCAGCGGAGATTGAGGGGCGGAGGTCAGACCAGCGTGGCGAGTGCGCTTCGCTCGAACGGGCTGAAATCGCTGCGGCCTTCGCGCACCTTCACCGCCCAGTCCGGATCGACGATCAGCGCCCGGCCCACGCCGACCAGATCGAATTCGCCCGCTGCCAGCCGGTCGCCCAGCGAATCGAGCGGTGCCGGTTGCGACGCCTCGCCCGCAAAGCCGGCGATGAACTCGCCCGTCAGCCCCACCGAGCCGACGGTGATGGTGGGCTTGCCGGTCAGTTTCTTCGCCCAGCCTGCGAAATTCAGGTCAGACCCTTCAAACTCCGGCTCCCAGAAGCGGCGCTGCGAGCAGTGGAACATGTCCACCCCTGCATCGGACAAGGGTCCGAGCCAGTCTGCCAGCGCCTGCGGCGTTTCCGCCAGCTTCACGGCATAATCCTGCTGCTTCCACTGCGAGAGACGCAGGATGAAGGGAAAGTCGTCGCCGACTGCCGCGCGGACGGCGGCCACCACTTCGCGGGCGAAACGGCCGCGGTCCTTGCCCCAGATGTCGCTTCGTTGGTTGGTGCCTTCCCACTGGAATTGGTCGAAGAGATAGCCGTGGGCGCCATGCACCTCGACGGCGTCGAAGCCCAGGCGCCTGGCGCTTGCAGCGGCCGAGGCATAGCCGGCAATGGCGGCGTCGATGTCTTCCAGCGACATTTCCCGGCCCCAGGGACGTTCCGGCTTGAACAGGCCAGAGGGGCTTTCAGCGTTGCTGTCATCGCGGTTCTGGCCGTTGATGGCAGAGCCGACATGCCAGATCTGCGGCGCGATTCGGCCGCCCTCGGCATGCACCGCCTCTACCACGCGCGCCCAGCCTTCCAGCGCCGCTTCGCCGTGGAAATGCGGCACGTTCGGATCGTTGGCGGCGCCGGCGCGGTCGATGACCGTGCCCTCGGTGATGATGAGGCCGACGTCGCCCCTGGCGCGGCGCGCGTAATATTCGGCGACATTGGCGCCCGGTACGCCGCCCGGCGAAAAGCTGCGCGTCATGGGCGCCATCACGACCCGATTGGGGAGCGAAAGCTTCGGCGAGATGAAGGGCTGGAACAGGGGATCGATGCTGCTCATACGTCTGTTTTCCTCTTAGCGCGTTTCCTCTTAGCGCGGCCCGGTGATGCTGGGTGGATCGCTCGCGGGGAACGTGTCTTCCAGCTGCCGGTCAAGCTTCAGGCCCCTAGCACGGCGCTGCCGCGCATTCTCGGCAAGGCTTTCTTCCATCCGGGCAATCTGATCTGGCGTCGCTTCCAGCTGGCGCGCCTTGAAGTCGACATAGGGCTCCCCATAGACGTGGTTGCGCGCCTCCTCCCGGGTGAGCGGCCAGGGCGTTTCCACCGAGGCTTCGGCCAGCCAGTCGGCCAGGCAGTTGCGGCAGAAGCCCGCCTGCCCCATCAGATCGACGTTGGCCACGTCCTGCCGCATCCGCAGATGCTCCAGCAGCCGGCGAAAGGCGGCCGCTTCCAGCTGCTCCATGTGCGGGTGCTCCATGTGCGGGTGATCCCGTTCCATCGATTTCATCTTCCATGCTCATCTGGCGGATAGCTGCTTCCTGCCCTAAGGAACGGCCCAGGCAAAATCCAAGCGCCAAAGCGAAGCAGGACCCCGCAACCGTGCCAACCCCCCCGACCCATCGTCCGCCCCGTACCCGGCAGGTGCGCGTGCTTGCAACGCTTGGCCCCGCATCGAACACCGCGGCGCAGATTCGCGCCCTTTACGAGGCCGGTGCCGATGCCTTCCGCGTCAACATGAGCCATGGCGACGATCAATCCAAGATCGACCTGATCGCCACCGTCCGATCGCTGGAATCGGTGCTGGGGCGGCCGATGACGATCCTGGCCGATCTGCAGGGGCCGAAGCTGCGCGTGGGGCTGTTTGCCGATGGCCGGGTGGAGCTGCAGGCCGGGCAGAGGTTCCGGCTGGACTCGGATGCGACGCCTGGGAACGCCAGCCGCGTGCAGCTGCCGCATCCGGAGATCCTTGCCGTCCTGCGCCCCGGCCACCGGCTGCTGCTGGACGATGGCAAGCTGGTGCTGCGCGTGCTGAAGGCCCTGGACGGGGCGGTGGAAACCGAAGTCACGGTGCCGGGTGTGCTCTCCAACAACAAGGGCCTGAACGTGCCCGACGTGGTGGTGCCGCTGCCGGCCCTGACGCCCAAGGACCGGCGCGACCTGTCGCTGGCGCTGGAAGCCGGTGTCGACTGGGTGGCGCTGAGCTTCGTGCAGCGCGCCGACGATGTGGCGGAGGCGAAGAAGCTGATCGGCGGCAAGGCGCTGCTGATGGCGAAGATCGAGAAGCCCGCGGCACTGGACGACATCGATGCCATCATCGAGCAGGCCGACGCCATCATGGTGGCGCGCGGCGACCTGGGGGTGGAACTGCCGCCCGAGCGGGTGCCCGGCGCGCAGAAGCTGCTGGTGACCAAGGCGCGGCTGGCCGGAAAGCCGGTGGTGGTGGCGACGCAGATGCTGGAATCGATGATCGTCAGCCCCAGCCCTACCCGCGCCGAAGTCTCCGACGTGGCGAACGCGATCTACGATGGCGTCGACGCCGTCATGCTGTCGGCCGAGAGCGCCGCCGGGAAATGGCCGGTGGAAGCGGTGGCGATGATGGATGCCATCGCCCGCGAAGTGGAGCGGGACGACGCCTATAGCGAGCAGATGAGCTTCGTGCAGCCGCTGCCCGAGCCGACGACCGCCGACGCCATCTGCGAGGCGGCGCGCTCGATCCAGAAGACGGTGGGGGCGCGGGCGGTGGTCTGCTTCACCACCTCCGGCTCGACGGCGCGGCGGGTCGGGCGGGAGCGCATCCCGGCGAAGCTGCTGGTGATGACATCGAAGCTGTCGACGGCGCGGCGCATGGGGCTGAGCTGGGGGGTGCATGCCGTGCATACCCAGGACATCGGCAGCTTCGAGGAGATGGTCGCCAAATCGAAGCGGATGGCGCTGCGGCACCATATCGCCAGCGCCGGCGACCGGCTGGTGGTGATGGCGGGCGTGCCCTTCGGCGTGCCCGGCTCCACCAATGTGCTGCACGTGGTGCGGCTGGTGGGCGACGAGCTGGAGCGTTACCGGAAGGCCCAGGCTTAGGTTGTTTCCTAGATGTTGGCAGCCAGCCAGAGCATCGCGTCTTCGGATTCGGTTTTCTGCGCGGGGTGCTGCGCCACCCGGTTCACGACCATCCGGTCGTGCAGGCGGCGGATGATGGTGCTGCCGGTCTTTTCGCAGAGGCCGGGCACAAGGGCGTGCACGAAGCAGGCGCCGCTCGCCTGCAGCATCGCCCAGCCGAAGCTGGAGGCGACGCCCATATGCTGCAGATAGCTTTCATCGACAGACGCGGGGTGATCGCGGAAGAGGCGGTTGGCTAGCGACTGCAACGAGCATCCTTTCGGCAGAAATCCTGCTGTAAACTGGCTCGAAAACCGGGGAAGGTCTTTCCAAATTTCGCCCCGATCTTGCCCATACGTAGAATTCTAAGCTATCTTTGACACGATATGGAGAAAATTTCACTCGACGCGGCGGACCGCCGCATCCTGGCCGTGCTGCAACAGGACGCCTCCGTCTCGCTGAACGAGCTTTCCGAGGCGGTCGGGCTGTCCTCCACGCCCTGCTGGAAGCGGATCCGGCGGATGGAGCAGGCGGGTGTGATCCGCGACCGTGTCACGCTGCTCTCCCGCGAGGCGGTGGGCCTGGGCGTCACCGCATTCGTTTCCATCCGCGCCGGTGCCCACGACGAAAACTGGCTGAACCTGTTTCAGGAGGGAGTATCGCGCATCCCGGAAGTCGTGGAACTCTATCGGATGGCTGGGGAGGTCGATTATCTGCTGAAGATCGTGTGTCACGATATCGCCCATTATGACCGCATCTACAAGCGCCTGATCAAGGTGGCGCCGATGGGAGATGTCTCCTCCAGCTTTGCGATGGAGGAAATCAAGGCGACGACGGTGCTGCCGCTGGCGGAACTGCCCTGAGCAGTCTGGCCCACACCGCCGCGCCTCCGGCTGCCGGCGGCCTTTCGCGCTCGGCCTGGTGCTGGGCAGCGTTCGAGGGCTTCCGCAACCCGGCGGTGATGCTGATCACCATCTATGTCTTCATGCCCTATTATGTGCGGGTGGTCGCCGAAACGCCGGTTGCCGGGCAGGCGCTGGTGGCGCTGGCCGGGCAATATGCCGGCTGGGGCGTTGCCCTGACAGCGCCGCTGCTGGGCGTGATCGTGGACCGGCTGGGCCCGCGCAAGCCGGCGCTGGCGCTGACCGTGCTGCTGATGATCCCGATCTATGCGATGATGTGGTTCGTCTATCCGGGCGGGCCGATCGGGACGACGCTGTTCCTCTGCATGCTGGTCGCGAAATCCATCCTCTTTGCCTGGACGGAGGTGTTCCACAACGCCCTGCTGCTGCCGGCGGCCCCGGGCCAGACGGCGCGGGCGTCGGGCATGGGGCTGGCGATGGGGAACGCCATTTCCGTCGCCGTGCTGCTGTTCGTGATGTGGGCCTTTTCGCTGCCCGGCGTGGTGAGCTGGGGCTTTGTGCCGGCGACGCCGCTGTTCGGGCTGGACCAGGCCGCGCATGAGCCCGCGCGGCTGGCGGGGCCGATCGTTTCCATCAGCCTGGCCATCGGCCTTGCGCTGATCCTGTGGGGCGTGCCCGACGTGACGGGCAAGGGCGAGAAGCTCAGCTCTGCCGCGCGCAAGGGCGTGGCCGACCTGAAGGCGATGTTCAGCGAGCTGAAGCGCGAGCGGGAGGCGGCGAAGTTCCTGTTTGCGCGCATGCTCTATGCCGATGGGAAGACGGCGATCCTGCTGTTTTCCGGCGTGCTGGCGGCGGGCACCATGGGCTGGGGCACGCTGGAAATGCTGGCCTATGGCATATTGATGTCGATCGTTGCGGTGGCGGGCGGGTTCCTGGCCGCCTGGCTGGATCCGCGCATCGGGCCGAAGGCGGCGGTGCTGATCGAGATTGCGATTACCTCGATGGTTCTGGTGGCGCTGCTGGGGACGCGGCCGACGAGGATCGCATGGATGCCGGTGGATTCGACGCCGCTGTTCGACGGGCCGATGTTCACCACCCTGCCGGAGCTTGCCTTCATCGGCATCGCCGCGATCAGCGCCATTTCCATTACCGCCGCCTATGCTTCCTCCCGCACGCTGCTTACCTATCTGGTGCCGGCTGAGCGGGCCGGCACCTTCTTCGGCCTCTATGCCCTGTCTGGCACGGCGACGATGTGGCTGGGGCCGATGCTGGTGGCGTGGGGCACCATCGCCACGCAAAGCCAGCAGGGCGGTTTTGCGACCGTGCTGGTCCTGCTGCTGGCTGGATTTGGGATGCTTCTCACAGTGAACGCACCGAAGCGGGCTTGAGGCCGGCGCCTGTCTGGCTAGGATGCCGGTCATGCGTTTTCTTGCTCTTGGCCTTGCCGCCCTTTCGCTTTCCGTCCCCGCCATCGCCCAGTCGGAACTGGACCCAAGCCTGCCCGAGATCCGCAAGGGCTTCGAGGAGTGGAAGGCCGCGAATCATGTGCCCGGACTTGTGTGGGGCGTGGTGAAGGATGGCACGCTGATCCATGTCGAGGGACTGGGCGTGCAGGACATCGTCGCCAACCGCCCGGTGACGGCCGACAGCCGCTTCCGGATCGCCTCCATGTCGAAGGCGTTCACGGCCTATGGCGTGCTGCGCCTGCAGGAGGCGGGGAAACTGCGGCTGGACGATCCGGCTGCGACATATGTGCCGGAAATGGCCGGCTGGGGCGCCGGCATCACTGTCGAGCAGCTGATGCACCACATGGCGGGGTTTGTGACCGACGATCCCTGGGGCGACCGGCAGCAGGTGCTGACCCCGGCAGAGTTCACCGCGAAGCTGAAGGCCGGCGTGCCGTTCCAGAGCGCACCGGGCACGCGCTATGAATATTCCAACTTCGGCTATGCGACGCTGGGGCGGGTGATCACCAATGTGTCGGGCAAACCCTACCAGCGCTTTGTCGGCGAGACGGTGTTTACCCCGCTGGGGATGGGCGCCACCACCTATGACGTGAAGGCGGTGCCGCGCGATCGGCTGGCGCAGGGCTATCGCTGGGAAAACGGCCAGTGGAGCCTGGAGCCGGAGATGCGCGACGGCGAGTTCGGGGCGATGGGCGGCGTCGTCACCACCGCCAACGACTATGCGAAATGGGTGGCGCATCTGCTGTCGGGCTGGCCTGTGGCCGCGAAGGTGGGTGCGGACGGCGCCGTGCTGCGGGCGATGCGCGCCGGCGGCGGGCTGCCGCACGGCCGGGCGCGGCCGGGCAAGGATGCCGCCGATTGCCGGCTGCAGTTCATCTATGCGGGCGGGCTGGTCAGCGGCACCGATTGCCTGCTGGGGCCGGTGATGTTCTATTCCGGCGGCTATCCCGGATATGGCTCGCACATGCTGCTGCTGCCCGAGGCGGGGGTCGGCATCTTCGCCTTTTCCAACCGCACCTATGCCGCGCCGCTGCCGCCGGTGTGGGATGCTGCCGGCGTGCTGAGCCGGGCGGGGGTGATACAGGCGCGGCCTGTGCCGCTGACGCCGATGCTGGCCGAAGGCTATGCGACGGCGCGGCAGGTCTGGGCCGAGGGGCGGATCGACGTGCAGCCGGAGCGGCTGGCGATGAACATGCTGCTGGATCGTTCGGCCCGGAATTGGGCGGCGGAACTTACCAGGCTGAAGGCGGCGAGCGGCGCCTGCGATACCGCGGTGCCGGTGGTGCCGGACGGGGCGATGTCGGGCCGGTTCAGCTGGACCTGCGAGAAAGGCCGGATCAGCGGCCAGATCCTGCTGGCGCCGACGAACAGCACCCGGATCCAGGCGCTGCGGCTGTCGGCGCAATGATCATCCCAGCTGGCGGTTGGCGGCGTTCACCTGCTGCTGCGAACGTCTGATGGCGGAAGCGGTGGCGGCGGCGAGACTTTCGACCGCCTGCCGGTCCGCATCCGAGCCGGGCAGGCTGTCCACCATGCGCAGCAGCGGCGTCAGGCGCACCTCTATATCGCCCAGCGGGCTGCGGGCGAGATCGTAGCGGGACAGCGCCATCTGCGCGTTGGACCAGGCTTCCGAGCCGGACTTGCTGCCGCGCGCGGCCTGCAGTGCCCTGGTCAGCTGCGCTCCTTCGCTTGCCATCGCCTTTTCCACGTCTGCCAGCGCCTTCGATTCGCGGGCGACATCGGCCGACAGGCCGGCGCGCTCGGAATCGGAGAGGCCGGGCTGCTGTTCGGCGTCGGGGGCGTCGATCACGCGCGGTATTTCGCCGGGCCGAGGCGCAAGCGAGGGAAAGCTGCCCGATGGCCCCTTGCAGGCGGTTGCCAGCAGGAGGCCGAGGAGGGTGACGGAAAGGAGGGCTCGCATGCCGATCTCCCTAGCGGCGGGCATAGGCGGCTTGCAATCCGCAGAACTGTCCTTTAAGGGCCGCCCTCCTGCAGCGCGCCCGTAGCTCAGCTGGATAGAGCATCAGACTACGAATCTGAGGGTCGGACGTTCGAATCGTTCCGGGCGCGCCAACTTCCCCGTTTTCCAACAATGACCAGCTTCTGGCGCCCGGAGCCATTGATTGTTCATCGGCCAGGAGCCGCCATGTCGATTCGCGCGCGCGAAAGACGGTCTGGGCCTTCGCCAGCCTGTTTCAGCCCGTGCCGGGCGGTGCTTGCGGGAAAGGCTGGCTATAGGTGGCGACGAGATCGAGCGGCGGCAGTTCGGACAGCGCCGAGCGGAGCAGCGCATCCAGCGGCACCTCCAGCAGCACCAGCAGCAGCAGCGGCCCGGCCGCCGCGACAAACATGGAGATCACTGCCCAGCTGCGGATCGGCAGGATGCTCATTTCCTGCACGACGCTGTGCATCATCGTGAAATCCGCCATCGCCGACGGGTTCGGGCTGGCCAGCCGGTCGCCTGCATCGCCGGGATTGTCGATCCAGTCGCGGCGGAACTGCGCCGCCATACCGTCGCCGATCAGGCTGTATTCGAAGACGCCGTTGCGCTTGGTGCGCAGCAGGAGCGGGCAGGTGAGGATCAGCGGCGCCAGCAGCAGCGCGGGATAGAGGAGGATGAAGCCGAGCAGCGGAAAGAGGTGATCGCCCAGATGCTCCCCCAGATAGGCAATCCGATTGGCGGCGCTGCCGGCAAGCATCAGGCTGCCGATCGCCAGCGCAATCGAAAGCCGCTGCTGCACGAAACCCAGATAGCCAAGGTCGGCGGCGCCATCCGGGTGGGCCGGGTTGAGGTTCAGCTTCAGGAACGACAGGCTGCCCAGGAACAGAGTCCACATCAGCAGCCGCCAGATCCAGATCAGGACCATCAGCCGAAACAGCGGCAGCACCACATGCACATACCATTGCCCCGCCAGATTCAGCTCTCCGGCGGCGCTGTATCCCCAGCCGTGCAGGCCGGCGAGGACGCCGGGAATCTGCTGGTTGGTGAAACCGGAGGCAAAGGCCATCGCCACGAACAGCAGTTCGGCGATCCTGCTGGCCCGAAGCTGCCTGACGAGATGCACCCAGCGTTCATAGGTTGTGGTATCGGCGCCGGTGACGATGTTGGATTTCGGCGCGTGATCCAGCGCCTCGTCTATCAGCCCCTGCAGATGCGGCGAGAAGGCGACGACCAGCGGCAGCGCGACAAGCACCCGCGCCAGCATGGCGTAATCGCGGGTGAACGGCACGGCGACATCGGCGGACTTGTCCGCCAGCAAGGCAATGGGCACAAAGCAGAAGAAGGCAAACAGCAGGCCCATCCCGGTCGCCTGCATCCGGGTGAGGCCAAAGCCGAACAGGCGGGCAATCGGGCTGTCCGCCGGCTTCACCTCTGGCTTCATCCACCCACCTCCCGTGCCTGCCCTTGGGCGATGCTAGGCGGTTAAGGCGCCGGCGTTAAGCGGGGATTCGACAAGCGCTTCCAGTGCTTGCCGGAACGATGTAGCGCGGCGGGCAATCGCCTGGGAGGACTGGATGAAACGCATTCGCATCGCCGTGGTCGGACTGGGGAAGATCGCGCGCGACCAGCATCTGCCGGCGATTGCCGATAATCCGGCGTTCGAGCTGGTGGCAACGGTTAGCCCGCATGGGGATGGCGTGGGCGGCGTTCCGCATTTCCCCGCGCTGGAGGAGTTGCTTGCGGATGGCCCGGCCGTGGACGCGGTGGCGCTGTGCACGCCGCCGCAGGTCCGCCACGATCTCGCCGCGCTGGCTTTGGAGCGGGGCGTGCATGTGTTTCTGGAAAAGCCGCCAGGCGCCACTCTGGCGGAGGTGGCGGCGCTGGCGGGCCTGGCGGAACGCAGCGGGGCAACGCTGTTTGCAAGCTGGCATTCGCGCTTTGCGCCGGGGGTTTCGGCTGCGCGCGGCTGGCTGGCAGATCGACAGCTGCAGCGGGGTTCGATCCGCTGGCGGGAGGATGTGCGCAAATGGCATCCGGGGCAGGCGTGGATCTGGGAGGCCGGCGGGCTGGGCGTGTTCGACCCCGGCATCAACGCGCTTTCCATCCTCACCGAAATCCTGCCGCAGCCGCTGTTCCTGTGCGAGGCGCTGCTGGAAATTCCCGCCAACAAGGCGGCGCCCATCGCCGCTCAGCTCAGGTTCCGCGACACGGCGGGCGCCCCGGTGCAGATGGATCTGGACTGGCGGCAGACCGGGCCGCAGAGCTGGGACATCGAGATCGAGACCGACGCCGGGGTATTGAAACTGTCGGACGGCGGGGCGCGGCTGGCGTATCCGGGCGGGGCGGCAAGCGGCGAGAACCGGGAATATGCCGGGCTCTATGCGCATTTTGCCGCGCTGGTGGAGCGCGGCGAAAGCGACGTGGATGTGCGGCCGCTGACGCTGGTGGCCGACGCCTTCCTGCGCGGCACGCGGCGGACGGTGGAGGCCTTCGAGGACTGAGAGGTTGTGCGGCTGCCGGCATTGCATAGGATGCTAAGGAAACCGGTGGAGGACAGCAGCGACCATGATCACCCTGTACGGCGGGCCGACACCCAATGCGCGCAAGGTCGCCATCGCCCTCCTCGAAATGGGGCTGGAATGGCGGCTGGAATATATCGACATCCTGGCCGGCGATCAGCTGACGCCGGAATTCCTGGCGCTGAACCCCAACAACAAGACGCCGGTGATCGTCGACGAGGACGGCCCCGATGGCCGCTTCGTGCTGTGGGAGACGGGCGCGATCCTGCTCTATCTGGCGGAAAAGACCGGGCGCTTTGTCCCCTCCGATCCGGCGAAGCGGGCGATCTGCTGGCAATGGCTGATGCTGCAGGTTTCCGGCATTGGCCCGATGTTCGGGCAGGAAGCGCATTTCACCCACTACGCCAGGGACCGGCACCCCTATGCGATCGAGCGCTATTCGCGGGAGGTGGACCGGCTGATGATGGTGCTGAACCAACGGCTGGGCGAAGCGGAATGGCTGGCGGGCGACGCATACAGCATCGCCGACATGGCGACGCTGCCCTTCCTGCGCCGGCAGTTGATCGAAAAGGCCGGGCGCTATCCCAATGTGGATCGGTGGGGCGCGGCGATGCTGGCGCGGCCGGCCGTGGCCGAGGGGATGCAGACCGGCACGGCACGGGCGGAAACCATCGAGGGCGGGCTGACGGGATTCACCGACGAACACCGCTCCATCCTGTGGGGCGAGCGGCAGCACGCCCGGCGCTGACGCCTATCTGCGCACCGCCGCCTGGTTCGCATCGCCAAACATGTTCGACCATTGCTGCGCGTCGAGCTGCTGGTTGCGGCCGAGATATTTTGCGGGTGCGGCGAGATCCGGGCACGACATGGCGCGGGCGACGGCCGGGCGGGTGCGGATGCGCTCGAACCAGCGGCGGGTGGCGGGCCAGGCGTCCAGCGACATGCCCATCACGAAGGCCGAAGCGCGACCCGGCCAGATCGCCATGTCGGCGATGGAATAGCTTTCGCCACCCACGAACGGGCTTTGCGCCAGCCGGTTTTCCAGCACCGTCAGCAGCCGGTTCAGCTCCTTCGTATAGCGTTGCTTCGCATAGTCCTGCCCAGCCGGCGCATAGCGCAGGAAGTGGCTCGCCTGCCCCCCCATCGGCCCCAGCCCGGCGACCTGCCAGGTGAGCCAGGACAGGGTGACGGCCCGCTCTGCCCCGGCGGGCGCCAGGAAGCGGCCGCATTTTTCCGCGAGATACTGGAGGATGGCGCCGGATTCGAACACCGTCACAGGCTCCCCGCCCCATGCCGGCGCCGTGTCGACGATCGCCGGCAGCTTGTGGTTCGGGTTGATGCGGCCGAACTCTGCCGTCAGCTGGTCGCCGTCGAAGATATCGTAGGGGATCACCCGATAGGGCAGCTCCACCTCTTCCAGCAGGATGGCGATCTTCTGTCCGTTGGGCGTTGCGCAATAATGCAGGTCGATCATCAGAGGATCTCGTGAATGACGTGGCGCACGCCGAAGTCCGTACGCTCGCCAACCCCGACGGCCAGGATTCCGTTGAGCCAGCCGTATGTCTCGCTCGATGTCTCGAACACCGGGGCGATGCGCAGATAGTAGCGCGACGGATCGACCGGCGGCGCGGCGGGATCGGCGAACAAGGCGCGCACGGCATCCGGCACTACGCTGCGCCCGGTGTAGGACAGCTGGATCAGCGCCCCGTCGTGCGTGCGCCAGACGGAGCGCGCATCGAAGGTGCCCACCGCCGCATCAGCGGACAGGCGCCCGCCATGCGACCAGTTCCCGCCGCCGGGCAGCACGTCGCCCTGCAGCCGGGGACCAAAGAAACGCCCGCCGGTGATGAAGCCCAGCCGGCGGTCGCCAAATGGCGTGGCGCCGATTCCGATCAGGCCGCCGCTCACCTCGAACTCCACCGTGCACAGCTGTGTCGACTGCAACACGCTCCTGCGCTTTTCCGCAGCATCCTCTCTCATCAGGCCATTCCTCCCCGAAATCCTCTGGACAAGCTTAAAGCCATTAGTAAACTAAGGGTCAACCAGATTGACGGATGAGGACATCGGATCCCGTACCGTCGACGCATTTTCAAGGGAGGTTCCAATGAAGTCCTGCAACTGGATTCTGCTTTCCGGCGTGGCCGCCGCTGCCATGCTGGCAAGCGTGCCCGCCGCTGCCGCGGATGGCGATCAGGCAGAAGCCGCCGCCGCAGATGTGCCTGCAGCCAGCTCCACCGACATCATCGTCACCGCCACCAAGCGCGCCCAGAATGTGCAGGACGTGCCGATCTCGATGGTGGTCGTTTCGGGCGAGCAGCTGTCGAAGTTCAACATCTCCGACGCGCGGGCGATGATGAACTACACGCCGAACGTCTTCGTGCAGACGACCGCCGGCAACAATGTCATCTACATCCGCGGCTTCGGCTCGCCGCCGGCCAACTTCGCTTTCGATCAGTCGGTCTCGCTCTATGTCGACGGCATCTACGCCGGCCGTTCGCGGCAGGCCGAAGCGCCGTTCTTCGATCTGCAGCGCGTGGAAGTGCTGCGCGGCCCGCAGGGCGCGCTGTTCGGCAAGAACACCGCCGCCGGCGCCGTCAGCGTGGTGTCCGCCGGCCCGACCGCCGATTTCGAGGGCAAGATCAGCGGCCTCTACAGCTTCGACATGAAGGGCCCCGATATTTCAGGCTATGTGTCGGGCCCCATCAGCAGCACGCTGGGCTTCCGGGTCGCCTATAATATCGTCCGCCAGGATGGGTATATCTATAACCGCGCCACCGATCAGGACGATCCGAAGCTGGAACAGGAAACTGTTCGCGGCACGCTGAAGTGGGAGCCTTCGGACCAGTTCGATTATACCGCGAAGGTGCAATATTCGAACCGGCGCTACTCGGGCGGCATCACCGTCTCCAGCTCGCTTACCGGCCCGCAAGACCCGCACCACGACCGTTATCTGGAAAAATCGGCGCTGGGCGACGAGGGCATCTGGAACAAGTCCTGGATGCTGTCGGGCACCGGCAACGTCCAGTTCGGCGACTATACGCTCACGCTGATCACCGGCTACAGCAAGTTCGACGCCAATATCGTCAATGGCTTCGACCAGACGATCCCCGGCGGCAATGGCGCTGTCACCAACAACAGCGTCTACAACAGCTTTCCGGAAAAGTTCGACCAGATCTCGCAGGAAGTCCGCCTGCTGTCGCCCACCGGCCGCCGCTTCGAGTATATCGTCGGCGCCTATTGGGACTATTCGAACTACCAGCTGCAGCAGCTGCAGGGCTTCAACATCCTGAACCTGTTCGGCAGCCCCTATTTCGGCCGCATCGACAGCGTCTTCAATCAAAAGGCCGAATCCTATTCGGCGTTCGGCCAGGGCACCTTCAACATCACCGACGACCTGCGGATCATCGGCAGCCTTCGCTATACCCATGCCAGCAAGCGCGGCAATTTCGCCTCGCGCCTTGTCTATGGGCCGTTCGCGATCCGGCCGATCTCCAGCGCCCGCGGCTCGATCGACGAAAGCAACGTCGATCCCTCTGTCACGCTGCAATATGATTTCACCGACCAGATCATGGGCTATCTGACCTGGGGCAAGGGATCGAAGTCGGGCGGCTTCGTTTCCAACACGCTGGGAACGACAGATGCGACCTTCACCTTCGAACCGGAACGCTCGACCAACTATGAGGCCGGGATCCGCTCGACGCTGTTCGACAGCAAGGTCGTCGCCAACGTCTCGGTCTACAAGACCACGTTCGAGGACCTGCAGGTGTCGGTCTATCAGCCGGCGACCTCCAGCTACCTGACCGGTAACGCCGCCAGCGCCACCTCGAAGGGGATCGAAGGCTCGCTCGCCATCTATCCGGTGCCGAACTTCGACATCAACGCGTCGGCTTCCTATCAGGACGTGAAGTACGACGATTATCCCGGCGCTGCCTGCCTTGCCTCGCAGCCGGCCACCTGCACCCCCGCGACCAACAACCTCGCCGGCTATCCCGTTGCCTATGCCTCGAAGTTCACGGGCAATGTCACCGCCCATGGCCGCATCGATGT
This sequence comes from Sandaracinobacteroides hominis, assembly GCF_016464365.1. Taxonomy (GTDB): domain Bacteria; phylum Pseudomonadota; class Alphaproteobacteria; order Sphingomonadales; family Sphingomonadaceae; genus Sandaracinobacteroides; species Sandaracinobacteroides hominis. The sequence goes on along the minus strand of NZ_JADCUC010000002.1, from coordinate 336,651 downwards.
GGGCGACAATTTCAAGTTCGACATCACCGGCGTCGTCGCCGGCCGTTCGAAGTTCTTCAACTCCGACGACCAGAGCCCGACCTATGGCGTGCAGAAGGGCTATGCCAAGGTCGACCTGCGCGTGCAGTTCGGCGATCAGGACGATCGCTGGTATCTGGCCTTTGTCGGCAAGAACCTGACCAACGAATATACGACGGGAAGCGCCTTCAGGCTGCCCACTCCGATCACCGCCGTGCCGCGGGCGATCCTCTATCTGGAGCCGACGCGGAACCTCGCGGTCGAAGCCGGCTTCAAGTTCTGAACGCATGAACGCCGCCGCTTACCTTGATGGGCAAGCGGCGGCGGATGCCGTGCTCGCCTATGCCGAAGCGCTGGATGCCCGCGACTGGGGCGCCTTCCGGGCGCTGTTCACGCCGGGGATCCGCCTCGACTATGGCTCCATCGGCTCCGTGGTCGGGGCAATTTCCGCCGATGAGTGGACCAGCCGCTGCCGGGCGCTGGAAGGGTTCGCCAGCACCGCGCACCGGCTGCACAACATACGCGCAACCGTTGACGGCGATCGGGCCACCGTGACCAGCATTGTTGACGCAGCGCATTTCGTCGAAGTCTCGGGCGAGATGTGCATGGGCGACCTGATCGGGCGCTATACCCACCATCTGCTGCGCGAGAACGGCTGGAAGATCGCCGGTGTCGACCTTGCCGTTACAGCTTATCCGGCGGGCAAGGCCGCCTTCGACGCCGTATTCGCCGCAGCGCGAGCCAAGCATGCAGCGCGCGCCAGCCATTCGGAAAGACAGGCCCGATGATCGACGTCTATTTCACCCCCACGCCGAACGGCCACAAGGTCTCGATGATGCTGGAGGAAATCGGCCTGCCGCACCAGCTGCTGAAGATGGACATGCTGGCAGGCGATCATCTGACCCCCGCGTTCCGGCGAATCAACCCGAACGGGCGGCTGCCGGCAATCGTCGACCATGAACCGATTGGCGGCGGCGCGCCGCTGCCCGTGTTCGAGAGCGGCGCCATCCTCCTCTACCTTGCGGAGAAGAGCGGGCAGCTGCTGCCCACTGATCCGCGCCGCCGTTCCCAGGCGCAGCAATGGCTGATGTGGCAGATGGCGAGCTTCGGGCCGATGCAGGGGCAGGCGCATCACTTCATCCGCTATGCGCCCGAGGGGCAGCCCTATCCGGTGGAGCGCTACCGCAACGAGACGATCCGGCTGCTGCATGTGCTGAACGGGCGGCTGCGCGAGGCGGAGTATCTGGCCGAGGAATACAGCATCGCCGACATCGCCTGCTGGCCATGGACGCGGGCGATCCGCGCCATCGGCCTGACGCTGGACGAGTTCCCCGACGTGGCGCGCTGGTTCGCGGCCATCGGCGAGCGCCCCGCCGTGCAGCGCGGCACCGACGTGAAGAACGCCGCCAACCTTTCCAGCGCCCGGCCGGTGCTGACCGAGGAGCAATGGTCCAACCTGTTCGGCAAGAACATGCTGGGCGCGCCCGCAAGCTAGACGGTATCGGCGTGGCCCCACTGATGCTCGATACGGCCATCCGGCGCGGGCCAGCAGCAGCGCGCTGGCGCGGCCGATTCCGGCGGCGGAGCCCGTGACAATCGCCTTCTTCCCGCGGATATCCATCCTCTCCCTCCTCCTTTTGTCTGGCTTTTGCAGGCCAACCGTAAACCACATTGACAGATAAACTTAAATACCTAAGCATTTTTTGGAGGAGGCGGAAAACCGCCTGGGGAGAAAGATGACCGAGACGACCGTCACGCTGCAGGCAGGTGCCGCCGATCGCTCGCACGAGCTGCGCCGGACGGTGGCGCTGGCGATGCTGTTCGTGGTCGGCGCCATCAATTTCGTCGACCGGCAACTGCTGAGCGTGCTGGTGGAACCGATCCGCGCCGAGATGGATTTCAGCGACACCCAGTTCGGCCTGCTGACGGGGATGGCCTTTGCGCTCTTCTATGCAGCGATGGGCGTGCCTGTCGCCATGCTGGCCGACCGCTGGAACCGGGTGAAGCTCATCGCCATCTGCTGCGTGGTGTGGAGCGGCTTCACCGCCGCCTGCGGGCTGGTTTCCAACTTCTGGCAGCTGGCGCTGATGCGCTTTGGCGTAGGCGCCGGCGAATCCGGCGGCACCGCGCCCTCGCTTTCGGTGCTGGCGGATTATTATCCGGCAGCGCGTCGGCCGCTCATTATCGCCATCTTCACGCTGAACGGGCCGTTCGGGGTGTTCGTGGGCGCCGCCTTCGGCGGCTGGGCGGCGCATACGATCGGCTGGCGCAACGCCTTCCTGCTGATCGGCGCCGTCGGCATCGTGGTTGCCCCCTTGCTCTACTGGCTGGTGCGCGAACCCGCGCGCGGGGCAATGGACGGACACAAGCCGGCCGACGCCGCCCTTCCCTTCCGCCAGAGCCTGGCGATGTTCATCAGCCGCCCGTCGCTGCGCTTCGTGATGATCGGCAGCGGGCTTTCGGCCTTTGTCAGCTATGGCATGCTGAACTGGATTCCCGCCTATCTGATGCGCACGCAGGGGATGCCGATTTCGGCGATGGCCAGCTGGTTTGCGCCGGCCGCCGGAATCACCTTTGGCATCGGCATGCTGGGCGGCGGCTGGCTGGTGAGCCATCTGGCCGCGAAATCGCCGCGCGCCTATGGCCTGATCCCGGCCATCGCCAGCCTGATCATCGTGCCGTCGCTGATCGCAGCGGTGATGGTGGACAGCTGGCAGCTGTCGCTGGCGCTGATGATGATCCCGATGGCCGCCTGCACCGCCTATGTCGCCCCCGCGCTGGCGCTGGTGCAGAACCTCACCCCGCCCCGCTCGCGGGCGACCGCTTCCGCCGTGCTGATGCTGATGTTCAACATCGTCGGGCTGGGGCTGGGGCCGCTGTTCGTCGGCTTCGTCAGCGACAATCTGAAGGATGCCCATGGCGACGACAGCCTGCGCTGGGCGATGATGGCGCTGGTGCCGTTCGCCCTTGCCGCCGCCGGGGCACAGCTGGCGATGACCCGCTATCTGGAAAAGGACCTGGCCGCATGACCGAGGTTGCCGGCAAGACCGCCTTCATTACCGGAGGCGCCAGCGGGCTGGGGCTGGCAACCGCGCGGGCGCTGGCGGCCAGGGGCGCCTCGATCGTGCTGGCGGACATCAATTCGGATGGCGTGGCGGCCGCCGCCTCCGACCTGGCGTCGACCGGCGCACGGGTGCTGCCGATCACGCTGGATGTCACCAGCGAAGCCGGCTGGGCCGAGGCCGGCGAAGCCGCGCGGCGCTTCGGGCCGGTCAGCATCCTTTTCAGCAATGCCGGCGTCGGTGGCGGTTCCGGCCCGTTCGAGCAGTATGACACCGAGGTCTGGCGCTGGAATTATGCCGTCAACGCCCACGCGCATCTCTATGCCTGCCGCACCTTCCTGGGGGAGATGAAGGCGAGCGGAGAGCCGGGGCATCTGGTCATCACCTCTTCGATGGTGGCGATCGTGCCGCCGCCGATCTCGGTCGCCTATATCAGCTCCAAATATGCGACGCTGGGCATCGCCATGGCGCTGCGGAACGAGCTGGCGCCGACGAAGGTGCATATCTCGGTGCTGATGCCCGGCATGTCGGCGACGCGGATCGTCGAGACCACGCGCGAGCTGCGCCCGGTGGAAGTCGAGGTCGGCAAGGCCGCCGCCACCTCGCAGGCGATGCAGGGCGTTCTGGCGGGCGGCATGTCGCCGGCGCGCATCGGCGAGCGGGTGGTGCAGGCCATCGAGGCCGACGACTATTGGATCTTCACCCACCCCGAGTGGAAGGAAATGGCCGAGGCGGTGACCGCCGACATGCTGGCGGCCTTCGGGCCTTCGGCGGATCCGGATTACCGGGGCGACGATATCGCCGGGCTGATCGCGGCAAACGGCGGCCGCATGTTCGGAACCAAGGGAGAGCGATGATGGCGGAACAGGACGATATCCGGGCAATGGCGCAGCGTTTCTTCGACGCCATCGAGCAGGGCGACATCGCCACCATGCAGGGCAGCTTCACGCCCGACGCGGAGATCTGGCACAACACCGACGAACTGATCGTGACGCCCGAGCAGACCGCAAAGACGCTGACCGGCATGGTCGCCCGCATCACCGACCGCGAATATGCCGATCGCCGGCTGAACACCTTCCCCGGCGGCTTCGTGCAGCAGCATGTGCTGAAGGGAAAGCGCACCCATGACGGCGGGGCAGTGCGCCTGCCCTGCGCCATCGTCTGCAAGGTGGTGGACGGAAAGATCAGCCGGCTGGACGAATATTTCGATTCCGCCCACGTCGCCGAATTCCGCAAGTTCGCCTGAGGAGGCCGCCATGCCCGTGTTGCGCCAGGTTCCACGTGCCGAAGTCACCAACGAAACGGTGCTGGCCTATTACAACCGCCTCTTTGGCGACCGCGATCCGGTGGCCGAGCCGGGCACCGCCACCGGCACGCCGGGCGACTGGTGGACGGTCTATGCACTGGCACCCGACATCTTCAAGCATGCCATCGACGGCTTCGCCGTCTACCGCCATCCCGACCGCAAGATCGATCCGGTGCTGCGCGAGCTGGGCCAGACGCGGGCCGGCTGGGTGAAAGAGAGCCAGTTTGTCTATTCGCAGCATTGCAAGTCGCTGCGGGGGCTGGGCGTCAGCGAAGAGAAGATCGCCGGCATCGCCAGTTGGCAGGTGGCCGATTGCTACAACGAGCAGGAGCGCGCCGTGCTCGCCTATGCCGATTGCCTGAGCCAGGCCGGGGGGCGCGTGCCGGACGAGGTGTTTGCCAGGCTGAAGAGCTTCTGGAGCGACGAGCAGATCTTCGAGTTCACCTACATCACCTGCCTGTACGACATGCACGCCGTGATCACCCGGGCGCTGCGGATGGAATATGACAACCGCGAGGACCCGATCGTCGAGATCGCTGCGCCCGAAGGCTTCAGCGCCGCCGACTTCCTCAGTGCACCGCGCCCGAAAGAATGAGCGCCTATGGCACCCCCGAAGTCGTCGCGACCGGCCTTCGCTTTCCCGAAGGCCCGGTGGCGATGGCCGATGGATCGGTGCTGCTGGTGGAAATCGCGCGCGGAACGCTGACGCGGGTTTCACCCGACGGGGCATTGTCGGTGGTGGCGGAGCTGGGTGGCGGGCCAAACGGGCTTGCCATCGGCCCGGATGGCGCCGCCTATGTCTGCAACAACGGCGGCTTCCAGTGGCACGAGGCTGGCGGCCTGCTGTTTCCGGGCCATGCCGCGCAGGACGGACCTGACGGCAGCATCCAGCGTGTCGATCTGGAAACAGGCGCGGTCACCACGCTCTATGACAGCTTCGAGGGCGAGCGGCTGAAGGGGCCGAACGACCTGGTGTTCGATGCGCAGGGCGGCTTCTGGTTCAGCGACCACGGGCAGGTGCGCGACAGCGGGCGCGACCATGGCGCGCTCTACCATGCGAAGGCCAATGGGTCGGGCATCTCGCGGCAGCGGGCGCAGATGATGGGGCCCAACGGCGTAGGCCTCTCTGCCGATGGAAATACCCTGTTTGTCAGCGAGACGATGACGGCGCGGCTGTGGGCGATGGACGTGGTTTCGCCGGGCATGCTGGCGCCGCCCGGGCCCTGGGCCCCCGGGCGGTTCGTCGGCACGCCACCGGCGTTTCGGTTGCTCGACAGCCTGGCGGTGGAGCAATCCGGCCGGGTCTGCGTGGCGACGATGGTGGAGGGTGGGATCAGCGTCTTCTCGCCCGATGGCGCCTGTGAATTCGTGCCGCTGCCCGACATCGGCATCACCAACATCTGTTTCGGCGGCGCCGATGGACAGGACGCCTATATAACCGCGTCGACCACCGGCACGCTCTATCGCATGCGCTGGCCGAGGCCGGGGGTCCGGCTCCATCAACCGTCAACTTGATTGATGGTTTGGGCGCAAAGGGCGTATATGGACGCGAGAGGACGGGTATGAAGTTCTACAATTCGGTCGGGCCGAATCCGCGGGTCGTGAAGATATTCATGGCCGAGCGGGGGGTGGCCATCCCGGAAGTGACGATCGACCTGCGCGGAGGGGAAAACCGCCGGGCGCCCTATAATGTCTCGGTCAATCCCACCGGCCAGACCCCGGCGCTGGAGCTGGACGACGGCTCGGTGCTGACCGAAGTGACCGCCATCTGCGAGTATCTGGACGAGGTTTCGCCTGGCCCCTCGCTGATCGGCGCGACGCCGCAGGAACGGGCCGAGACGCGGATGTGGACGCGCCGCATCGACCTCAGGATCTGCGAGCCGATGGTGAACGGCTTTCGCTTTGCCGAAGGCCTGCCACTGTTCGAACCGCGGATGCGGGTGCTGCCCGAAGCGGCGGCCGGGCTGAAGGCCATTGCGCAGGACGGCATGAACTGGCTGGATCCGCTGATCGCGGGGCGTGAATTCGTGGCCGGCGGAAAGCTGACGCTGGCAGACATCCTGCTGTTCGCGTTCATCGATTTCGGCATGGGGGTCGGCCAGCCGTTCGATCCGGCATGCAGCAATCTCAAAAGCTGGTATGAGCGGATGAAAGCCCGCCCGAGCACCAGCCCGACTGCCTGAGGAGGAAGATCATGGCCGAGAAAAACACCCAGTTCGAGTTCTGCGGCGTCAACCATCTGGCGCTCGTCTGCAAGGATATGGCGAAGACGGTGGAGTTCTACCGCGATGTGCTGGGCATGCCGCTGGTGAAGACGCTGGACCTGCCGGGCGGGCGCGGGCAGCATTTCTTCTTCGATATCGGCAATGGCGACAGCCTGGCCTTTTTCTGGTTCGACAGCGCCCCGGCTGCCGCCCCCGGCATTGCAGCGCCGGAAGCTTTGCCGACCAAGGGCAATTTCATGTCTGCCCATGGTTCGATGAACCATATCGCCTTCAACGTGCCGGCCGAGCGATTCGACGAGTATTATGATCGCCTTGTCAGCAAGGGCGTGGAAGTGACGCAGATCCTGAACCACGACAATTCGCCGACACAATCGGCCGCAGAACTAAACGACGATGTCTATGTGCGCTCGGTCTATTTCTTCGATCCGGACGGCGTCTGCCTGGAATTCGCCGCCTGGACCAAGCCCTTCACCGACGCGGACGTGGCGCATGATCCGATGCAGGCCGATGGCGTGAAGCGCGAAGGCCTCGTCGTGCGCCATGCGCTGGCCGCAGCGGACGCAGCGCTGGTCGGCGCCTGACCCGGATCCGGGCGGTCGGCCGGCCGCCCGGCCTTGCCCCCCGCCCGGTCAGCCGACCGCGCGGCTGTGCCCTTCCCAATAGGGCTGGCGCAGCTCGCGCCGCAGCACCTTGCCGGAGGGGTTGCGTGGCAGGATTTCGATGAAGTCCACGCTCTTGGGGATCTTGTAGCCGGCGATCCGCTCGCGCGCCCAGGCAATGATCTCCGCAGGTGCCGGGCTGTGGCCGGGAGCCGCCACGATCAGCGCCTTCACTGCCTCGCCCCATTTCGCGTCCGGCACGCCGATCACCGCAACGTCGGCGACCCCAGGGCAGCCCATGATCGCGCTTTCGACCTCGGCCGGATACACATTCTCGCCGCCCGACACGATCATGTCCTTGATGCGGTCGTGCACGAAATAGAAGCCGTCGGCGTCACGGAAACCCACGTCGCCGGTGCGCAGCCAGCCGCTGCCGATGGTCTCGGCGGTGGCGCTCTCGCGGTTCCAGTATTTCTTCATCACGATGTCGCCGCGAATGACGATCTCGCCGATGGCACCATCTGCCAGTGCATTTCCGTCGCCGTCGAGGATCGCCATTTCCGTGCCGGGCCAGGGCTTGCCGCACGAGGTGAGCTTGCCCGGCAGATCATGTGCCGTGGGAGAAAGATAGGAGCCGCCGCCGGTCGATTCCGTCATCCCGTAGAACTGCACGAAACGGCAGCCGAAGGTGGAACGGGCGCCGCGCAGCACGGCCTCGGCGATGGGCGAGGCGCCATAGGCGATGGAGCTGAGCGCGGAATAGTCGCCGCGTTCGGCATCCGGGTGCTGCAGCATCATCTGGATCATCGCCGGCGCCAGGAAGGCATGCGCCACCTGCTCCTCGGTCAGCAGCCGGATGGCGTCTGCGGCGGTGAAATCCTTCACCAGCACGATGCGGCTGCCCTGCGCCAGCCCCGCGAAACTGACGTTGGTGCCGGCGACATGGAACAGCGGCATGACGATCATCACCGTCTCGCCCTCTTCATAGGCGAAGCCGTCCACTTCGGTCGCCAGCTGCATGAAGCGGCTGTAGTTGCGGTTTTCCAGCACCACGCCCTTTGGAAGCCCGGTGGTGCCGCTGGTGTAGAGCTGCAGCACATCATCGTCTTGCCGGGGCGGATCCGCCAGCGGCGTTGCCGGCGCATCGCCCAGCCATCGGGCCAGCGGCTGGAAGGCGGGATGTTCGCCATAGAGCGCGACCAGATGCGGCTTCGCCTGCATCCCGGCGACGGCGGCGAGCGCGGTTTCGAAGAAATCCTCGCCGACAAACAGCAGCTTCGGCGCCGCATCGCCCAGGATGAAGGCGATTTCCCGCGCCGTCAGCCGGCAGTTGATGGGGGCAAGACAAGCCCGCGCCCGCGCCGTGCCGAAGAACAGCGGATACCAGAGATCATGGTTCTTGCTCAGCACCGACACCCGGTCGCCGGGCTTCACGCCGAAGGCTGCCAGCCGGTTGCCGATGCGGTTGGAGGTGGCGTCCAGCTCGGCGAAGCTCGTCTCCCGCTCGCCATACTTCACCGCAATATCCTGCCCGTGCCGCGCGGCGTGCGCAGCCGGAATATCTGCCAGCGTCCGGATAGCCTCCAGATCGATCATCCAAACCTCTCCCTAAATGCATTCCACTTGAATTGGATAGAATACTAAGCAATGCCTTCCAAGCTGATTATCTGAAGGGAATTGCCTTGCGCGGCCATCCTATCCTGCCGACCACCATCGTGGGAAGCTATCCGCAGCCGGACTGGCTGATCGACCGCGAGCGGCTGAAGGCCTCGCTTCCGCCGCGCGTCCGCGCCGAGCAGCTGTGGCGCATCCCGGCCCCCTGGCTCGCCGACGCGCAGGAAGCGGCGACGCTGATGGCGATCCGCGATCAGGAAGAGCTGGGAATCGACATCGTCGGCGACGGCGAGATGCGGCGCGAAAGCTATTCCAACCGGCTGGCGACCGCGCTTTCCGGGATCGACACCCGGAAGCACGGCACGGCCATCGACCGCACCGGGAAGGCGAACCCGGTGCCGCTGGTCTCCGGCCCGATCCGTCGTGTCGCGCCCATCGAGGCGCAGGATGCGGCCTTCCTGCGCCGCCATTCCTCGAAGCCGGTGAAGCTGACGCTGCCAGGCCCCTTCACCATGACGCAGCAGGCGGAAAACGGCTTCTATCCGGACGCCCGCTCGCTGGCGATGGACTATGCCGACGGCGTCAATGCCGAGGTGCGCGACCTGTTCGCCGCCGGGGTGGACGTGGTGCAGCTGGACGAGCCCTATCTGCAGGCCCGCGCCGCGGAGGCGAACGCCTACGCCATCGAGGCGATCAACCGCTCGCTCGACGGCGTCGACGGCACGACGGCGCTGCACATCTGCTTCGGCTATGCGATGGTGCACGGCGCCGGCGTGCAGAAGCCCAAGGCCTATGATTTCCTCGCCGAGCTCGATGCCTCGGTGGTGGATGTGATCTCCATCGAGGCGGCACAGCCCGGGCTCGATCCGTCGATCCTTGAGGAGCTGCCGAACAAGATCATCATGTACGGCGTGCTCGACCTGTCCATCCCGGAGGTGGAGACGCCGGAGCTGGTCGCCGCGCGCATCCGGCAGGCGCTGCGCCATGTCGATGCCGAACGGCTGTGGATCGCGCCGGACTGCGGGATGAAGTACCACAGCCGCGAACATTCCCAGGCAAAGCTCCGGGCAATGGTACAGGGCACGGAAATCGTCCGCGCCGAAATCGGCTAGACCTCCAGAAACTCCGCCAGCATCGGGGTGACGATTTCGGGAACCTCGATCGTGGGAAGATGCCCGGCCTCGGCGACCGTTTCCAGATGCGAGCCGGGGATTGCCGCCAGCATTTCCTGCTGCTGCGCGTCGGTGGTGATGCCATCGCCTGCACCGCGTACCAGCAGCACGGGAACGTCGATCTTGCCCAGCTCCGGGCGGCTGTCGATCCGGGACATGATGGCGCGCTGCTGGCGCAGGAAGGTTTCCTGGCCGGTATCAGAGGCCATCTTGCGGGCGATGCCCAGCATCTTCTCGTCGCTGCGCCGCGCTTCGGGAAACAGAAGCGGAATGCGTTCCTCGACCACCTGGTCGAAGTGGCCGGATTCGACGAGGTCGATATAGCCCTGCCGACGCGCCGTCTGCGCCGGCCCGTCGGCCGAGGCGAGGGTGGAGATCAGCGCCAGCCGAGTCACCCGCTCGGGCGCGCGCCGCATCACCTCGAAGGCGACGAAGCCGCCCATCGCATGGGCGATCAGGTTGAACCGGATGGGGACATTTTCCAGCAGCCGCGTCGCCATGCCGGCAATGCTGTCGTCGCGGCTGTTGTCGGCGACGATAAGCTCGCGCGCCGTCCAGGCGTCGATCAGCGGCACCCACACCGCGCGGGTGAGAAGCTGTCCGGTGATGAGGACTGTCGGCACGAACATCAGACCACCCGGTGCAAGAGTTGCTCGCCCGTCTCCAGGCGCCTGCAGTTCTCATGGGCGACATTCAGGCTTCGCACCAGCGTTTCCGGTGTCAACCAGGCGATATGCGGAGCCAGCACGGCGTTGGGGAGGGCAAGCAGCGGGTGGCCGGCCGGCAGCGGCTCCTGCGCGAAGACGTCCAGCCCGGCCCCGCGCAGGTGGCCGGTGGCGAGCGCCTGCACCAGCCGCGATTCGTCCACCAGCTCGCCGCGCGCCGTGTTCACCAGCACAGCGCCGGGCTTCATCGCCAGCGGATCGATGGCGCCGCGGGTCTCCTCCGTCAGCGGCATGTGCAGGGAAATTATGTCAGCCTCGGCCACCAGCTTCTCCAGCGGCCAACAGGCATAGGGCACATCGCGCGGGGTTCGGGCGGTATAGACGACGCGCGCGCCCAACGCCGCCAGCACCGGCGCCAGCAGCTGCGCCGAGTTGCCGAAGCCGACGAGACCGATGGTGCGGCCGCCGATTTCGCCAACGCTGTCGAGCTCGGACGGATCGGCCGACCAGCCCTCCCCCGCCTTCGTCCGCAAGTCGAAGAAGGGCGTGCGGCGCAGCACCGCCAGCATCAGCGACAGCGCCATTTCGGCAACCGCCTGGCTGTTCGTGCCGGGCATGTTGCACACCGCCACCCCCTGCCGGCGCGCGGCGTCCAGCGCGATGGTGTTCACGCCCACGCCCAGCTTCTGGATCAGCTTCAGCTTCGGCGCCGAGGTTATGAACTCCGCCGTCACCGGGGTCAGCACATGCAGCAGAGCGGTGATCTTGGCCGCCACGCTGTCCAGCGGTGCCGCCTCGTCGACATGGACGACGGCGCCTTCGCCAAAGATGCGGTCGACGGCGGCGCGGAATCCGGGGCTGGGACGGGCGTGGAGGACGATCATCGAAGCGCCTCTGCAACGGGCGCTGCAAAGGCGGAAGCGCCGGCGAACTCGGCGTCGGGCCCCATGGCTTCCTCGATGCGCAGCACTTCGTTCCACTTCGCCATCCGCTCGGAGCGGGTGAAGCTGCCGACCTTCAGCTGGCCGGCGTTCCAGCCGGTCGCCAGATGGGCGATGGTGACATCCTCGGTTTCGCCCGAGCGAGCGGAAACCAGCGTGCCCCAGCCGTGCGCCCTGGCGGCATCGAGCGCCGCCTTCGCCTCGGAAACGGTGCCGACCTGGTTCACCTTGATCAGCGCCGCGTTGCAGACACCGGCCTTCGCCGCCGCTTCGACGCGCTCGGCATTGGTCACCAGCACATCGTCGCCGATCAGCTGCACGCGGTTACCGATGGCGGCGTTGACGGCGGCCATCGTCTTCCAGTCATCCTGTCCGGCCGGGTCCTCGATCGACAGGATCGGGAAGCGCTTCGTCCACTCGATCATCCGCCCGGCCATCTCCGCACCGGTGAGACGCCGGCCGTCGAGCGCCAGCTTGTAGCCGCTTTCGTCGCCCAGCTCGTTGGCGGCGATATCCAGCGAGATATACACGTCGCGGTGCCCGCTCGCCTCGATTGCGCGGGTCAGCGTTTCCAGCGCATCCTCGTTGGAGGCAAAGTTCGGCCACCAGCCGCCCTCGTCGGCGACACCGGAAAGCGGCCCCTTCGCCTCCATCAGCCGCCCGGCCGCGCGAAACACATCATGGGTGATGTCCAGCGCCCGGCGGAAGGAACCGGCCCTGGGGCACATCACCATGAAATCCTGCACATCGGTGCGGCGGCCGGCATGGGCCCCGCCGCCGAAGATCTGGATTTCCGGCAGCGGGATGCGGACCTTTCGGCCCTCAGCCAGCCAGCGCCACAGCGGTTCGCGCGCGTCTGCCGCTGCCGCATGCAGCACCGCCATCGAAACGGCGACGACGGCATTCGCGCCCAGCCGCGCCTTGTTCGGCGTTCCGTCCAGCTCGCACAGCGCCCGGTCGATGGCCGCCTGTTCGCGGGCATCCATGCCAATGATGGCAGGGGCGATTTCGGCAGCGATCCCGGCGACGGCGCGGTCGACACCAAAGCCAAGGAAGGCTTCGCCTCCGTCGCGCAGATCGATGGCTTCATGCGCCCCGCGGGAAGCCCCCGCCGGCGCAATGGCGCGGCCGACGGCACCGGATTCCAGCGTGACTTCCGCCTCTACCGTGGGGCGGCCCCGCGAATCCCAGAGGCTGCGCCCCTTCACCCGGGCGATGCGCGCAGTCATTCCGTTCCTTTCCATTCGGCGACCAGTCGGTCGAGGGGGCGCGGGCGCCCGATCAACGCCCGCGCCTGTCCGCGCACGATCTCCCGGTGCACGGGGTCGGTGAGATAGGGGGCGGGAGATTTTCCCTCCACCCGGGCGAGCAGCAGGGCAGCGGTCACCCGGCCGGCGCGTTCCAGCAGCGATTCGGGCGGTTCCCAATCGAGGCCGCCGAGATAGCCATCGACCAGCGCCCCGGCCGCCTGCCGAATGCCTCCCAGCCACACATGTTTCAGCAGCAGATGCGTGGCGCAAAAGGCCAGATCGAAGGCCGGGTCACCATAGACGGCGCACTCGGCATCCAGAAACACAGGGCCATCGGCATGGACCAGGATATTCTTCGGGCTGACATCGCCATGCACCAGAGCCGTCTTCCGGGCCATCAGATCGTCGGCGATGGCGTTCAGCGCAGCTGCCAGATCGGCGTTGGCGCGGGCGACGTGGAGGATGAACGGATCGACTCGCAGGGCGCGAAACATCTCGTCCGTCGGGAACGCCGCGCGGTCGGCTTCTTCAAAGGCGGTTGCCGCATGCACGGCAGCGATCCGCCGGCCCACAGCGGCGGCGAAATCAGCGTCTATGCGGCCCGCGATCAGCTCGTCCTTCCACACCGGCGCATCCGGCAGGAAGCGCAGGACGAAGCCGTGGCCCGGCAGCTCCGCCAGCACTTCGGGCGCCATCCGCGGATCGACTTCGCGCGCCCGCCTCAGCCAGCGCACCTCGCTGTCGCCGCGCTCGACCGGCGCCCGCCAGTCGGCCTCGACGCGCAGCTTTGCCAGCGGCCGTTTCACCACGACCGGCCCCTTGGCCGTTTCCAGCTTCCACACATCGCAGGAAACGCCGCCCGCCAGCGGCACCAGCAGGGGTTCCTCCGCGCCGATCAGCCCGGCGCGGCGCAACCCCTCGACGATGCCGGCGTCGGCCTGCATCAGAGCTTCGACCGGATCCAGCTGCCCACCAGATCGGCGGCATTCTGCCGTTCGGCGATCGAATCCTCGAAATAATGCGCCCCCGGGATCAGCTCCAGCTGCTTGTCGCTGCTCCCCAGGAAGTCGAAGATCTTGCGCGCGTCGCTGGGGAAGACGCCGGTATCCGCCAGCCCCTGCACCACCAGCGCCGGGGTATCGTGCTTCGCCAGATGCGGCTTGCCCTGACAGGGGGAGGTCTCGAGGCTCCACATGTTGAGCCAGGTCTTGATCATGTTGGCGCGGCCGATGCTGGGGGTGCGGTTGGCGATCTTCGGATCGCCGCGATAGCACCAGTTCGGCTTGCGGTCGGAGGGGTCGATGCCTGCATCCACGCAGCGGATATCGCCCCAGCAGCGGAACATCGGAAACAGCCGGTCGGGCACGCCCGCCGCGTTCAGGCGCACGAGTTCGGCCTTCGCCCAATCGGTGATGCGCTGGTTCCGCGCCCGCTGGGCGGCGCGATATTTGGCAATGAACGCTTCCGAATAGGGCGGGCCGTTGTCCGGGTTGAACGGATCCAGCTCCGGATCGGTCGCCACCGGATCATTCTCGTCGATGACAGACGCATCCATCCAGTCGGTCAGCACTTCCGGCCGGCCCTGATGGGCGTTGAACGAGATATAGAGGTCGCCCTTCACCAGCTGCGCCAGCGCGTCCTGTCCCGCGCTGGGCAATCGCTCGGTCAGCGTCGGCGCAATCGCCTCGGCCTGATAGGCACCCATCAGCGAACCGCCGCCCGAATTGCCGAGGATGACGACTGCCTCGACGCCGGCCACCTCCTTCAGCCAGCGCATCCCCACGCCGATATCGATCACGGCATGTTCCAGCAGGAACTGGTCCTCGACACCGCGATAGCGCGTGTTCCAGCCCAGGAAGCCGAAACCCTGCCGCGCGAAATAGGGGGCGATATAATGTTCGGAAAAATCGACATTATAATGGGTTGCGATGATGGCGACCTTCGGGCGCGTGCCGGATTTCGTCCAATAGATGCCCTGGCACGGATGCCCGCCCGCCATGATGCGCGGCATCGTCGGCGACACCAGGCCAATGAATTGCGCGTCCAGTCCTTCGATCCCGTTCGGATCCATGCATCTTCTCCCCAGAATGGTTTGGTTCAGCGCGTGACGTCGAAGGGCAGCTGATACCCCGTCAGCCCGGCGCGAATGGCGCGTTTGTCGATCTTGCCGGTCGGCCCCAGCGGGATCTCGTCGACGAACAGCACATCGTCGGGCATCCACCAGCGGGCGATCCTGTCGGCGAGGAAGTTCTTCAGATCGTCGGCCCCGGCGCTGGCGCCCGGCTTCAGCTGGCACAGCAGGATCGGCCGCTCGTCCCACTTCGGATGCGAAACGCCCACCACCGCCGCCAGCGCCACCGCCGGATGCCCGGTGGCGATATTCTCGATGTCGATCGAGCTGATCCATTCGCCGCCCGATTTCACCACATCCTTGGCGCGATCGGTGATCTGCATATAGCCCTCTGCATCGAGGGTGGAGACATCGCCGGTGTCGAAGAACCCCTCCGCATCCAGCGCATCGCCCGCCTCGCCGCCGAAATAGGCCGAGGCGATTGTCTCGCCGCGGATCATCAGCCGCCCCGGTGTCTTGCCGTCGTGCGGCAGGCGGTTGCCCGCATCGTCGACCAGCTTCAGCTCCAGCCCGCTCAGCAGCCGGCCCTGCTTCAGCTTGTAGGCCATCTGCTCGTCCGGCGATTTCGCCGCTACGCTGGCATTGGGCACCGAAACGGTCGCCAGCGGCGAGGTTTCCGTCATCCCCCAGCCCTGGATCACATCCACCCCATAGTCGTCGCGGAAGCTGCGGATGATCGATTCCGGGCAGGCAGAGCCGCCGATCGTCACCCGTTCCAGCGTGGAGAATTTGCGACCCTTTTCCTGCATATGTTGCAGCAGCATCTGCCACACGGTCGGCACCGCAGCGGAGTAGGTGACGCCCTCAGCCTCGATCAGATTGTAGATGGATTCGCCGTCCATCCGCTGCCCCGGCATCACCAGCTTGGCGCCGACCGCGGGCGCCGAATAGACCACGCCCCAGGCGTTCGCATGGTACATCGGCACCACCAGCAGCACGGAATCCCGCGCGCACAACCCCAGGGCGTCGCGCTGCAGAGTCATCAGCGCGTGGATGCTGTTCGATCGGTGCGAGTAGAGCACACCCTTCGGATTCCCCGTTGTCCCCGACGTATAGCAAAGGCCGCAGGCCGTCCGCTCGTCGAAGCCGCCCCAGCGATAGTCGGCCGGATAGCCTGCAATCCAGTCGTCAAAAGCCGTCGCCGGATACGCCGTTTCCGGCAGCGAGGCGCGGTCGCAGAAGAAGATCACCCGCTCGATCGAAGGCACCTGCGGCAGCAGCTGCGCCACCAGATCGGCGCAGGCGGGATCGGCAATCAGCAGCCGGTCGCCGGCGTGGTTGGCGATATAGGCGATCTGCTCCAGATGGAGGCGCGGGTTCAGCGTGTGCAGCACCGCGCCCATGCCGCAGGCGCCATACCAGGCGGCCAGATGCCGCGCGCTGTTCCATGCCAGCGTCGCCACCCGGTCGCCGAAGCCGATCCCCGCGTCCGCCAGCGCGTTGGACACGCGCTTCGCATCGGCGTGCACCTGGGCATAGGTAGAACGTGTGACGTGGCCCCCGGCATCGCGCGAGACCAGCTCCCGCGCGCCGTGCCAGGCGGCGGCATGGTCCAGAATCCGGTCAACGGTAAGTGGCACATCCTGCATCAAACCCAGCATGGCCGCGCTCTTCCCCCTTGTTGCGGCCCTGCGGCCATTATGGAAAAGGATAGTATCCTAAGGAAAATGCCCTGACAACGTCGCACGGGCTTGCGCCTGACGCACTGCTGCATCTAGGGCGTGAACGTGCGTTCGGATCAACTCATCATCGCCCTCTTCCAACGTTTCTGCTGGATGGACGAGGGACTGCAGGCCTCGCTGCATGCGCGCGGCTGGCCGGATGTGAACCGCCCGCAATCGATGGTGATGATAAATGTGGTGAGCGGCATCGTCCGCCCATCCGAAATCGCCCGCAACCTCGGCATTTCCAGGCAAGCCATCCACAGCACGCTGGCGCAGATGACCGAACTGGGGATGATCACCATGCAGGCCGACCCGCAGGACAGGCGCCACATGGTCGTTTCGCTTACGGAAAAGGGCAGCCGGATGCGGCAGGATGCCCAGCGCGCGATGGATGCGCTTTCCGCCCAGATCGCCAGGGCACTGGGGCCGGAAAGCTATGCGGCGATGATCGCCGCGCTGGAAGCCGACTGGGGGACGAACACGCCCTAGGAGAGCGCCGCCGCCACCTTCACCAGCCGCGCCGCCGTCATTTCCACCAGCGACGCCGGAAGGGCGTCCTTCAGGCCGCCCTGTTCGTCGAAGGCGGCATGGGCATTCGGCACCATAACCTGCTCCGGGATCACCAGCATCTGCACCGTCGTCAGGATCTGCCGCAGATGCAGCAGCCCGCGCAGGCCACCGAACGGGCTGATCGAAGCGGACATGATGGCGGCTGCCTTGCCACGATAGGCCGTCAGCGCAACCAGGCTTTCCGAGCCGGTCGGCCGGGAGGCCCAGTCGATCGCATTCTTCAGCAGCGGCGACACGGAGCCGTTATATTCGGGCGACGCGATCAGCAGCCCGTCCTGCACGACCAGCAGTTCCTTCAGCCGCAGGGCGTCCGGCGGAAAGGCGTTCGCCTCCAGCGCATGCGAATAGAGCGGCAGGTCGAACGCGCCGAGATCGATCCCGGTCACGTCGGCGCCGTGCGTCCGCAGTGCATGGGCGGCCAGCATCGCCAGCGCCCGGTTGAACGACCCTTCGCGGGTGCTGCCCGCAAGCACGGCAATGCGCGGCATCCGCTCAGGCCTTCACGTCGGAGAGGAATTTCAGCTTCGCCGTCTCGTCGGCAAGGTTGGCGATCACCCGCCGCAACTGCCGCTGCAGCACCTCCACTTCCTCGTCCGTCATGCCGCGCGTGGCGATCTCGTGCACTTCGGCGTTCATCGGCGCCAGCACCAGCTCCAGCGCCCGCGCGTGCGGCGTCAGGTGAATGAAGGTCTTGCGGCGATCCTCGGTGGATTTGCGGCGGGTGATGAAGCCCGCCTTCTCCAGCCCGTTCAGCGCCACCACCGTCGTCGGCTCGCGCATCCCCACCCGCTCGGAAAGCTCGCGCTGGGTGATGCCATCCTCGCGCCAGAGCTGGCGCAGGAAGCGCCACTGCCCGGCCGAGACATCCTGCGTGAGCGTGCCCTGTTCCAGCAGCCGCGAAAACGACCGGAAGACGATGCGGGCAAGATAGCCGATGCTGTTTTCCGGGTTCGTGTAGAACTCGGGCGGATGCCGATATCTCTTGGTCGGATTTGGCGCCGGATCTGGCCCCGGAATTGGCAAAACCTTACCCCCTACCTCGCCGCCGAGACGGCCGAATGCTTAGTTTGCTATGTTTATCGGACGATGTCTTGTAGAATCTTGCAGGCATTGCCAATCGGGGCAACGCTTGCAATGGCTTGGACATGGCTGACGCGCATTTCATCATGACGGTCGTCTGCGAGGATGCCGTCGGCATCGTGGCAGCGGTCGCTTCCCATCTCGCAGCAAACGATGCCTTCATCGTCGAATCCCAGCAATATGCAGATCTCGCGTCCGGGCGATTCTTCATGCGCGTCGGCTTCAAGGCGGCCGGGCCGCGCTTTCCCGGCGGCGATGCGCTGCGGGCGGGATTTGCCCCCGTCGCCCAGCGTTTCGGCATGGACTGGCACATCCACGATACCGACCGGAAGTTGCGCGTGCTGCTGGCGGTCTCCAAGGCGAGTCACTGCCTGAACGACCTGCTGCACCGCTGGCAGACGGGCACGCTGCCGGTGGAAATCCCCGCCATCGTTTCCAACCACGAAACCATGCGGCCGCTGGCGGAGTGGCACGGCATCCCCTTCCTGCATCTGCCTGTCGGCCCGGAAAACCGGGTCGCGCAGGAGGCGGCCCTGCTGGAAGCCGTGGTCACCCACCGCATCGATCTCACCGTGCTCGCCCGCTACATGCAGGTGCTGTCGCCGGCGCTCTGCGCCCAGCTGGCCTGGCGCTGCATCAACATCCACCACAGCTTCCTGCCCAGCTTCAAGGGCGCCCGCCCCTATCATCAGGCGCACGAACGCGGCGTAAAGCTGATCGGCGCGACGGCGCATTTCGTCACCAGCGACCTCGACGAAGGCCCCATCATCGAGCAGGACAGCCTGCGCGTGGACCATGCCCTGACACCCGACGAACTGGCGACGGCAGGGCGCGACGTGGAAGCGCAGGTGCTGGCCCGCGCCCTTCTGTGGGCGGCCGAGCACCGGATATTGGCAAATGGTCGCAGGACCGTTGTGTTCAGGCGCTAACTAGCTAAAATGAAACAACTTAATAAGCGAGTAGAAGCATTTGTCGTTTTTCAAGGTTTGGGAGCCATGCGTCCGGTTTGCTTGACGGCTGACCATGTGGTAGGAAATGCAGCGGGTCGCTGAACAACCAACGGGGGTGCTGGTGCAACTGACCGGACTATGCCGCGCCGTTGGCGCAAGATTTTTGTGCCATGGTGGCAGCGGCCATCCGTGGGTGTTGCTGCCGCTGGTCGCCGTGCTCGCCGCCTGCTCGCCCGATGCGCCGCAGGCGCCGCCACCGCCAGAGGTAGAGGTGGTGACGGTGAAGACCGGCAGCATCGACAATATCATCGAACTGCCCGGCCGGGTGCAGGCGACCCGCACCGCCGAAGTCCGCGCCCGCGTCACCGGAATCGTTGCCCGCCGCCTCTATGAAGAAGGCAGCGACGTGAAGGCGGGCCAGCCGCTGTTCGCCATCGACCCGCGCGAGCTGCAGGCCAGCCTGGGTGCCGTGCAGGCGCAGCTGGAGCGCGCACAGGCCAATGCCGCCAACGCCCGGCAGGATTTCGATCGCTATCGCCCGCTGCTGAAGGATCAGGCGATCAGCAAGCAGGAATTCGACGCCGCCGTCGCCCGCATGGGCGCCGCCGAGGCCGATGTGGCGCAGGCACAGGCCCAGGTGGATTCGGCGAAACTGAACCTCAGCTATGCCACCGTCACCGCACCGATTTCCGGCCGCGCCCGCCGCGCCGAAGTGACCGAGGGCGCGCTGGTCAGCGCCGCCGAGGGCACGTTGCTCACCGTCATCGAGCAGACCAACCCGGTGTTCGTGAACTTCTCGCAATCCTCGTCCGAGCTGCTCGCCATCCGCCGCGACATCGCGTCCGGGGTGCTGAAGATCCCTGCCGCGCTGGGCGCCACCCGTGTCGAGCTGGAGCTGGAGGACGGCAGCACCTACGCGCAGACAGGGCGCCTCGACTTCCTCGATCTCAGCTTCGATCAAGCCACCGGCGTCTCCGCGCTGCGCGCCGAATTCCCCAACCCCGGCTCCATCCTGCTGCCGGGCCAGTTCGTCCGCGCCAAGGCCTTCGTCGGCACCCGTTCCGACGCCGTGCTGATCCCGCAGCGCGCCGTCACCCTCGGGCCGCGCGGCGGCTCGGTGATGGTGGTGAATGCCGAAAGCAATGCAGAGGCGCGCCCGGTCCAGCTGGGCGACCTGCGCGGCTCCGACTGGGTGGTGCGCAGCGGCCTGAAGCCGGGCGAGAAGGTGATCGTGAACGGCCTGCAGAAGGTGCAGCCGGGCGCCCCCGTGCGCATTGCCGGTGCAAAGCCCGCCGCTGCGCCAGCCGCCGCTCCCGCGAAGGCCGAATAGCCCGTGGGTCCTTCCTTCTTCATCGACCGCCCGGTCTTTGCCTGGGTGGTGGCGCTGCTGATCTCGCTCGCCGGCTTCATCGCGCTGCGCTCGCTGCCCGTCGAGCAATATCCCGATGTCGCCCCGCCTTCGCTCACCATCTCTGCCACCTATCCGGGTGCCGACGCGGAAACGGTGGAGCAAAGCGTCACGCAGGTGATCGAGCAGGAGCTGAACGGCGTCGAGGGCCTGCTCTACATGGCCTCGACCTCCGCCGCCAATGGCACCGGCACCATCACCGCCACCTTCGAGACGGGGACCGACATCACCCGCGCGCAGATGGACGTGCAGAACCAGCTCACCCTGGTGGAGCAGCGCCTGCCCGAGGAAGTGCGGCGGCAGGGCATTCCCGTGCGCCGCGCCAACTCCGGCTTCCTGCTGCTGGTGGCGTTGGGTTCGAAAACCGGGGAAACCCAGCCCGACGATCTCGGAAATTTCGCCAGTGCCCGGGTGATGGACGAGCTGCGCCGCGTTGACGGCGTCGGCGATGTGCAGCTGTTCGGCTCGGCCTATGCGATGCGCATCTGGCTCGATCCGGAGAAGCTCGCCAACTACAACATGTCTGCCGCCGAAGCGCTGGCGGCCGTGCAGGAACAGAACAGCCAGTCCACCGGCGGCCAGCTGGGCGACCTGCCGCAGGCGCGCAATACCGATATCAACGCCACCATCATCACCCAGGGCCGTTTCACCTCGGCATCCGAATTCTCCAACATCATCCTGCGCGCCAATCCGGACGGCTCCACCGTCACCATCGGTGACGTGGCGCGGGTGGAAATGGGCGCCGCCAGCTACGACACGCGGGCCGAGCTCGACGGCAAATCCGTCGCCATCATCGCCATCCAGGCTTCCAACGGTGCCAACGCCATCGATACGGCGACAGCCGTGAAGGCGCGCATGGAAGAGCTCGCCAAGGGCTTCCCGCCGGACATCTTCTGGGATGTGCCCTACGATACCACGCCCTTTATCCAGCAATCGATCCACGAGGTGGTGAAGACGCTGGGCGAGGCAATGCTGCTCGTGTTCATCGTGATGTTCCTGTTCCTGCAGAACTGGCGCGCCACGCTGATCCCCACCATTGTCGTGCCCATCGCGCTGGCCGGCGCCTGCATCGGCCTCGCCATCTTCGGCTTCACCATCAACGTGCTGTCGCTGTTCGCGATGGTGCTGGCGATCGGCATCCTCGTCGACGACGCCATCGTCGTGATCGAGAATGTCGAGCGCATCATGAGCGAGGAGCATCTGTCGCCGCGCGACGCGACGATGAAGGCGATGTCGCAGATCACGTCGGCCATCGTCGGCATCACGCTGGTGCTGATGGCGGTGTTCGTGCCGATGAGCTTCTTCCCCGGCTCCACCGGCGCCATCTATCGCCAGTTCGCGGTGACGCTGATCGTCTCCATCGGCTTCTCGGCGCTGCTGGCGCTGACGCTGACTCCGGCGCTCTGCGCCACCTTCCTGAAGCCGCACACCCGGCACGACTATTCCACCGAACGCAGCCTGCCGCAGCGCTTCTTCGACCGCTTCAACGCCTGGTTCCACCGGCTGACCGGCCGTTACCAGCATCACGTCGCCGGAATCCTGAACGTACCGCTCCGCTGGCTGGCGATCTTCGTGCTGCTGGTGGCGTTGACGGCGCTGCTCTTCTTCCGCCTGCCGGGCGGCTTCCTGCCCGAGGAAGACCAGGGCGTGCTGTTCACCGCCGTGCAGGCACCCCCCGGCGCCACGCGCGAGCGCACGGCCGAGGCGACGAAGCAGGTCAGCGACTTCTTCGCCAACAATCCCGCAGTCGCCAGCCAGGTGGTCGTGCGCGGCTTCAGCTTCTTCGGCCAGGGCCAGGCCAATGCCATGGTCTTCTCCAGCCTGAAGCCGTGGGAAGAACGCAGCGCCAAGGAAAATGCGCTGGTGCTGGTGGGGCAGGCAAACGGCGCCTTCCAGCAGATCAAGGAAGCGCTGGTCTTCTCGCTGAGCCCGCCCGCCATCGCCGGGCTGGGCACCTCCAGCGGCTTTACCTTCAAGCTGAAGGATGTCGCCGGCCAGGGCAACGAAGCGCTCACCGCCGCGCGCAACCAGCTGCTCGGCGCCGCCAGCCAGAGCCCGGTGCTTGCAGGCGTGCGCCCGGAAGGTCAGGATGACGCGCCGCAGCTGAAGGTGACCATCGATCGGGTGAAGGCGCGCGCGCTCGGCCTTTCCATCGCCGACGTCAACGGCACGCTCGCCATCGCCTTCGGCTCGGCCTACGCCAACGACTTCACCTATGAAGGCCGCATCCTGCGCGTGCTGCTGAAGGCCGACGCGCCCTTCCGCATGACCCCGCACGACGTGCTGGCGCTGAAGGTGCGCAACGCCAGCGGCCAGATGGTGCCGTTCGGCTCCTTCACGCAGGTGGAATGGACCTCCGGCCCGCAGCAGCTGCAGCGCTACAACGGCTATCCGTCGATGACGATCTCGGGCATGGCCGCCCCCGGGCGCGCCACCGGCGAGGCAATGGCGGAAATGGAGAAGCTCGCCTCGAAGCTGCCGCAGGGCTTCTCCTATGAATGGACCGGCACCAGCTACGAGGAAAAGCAGGCCGGCGGCCAGATCGGCGCCCTGTTGGGGCTGTCGTTCCTGATCGTCTTCCTGCTGCTGGCAGCGCTCTATGAAAGCTGGTCGATCCCGGTGTCCGTTCTGCTGGTGGTGCCGCTGGGCGTTCTGGGCGCCGTGGTCCTCACCATGGCGCGCGGCCTTTCCGCAGACGTCTATTTCAACGTCGGCCTCATCGCCATCATCGGCCTCGCCGCCAAGAACGCCATCCTCATCGTCGAGTTCGCCATCGAGGAGGAACAGGCCGGCAAATCCCCGCTGGAAGCGACGCTGAACGCGGTGAAGCTGCGCCTGCGCCCCATCATCATGACCTCGCTCGCCTTCATCGGCGGCATGATCCCGCTGTTCATTGCCTCGGGCGCCGGCGCTGCCAGCCGCATCGCCGTCGGCACCGGCGTCATCGGCGGCATGCTGGCGGCGACCCTGCTCGGCATCTTCTTCACGCCGCTCTTCTACCTCACCGTCCGCCGCTGGCTGGGCAAGGAGGGCGAGGTTCCGCACGCGCCACCGGGGCATGACGATGCCGGCCACCATGGAGGCGACGCGCACCATGGCTAGGTTCACCCCGCTCGCCCTTCTCCTGCTTGCCGGCTGCCAGCTCGCCCCGGCCGATGTCCGGCCAGAGATGGCAACGCCGTCTGCCTATCCGCTGCCCGGCCCTGCCGGCGGCACCGACGCCACGATGCTGTCGCGCGCCGACTTCTTCCCCGATCCCCGTCTCCGGGCGCTGATCGATGCCGGGCTTGCCCGCAACCGCGATCTCGCCGTCTCCTCGGCCCGCATCGCAGAGGCGCGCGGCCTCTACCGCATCCAGGACAGCGAGCGGCTGCCGTCGCTGAACGCCAGCGCCACGGCCAGCCGCAGCCGCATTGTCAACCAGGGTCCGGCCTATATCGCCAATTATGTGAATGTGGGCGTCGCCGTACCGGCCTTCGAGCTGGATTTCTGGGGCCGCATCCGCAACCTGTCCGACGCGGCGCGCGCCAGCTATCTGTCCACCATCGCCGGCGAGCGAGCCTTCCGGTTGTCGCTGATCCGCTCCATCGCGTCTGCCTATTTCGCCCTGCGCGAGGCCGAGGAGCGCGTCGCGCTGGCCGAACGCACGGTGACCAGCCGCGAGGAAGGACTGCGCATCGCCAAGCGGCGGCTCGATGCCGGCGTGACGTCTGCGCTGGATTTCCGCCAGTCGGAATCGCTGCTTACCCAAGCCGAAACGGAGCTGTCGGCGCTGCGGCTGGCGCGGGCGCAGGCCATCAATTATCTGACCGTGTTGACAGGCGGGCCGATCGCCGGGGAACTGCCCGCCGGGCTGCCGCTCGCCGCGCAAAAGCCGACGCAACCGCTGGCCGCCGGTCTCCCCTCTGCCCTGCTGGAGGCGCGGCCCGATATCGTCGCAGCCGAAGAATCCCTTCGCGCCGCCCGCGCCAATGTCGGCGCCGCGCGGGCCGCCTTCTATCCCAACATCAGCCTCACCGGGAACATCGGCTTCGCGTCGGCCGCGCTCGACGATCTGTTCGACGATTCCGGGCTGGGCTGGAGTTTCGGCCCCTCGATCAGCATTCCGATCTTCGACTGGGGTGCGCGCAAGGGCAATCTCAGCGTCGCCCGGGCGCGCGAGGACATCGCGGTCGCCAGCTATGAAAAGACGGTTCAGGAGGCGTTCCGCGAAGTCGCCGACACGCTCGCCGGCCGCCGCTACCTCGCCGAAGAGGTCGCCGCCCAGCAGCGCGCCACGACGGCCTATCGGGAAATTGCCCGCCTTGCCCGCATCCGCTACCGCGAGGGCGTTGCCAACTATCTGGAAGTGCTGGACGCCGAACGGAGCCTGTTCACCGCCGAGCAGGCGCTGATCACGTTGCAACGGCAGGAACTGGATAATCTCGCCGCGCTCTATGCAGCGCTCGGCGGCGGGCTGGGGCCGGAGCCGGCCGTAGGCGGCAGCTCTTAGGGCTGCCGCCCCGGGGCCTCAGCCCCGGTGCTGCTTCTTCGGCTTGTAGGGCTTGGCTTCATAGCGCTTCGGCGCCGGCGCGTTCGGCCCGTTGCGCTGCGGGCCGGGTTGCGGCGGACGCGCCCCGCCTTCCATCTGCTCGAACAGCACCGCGGCCTCGTCGCCTTCCTCGTGCGCGGTGCGCTTCACCGCCGCCAGGAAGCGGCCGGCGGCAGCGCGCGGCAGCGCAAAGTGCGTCTCGTGCTGCTGGATGCGGATGGCGCCGATCTCGTTGCGGGTCATGTGGCCGCGGCGGCACAGCAGCGGCAGCAGCCAGCGCGGATCGGCATTCTGCCGGCGGCCGACATTCATCCGGAACCAGACGACATCGTCGAAGCCCTGCCGATGTTCCTTCGGCCCCCGCTCCCGCTCGCCGGCATCCACCATGTCTTCCGGCGCGGGCAGCTTCGCGCGCAGCGAGGCGACCAGCATCGCGGCGATGTCTTCAGGCGTCCGGGTTTCCAGCAGCTTTGCCGCCATCTCCCGGTCCTGCTCGTCGATCTCCACCGGCTCCTGCAGCTTTTCCAGCAGCCGCTCGCGGTCGCGGGCGTTGATTTCGGCGGCCGTCGGCGTGCGGATCCATTCGGCCGTCACCCGCGCATCGCGCAGCAGGAACTCCACCTTCTTCCGACGCGGATAGGGCACCAGCAGGATCGCCGTGCCCTTCTTGCCGGCGCGGCCCGTGCGGCCCGACCGGTGCTGCAGCGCCTCGGGATCGCGCGGGATTTCCACATGGATCACCAGCGTCAGGTTGGGCAGATCGATTCCGCGCGCCGCCACGTCGGTCGCCACGCACACCCGCGCCCGGCCGTCGCGCAGCGCCTGCAGCGCCTGGTTGCGCTCGTTCTGGCTATGCTCGCCCGACAGCGTCACGGCATCGAAGCCGCGCTCGACCAGGCTGGCGTGCAGGCGGCGGACATTCTCGCGCGTGGCGGCAAACAGGATCGCCGTTTCCGCCTCATGATAGCGCAGCAGGTTCACCACCGCATGCTCGATATCGGCCGGCGCCAGGCTGACGCACTGATAGCTGATGTCGCCGTGGCCGCGATCCTGCCCCACCGTCGAAATGGTGAAGGCATCCTTCTGATAGCGCTTGGCGAGCGCCACGATCGGGCGCGGCATGGTCGCCGAAAACAGCAGCGTCCGTCGGCCTTCGGGCGTGGCGTCCAGGATTTCTTCCAGATCCTCGCGGAAGCCCATGTCCAGCATCTCGTCGGCTTCATCCAGGATGGCGGCCTTCAGGCTGGAAAGGTCGAGCGCCCCGCGCTCCAGATGGTCGCGCAGGCGGCCCGGCGTGCCGACGACGATATGCGCGCCGCCGGCCAGCGCCCGGCGCTCCTTCGCGGCATCCATGCCGCCAACGCAGGTAACCACGCGCAGGCGCGCACCGGCATAGAGCCATTCCAGCTCCCGGCTCACCTGCAGTGCCAGTTCGCGGGTCGGCGCAATCGCCAAGGCCAGCGGCGCAAAGGCGTGGCGCGGCTTGCCGTCCTCGTCGATCAGTTCGGGCGCAATGGCGAGGCCGAAGGCAACGGTCTTGCCCGATCCGGTCTGCGCCGAAACGATCAGGTCGCGGCCCTGCGCCTCGGGCTCCAGCACGGCGGCCTGAACAGGGGTGGGCGCAGCATAGCCACGGGCGGTGAGCGCTTCCGAAAGAAGCGTCGGCAGGGTCGAGAAAGGCATTGTCGTCCGTTCAGCAGGTCAAAAGGCCTGCGCTGCGGCCCATCCGCTCGCCCAAGCCCATTGGAAGTTGTAGCCGCCCAGCCAGCCCGTCACGTCGACCGCCTCTCCAATCGCATAAAGCCCGGCAAGCCGGCGCGATTCCATGGTCTGCGAAGAAAGTCCGTCTGTGCTTATGCCGCCGGCTGTCACTTCAGCCTTGGCGTAGCCTTCCGTCCCATTGGGCGAAAACGGCCAGAAAGACAAGCTGCGCGCCGCCACGCATAGCTGCTGGTCCTTCAACGCACCAAGTTCGCCGCCGATCTCCAGCCGATCCGCCAGCGTCTCCGCCAGCCGTTCGGGCAGCCTTGCCGCCAGTGCAGACCGCAGCGACTGCCGCGGCCGGGCGCGTTTTACCTCCACCAGCCAGGTCTCGTCGCAGTCCGGCAGGAAATCGATCTGCACCGGCTGGCCGTGCCGCCAATAGCTGCTCACCTGCAGGATCGCCGGGCCGGAAAGCCCCTTGTGCGTGAACAGCGCCGCCTCGCGGAAACGTGCCTTGCCGGTGCTGGCGACAACCTCGGTGGCGACGCCCGACAGCGTCCGGAACAGCACGTCATCACCGCCCAGCGTCAGCGGCACCAGCGCCGGGCGCGGCTCCACCACCTTCATCCCGAACTTCCGCGCCAGATCATAGGCAAAGCCGGTCGCCCCCATCTTCGGGATGGAAGGCCCGCCGGTTGCGATCACCAAATACGGCGCGGTCGCGGTACGATCGCCGAACGTCACGCGGAACATCCCGTCCGCGTGGGAAACATCGGTGATGGCCTGCCCCAGCGCCCACTCCACATTGTCGGGACACGCGTGGCGCAGCATCTCCACGATCTGCCTCGCCGAGCCGTCGCAGAACAATTGCCCCAGCGTCTTTTCATGCCAGGCGATGCCATGGGCATTCACCAGATCGAGAAAATCCTGCGGTGTGTATCGGCGCAGCGCCGAAACCGCGAAATGCGAATTGGCGCTCAGATAGCGATCCGGCGCGGCGTGGATGTTGGTGAAATTGCAGCGCCCGCCGCCGGAGATCAGGATCTTCTTCCCCGGCTCCGGCGCATGATCGACCAGCAGCACCCGCCTGCCGCGCTGCCCCGCAACGCCCGCGCACATCATCCCGGCGCCGCCGGCGCCCAGGATAATGGCGTCGTACCGGGTCATCGGCTCAGGCGGTGCTTCCGCCGTCCACGGTCAGGACCGTGCCGGTAATCGCGGCGGCATCGTCGCTCAGCAGATAGGAAACCGCCGTCGCCACCTGCTCCGGCGTCGGCAGGCCCAGCGGCGCGCGCCTGCGCACCGACTCCAGCTTGTCCCCCTGCAGGCTCATGGTCATCTCGGTTTCCATATAGCCGGGCGCCACGCAGTTCACGGTGATCTTCAGCTTCCCCGCCTCGCGCGAGAGCGAGCGGGTGAAGCCCTCCAGCCCGGCCTTGGTCGCGGCATAGACGGAAAGCCCGTGGAAGCCGGTGGAGGCGATGATCGAGCTGATGTTGACGATCCGGCCCGACCGCCGCGCCAGCATCGCCCGCATCATGTATTTCGTCAGGAAGATCGGCCCCAGCAGGTTGGTGGCGACCAGCTTCTCGATGTCGTGCTTGTGCATCGTGCCCAGCACGCCGTCGGTGCCGATCCCGGCATTGTTCACCAGCGCCCAGAAGCTGCCATGGGTCTTGATGAGCGCGCGGGAGACATCGGAAATGGCATCCAGATCCGACATATCGAGCGCCTGGAAGATCGCCGTTTCAGGATACCTTGCCGCCAGCTCTTTCCACTCGTCGCTTTCGGTACGGCTGGCGCCGACCACGCGATAGCCGTCGGCCAGCAGCCGCGCTGCGATGGCAAGGCCAAGGCCCCGCGATACACCGGTTACCAGAACAGTCCTGATCGTCATTTCGGCCTCTCGAGCTTTCCGGATGCACTGATATCCAGGCTTTCCGCCACCCGCACGATCGCGGGCTGCAGCTCCCGGGGGAGCGTCTGTTTCAACTGCTGCTTCACCGACAGCGCCAGTTCCCTGCCTTCCGGTGCGCCGGGGGCAGGCGTAATCGTCAGCTGCAGGATGGAGCCGGTGATCGGGTTCGCCTTCACCGTCACCAAGGCGCCTGCCACATGCGGATGGGCAAGTGCGGCCTGCTCCAGATGCTCGGGCTGCACCTTCATGCCGCCGATATTGGCGAGCGAGGATTCGCGGCCGCGAAACAGCACCCGATCGCCCGCCATCTCCATTCGGTCGCCGGTGCGGATATAGCCGTCCGCGTCCGTCTCCAGATGCGCGCCGCGCGGGCGCTCGCCGGCCAGCGGCTTTGCCCACAGCATGTCGTCCACCAGCTTCAGCGCCGCCCCTTTCACGCCGTCCGCCAGATAGGAGGCCGGGAAGCCGGGAAGCCCATCCTTCACCGAAAAGCCGACGCCCAGTTCGGTGGAGGCATAGATGTGGGTGACATGCGCGGCAGGCCATTGCGCGGCAACCGCCCGCAGCACGGCGGCATCGGCAATCTCGCCGCCCAGCGTCGCCTGCTGCAGCGCCAGTCCGGCCCCAGCCGGCAGCATCAGCATCTTGCGCCACAGCGTCGGCGTCGCCGACAGATGCGTGACGCCAGCCTCGGCGAAAAAGCGCAGCTCGTCCGCCATCGTCATCCCGGGCGCCGGCACCACCAGCCGTCCGCCGCCAATCAGCGCCTGCAACACCACCTGCAGTCCGGCAAAGCGGCTGGGATCATAGATCAGGCCCCAGACATGGCCGGCGGTCCGGTCGTTGGCGACCACGCTGCGCGCCAGCCCGGACAGCCGATGCTCCACCATTTTCGGCAGGCCGGTGGTGCCGGACGTGGTCATGATCCAGCGGGTTTCCAGCCCGGCCTCCGGCCGCGCCCCCGGCATCGGATCGGGCAGAACCGCGCCTTCGTTCACATCGGAAACGAGGATGGTCGCCCCCGCCTTTTCCATCAGCTCGGCAACGGTCCCGGCCGGAAGCCCCGGCGCCAGCAGCAGCAGCGCCTCTGCAACGCCATCCAGCGCGACGATGGTGCGCACGAACGCCGCCGGATCGGCAATCGCCAGCGCCACCGCGGCGCCCTGTGGCACCGCCTCGCCAAAGCCCAGCGTCGCCGCATCCCCGGCGGAGAGATTCCCGCCCGGACTTGTCAGCAGAACGCCGCCTCCGGGGCGCGCCCGGATCAGGGCCGCCAGGCTCGTCACTGCCCCACCCCCATCACTGGGTGGCGAATTTTTCGTAGAAGGCGACGAACTCGCCGAATTCACGCGGATAATAGACATCGTCGGACTGGGTGAACGGATCAAAGCCCAGCTCCTCGTCCAGCCGCGCGACGAGCACGGCAAAGGCCATGCTGTCCATGCCGGTTTCCAGCAGCACGGTATCGTCCAGCAGCGCCGGCGGCGGCACATCATGGTCCTCGGCCCAGATCTCGTTGAAGACTTCGGTGATCTTGGCGCGGATGTTCATGCGGATTCCTTCTGTTCGGATACGGGGCCCTGTTCAGGCAGAGGGCCCTGACCTGAGGCGGGGCCCTGGTCTGAGGCGGGGACAGCCCGCGCGGCCTTGGCGGCTTCATGCGCCGCCAGTTCGGACGGGATGGCGGCCGAAATCCTGACACCATAGGCCAGCGTCTCGATATCGCGCTCCAGCACCCGCCCCGGATTGCCGGTGACGACCGAGTGCGAGGGCACATCGCGCATCACCACCGATCCGGCGCCCACGATGCAGTGATCGCCGATGGTGACGCCGGGCATGATGATCGAGTTGCAGCCGATGAAGCAGTGCGAGCCGATCTTCGTGGCAAGGTGCCGGCGGTTCACATAGTCATGCGAAAGAATGGCGACGCCAAAGGTCACGGCGGTATAGTCGCCGATGGTGATGCCCTTCGGGTTGGTCTTGTCCAGCTTGCACGAGAGCGAGATTCGCACGCCTTCGCCGATGTGCATCCCCCACACGCGGCGATACCAGGCGCGCTGAAAGCCGACGACATAGCCGTGCAGGATCCGGCGCGAGCGAGCCAGTATGTGCATGGTCAGCGGCGTCCTTTCGCGTTCAGCCTCGAAACGCTGCCTTCTATCCAGCGTTTCCGCCGTTGCATACCCGCAAGCCCGGTCACACGCCCTGTCACAGGCTGGGTCACAGCGGTCTGAAGAACAGGGCCTTTGTCATGGCCCTCACGCTGGCCGGCTGCCGGCGCAGCACCCGCTTGCTGGTCTGCACGCAGCCCTGCAGCCAGATCACCGGCAGCAGCAGCGGGTGGTAACGGCGATAGAACAGCAGCTTGGCGCGCAGCAGCCAATATTCCGCCGCCGGAGACCGA
This sequence comes from Sandaracinobacteroides hominis, assembly GCF_016464365.1. GTDB lineage: Bacteria > Pseudomonadota > Alphaproteobacteria > Sphingomonadales > Sphingomonadaceae > Sandaracinobacteroides > Sandaracinobacteroides hominis. The sequence continues at coordinate 305,439 of NZ_JADCUC010000002.1, read as the reverse complement.
CCGCCGACCTTGGCCGAAGAGCCGATCGAACCGCCATGCTTGTGATAGACGGTGGCGCCGCGCGCGAAGCCCATGGCGAAGCGTCCGCCGTTGCGGCGGGCCCAGTCGATCTCCTCGAAATAGAGGAAATAAGCCTCCGACATCAGACCCACGGTTTCCACGAAGCGCCGCGAGACCGCCAGCGAAGCCCCCAGCACAAACTCCGTCTGCCGCGCCACCTTGCGCGCATCGAATGGGGTGGAGGCGGGCTTGCCGCCATACAGGCCCTTGCTGTTCCCGGTCAGGATGTTGAAATCCATCCCGTTCAGCGCCTGCAGCGTCTCCGGCGAATGATAATAGCGCAGCACCGTTCCCACCATGCCGATCCAGGGATCGGTCTTCAGCGTCGACAGCACGGCGCGGGCCGCAGACGGCTCCACCACGGTATCGTTGTTCAGCAGCCAGACGTGGGCAATGTTGGGATCGCGGAACAGGTGCCGCATGCCCAGATTGTTGCCGCCGGCAAAGCCCAGGTTCGCCTGCGATTCGATCAGCACCAGCCGCGTCCCGCCGGGCTTGCGGAAACCGGCCTCCTCGCCGGAAAGCACGTCCATCGCCACCGGCTTGGGAAGCGGCGGCGAGCTCAGCTGGCTCAGCGCATTGTCGGGCGCTTCATAGGGCAGCGCGCCCTCGGCCCAGGCGCGGATCTTCTCAGCCGAGCCGTCGGTAGAGGCGTTGTCCACCACGGCGACCCGGATCGGCAGGTCCGAGCGCAGCAGGGATTCCAGGCATTCGATCGTGTCCGACCAGCCGTTGTAGCAGACCAGCACCACCCCCAGCTCCGCAGTGCCGGCGCTGGCTTCCGGCCACTGGAAGGCCGGCTGCCCGTCTTCGTTCGTCGTCAAGCCGCTCTCCGACGCAGATTCTTCCTCGTCCAGAACCCGCTCCTCTTCCAGAACATTCACAAACAGCTGACGGCCCATAGGCGCCGAATCCATCATCGCTGCACCCCCTGCCCGTGATTGATCTGCCAGTGATTGATCGCAGCCTTGGGGCTATGCCGTCAAACCCCGGCACGCAAGGGAAAATCGGCCTGAACAGGGCTCAACACACCGCACTGCGACAAAGAATGCCGCAATGCAGCATCGGCTCAACTCACCTGCAGCTTGGGCGTATCCCCCCGCTTCAGCGACTGTCCGCGCCCGGAAAGGCTGGGGTTGGTCATGAAATAGCGGTGCAGGTTGAAGCTGGGGCTGCCGGGCTGCAGGCGGTGATAGGTGCCGTCGGCGTCCATCTCCCAGCTTTGCTCGTCATCCTTCAGGTTTGCCACCATCACCTGGTCCAGCACCTGCGCGTGGACGGTCGGGTTGGTCAGCGGAACCAGCAGCTCCACCCGGCGGTCGAAGTTGCGCGGCATCCAGTCGGCCGAGGTGATCCACACCTTCGCGTGGCGGCTGGGCAGCTCGTGGCCATTGCCGAATACCACGATGCGGCTGTGCTCCAGAAAGCGGCCGATCACCGAGCGGACGGTGATGTTGGACGACATGCCCGGCACCTGCGGCCTCAGGCAGCAGACGCCGCGGATCACCATGTCGATCTCCACCCCGGCCTCGCTCGCCTCATAGAGTTTCTCGATGATGATCGGGTCTACAAGGCTGTTCATCTTCACCCAGATCGAGGCCGGCCGGCCGGCGCGCGCATGTTCGATCTCCGCCTCGATCCCTTCGATCAGAGTCGAGCGCAGGTTCAGCGGGCTCATCGCCAGATGCTTCAGCCCCTGCGGCTCCACATAGCCGGTGATATAGTTGAACACCTGCGCGGCATCGCGGGCGAGCGCGGGATCGGCGGTAAAGAAGCTGAGGTCGGTATAGATGCGGGCCGTCACCGGGTGATAGTTGCCGGTGCCGAGGTGCAGATAGGTCTTCAGCTCCGCCCCTTCCCGGCGCACCACCAGCGAGACCTTGGCATGGGTCTTCCACTCGATGAACCCATAGACCACCTGCACGCCGGCGCGTTCCAGCGCCGCTGCCCAGGTCAGGTTCTGCTCCTCGTCGAAGCGCGCCTTCAGCTCGACGATCGCGGTCACCGATTTCCCGGCCTCCGCCGCATCGATCAGCGCCCGCACGATGGGGCTGTTCTTCCCGGTCCGATACAGTGTCTGCTTGATGGCGACGACATCCGGGTCGGCCGCCGCCTGCCGCAGGAAGGCCAGCACCACGTCGAAGCTCTCATAGGGGTGATGGACGACGATGTCCTTGGCGCGGATGGCGGCAAAGCAATCGCCGCCATGCTCGCGGATGCGTTCGGGAAAGCGCGGCACATAGGGCTCGAACTTCAGGTCGGGCCGATCCTCGTCCACCAGCTGCGACAGGTCGGCGATGCCCAGGATGCCCTCCACCTCGGTGACGTCCTTTTCGTCGACATGCAGCGCCTGCTTCACCAGCGCGCGCAGCGGCGCCGGCGTCGCGCTTTCGATCTTCAGCCGGATCACTTGGCCCCGGCGGCGGCGCTTGATCGCCGTCTGATAGAAGCGGACGAGATCCTCCGCCTCTTCCTCGATCTCGATGTCGCTGTCGCGGATGATTCGGAACGCGCCCTGCCCCAGCTCCTCGAAGCCGGGGAAGATCAGCGGGAAGAAGCGGGTGAGCACCTGCTCCATCGCCACATAGCGCGCCGAACGCCCCGGCAGCCGAACGAAGCGCGGCAACATCGGCGGCAGCATCAGCAGCGCAATCAGCTGCTGCCGGTCTGCCAGCCGCAGCATTTCGAAAACCAGGCTGAAGCCCTTGTTCGGGATGAACGGGAAGGGGTGCGCCGGATCGATCGCCTGCGGCGTCAGCACCGGGAAAATCTGCTCCAGGAAGTGGGCTTCCAGCCACTCGGCCTCGGGCTTTGTCAGCTCGGCATGATCCAGCACGGCGAAATCGGCGGTGCGCAGCGCCCGGCGCAGAATGGCAAAGGCATCCTGCTGCTCGTGCATCAGCTTTTCGGTAGCGACGCGGATTTCCGCCAGCTGCTGCGCCGGCGTCGCCCCGTCGGGCGATGGCGTCTCGATGCCCTCGTCCACCTGTCCGCGCAGGCCCGCAACGCGCACCATCATGAACTCGTCGAGATTATTGCCCGAAATGGAGAGGAAGCGCAGCCGCTCCAGCAGCGGGTGCGCCGGGTTCATCGCCTCCTCCAGCACGCGGGAATTGAAAGCCAGCCACGACAGCTCGCGGTTGAGATAGCGCCCGGTGCCAAGCACCATCAGGCTCTCGGCGGGCTGCACTGGGATCGGACGTGTTACGCTTGCCATCGCATCAGCCTAGCAGCCGCTTGTTACAGCTGGAAGCTGCCGCGCGCAGGCAGTTTGCGACAACCCGCCGCGCCGGGTTGCGGCGGAAGGGTGAACGGCAATCTCATTCAACCGCCGAGGTCGATGAATACTTCCCGCGCCAGCGGAATGGAAAGCGCCCGCCGCGCCGCCAGCGCCGCGCGGTCCATCGCGTCGACCATCCGCGCGACCCCCTCGAAACTGCGCTCGATGCGCGACAGCACATAAGAAGTGACTTCCGGCGGTGCCTCGATGCCGCGATCCCGCCACTGCTTCAGGAAGACCGCTTCCAGCAGCGCGTCGTCCGGGGATCGGATCTGCACGCGCGGCGTCGCCATCAAGCGGCTGCGCAGGTCGGCCAACGCCAGATTCCACTCCGAAGGGGCGGAACGCGCCGTCATCAGCAGCGGCCGCCGCTCGTCCATCGCCGCGTTCCAGGCGTGAAACAGCGCTTCCTCGCTGTGGGTGCGGTCGGCATCGTCCCACAGCCGGGCGTTGGCGCGCCGGGCAAAGATGGCGGCAAGGTGGCTCTTGCCGGAACCCGTGGGCCCGATCAGCAGCGCCGCCGGCAGCGGCCAGGTGGACCAGCCGTCCAGGAAATTCACCGCGTCGCGATTCGCCTCCGAGACGAAGAAGTCCTTCTGTCCCTGCGCCGCCTTCCAGCGCAGCGGCAACACCATCTGCACCGGACCACCGCTCATTTCGGCGCCCCCGGCAGCAGGGCCTTGGGCGCCGCGGCCGGCGGCGGGGCCGGCGCGGCGGGGCCTTCCTCCAGCTGCAATTCCTCACCTTGCGGCTCCGGCGGCGGCAGCGCCGCCTCGCCCTCTGCCCGGCGGCGGATCACATTCCCCTCCAGTCTCAGGCCGCGCACATCCAGCGCATAGCGAAGCTCCGCCAGCGGCACCGAAGAGACGATCTCCAGCACCGATTCGCCGCCCAGCACCAGGCTTTGCAGGCGCACGCCTTCCACGCCGGGCGTTGCGGCAATCGTCCGCTGGATCGCCTGCAGCGCGGCATCGTCCGGCGTCGCCACCCGCACCTGCAGCCCGGCGCTTTCGGCGCCGCCAAAGCCGCCGCCGATTTCCGGCCCGGTATCCTCCAGCGCGGCAGTCGGCACGTCGGGCTCGATCAGGCTCGGATCGGGCAGCAGGTTCCCGGCGCGCAGGGCGGCAATGTAGAGCTTGTCCGCCTCGCGCACCGCGGTGTCGGTCAGCCCCTCGATGTCGCCGGCGCGGTTGGTCAGCCGCACGCGGCCCAGCTCGCGGCCCGAAGGCCCGAAGCGCACGATCAGCAGCGCCGTCGTCGGCCCGCCCACATAGCTGCGGTCCAGGATCAGTTCGGGGATCAGCACGTCGGCCACCTGATAGCGGTCGATCAGCGCCCGCCACAGGAACAGGTGTCGGCGCTCGGCCTGCCAGGCGTTCAGCAGGATCACATCGCCCGGCGTCGGCTGGATCCGCACATAGTCGATCGGGCTTTCCCCGGCCCTCAGCCGCGCCCACGCCTTCAGCCAGGGAGATGCGGCTTCATGCGCCTGCCGCACACCTGCATCCTGCAGCACCGGCAGCACCAGGAATGGCGGCGAGGAAACCAGATTCGAGAATCGACCCAGATAGGCGGAAGCGCGCACCCGGTCGAACACCACCGCGAGGCGCGCCACATAGCGGTTCGGCCCCACCTGCTCGCGCTCCACCTCGATCGCGGACACCATCGAATCGAGGGCGCTGTCAGCAAGCCTGGGGGCCGTGCCGGCGGCCAGCCCGGACATCCGCGCCCACAGCGCCGGCCAGGCCTTGCGCTGCGCCTCGCGCCAGCCGTTCATCCGGGCATCGATCGGATTCTTGCCGCCGACATCGACGTCGACGCCGCCGATCACCAGCCCGCCACTGCCGCCGATGGCCGTCGGCACATCCGGATCGGCCTGCTTCGCTTTCGGCTTGGCGTCCGCCGCGCGCAGCCCCCCCTGCGCTGTCGCCGGGGCTGCAACAGCCAGCGCAAGGGTCGCAAAGATCAGGGCCAGCCGTGCAAACGAAATCATTGCCATGCCTTTGGCGCATGAAGGGTGGGATTCCAAGTGGTGACCCGCTAAATGCGCGCCGCATGAGCACAACTCCACGACAGCCCGCCACCTATGCCGACGCCGGAGTCTCCATCGAGGCCGGAAACGCGCTGGTGAAGAGCATCGCGCCGCTGGTGCGCGCCACCCGCCGCCCCGGCGCCGACGCCGAGATCGGCGGTTTCGGCGGCATCTTCGACCTGAAGGCGGCCGGCTTCCGGGATCCGCTGATGGTGGCGGCAACCGACGGCGTCGGCACCAAGCTGAAGCTCGCGATCGAAACCGGCCGGCACGAAACCATCGGCCAGGACCTTGTCGCCATGTGCGTCAACGACCTCATCGTGCAGGGTGCCGAGCCCTTGTTCTTCCTCGACTATTTCGCCACCGGAAAGCTGGAGACCGGGGTTGCCGAAGCGGTTGTTGCCGGAATCGCCCGCGCCTGCACCGCTGCCGGCTGCGCCCTGATCGGCGGCGAAACCGCCGAAATGCCGGGCATGTATGCCCCGGGCGACTATGATCTCGGCGGCTTCTCGGTTGGCGCCGTCGAGCGCGAACAGCTGCTGACCGGCGACAAGGTGGCGGTGGGCGACCTGCTGCTCGGCATCGCGTCGTCGGGCGCGCACAGCAACGGCTATTCGCTGCTGCGGCGGCTGGTGGAGGGCGCCGATCTGGACGCGCCCGCTCCGTTCGACGCCTCGACCAGCCTCATCGATGCGCTGCTGGCGCCGACCCGCCTCTATGTGAAGCCGCTGCTGCCGCTGCTGCGCGCCGGGCAGATCCACGCGCTCGCCCACATCACCGGCGGCGGATTGCTGGAGAATGTCCCCCGCGTGCTGCCCGACGGCGCCCGCGCCGGGATCGACGCCGGAAGCTGGCCGCTGCCGCCGCTGTTCGGCTGGCTGCAACAGCAGGGCAGCATGGAAGCGGCCGAACTGGCGCGCACCTTCAACTGCGGTATCGGCATGGTGCTGGCGGTCGCCCCCGAGGAGGCCGAAGCGGTCGCCATCGCGCTGACTGCAGCGGGCGAGCAGGTCTTCGCGATCGGCCAGATCGAGGCCGCGCCCAAGGGCTGCGACGTGCGCGGCACCGCCGGGCTGTGGGGTCAGACGGCAGATTGGGTCGCCTCCCACGATGCGTAAGGCCAGGCTAGCCGTCCTGATCTCCGGGCGCGGCTCCAACATGCTCTCGCTGGCAAAGGCCGCGCAGCAGCCGGACTATCCCGCCGAGCTGATGCTGGTCGCCTCCAACAAGGCAGACGCCGGCGGCCTGGAGACAGCAGCCGGCATGGGCATCGAAACGCTGGCGCTGTCGCATCGCACCTTCCCCAGCCGCGAGGCCTTCGACGAGGCGCTTTCCGCCGAGCTGAAGGCGCGCCAGATCGAAGTCGTCGCACTTGCCGGCTTCATGCGTATTCTCACGCCGGGCTTCATGCGCGACTGGGAAGGCAGGATCGTCAACATCCACCCGTCGCTGCTCCCGAAATACCCCGGCCTGCACACCCACGAGCGCGCCATCGAAGCGGGCGACGCCGAGGCCGGCTGCACCGTGCATGTGGTGACCGAGCTGCTCGACGACGGCCCGATGCTGGCGCAGGCCCGCGTTCCGGTGCTGCCGGGCGACACGCCCGATACGCTGGCCGCCCGCGTGCTGGCGCAGGAACACCGCATCTACCCAGAGGCTTTGGCGGCGCATGTGCGCAACATGGTCGCAAAGGGGTTGGCCGGAGCGGTCAAAGCGGGCTAGCCTGCACGCCGGCATGAAGGGGGACAGCATGCGTTGGGGTCTTTTCGCGGGTTTTCTGATGGCGGGCGCATCCGCGCAGGCACAGGGCGTGCCCGAGCCGATCAAGGCGCGTGTCAACGAACTGGTGGCGCAATGCGCGGCCGCCGGCGGCACGCTTGGAAACATGTCGGGGCAGGGCCAGTTCGTGATTCCGCGCGATTTCACCGGCGACGGCCGCACCGATTTTCTTGTCTCGGAGGGTAATTTTCCCTGTGTCGGCAAGCCGACGCTGTTCCGGCCGAACGGCCTCGCCCGGCTGGAACTGTGGGTCGGCACGCCCGGAAACGCCAGCCTCGCCTTTCAGGACCGGGTGATCGCCTATCGCGTGCTCGACGGCAAGCCGGCAAAGCTGCAGATCGCACGGCGCGGCACCGGCTGCGGACCGGGCGCAAAGGACACGGTCAGGTGCGGCGACGAGTTGCGCTGGAGCGGCAGCCGTTTCGAGGAAGTCGCAACCGATGGCCGCAACATCGCTCCGCGTGCGGCGGCCGGTGCGGCGGCGCCGGTTGCGGCGGCGGCCCCGCTTGCCGCGGTAGCCGCCGGCAATGCCGGGCCGGCCCCGGCGGCGCTACCGATGGCAGCCAATGCGAAGGCGAGCTTCACCGCCCAGTGTCGCAAGGAAATCCTCGCCGACGATCCGCGCAACGCCAAATGGGTTGATGGCCATTGCGCCGAGATGTGGACGCGGGTTGTCACAGCCGGCCCGGCCGCCGATGCGCTGCTGAACGCGATACCCGCCTCGCCGGGGATTTCGCTGGCGGAGGCCAAGGCCCGGATGACAGGCGTGCGGTGGGGCCGAACCCAGCCGCCGTCGCTCGCCAGCGGCAAGCTGGGCCAGCTGGACGTCAACATCGACGGCAAGGGCATGCCGCAATCGGCGTCGGCCGGCTGGATGGCCGTCGGCCAGCCCACGCCATACGACGTGCCCGGCGCGATGATGGCGCGCGGCGCGAAGCTGACGCTGATGAGCTGCGAGAAGATGGGCGTGGGCGAGGGGCAGAAGCTGTGGGCCGGCAGCGCCCCCGGCCGGGCGCCCTTCACGCTGACGGTCGACAGCCGCGAGGCCCCGACCGCAAGCGCCAACAGCTTTTACAGTGCCAGCGTCAGCCTTGATGGGCGCACGCCACGCAAGGGCAGCCTTGCCCAGTGCCGCGAGTTCTGACGCGGTAGAAGTTGAAAGCGCAGCGCCCCTCTGCCAAGGGGCGCTGATGTCCAAAATTCCGGCGACGGACATGTCGCGAATCCGCAATTTCTCCATCATCGCCCATATCGATCATGGGAAGTCGACCCTTGCCGACCGGCTGATCCAGCAGACGGGCGGGCTGACCGCGCGCGAAATGTCCGAGCAGGTGCTCGACAACATGGACATCGAGAAGGAGCGCGGCATCACCATCAAGGCGCAGACCGTGCGCCTCGATTACCGGGCCAAGGACGGCAAGGCGTATATCCTGAACCTGATGGACACGCCGGGCCATGTCGACTTCGCCTATGAAGTCTCGCGCAGCCTTGCCGCCTGCGAAGGCGCGCTGCTCGTGGTGGATGCAGCGCAGGGCGTAGAGGCGCAGACCCTCGCCAACGTCTATCAGTCGATCGAGCACGACCATGAGATCGTGCCCGTCATCAACAAGGTCGATCTCCCCAGCGCCGAGCCGGAAAAGGTGAAGGCCGAGATCGAGGAAGTGATCGGCCTCGACGCCTCCAACGCGGTGATGACCAGCGCCAAGACCGGGCTGGGCATCGCCGATGTGCTGGAAGCCATTGTGGAACGAATCCCGCCGCCCAAGGGCGACATCAACGCGCCGCTGAAGGCGATGCTGGTGGACAGCTGGTACGACCCCTATCTGGGCGTCGTCATTCTGGTCCGCGTGATCGACGGGGTGATCACCAAGGGCCAGACGATCAAGTTCATGGCCGGCGACACGACGCACCTCGTCGATCGTGTCGGCGCCTTCCGGCCGAAGATCGAACAGCTGCCGCAGCTGGGGCCGGGCGAGATCGGCTTCATCACCGCGCAGATCAAGGAAATCGCCCAGGCCCGCGTCGGCGACACCATCACCGACGCGAAGCGGCCGGCGGCACAGGCGCTGGAAGGCTTCAAGGAAGTGCAGCCGGTGGTGTTCTGCGGGCTGTTCCCGACCGACGCCGCCGATTTCGAGAAGCTGCGCGAGAGCATCTACAAGCTGCGCCTGAACGATGCGAGCTTCAGCTTCGAGATGGAAACCAGCGCGGCGCTGGGCTTCGGCTTCCGCTGCGGCTTCCTGGGGCTGCTGCATCTGGAGATCATCCAGGAGCGGCTGAGCCGCGAATATGACCTGGACCTTATCACCACCGCGCCCTCGGTCGTCTACAAGATCCACCTGACCGACGGAAACGTGATCGAACTGCACAACCCGGCAGACATGCCCGATCCCGTGCGGATCGATCATATCGAGGAGCCGTGGATCGAAGCGACGATCTATGTGCCCGACGAGCATCTGGGGGCAATCCTGAAGCTGTGCCAGGATCGGCGCGGCATCCAGAAGAACCTCACCTATGTCGGCGGACGCGCCCAGCTGACCTACGAACTGCCGCTGAACGAAGTCGTCTTTGACTTCTACGACCGGCTGAAGAGCATCAGCCGGGGATACGCCAGCTTCGACTATCACCAGATCGGCCACCGCGAGGGCGATCTGGTGAAGATGACCATCCTGGTGAACGGCGAGCAGGTCGATGCGCTGAGCATGATCGTCCACCGCGACGCCGCCGAAGGCCGCGGCCGCCACATGTGCGAGCGGCTGAAGGACCTGATCCCGAGGCACCTGTTCAAGATCCCGATCCAGGCGGCGATCGGCGGCAAGGTGGTGGCCCGCGAAACCATCGCCGCCATGCGCAAGGATGTGACCGCCAAATGCTATGGCGGCGACATCAGCCGCAAGAAGAAGCTGCTGGAGAAGCAGAAAGAGGGCAAGAAGCGGATGCGGCAGTATGGAAGCGTCGATATCCCGCAGGAGGCCTTCATTGCGGCGCTAAGGATGGGGGATGAATAGCGGAGGCGGCCGAAATTAGCGCAAAGCGCTAACTTTCGGACTCGCCGCAGCGACCGGCCGGCGGAATCGGCGATCTCTCTCGCCGATCCGTCCGACGAGTCCGGCTTTGCCGGGCTTTTTACTTTCTTCCTTCCCATATCCTGAGCGGACTCGGCGGCTCAGCCGCCGGCCGCCCGAAAAACCCAAAGACGAACCCCACCCACCCCTGTAAGACCACCCCATCAGCAGGGGCCACAGATGCATAACTTCGACGCAGAGCGAGCGGTCTGGATCATCACCGCCGCCTATCTGCTGACCCTCCCCCTGCTCGTCCTCGCGCGCCAGGCCAGCGCCACCCCCCGCGAACGCCTGTTCTGGACGCTGGCGTGCCTCGGCATCCTCGCCCTCGCGCTCAACAAGCAGCTCGATCTGCAGACGCAGCTGACGGCGTTTGGCCGGCAGGTCGCCCACAATGGCGACTGGTTCGACCGGCGCCGCGATGTGCAGCGCCTCTTCCTCATCGGCCTCGGCGCTTCGATGGCGCTGCTCGCGCTCTGGCTCGGCTGGCTGACCCACAATCTACCCGGCCCGGTGAAGCTGACCCTCGCCGGCCTGCTGCTGCTGGGCGGCTTCGTGCTGCTCCGCGCGGCGTCGTTCCACAATGTCGATCAGCTTTTGCGCACCAACCTGCTGGGCACGCGCGCCTGGGTGGTGATCGAACTGGCGGGCATTGTGGTGGTGATGGCAGGCGCAGGCTGGGCGGCGATGCGCGCCAGACGGCGAGCGGCCTAGGCCGGAACACCCCAGTCCAGCACCTCCAGCCCCGGAACGTCGGCAAAATCTGCCGGATTCAGCGTCGCCAGCGGCAACCCATGCACCAGCGCGGTGGCGGCGATCAGCCGATCCAGCAGTTTGCGACGGGAGAAGCCGGTTGCCGTAAGGATGTGCCGATAGGCATCCGCCTCCTCTGCTCTGAGAAACAGACATTCATGCCCCATCAGGAACACATCCAGCCGCGCGGCGGCGAGCGCCTGCTCCTTTTCGTGCCGGAACACACCCGCCTCCAGTTCGACGCGGGTGATGACCGAAATTGCGTTGCGCGTGGAGCCCGACAGGCGATCCAGCATCTGCCTATCGCCATCCATGATCAGGATGGCGATATTCGTATCCAGCAGGATCAATCGAACAGACCCGGGCGATCCGGATACTCGAACGGCTCGCGCACGGTCGGGATTGTCGGGCGCGGCAGACTACGGAGCCTCTCGATCATCTCAGGGGTCGTCAGTTCGGCCTTTCGCCGGCGCGTCAGGATGATCCGGTCCCCAACCCGCGCGATCTCCACCTCCGTACCCACCCCGAAGCCGATATCCTTCGGCAGGCGCACGGCCTCGGAGTTTCCGGATTTGAAGGTCCTCGTCTGCGCAGGCATGGTTGGGATATACGTGTATATCCCAACCCGATCAACCGCGCAGGCTGTCGAACGCCCGGTCGCCGCGCAGCGCCCCCCACCAGGTCAGCGGGTTGATGGTCTGCGAGCCGTCCAGCGAGAAGGTGGTGAATTCGGCGCGGCCGACGATATTTTCCCACGGCACCAGCCCCAGCCCGCCGATTTCCGGCGGCACGCGGCTGTCCATGCTGTTGTCCCGGTTGTCGCCCATCAGGAACAGCTGGCCTTCGGGAACCGTCACCGGGCCGAAATTGTCGCGGTCGGTCAGCGCCATGTCCAGCGTGCTGTAGGTGCGGCCGTTGGGCAGCGTTTCGCGATAGGTCGGATAGCGGCAGACCTGCGCCCCATCTTCGCGCGCGCCGCGGAACTGCGGCGTATAGGGACAATCGGTGTTCGGCGTCACCAGCAGCTCGGTATCAGGCAGGCGGGTGCGGGGGATCTCCTTGCCGTTCAGCAGCACCACGCCGTCGCGCAGTTCGATGGTATCTCCGGGCAGGCCGATCACCCGCTTGATCCAGTCGGCGCCGTCGGACGGGCTTTTCACCACGATGATGTCGCCGCGTTCCGGCATGGAGCCGAACAGCCGGCCGGGAATATGCGGCAGGATCGGCACCGAAGGCGACAGGTAGGAGAAGCCGTACGGATATTTCGACACGATCAGCCGGTCGCCCACCAGCAGCGTCGCCATCATCGATTCCGACGGGATATAGAAGGGCTTGGCAACAAAGCTGTGCACCCCCAGCACGATCAGGATCAGCACCGCCCACTGCTTCAGCTCGCGCCCCCAGGAAAAGGGCTCCTTCTGGCCGGGCTTGGTGATCTGCGGCGCGGGTGCGTTCATCGGGGGCTTGCCTGTTCCTGTTCGCCCGAAAGTTCCGTCTCCGGGGCGGCTGTTATGAGCACGATCGCCTGTGCCCATGGATGATCGTCGGTGATGGTAAGATGAATGGCCACCTTATGCCCGTTGGGCGTAATGGCGGCAAGACGCGCCGCAGCGCCACCGGTCAGCGCCAGAGTCGGCTGACCCGAGGGGAGGTTCACCACCCCCATGTCCCTGAAGAAGACGCCGTTGCGAAAGCCGGTGCCCAGCGCCTTGGCGCAGGCTTCCTTCGCCGCGAAACGCTTGGCGAAGGTGGCCGCACGGGTCAGTTCCCGACGATTGGCCTTGGCCTGCTCGATCGGCGTGAAAAGGCGCTGCACGAAGCGGTCGCCGAACTTGTCGAGCGAGTTCTGGATGCGCTCGATGTTGCACAGGTCCGAGCCGAGCCCGATCACATGCATGCCGGGGACGATCATGCGCCCGCGCCCTGCTGCCGCGCTTCGTCCATGTGCCGGCGCATCTCGCGGATCGAGGCGTCGAGGCCGGTAAACACCGCCTCTCCGATCAGGAAATGGCCGATGTTCAGCTCGGCCAGCTCGGGGATGGCGGCAACCGGGCCGACATTGGCAAAGGTGAGGCCGTGCCCGGCATGCACTTCCAGCCCCAGCGAGGCCGCCAGCGCGGCCGCGTCGGCCAATCGCTGCAGTTCCTCTGCCGAGCCGTCGGCATGCGCATAGGGGCCCGTGTGCAGTTCCACCACCGGCGCACCCAGAGAGGCCGCCGCCTCGATCTGCCGCCGCTCCGGGGCGATGAACAGGCTCACCCGCACGCCGGCGTCGTTCAGGCTGCCGACAAATCGCTTCAGGCTGTTGTGCTGGCCGGCGGCGTCCAGCCCGCCTTCCGTGGTCCGCTCGGCCCGCCGCTCGGGCACGATGCAGGCGGCGTGCGGCGCGTTCTTCAGCGCGATTTCCAGCATTTCGTCGGTGGCGGCCATCTCCAGGTTCAGCGGCAGGCGGATTTCCGCCACCAGCCGGGCGATGTCGCTGTCGGTCATGTGGCGCCGGTCTTCGCGCAGGTGGGCGGTGATGCCGTCGGCGCCGGCGGCGGCCGCCATGTGCGCGGCCCGGATCGGATCGGGATGCTCGCCGCCGCGCGCGTTGCGGATGGTGGCAACATGATCGATGTTCACCCCCAGCCTGAGGGCGCGCACCGCTTCAGGCCTGGCGGGCGGGCTCAAGCCGCGCGGCTTCCCGGCTTGATGGCGGGGATGGCGGCAAGCTCAGGCGGCAGCGCGTCCGGCTGATAGGTGGGCACGTCCAGCCGGATCAGCGGCGTGAACGGCACGCCAAGATCCGCCTTGCCGTTGGAGCGGTCGACGAGGCTGGCGGCGTGGATCACCTTGCCGCCCGCTTCCTCCACGGCCCGGATCGCCTCGCGCGAGGACAGGCCGGTGGTGACGACATCCTCCATCAGGATCACCGGCATGCCCGGCTCCAGCCGGAAGCCGCGGCGCAGCTCGAAGGTGCCGGTCGGGCGCTCGACGAACATCGACAGCAGCCCCAGCGCGCGGGCCAGTTCATGGCCGCAGATCAGGCCACCCATCGCCGGCGCGATCACCGCCTTTGCCGCAGCCTTCACGTCGGCCGGAATCTTCGCCGCCAGCGCCTGCGCCAGCCGTTCGGCCCGGGCCGGGTCCATCAGCACGCGGGCGCACTGCAGGTAGCGCGTGGAGCGCAGGCCGGAGGAAAGGATGAAATGCCCTTCCAGCAGCGCTTCTGCCGCCCGGAATTCGTCGAGGACTTGATCGTCGGTCATGCGCCGGGGGCCTATAGCATGTTCCGTTCAAATGGAATCACCCGAACGGAAACCCATGCGGAAAATGCAGGACGGCCCGGCACACAGCCGCTGTCATCAGAAGTCGTAGACCAGCGTGACCCGGGAAGTGGTGTCGGTGCTCTTCAGCCCCAGCGGAGGCTCCTCCTCCCACGCCACGTTGAAGCTCAGCCGCGCGCTCAGCGCCCCGAGCAGCTTTGCCGTCAGCGCCGCCGTGTTGTTGATCGACGAAGAGCCCGAGAAGAAGATCGCGGTGTCGTTGGTGAACACCGTGTTCTCCGACAGCGTCCAGAGGAAGCGCGAGGCACCCCGGCCGGCAAACTCATTCTCGTCATAGGTGACGAATTTCGTCTGCCTGAGCGCCGGACCGGCTTCCAGATCCCACTTCACCCGCTCGCCATCGACAGCGCGCCAGCCCAGACCGGCCGATTCGGCAAAGCGGCGGTCGATGCCGGCCTCGCGGTTGCGCTCATATTCGAAGCGGCCCCAGGCGTAGAGCCGCTCGGAGAATTTATAGTCGATCTGGTAGCCGGCGAGGATCCGCTGCTGGTCGGTGCCGCCGTCATTGTCCTGGATGTCGACAAGGGCGTCGGCGCGGTGCCGCCACTTCAGCCCGTCCCGCTCCAGGTTCAGGCCCACGGTCAGGCTCTTGGTTTCCGAGTTGCCGGTGGAGAAGGAGGCGCCCAGCTGGCCGGAGCCGCTCCAGTTGTCGAAGAAGCCGGCGCTCGCCAGCTGCTGCTCGCGCTCGGCCGCCTTGGCGGCGCTGATATCGGCGACGATCTTGTCGATTTCCGCCTCGGAACCCTTGTTGGTTTCCTTGGCGACGGCAACCACGGCGTCGATCTTCGCCTTGTCGCCGGAACTGGCGGCAGCCTCCACCATCTGGCGAACGGCGGGCGAAAGCGTGGATTGGGCTGCAGCGGGCATCGCCAGCAGCAGGGCGGCAGCAAGTATCAGGCGCATCAAATCCCCCTGTTGGAACCGTCTTCGCGTGCGGAACCAGTTAGCTCTGGCCCCTGTCGCGGATTCAGAAAGTGCAATTCCGGACAAATTGGCAAGTGAAACTGATGGCCAGCACCGTGCCGTTACCTGTCAGAAGTCATAGACGAGCGTGACGCGTGTCGTGGTGTCCAGGCTCTTCAGCCCGGTCGGCGGGTCCTGTTCCCATGCCAGGTTATAGCTGAGCCGGGTGCCGACCGAGCCGAACATCTTCGAGGTGAGGGCAGCGGTGGTGTTGATCGTCGCCGAACTGTCGAAGAAGACCGCCGTGTCGCTGGTGAAGCTGGTGATGTCGGAGAGCTTCCAGGCAAAGCGCGAAGCCCCCCGGCCGGCGACGCTGTTCTCCGAATAGTCGTCGAACAGCGTCTGGCGAATTGCCGGCCCGGCTTCGATATCCCAGCGCAGCGGGCCATCGGTAAGCGCACGCCAGCCGAAACCGGCCGATTCCGCAAAGCGACGCCGGATGCCCGCCTGCTGGTTGCGTTCATACTCCAGGCGGCCCCAGCTATAGGCGCGTTCGGAGAATTTATAGTCCATCTGATAGCCGGTCAGGATGCGCTGCTGGTCGCTTCCGGTGCGATTCTCCACGATGTCCAGCACGGCGTCGGCGCGGTGCCGCCAGTCGATCCCGTCGCGCGTCAGGTTCAACCCAACCGTCACGCTGCGGATATCGCTGTTGCCGGTGGACATGGCGGCGCCGCCCTGCGCCCGGCCCTTCCAGCCCACGAAATAGCTGGCCGAAGGCAGCTCCACCTGCGCCACCGCAGTTGCCGCCACCGTCTGCAGCTCCTTCAGCTCGGCCTGCCGCGTCTCCGAAATCTCTTCGACGATGCGGTCGATCTCGGCTTCGGATCCCCTGTTCGTCTGCTTGGCGATCGCCACCACCACGTCGATGTTCGTCTTGTTGCCGGTATAGGCGGCCGCCTCCACCATCTCGCGGACCGGGCCGGGCAAGGGCGGCGCAGTGGAGGGAACCGCCGGCGGGATGGCCGAAGGCCGCACGGCAGCCCTGGCGGGGCGAGGCGCGGCCTCGGCAGAAGAGGCGGAAAGGAGCGGCGCAGACAAAAGCGCAGCGGCCAGGATCAGGCGCATAAACTCCCCATGCGGTGAAGCGGTCGGTCAGCGGAGTGGCCAAAAGAGGGGAACCGCGGCAGGATGGCAAGCGGAAATTACCGCTAACATGCATACAGGCCGGCTCAGCCGAGCATGCGCTCCGCCGAGACGACCAGAGTGGGCGCGCGCAGGCCCTGCAGCAGCTCTGACAGGTGCTTCAGATCGTCCACCTCGACATCCATGATGAAGCGGTGGTGGCTGCGGTCGCGGTCCTTCAGCTGCAGGTTGACGATGTTGGCGCCCTGCTGCGCCAGGATCGACGTCACCTGCGCCAACGCCCCCGGCTCGTTCATCACCACCACGGCGATGCGCGCCGTGCCAGAAGAGACATCCGGCGCCCAGCGCAGATCGACCCAGTCGGCATCCTCGGCGGCAGCCAGACGCGGGCAATCGATGGTGTGGACGGCAATACCCTTGCCCGGAACGCTTAGGCCGACGATGCGGTCGCCGGGGATCGGCATGCAGCACTGCGCCATTTCCATGCCGCCCGCGTGCGATTCGCCGTCCACCAATATGGCACCCTCGGCCGACTTCGGCGGGCTCTTGCGGCGGGCCTTGCGCTTCGCCGCAGAGCCCGGAACCAGCGCTTCCAGCAGCTGGGAGTCGGTAACCGACTGGCGGGCCAGCGCCAGGAACAACGCCGACTGGTCCGGCAGCTTCAGCCGCTTCAAGGCGGCAGAAATGGCCTCGGCTCCGATATCCACCTTCAGCCGCTTCACCGCATCGTGGAACAGCGCCTCGCCCGTCTTCAGCTGCGCGCCGCGCTCGCGCTGGCGCTGGTGCCGGCGCACGGCAGACCGCGCCTTGGCGGTGATCACGAACTGGTCCCACGCCGGGTCCGGCGTCTGCGCCGAAGACCGCAGGATCTCCACCTGATCGCCATTCTGCAGCCGCGTGCGCAGCGGCACCACCTTGCCGTTCACCCGCGCCCCCACACAGGTGTCGCCCAGTGTCGTATGCACGGCATAGGCGAAGTCGACAGGGGTCGAGCCGCGCGGCAGCTGGATCAGTTCGCCCTTCGGCGTGAAGCAGAAAAGCTGATCCTGGAACATGGCGATGCGGGTATGCTCCAGCACCTCCTCGGGGCTTTGCGCATGGTCGAGGATTTCCAGCAGGTCGGTGAGCCAGGGATAATTCGCCGTGCCGGCGCCGGTCTTCTGCTTGTAGGCCCAGTGCGCGGCCATGCCGAACTCGGCCTCCACATGCATGTCGGCGTCGCGGATCTGCACTTCGATCCGCATCCGGGCACGATCGACCAAAGTCGTGTGCAGCGAGCGATAGCCGTTGCGCTTGGGCGTCGAGATATAATCCTTGAACCGCCCCGGAACCATCGGCCAGCGCCGGTGCAGGGCGCCGAGCGCGCGATAGCAATCCTCCGGCGAACGGGTGATCACGCGGAACGCCACCACATCCGAAAGCTGCTCGAACGAGACATGCCGCTCCTGCATCTTGCGGAAGATCGACCAGGGCTTCTTCTCGCGGCCGCGCACATCGTCGACCATCACGCCGGCCGATTCCAGCGTGTGGCGGATGCCGCTCTCGATCCGCTTCACCGTGTCGCCGCCGCCGGCGCGCAGCGTCTCCAGCCGCTTGGTGATCGACTGATAGGCCTCCGGCTCCAGCTCGGCGAAGCTCAGCTCCTTCAGCTCGTCCATGAAGCCGTACATGCCGATGCGTTCGGCGAGCGGCGCATAGATATCCATCGTCTCCCGCGCGATGCGGCGGCGTTTTTCCGGGTTCTTCAGATATTTGATCGTCCGCATGTTGTGCAGGCGGTCGGCCAGCTTCACCAGCAGCACACGGATGTCGTCCGACATCGCCAGCAGGAAGCGGCGGAGATTTTCCGCGGCGCGCTCGGTATCGGACTGCGCCTCGATTCGGCTAAGCTTGGTGACGCCGTCCACCAGCCGCGCGACATTGTCGCCGAACAGCCGCTGGATATCCTCCGGCGTCGCCACCGTATCCTCGATGGTGTCGTGCAGGATGCCGGTCACGATGGTCTCGTCGTCCAGATGCAGGTCGGTCAGGATGCCGGCCACCTCGATCGGGTGCGAGAAATAGGGGTCGCCACTGGCACGCAGCTGCGAGCCGTGCGCCTTCATCGAAAACACATAGGCCCGGTTCAGCAGATCCTCATCCGCATCCGGGTCATAGCTCTTCACCCGTTCCACAAGTTCGTACTGGCGCAGCATAGCGGGGGATTATGTGGGAAGTGGGTGGCGAGAAAAGAAGAAAGTTTATTTTTGCCTCCGGCGGGCAGGGAAATGATTTCCCTGCCCCCTCGAAGTTTGGAGCTTCATCGGCGCGATCCGGGCAGGCCGAAGATTCCAATGCCTGCAGCGCCTATTCCTGCTCCTGATGCAGCGGTCACGATATCACCTTCACCGCCGATAAACCTCCCGCCGGTTGCCCAGCCGAACCCCGGTGATCCGCATTACCCCGTCCTCGATATCGGCGATGATCCGCCAGTCGCCGACGCGGTATTTCCAGAAATCGCCAAGCTCCCTGCCGCGCAACGCCTCGCCAATGCTGCGCGGATCCTCCAGCCGGGCAACGCGCTCGTTCAGAAAGGTCAGGATTCGCGTGGCGACCTGGCGGTCGAGCTTGCGGAGCTGCTTTGCGGCGCTGTCGGCGAACTCAATCCGCCAGGCCATATTCCGCCAGCAGATCGGTCAGCGGAACGGTGCTTTCGGTGCCGGCACGGATGCGGGCCAGTATTTCGGCCGACAGATGCGCATCCTCCAGATCGTCGATATGCTCGACGATGGCCTCGGTTGCATAGAAGGTCTTTGAGCGGCCAGTGAGCGCCGCCAGCGCCGACAGGCGCTCTTCGACATCATCGGGCAGGCGGAGCGAGATCGGCATGAGACGCATATAGTCCTGCGATACATGTATCGCAAGCGCTACCACATCCACGAAAAAGGGCGGCGCCTTCCGGCACCGCCCTTTTTCGTGTCGAACAGACAGCCGGATCAGCGCGAATAGAATTCCACGACCAGGTTCGGCTCCATCTTCACCGGATAGGGCACTTCATCCAGCGTGGGCACGCGGACGTAGGTGGCCGAAAGACCGTCGACGGTCACATATTCCGGCACGTCGCGCTCGGACGACTGCGCCGCTTCCAGCACCAGCGCCATCTGCTTGCCCTTTTCCGACAGCGTGATCACGTCGCCGGGCTTCACCATCGCCGAGGCGATGTTGCACTTGCGGCCGTTCACCAGCACATGGCCGTGGTTCACCAGCTGGCGGGCGGCGAAGACGGTCGGGGCGAACTTGGCGCGATAGATCACGATGCCCAGGCGGCGCTCCAGCAGGCCGATCAGGTTCTGCGAGGTGTCGCCCTTCACGCGGACGGCTTCGGCATAGACCTTCTTGAACTGCTTTTCGGTGACGTCGCCGTAATAGCCCTTCAGCTTCTGCTTGGCGCGCAGCTGGATGCCGAAATCCGACATCTTGGACTTGCGGCGCTGGCCGTGCTGGCCGGGGCCATATTCGCGGCGGTTGATCGGGGACTTCGGACGGCCCCAGACATTCTCGCCCATGCGGCGGTCGAGCTTGTACTTGGCGCTTGTGCGCTTCGACATGATATCATCCTTCGCTGGCCACGCGCGGAATTGCACGGGGGCCGGCCTGCCCCCGAAGCGGCAAGCGTGTCTGGACTCGCGCACCCGGAAATGGGTGGACCACCGCTTCACCAGACGTGCGGGGTCGAATGCGAAGGCGGGCCGTTAGCCGCAGAGGGGGCAAAGGTCAAGGCGGCGGCAGACTCATTTCCTTGACCGCAGGCGCTCCACCGGCTAGTTGCCCCGCCCTGCCCGAATTCCAGATACGAAGAGGCCTTGATGGCACGCGTTACCGTTGAAGACTGCATCGAGAAGGTTCCCAACCGCTTCGAGCTGGTGCTGATGGCCGGCCAGCGCGCCCGCCAGATCTCCGGCGGCGCCGAGCTGACGATCGATCGCGACCGCGACAAGAACCCGGTCGTGGCACTGCGCGAAATCGCCGACGCCACCGTGCTTCCTTCCGCGCTCGAAGAGAATATCGTTCTGGGCCTGCAGAAGGTGCAGATGGACGACGACGATGTAGCCGACGAAACCGGCTCGCTGGCCGCTTCGGCGGAAGCGCTGCGGCTGACGGCGGCTGCGCCGCCGCGGAACCAGAATCTGGGCCCGGATTACGAGTGAAGGCGGCCACGATTAGCGCGCAGCGCTAACGCGCGGACTCGCGGCAACGCCCGGACGGCACGAAAAAAAGGCGGGGAAATCCCGCCTTTTTTGCATGTCCGACGGCCCGGCTTAGCCGGGCACTTCCTCTATCTTCCTCTTCCTTATCTCGAGCCGGACTCGGCGGCTCAGCCGCCGGCCGGCCCCAACGCCAGCCCCAACGCCCGGCCTCACCCCCGAACCTCGAACCACCCAAGCGGCCCCAGGCACGTCACCACAAACTCCCCCCGCGAAAGCCGCTCCGCTTCCAGCCGCTCCACCCCATCCGCGCAGATCTTCAGCGTCACCCCCAGCGCTGCAAGCTCCGCCTGCTGCGCCAACCCGGCCCCCACAGCCTCCTGCGCCACCGCGAGTCGCGCTTCCGTCAACACAGCCGAAGCCGCCTCGAACCCCGGCACCGCCACCGGATCGGCCAATGCCTGCACCAGCCCGCGCAGCTCCAGCGCGGTCTTGGAAACCGCCAGCCGAACCGATTCGGACGGCGCTGCAGGCGCCACGGGAACCGTCACGCACCCGGCAAGCGCTGCGAACATCGGGATAAAAATCATCTTCATTGGCTGCTCCTCTCCTGGAAAACAACCAATCTGGTAACAAATCGAACCGCTGTAGGACAGCCTCAGCTTTTCTTGCGCGCGGCCTCCACCGCTTCCTTCAGCGCTTCATAGCCGACCGCGCCGGAAAGGATCTTGTTGCCAACCACATAGCTGGGCGTGCCGGTCAGCCCCAGCGCCCGCCCGAGCGAGACATTCTTCTCCACCTCGGCCTGCAGTTCCTTGGAGGACAGGGCGGCTGCCACCTTCGCTTCATCCAGCCCGGCGGCGCGGGTGTTGCGGATCAGCCGCTCCTGCGACAACGCCCCCTGCCCGGCAAAGACGTTGCGATAGAAGGCAGCATAGCGCCCCTGCTGCGCGGCGGAGAGGGCGGCCAGCGCGAATCGCTCGCTGTCCGGCCCCAGCACCGGCATGTCGCGGAAGACGAGCTTCAGGTTCGGATCTTCCTTGAGCAACCGCTCCACATCGCCCGAAGACTGGCGGCAATAGGGGCAGTTGAAGTCGAAGAATTCCACCAGCACCACGTCGCCGTCCGGGTTTCCGGCCCAGGCGCCGGCAAAGGGCGTCTCGATGGCCTCCCGGTTGGAAGCGAGCAGCTTTTCCACTTCGCGCGTCTGCAGCCGGTCGATCGCCTGCGGGATGATCTCGGGGTTGTCGAGGATGGTGTCCTTCACCAGCTTTTCCATCGCCGCCCGTTCGCCCGTGGGCAGCGTCGCTTCGGCAGGCGTCACGAACCGCATGGCAAGCATGGCGCCCAGCACGCCGACGGCCAGCCCGGCCGCCCACCAGCCCCAATGCGCCGAGCTTCCGCCCAGCGCCTGGCGCAGCCGATCCGCAAACCCCGGCTTCTGTTCCTGCGGCGTTTCAGCCGGGCCTTCCACGTCGTCCATCCTTCTTCATATCCTCTGCGCGGTTGCGGCTCAGCTGCACGATGTCCTGCGCCCTTACCCAGTCGGTGGTGCCTTGCGGAAGCCCCTCGGCCGCAATGGTCGCTGCGTTCAGCGCCGCGCGCGGGTCACCATCGGTCAGGGTCAGCCGCTCCGCCGTCGCCAGCGCCAGCCGCGGGGTGTCGCCGCGCCGCTCATAGATGGTTTCCAGCTGCAGCCAGGCAAAGGGGTTCTCGTCATCGCGGGCCAGCGCCGCGCGCAGCACCTTCTCCGCCTCGTCAAATCTCGCCTTGTCGCCGCTCGCCTCGGCCGACTGCACCAGCGCATGGCCCAGCATCCCGGCAATCAGCGGCTCGCCGTTGGATTTCGCCACGGCTTCCCGCAGAGAGGGCAGCGCCTCGTCCACACGCCCCGATTCCAGCAGCACCTGCCCCCGCATTTCCAGCAGATAGGGGTCGTGCGGCTGCACCTTCAGCGCGGCGTCCAGCTCGGCAATCGCCTTGTCGGGCAGCGCCTGCTTGTGAAAGGCATAGGCCCGGGCGACATGCGCCGGCTGCGACTGGTTGGACATCGGATAGGCCTTCAGCGTGTCGGCCGGCTCCGACACATAGCCGATCAGCTTGGCGCGCAGCCGCTGGTAGCGTGCCTGCAGCCCGGGATCGGCACCCTTGCCCCAGGCCGGGGATTTCTCCAGCACATTCTGCAGCGCGGCGATGCGCTCGCCCGACAGCGGGTGGGTGCGGTTATAGCTGTTGTCCTGCGGAATCGCGAGGCGATACTCCTGCCCCTGCAGCTCCTTGAAAAAGGTGACCATGCCGGTGCCGTCGGTGTTGGTGGCCGCCAGAAAGCGGGCGCCGGCCTGGTCGGTGCGGCTTTCCTGTTCGCGGCTGAAGGCAAGGTACTTGCCCTGCGCCGCCTGCTGGCCGGCCATCATCGCCGCCATGCCGGCGTCGCCGGCGCCGGCCGCCAGCAGCGCCGCGCCCACCACCAGCGACAGCAGGGTAATGTTGGTGGCAGGGGCCGCGCCCTCGTTGAAGCGCACGGCATGGCCACCGGCGACATGGCCCAGCTCGTGCGCCAGCACGCCCTGCACCTCCAGCACGTCGTCGGCTGCGACAATCAGCCCCGAATAGACATAGACGTTCTGGCCCAACGTGGCGAAGGCGTTGATCTCGCTCGAGCCGACAAGGCTGATGGTGACGGCGCGCGGGTCCAGCCCGGCCGCCGCCATCAGCGGATCGCCGATATCGCGAAAGAATTTCTCCGTCTCGGCATCGCGCAGCAGCGATTGGGCACGCGCAGCAGGCGCGAGTATCTGCCCTGCGATCAGCAGCAGCAGCGCCAGGACGGCGGGAGGGATACGGAGCCAGCTCATATCTGCCCCTACGGGTTGCCGTTCACGGCCCGTCCTGTCTAGAGGGGCGGCTTACCGGCCCCTGAACGGGGGAGCAGAAACGGAAGTGACAGACGTGCAGCTGATCGCCGGCAACTGGAAGATGAACGGGCTGAATTCGGCCATCGCCGAGCTGGACGCGATGATCGCAGCGCCCACAAGCCCGGCCGCCGGCCTGCTGGTCTGCCCGCCGGCCACCCTCCTTGCCGCCTTCGCCGAACGGGCGAAAGGCAGCGCCGTCGGCATCGGCGCGCAGGATTGCCACTGGGAGGTGTCTGGCGCGCACACCGGCGACCTCTCCGCCGAAATGCTGGCCGATGCCGGCGCCACCCACATCATCGTCGGCCACAGCGAACGCCGGGCAGACCATGGCGAAACCGACGCCATCGTCCGCAGGAAGGCCGAGGCCGTTGCCCGCGCCGGGCTCACCGCCATCCTCTGCATCGGCGAGACGCTGGAGCAGCGCGATGCCGGCCAGACGCTGGAGGTGATCGCCCGCCAGCTCGAGGGCTCGGTGCCCGCAATCGACAGGCTGGTCATCGCCTATGAACCGGTCTGGGCGATCGGCACCGGGCGCACGCCCACCGTCGAGCAAGTCGCCGAAGTGCATGCGGCCATCGCCGCGCGCATGGGCGGCGTGCAGATCCTCTACGGCGGCTCGGTCAAGCCCTCCAACGCGGCGGAACTGCTGGCGGTGCCGCATGTCGGCGGCGCGCTGGTGGGCGGCGCCAGCCTGAAGGCAGCCGACTTCCTCGGCATCGCGGCAGCGACCGCGCTCGCGGGCGCCCAAACAGCAGGCGCGTCATGATCCTCGTCGTCGACAACTACGACAGCTTCACCTTCAACCTCGTCCACTATCTGCTGGAACTGGGGCCGGAGGTGGAGGTCGTCCGCAACGACGCCCTGTCCGTCTCGCAGGCGCTGGACCTGAAGCCCGAAGCCGTGCTGCTCTCGCCCGGCCCCTGCACGCCCAACGAGGCCGGCATCTGCCTCGACCTCATCGCCGCCGCCGCCGACACCCGCCTGCCGCTGTTCGGCGTCTGCCTTGGCCATCAGGCGCTGGGGCAGGCGTTTCAGGGCCGCGTGGTGCGGGCGCCCAGCCTGATGCACGGCAAGACCAGCCCGATCGCCCACACCGGCACGTCGGTGTTCGCCGGCCTGCCCTCGCCCTTCACCGCCACCCGCTATCACAGCCTGATCGTCGACCGCGCCAGCCTGCCGCCGGTGCTGGACATCACCGCCGAGACGGACGGCCTGATCATGGGCCTGCAGCACCGCGATCTGCCGCTGATGGGGGTGCAGTTCCACCCCGAGTCCATCGCCACCGAACATGGCCACCGGCTGCTCGCCAACTTCCTCGATATCGCCGGCGTCAGGCATCGCAGCCCGGAGGGTCTGGCGGCGTGAGCCTGCTGCCCGATACCGCCCGCCCGCTCGATCTCGGAGACGCGGCGGACGCCTTCGACCGGATTCTCGACGGGCAGGTGGACGACGCCGATACCGCCGCCTTCCTGGTGGCGCTGAACGAACGCGGCGAAACCCCGGCCGAAATCTCGGCGGCGGCGCAGGCGATGCGGCAGCGGATGCTGGCGATTTCGGCGCCCGCAGGCGCCATCGACGTCTGCGGCACCGGCGGAGACGGCACGCACAGCCTCAACATCTCCACCGCCGTCGCCTTTGTGGTTGCAGCCGCCGGCGTCCCGGTCGCCAAGCATGGCAACCGCGCCGCTTCCTCGCGCTCGGGCGCGGCCGATGTGCTGGCGGCGCTCGGCTGGCAGGGCGAGCTGGGCTTCGACCGGCTGGAAGCGAGCCTCGACGAGCTTGGAATCGCCTTCCTCCATGCGCCGCGCCACCATCCCGCGCTGGCGCGGGTGGCGCCGATCCGCCGCGCGCTGGGCCGCCGCACCATCTTCAACCTGCTCGGCCCGCTCGCCAACCCGGCGCATGTGAAGCGGCAGATGATCGGCGTCTTCGCCCCCGGCTGGGCGGCGCCGGTCAGCGAGGCAGCCATCGCGCTTGGCAGCGAGGCGGTGCTTGCCGTCCACGGCGGCGGGCTCGATGAAATCGCCCTGCACGCGCCGACGCTGCTGGTGCGCAACGATGGCGCCGGCCCGGCCGTCAGCGAGTTTCTGCCCGAAGCCCACGGCCTCGGCCGCTATCCCTTGCAGGCCATCGCCGGCGGCACGCCAGAGGAGAACGCCGCCGAACTGCTCGCCCTGTTCCGGGGCGAGGGCCGCGACGCCTATCGCGACATCGTGGTGGCAAATGCGGCAGGCGCGCTTACATTGGCCGGAAGGGACTGGCCGACGGCCAACCGGCAAGCGCGCGAAGCGCTCTCCAGCGGCGCGGCGGGCGATCGCCTCGCGCGCTTTCTCGCATTCCGCTAGGGTTTGAACATGGGCGACAGGCTGCAACCGATCCTCGAGGCAAAGCGCGCGCATGTCGCCGGGCGGCGGTGCGTGGCGCCGACGGACAGCTTCGACCTGAACGCCAAGGGCCCCCCGCGCGGCTTCGCCAGGGCCCTCCTTGCCGCGCGCAAGGCAGGCCAGCCGGGGCTGATCGCCGAAGTGAAGAAGGCGAGCCCGTCGAAGGGCCTCATCCGGGCAAACTTCGATCCCGCAGCCATCGCCCACGCCTATGAATCGGGCGGCGCCACCTGCCTCTCGGTGCTCACCGACGAACCCTATTTCCAGGGCAGGGACGCCTATCTGGCGCAGGCCCGCCATGCCGCCCCCTCGCTGCCGGCGCTGCGCAAGGATTTCATTGTCGACGCCTATCAGCTGGCGGAATCGCGCGCGCTGGGCGCGGATGCCATCCTGCTGATCGTGGCGGCCCTTTCCGACACAGAGCTTGCCGAGCTGGAGGCGGGCGCCATGGAGCTGGGCCTGGATGTGCTGGCCGAAGTGCATGAAGACGCCGAGCTGGACCGGGCGCTGGCGCTGAAGACGCCGCTGATCGGCATCAACAACCGCAACCTGAAGACGATGCAGGTCGATCTGGGCATCACAGAGCGGCTGTCGGCCTGCGTGCCGGAAGACCGGCTAGTGATCGCCGAATCCGGCCTTTCCGGCGCTGCCGACCTGAAGCGGCTGCGCGCCTCGGGGGTCTCCACCTTCCTGATCGGCGAATCGCTGATGCGCGAAGCGGATGTGGAAGCGGCCACGCGCCGCCTGCTGGCCGGGGCATGAGCGGCCTCACCCACCTCGACGAAAAGGGCGCCGCCCGCATGGTCGATGTGGGCGACAAGGCCGTGACCGGCCGCGTCGCGGTCGCCGAAGGACACATCCGGATCGGCGAAGACGCGCTGGCGGCAATCGCTGCGGGCGCTGCGAAAAAGGGGGATGTGCTGGCAACTGCCCGCATCGCCGGGATCATGGCCGCCAAACGCACGTCCGACCTCATCCCGCTCTGCCATCCGCTGCCGCTGTCCGCCGTGTCGGTGGAGCTGGAAATCGGCGCCCACGGCATCGCCTGCACGGCGACCGCCCGCACCACCGGCCAGACCGGCGTCGAAATGGAGGCGCTGACCGCCGTCTCCGTGGCCCTCCTCACCATCTACGACATGGCCAAGGCGATGGACCGGGCGATGCACATCGAGGGGATCCGCCTGCTGGAGAAGCGCGGCGGCAAGTCCGGCGACTGGCGTGCCGGCTGACCTGCTGCCGTTCGACGCGGCGCTGGAACGGCTGCTGGCGCTGGCGGAGCCTCTGGGAGCGGAAGAGGTCCTGGTCGAAGCAGCGCTCGGGCGCTTCCTCCGCGCTGACATCGCCGCCCGCCTCACCCAGCCCGCCGCCGATCTCAGTGCCATGGACGGCTATGCCCTGCGCTTCGCCGACCTGCCCGGCCCGCTCACTCTCATCGGCGAATCCGCCGCCGGCCACCCGTTGGCGCGCCCGGTGGGCAAGGGCGAGGCGGCGCGCATCTTCACCGGCGCCCATCTTCCGGCCGGCGCCGACACCGTTGCCGTGCAGGAAGACGCCGTCACCCACGGCGACAGCGTCAGCTTTCCCGACGACGGCCCGCCGGGCATCGGCGCCCATATCCGGCGGCGCGGCATCGATTTCACCGAGGGCGCACCCCTGTCTCGCGCCGGCGAGCGGCTGACGCCCGCCCGGCTGGGGCTGCTCGCGGCGGCCGGCTGGGGCAGGCTGCCCGTGCACCGCCGGCCGCGCGTGGCGCTGATCTCGACCGGCGATGAACTGGTCGCCCCCGGGGCCACCCCCGGCCCCGGCCAGATCATCGGCTCGAACGGGCTGATGATCGCCGCATTGCTGGCGGCGCATGGCGCCGACATGACCGACATAGGGCTGGTGCCGGATCGCCGCGAAGCGCTCGCCGAAGCGATCAGCGCCGCAAGCGGGCACGACCTGATCGTCACCATCGGCGGCGCATCGGTAGGCGACCACGACCTGGTGAAACCGGCGCTGGAGGCAGCCGGCGCCAGTCTCGATTTCTGGCGCATCGCCATCCGCCCGGGCAAGCCGCTGATGGCCGGGCGGCTGGGCGATGCGCTGGTGGTGGGTCTGCCGGGCAACCCCGTATCCGCCTTCGTCTGCGCCCGGCTGTTTCTGGCGCCACTGCTGCGGCGATTTTCCGGCGATCCGTCACCGCTGGACGTGCCGATCACCGCCCGCACCACGGCCCCGCTGCCAGCCAATGGCGCGCGGCGGGATTTCCTGCGCGGCCTGCTGCGGGATGGCGAAGTGACGGCCTTCCGCGCGCAGGACAGTTCCCTTCTCTCGGTGCTGGCACAGGCCAATGTGCTGCTGATCCGCCCCGAACATGCCCCTGCCTCTGAGGCAGGTGCACCCGTTCCGGTGCTAAGCCTCTGACTCCACAGAAAAGCCGCTTGACGTATCTACATTGGTTCCCTTAATGTTCCTCCCATGTTCCACATGGACGGGGTTCTGCCATGCTGACTGCACCGAAATGTTGACAGCGAAGCAACATGAACTGCTGCTGTTCATCCACAAGCGGCTGGCCGAATCCGGCGTCTCGCCTTCGTTCGAGGAAATGAAGGAAGCGCTGGACCTTCGCTCCAAGTCCGGCGTGCACCGGCTGATCGGCGCGCTGGAGGAACGACAGTTCCTGCGCCGCCTGCCCAACCGCGCCCGGGCGCTCGAAGTCATGCGCCTGCCCGAGGATACGGCACCCGTCTCCCGTGCTGACGCCTCGCAGCGCGACGCCATCACCGATATTGCGACCGCCAGAGCCCGCCGCTCGGCATCTCAGGGGTCTGCCCCGGGGACGGCTGCGGGCTCCTTTTTTGCGGGAGACGCGCCGGCCCTGGCCGTGCCGCTGGTCGGCAAGATTGCCGCCGGCCTGCCGATCGAGGCCATCGAGGACCATGAGCAGCTGGCCGTGCCGGTCGCCCTGCTGGGGCCGGGCGAACATTATGCGCTGCAGGTTTCCGGCGACAGCATGATCGAGGCCGGCATCTTCGACGGCGACTTCGCCCTCATCCGCAAGGCCGACGACGCCCGCGACGGCGAAATCGTGGTCGCCCTCATCGACAATGCAGAGGCGACGCTGAAGACGCTGCGCCGGGAAAAGGGGATGGTGCTGCTGGAGCCGGCGAACAGCCTCTACGATACCCAGCGCTACCTGCCGTCGCGCGTGAAGATCCAGGGCAAGCTCGCAGGCCTGCTCCGGCGCTACTGAGGCAAGGGCTGAAATGGCGACCGTGGCCGGGCCCGACGGGCTGCTCCGCTGCAGCTGGAGTGCGGCGACGCCGGCCTATATCGCCTATCACGACAAGGAATGGGGCTTTCCGGTGCTGGACGACCGGCGCCTGTTCGAGAAAATCTGTCTGGAAGGCTTCCAGTCCGGACTCAGCTGGCGCACCATCCTCGAAAAGCGCGAGAATTTCCGAAAGGCCTTCAGCGGCTTTGATTACCACGCCGTTGCCCGCTTCGACGAAGCGGATGTGGAGCGGCTGCTGGCAGACGCGGGGATCGTCCGCCATCGCGGCAAGATCGAGGCCACGATCAACAACGCCCGGCGCGCGATCGACCTGGAGGCCGAGTTCGGCACGCTGGCGCGCTACTTCTGGCAGTATGAGGCAAAGGCCGAACCGGGCTTCCGCGCCACCTCGCCCGAATCCATCGCCCTCTCGAAAGATCTGAAGAAACGCGGCTGGAAATTCTTCGGTCCGACCACCGCCTATGCCTTCATGCAGGCGATGGGCCTGCTGAACGACCATGATCCGGAATGCGTGGTGCACGGGCTCGTGGCGCAGGCGCGGGCAGCTGCAACGATCCCCCGGGCTTGACGCTTCCTCCTGAATTGGCCCTCCTCTTGAATTGACCGATGGCTGGCCGGTCGTTTCCGGCCTAACCGAAAGCCAGTTCAGCCAGACGGAGCAGCGCATGACCGACCGCATCACAGTCTCGATCGAGGGCGGCGTCGCCGATGTCCGCATGAACCGCCCCGACAAGATGAACGCGCTCGACGATGCGATGTTCTCCGCCCTGATCGAAACCGGGGAGCGTCTGAAGACCGACAACTCCGTCCGCGCCGTCGTCCTCTCCGGGGAAGGCCGCGGCTTCTGCGCCGGGCTGGACACCTCGAACTTCGCCGGCATGGCCGGCGGCAAGCGCAGCAGCGGCGGCCTGGTCGACACCCCCCGCACGCCGGGTGGCGCCAACCGCGCCCAGCAGGCCTGCATGGTCTGGCGCGAGGTCCCCGTCCCGGTGATCGCCGCCGTTCAGGGCGTTGCCTTCGGCGGCGGCTTCCAGATCGCGCTCGGCGCCGACCTCCGCTTTGTTGCGCCCGACGCGCGGATGTCCGTCATGGAAATCAAGTGGGGCCTCGTCCCCGACATGGCGGGCATGCTGCTGCTCCGCCCGCTGGTCCGCGACGATGTCTTCCGCGATCTCACCTTCTCCGGCCGCATCTTCGATGGCCAGGAGGCGATCCAGCTGGGCATCGCCACCCGCGTAACCGCCGACCCGCGCAGCGAAGCGCTGGAATATGCCGCCGCCGTAGCCGGCAGGAGCCCCGACGCCATCCGCGGCGCCAAGCGCCTGCTGAATCTTCCAGCCACCGCCACCGCGCACGAAATCCTGCTGGCGGAATCCGTCGAACAGACCGCCCTCATCGGCTCGCCCAATCAGATCGAGGCCGTGATGGCAAACCTCGAAAAGCGTGCCCCGCGCTTCACCGACGCCGCCTGAACCGGGAACGGAACGCAATCGGTTCAAGAATGGCAGCCCGTTCCTAGCGCGGAGAGCGCTTCGCCAGGATCCGCTGCAGCGTCCGCCGGTGCATCTTCAGCCGCCGAGCCGTCTCGCTGACATTGCGGTCGCACAGCTCGTACACCCGCTGGATATGCTCCCAGCGCACGCGGTCGGCGCTCATGGGCTCGGCCGGCGGCAGCGGCCGTTCCCCCGCCTGCGCCAGCAGCGCGGTGATCAGGTCCTCCGGGTCCACCGGCTTCGCCAGATAGTCGGTCGCGCCTTCCTTCACCGCGGCAACCGCGGTCGCCAGATTGCCATAGCCGGTCAGGATCACCACGCGGGTATGCGGATGCAGCGCCCTGAGCTCGGAAACCAGATCCAGCCCATTGCCGTCGCCCAGCCGCAGGTCCAGCACCGCATAGTCCGGCACAAAGCTGCGCATCAGCTCGCGCGCCTCGGCCTGGCTGGCGGCAGCCCGCACCTCGAAACCGCGCCGCCCCAGCGTCACCGCCAGCCGCTGGCGAAAGCTGTTGTCGTCGTCCGCGAGCAGCAACGAACCATGGCTCGGCACTTCGCCACTGGCGTTCGTTTCGGCAGTCATGCTCTCCATCCACTTGATTCCTCTGCAATAGACAGCCTGTGCATGGTGATATCGGCCCGCCACCAGCGCATGTCCACCCGCGCCCCGCCGTCCGGCATGTTGGAAAAAGCCAGCCGGCCGCCCGTCCGCTCCAGCAGGGTTGTGGCGATAAAGATGCCAAGACCGGTCGATCCCGATCGCGAAACCGACGGCCCCAGGAACGGCGCCCCCAGCCGCGGCAGCAGGTCGGCGCTGAAACCAGGCCCGTCGTCGGAAATCCGCAGCCATAGCTCGTCCGGCGTCTCGCCACCCTCCACCCACACCCGGCTGCGCGCGTGCCGCAGCGCGTTGGCGAGGATGTTGGCAAGCCCGTGCAGCATCTCGGGCGAGCGGCGCACCACCGGCCCGGCGCCGGCTTCCCACGGAAAGCGCATTTCCACCCGCACCCGCGTCGGCTCGAACGGCTCGATCACCTCGCGCAGCAGCACCGGCAGCGCCAGTTCCGGGAAGGGGTCCTCCGCCTCGGCCCGCTCGGAAATGCCCGTCAATATCTCGCGGCAGCGCGCCGCCTCCTGCGCCAGCAGCTGCACATCCTGCCCCAGCGCCGGGTCGTGGCCCAGCATCTCCTCCAGATCCCGCGCGATCAGCGTGATCGTGCCCAGCGGCCCGCCCAGCTCGTGCGCGGCGGCGGCAGCAAGGGCGCCCAGCGCCCCCATCCGCGCCTCGCGATCCAGCGCAGCCTGCGTCGCCACCAGCGCCGCCTGCCGCCGCCGGCCCTCCTCCGACACCTGCCAGGCATAAAAGGCACAGAAGATCATCCCAAGGCCAATCGCCGCCAATATGCCCAGCCGGTAAATGCCGGGAAGCAGGAACGGCTGGCCCACCCAGGGCAGCGGCAGGTGCCAGCGCCACAGCCCCACCAGCAGCAGCAGCGCAATCCCCACCAGCAGCCCGGTTTCGCGGGCCGACAGCAGCGTTGCGGAAATCGTCACCGGCACCAGCAGCAGCAGCGCAAAGGGATTGGAAAGGCCACCGGTCAGGAACAGCAGGATTGCCAGCTGCACCAGGTCAAAGCCCAGATGCACCAGCGCGCCGCGCCCATCGATGCGATCGTTGCGACGATACAGCCAGCTGAGCCCCAGGTTCAGCGAAACACTCGCCGCAATCGCCGCCAGCGCCGGCGCCCAGGGAATAGGGAAATGAAAGCCCAGCCCCACCACCAGCAAGGCCAGCAACTGGCCGGCAATCGCCGTCCACCGCAGCAGCACCAGCGTCTGAACACGAACCCCCGGCTGGTCCAAAGCGACAAGCTGGCGGGGGGACAGCATCAGCGGCAGGCTCCGATCATAGGCTCGGGCCGACCACCTGCTTCGCCGACTTCCTGGGCGCATCTTCCATCATCTTGGCGAGCTGCCCGCCCCGGATGTCGCGCGCCGCATATTCCCGCGCCGACATGCCGGCCAGATTGTCGGTGCGGTCGGGATCGGCGCCGGCATTCAGCAACATCTGCACAGAGGCGGCATCCTTGGCGTGCACGGCACGGATCAGCGCCGTTTCACCCCGGTTGTTGGCGGCATCCACCTGCGGCCGACGCGACAGCATCACCCGCACGCCGTCCGGAAAGCCGCTGCTTGCCGCCACGATAAGGGCCGTGTTGCCGTCCTTGTCCTTGGCCGCCGTATCGGCGCCATTCTGCAGCAGGAACGCCATCCACGGCGCATCCCGGCGCTTGGTGACGATCAGCAGCGCCGTCTCGCCGCTGTCGCCATCGCGCGTATTGATCAGCGTGCTGCCCGGCTTGTCGATAAAGCCCTTGGCCTTCGTCACATCCTTGTCGCGCACGGCCTTCAGGAAGTTGTAGCCATCGGAAAACTGCGCCGCGGCCGGCGTTGCCGCCAGCCCGAACGCCAGCACGGCAGCGGCAAGGCTGCGGGCCAAGCTGTTCATCATCTTCATTCCCAGTCGTCGCATCACTCGCATCCCCCTCGGATAGACGATATGAGGCCCGCATGAATAGCCGTGATTCCGCATCTGCGAAGAGAAACCGCCTGCTGCTTCCCCTTGGCCTGCTGGCAGTCGCACTCGCCGCTCTCGTCGCGCTCTGGTTCCTGAAGCCGGATCCCGCGCCGCAGGGCAATCTGTCGGGTTCGTCGGTCGGCGGCCCCTTCACGCTGGTCGACGAGGACGGCCGCACCGTCACCAACGAGAGCTTCGCCGGCAAGTGGCGGCTGATGTACTTCGGCTTCACCTTCTGCCCCGACGTCTGCCCGACCGACACCGCCAAGCTCGCCGAAGGGCTGAAGGCATTCGAGGCGGCGCATCCCGACAAGGCGGCGCTGGTGCAGCCGATCTTCGTCACCGTCGATCCCGAACGCGACAGCAAGGA
The DNA here is from genome assembly GCF_016464365.1 of Sandaracinobacteroides hominis. Classification (GTDB taxonomy): domain Bacteria; phylum Pseudomonadota; class Alphaproteobacteria; order Sphingomonadales; family Sphingomonadaceae; genus Sandaracinobacteroides; species Sandaracinobacteroides hominis. The sequence continues at coordinate 271,891 of NZ_JADCUC010000002.1, read as the reverse complement.
AGCGCTGAAGGAGTTCACCGACACCTTCCACCCGCGCCTGCTCGGCCTCACCGGCACCCGCGCGCAGATCGACGCCGTGTTGAAGAGCTTCCGCGTCTATGCCTCGAAGGTGCCCGGCGTCACCCCCGGCAGCTACACGTTCGACCATCTCGCGATCATCTATCTGATGGATCCGCAGGGGCGGCCGGTGCAGTTCATCGCCGGCGCCACGGCGACGCCGCAGCAGATCACCGAAATGCTGGAGCGCTTCCTTGCCTAAGGCCGACACCCTGCGCGAAAAGTTCTGGGAGCGGTACACGCTGAAGGAACTGAACCGCGCCGAATGGGAGGCGCTGTGCGACGGCTGCGGCAAATGCTGCCTGCACAAGCTGGAGGACGAGGAAACGGGACGGATCTATCGCACCAACGTCGCCTGCAAGCTGCTGGATCGGGAAACCGCGCGCTGCTCGGACTATAAAAACCGCAAGAGATTCGTCCCCGATTGCGTGCAGCTGAAGCCCGAACTGGTCTCCCAGCTCGACTGGCTGCCGGCCAGCTGCGCCTATCGCCGGGTGGACGAACGCCGGCCGCTGCCACCCTGGCACTATCTGATTTCAGATGACCGCAACGCCGTGCACGAGGTCGGCGCTTCGGTGCGCGGCTGGGTGATCAGCGAAACGGACGCCAGCGAAGACCTCGAAAACCATATCATCGACGCGGAATGACCATGCCCGAAGCCCCCGATCCCGTCTCCATCCGCCGCCTCTATGGCAGGGCGCAGGGCCATCCGCTGCGCGCAAACGCCCAGCGGCTGGTCGACGACCTGCTACCGGCTCTCGACGTGCCGGAAGAAGGCCCGCTCTCGGCACAGTCGCTGTTCGGCGACGACCGCCCGCTCGCCTTCGAGGTCGGCTTCGGCAAGGGCGAGCATCTCGCCTTTCAGGGGGCGCTGCACCGCGACTGGGGCTTCATCGGCGCCGAACCCTACCTGAACGGCGTCGCAGGCCTGCTGGCGGAGATCGAGGAGCGCGGCCTCACCAACGTCCGCGTGCATCGCGGCGACGCCATCGACCTGCTGGAGCGCCTGCCCGACGCCAGCCTGAACGCCGTCTATCTGCTGCATCCCGATCCCTGGCCCAAGGCGCGGCATGTGAAGCGGCGGTTCGTCAACAAGGGGCCGGTTTCGCTGGTCGCCGCCAAGCTGAAGCCGGGCGGCGAATTCAGAATTGCGACAGATCATGTGAACTATATGCGCCATGTGCTGTTCACCCTGCAGGATGACAAAAGGTTCGAATGGACAGCCGAGACGCCCGCCGACTGGGAGGATATCCCGGCCGACTGGCCCGATACGCGTTTTGCCCAGAAGGCGCGCAAGCTGGGGCATGATGTGTGGCGCTTGATTTATCGCCGGCTGTAACCGACTGGAGTTCGCATGGTTCAGATCCTCGAGTTTGAAAAGCCGGTCGGCGTGCTTGACGCGGAAATCGCCACGCTGGCAGCCGATCCCGCCCGCAAGAAAGACATGGTGAAGGTGCAGGCTCGCCGCGAAAAGCTGCTGGCCGACATCTACAGGTCGCTGACCCCGGTGCAGAAGATGCAGGTCGCCCGCCATCCGGACCGGCCGCGCTTCCTCGCCATTGCCGACGCCCTCTTCGAAGACTGGCAGCCGCTGGCCGGCGATCGCAAGTTCGGCGACGATCCGGCGCTGCTGGGCGGCCCGGCCCGTTTCCGCGGCAAGCCGGTGATGCTGATCGGACAGGAAAAGGGCCACGACACGCAAAGCCGCGTGCTGCGCAACTTCGGCATGGCCAAGCCCGAAGGCTATCGCAAGGCCGCCCGGCTGATGGAAATGGCCGACCGCTTCGGCCTCCCCATCGTGACGCTGGTCGATACCTCCGGCGCCTTCCCCGGAATCGAGGCCGAGGAACGCGGACAGGCCGAAGCGATTGCCCGCTCGACCGCCGCCTGCCTGCAGGTTGAAGTGCCGGTCGTCTCGGTCATCATCGGCGAGGGCGGCTCCGGCGGCGCCGTTGCGCTGGCGGCGGGCAACCGCGTGCTGATGCTGGAAAATTCCGTCTATGCCGTGATTTCGCCCGAAGGCTGCGCCTCCATCCTCTGGCGCGACAAGGCGAAGGCGCCGGAAGCCGCAGTCGCCATGCGCATCACCGCACAGGATCTCGCCGACCTCGGCGTCATCGACGGCGTCGTGCCCGAGCCGGTCGGCGGCGCCCACCGTGCGCCGGCCGAAGCGATGGCAAAGCTCGGCGATGCCGTTGCCGCCGCGCTCGACAGCCTGAAGTCGCTCTCCGCCCAGGAGCTGAAGGCCGACCGTCGCCGGAAGTTCCTCGCCTTCGCGCAGGCCGCCTGAGCACGCCGGTGCGTCGCGTTCTGCTCGCCGCCGGCAGCCTTGCAGCTGCCGCCACCCTGCTGGTCGGGGCCCCCGTTTCACAGCCGGCCGTTGCGCAGGCAAAGCTCACCGGCCTCTCCCCCCGCGACAAGCAGGTGGGTGCCGAGGGCTACAGGGAAATCGTCCAGGAGTTCGGCGGCAAGGTCGACGGTCCGCTCGCCGCCTATGTGCGGCAGGTGGGACTGAAGGTGGCGATGGCCTCCGTCCCCGGCTCCCGGCCCGAGGACTGGACGGTCACTGTCCTGAATTCGCCGGTGCCCAACGCCATGGCGACGCCCGGCGGCTATCTCTACATCACCCGCGGCCTGCTCGCGATGATCAACAACGAGGCAGAGCTTGCCTCGGTGCTGGGGCACGAGGCCGGGCATGTCGCCGCCAACCATTCGGGCAAGCGCAACAGCCGCGCCGCCATCGGCGGCCTCGCCTCCATCGCCGCCGCCATGCTGGGCGGCTCGCAGGTGGCGCAAATGGTGAACATGGGCGCCGGCGCCTGGGTCAGCGGCTTCTCGCGGTCGCAGGAAAACGAAGCCGACACCCTCGGCATGCGCTACTCGATGATCGCCGGCTATGATCCGCACGCAGCCGCCACCATGCTTTCCGCGCTCGACCGGGTGAACGCGGTGGAGGGCAAGGAGAACCTCGAGCGCGGCGGCACCGCCAGCATCTTCTCCACGCACCCCGTCACCGCCGAACGCGTGCAGCGGGTCAGCCGCGCGGCGGATGCCACCGGCCGCACCGGCGTCGTCAACCGCAACGCCTATCTCGCCGCGCTCGACGGCATGCATTTCGGCGACGCGCCCGAACAGGGGATCATCTCCGGCCCCAGCTTCCGCCACGCCGCCCTCGGCTTCGGCTTCGACGCGCCGCCCGGCTTCACCTTGCAGAACAGCCCCCAGGCCATCGCCGGGCGCGGGCGCGACGGCTCCAACTTCATCTTCACCGGCGTGCAGGCACGGCAGGGCCAGTCGTTGCAGGACATCACCGCCACCGTCTGGCAGCAGGTGACCAACAACCGCGTGCCGCGGGTCAGCTACTCCGAACGTCGCATCAACGGGCTGGAAGCTGCCAACTCCACCGCGCCGGTCTATGGCAATCAGGGCCAGATGGAGGTCGGCGTGCACGCCTTCCGCTGGGACGCCAACACCGTCTATGTCGTCCGCACCATCGCCCCGGCCGGGCGCGGGCAGCAGTTCGACCCGTTCATCGCCTCCTTCCGCCGGCTGAGCCCGCAGGAAATCTCCCACGCCCAGCGCGGCCGCCGAATCGATGTCGTCACCGTAAAGCCAGGCGACACCGTCGCCAGCCTCGCCGCGCGCATGGCCCCGCCCTATAACCGCGAACAGAGCTTCCTGGCGCTGAACGGCATCCAGAACCGCGCGCTGCAACCCGGCGAGCAGCTGAAGCTGATCGTCGTTGGCTGAGTCAGCGGCTGAGTTCGAGGACTGCCCCGGCGGCGTCCCGGATCGCCGCCTGCCGATCCTGAAGGTCGCCTGCGCCGTGCTGGTGGATGCGCGCGGCCACATCCTCGTCACCGATCGCCCGCAGGGCAAGGACATGGCCGGCCTCTGGGAATTCCCCGGCGGCAAGCTGGAACCCGGCGAAAGCCCCGAAACCGCACTGGTGCGCGAACTGCGCGAGGAACTGGGCATCGAAACCGCCACCAGCTGCCTTGCACCCTGCGGCTTTGCCTCGCACGCCTATGAGAAGGTGCATCTGATCCTGCTGGCCTTTGCCATCCGCAAATGGCGCGGCACGCCGCATCCGCACGAAGGGCAGCGGATGCAATGGGTGCCGGTAAATGGCCTCTTCCAGCTGGACATGCCGCCGGCCGACCGGCCGCTTCTGGGGCAGATTGCTGCGATCCTCTGAATAACTCTGAACAATCCTGACGATTGGACAGACGGTCACGCACGCGCAATCATGCCCCGCAACAAGGGCTGAGTCCGAGGGGCCATAGTCTGAGGGGCCATAGTCTGAGGGGAAGGAGCGCATCATGAACGCAGAGAGCAAATGTCCGATGGATGGCGGCAAGCTGGAAGGCAACGCCGTCCTCTTCGAGATGACGAACCGGCTATGGTGGCCAAACTATCTCGATCTTTCCGTCCTCCACCGGCACCACCCCGCCGGCGATCCGATGGACAAGGATTTCGACTATGCCGCCGAGTTCAAGTCGCTCGATCTGGCAGCCGTCAAGGCCGACCTCTATGCGCTGATGACCGATTCGCAGGATTGGTGGCCGGCCGATTTCGGCCATTATGGCGGCCTCTTCGTGCGCATGGCCTGGTATGCCGCCGGCACCTATCGCATCGGCGACGGTCGTGGCGGCGCCGGCAGCGGCCAGCAGCGCTTTGCCCCGCTGAACAGCTGGCCGGATAACGCCAACCTCGACAAGGCACGCATGCTGCTGTGGCCGATAAAGCAGAAATATGGCCGCAAGCTGAGCTGGGCCGACCTCCTGATCCTCGCCGGCAACTGCGCGCTGGAATCCATGGGTTTCAAGACCGCCGGCTTCGGCGGCGGCCGCGTCGACGTGTGGGAACCGGAAGTCGAAACCGACTGGGGCCCGGAACGCGAATGGCTGCAGACCAGCGAAAAGCCGGGCGGCCGCTATTCCGGCGAGCGGGACCTCGCCAATCCCTTTGCCGCCGTGCAGATGGGCCTCATCTATGTGAACCCCGAAGGGCCGGATGGTAACCCCGACCCGGTGAAGGCCGCCCACGACATCCGCGAGACGTTCGCCCGCATGGCGATGAACGACGAGGAAACCGTGGCGCTGATCGCCGGCGGCCACACCTTCGGCAAGACGCACGGCGCTGCCGACCCCGGGCAGTATGTCGGCCCCGAGCCGGAAGGCGCCGGGATCGAATCGCAGGCGCTGGGCTGGGCCAACAGCTATGGCAAGGGCAGCGGCCCCGACGCCATCACCAGCGGCCTGGAAGTGATCTGGACGCAGACGCCGACGCAGTGGAGCAACCACTTCTTCAACAATCTGTTCAACCACGACTATGAGCTGACCCGCAGCCCGGCCGGCGCCCAGCAATGGGTTGCAAAGGGCGCAGTCGCAGACATCCCCGACGCCTTCGATCCGACAAAGAAGCATGTGCCGACCATGCTGACGACCGACCTGTCGCTCAGGATGGACCCGGCCTATGAGAAGATCTCCCGCCACTTCCACCAGAACCCGGACGCCTTCGCCCATGCCTTTGCCGAGGCCTGGTACAAGCTGACGCACCGCGACATGGGGCCGATCACCCGCCTGCTCGGGCCCGAAGTGCCGGCCGAGCCGCGCATCTGGCAGGATCCCGTGCCGCCGGCGAGCAACCCGCCGCTCGCCGATGCCGATGTCGTCGCCCTGAAGCAGCAGGTGCTCGCCTCCGGTCTCTCGACGGCGCAGCTGGTAAAGGCCGCCTGGGCGTCCGCCTCCACCTATCGCGGCTCCGACAAGCGCGGCGGCTCGAACGGCGCCCGCGTTCGCCTGGCCCCGCAGAAGGACTGGGAGGTGAACGAGCCTGCCGAGCTGGCAGCAACGCTGGCAAAGCTGGAATCGATCCGCTCCGCCTTCGGCAAGCCGGTCTCCATCGCCGACCTCATCGTCATCGCCGGGAACGCGGCGGTGGAAGATGCGGCGAAAAAGGCCGGGCACAGCCTGTCGCTGTCGTTCCGGGGCGGCCGCACCGATGCGACCGACGCCATGACCGACGCCCACAGCTTCGAGCCGCTGGAGCCGAAGATCGACGCCTTCCGCAACTTCGTCGGCGCGCAATCGCCCTATTCGCACGAAGAGCTGATGGTGAACCGGGCCAATCTGCTGACGCTGTCGGCGCCGGAAATGACGGTGCTGCTGGGCGGCCTCCGCGTGCTGGGGGCAAACCATGGCGGCTCTAAGCTGGGAGTCTTCACCGACCGCCCGGGTGTGCTCAGCAACGACTTCTTCCGCAACCTGCTCAGCACCAGCTTCACCCTCACCTGGAAGGCCGCGGGCGACGGCACGTTCGTTGGCACCGAACGCAAGACCGGCGCGGAAAAATGGACGGCCTCGCGCGTCGACCTGATCTTCGGCTCCCACTCGCAGCTGAGGGCGCTGGCCGAAGCCTATGCCACGGACGATTCGTCAGCGGCGTTCGCACAAGCCTTCGGCAACGTCTGGTCGAAGGTCATGAACCTGGGCCTCGACTGAAACGGCGAAGCCCCCGGCACCGCCGGGGGCTTCCGTCCCTGCCTCAGCGGCCGCCGTTCAACCGAAGCTCCACCAGTTCGTCGATCGAGGTAACGCCGCGCTCCTCGCGCATCCGCCGGGCAAAGGTCGGCGAGACACCCATCGAGCGCAGCTCGGCCAGATCGTCCGACTTCAGCCCGGCGAACCCGGCCGCCACCATTTCCCGCACATAGCCGGGCGAAATCCCCATCGCCGCCAGCTCCACCAGATCGTCGACCTTGATGCGCGGATAGCCGGCCGCCGCATAGTCCCGCACGCGCGACGGGCTGATACCCATCGATTTCAGCTCCATTGCATCGTCGACGCTGATCCGCGACCGCCCCATCGCCCGCGCCATCTCGACCATCCAGCCGGGGGAAATGCCCATCGAACGCATTTCCGCCAGCGCATCCGGATCGAAATAGGGCTCCGGCGGCAGGGGTGGTGCCGGCGGGCTGACCGTCACCGAAACCATCGGCGCCACCGCCACGACCGGCGCAGCAGGTGCAGACGGCGGCATCGGCGGTGCCGGGTGAGCCCGGACAGGCGGCATGGGCGCGGCAAGCGGCTCGGACGGCGCCGGCGGCGCACCCGCGACCGGCGGCGCGGGGGATTCCTCCAGAAGCCGGGCCACCTCGGCAAGTTCGGGTTCAGACGCCGCGCTGGCCGCATCCGCCTCCGTCGCAAGGGACGCGGGCGCAGCCTGCGCCGCAGGCGCAACCTGCACAGGCATCGCCACCGGCGTTTCGGCGACGACGGGGGCCGCCAGCTTCGGTGTGGCCGGCATCAGTTCCACCGCGGCAATCGGGGCGGCTGCCGCAACGCAGGCACCGATCCCCAGAGCGGTCCAGATGGAGCCGGAGCCCCGGCCGCGTTCGGCGGCATCCAGAACGGCCGTCACCCGCCGTCCCAGTCCCGAATCGCTGGCTATCGCGGTCGCGGGCAGTGCCCGCGCCAGCGGCGCGGCGATGCAGGCCAGCAGCACCTGCGCATAGCCGGCGGGGTCCAGCCGCTCCACCGCATGCATGTCGGCGGCCTCCTCGGCCGCCTGCACCAGCCGCCGCTCCAGCAGCCACACCAGCGGATTGAACCAGAACAGCGCCACCGCCACCCGCGCCAGCATCAGGTGCAGCCAGTCGTGCCGGGCGACATGCGCCAGTTCGTGCGCCAGGATCGCCTCGGCATCCTGCGGCCGCGCCGCACTGGCGGTGTCGATCAGGATCGCCGGCTTGCGCAGGCCCCACGCCAGCGGCGACGGGCTATCGTGCGAGACAAGCAGCCGCACCGGATCGGCGCTGCCCACGGGCACCCGGAACCCGGCATGCAACAGCGCCCGGTCAAAGGCGATGCGCCAGTTGAACTCGCGCAGCGGGCGGGATCGGCGGGTCCATTCGCGCAGCGTCAGCAGCCCAAGGCCCAGCCGCGCCAGCACCGCTGCAACCCCGGCCAGATAGAGCGCGAACAGCATCGCCGGCCAGCCGATGTCGAACGCAGGCGCGGCGAGACCGGCAGAGGTCAGGGCCGGGGCCCCATGCCGCGAAGCGAAAGCCGTCTGGCCCGGCGCAGCCGCCAGTTCGGCTGCCGGCATCAGCGGCGGGTGTTCGACGGGAATCTTCGGCCCCAGGGCTGCCATCAACGGCAGGGTCAGCAGCATCAGCACCGCCACGCGCAGGAACGTCGCCCGGTCTCTCGCCGAACGCCCGCGCAGAAGCGCCAGTAGCACCAGCCCCAGCACCGCGATCAGCGCCGATTTCCAGCCCATTTCCAGAAGGAAGGCGATGTTCATCCCCGCTCTCCCGCCGGCGCTGCATCCGAACCTGCGCCGTCCGCCCTGGCCCGGTCGATCACCTTCTGCAGCTGCTCCAGCTCGTCGGCGGGCAGGTTGCGCGCCAGGCCCAGCAGCGCCGTCGCCGCGCCTATGGCCGAGCCATCGAAGAAGGTCCGAACCATCTGCCTGAGCGCGGAATTCCGCACCTCCTGCCCCTGCGGCACGACCCTGTAGACATAGGTCTGCGCTTCTTCCTCGTGCCGGATCAGGCCCTTCGCCTCCAGCCGCGCCAGCATCGTGCGGACGGCAGAATAGCTGGGCGCATCGGCCATCCGCTCGCGCACGTCTGCCGCGGTCGCGGCTTCCAGCCCGCACAGGATCTCGAAAATCTCGCGCTCGCGGCGCGGAAGAACCGGCACCATAACCCCTCCACTGCTACAAACGTAGCATGCCACATTTGTAGCAGGAGGCAAGTGGTTTCAGGAGACGGGCCGCTTCTCGATGGCCAGCGCCATCGCCCAGGAAATGCCGTGGAACACCAGGTGCAGCGCCCCCTGCGCCGCCATCAGCGCCGCCACCTCCACCGAGGCTTCCCCGGCAATGCTGACGGCGATGGCCGCAAACAGCAGCTCCTTGTTGGGCAGCGGCATCCGCGCCACCACCTGCCGCAGCGCGCCGAGCTGGAACCACGAGCCGAACGGAATCATCGGCAGCGCCACCACCCAGCTGAGTACGAGCAACGCGTGCCCCAGCAGCAGCCGGAACAAATGCCAGCGGAAGGCAAACATATTCTCCTTCACCGGCAGGCTCATCACCCGTCCGCGAAAGGCGACGATGCCGATATTCAGCAGGATCATGGCGCCAAAGCTCCAGATCAATATGTCCAGCGTCCGTCGGTCGAACGCCTCGCCCACCACGGCGTTGCCGCCCAGCCCCAGCGCCAGCAGCAGCATGATCAGCGTGCCCAGATTGCCCGCCAGCCCGGAGGTGATCGCCATGTCCTTCACCGCCGCAAACGGGCTGGTGGCGGGATCGACCCCCTGGCCGTCACCCCGGCCCAGGATTCGCGGGGGCGGCGCCTTCGGATCGAACGCGATCCCCATCCGCTCGGCGGCCCAGATCAGCAAATAGGTGTGGCCGGAATAGCTGACCAGCGCCTCGTTCATCACCCGCATCTTCAGGAACACGCCGATGTCGCGCCAGCCCAGCTTCCACCAGCGGCGATAGATGAACCAGTCCGTCAACGGCAGGATGAAATAGGCGCCGGCAAAGCACAGCCAGAACAAGGGGTTGGCCGGCAACGCCGCCAGCACCTGCCGCCAGCCGATTTCGGCGATGGAACTGGCCAGCAGCCACAGGATCAGGATCGACAGCGAGCCGCTGAAAAAGCGCTGCGCCCGCTTGCCCGAAGGCCCGTCCATCCATTGCCTGACCGGCTCGATGGACGCCATGATGCGCTGCGTCGCGCTTGCCCCTGTACCCATTCGCCCTCGCTAGAGGAACGCAAGCCGCCGCGCTAGCGGAGCTTCGTCACACAGCCCGGTTTCGCCTGCCACTGCCAGGCCGGCACCGTCTCGCCACGCGGCTGATAGCGGATCTGCATCGGCTTGCCGTCTCGCTCCACAGCCAGCGTCAGATACGCCTGCTGGTCGCCCTGCAGCCCGTCCTGCGAAAAACCGGTTGTGAGGATGTCGCCATCCTTCAGCCCGGCCCTTTCCGCTTCAGATCCCGGCTTCACACCCTTCACCACGCGCGGACGCGACAGCAGGCTGGCCGGATCGAAGCCCAGATCAAATCTGCGAAGGGGCTTCTCCACCCGCTCGAAACAGGGGCCAAAGGCATCGGAAGGCGGCAGTACCACGCCACCCGCCAGCATCGCATCCAGATCGGCGACGCCCGCCTCGCCCAACTCGGCGCGCAGCAGGCTCCGCCACAGCTCCTCGTTCATCGGCCTGCCGTCGCGCCGCGCCGCCAGCATCGCGCGCACCATGTCGTCCAGCGAACGCTTGCCGCCGGATGCCTTGCGCACCTTCGCATCGAGCGCCGCGAAATAGAGCGAGCCGCGATCATAGGGCAGCACCCGCACCCGCGTATCGCGCCAGAAGCCGGCCGGAATATCGCTGTTCGGCACGCCGATCATCAGGTTGGTGTAATAGCGCCCCGCCGTCTCGTTCAGGTCGGCCAGGAATGCCGCATCGTCGATCAGCCCGGCTCTCCATGGCAGCATCCGCTGGTAATTCACCGCCAGCCCCTCGCCAAACCAGCTCCGGCTCAGCCCGCCGGCCTGGTCCATCGACCCGTCCAGCGAATTCACCCAGGCGTGCAGCATCTCGTGCGCGAGCAGCCCCTTCAGCTCCTCAGGCGTCGATTTCGGCCCGAAGGTAAAGGCGAAGCTGTCGGTCAGGCCGATCCCGCTCCCGGGGTTCTGCGGGTTGGGCCGCCCGAACACGCCGAAGCTTGGCGGCATTTCCCGGAAGAACTGGCCATAGAAACCGTGCAGCTTGCCCGCCCAGCGCAGCACGGCGTCGGTGTCGAACGGCGGCTGCCCGGTGAAGGCCGCGAAGAAACCCTCCTCGCCCCGAAACACCCCGACCTTGCCCGCCGCATAATAGGTCGCCGCGATCCGTTCGCTGGGAAAGGGCCGGTGCGAGGTCGCGTCACCCACGCCAAGACTGGAAACGCCCACCGAACCCGGCGCCATCGCCGAAAGGTCCCAGCGCACCGTCGTCGTCCGCTCCACCTTGTCGTCGGGCAGGATCAGGAAGGCATTGCCCGCACCCGAAAAGGCGCCGTCGCCGGTGCGTAGCTCATATTGCGGCAGGTTCAGCAGCGGCTTCGCAGCTTCGATCGGCACACGATAGCGGACCGTCACCGCACCCTGCAGATCGCGCGGCGCCAGCCACTGCCGGGTGCGGTTGCTGTCGTCTTCCTGCGCGTCGCGGGTGGTGGCGGCGACCGCACCTGCAGCGTCCGAGATGATCACCGCCCCGATGTCGTCTGCGCTGGTGGGCACGGTGTTCGCTGTCACCGGCAGCCGCAGGAAATGCGCGCCGGCCTTCGCCGAAATCCCTTCCGCCCGCACCGACACATCCAGCCAGGGCACATGCCCCTGCGTGTCTGCCGCAGCGGGTGCGATGCGGATTTCCAGCGCCGGCGCAGCCGCAACTGCCCCGCCAAATGTCAGTGCCGCAAGTCCCGCCAGCCAGATCCGCATGCCTGTCTCCCTTTGCCGCAGCCTAGCGCAACAAGGGCGCATGGCGGCGGGCGGATTGCACGCTGCGCCACGCCGCCGTGCATAGCCTATTCGCCGATCAGGGCGTCGGCAGCGGCAGCCGGTGCGTGCACTTGATCTCGGAAAGCGTCGCGGTAGAGCGCACATCCTGCACGCCCGGCAGCCGCAGCAGCGTGCGGAAGGTGAAGTTCTGGTACCAGTCCATGTTTGGCGCCAGCACCTTCAGCATCACGTCCATCTCGCCAAAGATCGTATAGGCCTCGGTGATCTCCGGAATACCCTCGACAGCGCGGGTAAAGCGGTCCCGCTCCTCGTCGGACAGCCGGCCGATCTTCAGCTGCGCAAATATATACATGCTCTCGCCCAGCTTTTCCCGGTCCAGCACGGCGACTTCGGCCTTCACATAGCCCTCGTCCTTCAGCCGCTGCATCCGCCGCCAGCAGGGCGACTGCGAAAGGCCGACGCGGTCGGCGATCTCGCTCGACGATTCCGACGCATCGATCTGCAGCCGGTCCAGAATCTTGTAGTCGAGCCGATCGAGCGGGGCCGCCATGCTTATGCTCCGTTTCCACTTTTTGTGCATGAATGTGCCGCGATCCCTAGCCCGATGACGGAAATGCGACAAGCGCGGGCCGCGCAAGCGGCTATATTGCCCGGCGGAGGAGCGCCCATGAAGCGAAACGACCTGCTGGTGATCGACGCCGAAATGGTGCGCGAACGGCTGGACTATCCCGGCTGCATCGCCGCCATGCGCGAAGCGATGGCCGCGCTGTCCGCCGGTACCACCCGGCAGCTGCTGCGCACGATGATCCATATGGGCGAAGGCCGCACCTTCGCGCAAATGCCCGGCTCGCTCGCCGACGACGGCATGTTCGGCGCCAAGCTGATCAGCGTCTTCGCCGATCCCGGCAGCCCAGGCCGGCGGCGCCATCGCGGGCTCGTGGTCATGTTCGAACCGACCGAAGGCCGCCCCGTCGCGGTGGTCGACGCCGAGGAAGTCACCCACATCCGCACCGCGGCCGCCACTGCGATGGCAACCGGCGCGCTGGCACGCCCCGACGCCGAAACCCTGCTGATCGTCGGCACCGGCGGGCAGGCGCGCACCCACCTGCAGGCGCTGCCCCACGTCCGCGATTTCCGCCGCACGCTGGTCTGGGGCCGCGACACCGCAAAGGCCGCAGCCCTCGCCGCCGAATTCAGCGCCGAAGCCGTCCCCGATCTGCGTGCGGCCTGCGCCGTGGCCGACGTCATCTGCACCGTCACCGGCTCCGCCACCCCGGTCGTGCTCGGCGAATGGCTGCAGCCCGGCACCCACATCAACCTCGTCGGCTCCAGCGCCCCGGGGCCGGTGGAGGTCGACAACGCCCTCGTCGCAAGCGGCCGCTATTTCGTCGAAAGCCGCGCCTCCGCACTCGCCGCCGCCGCCGAATTCCTCGCCGCAAGGGAGGCCGGCCTGATCGACGACAGCCACATCGCCGGCGAAATCGGCGAGGTGCTGCTGGGCCGCATCCCCGCCCGCACCGCCGACACCGACATCACCATCTACAAATCGCTGGGCCACGCCGTGCAGGACCTGGCCGCCGCCTCCCTCCTCTATCGGAGCCTCGCCGCCTGATGCGCCCTTTAGCGATCTTCCTCGCCGCCATCTCGCTGGTCGCTGCTGCCCGCGCTGACGCCGAAACCCGCCGCTGGACGGTGCTGGCCGGCGGCGAAAAGGTCGGCTTTGCCGAAGCCGATGTGCAGGGCCGCAAGATCAGCATCCGCTATGACGTGAAGAACAACGGCCGTGGCCCCACCATCGCCGAACAGATCGAGCTGGGGAAGAACGGCCTGCCGACCAGCTGGCTGCTGAAGGGCACCACCACCTTCGGCGGCATCGTGGACGAGCGCTTCTCCACCGACGGCAGCACCGCCCGCTGGACCGATTCCATGGGCCCGGGCGAAGCCCCGGTCGCCGGCCCCGCCCTCTATGTCGCGCAGAACGGCAGCCCCTGGGCGCTCGGCCTCTACGCCCGCGCGCTGCTGAAGGATGCCGATGCCTCGATGCCGGCGCTACCGGGCGGCACGCTGGCGCTGCAACCACTCGGCGACGCGAAGGTGGGGGGCGTCGCCTACCGCGCCTTCGCCCTCTCCGGCATCGACCTCACCCCCGAACTCATCCTGCTCGACAGCAAGGGCGAACTGTTCGCCAGTTTCGACAGCGGCGGCGCCACCGTGCGCGAAGGCCATGAAGCCGCCCTCCCCGAACTCAGCGCGCTCGCCACCCGTCTCACCGCCGAACGCTACGCCACCCTGCAGCAAAAGCTCGCCATCCGCCTCGGCAAGCCGCTGCGCATCCGCAACGTCCGCATCTTCGATCCCGCCACAGGCAAGCTCGGCGATCCCGTCTCCCTGGTCGTCGCCGGCGACCGCATTTCCGGAATCCAGCCGCTCGACACCCCCGCCTCCCCCGGCGAAGCCAGCATCGACGGCAAGGGCGGCACCATCCTCCCGGGCCTGCACGACATGCACGCGCACGTCACCCGGGAATCGGCGCTGCTCTACATCGCCGCCGGCGTCACCTCGGTGCGCGACATGGGCAACGACAATGGCGTGCTGCCCGGCCTCATCGCCGACATCGACTCCGGCCGCCTGGCAGGGCCGCGCATTGTCCCCAACGGCTTCCTGGAGGGCCGCAGCGACTATTCCGCCCGCAACGGCATCATCGCCGCCTCCGAGGCCGAAGCCGTCGACGCCGTCCGCTGGTATGCCGCGCGCGATTATTGGCAGGTGAAGATCTACAACAGCATGAACCCGGATTGGGTGCCGGCAATCGCCCGCGAGGCGCACCGGTTGGGCATGACCGTGACGGGCCACATCCCCGCCTTCACCGATGCCGACCACATGATCGCCGCCGGCTATGACGAAATCACCCACATCAACCAGCTGATGCTGGGCTGGGTGCTGAAGCCCGGCGAAGACACCCGCACCCCGCTGAGGCTGACGGCCATGCGCCGGATGGGGGCGCTCAGCCTGTCGGCGCCGCAGGTCACGCATACGCTGGACACGATGGTGGCGAAGAAGATCGCCCATGATCCGACCGCGGTGACGCTGGAGCTGCTGATGCTCAGCCGCAACGGCACCCCCAGCCCGGCGGTCGCGGCCTATGTCGATCACCTGCCCATCGGCATGCAGCGCCGCCGCCGTCAGGCAATCGCCCCCATCGCCAACGCCACCGACGCAGCCGAATATGACGCCGCCTTTGCCAGGGTGAAGGAACTGCTGAAGCTGATGCACGATCGCGGCATCCGGCTTTTGCCCGGCACCGACGACGGCACCGGAATTTCGGTGCACCGCGAGCTGCAGATCTATGGCGAGGCCGGAATCCCGAACGCCGAGGTGCTGCGTCTCGGCACGCTGGCGCCAGAGCAATATATGGGCCGCGACCAGCTTCTGGGGCACATCGCGCGCGGCGCCTATGCCGATTTCCTGCTGCTGCCGGGCAACCCGCTCACCGATCTGAAGCAGCTGCACGCCATCTCGATGGTGGTGAAGGGCGGAACGATCTGGTTCCCGGCGGACATCCACAAGGCCGTCGGCATCCGGCCCTTCGCCGAGCCACCGCTTATCGAGGGGCGCTGAACCGGCGCTTCAACAGCCAATAGACAAGGCCGACGACCAGCCAGCCGCCCAGCAGCGCATAGGGCCGCCAGTCCGCCTCGACGCCAACGAACAGCAGCGCCAGCGCGCAGACAACCCCCGCATAGGCAATCGCCTGCATCCGCCGCGGGCGGAACGCGGCCTGCGCGTCCAGCTCCGGATGATCGCGCGCCACCTTCGCCGCCGACAGGCAGATGCTCGCATATTTCAACAGGTTCGGAATGTTCACCGCCAGGAACAGGAAGGTCAGCTCCATCGGCAGCAGCAGCCCGACACAGCCGATGCCGAACACCGCCAGCAGCGCCACATGCGGCGTGTGCCAGCGCGGATGCACGCGCGCCAGCGCCACGGGAAGCGCGCCCGCCTCGCCCATCGCAAACAGGCTGCGGCTGAACATGGCGAAGATGGCGTTCAGCGACTTGCCGATGGAAAGCACGGCGGCAAGCGCAATCACCGGCACGGCGAGCGGCCCCATGAACACCCGCGCGGCATCCAGAATCGGCGCCTCGCTGGCGGCCAGCGCCTCGGCTCCCAGCAACCCCAGAGAGACAAACCCGACCGCCAGATAGAGCAGCGTCGCCGAGCCGATCGACAGCGCGATCCCCAGCGGAATGTTGCGCTGGCTGTCGCGCACTTCCGCGCCCGCCTCGGTCGCCGCCTCGATGCCGAAGAACAGCCCCATCAGCAGCGGCGCGGCAATGACCACGCCGTGCGCGCCATTCGGAAACATCGGCTGCAGCCGCGCCAGCTCAAAGCTGCTCGCCCCGCCCCAGACGACATAGACCGCAAACAGCAGCAGCACCGCGCCCAGCAGCCATTTCTGCACCCGCGCGGCGATGTGGATTCCGAACCAGTTGGCCGCCAGCGCCAGCACCAGCACCGCGAACATCGTCGGCTTCACCGGCAGCGGCACCAGCATCGAGCCATAGCGCACCAGCACCAGCGCCAGCACCACCATCGCCCCCATGTTGGCGATGATCCGCGCCCAGGCGATGAAGAAGCCCACCGCCGGATGCAGGAAACGCGCCGGCCAGGCAAAGGAAGCCCCCGAAACCGGCACCGCCGACCCCAGATAGGCATAGCTGACCGCAATCAGATACATCGGCAGCGCCGCCACCAGCACCGAAACCAGCATCCCCGGCCCGGCAAGGCCGGAGGCCGGCGCAATCACCGAGAAGATCGAGACGCCGACCGCCGTGCCAAGGCCCAGCGCCACCACGCCCCACAGGTCGATATTGCGGCGAAGCTCGGCGTCGCTCACTTCGCGCCCGCCTGCAGGAAGGCGCGAATGTCGGCAGAGAGCGTCTGGCGCGCGACATCGTCGGAATAGGTCATATGCCCGGCCTTATAGCGGCGGTTGACGATCCGCGCCGGGTCCGCCCGCGTCTGCGCCACCAGATAATCGGCCGCCCCAACGGTCGTCGTCAGATCATACAACCCGGTGCCGATGAACAGGCGAAACTGCGGATCGGCCGCCATCGCCCGCTCGATCACCTGCATGAAGGGCCAGTCGGCGAAGGGCGAATCCGCCCCGCCATAGGCCCAGCCGCCCTCGGTGCGCGCCAGCACCTTATAGTCGCCCGGCACACCCAGTTTTGCGAAACGCTCGGTAAGCGCCGCCCCAAACAGGTTCGAAACCGGCGTGAAGGCATCGCCCTTCGGATCGGTGCCGGTATAGCGCGCATCATAGCGCGCCAGCACCCGGCCTTCCCCGTGCAGCAACTCCAGCCGATACTGTTCCTTCGACAGCTTCAGCCCGCGCGCTTCCCAGCCGTCCGCCGGAAGCCCTGTCAGCGCCGCCAGCTGCCCGGCCAGCCTCGCGCGCTCGGTCGCATCCAGCTCCCGCCCGCGATACAGCCCTCCCAGATAGGCCGGCCCGAACGCGCTCGCCGCTTCCGCTGCCTTTTCCGGGTCGCAACCGCGATGCCAGCAGGAAACGGCCGCCAGGGTCGGCAGGTTCACCGGCCAGGTCACCACATTGCCCGGCCGCTGCGACGTCTCGATCATGTTCAGCGCCTGCCCCAGCAGCAGCACGCCGCGCAGCTTCAGCGCCGGGTCGCGCTTCTTCAGCGCCTCCACCATCGCCGTCGCCCGGATCGTTCCATAGCTTTCGCCCAGGATATACACCGGCGATCCCATACGCCCATGCGCCGCCAGCCACGCCAGCGCGCCTTGCGAAACCGCATCGGCATCGCCCGAAACGCTGCGATAGAAATCCGGCGCCGTCCCCGGCTTCAGCTCGGAAAAGCCGGTTCCCGGCGGGTCCAGCAGCACGATATCCGCCACGTCCAGCAGGCTCTCGGCATTGGCGACAAGCGGCGCCTTCGCCGGCAGCACCGCCTTCGGATCCTGCGGCACCGCCGCCCGCTCCGGCCCCAGCAGCCCCATGTGCAGGAAAGCAGACGAAGCGCCCGGCCCGCCGTTGAAGGCGAACAGCACGGGCCGATCCTTGCCGGGCCGCAGATAGGAAATCGCCCCGACGCTGGCATCTGCCGCAGCACCACTGGAAACCGGAAACTCGGCCACCTGCATGGCAATCCCGCCCGGCAGCTTCGCCTCAAAGCGGGGCGCTGCGTCCGCCGGAAGCGCCGCGAGCAGCAAGGCCCAACACATCAGCAGCTTCATTCCGCCGCTTCCACCTTCGCCGGGAAAATCTCCCGATAGCGCTTCAGCCCGTCCGTCAGCGCCTGCAACCCATAGTCCAGCTCGGCGCGGGGTGCAGCAAAGCCGATCCGCAAATGCCCCGGCGCGCCGAAATATTCGCCCGGCGCCACCACCACGCCGCAACGGTCGGCCAGCCATTCGGAAAAATGCTCGCTGTGGCGGATGCCCGTCAGCCGCGCAAAGGTGGTGCAGCCGTGGGTGGGCAGCTCGCCCGTCACCAGCCCCTCGGCCAGCCAGTGGGCGTGATAGGCCTCCATGATCGGCCGCGCATCGCGCATGATGCCGTCGCGCCAGCCGTCAAAGCGCGGCGCATCCTCCAGCACCAGCGCCGCCATCGCATGCGCCAGCTTGGAAACGCCGAACTCCACTTCCTGGTTCAGCGCCCGCATCTGCGCCAGCAGCCCCGGCTCGGCAACGATCCAGCCACAGCGCAGCGTGCTCAGCCCCCACCCCTTGGTCAGGCTGCCGATACGAATGAAGTTCGGCGAAATATCCGTTGTCGCGGCCACGAAATCCGCCCCCGCATAGTCGGCATAGACCTCGTCGACGATCACCACCGCCCCATGCGCCTCGGCAACGGTGCCGATAGCCGCCAGTGTCTCCCGATCCAGCGCCGCACCCGAAGGATTGTGCAGGTTCGACAGCAGGATGATCCGCGTCGCCGGAGTCAGCGCCCGGCGGATATCCTCGGGATCGATGGCAAAGCCCGGCCCCCGCCGCTCGAAATGATCGACCCCGTGATCCAGCGACGCGGCAATGGTGTGAAACAGGTCGAAGCTCGGCGTTTCCACCAGAATCCGATGCCCCGGCACCAGCAGCGAGCGATAGATGAGCGACAGCGCCCCGGTCGCCCCGGTGGTGCACAGCAGATGATCCTCGGGCACCCCCAGCCGCTGCGACAGCGCCGCCAGCACGAAGGGATTGCCATCGGCAAAGGCACTCACATAGCGCGAGCTGACACCCTGCGAAAATGCACCGGAAACCAGCTCGCGCAGCAGCTCCACTGGCTCCGGCACCGAGCTTTCGAACAGCGCCACCAGCAGGTTCCGGTCCCGCTTCACCGAGCGGATCACCTCGCGCACCCACTGGCTGTACGACCCGAAGCGCGAGGCCGGCGGCGATATCTGCCCGATGCGCGTCACGCTGTGCTGCCGTCCTCGATCCGGGGTGAAAAAATGGCCCGCACGCCGGGGGTCGACGTGCGGGCCGCCAGGCTCAATTGAACCTGATCCGGGCGCCGACGAAGAAGCGCCGGCCCAGGATGTCGCCATAGCCGATCTGCGGATAGGAAGGCCCGCGGTCGGTCAGGTTGGTGACGCCGGCACGCAGCGCCAGATCGCCGATCTCGAACTGGCCCGAGATGCTCTGCACATAATTGGCGTTCAGCGTCGGGTTCGGATTGTTCTCGATGGTGGCATCCGGCCCGGCGCGGGTCTTGCCCAGATAATCGCCCTGATAGGTCAGCCGGATCGGCCCCTTCTGCCAGGCGATATTCAGCGTCCCCGCCCATTTCGGCGCCTGCCAGGTGTCGTCGGTGCGCACGAAGGTCTCGCCCGTCACCGAGGTTTCCAGCAGCGAATTATGCGTCGCGGCGACATGGATCGTGAACTCGCCCTTGTCACTGCCGCCAACCAGGTCTGACAGCCCGAACATATAGTTCAGCGCGAACACCTCCCCACGATAGCGAACCACACCGGCGTTATAGGTCGTGGTGGTGCCGGTGATGGTGGTGCCACCCGGGCTCACCGTGTCGGCATTCGCCAGCCGGGTGAAGGCCGAGCAGACCGCCGGATCGGGGTTCTCATTGTCATAGCAGGCGGCGGCGAAATCCTCGGTCGTGAACGGCGACAGGCCGTTCGACAGGTCGATTTCCACCCGGTCTGCCGAGAAGGTGAGGCCCGGCGCAAAGCTCGGCGCCAGCACGATCCCATAGGACCATGTGTCGGAGATCTCGTTCTTCAGGTTCGGGTTGCCGCCGGTCGTCACCATCGCCCGCTGGAAATTCTCCGACGGGTTCTGGAACCGCGCCAGCCGTTCGGCAGCCGTCAGCCCGGCACCGGTGCCGTCGGGGTCGACGCCATAGCCGGGGTTGGCCGCAAACAGGGCCAGGCAGTTGGCGCGCCGCACCGCCGGGTTCGGCCCCCCGGAAATGCGATCGGCGTCACACGGATCGACTCCGGTCGAATCGATGCCGGTGCTCGACGGCGCCAGCAGCTGCGTCAGGCTGGGCGCGCGGAAGTTGCGGCTGCGCGACAGCCTGAGCGAAACGCCCTCCACCGGCTCCCAGCGTCCGCCGATTTCCCAGACATTCTCGGACCCGGCCCGGCTGTTGTCCACATACCGGAAGGCGCCCTTCAGCTCGAGCGCGTGGATCAGCGGCACGGTGAAGTCCCCACCGAAGATCGGCACCAGCAGCTCGCCGGAAAGCTCGTTGGTGTGGTAGCTGCCCGATTGCGCCACCTGCGGCGCACCCGAACCAAAGCTGCCGTCCAGGTTCGCCTGCAGCGGGCTGAAGCTCGCCTTTTCGTTGCGATGCTCATAGGCGGCGCTGAACTTCAGGTCGCCGGCGGGCAGGCGGAACAGCGAGCCGCCGATGGTGGCCAGGAAATCCGTCTGCTCGTTGGTCCAGTCCAGGCCGGCCATCGTGCTCACATAGGTGCGCGCCGCTTCGCTGACATTGCCGTTGCCGAACGGGTTGATCGGCGCACAGGCGGCATCATTGTTGGTCGGATTGGCGTCGGCATTGATGCCGCAGACGATCTGCCCGCCCGAAAGCACGGCGTTGATGGCGTTGTTGTACCGGCTGTTGATCACCTGCCAGCCGCGCTGCTTGCCGTCCACCCGGCCATAGCTGCCCGAAACGCTCCAATAGAAATCGCGCGCGCCAAGGGCAAAGTCACCCTCCAGCCCCAGCACGCCGCGCCAGGTATCGGTGGTGGTCGTCTGCGAGGGATCCGGCACCAGATCCATGAAATATTTCGACAGGAACAGCGGCGCGCCGACGGCAAAGCTCGGCCGCGCGGCGGAAAGCAGCTGTTTCGCCTGCGCCGTCAGGAACGGGTTGTTGATGGTAAAGGCGATCGGCCCGGCATAGCTGCCGGCGTTCAGGGTCGTGCGGCTGTTGCCCTGCGGGATCTCGGTGCCCTCGGTGCGGGCATAGAGGAATTCGCCCGTCACCCGCACATTGTCGGTCAGGTCATAATGGCCGATGGCATTGCCGGTGAAGCGCTCCAGCCCCGTTCGCAGCCCGACCAGATCCTGATAGGCATAGCCCTGCCCGCCGCTGGCGAACGGAATGCCCTGGATGGCGCCGGTATTATAGGGAATGACATTGCCGTCGGAACCGAACTGCAGCGGGCTGCCGTTATAGCGGGTCAGCAGCTGCGGCGGCGGGGCCGGCGCATTGAAGATGATGCCGTTGGCGTTGAACGGCCAGAAGCGCGCATCGAAGATCGGCTTTACCGAGGGAATGCCGTCGTCCGGCCCGGTATTGGCGGAGTTGGAAACCGTCAGCCGGCCAAGGTTCGACAGCGGACGATCCGAGAAGCGCAGGATCGGCGATTTGGAATAGCCGAGGTCGACGGCGATATTGCCGCGGCCGCCGCCGAAATTGGTGCCGGCGGTCACCCGCAGCGACTGGGTGGGATAGGTGCCGCGGGAATCGATGCCCATCTGGCCGTCGACTTCCACGCCGGTGAAATCGCGGCGCAGCACATAGTTGACGACGCCGGCGATGGCATCAGAGCCGTAAACGGCGGCACCACCGCCCTGATAGACTTCCACCTTCTGCAGCAGCCCCACGGGAATGATGTTGGCATCCACCTGCGAATCGCCGGTGCCGTCCGGCGCGCCGATTGCAGACGAGGAGGTCACCATGCGGCGGCCATTCACCAGCGTCAGCGTGCGGCCGGCGCCAAGGCCGAACAGGTTGGGAAACTGCTGGCCGCTGCCGCTGGTCTCGCCCGTACCGTCCGCCTGGTTCAGCGCCGGCACGTTGGAGGGCAGGTCGTTCAGCGCGTCGGCCGCGCTCACATAGCCGCGATCGACCAGCTGCTGCTGGCCCACCTCCACCACGGGCGCCAGAAGATTGGCGTTGGATTGCCGGATCCGCGAGCCGGTAACGACGATGTCCTCGGCACTGTCGGCGCCATCCACCTGCTGCGCCTGCGCCGCCACCGGCACCACCAGCGCCGCCGTCAACAACAATCTGCTCATCATCCGCATGGCCTGATCCCTTTTCCCTGCAGTGCCCGGGCTCTTGGCGGCCCGGGCTTTCCGCCGGTCAGGATAATGCAGGGGGCAGGCATAAACTGTTCAAACTTCCGCCCGGCACCCCTGGGGCGATGCACAACAATGCGCAAAATCTTCTCAATTGGGCTAGATTATTCCCGCTTTCCGCCAGACAGGAATGCGGCAATGTCCGAGTTGAAGACGACGTCGGTGCCCGGCTCCTCATACATCATGTGCCCCCCCTCATAGCAGCGCATGGTAAAGCGCTCGGCGACTTCCGGGGGCAGCGCCGCAACGGTGACAAGATTGGATGCGCAGCCGTTCAGCGAGTCATAGATGCCGGTCGCAACGAAGGTGCGCAGCTTCGGCGCCTTCTGCATCGCCGTCAGCGTCCACGGCCGCGATGCACTCGGTGGGCCTTCTCCCGCCATCGCCCGCGCCAGCGACTCCCTGGTGATGGGCGACTGGTCATAGGCCCAGTTCTCCCCCACCGGCAGCGCTGCGCTTTCGATCCCGGCATAGCTGCCGCCCACATATCCCAACCGCTTGCGGAACCATTCCAGCGCCAGCTTCTCATCGGCAGCCGCATCCACCGAAGGCGCCGTCTTGCGCATGTCGAAGATGTCCAGCGTCTTCCCCTCCGACGCCAGCAGCCCCTTCCGGAAGTCGCGCGGCGAAACCCACAGCGTCGTCCGGTCGATCAGCTTCGGATCCAGCCCCTGCAGCCGCGCCAGCTCCAGCGCCACCTCCTCGCGCTTGCCCGCATCCAGCGCCGTCGGATCGGCCAGCGCCGGCGCATAGACCTGATCGGCGAAATCCTGCGACTGCAGCAGCGCGGCGGCCCGGCTCTTCTCCAGCTCCGCCGGAAGCTTCCCCAGCGCAAAGGCGGTCGCCGTGCGGTTGGGCAGCGTCAGCGCCCGGGTTCGGTTGCGGTCGGGCATGTCGCCCAGCGGAATCCCGCCCGAAACCAGCACCATGCCGGCCACCGGAACGCCGTGCTCCACCAGCTTCTCGGCGGCACCGGCCGCCCGCCAGGTGCCGAAACTCTCGCCGATCAGGAACAGCGGCGCCGCTTCGCGCTTCGTCGCCCGTCGATAGCCCTCGATGAAATCGGCAGTCGCGGCGATGTCGGCGACCGTCCCATAGAATTTCTTCGCATCCGCCTCAGTCGCGCCGCGGCTGAACGAGGTGCCCACCGGATCGACAAACACCAGGTCGGCAACCGCCAGCGGGCTGTCCACATTCGCCTGATAGCTGCCGCCCCGGATCAGCACCGGCCCCAGCGCATGGAAGTGCAGCAGCCGGGAATCCCCGCCCGGCCCGCCATTCCAGATAAAGGCCAGCGGCCGCTTCGCCCCCTCGCGGAGATAGGCGGTATAGAAAAGCTGCCCCTTCGCCCCGGCGCCGTTGGTGACCGGCAGCGTGCCGACGCAGGCGACATAATCGGTCGCCTCTCCCGCCAGCATCGCCTGATGCTTCGTCACCACCGCGCCCGGCGGACAGGCCGGAGCCGCATTGGAAGGCACCGCCGCAGCGGCCAGACACAATCCCATCAGGGCAAGGCGCATGTTCATCCCGTCACGATAGCTGGCTCCGCACAGATTTTTTAGTCGCAACTGCGCTTCACGGCGAAAGCAGGGCATTTCACCTGTTCCCGCCCCCTGCCGACAATGCGACTGAATTATGCGCAAAACCCCGGCTATGCTGCATCCATGAACCGCGGAGAGGACATCCTGTCAGTCAGCCGCCGCGCGCTCCTTGCCGGCGCGGCCGCGCTTCCCGTCGCCGCCCGCGCCGCCGCCCCACGCCTGCCGGACCGCTCCACCTTCCCAGGCGTCGAAGGCGTGTTCCTCGATTCCGGCACCACCCACCCGGTCTCGCGCGCCGCAAGACAGGCGATCGACAGCTATTTCGCCGATCGCGGCGGCACCCGGGCCGGCCACCACATGGACGAAACGGAGACGCGCGTCCGCACCGCATTCGCCAGGCTGGTCGGCGCCACGCCGGAAGAAATCGCCTTCGTCCAGAGCACGACCGCCGGCGAACATGCCGTCATCGACGCCCTCGATCTCCCCCGCGCCGGCGGCCGCATCGTGACGGATACGCTGCACTTCTTCGGCTCGTTCGGCCTCTACGAAGGGCTTTCAAAGCTCGGCATGGACGTCGTCTGGCTCACCCCGCGCAACAACCGCATCCCCATCGACGCCTATGCCCGCGCCATCACGCCCGGGACCAAACTCGTCTCGCTTTCGCTCGTCTCCACCTACAACGGCTTCGAGCAGGACCTCGCCAAGGTCTGCGAAATCGCCCATGCGAAGGGCGCGTTGGTCTATGCCGACATCATCCACGCAGCCGGCGCCGTCCCCGTAAATCTCGCGGCAACCGGCGTCGATTTCGCCGCCTGCGCCAGCTACAAATGGCTGATGGGGGATTTCGGCATCGGCTTCCTCTACGCCCGCGCCGACCGCCTGCCCCACCTCCGCCGCACACGCTGGGGCTATTACGGCGTCGAGGATATCAACTGGCAATTGCCGCCCTACACCGACAGGCCGCTCGGCACGCAGGCGGCACGGGTCACCCAAAGCAACAACGCCGAGGGCTTCTTCGCCACCGGCACCCGCTCGCACGCCGGCATCATCCACCTCGACTGGTCGCTCGCCTATCTCAACGATCTGGGCATGGACCGCCTCGTCGCCCACCGAACCCCCATGCTGGATCGCCTCCGCGCCGGCCTGCTGAGCCGGGGCTACACCGTGGTCACCCCCGAAGCCAGCCGCACCCCCCTGCTCACCGTCGCCCTGCCGGACGCCCGCAAGCGCCTGTCCGACCGTCTGAAGGCCGCCGACGTCCGCATCATGCTCGCGTCCAACCGCTTCCGCATCAGCCCGTCCGTCTTCAACAGCATGGACGATATCGACCGCCTGCTCGCCGCCCTTCCGCCTTCCGGGGAAATCTGATGCACCTGCGCCATCTGCTTCTCGCCGCCGCCCTTGCGCTTCCCGCACCGCTGGTGGCGCAGGCAGACATGGCCGATGCGCCGATGCCGCCCGCGTTCCTGCGCGCGATGGAGCCGATGGTTCCGCGCGAAACCGCTACCTCCAACGTCAAGGTGACCAAGCACAAGGCCCGTATCGACGGCCGCGAAATCGCCTACAGGGCGATCGTCACCGAACTGCCGCTGCCCGGCGCAGACGGCAAGCCCGCCATCGTCGCCGTCAGCTACGCCTATGTCGCCGACAAGTCCGGCGATCCCACGAAACGCCCGGTCGCCTTCATCTTCAACGGCGGCCCCGGCGCCTCGTCCTCGCCGCTGCACATGCACGCCTTCGGCCCCTACCGCATCGTCGGCGGCAAAGCTGCCGGCGGCGACTCCGCCCGCATGGAGCAGAACCCGCACAGCCTGCTCGATGTCGCCGATCTCGTCTTCATCGATCCGCCGGGAACCGGCGCCTCGATGCCGGTGAAGGGCGCGGACGCCACCCCCTTCTTCGGCGTCGGCGGCGACGCCCGCGCCGTCTGGGCGATGATCGATGGCTGGAAGCAGGCCAACGGCCGCACCGGTTCCCCCACCATCCTCATCGGCGAAAGCTATGGCACCGCCCGCGCCGGCGCCATGCTGGCCGAAGCGATGAAGGCGAAGAAGCCGCTGCCGCAGGCGGTCGTGCTGCTGGCCCCTGCCCTCGGCGGCAACGACGGCGACATCCTGGAGGCCGCCAACAAGCTCCCCACCCTCGCCGCAGTCGCCTGGTATCACAATGCCATCCCCCGCAACGGCCGCACGGTGGAGCAGCTTTTCGCCGAAGCCCGCCAGTTCGCCGAAACCGACTACATCACCGCGCTCGCCAAAGGCCCGCGCCTGCCCGCCGCCGAAAAGACCCGCATCGCCCGGCGCATGTCCGAGCTGATCGGCCTGCCCGCCGAGCAGATCGAAAAGGCAAACCTCCGCATAGACAATTACCCGTTCATGCTCTCGCTGCTGGCGAGCAAGGGCCTGCGCACCGGCCAGCTCGACGGCCGCGCCACCCGCGCCATCGCCGAGTCCAACATGCGCCCGCCGTTCGACGACCCGTCGATGACGCTCGGCGCCGACGGCCCGGCCATGGTCGAGCGCTACCTCAGCGACCAGCTCGGCTACACGGTCCCCAGCCCCTATCGCAGCCTCAACCTCGGCATCAATTTCAAGTGGAACTGGGACAAGGACTATGGCGGCAGCTACCGGCTGATGGATTTCGGCCCCTACATCGCCCGGGCGCTGGAGGCCCAGCCGAACATGAAGCTGTTCCTGGGTGGTGGCTATTACGACATCACCACCCCGCTGCAAGGCGGCCAGTTCGCCCTCGAACAAGCGCAAATCCCGCCCAGCCGCGTCGTCATCAAGGGCTATCCCGCCGGCCACTCCGTCTTCGAGGACGAGCAGAGCCTGAAGTCGCTCTCCACGGATCTCCGCACGCTCATCCGGCAGGTGCAGCCGGCGGGCTGAACGGACGGGCGGCCAGCGCCAGCGCCGCTTCCCGCCCCGCCGCCAGCAGCATCGCCACTTCGGCGGGATCGGTGGCGACGCGCATCAGCTGCAGCGTCCCCATCATCCCGGCAAAGATCGCATAGCCGCGCGCCAGCCGCTCGGTCGCATCGCCGCCGGGCGGCAGGCAATCGGCCACCAGCTGCACGATCTCCCGGTTCCTGTTGGCAAAACGCGTGCGCGTCGCGTCGTCCTCGCGCGCAATCTCCGGCGCCAGCGCCGAGGCGGCACAGCCCAGCGCCATCATCTCCCGGTGCCGCGGCCGCAGGTAATTCTTCACCAGCGCGTCCATCTCGTGCCCCGGCGCAGCGCTGGCAACGGCGGCCTTCAGATAGGCAATCGTGCTGTTCGCGGCATATTCCGCCGCCTCCGCCACCAGTTCGCCGCGCGATCCGAAATGCGCGTAAAAGGCGCCGTGCGTCAGCCCGGCATCCGCCATCAGCGGCCGCACGCCGACGGCGGCAATGCCGTCCTGCCGGAACCGCTCGGCCGCCCGCTGCACGATCCCGGCCCGCGCCTCCGCCTTGTGCTCGTCCTTGTACCGCGCCACCTCAGCCTCCCGTATAGCGCTCCGCGACCTTGCCACCCACGACATCGCCCAGGAAGCGCCCGCGCAGCTTTTCCATTTCGTCCCAGATTTCCGGCGAAACCAGCGTCGGCGTCGTCACTTTCTCGCCGGCCGCAAGCCCCGCCAGCGCAGCGCCGGCAAGCTGGTCCGCCGTGATGAAGGCGCTGTCCGGAAACACCGAATCCGACATCCCCTGCGACGAGAAGAACTCCGTGCGGATCGGCCCCGGCATCACCAGCTGGATACGGATCGCGCTGTCGGCATATTCCATCTGCAGGGATCGGGTGAAGTTCAGCACATAGGCCTTGGAGCCGGCATAGGCCGCCCCGCCAGCCGAAGGCGCAAAGGCCATGACAGAGCCGATATTCACCAGCGTCCCGGCCCCGCTTTTGCGAAACCCCGTCAGCGCCGCCAGCGACAGCCGCGTCAGCGCCACGATGTTCAGCCGGATCAGCTTCTCCTGCGCATCCGCCCCGGCCGTCGCCGTCGGCCCCAGCCCGCCAGCGCCGGCATTGTTGATCAGCGTCGCAAAACCCCCGGCCTCCAGCCGAGCCTCCAGCCGCGCCAGATCACCCGCGTCCTCCAGATCGGCGACCATCGTCTCGACCTGCACGCCGTGCGCCGCCTTCAGCTTGCCGGCCAGCTCCTCCAGCCGGTCGGCCCGTCGCGCCACCAGCAGCAGGTCGTCGCCCGCCGCCGCCAGCCGCTCCGCAAAGGCCGCGCCGATGCCGGATGAGGCGCCTGTTATGACGCTGACTCCCATCTCGCTTCTCCTCAACCGTGGGTGCGGGCGGAAGCCCGGTTTTCGCTGATCCAGCGCGCTTCGTCGGGCGTGCCGCCGCGCGGCGGGTAATGGCCATTGATCGACCACAGGTCGAACGGCGTCTCGTCGATATGCAGCTCCCAGTCGCAGCCGCGCTCGGCGACATAGGGCGCGATCACCTGGTTCACCCGGTCGATGAACCGCCGGCTCGCCTCCAGGTTCGGAAACTCGCGGGCGATATGCTCCATCACGAAGCGCACGAAGCGACCCGCCGGCTTGCCACCGATATACATATCCTGCGGCGCAACCTCCCGATAGACGATGCCGACATAAAAGCGCGGCATCACCCGGCCATAGATATCGGTGATCGCCTCCGCCAGCGCCGCCTTGTCGGCATCCGAAAACACGCCCGGCGAATGATAGACAGTCCACAACGGCATCCGGCTTCTCCTTGCGAAAGCCAGATTGCATTACACTCGAAATCTAATAGCCGCAAGAATGAAATTACAGTCGAATTCCAATCCCGTCAGACACGCCCCGAAATCGTCGGAGAAGGCTCCAGATCCGTGTCCTCTTCACCCGCCCGCAGCGCCCCCAGCTCTCCGCTCTCCCGCGCCTTCCGGCCATAGACCGCCTCGAACAGCGGCCCCGCCATCATCGTCGTCACGATCGCCATCAGCACCAGCATCGAAAACAGCGCCGGCCCGATAATGCCCTTCTGCAGGCCGATGTTGATGATGATCAGCTCCATCAGCCCGCGCGAATTCATCAGCGCCCCGATCCCCAGCGCCGTGCGATTATCCTCCCCCGAAATCCGCGCCGCCAGATAGCAGGCGCCAAACTTCGCCGCGATCGAGGCAATCAGGATGCCCAGCGCAATCAGCAGCAGCGTCCACGAACTCACCATGTCCATCCGCGTGTTGAGACCCGAATAGGTGAAGAACATCGGCAGCAGCATCACCACCGCAAGCGGCTCCACCTTCTTCTTCAACTCCTGCGCAAACAGCCCGCGCGGCATGAACACGCCAGGACAAAGCCACCGAAGATGCCGTGGATGCCGATCACGTCCATGAAGAAGGCCGACAGGCAGAACAGCCCCAGCGTCACCGCCAGGATGGTCATGCTCATCTCGCCGCGCTTTTCCACTGCCCGCCCCAGCGGCGCCAGCAACCGGCGACCGAACAGCATCAGGAACAGCGCATACAGAAGGCCGCCGCCGATCGCGACCACCGCCAATCCGGCCGTGCCGCCAAAGGTCGCCAGCACAACCGCCAGCACGCACCAGGAAACGGCATCGTCAAAGGCACCCGCCGTCAGCGACAAGGTGCCCAGCGGACTGTTCGCCAGCCCCCGCTCGTTGATGATCCGCGCCAGCATGGGAAAGGCCGTCAGCGCAATGCAGGCGCCCATGAACAAGGTTGCCCCAGCCTGGGTGATGTCGGGCGCAAACAGCCCATCCACCTGCAGCAGCCAGGGCGTGATCAACATGGCGATCAGGAACGGCGTGATCACACCCGCCGCCGAAACCGCAGCCGCGCTCTTCGCCTTCGACCGGAAATGATCGGTCTGCAGCGTCAGACCGACAAGGAACATATAGAGCGAGACACCCAGCTGCGACCCCACATAGAGAATGTTCCTGGTCTCCTTGGGGAAGATCGCCGCCTGCAGTTCCGGCCAGAACATCCCGAACAGCGACGGCCCCAGAATAACCCCGGCGATCATCTCGCCAACCACCTGCGGCTGCGCCAGAAGCTTTTGCCCCAGCCAGCCCACAACCCGGCATGTGAAGATGATGATCGCCAGCTGCAGGAAGAAATGGATGCTGTAGTCGGTGGGCGTATAGCTCGCCGCAGCAGCCGCAACGGGCGGGCCATTGGCGCCCATCATCGTCGAGAACATGTGTTCCAGACTGCCCAGCAACTCGTCCATTCATCCTCCCCGCGCCGCTTCGGCATCTCGATGGCAAGGATTGGCCGCCGGATTCCGCTGCGCGCAAGCAGATTTTCCACGCAGGCTGCCGATTGTCCCAGCCCTCGACAAACTTGTGTTCAACGCGCCACAACATAGGTTTGTGCCTACAAAGGAAGGCGGCCAGCTACCGCCGAAAAGGCAGGCAGATGCCCATGAAAACGCGGCCTCGTCACCTGGGCCTCCGGCATCCCCCGCCACAATCTCTTCCTCTCGGTCCTCTCCCTGCTCGAACTGCAATCCGGCGCCGCCGACACCGGCCGCAAGGACCGTAAGGGTGGCGCCGACCTCGCCGAACGGGTTTCCACGCAGGTAGTACCCGCCTTCGAAGGCCGCCTCCTGCCCGTTGATGTCGCAACCGTCCGCCGCCGCGCGACGCTGCCCTACACGGACCAGAACGACGGGCTGATGGCAGCAACCGCGCTCGAACATGGCCTCACCCTCGTCACCCGCAACACGGCCGCTTTCAAGGCAGGCCGGGTCCGCCTGTTCAATCCCTGGGGCTATGCGCCGGAGGAGGAAGACGGCGACTGGCGGCAGGCAAGCCGCGCCGGACCGCAGTGGTTCAAGAATCTGTTCGTGAGAGTTTGAGCATGCGGTCGATAATGATCATCGGCGGCGGCACCGCTGGCTGGCTGGCCGCCGCCTTTCTTGCCCGCGCGCTGGGTCCGCGCGAAGCCGGCGGCCCCCGCATCACCCTGCTCGAATCCCCCGAAATCGGCACCATCGGCGTAGGCGAAGGCGCCTTCCCGACGATGCGCTCAACCCTGCAATTCCTCGGCATCGACGAAACGCATTTCATCCGCAGCACCGCCGCCACCTTCAAGCAGGGCATCCGCTTCGACGATTGGCTGCGCGCACCCGGCACCGGAAAACGCCACAGCTATATCCACCCGTTCGAACCGCCCTTTTATGCCGAAGGCCTCAGCCTCGTGCCCTACTGGCTGCAGCAGGACCCGCGCACCCGCCTCCCCTTTGCGGAGGCGGTAACCATCCAGTCGCGCGTCGTGCAGGCACAGCTGGGCCCAAAGGGCCCGGGCGAAGGCGACTTCGCCGGCCCGCTCAGACCCCCGAAACCCCCATCAAGAGCGTGACCGTCGCAGCGGCCCACGCGGCCGGGTGGACGTGGGACATCGGCCTCGCCGGCGCCCGCGGCATCGGCACCGTTTTCTCCAGCGATCACATGCGCGACGACGAAGCCCTCGCCATCCTCACGGCCTATACCGGCCGCGCCGACATCGAGCCACGCCTGCTCCCATTCGAACCGGGCTACCGCCCCGAACCCTGGGTCAGGAATTGCGTCGCCATAGGCCTTTCCGGCGGCTTCCTGGAGCCGCTGGAATCAACCGGCCTGGTCCTCATCGAGGCTGCAGTCGCCATGCTCGCCGAGCTGTTCCCGCAAATCGGCCCCGTCGACGCCCCGGCAAAGCGCTTCAACGATCTGATGACCGCCCGCTATGAAGCGATCATCAACTTCCTGAAATTGCATTATTGTCTCAGCGAACGTCCGGAACCGTTCTGGCGCGAGAATACCTCCGCCAGCTCCATTACGCCCCGCCTGCAGGAGCTGCTGGCGCAATGGCGCTACCGGCCGCCAAGCCGTTTCGACTTCACCCTCGACGTCGAAAGCTTCGCCTTCTTCAACTACCAATATGTGCTCTATGGCATGGGCTACGCCACGCACGCGGACCTGCCGGCAGCTATCGAAACGCAAGGCGCCAAGGCGGCCGAGAAGATATTCCGCCGGATCCGCACCTTCGGCGACCGCGCCGCGGCAGACCTTCCGTCGCACCGCGCACTCGTGAGCGCCATCGCCCAGCCCGGCTAGAGCGCATTACCAGCGGGTGGCCTCCCCGACTCAAAACCCACGCTTAAAAAAAGGGATAAAACGGCCGTTCTGACGCAATCAGAACGAAACTCGCTCCAGAAACCAGAGATCCCGGACGCTTCTCCCGTCCG
>NZ_JADCUC010000002.1:0-235000 GCF_016464365.1 Sandaracinobacteroides hominis | reverse complement strand
CAAACGCTGGTAAGGTTCTGCGCGTTGCTTCGAATTAAACCACATGCTCCACCGCTTGTGCAGGCCCCCGTCAATTCCTTTGAGTTTTAACCTTGCGGCCGTACTCCCCAGGCGGACAACTTAATGCGTTAGCTGCGCCACCGAAGCACCAAGTGCCCCGACAGCTAGTTGTCATCGTTTACGGCGTGGACTACCAGGGTATCTAATCCTGTTTGCTCCCCACGCTTTCGTACCTCAGCGTCAACAATGGTCCAGTAAGCCGCCTTCGCCACTGGTGTTCCTCCGAATATCTACGAATTTCACCTCTACACTCGGAATTCCACTTACCTCTCCCATGTTCAAGTCTTCCAGTTTCAAAGGCAATTCCGGAGTTGAGCCCCGGGCTTTCACCTCTGACTTAAAAGACCGCCTACGTACGCTTTACGCCCAGTAATTCCGAACAACGCTAGCCCCCTCCGTATTACCGCGGCTGCTGGCACGGAGTTAGCCGGGGCTTATTCTCCCGGTACAGTCATTATCTTCCCGGGTAAAAGAGCTTTACAACCCGAAGGCCTTCTTCACTCACGCGGCATTGCTGGATCAGGCTTTCGCCCATTGTCCAATATTCCCCACTGCTGCCTCCCGTAGGAGTCTGGGCCGTGTCTCAGTCCCAGTGTGGCTGATCATCCTCTCAGACCAGCTAAGGATCGTAGCCTTGGTAGGCCTTTACCCCACCAACTAGCTAATCCTACGCGGGCTCATCCCTGGGCGATAAATCTTTGGACTTACGTCATTATCCGGTATTAGCAGTCATTTCTAACTGTTATTCCGAACCCAAGGGCAGATTCCCACGCGTTACGCACCCGTGCGCCACTAAGGCCGAAGCCTTCGTTCGACTTGCATGTGTTAGGCATGCCGCCAGCGTTCGTTCTGAGCCAGGATCAAACTCTCAAGTTCATTTCCGAACAATCACCCGGATGGAATTTCCGAATGAAAGCCCGTTTCAAGGAGCTCATCTTCTGCACAACGTCTACTGACTTATATTTGCAGATCATGATCCAAAGATCACAACCTGTCACAAGCGTATGCGTTGAGACATATAGACGAACTTAGTACCACGACACCGAGCCTTGAAGCCCCGGACGTGGAACCGCCGTCCACATGTCCCTTCATCTAAACCAACAATGAGAAATAGCGTCACCAATTCCTGCCGGTCTTTAACCACCGGCCAAACCTCTCGGCTTGTAAAGGAGCGCCCCTACCTGCCAGACCTCCTTGCGGAGCGTTCCACCCGAAGGCGAAACCGGCCGGCCATCTGTCCTCCAGGATAGTTCCTGGTGGAGAGCGGCGAGCCGTCGTAGTCGGTAGCGACTTGGTGAGGCGGCTTATGGCGACGCCCCTCCTGCCCGTCAACAAGTTTTTTCCGGCCTTTCATCGAAACGTCACTTTTTTTGGAGCGACGCGGCCAATTCGGGCCAGACCGCCAACTCTACGCAATTTTCGGAAAGTTTCAACCCGTCGCGATATAATCCTTCAGCGCGAGCGCCTCTTGCTCCGCTTCCTCGATCCGGCGCTTCACCAGGTCTCCGATCGAAACCAGCCCCACCAAAACGCCCGAATCAACCACAGGAAGGTGCCGAATCCGCCGATCCGTCATCAATTCCATCGCGTCGGCGATCGAATCCTGGGGCGAAATCGTGATCACCGGCGCCGTCATGATGTCGCGCGCCGTCAGATTCAGCACCTCGCCCTGGTGTCCGCCCAGTCCACGAATCACATCGCGTTCGGAAACAACGCCAACCACCGAATCCGAGTCGATCACCAGAACCGCGCCGATTCGGCGGGTCGTCAGCTCTCCAACAATGTCCGTGACGCTCGAATCGGGCGCAACCGAAGCAACTTCGCTGCCCTTGGTCCGCAATATGCTCGAGATTCCCATCCGCCAGTCTCCCCCAGCTCTCTCTCGTCGCTTGAATGTCACCCAATTCCGTCCAAATGGAAAGCATGAACAAGTCGCATGCCCAACAGCCGAATCGGGCGGCGCGATTCGCCGACGCCCGTCGCCGATTCGTCCGGCTCCTGAAATTCATGTTCGCAGCCAGCCTGGTCGTGCTCGTGCTCGCCTTCGGCTGGTTCCACCACACCAACACGCCCATGCCGCTGCCCTTCATCGGCGCCATCGCCGTCGCGGTGATCGGCTCGCTGATGCTCACCGCCGCGCTGATGGGCCTGGTCTTCTTCTCGGCGGCCAGCGGCGCCGACGACGAAACCGAATAAAACGGATCGGCCCCCGGAAGCGAAACCGCTTCCGGGGGCCGAACTCCACCCTGACTCCTTGTGCACCCCACAAGAGGTGCGGGCCGAACCCGACCCATTGCCCGATACTAAGGGCTCACCCTTCCACCGGCGCCGCCTCCGTCTTGCGCGGACGACCACGGCGCCGCGGCTTGGGCGCCTCCTCGGCCCCTTCCGCCGGCGCTTCCCGTTCAGCCGCCACGTCGCGCTCAACAGGCGCTTCGCGTGCGGGAACACCGCCGAAAGCAACCAGAGCCGCTTCGCCGTCCGACATCCGAAGCTCGATCGTCTCGCCGATCACGCGACCGCCATCCTGCTCGGCATCCCGGCTCCGCTCGGCACGCTCCGGCCTACGCTCCTGCCAGCGGCGCGGACGCTCGCCCGGATCGGCGCGCTCCCCACGCTCCGGCCGCTCACTCCGTTCACCCCGGTCACCCCGGTCGGAATCACCGCGCTCCCCGTCATTGCGGTCGCGATCCTGGCGGTCCCGCTGCTCATAGCGCGGACGCCGCTCGCCACCGTCCCGGTTCCCATCGCGGTTGCCGTCCCGATTGCCGTCCCGATTGCCATCGCGATTGCCGTCCCGGCCGGCATCACGGCCCTGCTCGCGCGGCTGCTCGTCGCCACCGTCCATGCCGGCGTCGTCATCGCCCTGCTGGTCATCCTCGAACTGGTCGAACACCCCGCGGCGCGCGCGCATTTCCTCCTGACGGATGCGGGCATCGTTCAAGACGCGGAAATAATGGTCCGAGTGCTGCAGATAATATTCCGCCGCCACCCGATCGCCGGCCTGGTGGGCATCCCGCGCCAGCTGCTTGTACTTCTCCAGCAGCTGGTGCGCATTGCCCCGCATCTTCACGTCCAGCCGGTTCGCGCTCTGTCCGCCAGAGGCCATCCCCATCGGGCGCGGATTGCCGCCGTTGTTGCCACCACCGCCGCGACGCCGTCGACCACCGCTCTGCCTGTTCTGCATATCGTCGTTAAGTCCTCTAAACCTGCAACCCGGTTGCAGACGGGCATCCGGCGACCCTTTGCCACCGCCCGAACTTGCCCGCTTTCCAGAACCCCGAAGGCAGACTCCGCCTGTCACGCTGGCTCGCCCACGCAGGACGTAGCCCGAATTCCAAAGTCGGAACCTTCAAAGCCCACCGGATTCCCGAAGCCGCCGATTTCACATGATCATCGGCAGCATACGGCCCGCCATCCCGCCCTGCCTGTCCCCCCAAACCGCCAATTCAGGTAAACCCAAATCAGGGAACCAAACGGCCATTCAACCGGTCGGCGATGGATGGGGGCAAGGCCGGCCGGCTCAATCCGGCTGCGCTGCCCCACTTCTCTAGACGGGCATTTCCCGGTTGCCAAGCAGAATTGGAGCCAGACTCAATGCATCCCGTCCCGCAACAAAATTGCGCGCGGCCGCCCGGAGAGATCATTCGCCAACCGCGATGCCAACCCAGCCTCCGCCGCCAGCGCCCCCAGCGCCACCTCCTGCCCGACCCCGAATTCAAAGATCGCCACCCCGCCAGGCGCCAGCAGCCCGGCCATGCGCGGAAACAGCAGCCGATAGGGATCCAGCCCATCCACCCCGCCAAACAAGGCAGAAGCCGGCTCGAACAAGGCCACGTCCGGCATCAGCTCGGCACCCGCT
Organism: Sandaracinobacteroides hominis; assembly: GCF_016464365.1. Classification (GTDB taxonomy): domain Bacteria; phylum Pseudomonadota; class Alphaproteobacteria; order Sphingomonadales; family Sphingomonadaceae; genus Sandaracinobacteroides; species Sandaracinobacteroides hominis. Next base: position 231,078 of record NZ_JADCUC010000002.1, on the reverse strand, counting down.
TCTATATAGGGGGGATTGCACAGGATGAGGTCGAACCGCCCCTCCACCCCCTCTACCCAGTCGCCGGCCCGAAACGTCGCCCGATCCGCCAGCTCCAGCCGCGCGGCATTGTCCCGCGCCACAGCCAGCGCCGCCTCCGAGAGATCGATCCCCAGCCCCCGCGCCTCCGGCCATTCCGACAGCACCGCCAGCAGCAAGGCCCCGGATCCTGTCCCCAGATCCAGCACCCGCTCCGGCGGCCGCCCGCGAAAATGCGCCAGCGCCTCCGCAACCAGCGTCTCGCTGTCGGGCCGCGGCACCAGCACATCCCGGTTCACCCGGAACGGCAGGGACCAGAACTCCCGCTCTCCCAGGATGTGCGCCACCGGCTCATGCGTCCGCCGCCGCGCCAGCAGCCGCTCGAAGCGCACCGCATCGGTTTCGCTCACCGCCTCGCGGCTCGCCAGCACAGCCAGCCGCTCTTCCCCCAGCACATGCGCCAGCAGCAATTCCGCATCCAGCCGCGGCGTGTCGCCCGGCAAAGTCTCCGCCGCCCCGCGCAAAAGCGCATGGCGATCACGCATGTTGGTCGCCATCCGGCTCAGGCATCCAGCGCCGCCAACCGCTCCGCTTCATCCTCGGCAATCAAAGCCGTCACCAGCTCCTCCAGCCCGCCGCCTTCCAGAATCTCCGGCAACCGATGCAGCGTCAGGTTGATTCGATGATCCGTCACCCGCCCTTGCGGGAAATTATAGGTGCGGATCCGCTCGGACCGATCGCCCGACCCCACCATCGCCTTCCGGTCCGCCGACCGCGCGCTCGCCAGCTTCTCCCGCTCCATGTCATACAGCCGGCTGCGCAGCACCTTCAGCGCCTTCGCCTTGTTCTTGTGCTGGCTCTTCTCATCCTGCTGGATCACCACCAGCCCGCTGGGCAGGTGCGTGATCCGCACGGCGCTGTCGGTGGTGTTCACGCTCTGCCCGCCCGGCCCCGAAGACCGATAGACATCGATGCGCAGATCCTTGTCGGCGATCTCCACATCCACTTCCTCGGCCTCGGGCAGCACCGCCACCGTCGCCGCCGAAGTATGGATGCGCCCCTGCGCCTCGGTCGCCGGAACCCGCTGCACGCGGTGCACGCCGCTCTCGAACTTCATCCGCGCAAACACGCCTTCGCCGTTCACGCCCATCACCACTTCCTTGAAGCCGCCCAGCTCCGCCGGCGAAGCACTGATCGTCTCCACCCGCCAGCCGCGAAGCTCGGCATAGCGCTGGTACATCCGCGCCAGATCGCCCGCGAACAAGGCCGCCTCATCCCCCCCGGTCCCGGCGCGGATTTCCAGAATTGCCGGCTTCGCATCCGCCGAATCCTTGGGCAGCAGCTTCAGCGCCAGGGCCCGCTCGGCCTCCGGCAACCTGGCCTTCAGCTCCGGCAATTCCTCCGCCGCCAGCTCGCGCATCTCGGCATCGGCAGACGCATCGCCAACCAAGGCCTCCAGCTCCGCCAGCTCCCGGCGCATAGCCGCCACCGCGCGCGCCGCATCCGCGGCAGGCGTCAGCTCCGCATAATCCTTGGACAGCGAAACAAAACGCGAAGGCTCCAAAGCCGGATTCGACATCTCGCTGGCCAGCGCTTCATGCCGTTGGATCAGCTGCGCCAGCCTTTGGTCGGGCAGATGCACCATCAGCGCCTATGTCCTGGAAAAGAATGAGAGATTGCCTGGCCCGTCTTCATTTTGGTCGCCTGAAAAATCCAACGCATGACCGTTCGCCAAGGCATTCTTGATATCATTGGCAAAGATGAGTGTTTCATCTCTAGAATCGGTTCCTCTTTTTGGTTCGACGCCAACCGATTTGCTTCCAAACGTCGGTGCGTTAACCATTAGAATGATTTTCGGTTGTCTCTTTTTGGCCTTTTCGAAGCGCTTATTGGGAGAGCCCGCCAGGACTGCCTCTGCCGGCAAACCCACCGAATGCAGTGCAGCTACCAACTCGTGACAATAATCGTCTGAGCGCCCATCCTCAGACGTAACAGCGATCATGCCTTCGAGCGGCTCCTCAAATGGCGCCAGCATCATCAACCGCTCGATCCCACCAGCCCAGCCAACCGCCGGCGTGCTCGGCCCGCCCATGCTCTCGATCAGCCCGTCATAGCGCCCGCCGCCAATCACCGTCGCCTGCGAACCCAGGGCATCGCTCACAAACTCAAAAGCCGTATGCCGGTAATAATCAAACCCGCGCACCAGCCGCGCAGCCCGCTCAAACGCCACCCCGCTAGCCTGCAGCCCCCTCTGCACACTCTCGAAAAACGTGCCCGCCTCTGCACTCATATAGCCGTCGATCGAAGGCGCCGCCTCCACCAGAGGCCGATCCTGCGCTTCCTTCGAATCCAGAATCCGCAGCGGATTCGTCTCCAGCCGCTTCAAACTCTCTTCGCTGAGCGCATCTCGGTGCGCCGAAAAATGCGCCACCAGCGCCTCGCGCCACTTCCCGCGAGTCTCCGCATCGCCCAGCGTATTCAGCTGCAGGGTCACCCCGGCAACACCCAGCTCCTTCAGCAGCAAATCCGCAAAGGCGATCAATTCCACATCGGCCGCAGGCTCAGCCGCCCCAATCACCTCGGCATCAATCTGGTGAAACTGCCGATAACGCCCCTTCTGCGGCCGCTCGTACCGAAACAGCGGCCCCGCAGTCACCAGCTTCAGCGGCGCAAACTGCTGCCACCCTTCCGAGATATAGGCCCGGCAGATCCCCGCCGTAAACTCCGGCCGCAACGTCAGCGATTCGCCGTTGCGATCCTCGAACGTGTACATTTCCTTCGAAACCACGTCCGTCGTCTCGCCCAGCGTCCGCGCAAACACGCTGGTAAACTCCACCACCGGCACCTGCACGCCCTTGAAGCCGAAGCGCCGCCCGACATCGCGGAACGTCTCCACCACATGCTCGAACCGCGCCGCCTGATCTCCCAGGAAATCCTGCATGCCCCGCACGGGTTGCGCCTTCGCCGGCTTCTGCTGCTTCACATCGCTCATGGCGTGCGCGCCTAGCAGCAGCACGCCGCACACGCAAAGCCGCGCCATGCTGCACTGCAACAACTTGACAGCCTGCCCACCCGCACCGCATCAACCCCGCGTCAACGCAGGGAGCAAGCATGGGCCTCGTCCGCAATCTTACCGACCGCGCCATGGTCCGCCTGCACAGCCGGCGCGAATATGAAAGCCCGGAGCTCCGCGCCTACTTCAAGCAGCATTATGATATCGAAGTCGGCCTCTACACCATCGGCGCCTTCGATCGCTGGCGCATCCCGCCCGGCAGCCGCATCGGCCGCTACTGCTCCATCGCCCGCTCGTCGCGGCTGCTCGATGCCGATCACCCGATCAGCGCGCTCAGCACCCACCCCTATTTCTACCTCGGCCAGTTCGGGCTCGTCGGCAAGGACCAGCTGCACCTCATCGCCCCGGTGATCGAGGACGACGTCTGGATCGGCCACAACGCCATCATCACCCCCTCCTGCAACCACATCGGCCGCGGCGCCATCGTCGGCGCCGGCGCCGTCGTCACCAGGGACGTCCCCCCCTACGCCATCGTCACGGGAGCCCCCGGCAAGCTCGCCCGCTTCCGCTTCGATCCCGACACCATCGCCGTGATAGAGGCCAGCCGCTGGTGGGAGCTGAGCCGCGAGGAACTCGCCGCCGCCGGCAAGGCCGCTCCCCTGTTCCTGCTGCAACCCAGCCGCGAAACCGCCGCCCCCTTCTTCGCGCATCTGGGCCGCGATCTGCCGCCGCCCTATGTCTACAAGGCGGAAAGCGCCTCCCCGCTCGCCCGCGCCGGCAAGGCCGAACTTCTCACGCTGCTGAAAACCGAAATCCCCGATTTCGATGAAGCGCACCCGGAAACGCCTTTCAACCGCCTGTCCATCGACAGCTTCGGCCTCATCACCCTGCGCATCGGCATCGAGCAGCTGATCGGCGGCCAGATCAGCGACCGCGAATGGGGCGCCCTGCAATCCCCGGCAGATCTGCTGTCCCTCGCAGGCTCCACCACCACCGCCGCACCAGCAGCGAAACCCAAAAAATCCGTCAAGACAGCCGCAGCCCCCAGCGAAACCGTCACCACCGCCGGCACCCGCCCCGCCTCCGAAGCCCGGCGACAGGTCATCAACATGCCGCAGATGGCGATGCGCGGCCTCTCCGAATCCTGGCTGTTCAAGGAAATGGGCGATCTGCACTGGCACACGCTGTGCAAGGGCCTCGAAACGCCCTCCTCGGCAATCGCAGACAGCGAAGGCAGCCGCCTCTACGCCACCTTCACCCGCATCCGCCTGGAGCTGCAGGCCCCGCTCACCGACTTCCGCGAAAATCAGGAGCTGCTCCTCGATCTCGCCCCCAGCCGATTCGGCGCCGGCATGTTCTTCGGCGACATAGAAATCAGCGGCGAAACCGCCACGGCCCACGCCTCCCTGATGACCAGCTTCTCGAAGTTCGGCGAGGCCGGCGCCAACACCTCGCTGATGAAGGGCCAGCCGGTCATCCCCGAAGGCTGCGAAATCCCCAGCCTCACGGCCGCCCCCGAATTCGCCGCCGGCTACCGCGCGCTGCGCGCCGAGGAGCTGCCGCCCGCCCTCTTCGAAACCAGCTACGAAATGCAGCCGGTGCACGACATCAACGGCGTCGGCCTGCTCTATTTCGCCGCCTATCCGATGATCGCCGACATCTGCGCCGCCCGCCATTTCGGCCCCGAGCTGCTGTCCCGCCGCAGCACCACGCTGCGCGACATATGCTATTTCGCCAACGCCATGCCCGACGAAATCCTCGTCTATCGCCTCCACGCCGAACAGACAGAGGGCGACCGCCTCCGCTACCGCGCCACCCTCTCCCGCAAGAGCGACGGCAAGACCATGGCTCTCATCGAAACCGAAAAGCAGACGGTGGATCTTCCGCCAATCAAGTAAGGCAAGCCCCGCCGTCCGGAGGCAAAAAAGCCGCCTCAGTCCCGATCAGGTGCCCCCAAGGGAAAATAACGCCGATACGGCCGTGCCTCATCCACCACATGCACCACCGACGGCCGCGCCAGCAACCGCGCCCGATAGGCCTGCAGGCCGGGGCAGCTATCGGGAATGGCCTCCACCCAGTCGGCATAGAAGAGCGCCGGCGCCGCCGCGCAATCCGCGATTCCGAAATCCCCGCCAGAGCCCCATTCGCGCCCGGCCAGTTTCTTCTCCAGCCAGCCATAGCTGCGCAGCAGCTGCCCCTTGGCCTGCACCACCGCCCGCACGCTGCGCTCGGCTTCCGGCGCCAGCGCATCGTTCACCACCTTCTGCATCACCTCGTTGACGTAATCGTCGAAGATCTCCGCCATCATCCGCGCCTCCAGCGCGTCCGTCGGGTCAGGGGGCACCATCGGCGGATCGCCCGGCGCATGGAGGTCCAGATATTCGATGATCACATTGCTTTCGCAGATCTCGCACTCGCCATGCACCAGCACCGGGAACTGGCCGATGGGCGCCATCTCCGCCAACCGCGCCGAGTTGTCGGGATGCCCGGGGTCCACGTTGCGAAAGCGAAACTCCACCCGCCGCTCATGAAGCGCAATCAGCGGCTTCCAGGTGAACGACGAAAAAGGATGCCCATAAAGCTCGAACATCGAATGCCTCTCCCCGGTTTCCCGCCATTCCGGCGCGATCAGCTCCCCAACGTCTGCAGCGCCTCGCCCTCCAGTCGCCAGGTCTCCCAACCCGTGGCGTGCCGCGCGCCCAGCATTTCATAGAATCCCTTGGCGCTCACATTCCAGTCCAGCACATTCCATTCCATCCGGCCGCAATTCTCGGCCACGGCCATCCCCGCCAGCCGCTTCAGCAGCGTCAGCCCCAGCCCCTGCCCGCGCACCTCCGGCGCCACGAACAGGTCCTCCAGGAACAAGCCGCGCTTCCCCGTCCAGCTGGAAAAGTTGAAGAAATACAGCGCCATCGCCACGGCCCGCTCACCGTCAAAGGCCAGCAAGGCGCGCACATACCCGGCCGCCAGCGCCTCGCGGGCGCCGGCCTCCGTCATCTTCACCTTGTCCAGCTCCTTCTCATATTCGGCCAACGCCTTCACCAGCGCCAGCACATGCCCGGCGTCGTCCGCCGTGGCTGCCCGAATGGAAATGCTCACTCGGCCGCCTGCAAAGTCTCCGCAGCCAGCTTAGCCGCCTCGATATCGGCGGCCTTCGCCCGTTCTATCTGGTCGGCCTTCGCCTCCACCAGCTTCACGATATGCTCGACGATGGCCTCGTCCGCCACATGGTGGTCGGTCACGCCCGACAGATAGACCATATGCTTGCCGTTGCCGCCACCGGTCAGCCCGATGTCGGTCTCGCGCGCTTCTCCCGGCCCGTTCACCACGCAGCCCAGCACCGACAGGCTCAGTTCGGTGGTGATATGCGCCAGCCGCTTCTCCAGCTTTTCCACGGTGCGGATCACATCGAAACCCTGCCGCGCGCAGCTGGGGCAGGAAACGATCTTCACGCCCCGCGCCCGGATGCCCAGCGATTTCAGGATGTGATAGCCAACCTTCACTTCCTCTTCCGGCTCGGCCGACAGCGATACGCGGATGGTGTCACCCACCCCGCCCCACAACAGCATGCCCAGCCCGATCGAGGATTTGACCGTCCCGCCGATCAACCCGCCCGCCTCGGTAATTCCCAGATGCAGCGGATAGTCCGACCGCGCCGCCAGCTCGTTATAGGCAGCGACCGCCATGAACACGTCGCTGGCCTTCACCGAAATCTTGAACGCGTGGAAGTCGGCATCCTCCAGCAGCTTCGCATGCTCGAACGCGGATTCCACCAGAGCCTCGGGGCAAGGCTCGCCGTACTTCTCCAGAAGGTGCTTTTCCAGCGAACCGCCATTCACCCCGATCCGGATCGAGCAGCCATTCGCCTTCGCCGCCCGCACCACTTCCTTCACCCGCTCGGGCGAACCGATGTTGCCCGGATTGATCCGCAGGCAGGCAGCCCCCGCATCGGCCGCTTCCAGCGCCCGCTTATAGTGGAAATGGATGTCGGCAATGATCGGCACCTTGGCGGCGCGCGTGATCAGCGGCATCGCCGCCGTCGCCTCCACCGTCGGGCAGCTCACGCGGATCATGTCCGCGCCCACTTCCTCGCACCGGCGGATCTGGTCGATGGTCGCCGCCGCATCCTCGGTCGGCGTGTTGGTCATGGTCTGGACCGCAATGGGCGCGTCTCCGCCCACCGGCACCTTGCCGACCATGATCTGCCGGGATTTGCGGCGGTGAATGTCCCGCCAGGGTCGATGCGACACTTAACGTCCTCCGGTCACCACCGTCACGGCGCGACGGTTCTTCGCCCAGGCTTCCTCGTTCGAGCCATCAACCGCCGGGCGCTCCTTGCCATAGCTGATGATCGACATCCGGTCAGCATCCACACCCTGCGCGGCAAGGAAATTCTTCGCCGCATTCGCGCGACGCTCGCCCAGCGCCAGATTATATTCCCGCGTCCCGCGCTCGTCGGCATGGCCTTCGATCGTCACCCGCACATTGCTGTTCTGCGCCAGCCAGCCGGCCTGCGCGCCCAGGATCTGCCGCGCCGGCTCGTCCAGCCCATAGCTGTCCAGCGCAAACAGCACGGTATCGGAACCGGCGGCCTCGATCAGCGCCGCCTGGCTGCCCGGCAGGGCAGTAGATCCGACCGGTTCGGCCGGCGGCACCGTGCCCGCCTGGTCGATGGCATTGTTCGCCGGTGGCTGCGCCGGCGCCGGCTGCCACGCCTCGGGCGGCAGCACATCGCGGTTCTTGGTGCAGCCGGCCACTGCCAGCGCCCCCGCGATCAGGATCAGGGGAAGGGCCTTGCTGTTCATTCTTGTCTCCTTACGCATGCTTTCTCCCGAATGGAATCATTTCAACAACGGCCCCGCGTCGGCCGAGAGGCCGACCACAGGAAACTGTCGGGGTCATTTCAACAAAGGACCCCACGCCGGGTCGCTCGCTTCCAGGGGTGTCGGTATCCGTCGGTCATTCCGCCCGGTCAGGTCGATCGAGCGCAGGCTGGACTTGCCGCCGCGCTCGGTGCGGCTGAACAGGATCACCCGCCCGTTCGGCGCCCAGCTGGGGTTCTCATCCTGCCAGCTATCCGTCAGCAGCCGCTCGCCGGAGCCATCGGGCTTGATCACCGCCACACGGAACTTGCCGCCCTGCATCCGGGTAAAGGCAATCAGGTCGCCGCGCGGGCTCCACACCGGGCTTGCCGCCCGCCCGTCGCCAAAGCTGATCCGCTGCGCACCCGATCCATCGGCATTCATCACATACAGCTGCTGCGAACCGCCCCGGTCGCTCTCGAACACGATCTTGCGCCCATCCGGCGAAAAGCTGGGCGAGGTATCGATCGAATTGCCGTTCGTCAGCCGCCGCGTCGCCCGCGTTCCCACGTCATAGGCATAGATGTCGCTGTTGCCGGCACGCGTCACGCTGAACACCAGCGTCCGCCCGTCCGGCGAAAAGCGCCCGGCAAAGCTCATGCTGTCGAACTCGCCCACCGTCTGCTGCGCGCCGGTCGAGATATTGTAGATCATCACCCGCGGCCGGTCGCCGGCAAAGCTCATATAGCTCAGCGTCTCGTTCACCGGCGAAAAGCGCGGCATCAGCACCAGCGATTGCCCGCTCGTCAGGAAGCGGTGGTTCGCCCCATCCTGGTCCATCACCGCCAGCCGCTTCACCCGCTTCGTGCGCGGGCCACTTTCCGCCACATAGACGATGCGGCTGTCGAAATAGCCGCTCTCCCCCGTCAGCCGCGAATAGACAAGGTCGGAGCATTTATGCGCCGCCCGCCGCCAGCCCGCCGGCGTCACGGTAAAGCCCTGCCGGATCAGCTCCTCTTCCGAGAACACGTCATAGAGGTAACAGCCGATGGTCAGCGTCCCGTCCGGGTTTGCCGTCACGAACCCCGTCACCAGCGCCTGCGCGGCAGCGGTGCGGAATGCCGCGAACTGCGGCGCCGTCACCTCTCCGACGCCCGGAGCCGGAAAGGCGGAGGCCGAAATCGGCTTGAACAGCCCGGAGCCGGCCAGATTGGCGGAAATGATCCCCGCCACCTGCCGCCCCAGCTCGGCGGTATTCCCGGCCGCCGTCTGCGCCGAAGCCCCGGTCGGGAAAACCGGCACGGCAATCGGCATCGGCGCCTCGGTGCCGCTGGTAATGTCGATCCTGAGCTGGGCCGCAGCCGGCGCCGCCAGCATCGCAGGAGCAGCCAGCAGCAGCAGCGCAAGAAATCGCAGGATCATGTCATCAGCCTCGGATCGAAGTTCAGTTCAAACTCCTTCCAGTATGGAAAGAGGTCATCGGGCAATTGCAGCGGCGCACAGCGAAGCACCGCCCGCTTCGCCGTCTCCACAAACGCCCGGGCATAGGCCTGGTTCCCGGCCGTCGCGCCGGTCTGGCTGACAAATTCCGGTGCTCCCGCCACGCTGCCGTCGCGGTTCAGCCGGATCCGGAGCACGGCGGTCATCCCGGAAACGTCGGCTCCGCCGATCGGCGGGTTCCAGCACGGCGCGATCTGCGCCCGGATCGCCTGCTCCAGCGTCGCCGCCTGGATCGCCGACAGCTTCGAGTTCTTCGGAATCGCCTTCTCGATCGTCTTCGCAAACTGCGACGTGTCCTTCGGCTTCACCGGCGCCTCGGGCTTCGACTTGTCGATCAGGCTCGCCATCGCCCCGGGGTCAAAGCTCTCCTTCGCCTTGGCCGGCGGCGCAAGCTTCGGCTTCGGCGCCTTCGCCGCCTGCTCGGCAATCGCATCCTGCGGCGCGGTATCGTCCGGCGCCTTCACATCGGGGGCAGGCGGCGTCGGCAAGACCGGCGCTTCCGCCACGCTCTCATAAGGCGCAGGCGGCCCGGCCTCGCGCGGCGCGGCGTCCATCGAAGGCTTCGGCGGCTCCGTCACCTGCGCCACATCGGTGATGTTCACAAACTCCACCGGCGTCACATCCGGCTCCGCCACCATCGACAAATGGCTCGCCAGCCCCAAAGAGAGCCCCAGCAGCAACAGCAGGTGCAGACCCGCCGCCAGCAAGAGCGCGCGCCCTTCCGTCACCCCTTCGGCTCCGGCGCCTGCGGACTGTTCACCAACGCCACCCTGGAAAAGCCGGCCCCGGTCACATCCGCCAGCAGGCTCGCCACCTGCCCATAAGGCAAGCCGGCGTCAGCCCGGATCACCACCCGCACATCCTCGCCCCGCGCTTGCTTCAGCGCCGCCAGCCGCGTCGCAAAGGCCGCATCGGAAAGCCGCTCGTCCCCGATCGACCGCCGCCCCTGCCCGTCAATGGTCACCGAAAGCGGCTCGGTATCGCTCGGCAGCGCCTTCGCCGCCGTCTTCGGCAGATCCACCGCCACGCCCGTCACCAGAAGCGGCGCCGCCACCATGAAGATGATCAGCAGCACCAGCATCACGTCCACCATCGGCGTGACATTGATCTCGGCCATCGGCTGCCGCCGCCGGCTTTTCCGGCTCTGGCCTACACCCATGGCCATCAGCTCACGCCATCCAACTCGCGCGACATCAGGGCATGAAAAGCCGAGGAAAAGCCCTGCAGCCGATCTTCCAGCCGGGTGATCCGGTGCAGCAGCCGGTTATAGCCGATCACGGCGGGAATGGCGGCAAAGAGGCCGATGGCGGTTGCAAACAGCGCCTCGGCAATGCCGGGCGCCACCACTGCCAGCGAGGTATTCTGCGTGACGCCGATGGCGATGAACGCCCGCATGATCCCCCACACCGTCCCGAACAGCCCCACGAAGGGCGCCACGGAGCCAATCGTCGCCAGCACGTTCAGCCGGTCGGACAGGTCGGAAACGCTGCGGTCGATGGAGGCCGCCATCACATTGCCAAGGCGCGCCCGCACGCCCTCGCGGTCGACGTTCGCACGTCCCTCAACCGAGGCCTGCCATTCGTCCATCCCGGCGCGAAACAGGTCGGCGGTCGGATGCTGGCCCTTCACCGCGTCCAGCTCGTCCAGCGTCTTCGCCTTCCAGAACTTCTCTTCAAAGGCCGCCGCCTCGCGGTCGATCTGCTTCAGCCGCCGCGTCCGCTCGAAAATGATCGCCCAGCTCCATACGCTCGCCAGCAGCAGCCCGATCATCACCGCCTTCACGACAATATCGGCCTGCAGGAACAGCGCCCAGGGAGACATCGTCTCCGCGGTCTTCAACATCACTTCGTTCAACGCGTCACTCCGGCTGGGGGCGGGCCAAATCGGGTTACATCTCCGAAATGTCGTTCAACGGCTTTACGGCATGTGAACGGCCCGGCTCAAGAGTCCGCGCGCCGGCCGAAAGGCCAAACTCAATGCGCAAAGCTCATCGAGCCTGTGTATGCGGCAGCATGGAGCGGAACTTTTCCACCCAATCGGCAGGCTGCCGACGCGGACGCCCCTCAGGCGTCAGGAACCCGGCCCGCACCGTCGCCTCGATCAGCAGCTCACCCCCACGCAGGATACGCTGGTCCATCGTCACGCTCGCCCCACCAATCGAAAGGCAACGCGTTTCCACCACCAGATCATCCTCCAGCCGCGCCGGCCGCACATAGCGGATCTGCAGATCGGCAACGGCATAGACGCCCTCGCCAGCCTCGAACGCCGCCCGTTGGGCAATCCCCAACACCCGCAGCAGATCGCTTCGCCCCCGCTCCATGAAGCGCAGATAGTTGGCGTGATAGACAATGCCGGAAAGGTCCGTGTCCTCGAAATAGACACGGACCGCAAGCCGGTGCACACCGGCATCGATCTGTCCGGAAGCCGGCGCGGGAAACACGCCGGCCATCGGGAATCCTAAGCTTCGGTCTTTTCGGCAACCGGGCGCGCATCGCGGCGCTCGGCGATACGGGCAGACTTGCCGGAGCGGCCACGCAGATAATACAGCTTGGCACGACGCACGGCGCCGCGACGGACGACTTCGATCGTCTCGATGATCGGCGAGTAGAGCGGGAAGTTCCGCTCCACCCCTTCGCCAAAGCTGATCTTGCGAACCGTGAAGCTGGAGCCCATGCCCTTGTTCGCGCGCGCAATGCACACGCCTTCGAACTGCTGCACGCGGGTGCGCTCGCCTTCCTTCACCTTCACGCCGACACGAAGCGTATCGCCGGGGCGGAAATCGGGAACAGCACGAGCGGCCTTCAGCTTGGCAATATTCTCGGCTTCGATGGTCTGAAGCAGGTTCATTCTTGTCTCCATATCCCCCCGCGAACCCTGTGGCCCACGGGAATCTGCCCTCTAGGGGGCTGGTTGGGTCGCCAGAGGGCGGATGCTTCGGGAATTATTCCTCCAGCAGGTCAGGCCGCCATAGCCTCGTGTCCTCGTGTGACCTCTGCTTGCGCCAGGCCTCGATCTTCCCATGATCACCAGAAGTCAGAACCTCGGGTATTCCATGCCCCTCCCACACGGCGGGTCGGGTATAGTGCGGATATTCCAGAAGGCCCTTTTCAAAGCTCTCTTCGTCTCCGCTAGAAGCGGCGCCCATTACGCCAGGAAGCAGCCGAACACAAGCATCCAGCAGCGCCAGCGCCGCAACTTCTCCGCCGGAAAGAATAAAGTCCCCCAAAGCAACGGGTTCCACATTCCGCCCCAGGAAGATGCGCTCGTCGAATCCCTCGAATCGCCCGCACAGCAAGGTAACGCCCGGTCCCGCCGCCAGCTGCCGCACCCGTTCCTGCGTCAGCCGGGGCCCGCGCGGCGTCAACGCCAGCACCGGCGCCTCGGGGCTGGCCGCACGCGCGGCATCCACAGCCCGCGCCAGCACATCCACCCGCAGCACCATCCCCGGCCCACCGCCAGAGGGCGTGTCATCCACGTTCCGATGCCGCCCCTCGGCAAAATCCCTCAGCTGCAACGCGTCCAGCCGCCAGGCCCCCTCCGCCATCGCCCGCCCCGCCAGCGACACGCCCAGAGGCCCCGGAAACATCTCCGGGTAAAGCGTCACGACCTGCGCCCGCCAGCTCATGCCAGCCAATTCTCGATGGAAAGGCCGGGCACATCGGCGAAGTCCGGAACATTGTTGGTCACCAGAACCGCGCCAAGGCTCAGGCATTGCGCGGCGATCAGACGATCCAGCCGTCCGCGCCTAAACGGCAGGCCAGCATATTGTTCGGCGGCCGCCTCGTCGTAAGGCAGCACTTTCACAAAGCCGAACAGCTCGCGCGCCACGCCCTCGTCGCTGCCCGATCGCCGGAATCCCAGCATGACTTCCCCAAAACAGATACTGGAGGTCACAAGCTGCCTCTCATGCTCTCGCATCCGCTTCCGCAGACCCTCTCGGCCGCCGCCGAGAAACGCAATGCAGATATTGGAGTCGAGCAGAAATCGCCGAGCTTCAATCAAGCTTTATCCCCAGCAGGTGCCAGTCCAGCTTACGCTCCTCAAACTCGCGGTCCTCGGGTGGAATGGGCTTCAGCCCCGGCACCGAACCATAGAGGTCATCCAGCGCCCGCGCGCGCGCCGATCTTACAGGCTCGATCACATACCGCCCCTGTTCCTCGCGCACGATCACTTCCTGCCCCAGCTCCAGCGGATAGTCCGCCGGCAGCCGCACAGCCTTGCTGTTCCCCGATTTGAAAACCTTCGTGCTGCGCGGCACACCCATGGCCCATCTCCGTATATACGACCTGTATATACTAAACCAGCCACTCCGCCGCAACAACAACCCGCTCGCCCACCTCAGGCACAGCCGCGGGTATCAAAGGCACCAGCACGCTTCCGCCGGCAGCCTTCAAAATATCCAGCACATCCGAGGCGCCATAATTCTCGACGCCAATCACCTGTCCCACCTCCACCCCATCCGAGGTGAACACGGGCAGTCCGACCAGGTCGTGCCAATAATATTCGCCCTCCGGCAAGGCCGGCAGGCTTTCGCGTGGCACCGTCAGCAGCGTCCCGCGCAGGGCTTCCGCCGCCGTCCGGTCGCCGATCTCGGCAAAGCGCGCAACAGCACCCTGCGGCCCGGGCCGCAAGGCCTTCAGGGTCAGCATCCGCCCACCCGCATCGAACTGCCTGTGCGCTTTCACGCCATCGGGCGAGGCGGTGAACAACTTCAACCGCACCTCGCCCGTGATACCGTGGGCGCCGGCCACGGCGGCCAGAACCACCGGACGGGCGCCGGCGACAGCCGCCAGAACGACTGGCCGCCCGGCGCCCACCGAAATCAGCCTTCAGCCTGCTCGGCGGCAGCTTCTTCAGCAGGCGCTTCAGCCGCCACTTCAACCGCAGGCTCTTCGGCGGCCACTTCTTCCACCGCCGGGGCAGCAGCAGCTTCAGCGGCCGCTTCCGCAGCGTCGGCCGCCTTCTGCGCCTTCACTTCGGCACGTTCCTTGGCCTTTTCGCCGGGTTCGCCCTTCGAAGGGTTGCTCCTGGCGGCTCGGGTGCGCAGGCCGGCGGCATCCAGGAAACGGGCCACGCGGTCCGAAGGCTGGGCGCCAACCGACAGCCAGTGCGAAGCGCGCTCGGTGTCCAGCGTCACGCGCTCGGCCGAATCCTTCGGCAGCAGCGGGTTATAGGTGCCGATCTTCTCGATGAAGCGGCCATCGCGCGGGGCGCGGCTGTCGGCCACGACGATACGATAAACCGGACGCTTCTTCGCGCCACCGCGCGTCAGTCGAATGGAAATTGCCATGATCTTCTTCCTTGCTATCTAAGTCTCTGTTTAAACTTGTATTTCTGCTCGAAGCCATGCGGCCTCATCGCTTGAATTTGAAACCACCGGGCAGCTTCGGCATCATGCCCGGCGGCAGCGCCGGCATCTCGCCGGCACCGCCGGGCATTCCGGGCATCCCGCCGCCGCCAAACATGCCGGCCAGCGCACCCAATCCGCCCATCTTCTTCAGCCGCTTCATCGCGGTTTCCATGTCGGCGTGCATCTTCAGGAGCTTGTTCACCTCCTGCACCGTCACGCCCGACCCCTTGGCGATGCGGATCTTCCGCCGCGCATTCAGGATCTCCGGCTTCGCCCGCTCCTTTGGCGTCATCGACAGGATGATCGCTTCCAGCCGCGCAACAGACTTGTCGTTGACCTTGCCCGCAGCCATCGCCTGCTCGGCCTTGGCCATGCCC
Source organism: Sandaracinobacteroides hominis (assembly GCF_016464365.1). Classification (GTDB taxonomy): domain Bacteria; phylum Pseudomonadota; class Alphaproteobacteria; order Sphingomonadales; family Sphingomonadaceae; genus Sandaracinobacteroides; species Sandaracinobacteroides hominis. The sequence continues at coordinate 216,018 of NZ_JADCUC010000002.1, read as the reverse complement.
GGCAGCATCTTCGCCAGCGCACCCAGCCCGCCCATCTTCTTCATCTGGCGGAACTGCGCGAGCAGGTCGGTCATATCGAACTTGCCCTTGGCAAGCTTCGCCGCCATCGCCTCGGCTTCGGCCACATCGATCGTCTCGGCGGCGCGCTCCACCAGCGAAACGACGTCGCCCATGCCCAGGATACGGCCGGCCGCACGCTCCGGATGGAAGGCCTCCAGCGCGTCGATCTTCTCGCCGGTGCCGACAAACTTGATCGGCTTCCCCGTGATGAAGCGCATCGACAACGCCGCGCCGCCACGGGCATCGCCGTCCATCCGCGTCAGCACCACACCGGAAAGCGGCACTTCGCGGCCGAAATTCTCGGCGACGTTCACGGCATCCTGCCCGGTCAGCGCATCGACCACCAGCAGCGTCTCCGCCGGCATCGATGCCTGCGACACCGCCTTCATCTCCGCCATCAGCGCCTGGTCGACATGCAGCCGGCCGGCGGTGTCCAGCATCAGCACGTCAAAGCCCTGCAGCTTCGCCGCCTGCAGCGCCCGGTTGGCGATATCCACCGGCTGTTGCCCGGCGATGATCGGCAGCGTCGCCACGCCAACCTGCTCGCCCAGCACCTTCAGCTGTTCCTGCGCAGCCGGGCGATTGACGTCCAGCGACGCCATCATCACCTTCTTTCCGCGCTTTTCCTTCAGCAGCTTCGCCAGCTTCGCCGTCGTCGTCGTCTTGCCCGAGCCCTGCAGACCCACCATCATGACGACGGCAGGCGGGGTCACCCCCAGCTCCAGCTCGGCATTCTCGCCGCCCAGCGTTTCCACCAGGCAGTCGTTGACGATCTTCACGACCTGCTGCCCGGGCGTCACCGATTTCAGCACTTCGGCGCCGACGGCGCGCTCGGTCGCCCGGTCGACAAAGTCCTTCACCACCGGCAGCGCGACATCGGCTTCCAGCAGGGCAATGCGCACCTCGCGCATGGCGGCGCGCACTTCCAGCTCGTTCAGCGCGCCGCGACCGCGCAGCTTGTCGAACACGCTGGAAAGGCGCTCGGACAGGCTCTCGAACATCAGGCTTTCACCTTCAAGGTCACGGCGTCATCGTCTCCATTTGCCCCGTCTCCGGTTAGGAAGGTCTCCGGTTACGAAGGCCCCCGCCTCGCCATGTCCCCGCCGGCCCAATCGCATGGGCACAACGCAAAACGCGCCGGTGGGCGAACCTTCGCTGACCGGCGTGCATCCTTGGACACGCGAAAACAGGTTTCGGGTGCAGTGCGGGCGGGCCTATGCCGCGCCACCCGCCAAAAGTCAAGTTCGCGCACCGTTCCGCACAAGCCGGCGCCGCGAGGGACGGACAACGAAAAAGGGCGGGGCCGTTTCCGGCCCCGCCCCTATTCTCAGTTCAGCGCTGCAATCAGGCCGAAACGACCGACAGCGTGGTCTTGCGGCGACGCAGCGAGAAGCCAACCATGCCGAAGCCAGCGATGAGCATCGCCCAGGTGGCGGGCTCAGGCACGACACCGCTGGAGAGGTTCACGAAGGCGTACTGGTCGTCATTATAGTCGAAGTCGCTCTTCCGGTTTCCATCGTGGTAGCCCATGATGTCCTCGAAAGCGAGATAGGTATAGTCGCCCAGCGGAACGCCGAAGTCACCACCACCATAGCTGGCCGAGTAAACTTCCTGCAGGCCGCCACCGTTGAGCGCCGGATCCGAGAAAATCTCGTTGCCGGCAACGACAGCAGGCTTGGTCAGCGTCAGCTTGAACACGAATTCATCGCCGGCGGTAAAGTCGCCGAGATCAAAATAGGCGCCCGGCGCCGTCGTGAAGTTGTACATCACGGGCGTGAAGGCGCTACCGTTCACGCTGTACGAGAACTGGGCACCATAGGAAACGGTGATGCCGCCCAGCCAGTAGAAGCCGACTTCACCGTCGCTAGCAGCCGTGAAGCTGTAGCTCGCGGTGTTCGGCGTCTTGATCGGCGAATAAACCGGGACCACGGCGTTGGCCGGGGCGGTAAAGCCAGCAGCAGCCGCAAGGGCCAGTGCCGGAAGCGCAAACTTGAAGTTCATTCGGTTGCTCCTCTGTTGGAAACTAAATCCACCAACAAGGGATGCAAGCATCGTGCCAAACTTCTAATGCCCTTGAATCAACAGCTTACAAAACAGCTGGACCCGAAAATGTAAGCAAAGTTTACACACCTCGCCATTTTCGATGCAGTGCAGCAAACAAGCTCAGTTCGCCGAACCGAACACCCTCTCGAATATGGCATCGATACTGCCAAAATGATGATCAAGCCCAAAGAGAGAGTCGAGTTCAGAGTCACTTAGGCACTTTGTCACATCCGGGTCCGCCCCCAGCAGATCCCTTAGCTGCAGTGCACCATCCGATTCCCAGACCTTCATCGCATTGCGCTGCACGATCAGATAGGATGCCTCCCGCGAACCCCCCGCCTGCGTCAGTGCCAGAAGTACGCGCTGCGAATGCACCAGCCCGCCCATCCGGTCCAGATTGCGCTGCATCCGCTCGGGATAGACCAGCAGCTTGTCGACAACCCCGGCCAGCCGCGCCAGCGCAAAGTCCAGCGTGATCGTCGCGTCCGGCGCAATCCCGCGCTCCACCGACGAGTGCGAGATATCCCGCTCGTGCCACAGCGCCACATTCTCCAGCGCCGGCGTCACCGCAGACCGCACCAGCCGCGCCAGCCCGGTCAGATTCTCCGTCAGCACCGGATTGCGCTTGTGCGGCATCGCCGAGCTGCCCTTCTGCCCCGGCGCGAAATACTCCTCCGCCTCCAGCACTTCGGTCCGCTGCAGGTGCCGCACCTCGATCGCCAGCCGCTCGATACTGCTGGCAATCACCCCCAGCGTCGCGAAATACATCGCATGCCGGTCGCGCGGGATCACCTGCGTGGATATCGGCTCGATCGCCAGCCCCAGCTTTTCCGCCACATGCGCCTCAACCTGGGGCGAGATATTCGCAAACGTCCCCACCGCCCCCGAAATCGCGCAGGTCGCAATCTCCGCCCGCGCCGCCACCAGCCGCGCCTTGCAGCGGTCGAACTCGGCATAGGCCTGCGCCAGCTTGAACCCAAAGGTCACCGGCTCCGCATGAATGCCGTGGCTCCGCCCGATCGTCGGCGTCATCTTGTGCTCGAACGCCCGCCGGCGGATCACCGCCAGCAACGCATCCATGTCGGCAAGCAGGATGTCCGTCGCCCGCACCAGCTGCACCGACAGGCAGGTGTCCAGCACATCCGAAGACGTCATCCCCTGGTGCATGAAGCGGGCCTCATCCCCCACCTGCTCCGCCACCCAGGTCAAAAACGCGATCACGTCATGCTTCGTCACCGCCTCGATGGCGTCGATCGCCGCCACATCGATGGCCGGCTTCGTCGCCCACCACTTCCACAGCGCATCGGCCGCGGATTGCGGCACCACCCCCAGCTTCGCCAGCGCTTCGGTCGCATGCGCCTCGATCTCGAACCAGATCGAAAAGCGGGTTTCGGGCGACCAGATGGCCACCATCTCGGGGCGGGAATAACGGGGTATCATGGGCGGGGGGCTTAAACCGCACGACCGATGGCCGCAAGCAAAACGGACGCGGGGGCCGGGCACAGCCCGCCCTCTCCGCTTGCACCGGCAAGCCAGAAGAAGAACGCGGCAAAGCCGCGTCGTCGGACGAGTTCGGGGGCCTGCAGGCCCCAGCCTCGCCGGCCGGGCTTGCGCCGGGTCCGCGAGCTACGGCTGCGCCATAGTCGCGGCCGGCTTCAGCCCATCTGCAACCTTTTCTGCCCCGCACCCACTCGCCCGCGCGTCATGCTCGCCAGCTTCGGCGCATGCCCGGTCACCGGCGCCGTAAACCGCCACTCGCAAACCGCCTCCGCCGGCGTCAGCGTCACCTGCATATAGCCCCGCCCGGACGTATCCGCCCATTTCAGCGTCGGGTTCGCCGCCACCATCGCAGCAGCCAGCGCCCCCGGCTCCGCCGCCCGCAGATAGGCCTCCAGCCCCGGAGACGTCACCGACTGCCCGGCAAACTCCACCCCCGCCGGCCGCCCGTCGTTCACCAGATCGCTCGCCCAGCCATTGTGGCTGTCGCCCGCCAGCACCACCAGATCCACCCCCTGCCGCTGCGCCGTCGACAGCACCCGCGCCCGCGCCGCCGGATAGCCGTCCCACGCATCCAGGTTGAACGGCAGCCCCACGCGCGAAGCCATTTCCGCCGCCCCCAGCGCCGCGGCCACCTGCCCGCCCGCATTCGGCCCCGCCATCTGCGAAGCCCCCGCCGGCGCCTTCAGCTTCCCCATCACCACCTGCTGCGCCAGCACCTGCCAGCGCACGCCGCGCCGTGCCGCCGCCTGCATCTCGCCAAACAGCCACTGCTCCTGCGGCACCCCCAGCAGCTGCCGGTTGCCCGCCACCCAATCCTCGTCCCGCAGCCGCTTCAGCGCCGTCATCGTATCCGGCCCGCGCTTGATCGCCTCGCCCACGTCCAGCGGCTCGTCCCGCCCGGCCAGCCGCGTATCCAGCCGGTACAGCGTCGCCAGCCGGCCGATGTCATACGTCGCCCAGCTCTGGTCCGAAACCGGCATCCAGTCGCGATAGGCCGCAGTCGCCGCCTTCACCCGATCCGCCCACACCCCCTCGTTCGGCTGCTGGTTCTCCGCCCCGCCGCGCCAGGCATCGTTGGCGATCTCATGGTCGTCCCACATCGCCACCCAGGGCACCCGCGCATGCAGCGCCTGCAGGTCCGCATCCGCCCGATAGCTCCGATAGCGCGCCCAGTAATCCTGCCGCCGCACCGCCTCGCCCGCCGGCTCGATCACCCGCCCGTCCACCGCCTTTGCCGGATAGGTGCCCCGCGCATATTCATAGATATAGTCGCCCAGATGCACGGCCAGATCGATGTCGTCGGCCGCCACCGCATGGCCATAGGCGTTGAACCAGCCGAACGGCAGGTTGGAGCAGGAAAACACCCCCATCCGGAACGCCCCAGGAGCCCCCTCCGGCAAGGTCTTCGTCCGCCCGATCTCCGAACGCACATTCTTCTCCGGCCCGATGAAGCGGTAATAATAGACCCGCCCCGGCGCCAACCCCTTCACCACCGTCCGTGCAGTCCAGTCGCGGCTCGGATCGGCATAGGTCTCCGCCACCACCTTCGCCCGCGCCATCCTGGGATCGCTCGAAATCTCCAGGCTTAGCGGCACCACCCGCTCGCCCGTCCCCTGATAGCGCGTCCAGAACAACATGCTCGTCGGCCCGGGCTCGCCGCTCGCCACCCCATGGCTGAAACCGCCCAATATCGTCGGCTGCTGCTTCTTCCGCTGCGCCCAGGCATCGCCCGGCAGCAGCAGCCCCGTGCCCGCCAAGGCACCCGCCGCCAGCAGATCCCGCCGCGAGAAATCCCTTTCACCCATGTCTGTCACTCATGTCTGTCACTCATGTCTGTCACCCATGTGCTTTCCTTTTCCCCCGGCGGATAAACGCAATCGATGACAGGCCGATCGCGCGCAGTCATGGCCCGCCCCAAACGCCGGTTCAATACCGCATCGCAGACTCTCTCAAGAAAGGGTCGCGCAACGGCCCCCGGCACGATATCTTCTCGCCCAAGGGAGAAGATGATGGCCACGCAACTGAAACCGCAATCCACCGGGTCTCTGGCAGACGTCCGCTCGCAGGTATCCGAAGAGGAATGGGCGCTCCGTGTCGATCTCGCCTGCGCCTACCGGCTGGTCGCCCACTATGGCTGGGATGACCTCATCTTCACCCATCTCTCGGTCCGCGTGCCGGGGCCAGAGCACCATTTTCTCATCAACCCCTACAACCTGATGTTCGATGAAATCACCGCCTCGTCGCTGGTAAAGATCGACATCCACGGCAACCCGGTGATGGAAACCCCCTACGTCACCAACCCGGCCGGCTTCACCATCCACTCCGCCGTCCACATGGCCCGCGAAGACGCCCACGCCGTCATGCACCTGCACACCCCCATGGGCCAGGCCGTCTCCGCCCAGTCCGAAGGGCTGATGCCCCTCACCCAGACCGCCATGCTCATCCGCGACGAACTGGCCTACCACCACTATGAAGGCGTCGCCGTAGACCTCGACGAACGCGAAAGACTGGTAGCCGACCTGGGCAGCAAAAACGCCATGATCCTCCGCAACCACGGCACTCTCGCAGTAGGTGAAACCGTAGGCGAAGCCTTCATCCGCCTCTATTTCCTCGAACGCGCCTGCGAAGCCCAGATCCACGCCCTCTCCGGCGGCCTGCAACTCCTCAACCACCCCCCGCAAGGCACCCCCGAAAAATCCGCCGACCAGGGCCGCGCCGGCCTCAAAATGGTAGGCAACCTCCTCGCCTGGCCAGCGCTCCTCCGCAAAATGGACAGAGAAAGCCCCGGCTTCCGCGACTGAGCCTCGCCTCCGGCGGGGCGGGCTCTGCCCGCCACCCGGCCCCCGGATCCCCTGCTTTCGCAGGGGCAGGCAAGTCCGGGGCAGGCGTCCAATGATTTCCCTGCACCCTCGATGTTTGGTGGCAGATCGGAGAGGTTGGGGCGAGGCTGAATTTTCTCGATTGCCTGCAGCGCCGGGTCCGCGTCGCGCGACACTTCAGCCATAAACGCCGACCAAACCCCACCTCAAAACCCACCTCAAAACCCACCTCAAAACCCACCTCAAAACCCACCTCGAAACCCACCTCAAAACCCGCTCAGGCTGAGCTTGTCGAAGCCCCACCCGGGTTAAGTATACTGTCCCCGGAATGCTCGCTGTCATGCGCATAGACGTCGGGACCCGCGTGCGAGAGATTGCCGCGGCCGTCCCAGCTCAGCGGGGTGTTGCCGGCCTTCGCATACTGGTCCAGCGCGGTCGTCGTATAGGCGCGCTGCACATTGTAATGCCCGCTCCACGCATAGGCGTCGTTCGTGCGGCTGCTGCTGGTGATCTGACCCACCCGGCTGTAGCCCTGGCTCCAGCTGACATCCGAGGCCGTGCCCGATAGATCGTGCGACAGGCCCTGCAGACGACCCTGACCATCATAGCCAAAGCTGCTGCTCGTCCCGTTGCCTAACGTCACCAGCGTCCGGCGGGAGGCGGTTAGGGCTGATTCAGTGCCGACGTGCGGCTGTCAGAGAGCGGCGGGAACCATCTAAATCAGTTACACAATACGCAATTCAGAGCCGAACAAATACGCTTAAATTCGTTCTTATGATGTATAATTGACAAGACATAAATTATATCTTCGGATGTCGATTTTGAATATGGTTAATCGATAATTTCAAGAACTTCTGGCAATGGCTCCCAATCTTTTGCTAGAAACTCAAAACATCCAACGCTATCGAGGTAGATCATGAAGTGTCGAGGCTTCCAATCGGAAATGTAAGGCGCCGGAACGTCTCGTCCCAATTCAACTATCCACGAAGAATCAATTATTTCAACTAAAGTGTCGTATGCATCTTCAATATGCCAAGCAGTACATAATCGTTCGCAGCGATTTCGAAATGCAAAAATCTGATTAAACTTGATTCCAGAATTCAATATCCCCTCATCTGAGCTATATTGATATCGGATCGTCGGAATAATACCAGAACAGTCCAAGTAGGCCTCTCGTGTAAAATCAGTTGATGGCGCGGGCACTGTATAAATAGGATGCTTCGTATCCACTGATCACCTCGGCCCAGGAGTTGGATTTAATATTCCGGTGCTATGGAGACCATTGCGTCGCAGTTGCGCAGTTAATCGTGCCTCTTCTGCAGTATTTCCAGTAACATTTACAGCATTCCACTGGGAACGTGGGATTCCGGCTCGCTGCAGCGCCTGTGCGGATCTTGTATTTAGCATTAAATTATTTCCATTTCGAACGATGTATTCGATGAGTACGTCCGCAGGCTTCATAGCGCCTGACCTCAGTGCACCTGCCAGAATTCCCGGGACAGCAGAATTCCGGGGACAGTATACTTAATTCTCCGGCCCAGCTGAAGCTGTAGCAGGCAGGTTTCGAGATCGACAAGGCAGGGTCCTGACGACCGAAACGTCGGGGGAGCAGCCACGGCATAGGTCTGTCCTACACGACCCAATCCGTGCCACCACAGCCGAATGCAGGCGCACTGCCAACCCGCATTGTCCGCTGTCCTACATCTCCGTCAAAAGCTACGCGCGCACCCGCGCCCATGCGCACGAGTCAGCGTGAAGTTTGGGAAGTTTCGCCCCCATAACCGGGGTGCAGGGGACAGATTCCCCTGCCGGGTGCAGGGCAGAACCCTGCCCGCCGGAGGCAAATCAGCGCGATACCTTCGCCTTCAACACCGGCTCTTCCGCCCCGACATCGATGCAGTGCACCCCGTTCACCTCGGGCCGAAGCCACCAGTCCTGGATATCGAGTTCGAGGAAAGCGACCGGCTGCTGGAGCGCGTCACCGTTTCCGGCGATATCGTCAGCCGCTGAGCCGCACTACGCCCGTCCACAGATTTTCTTTCTGGCATCTATAAATTCTACCAATAGAGTTGAGAAACAGGAACGAGCCGTCCTCTCATCAGGCTCCGCGGACTTTGAAAGCAGATTGCCCCGCGACACCAACGGCTAAAGCGCACGCAGTCCCAGGCGACAACGTCAGGCCTCGTGTTCCACCCCAAGTGAAGGATGGACATGATGATACACGCCAGCACCTGACGACCCCCGGGCCTCCTCTCCCTCCATAATTCCGGCCTGCCCGCCTGCCCACGCGCCTTTCGCGCGACGGCGGAGCCATGCCCCGCCTCCTGAAAGGTTTTTCCCGCGTGACATCTACGCGAACGCTTCCGCTTGCCTTTGCGACAACGCTGCTGGCGGCCCCCTATGCTGCGAGCGCCCAGCAAGCCGAAACCATCGAGCTTGCGGCCGCCGACGCGGCCGCAGATGCCGGTGAGTTCGCCGACAGCTCGCTCGACATCCTTGTCACTGCCCGTCGCCGCGAAGAGCGCGCGCAGGATGTGCCGGTTGCCTTCAGCGTCGTCTCTGCCGACACGCTGGCGCAGACCGGCGCGGTCAACCTGCAGCAGATTTCGCAGCTGGTCCCCTCGCTGCAGCTCTTCTCGTTCAACCCGCGCAACACCAACATCAACATTCGCGGCCTTGGCTCCAACGTGGCACTGGCGAGCGACGGCTTCGAGCAGGGCGTCGGCATCTTCATCGACGGCGTCTATTACGGCCGCATCGGCCAGTCGCAATTCGATCTGGTCGATCTGCAGCAGGTGGAAGTGCTGCGCGGGCCGCAGGGCACGCTGTATGGCAAGAACACCACGGCCGGCGCCATCAACATCACCACCCGCGCCCCCAGCTTCGAGCCGGAGGGCAGGGCGGAAGTAAGCTTCGGCAACTATGGCCGCAAGGAATGGCGCTTCTCCGCCTCGGGGCCGCTGATCGCCGACGTCGCCGCGCTCCGCCTCAGCGCTGCCTGGAGCAAGCGCGACGGCACGATCCACAACGTCCACACCGATCGTAACGTGTTCGATCAGGACAACCTCTCACTGCGCGGACAGCTGCTGCTGCGGCCGGCGGACGCCCTCGAAATCCGCATCATCGGCGACCTGTCGCAGTCTCGCACGGAATGCTGCGTCCAGTCGCTGGTCAGCCAGTTCAGTGCGTATGACAATGGCGCCGTCATCGCCAACAACTTCGCCCAACGCGTCGCCCGGGCGGGCTACACACCGCTGCCCTTCACGCCGTTCGATCGCCAGGTCGATGCCGATGGCCGCTTCCGCGCCGACATGGACGGCTATGGCGTATCTGGCCAGGTCGACTGGGATCTCGGCGGCGCCACCCTCACCTCTATCACAGCAGCCCGCTGGTGGGACTGGAACCCCGCCAACGACGGCGACCAGATCGGCCTTCCCGCCATCACCGTCGCCCAGCAGGCAAACCGGCAGCGCCAGTTCAGCCAGGAACTGCGCCTTGGCTCCAATGGCGAGCGCACGCTCGACTGGCAGGTGGGGCTTTACTATTTCCGACAAGTCATCCGTGGCTATGGCGCCACCGGCTATGGCAGCGCCGCACCGAACTGGTTCCTGCCGGCCGTTCCTGCCGCCGTTTCGGTGCCGGCGATCAGCGGCTTCGTCGCCGAGAGCTATTCCGATCCGCGCACCTGGAGCTACGCCGGCTTCGGCCAGCTCAGCTGGTCGCTGACCGACCGGCTGAAACTAACCGGCGGTCTCCGCCTCACGCACGAGAAGAAAAGCGGCACCTATTCGCAGTGGCAGGCATCCGGCGCCAACCTGAGCCTGCTGCCACCGGCACTCGCTGCCGCCGCACAGGGCATCCGCAACAGCTTCAACCCTGTGGCCAGCGTCGAATCGAGCTTCAGCAACACCAGTCTCTCCGGGCTCGTCAACGCCTCCTATGAGGTCGGCAGCGACGCCATCGTCTATGCCTCATACCAGCGCGGCGAGAAGTCCGGCGGCCTCAACCTTTCGGTACTTCCGGCCGGAATCGAACCGGATGTGAAGCCGGAAACCGTCGACAATTTCGAAGTCGGGCTGAAGTCGCAGTTCTTCGACCGCCGGCTCACGCTGACGGCAGCCAGCCGGTCGGCTCCATCGGGGGGCGCGCTTCCGAACTCTATGCCAGCGCCGACTGGAACTACCGCTCCAGCTACTACACCAACGTCTCCAACAGCCGCTGGTCGCTGGTGGACGGCTACGGCCTGCTGGGCGGGCGGATCGGCCTCCGCAGCGAAGACGGCATCCTCGATCTCTCGGTCTTCGCCCGCAACCTGCTCGACAAGGATCACTACCAGACGCTCTCCCCCAACGCCTACGGCGTGGTCACCGCCATCCTCGGCGAACCCCGCACCTGGGGCGTCACCCTGCGCTCGAGGTTCTGACCATGGCCAGTATCGCCTTCCTGCCTGGATATGCCGAAACGCGTTCGACGCAGCTTCCGGCCGGAAGGCTGGCGGCGCTGTCGTCGCTCGCCTGGCCGATGGCCACTGCCGGGCTGCCGCTCGGCGTGCTGCTGCCCGCCATCTACGCCCAGCAATATGGCGTGCCTTTGGCGATGCTCGGGCTGCTGTTTCTCGTCTGCCGCATCTGGGACGCCGTCACCGATCCGCTGATCGGCGCGCTTTCCGATCGCACGCGCAGCCGCTGGGGCCGCCGCAAGCCGTGGATCGCCGCCGGCGCCGTGCTGTTTGGGCTGTTCGCCTTCCTGCTGTTCTTCCCGCAGGGCGAGGTGACGACGCTGTCGCTCGGCCTCATCCTCTTTGCCTTTTACCTCGGCTGGACGATGATCCAGATCCCGTTTGCGGCCTGGACGGGCGAGATTTCCGGCGAATATCACGAGCGCACCCGCGTGCAGACCTTCCTGCACGTCTCCACCGCCGCAGCGCTGTTCGCCACACTTCTCATCCCGACTTTCCTCGATCAGGTCCGCCCGGGCGACAACGCGCTGAAACTGGCGGCGATGGGCGGCTTCGTACTCGTCACCCTCGCCATCTCGGTGCCGCTGGCGCTGCGCTCCTTCCCCGAGCCGAAGCCCGGCCCGGAGGGCGAGCGCGCCAGCCTCGGCGAAACCCTGCACGCCGTCGCCTCCGACCGCCTGCTGCTCCGCATCCTCGCCTCGGATTTCGCCGTGTCGCTGGGGCAGGGCATCCGCGCCTCGCTGATCGTCTTCTATGTCAGCTTCGTTATGGGCCGCCCGGAATGGGGCGCCGGGCTCTATCTGCTGCAATTCGCCTTTGGCATCGCCGCCGGCCCGATCTGGCTGAAGATCGGCCGCCGCTTCGGCAAGCATCGTACCGCGGTCGTCGGCGAGATCGCGCAGGTCGGAATCAACCTCGGCCTGCTGGCGGTCACGCGCGACGCCTTGGCGAAGCGGGCTATGCGACGCTGCTGTCGGGCAAATGGCATCTGGGCCTGACGCCGGAGCAGGACCCGCACGCCCGCGGTTTCCAGCAGAGCTTCACCCTGCTGCAGGGCGGGCACAACCATTTCGGCCTTGGCGCTTCGCAGGATCTCACCGTCTTCAACGCTACCTACCGCGAAAACGGCAAGCCGGTGACCGTGCTTCCCACCAACTTCTTCTCGTCGGACACCTTCGCCGGCAAGCTGATCGGCCAGCTCGGCAATGTGCCGAAAGACAAGCCCGTCTTCGCCGTCCTCACCTTCACCGCCCCGCACTGGCCGCTTCAGGCCCGGCCGGAGGACATTGCCCGCTTCAAGGGCCGGTACGACGCGGGCTATGAAGCCCTGCGCACGGAACGCCTGGCCCGCCAGACGCAGCTGGGGCTGCTGGCCCCGGGCACAGTCCCGCACGAGATACAGGGCAGGAAATGGGCCGAGCTCAGCCCGGCGGAACAGGCAAAACAGGCCCGCCTCATGGAAATCTATGCCGCGATGGTCGCCAATCTCGACAGCAATGTCGGCCGCGTCGTCGCCGAGCTGAAGCGGCAGGGCCGCTATGATGACACCGTCATCCTCTTCTTCTCCGACAATGGCGCGGAGGGGATGAATGTCTCCGACCTGAAGCTGGGGCCGCTATCCGAGCGGCTTGCAAAGGTCGACAACAGTCTCTCCAACCTGGGAGCCGCCAGCAGCTATGAAAGCTATGGCCCGGGCTGGGCGCAGGCGGCCACCTCGCCAAGCTGGCTCTACAAGGCCTTCCAGAGCGAAGGCGGAACCCGTTCGCCGGCCATCCTGAAGGTGCCGGGCGTCACCAAAGCCGGCGGCATCGCGCGCTGGAATGCCCACATCACCGATGTCGCACCCACCGTCCTCGACTTCGCAGGGGTCGCCGAAAAGCGGACAGTTGCCGGACAGGCCGTAAAGCCGATCAGCGGCAATAGCTGGAAACCCGTCCTCGCTGGCACAGCGCAAGCCGTTCGCGGCCCGACCGACACAATCGGCGGCGAACTGTTCGGTTCGCGCAAGCTGCGCCAGGGCGACTGGAAGATCACCGATATCGGCGATGGCAAGTGGAAACTGTTCAACCTGGCGCAGGATCCCGGCGAAACGCGGGACCTCTCGGCCGACCAGCCGCAACGATTCCAGGCCATGCAGGATGCGTGGGCCCGATGGGCCGGAAGCGTGGGCGTGGCGCTGCCAGACAGAGTTTTGCCGCGCCCTGAACTGAACACACGTTGAGGCAGGTGAACGGTCAGTGTCCATACTTCCTTCAAACTGGCGCACTGGCGAAATCGCTCGGGAACGAAGGAGCTTAAGCGCCCATATGCGCCTTAACCCATTTCGCGGTTACTGGCTTTTTCTGACCCAGTTCCTCGCGCAGCTCCGCGTGTCTCTCGTGAAGCCGATCGATGTTGCGCAACTTCACATCCTCATAGCCGCGCGCCAGATCGGGCAGTTCCAGCAGCTGCACCAGCGTGCCATGGTCGTCGACACCGATCCGTCCTGCGACATCGTCGATGATCGCCTCATAGTCGGTTATCAACTGCCGTTCCGCCCGCCGCACCCGGGTCGCGCCGAACAGGTCGAAGGCGGATCCGCGCACGCCCTTCATCCGCGCCAGAACGCGTGCAACCGGGATGAACCAGCCCCCCAGATGCACCTTCTTGCGAACCCCCAGCGCACGCAGGAAGGTTGGATGCAGCAGCCACTTCACCTTTTGCGTGCTGTTGATCTCGCCCGAAGCCCGCGCCTCGTCATAATGGGCCACCATCAGCCGGGCGACTTCATACTCATCCTTGTAGGCCAGCAGCTTGTAGAGGTTGAGGGCAACCGCCGCAGTCAGGCGCGTGTCGGCCCCTCCGCCGCGCATCTCTGCCGCCCGAACGACCCCGAGCCGAGACAGATAGTGCCCTGCCAGAGCGGCATCCTGAAAGGCCACCAGCTCCGCCACCCGCAGATGCACCCGGTCGGCAAGCTCGGGCGGAAGGTCCAGATGGGCGATCGCCGCCTGCAGATCCGGCTCCACGGCCGCGCGCGACGCCGCCGGCTTTGCTTCCGGCTCCAGCAGAGACTTCAGCACGGCCGGCTCGGCCACCGCAATCCGCCCCCAGCGCAGGGCGTTGAGGTTCACCTCCACCGATACGCCGTTCATGCGGATTGCCGCTTCCAGCGCGTTCAACGGCAACGGCAGCGCCCCCGCCTGATAGGCCGCCCCCACCAGCAGCAGATTGGCGGCCACCTCGTTGCCGAACAACCGGCGAGACAGCGTCAGCGCGTCGATCAGGATCGGGTCCGGGCGCGTAACGGCGGCAAGGCGCCCGCGCAGCATCTCGGATGGCGGTGCGATCCGGTTCACATCGCTCACCATCGCCCCCGTGGGCACCGCGTCGCCATTGGCCACCAGCACCGTGCGCTGCGGGCTGGCGACCACGATGTTGGAACGGTCCGCCGCCGACAGAAGATCGAAGGCCAGAAACAGGTCCGCGCCGCCCGCCGGAACCCGGCTGGCGCCTGCCCGCTCTTCCATCGCGATGCGCAGGTGGGAAACCACCGGCCCTGCCTTCTGGCTTGATCCGGTCTGGTCCATGCCGCGCACGGTTCTTCCCGCCAGCGCGCCGGCCATGCCCAAGATCTGGTTTACCGTCACCACGCCCGTGCCGCCGATCCCCGCCATAACGATGGCGAAATCCGCTTCCGGCACGCAGAACACCGGCTCGGGAAGGGCGATCTCCGGCATCACCACAGGCTTGCGGCGGCGGGGCGCGGCAGCGCCCTCGATCGTCATGAACGAAGGGCAATCGCCCAGCAGGCATGAAAAATCCTGATTGCACGATGTCTGGTTGATCCGAGTCTTCCGGCCGAACTCGGTCACCACCGGCTCCACGCTCAGGCAGTTGGACTTCACGCCGCAATCGCCGCAGCCTTCGCACACCCGCTCGTTGATCAGCACCCGGCGCGGCTTGCTTTCCAGCTTGCCGCGCTTGCGCAGGCGGCGCTTTTCCGCCGCGCACTGCTGGTCGTGGATCAGCACGGTCACGCCGCTGACACTTGCCAGCTCTTTCTGCACCTCCTGTAGTTCATCCCGGTGCCGAACCGTGGCGATCGGGCTCAGCTGCTGGCCGCGATAGCGCTCAGGCTCATCTGCCGTCACGATAATGCGCTTCACGCCTTCGGCCGCCAGCTGATCCACGATGGAGCGGACAGGCTGCCCGGCAAAGACCGATTGCCCGCCCGTCATGGCGACAGCGGAATTATAGAGCAGCTTGTAGGTGATGTTGGTGCCCGCCGCGACCGCGTTGCGGATCGCCAGGCTGCCCGAGTGGGCGTAGGTGCCGTCCCCCAGATTCTGGAAGAAATGCCCGGTGTCGGTGAAGCGCGACAGGCCCACCCACTGCGCCCCTTCACCGCCCATCTGCGTATAGCCCACCACGTCGCCCATCACCGGCCCCATCCAGAGCGTCATGATGTGGCAACCGATCCCGGCCCCGGTGACCGAACCTTTGGGCGTCTTCAACGAGCGGTTGTGTGGGCAGCCCGAACAGAAATAGGGGGAACGCGCTTCCGCCAGCGGCACGATCTGCGCCGGGGTGAGGACAGCCGGCTGGCTTTCCGCCAACCCTAGCCAGCGCGCGACCGCCACCCGGATCAGGTCGACGGAAAGTTCGCCGCTTGCCGTCAGCAACGGCTTGCCGTCGGCGTCCTTCTTCCCGGCCACCCGCGGCGCGCCTTCGCGGCCATACAGGGCTTCCTTCAGGAAGGTCTCCACGAAGGGGCGCTTGTCTTCCACCACAAGCACGTCTTCCAGCCCCTCTGCAAAAGCGATCCCGATCGTCTCGTCGAACGGGAAAGGCATGCCGATCTTCAGCAGGCGGATTCCGGCCTGCTTCAGCGCACGGTCGTTCAATCCCAGCGCGTGCAGGGCTTCCCGCAGATCCTGATAGGCCTTGCCCACGGCTACGATCCCGCGCCGCGCGTCGGGCGCTGGGATCATGATCCGGTTGATGCCGTTCAGCCGCGCATAGTCGCGCGCCACGGCCAGCCGGCCATAATAGATCTCGCGTTCGCGCTCGATCATCGGGGCACCGGCCTGGTTGGGCTTCAGGTCAAGCTGTAGCGGCGCGCCATCCAGCGTCGCGTCCGGGATCACCGGCACAAGGCGGTCGGGATCGACATTGGCCGTGCCGAAGCCATCCGCCACGTCGGAGATCAGCTTCAATCCCACCCACAGGCCACAAGCGCGGGAAAGCGCATAGCCGTGCAGGCCGAAATCGATCACCTCCTGCACCGTGCCCGGATACAGGATCGGCATGTAGAAGCTCGAAAGGATCACGTTCGAATCCGCGGGCAGGATCGTCGAGCGCGCGTGCGGATCGTCGCCCGCCACCACCAGCACACCCCCATTTCGCGCCACGCCGTGGTAATTGGCATGGCGGAAGGCATCCGCCGCGCGATCGACACCGGGCGCCTTGCCGAACCACATGCCGAACACGCCGTCATGCTTCGCACCCGGCACCTGATGCAGCAGCTGCGTGCCATAGACGGCGGTCGCCGCCAGCTCCTCGTTCAGCCCCAGCTGATGTTGAACGGATTCCGCTTCGAACTGCTTCGAATTGCGCTGATATTCGGAATCCACCCCCCCCAGCGGAGAGCCCGGATAGCCGCACAGAAAGCCTGCCGTGTCGAGGCCCTGCCGCCGATCCGCGCGCGCCTGCTCCACCAGAATCCGCAGCATCGCCTGCATGCCCGTCAGGAAGATGGTGCCCGATCCCGCCGTGTAGCGGGTGTCGAGGCTGATGGGCGCCAGCGCCACGGCTGCTTGGTCAGTCACGGCCGGCGCTTTCAGTCGCCGGCACCGTGGCCCGGCTCTGGAAATCATACAGCTCGCGCAGCTGCCGCTGCAGGGCTGCCACATCGCGCACCGCCCCGGTCGAGGCAGAGGTCACCATCAGGCCATAGGCCTGCAACGCTTCCGAAACGCGGCGTTCGCGCTCGCCCGCCTGCCAGGGGCGCGGCCCGGCCAGCATCCGGCGCTGCCGTTCCGCCAGCACCTCGTCGCTCACCGCCAGATGGATGCGGCGTTCGGGGATGTCGATCTCGATCCGGTCGCCCGCCTCCACCAGCGCGATCAGTCCGCCGGCCGCCGCCTCGGGGGAGACATGGCCGATGGACAGCCCGGCCGAGCCGCCGGAGAAGCGCCCGTCGGTGATCAGCGCGCAACTGTCGTGCAGGCGGTTCGCCTTCAGAAGGCTGGTCGGCTTCAGCATTTCCTGCATGCCCGGCCCGCCGCGCGGCCCCTCGTAGCGGATCACCACCACGTCTCCAGGCACAACTCCGCCGTTGGAAATGCCCTCCTCGGCGTCGTTCTCGCTTTCGAAGATCACCGCCCGGCCAGTGAAGCGCAGGATGCTCTCCTCCACGCCCGCCGTCTTTACCACGCAGCCTTCTGGCGCCAGGTTCCCGAACAGGATCGCCAGCCCCCCATCGCTCGAATAGGCATGCGCCCCGTCGCGCACGCAGCCAGACACGCGGTCGGTGTCGAGGTCGTCGTGGCGCTTGTTCTGCGAAAAGGGCTGGATGGTGGGAACCCCGCCTGGGGCCGCCTTGAAGAAGTGCACGACCTCTTCGCTGGGCGATCCCATGATGTCGTAGCTGTCGATCGCCTGCCCGATGGTGGGGGCGTGCACGGTGGAACAGTGGCGGTGGATCAGCTTCAGCCTGTCAAGCTCGGCCAGAATCGAAAGCACGCCGCCCGCCCGGTGCACATCCTCGACATAATAGTCCGAACTCGAAGGCGCGAGCTTGCTCAGGTGCGGCGTTGATCGGGAGATGCGGTCGATATCGCGCATCCGGAAATCCACCTTGGCCTCATGCGCGGCGGCCAGCAGATGCAGGATGGTGTTGGTGGAACCACCCATCGCCACGTCCAACCGCATGGCGTTCTCGAATGCCTCGAAATTGGCGATCGCGCGTGGCAGCACGCTGTGGTCGTCATGCCCATAGTAGCGCCGGCACAGGCTGACGATCAGGTGCGCCGCCTGCACGAACAGCCCGCGACGGTCTGCGTGCGTCGCCAGCACAGTGCCGTTCCCCGGCAGGGCAAGACCCAGCGCCTCCAGCAGGCAGTTCATCGAATTCGCCGTGAACATGCCCGAGCAAGACCCGCAGGTGGGGCAGGCCGAGCGCTCGAAATGCGCGATCTTCTCGTCGGAAGAGGTCGGGTCCCCCTGTGCCACCAGCGCTTCCACGCCGGAAATCCGCTTTTCCGTCCCCGTCCAGTCGCTCCGACCGGCCTCCATTGGCCCGCCCGAGACGAAGACCGTCGGGATGTTCAACCGCAGCGCAGCGAGCAGCATGCCCGGCGTGATCTTGTCGCAGTTGGAAATGCACACCAGCGCGTCTGCGCAGTGCGAATCGACCATATATTCCACTGAATCGGCGATCAGGTCGCGCGAAGGCAGTGAATACAGCATCCCGTCATGGCCCATGGCGATGCCGTCATCCACAGCGATGGTGTTGAATTCCTTGGCGATGGCGCCCGCGGCTTCGATCTCGCCGACGACCAGCTGGCCGACCTCTTTCAAATGCACGTGGCCGGGCACAAACTGGGTGAAGCTGTTTGCCACGGCGATGATCGGCTTGCCGAAATCCTGTTCGCGGATTCCGGTCGCGCGCCACAGGGCACGCGCCACCGACGACGTGCGGCCGACCGTCGTGCGGTCCGAACGTAAGTTGACCATAAACTCCCCTCTCATTTGTCGGGAGCATAGCCCTGCGCAGGGCGGGTTGATGTCAATCGCTTTACATTTTTATGGGCCTGCGCAAACTTCGCGCGCATGGAGCGGACTGCGGAAATCGAAACTGTGCTGCGCCGGAACAGCTGGTTCCGGGATCAGGCGCCCGAACTGATGGACACGATCTTCCGGCATTCCGTCGGCATCAGCTACGCCCGCGGCAAGGTCATCTACTCGATGGGGGACCTGGGCGGGGCCTGCTACATGGTGATTTCGGGTGGGGCCCGGATCTCCTATTTTTCTGCCAGCGGCGAAGAGGTTTTGCTGTCGATCCACCGCGCGGGCGAGTGGTTCGGCGAGCTTTCCGAGATCGATGGCCTGCAACGGCCGAACACCGCAGTGGCGGGCCAGCGAACCGAATTACTGATGCTTCCGCGCGCAGGCCTCCGGCAAGTTGTTCAGGAAGCACCGGAATTCAACGCTTTCCTCGCCGGGCTGATGGCGGGCCACCTCCGCCGGGCGCTGGAACTGCTGATCCATCGGCAGATCCTTTCGGTTCGCGGTCGCATCGCACAGGTGCTCCTCGATTCGACGCCGAGCACCGGGGGCGGCCCGGAAATGCGCGGCATTTCCCAGTTCGATCTGGCCGCCATGGCCGGTGTCTCGCGGCAGACGGTCAGCAAGTTCCTGCAAGCCTTCCGGCGCGAAGGCATCCTTCACATCGGCTACCAACGCATCGAAATCCGGGACCGCCGCGCCCTTCGCGCGGTGATCGAGGAAGACCAGGAGTAATCGAAACTCAATTGTCTTCCGCTTGACAGTTTACGCCCAAACAATCGTGTATCCCCAACAGCGTTCCACGTGGCAGGCAAGCCTTGCGCCCGAAGAAGGCAGGCGGCCTGCAGCGGCGTGAACGGCGGGGCGAGGCAGCGGTAGCGCGCTGCCGGCCCGGAGCGAGGACAATGGGAGAGACCCTCCGTGCGGACAACAAGATCCGAGGGCAGGGGCGCAATTTGGGGAGATGCGGATGACTGCAGCCATGACACATGCGGGTGTTCCGATCGGGCATCCGGAACGGCTGTTCATTGACGGGGAATGGGTAATCCCCTCGTCCGACAGCCGGTTTTCGGTCATCAATCCTTCCAGCGAAGAGCTTTACGCCACCGTCGCCGAGGCGCAGGCGGCAGACATCCACCGCGCGGTTGCCGCCGCGCGCACCGCCTTCGACCATGGCCCCTGGCCGCGGATGAGCCACCAGGAGCGGGCCGCCCATCTGTCGGCGGCGGCCGCCATTCTGGCGCGCCGGGCCGGCGAGGCGGCCACCATCTGGGCCAGCGAAGTGGGCATCGTGAACACGTCCGCGCAGGCGCTCGTCTCGGGAATGCCCGATGCGCTCAGCTACTACGCCGGTCTGGCAGACAGCTTCCCGTTCATCGAACCCCGCCAGGGACAAGACCCGACGCGTCAGGCCTTCATCGTGCGCGAGCCTGTCGGCGTCGCGGCGCTGATCGTGCCGTGGAACTCGGCCCTTGCTCTGCTCCTCTATAAATCGTCGCCCGCGCTTCTGGCGGGCTGCACGCTCATCGTGAAGATGTCGCCGGAATCGCCGCTCGATGGCTATCTGATGGCGGAAGTCTTCGCCGAAGCCGGCATTCCCAGGGGCGTCTTCAACGTGGTGACGGCCGACCGTGAGGTATCCGAACTGCTGGTGCGCCACCCGGACGTAGACAAGGTCAGCTTCACCGGCTCGACGCTTGCCGGCAAGAAGATCGCCTCCATCTGCGGCGAACGGATCGCCCGTTGCACGCTCGAACTGGGCGGGAAATCGGCGGCGGTCGTGCTCGACGACTATGATGTCGGCAAGGTCGCAGAGGTCATCGCGGGCTCCACCTGCCTCCTCACCAATCAGGTCTGCTCGGCGCTGAGCCGCATAGTGGTCACGAAGTCCCGCCACGATGAAATGGTCTCGGCACTCGCCTCGGCCTTCGGCAGCATCCGCGTCGGCGATCCCTTCGATCCGACCACCCAGATGGGCCCGCTGGCCATGCGCCGCCAGCGCGACCGGGTGGAATCCTATATCGAGCGCGGCGTCAGCGACGGCGCCGTGCTGGCCACCGGCGGGCGCCGCCCCCGAGACCTGAACCGCGGCTTCTTCATCGAGCCGACGGTGTTCGGCGACGTCCCCCCCGATGCGGTGATCGCGCAGGAAGAGATTTTCGGCCCGGTCGTCACCGTGACCCCTGCCGAGAACGAGGCGCAGGCTGTAGAGATTGCCAACGGCACGCCGTTCGGCCTGAACAGCGCCGTCTTCACCAACGACATCCAGCGCGCCTATCGCGTGGCGCGCGGGCTGCGGGCCGGCACCGTGGGGCACAACAGCTTCCAGACGGATTTCACGGTCAGCTTCGGCGGCTTCAAGCAATCCGGGATCGGGCGCGAGGGCGGAACCGAAGGGCTGCTGCCCTATCTGGAGACCAAGACGATGATCCTGGATCGAACCCCGGATTTCCGCGAGCCGTTGACCAGCTGACAGACCGAAAATCGCCCGCCGCCGGACATGGGAGACCGGCCGCGAGCACGAGCAGAGCATCCTTTTTGAAACAGCAGATGAATGGCGGCGGGGCAGAACAGGCCCCGTGCACAAGCCATATATCCTTGGGAGGGAGACATATGAACATCAGGTTTCTGATCACCACCGGCCTGTGCGGAATCGCCGCCATGCTCGCCAACCCCGCCTTCGCGGCCGAAGGAGCTGCTGACGAATCCTCGTCGGCGGACGACATCATCGTCACCGCGAACAAACGGGAGCAATCCGCCAACAAGGTCGGAATCACCATCACCGCGCTGGGCGGCGAAGAGCTGGCCAGGCGCCAGATCTCTTCCCTGTCAGACGTGGCGAACGCGGTTCCGGGCCTAGTCTTCTCGCCCAGCACGGCAAACACGCCGATCTTCACGCTGCGCGGCGTCGGTTTCAACGAAAAGGCGCTCGGTGTCTACCCGGCCGTCAGCGTCTACCTGGATCAGGTTCCCCTGCCGTTCCCGGTTCTCGCCTCGCACGCAGCCTTCGATCTGGAACGCATCGAAGTGCTGAAGGGTCCGCAGGGCACGCTGTTCGGGCAGAACGCCACGGGCGGCGCCATCAACTATATTGCCGCCAAGCCCACCGACGAATGGATGGGCTCGGGAAGCCTCGGTTATGGCCGCTTCAACCGCGTCGAACTGAACGGCGTGGTCAGCGGGCCGGTGGCCGATGGAGTCGGCATCCGCCTGGCGGTGCAAGGTGTCCACTCCGGCGACTGGCAGCAGAGCGCCACCCGCGACGACACGCTGGGCAAGGAAGAATATCTGGCCGGCCGCCTGCTGGTCGATCTCAACATGTCAGGGCCGATCCGGGCTCAGCTCAACCTCAACGGCTGGATCGACAAGTCGGACCCGCAGGCCCTGCAATATTTCCTGCTGCTGCCCAACCCGCCCGGCGTGAACGAGGCCGTGCAGAACTTCCCGTTCGCGAACCTCAATCCCCGCTCGGCCGACTGGTCGACCGGCAAGTATCGCCCCCGCGCCGACCGCCGCTTCGGGCAAGCGGCGCTGCGCGTCGATGGAGACCTGACGAGCGACCTGACGATCACCTCGCTGACCTCGTTCATTGCCTTCAAGCAGGAGCAAACGGCGGATGGCGACGGCATGTCGCTGGCGCTGCTCAACAATTCGCCCGACGATGGCACGATCGATTCCTTCACGCAGGAACTGCGCATCGCCAACAATCCGGGCGGCCGGCTGAACTGGCTGGTCGGCGCCAACCTTGAGAAGAGCAAGGTGAAGCAGAGGCAGGATATCTACTTCCCGGACGGCAGCGTGAACAATCCGGGCAACCTCAACATCTTCCAGAACGCCAACCAGACCCGGCAGGATTTCTCCACCCTGGCGGCCTTCGTCAGCGGCGACTATGCCATTGCCGACCGCCTCACCCTGAAGGCGGGAATCCGCTACACCAGCTCGGAAATCAAGGCCAACCTCTGCGGGATGGACGCGGGCGACGGCCGCATCAACGAGCTCTTCACGCTACTGGGCAACCTGCTGAGTGGCACCGTTGTGCCGCCGCTGCAGCCCGGGGACTGCTACTCGCTGAACGAAAAGAACATTCCCGGCGAACCCTTCATCGACCGACTGAAGGAGGACAATGTCTCGTGGCGGGGCGGCCTGGACTTTCAGGTGAACCCGGACCTGCTCCTCTACGGCAACATCTCCAGAGGCTATAAGGCCGGCAGCTATCCCACCATCGCCGCTGCCACCACCGTGCAGCTCTCGCCCGCCAGGCAGGAGCATGTGACCGCCTACGAAGCCGGCTTCAAGGCCCGCATCATCGACCGCACGCTGCAGCTGAACGGCGCCGCCTTCTACTATGATTACGGCGACAAGCAGGTGCTGGGCAAAGTCCTCGACCCGATCTTCGGCCTGCTGGACAAGCTGATCAATGTGCCGAAATCCCGCATCATCGGGGCGGAACTGGAAGCCAGCTGGACCCCCTCCGACAACATCTCCGTCCGGGCGGGCGGCACCTACATCAACTCCCGCGTGCAGGATTACAGCGGCTACGACGTGCTGGGCGAGATTCAGGACTTTGCAGGTGTGGCGCTGCCCTTCACTCCTAAATGGACCTACTCGCTGGACGCGGAATACCACACGCCGGACCTGATATCCGGCGGCGAGTTCTTCGTCGGCGCCACGCTTACCGGCAAGTCCGCGCAGGATGCCGTATTCGCCGGAGACCGTGTCTCCCTGCCGGACCGGGAGGGCGCGAAGGTTGTCGACGACCTCGCCCACCCCTTCCACATCGACGCCTATGCAACGGTGGATGGACGCATCGGCTACAACGCCGACAGCGGCTGGCGGGCGATGGCCTATGTGAAGAATGCCTTCAACACATACTATATCGCCAACGTCATCCCCGGCGCCGACAACTCCGCGCGCTTCGCCGGCCGGCCGGTGACCTACGGCGTTGAGGTCGGTTTCGACTTCTGACGACCGGTGCCGCGTCCTCCCCAACTCAGCGCGGCCCGACTTCGGCCATGCCCCCCAACCGGGGGGCATGGCCAGTACTTTGCCCGGCCGGCACATATCGGCACGCACATATCGGTCGCACACGCCCGGCTGCCCCGAGAACAAGGCTGAAGAGATGGTGAATTCAACGAGGCTTTCCAAAGCTGCCAAAGCCCTGATGGCCGGGGTTTCCGTACCCCTCCTGGCCCTCGCCCTCGCCGGCTGTTCGGGGCACACCGCCGACCCGCAGCCCGGCGCGGAAGGCGCCGGTGCAGAGGTGGCAGCCACCGGTCGCCGGATCATCGCGGCAGACGCCGAGCCGCAGAACTGGCTGGCCCATGGCCGGAACTATCAGGAAACCCGCTTCAGCCCCCTGGACGAGATCGACGCCGGCAATGTGTCGAAGCTGGGGCTCGCCTGGTTCCACGATCTCGACACCAACCGCGGGCAAGAGGCCACGCCCCTCGTCGTCGACGGCATCATCTACACCACCAGCGCCTGGTCCAAGGTGCAGGCGCTCGATGGAGAGACCGGCAAGCTCCTCTGGCAGTTCGACCCGGAGGTCCCCGGAGAAACGGCGGTAAAGGCCTGCTGCGATGTCGTGAACCGCGGCGCAGCCTATTGGGAAGGCAAGCTGTTCGTCGGCACGCTCGATGGCCGCCTGATCGCGATCGACGCGAAGACCGGCAAGCAGCTCTGGTCCACCGTCACGGTCGACCAGTCGAAGAACTACACCATCACCGGCGCCCCGCGCGTGGTGAAGGGCCGCGTGATCATCGGCAACGGCGGCGCCGAATTCGGTGTGCGCGGCTATGTCTCGGCCTATGATGCCGAAACCGGCCAGATGGACTGGCGCTTCTACACCGTGCCCGGCGAGCCCGGAAAACCCGACGGCGCCGCCTCCGACGCGATCATGGCGAAACTCGGCGCCGCCACCTGGTCTCCCGATAGCTGGAAGCTCAGCAACGGCGGCGGTGGCGGCACGGTCTGGGATTCCATGGCCTATGATCCCGAACTCAACCTGCTCTACATCGGCGTCGGCAACTCCAGCTACTGGCCGAACCGCTTCCGCAGCCCCGCCTCGGCAGACGGTCGCAGCAACGACAATCTGTTCGTCGCCTCCATCCTCGCCCTGAGGCCGGAAACCGGCGAATATGTCTGGCACTATCAGCAGACGCCCGGCGACCAGTGGGACTACACCTCTACCCAGCACATGATCCTGACCGATCTCTCGATCGACGGGCAGAAGCGCAAGGTGCTGATGCAGGCGCCGAAAAACGGCTTCTTCTACGTGATCGATCGGGAGACAGGGAAGCTGATCTCGGCCGAACCCTATGCCACCGTGACATGGGCCAAAGGCATCGACATGAAGACGGGCCGGCCGATCATCAACCCGGCGGCAGACTATGACAAATCCGGCAAACCCTGGACGGCGCGGCCCGGAACCGAAGGCGCCCACAACTGGCCGCCGATGTCGTTCAGCCCGCGAACGGGGCTAGTCTATATCCCGACGCAAGAGCGCAGCTCGACCTTCATCGTAGACCCGGATTTCAAGCCGCTGGCCAAGGGCTACAACATCGGCCTCGACGTGGCGGCCACCCTGCCGCCCACCGATCGCAAGGTGGTGGATGGCGCCCGCAAGTCGATGAAGGGCTACCTTACCGCCTGGGATCCGGTAAACCAGCGCCTCGCCTGGCAGGTGCCGCAGGAAGCCCACGCCAATGGCGGCATCCTGTCCACCGCTGGAGACCTGCTGTTCCAGGGCGGCGCGCCCGGCCTCTTCTGGGCCTATGACGCAAGGACGGGGAAGCGCCTCTGGTCGTTCGACGCGCAATCCGGCGTGCTGGCCTCCCCTGTGACCTGGTCGAAGAAGGGCCGGCAATATGTCACGGTGATGTCCGGCTGGGGCACCAACGAAGCGATGGGCGCCGGCCCGATGGGCTGGTCCGACAAGGGGCCAAGGCGTAACATCAGCCGTGTGCTGACCTTCGCGCTGAACGGCAAGGCCAAGCTCCCTCCCGTGCCCGAACTGCCGAAAGCGGAACTGCAGCAGGTGAAGCAGTTCGCCGATGCCGCCACCATCGAACAGGGCCGGGTCCTCTTCCACCGCTCCTGCTTTGGGTGCCACGGCGTCCTTGCGATCAGTGGCGGCGTGATACCCGACCTGCGCCACTCCCCCACCATCGGTGATCCGGCGATGTGGTCGGCCATCGTCGCAGACGGTGCCCTTTCCGCCAACGGAATGGTGGGCTTCAAGGACAATTACTCGGCAAAGCAGATCGAAAGCATCCGCGCCTATGTGATCGCTCAGGCCAACAACTCCTCGGGGTTCGAGCCATGAGCGGGCAGGCTCACACCTCCGAAAGCGCCGAGGCGCCCATCGGTCTCGCCGCGACGCTCGCCATCGTGCCGATCGGCGCTAACGGCAACAACCGCAGATAAAGCTGCAAATCCGGTCAGCGGCAAACGGCCAGCAGGGCGTTCCAGAAACGGCGAGCAGCTCACTATCAGGCCAGATTCTAATCAAGCTCGGAGGAAAAGCAGGGGGTCAGGTCACGATCCCACTATTTTCGCCGAGTACAGGTCGGCCGCCAGTTCGAAGCGTCTGGCGAAGGCAGGTCTCAGGAAGGTAAAGGCGCAGGTGGATGGCCACGACAATTGAAGTAGCCGAAACGGCCTGCTAACATGTTGTTCTAGCAAGGAGAAAAACTGTGAATGGTGGACGCACTAGGGCTCGAACCTAGGACCCGCTGATTAAGAGTCAGCTGCTCTACCAACTGAGCTATGCGTCCGTACCATGGCGCGCGAAGGAAAGCCGTCGCGGGAGGCGGGCCGTTACCAAGACCTGCCCTCCTTGTCCAGCGATTATCACGAAAAAAGTGTCAGATATGCTCTTCGTCGCGCTGCCGATAGATTCCCATCAACAGGCCAAAGGCGATCATCACCGTCATCATCGCGCTACCGCCATAGCTCACCAGCGGGAATGGAATGCCCACCACAGGCGCCAGTCCCATCACCATCATGCTGTTGATGAGCACATAGAAGAAGATGGTCATCGACAGGCCCACCGCCACCAGCCGAGCGAACAGGGTTTTCGCCGAAAGCCCGACGCGGATGCCCCAGTTCAGGATGATGCCATAGGCAAAGATCAGGAATATGCCGCCAAACAGCCCCCATTCCTCCGCCATGGTGGCAAAGACGAAGTCGGTATGCTGTTCCGGCAGATATTGCAGGTGGCTTTGCGAGCCCTGCAGATACCCCTTGCCGAACAGGCCGCCCGAACCGATGGCAATCTTCGACTGGGTGATATGGTAACCCGCACCCAGCGGATCGGCCTCCGGATCCAGGAATATCAGCACCCGCTTCTTCTGGTATTCGTGCAGCATGTTGAACACCAGCGGCAACGCCGCCAGCCCGGCGCCGCCCGGTATCAGGAACCATTTCAGCGGCAACCCGCCCAGGAACATCATCGTCGCCCCCCCGGCCACGATCATCAGCGCCGTGCCGAGATCGGGCTGGGTCATCACCAGCAGGAAAGGAACGCCGATCAGCGCCAGCGGCGGCCAGATGCCGGGGAGCTTCGACGCATAGCCGCGCGGCAGATAGTGATAGAAGCGCCCCAGCGCGAGGATGATCGCCAGCTTCATGAATTCCGACGGCTGCAGCTGCATGAAGCCGAGGTTCAGCCAGCGCTGAGATCCGCCGCGGATGCCACCCACCACCTCCACGCCGATCAGCGCCACCAGCACCACCCCATAGAGCGGATAGGCGATATTCAGCCAGAAGCGCAGCGGCACCTGCGAGATCAAGATCGCCGCGCCAAGGAAGATGGTGAAGCGAACCGCATGGTTCAGCGCCCAGGGCGTCATGCTGCCCCCCGCCGCCGAATAGAGGACAACCACCGCGAAGGCGCCGATCAGCGAGATGGTCAGGATCATCCGCCACGGCAGCGCCAGAATGCGCTGCGGCCAGCGGGCGTTCAAAAGGCCGCCCATCATGGCCGGTTCGTTCCTGCCGCCGGAGTTGCTGCCGGCGCAGCGGACACCGCGCCGGGATTCAGCGCCGCCTGCCGGGCGGCTTCCGCCTCTGCCGCTGCGCGCGCAAGCGCCTCCTCGGCGGCGACACGCGCACGCTCGCGCGCCTCCAGCACGCCGGCCAGACGCTTCTCCGCCTGCTCCCTGTCATAGATATAGGTCAGCACGTCCTTGGCGATCGGCGCCGCCGCCTTCGATCCGCCGATGCCATGCTCCACTACCACGCTGATGGCATAGCGCGGATTGTCGACCGGCGCGAAGGCGATGAACAGCGCATGGTCGCGATACTTCCACGGCACACCCGCGCCGCCACGGAATCCGGCCGAAATCCGTCGCACCTGTGCCGTCCCGGTCTTGCCGCCCATGCGGATCCCCGGCACGTTCAGCTGCGAAGCGCGCGCAGTGCCGCCGGGGCCGTTCACGACATCGTCCATGCCCTGCCGCACCACTTCCAGATAGTCGAGCGGCACCGGCAGCGGAGCAAACGCCTTCTGCGGCGCCCCCGCCAGCATCCGCGGCTCGACAATCTTTCCGGTGGCGATCCGCGCCGTCATCACCGCCAGCTGCAGCGGATTCACGATCACATAGCCCTGCCCGATGGCCATGTTCAGCGTGTCGGCCACGCTCCACTTCTGGTCATAGCGTTCCTGCTTCCACGCCGGGTCAGGGATGATCCCGGCACGCTGCACCGGCATCGGCAGGTCAAACTTGTGCTCCAGCCCCAGCACCCGCGCCATGTCGGCAACGGCCTGAGGGCCGACGCGGCGGGCCATGGTATAGAAATAGACGTTGCAGCTCTTGGCGATGCCCGAACGCATGTTCACGGTGCCGTGGCCCGAGCGCTTGTGACAATGCCAGGTGTTGTTTCCCACCCGATAGGCGCCGCTGCAATGGACCTGATCCGTGGGTAGTATCCCCTCGTGCAGGGCCGCCAGCGCCGTCACCGGCTTGAACGTGGAGCCTGGCACATAAAGCCCCTGCAGCGTCTTGTTCAGCAGCGGCTTCTTCTCGTCGGCCTGCAGGTCCTTCCACAGCTGCGACGGGATGCGGTTGGAAAAGACGTTCGGATCGAACGCCGGCATCGAGAGCAGGCATTTGATGTCGCCCGTCACCACGTCGATCACCGCAACAGAGCAGCTTTCATTGCCCACCCGCGCTGCGGCAAAGGCCTGCAAGCCGCGATCGATCGTCAGCTGCACATTGTGCCCCGGCACGTCGATCCGGGTATCCAGTTCCTTGACGATGCGGCCGCGTGCGTTCACTTCCACCCGACGGGCACCGGCCTTGCCGCGCAGCACCGCGTCCTCCGAACGCTCGACGCCGTCCTTGCCCACGCGGAAGCCCGGCACCAGATACAGCGGCTCCTTCGTCTTCTTGTACTGCTCCGCCGTCGCCCGGCCGACATAGCCGGTCACATGCGCAAAGGCATCGCCATCCGGATAGTGGCGCACATAGGTTCGCTGCGGCTGCAGACCGGCCATGTCGGCCAGTTCCACATTCAGCGCCGCAAACGCGTCCCAACCGATGTCGTCGGCGATCGTCAGCGCGGCGGACGGCGGCAGATCCTTCGCCTCCTCCAGAATCCGGGCCCGGTCGGCCGGGTCCAGCGGCACTACGGCGGCGATCCGCTGCAGCGCAGCTTCCAGGTCCGGCACCAGCGACGGAATCAGGTCCACGGCATAGGCCGGCCGGTTGGTGGCGATTGCAGCGCCCGCGGCATCGACGATCCAGCCCCGGCGCGGCGGAATCAGGTGCAGCGCCACCCGATTGTCCTCGGCTGCCATCTTGTATTTGTCGGCCTCGGCGATGGACAGATAGGCCATCCGCCCCAGCAGCGCGACGCCCGCACCCGCCTGAATGGCCCCCAGAAAGAAAGCGCGGCGCTCGAACAGGCGTGCGTTACCGCCATCCTGCGCCATCCGCTCAGCCCTGTACGTCGATCAGCCGGCGCTGGATGCGGCCGGCGACCACGGCGGCGAGCGGATAGGCAAGGATGGTAATCAGCACCTGCACCATCAGCGGCAGCAGCGGCGCCTCCCAGCCGGTGAAGTGCAGGAACTGCCAGCACAACAGCTGCGCCAGGATCAACAACACCGAGGCAAAGGCCCAATCGATGTTGAGGCTGTGCCCCTCGGCCCGGGATTCGGCCATGCCGACGGCAATGGCGCAAGCTGGATAGAGCAGGGCCCAGACGCCGATCGGCCCGCCAAACAGCAGGTCGGCGAACAGACCCAGCCCAAACGCCGCCCAGCTGGGCATCAGCCGCGGCTGCAGGCTGGACCAGATGATGACGAACAACAGCGCAAGATTCGGCATCACCCCCCAGGCGAACGGCATCGGCAGCGTCATCACCAGCATGGAGAGGAAGACCGTGGCGGACGGCACCATCCGGCGGATCGTCTCCCCGGGGCTGAACTGATCGTTGGCCAGATAGCTCATGGGCGCGGCGATGCCGGCGTGGCGGCGGCAGGCGCCGGCGCCGGACGTGCAGCCGTGGGCGCCGATGCAGGAACGCCCGCCGCAACGCCTGCAGACGCAGCCGGTCGGCCCGTACCGCTTCCCGCGGCGCCCGTTGCCGGTGCAGTGCCGGCAGGCACGGGCGGCGCAAGCTTGCGGTCAGCTTCGGGCGCGGCCGGCGCTGCGGGCACGAACACCGGCGGTGGCAGCCAGGGCGCCTCCACGATCACCGCGCCAAGGCCGGTCGGGTTGGCCAGCGGACGCGCGCGCGGCGGGCTGGCATCGGCGTTGATGATCACGCCCACCGGCAGCCCGGGCGGGAACAGTCCGCCGTCGCCCGTGGTAACCAGCCGGTCGCCGACGCGGATACGATCGGAACCAGAGGCGATGTCGTACTGGAAATCCAGCAGCGTGCCGCCGTTGCCGACCGCAAGCCCGGTCCAGCCGGTGCGGACTACCTTCACCGGAATGCGGCTGTTGGCATCGGTCAGCAAAAGGATTCGCGCCGAACCCTGCCCGACATCCGTCACCCGACCGGCAAGGCCGCCGGACGCGATCACCGGCATACGCGGTTTCACCCCGTCGCCCAGTCCGACGCTGATGATGGCGGTTCGCATGCCGGCGTTGGCGGAAACGGCCGAGGCGACCCCGCTCGCCACCACCCGCCGCTCCGGCCGCTGCAGGCCGATCAGCTGCTCCATCCGCTTCACTTCGGCGGCAAGCTGGTCGCTTTTCGCAACTTTCGCCTGCGCTGCCTTCAGCTGCGCCTGCAGCTCGCGATTCTGCTCCACCACCCGGAAATGGTCGCCGATCGCGCCACCGAGCATGCGCATGCCCTCAAACGGCGCGCGCGCCACAGAAATCAGCGGCGAAAGCGCATCGGCCGTGGCCCCGCGCAGACGGCTCCCCAGCTCGGGATTTACCCGCTGGGTAACCAGCAGCACCAGCGCAAAGGCCAGCACGATGCCCGCAAACAGCGCGCCCAGCAGCGCCAGGTTGCTGTCGCGCCGGGCAAAGCTGGTGCGGCGGGTGCCACGAAATCGAGAAGGCTGGCTGT
This sequence comes from Sandaracinobacteroides hominis, assembly GCF_016464365.1. Classification (GTDB taxonomy): domain Bacteria; phylum Pseudomonadota; class Alphaproteobacteria; order Sphingomonadales; family Sphingomonadaceae; genus Sandaracinobacteroides; species Sandaracinobacteroides hominis. The sequence goes on along the minus strand of NZ_JADCUC010000002.1, from coordinate 184,836 downwards.
TCCAGGCCATGAACCGGTCAACTCCGCGCGGCGGGGTCAGGAAGCGGAAAGCAGGGCGTCATCCGGTCCGGATTCACGCCCCTTGCAGCACGCCGCGATAGACCGGATCTTCCAGCGCGCGGCCGGTTCCCAGCGCCACGCAGGAAAGCGGATCTTCGGCGATGGTGACGGGAAGCCCCGTCGCCTGCCGCAGCGCCTCGTCGATGCTGCCCAGCAGCGCACCGCCGCCGGTAAGGACAATGCCCTGGTCGACGATGTCGGCCGCCAGTTCCGGCGCGGTGTTTTCCAGCGCCAGCCGCACCGATTCGACAATCTGCGAAACCGGTTCCGAAAGCGCGTCGGCGATCTGCCCCTGGTTGATCGTGATTTCCTTCGGCACGCCGTTCACAAGGTCGCGGCCCTTGATCTCCACCGTGGTGCCGATGCCGTCGACAGGCGGTAGCGCGGTACCGATTTCCTTCTTGATCCGCTCGGCCGTTGCGTCGCCGATCAGCAGGTTATGGTTTCGGCGGACATAGTTGACGATGGCTTCGTCCATCTTGTCGCCGCCGACACGGACGCTGGTGGTATAGGCAAGCCCGCGCAGCGACAGCACCGCAACCTCGGTGGTGCCGCCGCCGATATCGACCACCATCGATCCGATCGGTTCCGTCACCGGCATGCCGGCGCCGATCGCGGCCGCCATCGGTTCCAGGATCAGGTGCACCTGCGAAGCGCCGGCATTGTTGGCGGCATCGCGGATGGCGCGGCGCTCGACAGGGGTGGAGCCCGACGGCACGCAGATCACGATCTCGGGCCCCGAAGGCAGCCAGTTGGAGCGACCATGCACCTTGGCGATGAAATATTTGATCATGTCTTCGGCGACTTCGATGTCGGCGATCACGCCGTCGCGCAGCGGCCGGATGGCCTCGACATTGCCCGGCGTCTTGCCCATCATCAGCTTGGCGTCGTTGCCGACGGCCTTCACGCCCCGACGGCCGTTCACCGTTTCCATCGCCACCACGGAAGGTTCGTTGAGGACAATTCCGCGCCCGCGCACATAGACGAGGGTGTTTGCGGTGCCGAGATCGATCGCCATGTCCTGGCTGAGGAAACCGAAGATACGATTGAAGAAGTTCACGTCTTTGGCAGACCTTATTTCTGGTGCGAGACACCGTTTCCGGTGCACCGCACCGACCTTGCCGCACTTGCACTGGAAGGCCGCCACCCAGCCTGGCCGGGCAAACCGGCGCATGTTCGGGCGGAAGGCCCCGCCCAGTCCACGGCCAGGACATTGTTGCGGATTAACCCACGCGCATAAGCGGTCACTGCCGGGGGCGCAAGGCACAAGCCGTGCCGGAAAAGCCCAAACCGCTCCATTTCCGATGAGTTGTTTCCAGACTTGCGACGGCCGGCGTGCGGTGCGAGACGATCCCCCTGATGCCGATCCGCCGCCTCCCCTCCCACCTCGTCGACCGCATCGCGGCCGGCGAAGTGGTGGAACGCCCCGCCTCGGTGGTGAAGGAGCTGGCCGAGAACAGCCTGGATGCCGGGGCGAGCCGGGTGGAGGTGCATCTCTCCGGCGACGGAACCCAGCGAATCCAGATAGTTGACGACGGCCATGGGATGAACCCGGAAGACATGCGTCTGGCGCTGGAGCGCCACGCAACCTCCAAGCTCCCTGACGACGATCTCCTCGCCATCCACAGCTTCGGCTTTCGCGGCGAGGCGCTGCCGGCCATCGCCTCCGTCTCCCGCTTCACGCTGGAAAGCCGAACGGCAAATTCTGAATCGGGCTGGCGGATCGCGCTGGATGCCGGCGAAATCCTGTTCGACGGCCCGGCCGGCATTCCGCACGGCACCCGAATCACCGTCGAAGGGCTGTTCGCCCGCATTCCGGCGCGTGCGAAGTTCCTGAAATCCCCCCGCACCGAGATCGGCGCCGTCGCCGACACCGTCCGCCGGCTGGCGATGGCCCACCCCGGCGTTTCCTTCCTGCTCACCCACGAAGGCCGCCGGCTGCTGGATGTCGCCGCCGAAGCCGAGCCGGGGGTCCCCGGCCTCGCCCGCCGCGTAGCGCGCCTGCTCAACGACAGTGCGGACATGGTCCCGGTGGATTTCGTCCGGGATGACCTCACCATCGGCGGCCTCGCCGGCCTCCCGGCCGCCAGCCGCTCCACGTCGGAACAGCAATATCTGTTCGTCAACGGACGCCCGGTAAAGGACAAGCTGCTGGTGGGGGCGCTGCGCGGCGCCTATGCCGAGCGCCTGCCCGCCGGCCGCCACGCCATGGCGGCGATCTTCCTGACGCTCCCCAGCGACGACGTCGATGTGAACGTCCACCCGGCAAAAACCGAAGTCCGCTTCCGCGAATCGCCTCGCATCCGCGGCAGCCTCATCTCCGCCGTCCGGCAGGCGCTGGACACTGCCGGCATCCGCCCGGTAGCCGCCGCCAGCACCGCGCTCGCCGAAGCCTTCGCCGCACCGCAACCGCAGACGCCCGGCTTCTTCCGTGCGCCGCCACCCGGCGTGCTGGCGCGGGAAGCTCAACCAGCCTGGTCGCCGCCCGCAGGCCGCGCCCCCGATTCGCCGCTCGTGCCCTATGCCGCGACCCTCCCAACCGAAGCGCCGCAATTCCCTCTGGGGGTCGCCCGCGGGCAGGTCGCCAACGCCTATATCGTCGCCGAAACCGTCGATGCGCTGGTGCTGGTCGATCAGCACGCCGCCCACGAACGGCTGGTGCTGGAGGCGATGCGCGGCCGCGCCGGCGACGCACCCATCGCCCAGCCGCTGCTGATCCCCGAAGTCGTCCAGCTCGATCCCGCCGCCTGCGACCGGTTGCAGGAAGCTACCGCCGAACTCGCCAACCTGGGCCTCGAACTCGAACGCTTCGGCGACGACGCCTTGCTGGTCCGCTCGGTCCCCGCCGCGCTGGGCAAGCCCGCCCTGCCGCCACTGCTCGCCGATCTGGCCGACGAACTGGCCGAGGGGGGCAGCACCCGCTCCCTCACCGACCGCCTCGACCATGTCGCTGCCACCATCGCCTGCCACGGCAGTGTCCGCGCCGGACGCGCGCTCAGCCTCGCGGAAATGAACGCCCTCCTCCGGCAGATGGAGGCCGTCCCCGCCAGCGGCACCTGCAACCACGGTCGCCCAACCTTCCTCCGGCTCACCAAGGACGAGCTGGAGAAGCTGTTTCATCGGCGCTGACTTGAATTGCGGTGATCGGTTCCGATCGCCGCAAGCGCGACTGCGCGCCGGCGGTAGTCCGCCGCAGGCCTGAACGGTCAAATGAACAGCTAAGTGGTTGACGCTGACTGCCCAAGCGGCCCATGCTCCCCACACGCAATCCAATAGGGGAGACGGTTGCATGACAGGGAAATCCACATCTCGCGCGGCGTTGACGGGCGCACTTCTGCTGATCGCTGCCTGTGCGCCCAAGGCGCCACCGCCACCGCCTCCGCCGCCACCCCCGCCGATGCAGCAGGCGCCGGCCGAAATGCGCGTCAACTACAGCTGCACCAACGGCGAGCAGGTCACGGTGCGCTACTTCCCGCAGCAGGGTGTCGGCACGCTGGTGCGCGGCGGCCAGAATATCGAGCTGCAGCAGCAGTCCTCGCCTCCGGGCTTCCTCTATATCGGCGCCCACACCGTGCTGCGCGTCCAGGAAGACCGGCTGCGGATGACGATGACGGTGGGCAATATGGCCGCCACCAACTGCACCGCCATCTAGGAGGAAATCATGCGGATCCTCTTGCTCGCGCCGCTGGCGGCACTGGCGGCCTGCGCCACCACCCCGTCCGCGCCCAACACGCGGGAAGCCCGCATGCAGGGCACGTTCGATTATCTGTGCGGGACCCAGTCCGCACAAGTGACGTTCGACAACGGTGCCGGCACGGCGACGCTGGTGATGAACGGCCAGCAGCAGGTCATGGGCCGGCAGGCCACACGCTCGGGCTTCATCTACCAGAACCCCAGCACCCAGATCATGGGCAACGGCAAGCAGTTGCAGATCACCGGCCCGGCAGGCCAGATCAGCTGCGTGATGAAATAGGAGGAAATGTCGATGCGTGCATCCCTGCCCCTGCTGGCCCTGTGCGGCCTGCTCGCCGCCTGCAAGCCGGCCGAAAAGCCTGCCGATCCCGCCGCGCCGGCAGAGACAACCGCGCCGGTCACACCAGCTGCCGAGGCTGCCATGCCCGCAGCGCCGGAGATTCCGCCGGATCGCTCCACCCCGGCGCAACTGGCAGAGGCAAAGGCAGCAGCCGAAAAGATCGGCATGGCCGAGCCGACCAGGGTCTCGCGTGGCACCTGGACATGCGACAATGACGAGAAGATCGAGCTGCGCTTCTTCCCCGACCAGGGCATCGCGGTGCTGGTGCGCGGCGGGCAGAATCTGGAAATGCAGTCGGTGCCCACGGCCTCCGGTTTCAAATATCAGAGCGGCCCGACCACGATCCAGGGCAAGGGCGAAGAGCTGCAGATGAACGTCGGGATGATGGCGACCGCGAAGTGTAAATTGGACTAGGACGCGAAGGCACGGCCGCGTGGCAAAGCCGCGCGAGTCCGTGCGCCAAAACAGGATAGAGAAAGGCAATCGCGGCAAAGCCGCGATTCGTCGAACCGGCGGCGGGTAGAGACCCGCCGCTCGGCCGGCCGGGCCGGGAGCCGGCGAGTCCGCAGACCTTCAGACGATTGCTGCGCAATCCTCCTCCAGGCTGCGGCCGCCTCAGGCGGCTAGCGCCGACCTGCCCCGCTTCACCACCAGCTTGTTCAGCGCATTCACATAAGCCCGCGCGGACGCCACCAGCGTATCGTTGTGCGCCCCAACACCGCGCACCGTACGGCCATTCTCCGCCAGCACCACGCTGACTTCTGCCTGCGCATCGGTACCGGCCGTCACCGCCGAAACCTCATACAACTGCAACGAAGCGTCATCATGCGGCACCAGCTTGCGCACCGCGTTGAACAGCGCATCCACCGGGCCGTTGCCCCTGGTGGCAGCCGTCACTTCCTCGCCGTCGATGTTCAAGGTCAGGATCGCCCGCTGCGGCCCGTTCGAGCCGCAATAGACTTCCACTTCGGTCACCTGAATGCGGTCGTGCCCGCGCAGCACCTCGTCATCCACCAGCGCCACGATATCCTCGTCGAACACCTGCTTCTTGGCGTCGGCCAGATCTTTGAAGCGCTTGAACGCATCCAGGAATTCATTGTCGGCCAGATCATAGCCCAGCTGCGAGAGCTTGTCCTTGAACGCCGCCCGCCCCGAATGCTTGCCCAGCACCAGCGAGCTATGGCCCTGTCCCACCGATTCCGGCGTCATGATCTCATAGGTGGACGAGTCCTTCAGCATCCCGTCCTGATGGATGCCGCTCTCGTGCGCAAAGGCATTCGCGCCGACGATCGCCTTGTTCGGCTGCACATGCATCCCCGTCACCGCCGAAATCAGCCGCGACGCGCGGGTGATCTCGGTGGAAACGATGCCGGTGCGATAGGGCAGCACGTCATGCCGCACCTTCAGCGCCATGGCGATTTCCTCGACCGCGGCGTTGCCGGCGCGCTCGCCGATGCCGTTGATGGTCGATTCGACCTGCCGCGCGCCCGCCGCCACCGCCGCCAGCGTATTGGCGACGGCCAGGCCCAGATCATTGTGGCAATGCGTGGAGAACACCGCCTGATCGGCGTTCGGCACCCGGCCGATCATGTCGCGGAACATCGCGCCATAGGTTTCCGGCGTGCCATAGCCGACCGTGTCGGGCAAATTGATGGTGCGCGCCCCGGCCTTGATCGCGGTTTCAATCGCTCGCGCCAGAAAGTCCGGCTCGCTGCGCGTGGCGTCCTCGGCAGACCATTCCACATCGTCCACCAGGTTGCGCGCCAGCGACACGGACTCGCGGATCGATTCCAGCACCTGCTCGGGCGACTTGTTCAGCTTCACCTGCATGTGCAGCGGCGACGTCGCGATGAAGGTGTGGATGCGCGGCCGCTTCGCCGGCTTCAGCGCTGCACCCGCACGCTCGATATCGGCCCGCGCCGCCCGGGCGAGGCTGGCGACAATCGCCTTCTCGCACTGGCCGGCAACGGCGTGGACGGCCTCGAAGTCGCCTTCGGAGGCGATGGCAAAGCCCGCCTCGATGATGTCGACGCCCAGCGCCTCCAGCTGCGCTGCGACGCGCAGTTTTTCCTCGAGGTTCATCGAACAGCCGGGTGACTGCTCGCCGTCTCGCAGCGTGGTGTCGAAAATCAGGATCTGGTTCTGGCTCATGGCATGCCTCGTTCGCGTAAAATCAAAGGGGTTTGGTTTCATCCACCCTTAGACGCGTCAGGCACGGCCGCAGACGGCCGGAAGCACGCGCCTAAGGGCGCGTAAGTCGAAGCAGGCTGAGAATGGCCTTCGAGCACATATGCCGCCGCCCTTATCATCGCCGCTGCGCCGCTGTAAAGCGACGTGCCGCTTTCCGGCGAAAAACCTGGGGCAGCCGTGCAAGATTGCTGCGCACAATGCCCTCCGCCGTTGTCAACGGCGCGCCCTCTCCCTAATAGCCGTGACCACACGCCACAGGCACACAAGTTGAGGACGGCCCCACAGACCCCATGGCACGTATCGTGATGAAATTCGGCGGCACTTCCATGGCCGGCATCGAGCGGATCCGGGGCGTGGCCGCACGGGTGAAACGCGAAGTGGAGGCCGGCAACCGCGTGGCCGTCGTCGTTTCCGCGATGGCCGGCGAAACCGACCGCCTCGTCGGCTTCTGCCGCGAAGCCTCGCCGCTCGCCGATCCGGCCGAATATGATGTGGTCGTCGCCTCGGGTGAACAGGTGACCTCCGGCCTCCTTGCCATCGTGCTGCAGTCGATGGGCCTGCGCGCCCGCTCGTGGCTCGGCTGGCAGCTGCCGATTTCCACCTCCGAGGCGCACGGCAAGGCGCGCATCCTGGATGTGGATACCAAAGCGCTGCTCACGGCGATGGAAAGCGGCGAAGTCGCCGTGATCCCCGGCTTCCAGGGCCTGACGGATGCGAACCGCGTCACCACGCTGGGCCGTGGCGGCTCCGACACCTCGGCCGTGGCGGTAGCCGCCGCACTCAAGGCCGACCGCTGCGATATCTACACCGATGTGGAGGGCGTCTTCACGACGGACCCGCGCATCGTCCCGCGCGCCCGCAAGCTCGGCAAGATCACCTATGAGGAAATGCTGGAACTCGCCTCCGTCGGCGCCAAGGTGCTGCAGACGCGCTCGGTCGAACTGGCGATGAAGGAAAAGGTACGCGTGCAGGTGCTGTCGAGCTTCTCCGACGAGCCCGGTACGATGGTAGTGGATGAGGATGAAGTCGTGGAACAGGAACTGATCGCCGGCGTCGCTTACGACCGCAACGAAGCCAAGGTGACGATCGGCGCCGTGCCGGATCGTCCCGGCATCGTCGCCGCCATCTTCGGCCCGCTGGCCGACGCCAACATCAACGTCGACATGATCGTGCAGAACATCGCCAACGAACAGGCGACCGACGTCACTTTCACCGTGCCGCGCACGGAACTGGCGCGCGCGCGCACCGTGCTGGAAGCGAACGCCGAAGCCATAGGCTATGCCAAGCTGGTGACCGACGACAGCGTGGTGAAGATTTCTGTCGTCGGCGTCGGCATGCGCAGCCACGCCGGCGTAGCCGTCACCATGTTCCGTGCCCTCGCCGACCGCGGCATCAACGTGCTCGCCATCACCACGTCGGAAATCAAGATCAGCGTGCTGATCGCCGAGGAGTATCTGGAGCTCGCGGTCCGCGTGCTGCACACCGCCTACGGTCTGGACGCAGCTGCGTGACGGATACCGCCAGCCCTAATCTGGACCGCCTCACAGCTCGGGGCCGCGCCTTCCTCGGCACCCGCCACGCCATCATGGCGGGCGCGATGAGCTGGGTGTCCGAGCGCAATCTCGTCTCCGCCATCTCCAACGCCGGCGGCTTCGGCGTGATCGCCTGCGGGGCGATGTCGCCCGAACTGCTGCAGGGCGAAATCGCCGCCACCAAGGCGATGACGCAAAAGCCCTTCGGCGTGAACCTCATCACCATGCACCCGCAGCTGATGGACCTGATCGGGGTCTGCCGCGCGCAAGGGGTGACGCATGTGGTGCTGGCGGGTGGCGTGCCGCCCGGGCCCGCCATCGCCGCCATCAAGGAATTCGCGAAAGTCGTCGCCTTCGCGCCGAACTTCGCCTTCGCCCGCAAGCTGCTGCGCTCCGGCGCCGACGCGCTGGTGATCGAAGGCTCCGAGGCAGGCGGCCATATCGGCCCCGTCAGCCTCGCCGTGCTGGCGCAGGAAATCCTGCCCGCCCTTCCCGACGCCACCATCTTTGCCGCCGGCGGCCTCGGCCGTGGCTCGGGCATCGCCGCGATGCTGGAAATGGGCGCGTCGGGCGTACAGCTGGGCACCCGCTTTGCCGCATCGGCGGAATCCATCGCCCATCCGAACTTCAAGAAGATGTTCATCCGCGCCGCCGCGCGCGATGCGGTGGCCTCCGTGCAGTTCGATCCGCGCCTCCCCGTCATCCCGGTGCGGGCGCTGAAGAATGCCGGCACCGAGGCCTTCATGGAAAAACAGCGCGAAGTCGCCGGGCGGCTGGAGCGCGGCGAAGTCGAGCTCGCCGTCGCCCAGCTCGACATCGAGCATTACTGGGCAGGCGCGCTTCGCCGCGCGGTGATCGACGGCGACGTCGAGAACGGCTCGGTCATGGCCGGCCAGTCGGTCGGCATGGTCAGCTCCGAGGAAAGCGTCCAGACCATCATCGACGAACTGGTGACCGAGGCGGAGGCGGTTCTCACCAGCCGCGCTCCGGCAAGCGCCGCTTAATGCCGCCGGGATCCGGCGCACGGGAGCTGTTGCGCCGGCTCCACGACGTCATGGCGGCCCGCACGCCGACCCAGTCCAAGCTGGACCAGGTCGCCGTGCTGATCGCCGGTGCGCTCGAATCCGAAGTCGCCTCCATCTATCTCCTGCGCGAGGGGATGCTGGAGCTGTTCGCCACGCGCGGCCTGAAGCAGCAGGCCGTCCACGTCACCCGCCTCGCCTTCGGGCAGGGCCTTGTCGGCACCATCGCCGAAAGCCGCGAGCCGCTGAACCTCGCCGAAGCCAGCGCCCACCCGCGCTTCGCCTACCGCCCCGAAACCGGTGAAGAACGTTTCCACAGCTTTGCCGGCGTTCCCATTATCCGCCGCGAGCGCACCGTCGGCGTGCTCGCCGTTCAGCACATGCGGCCGCGCGACTATGACGATGTGGAGATCGAGGCGCTGCAGACGGTCGCCATGGTGCTGGCCGAGCTGATCGCCGCGGCCGGCCTCGTCGACGACCAGGCCGCCGCCCCGCGCGCCCCGCGCGACACCTCTCCGATCCGCATCGCCGGACTCAAACTGGTCGACGGCATGGCGCGCGGTGTCGCCGTCTATCACGAGCCGCGCGTCGTCATCACCAACACCGTCGCCGAAGATGCAGAGGTGGAGCGCGAACGGCTGAAGGCCGCCTTCACCCGCATGCGCGAAGACATCGACACGATGGTCACCCGCGCCGAATTCGCCGGCCCCGGCGACCACGACGAAATCCTCGAAACCTACAAGATGTTCGCCCTAGACGAGGGCTGGGCGCGCCGCATCAACGACGGCATCGACGGCGGCCTGACGGCCGAGGCCGCGATCGAGGCAGTCGCACAGGCACAGCGCATCAAGCTGGGTTCGGCGGCTGACCCCTATCTGCGCGAACGCCTGCATGACCTGGAAGACCTCTCCAACCGCCTGATCCGCATCGTCTCCGGCCAGTCCGGCACGGCGGCCGAGCGCGGTCTCACCGAGCCCGCCATCCTCATCGCCCGCAACCTCGGCCCGGCCGAGCTGCTGGAGTATGACCGCCGCCAGCTGGTCGGTGTCGCGCTGGAGGAAGGCTCGCTGACGGCGCATGTCACCATCCTTGCCCGCGCAATGGGCATTCCCATGCTCGGCCGCGCCAGGGATCTGCGGGCGCAGGTGGCAGAGGGCGATCCGCTGCTGCTGGATGCCAGCGCCGGCGCCCTGTTCGTCCGCCCGCCACAGGCGGTGATCGACAGTTTCTCGGCCCAGACGGCACTCCGCGCAAAGAAGCAGGCGGAGTTCGAGAAGCTGCGCGACCTGCCCGCCACCAGCCTGGACGGCGTCCGAATCGAGCTGATGATGAACGCAGGGCTCCGCTCCGATCTGCCAGCCCTGGAACTGACCAACGCCGACGGCATCGGCCTGTTCCGCACCGAATTCCAGTTCCTCGTCTCCGCAACCCTGCCGCGCAAGGGCCGGCAGGTGGCGCTCTATCGCGACGTGCTGGAGGCCGCCGGCGACCGCCCGGTGGTGTTCCGCACCGTCGACATCGGCGGCGACAAGGCCGTCCCCTATGTCGAGGAAAAGGGCGAGCGGGAGGAAAACCCGGCGATGGGCTGGCGGGCGCTGCGCCTGGCACTCGCGCGCTCCGGCCTGATGGCCGCGCAGTCCAGCGCCCTTCTCGAGGCAGCCGCCGGCCGCACGCTGAACCTCATGTTCCCGATGGTGGCCGAACCCTGGGAGTTCCAGGAAGCCCGCCGCATCGTCGAGCAACGCCGCGAACGGCTGGCAAGGGCCGGCCTGCCCCACGCCGCGCATGTCCGCTTCGGCGCCATGCTGGAAGTCCCGGCACTGGCGATGGTTCTCGACGAGCTGCTGCCGCACCTCGATTTCCTCTCCATCGGCACCAACGATCTCACGCAATTCCTGCTTGCGGCCGACCGCGGCAACCCGAAGCTCGCCGATCGCTACGATTGGCTGTCTCGCGGCGTGCTGCGCTATCTGAAGCTGGTCGTCGATCAGGCCAACGCGGCCGACGTTTCCGTCAGCGTCTGCGGCGAAATGGGCGGTCGCCCGCTGGAGGCGCTGGCGCTGATGGCGCTGGGGGTAAAGCGGCTGTCGATCACGCCCGCGGCCATCGGCCCGGTGAAGGCAATGGTGCGCTCGGCCGAGCTGGCGCCGCTGCGCATGGCGATGGCGGACTGGCTGGCAACACCCGGCTGCGATATCCGGCGGGAACTGACAGTGCTGGCCGAGCGGCAGGGAATTCGGCTGGACTAAGCGCCGCCGCGGGCGAAGCCCGCGAGCCCGCTTCGATTCATCAGCCAATAGAAGAAAGAAGGTCGGGCAAAGCCCGACTCGTCGGACTGGCGATGGCTGGAGAGCCATCGCTCAGCCGGCCGAGCTTGCGGCGAGTCTTTGAGTTGGCGCTGCGCGCCAATCAAAGCCGCCTTCAGCTTAGAAAGCGACGGCCCCGCCGAGCATCACAGCCCGATCATCCTTGTTCGGATCCAGAGGCGTCGGGTTCTCAGGCGCCAGCCGATAGCGCAGGCTGCCGCCCACCGAAATCGCCGGAGACAGCGCCACGGCTCCGCGGGCTTCCAGCGCATAGCGCGGATCCGGCGAGCCGGCGCGCGGCACCAGATAAGCCGAATCACGCTCCGCCGAAGCGAGCAGGCCCGCCTTCCAGTTGCGCTGGCCATAGCCCAGGCCAACATCGACACCTTCGCGGGTGCGCCCGGCGCCAAGACCGCCGATACCGGCGTCAACGCGGCTGACGCCGCCCGACACGGAAAGCCCGCGATAGCCGACCGAGAGATCGAAATTATAGCCGCCAGGCGCCAGGCCGATCGAAGGATCGGCAGCCGCGGTCCGTTCCGCAGAGCCCGCCGCGACCGTGCGGGTCGTCATGCCGACCGATACGCCCTTCGCCGAACGCGACGGCGTGAAGGTAAAGCTGCGCTCGACTGTCTGCACCTTGGTGGAGGCAACGCGGCCAGGCGCCGTGAAGGCAAAGCGCGTGACATCCAGGTTGATCGGCTGGATTGCCAGTTGCTGCGACTTCATGCGGAAACCGGCGGCCTCCGTGTCGGTCGTCACCTGCGGCACCAGCCGGCTTTTCTGTCCCGTTGATTGCCCGGCCGTCTGCACCGCCGCCTGCGCATCCACAGCGCCGAATCCCGCCACCGCAGCGGCGCACAGAAGCGCAAGGCCCTTGAAGGACCTCCTAAGCTGCAGAAAAGACTCGGACTCGTAGTGCATAGCCCCCAACTGTTAGCTCAACCGACGCCAGAATCCCACGCTTTGTCGCAGGAAAAAGGCCTGAATTTGAATCCCTTCCGGCATTTGCCGGCGTGTGTGGCTTTTGACCCACAAATCGTTGCGCCCGGATTAACCGATCCGCCTTTGCCGAATTGTGTAATTCAAGACAATCGCAATCTGTTCGTTCATCGCCCGTTCCGCTGCGCCCCTCCAAGCCTTGTCCGCAGGACGGTCATCGCGCGTGGCGGATTGCGCAAAGCAAGCAGCAGTTGCGTTGACCGCCTGCCGCCCTGTATGGCCGCCCGCTGGAGATATGGCCGGCAGACGGCCGAAACACTTGTGCCCAAATATCCAGTGCCCACAGACGGAGCATCGCTTGACCGACGGATCCAACAGCCAATCGCGCACTCCCTTCAGCGCCGCTCTTGCCCTGGCCCTTGTTTCGGGCGCCGTGCTGCTGGCCGGCTGTGGCGGCAAGAAAAGCAGTCCAAAGGCGCTTGCCGAACAGCAATCGGTGCAGACCATCGGCGTCAATTCCTACCTCTGGCGCGCCAGCCTGGAGACGATGCAGTTCATGCCGCTCGCGCAGGTCGATTCAGCCGGCGGCGTCATCGTCGGAGACTGGTATCAGAATGCAGCCGTCCCCGGTGAGCGCGTCAAGGTGACCGTCGCCATCCTGGACGGCGCGCTGCGCGCCGACGCCGTGCAGGTTTCGGCCCAGCGCGAAGTCATGACCAACGGCCAGTGGGCGGCGGCCCCCGTCCGCGCCGGCACCGTGCAGCGGCTGGAGGAAATCATCCTCGAAAAGGCCCGCACGCTGCGCCAGGCCTCGCTCGCCCGAAACTGAAATGACAGACACCGTGGAAGCGAGCCGCTTCGATTCGGCAGCCGCTGATGTGAAATGGCAGGCCCGCTGGGAAACGGGCGGCCTGTTCCGCGCCGACAGCGCTTCAAACAAGCCAAAGACCATGGTGCTGGAGATGTTCCCCTATCCATCAGGGCGCATCCACATGGGCCATGTGCGCAACTATACCATGGGCGACGTGCTGGCCCGCGCACGGCGCATGCAGGGCCATGCCGTGCTGCACCCGATGGGCTGGGATGCCTTTGGCATGCCCGCCGAGAACGCCGCCATGGAGCGCGGTGTGCATCCCGGCGACTGGACCCGCGCCAACATCGCCGCCATGCGTGCGCAGCTGAAGCGCCTTGGTCTCGCCATCGACTGGTCGCGCGAACTCGCCACCTGCGAGCCCGACTATTACGGCCACGAACAGGCGCTCTTCCTCGACCTGCTGGAAGGCGGGCTGGTCGATCGCCGCGAAGCCTATGTGAACTGGGATCCGGTCGACAACACCGTGCTCGCCAACGAGCAGGTGATCGACGGCCGCGGCTGGCGCTCCGGCGCGCTGGTCGAACGCCGCAAGCTGACCCAATGGTTCTTCCGCATCACCGCCTTTGCCGAGGAACTGGCAGCCGATCTCGCCACGCTGGACCAGTGGCCGGAAAAGGTGCGTCTGATGCAGGAAAACTGGATCGGCAAGTCGAAGGGCCTGCGCTTCCGCTTCGATGTGGAAGATCCCGGTTCGGCTCCGGCCAGCTTCGAAGTCTTCACCACTCGCCCCGACACGCTGTACGGCGCCAGCTTCGCCGCCGTCTCCGTGGATCACCCGCTGGCGCAGGCCATCGCCGCCGCGCAACCCGCTGCAGCCGCCTTCATCGACCAGTGCCGCACCACCGGCACGGCAGCCGCCGAGCTCGAAACCGCCGAAAAGCTCGGCTTCGACACGGGCCTCTCGGTTGTGCATCCGCTGGATGCAACCCGCCGCCTGCCCGTCTTCATCGCCAATTTTGTGCTGATGGAATATGGCACCGGCGCCATCTTCGGTTGCCCGGCGCACGATCAGCGCGACCTCGACTTCGCCCGCAAATATGCGCTGCCCGTGCCGCGGGTGGTCGCCCTTCCCGGCGACGAAAGCGTGCCGATCGCCGATGAGGCCTATACCGGCCCCGGCAAGCTCATCAATTCCGAATTCCTGAACGGCATGGAGGTCGAGGCCGCGAAGGCCGCCGTCATCGCCCGCGCCGAATCCGGCGGCTGGGGCGAGGGCACCACCGTGTTCCGCCTGCGCGACTGGGGAATTTCCCGCCAGCGTTATTGGGGCACCCCCATCCCGATCATCCACTGCGAGGATTGCGGCACGGTTCCCGTCCCCAAGGCCGACCTCCCCGTCGTGCTGCCGGAAGACGTCACCTTCGATCGCCCCGGCAACCCGCTCGACCGCCACCCCACCTGGCGCAACGTCGATTGCCCGAAATGCGGCAAGCCCGCCCGGCGCGAAACAGACACGCTCGACACCTTCGTCGACAGCAGCTGGTATTTCATCCGCTTCGCCAGCCAGCCCGCCGACAAACCCTTCGACAAGGCCGAGGCCGAAAGCTGGCTGCCGGTCGCGCAATATATCGGCGGCATCGAACATGCGATCCTGCACCTGCTCTACAGCCGCTTCTTCACCCGCGCGCTGGCCAGCATCGGCAAGATCGACGTCAAGGAACCGTTCCGCGGCCTGTTCACGCAAGGCATGGTCACGCACGAGACCTACAAGGGCTCCGAGGGCCAATGGCTGGAGCCGACGGCAATCGAAAAGCGCGGCGACACCGCCATCGAAGTCGCCACGGGCTTGTCCGTAGAAATCGGCCGCACGGAAAAGATGTCGAAGTCGAAGAAGAATGTCGTCGATCCCGACGCCATCCTCGATCGCTATGGCGCCGACGCGGTGCGCTGGTTCATGCTCTCCGACAGCCCGCCCGAGCGCGACCTCGCCTGGTCGCTTGCCGGCATCGAGGGCGCGCACCGCTTCGTGAACCGCCTGTGGCGCATCGCCCTGCTGGCCCGCGACAGCGCGCAAGGCGCCGATGAATCTCTCACGCGCCAGCTGCACAAGACGATCGACGGCATCACCCAGGATCTCGACAAGCTGCAGTTCAACAAGGCCGTCGCCCGCGCCTATGAACTCGCCAACGCCATCGAAAAGGCCGCGCCCTCCGCTGCCCGCGCCGATGCCGCGAAGACCCTGCTGCGGCTCGTCGCGCCGATGGTGCCGCACATCGCCGAAGAAGCCTGGGCGCTGCTCGGCGAAACCACCCTCATCGCCGACGCGCCCTGGCCCGTCGCCGATCCGGCCCTGCTCGTCGACGCGGAGGTCACCTACGCCGTGCAGGTAAATGGCAAGCTGCGTGAAACCGTGCTGCTGGCCAAGGGCCTCGACCGCGCCGAGACGGAAACCATGGTCATGGCGCTGCCGAAGATCGCAGCGCTGGTAGATGGCGCGACGCCGAAGAAGGTGATCGTCGTGCCCGACCGGCTGGTGAACATCGTCCTGTGAGGATCCTCGCCCCCTTCCTGCTGTTGCTTCTGGCGGCCTGCAGCCTGCAGCCGGTCTATTCCGGCGGCAATACCGGCGGCGCTCAGACGACGCTCGGCGCCATCGAAGTCTCGCCGATCCCGGAAAAGACCGGATTCCTGGTCCGCGACCGGCTGCTGCAACGCATGCCCGCCTCCGAAGTCGCGCGCTATCGGCTGGACGTCGTCCTGGATGACGACATCATCGGCTTCGGCGTCCGCGGCGACAACTCGATCATCCGCGAACGCCGCACCTTGCGCGCCCGCTATCGCCTGGTCGAAATCGGCACCGATAAGGTGCTGCTGGATACCACCGCCGTCGCCGATGCCGGCATCGATGTCGTCTCCTCCGAATATGCAGTCGTCGCCGCCGAAGCCACCGCGGTCGAGCGCCTCTCGCGCGACATAGCCGACCAGATCGTGGCCCGCCTCGCGCTCATGGGCAGTACGGCCACCAGATGACAGCCGTAAAGCGCGCCGATATCCAGCGCGCGCTCGCCCGCTGGGACGGCTCCCATCGCCTGCTGCTGTTCCACGGCAAGGGCGAAGGCGAGAGTGCCGAGCTCGCCCGCGAAGCCTTGAAAGCGCTCGCAGACCCCGCCGATCCGATGGCGGTCACGCAATTCTCCAACGAGGAACTGCGCTCCGACCCCGGCAAGCTTGCCGACGAAGCCGCCTCGGTCTCCATGTTCGGCGGCCGCCGCGTCATCCGCGTCGAGGGCGCAACCGATTTCGCCACCCCGGCCGTCAAGCTGCTGCTGGAATCCGCCGCCGCCGGAAACCCCGTGGTGATCGTCGCCGGAGACCTCTCCAGGACCAGCAGCCTGCGCGCCCTCGCCGATCAATCCCCCCTCGCCCTCGCCGTCCTTTCCTACGAACCCGACGCCCGCTCCATGGGGGCGATGCTGGCCGACCGCGCCCGCGAACAGGGCCTGCGCATCGAACCCGCCGCCGCCCAGCGCCTGATCGCCCTCTCCGACAACGATCCGCGCATCCTCTCGGCAGAGCTGGAAAAGTTCGCCATCTACTTGGGCGCGACACCCGCGAAGCCGAAGACGCTCGATCGCACCCACCTCGCCCTGCTCGGCGCCGACAGCGCCGAGGAAGACATGAACGCCCTCGTCTTTGCGGTCGTCACCGGAGACCGCCGCGCCGCCGAGCGCCAGCTCCGCCTGCTCAACGGCACCAGCTCCATCCCCGCACTCCGCGCCCTCTCCCGCAAGCTGATGCAGCTTGCCGATGCCCGCAGCGCCGTCGATGGCGGCGCATCGCCGCAGGCAGCGGTAAAGGGCCTGCGCCCGCCGGTGTTCTGGAAAGAGGCCGATGCCTTCGCCGCCGCCCTATCCGACTGGCCCATGCGCCGCATCCGTGCCGCACAGGCGGCGATGCTGGAAGGCGAGCGCGCGATCAAGACCGCAGGCGGCCCCGGAGAGCCCGCAGGCTGGCAGGCAATCGTCCGGCTTGGAATGGGCGCCGAAAGCGCTTAGATTTCGGATTGATGGCAGCCCCCATACCCGCAACCCGAGGTTTCTTCGCAGACAAGAACCGCGCTTTCTGGACCCTCCAGATCGGCGGCTGGGCAGGCTATTTCCTGCTCCGCTCGCTGGGCGGCCTCGCCAACCGCATGGGCATCACCTTCATCCTGCCCACCATCCTCGTCACCGTCACCGGCTTCTCCATCACCCTGCTGATGGCCTGGGCCTATCGCTCCGCCATCCGCAAGAAGCCGATTTGGGCCTGGTCGCTCACCTCCCTGATCGTCGTCGGCGCCGCCATCCTCTTCTCCGCGATAGAGGTCTGGGCGCACGCCACCTTCTACGAACCGGGCTGGCGGCCGGAGGGCATAGAATTCTTCGGCGCCATCCTGCTCACGCTCGCCATCCTCGGTGCCTGGACCGGCCTCTACTATGGCATCAACTATTATCTGATGCTCGATGAACAGGCCGAACGCTTTGAGCGCATGTCGGCGCAGGCGAACGCCGCACAGCTGGAAATGCTGCGCTACCAGATCAACCCGCACTTCCTCTTCAACACGCTGAACTCGATCAGCACCCTCGTCCTCCTCGCCGAAACCGAGAAGGCGAACACCATGCTTTCCCGTCTTTCCTCCTTCCTCCGCTACAGCCTCGTCGGCGAACGCGAGGGGCAGGCAACGGTCGCGCAGGAGGTGCAAGCGCTGAAACTCTATCTCGAAATCGAGCGCACCCGCTTCGAGGATCGTCTGCGCACCCGCTTCGACATCGCCCCGGAGGTCGTGAACGCCCGCATGCCCTCGCTGCTGCTGCAGCCGCTGGTGGAAAACGCCGTCAAATATGCTGTCACCCCGCTGGAGGAAGGCGCCGATATCTGGATCACCGCCCGCCGCCTGGGCGACCGTCTGGAGCTCTCCGTTGCCGATACCGGCCCCGGCGTCGGCGAGAACCGGCCCAATCCGGAAGGCACCGGTGTCGGCCTCGCCAACATCCGCGAACGCCTGGCGCAGGCCTATGGCGACGACCAGCGCTTCGAGATCCTGAACAACGGCAGTTCACCCCTCGTTCAAGCCGGTCTGGCAAAGGGTCCGGGAGTACTCGCACTGATCGAGCTCCCGCTGCAGATCGTCACGCCGGCCGATTCCGCCCGGCACGACAGCCTCGCCGGGCCGAATTATGAGGTCGTGACATGAATATCCGCACCCTGCTTGTCGATGACGA
Organism: Sandaracinobacteroides hominis; assembly: GCF_016464365.1. GTDB lineage: Bacteria > Pseudomonadota > Alphaproteobacteria > Sphingomonadales > Sphingomonadaceae > Sandaracinobacteroides > Sandaracinobacteroides hominis. The sequence goes on along the minus strand of NZ_JADCUC010000002.1, from coordinate 166,676 downwards.
GCATCTGGCCGTCCAGGGACTCGAACTCCGGCTGCAGCCGTTCAGCGATATCGAAATCGTCGGCCGCGCGATGAACGGCCGCGAAGCCATCCGTGCCATCCGCACCGAAAAACCCGACCTCGTCTTCCTCGACGTGCAGATGCCCGGGTTCGACGGCTTCTCGGTCGTCTCGGCGCTCGCCGACATTACGCCGCCGCTGTTCGTCTTCGTCACCGCCTATTCCGATCACGCCATCCGCGCCTTCGAAGCGCAGGCCGTCGACTATCTGATGAAGCCGGTCGAATCCGAGCGCCTCGCCCAGACGATCGAGCGCGTCCGCCTGCGTCTGCAGGAGAAGCGCATGAGCGAAGAGGCCGAGCGCCTCGCCGCCAAGCTCGCCGAGATGGACCCGGAATCGGTCTCCACCCTGCAACCCGCCAGCGAGCCTGCCTCGGATCGCTTCGAGCGCATCATCAACGTCAAGGATCAGGGCCAGATCTTCCGCGTCGATGTCGACACCATCGAGAAGATCGACGCCGCCGGCGACTATATGTGCCTCACCACCGCCGACCAGACACTGATCCTGCGCGAAACGATGAAGGACCTGGAGCGCCGGCTGGACCCGCGCAAGTTCCAGCGCGTGCACCGCTCCACCATCGTCAACCTGGACAATGTCAGGCAGGTGAAGCCGCATACGAATGGGGAATGCTTCCTAACGCTGGCGTCTGGGGCGACGGTGAAGGTGTCGCGCTCTTATCGCGATGTGGTGGCTCGGTTTCTTTAGCCAACGCCAAGTCGCCCTTACCGATATATATGTCGCCCCGGACTTGATCCGGGGCCCATTGCGGCGCGCACACAAACCTCCGCGCGGTTTGCTCAACTTAGGAAGCAATCCGGGCCTTATCCGGGCTTTGAGGTGATTGAAGATGATCCCGCCGCTGCTGCATGGTCAGATCGACTGCAGCGACTTATGTTTTCAGCAACCGTTGAAACAGATCGCTTCAAGGTCAAGCTGGTTTTCCATGACGTCAGCTATGAGCGGTTGAACGATTGCGCGTCGACCGTGTCACAGGTGCTTATCCCGCTGCCCTCTCCGGATGACCGGTAACTTCCGCTATTGTGGCGCAAGCAGCCGTAACATCAGCCTGTCCTACATACCCCGATTTATGCCACCACATCCAAATGCAGGCATCAAACCAACCCGCATTTTCCCCTGTCCTACACAAGTCCTCTTCGCTACGCGCGCGCTCGCAGGCGCCAGCGCATATGCGCAGGAGTCAGTGTGAAGTTTGTGAAGTTTGCCCAGGTAAATCTCCAACAGGCCGGTGTGGAGAGGCACGGCCGGCGGCAAAGCCGCCGAGTCCGTTTGGAGCAGTCAGAAAGCGAGATTGCGGGCAAAGCCCGCTCGTCGGACGGGTTCGGCGGGTTTTTCCCGCCGCCCCGCCGGCCGGGGTTTCGCGGACTCGCGTGTTCGGCTACGCCAAAAACGTCGGCCGCTACACCCCCCCAAGCCACCCCTGCGTCACCATGCAATAGAGCATCGGCAGGCTCAGCACCGTGTTGGTCCTGCTGAACAGCATCGCCGTCGTCGCTGCCTTCGCCTTGGTGTCGGCATCCACCTCCACGATCCCCAGCGCCTTCTTCTGGTTCGGCCAGATCACGAACCACACGTTGAAGGCCATGATCAGCGCCAGCCACATGCCCAGCCCGATCACCCGGCCCCCCGGCTGCAACGTCAGCGCCTCGATCAGATAGCCCGACAGCATCGCCACGATCAGCCCCGTCAGCACGGTGAAGGCCGCAGCCCAGCGGAACCAGAAAAGCGCTTCGGGCGCGATAAACTTCGAAACCGCCGGCTTCAGCTCGGCCGGAACCTTCGGCATGGTCGGGATCTGCACGAAGTTGAAGTAGTAGAGCAGCCCGATCCACATGATGCCGCACAGCACATGCAGGAAGCGGAAGATGCCATTGGCGTAATGCACCCCCGTCTGCAGCGCCTCTGCGTGGAAGCCAAAGGCCACCACCAGCAGCAGAATGACGCCCAGCAGCAGCGCATAGTTCAGGTTTGCCAGAATTTTCGCCATGCGAAGTCCCCTCTTCCCACTTTGGGCTTTTTTGGTCGGCTATCTTGCCGGTTGATCACCGAATCATGCCCGCAAGATGAAACGGTTGCAATCACTTCAATAACTTCCCATTCACCGCGACATGCGCGCCGGACCGTTCCTGCTCTATGCCATCGGCATCGCCGTCTTCTGCGCGATGGACGCCGTGATGAAGCATCTGGTGCTGGGCAACCCGGCGCTGATGGCGACCTTCTGGCGCTATGTGATGGCGATTCTCTTCACGCTGGGATTCTGGGTGCAGGCCGGCCGCCCCCGCATCACCCGTGAAATGCTGCCCGTTCACGCCCTGCGCGGCTGCGTCATCGCCGGCTCTGCCTTCCTCTTCTTCTGGTCGCTGGGGCAGATGCCGCTGGCGCAGGCGGTCACCATCGCCTTCATCGCGCCGCTGCTGGTGCCGCCGCTCGCCAGCCTGCTCCTGGGCGAACGCATGCAGGGTGGAAGCCTGCTGGCAGGCGCCGCCGGCTTCGTCGGCGTCATCATCGCCGTCGGCTTCGATGCAGAGGCCTGGACTTCCTCGCAGCTGGTCGGCGTCGCCGCCGTGCTGGTGTCGGCCGCTACCTATGCGCTTTCCGTCGTGCTGATGCGGATGCGCGCCTACAGGGACGGTCCCGCCGTCGTCAGCCTGCTGGGCGCCGCCATCCCGATGCTGGTGCTGCTGCCGTTCCTCTTCGCCTTCGTGCCTGTCGGCCAGATCCTGCCGCGCGGACAGGACTGGCTCTGGGTTCTGCTGGCCGGGCTGTTCGGTGCCATTGCGCTCCAGTTCATCGCCCGCGCCTATGCCCGCGCCGAAGCGCAGCTGCTGGCCCCGTTCGAATATACCGCGCTGGTCTGGGCCGCGCTCTTTGGCTGGCTGTTCTTCGCCGAGCCGGTCGCGATGCGCACATGGGCCGGCGCCGCCGTCATCGCAGCCGCCTGCATCTGGCAGGCCCGCCGCGCCACCGTTGCCACGCCCACCTCCCCAGCCGCCTGATACTGACAGCTTGGCCGGGACGTCGGGCGTTGCCAAAGTACGCCCAACGCTTTGGAGGCTAGAATATGAACGCAGAAACATTTCCGGGCTGGTCCACCGACACGCTCGACGACCGCATCGTCAATCCGCACGTCTACACAGAGCCGGGCACGTTGCTGGCAGACTATGCCACGCTGCGCGCCACCGATCCCGTGCACTGGACCGAACCCAAGGGCTACCGTCCCTTCTGGGCCATCACCAGCCACGCGGAGATCACCGCGGTTTCAAAGTCCAACACCCTCTTCATCAACCGCGAGCGCACCTATCTCTCGCCCATAGAGGGCGAAAACTGGGTCCGCTCGATGACGGGCGACAGCCACCTGTTCCGCACGCTTGTCGATCTCGACGATCCGGATCACCGCAAGCTCCGCCAGATCACCCACAGCTGGTTCCAGCCGGGCACGGTGAAGAAGAATCTGGAGCCCAAGGTCCGCGAAATCGCCCGCGAACATATCGACATGATGCGCAACAAGGGCGAGACGATGGACTTCGTCAACGAAGTCGCCCTCTTCTACCCGCTGCGCGTCATCATGGAGATCCTCGGTGTCCCGCGCGAGGACGAGCCGCTGATGCTGAAGCTGACGCAGGAAACCTTCGGCGCCCTCGATCCCGACGTCATCGCCCGCTCGCAGCGCATCACCGCGGGCAACAACCTCTGGGGCAGCTCCGGCGACCCGCAGGTAGACCTGCTGGCGCTGGCGCAGACCTTCTTCCAGTATTTCGGCAAGGTGATTGCCGATCGCCGCGCCAACCCGCGCGACGATGTGGCAACCGTCATCGCCAACGGCCTGATCGACGGCCAGCCCATCCCCGAGCGGGAAGCGCTCAGCTATTATGTCATCACCGCCACGGCGGGCCACGACACCACCAGCAGTTCGGCCGCCGGCGGCTTCCTGGAACTCGCCCGCCGCCCGGCGGAACTGGCAAAGCTGCAGGCAGACCCGTCGCTGATCCCGCTGTTCGTGGAGGAAGCCATCCGCTGGACCACGCCAGTCAAGCATTTCATGCGCACCGCCACCGAAGACACCGAACTGGGCGGCAAACAGATCCGCAAGGGCGACGGCCTCTGCCTGTTCTACCTGTCGGGCAACCGCGACGAGCTGGTGTTCGAAAACCCCAACGAGTTCATCGCCGACCGCAACCCCAACCCGCACGTCTCCTTCGGCCACGGCGTCCACCTCTGCCTCGGCATGCACCTCGCCCGACTGGAACTGAAGATCCTGTTCGAGGAACTGCTGCCGCAGATCGCCTCGCTGGAAGTGGCCGGCGAACCGAAACTGTCGGTCGGCAATTTCGTCAACGGCCTGAAAACCCTGCCGGTAAGGGTGAAATGGGCCTGACGTTGCGGAGACCAAGGTGGCAGGGATGAAAATGGCGGGGATGAAGGAGGCCGTCTGGCGGCTGCAGGCGGCCGCCTACGCCAGCCGGCTGACCCTGCAGACCCGTTATGGCGATATGGATACCAACGCCCACCTCAACAACACGGCAATCGCCCGGCTGTTCGAGGAAGTGCGCGTGCGAAGCCTCAGTGCCCTGCACGCGCGCACGCGCGGGGCCGAACACGGCCACCGCCGGGCGGCGCAGGTGATGATCGCCCACCTCTCCATCGACTATCTGGCCGAAGGCGAATATCCCGAACCGGTCGAGGGGGCCTTCGCCATCCTCGGCGTCGGCCGCAGCAGCTACCGGCTGGCGATGGGCCTGTTCCAGCACGGAAAGGCCTTCGCGCTGGCGGAAAGCGTGATGGTGAACCTGGGAGAAGACCGCCGCCCCGATGCCATCCCGGACGCCCTCCGAACCGAACTGGAAAGCCTGCGCCGGCCCTAGCTGGCGGCAGAGATGAACCCGCCACCCAGCGTACGGCTGCCCGCATAGCAGACCGCCGCCTGCCCGGGCGAAACCCCGAATTGCGGCTGGGCCAGCTCCAGCCGCGGCTTTTCCCCGCCAAACAGCCGCGCAGCTGCCAGCGGCGCCATCGAGCGCAGCTTCACTTCCACATCCAGTCCGTCCGCCGGAATCTCGCCGGCCAGCCAGTTCAGCCCGTCCAGCTCAACGGTGGAAACGGCGAGCGCGGCGCGAGGCCCGACCACCAGCCGGTTCGCCTCGGGCTCCAGCCGAACCACATATAGCGGCTCGGCCTGACCTCCCACGTCGATGCCGCGCCGCTGGCCCACGGTGAAGCCCACCAGCCCGGCATGGCGGCCCAGCACCCGGCCCTGCAGATCGACGATGTCGCCCGGCGCATCCGCCTCGGGTCGCAGCTTCAGCACCACGGCGCGATAATCGCCGTTCGGCACGAAACAGATATCCTGGCTGTCCGGCTTGTTCGCCACGCGCAGGCCGAAATGCTCCGCCAGCAGCCGCACCGTCGGCTTGTCCAGCCCGCCCAGCGGAAAGCCCAGCCGCCCCAGCTGCGGCCCCGTCGTCGCAAACAGGAAATAGCTCTGATCCTTTGCCGGATCTTTCGCCCGATGCAGTTCCGGCCCCGATTCGCCGTCGATCCTCTGCACATAATGGCCGGTCAGCAGCGCTTCGGCCCCCAATTCTTCGGCCACCCCCAGCAAGTCACGAAACTTCACGGTCTGGTTGCAACTGATGCAGGGCACCGGGGTCCGCCCCGCCAGATAGGAATCGGCAAAGGCGTCCATCACCTCCGACCGGAAGGCGCTGACATAGTCCAGCACATAATGGGCAAAGCCGCGAGCGTCGGCGACAGCGCGGGCATCGGCAATATCGGACCCCGCACAGCAGGCCCCCGCGCGCGAAGGGGCAGCGTCACTGTCGGAAAGCCTTAGAGTTACACCGATAGTTTCGCAGCCATGGGCATGCGCCAGCGCCGCGACGACGCTGGAATCGACACCCCCCGACATCGCCACAACCACCCGCGAGCCGGGCGCAGGCAAGCGCGACGAGGCCAGCGCCAAAGCCTGTTGCAACGCAGACGCAGAGCCACCGTCCCCGTTTACGGGGTCGATCTCCAGGATTCCGTTAACAATGCTTTGCACCACTTTGCTCAGGTTTCCGCTACCAAGGCTTACCGGCGGTCTCAAGGCAGCCGGAGATCGGCCGTTGCAAGGAGAGGCACGCAACGCCCGGTGAGACGGAAACGGATGCAGCTCCCGGCTGTCACCGGATTGGCCCCCGAAATGGGGCCAGCCCGGCGAAAGCGCAAGAGCCGCCAGGCCCGAGAAGCCTGACCGCTTTCGTCGAAGTGTAGAGCGTATTCGTAACTGCTTTGTCGGAAGAGCAAGGGTCAAAACTATGTTGAAGCAAGAGGCCGCCAGCAGGCGACCGATCGAAGACACCAGCCGGTCGCAACCGGTGTCGCACAGCGCCGATGGCGCCCGCAGCGATGTCGTCCGCCCCACCTCCGTTCCCGGCCCGATGGGCCAGCCGGTCACCATGGCCACGCTGCCGCCGCCGGATACCCGCCGCTGGGTCGTTCGCCGCAAGGCCGAAGTGATCGCCGCCATCCGCGGTGGGCTGCTGACCTCTGCCGAGGCCTGCGCCCGCTATCGTCTTTCGCCGGAAGAGCTGGAGCTGTGGCAGGAATCGATCGACCGCGCCGGCATCCCCGGTCTGCGCGTCACGCGCATCCAGCTCTACCGCGATTATCCGGTGAAGCCACGCGAGACGGAGCGCGCCCGCCTCACCAACGCAGACATGGGCCGCACCGACCTCTGCCGTTCCTTCGGTATCTGATCGGGCGGGATTTGATCGGAGGTCTTCGGATCTGGCGACCCGGCACCGGAAACGGGCGCCGACTTGTACAAGCATAGGACACATTCATGATGAGTATCCCCAAGCCAGGCACTTCGAGCGACCCGCGCAACGAAATCGGCGGCATCCGCGTGAACGGCAGCCTTGGCGGCGACACGCTGACCTCGGACGAGGTGGTTCTGGGCGCCAGCCTGGGCGCAGACCGCCCCACCGCCAGCCGCGCCCGCTTCGCTGCCCCCGGCCGCACCACCCGCCTGCTGCTGGTAGAGGACGACCGGCTGCTGTCGGACGCGCTGTCGCGCACGCTGGAGCTGTCGGGCTTCACCGTCTACGTCACCGCCTTCGGCGAAGACGCGCTGGATCTCGCCCGCGCCTATCGCTTCGACGTGGTGGTGCTGGATCTGTCGCTCCCCGACATGTCAGGCGGGCAGGTGCTGCAACAGCTGCACCAGATGCGCCCCGACACGCCGGTCATCATCCTTTCGGGTGAATCCGACGTCGAAGCGAAGATCGAGAATTTCATGGGCGGCGCCGACGACTTCGTCACCAAGCCCTTCAACCGCGACGAGCTGATTGCCCGCATCCACGCCGTGCTGCGCCGCGCCCGCTCGGCCGCCCCGCAGGAACTGCAGCTGGGCAGGCTCACGCTGGACCTGGTGGCGCACCGCGCCTCCGTAAACGGCGTGACCGTTGCGCTGACCGGCAAGGAATACGCCTGCCTCGAATTCCTCGCCACCCGGCGCGGGATGACGGTGACCAAGGAAATGTTCCTCGCCCACCTCTATGGCGGCCGCGACGAGCCGGAGATGAAGATCATCGACGTCTTCATCTGCAAGCTCCGCCGCAAGCTCTCCGAAGCCGGCGCCGAGCCGCTGATCGAGACGGTCTGGGGCCGCGGCTACACGATCGCCAACGACGCCTGAAGGCGGCCGGGATCAGCGCGAGGCGCTAGTTCCCGGACTTGCCGAAAGGTCGGGACGGTCGGAAGCCCGTCCAACGGCCAAACAGGCAACACACCAGTTTGCCATTCAGGGTTGGATGGTAACTTCGCCGGGCCTGAGCTGCCGAAACGCGCCTCAGGCCCGGTGCTTCCGCACCTTCAGATGCGCCGGCGCCGCACCTCGGCCAGCGCGCGGATGATCCCGCGCAGCGTCCGTACTTCCTCCATGCTGAAACCCGGCCGGGTCAGCATCTGCGCCAGCATGCGCTGGGTCGCCGGCGTCCGATCCGGGATATGGAAATATCCGGCCTCCTCCAGCGCCGCATTCAGATGCTCGATCAGCCCGGCCACCTCGCCATGCGGCGCCGGCATATGCTCCGGCGGCGGCGCCCGCTCCGGCGCTGCCGCCTGAAACCATTCATACCCCGTCAGCAGCACCGCCTGCGCCAGGTTCAGGGAACCAAAGCCGGGGTTCACCGGGCAGGTGATGATGGTGGAAACCGGCGCCAGATCGTCGGCCGTCAGCCCCGAACGCTCCGGCCCGAACAAGATGCCGGATCGCATGCCCTTCGCCGCCGCCTCGCGGATCATCAACGCGGCTTCCTTCGGCGTCACCACCGGCTTCGGCATGTCGCGCGGCCGCACCGTCGTCGCAAAGGTCAGCTCGCAGTCGTGCAGCGCGTCCGCCACGCTCTCGTGCACGGTCGCCGCCTCCAGCACATGATCAGCGCCCGATGCCGGCGGCCCGGCATCCGGATTGGGCCAGCCGTCGCGGGGGGAGACCAGCCGCAGGTCGGAAAGGGCGAAATTGCCCATCGCACGCGCGGCCATGCCGATGTTCATGCCCAGCTGCGGGCGCACCAATATCATGGCGGGGGATGTCATGCCGCCGCCTGTCGCCGATTGCGCGCTTCCCGTCGAGTCCGCGCACCGCTATGCCCCGGCCATGAACGCTCCGGCCGAACCGCTTGCGCCGCTCAAGGCGACCCTCGCAAATCTCCCCGGCTGGGCAGCGCTGGCGCTCGCCTTCGCAGCCGGCCTGCTCTCGGCCCTGGGCTTCGAGCCGGTCGGCAGCATCGCTGGCCCGGTGCTCGGCAGCGCTCTCCTGCTGCTCCTCCTCGCCGCGCGCAGCACCCGCATCGCCTTCGGGCTCGGCCTCGCCTTCGGCTTCGGCAACTTCCTCGTCGGCCTCACCTGGATTGCCACCGCCTTCACCTATCAGTCGCAGATGCCGGTCTGGCTGGGCTGGGTCGCCGTTGCCGGCCTGTCGCTGTTCCTCGCCCTCTACCCGGCCTTTGCCGCACTCGCCGCCCGCCGCCTCAGCACCCGCCTCGTCCCGCTCACGCTCTATTTCGCCGCCCTCTTCCTGCTCACCGAAATCCTCCGCGGCGCCCTCTTCAGCGGCTTCGCCTGGAATCCGCTCGGCGCCGGCTGGCTGCAGCTTTCGGGCGTCGCGCAGCTGGCGGCGCTGATCGGCGCCAATGGGCTTTCTGCACTCGCCATCCTCGCCGGAGGCAGCCTCGCCGCGCTTCTGGGTGCCCGCGGCGAACCGGGGCGGCTCGGCCTCGTCCTCGTCTTCCCGCTGCTGCTGCTGATCGGCATCGCCGTGCCGCGCATCCAGAAGCCGCTTCCCGCCGCAACCGGCCCGGAACTTCTGCTGGTGCAACCCGGCACCGAGATTTCCGACAAGCATGTCGAAGGCGGTCTGCAGCGCAGCGTAGAGGACGCCGTCCGCCAGACCCGTGCCGCGCTCGCCACCGGCGCCCCGCCTGCCGCCGTCATCTGGCCCGAAGCAACGGTCGAGTTCCCGCTGGAGGAAGACCCGCAGCTGCGCGCCCTGCTGGTCGAAGGCTTCGCTCCCGGCACCCTGCTCCTCACCGGAGGCGTGGCGGTGGAGCGCGCCGCAAACGGCGAGCTGCAAGGCGCCCGCAACAGCCTCTACGCGCTGGACTCCACCGGCAAGATCCTCGCCCGCTACGACAAGGCGCACCTCGTCCCCGGCGGCGAATACCTCCCCCTCCGCTGGCTCGCCGAGCCGCTCGGCCTCTCCCGCCTCGTGCCCGGCGATCTCGATTTCTGGCCCGGTCCCGGCCCCGTCACCTGGCACCTGCCCGGCCTTCCGGCGATCGCTCCCAACATCTGCTACGAAATCATCTTCCCCGGCGCCATCGTCGACCATGGCGACCGGCCGGAGATGATCCTGACCGTCTCCAACGACGCCTGGTTCGGCGCATCCGGTCCGCCGCAGCACCACGCGCAGGCCCGCCTCCGCGCCATCGAGGAAGGCCTGCCCGTTGTCCGCGTAACCCCCACCGGCATATCCGGCGTGATCGGCCCGCGCGGCGAGCTGCTGGAAACAACCGCCCGCCATCAACCCGCCACCCTGCGCGTCCGCGCTCCGGCCCCGCTCGCCGCCACTCCCTTTGCACAGCTTGGCCTCGCCGCACCCGGCCTGTTCGCCCTCCTGCTCCTCGCGCTGGGCGCTTGGATTGCTCGCAGAAAGACATAAGCATTTCTTTATGTGTCTTGCCAAAGGCGCCCGATGGGTCTAGCCGTGCCACCCTTCCAAGGAGTGTTCATGGCCCGCAGCAGCTTCATCTTCACCTCTGAATCGGTTTCCGAAGGTCATCCTGACAAGGTCGCCGACCAGATTTCCGACACCGTCGTCGATCTGTTCCTGGCAAAAGATCCCGAAGCCCGCGTCGCCTGCGAAACGCTGACGACAACCAACCGCGTGGTGCTGGCCGGCGAAGTCCGGGGCAAGGGCATGATCGACCGCGAAGGCAATTGGGCCCCGGGCGCACAGGAGGAAATCCAGGCCGCCGTCCGCGAAACCGTAAAGACCATCGGCTACGAGCAGGACGGCTTCCACTGGCAGAACCTGGTCTTTGAAAACCACCTGCACCCGCAGTCGGCCCATATCGCCCAGGGCGTCGACGAAAGCGGCAACAAGGACGAAGGCGCCGGCGACCAGGGCATCATGTTCGGCTACGCCACCGACGAAACGCCCGATCTGATGCCGGCCACGCTCGACTATTCGCACAAGATCCTGAAGCGCATGGCCGAAGACCGCCATGCCGGCCGCGCCCCCTTTCTCGAGCCCGACGCCAAGAGCCAGGTGACCCTCGCCTACGAGAATGAAGTGCCGGTCCGCGCCACCGCCCTCGTCGTCTCCACCCAGCACGCGCCGGGCTATTATTTCCACAACAACGAAGGCGACCCCAAGCTCTACGCCCAGCTGCGCGACTATGTGACCGGCGTCTTCACCGACATCCTGCCCAAGGGTTTCGTGACGCCCGAAACGGTGATCCACGTGAACCCCACCGGCCGCTTCGAAATCGGCGGCCCCGATGGCGACGCCGGCGTCACCGGACGCAAGATCATCGTCGACACCTACGGCGGCGCCTCCCCGCACGGCGGCGGCGCCTTCTCCGGCAAGGATCCGACCAAGGTTGACCGCTCGGCCGCCTATATCACCCGCTACCTCGCCAAGAATGTGGTCGCCGCCGGCCTCGCCCGCCGCTGCACCATCCAGCTCAGCTACGCCATCGGCGTCGCCGAACCGCTCTCGGTCTATGTCGATCTGCACCACACCGGCAATGTCGAGGAAAGCCGGCTGGAGGAAATCCTCCCCCGCCTTGTCCGCCTCACCCCCAAAGGCATCCGCACCCACCTCGGCCTCAACCGCCCGATCTACCAACGCACTGCCGCCTACGGCCATTTCGGTCGCACGCCGGACGCCGACGGCGGCTTCAGCTGGGAAAAGACGGATCTGGTGGAGGCGCTGAAGGCGGCGCTTTAAGCCTCCGGCGGCCAAGAGCTCTGCCCCCTGCGCCCTCAAGGTTGGAACTCTGTCGGCAAGCTCAGCGCGCGCGACGGTGGTTTATTGCGCCTTCGGCGCGGGTCCGCTCGCGCCGAAGGCGCAATCAATACCGCCGCACCACCCATGAGATTTGAACCCAAGTCAAACTAAAAAACTAAAGGGGTGAAGGGGTCAAAACCCCTTCCGGGGTGCAGGGGCAGAGCCCCTGCTTTCACCCGCCCTCAACGGTCAAACCCGCCGTTCAGGCAAAACCCGATCCCGCCCGGCGCGCTTAGCCGCATACAGCGCCGAATCGGCCCGATCGATAATCGCCTCCACCGTATCGCCCGCGCGCAGCAGCGCCACGCCGGCGGAAAAGCTCACCCGGCCCAGGCTTGCCCCGTCGTCGGCGCGGCGCAGCACTTGTCGGGCCAGCACGGCGCGAGCGTTGTCGATGGCGGCGCAGGCTTCGCGCAGCCCCAGGCCCGGCAGCGCCACCAGGAATTCCTCGCCGCCATGCCGTGCGGCGAATCCGGCCTCGCCGGCAAGCCGCCGGGCGTGGGTGGAAAGATGCGTCGCCACGCAGCGCAGCACTTCGTCGCCGATGGCATGTCCCCACTGGTCATTGACCCGCTTGAAATGGTCGATGTCCACCATCGCCACGGTCAGCGGTTCGCCGTCGGCCAGCGCCGTTTTCAACGCCCGTTGCAGGGCATCGTCCAGCCCGCGCCGGTTCAGCAATCCGGTCAGCGGGTCGGCCCGTGCGCTGCGCTCGGCCGCCTCCAGCCGGTCCAGCAGCTTCGCCGTTTCCAGCGAGGCCGAGGAAATATCCGCCTCCAGCCGCCGGTTCGACGCCATCATCAACGCATTCGCTCGCCTAAGTCGCTGCACCAGCTCGGCCAGCTCCTGCGCCGAGCGCTGCGCCGCCAGTTCGGCGTCACCGCGGGAAATCGCATCGTCATAGGCGCGCAGATCGTCCGCGCCTGCCCGCAGCCGCCCGGCAAGCGCCTGCGCGCTTCCCTGTGCGGCCTCCACCAGCAGCTGCAGTTCGGCGGCGGCGATGTCGCCCAGATGCGCCTTGCGCAGCGCCTGCACCTGTATCGGTCCCAGCTCGCCTGCCGCCAGCGCCCGCTCCACCTCGCGCGACAATGTGGGGTCAGCGCCGCTCACATGCAGATACAGCAGCTCGTAGTTGTCGGGCTCCGGCGGCAACCCGGTGGAAGCGAACAGCGGCCGCACCTCGTCGAACAGGTGCAGCCGGGGGTGCCCCAGCGGCCCCATATCGCCTTCGACGCCCGCCGCCCGTTCGGCGACAAGCTGTCCTGTCTGTTGCATCCCCTGCTGCCTTTCTGCCGCTGTGGCTTTCCTGCGCCTTGATACGGCGGATGGCTGCCACTCCTTAAGCCATGCTTGCCGCTGGGGAGCGGTCGTTCTAGGAGCATCCCGCATCGCAGCATCGACATGAAGGACGCCCTCCCATGACTGCCATCGGGCAAGACACGCTTTCCACTCGCCGCACGCTCACCGTCGACGGCAAAAGCTATGATTACTACAGCCTGGAGGCGGCCGGCGCCCATTTCGGCGACGTCTCGCGCCTGCCCTTCTCGATGAAGGTGCTGTTCGAGAATCTGCTGCGATTCGAGGATGGCTTCACGGTCAAGGTCGCTGATGTCGGCGCCATCGCCGGCTGGGCAAAAACCCGCAAGTCCGACCATGAGATCCAGTATCGCCCCGCGCGCGTGCTGATGCAGGATTTCACCGGCGTCCCCTGCGTCGTCGATCTCGCCGCCATGCGCGACGCGATGACCAAGCTCGGCGGTGACCCGCAAAAGATCAACCCGCTCGTCCCCGTCGATCTCGTCATCGATCACTCGGTGATGGTCGATGAATTCGGCACACCGAAAGCCTTCGAGCAGAACGTCGAACTCGAATATGCCCGCAACATCGAGCGCTACGAATTCCTGCGCTGGGGTTCCTCGGCGCTCCGCAACTTCCGCGTCGTCCCGCCCGGCACCGGCATCTGCCACCAGGTGAACCTCGAATATCTGGCGCAGACCGTCTGGGTCAGCCAGGCCGAAGACGGCAAGATGATCGCCTACCCCGACACCCTCGTCGGCACCGACAGCCACACCACGATGGTGAACGGCCTCGGCGTGCTCGGCTGGGGCGTCGGCGGCATCGAGGCGGAGGCCGCGATGCTCGGCCAGCCGGTTTCGATGCTCATCCCCGAAGTCGTCGGCTTCAAGCTGTTCGGCACCCTGCCGGAGGGCGTCACCGCCACCGACCTCGTGCTCACCGTCACCCAGATGCTGCGCAAGAAGGGCGTCGTCGGCCGCTTCGTCGAATTCTATGGCCCCGGCCTCGATGCCCTGTCGCTCGCCGACCGCGCCACCATCGCCAACATGGCGCCGGAATATGGTGCCACCTGCGGCTTCTTCCCGGTGGACGACGCCACCATCGCCTATCTCCGCCTCACCGGCCGCGAAGATCACCGCATCGCCCTGGTGGAAGCCTATGCCCGCGCGCAGGGCATGTGGCGCGATGCCTCCACCCCCGATCCCGTCTTCACCGACACGCTGGAGCTGGATCTCGGCGCCGTCATGCCCTCGCTTGCAGGCCCGCGCCGCCCGCAAGACCGCGTGCTGCTCGATCAGGCCGACGAAGCCTTCGAAGCCGAACTGCTGGGCGGCTACGGCAAGGCAGCCGCTCCGAACGAGCGCGTCGCCGTTGCCAACGCCCCGCACGATCTGGGCCACGGCGATGTCGTCATCGCCGCCATCACGTCCTGCACCAACACCTCGAACCCCAACGTGCTGGTCGCCGCCGGCCTCGTCGCCCGCAAGGCGAACACGCTGGGCCTGAAGCCGAAGCCCTGGGTAAAGACCAGCTTCGCGCCGGGCAGCCAGGTCGTCACCGACTATTTCGACAAGGCCGGCCTGACGGCGGACATGGACGCCATCGGCTTCAACCTCGTCGGCTATGGCTGCACCACCTGCATCGGCAACTCCGGCCCCCTGCCCGAGCCGATTTCAGAGGCGATCAACGCGAACGATCTCGTCGCCGTCTCCGTACTCTCGGGCAACCGCAACTTCGAGGGCCGCGTCTCTCCCGACGTGAAGGCGAACTATCTCGCCTCGCCGCCGCTGGTCGTCGCCTATGCGCTGGCCGGCACCATCCGCTCCGACATCACCGAAACGCCGCTGGGCCAGGGCACCGACGGCCGCGACGTCTTCCTGCGGGACGTCTGGCCCACCAACGCCGAAGTCGCCGCGATGGTGCAGTCGGCGGTGACCCCCTCGATGTTCCGCGCCCGCTATGCCGACGTGTTCAAGGGCGACAACCACTGGCAGGCCATCCGCCTGACCGGCGGCGACACCTACAAGTGGAACCCCAGCAGCACCTATGTGCAGAACCCGCCCTATTTCGAGGGCATGACGATGACGCCGGCCCCGGTCAGCGACATCGTGAACGCCCGCGCCCTCGCCTCGCTGGGCGATTCGATCACCACCGATCACATCTCGCCTGCCGGCTCGATCAAGGCTGACAGCCCCGGCGGCAAGTATCTGCTGGATCGTCAGGTGCCCCGCGCCGAATTCAACAGCTATGGTGCCCGCCGCGGCAACCATGAAGTGATGATGCGCGGCACCTTCGCCAACATCCGCATCCGCAACCGCCTTGCCCCCGGCACCGAAGGCGGCGTCACCACCTACCTGCCCACCGGCGAAGTGATGCCGATCTACGATGCCGCCATGCTCTACAAGGCGTCGGGGACGCCGCTGGTGATCCTCGCCGGCAAGGAATATGGTACAGGCTCCAGCCGCGACTGGGCGGCCAAGGGCACCAACCTGCTCGGCGTCCGCGCCGTCATCGCCGAAAGCTTCGAGCGCATCCACCGCTCGAACCTGATCGGCATGGGCGTGCTGGCGCTGCAGTTCGTCGACGGACAAAGCGCAGAATCCCTCGGCCTGAAGGGCGACGAGTCCTTCACCCTCGCCAACCTGCAGGCGCTGAAGCCCCGCCAATCGCTGACGGTGGCCTTCACCCGCCCCGACGGCACCACCGGCAGCTTCGAAACGCTGTGCCGCATCGATACCGAAAACGAAGTCGATTACTTCTACGCCGGGGGAATTCTCCCCTATGTGCTGCGGAAGCTGGCTTCCTGATCGACGTGCGGGGGCGTGCTCGTCGCGCCCCCGTCTCGGCTTCAGCCCGTTCATCTGCCGCCCATTCAACAGCTGGTAGGGGCCAGACAACTACAGCGTGACGAGCTTGCCCCAATCCTTGTTGCCCCAATCCCTCCTGCTCCGGCTTGAGCAGCTATCGCCCGAGACGCGTCGACGCGCGGGCGGCATCGTCTTCACGCTCGCCGTGCAGGTCGTCTTCATCGCCCTGCTGCTCTCGATGGCACCCGACATCGTGAAGAAGAAGATCGCCGAGATGGCGATGTTCAGCGTCAGCGTAGCGCCAGACGAAAAGCCCCCGACAAGGGAGCCGGTGGAAACCAAGGCCAGCGAAGCCCCCAAGGCCGCCGAAACGCCACCGCCCGCACCGGTAAAGGCGCCACCGAAGCCGGTCGAGAAACCCGTCGTGGAGCTTCCTCCGGTCGAGGATACCACCGCCATCGAAACCACGCCGCCGCCAGCCCCTCCTGCACCGCCAGCGCCGCCCAAGCGCAGCTATGGCCCGCCCGACCTGCGCCCGAAAACCGGCATGTATGCCGATACCCCGCGCGTCGCAGGCTCCGGCCCCAACGGCGAGCCGCTCTATGCCGCCAGCTGGTTCCGCGAACCCTATGACGATGAACTGGCGGGCTTTCTCTCCACGGTGCAGGGGCCGGGCTATGGCACCATCATCTGCCAGACGGTGGCCAAGTTCCGCGTCGACAGCTGCCAGATCGTCACCGAATATCCGCAAGGGTCGGGCTACGGCCGCGCCGTTCTCGCCGCCTCCTGGCAATTCCTGGTGCGCCCCCCGCAAAAGGGCGGCAACCCGATGGTGGGGGAATGGGTGCAGATCACCATCTATCGCGGCACAAAGCCGGAGGATCGCCGGTCGCGATAACACGCGGCCGGCTGCAGCCTACCAGCGCACCCCCTTCTGCTTCTTCCCCTGCTGCTTCGGCGGCGGCACATTCGTCTGCTTCGGCTTTTCCGCCCCCTTCGGCTTCCGCCCCAGGATCAGGTCGGTATAGTCCTCGATAGAGCCGGTGAAATCCTTCGCCGTGCCCCCGTCCACCAGCAGCAGCCGATCCGCCACCAGCTCCAGCATGTGCCGGTCGTGCGACACCAGCACCACCGCCCCGCCATAGCCGTTCAATGCCTGCACCAGCGCTTCGCGGGTATCGACATCCAGGTGGTTGGTCGGTTCGTCCAGGATCAGCAGATGCGGCGCCTCCCGCGTGATCAGCGCCAGCGCCAGCCGCGCCCGTTCGCCGCCCGACATCTCGCCGACCTTCTGCGTCGCCCGCGGGCCCGAGAAGCCAAAGCGCCCCAGCTGCGCCCGCACCGCCCCCGGTGACGCCCCCTGCATCAGCCGCGTCATATGCTCCAGCGGCGTGTCGGCAGTGTCCAGCTCCTCCACCTGATACTGGGTGAAATAGCCGACCTTCAGCTTGCTCGGCGCGTGCAGTTCGCCTTCCATCGGCAGCAGCTGCCCGGCCAGCATCCGCGCCAGCGTCGTCTTGCCGTTGCCGTTCCGCCCCAGCAGCGCGAGCCGCTCGTCCGGGTCGATCCGCACGTTCAGCCTGTTCAGGATCGGCTTCCCCGGTTCATAGCCCACCGCCGCGCCGTCGGTGGTGATCATCGGCGGCTTCAGCTCGTCGGGGCTCGGGAAATCGAAGCTCAGCGTCGGATCTTCCACCACGGCGGCAATCGGCTGCATCCTCGCCAGCGCCTTCTGCCGTGATTGCGCCTGCTTCGCGGTGGAGGCCCGCGCCGAGTTCCTAGCGATATAATCCTGCAGCTTCGCCCGCTGCGCATCCTGGCTTGCCTTGGCCGCAGCCTGCTGCGCCAGCCGTTCTGCCCGCTGCGTCTCGAAACTGTCGTAGCCGCCGGTATAGAGCGTCACCTTGCCGCCCTCCAGATGCAGGATCTGGTCGACGACATTGTTCAGCAGATCCCGCTCGTGGCTGATCACCACCATCATCGCGGGGTAGCTCTTCAGGAAATTCTCCAGCCACATCGTCGCTTCAAGGTCGAGGTGGTTCGAAGGCTCGTCCAGCAGCAGCAGGTCGGGTTCGGAAAACAGCAGCGCCGCCAGCGCCGCCCGCATCTTCCAGCCACCCGAATAGGTCGACAGCGGCTGGTTCTGCATCTCCTCGTCAAAGCCAAGCCCGACAAGAATCCGCGCCGCCCGCGAAGGCGCCGCATAGGCGTCGATCGCCATCAGCCGCTCATGGATCTCGCCAAAGCGGTCCATGTCATCGCAGGTCTCGCTCTCCAGGAGCAGCGCCGCCCGCTCCTTGTCGGCAGCCAGCACCAGCTCGATGGGCGTAGTCGCCCCGTCGGGCGCTTCCTGCGCAATATAGCCGATCCGCGTCCCGCGCGGCATCTCCAGCTTGCCCTCGTCGGTCTCCAGGATTCCCATCATCACCTTCATCAAGGTGGATTTCCCGGCGCCGTTGCGCCCGATCAGCCCGATGCGGCTCTTCCCCGGCAACGCTGCCGTCGCCCGGTCAAGGATGGTGCGCCCGCCCAGGCGGACGGTGATTCCGTTCAGGTTCAACATATCGGCGCGCGCCTAGCCCATTTTTGCTGCGGGCGCGAACAGAATTCGGCTCGGGGCTACTCCCCCTTCACCACAGCCCCGCCCTTCATCACGAAGCCCACCTTCTTCAGCGCCGTCACATCGCTCAGCGGATCTCCCGCCACGGCAATGATATCCGCCTGATACCCCACCCGCAGCGCGCCGATATCCTTCACCCCCAGCAGATCGGCGGCATTGGTGGTCGCTGCGACAATTGCCGTCGTCGGCGTCATCCCATGCGCCACCATCAGCTCGAACTCATCGGCGTTTCGCCCATGCTTGCTCACGCCCGCATCCGTGCCGAAGGCGATCTTCACCCCCGCCGGCACCGCCTTCTCCAGCGCCTTGCCGGTCACTTCCAGCCGCCATTTCACCTTTTCCAGCACAGCCGGCGGATAGGCATTGGGGTTGGCGGCCAGCCGCTCCTTGTAGCCATTGATGGTGCTCAAGGTCGGCACATAATAGGCCCCCGACGACTTGAAGAGCTTCAGCGTCTTCTCGTCCGGCATCGTCCCATGCTCGATACTGTCGGCGCCCGCCTCCAGCGCCAAATTGATGCCGTCGGTTCCATGCGCGTGCACCGCCACCTTCTTGCCGTGCAGATGCGCGGTCTCCACCACCGCCTTCGCCTCATCCAGGAACATCTGCTGCCCAAGGCCCGCGCCGATACGGCTGTTCACGCCGCCGGTCGTCGCGATCTTGATCACGTCCACCCCGCGCCGCACCTGCATCCGCACTGCATGGCGGCAGGCATCGACGCCATCGCACAGGTTTTCCTGGTTGATCGCGCCGTGCAGGTCCTCCGCAAGGCTGTTGGTCGCATCCATATGTCCCGATGTCACCGAGATCGAGCGCCCGGCATCGACGATGCGCGGCCCCTGCACCCATCCCGCCTCCACGGCATCGCGCAGCGCCAGCGTAGCACCGCTGCCATCGCCCAGGTTGCGAACCGTGGTGAAGCCCGCGTTCAGCGTCTTCATGCCGTTCCACTGCGCCCGCAGCGCCGAAGTTCCGGCCGAGGAGGTAAGCCCCTCCACCAACGCCGCCTCGCCGCCTGCATCGCTGTCCAGATGCACATGGCTGTCGATCAGGCCGGGCAGCACGAAACGGTTGCCAAGATCGATAACCTTCGCCCCGGCAGGGGCCTGCCGGCCATCCAGCAGGGCGGTGATCCTGCCGTTCTCGATGACGATGGAGGTGACACCGCGCGGCGCTTTCCCCGGCTCGGCGAGAACGCGGTCGGCCTGCACAACGGTGACGTCGGCAAAGGCGGGCGAAGCGGCGAACAGCGCCGCAGCAAGGATCATGCGCATGCCGCTGGTTCGGGCTTTGGCGGCCGCCCTGTCAAGTCAATGCCGTGTCGAGTTATTGCTTGGGCGCCTCGGCTGTCGCCTTTTCCAGCCACTGGTCGGTCAGCGGCGCTGCCTCTGCCGCCGGTGCCGGCGCAGGCCTTTGCGGTGCGGCCTCTGCCGCGGGCGCATCCGGCTGCAGGCTCGGGTCCAGCCGCCCCGGATCCACCCCGCCACTGGCGCCGTCGTTGAACAGCTCGCCCCCCGGTGTGATTCCATAGGCCTCGGCATCCGGCTCCGTCCCGAATGCCGGCACTTCCACGGTATCGTCCAGCGGAGTCGGCGCAACGCCCGTCAGCGCCCGGCTCATGAAGGCAGCAAACACCCGCGCCGGCGCCTGCCCGCCGGCAAGGCCCGGAACCGCCCGTGCGTCGTCGCGGCCCATCCATACGCCAGCTACAAGCTCCGGCGTAAAGCCGATGAACAACCCGTCCTTGTTCGAACTCGTCGTCCCCGTCTTCCCCGCCAGCGGCCGGCCGATCTGCGCCGCCCGCCCGGTCCCCGTCTCCACCGCCGCGCGCAGCATGTTCGTCATGTGCTGCGCCACAAACGGCGCCACCAGGATGCGCGGCGAATCCGGCTCGCGGTTATACAGCGTCCGCCCCGAGGCGGTGGTGATCGACTGGATTGCCCAGGGCCGCGCCTCCACCCCGTTGCCGGCAATCGCCGCATAGGCCGCCGTCATCTCGATCAGCGTCGCTTCCGAAGCGCCCAGCGCCATCGCCGGCTGCTGTGAGATCGGCGTGGTGATGCCAAAGCGCCGCGCCATCGCCGCCACGCTGTCGAACCCGAACTGATTCGCCAGCCGCACGGCGACAGAGTTCACCGACAACGCAAACGCCTGCCGCATCGTCATCGCGCCCAGGAACCTGCCGTTCGAATTCTTCGGCGACCAGTTGCCGATGCGAATGGGCTCGTCCACCACCGGCGAATCCGGCGTCATGCCGTTCTCCAGCGCCACCAGATAATCAAACAGCTTCCACGAGGACCCCGGCTGCCGCCGCGCCGTCACCGCCCGGTTATAGATGCTGGTGGCATAGTCGCGCCCGCCCACCATTGCCGTCACCGCGCCGTCCTTGCGCATGGCGATGATCGCCGCCTGCGTCCCCGCCAGCGGCTGCGCCTTCACGGCGATTTCCGCCGCCTGCTGGTGGCGCGGGTTCAGGCTGGTGGTCACGTCCAGCGGCTCCACCGTCTCGTCGGTCAGCGTTTCCAGCTGCGTCAGCACCCAGTCGGTGAAATAGCGGACGTCGCCCTGATCCTGGTCCACCACGAAACGCACGCTGGAAACATCCGCTGCCTTCGCCTCGATCGGGGTGATGGCACCCGAATCCTCCATCGTCCCGATCACCACCCGCGCGCGCTGCCGGGCGCGCTCCGGATCGGCGGTCGGTGCATAGCGGCTCGGCGCCTTCACCAGCCCGGCGATGATCGCCGCCTGCTCCAGCGTCAGCTGGGTGGCGGGATGCCCATAGAATTTCCGGCTGGCCGCATCGATGCCGTAAGCCCCGCCGCCGAAATAGACGCGGTTCAGATACAGCTCCATGATCTGTTCTTTGGAGAATTTCCGCTCCATCGCCAACGCCAGCACAGCCTCGCGAACCTTGCGGCCATAGGTCTGCGTAGAGGTAAGGAACAGGTTCCGCGCGAGCTGCTGGGTGATGGTGGAGGCGCCCTCGGATTTGCCGCCTTCGGTGAAATTCACCTTCACCGCGCGCGCGATGCCGATGGGGTCCACCCCCGGATGCCAGTCGAAGCGGCGGTCTTCCACCGCCTTCATCGCCTCAATCATCTCCGGCGGAATCTCGGCATAGGGCAGCCAGCGGCCATAGCTAGGCCCCACGGTCACGAGCTCCGTCCCGTCGGCGGCGCGGATCACCACCGATTGCCCCTGCGGCGAGCGCATCAGTTCGGGATAGCTCGGCAGCGAGGCCATGCTCAGCGCCACAGCCAGCGCCAGCCCCAGGAAACCGACCAGCGACAGGGCAAGGCCCCAGCCGACAAGGCCGAGCATGAAGCGGGCGAAAAAGCTCCGCCGGGGGGGTTTCCGCCTGTGGTTGGGCTTGGGGTTCGGGGCGTGCATCTGAGGGGGCGGCATGTACCGCTGCATTGTGGCTGCCACAAGGCGCCGGCGCAACGCTTCGCCGCAACCACTTTACATGTAGGAGTATCAGGAGAATGCTCGCCCCCCGAAAGCACGAGGCGGGCAGCACGGGGAGAGCGAGATGCGGATTTCAGGCGGCTGGGCAGACGGCGCGGAGCGCAAACCCTCGCCCAACATCAACAGCGGCCACCGCAGCCGCGAATGCGTCGTGGTGCACTATACCGCCGGCTACACAGCGTCTTCCGCCGTCAACACCTTTGCCACCACTGCCGGCAAGGCCAGCGCCCATTTCGTCGTCGAAGTGGACGGCAAGGTCACGCAGATGGTCAACTGCAACGACACCGCCTGGCACGCCGGCTTCGGCGTCTTTCGCGGCGGCGGACAGTTGAACGCCCGGTCCATCGGCATCGAGATCGTCAACCCCGGCTACCATTTCCGCTCCACCACCGGGCAGATCCTGAACTGGGAGCGCAAGCCCGTTCCGGCCAGCCGCCTCGCCCCCTTCCCGGGCATGATCGAGGCGCGCGACCCGTGGGTCGGCTCGGCAAACCTGCTCTGGCCGCTCTATCCGGAAGCGCAGCTTAAGGCGGTCGAGAACATCATCCGCGCCTGCCTCGCAGCCTATCCCACCATCTCCGAAGTCGTCGGCCACCGCGACGTCGATACCGTGCGCAAGCTGAAGGTCGATCCCGGCCCCGCCTTCCCGATGGCCCGCATGCGCCGCCTGCTCAGCGACCGCGCCGACCCGGCCGACACCGGCGGCGTCAAGCTGAAGGTCGATGCTCCCACCTCACCGCTCAACATCCGCGGCGGCCCAGGCACCAATTTCGACAAGCTGGATCGCGGCCCGCTCAGGCACGGGCTGGTGGTGCTGGAACTGGAAGTGCGCGGCGACTGGATCAAGGTCCGCGTAGGCGACGGCAACAGCGCCTTCGAAGGCTGGTGCTTCGGAGACTATCTGAAGCCGGCCTAGAGCTGCAGATTGATCACCGAGCAGCCGCTCATCCACAGGACGGCGTTCAGCAGAACTGTCAGTGCAACCGAGATCAGGATGGACTTTTTGAAAGTGCGCATCATGGCTCCCATTCGGCAGGCATCGATTGCGCGCCGGCCACCACCCCGGTAAGCGGCGCCCGATAGCGATTACTGGAGTGTGCGCCGTGGCAGAGCAAGTGAAGAAGGTAGTGCTGGCATTCTCGGGCGGGCTGGACACCAGCGTGATCCTGAAATGGCTGCAATCCACCTATAATTGCGAAGTCGTCACCTTCACCGCCGATCTCGGCCAGGGCGAAGAGCTGGAGCCGGCCCGCGCCAAGGCCGAGCTGATGGGCGTGAAGCAGATTTTCATCGACGATCTGCGCGAGGAGTTCGTGAAGGACTTCGTCGCCCCGATGATGCGCTCCAACGCACTCTACGAAGGCCAGTATCTGCTGGGCACCTCGATCGCCCGCCCGCTGATCGCCAAGCGCCAGATCGAAATCGCGAAAATGGTCGGCGCCGACGCTGTTTCCCATGGCGCCACCGGCAAGGGCAATGATCAGGTCCGCTTTGAGCTCGGCTATTATGCCCTGGCGCCCGACATCCGCATCATCGCCCCCTGGCGCGAATGGGATCTCACCAGCCGCGAAGCCCTCATCGCCTTTGCCGAACAGCACCAGATCCCCATCCCGCGCGACAAGCGCGGCGAAAGCCCCTTCAGCACCGACGCCAACCTTCTGCACACCTCGTCCGAGGGCAAGGTGCTCGAAGATCCGTGGGAAGAAGTGCCGGACTATGTCTATTCCCGCACCGACAACCCCGAAGACGCGCCAAACACGCCCGAATATATCACCATCGATTTCGAACGCGGCGATCCGGTCGCGGTGAACGGCGAAGGCCTCTCGCCCGCCACCCTGCTGAAAAAGCTGAACGATCTCGGCAAGCTGCACGGCATCGGCCGCCTCGACCTGGTCGAGAACCGCTTCGTCGGCATGAAGTCGCGCGGGATGTATGAAACGCCGGGCGGCACCATCTGGCACGCGGCGCATCGCGGTATCGAATCGATCACGCTCGATCGCGGCGCGGCGCATCTGAAGGATGAGCTCGCCGTCCGCTATGCCGAAATGATCTACAACGGCTTCTGGTTCGCCCCCGAGCGCGAGATGCTGCAGGCCGCCATCGACTACAGTCAGGAAAAGGTAACCGGCACCGTCCGCCTGAAGCTCTACAAGGGCAGCGTGAGCGTTGTCGGCCGCAAGTCGCCCTACAGCCTCTACAGCCCGAAGATCGTCACCTTCGAGGACGACGCCGGCGCCTACGACCAGCGCGACGCAAAGGGCTTCATCAAGCTCAATGCGCTGCGCCTGCGCCTGCTGGGCCAACGCGACGGTCGCTGAGCGATATCATTCGCGGACCCCGGTTGCCGGCTGTGGGATATCATCCACTTCAAGGCCGGTGGGGAAGTCACCGCCAGCGTCGACGTCAGCGGCAACCGGCGCAACGCCGATGTCGACAGCCTCCCTCGCCTCAGCTGAACTTCACCCTCGCCCGCCGTCCGCCGGCGGCCTGATCGTCGCCAGAGCAATCGATGGGGCGCCGGGAAAGATCCCGGCGCATTTTTCATTTCCGGAAGATCGCGCGAAAGCGCGTAAAGGTGACCAGCGCCGCCGCCAGCATCCCGCCGGCAATCGCCACCGCATCCGCCAGCCCGGCCCGGTGCAGCAGCGCAAACACGCCATAGTTCACGGCCATCCCCAGCCCCGCCGCCAGCAGATACCGCCCCAACTCGGGCAGCGTCGGCCGCCCCTCGGCGCGAAACGTGAAGAAACGGTTCAGCAAGAACCCCGCCCCCACAGAGGCAGAGAGCGAAAACACCCGCCCCCAGAGCGGCGGAATGCCCAGCCGGGACAGCCCGGTCAGCACGCCCCAGTCCACCAGGAAGACAAGGGGCGCCACCATGCCGAAGCGGAGCGACTGGCCGATCCATTGCGGGCGGTTGGGCATCGTCCATCCCCAAGCCGCACCCCGCCCATTGGTCAACCCCGCAGATGTCGCTATGGCTTGCCTTCAGGAGACAGGAATGGCGGCAGAATCAGGTAAATACCCCAGTGACGGCACGATTTTCCGCCGCACCATGGTAGTGGCGGCTGCGGTGGGAAGCGCGGTGATGCTGTGGCGGCTCACCGATCTCATCCTGCTGCTGATGGCGGCCGCCCTCGTCGCCTTCATCTTCTACAAGTTCGCCGCCCAGCTGCAGCGCCGCATCCATGTCCCGTTTCCGGTCGCGCTGGTGCTGGCCGTCCTCCTTCCCGCCATCTTCCTGGCGCTGGTGTTCTGGGCCTTCGGCAGCATGATGCTCGATCAGTTCGCGTTGCTCGCCCAGCAGCTGCCCGGCGCCTTCGCCTGGGCGCAGGAATGGCTGAAAACCAGCAGCCTCGGCCGCGAAATCACCCAGGCCGCCGGTGGCTTCATTCCAGACGGCAGCCGCATCGTTTCCCTGCTGCAGCTGATCGCCAGCAGCGTCGGCACCGTGGTCACCAGCCTCGTCGTGGTGGTGGTCGCCGGCATCTATCTCGCCGCCCAGCCGCGCCTCTACGGCCGCGGCGTGCTCCACCTCGTGCCGCCCCACGCCCGCGACAAGACCGTCGCCACCGTCGGCGCCGTCGCCCACGCCCTCAGCAGCTGGCTGAAGGCGCAGGGCCTCAGCATGGTCTTCGTCGGGATCTTCACCGGCGTCGCCCTGTCCTTCGTCGGCATTCCGGCGGCGCCCGCCATCGGCATGGTCGCCGGCATCTGCGAGTTCGTGCCCTATCTCGGCACCATCGTCGTCGCCATTCCGTCGATCATCATCGGTTTCTCGATCAGCACCGACACCGGCATCCTGACGGTGATCGTCATCGTCGCGGTGCAGCAGATCCAGGGCAACATCGTCACCCCGCTGATCCAGAGCAAGATGGCCGAGCTGCCGCCCGCCCTTACCATCTTCTCGCTGATCGCCGCCGGCGTATTGCTGGGGCCGATGGGGGTGATCCTCGCCGTGCCGCTCACCGTGATCGGCCAGACGCTGGTGAAGGAACTCCTCGCCTATCCGGAGCTGCCGGAGGAGGGGGCCGGATCGCTGTCCTCGCTTCCGGGTGACCCGAAGCAGGAAATGCTCGATCCGACTCCGCCCCCACCCGCCAGGCCTAAGAGGCGGCGAGCTTCGAAGCAGCCCCCTTCAGCTTGAAGCCGACGGCCAGCAGGGCGACCCCGAACAGGATCGCCCAGATGCCGATCCACCAGACAAGGATCTTGGCGCCCAGCAGCGGCGCCAGGAACATCAGCGCGGCAAAGGCGAGGTTGAACAGCGCAGCGGCGATCAGCCAGCCCTGCCCATGCTCGCCATCCAGCTTGATCGAGGCAAACAGCAGCAGCACGCCGGAAACCAGCGCCTTGATGGCGATCACCAGGAACAGCACCACCATCGAGATCGCCGGCATCGTCAGAACCAGCATGCCGATGATGATCGAAGCAACCGCCTCCACCGCCAGCCAGACCCAGCGTTCGCCACGCCGCGCCCGGCCAAAGCTGGAAACCACACCCAGGATGCCGTCCACCAGCGCAAAGGCGCCAAAGACGAACAGCAGCGACAGCGCCGCAATCGCCGGGCTGGTAAAGCAGATGATGCCGAAGACGATGCCCAGCGCGCCGCGAAGGGCCAGCACCCACCAGCGCTTTTCAAGAAATTCCTGCAACGCCTCCTGAGCGGAATTTTCTGCCATGTTCCGGTCTCCCCACCACCAAAAACTATCCCATGAGACAGCCGAGCTAAGTTGACTGTTAAGCCCGGCTGCGCCAATCCCCCGCGCTGGCCTCCACCGCTCATCGGGGGACTGGCCATCAACTGGAGACAGAAAGTGGGATATCGGGTTGTCGTCGTCGGCGCCACGGGGAATGTGGGCCGCGAAATGTTGAACATCCTCGCCGAGCGGGAATTTCCGCTGGCGGATATTGCGGCCGTGGCTTCGCCCCGCTCGCAGGGCGACATTATCGACTTCGGCGAGACCGGCAAAACCCTGAAAGTCCAGAGTATCGAGCATTTCGATTTCGCCGGCTGGGATATCGCGCTGTTCGCCGCAGGTTCCGGCCCGACGAAGATCCACGCGCCCCGCGCCGCAGCTGCCGGCTGCACGGTGATCGACAATTCGTCGCTGTACCGCATGGAGCCGGACGTTCCGCTGATCGTGCCGGAAGTGAACCCGGAAGCGATCGACGGCTATACAAAGCGCAACATCATCGCCAACCCCAACTGCTCCACCGCGCAGATGGTGGTGGCGCTGAAGCCGCTGCACGACGAAGCCGGCATCAAGCGGGTGGTGGTTTCCACCTATCAGTCGGTTTCCGGCGCCGGCAAGGCAGGCATGGACGAGCTGTTCGAGCAGACCCGCGCCGTGTTCGTGGGCGACGAGAAGCAGCAGAGCAAGTTCACCAAGCAGATCGCCTTCAACGTCATTCCGCACATCGATGTCTTCGTCGGCGCCGACACCGGCTATGACGGATACACCAAGGAAGAGCTGAAGATGGCGCTGGAGACGAACAAGATTCTCTCCCCCGACATCAAGGTCTCCGCCACCTGCGTGCGGGTGCCCGTGTTCGTCGGCCACTCCGAAGCAATCTCCATCGAGTTCGAGCGCCCGATCACGGTCGCCAAGGCGCAAAGCCTGCTGCGCGAAGCCCCCGGGGTTATGCTGGTGGATAAGCGCGAAGACGGCGGATACGTCACCCCCGTCGAGTGCGTGGGCGACTATGCCACCTTCATCAGCCGCGTCCGCAAGGACCCGACGGTGGAAAACGGCATCACCCTGTGGTGCGTATCCGACAACCTGCGCAAGGGCGCAGCCCTGAACGCGGTGCAGATCGCCGAACTGCTGGGCCGTAGGCATTTGAAAAAGGCCGCCTGAGCCTCTTTCTGCAAACAACAATGACAGGGCCGGCGCCGACAAGGCGCCGGCCCTGTTGCATTTTATGGCACATATTTTGCCAATACATCCCGCAATCGCAGCAAATGCCTAATCGCCTAAACCGATTACGGCTTCCCATTAAATCGATTGGCCGATTGCTGCGCCGCACCCTATATCCGCCGGGCATTCACGCACATCTGCAAAGGATATTGCATGCCCATCATCGGTAGCTCGCTGAAGCCCTTCTCCGCCCAGGCCTTCAAGGAAGGCAAGTTCGTCTCGGTCACCGAAGCCGACGTGCTGGGCAAATGGGCGATCTTCTTCTTCTACCCGGCCGATTTCACCTTCGTCTGCCCGACCGAACTGGAAGACATGGCCGACCTGCACGGCGAGTTCCAGAAGCTGGGCGCGGAAATCTATTCCGTCTCCACCGACACGCATTTCAGCCACAAGGCCTGGCACGAAACGTCGCCAGCCGTCGGCAAGATCCGCTATTTCATGCTGGGCGACCAGTCGGGCCAGATCACCAACAACTTCGGCGTGATGCGCGAAGGCGCCGGCCTTGCTGACCGCGCCACCTTCGTCGTCGATCCCGACGGCGTGATCCAGTATGTCGAAATCACGTCGGAAGGCGTCGGCCGCAACGCCGCCGAACTGCTCCGCAAGGTGAAGGCCGCTGCCTATGTCCGCGCCCACCCGGGCGAAGTCTGCCCGGCGAAGTGGGAAGAGGGCGAAAAGACGCTCGCTCCCTCGCTCGACCTGGTCGGCAAGATCTAAGTCTGTTCCGGCGCGCTGCTTCCGGGCAGCGCGCCACCCAATCTGCGGAGTTACCCCATGCTCGATGCCAATCTGTCGGCCCAGCTGAAGGCCTATCTGGAGAAGGTGACGCACCCCATCGAGCTGCTGGCCTCCCTGGACGACAGCGCCAAGTCCGCCGAGCTCGCCGAACTGCTGCAGGAAATCGCCGGCTTCTCGCCCAGCGTCTCCTATGCCCGCACCGACGACGACGCGCGCCGGCCCTCCTTCCTCATCCGCCGCATCGGCACGGACGTCTCCGTGCGCTTCGCCGGCATCCCGATGGGCCATGAATTCACCTCGCTCGTCCTCGCCCTGCTGCAGGTCGGCGGCCACCCCAGCCGGGAAGCGCAGGACCTGATCGAACAGGTGCAGGCGCTCGACGGCGACTTCCACTTCGAAACCTATTTCTCGCTCTCCTGCCAGAACTGCCCCGACGTGGTGCAGGCGCTGAACCTGATGAGTGTCCTCAACCCGCGCATCCGCCACACCGCCATAGACGGCGGCGTCTTCCCGGCTGAAGTCGAGGCGCGCAAGATCATGGCCGTCCCCACCGTCTTCCTGAACGGCGAAAGCTTCGGGCAGGGACGCATGGACCTCGCCCAGATCGTCTCGAAGCTCGACAGCAACGCCGACGCCCGCGCCGCCGAAAAACTCTCCGCCAAGGCCCCGTTCGACGTGCTGGTGGTGGGCGGCGGACCCGCCGGCTCTGCAGCCGCCATCTATTCCGCGCGCAAGGGCATCGCCACCGGGGTAGCTGCCGAGCGCTTCGGCGGCCAGCTCAACGACACCATGGGCATCGAGAATTTCATCTCGGTTTCCTACACCGAAGGCCCGAAACTGGCCGGCCAGCTGGAAGCCCATGTCCGCGAGAATGGGGTCGACATCATGTCGGCCCAGCGCGCCGCCCAGCTGATCCCCGCGCCCACGCCCGGCGGCCTCGTCGAAGTCCGCTTCGAAAACGGCGCCAGCCTCAAGTCGCGCACCGTCATCCTCTCCACCGGCGCCCGCTGGCGGCAGATGGGCGTGCCGGGCGAAGACCAGTATCGCAACAAGGGCGTCGCCTATTGCCCGCACTGCGACGGCCCGCTGTTCAAGGGCAAGCGCGTTGCCGTCATCGGCGGCGGCAACAGCGGCGTCGAGGCCGCGATCGACCTTGCCGGCATCGTCGCCCATGTCACGCTGATCGAATATGACCGCCAGCTCCGCGCCGACGCCGTGCTGCAAGCCAAGCTGCGCAGCCTCGCCAACGTCACCATCCTCACCTCGGCGGAAACCACCGAAGTCGAGGGCAATGGCGAGCGCGTCACCGGTCTCGTCTGGAGGAACCGCACCACCGAGGAGCTGAACCCCCTCCCGCTCGAAGGCATCTTCGTGCAGATCGGCCTCGTCCCCAATACCGAGTGGCTGAAGGGCACGCTGGCGCTTTCCCGCCACGGCGAGATCGAAGTGAACGCCCGCGGCGAAACCTCTGTCCCCGGCGTCTTCGCGGCCGGCGACTGCACCACGGTTCCCTACAAGCAGATCGTCATCGCCATGGGCGAAGGCTCCAAGGCGTCGCTCTCGGCGTTCGACTATATGATCCGCCTGCCGCAGCCGATCGAAGAACCCATCGCCGCCTGATTTTTGTGGACATGCCGGGCTCCGGTGGACATGCCAGAGGCATGGAAACCGGACCGACTTCGCACAGCTACACCTCGCAGCGGCTGAAACTGCACTACGACGACTGGGGCAACCCTGATGCCCCGCCGCTGCTCCTCCTGCACGGCGGCCGCGACCATAGCCGCAACTGGGACTGGACGGCGCGCGCCCTGCGAAAGGACTGGCACATCATCGCGCCCGACTGGCGCGGCCATGGCGACAGCCAATGGTCGGCCGATGGCGAGTACAAGATGCTCACCTACATCTACGATCTCGCCCAGCTGATCCACCAGCAGCGTCTCGCCCCTGTCACTATCGTGGCCCACTCGATGGGCGGCAACATCGCCACGCGCTACGCCGGCCTCTTTCCGGACCATATCCGCAAGCTCGTCGCCATCGAGGGCCTCGGCGCCAGCCCGCAGATGCTGGCCGAACGCGAAGCCGTGGATTTCGCCGAGCGCATCCGCAGCTGGGTCGAGAGAAAGCGCGCTGCCTCGGCCCGCACGCCGCGCCGCTATCCCACGCTGGAAGCGGCGCTGCAGCGGATGATGGAGGAGAACAAGCACCTCTCCGAAGAGCAGGCCCGCCACCTCACCATCCACGGCGTCAACCAGAACGAGGACGGCACCTACAGCTGGAAGTTCGACCCCTATCTCAACATCTGGAGCGAAAGCGACATCACGCAGACGCAGATCGAAACGCTGTGGTCGCGCATCACCGCGCCGACGCTGCTGATGTACGGCGCCAACAGCTGGGCCTCCAATCCGGAAAAGGACGGCCGCCTCGCCCATTTCAACACCGCCCGCGTCAGCGTCTATGAAAACGCCGGCCACTGGCTCCACCATGACCAGTTCGATCAGTTCATCGCGGAACTCCGCGCCTTCCTGTAGGATGGACAGGTGAGCGACAGGATTCCCATCGGCGGCGGTCTCCCGAAGATCGCCTATGCCGCCGGCACCGTCGCCGAAATCGGCTTCGGCAAGGCGGCAAAGGCACTGACCGCGCACAACAGCTGCAAGGCCTGCGGGCTGGGCATGGGCGGCCAGAAGGGCGGGATGACCAACGAGCAGGGCGACTTTCCCTCCGTCTGCAACAAGTCGATTCAGGCCCAATCCACCGACATCCAGCCCGGCATCCCGCTCGAAAAACTCACCGCCCCACTCGCCCAGCTTCGCAGGCATAGCGGCCGCGAACTCGAACATCTGGGCCGCCTCGACACCCCCATCTACAAACCCGCTGGCGCACACCGCTTCCAGCCGCTCAGCTGGGAAGAGGCGATGGCCAAGGCCGCTGAGGGCCTCGCCCGCGCCACCCCTGCCCGCAGCTTCTTCTATTCCTCCGGCCGCTCCAGCAACGAAGCCGGCTTCCTCTTCCAGCTCCTCGCCCGCGCCTGGGGCACCAGCAACGTCATGAACTGCAGCTGGTACTGCCATCAGGCCACCTCCGAAGGGCTGAAGGGCACCATCGGCACCGGCACGGCAACAGTGGAGCTTGCAGACCTCGACAGCTGCGACTTCCTCCTCCTCGCAGGCGCCAACCCTGCCTCCAACCACCCCCGCTTCGTGCACAAGCTGAAGGGCATCCGCGACCGCGGCGGCGAAGTCGTGGTGATGAACCCGGCAAGGGAACCCGGCCTCGTCCGCTTCGCCCTGCCGAAATCGATCCGCAGCCTCGCCAGGGGCGGCGACCATATCGCCTCCGACTGGCTGCAACCCATGATCGGCGGCGACCTCGCCGTGCTGAAGGGCCTCGCCAAGGCGCTCCTCGAATCCGGCCGCGAAGCCCGCGCCTTCGTCGCCGCCCACACCGCCGACTATGAAGCCTTCGCGCTCGACCTCGCCACCCACGACTGGCCCAGCATAGAGGCCGCCTCCGGCGTCTCCCGCGCCGACATCCAGCGCATCGCCGCCAAGCTCGCCGGCGCGAAATCCGCCGTCTTCGCCTGGGGCATGGGAATCACCCACCACAGGAACGGCGTCGACACTGTCGAATATCTCGCCAATCTCGCCCTGCTCTCCGGCAACATCGGCCGCCCCGGCGCCGGCCTTCTGCCCCTGCGCGGCCACAGCAATGTGCAGGGCATCGGCACCATCGGCGTAAAGCCCGTCCTCCCCGCCGAAGTCCTCGACGCCATGGAGGCCCGCTTCGGCCTCAAGCTCAGCCGCACAGCGGGCTTCGACACCATGGCCGCCATGCAGGCCGCCCACGCCGGCCGGATCGATGCCGCCATCCTGATGGGCGGCAACCTCTACGAATCGAACCCGGACAGCCAGTGGGCGCGCGAAGCCATGTCCCGCATCGGCTTCCAGCTGGCGCTCACCACCACCCTCAACCGCGGCCATGTGCACGGGCTGGGAGACGGCGAAAGCCTGATCCTCCCCGTCACCGCCCGCGACGAGGAGTGGGAGCCGACCACCCAGGAATCGATGTTCAACTATGTCCGCCTCTCCGACGGCGGCATCCGACGCCACGCCCACACCCGCCCGGAATCCGTCGTGCTCGCAGACCTCGCCCAGCGGCTGATGCCCGCCAGCCCCATCGACTGGCCCAGCTTCGCCCGCCACCGCGAACTGCGGCAGGCGATTGCCGCCGTGCTCCCGGAAATGGCCGAACTCGCCGACATCGACGTCGCACGCCAGGAATTCCACATCCGTGGCCGCCTGCTGCACACCCCCGAATTCCACACCGCAGACGGCAAGGCGCATTTCGCCTGCCGCCCCACGCCTGCCCCGCGCACCGGCCTCACGCTTGCCACCATCCGCTCCGAAGGCCAGTTCAACACCATCATCTACGAAGAGCGCGATAGCTACCGCGCCACCACAGACCGCTGGACCATCCTGATGCGCGAAGCCGACATCGCCGCCCACGGCTTCCAGCCCGGAGACCGCGCCGACCTCGTCTCCTCGCAAGGCCGGATGAAATCCGTCCGCCTGCAGGCCTTCGACGTCAGCCCCGGCACCGTCCTCGCCTATTATCCAGAGGCCAACATCCTCACCGCCACCGACACCGACCCCCGAAGCAAGACGCCCGCCTTCAAGGCCACCCCGGTCAGGCTGGAACCGGCCAGCACCTGACTCACAGCTGACAGCGGTGATGAAGCATCTGGACGTGCTCGGCGATGCCGGCCTCGTCACCCGAACCAAGGCCGGGCGCACCGTTGCTGTGCGCCTCGCGCCGGAACCGCTGGAGGAAGCCATGGCCTGGCTTCGCAGATACGAACGCTTCTGGAACGCCAGCCTCGACCGGCTGGTTGCCTATGCCAAGGCAGAGGCCAGGCGTCTCGCCGCATCTGAACCGTCAAAGGCGGACAGGAGATGACCAGTTTCACCATCGTCCGGAACATCGCCGCCCGGCCTGAGCTTCCGGCAGTGCGCCCTCCGCCCGCCGCATCGCCGCCCCCTACAGGTGCAGGACGATCCGATGGCTTCCAGCATCCAGAGGCCAGCTTATCGCACCCTCTGTCACGTTCAGCGGCCGCCCATCCAGCGTCGCCGCCGGCCCGGCATTTTCCGCCCGGCCGATCAGGATTTCCCACTCCCCGCCCTCCAGCCGCAAGGTGAAGCGGGCCTCCGGCCAGTCCTTCGGCAGGCAAGGCTTCATCTCCATCCGGTTGCCCCAGCGCTTCAGCCCGAAAATCCCCTCCACCCCGGCGCGATACATCCAGCCCGCTGCCCCGGTGTACCAGGTCCAGCCCCCGCGCCCGTCGTTCGGCGGCACCGAGTAAACATCCGCCGCCACCACATAGGGCTCCACCCGGTAATGCGCTGCGTCGGCCGCATTCAGCGCATGGTTGATCGGGTTCAGATGGCCGAACAGCCGCACCGCCAGATCGCCGTCCCCCATTCGCGCCGCCGCCAGGATGGTCCACATAGCCGCATGGCTGTATTGCCCGCCATTCTCGCGCAGCCCCGGCGGGTAGCTGCGGATATAGCCCGGATCATGGTCGGTCTTGTCGAACGGCGGCGTGAACAGCTTCACGATGCGCCGCTCCGGATCGACCAGATGCCGCCCGACCGACTGCATCGCCTGCGCAGCGCGTTCCGGCTCGCCCGCCCCGCTCAGGATGCTCCAGGTCTGCGCAATCGAGTCGATCCTGCACTCGTCGCTGTCCTTCGAACCCAGCCAGGTGCCGTCGTCATAGGTCGCCCGCCGATACCATTCGCCGTCCCACGCATGCCGCTCGATCGCCGCGCGCACACTGTCCGCATGCGCCAGCCAGCGCGCCGCCCGCTCCGGCTCGCGAGTCTCGGCATAGCGGGCAAAGCGGCGCCAGGCGTGGATCAGGTGCCAGCCCAGCCAGACGCTCTGGCCCCGGCCGCCCTCGCCAACCCGGTTCATCCCGTCGTTCCAGTCGCCACCGCCAATCAGCGGAATGCCCAGCTCGCCCGTCAGCTGCATCGACTGGTCCAGCGCCAGCGCGCAATGCGCATACAGGGTCGCCGTGTCGCTGCTGGTCGACGGCTGGAAGAAAGCGTCGTGCTCGCCCGGTTCCAGCTTCCGCCCTTCCAGGAACGGAATCTGTGTTTCCAGCACGCCGATATCGCCGGTCGTCTCCACATAGTCCGCCACCGAAATCGCCAGCCAGCCGCGGTCGTCCGAGATCATCGTCCGCACCCCGCGCCCGCTCTCCGGCAGCCACCAGTGCTGCACATCTCCCTCTCGGAACTGCCGCCCCGCCGCCCGCAGCAGGTGCGGCCGCACCAGATCCGGTCGCGCCAACAGCAAGGCCCCGCCATCCTGCAGCTGATCGCGGAAGCCATAGGCGCCGCTCGCCTGATAGAAGCCCGCCCGACCCCACACCCGGCAGCCCAGCACCTGATACAGCAGCCAGCCGTTCAGCATCAGGTCCATCGCCCGGTCCGGCGTCTTCACCTCCACGGTGCCCAGCGTCTTCGCCCAATGCGCGGTCGTCCGCGCCAGCTCGGCATCCAGATCGGCCGAACGCCACTGCTGCACCAGCTCCCGGGCGCCTGCCCGATCCGCCGCCTGGCCGATAGTCCAGACGATCTCCCGCGCCTCGCCGGGCGCCAGCACCAGCTCGGTTCCCAGCACGGCACAAGGGTCCAGCCCGGCCCCCGCCGCTGAATTCAGCGGCGCATCATGCTTCAGCGCGTCCGGCGCGGCCGTGCTGCCGCCGCTGCCCAGAAACGTCGTCCGGTCGCAGGTCCACTGCGTCTGGCAGCCATCCAGATCGGCAAAGGCAATGCGCCCGCCCGTTTCGGGGTCAAACGGATTGCGCACGAACAGCGCCCCCGTCTCCGCGTCCAGTTCCGTCACCAGATGCGAGGCGGTCTTGGAGCGCGCCTGCCCCAGCACCCACTCGGCATAGCCCGTCACCGACAACGGCCGCGGCTCGCTGGAAAGGTTGCGCAGCGTCAGCCGCGCCAGCCGCACCGGCGACTCCAGCGGCACATGCTGCAGCAGGTCGGTCTCGATCCCATGCGCCAGCGCGTGGAACCGCGTGTAGCCGAACCCATGCCGCGTAATGCGGGTGGCACCCTCGCCGGCCGGCGCCCGCGTCGGGCTCCACACATGCCCGCTTTCCAGATCGCGCACATACAATACGTCGCCCGGCGGATCCGAAACTACATCGTTCGACCAGGGCGTCAGCTGGTTCTCGCGCGCATTGCCAGACCAGATCGCCCCGCAGGCATCCGCCGACACATGGCAACCGAACTGCGGGTTCGCCAGCACATTGATCCACGGCGCCGGCGTGGTACTGCCCGCCGGCAGGATCATCGCATATTCGCGGCCCCCGGCATGGAAGCCGCCAAAGCCGTTCCAATATTCCAGCGTCTCCGCCCGCGGCAGATCCGGGTCCGCCGGCCGCCCCTTGCGCAGCGGCCGCGCCGGCAGCAGCACCGGCGACGCCACCGCCGCCGGCTCTTCCGGTCGCTGCAACTGCCGCCGCAAGGGCCCGCGCTGCGCCAGCAGCTCCACCCGCGTCAGCGCCCTCAGCGCCAGCACCTGCGATTCCAGCATCAGGTCGGATCGCAGCGTGAACACATCGCCGCGCACGCCGGCCGGTGCCGGCCGCGACCGCACCGCCCGCACGGCATCGTCGATCCCCACCTGCAGGTCCTGGATATAGCTCGCCTTGCGCTCGTTCAGGATCACCAGATCAAAGGCCAGCGACCGCGCCCGCAAAAACTCGAACGCCTGCAGCAGGTCCTGCACCAGCGCCATGTCGCGGCCGTCCTCGATCCGGCACAGCAGGATCGGGATATCGCCGGAAATCCCATGCACCCACAGCGCGGATTGCGGCCCAGCATGCTCCGCCACCAGCGCCGCCGGCGGTGCATAGACCGGCCCGGCATGCACCAGATGCGCCGCCAGCCGCTGGAAGTCCGCCGCATCGCCCGGATCCAGCTTCAGGAAGCGCCGCTCGATCTGCGCCTGCGTCCACGCCCCCACATTGGCCCGGTCAAAGGCGGCCGGATCATGATGCCGGTCCACCGCCTCCAGCAACAGCTCGCGCGATTCCGCGGCAATCGTCCAGAAGGCGACGCGCACCGTCGTCCCCGGCTCCACCAGCATCGGGCAACGCAGCGCCAGCACCGGGTCCAGCACGGTGCCCAGATGCCCGGCCAAGGGGTGCGCAAAGCCCAGCGGATCGGCGCTCGTCCGCCCGCGCCCGATAAAGGCGGAACGGTCGGTCTCGAAGGTCACCGGCCCGGCCGTCGTCCCTTCCACCACGGCCAGATGCGCCACCCAGATCGGCGGATCGCCCTTGTCGCGCGGACGCCGCCGCCCGATCAGCACCAGCCCGCCCGTCTCCTCGCTTTCAAACAGCTCCGTCTCCAGGAACATCCGCGCAAAGGCCGGGTGCGCCAGATCGGTCTCGGGCTTCGCCAGCGCCAGCTCGATGCAGGATGTGATGTCGATCTGGTGCTGCCGCCGGCCGTTGTTCGCCACCGAAACCCGCCGCACCTCGGCGTCATCCTCGGGCGAGATCAGCACTTCGGTCGTCGTCGTCAGCATGCCGTCGCGGCGATGGAATTCAGCCCGGCCCTCCATGAAATTCGCCGCATAGTGCGCCGGCAGCGGTC
This sequence comes from Sandaracinobacteroides hominis, assembly GCF_016464365.1. Taxonomy (GTDB): domain Bacteria; phylum Pseudomonadota; class Alphaproteobacteria; order Sphingomonadales; family Sphingomonadaceae; genus Sandaracinobacteroides; species Sandaracinobacteroides hominis. The sequence goes on along the minus strand of NZ_JADCUC010000002.1, from coordinate 129,503 downwards.
CGGTCGCCGTCGCGGCAGGCGCCAGCGTCGCCGACCAGCCCAGCTTCGCCTGCCGGTCGGTCAGATAGATCCACTGGCCATAGCTGTTCACCACCGGGTCCTCGCGCCAGCGGTTGATCGCCATCCCCTTCCAGCGGCTGAACCCGGCCCCGGCGCTGGATACCAGCACCGAATAACGCCCGTTCGACAGCAGATGCACCGGTGGCACCGCCTCGCCATGCGCGCCATAGTTGCGCACCGACCCACTCTCCGGCGGGCGATCGACGGCAGCCACCGTCGCCTCCTCGGCACGCGGGTTGAAGGTACCCACCCCGCGCGGCCGCCGCTCCTGCAGCAGCAGCTCGGTCGCCCGGATCATCGGCTCGGAATGGAAGGCCTCGCGCAGCCTGCCGCCGTCCAGCACATTGGCAATGGCAAGCAGCGCCATCCCCTGGTGGTGCGCCATGTAGGTCTTCACGATGGCAAAACGCTGCCCCTCCGGCACCCGCCCCGGCGTGAAATCCAGCGCTTCATAGAAGCCATAGCGGCCGCGCGCGCCCATCGCCTCCAGAATGGCATAATTTTCCAACGCTGCCGGCGCATCCACCATCGTCGCCAGCCCCGTGGCATAGGGCGCGATCACCAGATTTTCCGAAAGCCCTCGCTTCAGCCCCAGCCCCGGCACGCCGAAATTGGAATATTGATAGGTCATCTCCCGGTCACGGCCGTTATAGGCCGATTCCGAAATGCCCCACGGCACCTCCGCTTCTTTGGCATAGTCCCGCTGCCGCTCCACCACCAGCCGGTTGGAAACCTCCAGCAAACTGCCGTCCGGCGCCCGCATCAGCAGCGACGGCATCAGATACTCGAACATCGATCCCGACCAGCTGATCAGCACCGATGCCCCGCCCACCGCTGTCGCGCTCCGCCCCAGCCGCAGCCAGTGCTTCGCCGGCAGGTCGCCCTTGGCAATCGCAAACAGGCTCGCCAGCCGCGCTTCCGAGGCGAGCAGATCATAGCAGCCCTCGTCGCGGCGATTGTCGGCTGCAGACCAGCCGATGGAGAGCAGGTTGCGCTCCGGATCGACAAGGAAGCTGAAGTCCATCGCCATCGCCGCCGCCCGCGCCTCTTCGGCGATCTTCAGGCTGCGCGCATCGCCCCATTCCTCCGCCAGGTTCGCCAAAGCGATCAGGTGGCCGGCCAGATTGCCGCTGTCCACTGCCGACACATAGGCCGGGTCCAGCACGCGCAGGTCGCGCGTGTCATACCAGTTGAACAGATGCCCGCGGTGCTTCGCCAGCCGGGCGATGGTGCGGAAACTCGCCTCCAGCCGGCTCAGCGCCGCCTCATGCGCGATCCAGCCGCGGTTGCGCGCGGTCGCCACCACCAGCAGGTAAAGCCCGATGTTGGTCGGCGACGTCCGCCCCGCCACGACCGGTTCCGGGTCCTCCTGGAAATTGTCCGGCGGCAGATGGTTGTGCTCGGCGGTCACATGCGCTTCGAAAAATCCGAACGTCTCCCGCGCAATCCGCTCCAGCGTCTCGCGCTGCCCGGCATCCAGCTCCGCCCCGGAGGGCACCGGGGTTGCCGTCCGCGCCGGGCGGCTCACCTGCCAGGCCACCACCGGCGCCAGCACCCAGGCCAGCGCCAGCGGCAGCACGATCACCCAGTCGCCGGGGTGCAGCCACAGCGCCAGCCCTGCTGCCACCAGCGCCAGCAATACCGAAGGCCACATCAGCCGATAGAGCGCACCGATGCCCGGATTGGGCGCCGTCGCCGTCTGGGCCGCCGTCGTCCATTCCAGCAGATGGCGGCGGCTGAGCGCCATCCGGAACAAGGTGCGGAATATCGCATCCAGCATCCGCACCGCCTGATCGGCGAGCGTCGCCAGCATCAGCGAGAAGTGGGCCACCGCCAGCACCACGTCCGTCGCCTTGCCATCCAGATGCGCGCGCAGCGGCACATCCCGCCCGCGCTTTGCCAGCAGCAGCGACGGCAGGTGCAGGAACGGCGGAATCGCCAGCAGCAGCAGGATCGCCGCGCACCAGCCGACGGCCGGCTGCGGCGCCAGGAACCAACCCCCGATCAGCGCTGCCAATGCCGCCGGCGGCGCCAGCGAGCGGCGCAGATTGTCCAGCATCTTCGCCCGTCCGGCAGCCGGCAACCGCTCCGGCCGGTCGCGCCCGGCCCACAATATCCACGGCAGCAGCTGCCAGTCGCCCCGCACCCAGCGGTGCTGGCGCCGCGTCGCCACGTCATAGCGTACGGGGAAATCCTCCACCACTTCCACGTCTGAAATCAGCCCGGCCCGCGCAAACACCCCTTCAAACAGGTCGTGGCTCAGCATCGTGTTCGGCGGCACCCGTCCGGCGAGCGAGGCCATGAAACTGTCGATTTCATAGATGCCCTTGCCGGTGAAGCTGCCCTCGCCCAGCAGATCCTGATAGAGATCGGAGGACGCCGTCGCATAGGGATCCATGCCCGCAGGCCCGCCGGTGATCCGCTCGAACGGCGATTGCCCGCGCCCCAGCGGCATCGCCCCCGTCACCCGCGGCTGCAGGATGCCATGGCCGGACACCACCCGCCGCAGCCGCGTGTCAAAGCGCGGCCGGTTCAGCGGGTGCGCCATCTTGCCGATCATCCGCCGCGCCGTACCCAGCGGCAGCCGCGTGTCGGCGTCCAGCGTGATCACATAGCGCACATTCTTCGGCACCACCGGCGAACCGCCTTCGGGGCCTAAAAAGCTGGTGTCCTTCGCCCCGCGCAGCAGCCGGTTCAGCTCGTGCAGCTTGCCGCGCTTCCTCTCCCAGCCCATCCAGCGGCCTTCCGCCGGATTGAACTGCCGGCGGCGGTGCAGGAACAGGAATCGCGGCCCGCCCTTGCCGCCCGGATAGCGCGAATTCAGCCGCGCCATCGCCGCCCGCGCCCGCTCCAGCAGCGCTGCATCATGCGGCAGCGTCTCGGCATCGGCATCGGCAAAATCAGAGAGCAGTGCATAATGCACCTCGCCCTCGCGGGTCGCCAGATGGTGCAGCTCCAGCCCTTCGATCTCATCCTCGATGGCGCTGTCGGCACCCAGCAGCACCGGCACCACCACCAGCGTCCGCAGCGATGGCGGAATGCCGGCCTCCAGCTCCAGCGCCGGGATCAACCGCGGCGGCAGCAGCCTCAGCAGCAGCCGATTCACCACCGCCGTGCCCGTCTCCAGCGCCACGATCAGCGCCGCCCCCACCAGCAGCAGCTGGTGCCAGGGCGCCGTCTGCACGCCGTCCAGCGCCGCCAGCGGCCACAGCGCAAACAACAGCCCCGCTACCAGCGTCAGCGCGATATACAGCTCGATCCCGCCCGCCCGCAGCCGCCGCGCCAGCCGCGTGCCCACCGGCGGCACGAAATGCAGCACTTCCTCCAGCTCGGCTCGGCCGTCGGCGATCAGGTGAAATCCGGGGTCCTTGTCGCCGCTGTTCTCGCTCAGCTTCTGCGACGCCAGCTGGATCGCCTTCGCCGCCACCTCGTCCTCGGCATAGGCCGATCCGCGCGAAAGCTCCTCCAGCGCATTGCGGTAAAGATTGCGCGACGGGAAATCCATCTGGGCGAAATTGCTGCCCTGCCGCAGCACCCGGTCGGCCAGGCTCAGCTGCTCGACCATCTCCCCCCAGTCGGCCTCGGCAATCGCCCGCATCGCCATGATCACATTGCGGATCGACGAGGTGGCGGCGATATGCTCGGCCTGCGCCAGCGTATCGAACGAAGCGATGCTCTCGCCCCGGCCGGCGGCCTGCGCCTCCAGCCAGCGCCGCGCCATTTCGCTGCGGCTGTCCACGTCGCGCAGCCTCAGCGCCAGCTGGCTGACAAAGGCCGGCGACTGCGGCCCCTGCTCCAGCTCGGCCAGGCTGGCCAGCGCCGCTGAATCGCTCTCTGCCGCAAACAGCGCGTCGGCAAAGGCATCGGCCCGCGCCCGCTGCTGCTCGTCGCCGATGGAAAGGTCGGCCAGCCGGCGCAGATTCTCCACCAGCACCAGCTCCAGCGAGATCGCCAGCGCCCACAGCTCGCCGATCGTCAGCGCATTCACCTTCTGATAGGCTGCGACGAAACGGCGAAACCGCTCCTCCTCGAACAGGCTGTCGCTGTGCGCCACATAAGCCCAGGCGATGCCGAACACCCGCGGCAGAGTCGCCAGCGGCCCATCCGCCAGCTTCGGCAGCTGGCGATAGAAATCCGGCGGCAGGTCATCGCGGATCTTGCGGATCTGCTTTTCGACGATGTGGTAATTGTCGATCAGCCACTCGGCCGCCGGCGCAATGGGCCGGTCCAGCTCCAGGGCCTTCGCCGTCTCGCGATAGGTGCGCGCCAGCGCCAGCGCATTGTCGTCCAGCCGGTTCAGCAGCTGCTTCGATCGCAGCACCCCCGGCTTGATCCGCTGCGCCTTCGCCAGCGAAATGCCATGCGCCTCCAGCCGCTCCAGGCCGAAAAGCTCCGACCGCACGGGACGCGGATCGGCCCAGACGGGCGCAGTCAGGCGGACCTTGGAGAGCTTTTCACCAAGGCCGGAGGATTCTAGCAGTGTCTCGCGCCCAGCCACCCGTGGACGCTAGACCCGACAGGCCCGCCCCCGCCAGCCCCGCGCCGTAAAATGAGCGCAAATGCCGCAACCCGCCCGACACGCCGGCAGGATGCGCATTCCCACCCGCCGCAAAAGCCCTATGACGTCAGGCAAACCTATCCGTCAGACGGCGAAATGGCGGCGACAGCGGCCCAACGGCCACGCCATGCAGCACAATTGCCGCCTTACGCCCGGAGACCATTTGAAATGACTGCCCAGCCGCTTGCCTCCCAGCCCCACATCGCCGCAACCCTGCGCGCGGCGCTCGGCGACGCAGCCGTCCGCACCGACACCGCCAGCCTCGACTACATGGCGAACGACGTCTACCGCACCGGCGGCCATCCCGCCGCCATCGTCCGCCCCGCCAGCGTCGACGCCCTGCAACAGGCCGTCCGCCTTTGCGCCCAGGCCGGCGTCGCCATGGTCCCGCGCGGCGGCGGCGCCTCCTACACCGACTGCTATCTCTACCCGCAAGGCGGCCACATCCTCTTCGACCTCACCGCGCTCAGCAGCATCGACATCGACGAAGCCAATGCCGTCGTCACCGTCGGCGCCGGCACCACCTGGGCCGCCCTCAAAGCCGCCCTCGACGCCCGCAACCTCCGCACACCCTTCTGGGGTCCCTTTTCCGGCATCGCCGCCACCGTCGGCGGCAGCATCAGCCAGAATACGGTCAGCCACGGCACCGCCGCCCACGGCACCTCCGCCCAATCCGTCCTCTCGATGGATATCGTGCTGGCCTCGGGCGACCTCCTTACCACCGGCATCGGCACCGCCACCCGAAACTACGGCCCCGATCTCACCGGCCTCTTCACCGGGGATTGCGGCGCTCTCGGCTTCAAGACCAGCATCCGCCTGCCGCTGCTCGCCGCCCGCGAAGCCGCCGTCACCGTCAGCTTCGCCTTCGACAGCTTCGCCAACTGCCACGCCGCCATCGCCATCATCCAGAAGGAACGGCTGGAAGACAGCCACTTCGGCCTGGATCTCGCCCTGTCGCAAGGCCAGATCGCGCGGCAGGAAGGCGCAGGCGCGAGGCTTAAGATCGCGGCCCAAGTCTTCCGCAAGGCCCCCAATCCCGTCGCCGGCCTGAAGCAGCTGCTGAAAATGGCGCTCGCCGGCGAAGACCCCATGCGCGCCGGCGCCTACATGGCGCACTTCATCGTCGAGGGCATTACCCCCGCCGAAGCCGAAGGCCGCGCCACGCGGCTGCGCGCGCTCGTCGACCCATACGGCCGGGAAATCGCCAACAGCGTCCCCAGCTTCGTCCGCGCCATGCCGTTTGCCCCGCTCGCCAACATCCTCGGCCCCACCGGCGAACGCTGGGTGCCGATCCACGGCGTCTTCAACCAGACCCGGGTCGTCCCCTTCCACGACGCGTGGGAAGCTCTCCTCGCCAAGAGGCAGACGGAAATGCAGCAGCACGGGCTGACGGTCGGCACCATGTTCAGCCCGGTCGGCCCCTCAGGCTTCCTCTACGAAATCGCCCTCTACTGGCCCGATGACCGCACCGCCTACCACCGCGAGACACTGGGCGAAGCCCACCTCTCCGCCCTCCCCGCCTACACCGAAAACCCAACCGCCCGCGCCTTCACGGACCGCTTCAAACAGGAAGCCGTCGCGCTGATGCAGGAATATGGCGCCTCCCACTTCCAGCTGGGCCGAGCCTACCCCTACCAGCAGCGCCTCGACCCCGAAGCGGCCACACTGCTTAGGGGGATCAAGGCTGCGCTGGACCCGAAGGGGCTGATGAACCCGGGAGTACTTGGACTTTAAGGTTTCGCAGGGGCTCTGCCCCTGCACCCCGGAAGGGGTTTTGACCCCTTCACCCCGTTGGTTTTTCTCGGCTTCTGACCGCATAGAGCGGGCCACGGAATGGATTGCGCCTGCGGCGCAATCAACCCAACCCCGCACGCGCAAAGCCTGGAGGTCAGCTTCCCACAACGAGGGTGCAGGGAAATCATTTCCCTGCCGGGGTGAAGGGGCAGAGCCCCTTCGAGTACCCGTTCAGGCCGACAAAATCTCCAGAACCGCCCGCTCCGAAGTCTCCAGCGCGCCCTCAAGCCCCCGCGCTCCGGTCGCCAGATGCTCACCGCAGAAGTGGATCCGCCCCGCCGCCGCGCCCATGTCCGCCACGAAGGCGGCGATCTGTCCGGGGCTGTAATAGGCGATGTCGCCGCCGTTGAAATATTCGCCCGACCAGCTGTGATAGGACACGGCTTTCAGCTTCCCCCTGGCCGACGGGCGCATGGCTTCGATAGTGGCGATCACGCGCTGCATGGCGGCGTCCTTGCCCAGCCGGTCCCATTGCTTCGACAGGTTCCCGCGCCCTTGCACCATGAGCCCGGTGACATCGGCGGGGTTGGCGCCGAAGCGTTGCGGGGCGACCCAGCCGCTGAAGCCGTCGGTCCACATGTTGGGCGAAAGGCCGTCGGTTTCCCAGAAGGGTTCGCTCGCCTGCAGCATGGCGATGGTGATCGGCTGATACGGCAGCGTGGCAACGGCTTGCGCCTGCTTGCCGGTGAGCGCGGGCGTGATGTGCACATGGCGCAACGCCGAGAAGGGCAGCGAGCAGATCAGCTGCTTTGCGCGATAGACGCTGCCATCGGCGCAGCGCACGTCCACCGCGTCGGGCTGGTTGTCGATGGCGACGACTTCCTTCCCCAGCAGCACCGGCCCTTTCAGCTTTTTCGCCATGGCGATCGGCAGGTTCATATTGCCGCCCTTCACGGCCAGCACCTTCTTGCCGGCAGCGATCTGCGTGGCGATGAAGCCCTGGTTGAACTCCAGCATCAGCGCCGAGGCGTCATAGCTGTTGGTGCCGTAATAGGGCGAGGTATCGCAGGCGAGCTGGATGGCGGCATCGCTCAACCCCTGCGTCTTCAGGAATTCGTGCACAGAGATGTCCAGCTTGGCGTTCGCCGGATCCAGCCAGGCCAGCCAGTCGGTCAGGCGGTTATGCTTCGCCACCAGGGCGTTCAACAGCTCCCACGGCATCACCGTCTTCAGCTCGGCCGGGAACGGGTTGCCGGGGAAGGCCGCCCATTCCTCGCGCGTCATATGCTTGCCGTTCAGCCACAGCGCCTGCGGCTTGCCCGTATAGAAGCGCTGCGCGACATCGACCATTTCCACCCCGGCCCAGCTGGCCGCATCGAGGCCGCGGCCATAGCCCTCGCCCATCGAGTTGAAGCCCATCTCCGGGTACCCCTCGACATCGAACAGCGTATAGATCCGCCCGCCGACACGCTGCCGCCCTTCCAGCACGGTCACCTTCAACCCCTGCGCTTCCAGTTGCCGCGCCGAGTTCAGGCCCGAGATACCGGCGCCCAGCACCAGCACATCGTCCATCTTCGCGGTCTTCGCTGCCAGCGGGGCTGCCACGGCGGCGGCAGTGGCCGCCGCCGCCAGGGTGAAGGTGCGCCGCGTCATGTCCATCTTTACCGCTCCATCGTCATTCAGCTCACACAAACCCGAATCCGCCAAATATGCCGCACCGGCTTGGTCGATACCCACCAGTCGGATAGCTATCGGCAACCGCATCCGCGCGGTTGCGAAACGGACAATATCGGCGGCAAGGCCCGCCCGCAAAACAGGTTGAGGGAAACGAACATGCAACGGAATGGACTGAAACTGCTGGTTCTGGCTGCCGCCGCCCTTTCGGGTGCCGCGCATGCACAGGCGGTGCCGGCCGGCGATCCCGCCGTCGGCCAAAAGCTCTTCATCCAGTGCAAGGCCTGCCACACCACCGAGCCTGGCGGAAAAAACCTCGTCGGCCCGAATCTCTCGGGCATCATGGGCTCGAAGACCGGCGAAGTCCCCGGCTTCGTCTTCTCGCCCGCCATGCAAAAGGCCAACATCACCTGGGACGCCACCACGATGGACGCCTGGCTGAAGCGCCCGTCCGCGGTCATCCCCGGCACCAAGATGGTATTCGCCGGCATGCCTGACCCGAAGAAGCGCGCCGACGTGATCGCCTATCTCAACACCCTCAAGAAGAAGAGGTGATGCGCCTTTCCACCCTGCTGGCCGTTGCCACCCTGTCTGTTGCCGCGCCTGCCGTCGCGCAGGCGGCGCAACCCTCGCCCTACCTCACGGTAGAGCAGCTGCGCGCAAAATTTGCCGACAAGGACAGCAAGTTCGCGAACATCGGCGGAGTGGAAATCCACTACAAGGATGAAGGCAAGGGCCCGGTCCTGCTGATGGTGCACGGCTCGCAAAGCAGCCTGCGCACCTGGGACGGCGTGGTGGCAAAGCTGAAGGACCGCTACCGCATCATCCGCTACGACGTCGCCGGGCAAGGCCTCTCGGGCAACATCTCCGACGAAGCAGCCGCCACGCTGAAGCCCACTGACATCGCCGAGGGCCTGCTGAAGCAACTCGGCGTGACGAAACTCAAAGCCGGCGTCGGCGTCTCCAGCGGCGGCACGCTGATCGCCTTCCTTGCCTCCGGGCGCCCCGATCTGGTCGAGCGCGCGATCCTGTCCAACATGCCCTCCGATCCGGTCGTCACGACACACCTGAAGCAGCCGCAGGCCTTCCTCGACGCGCAGGCGCGCGCCAAGGCGAACAAGGTCACCGACCTCGATTACTGGAACCAGTTCCTCAGCTATTTCTCCGGCGATCCCGCCCGAATCAGCCCGGCCAAGCGGCAGGAATATGCCGACTACAACCGCCGCGAACCCAACAAGAACCTCATCGCCCTCACCGCCCAGATCAGGGACGGCAAGGAATCGACCGCCACCTTCGCGGCCATGACAACGCCCGCGCTGCTCATCTGGGGTGGCAGCGACCAGCTGCTGCCGGTGCCCGCGGCAGACCGGCTGCAGCAGTATCTGACGAAATCCGAAGTCTCCCGCGTGATCCTGCCCGACGTCGGCCACTACCCACCGCTGGAAGTGCCGGACCGCTTCGCCGACATCATGGCCGCCTATATCGAATCCGGCGTGCCGAACCTGCCGAAGCCATGAAGACACTCTACGACAAGCTTTGGGAGAGCCACTGTGTCGCCGACCTCGGCAACGGCGAGGCCCTGATCTACATCGACCGCCAGCTCGTCCACGAAGTCTCCAGCCCGCAGGCCTTCGCAGCGATGCGGGCCGCACATCGCCGCCTGCGCCGACCGGAAACGCATCTCGCCGTGGCGGACCATGCCGTCCCCACCCGCCAGCGCAGCAGCATCGACGATCCGCTCGCCCGCTCGCAGGTCGCCGAACTCGAACGGAACGCCGCCGATTTCAACGTCCCCTATCTCGCGCTGCAGGGGGAAGGGCAGGGCATCGTCCATGTCATCGGCCCGGAACAGGGGCTGACGCTGCCGGGAATCACCATCGTCTGCGGCGACAGTCACACCACCACCCACGGGGCCTTCGGCGCGCTCGCCTTTGGCATCGGCTCCACCGAATCGAGCACGGTGATGGCCGCCCAGTGCCTGAAGCAGAAGAAGGCAAAGCGGATGCGGGTGAACGTCACCGGCAGCCTCGGCCCGCATGTCTCCGCGAAGGACATTGCGCTCGCCTTCATCGCCAGAATCGGGGCGCTGGGCGCGGTCGGCTATGCCGTCGAATACAGCGGCCCCGCCATCCGCGCGCTGTCGATGGCCGGCCGCATGACGCTCTGCAAAATGACGATCGAGGCCGGCAGCCGCATCGGTCTCGTCGCCCCGGACGACACCAGCTTCGCCTTCGTCGAAGGCCGCCGCCTCGCGCCGAAGGGCGCCCAATGGGAAGCCGCCAGGGCCTGGTGGCGCACCCTCCCCACCGACGAAGGCGCCGTCTTTGACCGCGAGGTCGACATCGACCTCGCCGACATCGAACCGCAGGTCAGCTGGGGCACCACCCCGGACGAAGTCGCCCCCATCACCGGCCGCGTCCCGGATCCCGCCCTGATCCCCGACGAAGCCCGTCGCGCCTCCGCGGAAAAGGCGATCCGCTACATGGGCCTGACGCCGGGCCAGAAGCTCACCGACATCGCCATCACCCACGTCTTCATCGGCAGCTGCACCAACAGCCGCATCGAGGACCTGCGCGCCGCCGCCGAAATCGTCCGCAACCGCCACGTAGCGGCGGGCGTGAAGGCCATCGTCGTCCCCGGCTCCGCCGCCACCAGGGCACAGGCCGAAAGCGAGGGCCTCGACCGCATCTTCACCGAGGCCGGCTTCGAATGGCGCTTCGCCGGCTGCTCGATGTGCGTCGGCATGAACGATGATCGCATGCGGCCGGGCGAACGCAGCGCCAGCACCTCCAACCGCAATTTCGAGGGTAGGCAAGGCCCGGGCGCCCGCACCCACCTGATGTCGCCGGTGATGGCCGCCGCCGCCGGAATCGCCGGCCACCTCACAGACGTCAGGGATCTGACAAGCATAGACGTCCGGACACTCGCATGAGCCTTAAACCCTTCACCACCCTGTCCGGTCCGGCGGCGTTTCTCCCCGAAGACAATGTCGATACAGACATCATCTTCCCGGCCCGCTTCCTCCTCATTACCGCGCGCGAGGGGCTGGGCACCTACGCCTTCCACGACCGCCGCTTCCTGCCCGACGGCACGGAAATCCCCGATTTCCCGCTGAACCGCCCACAGGTCCGCGGCGCCCCCATCCTCGTCACCGGCGCCAATTTCGGCAGCGGCTCCAGCCGCGAACATGCCGTCTGGTCGATGGCCGACATCGGCATCCGGTGCATCATCGCCCAAAGCTACAGCGAGATCTTCCACGGCAACTGCTTCCGCAACGGCGTCCTCCCCATCACGCTTCCCGCCGACAAGGTCGCAGCGCTCGGCGCCGCCGCAGCCGCCGGAATCGCCTTCCACATCGACCTCCCCGCCCAAACCATCCTCGCCGGCGGCCTCAGCCTCGATTTCGAAATCGACCCCGAGCGCAAACAGGCGCTGTTGAACGGCTGGGACGAAACCGCGATGCTGCTGGCCACGCAGGGCGATGCGATCACCGCCTTCGAAACCGCCCAACGCCAGACCCAGCCATGGCTCTACGAAAGCGAACCCGCCCAGTGAGTGACGATCTCGCCGCCAACTACGCCCGCGCCTACAACACCCGGGTGGGCTTCGGAAAACGCCCGGCGCTCCTCCTCATCGATTTCTGCATGGGCTATTTCGACCCCGCCTGCGACCTCTACGCCGGCGTCGAAGACGCCATGGCCTCGGCACTCCGCGTCCGCGCCGCCGCCCGCGCCGCCAACATCCCGGTCATCCTCACCAACGTCGTCTACCACCCGCAGGCCCTCGACGGCGGCCGCTTCTTCGAAAAGGCCGCCCCCCTCAAGAACTTCCTGAAAGGCAGCCCGATGGGGGCCTGGGGCCCCGGCCTCGCCCCCCACGACGACGAAATCATCGTCTCCAAACAATATCCCAGTGCCTTCTTCGGCACCTCGCTCGCCTCCACGCTGACGGCGATGGGCGTCGACAACGTCCTGCTCACCGGCCTCACCACCAGCGGCTGCGTCCGCGCCTCCTGCGTCGACTCCATGTCCCACGGCTTCCGCACCACCGTCATCGCCGACGCCTGCGGAGACCGCCACCCAGCCCCCCACGAAGCCAACCTCTTCGACATGAACGCCAAATACGCCGACGTGGTCAGCGAAGCCGAAGCGGTCGCCTTCCTTCAGTCGAGATAGGCCCAACCGCGCTTGCGCCGATCCGCAGCGACAAAGGCTGCGATCTGCTCGCGGTGACGCAGGGTGAGGTCAACGGCATCCAAGCCGTGGAGCAGCATCTCGCGCGCTTCCTCGGGCAGCGTGAACCCGTGGCTCGCCCCATCCGCCCCAATCACCCGGCACGCTTCCAGATCGACAGTCACCGGCCCGCCGACCAGCCCGGCCACAACCTCGGCGGGCAACGCCACCGGAACAATTCCGTTCCGCACGCAATTCCCCCGGAAGATCGGGTTGAAGCTCGGCGCGACAATCGCCCGGATGCCATATTCCGCCAGCGCCCAGGCGGCATGTTCCCGGCTGGAGCCGCAGCCGAAATTCTCGCCTGAGAGCAGTATTTCGGCGCCTGCGCAGGCCGGCTGGTTCAGCACAAAGGCCGGGTCCGGCTCGCGCCCGCCGATCTCGGTATAGCGCCATCCGGCGAACAGCCCGTCGGCAAGCCCGGCCTTGGAGACTGACTTGATCTCGCGCGAGGGGATGATGGCGTCGGTATCGACATTGTCGCGCAGCAGGGGCGCGGCCACCGACGTCAGCGTCGTGAAGGGCTTCATGCGATGCTCCGTGGGTCGGCGATGCACCCCGCAATGGCGCTCGCGGCCACCGTCTCCGGGCTGGCCAGGTGCGAGCGCGTTTCCGGCCCCTGCCGGCTTTCGAAGTTGCGATTGGTAGAGGTCACCACCCGCTCCCGCCGCCCAAAGCTCTCGCCGCCGGCAAAAAAGCACATCGAGCAGCCCGATTCCCGCCATTCGAATCCGGCGTCGAGAAATACACGGTCCAGCCCCTCGGCTTCGGCTGCCGCCTTCACTGCCGTCGATCCCGGCACGCAGATCGCCCGCACGCCCGCCGCCACCTTGCGCCCCCTCAACAATGCCGCCGCGCGCCGCAAATCGGAAATGCGGCTGTTGGTGCAGCTGCCGATAAAGGCGGCATCGATGGGCAACCCCACCAACGTCTCCCCGGGGGCGAGCCCCATATACTCCAAAGCCCGAGCCTCCGCCGCAGCCGGCACAACGCCATCCACCGCCACCGAATCCTGCGGGCTCGTCCCCCAGCTCAGCATCGGCGACACCTCAGCTGCGTCGATCAGAATCTCCCGATCGAACAGCGCGTCCGGATCGCTTTTCAATGTTCGCCAGTATGCCGCCGCTGCATCCCAATCCGCCCCCTTCGGCGCGAAATTCCGTCCCTCCAGATAGGCAAGGGTCTTTGCGTCCGGCGCGATGATCGCCGTAAACGCCGAGAACTCCGTCGCCATGTTGCACAGCGTCAGCCGCGCCTCGATCTCCAGCGCCTCGACCGCCTCTCCGGCATATTCCACCACATGCCCCTTGGCCCCGCCCGATCCGTGCCGCGCCAGGATAAACAGCGCCAGGTCCTTAGCCGTCACCCCGGCAGCCAGCCGTCCGGTCACCGTCACCCGCATCGTCTTCGGCTTCGCCACCCGCAGCGTCCGCGTCGCCAGCGCATGCTCCGCCTCGGTCGAGCCGATCCCCCACGCGAGCGCCCCCAGCGCCCCTTGCGAGCAAGTATGGCTGTCTGGGCAAACCAGCGTCACCCCTGGCAAGACAATCGCCTGCTCGGGCGAAATCACATGTACGATCCCCTGCCCCGGATCCCCGATATCAAACAGCCGGATGCCCGCCGCCTGCGCCTCGGCCCGCGTCGTCCGGATGAAATCGGTGCCCGTCGCCATGATCGTCCGGTCGGTCCGCCCCGGCAATGTGTCCACCACATGGTCCATCGTCGCAAACACATGCGCCGGATCGGCCACCACGCGCCCGGCATCGGCAAGGCTCTTCAGCGCCACCCCGCCCGTCCGCTCGTGCAGCAAAATCCGGTCGATCAGGATCAGCCCGCCATCCGCCAGCGGCGCAACACAATGCGCCTCCCAAAGCTTCTCGAACAAGGTGCGCGCCATCAGGCCGCCGCCCCGCTGGCCAGCATGGCCTCCACCTCATGCGGCACAAACCCAGCCGCGGCCAGTATCTCCGCCGTATCCTGCCCGGGCGCCTTCAGATCATGCCGCAAGCCCATCCGCTCGCCATCCACCTCGATCGGCAAGGCCGGCAACCGCGCCGCGCCGCCGCCCGGCAGAGTCATGTCCACCAGGCCGCCGGCCGCATTCAGATGCGGATCGTCAAACAACTGCTCGGGCCGCGCAATCGGTGCAAAGGGCAAACCCACCACCTCGCACTTCGCCAGTGCCTCGGCCAGCGTCATCCCGGCAAACAGCGCTCGCACCTCGGGCAATATCCGCTCGCGCGCCTGCACCCGCTGGTTGTTCTCGGCAAGCGCGGCATCCGCCCCCAGGGCCTCCAGCCCGAAGCCTGCACAGAATGCCCGCCACTGCGCATCGGACACCACCCCCACGAACAGCTGGCCGTCCGCCGCGTTAAACACATCATAGATCGCCCAGGCCGAAATCCGCGCCGGCATCGGCGCCGCCGGCTTCCCGGTCACCGCCATCTGCGCCATGTGCTGGCCCACCAAAAACGTCGTCGTCTCATACAGCGAAGCCTTCACCTCGCCGCCCAATCCAGTCCGGTGCCGCCGCTCCAGCAGCCCCAGCACGCCCACCACGCCGAACATCCCGCCGGTCACATCGATCACGCTCGCGCCGGCGCGCAGGGGCCGACCCGGAGGCCCGGTCATATAGGCAAGCCCGCCCATCATCTGCGCCACCTCGTCCAGCGCCGCCCGCTCCTCATAGGGGCCGGAAAGAAACCCCTTCGCCGAACAATAGATCAGCCGCGGATTCTCCGCAGACAGCGCCGCATAGCCCAGCCCCATCTTCTCCAGCGTGCCGGGGCGGAAATTCTCCACCACGATGTCCGCCGCCACTGCCAGCCGCTTCGCCGCCGCCAGTCCGGCCGGCTTCTTGAGATCAAGGCAGATGCTCTGCTTGTTGCGGTTATACATCGGGAAATAGCCCGCGCCCGAGCCCAGCAGCCGCCGCGTGCGGTCGCCGCCCGGCGGCTCGATCCGCACCACATCCGCCCCCATGTCCGCCAGGATCAGCCCGGTCGATGGCCCCATCACCATATGGGTCAGTTCCACCACCTTCAGGCCCGCCAGCGGCAGCTTGCTATCCGACATCCGGTCAGTTCTCCGATAAGATGGCGGAACCTCGCCGCATTTGCTGCACTTTCCCAGCCAGCCCCGCGGAATAACCGAAGACCGGACGAATCATGGCCAGCCAAGACATCCTCGTCAGCGAAGTAGGCCCGCGCGACGGCCTGCAAAGCATCAAGCCCATCCTCTCCACCGCCGCCAAAAAGGCGTGGATAGATGCCGAGGCCGCCGCCGGCGTGCGCGAGATCGAGGTAGGCAGCTTCGTCCCCGCAAAGCTGCTGCCGCAACTGGCAGACACCGCCGAAATCGTTGCCCACGCCCGCACCATCCCCGGCCTGATCGTCGCCGTCCTCGTCCCCAACGCAAAGGGTGCTGAGGCGGCCATCGCCGCCGGCGCGCACAAGCTCACCCTGCCCCTCTCCGTCAGCGAGACCCACAGCCTCGCCAACCTTCGCCGCACCCATGAACAGGTGCTGGCAGAAGCAAAGCAGATCGCCGACCTGGTGAAGGCTGAGCCCGAGGAGACACGCCCGCATTTCGAAGGCTCGCTCTCCACCGTCTTCGGCTGCACGCTAGAAGGCGCCATCCCCGACGCCCAGATCGCCCGCCTCGCCGAAGCGCTCATGGCAGCCGGCTGCGACGAAGTCGGCCTCTCCGACACCACCGGCTATGCCGACCCGCGCGCGGTGAAGCATCTGATCCAGCTCGTGCGCGGCGTGGTCGGTGAGAAAGCCCTCACCGGCATCCACCTGCACAACACCCGCGGCCTCGGCCTCGCCAACGCGCTGATGGCGCTGGAATGCGGCCTCACCACGCTCGACGCCTCCCTCGGCGGGCTGGGCGGCTGCCCCTTCGCGCCGGGCGCCTCCGGCAATATCGTCACCGAAGACCTGGTCTTCATGCTGGAATCGATGGGCTATTCCACCGGCATAGACATCGGCAAGCTGCTCGCCGTTCGCCAGATCCTGCGCGAAAATCTCCCCACAGAGCCGCTCTACGGCTTCACCCCGGATGCCGGCCTGCCGCTCGGCTGGAGGACTGCACAATGATCGTCGGCACGCGCATGGTCGAGGATGACCGCACCGCGAAGCAGATCTTCGAGGAGGTGATGGCAAACCCGGCCCGCACCAAATTCGGGTTCGGCCGCAAGCTCGCCGTCGTCAACGTCGATTTCCAGAACGCCTACACCCGGATCGACGAGTTCAAGACCGCCTACGAAACCGATCCCCGGCAGATCGAGTATGCCAACAGAATCTCCGATCTCGCCCGCGCCAGGGGCATGCCCGTCATCTGGACGCACGTCGCCTATATGGCCGACGCCTCCGACGCCGGCGTCTGGGGCACCCGCACCAACACGGCGGATTCGCTGCAGAACATCAAGGAAGGCAGCCGCCGCCACCAGTTCGACGAGCGCTGCCGCATAGACCCGAACGACGCCGTCTATACCAAGCGCATGCCGTCGGCCTTCTTCGAAACGCCCTTGCAAAGCCTCCTCGTCTGGCACGGCGTCGACACCGTCGTCGTCACCGGCGGCAGCACTTCTGGCTGCGTCCGCGCCACCGCGGTGGACAGCCTCAGCCGCGGCTATCGCACGATAGTCCCGATCGAGACCACGGCCGACAAGCACGCCAGCTACCACTATGCCAATCTCACCGACCTGCAGCTGAAATATGCCGATGTGGAGCCGGTGCAGACGGTCATCGACTGGCTGGAGGCGCAGGCGTGAACGAGGGCGCAGCTGACCCCGGCCTCTACGACTTCGAACGCTGGCGCGACCGCCCGCCCCTCGTCTGGCCGGGCGACAAGAAGGTCGCCGTCTGGGTCTCCCCAAACCTCGAATATTACGAGATCGACCCGCCGCAAAACCCCCACCGCAAGAGCTGGGCAAAGCCGCACCCCGACGTCGTCGGCTATAGCCACCGCGATCACGCCAACCGCGTCAGCCACTGGCGCATGGCCGACGCGATGACCCGCCACGGCTTCCCCGGCTCCGTCTCGCTTTCGGTCGCGCTCTGCCAGCACCACCCCGAAGTGGTCGCCGACGCCAACGCCCGCGGCTGGGAGTTCTTCAGCCACGGCATCTACAACACCCGCTACAGCTACGGCATGGACGAGGCGCAGGAGCGCGCCATCATCGAAGACTCCATCCGCACCGTCCGCGACGCGACCGGGCAGACAATCAAGGGCTGGCTTGCCCCCGCCCTCACCCACACGCCCCGCACGCTGGACCTGATCGCGGAATATGGCCTCAGCTACACCTGCGATCTCTACCACGACGACCAGCCGCGCCCGGTTCGCACGCGCTCAGGGCGCCTCATCTCCATGCCCTACAGCCTGGAGGTGAACGACCATTACGGCTTCTTCATCTACAATATGAGCCCGCGCGACTATGCCGAAACGCTGATCCGCCAATATCAGCGCCTCGCCGCCGAAGCGGAAACGATGGGCGGCACCGTCATGTGCATCCCGCTGCACAGCTACCTCATCGGCCAGCCGCACCGCATCGGCCCCTTCGACGAGGTGCTGAAGCATATCGCCGCCGACGGCCGCGCCTGGATCACCCGCAGCGGCGACATCGCAGACCATATTCTGGGGCCGCAAGCATGAGCCTAGATCCCGCCTATCTCGAATATCCCAGGCGCCGCCACGGCTACGATCACGATCTCTACCCATGGTCGCCGCTGAAGGACCGCAAGCCCATCGGCTGGCCCGGAGAGGCAAAGGTCGCCGTCTGGCTGGTCGTCAGTCTGGAATGGTTCCCGATCACCCCATCCGACACGCCCTTCCGCGCCCCCGGCCATATGCAGACGGCCTATCCGGACTACCGCCACTATACGGCGCGCGAATATGGCACCCGGGTCGGCTTCTATCGCCTGCTGGATGCGTTCGCGAAGGCCAGGGTGAAAGCCTCCATCGCCACCAACAGCGCCATCGCGGAGCGCTACCCTCAGATCATCGCCGACATCGTCGCCGCCGGCCACGAGATCATCGCCCACTCCACCGACATGAACGGCACCATCGCCAGCACGCTGCCCGAAGCCGACGAACGCGCCCTCATCCGGCAATCGCTCGATACGCTGGAGGCCGTCTCAGGCACCCGCCCGCAGGGCTGGCACTCCATCGCCCGCTCGCAAAGCTGGAACACGCCCAACCTGCTCCGCGAAGCGGGAGTTCGCTATGGCTGCGACTGGGTGAACGACGAGCTGCCCTACCGCTTCACCAACGGCGTTCTCAACATCCCGCTGAACCACGAACTGTCAGACCGGCAGATCCTCACGGTGCAACAACAATCGGTCGACAGCTACGCCCGGCAGATGCTCGACGCGCACGACTGGCTGGCAGCGGAATCCATGCGCGAAGGCGGCGGCCGGATGCTCCCGCTCCACCTCACGCCCTATATCATGGGCCTCCCCTATCGGATCGACGCCTTCGAACAATTGCTGGCAGACCTGACGGCCCGCCCGTCCACGGTCTTTCTTTCGGGCGGCGCCATCTGCGACAGTTTCGAGGAAAGCGAATGATCGCCCGCGTCGTCTACACCGGCATCCCGGTGTTCGGGCCGGCGGAACTGGCTCAGCGCCTGCAGAAGGCGCCGGATATCCCTACGCCCACCGAAGACGGCGAGGCCATCCTGGCCCACATCGGCCTGATGTGGACCTATGTCGTCGCCCAGCGTGATCCGGCGGTGCCGGAGCTGGATCGCGACATTTTCGATGTCGGCGTCCTGCAGATGGCCTCAGCCCTGCGACAGTTTCTAAACTAGGCACGGCCGGCGGCACAGCCGCCGAGTGTGCTTGGGTAGTTGAAGAATGAAGGAAGATTGCGGAGGTCTTGCTTGTCCGCCTCCGGCGGAACGCCCGCTCGTCGGACGGGTTCGTGGATGGTCATCCACGCCCCGCCGGCCGGGCCTTGCGGCGAGTCTGCGAGTTAGCGCTTTGCGCTAATCGCAGCCGCCTTCGGCCTCAGCCGATACCGGCTTCCTCGGCCAGGCTCTGATACATCGATTGCCGCAGCAGATAGGCCCGCCGCCGCGCGTCGTCCTTCACCACGCTTTCCAGCTGGATTTCCATTTCGCTGCGCTGTTCGCCATTGCCGCTTTCCATCATCCGCTTGTTCTCGATGGTCTGCGTCTGCACGAAACTGTGGGCGATCTGCCGCCGCTGCCGGTCGTAACGGTCCAGCAGGGCGTCCCCGTCGCCGCCGTCTTTCAGGATTTCCCGCAACTTCTCCGTCAGGTTCCACACATCGTGGATGCCGGAGTTCATGCCGAAGCCACCCAGCGGATTGTTCAGGTGCGCCGCGTCCCCCGCCAGCAGCGCCCGGCCGCTGCGGAAGCTCTTCGCCACACGCTGGTGCACGCGATACAAGGTCCGGTGCGAGGTCGCGACTGCCGGCCCGTTGTGCGTCAGCCGATCCAGCACGGAGTCCTTGTAGGCGTCGGACAACAGTTCCTCGTCGGTCACGTCGCTGTGCGTTGGCACCAGGATCCGCCAAAAGGCCGGAACCCGCAGCAACACGCACCATTCCTCGACATCGGCGACATAGTTCACCGATACCAGCCGGTCGAAATGCTTCTCGATCGGATAGGCGGTGGAGAGCGTCAGGAAGCGCTCGGGATAGGTGAAGCCCTCGAACTCGGTGCCCGTCCACTTGCGCACGCTGCTGTTGGCGCCGTCTGCGCCGATCACATAGTCCGCACGAATGGTCTCGATGGCAAAGGGTGTCTCGACCTGTGCGGTGATCCCGTCGGCGTCCTGCTCGAAGCCCACCAGCCGGTGCAGGAATCGGACGCTGCCGGGCTGCAGCGCCTCCAGCTTCCGGACCAGCAGCCGCGACAGCTTGAACTGCTCGCACTGCAGCCGATACGGGTGGCGCGAAATGTCCGAAAGCTCGGCCATGTCGAATTCGATCACCTCGCCGCTGCGGCGGTTGCGATACTGATAGACGGGCGCGCGCAGCCCCTGTACCTCTAGGTCTTCCAGCACGCCCAGCTCGGCCATCATGTCGAGCGTCGGGGGGTGCATCGTCGATGCGCGCATGTCCTCCGGGCAACCGGCAAGGGCCTCCACCACCATCACATCGATGCCTGCCTTCGCCAGGCGATAGGCAGCCGTGGTGCCCACCGGTCCCGCTCCGACAACAAGCACCTGTACGCGCTTCATCAAGTTCAGCCCCTCGGTCTTCGGTCGAGGCGCCGCGATTTCCATCGCGGAACCTTCGCCAACTGTGGGTTCGAACCTAGCCCCCGCCGTCCGCTCCTGTTTGGGCAAGCCTCCATACTCTCCGTCACGCGGGGAAAATCGGCCGGTCGCCAGCGCCGGAAATCTGAACTTCAGGCGGTTTCCTCCGTCTGTCGGAGAAGCAGCGCGGGGATGGCGCAGGCAGGCATATCGGGCCTAGGCTCGGCCGATGTCGTTTCAGCTAGATCGCCGCGCGCTTCTTGGCGCGCTCGCCGCCACCGCCCTTCCCCTGCGGGCCGCGGCGATAGCCGAGCCGCTGGCGCTGACCCTGAAGACCGCGACCGGCCGCCCGTCCCAGATCAGCCACTGGCCCGCGCAGGGTCGCTCTCGCGGTACCATCCTCTTCTCGCACGGGGCCTTTTCCGCGCCGCGCTTCTACACCGATCTCTATGCCCCCTGGATCGCAGCGGGCTTCGATATCTTCGCGCCGCTGCACATCGATTCGCGCGAACATCCCGACGCCGCCAAATATCCGCCAATGGCCAGCTGGGGTGCACGACTGCAGGACATGCGCACGCTTTCCGCCCATGTCGGCAAGCCCTATCTCGCCGCCGGCCACAGCTATGGCGGCCTCGTCGCATTGACGCTTGGCGGCGCTTCCTCCACGCCGCCCGAAGGCTTCTCCCCGCCGCTCCGCGATGCCAAGGCCAAGGCCGTCGTCGCCTTTTCGCCGCCCGGCCCGATGCCCGGCCTGATCGCGCGCGAAGGCTTCGCCACGCTCGCCACCCCCGCCTTCATCCAGACCGGCACCAAGGACGTTCCACCCGGCCCACCCGGCGCGCCGGTCGACCCCGAAGGCTGGGGCACCCACCTCGCCGCCTTCGAAGAGGCAGCGCCGGGCAACAGCCGCTACGCCCTCGTCATCGACGGCGTGGACCATTATTTCGGCGGCGCGATCTGCCGCCCGGACGTCCCCGGCCCGCCGCAGCTGAAGGAACTGGCCGAGGCAGGCCGCCTCTCCACCCTGTTCCTGAAATCCTATGGGTCGGGCGACAAGGCAGCGGGCAAGTCGCTGCAAAACAGCCTCAGCGACGCAGGCCCCTTCCGCCTCTCCCGAAAGTAGCGGCCATCTGGTAGCAGGCCGGCATGATCAACCTTGCCTGCCTCTGCGGCCATGTCCGGATCGAGCTCAAGACCCGGCCGACCTCACCGGAATCGAACTCCGCTTCCCCGATGGCAGGAACTGGCCGGGCGAAGGCGATTTCAGCTACCTCCGCGAGGCTCGCATCCTCTAGCCCTCTGCGATTTCCGCGATGGTGGAGGCATATTTCGCAGCCGAATCCGCCTGTGCCGCTTCGCTTGCGTCCTTGCGCATCAGGTAGAACAGCCGCTCCAGGAAATCCTGCCGCCAGGCCTCGCGCGCTTCAAGCGCCTGCTGGTCCAGCACCAGTGCCTCGATCCCGGCGGCCAGATCCAGCCCCTGCTCCCTGGCAGCGCGCTCGGTCGAATCCAGCCGGTCGTGCAGCACGGAAATCTCGTTCGCGAGCACCATGATCATCGACATCGCCTGGTCCATGCCGGGCGCTTCATAAAAGCTCGGGCGCTTGCCGCGCGCGTCCTTCACCACATGCGGTCGTTCGGTCGTCGTGAAGCTCATGCTGCCTTTGCCTGCGAAAGGGGTTTCTGCGAGATCAGCACTTCCCAGCCTCCGCCGGGGGCATATTCGCCCGCCGTGAACTCGCGTTCGGCAACGGCGCTCGCCGCTTCCGCGCTATAGCCTTCGGATTGGGTGCCGGCGAACTCCATCACCGCCATCGGCGCCGTGTCGAACTTCGTGTCGGCGCGGTTGAAGCCGGCCTTTTCCGCCAGCGCGAACTGGTCCATCTCGCGCATGGCGCCCCAGAAGGGTTCGTTGTTGTACCAGGTCTCGTTGTCGAGAATGAACTGGGTGAAGGGGTCCATCAGGTCGAACGGCGGCAGGTCGGCGTGGATCATCAACCCGCCGGGGCTCAGCAGCCGATGGCATTCCTGAAACACCTTCGGCATCGCCTTGCCGCTGGTTTCGTGCAGCAGGATATGGCTGACGACGAGGTCGAAATAGCCATCCGGAAAGCGCGTCTTTTCCGCATTCATCTGCGCGAAGTTCACATCCAGGCCCAGCCCGGCAGCCCGCGCATGGGCATAGCGCACCACGGGCGCCCCGACGTCGATCCCCCATACCTCGGCGTCGGGAAACAGCTCCTTGAACGGCAGCGTCGAGTGGCCGACGGTGCAGCCCATGTCCAGGATGCGGCGCGGCTTGAATTCCGGCATCTTCCGCTTGATATAGTTGCAGACCGAACGCCCCATGTCGTCGTTCAGCGGCCCCATATAGCCCATGGAATAGAGATAGACGCCGCGATCATAGAGCGCGCCCGCGGCGATATCGGCCGGCTGCACTTCGGTGGTGTAGCCGCCGGGCATGCAGTGGATGTCCACCGCCGTGACATAGCGCGGCGGCACGAAGTCCTCCGGAATGTCCAGCCGGGCCTTGGCGCCCTTCGAAAGCGTCGCCGCCGTCTCGGTCAGTTCCGGCAGCTGCCGCTCGATGGAGACGTTCACCGACTCCCACAGCAGCTCCTGGGCGATGCGGTTTGCTGCCGCATAGTGCTGGAAATAGAGGTCCTCGACCATGCCCGAGCGGATGTCGCGGCGATCGGCCGGCGCCCGGCCATGTTCCTTCTCGAACTTCGCGGAAACCCGGGTGCGATAGACTGGCGTCAGCCCCGGCAGCAGCCCCTGCTGGATGAACTGCTTGAAGCTCTTGGTGAATTCTTCGCGCGCTGCCTCGTCATGGGTGGCGCGCGGAAGCGCCGGATGCTGGGCCTGCTGGAACGTGTTGAGCATCACCGGGACTCCATCTCCATGTCCGCCATACTTGTTCGCCAGGCCTCGCCGATGCAAGCACCCCAAGGTTGCGCTATCCACCACGCGGACAATAAGAGCCGGGCGATGGCCATGCGGCTACCCAGGGACCCTAGTCGTTTACCCAAATCAAATCGCCGAAGGTTCGCACCATGGCAGAAGCCGCCACCCTGACTGCCGCCGAAGCCCCTGCCCCCCGCGCCGGCCTGGGGGTGCAGATCGGCTATGGTTTCGGCCAGATCGCCGGGCAGATCTTCCGCGAACTGCCCTCGCTGCTGCTGCTCTTCTTCATGACCAACGTGCTGGGCATCGCCCCGGCGCTGGCAGGCGCGGCGATCTTCATACCCAAGCTGGTGTGGGGCGCGACCGCCGATATTCTGGTGGGCATCTACTCGGACCGTTGGCGCCACAAGATTCCCCGCCGCTGGTGGCTGCTGGTCGGCGTCGTCGGCGCGCCCATCGCCATGGTGCTGCTGTTCCATGTGCCGGCGGGCTCCACCACGCTGAAGGTCGCCTATGTGTCTGCCGTCTTCGCGCTGTATATGGGCGTGTTCGCGGCCTTCTCGGTGCCCTATCTCGCCATGGCCAGCGAATATACCTCCTCGCCCGAGGAACGGAACGTCATCATGGCCTGGCGGCTGGTCTTCACCGCCATCGGCATCACCTTCTCCGGCATGATCGCTCCCTATCTGGTCGGCGCATTCGGCGGCGATCAGGCTGCGTTCGAAAAGATGTCCATCGTGCTCGCCATCGTCTGCCCGGCAGCTCTGCTGGTCACCTTCATCGCCACGGGCCGGGTGAAATCCACGCCGCAACCAACGGCACTGGCTGAACGGCTGGAGCGGATGAGTTTCCGCCAGGCGATTGCCGTCCTCACCCAGCCGCGCTTCGCGACTCTCATCTCCGCCAACCTGCTGCTGCTCACCGGCAGCGGCATGGCGCTTGCCTCGATGCTCTACTTCCTCACCTACAACATGGGCCGCACCGATGCGCTGCAGCTGATCGGCGGCATCGTCGGCGCCGCCTGTCTCGGCATCGTGATAGCCCAGCCGCTGTGGGTGCAGGTGGCAAAGCGCGTCGACAAGGTGACCGGCTTCCTGATCGCGGCAGCCCTCTATGGCAGCTGCTATGCCGTCTGGGCCTTCGCCGCCGGCTGGGGCATCGCAACTGCTTTCATCATCTCCTTCATTGCTGCCGTCGGCCAGTCCGGCTGGTCGATGCTGGGCTTCTCGATGGTCTCCGATTTCGCCGCAGAGGACGAACGCAACGCCGGCCTCTATTCCGCGACCTGGATTGCGGTGGACAAGATCGCCTTTGCACTCGGCGGCACGCTGCTGGTGGGCATCGTCCTCTCGCTGTTCGGCTTCGATTCCATGAAGGCCGTGCAGGGCCTGCCGCAGACCGATCAGGCGATGACCGGCGTCATGGTCGCCTTCGGCATCAGCCCTGCCGTGCTCAGCACCATCGCCTGCCTGATCCTGCTGAAGTTCCGCTCGCGCGATTGAAGCGACCTGTTGGGTATGGCACTTGTCGCCAGATCGAACCAAGGAGCGAACATGCATATCACCCGGATCGATCCCGGCAAGCGCATGAGCGAAGCCGTGATCCACGGCCAGACCATCTATCTGGCGGGCCAGATCGGCGCGCCCGGTGAAGATATCGTCGTGCAGACCAAGGCTGTGCTGGCAGAAATCGACGAACTGCTGGAGCGCTGCGGCAGCGACAAACACCATATCCTGATGGCGACGATCTGGCTGGCCGATATCGCCGATTTTGCCGGCATGAACACGGTGTGGGACGCGTGGGTTTCCGAAACCGCCCCGCCTGCCCGCGCCACCGGAGAAGCAAAACTGGCAGCACCGGAATATAAGGTGGAGATCATCATCGTCGCGGCGAAGAAGCAGGCCTAAGCCTCGCGCCCGGTCAGCTCCTGCTCGGCGGGATCCGTCTCCACCAGATTTAGCAACACCCCGTCCGGGTCGCGCAGGCACACCTCCTGCTGCGCCCGGTGCGGCATCACGAACAGCTCCGGCTCGGGGGACCAGCTTGCGCCCGCCGCGCGCAGCGCCGCCAGCGTTTCAGCCATCGACCGCACATAGAAAACCAGCGCCACCTCGCCGATCCGCGCCGGGCCTGACGCCATCGGCACCACATCGGGCGACAGTGCCGGGTCAATGCGGAACAGCCCGATCATCCCGTAGTTCGGGCCGCCGCTTTTCACGATCCGCACCGCCAGCGGCCCATATCCGGCAAAGCCGAGGATGGTAGAGGCCGACGCATCCGTCAGCACCCCCTCATAATAGACCTCGTCAAACCCCAGCGCCGCGTAGAACCGCGCCGCCCGATCCAGGTCGCGAACGAAGATCGTCCCCCGGATCAGGGCGGAAACGGGCCTGTCAGCCATCAGGCCGGATCGACGATCAGCCGCATTTCCAGCTCTGCACCTCCCTGCCGATGCGCCTTGCCGGCCTGATATTCAGCCGAGTTGATATAGCCCTTCGCCGCCTCGGCGCTGTCGAAACGGATCACCACCACCCGCTCGTCCGGGTGCACATCGCCTTCCAGCACCTCGGTCACCTTGCCGCGCGCCAGATAGCTGCCGCCATGCTGCTCGCAGACGCCGGCAATCGCCTTGGCATAGAGCGCGAACTTCTCCGGATCGGTGATGCGGACGGTGGCGACAAGATAGGCGGCCATGTTCTTCTCCTAGAATGTGAAACGAACCGTTCCCAGCACGGTGCGCGGATCGATGGCAAAGCGCGGCTGCACCACCGAGAAGCCGAAACCGGTGTTCCAGCCGCTCTCGTCCAGGATGTTCTTGCCGGTCAGCTGAAAGGTCCAGTGGCCCAGCTCATAGCCGACATAGCCGTTCAGGAACTTCTGCGAATCCACCCAGCCGATCTGCACATTGTCAGCCGTCGAATAATAGCTGTCGCGGGCGTTGAAATCCGACCCCAGCCGGAAGGTGCCCGGCCCCACGTCCACCGCCCAGTCGAAGCCGACGGCAAAGGTCCAGTCGGGGAACACCGGCAGCTGGTTGTCGATGATGGTGCAGGAAACCGCAGCCGCCGCCGAGCAGCCGGTGTATTTGCCCTCGTTCAACGCGCCGTTGGCCCAGATGGTCAGCCCTTCGGTGACCTTCATCGTCGCCTCCAGCTCGATCCCCTTCAGCTCGGCATCATAGTTTTCCACCGTGATGGTGCCGATATCCGGGCCCGAGGCGACGACGATGCTCTGCTGGCGGTTCTCCAGCTTGTTGTAGAAGGCAGCGAGATTGAATCGGAGCCTGTTGTCCAGCAGATCCGCCTTCACCCCGCCCTCATAGGCGGTGGTATATTGCGGCAGGAAGGCAGCCGTGATCTGCCCGTAGTTGCCGCCCAGCCCGTTATAGCCGCCCGAGCGGAAGCCCTGGCTGTAGCTCAGGTAGAGCAGCACCGAAGGATCGACCCTGAAGTCCACCCCCAGCTTCGGCGTGAAACGCGACCAGCTGTTGGACAGGTTGAAATCCTGCCCGTTGATCGAGCCGCGCAGCTTCTTGTCCTCGATCGAGTAGCGCCCGCCGGCGATCAGTGTCAGCCGCTCGGCCAGCTGCCAGCTCAGCTGGCCGAAACCGGCAAAACTGTCGGTCTTCGCGCGAAACTCGGTGTCGGTCGGGGCGAAGAAGATGCTTGTGAAGACATCCTGATCGCCCGTCTCGGTGAAGAAATAGACGCCGGCGACATAGTCCAGCCCCGGCAGCAGCGCGCCGCCCGCCTGCAGTTCCTGGCTGAACTGCCACTGGTCGGTGGCGCTGGTGCGATCGAACAGGGCGAGCATCGTGCCCGGCATCCCCAGCACGGCGCCATCGACCCCGCCCGAAAAATCCTGCCGCCACTTGTCGTCCAGCTTGGAATAGCCGGTGAGCGAGGTCAGCTGCCCGCCCGGCATGTCGGCCGAGAGCCTGAGCGTCGCGCCATATTGCTTCACATGGGTGTAGCTTTCGACCGGCGAGGCCACCCGGCGATAGGAGCCGGTGTTCGGGGTGAAATCATCGCCATCGGGATGGGTGTTCACCGCCCACTGCCCGTCGCCGCTCACATGCGTGTAGAACAACGACAAGCGGCCGGAAACGGCATCGCCCACATAGGCGAGATCGCCCTGCACGCCCTGCGTCTCGTCGCTGCCGACCGCCTTGTCGAGCGTCACATTATACTGCCGCCCGCCGTCGCGTGCCCTGACCAGCCCGTTCATCGACGCCCGCCACTTGCCGTCCGCGCTGATCGCGCCCGAGACGAAACCGCGAATGCGCCGCTCGTTCCAGGTGCCGAACCCGGCCTCGGCGGTCGCAGTGAATTCCTCGGTCGGCTCGCGGGTGATGAAGTTCACTGCACCGGCAGACGAGTTCCGCCCATAGAGCACGCCCTGCGGCCCGCGCACCACCTCGATCCGTTCCAGCTCCAGCGTATCGATATATGCCGCCGACAGCCGCGCCCGATAGATGCCGTCGACATAGATGCCGACTTCGGATTCCGACAGCACCATGCCGCCGTCCGCCACCCCGCCGCCGCGGATATAGGGCTTCAGGCCGGTGGAACCGCCGGACACCGGATCGAACTTCACGTTCGGCACGATGCGATTGAGGTCGGTTGCGTTGTTCACCTGCATCCGCTGGATCGTCTCGGTGCCGACCGCGGTGATGCTCAGCGGCACATCCTGCAGCTTCTGGTCGCGCCGCTGGGCGGTGACAACGATATCGTCGAGCCCGGTGGCCTCCGCTTCCTGCGCCGCAACAGGCGCCGCCAGCGCGGCGATGCCGGCTGCCAGCAGCCATCTGGAATGCAGTCTGTTTGCCATATGCGTACCCCTTGTCCTTGCCGGTTGCATCTTCGTGCGTTGAATTCGGGCCGTCCTGAGTCGCTCTGCGCCGGCTGTTCCGCCGGCTGCACGGCAATGGCTACGCCTGCGCGAGCGGCACGCTGCACGATTCCCGCAACCTCTCCACCAACCGGATACTTGCCGCCGATCCCATGTTTCCCAAGACCGACACATGGTTCGAGCGACGGCAACAGATGGAGGCGTGCATGGGTGATTCTCTGGGCTATCGGATGAAGTTTGCGGTCGTTGCACCATCCACCAACACCAGCGTCGAGCCGGAATATGCCGACATGCGCCCGCGCGGCGTCACCAACCATTTCTCCCGCATCGCCATCCCCGATACCAAGGTGACGGACGACGACAGCTTCCTGGTGATGCTGGAAAACATCCGCGCCGCCACCTTCGATGCCGTCGACGTCTCCATGTCGATGGAGCCGGGTTGTGTCATCATGGGCATGTCGGCGGAAACCTTCTGGGACGGTGCCGAGGGCGCGGACCGTCTGCACAGGAAGATGCTGGAGCGCACCGGAGGCGTCCCCGTGATCATGGGCTCCACCGCCGTCGACGCCGCCATCAAGGCCTATGAAACGGAAACCGGCCCCATCCGGAAGATCGGCATCCTCACCCCCTACGCCCCCGTCGGCGACGCCAATGTGAGGCGCTTCTTCGAGGACCAGGGCTATGAAGTCGTCCACATCCTCGGCCTCAAATCCCCCTCGCCGATGAAGATCGCCCACGAGGACAAGCAAAAGCTGAAGCGCACCGCCATCGCCGTTTCCGAAGGCGTCGACGCGATCATCCAGGCCGGCACCAACCTCGCCTTCGCGGAGGTTGCCGCCGCCGCCGAGTTCTGGCTTGAGAAGCCCGTCATCGCCATCAACACGGCGACCTATTGGCATGCGCTTCGCAGCATGGGCATCAACGACCAGAAGGACGGCTTCGGCGCGCTCCTGTCCCGCTTCTGAGGAAATATCCGCGATGGAATATGATTATGTCCCGATGCCGCAGCGCCAGCCGCTCCGCTGGCCCAATGGCGCGCGCGTGGCGCTCATCCTCACCTTCAACCTGGAAACCTGGGATCTGACGAAGGACACCGACAAACCCTATTACGCGGGCGGCCCGGCGATCCTGCCCGATATCCTCCCGGGCAATACCCCCGATTTCCCCAACTACAGCTGGCGCGAATATGGCCAGCGGGTCGGCATCTGGCGCCTGTTCGAGCTGTTCGACAGCCTGGGCGCCAAGGCCAGCTGCACCACCAATGCCGTCACCTTCGAACGACGCAAGGCGATGACCGACGCCTGCCTCGATCGCGGCTGGGAACTGCTCACCCACAATTGGGAACAGGGCGAGCTGCTGACGGATTTCGCCAGGGACCCGGCAAAGGAGCGCGAGATCGTCCTGCGCACACTGGAGCAGTTCGAAAAATACACCGGCCGCAAATCCAGGGGCTGGCTCTCGTCCAGCCTGCGCGGCACGCTGCAGACGGCCGACATCCTCGCAGGCGAAGGCTGCACCTTCTATTGCGACATCATGAACGACGATCAGCCCTATCTGCTGCGGACGCCGAACGGCCCCATCGTCTCTGTGCCCTATTCCAACGAAATCAACGATTTCACCTTCATCACCCGGAAGAACTTCACCACCGACCAGTTCCGCGACGCGCTGATCGAGGAGCTGGACGTGCTCTATGCAGAGGGCGCCACCTCCGGTCGCATCATGAATGTCGGCCTGCATCCGCATGTGTCCGGCCGCGCCCACCGCATACGCGCCCTTCGCGAGTTCATCCAGCACGCCCAGTCGCTGCCCGGCGTCTGGTGGGCCACACGTGAGGAAATCGCCGACTGGTATCTGCAGAACCACGAAAGCCACATTCCGGGGCAGCTGAAATGAGCCACATCCTTGTCGTCGGCGGCGGCATCGCCGGCGTCACCGCCGCCACCGCTCTTGCGCAGAGCGGCTTCCGCACCACCCTGCTGGAGGCGGCGCCGCAGTTCGGCGAAATCGGCGCCGGAGTGACGCTGTCGCCCAACGCCATGAAGGGCCTCGATTTCATCGGCGTGATGGAGGAAGTCGCCAGCGCCGGGGTGGAGCCGTTCCGCCAGCGCATCCAGCACTGGAAAGACGGCTGCACGCTCGTCACCATGGATCGCGCCGACCAGCGCGGCCGCTATGGAGCGCCCTATGTCTATGTCCACCGGGCAGACCTGCACGCCATCCTCGTGGAGGCCGCGCGCGAGGCAGGCGTGGAGCTGGTCACCAACGCCGCCGCCACCCGCGTCGAGGGCACTAC
The DNA here is from genome assembly GCF_016464365.1 of Sandaracinobacteroides hominis. Taxonomy (GTDB): domain Bacteria; phylum Pseudomonadota; class Alphaproteobacteria; order Sphingomonadales; family Sphingomonadaceae; genus Sandaracinobacteroides; species Sandaracinobacteroides hominis. The sequence goes on along the minus strand of NZ_JADCUC010000002.1, from coordinate 98,963 downwards.
CGTCCACACGGCTGACGGCCGCCGGTTCAGCGCCGACGCCGTCATCGGCTCCGACGGCGTCAAGTCCGTCATCCGCCAGCGCTTCGAGCCGCTGCCCGCGCATTTCACCGGCCATGTCGCCTGGCGCGCGCTGGTGCCCATCAGTCCGGAACTCGCCGAGCTGGCGAACTTCCCCGGCGTCCACATCGGGCCGGGCAAGATGGTCACCCGCTATCCCGTGCGCAACAAGGAGCTTCTGAACCTCGTCTTCTTCGCCCGCCAGCCGGGCTGGACCGACGACGGCTGGACCATCCGCTCCGACCCGAAGGAGCTGATCGCCGCCTATGACGGCTGGTGCGACGAGGTGCAGGCGATGATCTTCGCCGCCGCCCAGGGGCCGCTGTTCAAATGGGCGATCAACGCCCGTACGCCGCTGCCGACCTGGGTGCAGAACGGCAATGTCGCTCTCATCGGCGACGCCGCCCACGCCATGACCCCCTTCCTCGGCCATGGCGCCGCCTGCGCGATCGAGGATGCCGTGGTGCTGGCCCGGGCGCTGGAAGCCTCGCCCGGCATCGCCGAAGGGCTCGATCGCTTTGTCGCCGCCCGGCACGCGCGTGCCACCTTCATCCAGGCCGAATCCAACGCCAACGCCGACCGCATGCAGGGGCAGGAGACCGACATGTTCGGCCTGGGTGCGCTGCGCAACGAGGAATCCCTCGGCCTCTTCGACTATGACTGCCGGACCGTGCGCGTATGACCCCCTTCGACGGTAACCCGATCGCCCCCGAAATCGCCGCCTTCCTCGCCCAATCGCACCGGCTGCTGATCGACGGCCAGTGGGTCGAAGGCTCCGGCAGCCATGTCACCAGCGATCCGGCCACCGGCCTGCCGCTCGCAACCTTCGCCATCGGCGGAGCTGCCGAAGTCGACGCTGCGGTGAAGGCCGCCCGCCGCGCCTTCGAAGGCCCATGGGGCCGCCTGACCGCCGCGGAGCGCACCCGCCTTCTCTTCCGCGTGGCGGAACTGCTGGACCAGCGCGCCGCCCTCTTCACCGAGCTCGACATTGTCGACAACGGCATGCCGCGCTTCATCTCCGAACTGACGGTCGCCAACTGCGTGGAGATGACCGACTATTATGCCGGCGCCGTGATGCGGATCGAGGGCACCACCACCCCGCCGCCCCGCCACCTGGCGGCACTGGGCGAAGCCCTCACCTACACGCTGCGCGAACCCGTCGGCGTCGGCGGCATGATCATCCCCTGGAACTCGCCGCTCGCGATGGCGATCCTGAAGCTGGCCCCGGCGCTGGCGGCCGGTTGCACGCTGGTGGTGAAACCGTCCGAGGAAACGCCGCTGACGGCGCTGGCGCTGGGGCAGGTCCTGCTCGATGCCGGCCTGCCGCCGGGTGTCGTCAACGTCGTCAACGGCTTCGGCGCCGACGCCGGCGCTGCAATTGCCGCCCATCCCGGCATCGACAAGGTCGCCTTCACCGGCTCCACCGCCACCGGCCGCCGCATCGTCGAGGCAGCGCTCGGCAACCTGAAGAAGGTCAGCCTCGAGCTCGGCGGCAAATCCCCCGTCGTCGTCATGCCCGACGCGGATCTGGCCGAAGCCATTCCCGGCGTCGCCATGGCCACCTATTTCCTGCAGGGCCAGAACTGCATGGCCGGCACCCGCATCTTTGCCCACGCCGCCATCCACGACCAGCTGGTCGAGGGGCTGAAGGCGTTCAGCGAAGCGATGGTGCTGGGCCACGGCCTGAACCCGGCAACCCAGCAAGGCCCGCTGATCTCGGCCACCCAGCTTGCCCGCGTGAAGAGCCACATCGAATCTGCGCTGGCCGAAGGGGCAACGCTGGTAACCGGCGGCCAGTCCCCGGATCGCCCGGGCCACTTCCTGCAGCCCACGATCTTCACCGACACCCGCCCGAACATGCGAATCCAGCGCGAGGAAATCTTCGGCCCGGTCATGGCCATCGAACGCTTCGAAACCGACGATCTCGACGCCATCGCAACGCGCGCCAACGACAGCATCTACGGCCTTTCCGGCAGCGTCTGGACGCGGGATTTGTCCACCGCCCACCGCCTCGTCCGGCGCATCCACTCCGGCCATGTCTCCATCAACTGCCACGGCGCCGTCGGCACCAACATCCCCTTCGGCGGCACCAGGCAATCCGGCTGGGGGCGGGAATTTGGCCGTGAGGGGTTGGACGCCTGGCTGGAGACCAAGGCAGTTACGGCAAAACTGTAGCGCGGCCGGCGGCCAGGCCGCCGAGTCCGCTTGCGCCAGCAAGGAAGAAAGAAGGAAGGTTGCGGGCATAGCCCGCTCGTCGGACGGGTTCGGTGGCAGTCGCCACCCCGCCGGCCGGGCTTGCGCGGACTCGCGCGTTTTGGCTTCGCCAAAAGCGTCGGCCGCTTCAGCCTACTGAAGAGCGCGGTCTCCCAGCTCCTCGCTGATCGCTGCCGCCGTCGCCTTCAGGTCGTCCAGATAGGTCGCCAGCGCATGGTCCAGCTTCATCGCCGAAACGAAGAATACCATCGTCATCGCCGCCTGATAGACGCCGTTCTTGAAGATCGGCACGGCGATCGACGTGGTCTTGCCCGGCGTCAGGTTGAAGTGGTTGCGCCCCTGCACCGCATACCCCTGCGAGCGGATCCGCTCGACGTCCAGGCTGGCTTCGGCCGTCGCCAGATAGGCAAGGTCGATTTCCTGGCTGACCCGCATCCACTGCAGGATCATGCCACGCTCGTCATCCGGCGCGTAGGCCATCGAAACCTTGCCGGAGGCGCTCTCCAGGATCGGCAGCGTGAAACCCGGGTAATAATGCTCGAACGTCAGCGAGGTGTTCGCATGGGTGCTGTCCCGCAGCATCATGTTGCGTCCCACCCGCACCGCGACCGAAACCGGCCAGCCAGCCCGCCTGGTGAAATCGACGATGTGCGGCCGCGCCACCGTCACCAGCTCGTCGTCGTTCTGGAAGCCGTGCGCCAGCGTCTGCACCATCGCCGTCGGGCGATAGCGCTTGCGGCTCGGCTCCATCTCGATCAGGCCCTCATACAGCAGCGTCTGCACGATGCGGCAGGCCGTCGGATAGGGCACTTCGGAGGCCCTCGAAATCTCCATCATCGACAGCGAGCCGTGGCGGTTGATCGCCTTCAGCGCCGCAATCGAGCGGGTGATTGAACGAATCGGAACGCCCTTCTCCATGAGTCTCTCCCTCGCGTCGTATCGATGACGGGAATGTGACTCATTGATTGCGTATCCCTTGCGCCTTCCGCAAGCTTTGTCCGCCTGTCGGATATTAATTCCGGCTGGCGGTCACTGCCAGCCGGTGACCGGCAGGGGGTATGAAATGCCTCAGCCGGGCAGCAGGACCTGCCGAATCGCCTTCCCTTCCGCCAGCTCGTCCATGCAGGCATTGATCGCGGAAAGCGGGTTCACCGAGGTCAAAAGCCGTTCCACCGGCATTCTTCCGGCCTTCCACAGCCCCAGATAGCGCGGAATATCCCGCGCAGGCACCGAAGAGCCCATGTAGCTGCCCATCAGCGTCTTGGCGTCCGCCACCAGCGACACCGCCGGAATCGACAGCATTTCGGCCGGATTGGGCAGCCCGACTGTGACAATTCGCCCACCCCGCCGCGCCGCCGCATAGGCAGCCGCCAGCACCACTGCCTTGCCCACTGTTTCCACCACGAGGTCGGCCTTCGGCAGGCTCGCCGCTTCATCCGGGTGCACGGCCAGCGCCGCCCCCAGCTCCAGCGCCAGCGCCCGCTTCTCCGGAGACGGGTCGATCGCATACACCGGCTGCGCGCCACCGGCGACGGCGCCCAGCAGCGCCGCCAGCCCAACGCCGCCCAGCCCATAGACCAGCACCGACTCCCCGGCCCGCAGCGCCGCCGTGTTCAGCACCGCACCAACGCCCGTCAGCACCGCACAACCGAACAGCGCCGCGATCTCGGGCGGAATGTCCCGGTCCACCTTCACCGCAGAGCGGCGATCGATCACCGCATGCGTCGCAAAGGCGGAGACGCCCAGATGGTGATGCACCGGCTCGCCGTCGTCGCTCAGGCGGAAGCCGCCGCCCAGCAGCTCGCCCTTGCCGTTGGCGGCCGCGCCATTGGCGCACAGATAGCCCTCGCCGCTCATGCAGTTCACGCACGTCCCGCACGACGGCAGGAACACCAGCACCACCCGGTCACCCACTTCCAGGTCGGACACCTCCGGCCCCAGCGCCTCCACCGTAGCGCTCGCCTCGTGCCCCAGCGCCATCGGCATCGGCCGCGGCCGGTCGCCGTTGATGACGGAAAGGTCGGAGTGGCAGATCCCGGCGGCATCGATGCGGACCAGAATCTCGCCCCGCTGTGGCGCCGCCAGGTCCACCTGCCGCACATCCAGCGGCGCACCCGACGCATAGGGCCGATGATGCCCGCCGCACTGCCCCAGTATCGCCGCTTCGATCTTCATCGCAGATCCTCCGTCAGTCCCGCGCCCACTTCTTCTCGAACGCCCATACATCCTCAAAGCCGATCATCGAGCAGAACTCGTTGAAGCTGAAGAGCCCATCCGGCTGGCCGATCCCCTTTTCCTTCAGGTTCAACAGCGCCTGTTCCATCGCCCCCACCGCGACGAGGCTGGTGAGAGAAGGATAGATGGCAAAGGCATAGCCGATCTCGGCCAGCACGCCCGCATTCGGAACCGGGCTGTAGCCGCCATTCGACATGTTCGCCATCACCGGCAGATCGAACGTCTCGCAGCAGCGGCGCATGTCCTCCTCGCTGGTCAGCGCCTCGGGAAAGAGCACGTCGGCGCCGGCCTTCGCATAAGCCTCCAGCCGTCTGAGCACGCCGTCCAGCCCCTCGGACTGCATCGCATCTGTGCGGGCGATGATCACCAGATTGGGATCGGTCCGCGCATCCACCGCCACCCGCAGCTTCTCCGCCATGTCGGCCGGCGGAATCAGCCGCTTGCCCGGTGTATGCCCGCACTTCTTCGGGAACTCCTGATCTTCCATCTGCACCGCGGCAACGCCAGCTGCTTCATAGCCCTTCACGGTATGATGCACGTTCAGCAGCCCGCCATAGCCGGTGTCGGCGTCGGCGATGACGGCCGCCTTGCTGGTCCGCGCCAGCGTCCGCATCCGGTCCACCATCTCGGTATAGCTGGCAATGCCGGCATCGGGCAGGCCATAGGCCGAGGCGGTCAGCCAATATCCGGTGCCATAGACGACATCGAACCCCACGCGGTCGGCAACTACGGCGGCAATCATGTCCTGGATTCCAGGCACGACGAAGAACTTCCCGTCAGACAGCTTCTGACGGAGCACGGGACTGGCCATTTAGTTCAAATCCTTACTCAGCAGCTTCCGCAAACTTCTGCCACACCGGCTGCGTCGGAGCCGGCAGGCCCGTTTCCGCCTCGCAGTTGGCGCGCAGCGTCTCGATGTCCCCAAACGCGAAGGTCTGGATCGGCCCACGGGCGGCGCGCATTTCCGCCCGCAGCTTCTCTGTCGCGGCCGCATCGACGGCGCCGTCCACCAGCACCACGCCATAGCGGCGCGCGCCTTCAACCGTCACCAGCCCCTGTGTCAGCTCCTTCGCCAGCAGCGCCGGATCGCGTTCCAGCGGGTCGCCCCAGCCGCCGCCGCCCCAGGTGACGAAGTGCAGCTGGTCGCCGGCCTCGACAGCATAATTCTCCAGCTTGTTGCCCAGCACAATTTCGGTGCCATCTTCCTTCACCAGCAGCTTGCGCGCCCGCACGCCCGGCTCCCCGCCGTTCACGCCCCATGGCGGCACGAACCAGCGGTCGTCATGGATGGCGATCACCCCCGGCTCCAGGAAGCGATAGACCATGTTGATGCCATTGCCGCCGCGATGCAGGCCGGCGCCGCCGGAATCCGCCACCGTCTCATAGCGCTCGATGCGCAGCGGGAAGTAGCGCTCCAGGAACTCGTTCGGCACATTGGTAAAGCCCGGCCACAGCGAGTGCCCGTCCGGCCCGTCGCCCATCGGACGCCCCGGAATGCCGCCGAAGCCGATCTGGAACAGCTGGAACCATTTCCCGTTCTTGTCGGTCCCGGCATAGAAGAGGTGCGGCGAAGAACTGAACCCGGCAGCGTTCAGGAACTCCGGCGTCTTCTGGCCGAGCAGCCCGCCCAGGATATCGAACAGCCGCCCCAGCGCATGCGTCCGCCCCGACAGCGCCGCCGGGAAGTTCGGCTTCAGCAGCGAGCCCTTCGGGATGCGCACCTCGATCAGCGGATAGTATCCGTCGTTGAACAGGATCTGCGGATCGAACACCATGATCATGTAGATGCCGAAGAACATCTTCATCATGTTTTCGTTGAGGAAAAAGTTGATCGACGCGGCCGATTGCGGATCGGTTCCGTCGAAGTCCAGGATCACCCGGCCGTCCTCGCGCCACATCGTGCACTTGATCTTGTAGGGGCCGTATCCGACGCCATCGTCGCAGATATAGTCCTCGAAGCTGACCTTATCCTCGCCGATGGAAGTCTCGATCAGCTGTTTCATGGCGCGATAATTGCGTTCCAGCAGCAGGTCGGTTGCAGAGGCAAACACATCGTCGCCAAAGCGTGCCGCCATTTCCACCACGCGGTTCGCCGCCACCCGGCACGAGGCGATCAGTGCGTTCAGGTCGGCCTTGCACCAGGCCGGCGTGCGCGACTGGTGCATCACCAGCTTCACCAGATCCTCGTTATAGACGCCCTGCTTCCAGATCTTCACAGGCGGGATGCGAACCCCCTCCTGGAAGATGCTGGTGGCATCGATCGGCATCGATCCGGGCACCATGCCGCCGATGTCGCTCTGGTGGCCGAACATCGAGGTATAGGCAATCAGCCGCCCGTCCTTGAACACCGGCAGCAGCACCAGCCAGTCGTTGGAGTGGCTGATGGCGCCGCCCACCGAATAGGGATCGGAGAGGAAGATCATGTCGCCTTCCTCGACGGTGCCATCGAAGCCCTCCAGGAACGGACCGATATAGGAGCCGAACTGGCCCACGATCATCCGCCCCTTGTGGTCGGCGATCAGCGGGAAGGCGTCGCCCTGCTCGCGGATGCCCGGAGACATGGCCGTGCGCACCAGCGTCGCATCCATTTCGATGCGGGCGTTGCGAAGCGCGTTCTCGATCACTTCCAGCGTGACGGGATCGATGGGGACGGTCTTGAAGGGCGTGCTGTTCGCCTGAACGATAGTTGCTGGCATCGTTTTGCCCTTACGACTTGGGGTTGATGAGGATGTTGCCGTGCGCATCGACGGTGCCGGCGCAATCGGCTTCGATCAGGGTCGTCGAGTCCATCTCGATGACGATGGCCGGGCCGGGGATGACGTCGCCTGCCTTCAGCTTTGCACGATCATAGATCACCGCCGGCTGCATCGCCCCGTTCGACCAGAGCCGGTGGTCGCGCAGCTTCGCCTCGATCGGGTCGCCATTCCCCACCGGCAGCTTGGGCGCTTCCAGTTCCAGCAACGGCCCCAGCGCCACCGCGCGCAGGTTCACCAGCTCGTGGGCGCTATCCATGTTGAAGGTGAAGAGGCGCGCATGTTCCTCGTCGAAGCGGGCCAGCACGCCGGCAAGGCCGTCACGCTTCAAGAGCTCGGCGTCGATGGACAGCGGCACTTCGAAGGCTTGCCCCTCATAGCGCACGTCCAGCTCGAACTGGCTGGTGATGTCGGCATCGGATATGCCCTCCGCCGCCAACTCGGCGCGGGTCTGCGCCGCCATTTCCTCGAGGATGGCCAGAACTTCGGCCTCGCCGGTCTCGTCGAAGCGGCGCGAGAAGCTGCGCGCTGTTTCCGTGCGCATCCGTGTGGTGGCATCGCCCAGCGCACAGAGCACGCCAGGCGACACCGGCGAAACCGCGGGCCAGCTGCCCATCAGCCGGGCGACGGCATTCACGTGCAGCGGCCCGGCGCCGCCAAAGCCCATCAGCGCGAAGTGGCGCGGGTCATAGCCCTGCTGCACCGAGATCATCCGCAGCGCGCCGAACATATTCTCGTTGACGATGTCGATGATGCCGCGCGCCGCTTCCATCAGGCCGATACCCAGCGCGTCGGCAATGGTCTGCACGGCAGCCTTCGCGCCGTCGCGGTCCAGCTTGAACGTACCGCCCAGCAGCGCTTCCGGCAGATAACCCAGCACCACATTGGCGTCGGTGACGGTCGGCAGCGTGCCGCCCTTGCCATAGGCGACCGGCCCCGGCACCGCGCCGGCCGATTGCGGGCCGACGCGCAGCGCCTTGGTCAGTTCCGGCACATAGGCGATGGAGCCGCCGCCGGCGCCCACCGTCTTCACGTCCAGCGAAGAGGCGCGCACCGACAAGTGCCCCACTTCCGTCGTCCGCACGCGGCGCGGCTCGAGATTCTCGATCAGCGCCACATCGGTCGACGTACCGCCGACATCCAGCGTCAGGATATTCTTCAGTCCAGCCGCCTTCGCCACCCAGAGCGCGCCGGTAACGCCGCCCGCCGGGCCGGACATCAGCAGAGAAACCGGATGCTCTTCCGACTTCTCAGAAGACATCAGCCCGCCGTCAGACCGCAGCAGCGACAGCGAACCCGCCATCCCCGCCCCGCGCAGCTTCTCGCGCAGGTTGCGCACATAATTGCCGACGATCGGCCGCACCGAAGCGTTGGCGACCGTCGTCAGCGTCCGCTCATACTCCTGCATTTCGGGCAGCACGACGTGGCTCAGCGACAATGGCACGCCCGGCATCACCTCGGCGGCCAGTTCCGCCACCCGCTTCTCGTGCGCGCCGTTCAGATAGGCGTTCATCAGCGAAACGGTCAGCGCCTCGACACCCTGGGCCTTCAGCTTCTCCAGCACCGCGCGGATCGCGGCATCGTCGGTGGCACGAACCTCATTGCCCTGCGCGTCCATGCGCCCCGGAATCTCGAACGTGTCCTCCAGCGCCGCCAGCGGAGTCGGCTTCGGCCAGACGATCCAGCCCGCCAGCCCACCCGGCACAAAGCTGCGGGCGATCTGCATCACCTGCCGATAGCCCTCGGTCACGATCAGGCCGACACGCGCGCCCTTGCCCTCCAGCACGGCATTGGTGGCAACCGTCGTTCCATGCAGGAAGAAATCGATCTGGGCGGGCGTCACGCCGGCATGCGCGCAAATCGCGTTCACCCCGTTCAGAATGCCCTCCGAACTGTCGTGCGGGGTCGAAGGCGTCTTGTGCCGCCAGAACCCGCCGCTCCCAAGATCGAACAGCAACAGATCGGTGAAGGTGCCGCCGACATCCACGCCCAAACGATATGCCATGATACTCCCGATCCTATATCCCGGGCGCCTCGCAAACCGCCCCGCACATGCAACCTCCGTTATCGCAGCCAGGATAGGGGGGCCTGCGCAAAGCGCCACTTATCCGCTGTGCGAGCTTTGGCAGGCCACGTATGGCCGTCGGCCCCCGCAAAGTGGAACGTCGCGCCAAAGGAGACCTGATCAGATGCCAGCCAGCCCCGCCCCGCTCAGCGCCGCCACCCGCGCCTTTCTGGAACGTCGGGGATCGGGCACCGGCCTGCTGATCGGCGACAGCTGGCAACAGGCGGAAGGCGGGCAGACGATGGCCACCGTCGATCCGGCAACCGGCAGCGAGATCGGCCAGATCGCCATAGCCTCGCCCGCCGACATCGACGCCGCCGTGGAAGCCGCCGCCCGCGCCCAGCCGGGCTGGGCTGCAACCTTCCCGGTCGAACGCGCCCGCATCCTCTGGCGCATCGCCGACCTCATCGAAGCGAACATCGACGAGCTGGCCGAACTCGAAACGCTGGATCAGGGCAAGCCGCTCTTCATCGGGCGCTGGGCGGAAATCCCCGGTGCTGTAAACCAGTTCCGTTTCTTCGCGGGCCAGGCGATGGTGATCGAGGGCAACACGCTGGAAAGCAGCATCGCCTACCAGCCGCAGGGCAAGCAGATGCGCAGCTGGACCGTGCGCGAGGCGGTCGGCGTTGTCGCCGCCATCGTGCCGTGGAACTCGCCGCTGGTGCTCACCGCGATGAAGCTCGCGCCCGCGATCGCCGCCGGCTGCACCGTGGTGCTGAAGCCCGCCGAAGACACCTCGCTCTCGGCGCTGCGGCTCGCTGAACTGATGCTGCAGGCCGGGCTTCCCGCCGGAGTCCTCAACGTCGTCACCGGCCCCGGCGCGCAGACTGGCGCGCAACTCGCTGCCCACCCGAAGGTCGACAAGATCGCCTTCACCGGCTCCACCGCCACCGGGCGCGCAGTGCTGGATGCGGCCAAGACCAACTTCAAGCGGGTGACGCTGGAACTGGGCGGCAAATCCCCCAGCATCGTCTTCCCCGACGCCGACCTCAGCCTGGCCATTCCCGGCGTCGCCAACGCCATCTTCCTCAATGCCGGGCAGGTCTGCATCGCCGGCTCGCGCCTCTATGTGCACCGCTCGATCCACGATCAGGTGGTCGAGGGCGTCGCCGCCTACGCGAAATCCATGAAGCTCGGCCACGGCCTCGATCCCAGCACGCAGATGGGGCCGCTCGTCTCGGCGAAGCAGGCCGCCCGCGTCGCCTCCTTCGTGGCCGGCGCCAGGGCGGAAGGCGCCACCGTGCTGACGGGAGGCGACCTCCACGGAGAGGCCAGCACCTTCCTCTCGCCCACCGTCATCACCAACGCCCGCCCCGACATGACCATCGTCCGCGAGGAAGTGTTCGGCCCCGTCGTCGTGGCGCAAGCCTTCGACGAACCAGAGGACGTGCTCGCTGCCGCCAACGACAGCGATTATGGCCTCGCCGCCGGCGTCTGGACGGAAAGCCTCTCCACCGCGCACCGCATGTCCGCTGCGCTCAAGGCCGGCACCGTATGGATCAACTGCCACGCCATGTACGACGCCGCGCTCCCCATCGGCGGCATCCGCCAATCCGGCTGGGGCCGCGACAGCGGCAAGCAGGCAATGGACAATTATCTGGAGTGGAAGACGATCTGCGCGGTTGTCTAAGGCCGGTCAGGGCTTTTCCGGAAAGAGCCGCTTCCAGCGCGCATCCAGCTTCGCCTGCGCGTCGCCGGCCTTCACGCGCGACACCAGCGATACACCGCGCAGCGTCACGTCATGCCCGGTCAGCAGCCGGCCCGAAACGCTGTAGCCGATGTCGTACAGCGCGACATCCTCGTGCGTTTCGCCATCCACCAGAAACCGCGTGGTGATCACAACCGGAAGCCGCTCGTCGCCCCGGCTGTTGTCCGGCAGCCCGGCGGCATTGCGGGCCTTTTTCAGCTCGCTCTGAAACCAGCCGGCCTCAATGCGCGGCTCGCCCGTCGTTTCGGCAGGATCGACCTCCAGCGCCGAAGGAAACAGGATCGTCTGGCTCTGCACCGATTGTTCGGATGACGCCGGCGTCAGCGCCAGTTCACTCCCGCCAACACTGCTCGAAACCAGCACCATCGTCACCGCACGCCGCGATTGCTTGTGTGCATCTGCCGCCTTCATCGCTTCGCTGTCGCTGCGCTCGCTCCAATTGTTCCACAGCGTCAGCGCCGAGATGACGACCGCGACCACGGCAAGCACTTCGCCCAGCGTGATCCAGCGGCGGCGGATGGCGGCAGCCTCGGCCGCCTGGGCCTTGGCTTCCGATGTCGGTTTTTCAGGGTTTGGCACGTTGCCGTTCCATCACCTAAGGCAGTCGCGGTCAAGATGCGGGCCTCGCATCCCACACCGGCGCCAGCACCGCCTTCGGATCGGCCAGCTCCTTCGGCCGCTTCGCTTTCATGCCGGCCACCCATTCCGGCGGCAGCGAGTCGGGCGATCCGTTCATCCGGCCAATCCCCACGCACATCATATGCCCCGGCTTGTCGCCCAGCTTCAGCCAGGGCCGCCAGCTGCAGGCGATGGTGAAGCTCACTTCGCTCTGCACGGCCAGCGCGCCGCGCTTCATCACCGCGTCCAGCGGCGCGTGCATCGTCAGCACCTCGTTATAGCGGAAGGCCTTGCCACCCGGAGGCGCCGGCTGCACCACATGTGTCACTTCGTTGAACCAGATGTCGTTGCCACGCACCACCGCCGGCTCGATATGATGGTCGAACTCCAGCCCCGGCACATCGCGGCCCAGCTTGAACTTCAGGTTCGGCTGGATGATCAGCTTGGAGGGCGGCAGCCCGCCCACCGGGATCGTCACCCTCTCGCCGGTGTAGGGGTTGCGGAACGTGTCCAGCACCTTGCCCTCGGAATCGGTAAAGAAGGCGAATTCCGCCCCCACCGCCTCGAAGCCGCCCGCCGCGGCAGGCCGATAGCGGGTGAAGGTCGCGGAATAGACATCGAACAGCGGAGTCGCCTCGGCATCGACCATCCCGAAATAGCGCGCATGCGCCCAGCCGGTCACAACCCGATCGTCCAGCGCCCCGCGCATCAGGATATAGGCGCGCAGCTGCTGCTCCATCGTCGCCGGCCCGGCGACGGCCTTCGCATCGGCCATATCCGCACGCGCCAGCGCCACAGCACCTACCCCGGCAGCCGCCAGAAGCGCATCGCGCCGTTTCAACTCGAACCCCATTTTCGTCTCCCTCACCCAAGCACGCCGGTGGATTCCAGCAGCGCCAGCGCGTCCGGCGCACAGGCCAATGTCTCGACGGCTGCGGCCAGCGCCGCATGCGAAGCGCCAAGCCCTGCAAACTCCAGGCACCCCAGCGCCTTCGCCAGATGCTCGTCGCGGCTGAGCGGCCATTCCGGCGAGCCGAACTGCGCCGCCACCTCCGCCCGAATCTCCCGTCCATCGCGCAACGTCGCAATCGCCGTCGCCGGCACGAACGCCGCCGGATCACCGTTATCGTCGGCCACCACCCGCACCCGCTGCGCCAGTGCCACAAGTTCCGCGTCCGCCAGCCGTTCGGGTGTGAAATCGCCCAGCGAAACCGTGCCGCGCGTCAGCACCACCGCCGCCAACCAGGGCAGGCAGAGCCGCGCATATCCCGGCGCCATTCCCGATACGGCCGGGCGCCCTACCAGCCGCGCGATCAGGGGCGGCGCATGATAGTCCAGCCGCTCGAAGCTGTCGGCGGTCAATCCATCGGCCATCAGCCGCCGAATCGCGACGATGCCCCCGTGCGCTGCCCGCCCGGTGGGAAACGGCTTCCAGCTCACCTCGGCAATCCGGTGCGCCATCGGCTTCAGCTCGCCTGCGCGTTCCAGCACCGCATAATATCCGAAATCGCCGCCAATCGGCTTTGCCACCCCCGCCATCCCGGCCAGCGCCATATCTGCCGCAACCAGCCCGCCGCGGGCCGCATTCGCTACCTGCACCGGAAGCGCCGGCTTCCCCTCCACATGCGCCTGCATCGTCCCGCTGGCGAAGGACAGAGCATGGCCAAAGGCATCCAGCGCCGTCGCGCGGCGGAGCCGCCGCAGCCGCGCAATCCCGGCGACACAGCCAAATATCCCGGCCGTCGCCGGGCGGAAGAAGCTGAGCGGCCCGGCACCTACACCAAGCCCAATCGATACATCCGCCCCCGCCGCGATGGCCGACAGGAAATCCGCCCCCGAAACCGGCCCGCGCGAAGTCTCCGCCAGCAACGCCGCCAGCAGTGTCGCCATCGGATGCAGCACGGCGGGTTCGTGGACGCAGTCATATTCCTGATTGTGGATGAAATAGCCGTTTACAAACGCCGCGCTCGCCGCCGGCAGCCGCACCCCCGGCATCCCCAGCGCGCCCGCCGCCCCGCCTTCGCCCCATCCCTGCACCATTTCCAGCACGGCCGCCGAATGCGCCGCCCGACTGCCGGCAACACCCACGCACAGCGAATCGTGCAGGAAATCCAGCGTCGCCCGCTGAACCGCCGCGGGCAGCGCCGTCCATTCCACCGCCAGCGCGTGGTCGATCAGCGCTTCGGCCGGATCGATCAATCCCGGTGGAACGCCTCCGCTCAATGCGTCTCTTCTCCGCCCGACACGTTCATGCTCTCGCCGGTGATATAGACAGCCTCGTCGCTGCACAGGAAAGCGACTGCCTTCGCCGTATCCTCGGGCAGACCGGGCCGCCCCAAGGGAATCCGCGCCGCCATCCGCTGCAGATATTCCGCCACGCTCACGCCCTGCAGCTCGGCGAAATGCGCGTTCTGCCAGGCGCCAAGACCCGTCGTCACATGGTTGGGGCAGACATTGTTGACGGTGATCCCGAACGCGCCCAGCTCCACTGCGGCCGAGCGCGCCAGCCCCACCAGCCCATGCTTCGAAGCCGTATAGGCCTGCGCGTGCGGAAAGCCGGACTTTGCCGCCTGGCTGGCGATGTTCACGATCCGCCCGCCGGTTCCTTGCGCGATCATGATCTCGGCGGCCGCCTGCAGCCCGTAAAAGGCGCCCGACAGATTGACGTCGATCACAGCGCGCCAGTCTGCCGGCGAAACCTCCAGCAGCGGCTTCAGGATATAGCCGATGCCGGCGTTGTTCACCCAGATGTCGAGGCTGCCGTGCGCCGCTACCGCATGTGCTGCCAGCGCCCGCACCTGCCCCGGGTCGCGCACATCGCACACGAAGGTGGAGGCATTCGGCAGCGACGCGGCAATCGCTTGCATCTCCGCCGTGCCGCCGATCATGTCATCCGGTGTCGCCGCATCCTTCGAACCGCCGATGTCCGAAATCACGACGGTCGCGCCCTCTGCCGCCAGCCGCCGCGCAATCGCCTCGCCCAGCCCGCCGCCCCGGCCCGATCCGGTGACGACGGCGACCTTACCGGCCAGTCGCATCAGAGCTTCTCGGTCGTCAGGAAGGTCACGTCGGCCATGCCCTGGAACTGCGCGGCGATCTTCTGCATCGCCTCGCCAGCCACGTCGGCGCCGAACTGGTCCATGTCGGCCACATCGATGATTTCCACATAGGCATAGGGTGAAGGCGCGTCTGAGCCCAGCACCCCGGTCGCGCGGAACACCTCGAATGCCGAAACCGATCCAAGCCCGTTCACGGTCGGCAGATCCACCTCGCGCGCCCATTTCTCATAGTCGGCGACAGAGACACCGGGCTTCAGGTTGAACAGGGCGATAAGGCGCATGCAGAGTCTCCAGATGGTTGCCCAAGCCTCGCCCATCGCCCGCGCGCGCGCAAACCGGCGGCCCGGTCTATCCGCATGGTGGTGAACCAGGCGCCGCATCTGGCCCTGCGCCTGCCGCTCAGGCACACTGCCGGGCCAATCGAGGGAAGATCGACCGTGCGCAACAGCCCCGCCAGCCAGTATGACGGCCCGCCGGATTTCCGCGTCGTCGGCCGCCACGCCGTTTTCCCGGAAACCAGCCACGACGAGATCGAGCGCATCAACTTCCTGGCGCAGATGAACCGCCACCTGTCCGCCCGCGTCGTCCCCGGCGTCAAGGCCGCCTTCGACAGCCGGGTCGCCCCCGCCTTCGAGGCCAGGCATGGCCGCCCGCTGGCCGATCGGCACGAAACCCGCCGCGCGCTGCTGGCAGATCCGGCCTTCCAGACATGGTCGGCGCTTCGCCGCCTCACCATGGAACAGCGCCAGCAGGCCGGCCGCTGGACGGTTATCCGCCAGCGCGAGCGACTGGCCGAAATCGCCGCCCGGCTGACGGATGGCGACGAGCGGCTGAAGCTGGACCCCGATCTCGCCATCCCGCGCTATGTCTCGGCCGTCGATCATCACTGCATGCCGGGCAGCTACCACCGCGAATATTTCCCCGGCGATGTCACCAACGGCGCCAACTATGATCACGCCGGCTTCGTCACAACCGGCGGGTTGCTCGGCCGCTATTCCGACGGCGGCGGCCATGCAGTCGCCCGCTGGGTAAAGCGCAACCTTCCCGATTTCCAGCCGAAGGACATCCTCGAAATCGGCGGCACCGTCGGCCACAGCACGCTGCCGCTGGCCGAAGCCTTCCCGGACGCGCAGATGACCGTCGTCGATCTTGGCGCGCCGATGTTGCGCTATGCACTTGCCCGCGCCAAGTCGTTGAACGTCCACAATGTCCGCTTCGTGCAGGCCAGCGGCGAAGACCTGTCGCAGTTCCCGGATGCCAGCTTCGACTGGATCCAGACGACGATGTTCCTGCACGAACTCTCGACAGTGGCGCTGCGCAACATCTTTGCCGAAACCCGGCGTTTGCTGCGGCCCGGCGGGATCGTGCTGCACGTGGAGCAACCGCAATATGCGCCCGACATGCCGCTGTTCGAACAGGCGATGCGCGACTGGGACGCCTTCTACAACAACGAGCCGTTCTGGAGCCGGATGCACGAAATGGACCTCGATGCTGCAATGATTGCTGCAGGATTCTCTCCGGAGTCGCTGATCCACGGCGGCGTCACCGGAGTCGTCGACAAGGAAATCTTCCCCGACGCCGCCGACGACGAGACCGAGGATTATGGCCGCAAGGCCGCCTGGCATGTGATCGGGGCTGTTGCGTGAGCATATCCGACGCCATCGCCGAAGCCGGCGCGAAACCGGCCGGCAAACGCCCCTACTTCCTCGACCAGCAGGTCGAGCGCGTGCTCGCCATCACCATGGCCATCGCGCAGGAACTCGCCGTCACCCGCCAGCGCGCCGACACGCTGGAGCGAATCCTGAAGGCCAAGGGCCTGCTGGCCGACGGCGAGATCGACAGCTTTTACCCGGACGCCGCAGCACAGGCCGAACGCGGCCTCGCCAATCAGGAATATATCGCCCGCATCCTGCGCATCCTGCAGCAGGAAAATGAGGCCGCGAACCTGACAGGCGATATCGCCTCCGAAGAGGTGGGCGACGAGCTGAGCGCCGGATGAGCGAATTCGAGTTTACCGTTCCCGTCGTCATCATGGGCGGCGGGGCCTGCGGCGCGGTCGCAGCCCTCGCCGCCCACGACGCCGGCGCCGAGGTCCTGCTGATCGAGCGCGACGAGCGGCCAATGGGCACCACGGGCATGTCCATGGGCGTTGTATGCGCCGCCGGCACCAAATCGCAGGCCGCGCACGGCGTGACGGACAGCGGCGAGATCTTCCTCGCCGACATTCTCGCCAAAACCCGCGGCCAGACCGACCCGGAAATTGCCCGCGCCATTGCCTTCGGATCGGGGCCGGCAATGGACTGGCTGATCGACACGCACGGCCTGCCATTCCAGCTCGATACCGGCTTCCGCGCCGCCTATGGCAACTCCACGCTGCGCATCCACGGCTGGGAGGGCCACAACGGCCAGGACCTCATCGAGCTCCTCCACCAGCGCGTGGCAGACGCCGGCATCCCCATTCTCTCGGAAGCCCGCGTCACCGACATCTTCGCCACAGACGACCGCATCACCGGCATCGAAATCACGCGCCCCGGCGGCACCGTCGAACGCGTCGGCTGCGGCGCCCTCATCATCGCCAGCGGCGGTTTCGCCGCCAACCGCGAAATGCTCGCCCGCCACATCCCCGACATGGCCGACGCCCGCAACAACGGCCACGAAGGCAGCGAAGGCGACGGCATCCGCCTAGCCGCCAGCCTCGGCGCCGCCACCGCCGACATGGGCGCCTATCAGGGCTATGCCATGCTCACCGATCCGCAGGGGATCAGCGTGCCGCCCGGCGTCATCATCGATGGCGGCATCATCGTGAACAGGCTCGGCAACCGCTTCACCGACGAGATGGCCGACATCGCCGGCATGGTGCACCCGGTGCACGCGCAACCGGGCGGCCATTGCTGGGTGATCTATGACGACACCATCGCCGCGCGGCAGGCCTATGTGCCAGACCTGCAGATGCTGAACGAGCTGAACGCCCCGCGCTTGGCCGCAACCCTGCCGGACCTCGCCACCCGCATCGGCGTAGACGCCACCGCCCTCGAAGCCTCGCTTACTGAAGCCCGCGCCGCCTTCGCTTCAGGCCAGCCCGACCCCCTGGGCCGCCTCTGGCAAGGCGACGCCCGGCCAACCGCCCCTTACCGCGCGCTGAAAGTCGTCGGCGCCATCTATCACACCCAGGGCGGTCTGCAGATCGACGGCGACGCCCGCGTGCAACGCACCGATGGCGGAAGTTTCCCCAACCTCTTCGCCGGCGGCGGAGCAGCCCGCAGCGTCTCAGGCCCAGCGCACTGGGGCTACCTCCCAGCCATGGGCCTGTGCACTGCCTTCACGCTGGGCCGCATCGCCGGGATGAACGCGGCTCAGGCGGCCCGGTAAAACTCCAGCCGCGCGCCCCAGGGCGTCGTCGCAGCCCCCATCTCCACCGCTCCATAAGGCTCGATCCGCATCGTCCGCACGGCCGTGACCTCGCACCCGGCAGCCGCCGCCTTCGCCAGCACCGCAGCCGGATCGCCAACCGGAAAGCGCAAGCTGGCCCACCCGCGCAGCGGCGGCCTGGAAGCGGAATAGTCCATTCCCTCGCACGCCAGCGACACCAGCTCCACCGAGCCTTCGTTCAGCCCATTCTGCTGATAGATGCCGATCCGCATCTTCGTGCTCCGCGCCACGTCCAGCGGCAGGCCCAGGCAGTTCAACCCGCCATTTTCATGCACCATCTCTGTCTCGGTGACGGTGCCCCAACCCAGCCCCTCCACATAGAAGCGCCGCGCCGCATCGAAATCGGCAACCAGCTGCGTCGAGTTGAACACATAGGAGGCGTGGCCAGCCACATGCTCATATCCGGTCAGCGGCGGCGCTACCCGTTCCATCAGCGCAAAGGCCAGCCCGTCGGTATCGCGCAGCACCACTTCCTTCACCGAAAGCGGACCAAAATCCCACGCCGTCAGCGGCCCGAAGGCGACATGCCCGGCCTTCTGCATCGCCCGGTTCATCACCTCCAGCGGCCCCAGCGAACGGACATTCACATCATAGATGCCGCCGGCATCCCACGGCTGTGCGCCATCGCGCATCAGCCCCTCGTCGCGCCCCACCAGCTCCAGAAAGCGGATGAACCCCCGCGCCTGAGAGGGATCGCCGATCAGCACCTCGCGGCCGGTGTCGCCGGGCAACCCCAGCTGCGCCAGCATCCCGGCGTCAGACCCCCCCTCCCACAGCAGGGAATAGCCGAATGCCCGGCAATGCCGCTCCGCCGATGCCTTCGCATCGGAGACGATCGCCAGCGCTTCCTGGAAGCCGTTGTCGACAGGATGGATCATGCCGCGAACGCCTCGGCCTTTTCGTCGGGGAACTTGCGATACCGGCCCAGCAGCAGCAGCAGCGCCGCGCTGGCAACCAGCGCAAAAGACGAGAGATAGAGCGCCCGCTCATAGCTGCCGGTGGCGTCGAAATCGCGCCCCATCAGCAACGGCCCGAACCCCGCCCCCAGCGCGAAGAACACATAGAGAATGCCATAGATCGCCGAATAGGCCTTCAGCCCGAAGTAGCGCGCCACCAGATAGGCGACGAGGTCATATTCGATGCCCAGCGCAAAGCCGATCATGAAGATCGCGATCCCCGCCTCGGTCATGCCCAGCTGCCCCTTGGTCAGCACCAGCAGCGAAACCGCCGGCAGGCTGAGCAGCACGAAGCCCACCGCAGGCGCCCAGAACCGGTCCAGCAGCCAGCCGCCGGCGATCCGCCCCAGCAGCGCCGACAGCCCGATCAGCGGCGTCAGGCTCAGCAGATGCTCGGCGGGAACGCCCGCGGTCGTCAGGATATTCTCCATGTTGGGCACCGGCCCGCCCAGCGCGAACGACACCGGCACGATCGCGGCTGCCATCACCCAGAAGCGCCATTCCCGAAGCGTCTGCTTCAGGGTCAGCCCGCCCGGCACCTTCGCCGCGCCAGTCGCGGTCGCCACTGGCGCGCGCTCCCGAAACAGCAGCCAGCCCGCCGGCAGCGCGATCAGCAGCGGCAGCAGGCCCAGCCCCACATAGGCACCACGCCAGCCGAACTCGTGCACCAGCCAGCTGGTATAGGGCTTGGCGAAAATGCCGAACAGCCCGGTGCCCATCAGCGACAGCCCCAGCGCCAGGCCCTTCCGCTCGTCGAACCAGGCGTTCACCGTGCGCGTCCAGGTGATGGGCAGGGTCCCCGCCCCGACCAGCGCCAGCAGGCCGAACATCGCATAGAACAGCGGCAGAGATCCGGTCTGCAAGGACAGTGCGCAGAACACCAGCCCGAACAGCAGCACCGACGTCAGCGCCACGCGCCGAACGCCGATCCGGCCGGCCAGCATCCCCACCGTCGGCCCGGCGATCACCGTCACTAGCGTCGTCATGGTGATGGCGCCCATGATGTCGCCCATCGTCCAGCCGAAAGCCTGCTTCAGCTCGGGCGCGAGCACGCCGATGGTATAGAAGGGCATCGGCGACAGCCCCAGCCCGATGCCGAGCATCGAGGCCAGGACGATCTTCCAGCCATGCCGGAACTCGCCATATCCGCGCGGCGAATCGGCCGCCGCGTCAAAATTCGCCATTCGCTGCTCCAAACAGGTGTCTCTGATTGAACGTGCAACCACAGGGCAGCGCCCGACACCGCGCCCGCCAGCCAATCCGCCAATCGGATAGAGGCAGCTCCCACCCTCGCCGAAAGCCCTCCCGGGGCTAGCTTCGCAGGAATGGCCCGCCAGCCCGGGCACCAGCGGAGAGCAAGATGACCAAAACACTGCGGGAAGCCATGCCGATACTCGCCAGGAACGAGGGCGTCTGGGAGGGCTGGTATCGCTATTACGACGCCTTGACCGGCAAATTGGTGGACGAGCACCGCTCGCGCCTTCTGTGCCGGCTGGTCGAGGAAAACGGCGTCCAGCGCTATCACCAGACCAACTATTATTTCTGGGATGACGGCCGCACCGATACCCGCGATTTCCCCGCCGACTATCGCGAAGGCCGCATCTGGTGGGACAATGAGCTGATCAAGGGCTGGTGCGCCGCGATGCAGCCCGACGACAACCAGCTTTCCTCCTGCCTGTTCTGGGAACGCAAGAACGAGCCGGGCCTGACGCTCTATGAAATGATCCAGTGCGACGAGGCCTTCCGGAACCGCGCCCGCACCTGGCAGTGGTTCAAGGACGGCGTCTGCTTCCAGCGCACGCTGATCGACGAGCGCTTCATCACCCGCGACTGGCAGAGCTGGGACGACTACACCGCGCCGAAGAACTGACGACACGGCAGACAGGCGGACATGCACGGAAAGGCCATGATGCGTATTAGTCTCCTCTTCCTCCTCCTCCTGTCTGTCCCGGCTGCTGCCCAGCGCGACCCGGCATGGGAAGCGCAGTATAAGCAGCGCTTCACCGAGCTGATGAAGGCCGGCGGCATCATGACCGTCTATTCGCCGATGGAAGAGGTGAAGGGCGCGGCCAAACCCGAGCTGATCCCGATGGCGAAGCCCGGCGAGCGCAGCATCCGCCCCGAGGCGCTGGAAAAGGCGCAGGCCTATGCTGCTGCCAACAACAGCAGCGCCTTCCTGGTCTGGCGCGACGGCAAGCTGCAGGCAGCCTGGTTCCCCGCAGGCTCCGACGTGCACTCGCAGCTGGTTTCGAAGTCGCTGTCAAAGCCCGTCAGCGCCATCGCCATCGGCCGCGCCATCCAGCTCGGCAAGATCAGGTCGCCAGACCAGCCAGTCGCCGACTTCGTGCCGGAGTGGAAGGGCACGCCCAAGGAAGCGATCCTCGTCCGCCACCTGCTGGACATGCGCTCCGGCCTGATGCCGCAGGGTTTCAGCGACGATCCCGACCACCCGATGAACCGCGCCTATATCGACCCGGATCACGGCCAGCAGATCGTCGACAATTACCCGCTGACGCAGCCGCCCGGCTCCGAATATGGCTATAACAATGCCACGGCAGAGCTGGTGGCGCTGGTCATCGAGCGCGCCACCGGCCGCCGCTATGCCGAGTTCATCGGCACCGAGATCCTGCAGCCGCTGGGCGCGGAGGGCGGCAAGATCTGGGTGAACCGCGAAGGTGGCCTTGCCCATTCCGGCTGCTGCATGACGATGCCGGCGGAAAACTGGCTGAAGCTGGCAATCCTGTTGCTGGATGACGGCGTGTGGAACGGCAAGCGCCTGCTGCCCGAGGGCTTCGTAAAGGACATGCGCACGCCGACTCCGCAGAACCCGCATTTCGGCATGGGCCTGTGGCTGGGCGAGGGGTATGCCGAGCGCCGCAGCTTCGGCGGCCCGAAATTCCCCGGCGGCGTGCTGCACAGCCAACCCTTCGCCGACGGGCAGATGTTCCTGTTCGACGGCAACCACAACCAGGTCGTCTATATCTCGCCGCAGACGCGCACGGTGATCCTGCGCACCGGCAACAACCCACCGAAACAGCCCGAGTGGGACAACAGCGTGCTGCCGAACACGGTGATCGGCGGAATCATCCCGAAGAAGGGCGAGAAGCCGCCGGTGCCACAGGCGAAACCGTGAATCTGCTGCGCGCCGCCACCCTGACCGTCTCCGATGTGGGCGCAGCGGTCGGCCGCTTCGAACAATGGCTGGACTATCGCTGCATCGAGCGCGGCCCGTTCGACGCCGGGCTTGCGGCTGCATGGGGCGCACCCGCCAGCGCCGGATGCGATTGCGCCGTGCTGCAACCGGCCTCCGGCGCCAACGTCTTCCTGCGGCTGGTCGAAGGCGACTCGGTTCCCGGCTATCTCCCCATCCGCACCTATGGCTGGGCCGCTATCGAGATCAACGTGCAGGATGTGCTGGCAACGGCTGCCCGCATGGAAGCCTCCCCCTTCCAGATCATCGGCCCGCCCAAGCGCATCCCCGGCCTGCCGACCATCCACCCGATGCAGGTGCGTGGGCCGGACGCCGAAACCGTCTATCTCACCGAAATCAACGGCGACCCGGCCCTTCCCGAAGCCGCCTCTCCCATAGACCGCCTGTTCATCCTCGTGCTCGCCTGCCGCGACATGCGCGCCACGGCAGATTGGTTCGCGCAGACGCTCGGCCTGCAAAATGGCGAGTCGTCCGCCATCCCCTATTCGATGATCAACAAGTCCTTCGACCTGCCGCCGACCGAATTGCACGAGATTGTCACGGCAACCCGCGCCGGCCAGATCTTCCTGGAATTCGACCAGTATCCGGCAGCCGCCACCGATCGCCCCCGACACCCGCAGGCGCTGTCGCCGGGCGTTGCGGTCTGCACGATCTTCCATCCCGATTTCGCGTCGCTCGATCTGCAATGGGGCAGCCCGCCCACCCAACGCGAAGGTGCCATCTACGGCGGACGGCTGAGCGGCATTGCCCGCACCCCGGAGGGGGCGCTGCTGGAAATCGTCGACGCCGGCTGAGGCGCGGCCAGGGCACAATCGGCCCGCTGCAAGGTTATGCCGGCATGAACGCGGAATTCCCCTTCCAGCGGGAAGAGCTGATCGCCGCTCCCAATCGCGCGCTTCGCATCTTGCGCAACCTGCTGATCGGCCTCTTTATTGCAGTCTTTACCGTATGGCTGGCGCTGTTCCTCACCAAGGGTCGCTTCCTGAAGCCGCCGTTCGAACAGATCGCCTCCTCCATGGCCGAACGCGAGGTGCAGGTCGGCGGCGATTTCCAGCTCTATTTCGCGCCGTTCGACATCAAGTTCCTCGCCGAACGCCTCAGCGTGTCCAACCCGGACTGGGCCAGCAAGGATCACCTCCTGGCCGCCGAGCGCATCGAAACCCGCATCGCCCCGCTGTCTCTGCTGTTCGGCTCCGCCCGCCTGCACTGGCTGGAGCTCCGGGGCGCCGACATCGACCTCGAATGGGATGCCACTCACCGCTTCAACAGCTGGACCTTCAAGGGCGCGGGGAAGCCGCTCTAGCTGCCGCATATCCGTAGCGCATCCGTGCGCGAAACAAGCCTGCGCTACCGCGACCCGCAACTGCAGCTTCTGGCCGACATCCGCTTCAACGAGATCGCTGCGGCCGACAACCGCATAGCCGACGCCGTCCGCTTCGCCGGCGGCGGCAAGTTCCGCGCCACCCCCTTCACCCTCAGCGGCGCGCTGCTCAGCCCGAACGAAACGCTGACAATGGGCCAGAATCGGCTGGAACTGCACGCCGCGACAGCAACCGACAAGGTCGACATCACCGGCACGCTCCCCAGCCTGGCGCAGATCGAGGGCGCGCCGCTGAACGTGGCCGCGAGGGGGCGCAATGCGGCCGACCTGTTTGCGGTGCTCGGCATCATCATCCCCGATACCCGCCGCTACCAGCTGCAGGCGGAAATGCTGAAGCAGGGCAGCCGTTACCGCTTCCACGACATGGAGGGCCAGTTCGGCGCCAGCGACATCACCGGCAGCTTCACGCTGGATACCGGCGGGCCGCGCCGCCGTGTCACCGCCGATCTCGTCACCCAGACGCTGGATATCGTCGATGTCGCCCCCTTCATGGGCTATGATCCGAATATTGTCGCAGCCAAGGGTTTCGAGACAGCCGCCGCCGAAACCGGGGCGCCGCCGGATCGCCTGCTGCCCGATGCCAGCCTGCGCGCCGAGGGGCTGAGGGCGTTCGACGCCGATGTCCGCTATCGCATCGCCCGTTTGCGCGCCGAGAAGATGCCGGTCACCGATGTCGACGCCACCGTAAAGCTCAGCGACGGTCTGCTGGCGCTGGCCCCGGTCAGCTTCACCATGGCGCGTGGCAAGGTGACGTCCGATATCCGCATCGACTGGCGGCGGAAGCCGGCGCGCACCGTCTATGACATCCGCCTGGCGCAAACCCCGCTGGCGCGCCTCCTCACCGGCTACGGCGTCGAGGAGTCGGGCACCTCCGGCTCGCTCTGGGCCCGCGCGCAGCTGACGGGCGACGGCGACACCCTGCATCAGTCGCTGGCGACGTCGGATGGCCGCATCGCCGCGGTCATCCCCAGGGGGACCTTCTGGACCCGCAACGTGCAGCTCGCGGAGCTGGATTTCGGAACCTTCATCCAGAAGATGTTCGAGAGGAAGCTGAAGGAGCCGGTGCAGATCAACTGCGGGCTGGTCGCCTTCACCGTGCGCGAGGGCGTGGCTGGCGCCGATCCGATCCTGATCGACACGGCGAAGAACGTCGTCCTCGGGCGTGGCGGCTTCAGCTTCGTCGACGAAAGCCTGAATCTGACAGTGCGCGCCGACGCCAAGAAGTTCAGCCTGCTGTCCGGCCAGTCTCCGGTCAGGCTTGGCGGCAAGTTTGCGGAACCCTCGCTGCAGGTCATCACCCCCGAACTGCTGGGCCGCGGCGGCGCGGCAGTCGGCCTGGGCGCCGTGGTTGCGCCGCCGGCCGCGCTCCTCGCCTTCGTCGATATCGGCGACGCCAAGGCGGCGGATTGCGGCCCGGTGCTCGGCGCGAAATCCGCCGTCGCCCAGCGCACCGCCGGCAGCAAGCCGCGCGACGATGTGGGCGGAGGCAAGCCGCCGGAGAAGGCGCGCAAGAAGATCCTCGGGATCTTCTAGCCGAGGAAGCGCTGCATCCCCTCGAAGCGGGCCGCAGCAAAGTCGGCGTCCCCAAATCCCGGCAGCTCCAGCCATTCGCCGCCTGCCACCAGCCCGAGCGCCTCCCGGCTGTCTTCCAGCAACGGATCGTCCGCCGCCGACATCACCAGCGCCGGGTGCCGCAGCAACGGCAGTCGCTCGCGCCCCGGCCAGGTCATCGCTGCCCGATAGGGGATGGGATAGGTTTCCGCCGCCTTCAGCACTTCCATCAGCAGCCCATGCACCACCGCGGTCGGCGGCATCCCGCCCGGCCGCCGCCCGCGCGGCGTCCGGTCATACCAGGGGAAGAACAGGAACATGTCCCGGCAGAAGGTGAAGGCGCGGGCGAGATAGGCGCCCTCCAGATCCGGCGTGAACGGATGTGCATAGCGTGCCAGCATCTCGTCGCGGACTTCCGGCGTGAACAGGCCGACCCCGTCCAGCACCAACCTGCCCACCCGCTCCGGCGCCAGCAGCGCCAGCTCCACGGCAGTCGCCGCCCCCGTGTGGGTGCCATAGACATCCACCTTGTCGATCCCCAGCGCATCCAGCAGCTGCAGCTGCACGCGGGCGAAATCGCCGATCGTCGGCTCCGCCATGGGCAGCGCCGGACTGTCGCCATTGCCCGGCGTATCGGGTGCAATCACCCGATGCGTCGCTGCAAACCGGGCAATCATCGGCACCAGCTGCAGCGCGCTTCCCGGAGATCCGTGGATCAGCAGCAGAGGGCGGCCTTCCCCCGCCGTGCGCAGATGCAGCTGTCCATGCTCCAGGTCGACGAACTGCCGCTTCGCCATCAGGGCTTCTCTCCGTTCCGGCCGGGCCGCGGATAGCCGGGCGTTTCCGGCGGCACCTCCTCTGCATAGGCTTCCAGCGTGCCGCGCACACCCTCGTCCGGCCCCTCGGTCGGCTCTTCCAGCAGGTCCGGGCGGTCGCGCTCCACCCGTTTCAGGATTGCCTTCGGGATATCCTCCTCGGTGCCGGTGATCTTGTAGCTGTGCATCCGTCCCATCAGCACGCCCGGCACGCCGCTCTGCCCCATCTTCATCCACGGCCACCACGGCGCCTGCCGCATGAAGCCGGCGTGGAAACGCGCCGTATGGGTGGAACGATCGTCGATCTCGGCAGTCGGCGTAAAGATCACGAAATGTTCGGAAGGATTGACGCGCTTGCCCGTGGAGGCCTTGGGCCAGCCCTCGGGCGTGACGGGATTGGTATATTCATGCGCATAGTCCCAGCCGAGCAGATACTGGTCGCCGATGCGGTTCCACGGCAGCAGGAACGGCTCACCCTTGGCAGCGGGCTTGCCCATGTCGTTGTTGGTCGTCTCGCTGTCGCCGATCTTGAACACCTTGCGCTCCAGCCCCAGATGCCCGCGCCAGCGGTCGTTCAGGAACGGGAACACCTCGACGCGCTCGCCCGTCCACGGATTGTCCCAATGGTCGATGATCTCGCCCGAGGCGAGGTCGGTGAAATAGCCGCACTCTTTCCCCAGCACCTTCACCGTCCCGTCGGGAAGGAGGATGTTGCGGTTGTTGCCAAAGCCCGCATAGCCGAACAGCGGCTTGGCGCGCTGGTTGCCGACGATGGCATATTGCACGCCATAATATCCGGATTTCACCGCCTTCGGGCCGATCGTCCCCCACAGCTTTGCAAAGCCATAAAGATTGTCCCGCGGATCCTTCAGGTCCAGCGGACGGATATTGCCTTTCGCCGGCGCGGCAAGGACCGGCCCTGCCGCCATCATCGCCCCCATCCCGGCCATCCCTGTCAGCAGCCCGCGACGCGACGCCATGTTCTCGAATGTATCGAACAGCATATCTGCATTCCCTCAAACGCAAATGGGGCGCGCAACGGCCAGTCCGCTGCGCGCCCCGATGTTTCACATGGCGCCGGCCTCAGTATTTGAAGCTGGCGGTCAGACCGAAGCGGCGGGTTTCGCCCAGATAATTCTCGCCGATGGAGAAGGCGAAGGGCACGCCGGCACGCGGCTGGTTGATCGAGTTCGCCACATAGGTGACGTCGAACAGGTTGTTCACCCAGGCCGAGATATCGAAGCGGTCGTTGGAGAAGCCGACACGCAGGTTGGTCAACGTCCGCTCGCCCATCGCCGAGGTGTTGATGAGGTTCGAATAGCTTTCGCCGGTGTGGGTCACGTCAACCCTGCCGCTGGCCTTCCACTCGTCGGTGATCGGCACATCCACGGTGGCATGCAGGTTCCACTGCAGCTTCACCGAGCGCTGCGGCCGCAGCCCTTCCAGCGAAGGCACCGCAACGGTCGCACCATTGGCATTCTTGATCAGGAGGATCGGCGGGCAGCCGGGGGCGGCCGTGGCGGTTGCTCCGGTGCCGATCACGCACTGCGTGATCTGCGAGCCTTCATAAGCGCCTTTCTGGAACTTCGGATCGGAATAGACGAGGCTGCCGCCAAAGCTGAACATCTCCACCGGCTGGACTTCGGCCTGAACTTCAAAGCCATTGGCCTTGATGTCGCCGGCGTTGCGGACGATCCGCACCGGGTTCACTGCCGTCGGGTTCTGCGTGAAGCCGGAAACCTGCGCGTTCGACCAGTCCACATGGAACACCGAGGCGTTCAGCATCACCCGGTTTTCCCAGAAGTTGCTCTTGAAGCCCAGCTCGTAGGTCCAGTTGGATTCTTCCTGATAGGCGACTTCGTCGGCGAGGATGCCCGTGGGGCTGACCGGGTTGGCGGTGTTGAATCCGCCCGAACG
Organism: Sandaracinobacteroides hominis; assembly: GCF_016464365.1. Lineage (GTDB taxonomy): Bacteria > Pseudomonadota > Alphaproteobacteria > Sphingomonadales > Sphingomonadaceae > Sandaracinobacteroides > Sandaracinobacteroides hominis. The sequence continues at coordinate 70,994 of NZ_JADCUC010000002.1, read as the reverse complement.
ATAGCCCTTCGCGGCCGAGGCATAGACGAAGAGATCATCCATCGCCTGCCAGTCCACCGTGAAGCGCGGCGCGAAGTGGGTGAAGGTGTCGCGGAACTTCGGGCCAACCACGGGGAACACGCCGGCAGCAGGCACTTCGCCCGCAACGATGTGCTTGTTCACGCCCGGCTGCGACAGCGGGTTGGAAACCGAGAACACCTGCGCCTGCTTCTGGTCGCTGTTATAGCGGCCTTCGGCGTTCACCCGGATCGTGCCGAAATCATAGCCGACGGCGCCGAAGATCGAGAAGTTCCGCGTGAACGACGCCGAATAGCTGCCCGACAGGCCATTGTTCAGGTAATCGCTGGCAAGGAACGGGTTGCCGGTGAACTCATAGGCGCCAAAGCCCGTGGGGGCCGGGGTGGCAACCTGCGTCACCTGCACCAGCCGGTCATTGACGCCAAGGCCGCTGTTGTCGACCGCGATGCCGCCGGCGGCCAGGGGAATGCGCGAGTTGAAATAGCTGGCGCCGGTGATCCACGAGAAGGGCGACGAGCCATCCGACTGGATCCGGAATTCCTGGCTGAAGGTGCGCACCATCTCCAGGCTGATCGATTGCAGGTTCGCCTTCTGCAGGCGGTTGTATGGCCCGGCCGGAAGGCAGGCGACACCCAGCGAGCAGATGCCGAACAGCGTCCCCTGCGAGGTGCCGTCATAGTCGTTGAAGGTCGAGTTCTCCGAGGCGGTGAAGCCGGTGACGCTGGTGAAGGCGATGCCGTCGCGGCTCCAGCTGATGTCCAGCGAGGCCTGCTTGTTCTCGGCCACCGTCTTCGGCATGTTCGGCGTGATGTCGCTGGTGCGGTTGGCCGGAAGCGTGCCGCAATAGAGCGTGGGCAGGCCGGTTGCCACGTTGGTGGTGCCGCAGTTGTACTCGGACAGCGGCGTCAGGCTGACAGCCGACATGTCGGATTCGGAATGGGTGATGAAGCCGGCGAGCTTCACCGTCAGTTCGTCGGTGGGTTGCCACAGAACGGCACCCGTGATCGCCCATTTTTCCGTCCCGTTCAGATTGTCGTCGGGGTTGGCGGCATTCTTTCCGAAACCGTCATAGGTGAGCCAGCCGCCAGCCACGCGCACCGACAGCGTATCGGTGATCGGCGCCGAAACCGCTGCGCGCAGGCGGAAATCCTTGTCGTTGCCGACCGTCGCCTGGCCGGAGAACTTCAGCGTGTCTGTCGGCTGCGCCGTGTTGATGCTGACCGCGCCGGCAAAAGTGGAGCGGCCGAACAGGGCGCTCTGCGGGCCCTTGGCAATTTCGATCTGCTCGATATCCAGCACCGAGATCATGTCCAGCGTGTTGCGGCTGGTCTGATAGATGCCGTCGATGAACACACCCACGTTTGCCTCGACGTTCAAGTCGTTGGCGGTGTTCGCAGGGGCAAGGCCGCGGATATAGATGTTCTGCGCGGTGCCGCCGGCGATGGACGTGATCGAAATGCCGGGCGTGGTGTTCGACAGATCGTTGAAGTTGCTGATGTTGCGCGCCGTGAGGTCGGCGGCAGTCAGCGCCGTCACGGCGATCGGAACGCGCTGAATGTCTTCCGCGCGCTTCCGCGCGGTAACCACGATATCCTCGCTGGCGCCAACCTCGTCGGCGGCAAGAGCAGGCGCCGCAAGGCCGCCCATCAGCGTGCAGAGGATCGCCGCACCCGAAACCGAGCCCAGTGCGCGACGCTGAAGAAACCTGTTCGCCTTGGTCATCTCTATTACCCCTTGGATGGGGCGCGGGGCAGCCATTCTGTGGGCCGACCGTTCCACGCTAAAATTTCCTACCCTTGGCAGGCCAGACCCGCCGACGCAGAAACTATAGCGTTACATGCCGCTTCCCATGCCTACGTGATGGCTATCCACCACGCGGCGATTTAGCGCTAATTCAAATCCATTCCTGGTATCGCCGCGCTCTAGATGCGCCGCATCCGCTCGCAGAAGCGCCGATGGCTGCGCTGCATTTCCGCCACCGCCGCCAGGATGACAGGGCGGTCGGCATGCAGGCCGCCCTCCAGGATCAGGCCGCGCGCACTTGCAACCAGCAACCAGCCGCGGGCGATCATCGCTTCCGGCTCCGAAATGCCCGCCCGTACGGCCAGCTCGGTCAGTTCCACCGCCACTTCCTGTTCCGCTAAACGGGTGACAGGCTCGATGGCGGCCGCCAGTTCGCGATCCCAACGCGCCGCCTGCAGGATTTCCGAAAGGGCAAGGCCGTCGGGCGTCGAATGGCTGTCCCATACGATCTGGCTATATCCGGCCAGCCGTTCGAACGGGTCGTCGATCGCCAGCGCCAGCCGACGGCCATCGCGGATCACCGTTTCCAGCGTCCGCCGGAAGGTCGCCTCGGCCAGCGCGATGCGGTTGGGAAACTGGTGCAGCACCGAACCCCGGCTGATCCCGGATTCGGCCATCACATTCTCCACCGTCATCGCCGCGAAACCGCGGCGCACGATGCAGGTAACGGTGGCCTCCAGAATGCGCTCGCGCGTGTCGGCTCCCCTGCGGGTCAGCCGTCGCTCCCGCAGCGATCCGGAAGCTGAATTTCCCGACGCTGAAACCTGTGTTGCCATGTCGCCTTCATCGGCCCGACACGGCAGATGGTCAACGGGTTCACGCCACCTCGCGCCGGCGGCCGCCCACTTGTCCGGTCAAAGCGGTTGCCTTCGGCCCCGGCGATGCGCCACAACAAGGGAAAGGACTGCCCGCCGCCGCGGCGGCGCTGGCAAATTCAGTCCGCACAAAAGGTAGATTGGCTGATGTCTCCCGAAAACGGATCCGGCGATCCACTCTATCTCCGCATCGCCCGTTCGCTGAAGACGGAAATCATCAGCGGCGTCTTCCCGGTCGGCACGCAGCTCCCCACCGAAGAGGATCTGTGCCGCCGTTTCAATGTCAGCCGCTATACAGTGCGCAGCGCGCTGGGCCGCCTGCGCGACGACGGGCTGATCTCGTCGCGGCGCGGCGCCGGCACCACCGTCATCCCGCCGCCGACGATGGGGATGCGCAGCTTCGGCGCCATGTCGATCGAGGATCTGCTGCACGCCGGCAGCGGCTCCTCCCTCACCATCGGGCATATCGGCATGCTGACCCTGGACAAGGCGACGGCGCAGCGCACCGGGCTGAAAGCCGGCGAGGAGTGGCTGTTCGTGGAGGCGCTGGGCTTCAACACCGGTTCCGACATCCCGCTCGGCCACGCCCAACATTACATCAACAAGGATTTCGCCGGTGTCAGCCGCCTTCTCACCACGCACAAGGCGCCGATCTTCCCGCTGATCGAGGATCTGTTCGGGGTGACCATGGCCGAGGTAACCCAGGAAATCAGCGCCAGGCTGGCAGCCGGAAATCTCGCCCGGCAACTGATGGTAGAGCCGGGCAGCCCGGCGCTGGAAGTGCGCCACAGCTATCGGCTGTCCAGCGGCAAGATCGCCCAGCTCACCATCAATTCACACCCGGCAGACCGCTACAAACACGCCGTGACGATGCGCAGGCTGAAGGGCTGACAGCGGCGAGATTGTCCGGACAGATGCCCCCGCTGATCGGCAGATCTCCCATGGCATCCTCCCCAAATTGCGCCCTGTTCAGACGCCGTCCATCCGCTTAATCTATTGTTATTAGTTTAGCGGCCTCGAACTGCCGCGCAAGGGAGACCAGGCATGGCGACAGCGGCTGCAAGCTATCAGATGACAATCGACGGCAAGGGCGTTTCCACGCCGGCGCATATCGACGTCCGCAACCCGGCCACCGGCGAGGTATTCGCACAGGCCCCGGCTGCAACGGCCAAGGATCTCGATCATGCAGTCGCAGCCGCAAAGCGCGCCTTCGAAAGCTGGAAGCTGACCTCCATCGCCGAGCGCAAGGCCGCGCTCAACAAGGCCGCAGCGATCCTGAAGGCCCACGCCGACGAACTCGCCTCGCTCTTCGTCGCCGAGCAGGGCCGTCCGCTCGCCGGCGCCAAGGCGGAAATTCTCGGCGCCTCGATGTGGATGCAGGCGACCACCCTGCTCGACATCCCTGTGGAGGTCACCGAAGACAGCGATACCCGCCGCGTGGAAGTGCATCATGTGCCGCTGGGCGTCGTCTGCGGCATCGTGCCCTGGAACTTCCCGGTGCTGCTGGCCGTGTGGAAAATCGGCCCCGCCCTCCTCGCCGGCAACACGCTGGTGCTGAAACCCTCCCCCTTCACCCCGCTCACCACGCTCCGCATCGGCGAGCTCTTCCGCGACTGCTTCCCGGCAGGGGTTTTCAACGTCATTTCCGGCGGCGACGACCTCGGCCCGCGGATGACGGCACACAAGGGTTTCGCCAAGATCAGCTTCACCGGCTCCACTGCGACCGGACGCCGGGTGATGGAATCCGCCGCGAAAGACCTGAAGCGCATCACGCTGGAACTGGGCGGCAACGATGCCGCCATCATCCTTCCCGATGTCGATGTCGATGCCGTGGCGGCGCAACTGTTCGAAGGCGCCTTCCACAACACCGCCCAGGTCTGCGTCGCCACCAAGCGCATGTACATCCACGCCGACATCTATGACCGCTTGCGCGATCGCCTGCACGAACTCGCCAAGGCGACTCCGGTGGGCGACGGCGCCCAGCAGGGCAACCGCTACGGCCCGGTGCAGAACGAGCCGCAATACCGCCGCGTGCTGAACCTGCTAGAGGATGCCCGCGCCACCGGCCTCACCCTGCTGGAGGGCAGTGCCGTGCCCGAGGCCGGCTATTTCGTGCCCCTGACACTGGTCGACAACCCGCCCGAGGCCAGCCGCGTGGTGCAGGAGGAAGCCTTCGGCCCGGTGCTGCCGCTGCTGAAATGGAACGACCTCGACGACGTGATCGCTCGTGCCAACGACAGCGACTATGGGCTCGCTGGCGCCGTCTGGTCTGCCGATGTCGCCAAGGCCACGGAAATCGCCCACCGGCTGGATACCGGCACGGTGTGGATCAACCAGAACCTGCAATCGACCCCCTTCACGCCTTTGGCAGGTGCCAAGCAATCCGGCTTCGGGCAGGAGAATGGGCTGGCCGGGCTGCTCGAATTCACCCGGCCGAAATCGATCTTCATTCCGAAGGTGAATGCCGCTTGAGCCTGAAGCTCTCCCCCGCAGACGAGGCCTTCCGCGACGAAGTCCGCGACTTCCTTGCCGCCAACCTCACGGACGACATCCGCCGCGCCGGCGAGCGCATGACCAGCGTCTATGCCGATCACGACGCCTCGATGAAATGGCAGGCGATCCTGCACGCCAAAGGCTGGGCGGCGCCGGCCTGGCCGACAGAGCATGGCGGCGCCGGCTGGAGCGTGGTGCAGCGGCATATCTTTGCGCGGGAACGGGTTCTGGCCGGCGCGCCACCGCTGTCGCCGATGGGCATCGCCATGGCCGGCCCGGCGATCCTGCATTTCGGCACGCCCGAGCAGAAGGAATTCTTCCTGCCCAGAATGCTGAACGGCGCGCATTTCTGGTGCCAGGGCTATTCCGAACCGCAGGCCGGTTCCGATCTCGCCGCCTTGCAGATGCGGGCCGAGAGGCAGGGCGACGACTTCATCTGCAACGGCACCAAGATCTGGACCACCCACGCCAATGTCGCCAACTGGATGTTCTGCCTCGTCCGCACCACCCGCGGGCCGAAGCCGCAGCAGGGAATCACCTTCCTGCTGATCGACATGACGACACCGGGCATCGAGGTGCGCCCGATCGTCATGAACTCGGGCGAGTGGATCCAGAACCAGGTCTTCTTCGACGATGTCCGCGTGCCGGTCGCCAATGTGCTGGGCGAGATCGACGACGGCTGGACCGTCGCCAAATATCTCCTGCAGTTCGAACGCGGCGGCAGCGCCTATGCACCGGAGCTGCAGGTGCGCCTCGAAGCGCTGAAGCGCGATGCGCCGGCGCTCCCGGAGCTTGCGGAGAAGCTGACCGACTTCGAGATCCGGCTGGAAGTGCTGGACGCGCTCGAGGGGGAGATACTTTCCGCCGTGTCGCAGGGGCGCGATGTCGGCACCGATGCCTCGATGATGAAGATCCTGGGCACCGAACTGCAGCAGCGTCTGACCGAACTGGCGCTGGAAGCCGCAGGACCGCTGGGCCGGGCCTGGCAACCGGGCGTCGCCGCGCCGGGCGGGCCGGTGCTCGACTATCCGGGCCAGATCAACAGCCATGCCAGCGGCGAGCCCTGGCAGGCAATCGCCCCCTTGCGCTACCTGAACGAACGGGCCGGCAGCATCTATGCCGGCACCAACGAGATCCAGAAGGGCATCATCGCCAAGGCCGACCTGAAACTGTAGGTGCATGGCTGCTGACCGCAGCGGCCGGGTTGTGCTGCGCTGCAGCATGACCCATGTTGCGCCGATGAACGCTGCACATCCTCCGTCCCCCTCCCGCGCCTGGCCGGTTCTGCTGGCGCTGGGCCTCGGCGGTTTTGCCATCGGCACCACCGAGTTTGCCACCATGAGCCTGCTGCCCTTCTTCGCGCCCGATCTAGGCGTTTCAGAAGCCAGCGCCAGCCATGTGATCAGCGTCTATGCGCTGGGCGTGGTGCTGGGGGCGCCGCTGCTGGCCGTGCTGGGCGCCCGGATGGACCGCCGCCGCCTGCTGGTGCTGCTGATGCTGCTGTTCGCCGCCGGCAATGCGCTGTCGGCAGTCGCCACCGGCTATGGCTCGATGCTCGCCTTCCGCTTCCTCTCTGGCGTTCCGCACGGCGCCTATTTCGGCGTCGCCGCGCTGATGGCCGCCAGCCTGGTGCCGCCGGAAAAGCGGGCGCAGGCGATGGCGCGGGTGATGCTGGGGCTGACGCTGGCCACCATCATCGGCGTGCCGTTTGCCAACGCCATCGGCCAGCAGTTCGGCTGGCGCTGGGGCTTCGCCATCGTCGCCGCCTGTGCGCTGGCAACGGCGGCACTGATTGCCCTGTTCGCCCCCAGCCAGCCGGCAGGCCAGGGCAAGAGCCCGCTCACCGAACTCAGCGCGCTGGGCAACAAGCAGGTCTGGCTCACACTTTCCATCGGCGCCATCGGCTTCGGCGGGCTGTTCGCGGTCTATACCTACCTCGCCTCCACCCTGCTGGAAGTGACGCTGGCACCGGCCTCCTCGATCCCGATCATGCTCGCCGTCTTCGGGCTGGGCATGACCATCGGCACCCTCATTTCCGGCTGGGCCGCCGACAAGGCGCTGATGCCCACGGTAGGCATCATGCTGCTGCTGGCCGCGGTGATGCTGTTCCTCTTCCCGTTTGCGGCCCACAGCGTCTGGACGATGGGCCCGGTCATCTTCCTGATCGGCATCACCGGCTCCTTCGGCGTGCCACTGCAGGCCAGGCTGATGGACGTGGCCGGCGAGGCCCAGACACTGGCAGCCTCCCTCCACCACAGCGCCTTCAACTTCGCCAACGCGCTGGGACCGTGGCTGGCGGGCATGGCCGTGGCAGCTGGTTACGGCTTCGAATCCAGCGGCTTCGTCGGCGCTGGTCTGGCGCTGGGCGGCCTGTTGATGTGGTCGCTGGCGCTGGCCTCAGACCGCAAGCGAGCTTTGGCGGCCGCCTGAGAGCCTGTTTGACAAGGGTCCGGGTCGGTCCTGCTCCTTGTCAAACAGGCTCTAAGCCGCCAGCCGCGCAAACCGCGCCCGGTGCTGCGCCGCCGTGCCCAGCTGGCCTTCGATCACCGTCAGGCGGCGGAAATAGCGTCCCACGTCCAGCTCCCGCGTCATGCCCATGGCGCCGTGCAGCTGGACGGCGTTCTGGCCGACGAAGCGGGCGGTTTCGGATATGGTGACCTTGGCGGCGCTGGCGAGGCGGCCGCGTTCGCGCCAGTGGCCCGGCAACGCCTCCACCGCTCGCGCGGCAATGGCGGCGGCGCGGCGGCATTCGATTTGCATGTCGACGAGCCGGTGCTGCAGCACCTGGAACTTGCCGATGGGCTGGCCGAACTGCTGGCGCTCGCCCAGATGTTCGCGTGTGCGCTCGACGAGACGGCGCATCAGGGCGGCGGCTTCGACGGCGATGCCGGCGATGGCCGTGTCTTCGGCCAGCTCCAGCGAATCTGTGGCATCGGCTGTGAGCAGACTGGCCTCCACCCCCACGAACAGCAGGTCGGCTGCCTCGCGGTCGTCTATCGTTGGATAGGTACGCGCGGTAAGGCCGGGCTGGCCGTTGCGCACCCGCAGCAGCGCGGGTGTTCCCGCTTCGGTGCGGGCGACCACAAGAACGTGGGCGGCGGAACCGCCATCGAGCACCAGCTTCGCTTCGCCGTCGAGACGCCAGCCGTTTGCCGTGGGCGTGGCGGTGACGCCGCCGCGCAGGCTGCGCTCGAGCCCGGCGATGGCCACGAAGGAGCCGCTGGCAATGTCGCGCAGCAGATCCCCGGCGTCGGTAAGCAGCGGGGCGAGGATCGAGGTTTCGAGGAAGGGCGTGGAAAGGCCGAGTTCGCCGAGCGCATCCAGCACCGGGGCGGCGTCGCCGACGGTGAGGCCAAGGCCGCCGAGGGCTTCAGGCACACAGATACCGGGCACGCCCGCCTCGACCAGCGCGGCCCATGCCGCGTCGGGCTGGACGCCCGCCAGCCGACGGCGCAGCATGTCCCCCAATTCGCTCAAAGCAGGGCTTCCAGCGCCTCGTAATAGTGGATGATATTCGCCTCCAGCCCGCAATAGATGGTTTCTTCCGGCACTCCGCACGACAGCCCCGCCTGGGTGATTTCGGCGGCGCGGAAATCCTCGCCGCCGAACACGCTCAGGATCAGGTCGTAGGACCGCTGGAACACTTCCTCTGCCTTTTCGGTCTGCGCGGGGCCGGGCGTCAACATGGCGTAATGCACAGTCGTGCGATCCGGCGCCGTCGGCATCAGGATCATCATGCTGGTGTAATATTGGCTGGAGACGAGGACGAGGTTGGGGAAGGCGGTATAGGCGTGCGTCACCAGCTTGTGGATGTTGGCGTCGGGGTTTTCGTCGAGCATCGCCGGATAATAGCCGATGCGGCCCGACACCTGGCGGATGTTGGGGCCGAACATGTCGACGACGTTCGGCGCGTCGGGGAACAGCGCGCCGATGGACGCCGCATGCAGCCGCTGGACATGATAGCCCTCCAGGAAGGGTTCGAGAACGACCTTCCAGTTGGCCTTCAGGTCGAAGGTGCGGCGGCCATAGACATGGGCGCCGGGGATCCCAAGCGCTTCGAAATCGTCGGCAATCTGCTGCGACAGCAGCGACCAGTCAGGCTCGCGGCCATCGAGCTGGGCGTAGATCACCCCGCCCCAGACGCGCGACGGCAGTTCCTTGAGCCCGCGCGCCTGCTTGTCCACGCCCTCGAACATGTCGGGCCGGGCGACACCGATCAGCTTGCCGTCGATTCCATAGGTCCAGGCGTGATAGGGGCAGACGATGCGGCCCTGCCGGTGCACCGCGCAGTCCTCGACCAACTTCGACCCCTTGTGCTGGCAGGCGTTGATGAAGACGCGGATCTCGTCTTCTCGCGTGCGGGAGACGAGCAGCGGCTTGCCATAGGCTTCGACGGCGACGACCGAGCCGGGTTCGGGGAGGAGGGCAGAGAGGGCGACCGGCACCGGGTACTTCCGGAAGATGCCGGCCTGCTCGGCGTCGTAGCGCGCCTGCCCGGTGAAGATGGCGTTGGGGCGGGTGGCCGACAGCGGCACGTTCACCGCGTCCTTCTCGGCCGGGATCATGCGGATCGCTGCCTGCTGGCTTTCCGTCAAGTCCGACAGGCGCGTGACCTTGCGCTCAACCGGCCGTACCATTTCCGCTACGTTGTTCATATCGCACAGGCCTCCCCAGCATGTGCGCCCTATGTGGCTCCGATTTAATCTAATGTCAATAGATTAAATCGGCAGATGACGATCGAGGAATTCGATGACCCCGCTGGCGAACGCATCGTTGCGGTCACCGGCCACCATGTGCCCGGCGCCGCCGACGTCGACGACTTCGAGGCGGGGGGCCTGGGCCTTGAAGGCGGCGATGCCGGAGTCGCTGACGACATCGCTTTTCAGCCCGCGCACCAGCAGCAGCGGCACATCGTCCATGGTGGCGACCTTCGCCGCCGATTGCTGGAGCACGGTGTGGAAGCCGTCCTCGCGGCCCATTTCGTCGCGGCCGGCGACCGTGCGCGGATCCCAGTGCCAATAGAGGCGGCCGTCATCGCGCAGGCGCAGATTCTTCATCAGCCCGCTGGGGTCGGACGGGCGCGGCCGTTCCGGATTATAGGCGGCGACGGCGTCCACCGCTTCGTCCAGATTGGCGAAGCCGCCGGTGTGGGCCTTCATGAAATTGACGATGCGGGCGATGCCCTGCGGCTCCGGCTCGGGGACGATATCGACCATCACCAGTGCGGCGGGTTTCAGGCCGCTGGCGGCTGCGTGTAGCGAGGTGGCGCCGCCCATCGAGGCACCGACGAGCGCAAAGCCTGCCCGGCTGTCGGCAAGAACTGCGCGGAGATCGTCGACGCGGTCGTCCAGCTGGTAGCTGCCGTCGGAAGACCAGTCGCTGTCGCCGTGGCCGCGGGCATCATAGTTTATCACCCGATATCCCCTGGCGGCGAGCGTATCGAGGGTGCCGGCCCAGCTGTGGCGGGTCTGGCCGCCGCCATGCAGCAGCACGACCGTGGGGGCGTCTTCCGGCCCCGCCTCGTCGGCCACCAGCTCGACGCCGTCTGCCGAGCGGAAGCGGCGTTGGCGGATGCGCGTGGCCGCCGTCCTTGCTGGTGTCATGGGGATTTCTCGTTTCGCACTATAACTAATACCTATAGATTTTCTGCAAGGCGACACCCGAAGCACTGGAACTTGTGCTGGTGCGGGTCTAGCGTGGCCACATGAGCACAAGTGCAACGGCCGGCGACACCATGAAACATGCCAGTAAAGAGGCGAAGAAGGCGCGCATTCCACGCGCCGGGCGGCCGGCTTCGCCACTGATTACGCGCCAGGCGGCTGCAGAGGCGGCGCTGGCGCTGATCGACAAGGCCGGGCTGGATGCGTTGAGCCTGCAGGCGGTGGCGCGCGAACTGGGGGTCAGCGCGCCGTCGCTCTATCACCATTTCCGCGACAAGGACGAGCTGCTGGCCCAGGTGGTGCGGACGCTGCTGGAGGAGATCAACGCCGAGCGGGATGTCTGGTCTGCCGACTGGGAGACGCGGACCATCGAGCTGAGCCTGGCCACCCGCCGGGTGGCGCTGCGCCACCCGAATGCGGCGACGCTGACGCTGCGCTTCTTCCCGCGGAAACTGATGCTGCCCGCCTACGAGCGGACGTTGAAGGACTGCCCCTATCCGCCGGAAACGCACGCCGTCCTGCTGGAGGCGATCGAGAAGTTCACCTATGGTTCGTCGCTGTTTGCGGCGGCGGCGGAATCGCACCACACGCCGGCCATGCCCGAAGTGGACGAAGGGCATTTCCCCAATCTGTCCCGCGCGCTGACGGCAGCCCCGGTCGATGACGAGATCATCTATGTGGAAGCGCTGAAGGTGCTGCTGGCGGGGCTTCGGGCGCGCTACGCCGCCCTGTAGGCGGCCGCGTCGGGGGACGCAGCCGCCAGGGAGGCTCTTCAGAACTTCAGCGCGAACTCCAGGAAGATCTCGCGCGGGTTGTCCACGAACGACGACATGTCGGCGACGATGCCGGATGTGGTGCCGGTGCCGGTGCCGCCCATGAAGGGGATGTCGTTGGCCGAAGTCACCACCAGCTTGTTGGTGAGGTTGCGGCCGATCAGCGACACCTGCCAGCGGTCGTCGGGCCCATCGAGGCTGATGGCGGCGTCCACCTTGGCATAGCCCTTTTGCCACGCATCCGGGCGCAGCGCGTCGGTGAAGGCATAGCTGGAGGTGTAGCCGACGTCGCCGGAAAAGCGCAGGCCCATGCCGTTGTCGCTGAGCGGCAGCAGGAAATCGGCGCCCACACGGCCTGCGAACTTCGGCGCCTTCGGCGGCGTGCGGCCGGCATAGTCCTGGCCGTTGAAGGTGCCGTTCGCCGGCAGCTGGTCGCAACCCTGGGCGATGGTCTGGCCGGGATAGCATTGGCCGATGAAGTTCCGGTATTCGGCATCGTTGAAGGCGGCCGCGCCGCGCAAGGACAGCCCGTCCACGCCCGGCACGCGCCAGTTGATGTCGGCCTCGACGCCCATGGTGCGCAGCTCGCCGGCGTTGCCCGCCGTCAGCGAGACGGTGGTTGGATCGAAGAACTGCACCTGCAGGTCGGAATAGAGATAGTAATAGGCCGTCAGGCTGAAGCTGAGCGCGCGATCGAACTGCAGCGTGCGCAGGCCGATTTCGCCGCCCTCCGCCGTTTCCGAGCCATATCGCCCGCTTTCGACGGTAGAGGCCGGGTTCAGCACCTGCGAGATATTGAAGCCGCCGGCCTTGAAGCCCTGCTTGTAGGAGGCATAGACGGTGGTGTCCGGCTGCGGCTTCCAGCGCAGCGTCACCTGCGGCGACAGATTGTCGTCGTTGTAGCGGTCGGTCAGCTCCAGCCCGCCCGGAAAGGCGCCGGAAAAGGCGATATGGCCCGGCAGCGAGCGCTGGTAGCTGTTGCGCGATTCCATACTATAGCGGGCGCCGGCGGACAGCTCGAGCTGTTCCGTGATGTCGTAGGTGCCCTCCAGGAAGAAGGACATGGAGTCGGTCTGGAAGCCGTTGTCGCGCTTGAAGGTGACATAGGTGTTGTTGATCGGATCCAGCGGCAGCGGCACGATATAGGCATCGGTGTTGAAGACGAACTTGCCGTGCGCATAGAAGGCGCCGAGCAGCATGTTGAACGGTCCGCTGAACTTCGACTGGAAGCGCAGTTCCTCGGAGAATTGGGTGAAATCCGCCTTCTGCGAAAAGCTGGCCGGATAGGCTTCGCCCGAGACATTGTTCAGGTCGTATTGGCGGAAATGGTAATAGCCGGTGATCGACGAGACATCGAACATGTCGCTCTGGATGCCGGCGTTCAGGATCGCATACTGCGACTTGAAATCGCCATACATGTGGCCGTCGCGGGCATGGCGGAAGTTGGTTTCGGCTACCTGGATCGGCAGTGCCGAGCTGTCCGACCTGCCGTTCACGAAGCAGTCCGCATTCGGGCTGGGCGGGAAGACGAGGCCGGGACCGGCAATGGCGCCCAGCGGCGTCGTGCGGCCGCCGCCGCAGAGGCGCTCCACCAGATCGGTCGGGCCACCGTCCTCGACGCTGGTCATCCCTGCCTTCAGCTGCAGGTTGATGCTGTCGGCAGGGTTCCAGTCGATCGTGCCGCGCACGCCATAGCTCTTCTGGAAGCCGCGCTTGTCGGAATTGCGGGTGCGATACTGGCCGGGGATATAGTTGGTATAGGTTTCCGCCGCCGTGTTGGTGAAGGCGCCCTCGCTGTCCGAGAAGCGGCCGGCCAGACGGGCGCTCAGCGTGTCGGTGATCGGGCCGGAGAGATAGGCCTCGACATATTTCTCCTCGGCCTTGAAGCCGTAGCCGGCCTTGATCCCCGCCTCGAAATGGTCGGTCGGGTTGTTGCTGGTGACGCTGATCAGGCCGCCGGTCGTGTTCTTGCCGAAGAACAGCGCCTGCGGGCCCTTGAGCACTTCGACATGCTGGATATCGAACTGCGGCAGGGCGATCTCGCGGCCGCGGCTCATCGGCAGGCCGTCGATCACGAACGAGACCGACTGGTCGAAGCCGGCGGAAAGCGCTGTGGAGCCGACGCCGCGCAGGAAGATGCTCGCGGATGAACCCGATGCGGCTTTCCCGGCGATCAGCGAGGGCACCATCGTCGCGATATCGGTGACGCGGGTCGCCTGATAGCGGGCGAGCGTGTCGCCGCCGACTGCGGTGATGGCGACCGGCGCGTCGACAAGGCGCTCGTCGCGGCGGCGGGCAGTGACGATGATGTCTTCGGAGCCGGCAAAGCTCGGTTCGGCCGCCGGTGCGGCCGTGGCCGTTTCCGCCTGCGCAAAGGCCACGCCGGGCATGGCGATCGCGCTGCACATCAGCATCGCCGCAAGCTGCTTCGTCGTCTTCATGTCGCTATCCCTCCCAGGAGGGTCGCCGGCATTTTTGCCGTGCGCCCGGATGTCTCTGAACCGTGCCGATATTGTCGCAGCGCTTAATCTAATGTCAATAGATAAACCGCTCAGCCTATCCTGTCCGAGAGGATCAGGTCGGCCGCGCGCCAGGCCATCGCCATCGTCGGGCCTTGTGTATTGCCGGCCGGAATCGCCGGCATGATCGAGGTGTCCATCACCCGAAGCCCTTCAACTCCCCGGACTTTCAGACGGGGATCGACCACCGATTCCATGTCCTTCCCCATCCGGCACGAGCCGACCGCGTGGTAGCCGCAGGTGCCGAGCCGATCATAGGCGTCCAGGATCTGGGCGTCGGTCTCGACGGCCTCGCCGGGCATGGTTTCCTCGCCCACCAGATCGGCCAGCGGCGGCTGGCGGACGTAGCGGCGGACCTCGCGCACGGCGCCGATCATTGCGGCGTTGTCGGCCGGATTGGAGCGGTAGTTGGGGCTGAAGCTGGCGGCTACATCGGGGTCGCGGCTTTCGATATGGATGCTGCCGCGCGAGCTTGGGCGCAGCGCATAGACGACGACATGCATGCCGGGGAAACGCTCCACATCCTGCCGGTTCTTCGCGAAGTCGAACGAGAAGGGCGCCACCAGCACCTGCGCATCCGGGCGGTTGAGGCCGGGGCGGGTGCGGAACCAGCCGCCGATTTCATAGGCCGCCGCTGCCATCGGGCCGGAACGGCTGATATAATAGCGCGCCGCCGACACCAGCAGCCGCCAACCGCTGAACATCTTGTTCTGCGAGAGGTCGCGTTTCAGTTTCCACTGCAGGATCAGCCCGCGATGCTCGATCAGCCCCTCGCCGACCTCGGGGCTGGCGTGGACCAGCGGAATGTCGAGCGCGGCGAGGCGGGCTGGGTCGCCGATGCCGGAGCGTTCGAGGATGCCGGGGCTGGCCATGGCGCCGCCGCAGACGATGACCTCTTGCGCGTCGATCTGTTCGCGCGCGCCGTTGCGGAGCACTTCCACGCCGGTCGCGCGCTTGCCTTCGAAGGTGACGCGATCGACGGTGCAATCGGTCAGCACGGTCAGGTTCGCCCTGCCCTCTGCCGGGCGGAGGAAGGCGACTGCCGCGCTCTGCCGCTTGCCGCCGGCGATGGTG
Organism: Sandaracinobacteroides hominis; assembly: GCF_016464365.1. Taxonomy (GTDB): domain Bacteria; phylum Pseudomonadota; class Alphaproteobacteria; order Sphingomonadales; family Sphingomonadaceae; genus Sandaracinobacteroides; species Sandaracinobacteroides hominis. The sequence continues at coordinate 55,839 of NZ_JADCUC010000002.1, read as the reverse complement.
CGCGGGGTGTAGCCGATGCCGTCGCTGTCGTCGGGCGCGTTCACATCCTGCTTCAGCGGCCAGCCCATCGCCTGCCCGGCCTTCAGCTGCGCATCGGACAGGTCGTCCTTCAGCGTCGGCATTGTCACCTTCAGCGGGCCGGTGGCGCCACGCGTGGGCGCTGCACCCAGTTCATGGCTCTCCAGCTCGGCATAGGCGGCGCCGATATGCACCCAGTTCCAGTCGTCGCTGGTCAGCTCGGCGATGGCATCGAAATCGGCCGGCTGGCCGCGCACATACATCATGCCGTTGACCGAACTGGAGCCGCCGAGCACGCGGCCGCGCACCCAGGCTTCGGACTGGCCCGCCGTGCTGGCTTCGGGCTTGCTCATATGCGCCCACAGATGCTTCGGATCGGCCATCACCTTGGCGAGACCCTTGGGCATGGCGATGAAGGGATGGGTGTCGCGCGGGCCGGCCTCGATCAGGCAGACGCGGATGGCCGGGTTCGCCGACAGCCGATAGGCCAGCACGCAGCCCGCTGCACCGGCGCCCGCGATCACATAGTCGAAGCCCTTCACGCGCTTCCTTCTCCCCGCATATGGCAGCTTCGGCTCTTGCGGCCGCTTAATCTATGATTAGTAGATAAGCGCATCGCGAAGGCCCCGACAAGGGGGGTTGGGCGAGTCCGTGAAAATAATCTATTGTCATTAGATAATGCCGCCGATAGCATCATGGGCAAGAAGGCGGTTCGCGGGCAATGTCTCCGCGAAAGGGAGAGGAACCAATGGCCCAGACTTTGCCGGGCGCAATCGCGTGGTGGGCACGCATGCGGGGGGAACAGCCCGCCGTCATCCTTGGCGGCGATGCGCTGACCTATGCCGGCTGGAAAGGCTGGTCAGACAGGATCGCGGCGATGCTGGTGGAAAGCGGCGTGCAGCCCGGCGACCGGGTGGCCATCTGCTCCACCAACAGCCTGGCCTATGTGGCGCTGATCCTGGGCATCATCCGCGCCGGCGGGATTGTCGCGCCGATCAACTTCCGCTGCACCGCGCGCGAGATCGCCGAGCTGTGCGAGACGACCGAACCGGTGCTCGCCTTTGCCGCGCCGGAGCAGGCGCCGCAGGTGTCCGCCGCCGGGCTGAACCCGCGCCCGATGGCCGAGATCGAGGCGCTGCGTTCGGGGGCGCCGGCGACGGTCGCCCACGATCCGGAACCGGACGCGCCGGTCGTCATCATCGCCACCTCCGGCTCCACCGCCAAGCCCAAGGGCGTCGTCTTCAGCAATCGCTCGATGACGGCCTATGCGGCGATCTGGGCGGTGGAGAGCATCTCCTCCTCGCCCGGCGCGCGCGTCATCACGCTGGCGCCGCTCAACACCTCGGCCGGCTTCGTGCAGCTGCTGCACTACGCCACGCAGGGCTGCACGCTCTACATGGAGCCGCAGTTCGATCCGCTGCGGGCGCTGCGGCTGATCGAAAAGGAGCGCATCAGCTGCTTCGGCGCGGTGCCGGCGTTTTTCGAGTTCATCGCCGCGCTGCCGGAATTTGCCGCCGCCGATCTGTCGTCGCTGAAGCTGGCGACGGCCGGCGGCTCGCGCGTTTCGAAGAAGCTGCTGGAAACCTATGCGGCCAAGGGCATCACCATCCGCCAGATCTATGGGCAGACCGAAATCGGCGGCAATGTGACGATGATGCCAGAGCATCTGGCACTGGAAAGCCCGGAAAAATGCGGCTGGGGCACGGTGTTCTCCGATATCCGCGTCGTCCGCCCCGACGGGACGGACTGCGACGCCAACGAGCCGGGCGAGATCGTCATGCGATCGCCCGGGATGATGCTGGGCTATTGGCGCAACCCCGAGGAAACCGCGAAGGTCATCCGCGATGGCTGGCTGCATTCCGGCGACATCGGCATGCTGGACGAGCAGGGCCTGCTGACGTTCGTCGACCGGATGAAGGACATCCTCATTTCCGGCGGCCTCAACATCTCTGCCGCCGAGGTGGAGCGAGTTGTCAGCGAGTTTCCCGGCATCGTCGAGGCGCTGGTGATTTCCGCGCCCGACGCGCGCTTCGGGGAGACGCCGCTGCTGGTCTATCATGGGCCGGCCGAAGTCGATGTCGCCGAGCTGATTCGCCACTGCGACCTCAACCTCTCCAACTACAAGGTGCCGCGCTACGTCGCCTTTTCCGCCGAGCCGCTGCCGCGCCTCGCCACCGGCAAGCTGTCCAAGCCTGCCGTCCGCGAAATCTATGCCGGCGCGCACGAGCGCCTGCCCAAGGTCCGATAGAAAGCCGTTTCCATGACCGTGCCAGCGCATGTGCCCGACCATCTGGTCTTCGATTTCGATATCTATGCCGATCCGCGCATCGAGAGCGACGTGCACACCAGCTATGTCGCGGCGCTGGCGCAGGCGCCCGACATCTTCTGGACGCCGGCCAACGGCGGCCACTGGATGGTGAAGCGGATGGATGCAATTGCCGAGGTCGTCAGCGACCCCGAGCATTTTTCGGTGCGGGAAATGCAGATCCCGCGCGTGCCGAACCCGCCCTTCTTCATTCCCTTGAGCCTCGATCCGCCGGAAAACCTGCCCTATCGAAAGGCGATGGCGCCGATGTTCGGGCCTGTCGCAGTGAAGGCGTTGAACCCGCATATCCAGCGTTGGGCGGAAACGATCGTCGACGGCATTCTGGCAAACGGCGAGGGCGATTTCATGGCCGAAGTGGCCAAGCTTTTCCCGGTTTCCGTATTCATGGAGCTGATGGGGATGGACCTCGCCCGGCTGCCGGAATTCCGCCATCTCGCAGAAAGCTTCTTCGACAACCAGAACGATGCCGAGGCGCTGGGGGCACTCTCCGCACAGATTCTCGGCATCCTGAAGGGGCTGGTCGACGAAAAGCGCGCCAACCCCGACGACAAACTGATGAGCCATTTCGTGCACGCCGACATGGGCGACGGGCGGCGGATGAACGACGACGAGATCCTCGCCATGAGCTTCGTGCTGTTTCTGGGCGGGATGGACACCGTCACCAACGTCACCGGCTTTGCCTTCCAGCAGCTGGCGCAGATGCCGGAGCTCCAGGCGCGGCTGGCGGCCGATCCGGAAGGGCTGGCGCAGGCCTTTGCCGACGAAGCCGTGCGGGCGTTCGGGGTGGTGAACACGCCGCGCCTTGTCGTGAAGGACAAGGATCTGCTGGGCGTGCCCTTCCGCGAAGGCGACATGGTGCTGAACCTGCTGCCGGTGGGCAGCCGCGACGATCGCCGTTTCGAGCAGCCGAACCTGCTGGATATCGACCGCAAGCGGGCGCAGCACATCACCTTCTCCACCGGGCCGCATCTGTGCGTCGGCCATGTACTGGGCCGCGCCGAAATCCGCATCCTCACCGAAGTCTGGTTCAGCCGGATTTCCAGCTTCGAGCTGTTGCCCGGCGCCGAGCGGCATTTCCGCACCGGCACGGTGATGGCACTGGAAACCCTGCCGATCCGCTGGACAGCCAAATGAGCCACTATCGCGGCGAGGATGCACCCTATTGGCAGGGGCTGGCCGAGGGGCGCCTGCTGCTGCCGCGCTGCGCCAGCTGCGGGCGCTGGACCTGGCCTGCCGCGCATCGCTGCGGGCAGTGCGGTGCCACCGACATGCGCTGGGAAGAGCTGCCGATGCGCGCCAGCGTCTTCGCCTGGACCCGGACCTGGCACCGCTTCGGGCTGACCGAGGGGCTGGAGCTGCCCTTCACCAGCATCGTCGCCGAAATCGACGGGTGCGGCATCCGCCTCTATGGGCGGCTGACGGACCCCGACCGCATCGACCCGAAGATCGGCGAGCCGCTGACCGGGGCCATCGGCGCAACCCGCGTGGGCGACGAAACCATCCCCACCATCCTCTGGAGCCGCCTGTGACGCACCCGCTCTATGGCAGCACCGCCATCGCCGGCGTGGGCCTGCGCCAATACAAGCGCGGCGCCTCTCCGCTCCCGGAGCGCAGCGTGCTGGTGGACGCGATCCTTGCCGCCTGCGCAGAAGCCGGATTCGACCCCGCCGATATCGACGGCTTCGTCTCCTATGGCGACGACAAGAACGAACCCGTCCGGCTGATGCCGGAGCTGGGCATCCGCGAGCTCAACTGGTCGGCCGCCGTCTGGGGCGGCGGCGGCGGCGGCATTGCAGGCGCCTTCGGCATAGCGGCGTCGGCCATTCTTTCCGGGCAGGCAAAGGCTGTCGTCGTCTTCCGCGCCCTGGTCGAAGGCTCCAGCGGCCGGCTGTCGGCGGCCGTGATGGCGCATCACCTCAACGATCATATGCTGGCGGCCGGGGTGGTCAGCCCGGCGCAGGTCTGCGCCATTCGCGCCAACCGGCTGTTCGAACATCATGGCGTGCCGCGCGACATCGTAGAGGATCTGGTCCGCGCCTCCTATCACCACGGAAGCCGCAATCCGGAGGCGGTGGCCTATGGCCAGACGTTCGACATCGAGGCGCTGCGCAGCTCGCGGCTGATCGCCGAGCCGTTCCGCCTGTTCGATTGCAGCCGCGAGAATGACGGCGCCGGTGCGCTGCTGCTGGTTTCCGCCGAACATGCGCGCAGCCTTGCAAAGCCGCCCGTCTATCTGCTCGGCTGCGCGCAGGGGACGGAGGCTGGCTGGGGCGACCTGCTCGATAACGACCGCGAGGATCTCTACGCGACCGCGGGTTTCCGTTCGGTAGCGCGGAATCTCTATGCGCAGACCGGCCTGTCGCCTGCCGATATCGACGTCGTGCAGCTCTATGAGAATTTCGATGCACAGGGCGTGATGTCGCTGATCGACCACGGCTTCTGCAGCTACGAAAGCGCCGCCGAGGTGATCCGCTTCGATAACCTGATCGCCGACGGCGGCAAGCTGCCGGTGAACACCGCGGGCGGAAATCTGGCGCAGGGCTTCATCCACGGCATCGGGCTGGCGGTGGAGGCAGTTCGGCAGCTGCGCGGCGAAAGCAGCAATCCGGTGGCCGGCGCCCGCACCTGCCTGCTTGCGGGTGGGCCGGGCTCGCCGACGGTCAGCTCGGCGATCTTCGGGAACATCGTGCCTTAAGCGACGAAGCCCTTCCAGTTCTTCATATAGTCGACGAAACCGCTGCTCAGCCCCTCGTCCATCAGGTGCCGGGCAGTCACCGGCAGCGTCGGCGAGTTGTAGGCGTTGTCGTGGCGGACACGCTCGGGGAAATCGTGGCGCAGGATGGCGCCGCGCCCGACGACGACGAAATCGCAACCGGCGTCCAGCAACGACTTCGCCGATTCCGCGCCCATCACCTTGCCCGCCGCGCCCAGCCTCACGTCCCCGCGCGGCAGCTCGGTGAACAGGCTCATCAATGTGCGGCCCTTGAACGCGTCGTCCATCGGCTCCTTGCCGATGTCCCACAGCGACATGTCCAGATAGTCGATCTGCCCGGCGCGCAGGATCTCGGCGGCGACCTCGCGGATTTCCGGCAGGACCAGCCCGAAACGCTCGGGCGACAGGCGCAGGCCGAGCTGGAAATCCGGGCGGCAGGCGGCGCGGATTCCGGCGAGGACTTCGAGGATCAGCCGGGCGCGGTTCTCCAGACTGCCGCCATAGCGGTCATCGCGCCGATTGACCTCGGGCGAAAGAAACTGCGCGAGGATATAGCCATGCGCGCCATGCACCTCGACACCGTCGAAGCCGGCCTTTTCCGCGCGTTTTGCAGCGGCGATGAAATCATCCCGCACCGCCTCCACCTCGGCCAGCGTCAGTGCCCGCGCCCCGGTTTCCGCATCATCCGACGGGCACACCGGCGTTCCCACCAGCTCCTTCGGCGCACGATTCCCGGCATGGTGCAGCTGCACCGACGAAACCGCCCCACCAGCCCGGATCCCGGCCGCAAGCCGTGTCAGCCCCTCCAGATGTTCATCGCCAAAACAGCCGATCTGGCCGGGGAAACCCTGCCCCGCCGCCTGCACATGCGACGCTGCCGTCATCACCAGCCCGAAGCCGCCGGTGGCGCGCATGGTCAGCCAGCGATATTCCGCATCGGAGAGCCGCCCGTCGGGATGGCTTTGCTGGTTGGTGAGCGGCGCCAGCATGAAGCGGTTCTTCCACGCCGGGCCGCGCAGCAGCGTCATCGGTTCGAACAGCCTGTCCATGTGCGTCTCCGAAGAATTCCCTGCCCGGATAGGCGGGAAGCGGAGCTTGCGCGACCCGTCTTAACTTGGGGGGCCGGCCGCAAGGCGATCTTGTGTCTGCCAAGGCGCCACTTTATGGCGGGCAGGTCTATGTGAGGGATAAGATGCAACCCGGCCTGAACCTCAGGCCGGCTGCCGCATGCCCTTCCAGACAGGGGCGACAAGGCCGAGGCCGGTGGCGAGCAGCACGGCGTTGACAACCAGCGCCATGGGATCGCCGCTGCCATGGAGCGCGATGTGGAGGATCGCCGTCAGCACCAGCAGCCCGCCGGTAAGGCCGCGGCCCAGGCGGGAGAGGGTCAGCCGATCAAAGGCGCGTGCCCCTGCAACGGTGGCGATGGTGAGCCCGCCCCAGATGCCGATCAGCACGGAAACGGTGACGGCAGGGGCGACGACGGCGGCAAGGGCGGCCGCCGCCAGCGCCAGCGGCTGGCCCCAGGTTACCGCCGTCCAGACCTTCTCCCAACCAGGCGCCGGGCGACCCTTGTCGCGCCGGCGGGCGAGCCAGATCAGAACGCCGCCGACCGCCAGATAGGAAAGGCCAAGGCCGAGGATGCCATAGACGATCTTCAGAAGGCCGCCGCCGAAGGTGCCGAAATGCAGCGGGCCCAGCGCGCCGAGGATGCGCTCGCCGAGGTTGGTGTCGTCCACGGTCTTCGCATAATAGAGCTTGCCCGTGCGATCGAAGGTGTAGGCATCCACGGCTGACAGCCGATCGGGCCGGGCGTCGACGTTGAACAGCGCCGCGCCGCCCATCTCCGTTGGATGCTCGATGAAGACATAGGAGACGCGGCCGTCGGGAACCTTGCTGCGGATCTGGGCGAACATCGGCCCGAGATCGAGTGCAGGCGCCGGGCGGGCGTCGTCTACCGGATGCGGCGGCAAAAACAGGTCATAGACCTTGTCGGTGTCGCCCTTGAACAGGGCGAGACCGAGGACGCCGACGATCAGCAGTTGCAGGCCGAGCAGCGCGCCGGTGAGCGAGACGATGACATGGAAGGGCAGCGCCCAGACGCCGATCCGGTTGTGCAGGTCCGCCTCCTGCAGCCGGCGCGATCCGCCGAGCCGCAGGTGGAAGGCGTCCCGGAAGATGCGCGGATGGGCGAGGATGCCGGAGATCAGCGAGGAGAGCAGCGCCACCCCGGTCAGCCCGACGATGAACAGGCCGATGGTGCGCGGCAGGTGCAGGTTGACGTGCAGACGGGTGAGGAACTCGGTCCAGCTGTCTGCGGCCGGACCTGCCAGCTCGCCATTCTCCGTCGCGAGGAAGGCGCTGAGCTCGCCGCCCTTGTCGGCGGTGACCATCAGCCAGGGAAGCTGCGGGCTGGGAATGGTGATATAGACATGCTCCACCCCGTCGCCCGCCTGCCGCATCGCCGCCTGATAGGCGGTCTGTACGGCGGCATCGGAAACCGACGCCATGCGCGGCGCGCCAGGGTTTTCCCAGCGGTGGAATTCATTGGCAAACACCGCCAGCGTGCCCGTGAGGCAGACGAGATAGATGGCCGCGGCAAAGGCAAGGCCCAGCCCGCTGTGCCCCTTCAGCACGGCGCGGACGAAATCGGGCGACGGCGTCCAGCTGCGGCTGGAAGTGGGCGCGTTCATGCAAAGCCCTTCAGGATGGAGAGGCCGAAACCGACAAGGGCGGTGCCGAGCAGCACCGCGGTGGCGCGGACGATGCGGCTGTCTGCCAGGGTCCAGGCCATGCACGCCCCCCACACCACCGGCACGATCAGCCCGCCGATCAGCAGGCGCGTCTGCGCCTCGCCGGGCACCCAGACGGCATAGCAGATGCCGACACCCATGGCAGCCACCATGCCGATCGGCCCTGCCAGCAGCCAGCGCAGGGTCGTGCGCCAGCGCGTCGTCGGCCGGTCTGCAGGCTCCGGCGCAAGACTTTCGCGCGCCGCTTTCGGGGATTTCGCTGCACGCAGCTCATGGCTGGCCGCGACCAGCGCAAGCGCCGCCACCGGGATCAGGGCCAGCGCCAGGAACGGACCCTTCGCCGGACCCAGGATGAAGGCCGGCCAGACGAGGGTTGCAGTCAGCAATGCCCAGCCGCCAAGGCGCCAGCCGGTGCTGCCCTGCCGCAGGTTCCACGAGCGGCGCAGCATCCACGCCCCCGTCAGCCCGCCCGCCAGGATCAGCAGCAGCCAGCCAGGGAAGGCTGTGTCGCTCAAAACCCGGCTTCCAGAACGACACCGATGGTGCGGGAGGCGCCGAGCGCCGCCGAACCGCCGTAATAGCCGGTGTAATATTGCATATACTGCTCGTCGAAGAGGTTGTTCACGAACAGCGAGGCCGACCAGTGTTTCGCCTGATAGCCGACCCGCGTGTTGACGACGGTGCGGGCGCCGACCCTGGTATCGGACTGTGGCACCGAAACGTCGGTATAGACCGAGCTGCGGTAGTTGGCGTTGAGGTTGGCACTGAAGCCATCGAGGAAGCGGGCGTTGGCGCCGGCCGACAGCGTCCAGTGCGGCGCATAGGGGAATTCCATGCCGGAAAGGTCGGTCACGGTGCCGACATCGGTCTGGAAATCGTCGAACCTGGTCCGGTTGTGGCCGAGACCAAGATACCAGTCGAACGCCTCGGAGACGCGATGCGCCGCCTCGATCTCGAAGCCATAGAGGTGCGAGGTGCCGGCGTTGACGGTGTGATAGTCGTAAAGGTTGAGGCCGAAGTTGACCGTCGTCTGCTGGTCCTTCCAATCGACATAATAGGCGTTGGCGTTGACCGTCAGCGCCCCATCCAGCCACTGCGAGCGCAACGACAGTTCGTAGTTCCAGGTATATTCCGGATCATAGGCAAAGGACTGCGAGCGCGCGGTGTTCATGCTGCTGCCGCCCGATCGATAGCCGCGCTGGATGACGAAGGCAGTCGAGAGATCGTCCGTCCAGTCCATGTTGAGGCCGATCTTCGGCAGGAAGGCGTTGAAGGTGCGGTTGGTGGGCGCGGTGCTGCCCGATGCCTGCGCCACGAAGCCCGCAACCCCGGAGTTGATCGCGGCGATCGCCGGGCCGAAGGGGCCGAAATCGGCCGGGTTCGGATAGGTGCCGACAAAGGTCGCCACCTGGTCGACGCCGAAGCGGTTCGTTTCCCGGTCATAGCGGAAGCCGGCCAGCAGCGAGAGCCGGTCGTTGAAATGGTAACGGCCGTCGGCGAAGATGGCGAAGGTCTCGACCTTGCTGGAGGCATCCGAGCTGTAGTCCACCGGGATCACCGGGAGTGCTGCGACATACATCGACGAGATATAGGTGGCAGTCGCCAGATCGAGGCCGCTGGAGAGCAGCAGGCCGGTGATGGTGCTGCCCGGCGTCGGCACCAGCGACTGGCTGGCCGAGCCGGACTTCTGGTCGCGGTTGTAGTAATAGAGGCCGACGAGCCCGCTCAGCTTCTCGCTCTCGTAATTGAGGCGGAGTTCCTGGGTGAAGGTCTTGCTGTCGGAGAAATTGTAGCCGAACGCCAGCGGCTGCGGGGTCTGGTCGCCGTCGTAGGCGCGCAGCGTTTCGGCCGTGGTATAGGTTGTAAGCGAGGTCAGGCTGAAGCCGCTCCCCAGATCCTGCCGCAGATCGAGCACGCCCTGATCGGTGTTGGTGTGCGAGGTGTTCGGCGAATCCGACGGGTTCTGGCGGTTGTTGAAAAAGTCGTCGACCGTGGTGTCGACATAGGTCCAGCTATAGCCGGTATCGCCCTCGAAATGGGACCAGCCGGCACGCGCCTCGAAGCCGGGCAGTGCGGACGGCGTCCACAGCAGCTTGCCGCGCAGCTGGATGGTGTCGACCGGAGCATCGTTGACCTCGCGTGTCGGGTTCCATACCTCGCCGTCGGAATCGCGCTTTTCCGCCGAGACGCGGAAAGCGAGTTCGTCGGCGACGATCGGGCCGCCGCCGGCGATGGCGAAGTTGCGGGTGTTGAAGCTGGAGACGATGGCGCGGGCCTTGCCGCTCCAGTCCATCGTCGGGTCCTGGGTGCGGATGTGGATGGCGCCGGCCAGCGCGTTCAGGCCCTGGATGGTGGATTGCGGCCCGCGGAAGATTTCCACCTGCGTCACGTCCCACATGTCGGTGGGGCCGTTGCCGATCACCTCCTGCACCAGCGGCGCGCCATCGACGAAGATGGTAGCGGTGGGCGCGTCGCCGCCGCCCGAAACCCCGCGGTTGGCGATGCCGCGGATCGTGAAGCCCGAGCTGCCATAGGTTTCGGACACATTGACCGTGCGCTGGAACACGTCGGAAAGCGATTCGATCACTTCCTCTTCAAGACGCTTTGACGTGACGACGCCGACCGAAGCCGTCGTTTCCTGCAGGCCGCGCGCGACCTTTTCGCCCGTGACCACGATATCTTCGGCGGCAGACTCCGCAGGGGCGACCTCATCGGCCTGCGCGGCAACGGAAATCAGGCTGAAGGCAATGATCGAGGCAGATTGAAACAGGACGCGCATGTCGACTCCTTTTGATGGAGTCGGCCTTATTGGCACCTATAATGCAAGTCAAACGCATTAGCGTTAGCTGAACGGAAAACACCCGCGGCCGCTGGCTACGCGAGGCTTCACGTTGCGTCTACGCCGAACCTGCTGTCGGCAGGCGCCGGCTTTCGCCGGCACCTGCCGCAGGGCCGCGTCCGGGGGGCGGACGCGGCCTGTTCACATCCGGTTATTCGTATCTCAGCGCGTGGATCGGGTTGGCGCGCGCCACCCGGAAGGCATGGCCGGCGACGGTGGCGGCCGCGATCCCCAACGCCGCGAAGCCAGCGATCAGGAACGGCCCGAAGCCAAGGTCGATCCGCGCGTCGAAGCCGTTCAGCCAATCGCGCATCAGCCACCAGGCGACCGGCCAGGCGATCAGATTGGCGATCACCACCGGCTTCGAGAACTGCCAGATCAAGAGCTGCACGATGTCGCGGGTTCGCGCGCCCAGCACCTTGCGGATGCCGATCTCCTTGGTGCGCCGCTCTGCCGTGAACGAGGCGAGGCCGAACAGCCCGAGGCAGCCGACGATCACCGACAGCAGCGCGAACGCCGCGAAGGTTTTCGCACGCGCGTCCTCGGCCTTGTACAGCTCCTGGATGATGTCCTCGCTGAACTCGGCCCTGAACGGCACGTCGCGGACGATCGATTTCCACGCCTGCTCCACCCGGCCTCGGACGGCTGTAGGGTCGCCCTTGTAGCGGACGATCAGCTGCCCCTGCCCTTCCTCGGTCATGCGGAACGACATCGGCTGCAGCGGCGTCCGCACCGATCGGAAGCGCGCATCCTGCACGACGCCGATGATGGTCGCCGGAACGCTGCCGTTTTCGTTGGAAACATAGCCGGCGCGGAAGGTCTTGCCGATGGCGTCGCCGGGATTGGCAAAGCCCAGCCGTCGGGCCGCCAGTTCGTTGATGACGATGTTGGTGCCGCGCGCCGCCAGCGCCCGCTCGGCCTCGTCGCTGTTGGGGAACGGCAGCGAGGAATCGTCCATCAGCCGGCCATCCTCGAACCAGCGGCCGGCGAGCAGCTTCAGCCCCATGGCGTCCTTGAAGCCGGCGTCGACGCTGTACTGGCCGATGCTCACCGGCTCCGCCTTGCCGGGCACCAGGAAGCCGGTGTTGCTGTTGTTGTCGGTTGCGACGCCGATGCCGGTGCGGCCGACAGCCTCCACCCCTTCGATGCGGCGCATGGTGTCGGCGATCAGCCGGCCCTTGTCGTGCAGCTGGTAGCGGCCAAGATCATCGACCTGCAGGATATTGCCGCGCTGGTAGCCGGGGTCGACGCTGCGGGCATAGACGGTCTGCATGTAGATGATGGCGGTGCAGATGATGAGGCCGATGGAGACGGCGAACTGGCCGATCACCAGCGCGCTGCGCAGATGCCCCGAACCGGGCGTTTCCGCCGCCGACTTATTGGCCTTCAGCACATGCGCCGGCTGGAAGCGCGACAGGAAGAAGGCCGGGTAAAGGCCGCCCAGCAGGCCCACCAGCGGCACCAGCAACAGGATCGCCGGCGCGATGCCGCCTTCGCCGAAATATGTCACCTTCAGGTCGGCATCGAGGAACGCCGCAAACGGCGGCATCAGCAGCTCGACCAGCGCCAGCGCCAGCAGCATCGAAATGGCCGTCACCAGCAGCGATTCGCCGAGAAACTGCAGGATCAGCTGGCGGCGGTTGGCGCCCAGCACCTTGCGCAGCGCCACTTCGCGGGCGCGCTGGCTGGCGCGCGAGGTGGAGAGGTTGGTGAAGTTGACGATTGCCATCCCCAGGATCAGCAAAGCCACCACGGCAAAGGTGGCGATCGTCTTGCGGTCGTTGCTCGGTGTGATCGAGGCGGATTGTGCTTCGCCGGTGTGGACGTCGCGCAGGTTGGCGAAGATCCAGTTCTGGTCGTCGCCCTGGTTGAAGCGGGTGCCACCGAAATCCTCGTCGGGGATGTTGCGCTTTTCCCACGCCGGCATGGCAAGGCGCATCGCGCCGACGTCCGATCCGGGCTTCAGTTTCAGGAACGAGAATCCGAACTGGCAGCCCCAGCATTCCAGCGCTTCCTGCTCCAGCGCCATCCAGCGGCGGATGTCGATGGTCATGATGGCGTTCGCCCTCAGGCTGCTGTTCTTGGGCAGGTCCTTCATCACGCCCACCACATGGAAATCCCAGGTGATGCCCTTGGCGATCAGGCTGATCGTCTTGCCGACGACATCGGTGGTGCCAAAGCGGCGCATCGCCTCCGTTTCGGAAAGGACGACATTCCCCGGCTGGTCCAGGCCGGCGACATTGCCCTTCAACATGGGCAGCGGCATCAGCCGCAGCAGGTTGGCGTCAGCGTAGAGATAGTCCTTGGTGGACAGCGCCTCGCCGTCCTTCAGGAACACCGGTTCGCCCTGCATCACGAACGCTTCGCGTTCCACCTGCGGGAAATCCTTGGCGACGCGCTTGCCGGAGATGAACGGCGTCATCTGCAGCTTGTCTTCCTCGCCCGTCTCGCTCGATTTGTACCAGCTCTGCAGCTGATAGATGCGGTCGCTGTCCGGCAGCCAGCGGTCATAGCTCAGCTCATAGCGCACGAAGAGCAGGATCATCAGGCAGGCGGCAAGGCCGATGGCGAGGCCAAGGATATTGATGAAGCTGTAGAGACGGTTCTTCGCCAGCGAGCGGAGGCCGACGGTGAGATAGTTGCGCCACATGGGAAGTGTTCCTTCGATCAGGCTGCGCGGCGACGCTCGACCACGATGCGGCCGTCGAGCATGTTGATGACGCGGCCGGCATAATCGGCGTGCGAGGGCGAGTGGGTGACCATGACGATGGTCGAGCCCTCCACGTTCAGCTGGCGGAGCATCCGCATCACTTCCTCGCCGTGGGCGGTATCGAGGTTGCCGGTGGGTTCGTCGGCCAGGATCAGCTTCGGCTCGGCCACCAGCGCCCGCGCCACGGCCACCCGCTGCTGCTGGCCGCCGGAAAGCTGCGCCGGACGGTGGCCGGCGCGATGGGCGATACCGACCTTGTCCAGCACCTTCTCCACCCGCGCCTTGCGCTCGGCGGCGGGGATATTGTGATAGAGGAGCGCCAGTTCGACATTCTCGCGCACGGTCAGCTCGTCGACCAGGTTGAAGCTCTGGAAGATGAAGCCGATGTACTTCTTGCGGGTTTCGGCCAGCTGCGATTCACGCAGGCCCGCCACTTCCTGCCCGGCAAAGCGGTAGGAACCACCGGTCGGGCCGTCGAGCATCCCCATCACGTTCAGCAGGGTGGATTTGCCGCAGCCGGACGGCCCCATGATGGCGACAAACTCGCCCTCGCCGATCTCCAGGCTCACACCGTCCAGCGCGGCGGTTTCCAGCGTCTCGGTGCGATAGCTTTTCGACAAGTCGTTCATGGTAAGCAGCGACATCAGTTGGTCCCTTCCGAAGCGGCTTCCAGTTGAAGCCGGGTCTTGTCTGCGAAGCCCGTGTAGGGCGAGGTGATGACGCGCTCGCCCGGATCCAGCCCGTCGAGCACTTCGATGAAATCGGCGTTGCGGCGGCCAAGGCGCACGTCGCGGCGTTCGGCGGTGCGGCCATCGGGTGACACCACGAACACCCAGTTGCCGCCCGTCTCCGTATAGAAACTGCCGTTGGGGATGAGGCGCGCCGGCGCCGGATCGCCCAGCACCAGCTTGGCTTGCAGCGTCTGGCCGCGCTGCAGGCCTTCCGGTTCCGCGCCCTCGAACACCAGGTCGATCTGGAACTGGCCGTTGGTCACCTGCGGCATGATGCGCGAGACCTTCAGCGGGTGGATCCTGCCCGCCACCTCCAGCGTCGCCTTCTGCCCCGGCTCGATGCGGCCGAGATAATATTCGTCGATCCCGGCGACCAGCTTGTTGCGGCCCGGGCTGTCGATCTGCCCCAGCCGGGCGCCCTTCTGCATGGATTGGCCGATCTCGATGGAGAAGGCGGACAGCCGGCCCGAAACGGGCGCGCGCAGGTTGAGGGAATCGAGGCTGCCGCGCGCAATGGCGAGGCTGGACTGCAGCGAGGCGGCGGCCGCGCGGAGCTGCGCCAGCTGGCTGGATTGCAGCTTTTCCTCGGTCTTCGCGCCCTGTTCCAGAACCTGCAGGCGGGATTTCTGGGCGGCGAAATTATCCTCGGTATCGCGGAACGCCTTGCCGGCGACGAAGCCGCGCTCAGCCAGCGGCGCCTGCACATCATACTGGCGTTTTGCCTTTGCCACATCCAGCTGCGCCTCGATGATGGAGCGGCGGTTGGCCAGGCGGCTCTGCTCCAGCGCGAATTCCTGGCTGCGCATGTTGTTCAGCTGCTGCTCGACTTCGGTCTGCCGGGCCAGCGTGGAAAGCTGCAGCTCGGCATTGGAAAGCCTGGCGAGCAGCTGCCCCTTCTCGACGGTGGCGCCATCCTCCACCAGCAACTCGTCGACGCGGCCGCCCTCGACGGCATCCAGATAGACAGTGACCAGCGGCTTCACCTGTGCGCGAAGCGGCAGGAAATCCTCGAACACGCCCGTCTTCACGGTGGAAATGGTGGTGCGTTCGGCGGTGATGGTCTGCGATCCGGCGCGCGGCGCGAACTGCCACCAGATGAGGACCAGCATCAGCACGGCCAGCGCCGCGCCTGCGGCCAGCACACGCCTGTCGATCCGCTTGCGCACGATCACGCGGTCCATCGCTGCGCCGGCGACCGGCGCATCCTTCTGTTCCGGGGTCTGCAGGTTGAGGACAGTCATTGCGTCACTGTCCGAAAACGGACAGTGACTGTCCGATAGCGGACAGGCATCGGGCCGGCTGCAAGGGGATTGCTGGTCATACCGGTGTTCACAGCAGGAAGCGTGCCAGGTTCCGGGCCGGCACGAACTTTGCAGGATTGCGCCCGATGCGGCGAGCCGCCAGAAACAGCGCGGAAGGATGGCAATGCCGCAGGAGAAGATGTTCGGGCAGGCGGTCATCGTCGACGACGACGCGGACATTGCGCTGGCGGCAAGGTTCGCCATCCGCCAGGCCTTCCGCGAGGTGGTGACGCTGAGCCACCCGGAAGCGCTGATGCAACTGCTGGCGACCTCCTCGCCCGACCTCATCCTGCTGGACCTGAATTTCGCCCGCGGCGCCACCGACGGGCGCGAGGGGTTCAGCTGGCTGGCGCGGATCCTGGCGCACGATCCGGAGGCCGCCGTCGTCATCATTACCGCCCACGCCGGGATCGGAATCGCGGTCGACGCGATCAAGGGCGGCGCCACCGATTTCGTTGCCAAGCCCTGGACCAACGAGCGCCTGTTCGCGACCGCTTCCTCGGCCGCCGCACTCCGCCAATCGCGGCGCAGCGCCCGGCAGGAACGCGAGCGGGCGGTGGAGCTGACAACGCCCGCGGGCGAAGCGCCGATGCTGGGCAATTCGCGGGCGATGGATCATGTGCGATCGCTGATCGAGCGCGCTGCGCCCACCGACGCCAATGTGCTGATCCTGGGCGAGAACGGCACCGGCAAGGAGTTGGTGGCGCGCGAACTGCATCGCCGCTCGCGCCGGGCCGGGCAGGTGATGGTGTCGGTCGATCTCGGTTCGGTCAGCGAGACGCTGTTTGAATCGGAGCTGTTCGGCCATGTGAAGGGCGCCTTCACGGATGCGCGATCCGACCGCACCGGGCGGCTGGCGGCCGGCAAGGGCGGCACCGTGTTTCTCGACGAGATCGGCAACCTGCCGCTGACGCTGCAGCCGAAGCTGCTGACCGCGCTGGAGCGGCGCGAGGTGACGCCGCTCGGTTCGAACACGCCCGCCCCGCTGGACATCCGCGTGATCGCCGCCACCAACCTGCCGCACGAGAGCCTGAACGATCCGGCGCGCTTCCGGCAGGATCTGCTGTTCCGGCTGAACACCGTGGAGATCGAGCTGCCGCCGCTGCGCGACCGGCGCGAGGACATCCCGCTGCTGCTGACGCATTTCCTGCATCTCTACGAACGCCGCTATGGCGCCCCCCGGCGGGCGCTTTCGGCGCCGCTGGCAAAGGCGCTGGGCGACTATGACTGGCCCGGCAATATCCGGGCGCTCCGCCACGCCTGCGAGCGGGCGGTGATCCTGGCGCAGGGCGATGCCTATCAGCTGGAGGATTTCCCGATGCCCCGCAGCGAGCGGCTGCAGATGCAGATGCCGGCGGGCAGCGAGGACCTGAATCTGGAGCGCGCCGAGCGGCAGATGGTGGAGCGGGCGCTGCGCAAGCACGGCTACAATATCACCCTTGCCGCCAACGAGCTGGGGCTGACCCGCGCGGCTGTCTATCGCCGGATGGAGAAGCATGGGCTTTAGCCTCCCCAGCCTTGCCCGCCGCGCGGAATGGGGGCTGGCGCTGCGGCTGGCGCTGGCGATTGTGCTGCCGTTGCTGTTCCTGCTGTCGTTCCGCCAGCCGGGGATGCCTGCGGTGCGGATCGTGCTGGGGATCGGCGCTGCTTTCGCGATCTGGGCGCTCTGGTATCAGCTGGGCCGCACCAACCGCGCTGTTGCGCGCTTCATAGACGCCGTCCGCTACGACGATTTCGCCCAGCGCTTCGGGCTGGGAAAGGGGGTCGGCTTCGACCGGCTGGGGGAGGCGCTGGACGGCGCCATAATCGACCTCGGCAAACGGCGGATGGAGGCAGCGGACGAGGCGCGATTCCTGGGCGCCATCGTCGACGATGCGCCGATCGCGCTTCTCACCATCCACGACGGCGACCGGGTGCGGCTGCTGAACAAGGCCGCGCGGCGACAGTTCGGCGCCATCGGCGGCAATCGACTACAGGATTTCGCCGTCTTTGGCAGCGAGTTCGTGTCGGCGCTGGCGCAGCCGGCCGCCGGGCGCCGGCTGACCCGCATGGCGATGGACGGCACCGGCCAGCGCACGATCCTGGAATCCGCCCGCGTCGAGCGGATGGGCGAGGATGTGCGGATCGTCTCGCTGCTGCCGGTGCAGAACATGCTGGGCAGCGCCGAAATGGCGGCACAGGGCGATCTGGTGCGGGTGCTGACGCACGAGATCATGAACTCGCTGACGCCGGTCACCTCGCTTGCCCGTACGGCGGCGGACCTGCTCGCCGCCTCGCCACTGGGCGGCGATCCGGAACTGGCCGAGGCACGCACCGCGATCGACACCGTCGCCCGCCGGGCCGAGGGCATGCACCGCTTCGTGGAAAGCTACCGCAGCTTTGCCTCTGCGCCCGTCGTCCACCGCCGCAGCTTCGAGGCGGCGCCCTGGGCGGACGAGATCCTGCGCATCTTTGTCGCCGATCCGACAAGCGCCGGGGTTCGGCTGGTGCGCGAGATCGCCGACGGCCTGCAGATAGACGGCGACCCGCAACTGCTGGCGCAGCTCTCGCTCAATATCCTGCGCAATGCCGCCGCGGCGGCAGGCGCCGGGCCGGAACCGCTGGTGCGGTTCCATGCCGCCCGCTCTGCCACCGGGGCGGTGCTGCTGGAAGTCGCCGACAACGGCCCCGGCATCCCGCCGGAACGCCGCGAGGATATTTTCCTCCCCTTCTACACCACCCGCGCCGAGGGGCACGGCGTCGGGCTCAGCTTCGTGCGGCAGGTGACGACGGCGCACGGCGGCAGCATCGCCGTCGAGAAGGCGCCCGAGGGGGGTGCGCTGTTTCGCATCATCCTGCCCTGAACGCCTGACCTGGTTAGGATGCTGCCGGCAATGGCCGCTCCGACCGGCTGGCGGCGCCTGTCGCGCCATGCCGGGCGCTCGGCGGAGCGCCCGGCCAGGACGCTTCAGAAACGCGCGCTCAGCGAGACGCTGAAGTTGCGGCCCGGCTGCGTCCATGCATCGGCCACGGCGCGGTTCGCCGCCGTGTCGGCGATGCCCCGGATGTCGGCCCATTCGGTGTAGGTCGCGTCGAGGATGTTGAAGAGCCCGGCGCGCAGCGTGAACATCTCGCCCAGCTTCAAGAAGGCCGTTGCATCCAGCACCGTATAGCCACCCGGCCGCAGGCAGGACGGGGTGCATAGCCCCGTCGTCTGGCTGGATTCCTTGCGGCTTCCCACCGTCGCCATCAGCTGCCCGCCAAATCGGTTGCCCGGATCGCGATAGCCAAGACCGGCAACGAACTTCAGCGGATCGATGGTGAGGAGCGGCGTCTTCACACCGTCCCGATCAGAGGTGCCCTCGGCCCAGGCCACCGAACCGTCGATGGTAAAGCCTTCGATCGGCATCACCTGGAAACGAGCCTCGGCGCCATGGATGTTGACGCGTGCGAGGTTGATATACTGGAAGACGATCGGGTTCGCGACGGTGCCGGTGCCGCCGACCTGCTCCTGGCTGATGAAGTTGCGATAGCGGCCGGTAAAGGCGGTGACCGAGCCGGATACCGGGCCGCTGTCGACGCGGAAGCCGCCCTCGAAGCTCTGGCTGGTTTCCGGTTTCAGGTCGGGGTTCTGGATCGTCCTGTAGGCGAAGAAGGGCGAGGTGAGATTTTCGAAGAACTGGTTCACCTGGGATGGCGCCGGCGCCTTGAAGCCGCTGGTATAGTTGCCGACGAGGCTGAAGCCGTCGGACAGCCTGTAGGTAGCCCCCAGTCGCGGCGACAGGCGCGAGCCGGAAGAGTCAGCACCACTGAAGCTGGGGATCAGCGGGTCTTCCTCGGGGTTCAGCGCATAATGATCAAAGCGCAGCCCGGGGAACAGGATCAGCCGGTCGTCGGCAAGGCGGATCTCGTCGCCCACGAACAGCCCGACAAGGGTGAAGTCGGTCTTCGGAAAGGCGGCCGTCGGAAAGGTTTCCGGCGGCGTCGGCACGGTGCCGTCGCGGACGCCCGATTGCACCGTCTTCGAGAAATCGCCGCCGGCCACCAGCCGGTGGCCGAGGCTGCCGGTGGTGAAGCCCAGCGCCACATCGCCGGCGAGGCCCCAGACCTCGTTGTCGAAGCTGTTGATGCGGCTGCGATCGGCGGCGCTTTTCCGATCCTCAAAGGCCGATTGGTAGTTTTTGCCCTGCTGCCAGTATCCGGTCAGCATCGCGCTCTCAACGAGGCCGTCGCCCGGGGCCCGGTAGCGCCAGTCGAGGCTGACGCGGTCGCGGCTGATCCTGTCGTGCGCGGTGAGGCCGATGACGCTGGTGGGCAGAGACGCCACCGGGGCGATGCCGCTGAGCACATTGGTGTCGGTCTTGTCCTCCAGATGTTCGCCGGTGAGGCGGATCTGGTGGCCGCTGCCAAAGTCATAGGCGATCTTGCCGAGATAGGAATTGCTGCTGGTATCCTGCGGGTTCGGCGCCGTGCGGGTGGAGTTTGGCGCGTCGTTGGTGCCCTGATTGTCCAGCTCGTGGCCACGGCGGATGGTGGCGGCGGCAAGCGCCGAGAAGCCGCCGACCTTGCCGGCAACGGCCGCCGTGCCGCTCCACTGGTCGTCGGCGCTGTCATAGCCGACGCGACCCAGCAGGCCGATGTTGCGGCCTTCGCTGAGGAGGTCTTCGGGGTTGGCGGTGAGGAAGCTGACGACACCCGCCAGACCGTCGCTGCCATAGAGCGAGGAGCCGGGGCCGCGCAGGATTTCCACCGATTTCACCAGGCCCAGATCGACATAGTCGCCCCGACCGGCTGCCTGCGCGCCGAACTCGAAGCCGTCGGGCACGCGGACGCCATCCACCTGGATCAGCACGCGGTTGCCCTCCAGCCCGCGGATGTTGAAGCCGGCGTTGCCGTCGCGGCCGCTGGAGCCCTGCGCCATGCCGAAGCGGCTGGGGGCGCGGCGGACGCTGACACCGGGCTCGAAACGGACGAGATCGCGGATATCGGAGACCATCTGGTCGGCGATGGCGTCCGCGTCGAAGACGGTGACGGTGGCGGGCGCCTCCAGCAGCGTCAGCGGCGTGCGGGTGGCGGTGACGGTGATGGCCTTCATGTCGGCTTCGACGGCGGCTGCGTCGGCCCCGGCATCGGCCCCGGCATCAGCATTGCCGGCGAGCGCCGGGTGGGCGACGGCGAGCGCCGCCAGCAGGCCCATCCGCATACGGGCAATACGGGCAACCGACACACCGAAAACTGCTCGACCCCTGGACTCACGCATGCAACTTCTTCCTTTATCGCAAATGACTCGCATCAGCATTGCCGCGTGTAGATTGATATTGCAAGTGACTCTCAATTGGACCTAAAGAGAGAGCATGGAAACCAGTTCAGTCGAGAAGACCCGCCCCGCTGCCCCCGCGCGCGCCGTAGATCAGGCCGCAGCGCTGGGCATTTCCGAAGCCGAATGGCTGCTGCACCAGGATGCCGCGAAGGTAACGCGGCTGAAGCTGCCTGCCGCAGACATCCTGAAGCGCGTGCCCGAGCTGGGCGTGGTGATGGCGCTCACCCGCAACCCCAGCTGCGTCCACGAAAAGGACGGCGCCTACGATCATCTGGATATCGGACCGGCGATGGGGCTGGTGCTGAACCACGACATCGACCTCAGGCTGTTCATGACGCACTGGGCCTTTGCCTTCGCGGTGGAAACGCCACTGGAAAAGGGCGGCGTCCGCCACAGCATCCAGTTCTTCGACAAGGCCGGGATCGCCATCCACAAGATCTTCGCCCGCCCCGTCACCAACATGGACGCCTGGGGCAAGCTGGTGGCCGATTTCACCGACGCCGACGCCTCCGGGCCGCTGCATATCGTCGCCTATCCGCCCAAGTCCGCCGACAGGGCCGACGCCGAGATCGACGTGGAGGCGCTGCGCGCCGGCTGGTGGAAGCTTGCCGATGTGCATGATTTCTTCGCGCTGCTGAAAAAGCAGGGCGTCGGCCGGCAGCAGGCGATGCGGCTGGTGGGCGACCCGTTCGCCCGGCGGATCGACCCCGCCGTGGTGAAGCAGCTGCTGGAGGAAGCGGCGTCCACCGAGGTGCCGATCATGTGCTTCGTCGGCAACCGCGGCTGCATCCAGATCCACAGCGGGCAGATCCACCGGGTGGTGGAAATGGGGCCCTGGCTGAACGTGCTGGACCCGGGCTTCAACCTGCACCTGCGGGCCGACCAGATCGCCGCGGCCTATGCCGTCTGGAAGCCGCAGACCGACAGCGCCGTGCACTCAATCGAGCTGTTCGACGATACCGGCGAGCTGATCTGCCAGTTCTTCGGCGAACGAAAGCCCGGCAAGCCCGAGCTGGAAAGCTGGAAGGCGCTGGTCGCGGCGATACCGGCCCAGATTTCGGCCCAGATTCCGTCGCTGTGAAGCTCTTCTCACGGCTCTGGCTGCTGCTTCTGGCCGTCACCGCAACGGCGGTGCACGCGCAAGACAGGATCGTCACGCTCGGCAGCGATGTGACCGAGATCGTATTCGCCCTGGGGCAGGGCGACAGGATCATCGCTGTCGACGACACCTCCATGTATCCCGCGCAAACGGCGAAGCTGCCGAAGCTCGGCTATCTGCGGCAACTGGCGCCCGAGCCGATCCTGGCGACCCGGCCGACGCTGATCCTCGCCTCCAGGGGCGCCGGCCCCGAGGCTGTGCTGCGGCAGGTGGAGCGTGCGGGGGTAAAGCTGGTGGCGGTACCCGATGAACCGAGCGCGGCCGGCATCGCCGCCAAGATCCGCACCGTGGCCGCGGCTCTGGGGCTGCCAAAGGAAGGCGAAAAGCTCGCAGCCGCCACAATCTCCCGCCTGCCAAAGACCCAGCCGGAAGCCGGGCCGCGCATGATCCTCGTCCTCGCCAATGCCCCCGGCCGCATACTGGCTGCGGGAACCGGCACGGCGGGAGACGCGCTGATCCGCCTGTCCGGCGGGCGCAACGCCTTCGTGGCAGACGGCTACAAGCCGCTCTCCCCGGAAGCGGCGCTGGCCGCGAACCCGGACGTCATCCTTGTGCCCAGCCATGTCGTCGGCATGCTGGGCGGGCTGGACGCCATCCGGAACGACCCGGCGCTCGTCCGCACCTCCGCCGTGCAGAAGAACCGCGTCTTCGTGGTCGACAGCCTCGCCGGCCTCAACTTCGGCCCGCGCCTGCCCGACGCCATCGCCAGGCTGAACAGCCAGATCGCGGCGCGCTGACGATGGCGAGCATGGCGGCAACGCCGGCAGCTGCAAGCCGCCATAGCCGCGGGGCGTTGGCGATCGTCGGGCTCAGCGTGGCGCTGGTGCTCAGCATCGCGGCGAACCTGCGCTTCGGGGCTGTCCCGGTCAGCGGCACCGACCTTCTTGCAGCTTTCGGGCTGGCGGACGGCGACGGCGGATCGGTGATGGTGCTGCGCGAGATCCGCGCGCCCCGCATCCTCGCGTCGCTGGCAGTTGGCGCTGCACTGGCGCTCTCCGGCTGCGCGCTGCAGGCGCTGTTCCGCAATCCGCTGGCCGAACCCGGCCTGCTCGGCGTTTCCACCGGCGCGGCGCTGGGCGCCGCGGTGTGGTTCGTCTTCGGCGCGGCATGGCTGGCGCCGCTCGCCAGCATCGACATGCTCCGCCCCTTCCTGCTGCCGCTGCTCAGCTTCCTCGGCGCGCTTGCCGCGATCGGCATCGTCCTGTCGCTCGGCAAACGCGGCGGCCCGCAGGCAACCGTGCTGATGCTGCTCGTCGGAATAGGCGTCAACGCCATCGGCGCAGCGCTGATCGGCCTTGCCACCTATATCTCCACCGATACGCAGATGCGCGCGCTCGCCATCTGGATGCTCGGCTCGTTCGCGCAGACGGAATGGGCGGTGCTGGCCCCGGCGCTGCTGCTGATCGCGCTCGCCTCGCTCGGACTCGCCGGCACCCACCGCGCGCTCGACCTGCTGGCGCTGGGCGAAGCCCCCGCCCGCCACCTCGGCATAGACACCGACCGGCTGCGCCTGAAGCTCGGCCTGCTTACCGCCATCGCCGTCGGCGCTTCGGTCTCGCTATCCGGCATCATCGGCTTCGTCGGCCTCATCATCCCGCACATGATGCGCATGGCCGTCGGCCCCGGCCACCGGCTGCTGATGCCCGTCTCGGCGCTGGCCGGCGCCACGGCGCTGTCCGCCGCCGATCTCGTCGCCCGCACCGTGGCGCTCCCGGCCGAAGTCCCCGTCGGCGTGGTGATGGCGCTGGTGGGCGCGCCGGTCTTCATCTGGATGCTGCTCGCCAACTGGAGGAAGCTCGCATGAAGCTCGAAACCTCCGCCCTCACCCTTGCACGCGGGCCGCGCACCATCCTTTCCGGCCTCTCGCTCCGCTTCCAGCCGGGCACCGTCACCGTGCTCGCCGGGCCGAACGGGGCCGGCAAATCGACGCTGATCGATTGCCTGGCCGGCGATCTCGCGCCGACTTCCGGCCAGGTGCAGCTGAACGGTCAGCCGCTGGAAAGCCTGCCGCTGCAGGCCCGCGCCCGGCAGCGCGCGGTACTGCCGCAGCGGGCGATGATCGCCTTCGATTTTCCGGTCGCCGAGGTGGTGGCGATGGGCCTCCACCCGCACGGCATCGGCGCCAGATCCGCCGAAGGCCGGGCGCTGGTCTCCCGCGCGATGGCCGACATGGACCTCGCGGAATTTGCCGACCGCCCGGCCACCCGATTGTCCGGCGGCGAACAGCAGCGTGTGCATATCGCCCGCTGCCTCACGCAGGCGCGCGCTGCCGGCGGACCGGCGCTGCTGCTGCTCGATGAACCGACCGGCGGGCTGGATTATCGCCACCAGTTCGCGCTGGCGCAGCTGCTCCGCGCGGCTGCCGCAGAGGGCGCGACCATCCTCGTCTCGCTGCACGATCTGCCGCTGGCGTCGCGCCTTGCCGACAGGTTGCTGCTGCTGGGCGATGGCAGGCTCGTCGCCGAAGGACCGCCCGCCATCCTGACGCCGGCGCTGGTCGCCCGGCTGTACGGCATCGACGAGGCGGCGGCCGCCGAACTCCTTCCCTCTCCGCCGTCATTGCCGCTGCGGCTTGCCGCAGAATAAGGTCCTTCCATGCTGAGACCCACCTTTCTGCTCGCAGCCCTCGCGCTCGCCGCCGCCCCCGCCAACGCTGCGCACTGCGTCGCTGCCGGGCAATGGCTCGACACACGGGCGATGCCGCTCAGAAGCGCCGACGCCCTGCTCGCCGCCGGCAAGGCCGACGTGGTGCTGCTGGGTGAACGCCACGCCGTTCCCGCGGTGCAGCTGTGGCAGCGCGACACCATCGCAGCGCTCGCCGCCGGCGGCCGCCCGCTGGTGATCGGCATCGAATATCTGCCGCGCTCGATGCAGCCGGTGCTCGACGATTTCAACGCCGGGAAGATCGACATCGACAGCTTCCGCCGGCAGAGCAAGTGGGACGAGCTGTGGCGGCATGACTTCGAATCCTATCGGCCGATCCTCGAACTCGCGCGGGCGAAGTCCATCCCGCTGAAGGCGCTCAACATCGATCGCGCCTTCGTGCGGCAGGTGAGCAGGGAAGGCTATGCGGCGGCGGCCGCCGCCGGCGCGGCTCCTGTCGGCCAACCGGCGCCGCCGCCTGCCGCCTATGCGAAAAGCCTGGAGCAAGTCTTCCGCCAGCACGCCCGCGAAGCCACGCCACAGGCCGTCGCCAACTTCATCGCGGCGCAGACCGTCTGGGATCGCGCCTT
Source organism: Sandaracinobacteroides hominis (assembly GCF_016464365.1). Lineage (GTDB taxonomy): Bacteria > Pseudomonadota > Alphaproteobacteria > Sphingomonadales > Sphingomonadaceae > Sandaracinobacteroides > Sandaracinobacteroides hominis. Next base: position 30,757 of record NZ_JADCUC010000002.1, on the reverse strand, counting down.
CGCCGAGGGGCTGGCGGCAATCCTGGCGGAACGGCCGGGCACGCTCGCAATCGGGCTGATGGGCAGCGGCCATGTAGAGGGCGGCAATGGCGCCGAGCACCAGCTGGCCGCCATCCGCAAGGCCGATGTCTGGTCGGCGATCGCCGTTCCCACCGCGGCGCCCTGCGACCCGCCGGCAGCAGCAGCCGACGCGCTGTTCGGCGCGGACTGACCGGGTCGACGGCTTAAGTCCGCCCTCCCTCAATCAGGCGTCAGCACCATCTTCAGGGCGCCGGCGTCGCGCGCGTCGAACAGGGCATAGGCTTCCGTGCCCTGGCTCAGCGGCAGGCGGTGGCTGATATATTTCTCCGGCTTCAGCCGCCCCGACTGCACCAGCGGGAACAGGGTCGGCAGTTCCTCCGGCACCGAGCAGGTGCCGGCGCGGAAGGTGAGGCCGGCGGCGAAAAACCGCTCCAGCGGAAAGGCTTAGCGCCGCGACTGCTGCACGCCGATCACCGACACGGTGCCACGCGCGCGGACGAGGCGGAGCGCAAGGTCCACGGCCTCGTCGCGCCCCACCACCTCTATCGCGCAGTCCAGTTTTCGCCCCTTGGTGGCTTCGCGGATCGTCTCGACGGCTTCGCCCGGATGCAGGGCGATGGCGCCCGCCTGCTCGGCCAGCGCGCGCCGCTCGGCAATCGGATCGATCGCATAGACAATATGCGCGCCCATCACGAAGGCGCTCTCGACCGCCATCAGCCCGATCGGGCCAAGCCCGATCACCGCGACGCTGCTGCCCGGCACGATATCGGCACTGCGCGCACCGAACCAGGCGGTCGCCAGCGCGTCGGTCATCAGCAGCGCCTGTTCGGCCGTCACGCCTTCGGGAATGCGCACGGCGTTGACGTCGGCGGCGGGCACCCGCACCGCCTCCGCCTGCGAGCCCTGCAGCTTCGCGGACAGGCCGTAGCACGAGCCCATGCCGTTCTCGCAGAGGTTGACGACGCCCGCCAGACAGGGGCGGCACGCGCCGCAGCCGACGGCGGCCGGAATCATCACCTTGTCGCCGGCCTTCAGGCGCGACACGCCGCGACCTATCTCGACGACTTCGCCCACCGCTTCATGGCCGACGCAGAAGCCGACATCCTCGGAAAAGCCGTGCCCGTGATAGATGTGCAGGTCGCTGCCGCATATGGCGCAGGCATCCACCTTGACGACGGCGTCCCGATCCGACTGCGGCGTCGGGTCGTCCATGCTTTCATAGCGGATGTCGTGCGCGCCATAATAGCGAAGGGCTTTCATGCGTCGGCCTCCCCTTTCCGTTCAGCGCCGGTTCGCGGCGACATATTCGGCGATCTTCTGCTTGCCGAGCTGCGACATGTGCACTTCCTCCGGCCCGTCGGTGAGGCGGACATAGCGGTTGAGCGTGAAGAAATAGGCGATCGGCGTATCCTCGCTGACACCCATGCCGCCATGCGCCTGGATCGCGCGATCCGAGACGGTCTGCGCCATCGTCGGGGCGACGACCTTGATCGCGGCGATCAGGTCCTTCGCCTGCTTGTTGCCATAACGGTCCATCGCGTCGGCCGCCTTCAGCGTCAGCAGCCGCGCCATTTCGATTTCGCAGAAGCTTTTCGCGACATCCTGCCGGATGCTGCTCTGGTCGGCCAGCTTCCGGCCAAAGGCCACCCGGCTGTCGACACGGAGCGCCATATACTCGAGCGCGCGCTGCGCCTGCCCGATGGAGCGCATGCAGTGGTGGATTCGGCCCGGCCCCAGCCGCCCCTGCGCGATCTCGAAGCCACGACCCTCGCCCAGGATCAGATTCTCCTTCGGCACGCGGACATTGTCGAAGCGCAGCTCGGACTCGCCGCCGGGCGAATTGTAGGAGCCGAACACCGTCTGGTGGCGCACCACCGTGACGCCGGGCGTGTCGCGGGGGACGAGGATCTGCGAATGCTGCGCATGACGCGGCGCGTCGAAATCGGTCTTGCCCATAACGATGAAGATCTCGCAGCGCGGGTGCATCGCGTTCGAGATCCACCATTTGCGGCCGTTGATCACATAATCGTCGCCGTCCGGCTGGATCGACAGCTCGAGGTTGGTCGCGTCCGACGAGGCGACCTGCGGCTCGGTCATGACATATGCCGAGCGGATGCTGCCGTTCAGCAGCGGCTTCAGCCATTTCTCCTGCTGTGCGGGCGAGCCGAATTTCGCCAGCACCTCCATGTTGCCCGTGTCCGGGGCCGAGCAGTTGAACACCTGGCTCGACCAGGGCACCCGCCCGAACAGCTCGGCGAGCGGCGCATATTCGAGGTTGGAAAGGCCGGGGGAGAGTTCGCCATATTCGTGCGGCAGGAACAGGTTCCACAGCCCCTCGGCGCGCGCCTTTTCCTTCAGCGCCTCCATTCCCGGCCATTCCTGCCAGCGATTGGCCTGGTCGTGGACGAAATCATAATAGGCCTGCTCGTTCGGATAGATATGCGCGTCCATGAAGGCCTCGACCTGGGCGAGCAGCGCGGCGACCTTGTCGCTATGTTCGAAATTCATCTGTCGGTTTTCCTTTCAGAGAGAGAGCCCGCCATCGACGATGACCGTGTGGCCGGTGACATAGGAAGCGAGCGGTGAGGCGAGGAAGATGGCGGTGCCTGCCATGTCCTCGGGCGTGCCCATCCGCCGCTGCGGGATCTGGGCGAGCGCCCCTTCCAGCCGCCCGGGATGCTGGGTGGTCACCTTGGTCAGCTTGGTATCGACGAGGCCGGGGGCGAGGCCGTTGACGCGGATGCCGTCGGCGGCAAACGCCTGCCCCAGCGTCTTCGTCAGGCTGATGGCGCCGGCCTTGGAGGCGGCATAGGCGGGGTTGCCGATATTGGCCTTCAGCCCCGAGATCGAGCTGACGATGACGATGGAGCCGCGCGTGGCGGACAACTGCGCGCGGAACTTGCGCGCGATATGCATCAGGCTGTCGAGGTTGACCGCCATCACCCGGTCCCAGCCTTCGCGTTCGAACTCGCCGCGGCGATAGACGACCGTTCCCTGGCACAGGATCAGCACATCGAGCGTGTCAAACGGCAGCGCTGCTGCCTCGATGGCGTCGGGATCGCCGACATCGACGGCGCTGTAGCCCAGCCCGCTCAGGTCCGATCCTTCGGCCGGATCATAGTCGGCGGCCGATGGACGCGTGCCCCACACATGCACCTCAGCGCCGCGCAGGCGAAAGCCGTGGGCGATGCCGTTGCCGATGCCGCTGGAGCCGCCGACGACCAGCACCCGCCGGCCGGAGAAATCGGTATCGTCTTTCAAGGCAAATTCCTTCAGCTGATGCGGCGGAGCGCGCGGTCGAACAGATCCAGGGTGTGGGCGTGCAGGCGGTCGCCGGTTTCTGTGGGGGCCTTGCCGGCGCAGGCGCGCGCGTGCGTCCCCTCCAGAATGATGCCCAGCTTGTAGCAGGCAAGCACCACATACCAGTCGAGCGCCGACAGATCCTGGCCGCTGACTTCGGCATAGTGGGCGACGAGTTCATCGGGGGTGGCAAAACCGTCCCAAGGTGTAACCGCGACGTCGGTGGCGAGCGGCGTGTCACTCTCGGGCCAGGTCGCCAGCAGCCAGCCCAGATCGAGCAGCGGATCGCCGATGGTGCTCAGTTCCCAGTCGACCACCGCGGCCAGATCGCCGCTGTCGGGGCGCACCATGACATTGCCGAGGTGGAAATCGCCGTGGATGATGCCGGGCCGGAACTTGGAGGGGCGATGCGCCTCGAGCCAGTCGGCCACGCGTTCGACGCCGGGGATCGCGGCGGGGCCGGGCCATTCGGCGAAGTCGGCATAGCTCGCCAGCTGCGACTTCCAGCGGCCGACCTGCCGCTCGAGATAATTGTCGGGCTTGCCGAAACCGTCGAGCCCGACGGCGCGATAGTCGATGGCGCCCAGCGCGGCGATTGCCTCGACCATCGACAGGCCGATGCGGTGGCGCATCGCGGCATCGCCGGCGTGCGGTGCGGGCAACCCCTGTGTCGGGTTGAAGCCGTCGACCGGCTGCATCAGGTAGAAGGCGACGCCCAGCACATCCTCTGCGCTGCACGCCGCGACGAGGCGCGGATGCGGGACGGCGGTGTCCTCCAGCGCGGCGAGCACGCGCGCTTCGCGACGCATCGTCTCGTTGGAATTGGCGCGCGGCACCGGCGGCGGGCGGCGGAGCACATAGCCGGCATCGCCACGAGAGAAGCGCATCAGGATATTCTGGGTGCCGCCAGACAACAGCCGGGCGTCGGCAATCCGGCCGTTGCCGACACCTTCGCCGTCCATCCAGCGTTCCAGTGCCGAGAGATCTACGCCCTCCATGTTCCTCCCGCCTGCTGTCTTATCCATTTGGATAAATATGTTTGACGCCTTGCACCGTCAAATGGCAAAAGCAGGAGGTGGCCCGCGATCCTTCGACAGCGCCTTCCGAAGCGCCGGCGCAGCTGAAGGCGGTGGCGCTGAAGCTGTTCGCCGAGCGCGGGGTCGACGGCGTCAGCGTTCGCCAGATCGCCGAGGCGGCCGGGCAGAAGAACCACGCCGCCCTCACCTATTATTTCGGCTCGAAGGACAGGCTGGTGCGCGAGCTGATCGTCGACGGGGCCCGCGCCATCGACGATCGCCGCAACGCCGCGCTCGATCGGGCGATCGCGGCCGGGGGGCTGCGCAGCGTTGCCGAGGTGATGGAGATACTGGTCGAAACCTCGATCGATCCCGATCCGCCGGCCTGGGGGGAATGCTACAACCGCTTCGTTGTCGGGCTGCAATTGTCCAATCGGCGGCTGTTCATGGACGCGCTCGCCGGGCGCTGGAACCGGGGCTATCAACGCTGCCTGGACGAGGTCCGGCGGCTGAAACCCGACATGCCCGCAGACCTGCTGAACCAGAGGCTGGTTTTCATGGGCGGCGCGATCGGCGGCATACTCGCCGGCCGCGAGACCGAGCTCGCCGACCGCACGCGCCACCACCCCATGTGGTCCGATGCCCACACGCTGCAACGCGTCGCCCGGGCGCTGACCGCGATCATCGAAGGCTGAATCCGGCGGCGCTGCCCCAGGGCAAAGCGTCGTGCAAAGGTTCTGGGCCAGGCTCCGGACACAATTCGCCGGTTCGCCAGTTGGTATCGGTATGGAGCGCGCAGGCGCTCACCCCGAACAGCGAGGCGAACAACCATGGCGAAGCAGCAAAACCGGAACACGCCCGCAGGAGGCGAAACCCATCAGACAGCGGCCGCAGGCGAAGCGCCGCTGACCACCAATCAGGGCATCGCCATATCCGACAACCAGAACAGCCTGCGGTCGGGAGATCGCGGGCCGACGTTGCTGGAGGATTTCGTCCTGCGGGAGAAGATCTTCCACTTCGACCATGAGCGCATCCCCGAACGCATCGTCCATGCGCGCGGCACCGGAGCGCATGGGTATTTCGAGGCCACCGACGACCTGTCCGACCTGACCAGGGCGGCGCTTTTCACCAAAGGCGAAAAGACGCCGGTGTTCGTGCGCTTCTCGACCGTCGCCGGCGGTGCGGGATCGGTCGACACGCCGCGCGACGTCCGGGGCTTCGCCGTCAAATTCTATACCCGCGAGGGGAATTGGGATCTGGTCGGCAACAACATCCCGGTCTTCTTCATCCAGGACGCGATGAAGTTCCCCGATCTCGTCCATGCAGTGAAGATGGAGGCCGACCGCGGCTATCCACAGGCGGGCAGCGCCCACGACACCTTCTGGGACTGGGCGTCGCTGATGCCGGAAACCACGCACATGCTGATGTGGGCGATGTCCGACCGGACACTGCCGCGCAGCCTTCGCATGATGGAGGGGTTCGGCGTCCACACCTTCGTGCTGGTGAATGCGGCAGGCGAGACCAGCTTCGTGAAGTTCCACTGGAGGCCAAAGCTGGGGCTCCAGTCGACCATCTGGGATGAGGCGTTGAAGCTGCAGGCCGCCGACAACGACTTTCACCGCCGCGACCTGTTCGAGGCGATCGACGCCGGGGATTTTCCCGAATGGGAGCTGGGAATCCAGGTCTTCGACAAGGCGTTTGCAGAAGCGCAGCCCTATGACGTGCTGGATGCAACGAAGATCATCCCCGAGGAAGATGTGCCGCTGCGCATCGTCGGCCGGTTGCTGCTGGACCGCAATGTCGACAATTTCTTCGCCGAGACCGAACAGGTCGCCTTCTGTCCGGCGAACATCGTTCCCGGCATCGATTTCTCCAACGATCCGCTGCTGCAGGGGCGGCTGTTCTCCTACCTCGACACGCAGAAGTCGCGACTGGGAACTGCGAACTTCCACCAGCTCCCGGTGAATGCGCCGAAATGCCCGTTCCAGAATTTCCAGCGCGACGGGCAGATGCAGATGCAGGTGCCCAGGGGCCGCGCCAACTACGAGCCGAACAGCCTTGCCGCGCACGGGGAAGAGGGCGGCCCGCGCGAATCTCCCGCGCTGGGCTTTGCCAGCGCCACGGCGCCGAGCGGCGCCAAAGAGGCCGGCGACAAGCTGCGCGTGCGATCGGAAACCTTCGCCGATCACTATAGCCAGGCCCGGCTGTTCTGGCGCTCGCAGACCGAAAGCGAGCAGGCGCACATCGCCTCCTCCTTCGTATTCGAGCTGTCGAAGGTGGGGCTGCAGCAGGTGCCGCCGCGGATGCTCGCCAATCTGCGCAATGTGGCGGAGGAGCTGGCAAAGCGGGTGGCGGCCGGGCTCGGCATCGATCTGCCGGCCAAGGCAGCGGCCGCGAAGGAGCCGATCGACATGTCGCCCTCCGATGCGCTTTCGATCCACCGCAAGATGAAGCCGACGCTGGAAGGGCGAAAGGTGGGCGTGCTCATCGCCGACGGCAGCGATGCCGACGCGCTGGATGCGCTGCTGAAACGGATCGGGAAGGCCGGTGGCAAGGCCTTCATCGTGGCGCCGAAGGTCGGTGGCGCGACCCTTTCCGACGGAAAGCTCCGCAAGGCCGACGGCCAGCTTGCCGGTTCTCCGAGCCAGTTGTTCGATGCGGTGGCGCTGCTGCTGTCGGCAGAGGGCTGCCAGGCCCTGCTGAAGGAAGGCGCGGCCGTGCAGTTCGGGATGGACGCCTTCGGCCATCTGAAGGCGATCGGCGCAAGTGCCGAGGCAAAGCCGCTGCTGGACAAGGCCGGCGTAGAGCCGGACGAGGGAGTCACCGGGCTGGATGCAGCCTTCGTAGAGGCCGCCGCCCAGCGCTTCTACGCCCGCGAGCCGAAGGTACGGACGCTGGCGTGAAGCTGGTCGGCGAACGGGCGGCGGCGAAATTCCGGGCCTTGATGGCGCCGGCGCCGCCCGTGGGCACGGACGCCGATGCGCCATGGGAAATCCCGCCACGCGGCTGGTGGCAGGCCCTGAAACGCTGCCGCCACGAGGCGATGACCGACAATCTCGCGCTGATCGCGGCAGGTGTCGCCTTCTATGGCTTTCTGGCGCTGGTGCCGCTGCTGGGGGCGCTGGTGCTGACCTATGGCATTCTCGTCGATCCGGTGGATGCCGCTCGCCACATCCGCGAGCTCACCAGGCTGGTGCCCGCCGATGCGGCCCGGCTGATTGCCGACCAGCTGGAAAACATCGTTCGCACCTCTGCCGGCAAGAAGGGGCTGGGCCTGCTGCTGGCACTGGGCCTGTCGCTCTATGGCGCGATGAAAGGTGCGGAAGCGATGATCACCGCGCTCAACATCGTCTATGAGGAACGGGAAAAGCGCGGGCTGGTGCAGCTGGTGGTGCTGCAGGCTCAAATGACCGTCGCCGCCGTTGGCGTTGCGATCCTGATGCTGTCGGCCGCCACGCTCAGCGCCGCGCTGGAGGCCTGGGCCGGGGGCTTCGCCGCCGTCGCCGTCACCGGCGCCAAGCTGTTCGGCTGGCTGCTGGCCGCTTCGATTTCCAGCGCCGCCATCGCCGCTCTCTATCGGGTTGCGCCCTCGCGCCATGTCGCGCGCTGGCAATGGGTGGCGCCGGGCGCCGTTCTCGCCACCTTCGCAATGGTTGCGACCTCAGGCGGCTTTGGCTGGTATGCGGCAAACCTCGGCAGCTACAACACCACCTATGGCTCGCTGGGTGCGGTCGTGGTGCTGATGCTCTGGCTGTGGCTGTCGGCCTATGGCCTGCTGCTGGGCGGCGAACTCAACGCCGAACTGGAGCGCCAGACCGAGCGCGATACCACGACCGGGCCGGAACTGCCGATGGGGCAGCGCGGCGCGCGCATGGCAGACCTCGCCGCACCTGCCGGCTGATCACGACGAGACTATGGTCGGGCCAGCCTCTTCGCGCTCAGCTCGGATCGAATGGCGATGGCGAACATCAGGCTGGCGAGGGTTGCAGCACAGGCGACGATCCAGGCGAAGCTGGTTGCCGGCGCCAACCGGATCGAGGCCACCAGCACGGTTCCCAATGCCGCGCAGCCCATCTGCAGGAAGCCCAGCAAGGCCGAGGCGGCCCCGGCGCGGTCCCCGAAGGGCTCCAGTGCGATCGCCGTTCCAATCGGATTGACCAGTCCCATGCCGGCCAGAAACAGGGTGATCGCGGCCATGAAGGGGACAGGCGAAGGCGCCCCGCCCTGCGCAAGCAACCACAGCCCGCTTGCAAGCGTCAGCAGAACACCCGCCATTCCCGTGCGGGCAGCGGAAAAGCGCCGGGCAAGCGGAGATGCCAGCAGCCCGCTGCCGAACACCACGAACACCGTCATCGCAAAGAACAGGCTGAGGCCCGTCGCGCTGATCTGCATGCTGTTGAGGAAGATGGCAGGGGCCGCCCCGAAGAAGCTATAGAGGCATCCGATCACAAAGCTGACGGCCAACGCCGGCGCGATGAACCGGGCATCTCTCGCCAGGCCAAAGTAGGTGCGGATGGTCGACCCCGGATGTGCGGATCGCCGGGACGCCGGCGCCAGCGTCTCGCCTACGCCCCCCCGGTAGCAGAGCGCCACGATCCCAGCCACGACGGCCACCAGCACAAAGACGCTTCGCCAGCCCAGCGTGGCGGTCATCAGGGTTCCAAGGGCGGGCGAGAAACCGGGCGCTGCCGCCATCGCGATCATCACCAGCGCAAGCGCGCGGGTAAGCTCGGCGCCGTGGTAGAGGTCGCGGGCGATGGCGCGCGCCAGCACCGACGCGGCACAGGCCCCGGCCGCCTGCAGCGCCCGCCCGGCGATCAGCACCGGCAGGGATTCGGCAAATGCGCAGACGAGGCTTCCCAACCCGAACACCGCCAGCCCGCCAAGCACGAACGGCTTGCGGCCGATCGCGTCTGACAGTGGCCCGACAAACAGCTGGCCGATGGCGAAAACGGCAAAGAAGACGGTCAGCGAAAGCGCCAGTTCCTGCACGTTCACGCCCAGATCCTGCGCAATCTGCGGAAACGCCGGCAGCAGGATATTCGTTGCAAGCGCGCCCAGCGCCGCAAGGCTTGCCAGCAACGCCAATCGCCCACCGGTCAGACGTGCGGCGCCGGCATTCCGGAGCCCGGAGGCGGCTGGCGACTCAGGCATCTTCAGCGCGCGCCGGAAAACTCAACATCCTGGGTCATCGACTGGCTCCTTCGGAAGGCATGAGAAGTCTGCGAATGCTGTCGTCGGCGCCTGGGCCGGGCTTCAGCATGACCCGGTCGGCCGGCACCGCCTGGCCTGTTTCGGCGTCGACAAGTGCAAGCACCAGCGGCCGGCCGGTTTCGCGGTCGACAGTCTCGACCGTCGGGGTGCCGAAACCGCTGGCATCCCAGCGATCGCCCCACTCGCGCAGCGCCACGCTGACCTTCCACAGATCCCTGCCCATCCGCGTCAGCCGGTATGCGTCACGCGGCGGCCGCTCCTGATAGCGAACCCGTTCGACGATGCCGGACGCCCCCAGATGCCTGAGCCGTGAGGCAAGCGTAGCCGCCGGGATGCCGGTGCTCGCGCGCAGGTCGTCATAGCGGCTGAGCCCCAGCCAGAGGTCCCGGATCACCAGCAGCGCCCAGCGGTCGCCGATCAACTCCAGCGCTCCGGCAATGGAGCACCGCATCCCTGAAAAGGATTTCGCTTTCACCCCTGGTCTCCCGGTACGACCCTGCCCCCGTATCGTCGAATACCATTCACTTCAATGATTGAAGTTATCTCCGTTCCTGCTGCGGAGCGCAAGGCGGTCTGACTGGACGGGTCGGAACCGGATCGCTCTCGCCTGTGTTGGCGCTGCCGCGCCCCTGTCGCTGAACGCGCTCTCATAGTCTTTCCCGTCCTGCTGATCGAAGAGGATGCCTTGCTGGCACGGCGGCTTGTTGTTCCGGCGGCGGCCAGCAAGGCATTTTCAGGTTAGAACGCGATGGTCAGCCGCGCGGTTCCGGAGTGTGAGGTGAACCCGCTTCCCAGTTCGGGGGCGTATTGGACAGAGAAGGCCACATTCTTGGCACCCAGCAGGTCTGCGCCGATGGAGAAGCGCCCGAGCGTGCCGGGGCCGGCTGTCGTCAGGTCGAAGCTGTCGCCGTTGGGCTGGTCTGCGAACCGGGCCGTCGTCGTCCAGTCGCGCGGAGAGCCATATTCGATGGCAGCACTTGCAAACGGGCGCAGGGTTACCTTGGTGGAAAGCGGCAGTTTCGTGCCAAGCTCCACCCCCGCCACCCCGATCAGCGCGGTATCTGACTGCGCCTCTACCGCGAGGCGGAATGGGGAGTTGCCGGTTTCGGTAAAGGCCTTGTTGGAAACATGGATGGCATGGCCTTCCACGAACGGGCGGACGAAGCTTGCGCCATTGTCGAGCAGGTTGATTGCCGCCCGCACATGCCCGCCCACTTGCGACTGTTCCGGCTTCGCGGCTGCCTGTTCGCTCAGCCCCAGCATGATCTGCCAGCTGGACTTGTACCAGCCATAGGCCGCGTCGATCCCGGCGGAGAGTTCCCACTGCGCCGGCGTGTAGAGGAGGCCAAGGCCACCCACCAGGGAGTCCCCGCTGATGCGGGCACTGCCATTGCCGTCGCGGAACTTCGTGCTTTCGTAGGCAATGGAGCCGATGATCGCGAGATCGTCGTTGAGCGGCAGTTGCACGCCCTTCTGCGAGGCCCAGGCGTCTGCGGTGTAGCCAAGCTTGTCTGTGCCGGCCTTTTGCGTGGTGTCGTTCACCAGCAGGCGGGCCCAGCCGCAGCGCTCCGCCGTGCGGCTTTCCAGCTGCAGCTCCGGGCAACCGCCATAGAGGTTGGCAGCAAAGGTGCGGCTGCTGTTGAAGCGGAAGGCACCGAACGCGCCCAGGCCCTGCCCCGCCAGAGAGCCGAGGCCGGCCGCATAGCCCGCATCATCGGCCACCCCCAGCAGGCGGGTGAAGGCCGCATCGGCAGATGCACCGCCATCGAACAGCGATTGCAGGTTTGCCGCCACCGCCTTTTCGTTGGCACCAAGCGTTGTTGCCCGTTCCGCGAAGTGCGCGCGCGGGGTTACCTGCAAAACCTTGCTGTCCGTTGTGATCGCATAGTCGAACAGATGCGTCCCGCTCGACTGCAGGGACGCGCCCAGCTTGAGCGTGCCCGTGGACGTGATCAGGGTGAGCGCCCTGTTGCGGATGGACGTAGCGCGCACGTCCACCATGCCCTCTATCACCGCGTCGCCGTCGATCGTCAGCTGCGTGCCCTTGCCGCCGGCAAAGTCTGCGGCCAGCACCAGGCTGCTTCCGGGCTTGCCGACATAGTCGCCGGTGATCCGGGCCGTGCCGCTTGCGCTGCGCATGTCCAGCGTTCCGGCATTGCTGACCCCGCACGTCGTGGCAGCGCAGTTGTTGCCGACATTGATCAAAGTGGAGTGCACGAAGCCGGAGGCGATGATGTCGAGATAGCCGCTGCCGCCGCCATCCGTCAGGTCGATCTTGCCCCAGATCGTCCCCGAGTTGGTGATGTAGACATAGCCGGCGTTGCCATAGACGGCATAGCCGTCGGCGGAGCCTGAATTGATCGTGCCCCAATTGTTCAGCACGTTGTTGTTGGAATCCTGGGTTCCGCCATGATCGAAATAGATGGCCCAGTTGCTGGCGCTTCCGTTCACAGTGCCGTGGTTGTTGATTGCTATCTGGCCGTGCTGGCTGCCGTCACCGTCGCTCTGGGCAAAGATGCCGATGGCATAGGCGCCGGTGACCGTGATCGTGCCGTCGTTGGTCACCGTCACGTCGTTGCCATAACCGCGGCCGCCGGCGGTGCCGGTGAACAGGCCCGAGGTGTTGGCTATGTAACCTCCGCCGCCGCCAATGGATTGGGCGATGATGGCGGTGGTGTTGTCACCGATTGCCTTGATGTCGACGCCCGAATTGATCGTCACCTCGACCACGCCGCCGTTGCCGGTGCGGTTGGTGCCGCCGCCGCCAAAGCCGAAGTGCTGCTGGGTCCAGCCGGTGTCGCCGGCCAGCCCGCCGCCGCCACCGATCGATTGTGCGATCACCGCGCTGGCGCCTTTTCCGGTGACGGTGCCGTTCTTCTGCGCGAAGCCCGTCGAGATGTTGGCGCCCACATTCACGAACAGGCCGCTGTTGGCATTCGGGTCGGTGGAATCATTCTTTCCGTCGTCGATGACGCTACCGCTCGTGGTGCCGGTGCCGAAGAAGTCGCTGGCGCTCGTCCCGGCGGGCTTGCCGCCCAGCACAAGGCCGCCGCCGCCCGCAATCGGCTGGGCGAGGATGCCATAGGCATTGTCGCCCTTCGTCGTGATCGTGCCGCCGGCAGTGGTGGCCACATGTACCAGTCCACTGCCGCCGTTGCTGTTCGCACCGCCGGAGCCGCCGAACTTCAGGTTGATGCCATAGTCGCCGCCGGTGGCGTTTGCTGCGCCGCCATTGTTGTCGCTGGCATCGGTCGACAATGTCTTGACGATGCCGCCACCCCCCGCGATCGACTGCGCAATGATGCCTATTGCATCATGGCTCTGGGTGATGATCGCCCCGCTGATGGAGACGACCGCCTGGCCCGCAGTGCCGGCGCCGCCGCCATTGCCGCCAATCGAGATCGGCACGCTCAGCACCGAGCTTTTGCTGCTGCCATCCGGCTTGACCTTGGCGCCGGAGGCGCCGCCGATGCCGCCGCCGCCAGCGATGCTCTGTGCAACGATACCGGCGGCGAGTGCACCCGTGGTAATCACGCTGCCGCTGTTGGCTATTTCGACGAACGCGCCGTCTCCACCTGCCCCGCCCTGGCCGCCGACACTGATCGCCCCCTGCACATCCGTCTTGGTCGTGGACGAGATGGACGCGCCGCCCTTGCCGCCACCGCCGCCGATCGCCTGGGCCAGAATCCCGTCCGACATTTTCCCGATCGTGCCGATGGAGCCGGTGTTGGTGACCGAGATTGCGCCGGCATCGCCACCACCGCCGGCATTTCCACCCTGACCGATGTTGATGCTGGCGGTAATCGAATCTGATTCACTGTCGTCACCGGAGTCGCCCGCCGTTGCACCGGTGGAATTCAGTGCGTCGGCATCCGCGGCAGGATCGCCCACACCGGTCGCCACCCCGCTGCCTGGATTGCAGGCGCTCGCATTGCCCAGCAGGCAGTTCGCCAGCGAGTTCAGGCCGGCCAGCGAGTTGTATTTCTTGAGCGCTTCAAGGCCACCCGCGGCAAACGCGTTCGTGAGCGCGCTGATCGTTGGCGTCGTAGACCCTGCCGCGCCGTTGCCGCCGTCTCCGGTCGACTTGTTGCTGCCAAGGCTGGTTGCCGCCTTGCCGCCGTTGCCGCCGCCGCCGCCGATCGACTGCGCGATGATGCCAACGGAATCGGACCCGAACGTCGCGATGCTTCCCTCGTTCAGGACGACGACGGAATTGATGGCCTTGCCGTTGCTGTCGACACCTTGCGAGGCCGAGCCGCCGCTGCCGCCATTGCCGCCGACGTTGATGGAAGCCGAAAAGTCACCGTTGGAGGTTCCCGCCCCGCCGCCGCCGCGCCCGCCGCCGCCGCCGATGCTCTGCGCAGCCATCCCCGCACCCCCATCGCCAAGGGTGATCAGCGCGCCGCTGTTCGAGATGGTGACGATCCCGCTTCCGCCTCCGCTGGCAGCCTGGCCGCCCAGGCTCATGGTCGTGGCGATGCTGGTGCCATCGCCGCTCGACGTGGCCTTGCCGTCCGCGCTGCCGCCGTTGCCGCCACCGCCGCCAATCGACTGGGCGATCATCGCATCGCCCGCCTGACCTGTTGTCACAATGATGCCGATATTGCCCAGCGTAACGCTGCCGCCGACGCCTGAGCCGCCGCCGTTCCCGCCGATGCTGAGCGTTCCGCTGAACGAGAAGGAGTCCTCGTCGGAACCCTTGGCCGTAGCCACAGCGGCGGAATCGCCGCCCGAACCACCACCGCCGCCGATGCTCTGGCCGACGATGCCCAGCCCGCCCGCTCCGGTAGTGGCGATGACGCCGGCGTTGGCCAGCGCGACGTCGCCGCCCGAACCCCCCGCTCCGCCCGTGCCGCCCAGCGCCAATGCAACGGAGAGCGTCGGCAGCGGTGGGTCGCTCGACACCGAATAGACTTTCGCCTCGGCTGCCGAGTTGCCGCCAACGCCGCCTCCGCCACCGATGCTCTGGCCGATGATGCCGAAGGAATCGCTGCCTGAAGTCGTGATCGTCCCCCTGTTGGTGGGGACCGCGTTTCCGTTTGCATCGGTGAGCAGCCCCACCCTGTTCCCGTCGCCACCGCTACCGCCGCTGCCGCCGAGCGAAACTGCCGACCCGGCGAAGCCCGAGACAGTCTTGCCGATGGCCGAACCACCGTTGCCGCCGCCGCCGCCGATGGACTGAAGAAAAATGCCGCTGGAATGCGCGCCGGAGGTGGTGATGCTGCTGGAACTGGCGATGTCGATCGTGCCGCCATTGCCGCCCAGGCCGCCGGAACCGCCGATCAGATAGTCCGCGATCAGCCCTGTGCCACCGACCGAGCCGCCGGTGCCGCCACCCCCGCCGATGGACTGCGCCGCGAACGCCGAGGAACGCAGGCCCACCGTGCTGATCTCGATGCCGATATCGGCCTGTACCGACCCCCCGTTTGCCCCGTTTCCACCGGCGCCGCCGACGGCGAACTGACCGTTCGTCACCGAGCCGCCGACACCGCCGCCGCCGCCGATCGATTGCGCGAGAATCCCCCCCGATTCACTTGCGCCCGCCGTGGTTACCACGCCGCCGCCGGTCAGGCTGATGGCGCCGCCGTCCTTCGCGTAACCGCCACCGCCGCCACCGCCGATCGGCGCTTCCGAGTTGCCGCCATTGCCGCCAGCTCCGCCATAGGATTGGGCCAGCACACCGATGCCGGTGGAAAGACCGTTCAACTGGCCATAGAAGTCCTGCGTTCCGGTTACGTTTACCCACCCGTCGATCCGCGCCGTGATCGCCCCGGCATTGCCGCCATCCTTGCCGGTCCCGCCGCTGCCGCCGACAGCGGTGCCGCCGCGGTAGGCGATGCCACCATCGCCGCCATTGCCCCCTATCGACTCCAGGCGCACGCCCCAGCCCCCGCTGGCGGAGATGCTGCCATCTGCGGTCAGGGTGTAGTTCACCGGGCCGGCGTTGCCCCCGGACCCGCCGTCGCCGCCAAGCAGTTGCACGATGCCGGAGCTGTCGTCTCCACCCTTCTGGCCATTTCCACCGTTCGAGCTGAGGGTCATGCCCGGGCCCCACTGGTTGGTAATCGTGCCGCCCTGCACCACCGAGACGAGCTGGCTGTCGCCGCCGCTGCCGCCATTGGCGGCATATTCGCCGGATCCGCCATCCGTTGCCGCACCGCCATCGCCGCCGATCGAGGCGCCATAGACCGGGAAGCCCAGCCGGGAGATGGTGACGGTGCCGTTGAGCGCCATGGTTACCGTGCCGGCCTGACCGCCATTGCCGCCCGTCGGCATGCTGTCATATCCATAGAAGGCCGATCCGCCGAACCCGCCTTGATTGGCAATTGTGATGCGCCCGTCGACGGTCACCCCGGAATCGATGGTCAGCGTCAGCGACTGCGAGCCATCGCCGCCATTTCCGCCGCTCTGGCCATTGTCCGTCGCGCTGCCGCCCTGTTGTCCACCCAGAAACCAGTTGATCACGCCCAGGGTTGTCGGCGGCGAAAATGTCTGGTCGACGGTCGCCGGTGCAGAATCGCCATTGCCGGTGCCGCTCGCCGGAGGCTCGTCGAACGTGATGATGCTGTCGATCTGGGCCAGCGGCGTCGGATCTTGCGCCTGTGCGATCTGAGGCGTCAGAACGGCCACCACGCCGGCAAGCGCAAGCAGGGAATTTCCCGTCATCAAGACGGTCGAGTTCAGCAGACTGTGGCGCCTGGTCACGGCCGCGAGAAGCGACCCCTTGTGCAGCGAATGGCCCATTATAACCCCCTGTTCTCAAAGACATGCATTCGTTCCGGGCAAAGGCGGGGAGGCGACGAAACCATGGTTTCGCCACAAGCCGCTTCCGTCTCGCCGATGATGCGACGTCTAGGGCATTTGCCGCCGGTCGCTCTTCCCGGTTTTCCGGCTTTCTTTTCTCATTTTCCGAAACCGACTTTCCCCGGTGAAAACTGGCGCTTCTGTTGAGCGCGTGTCAGGCATCGGATAATCTGCGGCGGATGGGCAGCGATGTTGAAGATTTCCAGAGCTATCCCAGCGTCAGGCAGCTGCAGGATATCCGCCGCACGGGGCCGGGCGTGGGTTGGGAAGTGGAGCACCACCACGAGGAGCTGGAATTCAATCTGATCATTTCCGGCCGCGGCGCCTATTTCCTGGAGGACAATCACTTTGAACTGAAGCCGGGCACTCTGGTCTGGATACTTCCAGATCAGCGCCACCGCCTGATGCGAGGCCCGGACCTCGACATGTGGGTAGGGTCCCTCTCCTCCGCCTATGTTTCGCCGGAGATACTGCAGCTTGCCGCGCGCAACCCCTTGAAATCGCTGTCTGCCGAAGATGCCATCGCGCTGGACCGGCTGTATTCGCACCTCAGCCAGGACGCCGACCAGCCGGATGTCTACAGGCTGGGCCTGCAATATGCGCTGAGAAGCACGATGCATATCGCCTGCACCAGCGCCGGCCCGCCTCCGGCGATCCGGCACCCCGCCGTCACGCAGGCACTCGGCCTGCTGCGGCGCTCGGACGACGAAATCGTGAACATGCCTGCACTCGCCGCAAAATGCGGTGTTTCCGCCAAATATCTCGGCGACCTGCTGATGGCGCAGACAGGTCGCGGTTTCGTGGAATGGCGCAATATTGCCCGGCTGGAGCGCTTCCAGGATGCCTATCCCGAGTCAGGCGACCTGCTGACCGGCGCGCTGGCAGCCGGCTTCGGCAGCTACACCCAGTTTCACCGGGTTTTTCAGCTGTATGTCGGAACTACGCCGGGCGACTGGGCACGGAAACGCGACGACAAGGCGCGGCTTGCCTTTCCGCAGATGAGCCATTCGGCCGATCAGATGACTTCAGGGAGCCAGCGGCTGATCTGGTACAAGCTGTTGGATGCGAGCTTCGTCGAGTCCGACCGCTGGTTGGCCGACATTGTCGGCAATGGCCTGATTGCACCCTCCGGATCTCAGGCAGCGGATGAGCCCATCCCGACAGGCCTCGAAAGCTATGAAAGCCTGCGCGACTTGCAGCCCGCCCTGACCGCCGAACTATGCCGGAACATACCTGAATCGGCCGAACGCATTCGGGAGACATTCGCGAGATATGATCTCTTTGACTTGTACGAGGAGCGTTTTACCCATTTTGGTGCTGATATTCGGGATCTTTCTTCACTTGCCACCATCCTGCTGATCGTCCTGTCCATGGAGGCGAACCATCTGGCCATGCCATCGCCCGCAGACGCGGCGCGATTGAGAACCGCGGTCCGCCGCACAGGCGCCGCCGCCCACAAGATCAGCGCGGAAGGCCGGCGCAGGATTGCGGCCGGGATCCTTGTTCAGACACTGGTGCTGGTAATGGGGTCCTTGGGTGCGCGGGGATCGGGCATGGCGGCCAAGGCCGTCCGGATCGCCGACGCGGCACAGGGCTATGGCCTGCAGAAGCTGGGCATTGATCTGCGGCAGACGCCCTTGTTCGGTCCCCGCAGTCCGCTGGCCACCATGCCCGCCTCGGGGAACTGGGGAGCCACCTAACAGCTACCCGCCGGATGATCCGGAAGCGAAACGTCGGCCAGCAGCTGTGCCACAAGCTTTCGAAGCAAATCGCAGTCCTCTGGTGCCAGTCTCACCAGCGCAGCCCTGAGATAGGCGCGGTCTACACCACCGGCGATGGCAAGGGAGTCCATTCCACGTATGCGAAGGACCATCTCCAACGTACGGGCAATCGCGGCAGGTTGCCGGCTGTCGAGCGCATCCCCAAGCGCGAGCAGTTGGCTGCTCGCATCCTCCAGCAACTCCTCCACGCGATCGCTGCTGGAGTTCGAGTGGGGGCTGGTCATTTCCGAGGGATAGCCGTTCCGCCGTCAACCCGTCTTGTCATCCTCTCCCGTAATTCTTTGCAGATTGTCGGATGACCCGATCCGCGCAGGCGCAAACCGCGCGGGCGCCGTTTGCACGTTGTTCTGCGCTGTCGATCATGGGCGCACGCCGAGCCATTCCGCAGCTTTGGGTATCCGGGGCAGAAGGAGCTTGTCTGCAAACCAGATCAGCAGGACTGAGGCGGCGACGAGCGGGAGCAGCAGCGCACAGAAGATCAGCAGGACCATGATCAGCGGAGAGCCGGTTTGCGCCGCCGGGGGAGCCCCCAGCCGGCCAGCGGGTTTGCGGCGGCGCCACATCACGAAACCGCTGACCGCCATCGTGACAAGGCCCAATGCGGTCAGCACGCCGATCAGCTGGTTCAGCGGGCCGAACAACTGGCCCTGATGCCAGGCGATGCCATAGCCGACGACCCTGTCCACGACATGCTCGTCGGCAAATCGCTCCCGCGAAA
The DNA here is from genome assembly GCF_016464365.1 of Sandaracinobacteroides hominis. GTDB lineage: Bacteria > Pseudomonadota > Alphaproteobacteria > Sphingomonadales > Sphingomonadaceae > Sandaracinobacteroides > Sandaracinobacteroides hominis. Next base: position 11,903 of record NZ_JADCUC010000002.1, on the reverse strand, counting down.
GCTCCTGCGTTGCAGGGGAATCGAAGCGGATCGTCTGTTGCAGCGGCACGTTCAGGGCATCCGACCGTATCGTCCAGACCGGCTCGCCCGGCTGTCCAAACCGTCCCGGCGCGCCCGGTGGGGTCACGATCGCCGGAAAGGCCAATCCTTCGGCGCGGGCGCGGGCAACCATCGCATCGAAGGCCTGAGGCGCAAAGTTCGCCGGACCCATATTCTTCTCGTCCACCATTCCATGCCCTGCATGGGGGTCGGCCGACGCGTCCGGCGCGGCATGGGTGATCTGCCATGTCGAGGCGCCCTTCACCCAGCCGAACTCCTGCCGTGCCGCCTTGAAGGCACCGCCCCAGACTTCGGTCCAGGGCAGCCCGGTCAGCAGCAGGATCAGGGCAAGACCGGATATCCAGAAGCCGGTCACCGCATGAAGGTCGCGCCAGAACACACGGCTTCCGCGCCCCAGCCTTGGCCAGACCACACCCGCCGCCCCACCGCCGCGCGGCCACCAGAGATAGAGCCCCGACAGGATCATCAGGATCACCCAGCTTGCCGCCAGTTCCACCAGCCGATTGCCGGGCGTGCCTGCCAGCAATTCGCTGTGAACCCGCAGCACCAGCGCCATGATGCGGTCTTCCGGCATCAGGCTGCCGGCGACCTTCCCCTCAGGACCGACGAACACCTCCACCGGCCCGGCGCCAGCCGGCTGTGAAAGCTGGATGAGCGCGGAATCACCGGGGCGTTCGGGCAGCCGGTAGCCGAGAAACTGCGCCCCGGGATAGGCCGCCATCGCGGCCTCCAGCTGCTGATGCGGCAGGACGGTCGCCACCCCTGCGGGGGAACGGAAATCGCGTTCCTCCCAGCGCTCTATCTGCGGCTTGAACAGATAGAGCGTGCCCGAGAGCGCAAGGATGACGATGAACGGCATGACGAACAAGCCGGCATAGAAGTGCCAGCGCCAGATCGTCCGGTAGATGTTCGTCGCTGTCGATGCGGAGGCCAAACTATGCTCCCTGAGAGATGTGCGGGCTGCGCCGATCAAAGCCGGAAGCGAATGCCGGCGAAGACGGCGCGGCCAGTGCCGGGGTTGAACAGCTGCGAGGCTTCGGTCGCCACGCCGGCGATCGCCACGGTAGAGATGTAGCGCTTGTCGGTCAGGTTTCGCCCCTCGACATACGGGCCTCCTCCGCCTCTGCACATGCGGGGGCGGCAGCCAGGCCGACTGCGGCCGCGAGCAAAAGGGACTTCAACATGCTCTCCTGAACAGTCAAACAGCTTTGGCGAACGCAGCCGCCAGTCATCCCTTCCCGGATGCGGCGATCATCTTCAGCGTTTCGCGGACCATCCCCGGGAAAGGCTTGAACATTCCGCCGATCATGGCGGCGACCTCTGGCGGCGCGGTCTTGATCGAGCCCGAATTGAACGGCGGATCCGGATCATATTCGCACATCAGCTGGATGCCCTTGGCATAGAATTCGTCGCGCAGCTCGGCCACCATGGTCAGGCCGAAATCGAGGCCCGAGGTGACGCCGGCACCGGTGATACGGTTCCGATCCCGCACCACCCGTTCAGCGACCTTGATGGCGCCGACATCCGGCAGATTTTCCAGCGATGCCCAATGGCTGGTCGCCCGATAGCCCTTGAGAAGCCCGGCAGCCCCCAGCACCAGCGACCCGGTGCAGACCGAGGTGACATATTTCGCGCGGGAGCCGCGATCGGCGACGAAATCGCGGGTCGCCTTGTCGGCCATGGCGGCCAGCGTTCCTTCGGCGCCGCCGGGTATGAACAGCACCGTCAGATCCTTCGGGCATTCGTCGAACGTGATGGTGGGCAATATCGTCACGCCGGTATCGCTGGTGATCGGATCCCGCGTCTTGCCGACCAGATGCACCGTTGCCCCCATCAGGCCGGCAAACATGTACTGCGGCCCGATAAGATCGAGGATCGTCATCTTGGGATAACACAGCATGGCGATCACGTCGGGCCGGGTCCAGTCGGCCGGCATGGTCGACATATCGTGGTTGGAAAGTTGATCGGCGCCTGCAGGAAGGGGCACGCCCTGGGCGGCCGCGCGCTGCGCCGCCAGAGGGGCAAGGATTGCGGCCAGAAGCGCCGTGCGGCGGTCGAGGATCGGGCTGTCCATCTCAGAAATCTCCACGAAGGGTCAGGAAGGCCGAACGCGGCTGCGTCGGGCTGACATAGGCGCCGCCGAAATACTGGTAGGGGTCGAAGGCCTTCGACCCGAGCAGGTTGACGACGGAAAGGGCGATGGTGGCTGGCCCCACCTTGTAGGACGCCTGCGCATCGACCAGCGCGACCCCCTTCACCGACAGGGTGTTGGGCAAGGTCAGCTCACGAGACGACATCGCCGTGACGCCGGCACCGAAGCCAAGGCCGGACAGGGCGCCATCCGTCACCCGATAGCGGGCCGCCAATCGCCCGCTGTGTTCGGGAACGGCGCGAAGCCTGTCGCCCACGGGCAGATTGTTGTCCTTGCGGACTTTGGCGTCGGTGTAGGCATAGTTGAACAGCAGGGAGAGGTTGGCGTTGGGTTCATACACAAGGTCCAGCTCGGCCCCCTGCGCGCGCTGCTCGCCGGTCTGCACATAGAGGAACGGATTGGCCGGGTCCGGGGTGAGCACATTCTGCCGCGTCAGCTGATAGAGGGCGGCCGTGCCGGTCAGCCCCTTCACCACGCCGGCGAACTTCAGCCCGCCTTCCCAATGCTGCGATGTCTCGGGCTTGGGCGTGATGCCATACATGGCAGCGCCCACCACGCCCTGGAAACCTTCCGAATAGCCGCCGAACAGCGACAGGCCGTCGACGAGCCTGAAGGTGGCGCCGACGCGTGGGGTGAACTTGCTGTCGCTGGTGTCGCTCTCCAGGCCCATCATCGCGCTGCGGATCTTCAGCTTCGTCCAGCGCAGGCCCAGCGTCACATCCAGCCGGTCGCCGATGGAAATCTGATCCTGCGCGAACAGGGCAATGCTCTCCAGCCGGTCCTTCTGGTCGAAATAGATCGGCGGCGGGCCGCCGAACGGCTGCGCCGGCAACGGGTTGGCATAGTCCACCACACCCCAGACGGGGTTGAAGTACATCGCGCCATAATAGTCGGTGTGGTCATAGTCGGCGCCCACCAGCCATTGCTGCCGGAACGTTCCCTCGCCAAAGCGGGCCGTCACCGACCCGGAGGCGAACGTCTTCTTGCTCTCGGTCGGCAGCCAGGCGCTGCCGAAATTATAGACCGTGCCGAAGATCTTGCCGTAGGGGAACGTGCCCCATTCGTCGAACTTGCTGTTCGTGCGGTTGAAGGTGGCGCTGGCCTCCACCTTGTCGGAGAAGCTGTGGTGGAGGGTGGCGGTGATGGCCTTGTTCTCGACCGAGGTGCGCGGCATGTCGCGCGCGCCGGCATAGACGTTGCGATCGATCAGCGCCTCGGGCTCCAGCAGTTCGTAGGGCACCCCGGCATATTCCGTCTGCCGCAGCTTGGTGTAGCGCCCGCGCACGATCAGCCGGCTATCCTCGCCAAGGTTCAGCAGCAGGGTCGGAAAGACAGCGAAGCGATCGCGGCTGACGAAATCGATGTAGCTGTCGCTGCTTTCGATGGAGGTAGCCACCCGGAAGGCCGCAATATCCCCAAGCGGCACGTTCAGATCGGCCTCGGCACCGACGGTGCCGAAGCTTCCCGCACGGCCTGCAAGGCTTGCACTCCACTCGCCGGTGGGATCCTTGGAAACGAGGTTGATGATGCCAGACAGCGGCGCACCGGCGCCGCCGCCGTAAAGCGTTGCCGTCGGCCCCTTGGCCACTTCGATCCGCTCCACATTCACCAGCGTCCCGGGATCGGCAGCGCTGGGCGGCAGCTGGTAGCTGGGGGTTCCGTCGAAGAAATAGTTGACGCTGAAGCCACGGACGAGCGTGGGCTGCAGCACGGTCTGGGCCGTGCTGGTCGGCACCACGCCCGACACGTTCACCAGCGCATCCGTCAGCGTCTGCAGCTGCTGCTCGTCGATCAGCGAGCGGGTGAGCACCTGGATGGACTGCGGCACCTGTTCGATGGGCGTGGCCGTGCGGGTCGCGGTTGCGGCCTGCGGTTCGGCATAGCTTTCGCGGACCCCCGTCACGATGATCGTATCCGCGGTCCATCCTCCGACTTGCTGGGCAGATGCCGCGGATGCCCCGGCCAGTACCGAAACGCCGAGCAGATAAGCGTAGTTCATTGATTTCCCCTTTATATAATTACTTGATTTTGTTTGAATATGGCGCTTCAGCTCGAAGCGAGCCGCTGCAGTTTCTCGACTGCCGTTCGTTGGTCTTCGCCATAGGCAATGGTGCCGATGAACCGGCCTTTGGAGTCCATCAGGTAGATCGAAGCGGTATGGTCGATGGTATAGTCACCGCCCGCTTGCGGAACCTTCGCGTAGAAGACCTTATAGGCCTTCACGATGCCGGCCAGCTGCTCCGGGGTGCCCCGCAAGCCGGTCACCGGCGTATCGAACAGCGTCAGATAGCTTGCCAGCCCCTGCTGGCTGTCATGCTCCGGATCGACCGACACGAACACGACATCGAACTTGTCGCCATCCCTTCCAAGTTGCTTGCGCCAGGCGGCCATATGGCTGAGCGTGGTCGGGCAGACATCGGGGCAGCGGGTAAAGCCGAAGAAGATGGCATAGGGCCGGCCCTTCAGGCTCTCGTCCGTCACGGTGCGGCCATTCTGGTCGGTCATGGTGAAGGGGCCGCCGATCGCAGAACTATAGCCGGATGTCGGTCCGCCGCTGAACTGGCGCACGACCCCCACGCCCAGCGCCACGACCAGCAGCCCCATCGCCAGCAGCAACAGAACAGGCCCCCACCGCGAAAGGAGCGGGGGCCGTTTGCCGGGATCAGCTTCCGGCATGGCTGTTTCCCGTTCCATGGCTGACAGGCTGAATCTTCACCTGCACAGCCACCGTGCCGGCCTTTTCGAACTTCAGCGTCAGCGGCACCTTGTCGCCCGGCTTCAACTGGGATTTCAGCCCGATCAGCATGATGTGATAGCCGCCGGGCTTCAGCTCGAGCGTACCGCCGGCAGGCACAGGCAACCCTTCGGGCACAGCCCGCATCCGCATGACCCCGCCCTCCATCGACATGGTGTGGACTTCGACGACGCCGGCGACCGGCGAGGTGGCGGACAACAGGCGATCTGCTGTCTTGCCCGAGTTGGCGATCTTCATGAACGCGCCGCCATTGGCCTGGCCAACGGCGGTCTGACGCGCCCACGGTTGTTGGATGGAAAGCTTGCCCACCTGGAAGTCCTGCGCGATCGCAGGGGCAGGGATGGCAGTGGCGAGGGCAAGGGCGAGGCCAGGGGCAATGGCAAGGCCAGGGGCAATGGCTGCAAGGATTGGAAACTTCATGGAAATGGCTTTCGACAAGAGTGAAAAAGACCGCTCGGGCGCCGCTGCAACGCAGAGATCAGCCTTGGTCGGACAGGTCAGGTGAGTTGCCGGGATCCCGCCTTTGCCAGCAGCCGCTGGACATGCGGATGGATCTCCCTTCGCTCCTCGGCGGTCAGGCAAAGCCCGATTGGCCGGCGCCTCCCGGAGGCGACGAGCTCAAGCTGAAAGTCGGTCTCCGACCGCGAGCGGGCCTCGACGCGGGTCCAGACGGGCGGGAAGCTATCCACATGCGTTCGGCCCCGTCCGTCGACCCGGACCAGCTCGATTCCGGTGGAGCTGGCCCGAAGCCATTCCTGTTCCACCTGGCTTCGGGAAAACAGGTGCAGCGCCAGCGCCAGCGCGCCGATGTCCAGCAGCGCGAAAATCATCACCGGCCAGGCGCCGAGGAGCAGAAATCGCAGCGAAACCAATAGAGTAAGCGCGAGCGCGCCGATCACCATCCAGCGCCCGGCGGGGGGGATGGACGAGCGCGGCGCCGACATATGGATTTCCCCGAGGACCGGTGCGTCCGTCGGATAGCCATCAGGTCTGGAGTAATCTCTCCGCGGAATTGCATGCATGGCAGTAACCCCGATGCAGGGCGCGCCCTGTGCGGGTGCGCGCGCAGCGCCCGGCACAGGCCGGGCGCAATTCAGCAGCGAACGAGGTCAGGTGTCCGCCGCACGAGCCGTCAGGCGCGCGCGGGTGGAGCAAGCGAGGGCGGCGGAGGTGCGGCCAGTCGGTGGATGGTGAGGTCTGCGATCGCCCGGCCATTGGCGGCATCGGCACCGCCGGAATAGTCGGGTAGCAGCTTTGCAGGCCCGGTGTCCGGCAAATTCGCCTGGCTGAGCGCCGCCGCGAACAGGCAAGGCATCTCGGACTTCTGATGCGGATCGTCGGGCCCGTGCCGCGCCTTGCCGAAATCGACTGCAATCTCGCCGCCACCCGCAGTCGAGCAGAGAATGAGATTGACGCTGCCACCGGCAAATGCCGGCATATAGCCGGCCGGAACTGCGACGCGGATCGCGAGGGCGCACAGGATGAGCAAGGGCAAAAGCCCCCGCCCAGCGCGCCAATTCACGAAACGTCCCGTCATGGCCGCCGCCCTTATCGCACGATCTGCACGGTGTCATCTGGTAGAAATGTCTCAGCCCGGCTGGCCGCACCCCGCGCGACCTGCCGTACCGAAGCGCAATGTCAGGCAGCTGCCGAAAGCGCCCGATCCAGGTCGGCGATGATATCGTCGATGTGCTCAAGGCCGATCGACAGGCGGACATAGCCGGGCGAAACACCTGTTGCCGTTTGCGCCTCGGCATCGAGCTGCGAATGCGTGGTAGAGGCGGGATGGATCGCCAGGCTGCGGGCGTCGCCGATGTTGGCCACATGATAAAGCAGCTCGAGCCCGTCGATGAACTTGCGCCCGGCATCGACACCGCCGGCAAGTTCGAATCCTACCAGTCCGCCAAACCCGCCAGCCAGATAGCGGTCCGCGCGTGCGCGCACGTCGCCCTTCTGCTGGCTCGGGTGGATCACCCGCGTCACCTGGCCCTGCCGGGCCAGCCAGTCGGCGACCCTGGCCGCATTTTCGCAGTGGCGCGACATGCGCAGGGGCAGCGTTTCAATGCCCTGCAGGATCTGAAACGCGTTAAACGGCGAAATGGCCGCGCCGAGATCGCGCAGCAGCACGGTCCGGGCGCGCAGGATATAGGCAATCGGCCCGAGCGCCTGCACAGCCTGCGTCCAGATGGCGCCGTGATACGACGGGTCCGGACTGTTGAGGGCGGGTTGGCGGTCGGCGGCGGCGGCCCAGTCAAAGCTGCCGCCGTCGACGATCAACCCGCCGATGGATGTGCCATGACCGCCAAGATACTTCGTGGCCGAATACACCACGACTGCGGCACCGTGGTCGAGCGGCCGACACAGCAGCGGGGCCGCCGTATTGTCCATGACCAGCGGAATGCCGAGTGCGCGCCCGATCGCCGCCACTTCCGCAATCGGGAAGACCTCCAGCTTTGGATTGGGCAGGGTCTCGGCATAATAGGCCCGCGTCCTGGCATCCGTGGCACGCTCAAAGCTCCGGGGGTCGGCGGGATCGACAAAGCGAACTTCGATGCCCTGATCGCGGAGCGTGTTGGCGAACAGGTTCCATGTCCCGCCATAGAGGGCAGTGGAGCTAACGACATTGTCGCCGGCCTTGGCGATCGTCTGGAGCGCCATGGCGGACGCCGCCTGACCGGATGCCACTCCAAGCGCCGCCACGCCGCCGTCCAGCGCGGCGACACGCTTTTCCAGCACATCGGTCGTCGGATTCATGATCCGCGTGTAGATGTTGCCCAGCTCCTGCAAGGCAAAGAGGGCTGAGGCGTGTTCGGTGTCGCGGAACTGATACGACGTCGTCTGGTGGATGGGTACCGCCACCGAGCCCGTCGAGGGGTCGGCCCGCCATCCGGCATGCAACGCCAGCGTTTCGGGATGCAGCGGGCGATCGGTCATGGCTTCACCTGGTTTGTTGGGGTTGCCGCAGCGGTAACCCGTTGAGCCGTGGAGGGTCAATCTCCCGCCGATCGCGCACGCCATCGATCAGCGCTGTTTCGCCACGGGGCATTTGCGCCGCCGAATCCGACTGGAACCTTCCCTCCCGGCACGCTCTTCGCTATTCGGGAGACGAACCGGCCTGCCGGCGCCAATTGCCTGCACGACGGCCGGTTACTATCGGCAAACCCTTTGGGCGGTTTCGATAGGCGGGCCAATGATGGGCTCGTTTCGCCCCGCGAACCCGGATCGAACAGCCGGGATCGCCCGTTGCGGCAGCCGGAGAAAGACGATTTCACAACGACCGGACGCGTTACCGCTTCCCCCTGAAAATCTGCTCGAGGGCGCCAGTCTGTTCCTCGATCTGGACGGCACATTGCTGGATATCGTCGACCGGCCCGACGCCGTGGTGGCCGACGCGCCGCTGAAGGCGCTGCTGGCGCGGCTGTCCGGGAAGCTGGACGGCAGGCTCGCCATCGTAAGCGGGCGTTCGATCACCCAGATCGACGGAATCCTGGGTGAAATCGCAGAGAGCCTGGCAGTTTCGGGCAGCCACGGCTGCGAACATCGCTGGAGCGGCGGCTATGCGCGCCCGGAGCGGCCACCCAGCCTGGACGCGGCCGGCGGCGCGCTGCACGCCTTTGCCAACGGCAGGCCGGGCGTGCTGGTGGAGGAAAAAAGCTTTGGCGTTGCCGTACATTACCGGATGGCGCCGGATGCCGAGGCAGCCGCGCGCGCTTGCCGCGACGCTTGCCGAAACTCTGGGGCTGGAGCTGCAGCCGAGCAAGATGATGGCAGAGCTGCGCGTGGCCGGCGGAGACAAGGGTCGCGCGGTGAAAAGCCTGATGCGGCGGCCCCCTATGGCGGGCACCCGCCCCGTCTTCATCGGCGACGACACCACCGACGAACCGGCGTTCGTGGCCGCGCGCGAGTTGGGGGGAGAGAGAATCCTGGTGGGTGCGCCGCGGGAAAGCGAGGCGTATTTCGGCATCGAATCCCCTGCTGCACTCCGGGGTTGGCTGCAGGCGGTGGCGCAATGACGCCCACGCTCGATCTGTGGCCCATCGGCAATTGCCAGGTCAGCGCGCTGATCGACCGGCAGGGGCGCTTCGTATGGGGGTGCGTTCCGCGCGTTGACGGCGACCCGCTGTTTTCCGCGCTGCTGGGCGGCGAAGCGCCCGAGGCCGGCAAATGGCGGAGCGGGTGTCTGCACAACCCTTATAGGGCAATCATCTCCATCGTGGGCTTCTGTCCTACATTCTGCCCACCTCTCGCTAGAGCAGCCCCACCAGCGCTGCCAGTCGCTGCTTTGTCTGAACCAAGCCCCTGCGCTCAAATTCGACCAAATATTGCTCTGCTGTCATATCCGGATTCTGAAGAACTTCGCGGTGCCTGCGCAGGGCTGAAACGGCCCGTCGCTCATCAAGGTCAACTACGTTCACTAGAAAGGTGTCAGGGTGAATGACCTCTATTCCGTAGCTTTTACATATATCTGCAGGAAAGTGGCGCAAGTTGGTTGTGACAATGGCGTGGGCCCGAGCTACCAAAGCGGCGGCAACGACGTGCCGGTCATCTTGGTCGGGCAAGGTTATGCCCCCAATTAGCTCAGGAGGAACCTCAATCATCGCAGTGGGGAAGGCATCCCGAGCGAGATTTACGGGCCGAGCAGCCTTTTCGGGTTGCTCATTGAAGCGTGTTTCCAGGCTGCGCTGCCATTCGGTTAGGATAAGCTCCGACCAAACAGGGCGATACAACCCTTCATCGGCCAACCAAAGCAGAGCGCCCTTCAATAGCGCTGGGTGAAGCACGCATGCGTCTAGGACGCATGCGTATCGCCCAACCAGCATCAGTTGGCGCTCACCGTGGCATCATCCTCGTCCAGGCCTAACTCGCTGTCGAGGCGAGCCATCTCCGCGAGCGCCTCGCGACGGCGCATCGTTTCACGATCGCGGTACGCCAGAACATCCCGCCCCTTAACCTTGCGATGGGTGCCTACCATTCGAAACTCAATCTTTCCCGTCTCAAGGAGAGAGACGAAATGCGGGCGCGATACATTGAGCAGATCCGCTGCCTGCTGTGTGGTGAGTTCCGCCTCAACGGGAACAATGGCAATCGCATTGCCATTGGCCATCTCGGTTACGACCTTCATCAAGGCGCGCACAACCGACGCTGGCAGGCGCACTTGTGCTGCAGCGTCTTCCTGAGCGCTTACGACGATCGTCTTTTCAGTTGGATTGAGACTGGCCAAACCACGCGCAGCGACGGTCGCTGCCTCAATCTCAGCCTGCTCTAACGCACTCGAATCCTCGAGTGCGAGCGCGAGTGCGGTCACTTATCTTCTCCTGGCCCCAGTGCTCTTAAACGAAATAAGCGAAACGGCTCTTTGTTTCAACTCTTCATTGAATCAGCTCGATTCGTGAGCATAAATTTGAGGCGCCGCGGTGCCTCTATCAGGCGGCCGCTTCTGCCAAGAAAACATCGACCTTCGTACCCCAGAACATTTCCTCATCTGCCAGCATGCCGTCGGCCTCTACCACCGATCGCAGGAACGGCCGGATGATGCGCACCAACCGGGCATCTTCAGCAATGGATTGCAGGGCCACAAAGAACTCTTCCGGCATGGGCGCCATCCGTCGCGCCTTGGCCAGCATGTCATCGATCGGAGGTTCGCCGGGGCGCTCGGTTCTCATCCAATAGCTCGCGATGAAATGCTCGATCTCGTCCACTTCCAACGGGTGCCACTGATGGTCGCAGCGCCCCATGAAGACCAGCACCCGCAGCGCGTTCAGGAATCGCGCATAGGTGCGCACGTCCATGCCCCAGGAAATGCCGCCTTCGGCTCGCCGATCAATCCGGTAGTCGTTCAGGAACTCATCGCAGACCAGGCATTCGCCCGTGTCCAGCTGCACCACCTCCAGGATCCGATCGCATCGAAACCGCCTGAACGCCTCGCGTTCGTGGCAATAGGCGTCCAAATAGGTAAGCCCCTTGGCTTCGGTCAGAGTTCTGCAGGTAATCCGGCGGGCGGCTTCCCTGCCCTTGCTGTCGCAATAGACAATTTCTACGCACACCCCAGCAATTGCGTCCAGTTCGCCCCCTGGCGGGCCTTCGTCATTGACCAACGCGGGAGCTGGCGCCGCAAGTTCAGGCTCATCTCCAGCATCCCAAGCTGGCGCCGAGCCCCGCAGCTTCGGCACGGGCACTCGGTGCCCCCGAATTTCAAGCCAGAGCTCAACGATCAATTTGCGCATACATGCCCCCCTGCTGAGCATTCTGCATTCGGTGCGACGAAATTTCCAGACCCGCTCGAATGGGGGCGCCTAACTAGGTGTCCCAAGCGCAAATATGCATGATGGCTGACGCGCCCTCCGTCCAACATCGAAGGGAAAAACTAGGGCCAGAGATATGATGCCCCACGTTCTCTCACCCAATCGCCCGACCTCACTCCGCCAGAAACTCCGGCGCTCGTGCTTCATCCTGCCGCAGCTGATCATCCCAAGCCGGCTCCCACGTCACGTCAAACGCGCGCGCCTTCACTGCCCGCTTGAACTCGAGATCCTGTTCGCACCGTGCCGGGATTGGCATCAGCTGAGCGGCCAGTTCGTCTAGGTAGTGCCGAAGCGCCGCCTTCTCGTCCTGATCTACCGGATCCGGCGGAAGGTTGAGCAGGATAAGCTCGGCGTTGACGTACTCGGTCCAGCAAAGCGCCTGCAGCGCGTGGTGGACAGCGATGAACTGGCATCGCTTCGTGCTCACCGGCAAGGGTGTGGCACCAAGTTTTGGCGGAAATGCAAGAATGTTGCTCATTAGGCCGGATCGACATTCATCGTAACCAGATCATTGCTGCGGCGAGGTGAATGAAGCCGGTGAAGTGGATGGTTCGTCGATCGTAGCGGGTAGCGAAACGGCGGAAATGCTTGAGGCGGCCGAAGCATCGCTCGATCCGGTTGCGCTGCTTGTAGA
>NZ_JADCUC010000019.1 GCF_016464365.1 Sandaracinobacteroides hominis | reverse complement strand
GTGTTTAGTCCCAGAGTGTGATGGTGTGGCTGGACGATAAACACATCTGGCTTGGATTTCCAGAGTTCCTCGATGGCTTCGTATGGTGTCCTGAACCTGAGCGCCTTGAGCTGCTTGGCGAAGTTGTAGGCGATCAGCCAGTCGCGGACATGGTTCCGCAGGTTGTTGATTGATGTGTAGTGGAAGGACTTCACTGTCGCTTCCTTGATGGTTCGGACCATGCGTTCGGCCTGGCCATTGGTCCATGGGTGGTAGGGCTTGGTGAGCCGATGTTCGATGCCGTGTTCGTTGCAGACGCGCTCGAAGATGTGGATGAGCCATCCAGGGTTGCCGCCGCGGGCATGCTGGACGAACTGCACACCGTTGTCGGTCAGCACCGTGTGGATCCTGTAAGGCACTGTCTTGACCAGCACCTTGAGGAAGGCAGCAGCCGCCAGCTTGGTAGCGCTGCGATAGATGCGGGCAAAGACCAGCTTGGAGGTACGGTCGACCGCGACGTAGAGGAACCCCTTGCCACCCTCGTAGCGCAGCTCGGCGATGTCGATGTGGAAGTAGCCGATCTCGTAGGCCTTGAACTTCTTCGGCTTCTCCCGGTCCGCCTTGGGCAGGCGGGAGATGCCATTGCGTTGCAGGCAGCGGTGTAGCGACGAGCGCGTCAGATGGGGGATCACATCCCTCAGCGCCACGAACACATCATCCAGCGGCAGCCGGGCCTGTACCCTGAGCGCGACGATGGCCGCCTCTTCCATCGGTGACAGCACCGAGCTGCGCCTCTCCTTCGGTCCCATCGGAAGATCTTCCACCGAGGCCCGCGACCGCCACTTCAGGACGGTCTTTTCGTTGATGCCGAACCGCTTGGCGAGTTGCGCGACCGAAGCCTGCGATCGCTGTAGCTCGCCTCGAACGGCGTGCGTGGTCTTGGCGCTCCCGTGTAGAAACTGGCCCATAAACCCTCCCGCTGCGATGATGACAATCTTACACCATCACACTCTGGGACTAAACAC
>NZ_JADCUC010000018.1 GCF_016464365.1 Sandaracinobacteroides hominis | reverse complement strand
GTAAGCGGTGCGCGGGTCCCGTGGTTTTGACTTGATGTGAGTTCGGGCATGCCGTCCTGCAACTGAGTTTGCGAGGGACTGGTCGTGGAGCACCAAAATGAGCACCGGATGGAGGTGCGTGGGTCGAAGAGAGTATCCCGGATCGAGATCCTTGATGGCCCGACCGGGCGTCGGCGTTGGCCGGATGATCTCAAGGTGCGGATTGTGGCCGAGAGTTTTCAGCCCGGTGCGCGGGTCTGCGATGTTGCAGCGAAGTATGGGCTGATTGCCCGGCACCTTTCGGGATGGCGCGCTCAAGCGCGTAAAGGGGAGCTGGTGGTGCCGATCGATGCAGCCCCGGCATTCGTGCCGCTGGTGATCGAGCCATCAATTTCTGATACTGCGGCTGCCGCGGTGGGCGGCACTGGCGTGATCAGGGTCGAGATTTGCGGCGCAGTTTTGCATGTGGCGCCAGACTGCAGCCCGGAGCGTGTGGCGGCTTTGGCGGCGGCGCTGAGGAAAGTGCTGTGATCTTCCCGGATCAGGCCGTCCGGATCGTGATCGCAACCAAGCCGGTGGACTTCCGCAAGGGACATGACGGGCTGGCGGCCATGGCGCATGCCGAGCTGGGTTTTGCGCCCAGGGCTGGGGTGATGGTTGTTTTCAGATCCAAACGTGGCGACCGGATCAAGGTTCTGTTCTGGGACGGCAGTGGGATCGTGATGATCTACAAGCGGCTGGAACAGGGCGGCTTTGCCTGGCCAAAGGTCGGCGACGGGGTCATGCGGCTGTCGCGGGTGCAGTTCGAGGCGCTGTTTGCAGGGCTTGACTGGCGCCGCATCCATGCGCCCAGACCGACGCATCCCCCCGCGACAGAATGACTCGGATCGCCTTGTAAATATGGGCAATCGTGGGGGCGTGCGGTATAAATCGCCATGTCTGCGCCCGCCGATCTCCCCTTTGATCTGGACAGCCTTCCGCCCGCCGTGCGTGAGGCGTTTGCAGCGATGCAAGCCAAGGTCGCCGGGCTGGAAGCCCATACCGAACGTCAGGATT
>NZ_JADCUC010000017.1 GCF_016464365.1 Sandaracinobacteroides hominis | reverse complement strand
ATCGCCATGTCTGCGCCCGCCGATCTCCCCTTTGATCTGGACAGCCTTCCGCCCGCCGTGCGTGAGGCGTTTGCAGCGATGCAAGCCAAGGTCGCCGGGCTGGAAGCCCATACCGAACGTCAGGATTACCTCATCGCCGAGCTGCGCCATGCGCTTTATGGCAAGCGGTCCGAGCAGTTGGCCCCGGACGAGCGTCAGCTGGCTTTCGAGGATCTGGAAACGGCCGTCGCGGAAGCCGCGGCTGCCCGGGAGGCGCTGGCTGAAGGCAATGCCGATGGCAGGCCCAGGCGTCCGCCAGCCAAACGCAACCTTGGCCATCTGCCAGATCACCTACCGCGCATCGAGCAGGTGATCGAACCCGCGCAGAAGATATGCCCCTGCGGCTGCACCGACATGGTGAAGATTGGCGAAGACCGCGCGGAACGGCTCGACATCGTTCCTGCCCGCTTCCAGGTGATCGTCACCGTTCGCCCTCGCTATGCCTGCCGTCGTTGCGACGCGGGTGTTATGCAGGCGGATACGCCGAACTGGCTGATCGAAGGCGGGCTGCCGACCGAAGGCACGCTCGCCCATGTCGCGGTCTCCAAATATGCCGACCACTTGCCACTTTATCGCCAATGCCAGATCTATGGCCGGGGCGGCGTGGACCTGGATCGGTCAACCCTGGCAAAGTGGTGCGGTGTGGCGGCCTATCATCTGGCTCCGGTCGTTGACCGGATGCTGGTCCACCTCAAACGATCCGGCCGCCTGTTCATGGACGAGACCCGGGCGCCGGTCCTCGATCCCAAGGCGGGCAAGACCAAAACCGGCTACCTTTGGGCGGTGACCCGCGATGATCGCGGGTGGGGCGGCGGCGATCCGCCCGCCGTCGTCTTCACCTATGCGCCCGGGCGTCATGGCCACCATGCGATGGGCATCCTGACGGGCTTCGAGGGCATTCTGCAGGTCGATGGTTACACCGGCTACGACGCCTTGGCCGAGCCAAAGCGCGTGGGCGGCACACCCCTGACGCTGGCCTATTGCTGGGCCCATTCCCGGCGCAAGCTGCATGACATCTATCAAAAGGACGGCTCCGAGATCGCCGCCGAGGGCCTCCGCCGCATCGCCCAGATCTACAAGATCGAAGCCACCATCCGGGGCCGCTCACCCGAAGAACGCCTCGCCGCCCGCCAAGCGCAATCCGCCCCGCAAATTGCCGACTTCCGCCTTTGGTTGACCCAACAGCGCAGCCGGATCTCCGCCAAATCCCGCTTGGGCGAGAAGCTCGGCTACATCCACCGCCACTGGGATGGCCTGCAAATCTTCCTGACCGATGGCCGCGTCGAGATGGATACCAACCCCGTCGAAAACACCATCAGACCCATAACCCTCAATCGAAAAAACGCGCTCTTCGCCGGTCATGATGAGGGCGGCCGAACCTGGGCCCGCATGGCCTCACTCATTGAGACCTGCAAACTGAACGCCATCGATCCTTACGCCTACCTGCGCGCAACACTGACCGCCATCGCCAACGGCCACCCCGCGTCGCGCATCGACGACCTCATGCCTTGGGCCTTCCAAAAGCCGTCAATCTAAAAGCCCGACGGGGTTCACGCACCGCTTACAAACGGATGGGAGCTTCCCGCGAAATGTCCGCCGTCGCGCCTTGCGTTATGGGATTGAAGCCGAATGGCGGAAACGCGTCCTTGGCGTGGTTCCGGCGCAGCCGAAAGCCCGGCCCGGAGGGCAACGCCCAATCCTGTGACGTTCAACAGCATTTATTATGGCTTCGGGGGCGAGGCTTTTTCCAGCCGTGCGACGGCCTTGGGATCGGCAGCCTCCTTATGCAGAGCATCCCAATCGTCGGGCGGATTGCCGTCATCCAGCATCCCCTTGAAAACCTTGTAGGCATCCGTTTTGGAGCCGTAGGTCCGCAAGCTGTTTTCGTCGTTCACCCAGGCGAAGATGATGACCTTGCTGGTGCTGCTGTAGCGGAAAAAGAGCCGGAAACGACCATTGCCGAACTTGGCGCGAAACCAGTGCTTGCGGTCGTCGCCAAGGGTCGCGCCCTGGCGGTAGATGGATGCTGTCGGGTCTGATGGTACATTGACGGCGACGAGCTGGACCAAGGACGCGAGCAACTTGGCGTCGGCGGATTTCTGATAATCGTCCGGTTTCTTCGCCTTGAGCGCGTCGACCGCCTCGATCAGCTTCTCCCACTGATCGAGAAAGAGAGGGTGTGCGAGGACCGTCCAGCCATTGATCGTCGGCATATCAGATCGAAACGTCCCCCTCGATCTCAGCATCGAGATCGACCGTCATGCCCGCCGTCAGGGCAACAGCCCGGTCGAGCAAGGATTGCGGGAACGGAAGAACGGATTTCTCGGGGTGCTTCGCCATGTTCCGCGCGAGAAATTCGAGAAAGCGGTCGATCACGGGATCGGCGGTTTCTTCAATCTCGGCCTTCTGGACATAGACGCGGTGCTGCTCATCAATGAGAAAAGCAATGCGTCCACCATAGTCAACGCCCAGCGCCTGCCGAACGGACTTCGGCACGGTGGTCTGTCCCTTGGCAGTGATGGTGCTTTCTTCTTTCAGCAGGGCTCCCATGGCGGGCCTCCATAAATCGGTCGAGCGGAATGTAAGGAATATTCCTTATCATGTCAAGATTGGCCGTCGCCTTGCTCTGCCAGCCGGTTCCGCGCCTTTACTTCGCGGGCTGGCCGACACCGTTCACCAGCCGCGCCAAGGCAGAGAATCCGACGAATCCGCTGCCAGTGATGCAGAAGATTTGCCGCCAGATGTCGGACGGTACGGCCTCCTTGGTGACGCCATAGACCATCGCATAGCCCGCGACGGCGGCGGGCGCGGCGAAGATCAGCGCGAGAATCAAGCGGATGACAGGCGAACGGATCGTCTCGAACAGTCCGGCCAGAATGCCGAAGGCGGCACCACCCGAGAACAGGCCGACGAGTCCCGCACCGATCAGACCCGCGCCTGTCCCGTAGGCGAATTGTGCTACGGCAAGTCCTACAAAAAAGGGCAGCGCATAGACGGCGAGATTGTAGGCGAGGACGCAGAGCAACGCGACCAGCGCAACACTCATGAACATGACGGCGACCATGATGTTTCACCTTTGCTGACGGCACCGCCTTTCGTGCAATCGCCATGATGGGGGCTGCACGTTCCGATGTGTGGCGATGTGTTCTTTTTCTGTCGAGGTCATCCGGCCGCGCGGGGAAGCCGCGCGGCCGGATTTTTACGGGTGGAAGACCGGGACCGCTGACGCGATCCCGGCTCGCCGTTCATTCCGCTGCGACGGCGAAAGGCTCATCTTCTACGGTTTCGGCGCTGTCGGTTGCGGGCAGAGCCTCGTCCTCCATGGCGAGGGCTTCCGGCTGCTCGTCCACTGCCAGCCATGCGGGCCGCTCGGTGCGCAGGATCGGCGGGAGCCATCCGGTTCCGGCCAGAAGCTGTTCGGCAGCTTCCGCCATTTCCGGCTTCTTCTCGTCCGCGATCCGCTCGGCGGCTTCGTTGCCAAGCGCCTCCCGCACGGCGTCAAGGATATGGGCCTTGGTGACACGCCCGAGATAGGTCCGAACGGTCGGCGTCCAATGCGCCGTCATATCGAGCGCAACCGCCGTCGCCAGCCTGTCCGCCGTTGCATGGGCGTGGCGCTTGTTCTGCTCCCATGGCAGCTTGAGGGCGTTGACGGTCTGCGCGGCGCAATGGGCGAACAGCGCCATGACGCTGGCATGGTCCAGCCCGGCGATGAAGCCCCAAAGCTCCGAAACTTCGCGCGGCATGTCCGAAGCCCATCCGGCATGCCGATCCGCCAACGCCTTCGCCGCCGCCGTGTCCTCTATGCCGTCCGCATGTCCGCCAAGACTGGCGCTGATGGTGCGGATTTCGAGGGCATGGGCGTCCCCGCCGCTGCGATAGAAGGTCTGCGCGGCAAGCGCGTGGGTGACGGCGATCAACGCCATGTCCGGCTGTTCGCCAAGGGCGAGACGCAGGCCAAGCGTCCGATGGGCGGTCAGGTCACGGATGAGAAGATCGGAAATCGGTTTGCCGTCTTCCTCCGCTTCCTCGTCCTCGGCGTCCAGCGTGGAAACGTGGTCGCCATCCTCGTCACACTCGCCGTCTTCCCCGATGATCTCGCCATCGCCGTTGACGCGAACGCCGTCGATGATGGTTTCGCCGTCCTTGCCTTCTTCTTCCTCCGGTTCCGGGGCCTCGTCCTCGGGCCGGATGAAACCGCGCTCGATGCGGGCTTCGCCGTCATGGTTCAACACCACGAACACGCCGCCGCGCGTGATCTCTTGCGCGTCGTAGGCATAGCGCAGCCCGTCGATCCGCTCGATCTCGGCTTCAAGCTCCGCAAGGCGCTGATCCACTTCGGACGGCAGGTCCGCGTCGGAGTCCTGCCATTCCGCCGACAGGCGTTCAAGTTCCTCCTGCGCAGCGTCGTAGGCGGCTTCCTGTTCCTCGGATAATTCCACCGGCTGCGGATAGGTGCGGCGCATGCCGTGCGCATGGGGCCAGTCGATAAAGGCCGAAACCCATTTCCAGCCTTCCGCCTCCTGAACCTCGGCAGCGGTGCTTTCCAGTTTGTCGAGGGCAAGCCGGTCCAGCAGCGCGGCGTCCTCGTAGAAGCCACCACGATCCTCGGTGAACAGGTCACGGATGATGTTGCCGCCCGCCTCGGTATAGGCTTCCGCGCCGACGAAGATCGCCCGCCGATCCGAAGCCGCCACGTTGCTCGCGGTCAGGTCGCGGCGGATGATCCAAGGTTCCTTGTTATAGGATAGATTCTCATAGACATGTTCCTGCCGGTCGTGATCGTCGGTGATGGCGAACGCCTGCAACTGGTCCATGGTCAGACCGCCATCGCGGTAAACCTGAATCAGCTTGGGGCTGACAGCGCCGAGGCGAAGCCGCTGCTTCACGACATGCGCGGACTTGCCGAACCGGGCCGCGATTTCCTCCGCGCCCCATCCGCGATCTTCCGAAAGCTCGCGGAACTTCTCGAACTCGTCGGCGGGGTGAAGGTTCTCCCGGTTGACGTTCTCGTCAAGGCTGATCTCGGCCGCGTCGTTCGCCGTGTCGATGACGCAGCGGATCGGTTCGGTCTTCTTGATCTCCTTGCGCTTGATGCGCAGAAGCTGCGCCAATCTGCGGCCTTCTCCGACACTGACGAGATAGAAGCCGGTCGGCTCCCCGCCCGCGTTCGTTTCCGGCTCCACCACAAGGTTTTGCAGCATCCCCTTAGCGGCGATGCTCGCGGCCTTCCCCTCGATGGACGCCTCGCTGTGCGGAGTTTTCCGGGCGTTCTTCGGATGCTTTTTCAGCTTGTTGAGCGGGATGAAAACCGTTTCGCCATGTTCGGGAATGGTCGTGATCTGTGCATTGGTCGTCATGATCTTGATCCTTATGGGTCTGGGTTGGAGCGCAGCGCTGCGCTGCAACCCTGGCCGTCGCCGAGACCGGGGGGTGCAAGGCGCAAGGGCGGACGGGCGGAGGGGGATCACCCGGCCTGCACGAAGCGGATCGAAGTCATGACGAGAGTGCGCAGCACATATCCGCGCGGAAGGCTGGGGATACCGCCCGGCCGCCCTTGTGCCGCGCCAGGGGGCAGCGCCCCCAAGCAACCCGCCCGGCCAGAGCGGAAGCGGAGGCCGGGGAGAAAATCACTTCACGGTGTGAGAAATCAAATACCTGAAATCACCGGCGCCCGATCACCACAATCCTTTTGGGCGCTGCGAGGTGTTTTTGGCAGAGGGCAAGGCGAGACCAAGTGACAGTGCTTTATCCGCAGACGTCGCAATCGTCGCTTCTGAACCATACGTAGCGCCAAACTCGCTTGAGGATCACGCTGCATTGATCTTGGTTGTAATGGCAATTAAAATAGCTAAAATGGCTCATTCACAGTGGATCGAATACCATGCAGACCATGTCCGCGAAAGACGCCAAGAACAGCTTCGGGCTTCTGCTCGACCGGGCCAGAGCGGAGCCGGTGCAAGTGGAAAAGCATGGAAGGCCCGTTGTCGTTGTTGTTAGCGTAGAAGAGTTTCGGAGGCTGTCGCTTGCCTCTGCCGCTCCACTCGGCAGAACCGGGGGCTGAACGTCGACATGCTCTCGGTTGATCCGATTATCGAAGAATTTCCGGCACGGGCTGACACGGTCGCGGCCAAGCACGATCCGTCGTGGCGCAGCGCAGCGTTCCCCGTGGTCGATGTGTTCGCCGGTCCCGGTGGCCTTGGCGAAGGTTTCTCCCTCAGCTTGGATGAGAAAGGGAATCCGTGCTTTAACAGCGTGGTGTCCATCGAGAGGGACATATTCTCTCATCAGACCCTGCTGCTTCGCCATTTTATCCGGCAGTTTCCGGACGGAGAAGCGCCTGACGAATATTACACCTTCCTCAAGGGCGACATCACCCGTGAGGAGATGTTCCGTCGCCATCCTGAAGCACATGCCCACGCGGTCGCGTCGGCACTGTGCATTTCGCTTGGACCGGAATCCCACGCAGAGGTGAAGAAGATCATCCGGGATCGGGTGGGTGACAGCCGCAGATGGGCGCTGGTCGGTGGGCCGCCCTGTCAGGCATATTCGCTTGTCGGGCGCTCGCGAATGATGGGGCGCACGGATTTCGCTCAGGACGAGCGGCATACGCTCTACCTCGAATATCTCCGGATCATAGTCGATCACCGTCCGCCGGTGTTCGTTATGGAAAATGTAAAGGGGCTGCTTTCCGCGACTATCGACGGTAAGTCGGCGATCACCCGGATCGTTCGCGATCTTTCACATCCGGGAACCGCCATTCTCGGAGCGCCGGACGATCTCTCCTACAAGCTTTATTCGCTCACCGAGCAGGATATGGCGGAAGGGGTTGTGGACCCGCGCCTCTTCGTGGTCCGCGCCGAAGAGTATGGCATCCCGCAGGCACGGCATCGGATGTTCATCGTCGGCATTCGCAGCGACCTGAAAGTCCGTCCGAGATCACTCAGAAAGATGAACGCTCCCACCGTTCAGGAGACGATAGGATCGCTCCCTTCCATGTCCGTCGTCAGAACATTCGGCACAACTCGCGGCGTAGATTAGCGGAGTGCGGACCTCGTCAGGGGGTTGATGTTAGGCGGCGAACTTGCGGTGCTGCAAGCGCCGATGTTCGATGGTCTGTCGCT
>NZ_JADCUC010000016.1 GCF_016464365.1 Sandaracinobacteroides hominis | reverse complement strand
GGACAGAGTGGAGGAATGAGGGGCCTTCGGCCCGGTCTTCAGGTCCTCGACCGTCGCCCTTTTACGCCACTTCGCGACCGTCTTCGGGTTGATCCCCAGCTCCCGGCTCAGCGTCGCGAGCGAAGCTCGCGATCGCTGTATTGCTGCTCGGACGGCGTGCGTGGTCGTGGCGCACACATGACGTACCTGTCCCATACGGCTTCCTTCCATTCCAACGAAAGGATCGCACCATCAAACCATGGGATCAAACACCTGCTGTGAGCATCGCGGCGACGCCCCAAGCAGTGGTCCGCCGAATGCGTCGCGCCAGAATTGCCAGCGGCGCCAAGGCGATATCAGTCGCTGCAGACGCTTCCGGTCCAAGAAGCGTGTCAACGGGAAGCCAGCGCCTTTCGCTGTAGTCAGCCATATCGGGCTTTCTGGCCTCGCGCAAAGCGGAGCGACAACACCGTGGTCTTGGATGGGTCGTTGACGCTTGCATCGTCTACCGACAGAAGCGGCAACCCATTGCGTCGAGTGACCTGCGCCTTGTACGCCGGGGCGGCCTCCCGTGCATCGCAAAGCGACAGATGCCGCTCTGGCCCAAATGACAGGTCTTTGCGTTTTCCATCGAGCGTGAATCGAAACTGCCAGTACTTCCGGCCACTGGAATCGATGAAAAGCACCAAGCCATCGCCATCCGTATAGCGACCAGGCTGGGATAGCGAGCCGATCTCCCGAGCGGCCAATTTTACCACAGGCCGATCCTTTACCACCGGTTCTCCCATTGCTCGCATGAGGCAAGGCTGGGCAGCACGAGGCGGCATCAGGCGCCGGTCTTCGAATTTATGCAAGGCCTTCCAAAGGCTTCAAGGCAGGATGAGGCGACGTGAGGCGCCTTGAGACAAGGCGGTTGGCGGAGAGGGAGGGATTCGAATTAGGTAGATTTGCAAATTATATTCAATATGTTGATCCGACACTTCTAAGTTGTTCCCACCAAATTTCCCACTAGGAGCACCGCGTTCCAGAGTAGAGGAAATATTTTTCGCCTTCAGAGAACTCGTGCCGCCAATGAGCGCTTTCTCGTTCGTACATTCTATTCCACCCACATTCTCCAAGTAAGTCGCTGATTTCGCTGTCGTAATCGTGATATTTCGCATATAAATCATGGCGTTGACGGCTGCGAGGGGCGCGTTTCATGGATCACCTGGAGGGTGCGGGCTTGGCGCGGGGAGATCGGGTTGATTTCGACCGCCGTGTGCGTCTGGAGTTCCGTGGTGCGCAGATCAGTTCAGACGGTGGCCTGCTGGTGATGCGCGAGCTTGATGACGTGCTCGGCCTGTCCAATCTGGCGTCGGAGGCGCTGCGAGACAGCCGCACCGGGAAGAACACGCTCCATCGGCTTGACGGATTGTTCCGGCAATCGGTGTTCGGACGACTGGCCGGATACGAGGATGTGAACGATGCCGACCGCTTGGCCCTCGATCCCGTGATGCGTCAGGTCGTTGGCGGCAGGGCCGTCGAGGCGCAAGCTGCTTCGGCATCGCAGATGGGACGGTTCGAGACCGAGACGCTGGCTCTGGCCGCGAACCGGGCGGCGCTGGCCGATCTGAACGGCCAATGGATCGACCGGTTTCATGACCGCAACGGGTTGAAATACATCGTGCTGGACATGGACAGCTCGGTCAGCCCCACCCACGGCGATCAGGAAGGTGCTGCCTGGAACGGGCATTTCGACTGTACCTGCTATCACCCCATCTTCTTGTTCAACCAGTTTGGCATGCTGGAGCGCTGCGCCCTGCGTAACGGCAATGTCCACAGCGCCGATGGCTGGCGGGATGTCCTTGATCCCGTCATTGCCCGATATGCTGGCCCCGACCTTGGTGGACGCTTCTTCCGGGCCGACGCTGCCTACGCGATCCCCGCGATCTATATGCGGCTGGAAGAAGCCAGGTTCTTCTACGCCATCCGTCTGCCCGCCAACGCCGTCTTGCGCGAGAAGATCGCGCATCGGCTGACACGGCCCGTGGGACGGCCTTCGCTGACCAAGGTCAAACGGTTCTTCGAGGACTTCGAGTATCAGGCGGCGTCCTGGGACAAGCCGCGCCGCGTCATCGCCAAGATCGAATGGCATCCGGGCGAGCTGTTCCCCAAAGTCGGCTTCATCGTCACCAACCTGCCGATGGAGCCAGACTGGGTGGTGAGGTTCTACAACCAGCGCGGCACCGCAGAGCAGCACATCAAGGAAGGCAAATATGCCTTTCGCTGGACGCGGCTGTCATGCCGGAAGTTCCGGCACAACGAGGTGCGGCTGCAACTGCACGCGCTGGCCTACAACCTGGCAACCTTCCTGCGCTGCATCGAACTGCCCGAGGCCATGGCGGACTGGTCGTTGACCAGCCTGCAACTCAAGCTGATCAAGATCGGCGCCCGCGTCGTCCGCCACGCCCGCGCCATTACCTTCCAGTTGGCCGAGGTCGCCGTCACCGGCCCGATGGTGCGGGCCGTCCTTGCCGCCATCCGCCGTCTTCGAACGCCTCCGTCATGCGCATGACCACGATCCATGCCCAAGCTGAACGAAAGCGGCAGGACAGGTCCGTCTGCCGCGCGGAAAAGCGGCTCTGCCGGGCCAGAATGCTGCGGGTTCGAGGCTTGATCCACCCGACTTCGGCCGTTTGCGCGACGACAGACACCGCTCGGGGCGAAAAACGCTTGCCCAGCGAGCAAAATCAGGCGATCTTGAAGTCAAGCGGCAGGCCACTTGGGGAATGTCGGTTAACCGCGACCTCTACGGCCGCCTTGTCTTTCGGCCGGCGAACACGGGCGGGTGTCACGCGTGTCCCGTAATAGTCCGCAAAGGCAAGGAACGCAGGATTGATTTCCGGTTCACCACCCCGTTTGTTGCGAAGCACGATCGCCTTCAGATTATCGGAGCAAATCGTCTCGGGAACGCCGGCCACCAGAATATGCTGCGCGCCGAAGCCCGCAAGGCCAACCACTGTGTTGACCATGTTGGTGACATAGGCAGTGGCGATCTGCGCCTGAAGCGCCGGATTGCCGACTGCTGCCTGAATGGCGCTGACATCATTATTGCCAAAGTTCAGAATGAACAGCGTGTTGATATCGGGCAATTGTCCGGTGGCGGCAAGATAGGCGGAGTAGAGACTGACCTGCGTTGGCAGCCCCGGAATCATGCCCGCGTCACCGGATGCCCGCGCGCCGCCCACGGCGAAATTGGTTGCGCCCGGCGTGAACGAAAATCCCGGAGCGCCGGGGACGGTGCCCGCCGGATTTCCGGCATAGAAGTTCGCCGTTGGCGCGCCGAGGTTTGCATAGCCCAGATAATCCACCCAGGTCGGCCCGTCGGAGAAGCGCCCCTGCCAGAAGCCAAGCGCCGCATCGGGTTGCACACGCCCGGTGAATTCCCACACCACGCCGGCATCGACGAAACTGTCGCCGAACACCACGAATTGCGACGGTGTGAGAGCCGCGGCCGGCCCGGCAAACGCAAGCAGCGGGACCGCAACTGCCCCTGCCAGGACGTGAATGGACAGCATCCTGTTCATGCAAAATCTCCCCCGCTGCGGTAGGCAGCGGAGGAGAAATTGGCACGAAATCGTTAATTCAGCAATGCGGCAATGCGCATGCCGATTCCTGTCAGGCGGAAACCGCCTTGCGGCGGCGCACAGCGGCGCCCACCATGCCGAAACCGGCAATCAGCATCGCCCAGCTCGCAGGCTCCGGCACCGCCGGCGCCGGCGGATCGATCTCGCCGATGAACGGCGTTGCGCCATTGAAGGTGCCGAGGTGGATTTCACCGTTCATCGTCAGGCTCTTGGCCACAACCGATCCTTCGATCGGCGTGGTGTTGGTGATGTGAGCATAAGGCGCCAGCACCGAGCCATAGATGATGCGCTCAACGAAGATGTCGGTCGCTTCATAGAAGTTCCAGATGATCTGGCGATTCAGCGCAGCCGTGTAATTGCCAACGGGGTTGGACAGCCAGTTGATGCTGGAGCCGCCCACGTTGATGATGATCGGCGAGCTGGTGCTGGAGTTGAAATTGATCTCCGGCCCGAAATCGGCGGCGGTGATGTTGAACAGCGCATAGCCGGCGCCACCGTCCACGGCGTTGAACGTCGGCCCCTGGCCGCCAACCGTGATGAAGCTGGGGTTGCTGACCAATGAAAGGTCGCGAAGCGCCGTGGACAGCGCCTTCACGTCTGCATCGATCTTGGCCAGTTCCGTCGCCACCGCGCCGCTGGTGCTCGCCGCGTTCCAGCCAAGCCCAAGGCCGGCGTTGATGGTGGGGCTGCCATTCAGGTTCCCGGAAACCGTGCCGCCAGCATTCACCGTCACGCCAGACACGGTGTTGAAGCCGGAAACATTGCCGCCAACATTGTAAACGCCGGGCTTCGCATTGGTGTTGCCGGTCACGTTGCCGCCAACATTATAGGTGGCGCCCGCAGCGTTCAGATCCCAGCCGCCAGTGCTTCCGCCAATGACCAGGCCCGGATTGGTTGCGGCGGGATTGCTGCCGCCGGAAACCAGGCCATTGTCGAGACGGAAGTTGCCGATGGCGTCGCCACCGATGGTCACGGTCGCGCGGCCGCCTTCGGTCTGGCCCTGCACACCGCCGCGATAGGCGTTACCGGTACCAAACTGGCCCCCGCCAGTCACATTGCCGCCGATGAAGCTCTTGCCTTCAACTTCCTGCGACATGCTGACATCGCCAAGAACAATCAGGTTCAACTCTTTCATCGCTGTAACAGCGTCTTGTGCGCTCGGGGCAGCAACTGCCGGCGCAGAAACAGACGACAAGGCGAGAACCATCGTTCCGGCAAGTGTCGGGTTCAGAATGCCAATCATTATTTACCCCATTGCAGCTGGTGATTTCCGAGGCCCTCTCAATAGCTGCATCGGTCGCGTCCGTCAAGGTGGTGTAATTTCGGCTGTGGCCGTGGGCCATCGTCAGGCGGCTTTGGCGGTGATGTGTAGGGGCTGATTTTCCTCCTCGATCATGGGTTGGTTGAGTTCGGCCATGCCTTCGATCTGCATGTATCGGTGCTGGAGCTGCCACTCGTCGTTCCGCTCCATCAGCACAGCCCCGACGAGGCGGATGATGCTGTCTTCGTTCGGGAAGATTCCGACGACGTCGGCGCGGCGCTTGACCTCCTTGTTGAGCCGCTCGAGCGGATTGGTTGAGTGTAACTTCGTGCGGTGCTGGGTGGGGAAGCCGGTGTAGGCGAGCACGTCGGTTTCGGCCTCGTCCATGCAGGCGCCGAGCTTGGGCCAACGGGTGCGCAACTGGTCGGCGACCTGTCGCCAGACCTGCGTTGCGCTTTTCTGATCGGGCTGCAGGAAGACCTGGCGGATCGCGGTTCCATGCTCCTAAGCCTGCAGTTGAAGACGGATGTATGAGGCGATCTGACTTTCTATCACCTCCGAAACCGCCATTCGCTATATCGGCAAGCCGGATTGGTCGAGCCACGAAGCTCCCTCTCTCCTCTCGGCCTGCTGGCAGGCCGCCAGCACCCGATGTCATGATCCTGCGTTTTGGCGGGTGCGGTCTCGTTTGCATCGTCCGTTTATGGTTTGATCCCTAACCCGGCGCAGCGATCTGCGATAAGCATCGTCATCTTGTCCCGAACTGTCCGCACACCCTCCAGCTCCGCCGCGAACGCGGGCAGACGTAGGACGGGCGCGGCTGCCGCGACCCGTTCAACGAGTTCGGTCATCGCCTCGTCTGCCTTACCCTCGGCCAGACCGATGGTGCGTGCTGCTGCCAGGAAATCCCCCCGTGTCAGGCGATCATCCTTACCGTTGAGCTTCAGCGCCATGCGGTCTCCGCCCAGGCCCGGGAAGACCCGCGTCGTAACCGCGTCATAGAGTGGCGCGAACCGAACCGAGGTGAACGCCTTCGCACCCGGCTCGGCGACCTTGAGCAGCGCGAGGTTCTTCAGGTGCATATCGCCATCGGCGATCAGCCAGGCAAACACTGCGCGGCGGAACAGGATCTCGAGATCTGCTGCAGGATCGGTGGAGAGCGGCCGCAATCCGCGCGCCATGCGCTCGATCGTGCCGTCATATTTCGCGGAAGCCGGGAGATCGAGGACGGAACAGAAGTCCTCCAACGCAAGCCGTCGTTGGTCGTCCGGGCCATGACGAATATCGAAGCGCTCAACAACAAGCGCGGGCGACATGCCATCCGGCATCGGCGTCAGCGCGATCTCTGGCACGGCGAAGCCGGCGGCGCGACCCAGTTCCAGACAGAGCCACTCGACGATTGGCAGCATCTCGAAGCCGGCAGCCCCTGCAGGCTTCAGAATATGCGTGAATGGCAGGTGGATTGCCGGCAAGAGAACGCCATCGGCCGCAAGGTGCATTGGTGCCTTGATCTGCACGCCTGACAAGCGCGGGGTCTCTGCACGTGCGAAGATGCGCGCGAGGTTCTGCTCGAAACTCTCCTCGATCACACCGCGCGTCGGCCCCTCATAGCGGCCGGTGAAGCGCCCCCCCTCGACGAAACCCGCCAGTCTGGTCGTCAGGATATCCGCCGGCAGGCCTGCCAGTTCATCGCGCGCCTCAACCACGGTGACATTGGACATGTAGCGCCGCCCGCGCTTCAGCGCCTCGCGGTCGTCGCGCTCATGCAGCACCTGTGCCAGCCAGCCTTCCGGCAGCAGCGATTCGATAAAGGCCGGGAGTTTGCCCGGTGTGGTCTCGCGGACCAGGGCCGGGCCTGAGCGCCGGGCCGGCTTCCAGCGCCACTCAAAGCCATCATGCATCAGGCGACCCAGAGGCTCGCCATGCCAGGCAATCAGCAGATCGAGCGCGGCCTTGTTGGCGGGCACCTTGGCCGCTCCCGGCTGCACCAGAAGAAAGCGTTCGGCCCCTTCACCCTCTCGATACCAGCCATTCTCGCGCGCCAGTGCCCAGACTGCATCGGCCGCCTGCTTCGGCGTGCCGTGCTCTTCGACCAAGCGCGCGGCCATCTGCACACGCATCTGCGCCGTGATCGCGCTGGCATGTTCGCTGCGCAGGCGAAAAGCTTCTAGGAATCGCTGTCGTGGAGACGACACGTTGATGCGGAGTTCGCCCAGATCATCGCCAACCATCGCGACCGCCGTCGAGGGGTGAGGGGGCGCTTCGTTCTGGACGATCTCCAGGCTGCGCAACCGGGTCCGCTGGTTGCGGCGACCGCTGATAAACAGCCGCCCGTCCGGCGTCGGCGCGAGAAGCGACGCGCTCGCCGACGACAGATAGGCGTTGGGATAGAGATAGTGGGCGATGCGGACAGCATGCCCCAGAATGGCGGCATCGGCATCGACCTGCCGGTCGACATAGATGCCCCGGATGAGCTGGACGAGTTCTCCCGCCTGCGCCCGTTGGTGCGCGCGCTTCGCATCGATGGTCTCGCCAACCAGATGGATGGTCATTAGAATATCCCGTATATCAGATGCGCGATAATTCCATCATCCGGCCGAACACTGCAAGAATTATCTCGCATCTCAGATGCGGAATAATTCCTATGCGAAGCATGTGACGCAAATTAGCGGATGGGGGCGAGACAATGAAGGCGTGTGAGAGTGCGACAAAGGAAGAGTTGGCGTTGAAAGCCCCGCCATTGCCGCCCTATCCTCCCGTTCGTGTCAGCAGGCGCACCAGTTGGGATTGGCTACGCACATCGGCTTTCTCGAACAGGCTGGCGAGTTGTACCCGCGCCGTTGCATGCGCGATGGTCAGCCGATCCGCGATGATGCGGAGATTTCCCTCGCCGTCCAGCAGGGCTTTTGCGATGCGGATTTCCGCGGGGGTGAAGCCGTAGAGATTGGCCCAGCGGACAGCCGCTTCTGGTGGGCCTTTCTCCTCGGGATCGACTATATGAAGCAGCGCGGCGGCACCGAAACATGCGAAGAAGGCCGCACTGCCGGGCAGCGGAGAGGCGGTGATTGCCCAAGGCCGTTTGCCTGACGCGCGGCCGATACTGACAGCATCACCGGAAGCCCCCCCTGCAGGCAGCGTACCCTTCAGTGCAGTCCGGATGAGCCCGTCGAGGCGATGTTGCGGTTTGCCACGCAGAAAGCCTCCCACCAGCTCAAGGCCATCATTCTGCGCAAGATATCGTTCCGCGCGCGGGCTTAGCATGAGCGCCCGCCCCCGGTTGTCGAGCGCGATGATGGCATCCCGCTCCCCAAAGAAATCCGGTGGCCGCGCCGCCAGCCGGGTGGCATGCTCCATATGGTCGAACAGCAGCCGGGACAGAGCGACATTGCCATCTGTCAGGCCCTCATGATGAACACCGGGGTGCAACGCCATCCCGAGCACCAGATCGGCCTGCGGCTCGGTGTAGAAGAGATGCCAGACCTCCGACATAAGTGCATCGCGACTCCAGCGGGTATAGGAATTGGCTGCAAAATCCTCCCCAAGGATGGCGCGGGTGTCAGCATATCGCTGTTTCGGATGGCTGAGGGTGTACGCTATGGTTGGATCGATCCGAGCGAACTCCTCTTCATATTCTTTGAAACCGCTCAACAGTTTGCCGGATATGTTTCCGCAATAACGAATTTTCGAAAAGGCGCCGAATTCATTATCAAGTGCAGCCAACATTATGAAATTGCTTGAAGTTATCGCAACAATTTCGTCCATAGCGGAATCCAGAATTTCGTCATCATGCTGACCGGCATAAATTCTGTAGATCAGAGATGAAATTCCGGAATCCAGAGACATTGAATATCGACCCCTCTTCCAAAAGAGTTAGGAACGCACAGGTCAGATATGTTCTCTATCGCATTTCTTCCTGATTCTCACCCCAGCATATTTTCATGCGCAAGAATGTCGCTGAAATGAGATATCGGAAATGCACCTGACAGCTGGCATCCTCCACTGCGGGAACTCAAATCCGAGAACTTTGGCCGAAAACAAAGGAATTTCGTCGCGCATAGTGCAGATGGATTATTCAGCACGAAGAATACCAAGGGCATCCTCCACCGGCGTAACACGCGAATCGAAGCGAACGGGGGTTTGTTCGATGCAGGGGTTGATTTCGCCTATCCGCCACAGGTCCGTCAGGTCAGCCTCTTCGCTGGCCATCGCCCTTTCCCTGATTCTTGCGCCTGTTGTGCCGGCGCGGGCCGCCACCATCTACTGGCTTCCGGATGCGGACGGTTACTGGGACGTGCTGGCCAACTGGAATAGCGGTTTTCCAGGCGCGGGCGACGATGTGGTGCTGGATGTGGGCGGGGCGACCGTCCGCACGATCAGCTTCCGCTCTGGCACAGTCAACGTAAATTCGCTGACCAGCCAGGAAGATCTGGCGGTGACCGGCGGGCAGCTCACGATCAACAATGCCTATGTGAATACCAAGGCAACCCGCCTGCAAAACGGAACGCTGACGCTGAACGGCGCCTCGACCCTGGCGTCGTTGGTGCAGACTGGCGGCACCTTATCAGGCGCTGGTGTTCTGACCGTGACCGGTGCGGCGAGCTATGGCGGCGGAGGCAGCAAGAGCCAGACCGGGACCGGCTCGACGATCCACAACGGCGCGGTGACGCTGG
>NZ_JADCUC010000015.1 GCF_016464365.1 Sandaracinobacteroides hominis | reverse complement strand
AACGGGCAGGTCGAACGCATGAACCGCACGATCAAGGAGGCGACCGTCAAACGCTTCCACTACGAGAGCCACAACCAGCTTCGGACGCATCTCGCCGACTTCATGGCCGCCTACAACTTCGCCCGCCCGCTCAAAACGCTCAGCGGCCTCACACCCTACGAATACATCACCAAGATCTGGACGTCGGAGCCAGATCAGTTCATCGTCAATCCCATCCACCAGATGCCGCGACTGAACACCTAATTTTTGAAACCAACGGCAACGAACGCACCTCCGTCTTTCGGTTGAACGAATTTCAAACAGGCCAAGTTAAACATAGGTAGATTTCTTCTCGGACCTGACACCCTGATTTTCCTCCAAGTTTGATTAGAGTCTGGCCTGATAGAAGAACGGACGGATGAAGCGGACGAAGTTCACGGAAGAGCAGATCATCGGCGTGCTGAAGGAGGCGGAGGCTGGTGCGAAGACCAGCGACCTGGCCCGGCGTCACGGTGTGTCGGATGCGACGATCTACAACTGGAAGGCCCGGTATGGTGGCCTTGAGGTGTCGGAAGCCAAGCGCTTGCGGTCACTGGAGGGCGAGAACGCCTTCCCATTCTGTGGCAGAGATGCTGTCCGTTCTGTCTAACCTCAGTCCGTCCCTGCGTGCACGTCGTTTGAACGAAAGGCCTCTGTTAGGATAGTTGTTGCTTGCGGGGAACGTCCGCAATGTTGGCGGGCATTGCCGCGCAGCAAACTTCCAAGGCAAGTGACTGCTTCCGCGCCGCTTCCAGGGCATTCCGCTGCACTCCCCACCGTACGAAACCCGAATTCTAGGGATAAATTAACCAATTCACTTATTGCGCGGCACTATTCGCTCACCTATCGGTCGCCGAAATTTGGTCGCACATTTCGCGTGAGGTTGTTTATGAAGCGTATAATTGCGGCACTCGTTCTTGCGGGCTCCGTTGCCAATCCAGCACTAGCGACCGTTGTCACTCGCTCATACCAAGTCGATGCTTCCGAGTTTTGGCATTTTTTTGGTAACCCTGCTCCGTTCTCAACGCTAACGATGCAGTTTCAACTGACGTTCGATGATGCAGCAGACAGCGACATACTCTCTCCAGACAGCTTCTCTGCCATAACCGATGGAGAGGTGAATGTCGGTCCATTTTCAGCGGCTCCGGGATTCAAATACATTGTGAATCCGGGGATGGGTGCAGGGCCCGCAATTTCCCTTGGCGGCATCCTGAACGGGCATAACGTTTCGATGCCTGGAACCAATGATTTCAGCATTCGGTTCAATCCGAACAATGATGTTGAAAACTACGTGATGCTGAGTTTTTCTACCGTCGGCAGTGGATCATTCTCTGCAGCGAACGCAGTTATTAGGCAACTAGATCTTACTGCTTCTGCAGTTCCGGAGCCATCTACGTGGGCGATGATGTTTTTTGCCTTTGGGCTGGTGGGAGTTGCACTCCGTGGAAGGCGCCCCGACGCGACACGCCTTCCTGCCTAAACATTCGTTTGGGTCGACCGCAAATCTTGCCGGATACCATAGGATATGACGCCATATGATCGGCGGCTTCAGGCCTTGAGTAAGCGCCATTCGGTCGCCCGTACCGTTGCGCACGCGGCCGTGCCGTCTGCGCCGGTACCAACGACAGATGTCTCGATGACGCCGGCTCTTGCAGCTCGGTCCAGCAGTGTACTTTCGATGTGGTGCATGTCGATCTTCATGCGGCGAGACCAGGGCGAGGACTCGTCGCCGGCAAGTTGACCCACCCGAATGTAGACGAAACGCCGCACCGGCCCTTCCCCGCCGTACCTGGTCGCCAGAGAATTTCAGGCCGGCAGCCACGCGTACTGGGAAGTCAAACACGAGCGGCTCACCGTCACGCGACCGCATCGGATCGAGCGGCGTCTCGTCCCCTGCCTGAAGGCTGTGGAGGACGCCGATGACGGGTTGATCGACGGTGATCCGGAAGTAGATCACGGTCTGATCCGCGCGCGCCATGCGGATTAATAGACTGGCTCCGCATCCGGGGCCAACAGTGAACTGCCGGGAACCATTGACCGAGAGATTCTGATCCAATGCGCTAGGGTTTCGCCGTTGCCGTACCATGCCGACGTCGCGGAGCAGGGGCGGGTTGTCCAAAGTCGAGGCCGATATGCGGTCGAGTGGACGACCAAAACGCACGTCAGCTTTCAGGGCACCACTTGGTCTGCTCGAACGTCTGCTCTGTCGGCGAGAGCGTCAGTTCAGTCGGCCTTTGGCGCCAAAGCTTCTATGATGCGACAATCGGCTACCACTCCGCCCTTGCACGACGCGATGATGGCGTTCAGTTCAGTTCGAAGCGCAATCAGATCTGCAAGCTTGCGCTCCACCTCTTTCAAATGCGTCTGCGCCAGCGCATCGATGCTGGCGCAATCCCTCCGTCTGTCGTCAGACAGATTCAGCAGGGCGCGCACCTGGTCCAGCGAAAAGCCAAGGTCGCGTCCACGACGTACAAACGACAGACGGGCGATTTCAGCCGGTCCATAGCTGCGGTAGTTTCCCTCCGTGCGCGGAGGCACCGGCAGCAGGCCGACGCGTTCATAGTAGCGGATCGTCTCCACCTTGGTGCCTGTCGCCCGCGCCAGCTCGCCTATTGTCGTCGCCATCAATGCTGCTCCCCACCGCCAAACATCAGCCGGATGCCGCTGTTCAGCACGAACCCCTCCGTCGGCGCCCAGACGTCGACGGTCCAGCGGCCATCGGGGGCACGCGTCGGACGCACGAGCGGATCATAGTTGGTCTGGCGGACATTGAGGATATTTTCCGCGTTGATGAACAGCCTTACCCGTCCCAGCACAACCTCGGCCAATGCTCCCAGCTCGACATAGGGCTTGCTGCGGCTGCGCCACGGATTGTCCTCCAGTTCCTGCTTGCCGGTATAATAGGCTTCGATCCCGATACGGCCCTGGCCATGCTCCTCCCACATCGCAACAAGGCCGGCGGTGTCGCGCGGCGTGCGCGGAACGGTTCGGCGATTTCCGCTGTCCGGGTCGGGTTCGCTTGCGTTCACGCGAACATAGTTGCCCGTCACGGTGAAGGCATCCCAGCGATAACGAAGCATGACCTCTGCCCCGCGTGTGCGGGTCGTCCCGTCGGCATTGACCAGCCGCACGCTTTGGGGGCCGACTGTCCGGACCTGCACGGCATTTTCGATGTCCGAGGCAAAGAGCGTGAGGTTGGCGGTGAAGCCCCCCGCCCGATAGCCGATGTCCAGCGAGGCCGTCCCTGCCTGCTCTGCCTTCAACCCGTCGAGCGGCTCCAGCCGGGACAGGCCGGCAGCCTCGATCTGCTCGACAAAGGGCGTCGGGGCGTAGAAGCCACGCCCCCACGAGGCGCGGATGGTCCAGGGCCCGGGCTTGTAGAGTGCCGAAACGCGCGGGCTGAAATAGGTGCCATACTCGCTGTGCCGATCGAGACGGGCGCTGCCCGCCAGCGTCAGATTTTCGGCCACCTCACCTTCCAGCTGTCCGAAGATGCCCGGCACCACATAGTCATAGTCGAACGATGCGAACTGCTTCGAATGATATCCGTCGTGCTGCAGTGCGACACCGGCCAGCCAGCTTGCCCCGCCCAAGTCTCCCACAACCGAGACTTCTCCGAAACTGGTTTCGTGCCGGTCGTCCTCCACCACGTCGCCGAACTGGTGCCGGTGATCCTGCAGCATGGCGGATGCGCGCAGGTGCAAGGTCACCGTGTCGGAGATGGGGGTTTCACCCACCAGCCCGGCATCCAGTCGGGTCGTGTCCAGCGCTTCCACGAAGGGCTGGCCGTCGGGCGCGGTGCGACCGGCGAGTGTTCCGCCCGTGCGGTCCTCGGTCATTGCCCCCAGCGTTACGAACAGCTTGCCGCCGTTCGCCCCTTCCACGAACAGCCGCGGGCGGATTGTCCAGCGTTGATAACCCGGCATGTCTGCCCAGCCATCGCCATCCAGATCATTCTCATCCTGCCGGTGAAAGCCGCCGGTCAGCGAAAGCCCGACGCTCTCGCCAGCGGGCGTTGCCGCATAGGCTGTGAGGTCCTGTCCGCCCCGGCTGGTGAGGTTGAGAAGGGCTTCCAGTTCCGACGCGTCACCCGGTCGCCGCGAGACGAAGTTGATGACACCACCCAACGCAGACGCACCATAAAGCGCCGACACCGAACCCTTGATGACTTCCACCTGCCCGAGATCGGTCGGCGGGATCTGCAGCAGCCCGGCAGAGGATGCCTGCCCGCCATACAGCGGCAATCCGTCTGCCAGCAGCTGGGTATAGCGGCCGTCCATCCCCTGCATCCGCACGTTGGAGGACCCGAGCGACGGCGAGGTCACCTGCACCCGCACCCCCGGCGTCTCGGCCACCAGCATCGAGACATTGCCGGGGGTCATCAGGATCTTCTCCTCGATTTCCTCCCGCTCGATCACGTCAACGCGAATGGCTTCGTCATCCACACCACGGCCCGAGCGCGTCGCCTGAACGATGATGTCCAAGGTCTCCTCCTCGGCGCGGGCTTCCTGTGCCTGTGCGGCTGTTCCGGCAAGCGCCGTGAGGCCCAGCAAGAACGCCTGACGGCAGAGATTTTCAAGAAATCCAGGCTTCAAATTTTGCTCCCGAAGCAATCGGCTGCCCGATTTCAACGGGGCAGCAGTCTGTGTCGGGGTGGGCTGATAAACGCTGTAGCGACTACAGGGTCAACAGCGGATGTGATGAACGAATGGCGGGTATCACGGACTGCATGCGAGCCGTCAAACGAGTCGGCGGGATCGACCCTTCGTCGTTCACCACGGCTTGCTTGTACCAGGGTCGCCGGCACCTGGCGGCTTTGTGCCGGCCCACCGCAAACCCATATTCCGCAAGACCAGGCAGATTGGCGTGGACGCATTGACACCGGCGATCCGTCCCCTAATTCTGCGTCCATGGGGTTGGCGATCTCCCCATGAGGCTTTGTGCTGTCGATCCGACCTCGATCTTCCTGTTCGCGCCCACCGCCGATGTGCTGGCCATTGCCGGGTGGGTGTCTGCAGAACCATTCGATATCGAAGGTGATGGCGTGCGCAGGAGTCACCGGGGACAGCACTGCAGTTTTGACGCCATGGTAGAGGGCTTTGCCCTCTCGGGATTCGAGGCGCTGCTGCGGTTGGCGGTGGTGGTAAGAGGAGCGGACACCGGGAATCCAGAGCTGGCGCCGGAGGCCGCGGGCCCGCTTGCCGCCTCGCTGGGGCTGTCGCGGATGTTTGACGACGACAATGCGCAACTGGAGGCAGGCATGTTGCTCTATGATGCGCTGTATCGCTGGAGCCGGGATGCGACTGGCGAGACGCACAACTGGGAGTCGCACCAGCCGGCGGCCTTGCGCGGAAAGGCGCGGCCATGAACCGCCCGCCCGAGACACCGGCGGCTGCCACCGATCCGCTGCCGCCCATGATGAGCTATCCGGCGCTGTTCTGGCGCTTTCTGAAGTTCGGGGCGATGGCGTTTGGCGGGCCGGTGGCGCAGATCGCGATGATCCGGCGCGAGCTGGTGGACGAAGAAAAGTGGATCTCCAGCGGCCATTTCAACAAGCTGATGGCGGTGATGCAGGTATTGCCCGGGCCAGAGGCGCACGAATTGTGCGTGCATCTGGGTATTCGTGCCAAGGGGCGGCTGGGGGGTGTGCTGGCTGGCCTGGGCTTCATGCTGCCGGGGCTGCTGCTGATGCTGGCGCTGGCCTTCGCCTATACACGCTTTCATATCGAGGGAACGGTGCTGGAAGCGCTGTTCCTGGGGGTGCAGGCTGCCGTTATCGCGCTGATAGTCCGCGCCGTGCACCGGATCGGCGAACATGTGCTGGTCGACCGATGGCTGTGGCTGACGGCCATTCTGGCTGCCGCGGCGTCGCTGGCGGGGGTGAGTTTCTGGATCGTCTTGCCGGCGGCGGGGGTGGCCTATGCCTTTGCTTCCACGGGGCGCCTGTGGCTGGCGACGGGGGTGATGGCGCTTGCCGCCGCGCTGGCGGCGCTATTGTTGTTGGGGCCAGCGAACACCGATCAGGCCACCATCGCGGCTGCAGCCCCCACGCCCCTCGCGCTCTTCTGGTCCGGACTGAAGGGCGGGCTCTTGACCTTCGGCGGCGCCTATACGGCCATCCCCTTCATCCGCAACGACACGGTGGGCCGGGGCTGGATGACGGATGCGCAGGTCCTGGACGGGCTGGGGCTTTCCGGAATCCTGCCAGCGCCGCTGGTCATCTTCGCTACCTTCGTCGGTTTCGTCAGCGGCGGGCTGTGGGGTGCATTGGCCATCACCGCCGGCATGTTCCTCCCGGCCTTCGCCTTTTCCCTGCTGTTCTACGAGCGGCTGGAGGCGATAGTGGACAACAGCCGGTTGCAGCATTTTCTGGCGGGGGTCGCCGCCGGTGTGGTGGGGCTGATCGCCGTCACCCTGATCAGCCTTGCACGGTCGGCAGCCGGGGCGAGCAACAACCTGTGGGCAAGCCTCGCGATATTCGCCGCATCGCTAATGCTGCTCTACCGCTGGAAACATCGGCTGGCACCGCTGGCCGTAGTGGGACTGGGCGCGGCGCTTGGCATCATCGCATTGCGCTGACGGGGACAGAGACTGGTCAGGACATCAACGCCCGATAGAGGCTGAACAGGCTGGTTGCGGTGAGCACGAAGCCATGCCCACATCACCGATGTCGCACCCACCGTCCTCGACTTTGCAGGGGTCGCCGAAAAGCGGACAGTCGCCGGACAGGCCGTAAAGCCGATCAGCGGCAAGAGCTGGAAACCCGTCCTCGCTGGCACAGCGCAAGCCGTTCGCGGCCCGACTGACACAATCGGCGGCGAACTGTTCGGTTCGCGCAAGCTACGCCAGGGCGACTGGAAGATCACAGATATCGGCGACGGCAAGTGGAAACTGTTCAACCTGGCGCAGGATCCCGGCGAAACGCGGGACCTCTCGGCCGACCAGCCGCAACGATTCCAGGCCATGCAGGATGCGTGGGCCCGATGGGCCGGAAGCGTGGGCGTGGCGCTGCCAGACAGAGTTTTGCCGCGCCCTGAACTGAACACACGTTGAGGCAGGTGAACGGTCAGGGTCCAATCGATCCCGACGCCCGTCACCGGATCTCCATCATTGGCGACCGTTGTTTGAAAGGAGTGCAGAAGTTGAAGGAGCGGCCGCTTTCAGAAGCATGGAAAGCGGTCGGGAGTGACCGCAATGTCGGCGAAGGCCGACGTTCATACGGCCGCCTCTGGGATCCAGCGGCTGGTATCACAGGCTGCACGGGGCGATTGGCGCGGGCAAGCTGCACGCCGCTCGCCGTCAGCCGATAGGCGTGCCGTGGCGGGCGGCCTCCTTCGGCTGGTAGCTGCTGCCATTCCGCTTCGAGATGCCGTTGCGCCTCCAGGCGGATCAGCAGCGGTTAGAGCGTGCCGGATTTGACATCGGCAAGCCGTGCCAGTTCATAACCGTGCGACCATTGACCACCGGCGTCGAGCAGCACGGCGAGGACCATCCGGGCACGGGGGAAGAGCGCGCGGGATCGGGACATCGTCATTAAATCTACCTAGATAGATATATCGTCGAGCGCTCCAGTCCAGATATCCGATCCTCGACGGGAAGGGGCCGCTTGCGTCAGAACACATAGCTTCCCATCAGCCGCCACATCCCGCCCTCCGGGCCGTTTTCGTTGCGGGCCAGCACGCCGCCATAGCTGAGCTTTGCCGAAAAGGCCGGGCTGAATGTCAGGTTCAGCGAGCCGCCGATCGCGAAGGATTCCTGCCGGTTGTCGGCGCGGAGCCCATCGGTGATACTAGCGCCGCCGTTGCTGTACATGCCGTCCAGCGAAACCCAGGCCATGCGGTTCACATTCTTCGTCAGATGGCTTTCCAGCGTGAACAGCGGGCGCTGCCCCGTGCGTTCGGCCGCACCGAAGGGATCGTTGTTGTTGCCATAGAAGGTGACGGCTGGCAGCAGTTCGAACGTGCCATGATCGGGCGTTATCAGCGATTTGCCGAAGTTGAACGACATCGGCGCACCGAACTGAACGGCCCAGCGGTTGCTGCCGGTGTTGATGGCGCGGGCGGATTCATAGCTGCCCAGCGGCACATAGAGGTTTGTCATCACCCCCAGCGCAAAGCCCTGCCTGAACCTCGCATAGTCGGGCATCGGCAGCGACGGCGAGCCGACAAGCCCGACGACCAGCGCAACCTGCGGATCGAACAGGCCAGACCGATGCGCCTCCAGCCGCGGGCGGTCGGGCAGGTTCGTGTCCATCCGGGCGTCGATCCGGCCATAGGGCAACGCGACGACGACGGCGCCCTGCTGCCCGCCCGGCAGGCGGAAGGCGCGCGTGTATTGCGCGATCCCCAGCGTCACATCGATGTCGCTGCCCTTCACCACCGATCCCGGCTCGATGCTCTGGTTGCCGTTCAGAGCCACGCCATAGACGGTGACGACATTGCTGTTTTCCGGCACCAGTTGCAGCGCGCGCGGCCCATAGCCCTGTGCGCCGGCCGCGGCAGCCAGCAACAGGCCGCAGAGCAGGGCGGCGAGCCGCGCCAGACGATTGTGATGCATCTGAGATCCCTCTCTCGCTCAGGGCGTTACGATATTGAACCAGAAGGGGAAGCTGTCGAGCAGCGACATGAACTGCTTCAGCGCAGCCGGATCGCCGCTGATCGAGGCATCGCCCGACGCGATCGCCTTTTCCATTGTCGTTTGCCCCAGCTGGATCGTATCCAGCGTGGCCTTGGGCAGCTTCAGCGTCGCGTCAGGCCTCTGCACCGCCCCGCCATGGTTCATCACACCATTTTCCACGCGCACGCCATAGACCTTGCCAAGATCGGAGAAATCGAAGTTCAGCGCGAGTTTCTTGCCAGCCGCGCGCGGGCCGTTCAGGCGCACCGACAGATAATCGAACAGCATCTCGGGGGGCATGGCGCGGATCACGTCGGCGCTGGCGGCACCGGCCGTCTTGAAGTTCGGCACTCCGTTGCGCAGCTCGAACGCCCCTTGCAGATAGACCGAGCGCCAGGGGCCGGATTCCGCCTGATAGCCCATCTGTTCGAAGGCATCCGCCAGCAGCGCCTTCGCCTGCGTATTGTCCGGCTCGGCGAACACTGCCTGCTTCATCGCTTCGGCCACCCAGCGATAATTGCCGGCGTCGAAATCCTTGCGCGCACGAGAGACCATCGCCCCGCTGCCGCCCATATACTCCACATATTTCTTCGCGACCTCAACCGGCGTCAGCGGGTTCAGGTTCGCCGGATTGCCATCATACCAGCCCATGTAGCGCTGATAGACAGCGCGGCTGTTGTGGCGCAGCGTGCCGTAATAGCCGCGCGTCGGCCAGTTGTTCTCCAGCTCGGGCGGCAGCGCGATTTCCTCGGCGATCTCAGGCCCGGTCTCGCCATGGTTCATCAGGTTCACAGACTGGTCGTGCAGATATTTGTACACGTCGCGCTGCTTCCGAAGATAGTCCAGCACCTCGGCATTGCCCCATTTGGGCCAGTGGTGACTCTGGAATTTCACGGTCGCCTTGTCGCCCCACAGGCCGATCGTCTCATCCAGATAGCTGGCCCAGCGCTGGGCATCGCGCACCTGCGCCCCGCGCAGCGTCAGGATATTGTGCATGGTGTTGGTGGTGTTTTCCGCCATCCACAGCGCATTCCATTGCGGGAACCATGTGTTCATCTCGGCCGGGGCTTCGGTGCCCGGCGTCAGTTGAAACACCATCGTCACCCCGTCCACGGTGACGGTCTCGCCCGACTTGGCGATCGTGTCAGTGGGCGGGATCAGCGTGACGGTGCCTTGCGAAGTCGTCTGGCCCAGCCCTGCGTTCACGCCGCCTTGCGCATTGCGAGGCAGCAGCGTGCCATACATGAAGACGGCGCGGCGGCTCATGGCGTT
Organism: Sandaracinobacteroides hominis; assembly: GCF_016464365.1. Taxonomy (GTDB): domain Bacteria; phylum Pseudomonadota; class Alphaproteobacteria; order Sphingomonadales; family Sphingomonadaceae; genus Sandaracinobacteroides; species Sandaracinobacteroides hominis. The sequence goes on along the minus strand of NZ_JADCUC010000015.1, from coordinate 10,649 downwards.
GCCGGCGATCACATTCTCGCTGATGGCATGTTCCAGAAAGCCTTCGGGGGCAAAGATCTTCACCTTGCCCGCCTTCACATCGGCTTCGTCCACGATGCCGCGCACGCCGCCATAATGATCGACATGGCTGTGGCTGTAGACGACGGCGACCACCGGCAGCTTGCCCAGATTCTTCGTGACGAGATCATAGGCGGCCTTCGCCGTTTCCGCCGATTGCAGCGGATCGAAGACGATCCAGCCCGTCTTGCCGCGGATGAAGCTGATGTTGGCCAGATCGTAACCGCGTACCTGGTAGATATCGTCTGTCACGCGGAACAGGCCATATTGCAGGTTCAGCTGGGCGTTGCGCCACAGGCTGGGGTTCACCGTGTCGGGCGCGGGCGCGTCGGGCGTGATGAACTGGCGATAGGGTTCCAGATTCCAGACGATCTTGCCGTTGGGATCGCGGATCGTCAGCGTCGCCGGCCGATCAACGAGGCCGCGCGTCGCGTCATCGAAATCGCGCCGGTCGGCGAAAGGCAGTTGCTGCAGCAGCTTCTGGTTGGCGGCGCGTGTGGCGGCAGTGGCCGGCTTCGTGGGTGCGGGCGGCGACTGCGCCAGCGCGACGCCGGACGCCATGGAACAAAGGGCCGAAAACGCGATGCAGGCGCCGGCCGATACCTGAGCTGTTCTGTATGCCATTGAGTATAACCCCATTTGCCATGCCCTTGGGCTGGCAGTCCTCCACGGGGTGCCGATACTGCGATTCGATTCCGGCAAAAGCGCACTGTAGACAATTCACGACAGAGCCGCCGCCAATTCGCGGGATCAGTCGTCGTCAGCGAACGCCTGAATGCTGGCTGCATCCAAGATCAGGATGCTGCCGTAACTGCATTTCACCCAGCCTCTTTTCTCGAAATCGCCCAGGATGCGGTTGGCCTGCCCCCGGCTGGTGCAGGTCATCTCGCCGAGCTGCTCCTGCGTCAGGTTGAGGGCCGGACTGCCTGAAGACAGCGCGCGGCTCAGCACGGCGGCGATGCGAACCTTCGGATCGGAATGTTGCAGGTCGTTCATGATCCGGATCGACATGTCGATGCTGTGCATCAGGATCAGGCTGAAGTTGCGGATCAGCTGCGGGTCTTCATAGGCGATGCGGTCCATCTGCGTGAGCGGCAGGTGCATCACCCATGTCGGCAGGATGGCCCGCAATTCCATGCGCCGGGGCTGGCGCGTGAAGAAACAGCCTTCGCCAGTCCAATAACCGGGCATGCTGAAGTGGATCAGCTTCGGCCGCCCGCCCGGCGGCGCCGTGTTGATCGAGAAATTTCCCGCAACAAGGCCATAAATGCCCCCAGGCTCATCGCCCTGCCGGTAGATCACCTTTCCCGGCTCATACGCCTGCAACGTGGCGCTGCGCAGCACCTCGTCCTGAAAGGCAAAGGACAGGCTGCTCAGCCAGCCATTGTTGCGAACGATGGAATCGGCATCTTCCCTTCGCATAACCCCTCCCGCCGGACCTTAGGAAGGAAACGGATCGCCCTCAACATGCCCGCATGCGGCATCTGTATTTCCACAGGGATTGCCGGAAGCAATTCCAATCAGCCAGCGCGTTGCACCAATGTCATTGCATCGCCGATATGGTTGATGACTTGCCCGGCATCTGCGCGGAATTAACCCTTCACTCTTCGGCCCCGCCTGTCTGCGCGGCACCGCCGAGAGCCTGGTATAGCGCGACGAGTGCTGTCAGCTTGTCGGCCTTCAATTGCACCAGCGCGAGATCGACCGAAAGGAGCGAGCGCTCGGCATCGATCTGCTCCAGATAGGGGGAATAGCCCGCCCGGTAGCGGTTCGTTGCGTGGCGCGCCGCATCGGCAACCGCCGCGCGTTGCGCGCGCAGCGAGACTTCCTGATCGTCGAGGCGGGAGATGACGGCCAACTGGTCCTCGACTTCGCGGAACGCTGTCAGGACCGTGCGACGATAGGCGAAGGCTGCCTGATCGCGCTGCGCCGTGGCGGCATCGAACTGTCCTTGCAGGCGGCCGCCGTTGAAAATCGGGGCAAGGATGCTGCCTCCGACCGACCAGATCGCGACCGGATCGTCAAGCGCCGAGGAAACGATCGTCCCGGCTGACGCAGCCAGGCGAACCTGCGGCAGGAACTGCGCCCGCGCCCCGCGCATCCGCGCATCGCTGGCGGCGAGTGCGTATTCCGCCTGAAGGATATCTGGCCTGCGCCGCGTCAGTTCCGAGGGCAGTACCAGGGGGATGGCAGGCTTGCTGAGCGCCGCGAAGGTGCCGCGCCGGATGGCGCGGGGTGGCTCGCCGACCAGCACCGACAAGGCGTTTTCCTGCCGCGCCAAAGCCGCCTCAGCCGCCGGGATCTGCTGTTCGGCAGCGCGATATTCCGCTTCGGCCTGACGCAGTTCGAGCTGCGAGGTATATCCTGCTTCCTGGCGGTCGCGGGCAATGAGCAACGCTTCGCCACGGGTGACGAGCGTGGCGCGGAGCGTATCGATCCGCTGGTCGAGAGCGAGCAGAGTGATGTAGCCGCTGGCGGTTGCCGCCGTGACCGAAAGCAGCGCGGCATCGCTGGCCGCCTGGGCAGCCCCGGCATTCGCCTGTGCCGCATCGGCCTGCGCCCCGTTCCTCCCGAACAGGTCGATTTCATAGGACGCTTGAAACACGGGTTGCAGGGTGACGCCTTCCACGGGCGTTCCAAATGGGCCCAAGCTGCGCGATTCGGCACCTTGCACGGTGAAATCCAGACCGGGCAGCAGCAGTGCGCGCGAAACACGTTCCTGTGCACGCGCTTCGCGCACGCGCGCCGCAGCGATGGCAACATCGACATTGTTGGCCCGCGCCAGTTGGACAAGTTCGCTCAGCCGCGGGTCCCCGAACGCCTTCCACCAGTCTGCCTCGATCACGGCATCCGATCCAGGCGGGGTGCGCCACTGCAGCGGCGATGAAACCGCGCTTGCCACAGGCGGTGGCGTAAGGGCGGGGGCGCAGGAGGCCAGCAATCCCGTACCCGCTATCAGCGCTATCGCACGCCTATTCATGGCACGTCTCGCGTATCGACCTTGGCGACCACGGACATACCCGGCCCCAGCCTCTTTGCCGGTTCCTGGCCCGGATTGATGCGGATGCGCACCGCCACCCGCTGCGGGACCTTCACGAAATTGCCCGATCCGGTATCCGGCTTGATGACGCTGAATTCGCTGCCGGCGGCCGGCGAGACATTTTCGACCGTGCCCTTCAACGTCTGTCCGCCAAGGGCATCCACGCTCAGCGTCGCATGCTGGCCGACGCGGATTTTTGCCGTCTGCGCTTCCTTGAAGTTGGCGACGACCCAAATCGTGCCGGGCACCAGGTACATCAGCTGCGTACCCGGCTGGACCAGCTGGCCGACGCGCACCGACACTTCGCTCAGCCGTCCATCGCGCGGCGCACGGATTACCGTGTTGTCGAGATCGATGCGGGCCAGGTCGCGCGTCGCGACGGCGTTGGCGACCTGGGCCTGCAAGCCGCTGCGGCCCACCGTGACGGTCTTGCTCTGCTCGACCGCGATCGCCCGCTGGGCCTCTGCCTGGCGCACGGCGGCTTCCGCCTGCCGGAGCGCGGCGAGCGTCTGGTCGCGTTCCCGCAGCGAAACCGACCCTTCGGACACCAGTTCGCTGACGCGGCGCATGTCGGCCTGGGCACGGGACAGCTGCGCGCGCGCGGCAGCGACCGCTGCATCCTGAAGCCGGATCTGCGCCTCACTCGACCGTGCGTTCTGCTGCGCATTGTCGAGATTGGCGGTCTGCGTCCTGATCGCCGCGGTGCCTTGCGCCACGCGCTGGCGGTATATGCGATCATCGATCTTCACGAGCGGCTGCCCGGCCCTGACCTCGGCGAAATCCTTGACGAGCACTTCCATGACATAGCCGCTGACCTGGGGGCTGATGATCGTCGTCTGCCCGCGCACATAGGCGTTGTCGGTGGTCTGGATGGAAGAGCCGAAGGGGGGCAGCCGCCAAGCATAGAGTGCGGCCAGCGCGCCCGCCAGAATCACGAGTGCAAACACGATCTTGCGGCGACGGGACCCCTTTGGCGCCCAGCCTTTCTGCTGCGGCGCCTCTTCCACCGGCTCTACCGCTGGCGGCGGCGCCGATGCTTGCGGCTCGGCCGGGACAGGTCGGGTCTTCTCGGTATCGGTCATGAATCGCTCCGGCTCATCATGGCCTGTAGCGCTTGCAGTTCGTTCGCCAGCGGGTTGATCCCGTGGCGGCGATTGTAGAGCCATTGTGCGAACATGGCTGCAAACACCAGAGAGGCCAGGATTCCAATCAATAGAAAAACGTCGTTATAGGCTTGTACCGCTGCCTCACGGCTTGCCTGCTGCACCAGCTGTCCGGCGCCGCTCGCCTGCGAAAGGGAGGCATCGCCGATTGTGCTGCTATAGGCAGCGGCGCGCTGCTGCACCGCCTGTGCGACGATCGGATTGGTCAGCGTCAGGCTGTCGCCGATCGCCATCAGGTGCGCCTTGGTGCGCAGGGTATGGTAGGCTGACAGGGCTGCCACGCCGAACAGGCCGCCCAGCGTCTGGGACAGGCCGAACACGGCCGAGAAGCTGATGATGTACGCAGGCCCCTTGGACAGCGCGCGCAGCAGCCCCTCCATGATCGCGCCGCCCATGAAATAGACCGCGCCAAAGGCCATGGCCGCCTGCGTCCAATATAGGTTGACGGGCCGGGTCTGGGTGCTGGCATGGGTGTCGAGAAGGGCTGCTGCCGCGATGATGGCAATGGCGAAGATCACGGGACGTCTCAGGTCCTGCGGGTTGAGTCGGATGATCGAAACGACCATTCCCAGGAACGTCGCACCGGCCAGAATCCAGTAATATGTGGTCAGCTGGTCGTTGTTCATCCCCACCGTCGCCAGCAGGCCGCTGGCTCCGAAATTCTGCTCCGAAAGCAGGACTCGCACCATCGCCCCGACCAGCGCGAAGGACACGATTTCGCGGCTTGTGATCCAGCCGACCTGAAGCATGGGGTTCTTCCGGTTGCTTTCGATCATGAAAGCCGTCCCGATCAGCACGATCGCCGCCGCCAGTGCGGCCCCCAGCCACGGGGTGGTCCACCACTGGATGCGCCCCTGCACCAGAAAGGCGCAGAGCAGTCCGATGCCGCCCGCGAACAGCGGAAAGGTCAGGAGATCGAGCTTCTCGAACGCCGCGACCGTGTGTCCCGGAGGAAGGGTCAGCATGTTGACCAGCCCGAAGGCAATAAGCGACATGGCGAACTGCAACTGGAAAAGCGGTACGATGTCACCGCCTTCCAGAAGCTGCGGGGACACCGCGCGGGCAAGTGGAAGGGCGACCTGCGCAAGGCCCATGCCGAGCAACAGGCCAACCAGCCGGGCCTTCGCCGGCATGCCCTGCATCAGGTAGAACATTGCCAGCACGGTGAGGCAGCTGGCCGCGATCCCCGAAGTGCCGCGCGCTATCAGCTCCATTGTGTATCCGGCGTCGAACAGCTGGACGAAATTCGCCAGCAGAAGGCACGCCATCGCCACCCTGACGAACCGCTGGATGCCGAATTGCTGCCGCGCCTTGAACAGCAGCATGCTCATGCAGGCATTGGTCATGTTGTAGGCCACGGTGACCCAGCCACCCTCGACCGGGGTCAGCGCGAGGCTGCCCTGCAGGTTCGTCAGGTTCGCGATGAGAAGGCCGTTCTGAAACCCGCCGGCAAGGCCGAGATAGACCCCTATCAGCAAATAGCCGACCCGGCGCAAAGTGGGGTGATCAGGCGTCGCCGGCGAACCTGGCATGAACGGCTGCTCATGGGTCTTGAAGATGTAGTCGCCGTCCCGGAGCCGGCCCTGATCGTCAGTCATTGCGGAACAGCGGTGCAATCAGGGTATCACACAGGGCGGCGCGAAAAATCTCGTCATCGGCAAGGCGGGGATCTCTGCTCACCAGAAGCTCGCGCCGACGGACCATGGCGGCCACACCTTGGCTGAAATGCAGGACCGCGATGGCGGGGCAGATCTCGGGCAGTCCGCCGGCGGCCTTTGCTGCCTCCATCAAGGGCAGATGCCGGTCGAAGATCGGCGGGCCAAGCGTTTCGCCAAGGTAGCGCGAATGCTCTACGTCCGTTTCTGCGTCTCGGCGTAGGAACTGGACCAGCGCAGGATTGCGCAGCGCGAAATCGACAAAGGCTGTCATGCTCGCTTGAAGCTGGTCGCGCGCCGACGCTTCGGCGCCTGCGCTGGTCCCATCCAGCGCGCTCATCAACGCTCGCCCGACATCGGCGACAATCGCTTTCCAGAGACCGAGCTTGGACCCGAACTGATAGGAAATGAGCGACGCATCGACGCCGGCGGCGGCCGCGATCTCTCGCGTGGACGCGCCATCGAAACCCCGGATCGCGAAGAGATCGAGGGCAGCACGCTTTATGGCAGCGGCCGATTGACCAGAAACCTGGTTGCTTGGCTTTCCCCGGGAACGGGCGGCTTTGGCGATCATCGGAGAAATCCATCCAATATGAATGCGCTATCTAATGCCCGATCCCGCTTAATTCAACAGTTGATGAATAAATATGCTCTGGATTGTTTGCCCAACCCCATGCAGCGACGTGGCGACCCAGCCGCCGATCCCGCTTTGCCGTCACAGGTCGGCTGCCATCAGCCCATTTGCGACATACTGCGATGCCGGCCAGACAGAGATTAACGCCGGCTTGCAGCATCAAGCTGTCGTTCATCCTGTCGCTCGGGAACGACTGCATTGTCCCAGCCCTCGTCAATCAAACGCCTCGCGGCGACGGTGAACGAACGGCGGGTTCGGACGCACCAAACTGAGTCCCCAAACGGCGGCTATGTCGGCGGATGGCGTCACGGCAGGTCGCGCGACCCAATAGCAGATCGACACGACGCGGGCAGTTTTTTCGGACCGGAGCTAGGCTCAGGACTCATTGATTGATCCGGAAGATGATGGTTGCGGCGATACAGATGGCTGAGAAGAAGGTGTGCGCGCACCGGTCGTAACGGGTATGGATGCGCCTCCAGTCTTTCAGCTTTCCGAACATGTTCTCAATGCGATGTCGCTGCCGGTAGAGCATTGGGTCGTGGGGTATGCGGACCTTGCGGTTTGACCTGGACGGGATGCAGGCGGCGATGCCGCGCTCGGCGAGCGCTGCGCGGAACCAGTCGGCATCGTATCCTCGGTCTGCGAGCAGCGCCTTGGCCTTGGGCAAGGCGTCGATCATGAGCGCAGCGCCCTTGTAGTCGCTCATCTGCCCTTCGGAGAGCAGCATCACCAGCGGCCGGCCCTTGCCGTCGCAGACGGCGTGCAGCTTGGAGTTCAGGCCACCTTTGGTCCTGCCGATACGTCTGGGAACAGCCCCTTTTTGAGCAGACTGGCTGCAGTCCGATGGGCCTTCAGGTGCGTGGCGTCGATCATCAGCGTGTCTGGCTTGCCGCCTTTGGCTGCCAGGCTCGCGAAGATCTTGTTAAACACGCCCATACGGCTCCAGCGGATGAAGCGATTGTAGATCGTCTTGGGCGGACCATATTCGGCCGGCGCGTCCCGCCACCGCAGGCCGTTCCTGATCACGAAGATGATCCCGCTGATGATCCGACGGTCATCCACCCGGGGCACCCCGTGCGACAGCGGGAAATACGGCTCAATCCGACGCATCTGCGCATCCGACAACCAAATCAGATCACCCATGGCAACGCCTCCTCGCGTCACCAGTGAATCAACCCATCCGTGTCCGTGCAAGCAATTTAATAGGTCCTGAGCCTAGGCTGTGCGGATTTCCTGGCTGGGGCTTTTCAGAGCGGCTTCGCATCCGACCACCATGGACCGCATGGCCGCTTTCACCAAGCCGATCTGGACCTGCGAGTGTCAGCTATGTTGGCGCAAGCCGCTGCGTAGGCTGGCCAGAGAAGCGGCAGCATCCGACCAAGTATCGCCGTTTTCTGTGGTGGAGTGAACGTCGGTAGCCGATAGGAGCCGCCGCTCGAGCGTCAGAAGACCGTCGGTCGGAGCTGCCCGGACATAGCTCTTCAATCGATCGCCATGGCTTCCCGAAATAGGCTGTTTTGGGAATGCGAGATCGTCCCGTTTTTCCATCTTTGAGCTGCCTTTTCGAGAAATGGCATTTGGGAACAGGGTTCGGGAAAGCTCAGCCTGCCACCCCGGTCTCTGCGCGCACCGGCACCAGCCGTCTCGCGACATGGTCCCAATCGGGCAGGTTTGGAAGCGTGGTCAATCCATTACGGGCTTCGCCAAAGCGTGAGCAAGACGGACCAGATCGGCGCGACAATGAGTTTCGGTCTTTTGAAACAAGTGCAGGACATGAGTTCGCACGGTGCTGGAAGCGATACCGAGTTCGGCTCCGATCTGCTGCGTGCTTTTCCCTGCAACGACATGCTCTAACACACGGATCTGGGTATCCGAAAGTTTGAATATCGATTTGAACACATCCGGCGCGTGACTCCGATCACCGGCTGCATTCGAGACGAAGATAGCTGCCACTGCGTCCTCGGCCAGCTTTGGACGTAGCGCCCCGCTGACGAGCGGCAGCAGATGAAGCGTATGCGCGGAGTTATCCGTTCCCCGGACCGCCATTCCGATGCCTTTGCCCGGGATATCGGTTTCGTTCTCCGCTAACTGCCGGATCGTTTTCTGGATTGCGTGCTGCAAGCCCTGAACAGGAGAGGCGAGCCTGCCGTGCCGCAACATCAGCATGGCGCCATCCTCCAGTATCGCCTGCGCACAAACGTTCGCGTACACCACCGCGCAATCAGCCGAGACCAGCACGATCGGTACCGACATGGCGTCAATGACGGCCCGGAAATTTTGAGCGTCACTGCGGGATACGTCGAGCAGACCGCTGATCCGGGCGGCACGCTGGCAATGCGGAAGCAACAGCGTCAAAGCATCGACCAGCGTATCGTCAATAATGCCGCGCCGGGAATCCGTAGCCAGACGGATGCTGCCGAACAGGCTGTCGTCGCGCGCCAGCACGATCGCGGCACCATCGACCAGGCCCATCGGCTCCACCCAGCTACGGTAATAGGCCGTCTGCAACAAGGCCTCTTGGCTCATGATGCGGCTGACGATCCACGGCCGGTCGATGGCGCGCGTCATCGTGGCGGCGATCCCGCCCCAGACTTCGGGCATTCCTCGATAATGGCTGACCATCGTGACAGCTTGTTCGCGATCGATGCCATGGTGGAAGTTGAACAGGTTGGTCATGTCCGGAACGCGATTGAGGTCGATCGTTCCTTTGCGAAACCCGAAGGTCTCGCAGATCAGGCCGAGGGTCTGCGGCCAAAGCGCGACGTCGATTGCCCCGTCGTATATCGCGGAAACCAGCCTTGAGAATGCGTGACGATCCATGCCCCGTTTGCTCGTCGATAAGGTCGCGCCACCATATACCGACTTTTTTCCTTACCTCCACCATCTGGTGGAAGCGGGGGTGCAGCGATCCGGTTAATCAACTCTTCATCATATCGCGTGGCTGGAGTGGCCGAAGGCACGACAACGCAATCAGGGGGCAAACGAATGAACAGGTCGCAGTCGATCGGATCAGGCGGAAATGTGCGGACCGGATCGTCCGGGTCGGTGGAGCTGGTTGGAGGACATGGGGCGCGTCGGACGATACGTCGCGCGCTGTTGGTTCTTGCTGCTGTTGGCACCGGCGCGTTGTCCGCAGGCCCCGCGCTTGCCAATGATCCGTGTTATGACAACCCGATGGAACCCTGCTACGCTGTCACGGGAGTTGGAGGCGGTGCCCGGGACATCATACCGGTGAGCTACAGTGTCGGCAGTCGCGGCGACGGCATGTCCGGCTACGCGAACAACGACAACGGCGGTACCGTCTTCGCGTCCACCGAAGGTCGTACGTACGGTGGCGCTTCGATATTTTCCGAACTCAGGCATTACATAACGGTCGATCATGTTACCGGAGCGCTGGACGAGCTGGTGCCGCTGCGCATCCGTGCGCTTTCGTTTTACGGCCGGACGGGGGCTGCCGGCGGCTCCGGTCTAGGTTATTACAACGCTCGACAGGCGGGGCGCCAGCTGACGGGCGCGAGGGGTTCGTCCGGCTTCGCGTCCTCAGGCACAATCTTCGATCTCAATCAGATCGTGTACGTGACACCCGATGTCCCGATCTTGATTGAAATGCAGGCAATCTCCACAGTAAGCTATTATCCAGGTCAAGGGAACGAAGTGACCGTCGACCCGGTCTATACAATCGTTGGCGACTATGCTTCCCGTTACAAGTTGAGCGGACTGCTGTCGAGCGGTGCGATCCCCGCCCCGGTGCCGGAGCCGGCCCCATGGGCGATGATGATTGCGGGGTTCGGCATGATTGGTGCGGTGATCCGTCACCGCAGGCGGCAGTTCGTCGTCCGTTCTGCCTGATCCATCTTCTAGTTGTTCAGTCGCGGCATCTGGTGGATGGGATTGACGATGAACTGATCTGGCTCCGACGTCCAGATCTTGGTGATGTATTCGTAGGGTGTGAGGCCGCTGAGCGTTTTGAGCGGGCGGGCGAAGTTGTAGGCGGCCATGAAGTCGGCGAGATGCGTCCGAAGCTGGTTGTGGCTCTCGTAGTGGAAGCGTTTGACGGTCGCCTCCTTGATCGTGCGGTTCATGCGTTCGACCTGCCCGTT
>NZ_JADCUC010000014.1 GCF_016464365.1 Sandaracinobacteroides hominis | reverse complement strand
AACGGGCAGGTCGAACGCATGAACCGCACGATCAAGGAGGCGACCGTCAAACGCTTCCACTACGAGAGCCACAACCAGCTTCGGACGCATCTCGCCGACTTCATGGCCGCCTACAACTTCGCCCGCCGGCTCAAAACGCTCAGCGGCCTCACACCCTACGAATACATCACCAAGATCTGGACGTCGGAGCCAGATCAGTTCATCGTCAATCCCATCCACCAGATGCCGCGACTGAACAACTAGGCGCCGCTCTTCTGCGCGCGGTTCCGCTTCCAGCGGTTCCACATCAGCACGCGATAGAAATAGATGCCAAAGCAAATCACGATCACCGCTGTGGAGAGCGGTCCCAGCACCTTGTCGATCTCGGCAAAACGGCTGCCCAGCAGGAAGCCGGCAATGGTCAGCCCCATCGTCCACAGGAAGGTCCCCAGCGTCGAATAGAAAAGGAAACTCTTCACGTTCATCCGCACCAGCCCGGCCGGCACCGAAATCAGCGACCGGATCGTCGGAAGTATCCGCCCCACGCCGACAAATCCGCCGCCATATTTTTCGAACAGCTTTCTTCCTCGCGCAATCTCTTCCTCGTCCATGGTAAAGACGCGGCCATAGCGCACCAGGAAGCCCTCGAACCGCGAAAGCCCCAGCTTCCAGGCCAGCGCGAACCAGCAGATATTCCCCAGCATCGCCCCCAGGGTGCCGGCCACGATCATCAATGCCAGCGATCCGCCGTTCTGCGCCGCATAGATGCCGGCCATCGGCATGATCACTTCAGACGGGATCGGCGGAAACACCGTCTCCACAAACATCAGGATGGCGACGGCCCAATACCCCCAGCTTTCGATGAAACTGCCGATCCAGTCGGTCATCGGGATACCGCCATGGCTTCCACGCGCTCCCAGAACATTGCGGGGATATCCGTCTGGTTGAACCGATCGATGGCGACAATGCCCGTCGGCGAGGTCACGTTGATCTCGGTCAGGCGTCCGGCGATCACGTCGATCCCCACGAACACCAGCCCCAGTCGCTTCAGATCAGGTCCCAGCCGCGCGCAGATCTCGCGCTCGGCATCTGTCAGCCCGGTCGCATGCGCAGACCCGCCGGCGGCCAGGTTCGAGCGAATCTCCCCCTCCTTCGGCAGCCGATTGATGGCCCCCGCCACCTCGCCATCCACCAGCACGATCCGCTTGTCGCCCTTCGCCACGTCCGGAAGAAACGCCTGCACCATGAACGGCTCGCGCCACACATGCCCAAACAGTTCCACCAGCGCCGGCAGATTGGAATCGCCCTCCGGCACATGGAAAACCGCCGCCCCGGCATTCCCGTACAGCGGCTTCACCACCACCGCCCCATGCTTTTTCCGAAACGCCTGCGCCGCCTCCAGCGAGCGCGTCACCAGGGTGGGCGGCATCAGATCGGCATAGTTCAGGACAAACAGTTTCTCGGGCGCATTCCGCACCGAAGCCGGATCGTTCACCACCAGCACACCCGCCGCCTGCGCCCGCTCCAGCAAATGCGTCGCCGTGATATAGGCCATGTCGAACGGCGGATCCTGCCGCATCAGCACAACATCCACCTCGCCCGCCAGATCCAGCGTCCGCGCCTCGCCCAGCCAGCGAAAATGCTGCTCGCCCGCCACCGCCGGCCGCATCACCTCCACCGGACGGGCATGGGCGACCACACGCCCCTCCACCCAATCCAGCCGATCCGCCAGATAATGCCAAAGCTGATGCCCACGAGCCTGCGCCGCTAACATCAACGCAAAAGTGGAATCCCCACCCACGTTGATCCCATGCAGCGCATCCATCTGGACGGCGACGCGCAATTGCTTAGCCATGCCGCGCTGATAGGGGGCCGGGCGCGAAAGGCCAAGCAGAGATGGCCTCAGGGCGTCAAACTGGCGCGGGAGGGGGCGGGGTTTGCCTCCGGCGGCCGGGCTCTGCCCGGGCCCGGCAGGGAAATGATTTCCCTGCACCCTCAAAATTGGAACGTGATCTTCAAGTTTTGCGTGCGCAAAGTTGGCTTACTCGCGCCGAAGGCGCAATCAACTCCGTCGCACTGCCCTATAAGATCTGGAACCAAGGCAAACCAAAAGGGGTGAAGGGGTCAAAACCCCTTCCGGAGTGCAGGGGCAGAGCCCCTGCAGAACTCACCGCGCCAAAGCCTCATACGCCGCCCGTATCCGCGTCTCCAGCTCCGGATCATGCGTAGTCTCGCGCATGGCTGCCAGAGACCGGCGCGCGGCTTCCTTGTCGCCGGCCAGTCGTTCCAGCCGCGCCCGTTCCCACCATAAGGCGGGCAGCGTGGGTGCGATCAGCGTCAGCCGCCGATAGAGGGTCAGGGCACGGGCGTCATCGCCGGCCTGGCGCGCGCGCGTCGCCTGGTTTGCCAGCAGCCGCACCAAAGTTTCGCGGTTATCGAGCAGGGCGATTTCCCGCCCGGAGGCCGGCGGCAGGGTGGCCGCGTCGACGATGCGGCCGTGGTGAAAGGCATCGATCAGCGCCATGTCGGCTTCACCCCCCACGGCCACCAGCACATGGCCGGGCATTCCCAGCACGCGGGCCTGCCAGCCTACCCGGCGGGCGAGTGCGACGTAGAGGATGGCGAGGGCTATCGGCAGGCCGCGGCGTCGCTCCAGAACGTGCAGCAGGTCGGCGTTGCGCGGCGCGTCATACGCTTCGGCGTCGCCGGTGAAATGTTCCTCGCGGGCCAGCAGGCCGGCCAGCGCCTCGGCACGGGCGGCGGAACCGGAGATCGGCGCCTCCAGCCGCCCAGCGAGCGATTCGATATAGGCGATGGGAGCCGCCAGATCCGCCCGGACGCGGTCGGCGGCGGCCAGTTCCAGTGCGGCCAGGTCCAGGCGGATATCCGCGTCGTCCTGGCATCCGATGGCAGCCAACGGGTCCATGGCGTTCTCTTTCACTGCACACCGGGAATATGGCGCGGCAAGTGACGCGGCGCCAGTGCAATAAGATCAACCCTTGCGAACACTGGCTTGCCGCCCCGGCTGGCCTCTGCCGCGAGCTGCCCGGCGGCTCGCTGCAGCCGCTCGGCCGCCCAGGGGGTCAGCGCGCAGAGCGCGGCTTCCATGGTGGCGCGGCGCTTCACTTCCACAACGGCCAGCACATCGCCGCGCCGGGCGACGATATCCACTTCGATCATCGGCATCCGCCGCCGCCGGGCGACGATTCGCCAGCCGCGCAGTTGCAGCCACAGCGCCGCAACGGTCTCGGCGCGCCGCCCCGCGCGTTCAGCCAGTTGCCGGTGCCTCACGCCTTCAGTTCCAATGCCCGGGCATAAACTTCCGATCTGGGCACCCCCAGCGCGGCGGCAACGCTCGCTGCCGCTTTTCCGGCCGGCATCGTCAGCAGCGCCGTGCGCAACGCCTGATCCAGTGCATCGGCGCTGGATACTTCGGCTTCCGGAGGCCCCACCAGCAGCACGATCTCGCCCTTCGGCTCTGTCCCGGCATAGCGCTCCGCGAGCTCGGGCAGGCTTCCGGAAACCAGCTCCTCGTGCCGCTTCGTCAATTCCCGCGCGACGGCCGCCTGCCGTCCACCCAGCGCCGCCGCCATCGCCGTCAAGGTCGCCGCCAGCCGAGGCCCGGTTTCATAGAAGATCAGCGTCGCCGGCACGCCCGCCACCGCTGAAATGGCCTTGTCCCGCGCTGTCGCCTTTGCCGGCAGGAAGCCTGCAAACAGGAATCGGTCAGTCGGCAGCCCGCTTACCGAGAGCGCGGTGATCGCGGCAGAAGGGCCCGGCGCCGTCGTCACGGCCAGCCCCCGCTCGCGCGCCGCCCGCACCAACCCGTGCCCCGGATCCGACACCAGCGGCGTCCCCGCATCGGAAACCAGCGCCACCGATTCGCGCGCCATCCGCTCCAGCAGCCGTTCTTCCACATGGGCGGCACTATGTTCGTGATAGGGCAGCATGGGGCGGTCGGAACCGGCCGCGCGCAGCAGCTTTGCCGTCACGCGGGTGTCTTCGCAGGCGACTATATCCGCCTGCCGCAGGTATCGCGCGGCGCGCGGCGACAGGTCCTCGAGGTTGCCGATCGGGCCAGCCACGATATAGAGCCCGGGGGGAAGACGTTCGGCGCCAGCATCGGGGGCCGTTTCAGTTTCATCAGGCGGAGCCGAAATCATGCAGGCAGTTTGGGCGGTAGGCACGGCAAGAGCAAGCAGCGCGCGCAGGTTCTCAACCGCAGCGGCGCTTGCCATATCTATGCTGGCGATCGCCGCCTGCACGCCGCGCGCCAAGGGCCCGGTCGCCCCGGTCGCCCCACCGCCCACCGCCGAGAAACCCGCCGAAGTGAAGCCGGGCGAAGTGCATCGGGTGGCAATCCTGGTGCCGCTGACGGGGCCCAACGCCCCCGTCGGCATCAGCCTCGCCAATGCGGCGACACTGGCGCTGGTCGATACCGGCAAGCAGGGCGTGCGTCTCACCAGCTACGATACTGCCGCACTCGGCGCTGCTGGTGCCGCCAATCGCGCGCTGGCAGATGGCGCCCAGCTGATTCTTGGCCCGTTGCTGGCGACAGACGCTGCCGCGATCAAGGCGGTTGCGGAGCCGAAGGGCGTGACGATGCTCAGCTTCTCCAACGACTCCGCGATGGCCGGCGGGCGCTTCTATGTGCTCGGCTTCCAGCCGGCGCAGTCGGTCGACCGCATCGTCAACTATGTCTCGGCGCGCGGCGTCAAGCGCTTTGCCGCGCTGGTGCCCGACGGCGTCTATGGCCAGCGCGCGTCGGTCGCCTTCACCCGCGCCGTCAGCGCGCAGGGCGGGCAGGTCGTGGCGCTCACCAACTTTGCCCGCACGTCTGCCGCGCTGCCCGCGGCCGCACGCAAGGTGACCGACTATGATGCCCGGCTGAAGCAATCCGCCTCCAGCACCGCCACAAAGCGACCGGACGGCACCATCGCCCCGGCCACGCGCAGCGTCCCGGCGATCAACTTCGAGGCGCTGCTGGTGGCCGATTCCGGCGCCATCGCCGCCGCCTTCCAGCCGCATCTCACCAAATATGGGGCGCCCGCCGGCAGCTTCCTGATGATGGGAACGGAACTGTGGAATACCGAGCCCGGCCTCGGCAAGTCCGCCGCGCTGAAGGGCGCAGTCTTCGCCGCAGTGCCTGACCAGCGCTTCGAATCCATGTCGACCCGCTATCGCGCCCGCTTCGGCGGCACGCCCTCGCGCTTGGCCAGCCTGTCCTACGATGCGATGCTGCTGGCGGCGAGCACGGCGGGTGGTCAGTGGAAGATCGGGCAGCCCTTCCCGCAAGCGGCGCTTGCCGATCCGCAGGGCTTTGCCGGCGTCGATGGCATCTTCCGCTTCCGCAACAATGTCGCCGAGCGCGGCCTGGAAGTGCAGCAGATAACGCCTTCCGGCTTCACCACGGTAAGCCCGGCGCCGACGGCGTTCTGATTCAGCTTACCCGCGACAGCTTCGGAACGGTGATCAGCGCCTGCCGCTTGGCGATGGTCAGTCGCGTCAGCCAGGGCGAATCCTTGTCCGCGAACTGGCTCGGCGTCATCCCGACGAAGGTCTTGAAATCGCGGATGAAGTGGGATTGGTCGTAATAGACGCCGGCAGCCGCCGCCTCCCAGCCGGTGTCCGGGTCCAGCCCCAGCCGTACGGCGGATTGCAGCGCCCGATACTTGCGGGACAACAGCTTGGGTGAAGCGCCATAGACCCTGAGCGCCAGCCTCTCGATCTGACGCGACGACATGCCGGTGATCTTCACCAGCTCGTTCACGTCGGGATTGATGCTGCCTGCCAGCCATTCGTCGGCGGCGCGGGTGAACCACAGCGGCGGCGGCTTCGCCTGCATGGAGAGCAGCAGGAAGAAGGCGTCCATCGCCGCCACGATCTCGCGCGGATTGCGCGCCTCGCCCATGCGATCCAGCGCGCGGCCGGCAACCGGCCCGGCCACATCGCGCAGGTCGGTCAGCATGTCGGTGAATTCACTGGCCCCCGCGCCCACCAGCGCCGCCCATCCGGCCGGCAGCAGCCCGGCGCCGCAGATCCGCAGCGGCCCTTTGGCGCGGAAGGTGACGGCAACGTTGGTCGGCCCACACAGCGCTGTCTGGGGCATCCGGATTTCGGCGCCTCCCCCATAGGAAAAGGTGCCGCTGCCCTGAAACATGAAGCGGACCTGGGGCAATTCAGCCCGAAGCGTGTCCGTGAGGGCAGGAATATCTGCCTCGAACAGATAGTAGCTGGACACCCAGCTTCTGAGAGGAGCGGCTGGCGAGAAATAGCGCAGCGAAAAGGCAGGCGCCCTCATGCCGTCTTTGCCGATTTGGAAGGAGTTGGAACCGGAAGAACCGGCCCTGTGTCCGCCAGCCTCAACTGCGCAATTTCCTTTGCGACCACCTTGAATTGCAGACGAAGGACACGACGCCGTCTGAAACAGCCTGTTTAAATGAAGGCAGGGCAACGCATAAGGACACAACGCCCCTGCCCCCGCGATTGCTCCAACCATGCGCTTCGTGACTTGCGCGCGTCAAGACCCTTTCGCACACGCAAAAGACACCCCAGGGCCAAAAAAGGCCCCAGGGTGTAAAAGTGAGGATGGGGTCCGAGAAACAGGAATCCAGGTAAACACCCTTGGAAACCCTCGCGGGAATCCTCGAAAGCTTACCCCCTGCTACGCGAAACGAGCCATCCTTTGGGTCGCAAGCATCGGATAGGCCGGGGCTTTGCGTCGGTCTTGTACGGATTCGACAAAAGCCTTGTCGTGCGGGGTGCCAGCACTTTGGTTGATTGCCCGTGCACGCATCGAGGCTTGCGCCCGAACGGCGTCACTGCAAAGGGCCGGCTGCATGTTCAAACTGCTCCGGCCCCTCCTCTTCCGTCTCGATCCCGAAACCGCGCACGGGCTCACGATCCGCGCCCTCGAAGCGCTGCCGGCACGCAAACACCCGGCACTCGATCCGCTGCTGGAAACGCGCTTCGCGGGCCTCGCCTTCCCCAGCCCGGTGGGCCTTGCTGCCGGTTTTGACAAGAATGCAGAAGTCTGGCGGCAGATGCTGGGCTTCGGCTTCGGCTTTGTGGAAGTCGGCACCCTCACGCCGCTGCCGCAACAGGGCAACCCGAAGCCGCGCATCTTCCGCCTCGCCGAAGACGCCGCCGTCATCAACCGCCTCGGCTTCAACAATGGCGGACTGCAGGCGGCGCTCCCCAGGCTGGCCCCCAACAAGCGGCTGGGCATCAATGTCGGTGCCAACAAGGATTCCGCCGACCGTATTGCCGATTATGCGCTGGGCGTCCGCACAGTCGCCCCGCATGCGGCGTGGATCACGCTCAACATCTCCTCTCCCAATACGCCGGGTCTGCGCGGCCTGCAGGGCGATGCGCTGCCCGAACTTCTGGCGGCCGCAGCCGAGGCGCGCGGCGCCCACGATACGCCGCTCTTCCTGAAGGTCGCCCCGGATCTCGACGACACGCAGGTGGGCGCCATCTGCGACGCCGCGCTCGCCAGCAAGCTGGCGGGCCTCATCATCTCCAACACCACGCTCGCCCGTCCGGCCACGCTGCGCTCCGTCCACGCTTCCGAAACGGGCGGCCTTTCCGGCGCGCCGCTGCGCGATCCCGCCACCGCCATCCTGCGCCAGTTCTCCCGCCGGATCGAAGGCCGGCTGCCGCTGATCGGCGCCGGCGGCATTTCCTCTGCAGAGGATGCCTATGCCCGCATCCGCGCCGGCGCCTCGGCGGTCCAGCTCTACACGGCCATGCTCTACGAAGGCCCCGGGCTCCCCACTCGCATCGCCAAGGGCCTCTCCACCCTGCTCCGCCGCGACGGCTTCCGCTCGGTTGCTGAGGCGGTCGGCACAGAAAGCGATTGAGCCGTTGGCCCAGCCAACCTAGGACTGTCGGAATGTTGAAATCGGCCGTCCCGGCGCTCCTTCTCGCAATCGCCCTTCCTGCTGCCGCGCAGCCCCCTTCCGCGCAAAGCCAATCGGCGCCAACGGCAGTCGCGCCCGATACTACACCCACCACCAGTTTCTATGAACCGGACGGCGCCACGCTACGGCGAACGCCCGCCTCCACCGCCGCCAGCGGTGCACAGGTCGCCACCTCCGCCGACCCCATCGCCACCGCCGCCGGCCGCGAGATGCTGGAGGCAGGCGGCAACGCCGCCGACGCCGCACTGGCGATGATGATCACACTCACCGTCGTCGAGCCGCAATCGAGCGGCATCGGCGGGGGCGGCTTCCTCGTCTGGTACGACGCGAAATCGGGCAAGACCTTCACCATAGACGGCCGCGAACGCGCCCCCGCCGCTGCCAGATCCACCCGCTTCCTGAAGCCGGACGGCACGCCGATGGGCTTTGTCTCCGCCGTTCCCGGCGGCTATTCCGTCGGCGTCCCCGGAGCGCTTGCCCTGATAGCCGACGCCCACAAGCGCTGGGGCACGCTGCCCTGGGCACAGCTGTTCCAACCCGCCATCCGCGCCGCGAAGAACGGCTTCCCCGTTTCGCCGCGCCTCAACCGCTTCACCGCCAGCCGCGGCGAAATGCTTGCCGCCAGTCCGGCGGCCGCCCGCATCTATCTGGATGCCAGGGGCGAACCCTGGCCCGTCGGCCACATCCTGAAGATGCCGGAACTGGCGACCACGCTGGAAACGATCGCCGCGAAAGGCCCGGACGCCTTCTACAAGGGTCCGATCGGCGCCGAGGTCACCAAGGCTGTCGCCAACGCCTTCCACAACCCGGCAGCGCTCACGGCGCAGGATCTGGCTGCCTACACCGCAACCGACCGCGACCCGCTCTGCCTGCCCTATCGGCAGTGGACGCTGTGCACGATGGGCCCGCCGTCGTCCGGCGGCATCGCCGTGCTGCAGATCCTGAAACAGCTCGAACGCTTCGACCTGAAGGGGCTAGGCCCGGACAACCTGCTGTCCCAGCACCTCTTCGCCGAAAGCCAGCGCCTCGCCTTCGCCGATCGCGAAGCGTTTGGCGCCGACGGCGATTTCGCCGACGTGCCGGTGAAGGGCCTGCTCGCGCCGGACTATATCGCCAGGCGCAGCGCCCTCATCCGCATCGACAAGGCGATGTCGGACGTGAAAGCCGGCACGCCTGCCTTCACCGCCCCCAAAACCATGGCAACGCTGTCCAGGCAGAAGCTGGCCGACGTTCCCTCCACCAGCCACATGGCCGCAGCAGACAGATCGGGCAACGTCGCCACTCTCACGTCCACCATCGAGGGGCCGTTCGGCTCCGGCCTCGTCGCCGCGGGTTTCCTGCTCAACAACCAGCTGACCGACTTCGATTTCGCCCCCATCCGTCCGGACGGCTCAAATGCGCTGAACGCCATCGAGCCGGGCAAGCGTCCGCGCAGCTCGATGACGCCCACCATTGTCTATGACAGGAGCGGCAAGCCCATCGCAGCCTTCGGCGCGGCGGGCGGCGCCACTATCATCGCGCAGGTCGCAAAGGCGCTGATCGCCCATCTCGATTGGGGGATGTCCGTGGAGAATGCGATTGCAGCGCCGCAGATCATCGCCGACCGGCGCGGTATCCGCTATGAAGAAGGCAGCCGGATCGCCGGCATGGAGGCAGGTCTGAAGGCGCTGGGTCACACCGATGTTCGCGCCGCTTCAGCCCTGCCGCTGAAGGCCAATGGAGTTGCGCGTACGGGAAGCGGCTGGCGGGGCGCTGCCGATCCCAGAAGCGAGGGCCTCGCGCTCTCGACCGACAAGTAGCGTACGGGGGAAAAGATGAGCCAGGCCGACATCGAACTTGCCGAACGCCTGCGCGACGCAGAGCGCGCGCGGTCGCTCACCGGCGTCGAACATTGGCGCAATCTCGTCGAGATGTTCTTCGCGCAGGCCGCCCGCCTTGGTGACGCGCCGTTCCTGTGGCGCAGCGACAAGGGCCAGTGGGTGCCGACCAGCTGGGCAAGATCCGCCGAGATCGTCGCCAGCATCGCAACAGCGCTGTCGGCCATCGGCGTGAAGCCCGGCGACCGGGTCGTTCTCGTTTCGGAAAACCGCCCCGAATTCGCCCTCTTCGATCTCGGCATCATGGCGGCGGGCGCCATCACTGTCCCCACCTATACCACCAACACCGCCCGCGATCACCTCCACATCCTCGAAAATTCCGGCGCCGTTGGCGCCATCGTCTCCACGCCAAAGCTCGCGCGGCCGCTGCTGGAAGCTGCCTATCAGGCCGGCTCGGCGCGCTTCCTGATCGGCATGGAGCCGCTGAAGATCGAGCAGACCGGCGAGCACATCAGCATCCACGACATGGAAACGCTGCTGGCGAAGCATCCGGGCGACGTCTCCAAAGTGTCTGCCCGGCAGAAGATGCGCCGCACCGACACCGCCTGCCTCATCTATACCTCCGGCACCGGCGGCACCCCGCGCGGCGTCATGCAGCACCATGGCGCCATCCTGCACAATGTGGCCGGCTGCATCGACATCATCCAGAACGACTTCCCGCCCGAGCCAGCCGGCGAAGTGTTCCTTTCCTTCCTGCCGCCCAGCCACGCCTACGAGCATACCGCCGGCCAGTATCTCCCCATCGGACTCGGCGGGCAGATCTACTACGCCGAAAGTCTGGAAAAGCTCGCCGCCAATATCGAGGCCGTCTCGCCCACCATCATGGTCGTCGTGCCGCGCCTGTTCGAGGTGCTGAGGATGCGCATGGTGAAGGCGATCGAAAAGCAGGGCGGCCTTGCCCCGCGCATGCTGGAGGCAGCCGAGCGCCTCGGCCAGAAGCGCTACCATAAAGGTGGGCTCTCCCTCTTCGACAAGCCGATCGATTTCCTTGTCGAGCGCACGCTGCGCAAGAAGATCCGCGCCCGCATGGGCGGCCGGCTGAAGGCGCTCGTCTCCGGCGGCGCTCCGCTCAATCCCGAGGTCGGGTTCTTCTTCGACGCCGTCGGCGTCACCCTGCTGCAAGGTTATGGACAGACCGAATCCGGCCCCGTCATGAGCTGCAACCGCCCCGCCGCCAAGATCAAGATGCACACCGTCGGCCCGCCGCTTCGCGACACCGATGTCCGCATCGCCGAGGATGGCGAGATCGAAGTCGCCGGCGAACTGGTGATGAAGGGCTATTGGAACAACAAGGCCGAGACCGATCGGGTTCTCTCGGCCGACGGCTGGCTGAAAACCGGGGACATCGGCCTGATCGACGAAGACGGCCACATCGTCATCACCGACCGCAAGAAGGACATCATCGTCAACGACAAGGGCGACAATGTAGCCCCCCAGCGCGTCGAAGGCATGCTGACCCTGCAACCGGAAATCGGCCAGGCAATGGTCTTCGGAGACAAGCGCCCCTACCTCGTCGGCGTGGTAGTCCCTGACAACGAGCATATGCTCGAATGGGCCGCCAAACATGGAGTCGAGGTGAGCAGCCTGAAGACCAACAGCGAATTCCTCCGCTCGCTGCAAGTCGCGGTTGACCGGGTGAACGCCAACCTCTCCGTCATCGAAAAGGTGCGCCGCGTGATTCTCGCGGACGCCCCCTTCACGGTCGAGAACGAGCAGATGACCCCCAGCCTGAAGATCCGCCGACATGTGCTGAAGGGCGTCTATGGGGCGCGGCTGGAGGCGCTCTACAAGTAGCAGCGGCTTTCCCGCGCCGATGAAAGCGCACGACAGGGGCGAAGGATAGGTCCGGTTACTTTGGGCGTGCTGTCTGCTGGCTCCAGCGTACGGCGTCGCCCGCGTGCAACAGCTGCAGTCCGCCTTCGCCCGGCGTCGCCGTCTGCAGCAGCCCCTGCACCAGCGCCGCCGGCTTCAGCGCCGGGTTGGCCGCCAGCATCTGAGCTGCCGCCCGCGCCACCAGAGGAGAGGCGAACGATGTGCCCGAGGCCTTCATCACCATCCCCCCTGGTGCGCGCACGGTCACGCCCTCCGCGCGGGCATAAAGCCGCACGTGCCGGCCATAGCTGGTGAAGCTGGTGGCGCGCCCGCTCGAGCCGGTGCCGCCCACCACCAGCAGGTTGGGCGCATCGAAGGTCTGGGGGATGCTCGCCTGAATGTCGTCCGGCTGGTCGCTGTTGCCGGCCGCAGCCACGAACAGAATGTCGGGGCAGTCGCGGATGATCTGCAGAAGCGGCGCGCGCATCGTCTCCACCATCGCCGTCGCCCGCTTCAGCGCCCGCGCCGGGTCCGTCTCGGCGCCGCTTTCCAGCAGGCGGATGCGTACATCCTCCACGTTCAGTTTCCAGCTCATGTTCACGATGCGCACATGCGCGCCGCGCAGCCGCTGCCCAATCGCCGGCATCAGCGCCGCCCAACGCGCGACGTCTTCCTCTACCACGGGGATGGGATCGGGGTCGCTGCCCCAGCCCATGGCGTTCACGGCATAGAGCCGCACATAGGGCGCGCCGTCGGCCACAAGGCTCGCCACCCAGCTGCCATGACTGCGGGCGAGGAACTCCATCGATCCGCGCACATCCTCGGCCTGGTCGGCGGCGCTCGCCTCGCGCGCGCGCTGCGCGAAGAAGCGGGCGTCGGCGGTGTCGTCGCCATAGTTCAGGTCCAGTTGGCCCTTTTCGATCGCCATCTGCAAGCCCAGCCGCGCCGCAAGAAAGGCCGATGGCGGCGGCAGCTCGGCGCTGGTCGGGCGCAGGTGATAATCAAAGGTGGGGCCGAAGCTGTCGTCCACGACGCCGTTGCCGTCGTTATCCTTGCCATCCAGCGGCTCGGCCGGGTCCATGGCGCGCTGGCCGGGGAAGATCGAGGGGTCGAAGCCCGACTCCCATATGGCGACTGCAACCGGCGCCGCCCTGGCGAATTGCGCCGCCGCCGGCTCGCGCGCGGCCCAGATATCGTCCACGCGATTGGCGGGCGCGCGAATCCAGTCGCCCAACACCGCCGAAAGCTCGGCCCGGCAGGGCGGCACACCCTCCACTCCCGCCCGCCACACGGCGAGCAGCAGCCCGTCCGACAGCCGCACGGCACCCTGCTTTTCCGCCTCCCCATCCATCACCAGCGCCGCCGCGCCGGCATAATAGGCCGGGCTTGCCGTCTGCACGTCGCTATAGCGGCGTACCACCTCGTCGCGGATTACCTCGGCTACACCGCCTTGCAGCCGCGCCCGCAGCCCGCTCGCAGCCATGGCGCAGCCGCCCAGCTGTCGGGCAGCCGCGGCCTCCAGCAGCATCGCGCCCACCTGCTGCAGCTGCGGTTTCGACTCGGCCGCCCTTTGCGCCGCGATCAGCGCCTGCGCGTCGGCCGGCCGCTGCTGCAGGATGGCGATGGCCGCCAACCCTTGCCGCAGCCTCCGCGCCAGTGCCGGATCGGCTATCTCCCGATCCCGCAGCAGCTGTTCGGCTTCTGCCCGCATCGCCGGCACAGTCCTGGTCAGGAAGGAGTCGCCCAGAAAGGTCTCGCTGGCCTTGCCGCCCAGCGCATAGCGCGTGGGCGGCAAGTCCGCCTCGGATCGCAGCACCCCTTCGGCCTGCGCGGCTGCGGATGTCATCAGCAGTGCGGCGATCAGCAGTATTTTCATAGGTCTCCATGCCGTTGCTCGCGCCCATTGTGCCCGCCCTCTGTTTGGACGCAATCCCATTCTTCAGCCCGCCCGGCCGGTTTCACGCAGGCACGCCCCGGCCCGCGAACATGGCCGGCTGCCGTGCCGCTGCGGATCGCCCAGGGCGGCAGAAGGCTGGATGCTGAGCCTGTTCCTGCAGACGTTCGATTCAGCACAAGTGGAACAATGCCCTTAAATCAGCAGCAGGATGCCCGTGGCCAATGTGGCGCCCAGCACCGCGCCCAGCAGCATCCATGGCCAGCGGCCGGGCCTAGCCGGCGCCAGTTCCGGCAACGGCACCAGCGGCGGCGCCGCGCTTTCCGCGGGCAGGTTGCGCACAAAGCGTTGCGCCAGCTCCGGCAGCTTCGCCAGCAGCCGCAGGTTCGCCACCAGTCCGTCAGCCAGCTTCGCCTCCGGCCCCAGCTCGTCGCGCAGCCAGCCTTTCACATAGGGGCTGGCGACGTCCCACATGTTCACCTGGGGGTCCAGGTTCAGCGCCACGCCCTCTACCATCACCATCGTTTTCTGCAGCAGCAGCAGGTGCGGCTGCACCGGCATGTCAAAGCTGCGGGTGATCGCAAACAGACCGTCCAGCAGATTGGCGACCGAAATGTCGCTGGTCGCCCGTCCGCGGATCGGCTCCCCGACCGCCCTCAACGCCGTGGCAAAGGCGCCCGCATCATGATGCGCCGGCACATAACCCGCCTCGAAATGGATTTCGGCCACGCGGGCGTAGTTGCCGACGATCAGGCCATACAGGATTTCGGCCAGATAGATGCGCGCCCGCCGGTCCAGTCGCCCCATGATGCCGAAATCGATCAGCACCAGCTGGCTGCCGGATGAGTCTTTGGTGGGCGCGAGCAGGATATTACCCTGATGCAGGTCGGCGTGGAAAAAGCCGCCGCCGATCGCCTGCGCCAGAAAGCCCCGAACCAGTGTAGCTGCAAGCTGCCTGCGATCGGCGCCGGAAGCTTCGACCGCAGCAAGATCGGTCAGCTTGACGCCGTCGATCCACTCCAGCGCCAGCGTGCGCCGCGTCGTCAGATCCCAATAGACGGCGGGGATCCTGATCCCCGGCTCGCCACGCACGGCGTCGGCCAGTTCAGACGCGTTGCCGCCCTCGCGCCGTAGGTCCAGCTCGGCGAGCGTCCATTGGCGAAATGTCTCGATGACGATGCGCGGCTTCAGCCGGGCGAACTCGCCGCCCATCCGCTCCACGCGCTCGGCCGCCCAGCCATAGCTGGCCAGCGCCTGGTGGAAATCCTGCTCGACCCCTGGCCGCAGCACTTTCAGCGCGATGCGGCGGCCATCCTTCGTGGTGGCGCGATGCACCTGCGCGATGGAGGCGGCCCCGGCCGGCGTTTCCGAGATGTCAGAGAGGTGCGCCCGCCAGCCCCCGGGCAACGCGCTGTTCAGTTCGGCCTCGATCGCGGCCCAGGGCGCCGGCGGCAGATCGTCCTGCAAGCGCCGGAGGTCAGCCGCGGCCTCCATCCCCACCAGGTCGGGCCGCGTCGCCAGGGCCTGCCCCAGCTTCACGGCAGCAGGCCCGCAAGCCTTCAGCCCGCCGGCAAAATCAGGCGTATCCGGCGCGCCCGAACCAAACCGCAGCAGCCGTGCTCCAAGGCGGGCAAAGCCCGGAATGTCCGCATTCGTCTCGAAGGGCCGCAGCGCGCCATGCTTCGCCAGCTTGCGGGCGTCGCCCAGCAGCCTCCAGCCATGTGCCCAGCCCCGCACCGGGGTCAGTGTTTCCAGCCGCCCTGAATGGCCTTCGCCATTCAGTATTTCCAGCCACTATGGATGGCGACAGCGCCGCCCAGAATGGGGCGATAGCGCACCTGCCGGAAACCGGCCTGCTCGATCATCGTGGCGAATCCAGGCATGTCGGGGAAGCGGCGGATCGATTCGACCAGATACTGATAGGCGTCGGCATCGTCGGCGACAGCGGCCCCGATCCGCGGCACCACCTTCATGGAATAGAGGTCATAGAGCCTGGCGAAGCCTGGCCATTCGCTGCTGGAGAACTCCAGACAGAAGAAGCGTCCGCCCCACTTCAGCGTGCGGTGAACATCTTTCAACGCCTTTGGAATGTCGGTCACGTTGCGGATGCCAAAGGCGATGGTGACGGCATCGAAGCTCTGATCGGCAAAAGGCATCGCCTCGGCGTTCGCTTCGACGAAATCGAGCTTCAGCCCGCGCTTTGCCGCCCGCTCGCGGCCCACTTCCAGCATCCCGGGATTGATGTCGGCCACCGTCACATCGGTGCCGCGCCTGGCGATGCGAAAGGCAATGTCGCCGGTGCCCCCCGCGAGATCGAGGATCTTCTCCTGCGGCTGCGGCTTCAGCGCGCGGACGAAATCATCCTTCCACAGCCGGTGCATCCCGCCCGACATCAGGTCGTTCATCAGGTCATAGCGGGGGGCAACGCGCTGGAAGATGTCGCGCACGGCCAGCGTCTTTTCGGCGGGGGCGACGTCCTTGAATCCAAGTGAGACTAACGGCTCCACCTTGGGAGACACGAGAGGTTTGGTGGGGGGGGATGATTTGGTCACGCAACAGCCTCTAGCGCGAACCGCGAGCAGGTGCCACTTCAACGCCATGCCCGAACTGCCCGAAGTCGAAACCGTCGTCCGCGGCCTTACCCCCGTGCTGCTGGGACAGCGGCTGGAGCGGGTGACCACCCGCCGCGCAGACCTGCGCTGGCCGCTTCCGGTCGATCTCTCGCAGCGGCTGTCGGGCGCCACCGTCACCGCCCTCCACCGCCGCGCCAAATATGGTCTCCTCGAAACCGATCGCGGCGACACGCTGATCTTTCACCTGGGCATGTCGGGCAAGTTCCATCCGCTGGAGGGCGAACCCGGCGCCCACGACCATGTGCTGATCGAAACCGCTACATCCCGCCTCGCCTACAACGACCACCGCCGCTTTGGCTCCATGCACCTCGCCGCCACGGCCGAGGCCGGGCAACACCCGCTGCTGGCAAGGCTCGGGCCGGAGCCTCTGTCCGACGCCTTCTCGGGCAAGAGCCTGGCTGCCCGCGCCGAAGGTCGCAACACCTCGATCAAGGCTTTGCTGCTGGACCAGCAGGTCGTGGCCGGAATCGGGAACATCTATGCGTCCGAGGCCCTGTTCGCCGCTGGCATCGATCCGGCCCGCAAGGCCGGGCAGATCGCCACCGCTCGGCTGGAGACCTTGGCACAAGCGGTAAAGGAAGTGCTCGCACGCGCCATCGAGGCCGGCGGCTCCACCCTGCGGGACCATGCGCAAGTATCTGGAGAATTGGGGTATTTCCAGCACAGTTTCCGCGTCTATGGCCGCGAGGGCGAAGAGTGCCCCAGCTGCGGCGGGCCGGTCAGGCGGCGGGTGCAGGCCGGCCGTTCCACCTTCGATTGCCCGAAATGTCAGCGGTGAAACGAAAGGCGATCCTGGTCCCTGCAATCCTGTCGGCCTTGAAATCACGCCCGGGGCGGGAACCAGGAGCGGGAACAGGTCGCTGGTTTGCAAAGGATGCAATCGCCAAAAGAAAAGCCACGTGACGTAACGTAAACCTGACATGTGAACCTTCCTTCACATCGAAGGAGCCCCCACCATGCGTTTCTCGCCTGCCCGGCGCCGCTACAATCGCCGCGTCGTGTGGCTTTCCATTCGCTATGCCATGCTGGTCATTCCGACCGGAGGGCTGCGCAGCTGAACTTGACGCGCCATCCCCTCAAGGCTATGAGCGCCGCCTTTCCGGCTGGTCTTGTGCCTTGCCGGGCATATCCTTTGATTCTTCGAAAGTGACAGGACGACATGGCGAATACTCCGCAGGCCGAAAAGCGCATCCGCCGCAACGAACGGCGCGCGGCCGTCAACAAGGCACGGCTTTCGCGGATCCGCACCCAGGTGAAGAAGGTCGAATCGGCCATCGCCGCCGGCGACAAGGCGGCAGCCGCGGCTGCCCTGCAAGTGGCCCAGCCGGAACTGCTGCGCGGAGTCGCCAAGGGCGTCATCCACAAGAACACTGCTTCGCGGAAGATCTCCCGCCTGAACAAGCGCGTCGTCGCGCTGGGTTGATCCATATCGGGCCGTTCGGTCCGGTTATCTGTCACGGGTCTGAAACGGCTCTGTCATGAATAGGGCGGCGCTAGCGCCGCCCTCTTTGCGTTTGGGCGCCAGAGACTTGGGCGAATCCGTTGCCCCCGGAGCTGAATGGCCGATTCGCAAATCTGCAACATTAGCGTCATTTTATTATTGTTTATTTTTAATGACTTGCAGAAAATTCAATAGAAATCCGCCGTTTGGGCTGTCAATCGAATTATTTGCAGTTCCGTGAATTTTGCGCCCTTGTGCGGGCCCGCCGGTGCTGCTTTTGTCGGTTCCGAGGCTGGTGCAACGCCAACCTGAGGAGCGAATCGGGCGAATCACTTTCGGTCTGAAATGATCGGAAAATGAAAGGCCGAGTATCTCAGGGGAACAGCGCCGGCAGACCAGACAGTGCGTGTGCAGGCGCCGGTATCGCCGGACCCTGCCGCAGATTTTCGCTTGCGGAACCCGTTTCGCGAGAGGGGTGCTTTTTGGCCCGCGTCCTGAAGGGGATTCGGGCCATGTAAAAGGGAGGGC
Organism: Sandaracinobacteroides hominis; assembly: GCF_016464365.1. Lineage (GTDB taxonomy): Bacteria > Pseudomonadota > Alphaproteobacteria > Sphingomonadales > Sphingomonadaceae > Sandaracinobacteroides > Sandaracinobacteroides hominis. The sequence goes on along the minus strand of NZ_JADCUC010000014.1, from coordinate 10,363 downwards.
TGACTGAAAATGGGGCTATCGCAAGCCATCCGTGCCGAATCCGTGCCAAAAATGGCCATCCGGCAGAGGGCAAGCTCGCTTCCCGCGATTGCGCCTGGCGCGACTCGCGTTCGGCCGGCCCCGCTTGGCTTGCGAGTGCAGAATCGATCTGCGCTCCCGGCCGGATTCCCCGTCTGCATCGACGCACTGCTGGACAAGAAGATGCGGGAAACGAAGGGGGCCTGACCCGCTTCGAAGAACCCGCGGAGCGCCAGCGCGCTCCGGAATTGCAGACCGCCGGCAGGACAAGTTTTTTCGATGCAGAGCCCTTCTTCCCATTTGCCCGCCGCTGCCGCAGCGCGCCCCAAGGCCTCACGCTGGCCGGACGAGCCCGCAGCGCGGACGCTGGAACCGGACATGGAAGCGAATCCGCTCCGCGGAGATCTGGATTCGAACGCCCTGCGGGCATGGGGATTGGTGCGCGCGCACCTGCTTTCCACCGTCGGCGACAAGACCTTTGACAGCTGGCTGAAGCCGCTGCAGCTCGCCGGCATCTCCGGCGGCGAAGTGCGGCTCGTGGTGCCGTCGCGCTTCATGGCCGATTGGGTGAAGAACCATTTCTCCAACCATCTGCGCCAGGCCTTCTCCACACACCTGCCCGACATCCGCAGTGTCTCGATCGACGTCGGCACCGTGCTGGTGTCCGCCGATCATGGCCCGGAACCCATCGCGCAGCCGGTATCGGGCAATATTGGAGCCAATGCGGGCGATGCCCTGGCTGCCGTGGAGCCTGCCGGCTTCGAGCCACGCTATAGCTTCGACAGCTTCGTCGTCGGCAAATCCAACGAACTCGCCTTCAATGCCGCACAGGCACTCGCCTCCGCTGCTACTTCGGGCGCCGCTGCCGGCTTCAACCCTCTGTTTCTCCACGGCCCCACCGGCCTCGGCAAGACCCACCTGATGCACGCGATCGGCTCGGCCGTGCTGGCGGAAAACCCCAAGGCCAAGGTCGTCTATCTCTCTGCCGAGAAGTTCATGGTGGAATTTCTCGCCGCGCTCCGCGCCCGCGACACCTTCAGCTTCAAGCAGCGCCTGCGCTCCGCCGACCTGCTGATGGTCGACGATGTGCAGTTTATCGCCGGCAAGGATTCCACCCAGGAAGAATTCTTCCACACCATGAACGAGATCATCAACGCCGGCCGCCGGCTGGTGATCTCGGCCGACCGCAGTCCGCAGAACCTCGAAGGCATCGAATCGCGAATCCTCTCGCGCCTTGCCTGGGGCCTCGTCGCCGACATCAACCCGGCCGACTACGAGCTGCGCTACAACATCCTGAAGACCAAGCTCGCCGCCATGCCGCAGGCGAACGTACCCGACGATGTGGTGCAGTTCCTTGCCCGCAAGATCGCCGCGAACGTCCGCGAACTGGAAGGCGCGCTCAACCGCGTCATCGCCTATGGCAACCTCGTTGGCCGCAAGCTCGACCTGGACTTCACCCGCGAAGTCCTCGCAGACGTGCTGCGCGCCCACTCGCGCAAACTCACCATCGACGAAATCCAGCGCCGCGTCGCCGACCACTATGCGCTGAAGATCAACGACCTGATCTCGCCGCGCCGCGCCCGCGAAGTTGCCCGCCCCCGGCAAGTCGCCATGTACCTCGCCAAGATGCTGACCCCCCGCTCGCTGCCGGAAATCGGCAGGCGCTTCGGAGGCCGCGACCACACCACCGTGATGCACGCCGTGAAACGGATCGAGGAACTGCGCGCGACCGACCATGAACTGGATCGCGACATCAGCCAGCTGCGGCGGGCTCTGGACTCCTGAGCGGGATCTGCCTCCGGCGGCCGGGCTCTGCCCGGACCCGGCAGGGCTTTGCCCTGCACCCAGCAGGGAAATGATTTCCCTGCACCCTCTATCTTGGATTTGAATCTCTACGGTCGATTCTTGCTGTTGGGCTTGATTGCCTGCGGCGCTGGGTTGGTGGGGCGGTAGACAATGCGTGCTGGAGATTTGCGCAGCTAAGCTGCAGCGATTTTCACGGCAATGGCGGTGGTTTGCGCTGTGGAGGGATGAATTTACGCGTTGGATTCTGGTGGGCTCGACGGTGGAAACAGCTGGGTTCACATCCTGGCTGTTTCGGGGCGTGTAGGGCCGCCGGTTAAGCGGAATGGCGCCGCAGGCAGTTCTGATCTTCGCAGGGTGCCGGGTTGGGCGCGCGAAGGAGGGTGGCAGCCGCCGCCTGAGGTCCCGGCTTTTGCTGGGACGAGGTGAGTCATTTCGGGACGACATAATTGATGGGGTGCAGGGGATAGATTCCCCTGCCGGGTCCTGGCAGCGCCCGGCCGCCGGAGGCAAGATCAGCCTCCCGAAGCGTTGCGGAACAGCTGCAGCTGCGCTTCGAAGGCGCGAAGATAGGCCGGGCGCGATTGGGCGCGGGCCGAGATGCGCTGGTCTGGCAGGCGGGAGGCGTCGGTTTCGGCCATCGGTTCGAACCTCTGCTTTCGTAGCTGACGCGCGCATCCTGCAGGATTGGAGTGGGACGTCCCAGCTCCGGTGAGCGCGGCGATTTCTTCGGCGGCTGAAATGCGTTACAGTGTCGGCGGGTCGCGCGGGAGGAGGACTGCCGTGGCAATTGCGATGTCTGCGCCGAAGGCCGGGACGGAGATCCGGCGCATCACGATGGACGATCTGAAATGGGCTCTGCGCGAGGGCTGGGCGGATTTCCGTGCCCGACGCGGGGATCTGCTGATGCTGCCGCTGGTCTATGTGCTGGTGGGCGTGCTGGCGGCCTTCCTTGCCTATAACGCCGATCTGTTTCCCTTCCTGTTTCCGGCGGCGGCGGGCTTTGCGCTGGTGGGGCCGGTGGCGGCTGCGGGATTCTATGAGCTGGCGCGGCGGCGGGAATCGGGTCTCGATTCGGGATGGAGCCATTTCCTGGACCCGATGCGCGGGCGTTCGCGCTGGCCCCTGCTGGGGCTTTCGCTGATGATGACCGGGCTGTTCCTGGTCTGGATATGGATCGCCGGGCAGATCTATGGCGCCACCCTGGCCCGGCACGGGCCGTTGCCGCCAGCCGAATTCATCGGTCGGCTGCTGACCACGCCCGAAGGTTTGCAGATGGTGATGTGGGGCAATCTGATCGGCGCGGGTTTTGCGCTGGCGGCGTTGGCGATGAGTGCGATCAGCTTTCCGCTGGCGGTGGACAAGGGCATTGATGCCCTGAGTGCATTGGGCGTTTCGCTGGGCGTGTTTGCGAAGAATACCGGCACGATGCTGGCCTGGGGCCTGATCGTGGCGGCTATACTGGTCGTTGCCAGCATTCCGCTGTTCGTCGGGTTGCTGGTGGCCTTGCCGGTGCTGGGTTATGCGACCTGGCATCTCTATACGCGGGCGGTGGTCCGGTAGATTTCTTGCCCTTGAGGCAGGGCAGCGGCTAGGGAGCGCCTTCACATCAACTGAAGGCTACCCCTGTGTCTGAACTTGTCCGCTTGACGCTTCCCGATGGCTCGGTGCGCGAAGTCGCCGCCGGGACTACCGCGGGCGACGTGGCGCGCAGCATCGGGCCGGGGCTGGCAAAGGCGGCGCTGGCAGCGCGGGTGGACGGCGAGCTGCTCGATCTGGAACGGCCGATCACGCAGGATGCCAGCCTTGCGATCGTAACGGCGAAGGACGAGCCAGAGGCGCTGGAGCTGGTGCGGCACGATTTCGCGCATGTGCTGGCGGAGGCCGTGCAGGCGCTGTTTCCGGGCACGCAGATCACCTTCGGGCCGGCGACGGACGATGGATTCTATTATGATCTGGCGCCTCCGGCCGGGCGCGGGCCGTTCACCGACGAGGAACTGCCGCTGATCGAGGCGGAGATGCGGAAGATCATCGCCGCCGACAAGCCGCTGATCCGCGAAGTGTGGAGCCGGGACGCGCTGATCGACAAGTGGAAGGCGGATGGCGAGAGCTTCAAGGCCGAATGGGCGGTAGAGCTGCCCGAGGGCGAGGAGCTTTCGGTCTATTGGTCGGGCAAGCCCGGCGAAAAGGGCGCCTGGATGGACATGTGCCGTGGCCCGCATCTGCCCTCTACGGGCAAGCTGGATCCGGCGGCGTTCAAGCTGACGCGGGTTTCCGGCGCCTATTGGCGGGGCGACCAGAAGAATCCGCAGCTGTCGCGCATCTATGGCACTGGCTGGCTGACCAAGAAGCAGCTGGATGCACATCTGCTGATGCTGGAGGAGGCCGCCAAGCGCGACCACCGCAAGCTGGGGCAGGAAATGGACCTGTTCCACCTGCAGTCCGAAGCGCATGGCAGCGTCTTCTGGCACCCCAAGGGCTATATGATCTGGCGCAGCCTGGAGGCCTATATGCGGCGCCGGCTGGATGCTGCCGGCTATGTGGAGGTGAAGACCCCGCAGGTGATGGACGCGCGCCAGTGGGAGCAATCGGGCCACTGGGGCAAGTATCGCGAGAATATGTTCGTGATTCCCGACGAAGTGCCCAATGTCGAGGATGAAGGCGCGATCATTTCGGACGATGCCGAGTGGATGGCGCTGAAGCCGATGAACTGCCCGGCGCATGTGCTGATCTTCCGGCAGGGCATCAAATCCTATCGCGACCTGCCGATGCGGATGGCCGAGTTCGGCTGCTGCCATCGCAATGAACCGCATGGGGCGCTGCACGGCATCATGCGGGTGCGGCAGTTCACGCAGGACGATGCGCATATCTTTGTGCGGGAGGACCAGCTGATCGGCGAAGTCGCCGACTTCATCGACCTGCTGCACAGCGTTTATCACGACCTCGGCTTTGACGATTATGCCGTGAAGCTGGCGCTGCGGCCGGAGAAGCGCTTCGGCTCTGAAGAGATGTGGGACACGTCTGAGGAAGAGCTGCGCCGCGCGGTGATGGCCTCCAACCTGCCCGAGAGCATCAAGGCCGGGTTCGAGGAGCTGCCGGGCGAGGGCGCCTTCTATGCGCCGAAGCTGGAGTTTCACCTGACCGATGCCATCGGCCGCACCTGGCAGGTGGGGACGATCCAGTCTGACCGGGTGCTGCCCGAACGGCTGGACGCCAGCTATGTGGGCGAGGATGGCGAGCGGCACCGGCCGGTGATGCTGCACCGGGCCATTCTGGGCACGTTCGAGCGCTTTATCGGCATCCTGATCGAGCATCATGCCGGGCGCTTCCCGCTGTGGCTGGCGCCGGTGCAGGTGGTTGTGGCGACCATTGTTTCCGATGCGGATGCCTATGCCGAGGGGCTGGTGGAGAAGCTGCGCGCCGCCGGCATCCGCGCCGAGGCGGACCTGCGGAACGAGAAGATCAACTATAAGGTGCGCGAGCATAGCCTGGCCAAGGTGCCGGTGCTGCTGGTGGTGGGGCGGCGCGAGGCGGACGAGGGGACGGTGGCCGTGCGGCGGCTGGGCTCCGACCGGCAGCAGGTTGCGGCGTTTGACGCCGTTGTGGATGAACTGCGGCTGGAAGCGCTGCCACCTGACCTGAGGAGCTGATCATGTCGCGTTATCATCGGCTTTCGGACCAGTTTGCGGTTTCGCCGCAGATTACCGTGGAGGACGTGGCGGAGGCCGCTTCGCTGGGCTTTGGGTTCATCGTCAACAACCGGCCCGATGGCGAGCAGGAGGGGCAGACGCCCGGCTGCGACATCGAGACGGCAGCGCTGGAGGCGGGGCTGGGCTATCTGGCGATCCCGGTGGACCAGTCCGGCTTGTCGGTGGAGCAGGTTTCTGCGCTGGCGGCGGCGATGGTCTCCGATCGGCCGATCCTTGCCTATTGCCGGTCGGGAACGCGATCGACGATGCTGTGGGCGCTGGCGAGTGCGGCGCGGGGTGTGGCGCCGGACGAGATTGTCGAGGCGGCAGCGACGGCCGGATATGATGTGCGCGGGCTGGTGCCGGCGATGGAGCAATTGCGCGGGGGTTGATATGGCGGCGGGGGCGAGGAAGCAGCCGGAAAAACGCGATGGCAGACCGCCGCATCTGAACGTGCTGGTGCTGCAGGGCGGCGGCGCGCTGGGGGCCTATCATCTGGGCGTTTCCGAGGAGCTGGCGGGGCTGGGGATCGCACCCGACTGGGTTTGCGGTATCTCCATCGGCGCCATCAACGCGGCGCTGATCGCCGGCAACCGGCCAGGCGAGCGGATCGGCGTGCTGACGGAATTCTGGGAACGGATTTCCTCCGGGCTGGTGCCAGGGTTCGAGATTCCGCACGGGCCGTTCAGCGAGATGTGGTCCGAAGGGGCGGCGATGTGGATTGCCGCGACCGGGGTGCCGGGGTTTTTCCGGCCGCGATTCCCGCCGGCGAAGCTGCAGCCAAAGGGGTCGGTGGGGGCGCTGAGTTTCTATGATACCGAGCCGCTGCGCCAGACGCTGGACGAGCTGGTGGACTGGGACTGGCTGAACGACGGGCCGATGCGGCTGTCGGTGGGGGCGGTTTCGGTGACCACGGGGCGGATGCACTTCTTCGACAGCAAGGGCGGGCCGGACCATTGCCGGATTTCGGCCGACCATATCCTGGCCTCCGGAGCGCTGCCGCCGGGATTTCCGCCGGTGCAGATCGGCGAGGACTGGTTCTGGGATGGCGGCATCGCCTCCAACGCGCCGCTGCAGCATGTGCTGGATGAAGGGACGGAGTTCGACAAGAACATCTTCCAGGTGGACCTGTTTCCGGCCGAAGGGCCGTTTCCGGAGACTTTGCTGGACGCGGAGACGCGGGCGCAGGACATCCGCTATTCCAGCCGCACGCGGCTGAACACCAATATGGAAATGAGCCTGTCGCCGGCGCGGCTGGTGGTGCGCCGCGTGCTGGAAAGCTGCCATCCGGACCTGTCGGGATTGTCCGAGGAAGACCTGCGCACGCTGCGCGCCTTTGCCTGCGAGCAGCATATCGAAATCGCGCAGATCATCTATCGCGACAAGGCCTATGGCGGGAAGGCGCGCGGATATGAGTTCAGCCGGCCGACGATGGAAGCGCACCGGGCGGCGGGGCGGCGGGATGCGGCGAAAGCGCTGGCCGTGCGGGACTGGCGGCTTCGGCCCGAGGTGAACGGGGTGCACTGCATCGATGTCGGGGCGGAAGAGCCGGTGTTGAAGGCGAAGGTATCGCGCTGATTTGCCTCCGGAGGGCAGGGCTCTGCCCTGCACCCGGCAGGGGAATCTGTCCCCTGCACCCCGGTTTTTGGGGCGAAACTTCCCAAACTTCACGCTGACTCGTGCATATGGGCGCGGGTGCGCGCGTAGCTTTTGACGGAGATGTAGGACAGCGGAAAATGCGGGTTGGCAGTGCGCCTGCATTTGGGTGTGGTGGCATGGATTGGGTCGTGTAGGACAGACCTATGCCGTGGCTGCGCCGCGCGCGGCAAGAACCGCGGCTTCCTCATCCATATCTTCGAACGGGTCTGCCGGGAAAACGGCATCGAGCATCGGCTGACCAAACCCTCCCATCCCTGGACCAACGGCCAGGCTGAACGCATGGTCCGAACCATCAAGGAAGCGACCGTCAAATCCTTCCACTACACCTCGATCATCGAACTGCGTCGCCACGTCGGCGATTGGCTGATCGCCTGCAACTTCGCCAAGCAACTCAAGGCGCAGAACCCCCTACGAGGCGGTCGAGGAACTCTGGAAATCAAAGCCTGCCGTCTTTATCGTCAAACCCATGATGGAACTAAATACCTAGGAGCAGGAATATTTTCGGCGGCTGACATTCTCGTATTTGCGGCTTCATCAGCTGCGCCTGGAGCATGAGATGGACGACAATGGGAGCATTTCCCGACGCGGAATCCTGGCTGGTACCGTGGGGCTTCCGCTGATGGCGACCGCTGAATCTGCGGAAGCAAGGCCGGGTTGCGATTGCGCGCTGTGGTATCGTCGACCTGCGGGAAACTGGAACGAGGCGCTCGCGGTCGGCAATGGTCGGCTCGGCGCGATGGTGTTCGGCCGGGTCGGGCAGGAGCGTCTCCAGCTTAATGAAAGCACGCTGTGGGCCGGTGCACCCTATAACCCCGACAATCCCGACGCGAAGGCTGCGCTGCCCCAGGTCCGCGCGCTGATCGCCGCGGGCAAGTACAAGGAAGCCGACAATCTCGCCGGTGCGCGAATGATGGCCAGGCCGCTATCACAGATGTCGTACGGCACGCTCGGCGACCTGCTGCTGACCTTCGCCGACGCCGCCGCGCCGCGCGCGTATCGTCGACAGCTCGATATCGGCGATGCCATCGCCAGCACCGTCTTCCAGGTCGGGAAGCACAGGTTCCGGCGCGAATGCTTCGCCTCGGCGGTCGATCAGGTGATCGCTCTGCGGCTCGACGCCGATGCGGCAGATCTCGCCTTCGCGCTCAGCTATCGCGGCCCGCGCAAGGCGCAATATGCCTCACCCGACTATAGCGGCCCCGCCACTGCCAACCTCGCCGAAGTGCCGGTCGACTGGCTCGACCACGAGGAACCAGTAGCCCAGCATCCCGAGGTGCGGATCGTGCCTGATGGCGCAGGAGCGATTTTGATCACTGGCCGCAACGAGCCCGGCCCCGGCGTGCCGGCTGGCTTGCGCTTCGCGCTGCGCATCGTCGCGATCGGCGACGGCAAGATTGCGGCCTCGGCGGATGGCATCAAGGTACAGGACGCGAAGGGCATCACGTTGCTGATCACCGCTGCGACCAGTTTCGTGAACTATTCCGACGTCGGCGGCGATCCGCTCGCCAAGGTCCGCGCGACCAGCCGTGCAGCCACGACCAAATCCTACGCGGCACTGCGCCGTGACCATGTCGCCGATCATCGAAGACTGTTCGATCGCGTGACGCTCGATCTGGGCAGTTCGCCAGCGGCAGCGCTGCCGACCAACGAGCGTATCGCCGCGGCGGAGACAGCCGACGATCCGGCGCTCGCTGCGCTCTACTTCCAGTTCGCCCGCTATCTGCTGATCGCCTCGTCGCGGCCTGGCGGCCAACCGGCCAATCTTCAGGGATTGTGGAACGAAGGCACCAATCCACCTTGGGGCAGCAAGTACACCATCAACATCAATACCGAGATGAATTACTGGCCGGCCGATGCGGCGGGGCTCGGCGACTGCGTCGAGCCCCTGCTGCGGATGGTCGAGGATCTGTCGGTCACCGGCGCGAAGACAGCGCGGACCATGTACGGCGCGCGCGGCTGGGTGGCGCACCACAATACCGATCTATGGTGCGCCACCGCTCCGATCGACGGGCCGTTCGCCGGACTGTGGCCATGCGGCGGCGCCTGGTTGTGCAACACGCTCTGGATGCATTGGGAATATCGGCAGGATCCTGATTTGCTCGCGCGGCTCTATCCGCTGCTCCGCGACGCTGCGCTGTTCTTCCTCGATACGCTGATCGAGGATCCTGAGGGGCGTGGGCTGATCACCTCGCCGTCGATCTCGCCCGAGAACCAGCATCCATTCGGATCGGCGGTGTGCGCCGGGCCGGCGATGGACCGCCAGATCGTCCGGGATCTGTTCGGTCACGCCGCCCAGGCAGCTCGCCAACTCGGCCGCGATGCGCCGCTCGCCACGCAGTTCGAAGCAACCCGCATGCGCATCGCGCCTGATCGGGTCGGCGCCGGGGGCCAGTTTCAGGAATGGCTCGAGGATTGGGACGCCGACGCGCCCGACGTCCACCACCGCCACGTCTCGCACCTTTATGCGGTCTATCCCAGCGGCCAGGCAAATGTCCGCGACACACCGGCGCTGATCGAAGCGGCGAAGACCACCCTGCGCCAGCGCGGCGACCTCTCCACCGGTTGGGCAACTGCCTGGCGGGCGTGCCTTTGGGCGCGTATGGGCGAGGGTGAGCATGCTCATGGCATCCTCAAGGGGCTGTTCGGGCCGATGCGCACGTACCCCAATCTGTTCGATGCGCATCCGCCGTTCCAGATCGACGGCAATTTCGGCGGCACCGCCGCGATTCAGGAGATGCTCGCCCAGAGCTGGGGTGGCGAGCTGCGGCTGTTGCCGGCGCTACCCAAGGCCTGGGCTGATGGGAGTTTCCGCGGGCTCCGCGCCCGAGGCGATCTGATTGTCGACCTTGCCTGGCGCCGCACCAAAGTGACTCAGCTCCTGCTCAGGGGGCGACCGGGGAGTAGTGTCCGACTGCTTGTGAACGGCAATTGGCTCGAAGAGCGTCTTGACGACAAGGGCATTCTCACTTGGACTGCCCAAGCGTGCGGGAGCTGCCGGTGACCTGGCTAACCTCGTGACCACCCCTATGTTCATCCTCAGGCGGACGTAGACGCTCTGTCAGGCTAAGTGTTTAGTCCCAGAGTGTGATGGTGTGGCTGGACGATAAACACATCTGGCTTGGATTTCCAGAGTTCCTCGATGGCTTCGTATGGTGTCCTGAACCTGAGCGCCTTGAGCTGCTTGGCGAAGTTGT
>NZ_JADCUC010000013.1 GCF_016464365.1 Sandaracinobacteroides hominis | reverse complement strand
GGCCTTGGCGGGCGATTTTACATTGGAGGATCTGGGCTTCATCTTCGTTCCTTCGTCACTACGACGAAGCCCAGATCCTCCTTAAATCACAACCTCAAATCTGTGCCATTGGTGCTGACGGCGGACAGCCCGTGGGACGTCGGCTCGCCCTCCGACCTCCCTTGCGATTCCGTCTGCAATTGAGAAACTCCATCGATCCAACCCATCCGTCTCCGCAGGTCAAAATGAAGAAGTTTCTCCTCACCCTCAACGAGTATAACCGCATCCATCAAGTGGCGCGTGGCGTGATCGAGGGTCTTGGCACCGCCGAGCGGTCATGCATCTTCTTCGCCGTTTTCGGAGCCTATATTCTAGAGACGCGCTACAAAATCCCGGCGACGGCGGTTGCCGGTAATTTCGCACTCTGCGTCAGTGACGAACCCAAGGTCGCTTTTTTTGGTCGTGACGAAGGTGTGCGGATCGTCACGGATTCCGAGGGCTTCCACATGTGGGTCCAGACCGAGACTCACATCATCGACTTCATGGCTCCGATCTTTCCGGAGTCTTTTGCAGCTCTGCTGGGTGACACGGTAATCCCGCGTAAGATGCTGCAACGACCGATTGCGAGCGAGGCAAGTGACCTTGAAAGCCTGAATGCCACTGGCGATTTCATCACTCTGCCGAGCCGCGAACTCACCCACGATTTGCTTGGAAAATTCGGCAAGCGTCCGGCCAATTCCGATTTGATCCATGTCGCCGAAACATGGTTCGGCATGCCGAAGGGTAAGCAGCTCCCCACCTTTGCGATGATCAACGATCTCGGCGAAGTGACCAATCTCAAGCTGCCCGCAAATGTGGCGACAGGCTCTTGGTAATGGTCGAGGATGGTGGGCGAGGAAACGGCCCGCCCCGACCGTTTCGTTACCCGGCCCCCGATTGATACAGGGAAAAGGTGGGCGCTTGTGTGTGAGCTGCCAACAGCTATTAAGGGTAGAGCGGAGCGCCGAGCTTAATATACCTCGCGGCTGCGCTTGGCGTCCAGCTCTTTGCCAAGGTCGAATTTGTCGTCCCAGGCGGTGAACCAATGGTCGTTGGTCGCTTGAACGGCAGCCAGACCGGCAGCATCCAGCCCGAAGATTGCCCCGATAGCATCTTTGGTTGCGTTACTGATGTAAGGGCAAACAATGAGATCGAGCAACATAATCAGCGTCTCGGCGTCGTCGGGGCAATGCACCTTCATATATTGGAGCTTTGCAAGAATTTCCGCTTCGATGAAGGCTTTCAGCTTCGCGTACCTGACCTTATGCTTGATATATGACAGCAGGATCGTGACCGAGAAATGGTTCATGAAGCCGGTGGGCCGGATGTAATTTCCGGTCCCCTCTTCCTCCTGGATCAGGAAATGCCGCAGCAGCACGGAGATTGGTAGCCAGTATTCCCGCCCGATCTGCGAGAGCGAAATCAAAAGGTAGAGGCTTTCGACCTCGCGATGCTCGCCCATCGTGTTCTTTTCGAGCTGCTGCATCACGTTGTCGTGGACGTACTTAAACAGGAGATGCTTCTGCTCGTACGGCAGCCCCTGTGCGTGGACGAAGTCCACCGAGGTCGCGATCATCCGGCAGATGCGGATGGTATGATTGACTTTCGGGCTCGCGGAATAGGCGAAGAAGGCAAACTCCATGATCGCCAGCAAGGCATTGGACAGACGCTTGCGGTCTCGGTCCGTTTTGTCGCTCTCGACGTAGGCCTTGAAGAGCTTCTCGATTTTGTTCTCGATGATCGCGAACGTGTAATTCAGCAAGTCGCCGTAGGTGACGCCAGCTTCTTTGATGGCAGCCTTGTAGCGGATGATTAGACGGTTCGCATTGATGCCGCAGATCAGCTTTTTCTTCGGCGGCTTGGCAGGATCGGCCAAGGGCTCTTCCTCGCAGGCCGGATTGATTTCGTCGTTCAGAAGCGCTGAAATCCGCTCCTTGGCGATCGTGATTTCGGTGATGATTGGCTTCTTATAATGCTTGATTTTCGCGGTGTTGATGCTGAGCTTCTTGCCCTTTAGGATCTCCTGAAGGGTTTCGAAAACCTTGAGCTGCGTGGACTCGTTGTTGTAGAAAACGAAGAAGTCGTCGACGTAGCGGAAAATCTCGTAATCCACCTTGTGGCGCAGGTTTGCTTTCGCCAACTGCTGCAGGAGCTCGACATCGACCGACTGCAAAATGATCTCGGCAAAAATCCGCGAAAATTCCGGGCCGATGACGATGCCATTGGTCTCCTTGTGATTTAGATTTTGCATGAGGGCGTCGAAGCGCCCTCCGAATGTCAACGTGGAAGGCTTAAGGCTGAATTTCGTTTGGTCCTTGCCCAGAACAGCCCAAGGAAGCGAATGGGTATAGATGCTGTCAAAGCACTTGCTGACGTCAATCTGCACCATCGCGTCGTACTTTTTCTCGCTGCGATGATATTTGTAGGATTCGAAGAAGCGATGGATGTTCCGGTATTTCCGGTAAACGAAATAGGAGCCGAGCTGCTCGTACTCGCGATCCTCCTCTTCCAGCCCCGCCACGGAATCCAGCCGCTTCTCATGCAGCTTGTCCTTGAAATAGGCGTAGCGCGACACTGACACCGGGTGGCGGATCGAAAATTCGCTCAACGACGTGTGGTAGATGATCAGCGCGCTATGATTGGCGTAGAAGCTCGCGACCGCTACCTGATTGCGCGGATGGACAACGCTCAAAGTGCGACCGTCCAGGTTGTGCGCGACCCTGAAATTGAACGGGATCGTCGCCATTTCGCACTTGTTGTAGGAAACCGACCGTCTGGTTTTCTGCTTACCCCATTCGGTTACGACCTCAGCGGTGATGGGCGTTCCGGCCTTGATGCCGAACAAAAGCTGCATCGTGCGGTCGAGCGCGTCGGTCTTGCAAACCCAGCGCAATTGGCCTTTCTCAATCTCGACGCTGTTATCGCGCAGGAAGCGATAATAGCCCCGGTTGGAAAACGTCGGGGGCACCTCGAACGGCAGCATGTCCGTGAGGATCGAGCGTTGCTTCCGGTGCGTGAGGGAGACGCGGCGCTTAGGCATGTTTCCAAGCCCTCACGATTGTTTGCAATTCCCGCGCGCTAAAATGATGATAACGGCGCTGCTCAAAGCCGGTGGTGAATTTGAGCTTCTTTAACTGCTTCTGCAGGCTGCTGCTGTGCAAGGTCGCGATTAGCGCCTTCAGCTCCTGGTCAAGCTGGCCGAAGCTGGTCAGATCGGTCGCGATCGAATTGTTGTAATAGATGCCGGCGACGGCACGCGACTTGCTGTTCGACAGCCGAGTGTTGCCGGTCAGGAATTTGATGCGCCAGATCAGCTCGCGGTAGGCGCGCCGCGTGCGAAGCGAGCGCTCCAGCCAATACTCCTCGAACGCCGCTTTCATGCGCGTGCGATATTTGTCCACCTTCGCCGTGCTGGGACCGATCTTGCACTCTCCGGCGGTAATGATGAATTTGTAGCCGAGGTACTCGAAGGTCAGTGGATTTGGGTCCGGGAAGGCGAACTCATTTGTTTTTGCCGCATTATGCGTCAGCGCGTGCTGGCCGACGATGCCGATGATCCGGTCTTTATAGGAGCCGAGGCTGTTGCCTGCCGGGGGCCGCGCGAAGACCGCCACAATATCATCGACGAAGCGGCAATAGAGAACCAAGCCGGGAATTGCCCGGATGTCGTTATCTACGGGGCGCAAATAGAATTCGGCGAGGTAGGCACTGATGCCGACCCCGCGCGGAACGCCGACGACGGTGCCGGATTTCGCGCCATAGGAAACAAGGATTTGCTTGATGTACTTCTTCGATGCCGGGCTTAGAAGCTGGTCGCTGTCGAGCTTTTCGAGCAGCTTTTTCCTGTCGATACTCTCGTAAAATGACGAGATATCGGTTCGAACCAACTCAAATGGAAAATTGCCGCCCAGCATATCGCGAACCTGGCAGACAAGGTCGTGCCGGTTCGCTTGCTTGACCCCGTAGATGCGGTTGATGTTGCGCTGGAGCTGCTTGATGACGAAGAAGGTTTCGGGCTCGGCATCGATGCAGAAAACCGGCTTCCCGTTCGGACCGTCCTTTTTGGACAGATCGATTTTGAAGGTGGATTTGAGCACCTTCTGGCTGATCTCGTCCATCAGCGCATCGACGGCGGTCGATTTTTCCGCCTTTGCGTCTGCCAGTTTCTTTTTGAGGTCGAGTAAAGTTTCCTCGAACACATCTGCCGCCATCGTCGCCTGTTTGGCGCGGTGGTCGCGGATGTCCTGCACCTTCTCGCGGACAGCGAGCGTGAGCGGCTCGAGCGTCGGAAAGTAACGGCTCGCCAGATCGAGACCCTTGCGGTTCTCGGCGTCGTAGATGTGGCGGAAATTCTCCGCGGTAAACATCTGATCGAGCATTACTGAAGTAACATCCTGGGGTTCGCTCCGTTGGCGTTCGCGAAGACGGTTATCCTACAGAGGCCGATTTCACGAAGCGGATTCGCAACCGCGAATGTCGGGCTCGTTTGCGGCTGCTGGCACCTGCGGCGGTTCAAACGAACGGCAGCTTGATTCATTTTTGCATTCAGAATCGGACAGGCCGAAAAGGCTAGCGCTGCTCATGTCCCGCCTTCCTTGCGATCGAAAAGAAACGTCCAGTTCTGACCTAAGCCGCCGTTGGCTGATATCGCTGGGAATGACGGCAACGTCCCAAAGTCGGCCTCCTGTGCCAACGGACCAACTTGATGAACGAACGGAAGGTTTCAGGGAACTGATCAGGCCGGCTGAATGTCTGCTACTTCGGCGTTCACTGACCGAGTTCGAGATGATACCGCGTATATCGCAGTTGTCCTTGCTTGCGGAGTGCGCCCATCTCCACGAGTTCGGCGAGATCACGCGTGGCGGTGGCTGAGGTGGCATCGGTGATGGTGCGGTAGTTGGATGCGCTCAGGCCGCCTTTGAAGCCATCGATGCCTTCGGCGAACATCCTGAGAAGCGCCCTCTCCTGCCGAGCGTTGATCCTGCCGGCCAGACGGTCCAGCAAACGCGCTTTGGCGATGATGAATTCCACACTTCGGCGGCTGCGTTCCTGCGCCGCCAACACGGCCGTTGCAAACCAGCCCAGCCATCCGTCGGTTACGTTCGACAGGCTGGCCCGGTGCAGTTGCTCATAATAGGCCTTACGGTTGCGCTGGATGGTTTGCGCAAGCGCAGTGACGACCGGCGCATCAACAGATTGAGCCAAGGCCTTTTCCGCAAGGGCGCGACCCAGACGGCCATTGCCGTCTTCGAACGGATGAATGGTCTCGAACCACAAGTGCGCGATCCCGGCGCGCGCCAATGCGCTCACTGGCCTGGGGCCTGCAGGACCGCTCTCGTTGAACCAGCGGATGAAACTGGCCATTTCATCGGGCACCCTCTCGGACGGAGGCGCTTCGAAATGCACCTTGGGCGCATAAACCGCACCCGAGACAATCTGCATGGGATCAGCATGTGTACGATAGGCGCCAACGTCCTTCAGATCCCGTCTGCCATTCAGCAGTGTGGCATGCCACTGGCATAGGACCTCTTCGGACAAGGGCGTTGCATAGCTGCGGTAGAGCAGCGCCATCAGTTGGGCAGCGCCTGCTTCCGCAGCACTGGCGCGCCGCACGTCGGCCTTGATGCCAAGATGCTGTGCGACGGACGACTGGACGCTTGCCCGATCCAGAAACTCGCCTTCGATAGCGGAACTGTCGACGGCCTCCTCCGCAATCATCGCGATCATGAGGCCCTGTCGGTCCTCTCCATCAAGGTGAGCCATGGCCCCCAGGACGATCCCTGCGCCTTTGAGGAATTGTTGTTCCTGCAGACGCAGTGCCTCGGCATCATATGTGAACTGCGGCCAATCGGGTTGTTGCCAGTTCCAGCGCATGATTGACTGGGTGGCACGCCATGGATCAGAATTCAACGAATATTGATCCATGAGGGCAATGACTATCCATCATCATGGAGTTGCCCGTTCACGGAAACGGACGGCGAGCTGTTCCTGGTCGTCAGCAAGACGGGCCGTTTCACGCTCGTTGATTGCCGCGATCCGCGAAGGAGCAGGCCGAGACGTTCTCGCCGCCCTGCCCTGTCTTGCGATCGTGCTTATTGCCTCACAGTCCGTATACATGAAGCGGTGCAAGGCGGTTTTGGTAGCACACGTGTAGTTCGCTGGACCTTCCATCCTTTTTCCAGATGAATGGCATCATGCTGGTTAGATCGGTTATAAAAGGAATCTTAGAAAGGTTACACATCTGCCTCTGTCGTGTTTTCCGAGGGAGAAAAGGCCAATTTTGCTCATATCTGTTCCCGTTGTGCCGATCATATGTTCCGGAAATGTCGTGCCTTTTGTTCCTGATGTGTTGATGACGTGTTCCTGATGTGTCGATTATGACCGCACAGTTGTTCCTGATGTGTCGATGTGTCGAAAATTATGCGCTGCGCGGGGCCTCGGTTGAATCAGTTCCGAGTCAAAGAATGAAGAAATCGTTCAATCTCTACCCGTGAATCCTGAGCTTCTTGAACAAACCTGTTTGTTGACGACACTTCGAGAACATTTGCGGCTTGGCCTCCCTGCCTTCCGGCATCGCACGAAGGGATTGTAGCAGGTGGAGTGCGGGCCATAGCGCTCGGGTAGGTCGCGCCACGGAGCGCCGGAGCGCGGCACCTATAAGATGCGGTTCAGTACGCGTCATCGGTCATCGGCGCGCGGAACGCCTCGGGGCTTGTCGGGAGGGAGCAGTTCAATCACGCGCCACTCGAAGTCGGTAAAATCACATCGGCTCATGCGGACGCTGAAGCAGGTTGTCGCCGGGTGGGGAAGGTTTTCAATCTACGACACGGATCGAGACCGTTGCACCGTCCGGCAACTTCCTCGTCTGCGCGTAGACCGAAGCCGTATAATCAATCCATTCGCTCCAAGAGCATAGCCAGATATTGCCTACCTCATACTCCCCGCCGAGCAGGGGAAGCATCCTGAACGCATAGCATTGGGTGGCGCTAGGGCTCATCCCAATCGACCGGCACTGGTCCGCCAGCGGTCGCAGCAGCCAACCGTCTTCATCGTTGACGCACCGCTGACGAAACTCGGGCTCAGAAGCGGCAATCTTTGCGATTGAAGCAGCGGATACCTCCAGCATGAAAACTGCACCAGCTTCGTCAGCCACAAATACATCGGCGAAAAGGTTAGCCCCCAAGACGCGGCATCGCGCGTGAAGGATATCTGCCCAGCCACCGAGATCAACACCCCTTACCTCATCCGGCAGGAAATACGAGCGGTCACGGTCCATCAGAAGACCTTGGCCCGCCGACAGCTCGGCGGCAAGCAGCGACGCCTTGGGCGGTGACGTTTATGGGTTCACAGCTTAGTAGCTGCCACCGAGCTCGTGCCGGTGCTTGGCGTGGTATCGCCTCACCCACCCGATAAACGCCTTCTGCCAGTTGGCAGGCGTCCGATCATCTGAGCCTGCAACCCACCCTTCAAACTCCGCATGAAGTACGTCGAGATCCCACCCTGGACATTCGCTTCGCAACAGGGATGCGGTTTCTGCAGAGATATATCCCCGGTTAGCGCTGTCGCTTAGCCCCGATATGGTTTTGCGTATCAGGCTGGACGCATCCAGCATGACCTCATCCCCGCGCGGCTTGCTTGTTGTGGCGACGACGATAGGCGGCTGTTTGGTTTGCGGCGGAAGAGGGGTTGTTTGTTCCAAGATCGCTGACTCTGGTTTCCTCGAGGAAACTTTCTGTTCGCCAGCCTGAGGCCCCTCCCCTCCTCCGATGGCATTCCCGAGCGATGCTTTCCCATCATTGCGCCGCATTCGCAGCAAGGGCTCTCCCGCCCTTGTGGCCGGCTCAATTGCCAAGTCATAGCCTGGCAACGCATTACGTTCAGCCAGCTTGATCAATTCAAACTTGAAGCGTCGGTACTCCCCTTCCGCGCCGGACTTTTCAAACAGCACGGGTAGCGAAATAGCGAACCCCCCCTCCCCTGCCCCACCAGCATGCTTTCTCGCGACCTTATAGAGCCAACGTTCCCGGCCGCCTGAAATATCGAAATAGGCCCGGTCAATGGAAAGCACGCCGCCTTTCATCAACACGCCTTCATAGAACCAACTAGAGAGTTCAAGCGTCATCCCTCGCGAACGCTCTGTCCGCTCATCGACCAGCTGAGTCCAACCATCCAGCCAACTGAACGTTGCCTCTCTGCGGCTTTCTGCGCGGATGTTGGTCTTAATTGTTGTGGCAACGAGCCTGTCGAGCGATTGCCCGAGCAGTTCATAGGCTCGGCCGGTCGTTGGGCGTCCGATGGCCCGCAGCAAGTCATATGGCATCAGGTGGAGCTTGCGTGGGATGTCGTTGCGACCACGCCTCGCCATATCTGCCAGAACACTGGCGCAATAGATCAGGATATCGGCATCCCAAATGGTTGCCATACCGTATTCGGGGCTGGCGGAGACGTGCACCCACAGCTTTCCGTCCGGGCTCGTGTAGTCGATCGGCTTAACACGCTTGGACTTTGCCAGGCTGAAGAACGGCCGTTCCATCATCTCCCGCTGATCACGCAGATTGAGATCAGCGATATACGGCAGGAACATATCGAACTGCTCGCCGACGTTCTGGCGAAGTGCCTTGGTCACGAAAAGTTTCCTGCAGGAAACTCGCGTCCGTTGGAGGGTCGGAAGAGGGCAGGGGAGGGCATCAGGCGACAGACACTCCTCTCGATCGAAGCTTCTCCAGAACCTCCCGAACGGCTGCGCTGATCTGTTCATCAGTCGCCCCGCTCGCCGAAGGCAAGTGAAGCGTAATTCCCTGACGGTTGACCGACTTCACCGACAGAATTGCGCGGCCATGGCTTCCGGCAACTTCGAAATGAACCTGCTTGGGCTCAACAGATGGCGAGTCTCGTGCGGCCAATAAGCGAGCGAGGACCACGGAGCCGGGCAGGGAAGGGGCCCCGCAGCCAGCTGCCTGGCGGTTCTCCTCAACAATCCGGTCTGCCTCATCGCCAATCACGTTTGCACGACTGGCATCTTCCAGCGCACCAGCGAGTTGATAAGCCGGATTGAGCGAAAGTTGATGAAGGTCTGCGAACGCGGCGAGCACCTCATCTGGAACGGTCGCCGCCTTCAGCATTTTCGAAAGCCAGCCCTTTGAGACCTTCAGCCGCTCGGCCATGCGAATGGCTTTGCCGCCATAGTGCCGATCCAGCGCAGCCGCATAGTTACGAGCCCGCTCTATGTCGCTGATATCCCGCCGGGCACGATTCTCGATATCCGCAAGCCGAAACGCGGCCTCATCGTCCAACTCTGCCACGTGAGCCAGAAGCTTCATTTCGGGGTAGCTATTCTGCCGAAGCCAGCGAATTGCGAAGTGGCGCCGGGTTCCCACAACGAGCTCATAGTCAAATTCAGGATCGCCCGTGATGCGACGGACAACCGCCGGCACTTTCTGCCCGCCCTCTGCAATCAGTGAGTCAATCAGATCGCGGCACGATTCTTCACTCAACCCAGCCTGAGACCGGGCATTCCCCGGCCAGATTCTCACGCGGTCGGGATCCAGCAAGAGCTGGGTTACCTGACGCACATCCCCACTCGCCACACGGGAAAGCGCCGTCTCCCGGCTAAGCAGTGAAAGCCCCGGGCGCTGTGGTGCCGACGTCGAGGCTTTGCCTGGGTTGTCAGAGTCGATTGACTCAACAATATCCGGCCGAAGGGCAGGGGAGGGGGGCGACCCAGCACCGGTATCGGACAACAGGCCCGCCAGATAGTCACTCTGTTTGCGTGCCATCAGCGGCCCTTCCGTTCCCGAAGTGTCGATGCTCTCATGCCAGACAGATTGACGCTATGCGGCATTGAATATCTCGTAGGCGCTCGCTGGTGCAGTGACGCCCCAACCACGCCTCACCAAGGCTTCCACCTGAGCCATGGCGGCGTCCAGGTTTGCGCGACAACGTTTGTGTGTCCGGGACGTGCCTACGGGCTTCTCCAATTCATAGACCGTCATCATCCGCAACGCGGCATGGCTGATCTCTGCGCTTTCCAGAATCGGCACCGGCAGGAGGGCAGGGCCGAAGGTCTGCTCCATGATCTGAACCACCATGGCGTGGCTGGGATCGTTGGAATCAAACTTTGAACACAGCAGGCGCACAAAATCATATTCAACGGCAATGCCCGCCGAGAGGAGCTGCTCCGAGACCTGATTCATCATCGAAAGAAACTGAACGGTCGAGCAAAAGTCCGGCGTCGTCGCTGCGAGGGGAACGATCAAGGCGTTGGCTGCTTGCATCACAGCCAGGCTTATCGTGCCAAGGGCAGGGGGAGGGTCGAGGATCACGACATCGTAATTTCGGGCGAGGTCGAATAAACCCTGCTTCAGCTTGCGAAAGCGTGATGCAAGAACGCTGTTTCCATCAGCGCCCGAGGCGGCCAGCTCATATTCCACGTCAAACAACTCAAGATTTGACGGAATAAGATCGACATTTGGCCAGGGCGTCTTCTGGACAGCGTACAACAGGTCAGTCTGCGTCGGATCGATGGAGAGATACGGGTATAGCGTCTGCTCGCGCGTTATATTGAAATGCGGATTGAAGCCGAACAGGGTCGTCGTGGTCGCCTGACTATCGCAATCGACAACAAGCACCCGATAGCCCTGAACAGCAAAATAATGCGCAAGATGGGTGGTGACCGTCGATTTCCCGACTCCGCCCTTAAAATTCTGAACCGCAATGATCGCAGGGCGGTCGAGCGGAGCACGAGCGGGCGATGCGCCCAGCACCTCGCGCATCTTGAGGAGCCCCTCGATCGTATAGCCTGGCCGTCGACCATTCTCCGTAGCGGGAGGGGAGGGGAGGCGGCCGTCCTCTTCCGCCATACGAATGCGGTTGGTCGAGCAACCCATCAACGACGCAGCTTCGGCAATACCAAACCGTAAATTCAACCCCTTGCGGCTCTCGGGTAGAAACGCCTGGCGACGCAACCGCTCGATCATCCGCTCGCCGGCTTCAGCCAGATCGGAGATCCGCTCGACTTCTGAATTCACTGTGCCGCCAATCCAACGGTTTGAACCTTTTTGTATCTATATCCTTTCGAGATGGTTCAGTCCATCGAAACCGTGGGGCGACAATCTGCCCGGCTACGAAGCACAGGACTGACCAGTAGCGACACATTGTTGATCATGCGGCGGTTAACTCTTGGGCGTTTTCGCTGCCGTGGAGTTCGCGGACGAGCAGAGTCGAAGCCTCGACTCCCAGCCCTTTGGCGATGCGCGCGATGTTATCTAGCGAGATATTCTGCTCCGAACGCTCGACCGCCGACAGGTAGGTGCGGTTCAGACCAGCTTCGAACGCCAACCGCTCCTGCGGCAGACCTCGCTCAGCCCGAAGTCGGCGCATATTCCGCGCCAGCACGTCCCTGAGTTCGCTTTTCGGGGTTCGCTTCACCCCCGGATATTTTCGGCTTGCCGTTTATAACGCGACCTGTTTTAAGATACATTCGTTATGGCAGACGGCTTTTATGAACGCACCCTCTCGAACCTCGTCGGACTGGGTCCATCCGTTTCGACCGAAGTCTACATGCATGTGCACTTGTTCCAGGAGCAAATGATCAAGGAGGCCGGCGCCACGCGCATCCAGATTGCCAAGGTTGCTATGGTAATGGCCTTGCTGGACGAAGACGACGTTGATCTTCAATTCAGCCGCCTCGCATCCGCTTTGAATGATGGGTTGGCCCATCTGGCGGCCGAGGAAATCTTCGCGAAGAAATGTCCGGATTACACGCATCCGCGAATGACCGAGTGGAGGCTCCGCAGGCTCAGAACGTAATGTCGGTCGACTTCTTCATGTCGGCTAGTTGGCTGTGACCTCTATCCAAGGCTTCGTGGCGGGTTGTGCAGCGGATGGTTCTGAACACCCCGGATCGGGCAGCATAGGGATGTAAACGGAGACAGGTGATGGCCCGATACATGGAAAACCCGCTTGCGTATCCGGCGGCAAAGGCCCGCCACAGCTTCCATCCAAGCAAAATGCTGGCTGTCGCTGGTATGCTGGCCGTCTTCGCCACCGAGCATCCTGCCAACGCGCAAGACCGGAATCAGTCCAACGAACTCTATCACATCTTCGATCTGAAGACGGCGGCCCCAAAGCGGGATGTGATCGCCGCTGCCGGTGCAGGGCTGAAGCGCAATACCAGTGATGCGCAGACGATGACACCCATCGTGATGGGCGCGCCTCCCGAAACACCCGGCCGCTTTACCATCCGCAACCCGCTGGAAGGCAGCGCCAGCATGGGCGGGATTGCGGCGATGATCCCTGCCTCGCAACTGGCGCAGTTCAAGCAGGCTTCGTGCGATGGGGCAGTCTGGATCGCGAATGCGCTGCGCAAGGTCCGGGGTTCGCAGAACCTCCGTCTCACGCTGTGCCTGTTCCCCTATCAGCAGGGCTATCAGTTGAACGTTTACGGGATCGACGTGAAGGAACAGGGTGGCGGGATTTCCGCGCGCCTTGGTCGGGCCCTGGCCGAACAGGTGGTTGGAAAGCCCGACGGTTGGACGGAGAAGACCATCCTCGACGTCGTTCGGGAGCTTCAGACCAAGACTGGGGCGACAGTCAGCTATGTCGAGGGACAGCCCGAGATCGCCGGTACGCCGTGGGAAATGCCTGCGGCGGGCGGCGGCGTAGAAGAAGCGAAATGAAAGACCGATACGGGGACCGCCGGCATGCGGACATCCCGGGGGCAACACGGGTTCTCGAAAGCGGCTATTCCGACATATTTCCGCAGATGATTTCGATTGGGGCGGTGCCCTCATTCTGCAGTTGCCCCGCCGCTCCGGGACCAAAAATGCAAACGCCCCGGTCCAGCAGTCACACAATAATCGGCGAAGCCTTCAACAGCGGCCCCTGCGCCACCGCCCACGGGTGCCCGTTCAACAGCAGGAAGGCGATGATGGCGAGCATCCACACCCCCGCCGCCAAGGGTCGCAACGCAATGCGTTGCGGCGAAGCATGGTGAGCGGAGCGTGCAAAGCTCATTGACCGCAAACTCGAAAAGAGGGACCCGCGATCCACGATGCCAGATCGCTATAATCAGGGCCTCGGTGACGAGTTGGGCGGTCACCCCGTGAAGCACCGCCGCGCGAAACGGGTGGGGGGATTTCCTCTATTCGTGGGATGGTTCTACGCAAACGGATAGGGCGAAAGGTCCCGGCTGTTGTCGTCGATTGCTACGGCGCGGCCGATCGCCGGAAACGCTCTTTGCGGGCAGGCGGGGCGCTCACAGACCTTACAGCCCGCGCCGATCATGGTTGCCGATGAAGGAGCGCCCAGATCCAGCCCCCTAGAATAGACAAGACGCGGCGCGTGGCGGATGTCGCACCCCAAGCCGACCGCAAACGTCTTGCCCTGCACGCCGTAGCCGGCACTCTTGCTGCCCACTGTTCTGGCGATCCAAAGATAGGTGCGGCCATCGGGCATTTGGGCGATCTGCGTGAGCGTGCGACCGGGTTGCGCGAACGCCTCGTAGGCGTCACCTCAAGGTTTGTTCGCCAGACAACGATTTCTCGGACATAAGCGGAACATGGGCTACGCTACACGCTTCAACCGCGCCATTGGCTCGTTGAGTGGGTGGAATTCACCTGCTGGAAGTCGCCTGGCCTGCTCCCAGAGGTAATCGCCGGTCAGACTGATGTGCGCCCAGCCCATCGGAGAAAGGTGCGCAAGCAGTGCCGCATCGAACGTCGTGCCGACAGCGTTGAGGTGCTGGGCGGCCCGGTCGAGATAGACCGTGTTCCAGTAGGAAATCGCCGCAATCAGCAGGTTCAGCCCAGATGCGCGAAATTCCTGATTTTCCAGCGAGCGATCGGTGAACCGACCCTGCCGGTTGGTATAGATGGCGGCGGCAAGCGTGTGCCTCGCCTCGCCTTTGTTGAGACCGGCCTGACAGGCACGTCGCAGTTCCGGTTGTTCAAGCCAATCGAGCGTGAACAAAGTGCGCTCGATACGGCCCAGTTCAGCCAATGCAAAATCCAGCCTGTTCTGGCGTTTGTAGGCGGCAAGTTTTCGCAAGATTACTGACGGCGCCACCGTGCCATCCTTGATTGAGGCGACAATCCTGACGATGTCATCCCAATCGGCCTCGATCGCTGCCGTTTTGATGGTGCGGCCCATCAGATTTTCGATGCCCTTGTATGTCGATGGCGCAGCGATCGAACCCAGCTTGCGGTCGCCAATATCGCGCAGCCGTGGCGCGAAGCGGAACCCGAGTAGGTGGCAGAGTGCGAAAACATGATCGGTGGCGCCGCCGGTATCGGTATAGTGCTCATGCAACGGAAGGTTGCCGGCGCCCAGGACAAGCCCGTCGAGCACGTAAGGCGCTTCACCTGCCGTCGCGGACATGATCCGTGATCCGAATGATGCGAAGTGATCGGAAAGGTGAGAATAGATTTTCACGCCAGGTTCGGCGCCATATTTGGCATTGACGTCCGCCGCCCCTGAACGGCTCCGCCCCGACCGGAAGAACTGGCCATCGGACGACGAACTGGTGCCAGCGCCCCAATGCCGCGCGAAGGGTAATTCGTGATGGGCTGAGATGATCATGGCCAGCGCGGCCTGATAGTTCTCGGGTGAAAGATACCAGTTGTGGGTCCATGCGAGTTGGGCATAGCTGACGCCTTCGCTGGCATTGGCCATCCGCTCCAGCCCGAGGTTGGTGCCATCAGCCAGAATTGCGGCGAGTACCGTGCTGGGGTTGTCGTGCTCCTTGCCTGAGCGCAGGTCACGGAATGCGTTCAAAAAACCAGTGCGTTCGGCGACTTCAAGCAGCAGCTCGGTGATGCGCACGCGGGGAAGCAGGGTATCGAGCTTGCGATCGAGGGCTTCAGCTTCCGGTGGGGTGACAGGCGGCATTTGCTGAAGCTTGAGCCGGTCTCGTTCGAGCGACACTCCCTCAAGCTTGTTTGTTTTCAACTGCTTGGCAAATCGGCGCAGCCGCCAGTCAAGATTTCGTGCCCGGTCAGCGAGGTAGGATGCAGCATTTGAATCGAACGGAAGCACATCCGCCACTTTGGCGGCGTCGCGCCGACCCAGCAAATAGGCATCGAAGCGCTGATAGTTGCGGGTTCCCTCGATCCATACATCACCGGCGCGCAAACGATCACGCAAGGTTGCCATGATCGCAATTTCATAACGTCGGCGGTCGATACGGCCGCTTTCGGTGATGAGACGCTTCCACTGCCGATTGGGGAATGGCAGTGGAACGCCATCGGGAAGGTCGCGCGACTTTCGTGTGTTCGCATCGCGAATGACATCGATGGCTTTGATCAGTGCCGTCCCTGTTCCAGACGCCTTGAAGGTGAAGGCGTCCAGAAATGCCGGGCTGAAACGCCGTAGCGTGGCGTAACGCTCGGTTGCCGTTACCAGTGCGTCCTCGCCGGCAAGATCAGCAAGGGCATCTACTTGGGCCTTTGCCGCAACAAGCCGGTGCCAGCCCACCGCTTCGTCAATCAATTCGAGCGGATCGCCGCCATTCTGGACAGCCTCATCAAGTGCTGTAATCGTGGCGCCAAACAGCCGCATGAGTTGCCCCACCGACTGAATACTATCTTGGTAGCGACGCTCGCGCCCACGCCGCGCGCGCGTGAACATGCCGCCGATAAGTCGGTCAAACATTTGGATCGCGGCATCGGCAAGTCTGGCCTCAAGGTCGATCACTGCGGCCGTCAACGTCGCCCGCCTGCGATTGACGCTGTAATCCGAAAGCAGGAATGCCGGTGCCACGCCGCCCTCGCGGACAAATTGGGCAAAGCGGAATTCCGGAATGGCGCCCCCAACTACCGGGTGGATACCTATGCCGCGAACATAGCGCAGGCGCTCAAGCAAGCCATTGATATTGGCCGCAGTCGGGGCTTCTTCGAAATTACGCAACCACGCCAGCGGTGTCATGCCGAAATCCGGGTTGTTGATTACGAGTTCGTCTAGCCGTGTCAGTTCAGCAGAGCTGAGGCCTTCGACGATTGCGGCTGCGGCAGCTTTGCGTGCGCGTGCCCGGCCAGCAAGACCGGCGCGTTCCAGTGTGTCGCCTGACGGAAGAATGAACCGCTCACCCTTCAGGCCAACCATGAGGGCGCGAACAATCGGTTCACCTCTGTCTGTATACTCGGCGGCTTGCGCGGCAAGATTCAGGGCAAGTGCCAGGTCGCCGCGTCGAAACGGGCGTATGCCAAGATAACGCGCCACGAGATCGGCATGATCGGTACGGGTTTGCGCGCGCTGACCATATGCAGAGAAGGAGGAAGGATCGACGAATAACTGTGCCGCGAGGTACTGAAGAATGACGTCGGGAAGCCCGATCTCGGGTTGCAGACCAAAGCCGGGATGTCGCATCAAAGCGATTTGTGCAGCCAGACCGAGGCGATTTGCTGGACCATAGCGGCGCCCAACCAATTCAACATCTTCCGCAGAAAGGGTATAATGCCCAATGATCGCGGTTTCTTGGACAGGAGGATCGAACAGGCGCCGGCGCTCGTCTCCGGTCAGAAGTCGGCGTCGTGCCATTTTGCTCTCCCGCTGAGGCGAATAACAAAATTGACACCAAAGCGGCTTGCACTGGAGGGAGGCCATTCGTTGCCGGTTGATCCCCGAGCAATCACCCGGCGCAGCAAGACAGTTTGGCGACATCCTTATCAAACGTTTGGGCCGCCAGTTTGAGGCCTTCCACAGTGGTCAGGTAAGGAAATATCGTTGCACCCAATTCCAGGGTGGTCATGCCGTGTTTGATCGCCAGCACCAGTGTCTGGATCGAATCCGCGCCTTCGGGTGCCATGATCTGGCCGCCCAGCAAACGGTCGTTCGCCTTGTCGGCAATCAGTTTGATGAGACCCCGCGTATCGCGTGCTGCCAGTGCCCTTGGCACAGCATCGAGCGGGAGCAGCGAAACCTTGATGTCCAGGCCTTGCGCCCGTGCTGTCGTTTCAGTGAGGCCGGCGCTGGCGACTTGCGGGTCGGTGAAGACGACGGATGGCATGGAGGAATTGTCGTAGCGGTATTGGTTGCCCGTCACCGCGTTGCGCGCGGCCAGTTTTGCGCCATAGGCGGCCATGTAGACGAACTGGTCCCGTCCCGTTACATCGCCCGCCGCGTAAATGCCTGGAACCGACGTTTCGAGGTGGTCATCGACGACGATTCCACCATTACGGGCAAGCACTATGCCGCGCTCCTCCAGCCCAAGCCCGTCGCTATTGGGTCGGCGTCCGGTGGCGATGAGCACCTGTTCCGCCGCGACGGTGTCACAATGCCCCTCGCAGGTCAATTCGACCCCGCTCTGTGTTTGGGCGATACGCTGATAGCCGACACCTGCGCAAACCCGCACGCCCTCGGCTTCCAAATAGTTTTTCAGCGCGGCACTCACTTCCGGGTCCATTTCGGGGAGCAGGCGGCTTCGGCAGCAGATGGTGACATCAACGCCCAGACGCGAAAACATCTGTCCCAGTTCTACCCCGATCACCCCGCCACCGATCACCAGCAGCGATTTGGGCAAGCGATCCAGCGCCAGCGCCGATGTGCTGGTTAGGTAGGGCACGCTGTCCATCCCCGGAATCGGCGGCACGGCGGCGTGCGCACCCATCGCCAATATGACCTTGCCGACCTTCATGGGCGCATCGCCGACAATCAGCGCACCATCGGCAAAGCGTGCCTTGCCCTCGATATAGCTCACACCGTCATAGGCGGGCAGCAGATCGACATATTTTTTTTGGCGCAGCGTCGTGACAAGATCGTCCTTCGACGCCGCCAATACGGACCAGTCATCCATCTGGACAGCGCCCCCAAGGCCGGGAAAGCGCGCGGCGGCAAGCCCACCATGCACCGCTTCGGCGGCGCGGATCAGCGTCTTGGAAGGAACGCAGCCAACATTGACACAGGTGCCGCCAATCGTGCCGTGACCGACGAGCGCCACTTTCGCGCCCAGATCGGCAGCGGCGATCGCGGCGGAGAACCCGGCAGAACCCGCGCCGATGACGGCCACGTCAAATCCTTCCTGCCCGGGGCGGTTGCAACAGTCGTTCATTGCTTATCGCTTTCTTGAGGCGCTGGCGGCGCCCCGCTCAGTTTTGAATAGCGCGCGCCGGATAACCCGCGTTGGTTGATGCAGCGGCAATCGCAGCAGCATTGGTGCGGCGCGGGTTATAGGTTGCGCGCGCGGTCTTGGCTGCGAAATCGACCGTGACCGCCGTTACCCCGGCGACGCCTTCCATCGCCTTCTTCACGGTGATCGGGCAGGTGGCGCAGGTCATGTTCTCTATGGCAAAGGTGGTTTGCTTCTGAGCGGTTGCGGTAGCCGCGGGGCGATCTTGCGCCGTGCCACTAACTGCATAGGCGACCCCGCCGCCAGCCATAGCCAGCACGGCCATAGCGATACATACTGTCTTTTTCATGGGTATTTCCTTTCAATAGAACCAGGGTGCCCACCAGTCGATGGTGAGCGCCAGGATGGCGACGGCAAGGCCCAGCCACAGCACCGCCTTGGTGGTCCAAGCCGATTGTGGACGAGCGTAGTAGGAACCGTCTTCACAGGGCGGTTTCGGCTTGAAATAGACATGCCAGAAGCCGTAGCCGAGCAGCGCGAGCGTTACGCCTGCGACATAGGGCTTGTAAGGTTCGAGCGCCGTCAGGTTGGCGATCCACGCGCCGGAAATTCCGAGCATAACCAACAGTAGCGGGACGACGCAGCAAGCCGAGGCGAGCCCCGCGCCGATCAATGCGCCCGCCGCAACCCAGTTTGCCTGCTTCGGCTCGTGGTTTTCGGTGAGGGCTGGCTGTCCCGCTTCCGGCGTTGAGACCATGGCTTGAATCCCTTGTTCCAACTGAGTGATTCGCAGTGTAGGCTCTGTAGCCACTACAGACTCAAGAGGTATTTTCATGGAGCGACAGGTCGGCATCTTGCGTGCCCAGCTTGCCCGGAAAACAGGCTGCAATCTCGAAACCATCCGCTATTACGAGAAGGTGGGATTGCTGCCGGGGCCGCCTCGCAGTTCCAACGGCTACCGCGTCTATTCGCCGGAACTGGTGCAAAGGTTGCAGTTCATCCTGCGCGCGCGCGACCTTGGCTATGCAATGGATGAGATACGGTCATTGTTGTCGCTCACCGATACCGGTGCACAAACCTGCGCGGAGGTTATGGCGAGAACCGAACTCCACCTTGAAGATGTCCGCCGCCGCATTGCAGATTTGCAGAAGATAGAGGTGACGCTGGCGACCACGTTAGCCAGATGCACTGGAGATGACGTTGCCGAATGTCCCATCCTGGAAGCACTCCAGTTTTTACCCCATCAAGGCAATTGACGCCATCTTTGAGGGATTTGATTTTGTGATGTCAGCTTGGAGTATAGCCTAACCGGACGTCAGGGCGCTACCGCGGTTTCTGTCAGATTAGGGTACTAAACGGAATTTGTTGACGAATGTCGTTGCGTATCATAGATTTCAACCTGACATTTTGATGGAGAGAGTGCGCAGTGAAGGGGCAACGGATCGGCTATGTCCGGGTCAGCACGTTCGATCAGAATGTGGATCGCCAATTGGAAGGTCAGTCGCTCGATCGGACCTTCACCGACAAGGCATCGGGCAAGGACGTCAACCGCCCCCAGCTTGAGGCTCTGCTCACTTTCGCCCGCGAAGGCGATACCGTCGTCGTCCACAGCATGGATCGGTTGGCCCGCAATCTGGATGACCTGCGCAAGCTGGTCCAGGGCCTCACCAAGCGAGGTATCCGGATCGAGTTTGAGAAGGAAAGCCTGTCCTTCTCGGGGGAGGACTCCCCGATGGCCAATCTGATGCTCTCGGTCATGGGTGCGTTTGCTGAGTTCGAGCGCGCCCTGATCCGCGAACGGCAACGCGAAGGCATTGCGATCGCTCGGCAGCGCGGCGCCTATCGGGGGCGGAAACGGTCGCTCTCGGATGAGATGATTGCCGATCTGCACCGCCGCGTTGCCGCCGGTGAACGCAAGGCGACCATCGCGCGCGACATGGGCATCAGCCGCGAAACCCTCTACCAGTACCTTCGCGCCGCTGCCTGACACCAATGTTCACATTATGTCCGGAAAATCGTTGTTCAGCGTACAAAGCTTGAGGTGACGCCTCGATTCTCGAAAACAGGTCGGCTTCGATCTTCCCTCCGGCCGCAAGATAGGCTTCGCGACCGACAAGGATTGCGTTCGGGGAACTGGCGCGAACGCCTGAAGCGCTGAGGCGTGTGCGGATCTGTTCCGGTGACCAGCTATAGCTTGTGAACTGGTTGTAGATGGCGAGTTGGAGGTCGTGCTCTGCACGGACACCAAATGCCTGGGCGACATCAAGAGTGATATCGCCGGCAGCAAGTGCAGCGAAGATTTCCGGCGCGAGATCCGCGAGCCGCAAACGTCCTTGCACGTAGCGCGTGGTTACTCCCATGGACTTGGAGACCGTTTCAACCTCGCATCCGCTGTCGATGAGGCTCTTGAAGGCGAGGGCTTCGTCTGCGGGGTTCATGTCCTCGCGCTGGAAGTTCTCGTTGAGGCTGATCATCGTGGAATCTGCCTCAGGGTCGAGCACAAGGCAGTTGAGTTGATAATCGCCATGGAAGGTTCCGGCGGCGATGAGTCGGGGGCGTTACATAGAACGGGCACAGATATACGTTAGCGACCGTTGGTGTCGGAAAACACCTGGGGCTGTTGAAAAATGCGCCGCTGTCACCCGGTACGTTTGGGGGCGGAATGACACCCCAAGGCATAGCGATCCCGTCCCACAAGGATCGGATTTCGAGAATAGCTTGCCGGAGGGAAACTCGCCGGACCGGCCTGTAGCGTCCTCACCGCGAGGCGGCTTTCGGCACCAAGTACTCAGAAGCCGTAGAGTTTGATGGCTTTCAACCGGTCGGCTTTGGTGTTCACATAATCGACGAAGATGCTGAACCCGGCCTGTCTCCCATCGGTCGTCACAAGCGCATTCGCGGCGCCTACCCTGCCGTGCGTTATTGCGTGGTCGATCTTCAAAGTGTCGAAGCTGCGCCTGACCTCCCGGGCAATGTAAAGACTTGTCGCATCGCTACCTTCGATCACGGTGCCGTCTGCAAGGTACAGCGTAACGTCCTCGGCCAAAAACTGTCGGAGATGGTCGTGTGGATCATGAAAGATCGCGACTGCGACTTCTTCCATCGCTGCATTTTTCGGTGAATTTCGACATTCGCCACTTCGGATGATCTGCCCCATGAAATCCCCCGTGAATTACCTTCGGCCGCCCTAACGCGAAAATCTAAACGCGGGCAACCGGCCTGTCCAACTTCCCAAATGGGAACGAATAGCGGGACGCTCTCAGCCGTCCCAAATGGCGTGATGTGGGACTTACCCGCCATTCAAAAGCGCACGAAGAACGGCGGCTTTCGGCAGGAGCGGACGATCGATAATTTGCCGATGTCATCCCCCGAAACAAGCAAGATCTGGTCGATCGCTGTCCAGAAGCACGCGGCAGAACAACGTGAGAAGCTGATGTCTATCTTTCAATTTTCATTCAGAAATGCGCCTCTCATCCAAGTCGAGTTTCACCCCAATCCATTTTTCAAAAGAGAAGGAACGGACTGAATCCGGGATAATGCCCTCGGCGCGCATCAGAATGAACCGATCATTCAGCTTCCTACCAGTCGTGCGGAGCGTACCACATGCGAAATCACTCTTTACACGGATAAAAATCGGCATCAATCCGGCCGGCGTAGCTGGAGATACTGCCGATGCGTTTTTTGCCATGGTCGATGCTCTGCATTGTGGCTTTCGCCTCACCGGCGTATACGCAGGACGTGCTGCCGCTTCCGCTTGATTATGGTGCTGCGCAAGAGCGGCTGCTCCACCGATCCGACGCGATCGAGGCTTCTGCCGCGAACATACGCAGCAAGGAAGCACAGGAAGGAGCGACCCGGACGCTCGGCCGCCCCGATATCGATATCGAGGCGCAACTGCTGGAATATCAAAAGACGCTCTATCTGCCTCTCGGCTCGCTGGCACCTGTGGCGGAAGCCTTCGGCATCCCCGATCCGCTGAAGTTCAGGCAGGAACGCACCAGTACACGGCCGATCGTCACGGCCACGTTGCCAATCTACGCCGGCGGGCAGATCAGTGGCACGCAGGCCGGCGCACGCGCCCAGGTCGCGCAGGCAAAGGCGGATCGGGACATTGCGATCGACGATGCGCTCGTCCAGCTTGTCCAGGCCTATTACGGGCAACAGCTTGCCGAACGAGCGCTTGGCATCCGCCGCGATGTGCTCGATGGCCTCGAGCGGCACGTTGCCGACGCGGTGAAGCTCGAACAGGCACGCTTCATCAGTCGCGCGCAACGCTTGCAGGCGGAGGTCGCGCGCGACGACGCGGCGCGCGACTATGCACAGGCGATTTCCGATCTTGCCACCGCCAATGCCGCGCTCGCCGGGATACTGCGCGCGCCGGCGGGGGTGCGCCCAATCAGTCCGCTCGGGGTCGATTCGCGGCCACTCGCGCCGCTCGCCACGTTCAAGGCCGCCGCGCTGGACACACATCCCCAGCTCGCCCGGTTGCGGGCGCTGGAGGACCAGGCGGAGGCCGGCGTGAAGATCCAGCAATCAAAGCTCCGGCCGACCATCTACGGCTTTGGGCAATATAATTTCGACCGACGCAATTCACTGCTCACGGATCCCGATTGGTCGATCGGCGTCGGCTTGAAATACAAGCTCATCTCCGGCGCGGGCCGGCAGCAGCAGGTGGAGGCCGCGCGCGCGACAGTGGAGCAGGCCGACGCCGGGCTGCGCGAGGCGCGCACCCAGCTCGATATCGGCGTGACCAAGGCGTGGAATGACGTGGAGGCGGCGCGTAAACGGTTCCTGCTCCTCGACAGTGCGCTGGTCTCGGCGGACGAGAATGTGCGTCTCCAGACCCTATCCTATCGCGAGCAACAAGCGACGTCGCTCGACGTGGTCGACGCGCAACTCGGGCGCGGCCGGGCCCGCATTCAGCGCGCACAGGCGGCGAATGACTATGTGCAAGCGCTCGCCCGGCTACTCAGCATGAGCGGGCAGGTCGACCGGATGCCGGAATATCTCTCGCGGGCCGACAAGGTGATCCCATGACCGAACCCACGCAAGACGACGCGCCCCCGCCTGTCGAGGCCCCCGTGCCCGCCGCCATTCCCGCCGACGCACCCGCACCATCCGACGCGCCAGCACCCGCTGCCCCGCCCGCGCCCACCACGCACGGTCGGCCGATGGTGATCATCGCGGCGATTATCGTGACGGCACTGCTCGCGCTTGGTTTGTGGCTCAGCTACCGCCCCGCGCCCGATCAGCTTCAGGGCATGGTCGATGCGCGCGCACTTCGGATCAGTAGCAAGGTGACCGGGCGGATCGCCGCCTTCCATGTCGAGGAGGGCCAGCCGGTGAAGGCAGGGCAATTACTCTACACAATCGCCAGCCCCGAAGTTGCCGCCAAGTCCGAACAAGCGGGCGGCGCGCTCGTGGCGGCGCAGGCGGTGGAAAGCAAGGCGGACGAAGGTGCGCGGCCAGAAGATATCCGCGCGGCGGAGGCACAGTGGCGCCGCGCAAAGGCCGCCGCCGAGCTCGCCCAGACCACCTATGCACGCACCCAGCAGCTCTATGAACAGGGTGTGCTCGCCGGTCAGAAAGCGGACGAGGCCCGCACCAATGCCGTCGCCTCCGCCGAACAGGCCAAGGCGGCACGAGCGCAATATGATCTCGCGCTGGCCGGCGCGCGACTGCAGGACAAAAAGGCAGCGAGCGGCCAGGTGCAACAAGCGCGCGGCGCGGTGGCGGAAGTGCAGGCGGCGGCCGACGAAACCCGCGTCATCGCGCCGGCGGATGGCGAAATCGGTAAGCGGCTCGCCCAGCCCGGTGAACTGGTGCCGCAGGGTTTTCCGGTGTTCACGCTCACCGATACCGCTCATCCATGGGTGACGCTGAACGTGCGCGAGGATCAGCTCCACGGCCTCGCCCGCGGCAAAGAACTGAGCGGCACAATCCCCGCGCTTGGCAATCTGCGCGCGCGCTTCCGCGTGATCTATACGGCACCGGCTGGCGACTTTGCGACCTGGCGGGCAACGCGGCAATCGAGCGGCTTCGATATCAAGAGCTTTGAGGTTCGCGTTATGCCCATCGCGCCAATCGTGGCGCTGCGGCCGGGCATGACCGTGCTGTTCGACTGGCCGGCATAACAGGGTGGGGAACGCCTTCGGCAGCGCGCTTCGCCGGGAAATGCGTTTCCTCGCCACCAGTTTCTGGGACCGTGCGCTGGTGATCTGGGTGCCATTGCTGCTGATGGCGGTGGTGGCGATCCAGTTTTCCGCGGGCGTGATGCGCGACCTGCCGATTGCGGTGGTCGATCTGGACGGCACCGCCGTCGCGCGTGAACTGACCCGCCGGCTCGATGCGGCGCCGGGGCTGCGTGTCGTGGCGCAGGTGCCAGATATGCAGGCGGCCGAACGGATCGTACGCTCCAACCGCGCCTATGCAGTCGTGCTGATCCCGGCGGATACCGAGCGCGCGGTGCTGCGCGGGACGACCGGCAGCATCACCACCTTTTACAACGCCAGTTATTCGACCGCTTCGGGGGCAGCCCTGCGCGAGATTGGCGCGGTCGTGCAGGCCTATGCCGCAACGCTCGGCACCGAGCAGGCCGCCGCTCTCGCCGGGCCCGGCCAGGTGCGCCGGCCGCCGGTTGCCGCGCAGAGCACCATCCTGTTCAATCCGCAGAGCAGCTACGAACTGCAACTCGTGGCGCTGATCCACCCCGCGCTGCTGCACCTGATCTTCATGGTTGCCGTCGCGAGCGCACTGGGCCGCGAGTTGCGCGACGGCACGATCGGCGCATGGATCGGCGGAGAGGATCGGCGGAGGGCGATCGCCGCGGTGGCGGGCAAGTTGACGCCATATCTGGCAATTTTCACCGGCTGGGGATTGCTGGCCACCGGCTATCTCGCCGGGCTGCGCGGCTGGCCGGTCGCGGGCAGCGTGATTCTGCTGCTCATCGGCTATGTCGCCATGTACCTCGCCTATATCGGCGTGACCTTGATGATCGTCGGCCTCACCTTGTCGATGGGCAGGACGTTATCGATCGCCGGGCTTTACGCGGGCGCCTCCTTCGCCTTTGCGGGCGCGATTTTCCCGATCGAATCCGCCTCCAGCTTCGCCCGGATCTGGAGTGCGCTCCTGCCCTATTCGGCATTCGCCAAGCTGCTGTCGGAACAATGGACCATGGGCGCGCCCGCGATGAAATCTGCCGGGCAGCTGCTCGCTATGCTCGCCTTCCTGATCGTCGGGACAGGCATCGGGCTGCCGCTTTACCTGGCGGCTGCACGCCGACCGCAAGCCTGGGGGCGACGATGATCGGCCGCGCCTTCCTCGCCACCTTCCGCGCAATCCTGGCCGACAGCTCGGCGCTGTTGCTGCTGATCGGGTCGTGCCTTCTTTATTCCTTCTTCTACCCCACCGCTTATTCCGGCGAGGTGCCGGTGCGGATGCCGGTGGCGGTGGTCGATCTGGATCATAGCGCCACCAGCCGATCGCTGGAGACCCGGCTCGGCGCGTTGCAACAGGCGGAAGTGGTCGCGCGGCTCCCGTCCCCCGCCGTCGCGCTACGCTGGCTGGAAGAACGGCGGGTGAGCGCGATCGTGGTGATTCCGCAAGGCTTTGAACAGCGCATCCTGTCCGGCGATCAAGGGACCGTCGCGCTCTATGGCAACGGCGCCTATCTGCTGCGCAGTTCGACCGCGCTTGCCGGCATTGGTGCGGCATTGGGAGAGATCGGACGCGATGCTGCGGTTGCCCAGGCGATGGCCAGCGGGGCGCCGGCCGCCGCCCCGCTGGCGATGATCCAGCGCCCCTTGTTCAACACCCGCGAGGGCTACGGCAGCACGATCTTTCCCGGTGTCGCCTTTCTCATCATCCAGCAGACCTTGTTGATGGGGCTCACCGTGCTTGCCGCAACGATGCGAGAGCGCCAGGGAACGCTCAGCTTCGCGCCACGCACCCTGCTCGGCATCGCGCTGGCCTTTCTCGTCATCGGGTGCGCGGACATCGCCTATTTC
Source organism: Sandaracinobacteroides hominis (assembly GCF_016464365.1). Classification (GTDB taxonomy): domain Bacteria; phylum Pseudomonadota; class Alphaproteobacteria; order Sphingomonadales; family Sphingomonadaceae; genus Sandaracinobacteroides; species Sandaracinobacteroides hominis. The sequence continues at coordinate 4,145 of NZ_JADCUC010000013.1, read as the reverse complement.
ACTGGTTTCGTCTTCTGGTTTCAGGATTATCCGCGCGGGGCTGCCGATCCGCTGACGCTGGTCGTGTCCGCAACGCTGTTCATATCCGCGACGGTCGCCGGCGCGTTGGCGCTCGCCAGCTTTTTCCGCACGCGTGAGCGCCCCATCCAGTTGTGGATCGTCACCTCGGTCCCGATCTTCTTCCTGTCCGGTCTGTCCTGGCCAAGCGAGGCGACGCCGCACTGGCTATCGCTGTTGGCGCGCCTCCTGCCGACGACGCCGGGAATCAAACTGATGGTTGGCGTCAACCAGATGGGCGCAACGCTGGTCGAGCAGCGAGGTGCGTTGATCAATCTCGCGCTGCTAACCATTTTTTACGGTGCGATCGCGGTATCGCGCTATCGCCTGCGGCCTTGCGGAGCGCCATAGCCCGCCGACTGAACATGCCCCCTGTTTGGTAGCGAGCCATTCACATCTCACGGCCGATTATAAACTTTACGGGCGGACGAGGGACGCTCTGCCGCTGTTGTCTCACGGCCTCTTACCCCTTCGTCTTGGGATCTGACGATCGCTCAGTGACTTGGCTCCAGCCGCGAGCGCGTAATTCCACCTCCTGAATGAATAACTGGTTTCGAGATCATGCCTTCAGAAATTGAAGGACACCGATCGGGCGCTCCGCGACTCTGCGGTTGAACGAAACCCGAACGGCCATTTTTGGCAGGAGCGGTCATTCCCCGAGCGTCGGAGAACGACTTGAGTTGGTCGACTGCTGCCAGTAGCTCTTAAGTTGCATTCTGTCGTCAATCACATGTTTGCCGACACCCTGGCCGACCACCTCGGCTCGGCCTATCGCGAACCGGCCTTTTCTGCGCGACAAACCCTGTCGCAATGCTAAGCTGCACGGGAACTCTGGATTCGAGGTTTTCCGCACATGCTGGTTGGCTACATGCGCGTGTCTTCGGCCGATGACCGCCAGTCGGTCGGTCTTCAGCGCGACGCGCTCGTCGCGGCCGGGGTCGACGAGCGGCACCTTCACACTGACAAGGCATCCGGCGCGCGCGACGACCGGCCGGGGCTGAAGGCCTGCCTTGAATACCTGAAGGCCGGCGACATGCTGGTGGTGTGGAAGCTGGACCGGCTCGGCCGGTCTTTGCCGCACCTGCTCGGCATCGTCACCGACCTGAAGGCGCGCGGCGTCGCGTTCCGGTCGCTGACCGAGCAGATGGACACGACCACTCCGCACGGCGAGCTGCTGTTCTCCATCTTCGGCGCGCTCGCGCAGTATGAGCGTGCTCTAACCCGCGAGCGCGTCATCGCCGGGCTAGCAGCCGCGAAGCGTCGCGGGCGGCAAGGCGGGCGGCCGCCCACGATCGATCCCGAGCAGATCGAGCAGATCAGGGCCGCGCTCGATAGCGGTGCCAGCAAAGCATCGGTCTGCCGCTCCTTCAAGGTGGCTCGGTCGACCCTGCTCGACACACTGGAACGGGTGGGCTGGACCGCCTCAGCCAAGGCCTGATCCAGTGCCGCGTCGCGCTGTTCTCACCGAGGGGCAGCGCGACGCGCTACTCGCTCTCCCCGACACTGAACTCGACCTGGTCCGGCACTGGACGCTGAGCGCCGACGATCTGCGCGTCATCGTCAGCAGGCGGCGTCCGCACAACCGGCTCGGCTTCGCCGTCCAGCTCTGCGCGCTCCGTTATCCCGGCCGGCTGCTCCGGCCGGGGGAGCTGATCCCGAACGCGCCGCTCGCGTTCGTCGCCGACCAGCTCGACGTCGATCCGGAGGCGCTCGCCGGCTATGCGTCGCGCGGGCCGACCCGCTACGAGCAGCTCGACACGCTGCGCGACGTGTTCGGGTTCCGGCAGCTCAGCCGTCCGGCAAGGGCGGAGCTGCAAGCATGGCTGCTGCCGGCCGCACTCGCCACGACGGGCGGCGCCGAGCTCGCGCGCATGCTCCTGGACGAGTTCCGCAGGCGACAGATCATCGTGCCCGGGATCACGCTGGTCGAGCGCATGGTGGCCCGGGCGCTGCTCGACGTCGAACGCCACGTCGCCGAGCTGCTTACCCGAAAACTCACCGCAGAGCAGCGCGACGGGCTGGAAGGACTGCTCGTGCCCCACGCAACGGCGAGGACAAGCGTACTCGCCTGGGTGCGACAGCCGCCTGGGCGACCGGGCCGGCGCGCGTTCTCGGCTATCATCGATCGGCTCGCCGCCTTACGCGTGCTCCGGCTCAACCCAGCACTGACCGACGCCGTGCATCCCGAGCGCCTGCGGCGGCTCACGGGCGAGGGCGCGCGGCTCACCGCCCAGCACCTCGCCACCTTAAACCCCTCTCGACGTCGTGCGGTGCTGGTCGCGACCGCGCTGGAGACGCAGGTCACGCTGACCGACGACGCGGTTCTCATGTTCGAGCGGCTGTTCGGCCAAATGTTCCGCCGCGTCGAACGGCGCGAGGAAGCCGCGCTGAAGCGCGACCGGCGCAACATCACGGCCAAGATCAGGCTGCTCGCGCGGTTGGGCGACGCGCTCCTTGCCGCGCGGAGCAACGGCGACGACCCGCTCGCCGCGGTCGAGCGCGTCATTGGTTGGGACGAGCTCGGCTCCGAGGTGGAGGAGGCGAAGCGCCTGGTCCGGCCCGACCCGCTCGACCCTGTCGAGCTCGCCCGGTCCAACTTCCCCATCCTGCGCCAGATCGGCCCCGCGTTCGTGCAAGCCTTCACGTTCGGGGCGGTGCCGGCCTGCTTGGCGCTCGCGCGCGGTGTCGAGATTGTGCGACTGCTCGGAACCGGTCGCCTGCGCAAGCTCCCGGCCGATGCGCCCGTCGGCTTCATTCGCCAGACCTGGCGACGTCGCATCGGTCGGGATGGCATGGACCGGCGCACCTACGAGTTCTGCGTGCTGGCCGAGCTGCGCGACCGGCTGCGCGCGGGCGACATGTGGGTGGAAGGAAGCCGCCGCTATCGCGCGGTCGAGCAGCAGCTCATCCCCGCGCCCGTGTTCGCCGCGATGCGGGAGGCGGGACCACTGCCGGTGCCGTTGCCGGGATCCGCGGCCGAGTGGCTGGCCGGGAAGCGCGAGGTCCTCGCCCGCCGTCTGGGCGAGGTGGCGACTAAGGTCGGTGCCGACGCGCTCGAGGACGTGTCGCTACGGGCAGGGCGGCTGCGCATTTCGCCGCTGAAGGCGAGCACGCCCGACGAAGCGGAAGGCGCGCTCGCGCCTTTGTACGCGCACCTGCCGCCGATCCGCGTGACCGACCTCCTCGCCGACGTCGACCGCTGGACGGGGTTCACCGGCTGCTTCACGCACCTGACCACGCGTCGCACTCACGACGACCCGCGCGCGGTGCTCACCGCGGTGCTGGCCGACGCGACCAACCTCGGCCACGCGCGCATGGCGGAAGCGTGCGACCTGGTCAGCCAGCGCCAGCTCGGCTGGTTGTCGTCCTGGCACCTGCGCGAGGAGACCTACGGCACGGCGCTCGCCCGGCTGGTGAACGCGCAGCACCGGATGCCGCTCGCGGCCCTGTTCGGGTCGGGCTCGTCGTCGAGCTCGGACGGGCAGCACTTCCCGCTCAACCGTCGCGCCCAGGCGACCGGGGCCGTCAACCCGCACAAGGGCTCGGAGCCGGCCGCCTCGTTCTACACGCACGTGTCCGACCGCTACGCGCCTTTCCACTCCAAGGTGATCTCGGCCGGTGCCGGCGAGGCCGCCCATGTGCTCGACGGCCTGCTCCACCACGGGGCCGACCTCAGCATCGAGCGGCACCACACGGACGGCGGCGGGGTGTCGGACCACGTCTTCGCGATGTGTCACGGGATGGGCTTCCTGTTCGCGCCGAGGATCCCGAACCTGTCTGCCAGACGGCTCCACTTGTTTGAGGGCCTCGACCCCGGACCGGACATCGCGCCGCTCGTCGGCGAGGCGATCGACGAAGAGCTGATCACGGCCCACTGGACGGACGTGCTCCGTCTCATGACCTCGGTCCGCACGGGCGCCACCAGCGCGTCCGCCATGCTGGAGCGGCTCGGCTCCTACCCGCGCGCGAACGGCTTGGCGCTCGCGCTGCGGGAGATCGGGCGCGTGGAGCGCACGCTGTTCACGCTCGACTGGATCGAGCACCCCGACGAGCGGCGTCGCGCTACCCGCGAGCTGAACAAGGGCGAG
>NZ_JADCUC010000012.1 GCF_016464365.1 Sandaracinobacteroides hominis | reverse complement strand
GCGCTCAGGCAGGTCGCACCAATGCGCTCCAGATCTCAGAACCCACAAACATCCGTTCACAAACAATCGGTTATCCGACCCCGTCCGTCCAGGATCCCCCGCCTTGCCCGGCAGCAGCAGCGCGATCCTCGCCCACTGCGCATCGTTCAACTCGTACCGCTTGATCCCCATCGTCCGCTCCGCGTTCAACACGGAGCCCTATGAATCAGCGATCAACCCGTTTGGAAATCCTGAATGTCGATCCCGCCTAGGGGAAGCGCGCCAGGGGCATTCGTTCGCATCGGCAGGCGGCTGTGGGTGCGGGGCAGCGTCATTCAATCCTGCGCGCCAGATTCTGGTTCAGCCACAAGGCGGCCAGGGTCCCGGCGGCGCCTGAAAGCAGATAGGCGCCGGAAGATATCAGCCCGAACTCGCTGGACAGCAGAAGCGCCGCCAGCGGCGCGAATCCGGCACCGAACATCCACGCAAGATCCGAGGTGAGCGCGGAGCCGGTATAGCGGTAATATATGGGAAAGCTTGCGGAAATCGCGCCCGACGACTGGCCGAACGACAAGCCGAGCAGCACGAACCCGGTCAGCATGAAGGCAAGCTCCCCGCCCTGCCCTGCGCCCAGCAGCTGCGGTGCAAAGCCGCTGAAGGCAGCGATTGCAGCAGCGGAAACGCCCAGCACCGTGCGGCGGCCGAAGCGATCCGCCAGATGGCCCGAGGCGATGATCGCGGCAATGCCGAAGACGGCGGCAAACGCTTCGATCAGCAGGAAGCGGACCGGCGATTCCCGGGTGAACAGGAACACCCACGACAACGGAAAGACCGTTACCATGTGGAACATGGCAAAGCTGGCGAGAGGTGCCAGCGCGCCGGCGGTGATGACCCGCCACTGCCGTTTCACCGTCTCCACCACAGGCGATGGCTCCAGCGCGCGGCCTTCGAACAGATGGGTATATTCCGGCGTCACGACGATGCGCAGCCTTGCGAACAACGCCACGACGTTGATCGCGAACGCCACGAAGAAGGGGTAGCGCCAGCCCCATTCCAGAAAATCCTCCGCCGGCAAGGCCCAGATGAGGAAGGCGAACAACAGGCTCGCCACGATCAGCCCTATGGGTGCGCCAAGCTGGGGCAGCATGGCATACCAGCCCCTCTTGCCCTCCGGCGCGTTGAGCGCCAGCAGCGAGGCAAGGCCATCCCATGTGCCGCCCAGCGCAGCCCCCTGACCGGCGCGGAACAGCGTCAGCATCCCAGCCGAGCCGAGGCCGATTGCCGCATATCCCGGCAGGAATGCGATAGCCGCGGTGGCGCCGCCCAGCAGGAAAAGCGCGATCGTCAACTTGGCGCTGCGCCCATAGCGCCGATCGATTCCGGTAAAGACATATGTGCCCACCGGACGCGCCACAAAGGCAACGGCAAATACCGCAAACGACAGGATCGTGCCGGCAAGCGGATCCAGGAACGGAAAGACGTGGCTGGGGAAAACCAGCACGGAAGCAATGGCGTAGACAAAGAAATCGAAGAATTCGGAGGCGCGGCCGATGATCACCCCGACGGCGATTTCTCCCGGCTGGACCGGGTGGCCGTCGTCGTTGATATCGCGTGCGTCGCGCTCGGCAGCAAGTTCCGTCATCGCATTCAGTCTGCCTGCAAGCCTTGTCCGGGGTGTGGACATTCCCCTTTGTCGCGGATCCGGCGCAAGGGGATTGGGCAAAATGTCCTATGGGACGGTTGCCGCCGTCGGCCTAGTCGCCCCGGCATGCCTCACCCACGCCACGGCCGTCTCTTCGGAATCCTGTCGCTTGCGCCGCTGGCGCTGCTGCCGGGCTGCGACATGGTCGTGCTGGATGCGGCCGGCGATATCGCAAGGCAGCAGGGCAATCTTGTCATACTGTCCACGCTGCTGATGCTGATCGTCATTGTGCCCGTGATGGCGATGACGATCTTTTTCGCGTGGACGTATCGCGCCGCCAATCGCGAAGCCCGCTATGATCCGGAATGGAACCACTCGACCCACCTGGAGCTGGCCATCTGGGGCGCCCCCCTGCTGATCATTATCTGCCTGGGCGCGGTCACCTGGGTGGGCACGCATCTGCTGGACCCCTATCGGCCGCTGGCGCGCGTCAGCCCCGGGCAGCCGGTGCTGCCCGATACCCGCCCGCTGGAAGTTCAGGTCGTCGCGCTCGACTGGAAATGGCTGTTCATCTACCCCGAATATGGCATCGCGACGGTAAACGAGCTGGCTGCTCCGATAGACCGGCCCATCCGCTTCCGCATTTCATCCTCGTCGGTGATGAACAGCTTCTACGTACCCGCGCTTGCCGGGCAGATCTATGCGATGCCCGGCATGGAGACAAAGCTGCATGCCGTGTTCAACCGCCCCGGCAGCTATCGGGGCTTTTCAGCCAATTATAGCGGCGCGGGATTCTCTGGCATGCGCTTCCACGCGCACGGGCTCAGCCAGGCGGATTTCGACCGCTGGATAAGCGACGTGCGCGCAGGCGGCGGCAGGCTGGATCGGATGGCATATCTGGAACTGGAGCGGCCAAGCGAGAATGTGCCGGTGATCCGGTTCGCACAGGTGGAGCGCGACCTGTTCCATGCCGTGCTCAATCTTTGCGTCGAACCCGGCAAGATGTGCATGCACGACATGATGTCGATCGATGCCCGGGGCGGCCTCGGCCTTGCCGGAGCCTATAATGTGGGCCAGCTTTCCTATGACAAGTTCGCCGGGCGTGGCAGCGAGGGCGGGCGACCCGCGCGGATGATGGTGGCTGCCACCTGCGACACCAGGCCGGTGGCCGCCGACAATTTCGAACTGCCGACTCCGGTGGTGCTTGCACCGCTTCTGGGCGCCGGGCTGGTCAACGGCTCGCAGACGCTGCTTTCCCGCATCACGCCGCTACCCGCTGCTCGTTGAAGGCTATTTTTGATGTCCGCCGCTGCGCCTGTCGCAATCCATCCTGTTTTCGGGCGCCTGTCGCTGGATGCCCTGCCCCTGCACGAGCCGATCGTCGTCGCCACCTTCGTTGCCGTGGTGATCGGCGGCCTCACCACGCTGGCCCTGCTGACGCGCTACAGGCTGTGGGGCATGTTGTGGAACGACTGGTTCACCAGCGTCGATCACAAGAAGATCGGCATCATGTACATGGTGCTGGGGCTGGTGATGTTCCTCAGGGGCTTTGCCGATGCCATCATGATGCGGCTGCAGCAGGCCATGGCCTTCAACGGCTCTGAAGGATATCTCAACGCGCATCATTACGATCAGATCTTCACCGCGCACGGCGTGATCATGATCTTCTTCGTCGCAATGCCGTTTGTCACCGGGCTGATGAACTATATCGTGCCGCTGCAGATCGGCGCACGCGACGTGTCCTTTCCATTCCTCAACAATTTCAGCTTCTGGATGACGACAGCGGGGGCGGTGCTGGTGATGGCGTCGCTGTTCGTCGGGGAGTTTGCGCAGACGGGCTGGCTTGCCTACCCGCCGCTCTCCGGCATCGCCTACAGCCCGGCCTCGGGGGTCGACTATTATATCTGGTCGCTGCAGATCGCCGGCGTCGGCACGACGCTTTCGGGCATAAACCTGATCGTCACGATCCTGAAGCTGCGCGCTCCGGGGATGACGTTGATGAAGATGCCCGTCTTCACCTGGACCAGCCTGTGCACCAACGTGCTGATCGTTGCATCCTTCCCGGTGCTGACGGCCGTGCTCACGCTGCTGACGCTCGATCGCTATGTGGGGACCAATTTCTTCACCAACGATTTCGGCGGCAGCCCGATGATGTACGTCAATCTCATCTGGATCTGGGGCCATCCGGAAGTCTATATTCTGATCCTGCCGCTGTTCGGCGTGTTTTCCGAAGTCACCTCCACCTTTTCGGGCAAGCGGCTGTTTGGCTACACGTCGATGGTCTACGCAACGATCGTCATCACCATTCTTTCCTATGTGGTCTGGTTGCACCATTTCTTCACCATGGGGTCTGGTGCCTCGGTGAACAGCTTCTTTGGCATCACCACCATGGTTATCTCCATCCCGACCGGCGCCAAGCTCTTCAACTGGCTGTTCACCATGTACCGTGGCCGCATCCGCTTCGAATTGCCGATGATGTGGACGATCGCGTTCATGCTGACCTTTGTGATCGGCGGTATGACGGGCGTGCTGCTGGCGGTGCCGCCGGCGGATTTCGTGCTGCACAACTCGCTGTTCCTGATCGCGCATTTCCATAACGTGATCATTGGCGGGGTGCTGTTCGGGCTGTTTGCGGCGATCAATTTCTGGTGGCCCAAGGCGTTCGGCTTCAAGCTGGATGTGTTCTGGGGCAAGATCAGCTTCTGGTGCTGGGTTGTCGGCTTCTGGCTGGCCTTCATGCCGCTCTATATTCTGGGGCTGATGGGGGTGACGCGGCGGATGCGCGTGTTCGACGATCCATCGCTGCAGATCTGGTTCGTGATCGCCGGCATCGGTGCCGTTGTCATCGCGGCGGGCATCGGGGCGATGCTGGTGCAGTTCGCGGTTTCCATCTGGCGGCGCGACAGTCTGCGCGACAGCAGCGGAGACCCCTGGAATGGCCGCACGCTGGAGTGGGCGACGTCGTCGCCGCCGCCGGACTATAATTTCGCCTTCACCCCCGTGGTGCATTCGCTCGATGCCTGGCACGAGATGAAGCAGGCCGGGGTGAAGCGTCCGGAATCGGGGTTCCGCGCGATCCATATGCCGCGGAACACCGGCACCGGGGTGATTCTGTCGGCGATCTGCATCGTCGGCGGATTTGCGATGATCTGGTACATGTGGTGGCTGGCAGCGCTGAGCCTGCTTGCCGTCATCGCCGTCAGTATCGCGCACACGTTCAACTATCACCGCGATTTTCACATCGCCGCCGATACCGTCTCTGAAACGGAGGCCGCGCGCACCCGCCAGCTGGCCGGCGCGCAGGCGGCAGGGGGGGCCTGATCGATGCAGAGCAGCCAGCAGCTTCCCGCGGACCTGACCGCGCATTTCTACGACCTGCACGAGCACGACCATCCGGAAGGCGGCAGCACCCTGCTGGGCTTCTGGATCTACCTGATGAGCGATTGCCTGATCTTCGCCATCCTGTTCGCGACCTATGCCGTGCTGGGCGGCAATCTGGCGGCCGGGCCGGGGCCGCAGGATCTGTTCGATCTGCCCCTGGTTGCGCTGAACACGGCCATGCTGCTGTTTTCATCGATCACCTATGGCTTTGCGATGCTGGCGATGGCCCGCGGGGAACAGCGCCAGACACTGCTCTGGCTGGGCGTCACCGGCCTGTTCGGGCTGATGTTCCTGGGCATCGAACTCTATGAGTTTCACCATCTGATCCATCTGGGCGCGACGCCGCAGCGCAGCGCCTTCCTGTCCGCCTTCTTCACCCTTGTCGGCACCCACGGGCTGCACGTGACCTTCGGCATCATCTGGCTGGTCACCCTGATGGTCCAGATCGATCGCCATGGCCTGAAGCCGGCGAACCAGCGGCGGTTGATGTGTCTCAGCCTGTTCTGGCACTTCCTGGACGTGATCTGGATCGGCGTCTTCACCCTTGTCTATCTGATGGGAATGTTGCGGTGAGCACAGAACATCCGGCACCGGACGGGCATGCCGCGCATGGCGATGGCGCATCCCATGGCTCGATGCGCGATTATGTGATCGGCTTCGTGCTGGCGGCGATCCTGACGGCGGTGCCGTTCTGGCTGGTGATGGCGCGGCCGTTGCCCAACGATATCACCGCCGTCCTCGTCATGGCCTTCGCGGTCGTGCAGGTGGTGGTGCACATGATCTACTTCCTGCATATGAACGGCAAGTCGGAAGGAGGCTGGACACTTACCGCACTGGTGTTCACCATCATCGTCGTCGTCATCATGCTGAGCGGGTCCCTGTGGGTAATGCACCACCTGAACACGAACATGATGCCGGCTATCCACGATATCCGGTAGAGGCGCTGACGCAGGCGGAAACACCCTCCCGGCGCGGGCGCCGGGTGCCGTCTGCCTTGCTTGCGGCGGGCCTGCTGCTGGCGGCGGCGGCGCTGGCCGCGCTGGGCTTCTGGCAGCTGGAGCGCCGGGCCTGGAAGCAGGACCTGATCGCGGCGGTGGACAGCCGCGCCCATGCGCCGCCCGTCGCGCCGCCGCCGCCCGCCGCCTGGGGTGAGCTGACGGCCGGCAGCCACGGCTATCTGCGGGTGCAGGTGAACGGGCGGTATCTTCCGGTGAAGCCCGAGCTGGTGAAAGCCGTCACCGAACTCGGCGGCGGATACTGGGTGATGCAGCCGCTCGATACGGGGCCCTATCGGATATTGGTGAACCGGGGCTTCGTGCCGGCGGGCCAGAAGGTCGCACCGCCGCCGTCCGGGAACGTCTCCGTCACCGGTCTGTTGCGCCTGACAGAGCCCGGCGGCGGCTTCCTGCGGGAGAATGACCCGGCAGCCCGCAAATGGTATTCGCGCGACGTGACAGCCATTTCGGCGGCCATGGGAAGCGGCTTGACGGCGCCCTACTTCATCGATGCCGACGCATCTGCCTTTGAAGAAGCCCGCGCCTCCGGGGCCGGACCCGGCACGCCGGTGGGCGGCCTGACGGTGATCCGCTTTTCCGACCATCACATGATCTATGCGCTGACCTGGTTTGCCCTTGCGATCCTGGCGATTGGCGGCGCGTGGATCGTCTGGCGTCCGGCAGGGACCGGCCCGCCATGATCGGGAACTGGCGCATCCGGAGCGTGACCGCGGCCGAAAGCGATGCCGGCCGTCGCAACATGCTGCTGCTGGTGCAATTGCGCTGGCTGGCGGTGGTGGGTCAGCTGGCAACCGTTATCGTCGTTCACTGGGGAATGGGCATTGCCCTGCCGCTGGCGCCATTGCTGCTGGCGCCCGCGATCCTCATCCTGATCAATCTGGTCACCATTCCTGTCGTCTTCCACCGCGCCGCCATCTCCAATGCCGAACTGACGATGGCGTTGTTGCTGGATGTCGTCGCCCTCACCTGGCAGCTGTTTCACAGCGGCGGCGTCACCAACCCGTTCCTGATGCTGTATCTGCTGCAGATCGTGCTTGGCGCCATCCTGTTGCGGCCGGCCACGAGCTGGGCGATCGTCGGGGCGGTTTTCCTTGCGCTGCCGCTGCTGGCCTTCAACCAGCGGCCGCTGGAAATCCCCCCCGCGCTGCAAGGCGGCCCGCTGAACCTGCAGATCGCCGGCAGCCTCGTGTGCCTGGCGCTGGTATCGGTGCTGCTGGTGGTGTTCGTCACGCGGATCAGCCGCAACCTTTCGGATCGCGATGCAGCGCTTGCGGCGATCCGCCAGCAGGCGGCGGAAGAGGATCATATCGTTCGCATGGGCATGCTGGCATCCGGGGCCGCCCATGAGCTGGGCACGCCCCTTTCCACCATGGCCGTGCTGGCCGGAGACTGGCGGCAGCTGCCGGCGCTGGCCGGCGACACGGAACTGCAGGCCGATCTATCGGACATGATCGCCGCCATCGAAAGCTGCAAGACGATTGTAAGCGGCATCCTGATGTCTGCCGGGGAAGCGCGCGGCATAGCGCCGGCGCGAACGACGGCACGCCGGTTCCTCCGCGATATCGTCGCGGAATGGAAGACCGACCGGCGCTATCCGGCAATCATGCTGACCGATCGGCTGGACGCGGATGTGCCCATCCTGGCCGATCCGGCCTTGCGGCAGGTGATCGGCAATGCGATTGACAATGCGCTGCATGTCTCTCCGCAATGGGTGGGCATTCTGGCCGAACGGGAAAATGGCATGCTGATGCTGGAGATATCCGATCGCGGGCCCGGCTTCACCGCAGAAATGCTGCAGGCGTTCGGCCGGCCATATCATTCCACCAGGGACAAGCCCGGCGGCGGACTGGGGCTGTTCCTGCTGGTGAATGTCGTGCGCAAACTTGGGGGTGAAGCCTCTGCGCGCAACCTGCCGGGTGGCGGCGCGGCGGTATCGATCCGGCTGCCGCTGTCCAGCATCTCGGTGCCGGCGACATGAAGGCACCGCTGCTGGTGCTGGTGGAGGACGACGCCGCCTTTGCGCGGACCCTGCAGAAATCGTTCGAGCGGCGCGGATATCAGGTGGTGCATGCCGCCAGCCAGGACGCGCTTGCCGGGCTGCTGGCAACACGGCAGCCAGACTATGCAGTGGTCGACCTGAAGCTGAGCAGCGGTTCCGGCCTCGGCTGTGTGCAGGAACTGCGGGCTGCATTTCCACGGATGCGCATCGTGGTGCTCACCGGCTTTGCCAGCATCGCAACGGCGGTAGAGGCGATCAAGCTGGGTGCGGACCATTATCTGGCCAAGCCATCGAACACCGACGACATAGAAGCCGCCTTTGCCCGAGAGGAGGGAAATCCCGATATCCCGGTCGATGGCCGGCATTCGTCGATCAAGACGCTTGAGTGGGAACATATCCACCGGACGCTGATGGAGACGGATTTCAACATTTCCGAAGCCGCCCGCCGGCTGGGCATGCACCGGCGAACGCTGGCGCGAAAGCTGGAAAAGCGCCCGGTGCGATAAGCGGCAGCCGGACGCGCGCCGGATAGGGGGAGAAACCCACGCCTTCCGTTTAGGGTTAGAACTCGATCCCCGCCTGTGCCTTCACGCCCTGCTCGCGGAACGGGTGCTTCACCAGCGTCATGTCGGTCACCAGATCCGCCGCCTCGATCAACGCCTCCGGGGCGTTGCGGCCGGTGATCAGCACATGCGTGTCGGCCGGCTTCGCGCGCAGCGTCTCCAGCACCTCCTCCAATGGCAGATAGTCATAGCGAAGCACGATGTTCAGCTCGTCCGCCAGCACCATGTCATAGCTCGGGTCGTCGATCATCCGCTTCACTTCGGTCCAGGCGGCGCGGGCGGAGGCGATGTCGGCCTCGCGGTCCTGCGTGTTCCAGGTGAAGCCGTCGCCCATGGGGCGGAACTCGACATTGGGGAAGTTCGCGAAAACGGCTGCCTCGCCGGTCTCCATCGCCCCCTTCACGAACTGCACGACGCCCACCTTCATTCCGTGGCCGATGGCACGCACCACCATGCCCAGGGCCGCCGTCGTCTTGCCCTTGCCCTTGCCGGTGTGGACGATGATCAGGCCCTTTTCCAATGCCTTGGCCGCGACGATCCTGTCGTGTGCGGCCTTCTTCTTGGCCATCCGGCTGCTGTGTTCGGCTTCAGTGCGCATCCTCGCCTCCTGCTATCCCGGCGAGCAGCCTGCCCGCGCTGTTCGATTTCGGCTTCCACATCCCACGCGCCAGCGCCTCGGCAAGCCGCGCGGCCGTTTCCCGCAAGGCGGCGGGATTGCTGTCGGCCATGAAAGCGCGCACCGCCTCATCCTCGATGAAGGCCGCATGCACGGCGTCGAAATGATGATCCTTCACCGCCTGTGTCGTCGCTGCGAAGGCGAACAGATAGTCGACCGAGGCGGCGATCTCGAAGGCGCCCTTGTAGCCGTGGCGCATCACGCCGGCGATCCATTTGGGGTTCGTCACCCGCGCCCTGACCACGCGCCCGATCTCGTCTTCCAGACGGCGGATCACCGGCCGTTCCGGGCGGCTGTGATCATTGTGGTAGCTGATCGGCGCGCGGCCACGCAGATGCTCGATGGCCGCCGCTATCCCGCCTTCGAACTGGTAATAGTCGTCGCTGTCCAGCAGATCATGCTCGCGGTTGTCCTGGTTCTGCACAACCGCATCCGCCGCGGCCAGCCGCCGCGCGAAAAGGCTGCGTTCTCCGGCGCCTTCCTGCCCGCCGCCATAGGCATATCCGCCCCAGTCGAGATAGACGCCGGCCAGATCCGCGCGGCTGTGCCACAGCTTTTCGTCGATCATCGCCTGCAGCCCGGCCCCATAGGCTCCCGGCCGGGAGCCGAAGACGCGCGATCCGGCCCGGAGCGCTGCATTGGAGGCGCTGACCCCTTCCGCCTCCAGCTCGGCCGTTTCACGGGCAGCGCGGGCGGCGGCGGGGTTGTCTTCCTCCGCCTCGTCCAGCGCCTGAACGGCCCGCGCGGCGCTGTCGATCAGGTCGATCTGCTCGGGAAAGGCATCGCGGAAAAAGCCGGAAACGCGGAAGGTGACATCCACGCGCGGGCGGCCGAGTTCGGTGAGAGACAGGATTTCAAAGCCTGTCACCCGGCCAGAGCTCCACTCCCAGCGGGGGCGGACGCCCATCAGCGCCAGGGCCTGCGCAATATCGTCGCCGCCTGTCCGCATATTGGCGGTGCCCCAGGCCGAAAGCGCGATTGCCTGCGGATACTGGCCTTCGCGCTGGACGAAATCTGCGACCAGAAGCTCGGCCGAGCGTTGGCCGAGTTCCCAGGCGACAGCAGTCGGCACGGAGCGCGTGTCCACGGAATAGAAGTTGCGACCTGTGGGCAGCACGTCTGCGCGGCCGCGTGTCGGGGCGCCCGATGGCCCCGGCTGCACGAAGCGTCCGTCCAGCCCGGCCAGCAGCGCCCGTTTTTCCTGTTCGCCGCAGGCGTCGACGCGCGGCGCGAGATCGGTCCGGATGGAGTCCAGAACCGCCCCGGAGCGCGGGCCGGGCGCTTCCCCGTCGAGCAGGGCCAGCGACAGCAGCTCCAGCCGTTCCACCGTGTCGCCGACGCTGCGCCATGGATCGTCGCTCAGCCCCGCCAGCAAGGCCGGGAGCGGGCCTTCCCAGACGTCGCCCAGCCGGCAATCCAGTGGATCGAACCCAAGTGCGAGGTCGTCGGCCAGCGCCCGCAGCAGCGACATCTGCCCGTCGCGATCATGGCCGCGCGGCACCCGCGCCAGCGCCACCAGCAGGTCGCGCCGCAATTGCCCCTCCGGCGACCGGGTGAACACGTGCAGCCCGTCGCGGATCTGCATTTCCTTCAATTCGCATAGATAGTTGTCGATGGCGGCAAGGGCGTCGTCGCCGTCGCCTTCGGCCCCCGCGTCCTGGGCCAGCCCCTGCGAAAGCGCCAGATCGAGGATATCGCCGCGCAACCGCAGCAGCCTGCGCGGGTCCATCCCGGCCGCGAGATAATATTCGTCTACCAGCGCTTCCAGCTGCTTCAGCGGGCCATAGGATTCCGCACGTGTCAGCGGCGGCGTGAGGTGATCGACGATCACGGCGGAGATCCGCCGCTTGGCCTGCGTTCCTTCGCCCGGATCGTTGACGATGAACGGATACAGCTGCGGGATCGGCCCGGCGCAGACTTCGGGGAAGCAGCTTTCGCTGAGCGCCAGCGCCTTGCCCGGCAGCCATTCCAGATTGCCATGCTTTCCCACATGCACCACGGCCTGCGCGCCGAACGCCTGTTCCAGCCAGATGTGAAAGGCGAGATAGGCGTGCGGCGGCGGCAACGCCGGATCGTGATAACTTTCCTTCGGGTCGATATGGTAGCCGCGCGCGGGCTGCACGGCGATCGCCAGATTGCCAAAGCGGTGGACGGCGAGCCGGAAGGCGCCATCCACGATGAACGGATCATCCGCGGGCGCGCCCCAGCGCTCCAGCATCGCATCGCGCACCGGCTGCGGCAAGCGGTCGAAATGCTGGCAATAGGTCAGGAGGTCGAGCGCTTCGCCGCCGCGTCCGACAGAGACTGGATCGTTGGTCCGTCCATCCAGCAGGCCTTGCATCAGGGCACGGCCATCCGTCGGCGCCATGCCCACCGCATAGCCCGCGCCCTTCATGGCCCTGATGATCTCGGCTGCACTTTCGGGCGTGTCCAGCCCCACGCCATTGCCGATCCGTCCGTCGCGGTTGGGATAGTTTGCCAGCACCAGCGCCACCTGCCGATCTGGCCGCGCGGTGCGGCGCAGCCGCGCCCAGTTTGCAGCCAGCCGGGCGACAAACTCGACCCGCCCCGGCACCACCTTCGGCACGACGATCCCGCATTGCGTGCGCGCATCGAACCGTTCCGCAGCCTTGAAGGCGACGGCGCGCGTGAAGATGCGGCCATCCACTTCCGGAAGCGCCACGTTCATCGCCAGGTCGCGCGGTCCAAGGCCGCGCGGCCGTTCCTCCCACTCCCCGGCATCCACGGCCGCAAAGGCGAGCTGCAGGATGGGGCAATCGGCCTGTTCCAGCACCGAGGGGGTGCGCGTGTCGCCCGGCCGCGAGGCGGCGAAGGAGGTCGCGTTCACGATCACCTCCGGCTGCGTCGCCTCCAGCACGCCCGACAGCAGGTCCGTCGCAAACGCCTCGCGCAGGCTCCTCACATGCACCGCAACGACGTTCAGTTGCTGCGCCTGCAGCCCCGAAAGCACCGCATCCACAGCCTCCAGCGTTCCGGCGGCCAGCAGGGCGCGATAGAAGACGAGCATTGCCGTCGGCCGGCCCGCAACCCAATCGCGCCGGACATCCCCGAGCGAAGGCCGCTCCGTCCCCGGCAGATAGAGGCCTGCATCGGCGAGCGGCAACGGCTCTGCCGGACGCCCAAGATCACGCCCGGCCAGTCGCGCCGCCGCCTTCAGGAAGTTGCGCGCATTGGCAACGCCGCCCTGCCGCAGATAGCCGCGAAACCGCTCGAGCTGATCCGGCGGCAGGGTGGAGGCAGCGGTCAGCGCAGGATCAGGCTCCTGCCCATCGGCGATGGCGGCAAAGGCAATGCCGTTCGCACGGGCGACAGCGGCAATTTCGTCTATGCCATATGGCCAGTAGCTCTTGCCCCCCAACAGCGCGACGCACACGAACCGGGCGCGGCTGACGACCTTTTCGACATAGAGATCGACCGAGTAGGGGTGCATCAGCTGCAGCAGGTTCGCCAGCCGGATCGCAGGCCGGGTGTCGTCGCCGGCGCGCAGATCCGCGGCGGCCTGCGCGAAGCAGGCGAGATCGCTGTCCGCCACCGTCAGGAACAGGATATCGCCCGGCGACTGGTCGAGGTCGATCGCCTCGTCGCCATTGGAAATCGTTCCCGGTGTGGCGGCCAGCAGGTGCATCAGCCGATCAGCGCATTCAGCGCCTGCCGGATTGCCGTTTCGTTCAGGCCCGTCTGGCCGATCACCACCAACGCCGTCTGCCGCGGCTCGTCGGCCTGCCAGTTGCGATCGAAATAGGGCTGGATTCGCGGGCCGACCGCCTGCACCACCAGCCGCATCGGCTTGCCGGCAACGGCGACCATGCCCTTCACCCGCAGGATGTCGTGGGCGCGGATGATCTCGCCAAGTGCGGCGGCAAAGGCGTCCACATCGGCGATCTCGCCGCCTTTCGCGACAAAGCTTGCGAAGTCGTCATGGTCATGTTCCTCGCCGTCGTCGATGTGCGAGGGCCGGGAGTCCAGATCCTCCTCGGCGGCCGCCACGATCCCCAGCAGGGTCGCGATATCCACCGCGCCATGCCTCGCGCGCAAGATGCCGACGCCGGGCCGCGTCCCGGCTGCAACGCGGCCTTCCACATCGGCGAGGGTCGCGGCGTCGACGAGATCCGTCTTGTTGAGCACGACCATGTCGGCACACGCCAGCTGCTCTTCGAACAGCTCTTCCAGCGGGCTGTCGTGATCGAGATTGGGATCGCCCGCCCGGGCAGCGGCCAGAGCCGCCTCGTCCGTCGCAAAGCGACCGGCGGCGACTGCATCGGCGTCGATCAGCGCAATCACGCCATCCACGGTCGCCCGCGTGCGGATGTCCGGCCATTGGAACGCCTTCACCAGCGGCTTGGGAAGTGCCAGTCCGCTGGTCTCGATGAGGATGTGATCGGGCGGCACGGGGCGGTCCAGCAGCTTCTGCATGGTGGGCAGGAAATCGTCCGCAACGGTGCAGCAGATGCAACCGTTGGCAAGCTCGACGATATCGTCTTCCGGGCAGGCCTCGTCGTTGCAGCCTTTCACGAGCTCGGCATCGACTCCGACGTCGCCGAACTCGTTGATGATGAGGGCCAGCCGGCGCCCCTGCGCATTTTCCAGCAGATGGCGGATCAGCGTGGTCTTGCCGGCCCCCAGAAAGCCCGTGATGACCGTGGTGGGAACCTTGCTCACGCCTCTTCTCCTTCTTCGATCTCGATGGGTGCGCGGTCGTGCAGTGCGCGCCAGGGCTTCACCCGCTCCTCTCCTGCAGCGGCCAGCCGGCGCAGGATGATCCGCGCCCGGGTTCGGCCGCGTCTGGAGTCGGGCCATTCCAGCTCGCCGGCATCCAGCCCCGCCGCGATCCGGGCTTCGACCGCCCGGTCCTCTGCCAGTCCGAAGCGGTCCAGCAGCGGACGAAAGGCACGATCTGTTTCCGGCTCGAACGGATGCCGCTCGCCCAACATCGTCCGCCACGGGGACTTGGGGTGCATGGACAGCACCGATTGCCAGCCGTCGGGGATCGGCGTGTTGGACGAGTGCGGCCGGTTTTTCGCGATCAGTCTTGGCAGCAGATGCGTATGCGGACCCTCGGGGCTCTTGCCATCCGGCGGCGGGATCGGCTGGAAAACCTCGATCCGGCCGGCGGGCGAGCGCAGCACGCGATGCGGCGCCGCCTGCACGAACAGCGGCATGATGCCCGGCACCGAGAGGATCGGCTGCCCTTCCGCTGCCTCCAGCGCGGCGATCAGGTCCGTGTCGCGCGTACGGACGGACATGGAAACCTGCCCATGGCCCAGGCCCAGCTCGAACAGATATCCCTGCCGGTCGTCCGCGCGCAGGGCGTCTGCGTCCCTGCCCAACGCATGGACGCCTGCAGGCTGTTCGCCCCGCACGGGCAGGCAGAAGGCGAGGCTATGCCCCCAGCTTTCGCCATCGGCGGAAAGACTGTCCCAGGCGACGCCCTGCAGATCGGCCGCCACGGCCCGCATCCCACCGCGCGCCGTCACCACCTCGATGAAGTCGGCGCTGCGTTCGATGGCTGCCGCTTCATCGGCATCGCGCATGAACTCGCCGATGGCGCCAAAGCTGCCGATGCTCCAGCCATTCGAGGCGTCTTCGACAAGATCGGCGATCAGCGGGAATTCGGCGCGGTGCATCAGTGGTTCCTCATGGCAGGAAGCGGATCGACAGGCCGTCGGTATCGCGACTGACGCGGGCCCGCACGTCGTAGACTTCACGCAGGACCGCTTCGTTCAGGATGTCGTCGGCACGGCCCTGCGCGACGATCCGCCCGTCCTTGATGGCGATGACATCATCCGCGATGCGGGCCGCGAGATCGAGATCGTGGAGCGCCACCACCACGCCGCAGCCGGCCCTGGCCAGGGCACGCAGCCGCTCGCCGGCATCCAGCGCGTGCCGCGGATCGAGCCCGGCTGTCGGTTCGTCGACAATCAGGATTTCCGGATCGGCGACGGTAGCCCGCGCCAGCATGACACGCGCCAGCTCGCCCCCCGAAAGCCGGGTCGCGGGACGCTCGCGCAAGTGCAACAGGTCCAGCCGTTGCAGCGCCAGATCGATCTTCGGCTTCCAGGCCTCTGGCAGTCCGCCAAAGGCCGGCAATCGCGCCGTGATGCCAAGCGCCACGACACGCTCGACGCTGATCGCCCAATCCACCCTTGGGCTTTGCGGCAGATAGGCCCGGCGCTGCGCCAGCTGCCGCAGCGAGAGCGTGCCGATATCCGCACCGTCCAGCTCGACCCGGCCGGAAGCCGGGTTCAGCAAACCGGCAGCGACATCCAGCAGCGTGGATTTGCCTGCCCCGTTCGGGCCGATCACGACCGTCAGCCGCCCGCCGTGGAAGGTCGCGTCCATGCCATCCAGCACGGTCTTTTCTGCGCGCTCTGCCCGAACGCCGATCAGCTCCAGCCGTTTCATGGCGAGGTCTTCCGCAAGTGCAGCACCAGCCACAGGAAGAAGGGCGCGCCGATCACCGAGATGAAGACGCCCAGCTTCACGTCGGGGCCGAAGCGCAGCAGCCGGGTGGCGATGTCGGCCGCCAGCACGATGATCGCGCCCACCAGCGCCGAGGGCAGCAGAACGGCACCCGGCTGGTGCCGCACCAGCGGCCGGACAAGGTGCGGCGAGATCAGCCCCACGAACAGGATCGTTCCTGTCACGGCCGTGGCAGCGCCAACGCCCAGAGCGGTTCCGAGCAGGGCCAGCAGCCGCAGGCGTTTCAGGTCGACGCCCAGGCTTTCGGCCTGCCGCTCGCCCAGCGTCAGCGCATCCAGCGCAGGCGCAGTCAGGAACAGCAGGAAACCGCCGGCAAGGATGAAGGGGGTCGCCAGCAGCACATGATCCCAGCTGCGGTCGTTCAGGGAGCCCATCAGCCAGGTCATGATTTCATACGCCGCATAGGGGTTGGGCGCGAGGTTGAGCGCGAGGCTGAGCCCGGCCCCGGCAATGGTCGAAACGGCGACGCCTGTCAGGATCAGCGACAATGTTCCGCCGGTACGGGACAGGAGCAGTGCAACGCTGATGGTGGACAGTGCCCCCACCAGCGCAAACAGGGGTGTCGCCAATGTGAAGGCTGCGGCAAAGCCATAATAGAGGGCGATGACCGCCCCCAGGGACGCCCCGGAGGAGACGCCCAGCAATCCCGGCTCGGCAAGGGGGTTTCGCAGCAGGCCCTGCAGCACGGCGCCCGAAAGACCGAGGATCGCGCCGACCAGTATGGCGAGGGCCAGCCGGGGCAGCCTTACCTCGGTGATGACAAGCTGCAGCAGGTCGCCGTGCGGGTTTCGCAACGCGGCCAGCGCATCGGCGGGCGTGAACCACACCGTTCCGGCCAGCAGGGAGACCGCCGACAGCAGCGCCAGAACAGCCAGCAGGCCGGGAAGCAGCCAGCGGCTCATGCGGAGGGCCTGGGTGGTTCGTTGCCGACGGTCCGCGCGGCAGCGCGCAGGCGCTCGCGGAGCAGCAATGCAGCATCGGCGATCTTCGGCGTGCCGCACACATAATAGGCCTGTGGAATGAAGATCGTGCGGTCGCCCCAATGCCGCTTCACCAGTCGGTGGCGCATCACATCGTCGCCCAGGCTTGCAGCCCGCGCATCGACCGAGCCTTGCACCAGAAGCGTCGGTTGTGTCTGCAGCAGCACTTCGATGTCTGGCCGGCGATAGCTTCGAACCAGTTCCTCGCGCGCCAGATTGCGGGCGCCCGCGGCCTCCAGCACCACATCGTAAAGCGTTCCTTCACCCGCGGAAAAACCGCTGCGGTCCCAGGCGACGACGCGGATCGGCGGCCCGGGATCTCGCGCCAGATCGGCGAACTTCCGGTCCATGTCCGCGATCAGCGCCTCGCCGCGCGCCCGCTCGCCGACAGCGGCGGCCACCTGCCGGGTGACGCGGCGAATATCCTCCAGGCTGTTCGCATGATCGACTTCGATCATCGGATAACCCAGCCGTTTCAGCATCCCCCGTAGTGCCGGCGTGGTGAAGCTCCCGGCGACCACAAGGTCGGGGTTCTGATCCAGTATCTCTTCGGCAAGGCCATGGTTCTGCGGCACCGCATGGGCTTGTGCGGCCATCAGCGAACCGCCGGGATCGCGGGACAGCCAGGTGACGGACGCGATGCGCTCGGGTGGAAGCAGCGCCAGCACCAGCTGGTCGGTGCACTGGTTCAGGCTGATCACGCGCAGCGGCCTGGCCGTCTCTGCCGGCACGGACGGCTCCGCGCCGCTGCACCCCGCAAGCAGCGAGAGCAGCGGAACGAGAACCGCCCGTG
This sequence comes from Sandaracinobacteroides hominis, assembly GCF_016464365.1. Lineage (GTDB taxonomy): Bacteria > Pseudomonadota > Alphaproteobacteria > Sphingomonadales > Sphingomonadaceae > Sandaracinobacteroides > Sandaracinobacteroides hominis. Next base: position 17,070 of record NZ_JADCUC010000012.1, on the reverse strand, counting down.
GCAGCATCAGAAGCGGGCCTTCACGCCGCCATAGGCCGCACGGCCGGGCGTCGCGAAGCTGAACACTTCCTCATAGTTTTCATCAAGCAGGTTCTCGATCCGGCCGAAGACGGAGATCGCCTCCGTTACCTTGTATTCGGCGCCCAGATTGACCAGCACATAGTCGTTCAGCGTCACCCGCACGGGGATATAGCTGGGATCGGTATAGGCGACGTCCGTCTGCTCTCCGTTATAGCGGAAGGTGAACGTGGTGCTGAAGCGCTGGTCGGTGCTGAAATAGCTTATGTTGAGGCTGCCGGTGTTGCGCGGCCGGCGAACTTCCCTGACGCCATTCTCCTTCGCGTTCAGCCAGGTATAGGCAAGATCGAACCTGATCTGCGGTACCGGCGTTGCGGAGACAAGGAACTCCACGCCTTCCTGCTTCGAATCCGTGCTGCGGTTCGAAGGGGTCGCGATATAGGTCGGCGGCGGATATCTGATGTAGATCTCGTCGGTGAGGACCGAGTTGAAATAGGTGACGCCAACGGTCGCCCAGCCATCGCCGAAGACCTGATCGATGCCGGCTTCCCAGCCCTTCGACTTTTCCGGCCTCAGGTTCGGGTTGCCGATATATTTGCCGTCGGAATAGCCGAACAGTTCATAGAAGCCGGGGTTCTTGACGCCGGTGCCATAGGCGCCGCGCACGCGCAGGCCCATCGGCAGGCGATAGCCCGCCTGCGCCCGCCAGGTGGTGACATCGGCAAAGCGGTTGTTGAGATCGCGGCGGATGCTGGCGCCGGCAAAGAAGGCTTCGTCCACTTCCAGTTCATACTGGCCGACAAGGCCCCAGTTCTGAACATCGGCCCAGCCCTGGAACGCATAGGCCGACAGGTTCTGGAATTCCTCGCGCTCGAAATCGACGGCGCCGGTCACCTTGTTCTGGAAGCGATCCGACCCGAACCGATAGGTCGATTCCAGCGCCCCCTTGTAGCGGCGGCCGTTGTTTCCGTAATCGAACCCGAATTCCGTGTAGCCGCGACGCTTCGTGTCCGCGAACTGTCCGGTCAGCGCCGTCGTCCAGCGCCCGTCGGCCAGCGAAAGCTCCCCGCGAACCAGACCATAGAAGGCCTTGTTCACATAGTGCACGCCGGGGCTGTCGACCGTGTAGCCGAACCACGGGCTGGTGGTGTCATACTCGCTGTTGTTGGTGTCCGCGTCGGTATAGCTGTAGCGGCCAACGGCCGACAGTTTGAAGATTTCTGAAGGTGTCCAGTTCAGCTTGCCGCTGACGCCGACGCTCGTCGACCCGACATTGCGATCGCCGTTGCGGGCGGTGGGCGTGCCGTCGGTCACATAGGCAGAGGTCGAAACCGCATAGTCGAGCGTATCGGTGAAGCCGGCAGCCCGCGCGCCGCCGCTGAAGGTCCCGAACGAGCCGCCCTCGGCTCGCGCGCTGAAGCCCGGCGCATCGCGGCCCGACAGGGTGATATACTGGATCACCCCGCCGATCGCGTCCGAACCATAGAGCGAGGACTGCTGGCCGCGCAGGATCTCGATGCGCGCATCCTCGTCGGCGATCAGCGTGCCGAAGTCATATTCGCCGTAATAGGGATCCGACGCCTTGATGCCGTCGATCAGCACCAGCACATGGTTGCCCTCGGTGCCGCGCACGCGGATCTGGGTCAGGCCGCCAATCGCGCCGGTGCGGCTTACCGCGACGCCCGGCACATCGCGCAGCACGTCGGAAACGATGCGCGTCTGCCGGTTCTGCATGTCGGCATCGGTTATCAGCGTGATCGAGGCGGGCAGGTTCTCGAGCAGGATGGCATCGCCCGACCGCGAGGCCGTGACCACGATGGCGTCGGCCGTATCGGAGGCGCTGTCTGCAAGGGCGGGCGCCGCCGCCGACAGAGCGAGTAGGGAAACCAGAGTTCTCATTGCATCTTCCAACCGCGTCGAGGGCAGAACTGCGGTCGGGGGCGCCGGTCAGGCGAACACAGGCACGCGCGAGCCGGGCAGACGCGCGTGCCCGGGCCACATTGTCCTGCGCGGCCCCCGGGGCCGCACGGCTTCTGTCGCTCGAACGGAAGACTCTCCGTGCCCTGGCCATCTCCTGGACCCAGGCATTGAGCGACTGCACCGGCAGGTCTCCTGGCTCACGGGTCAATGCTTGATGCACGCCTTCCCGGAAGTTGCCCTCCAGTGGCCGGCGGAAGCAGATTGCCCCCGACCATGTGCATCGCGCTCGCCGCTTACAGTTGCAGGGACAGCTGCGGAATGAGGAGGCAAGAAAGCCCCTTTCACCGCATTCCCATTTTAAGCTTCTCTCGAAGCACCGGTGCGATCTCTGGTCCTGGCCGAGGCCAAGCCCACGGCGCCCGTAACCGCAATGCCATCAAAGCGCAATCGCCTAACGTCGGAAGCGTTCTACGAGGCGCCCTTGATCCTTACGGGCATGCCGGCGACCACCAGATCGACAAAGGCCGCAGCGGCAGCGACCTGCTGGTTGAGGCGCCCGGCCGCGTCGCGGAATCGCCGCGCGAGCGCGTTGTCGGGCACGATGCCGAAGCCGACCTCGTTGCTGACGATGACAAGGGGGCCATCGAAATCCGCGATGACCGACGCGAGTTCCGCGCTCGCCGTCTCCAGATCGGCGTCCGCCAGCAACAGGTTGGAGAGCCAGAGCGTGAGGCAATCGACCAGCAATGGAACGCCGGAACCGGAGTTCGATCGGATGGCCTCGGCCAGATCGACCGGCGCCTCCACTGTCTCCCAGCCCGCTGTCCTGTCAGCCTGATGCCGGCGGATGCGATCCTCCATTTCGGCATCGAACGCCTGCGCGGTGGCGATGAAAAGCCGCCTTTCGCCCAGCGCCTCGACAAGCCGTTGCGCGTGCGCGCTTTTTCCGGAACGCGCCCCGCCCAACACAAATATCGCGTCCGACATGAAGCTCGACACCCTTCAGACTTGCGGTTCGCAGCCTGAATGGCGATGGGCGGGGCGATGATGCAAGAAAAACTGCACGGGCTTTGGCAGCACGGAGGGCGGATCGACGAGGCAGCGCGGCTGTTTCCCGCGGCCCCCACGCCCTGGCTCGATCTTTCGACCGGCATCAATCCCGTCGCCTGGGCACCTCGCGCGCCGCTCGAGGTGAATTCGGGACCCTTGCCCACCACGGATGCCCTGCGCTCGCTGGAGGCTGCAGCGGCGGACTGGTTCCAGACGCAACCGGAGCATGTGGCGGCGGTGCCGGGCACCGACCTCGCCATCCGGCTGCTGCCGACATGGCTGAACGGAGCAGCGATCGTGGCGGCCAGCCCGGGCTATGCAACGCACCTGCAGGTCGCGAGCGGCCGGGTGGCAAGCAGCGCGCTCGATTCCGCCGATCTGCCAGACGGGGCGTTGCTGTTTGCCAACCCGTCCAACCCCGAAGGCCGGATGCTCCCGGCTGCCAGGATACTCTCGATGTCTGCGCATCTGGACCGGCGGAACAGGTGGATGATCGTTGACGAGGCATTTGCCGACGCCATGGGGGAGGGCAGCATTCTCCCGCATCTGAAGGGGGGGGAAGCGGTCATCGTGCTGCGGTCGTTCGGAAAATTCTTCGGCCTTGCGGGTCTTCGGCTGGGTTTCGTCATTGGCCCTCCCGTCCTTGTGGCGGCCGTGCGCCGCACCTTTGGGGATTGGCCGGTTTCGGCGCAGGCAATAGCCTGGGGAACGGCTGCCTACCGCGACCGCGCGTGGGCCGATGCTGCGCGCAGACGCCTGAAAGAGCAGGCGGCGGCACTGGATGCGCGTCTGGCCCGGCATGGGCTGAAGGCCGAAGGAAGCTGCCCGCTGTTTCGGCTGGTGCAGGACTGCCCCGCCGGGAAGATCTTCCTGGGCCTCGCCGGCGCCGGGATATTGGTTCGCCCGTTCGCAGACAATCCACGCTGGCTGCGGTTCGGGCTGCCGGCCGATGACGCAGCGCTCGACCGGCTCGATCGGGCGCTGTCGCTTGGCTGAGCCCACCGGCTTGCTCGCCTTGGCGATCGACGCCGCAATCGGTTGGCCGCGCGGGCTCTATGCGCGTGTCGGGCATCCGGTGGGCTTCTTCGCCCGCGTGATTACCTGGTGGGAAGGCCGTTTCAATCGATCCGGCTGGACAGACGCAAAACGCCGGTCGCTGGGGCTGTTGCTGCTGCTGGTGCTGGTGGCCACGACCTTCGCGCTCGCCTTGCTGCTGGAGCAGCTGATGTGGCTGTGGCTCGGGCGCTGGGGGTGGATCGGGGTTGCCGTCCTTGCCTGGCCGGCCCTCGCGCAACGCAGCCTGTGGCAGCATGTGCAGCCCATTGCCGGGGCCCTTGCACAAGGCGATCTCCGGCGCGCCCGGGAATATGTCGCGATGATCGTCGGTCGGGATGTCGCCGGGCTGGACGAAGCGGGCGTATCCCGCGCCGCCATCGAGAGCCTTGCCGAGAGCTTCTGCGACGGCGTTGTCGCGCCGCTGTTCTGGCTGTTGCTGCTGGGGCTGCCGGGTGTCTGGGCCTGGAAGGCCATCAACACCGCCGACAGCCTGATCGGCCACCGGGAAGAGCGTTGGCGTGCATTCGGCTGGGCGGCAGCGCGGGCCGACGATCTGGCGTGCCTGTTGCCGGCGCGGATTTCCGGCGGGCTGATCTGCCTTGCCGGCGGTGGGGGCTGGCGGGTGATGTGGCGCGATTGCCGGCGCCATGCGTCGCCCAACGCAGGCTGGCCGGAAGCCGCGATGGCCGGCACGCTCGGCGTGGCGCTTGCGGGTCCGCTGGCCTATGACGGCGTGATGCACGCGAAGCCCTGGATTGGCGGCGAAGGGCGGACAGCCGGCGGGCACGATATCAGCCGGGCCTTGCGCATCTATGTCGTTGCCTGCGGGCTGTTGTGGCTGATTGCAGGGGGATATGCATGGCTGCTCTGATGCTGCAGGGCACCGGCTCGGATGTCGGAAAATCGGTGCTGGTGGCAGGCCTGTGCCGGGCGCTGGCCAACCGGGGTTTGCAGGTTCGTCCGTTCAAGCCGCAGAACATGAGCAACAATGCGGCCGTCACGGCCGATGGCGGCGAGATCGGACGGGCGCAGGCGACGCAGGCGATCGCCTGCCGCGTTCCGGCCAGCGTGCACATGAATCCGGTGCTTCTGAAGCCGCAGGGAGATCGCACCTCGCAGCTGGTGGTGCGCGGGCAGGTGCGCGGCACGCTGAAGGCTGCCCGCTGGCGCGAGGGGCGGGAAGGCCTGCTGGCCGACGTGCTGGACAGCTATCGGCTGCTGCAGGACGAGGCCGATATCGTCGTGGTGGAGGGCGCCGGCTCTCCGGCGGAGATCAACCTGAGGGCCGGCGATATCGCCAACATGGGCTTTGCCCGCGCTGCAAATGTGCCCGTGGTGTTGGTGGGCGATATCGATCGGGGCGGGGTGATCGCCTCTCTGGTCGGCACCGGCGCCGTGCTGGACCCTGCCGACAGGGCGATGATAAAGGGCTTCCTGATCAACAAGTTCCGCGGCGATCCGGCCTTGTTTGCCGACGGAATGCGGGCGATTGCCGAGCGGACGGGGTGGGCGTCGCTGGGGATGGTGCCCTGGCTTGCCGCTGCGCGGCGGCTGCCCAGCGAAGACGCCGTCATCCTGGAAAGGCCCGGCCCTGCAAGCGGGCGGAAGGTTCGAATCGCCTGCCCGATCACCGCCCGCATCGCCAATTTCGACGATCTGGATCCGCTGAAGCTGGAACCGTCTGTCGAGTTGCTGATGGTGCCGCCCGGCCAGCCGATCCCGCCGGTCGATCTCCTCATTCTCGCCGGATCGAAGGCGACTTGCGCCGACCTCGACTTCCTGCGGGCGCAGGGCTGGGACATCGATATCGCCGCCCATCACCGGCAGGGAAGGCCGGTGCTCGGGCTGTGCGGCGGGTACCAGATGCTGGGCCGGCGGGTTTCCGATCCGCAGGGGCTGGAAGGGCCGCCACGATCCGTGGAGGGGCTGGGCCTGCTGGATGTGGAGACGGTGCTGTCGGGCGAAAAGACGCTGCGGCAGGTGTCCGGCGAGGCGTTGGGCCAGCCATTCGACGGGTATGAAATCCACCTCGGGCAAACCAGCGGGCCAGACAGCGCGCGCCCGGTGGTCCGGTTCGCGGATGGCCGAACCGATGGCGCGATCAGCGCAGACGGCCTGACCGCGGGCACCTATGTGCACGGCATTCTGGGGCGTCCGGAACAGCGCGCCGTCTGGCTGAAGCGGATTGGCGCAGAGGCCGTCGGCCCGGACCATCGCGCCGACGTGGAGGCGGCGCTCGACGACATTGCCGATCAGCTGGAAGCGTCGCTCAACCTGGACGACATGCTGCGGATCGCCCGTCAGGCGGCCAGATAGACCGCGGCTGCGAGCAGCAGGCCGGTTTCGGCGAGCTCGATTCCCGCCCCGTGCACATCGCCTGTCATGCCTCCGACGCGATGCCGGAACCACAGGGCGAGCGCCGGCAGGAGCAGGAAGGTGGCGAGAAGCGGCGGCGCAAACCAGCAGCCCGCCGCAAGCACCAGCATCCATGCCGCGATCGCCGGCCATGCGGCCGCCTGCGCGATCGCAGCGCCAAGGCCCGAGGGTTTCAGCGGCGGCAGCATCCGCGCCCAGACAAGCGGGCCGATGCGGGCCGCCGCCGGAACCAGAACAAGGAGCAGCCAGCCATGCGGCAGCAGCAGCTGCAGCAGGACAAGCTTGGCGAGCAGCTGCAGAACCAGCGCCACCACGCCGAAGCTGCCGACATGCGGATCGGCCATCACCGTCAGCAGTCTGTCGCGGTCGCCATGCGCGGCGCCCAGCCCGTCGGCGAGGTCGGCCAGCCCGTCCAGATGCAGCGCCCCGGTCAGCGCCGCCCAGAGCAGGGTCGCGAACAGGGCGCCCAGCCAGGGGTCGATCAACGCCCCGGCCCAACCGACGCCGGCCAGCAACAGCCCGATCAGCAGCCCGGCGAGCGGATAGAAGGCAACTGCGGACGGAAATGCCCCGACGTCGGCCCAGCGCTGCGGAACCGGCAGTCGGGTCAGGAAAGCGATGGCGGCAATCGCCCCCTTCATGTCTGCAGGCCCGTCAACTGGCCGCTCAGCGGCTCCGTGCCGACCTGAAAGCTGAGCAGGGCGGCATAGGGCAGGTCGACATGCCAGCATTGGCGAAACGACAGCCCCATCAGCACCTGCAGCGCCGCCCGCATCGCGCCGGCATGGCTCACCACCAGAACGGGTTCCGGCGGGAGCGACTCCAGAGCGTCGCGGACACGGGCGACGAGATCGCTCCAACGTTCTCCACCGGGGGGAGGGCAGGCATCCGGATCCTCCCAGAAGGCGCCCAGGGCATCGGGATCGATGTCGGCAGCGGCGAGCCCGTCCCAGCGTCCGAAATCCAGCTCGCGCCAGCGCGCGTCGATATCAAACGCACCCAGCGCGGCCGCGCAGGCCTGCGCCCGCTGCAAGTCGGACGAGACGATCCGCAGCGGACGCAACGGGCTGCCGCGCAGCGCACAGGCGCGGATGCCCGCGTCCGTCGCCGGGATATCCAGATGCCCCAGCATGCGGCCGGTCAACTGCGGCTCTCCGTGCCGCATCAGGTGAAGCGCACGGCGGCTCACCCGGCGGCAACGCCTGCCTCGGCAAAGGTCGCCATGCCGGAATGGGCGGCAAGCGCGGCGCGAACCAGTTGCGCGGCAAGCGCCGCACCGCTTCCTTCGCCAAGCCGCATATCGAGTGATAGCAACGGCCGGAGCCCCAGCCCCTCCAGCAGCGGGCCGTGCCCGGGCTCGCGGGAAACATGGCCGGCAAGGCAATGCGCGACGATGGCCGGGTTACCCTTTGCCAGCGGCGCGACGGCGGCGGAACAGATGAAGCCGTCCAGGATGACCGGAATCCGCCGATGGCGTGCCGCCACCACCGCGCCGGCGATTGCCGCGATCTCCCGGCCGCCCAGTCGCCGCAGCAGCTCGAACGGTGTTGCGAGCGCCCCTGCATGTCGGGCAAGCCCCATCTCCACCGTCTCGATCTTGCGCCGCAGCCCGCCATCGTCGACGCCGGTTCCCCTGCCAACCCAGCGGTCGGTCCTGCCGCCGAAGGTGGCCGCCGCCAAAGCGGCGGCAGATGTGGAGTTTCCGATCCCCATCTCGCCCAGCACAAGCAGATCGGCATTTCCGATGGCACCGGCACCGGCGTTCAGGGCTGCCAGGCAATCCGCCTCGTCCATCGCCGGGCCCGTGGTGAAATCCATGGTCGGGCGGTCGAGATCCAGCGGCACGACGGCGAAATCGAGCCCGGCCGCGCCTGCCAGGGCGTTGACCGCAGCGCCTCCCGCCTGGAAGTTTGCGACCATCTGCAGCGTGACGGAGGCGGGAAAGGCGCTGACACCGCGCGCCGCAATCCCGTGGTTGCCGGCGAAGACAACCGCCTTGCCCGCTGTCAGGGTGGGGATCGCACGCTGCTGCCATCCGGCCATGAACAAGGCAATCTCTTCCAGACGGCCAAGCGATCCGGCCGGTTTGGTCAGCTCGCCTTGCCGCGCCAGAGCCTCCGCGCGCGCGGCTTCGCACGCGGCAGGCAGCGCCGCCAGGGCTGCCTCGAACGCCGAAACCGAAGCAAAGCCGATCATTCGAACAGAAAGCCCTCGGGTGGCTGCCGGGTGATGAAGTGCCCCTTCACCCCTTGCGGCCATTCGCGAAACGGCACCTGGCCAATCTCGCTCGCCGCATAGGCACGGGCGTAATCCAGTATGGCGCGCGCCGCCTCGTCGACCGGCTCAAATCGTCCAAGCACATAGGATATCTTTCCCGGTGCGCGGATGTGGACCGTGCAGAACTCCGTGCAGGCGAACAGGCAGGGCATCTCCTCCACTGCAACCGCCTCATAGGCCGGATCAGAGGCCTTGACCCGCCTCAGGGCTTGCGCGAGCTGCGCTCCGCCGCGGCGACCATCCGGCCCCTCCTGCGCCTCGCGCGAATGGCGGCAACTGCTGCAGGCGACGACGGCTGGCCCTTTCCCGACCGGCTTCAACGGCATTCGGCACTCCCAAAATCTGGCCCGGAGTTCCGGCGGTCAGAACCGCGCTCTCAGCCCGGCATAGAGGCTTCGCCCCAGCGTTCCATAGCGATAGGCGGTCTGATACCGTGTGTCGAACAGGTTGTCTGCCCGCACCACCAGCCGGATTTCGTCCGAAACCGGCAACTCGGCGCGCAGGTCCACCAACGTATAGGGTGCCAGGCGAATGCTGTGGCTGGCATTGTCGAACGCCTCGCCCGAATGCCGGATCGACACCGCCAGCCGATAGCCGGCAGACGGCGCATAGCCGGCCCCCAGATACCAGCTCTGTCGCGGCCTGCGCGGCAGTTGCAGGCCGTTGGTCGCAGACCCGGGCGAACGGTCTTCCGAGGCTGCAAGGCTGTAGTTCCCCTCCAGCGTCAGGCCATCCAGCGGAGACGCCCGCACAACCGCCTCCACCCCATGCGCGAAGGCTTCCGATACATTCTCGTAATAGCCCGCCCTTGGCTGCCCGGCCGGCGTGAAGCAGAGCGGGTTGCTGCTTACCGCCGCGCAGCCCGTATAGATGATGAGGTCGGAAGACTTCCGCTGAAACCAGGTCGCCCCCAGGAACAGCCGCTCGCCAAACAGGGGCTGTTCGGCGCCTACCTCCCAGCCCCTTGCCTGCTCCGGCCTCAGCCTGTCGTTCCCATATTCGGAAAAGCGCTGGTAGAGCGTCGGTGCCTTGAAGCCTTCCGACCAGCTGGCTCTAAGAGTGGCCCCAATGGGCGTCCGCCAGACCGCCCCGGCCGCCCCAAGCAGCTTGCCGCCATAGCTGTCATGCTCGTCGAAGCGCAGTCCGCCCGACAGCGTGAGGCCGTTCAGCGGCTCCAGCGAAAGCTGCGCATAGACGCTGTCGGTCGCCGATTGCCCCCGCGCGGGTTCGGGAACGGGCCGGGAGAGCGATGCGGGAGGCGACACGCTGCGGAAGCGGCTTTCCTCATGCTCGGCCCCGAATACGGCGGAAATCCCCTTCCGCAGATCGAAATTGCCCTGATAGTCGACCCGTCGGGTGCGGCCGTTGGCATCGAAGGTCTGCTGCCGTGCCAGCGTTGGATTGAAGTTGGCGCGGTCGGTCCCGGTCTGGCTGAACCCGAGCCGATGCCGCAGGCGGCCATCGAGCGTTGCGAGCACCAGCCCGGCATAGCCCGCATATTCGCTGGTATAGGCGACCTCGGCGCTGTCGGCGCGGGTGGAATCGATATCGGTGCGTCCGCTGGCATGATATCCACGGAAGTCGGCGCTGAGCGCAGGCGACAGCTGCAACACGGCCCGCCCGGTAAGCGACTGGTTGCTGTAGCCGTCCGCTTCGGTGCCGCCAAAGTCGGGGCTGATCGCGGAAACCCCGCTGGTGGTGAAAACCTGCCCCGCAACCCTCACCGACAGCGGCCCGCGAACAGCCCCCAGCGCAGCGCGGGCGCTCACCGTGCCCCGGCTGCCACCTTCGAGGTCAAGGCTGCCCTCCAACGGCCGTGTGGCAAGCGGCGTCTCGACGCTGACGATCCCCCCGATTGCCTGGCTGCCCCACAGGATCGATTGCGGCCTGCGCAGGATCTCGATCCGGCTCGCATCGCCTGTCAGCAGATTGGCGAAATTATAGCCGCCGCCGGCGGACGCCATATCGTTCAGCTTCACCCCGTCGATCAGCAGCACGGTCTGCTCGCTTTCGGCGCCGCGAATTCGAACAGCGGTGGTGGTGCCATAGCCGCCGTTGCGCGTCAGGCTGACGCCCGGAGTCCGCAGCAGCAGGTCGGAGATGACAAGATCGCCGGCGCGGTCGATGGCGGGCTTGTCCAGCACGCTCAGCGACCCTGCGATCTGGTCGGCGGAAAGCGATTGACGCGAGACGCTGACGACGATGTCGTCCATGTCATTTGCATGAGCCGGGATGGCGGCCGCCGTTCCAAGCGCCGCAGCAAGCAACAGGCGGCGCATCAGCGAATCCGCTCCCGCGGGATCAGCAGCCGTTCGCCGGGCGAGCCAAAACTGGCGGAGATGCCATAGACCCGAGCCAGGGTCTCCGGCGTCAGCGCGGTTTCGGCCGGGCCTTCGGCTGCAAGCTGCCCCTCGTGCAGAAGCAGGATATGATCGCAGTGCCGATAGGCGAGCGGCAGGTCGTGCAAGGCCGCCAGAACCAGCACGCCGGCATCCGCCTCGGCCCGCAGCAGTTCCATGCCGGCGATCTGGTGCGCCGGATCCAGATTGGCGAGCGGCTCATCCACCAGCAGCGCCGGCGCTTCGACTGCCAGGGCCCGCGCCAGCATCACCCGTGCGCGTTCGCCGCCCGAAAGCTCGGTGGCCGCCCGCCCGGCCAGATGCGCGACATCTGCCCGTTGCAGGGCGCGTTCGATGGCGGCGCGGTCCGCAGGGCCTATCGCCGACAGCGGCGCCAGATGCGGCAGCCGCCCCAGCCCCACCAGCCGTTCCACGGCAAGCGGCCAGTGCAGGGTCTGGCCCTGCGGCAGATAGGCGAGCTTCCGCGCCGTTTCCGACCGCGCAAGCCCGGCGACATCGACGCCGTCCAGCAGCACCCGGCCACTGTGCGGCAGCAGCCCCGCCAGCGCTTTCATCAGGCTGGATTTTCCGGCCCCGTTTGGGCCAAGCACCCCCACCAGCGTTCCGGCCGACAGCCGCATGGAGACATCGCGCACGACATCGCGCCCCCCCAGCCTGACGCCCACATGCTCGGCGGCCAGCGCTACCATATCCGCCGCTCCTTCAGCAGATGGGCCAGGAAGACGGGAACACCCAGGAAAGCGGTCACCACGCCAAGCTTCAGCTCGTTGCTGGTCGGCACCAGCCGCACGGCTATATCGGCGAACGCCAGCAGCACGGCGCCGCCGGCGGCGCTGGGCCAGAGGACGGCCGAGGGGCTGCGATCGGTATAGGGACGGATGAGATGCGGCACGATGAGGCCGACGAAGCCAATCGCCCCCGTAACCGACACGGCACCACCCACCCCGATGGCAAGGCCCAGAAGGATGCGCATCCGCACCCGCCCAAGATCGATACCCAGCGAGGCCGCGCTTTCCTCACCAAGGCTCAGCGCATCGAGCGCGCGACCGGTTCCGGCAAACAGCAGCAGGCCGATGGCGATGCAGGGCAGGGCGAGCAGCACATGCCGGAACGAGCGATCCTCCAGGCTGCCCAGCAGCCAGGTGGTGATTTCCATCGCGGCAAAGGGATTGGGCGACAGGTTCAGGGCAAGGCTGATGCCGGCGCCCGCCAGCGTACCCACCGCGATACCGGCGAGAATGAAGATGAGCGGGCTTTCGGAGCCCCTGGTGAGCGCCAGCAGCAGCAGCAGGCTGATCACCGCCCCGGCAATTCCCAGCACCGGCAGCAAGGCCGGGTGCGCGGCCGCAAGCCCGAAATACAGCGCCGCAACTGCCCCGAGCGCCGCCCCGTTGGACGTGCCGAGGACCGATGGATCGGCCAGAGGATTGCGCAGCCAGCCCTGCAGCACCGCGCCTGAAAGCCCCAGGATCGCGCCGACGGCCAACGCCAGAATCGTGCGCGGCAACCGCAGTTCCAGCAGGATCGCCCGCTCGACGGGATCGCCATTGCCGAACGCCGCCGACAAAAGGCGGGGAAGCGGAATAGCCGCACTGCCGACGCCCATCGACAGAAGGGCTGCCGCGAGAAACAGAAAAAGCAGCAGCGGCCACAGCCATCGCGGTGTCAAAATCGTCTCGCCCCGTCATTGCGTCTGGCATGCCCGTCGCGGAATGCGTCCCGGGCGGGCGACCCCTAGCGTGGGCGCGGCGTTCAGGGCAAACGGCAAATATGTCCCGCATCCTCGGCCTGCTGCTTTTCCTGCCCTTGCTGCTGGGCGCTGCGCCCATCCAGCGCCCACAGCGGATCGTGTCGCTGAACCTGTGCGCTGACCAATATCTGATGGCGCTGGCTGATCCGTCGCAGATCGCCGCGCTCACCATCTATGCCCGCGATCCGCAGATGTCGGCGGCTGCGGCAAAGGCTGGCGGGCTCCCGGTAAGCCGGGGCTCTGCCGAGGACGTGCTGGCGCTCCGGCCGGATCTGATCATCGCCAGCCCGGGGCGTCGCCGCGAGACAATGGAGCAGCTGAAGGGCCGGCATATCGCAACGCTCGATCTGCCGTCCGCCGAAAGCTATGCCGATGTCGTCGCGCAGATCAGGCTGGTTGCGAACGGCATCGGATACCCTGAGCGGGGTGAGCAACTGATCGCCCACATGGCGCAGCAGCTGGCGCGGATTCCCGCAAATGCCGGAAAAGGGGCTGTCGCTGCCTATTATCAGCGGCGCGGCTACCTGACCGGCACAGGCACGCTGGTGGACGATATGATGCAGCGCGTCGGCCTGCGAAATCTGGCCGCCGTGCTTCACAAGCCTGCGCTGGCGCAACTGGGCCTCGAGGAAATGGCCATTGCCAATCCCGACTATCTTATCGTCGAAACCGCGAGCGACAGGATCGCCGACCAGGGCACCGAGCTGCTGCACCACCCGGTCATCGCCTCCATCCCGCGCCTCAGGATACCCCAGGCATGGACCGTCTGCGGCGGCCCGGCCTATCCGGCCGCAATCCGAAGCCTGAGCGAGCAGCTGGCAAGGGACTCCGCGCGTTGATGCTATGGTCGGCTGTGATGCAGTAATGGAAGGAGTCGGCCGATGGGCATGAGGATAGCTTTCCCGGTTGCCGTCGCCATCTGTGTTGCCGTGCCCCAGGCCCTTTCGGCGCAACCCGCAGTCCCTTCGATGGCCGAAGAGAGTGCGGCGGCTGCCGCAGTGGTGCAGGACTATTATGCCGCATTGGCCGCGCGCGACTTCCGGCGGGCCTATGCCAGCTGGGCGGACGGCGGCGCGGCGAGCGGCAAGGGCCTCGCGGGCTTCGCCAACGGCTTTGCGCATACCCGTTCGACCGCGGTTCGCATCGTGTCGGCAAGCCCGCCCGACGGGGCTGCGGGGTCGATGTATGTGACCGTCATGGTCGAGGTGGAGGCGACGCTGGACAGCGGTGTCGCGCAGCGCTTCACCGGCACCTATACGCTGCGCCGGGTGAACGGCGTGCCCGGCGCCACGGCGGAACAGCTCAGCTGGCATATCGCCTCGGCGGAGCTGCATCCCGCCGGGTGATCCAGCCCGCGCATTTCGGCCCCTGCGCGCGGCTGGTTCAATCCTTCGCCGTGCCGCAACTCTCCGGCGCGGGCCGGCTGGCAAAGCGGTCGGCGATCCAGGCTGTCACCGCATCGGCGTTCTTGCTGGCTATCCAGCCATGGCCGACGGCGGGTTGAACGATCACATCCGCGCCTCCCTGCACCAGAAGCAGGGGAATCGCGGGCGGGAGCGGCCTTGCACTGTTGCGCTCCATGATCGAGCGCCAGGGTTCGACGCTCGCCACGTCCGGGACCGTCAGGAAGCCGCCTGCCAGCACCTTGTCCGCCGCTCGCTTTGACGCGCTGGGCAGCAGCGTATCGATGCATTTGGCGGCGACGGCGTTGATCGGCGCGATCGCCTCCGCTGCTGCATTCATCTGCAAGCGCCGGATTGGCATAGAGCAGCGCCGCAAGCGCCGTGGCGCCCAGCAGCGAAGAGACGGACCTGCGGCGGAATTTAGCTGCGCTGTTCATCATTCTACCCCTGTTTCCAGTTACCTGCGGTTCACTGGGCAAAGGCCGGGCAGCCCGCCGGACGCCCTTTTCCGGCGCAACGCGTTCCCCCTTTGCGATGGGGGCCTGTGTAGGGGACGGGCGGGGTTGCGGTCTTTCCGCTTTTCGGCCTTTCTCTTTCCATTTTTCCGGAATGCCGGCCAGTTTGAGCCCCACCATCCGCTGCGTTGCCGCCCGCCAGTCCCGGATCGACCGGGAGGACCTCCGGCGCGCCTTCCGAAAGCGTCAGCGCGTCGTCGACATCGACGCCAGATAGAGGACGGTGTGATCTTCGGTTGTTCACGTCCTGGCTGCGGAGCAAACAAGCTGTTTCGGAAGTTAGCGCTGGATGAGCACATCCAGCACCATGCCATCGGAGACTGTTCTCCCCGCATCTGTCCCCGGAAGCGCGGTGCTGATCGTCAACGCGCGTTCGCGCCAGGGCGAAGCTGCGTTCAATGAGGCCAGGGAAAAACTCGAAAGGGCCGGTGTCCAACTGATTGCGGCGCATGCTGTTCGCGATCCCGCCAAACTCCGGAACACGGTGCGGGACGCCGTGCAGTCGGGCGCTCCGATGGTGATCGTGGGCGGGGGTGACGGCTCCTTGTCTGGTGTTGTCGATGAAGTGGTTGGGCACGATTGTGTCTTCGCTGTCCTGCCGCTGGGCACCGCCAACAGCTTCGCACGCACCCTGGGTTTGCCGCTCGATCTCGATGGCGCAGTTGCGGCAATCGCAAACGGCCGCCGCCGTCGCATTGATCTGGGCATGATCGGCGAAGACTATTTCCTGAATGCGGCATCCCTCGGCCTGGGGCCGATGATCGCAAAGACCGTACCGCACGAGCTCAAGCGCTATCTGGGGCGCATAGGCTATTTCATATGGGCGGCGCGCTGCTTCCTTCGCTTCCGCCCGATCCGGCTGAGCGTCGATGACGGCACCGAGGTCCACAGGCTATGGGCAACAGAGGTGCGCATCTTCAATGGCCGATTTCACGGGGGCGTGGAGCTGGCGGATACGACCGATGTCGATAGCGGCGACATCGTCGTGCAGGTTGTCACCGGTCAAAGCCGATTGCGGCTCTCGTGGGATTGGTACGCCAAATTCTTCAAGCTGCGCTCGCGCAACGAGACAACCACCGAGTTCCGCGGAAAATCGCTTCGGCTGGATAGCAGGCCCCGCCAACGGATCTCGATCGACGGCGAGCTGCTGGCCCGCACGCCGGCAGTTGTCCGTATTGCCGAACGGGCCATCGACGTCGCGGTGCCGGCTGATCAACCGACAGTCGCGACGGCAGCGCCATGACGCGCATCGCCCATCTGTCCGATATCCACTTCGGCGCCCATAACCCGAAGATCGTGTCAGCCACAGAAGCCTGGCTTGAAAAACGTCGCCCCGATCTGGTGGTCATCAGCGGCGATCTTACCCAGCGCGCACGCGTTTCCCAGTTCCGGGAGGCATCCGGATATCTCAATCGCTTGCGCCACGCCGGGCTGAAGCTACTGGCAATTCCGGGCAACCACGACATCCCGCTTTACGACATCATCCGCCGGTTCGGCGCACCCCTTGATCGCTACAAGCGCTTTGTCAGCAACGATCTTGTTCCATGGTTCGAGGATGACGATGTGGCCGTCCTTGGCATCAACACGGCGCGTTCCCTGACGATCAAGGGCGGACGCATCAACCAGGAGCAGCTGGCGTTGATACGGGAACGATTCCGCCTGGTGCCCGAGCAGAAGACGCGCATCCTTGTTACCCACCATCCGCTGTTTGCGATGCCGATCGGGAAGGGGTCCGAACTGTCTGAAGCCGTCGGCGGCCATGAAAATGCTGTGTCTGCCGCTCGCGAAGCTGGCGTTCACATTGCCCTCGCAGGCCATTTCCATCGCACCTATGCAGAGTCGGCGAGCAGCATGGCGGAAAATCTCGGCGCTTCGCTTGTGATCCAGGCTGGCACGGCAACCTCGACGCGGCTGCGAAACGACGAGCCCCAGAGCTTCAACTGGCTCCATGTCGAGCGCCGTGACCGCATTTCGCTGCAAGTGATCGCATGGAATGGCACCAGCTTCAGCGACGGCGCCGAGACCTTGTTCACTTTCAAGGGAAACAGATGGAAAGTCGAGGATATCTCGGGAGCTCACCAGTTTGAGACGGGTCAACCTCTTGGAGCATAGAAAGCGCTCCAGATCGGCGAAACGGCCTCCTTCGGAGACCTTTTATTTCAAACACTTGTAGGAAGCCGACTGATTGCTACTCCGCTGCACTGGGAGTTTTGAATGTTAGGCTCAGGACTCATTGACTGATCCGGAAGATGACGGTTGCGGCGATGCAGATGGCTGAGAAGAAGGTGTGCGCGCAGGGGGCGTATCTGGTGTGGATGCGCCTCCAGTCTGTGAGGCGGCCGAAC
>NZ_JADCUC010000011.1 GCF_016464365.1 Sandaracinobacteroides hominis | reverse complement strand
GCGCTCAGGCAGGTCGCACCAATGCGCTCCAGATCTCAGAACCCACAAACATCCGTTCACAAACAATCGGTTATCCGACCCCGTCCGTCCAGGATCCCCCGCCTTGCCCGGCAGCAGCAGCGCGATCTTCGCCCACTGCGCATCGTTCAACTCGTACCGCTTGATCCCCATCGTCCGCTCCGCGTTCAACACGGAGCCCTATGAATCAGCGATCAGCCCGTTTGGAAATCCTGAATGTCGATCCCGCCTAGTTCTCTCTCGAGAGTAGGGGCGGCCCGAAAGCCGCCCCAAGGTTCCACCTCAACAATTGCCACTGTGGGTTGAAACCATGATGCCGGGGCGGGCAAACGTCTGAGCATCGAAAGGGGCGAGTTTCTGAGCCCGAAGTTCAGCGACCTGCCGAAGCGAGTATTCGATCAGATTTTGAGCAACCTCGATACGCCTTGCCGCGCCTTCTTCCCCCCTCTGCATGGCTTCCTTCGCCGCCTCCAGCTCGCGAGAGTAAAAGGCTGGCGAGCGCATAACGGCTGCGCATACCCGATTGCATGGGCGACACCCAATATTGCAGGCAGCGCTCATTGCGCGCTCCAACGCGCCAGAGACATGCCCGACTCCCCGAAATGGCTAAGCCACAGCAGCGATGAAATCCCGTCCAGCGCCCTTGGCGATGATGTTCGGATTGATAGCAGCACCTTCATCCGTTCGCAGGAACGATGACAAGGCGGTTGCAATGGATGCCGCCTCAGTCGCTCGGTCACAGTCGCGACCATCGCCCAGGAACGTGAAAGGCAACGTGCCGTTGGGGCACCGGAAATTGCGGAGCGTTCCCTTGAGCCATTCACCATAGGTCGTGGACGCTGGAACTTGCCCATCCAGCGAAGCGCGGGTGCCCTCTGGCGCGTCTTCCGCATCAATGCCCATTTCGCGCCAGCTTTTCAGGATCGGGCTAAACGAGCTCCGGCAGCCCCAATGGGCTGGAATGAGGCCTTCGCTGCCCAGCGGATAGACCTCGCCGTCCCGCGCTCGGCAAACCGCGGAGGTACGACCATCGAGCGTCGCGACCCAGCGCAGACCTTTCAGGATGTCGGCATTGTCAGCATAGGTCATCTGGCGGGCAACGGCCGAGACGTGGCTTATGGCGGTCCGCGCCACCATCTCCGCGCCGCGTCGGCTGAATGCGGTGGCATTCCGCAGTCGCTGGCCAATTTGATCGATCGTTTCGCCCTGAATGACGCCCATGCGAATAGCGGCCCGGAATCTGGTCTGTGCCAGCGCCTCAAGACTGGCATAATATTCCTTCAAGAGACTGCCTTGGAACGGACGGGCAATCATGGCTGCCCTCACTTGGGCAGACGATGGCCGCACGACCTCGACAGAGATCGGCAGCGCGGCACTGATCGCCTTGACGCCGAAATCCGCCTCGATGTCGCCCAACTCTTCCAGCGTCGCCAACGTCTCGGCCCGAAGCTTGCCGCCAAATGCGTGCAGGATGTCTTTTACGTCCTCGAGCAGCAGCTGAAGCCGCACGGTCCGATAGCGCCCTTTGGCGCTCGACGGGTCACGTCGGGCCAGTTGCGCGACCAGGTCACCATCGAGCTGCTTGTAAAGCGCGACCAGGCGCTTCGCTTCGCCGCCCTTGAACGTCTCAAGGAAAATGGCGTGTCGGATCGATGCATTCAGCAGCTTCTCATTTGCCGTGCTCATCTGAAGGCTCCGGCGACCTGATCAACTGCGGCTTCCACAAACCCGGCAGGGGCCTGTCGCGAATGCCCGTCATTGAGCGCGCCGGCATACGGCAGGTTGTTGACGAGATAGATCGGTTCGAATGGCGCCGCGCCGGCAATCGTTGCGGAGCCTTTCGCCTTCGTCGCCGCGCCAGACTTGTCGGTGGTATCCAACTCGTCTTCCGGCGCTCGGCCGATATCGACCTGCCAGTTTCCGCGGAAGCGGCCCGTGTCGACCGGTGACATGTCGACCAGACGAGCCAGGATGCCGAGCGCAATTGCGCGGGTTTCCCGGTTGATGAGGTCGGCGAGGTCGCGCTTGTCCTGTGCGATCCCTGCGCGAAATTCGCTCAGATTGGATATTCCCGTGCTCATGGATTTCTCCGCTTTCGGCTCGGCTGCGTCGTCACGACGGTGACGGAATGTGGGAAGCTATGCCCATTGGAACTCGTTGGAGAAGGGCAGGTTAGGCGGACAAAACCTCCGCCTCTGGCCTTCAGAGGCGCTCGTCGCCAGGAATGCAGTGGGTCACCATCGCCCCCCTGATCGGTATCTTGCCTTCGAGCGTGCGATAGACGCCGTGCTCGTCCCGAAAGAGCATCAAGATATTCTTCGGACGCCGGGCGTCGGCAGCGCGTTCGAGCCGCGCCAGAGTTGCGCGCAATCCGCTGTGCATCTCGATTTCTCCTCAATGGCGAACCGGGGGAGGTGAAGGAATGGAAGCCATCCCCCGGCTCTACGCGGGTGGGATGAGGTCCGCGGTGATGGTGGAGCGCGATCAAGCGTCGCCTCCAATTTCAATGCCGAGGGTTGCTTCGGCGCCCTCGAGAGACAGACCCATCGTGGATAGCAGGTCTCTCGCGCTGAACTCGTGCTGAGGGCTTCGCCGTGCGGTGGGCACAAAGCCCTCCAGGAAGCCGATTAGGTCTAAGGCGGGTGTGCTGGGTGCGCGCTTCGACCGCTCCAGCCGCTCCAGCCGCCCCAGCTTGAAGCTGAGGTTAGCCATTTGCTTGCCTCCGCCAGTTTGCGCCCAGGTCGGTCCACCGCACGCGGATATGGCCGTCGCGATGCGAAAGCACTTCTAGCATTCGGCATTCTTTTTCGAGCGCGAGAAGTGTCGCCGTCGGCGCTAGATCTTGCCGTACTTGTCCCCAAGGGCCGCCAATGGCGGCGTCGTGAGGCAGGAGGGATATGCGCCCCATTACGTCCGCTTCTGCTGGCGATGGGGCACGCCACGCAGTTGCCGGCCCGACTTCATCTACAATGGTCGCCGGGCTATCATGCGAGGGTTCGATCGCCGGCTGCGCCGACACTGGCCAATGAGGCTGTAGTTCCACGTGCCCAGCCTCCAGCGCCGCGAGCCTCTCCGCGAACTGGCCAGTTTCGATGATTTGCCGCTGGGCATGCAGCACCGCCATGCAGCGGGCGGCCTCTTCGGGGGTGATTTCGCCGGCGGCTAATGCAGCGGCAACGACTGCTCCCGCCTCGACTAGCCCAGCGGCATCCCGAACGCTGGGAAGTGCAATCGATATCGGCGCATCCCGGCGAGCCGGCGCAATGCGATCGAGGCACAGTCGAAGCGCTACAGTGTCACCTGCAAGTGCCAAGTCGATAGCCTTTCGGCTCAACTTCTCGTGCTCGCCAGCGAGCAGCTCTTCCACTGCTCGTGAAATGCGATGGCGCGTTCCAGGTGGCTTGCCGGGATTGCCCGGCTGGAACGGCCTCCCCGGCGTATTGCCGGCGTATTTGCGCGGCTTAGGCCGCCTTGCCAGTCACGGGCAGGCCCGCTGCCCAGGCGTCAACATCTGACCGACGAATGCGCGTGGCGCGGCCAATCTTAACGAACGGAATCTCGCCGCGAGCGTGCAGGCGATAGATGGTTGGGATGCTGATGCGCTTCTCTTGCGCCAGTTCCTGCACCGTGATGAGTTCGGACATTACCCAAGGCCTCCTGACTGGTGAGGCCTCCTATTCATGCCGCATTGGTCCGCGGGGCAAGCAAGTCCCGGTAGAACATTTAGGCGATAATTATTCTACCGGGGCCGGCGGCTTTTCCCGAAATGGCCTAATCGCCTTGAATATCATGTCGCGCTTTAGCCCGAAACGAGCTTCTGCAGCGGCAATGGCAGGCTCCACGTTCCCCAACGCCCGCGCCTGCTCTTCCACAAACAAAGCGATATCTGCGTTACGCTGAGCGGTGCCTCCTCGCCGCCGGCCCGGTCGTTTACCGACCAACTGCAAGGTGACTACTCCGTCTCGGCGATCAAGCGCCTGTTCCATCAATCGCAGCGCCGCCCTAATCTCGCCGGCGCTTCCCCGCTCCGAAATCACGCGCAACGCTGCGGCGAGCGTAGCCGTGGTTACCTCTACGCTTTCGTCTGCACTTGCCCGCACTGCCGTCCTTATCAGCCGCTCTAGGCCAATGCCGTGCGTTAGTAGCGCTGATTGGACGCGATGTGCTCTGGCGGGCAAATCATCAGCCGGCAGCTGTTGGTGACATTCACGGCAGACCCTGATTGTGGTGCGCCTGCCGCTCACGCCGCCACCCCGCTCGCGATCTGCACGACCTTGCCGTTCTCCGAGGTGACGAACCGCCCCCAAGCGTCCATCAGCTGGCGCCGCTTCTCCAGCAGATTGCCGCGCCGATAGGCAGCCTCAACCTTGGAGCCGATCGCGTGCGCCAACGCCATTTCGGCGACCTCGCCGGCGAAGCTCGTCTTCTCCGCAACCCAATCGCGGAAGCTCGAGCGGAAGCCATGTGCCGTGACCTTGATGTCCATGTCGCGCAACAGTTTCGTCAATGCCATATCGCTGAGTGGCATTCCCTTGTTCTGGCCTGGGAACACGAGATCGGGTCGGCTCTTCACCTGGCGCTTGCGATACGGAATGGCGCGCCGGAACGCATCGACGGCGGCCGGAGAGAGGGGCACGACATGTTCTTTGCCGGCCTTCATCCGCGCCGCGGGGATGGTCCATAAAGCCGCTTCAAGGTCGACTTCGTCCCACACGGCGCCGCGGATTTCCCCACTGCCAACGGCGGTCAGGATTACCGCTTCAAGCGCCAGGCGCGAAATGCCCTCGCGTTCCCTCAACCGCTCAACGAAGGCCGGCACCCCTTCGAAGGGCATCGCGGCGAAGTGGCCGTCCCGTTTGGGCTGCCGCGGAAGACCCTTCACTATCGAGCGGCGCGGCAGCTCTGCAGGCCGATACCCCTTGCTGAAACCCCAATCGCAGACAGTGGCGATGCGTTGCAGCACCCGGCGGGCCGTCTCCGCCTTCGTAAGCCAGATCGGCGCCAGGATATCGCGAACCTGCCCATGTTCAACGGCGCTGATAGGTTTGTCGCCGATGGCGGGGAACACATAGCTCTCAAGCGTTCGCATCCACTGTGCCGCGTGCTTCGCGTTGCGCCAGCCCTTCTCATGCTCCGCGTAGACGAGCCCGGCAGCCTCTTTGAACGTCGGCATGCCCGCCGACTTCTTGCGCTCCGCAACCGGATCTAGCCCATCTTCGACCTGAGAACGTATCTCTCCAGCTCGCTCCCGAGCGCGCGCTAGGCTGACCTTCGGATATCCGCCAAGGCCGATATCTCGACGCTTTCCCGCCTTCTGGACCCTCACAATCCAGCTTTTTGACACCGCCTTGCCGGCCGATTCCTTCTTGGAGCTGGGCCGAACCCAGAAGAAAAGGCCGTCGCCGTCGCCATAGCGCCCCGGCTCCTTCAGCGCTTGAATGCCGGTGGCAGAAAGCTTGCCCATGTCCCACGTTCCCTCATTCTGTCCCACATGCAGGCAGAGAAGTCAGGATATGCCAAGAAGCGAACCGACGCAAAAACTCTTTGCGTTTCTTAGAGAAATTCCAATTTGTGAGATGTCGAGATAAGCCAAGAAAGGCCGTTTTGGCGGAGCGGGTGGGATTCGAACCCACGATAGGCTTTTGACCTATACACACTTTCCAGGCGTGCGCCTTCGACCACTCGGCCACCGCTCCGTCGCGGCTCCCTTTGCGGGAGGCGCGGCCCTAGCAGGCGGGGGGCATTGTTGACAAGAGCGGGGTCGACGCGCTCTTTCGACGGCATGTCGAAAACCGTTGCCACCGTCATCGCCCAAAGTCTCTCCGCCGCCGGTATCACCCACGCCTTCGCCGTTCCGGGCGAATCCTACCTCGCGCTGCTCGATGCCATGCGCGATGTCGACGTGCGCCTCGTCACCTGCCGGCATGAAGCAGCGGCGGCCAACATGGCCGAGGCGGCGGCAAAGCTCAGCGGCAGGCCCGGCATCGCCATGGTCACGCGCGGCCCCGGCGCCACGCAGGCCTCGATCGGGCTGCATACCGCGCAGCAGGATTCGACGCCGATGCTGCTGCTGGTAGGGCAGGTCGGCGACGACATGCTCGGCCGCGAAGCCTTTCAGGAGGTCGACTACGCGCAATTCTTCGGCAGCATCGCCAAGCAGGTGGTGGTGCTGCGCGAGCCGGATCGCGTCGGCGAACAGATGGCGGCAGCACTGGCAACGGCAATCTCCGGCCGGCCCGGCCCGGTCGTGGTGGTGCTCCCCGACGACAAGCTGGGGCTTCCTTCCGAAAGCCGCGCCGTTCCCCCGGCGCCGGTATCCGCACCCGCACCTTCCCCTGACGCCATGGAGACAATCGCCCACCTGCTCGCGTCCGCCAAGCGGCCCATGCTGATGCTCGGCGGGCCGCTGTGGACCGCCACGGACAAGGCGCTGGCCGAAGAAATCGCCGTGCGGCTGGGTGTTCCGGTAGTGACCAGCTGGCGCCGCAAGGACCGCTTCGACAACACGCACCCACATTATGCCGGCGAGCTGGGCCTCGGCGCCAATCCGGCGCTGCTGGCGGCGGTGAAGTCCTCCGACCTTCTGCTCGTCGTCGGCGCCCGCCTCACCGAGAATGCAACACAGGGCTATGGCCTGTTCGACCAGCAATTCGCCTCGCAAACGCTGGTCCACATATGCGGCGACGCCGGCGCGCTGGGCCGCTGCTGGCAGCCGCGCCTCGCCGTGCATGCAGCGGCCGGACCGACACTGCAGGCACTCGCCGAGTTACCGGCGCAGGAACGCTCCGAGTGGGTGGCGCAATGCGCCGCCCTGCACCGCAACTGGGCACAGCCCACCGCAGTCCAACAGGGCGTAAACCCCGCAGCCGTCATCGGCGCCCTCTCCACTCTCCCGGCGGATACCATCTTCTGCAACGGCGCCGGCAATTTCGCCGCCTGGCTGCACCGTTTCCACCTGCACCGCCACGCCCACACCCAGCTCGCACCGACATCGGGCGCCATGGGCTATGGCGTGCCCGCAGGCATCGCCGCCTCCATCCTGCACCCGGATCGGCAGGTGGTAGTGGTCGCCGGAGACGGCGATTTCCTGATGTCCGGGCAAGAGCTGGCAACCGTGGCGCACGAAGGCGCAACCACCCTGTTCGTGGTGATGGACAATGCGCAATATGGCACCATCCGCATGCACCAGGCGCGCGATTTCCCGGGCCGCCCCAGCGCCACGCGCCTCACCAATCCGGATTTCGCCGCCTTCGCCCGCAGCTTCGGCCTGCACGGCGAGACGGTGCGCGAAACGGCGGATTTCGCCCCCGCGCTAAGGCGTTGCCGGGGCCGCGCCGCGCTGATCCATGTGCTGGTCGATCCGCAGGAGATCTCGCCAGGCCGGCGGCTGGAACCCGGCGCATGAGCCTGCAACCCGCCGAACAGGCAGCGCTCGGCACCATAGACCCGGCGGCAATGCTGGCACAGGTCGAGAGCTGGTGCGCGGTGAACTCCGGCAGCCGTAACCTCGCCGGACTGGAGGCGACCGCGACCCTGCTGGCAGAAGCCTTCGCAGCGCTCGGCGACGTGCAGGCGCTGGAACCAGCCGAGGCAAGCCAGATGCGCGCCGACGGCGAGGTCGTGCCGCTCCAGCACGGCCGCAACCTGCATCTGGTCGTCCGGCCGCAAGCGCCGACGCGCGTGCTGCTGACCGGCCACTACGATACGGTTTTCCCCGCCGATCACCCGTTCCAGTCGCTCCACTGGCGCGAACCCGGCGTGCTCAACGCGCCGGGCGCTGCCGACATGAAGGGCGGCATCGCCATCCTGCTGGCGGCGCTGAAGGCGCTGGAAGCGAGCCCCTGGGCGGCCGACCTCGGCTATGAGGTGGTGCTGAACTCCGACGAGGAAGTCTCCTCCCCCGGCTCCGCGCCGCTGCTGATGGAATGCGCCCGGCGGGTCGACGCCGGCCTCACGTTCGAGCCGAGCCTGCCCGACGGCACGCTGGCCGGCGCCCGCCCCGGAAGCGGCAATTTCGCGCTGCATGTGGCGGGCCGCGCCGCCCATGCCGGCCGCGAGCCCGAAAAGGGCCGCAACGCCGTGCTCGCCGCCGCCGATCTGGGGCTTCGGCTCGCTGCACTGGTCGCACCCGACCTCAAGGTCAACGTCGCCAGAATCGAAGGCGGCGGTCCAAACAATGTCGTCCCGGATTCAGCAGTGTTGCGCGTGAACATGCGCCCCTCGACACCAGAGGCCGAGGCGCGGGCGCTGGCGTCGCTCGATGCAGCGGTGGCAGCCGTGTCCGCCGGGCGCGAGGTGTCCATCCACCGCCACGGCAGCTTCGGCCGCCCGCCAAAGCCGCTGGACGCCAACCAGCTGCGCCTGTTCGAGCTGGTGAAGGCGACCGGCGCCGACCTCGGGCTGGGCATAGGCTGGCGCGACGCCGGCGGCGTCTGCGATGGCAATAATCTGGCAGCGACGGGCCTTGCCGTGGTGGACACGCTGGGCGCGCGCGGCGGCGCCATCCATTCCGCAGACGAATATCTGCTGGTGGAAAGCCTGAAGGAACGCGCCGAACTGGCGGCACTGTTGCTGATGCGGATGGCGCAGTCAGGCTTCCGCCGGCGTTCCTAGGAAGCCACGTCCACCTCGCTCTTCCGGAGGCCTGGATTGCGCCAGGCATAGACGGCCAGAGCCAACAGCCCGATCGCGCTCAGCCAATAGGGCAGTTCCGGCTTCAGCTCATAGAGCCCGATGCCGATGGCAGGCGCCAGAATGAAGCAGGCGCCGTTGGTCGCCGTCACCGCGCCTGCCACCCCGCCCTGCTCGGCCCGCGAAACCGCCAGCGACGAGCCGGCGGTGAACCCCGGCCGGGCAAAGCCGAAGCCGGCCGAAGCCACCGCAAACGCCAGGATCAGCGCGTGGAAATTCGGAGCAAAGGCGATCCCCGCCACCCCCACCGCAGCGATCAGCGTGCCCCAGCGCATCAGCTGCGACGGGGAAAGGTCAAGAAGGCGGATGATGCCCCATTGCGCCAGCAGCGTCGCCCCGGCCCCCGCCATGAAGGCGATGGAGATGAGCTGCGTGGGATGCACGCTCAACTCGCCTGCCATGCGATCGATGATGAAAAATCCGATTGCCTGCCCCGTCGCCGCCTGCAGCGATCCGGCGCAAAAGCCGAAGATCATGAAGGGCTTGATGCGCCGATCGGTGATCCGCATCCGCCCGCGCACACCCGTGGCGGTGGTTTCCTCCGCCGCCATGGCGCTCGCCCCCGTCGACATGCCGCCGATGGTGGGCATGGTGGAGGCAGCGCCCCGCCCCGGCTGCAGCGCTTCGCCACGCCCCGGCGTATCGTCGGGCAGGCCCATCTGCAGCGCGATCACCACGAACAGCGCGATGCCGGCAAAGGCGAACATCGGCCCCGAAAGCTCGACAATGGGCAGGATGAAGATCGGCGCGATTGCCGGGCCAAGGATGGTGCCCATTCCAAAGGCAGATGCGAGGATGGCAAGCGCCGAGGTGCGCTCCGCCTTGCTGGTGCGCCCGGCCACATAGGCCTGCGCCGCGGGGTTGGCGGCCGCCCCGAACACGCCGAACAGACTGCGCGCCACGGTGAAGAGCGCGAAGGTGACAAGCGGCGGTATCAGCCCGTGGATGCCCGAAAGGATGACGATGGCGCACAGCAGCATGGAGATGCCGAAGCCGATCACCCCCACCTGCATCAGCCGCCGCCTGCCCTCTATGTCGGAACGGCGCGCCCAGTAAGGCGCGCTGAAGGTCCAGAACAGCGCCGACAGCGAGAAGATCACCGCAATCGCCATGTCCGGGATCCGGATCTCCCGGCCGATCACCGGAAGCACCGATTGCAGCGCGGTATTGCCGGCCGCGGTTACCAGCAATGCAACAAAGACCAGTGCAAAATGGTTGCGTGGAAGGGATGGTGTCGCCGTCACCCTTCCTTGCTAGGACGGGCCGGTTGGAATTGCACCCCCCGAAAGGAATCGCATGTATCAGCTGCACTATTGGCCCACCCCGAACGGCCACAAGGTTACGCTCTTCCTCGAGGAATCGGGCCTCCCCTACGAGATCGTGCCCGTGAACATCCGCGAAGGCGCGCAGTTCCAGCCGGATTTCCTGAAAATCTCGCCCAACAACCGCATGCCGGCGCTGGTCGATACCGACACCGGCATCAGCCTGTTCGAATCCGGCGCGATCCTCCTCTATCTCGCCGACAAGCACGACATGTTCATCCCCTCGCTCAGCCATATGGGCGGCCGCGCCGAAGTGCTGCAGTGGCTGTTCTGGCAGATGGCGGGGCTGGGGCCGATGATGGGGCAGGCCGGCCATTTCCGGAACTACGCACCGGAACAGGTCCCCTATGCCATCGAGCGCTACACCAACGAGACGCTGCGCCTGCTCAACGTGATGGACAAGCGGCTGGCAGACCGGCCGTTCCTGGCCGGCGGCGCCTACAGCATCGCCGACATGGCCAGCTTCCCCTGGGCAAAGCTGGGCGCGCAGATCGCCGGTTCCGAGGTGCCGCTCCCCAACCTGCAGCGCTGGGTGGACACCATCAACGAACGCGCGGCAACGGCGCGCGCCTATGCCATCGCCGACCGGCCCGACGTGCAGAATGCGGACATGACGGAAGAGCAGAAGAAGATGCTGTTCCAGCAGGGCGCCAGCACCGTGAAGCGATAGCTTTCCCTCACCTCCCCCAGGGTGCAAGGATGACGGCAACGACGGTTTGCATCTTGGGGAGACGGAAAATGGCATTCGAAGGCCGCGAACTACGGTCGCTGGTAGGAGAGGACGGCAGCCTCTCCATCCTGCTGGAAACGGTCGCGCTGGGAGACCCGGCCGACGACGAGGTGATCGTCCGGGTGGAAGCCGCCCCCATCAACCCCAGCGACCTGGGGCTGCTGGTCGGGCCCGCCGACATCGCCTCCGTTGAAACCACTTCCGGCGGCCTCCGCTTCACCATTCCGCCCGCCCGCCTTCCCAGCGTGCAGGGGCGGCTCGGCCAATCCATGCCCGTCGGCAACGAAGGCGCCGGGGTCGTGGTGGCAGCCGGCGCCGGCGTCCGCGCGCTGCAGGGCAAGCGCGTCGCCATGGTCGGCGGCGGCATGTATGCCGACTATCGCAAGATAAAGGCGCGCGAGGTCGTACCCCTGCCCGATGGCGTGACCTCGGCAGAAGGCGCCTCGCTGTTCGTCAATCCATTGACCGCGCTCGGCTTCGTGGAAACGGCAAAGCTGGAAGGCCACAAGGCCATCATCCACACGGCAGCTGCCTCCAACCTCGGGCAGATGCTGCAGAAGATCTGCCTCGCCGACGGCGTGCCGCTGGTGAACATCGTCCGGTCACAGGCGCAGGCGGATATCCTGCGCGGCATCGGCGCCACCCATGTCCTCAACAGCACCGACGGCGATTTCCGGGGCGCACTGCTGAAGGCGGTCAAGGAAACCGGCGCCACCATCGCCTTCGACGCCATCGGCGGCGGCACGCTGGGCAGCGACATCGTGCAGGCGATGGAGCGCGCCGCCGTCAGCCGCATGACTGCGTTCAGCCGCTACGGCTCGGAAGAGTTCAAGCAGCTCTACATCTACGGCGCGCTCGATCTCTCCCCCACCGTCCTCAACCGCCTCGCCTTCGGCTTCGACTGGAGCGTGTCGGGCTGGCTGCTGTTCCCGTTCATGAAGAAGGCCGGCCCGGAGATTTCCGGCCGCATGCGCCAGCGCGTGCTGGACGAAATCAAGACCACCTTCGTCAGCAACTACACCAAGGTGATCGGGCTGGCCGAAGCGCTGCAGCCGGATGTCCTGCGCGCCTACGAGCGCAAGGCGACCGGCGAGAAATATCTGATAGATCCCTCGATCGGCTGAGCCGCCGAGGCTATTGCCGCAAGATCAGGACGCGAGGCCCCGGTCCGGGTTCTCGCTGAAGGTCAGGTCGTCGCCTTCCTCTTCGGCGGATGCGGCCGCCGGCAGGCTTTCACGATCGCGTTTCGCTTCGCGCACCAGCGCCAGTTCGGCTTCATGCCCCCAGGCGGCGGCAGCCGTGGTGGCGATCGCCCGCACATTCTCCAGGCTGGCGTTTGCAGCGCGCTTCAAATGATCGGCCTGCTGTGCGCGGCAGAATGTCGATGTCTGTGCCATGGCGCGATCCTTACTTGGCTGAAGGTTTCAGTTGCAGCTGCCCGGACCGTCCGGAACTGCCACCCTTCCAGTGACGAAGCCGCGGCGCACCGGATACGCTGTTCAGGCGTTCGATGGATCCCGCGACGACCGAGGCATTGTAGCCAAGCCGCAGGCGTGTGTCCTCGGATGCGGCTCCGCGCGCCTGCATCAGCAGGAGCTGGTGATCGAAATACAGCTGGTTGAGATCCAAATTCTGCTCCTGTCTGTAAGCGGGAGCACAAGCATGGTCTCTCTGTCGCGCCTGCCTACGGAACCGTCTCGCGCGATCCCCTCCATATGGGGACGATGCGCCCGCTTTATAAGGCCCTGCATTACGCGGACCTGCCGATTGCAGCGCGGGTGGCGCCCTATTGCGCCCCCGCCCGGTTCGCCACCAGGTCCGCCACCACCGACGGATCGGCCAGCGTCGTCGTATCGCCCAGACTTCCGATGTCGTTCTCGGCGATCTTGCGCAGGATCCGGCGCATGATCTTCCCCGACCGCGTCTTCGGAAGCCCCGGCGCGAACTGGATCACGTCCGGCGTCGCGATGGGGCCGATTTCCTTGCGCACCCAGGCCACCAGCTCGCGGCGCAGCGCCTCGGAAGGCGCCTCATGCGCGTTCAGCGTCACATAGGCATAGATGCCCTGCCCCTTGATGTCGTGCGGAAAGCCGACCACGGCAGCCTCGGCAACCTTGCCATGCGCCACCAGCGCGGATTCCACCTCCGCCGTCCCCATCCGGTGCCCCGACACATTGATGACATCGTCAACGCGCCCGGTGATCCAGTAATAGCCGTCGGCATCCCGCCGGCAGCCGTCGCCGGTAAAATACTTCCCCTTGTAGGTCGAGAAATAGGTCTGGAAAAAGCGCCCATGATCGCCCCACACGGTGCGCATCTGCCCCGGCCAGCTCCGCGCCAGCACCAGATTGCCTTCGGCCGCGCCCGTCAGCAGCCCGCCCTCGCTGTCCAGCAGCTGCGGCTCCACGCCAAACATCGGAAAGCTCGCCGAACCCGGCTTCAGCGCATGCGCGCCCGGCAAAGGCGTGATCATCGCCCCGCCGGTCTCCGTCTGCCACCAGGTATCTACGATGGGGCAGCGCCCCTCGCCCACCACGCGATGATACCAGTCCCAAGCCTCGGGATTGATCGGCTCGCCCACGCTCCCCAGCAGCTTCAGCGACGCCCGCGAGGTCTTTGAAACCCACGCGTCGCCCTCGCGCATCAGCGCCCGCAACGCCGTCGGCGCAGCGTAGAAGATGTCCACCTGATACTTGTCGATGATCTGCCAGAAGCGGCTGAAATCGGGGAAGTTCGGCACGCCCTCATACATCAGCGTCGTCGCCCCGTTCGCCAGCGCGCCATAAACGACATAGCTGTGCCCGGTCACCCAGCCCACATCGGCCGCGCACCAGAAAATCTCCCCGGGCCGATAATCGAACACATAGTCGTGCGTCATCGAAACCCAGGTCAGATACCCGCCAGACGTATGCAAAACCCCCTTCGGCTTCCCCGTGGAGCCCGAGGTATAGAGGATGAACAACGGATCCTCGGCGTTC
Organism: Sandaracinobacteroides hominis; assembly: GCF_016464365.1. Taxonomy (GTDB): domain Bacteria; phylum Pseudomonadota; class Alphaproteobacteria; order Sphingomonadales; family Sphingomonadaceae; genus Sandaracinobacteroides; species Sandaracinobacteroides hominis. Next base: position 34,209 of record NZ_JADCUC010000011.1, on the reverse strand, counting down.
ATGGGCAGCGCCGGGCAATCGGGGCTTTGCGCCGCAACCAGCGTTTCATACGCAAGGTCGCGGCCCTCCTCCATCCACACGCCGTTGCCGGTCCGGGCAACCACGATCACCTTTTCCACGCCGTTGCAGCGCTTCAGCGCCTCGTCCACATTCGCCTTCAGCGGCACCGTCTTGCCGCCGCGCAGGCCCTCGTCGGCGGTAATCACAATCCGGCTGTCGCAATCCTGGATGCGCCCGGCGATGCTGTCCGGCGAAAAGCCGCCAAACACCACCGAATGGATCGCCCCGATCCGCGCACAGGCCAGCATCGCAATCGCGGCCTCCGGGATCATCGGCAGATAGATGGTCACCCGGTCGCCCTTGCGAACCCCCAGCGAGAGCAGCCCGTTCGCCAGCCGGCACACGGCCTCATGCAGCTGGCGATAGCTAAGCGCCCGGCCTTCCCCCGGTGAATCCGGCTCCCACAGGATCGCCGTCTGCTCACCACGTTCCGCCAGATGCCGGTCGATGCAATTGGCGGCGACATTCAGCTCCCCATCGGCAAACCAGCTGATCCCGAAATCGGCTTCGTCGAACGAGGATTTCGAGACCTCCGTAAAGGGCTTCGACCAGTCCAGCCTGCCCGCCTCGCGCCGCCAGAAATCCTCCGGCGCCTCCAGCGATTCCCGATACAGCGTGGCATAGCGCTCGGCATTGATCTTCGCGCGCGCGGCCCACTCGGCTGGAACGGGGTACAGGGCATTGCTCATACGGTCGTCTCTCCCATCTGCGCCGCTCCCTAGCGCGATTGGTGGCGGCCGCGAAACCCCGAACAGTTGCCCGGCAGTCGGCGCTTTCCTATGCAACCGGCCATGATCCGAATTCTCTCCGCCCTGCTCGCCGGGCTGGCCGCCATCCCCGCCACCGCCGCACCCGTCCTCTATTCGGGTGCCACCCTCATCGACGGCACCGGCGCCCCGGCACGGGCAAGGCAGGATCTGCTGATAGACGGCGAACGCATCGTCGCCACAGGCCCCGCCGGCACGCTGAAGGCAGACGGCGCAAAGCGCATCGACGTGAGCGGCCGTACCATCATCCCCGGCCTCGTCGACAGCCACGTCCACCTGGCAACCCCGCCGAACAGCACGCGCGCGCGGGCGCTGCTCCGTCGCAATCTCTATGGCGGCGTCACGATGGTGCGCGACATGGCCGACGATCTCCGCTCGGTCGGCGAACTCGCCCGCGAAGCCCGCGTCGGCGAGATTCCCGCACCCGACATCTACTACGCCGCCGTCGTCGCCGGCACGGATTTCTTCAAGGACCCGCGCGTCGCCGCGATCAGCGCCGGCGTCCCCGTCGGCACCGCCCCATGGGCGCACGCCATCGACAACAACAGCAACATCGCCGAGGTCATCACGCTGGTGCGCGGCACGTCGGCCACCGCGATCAAGATCTACGCCGACCTGTCCGCAGATCTCGTCGCCAAACTGACGGCAGAGGCGCACAGGCAGGGGCTGATGGTCTGGGCGCACAGCGCGGTATTCCCCGCCCGTCCGGCCGATGGCATCGCCGCGCGCGTCGATAGCGTCAGCCACATCTGCTACCTCGCCTATCAGGTGGAGCCCGACGTCCACCCCTCCTACGAGGACCGCACCCCGGTCGACGAACGCCTGCTGAAGCCGAACGACCCGGTGATGGCGGGCCTCTTCCGCGACATCCTCGCCAACAAGATCCTGATCGACGCCACCGGCAGCCTGTTCGTGCGCGAGGAAGGCCCGCGCAGGAAGGACCCGAAGGCCAAGCCGCTTCGCTGCACCGGCAAGGCCGTGATCGACTTCACGAAGCAGGCCGCGGCCATGGGCGTGCCGATCTCCACCGGCACCGATTTCACCCTGCCGGCCACCGATGCCTTCCCGGAAGTGCATGAAGAGCTGCTGTTCCTCGTCCGCGATGTGAAGATGCCGCCACTGCAGGTGATCCGCTCGGCCACGCTGATGGGGGCAGTCGCCGCCGGCCAGCAGAAGGAACGCGGCAGTATCGAACCGGGCAAGCTCGCCGACTTCGTGGTGCTGAAGGCCGATCCGCTGCAGGACATGGCGAATATCCGCAGCGTCGAAACGGTGGTGAAGCGCGGCCGCGCCTATCCGCGCGCCGACTATGTGCCTGTCAGCCCCGCAGAACTTTCCCGCGACTGACCACTGGCCAAGCGCCGCCGTTTCTGCGAGCCATACGGCCGGTAGAACAGCGGAGAGTTTGCGGGTGGAAACGGGCAAGCGCGGCGAACGGATGGTGATACTGGCCTCGTCGCTGGGAACCGTGTTCGAATGGTATGATTTCTACCTCTACGGCCTCCTCGCCACCATCATCACCGTCCAGTTCTTCTCCGGCGTCAACGAAACCACCGGTTTCATCCTGGCACTCGCCGCCTTCGCTGCGGGCTTTGCCGTCCGCCCGTTCGGCGCCCTGGTGTTCGGCAGGCTGGGCGACATGGTGGGCCGCAAATACACCTTCCTCGTCACCATGGGGCTGATGGGCGCTGCCACCTTCGCGGTCGGCCTGCTGCCCGGCTATGCAGCGATCGGCGTTGCAGCCCCCATCCTGCTGGTGCTGCTGCGGATGCTGCAGGGCCTCGCGCTCGGCGGCGAATATGGCGGCGCCGCCACCTATGTCGCCGAGCACGCGCCAGACGGAAAGCGCGGCTTCCACACCAGCTTCATCCAGACCACGGCGACACTCGGCCTCTTCCTCGCCCTCCTCATCGTCATCGGCACCCGGCTGGCGGTCGGCGAAGAGGCCTTCAGGGACTGGGGCTGGCGCATCCCCTTCCTCGTCTCCGTGCTGCTGCTCGGCGTCTCGCTCTGGATCCGCATGCAGCTGGAGGAAAGCCCGGTCTTCAAGAAGATGAAGGCAGAGGGCACCACCTCGAAAAAGCCGCTCACCGAAGCCTTCGGCCAATGGAGCAACCTGAAGATCGTGCTGATCGCCCTGTTCGGGGCCGTCACCGGCCAGGCCGTCGTCTGGTACACGGGCCAGTTCTACGCGCTCTTCTATCTGGAAAAGATGCTGCGCGTGGACGGCGCCACCACCAACATCCTGATCGCCATCGCCCTCGCCATCGCCACCCCCGGCTTCCTGTTCTTCGGCTGGCTGTCCGACAGGATCGGCCGCAAGCCGATCATCATGGCCGGGCTGCTGCTGGCGGCGATCACCTATTTCCCGCTGTTCAACGCCCTGCAGCACTTCGCCAACCCGGCCCAGTTCGAGGCGCAGGAACATGCGCCGGTAACCGTCTCGGCAGACCCGAAAACCTGCAGCGTCCAGTTCGATCCCATCGGCAAGACAAGGTTCGACGGCACCGGCTGCGACATCGCCAAGTCGTTCCTGGCAAAGGCAGGCGTCTCCTACAGCAACATCCACACCCCCGGTGTCGGCAGCGGCGCCACCATATCGGTGGGCTGGAAAACGCTGGAGATCGCCGATCCCACCGGCCTCTCCGACGCCGAACGGGCAGCCCTCATCCGCAACTTCGGCAAATCCGCAGCCCTGACGCTGCAGGCAGCAGGCTACCCGGACAAGGCAGACCCCGCCCGCATCAACAAGCCGATGGTGGTCGCAATCCTCACCATCCTCGTCCTCTACGTAACGATGGTCTATGGCCCCATCGCCGCCCTGCTGGTCGAACTCTTCCCCAGCCGCATCCGCTACACCTCGATGAGCCTCCCCTACCACATAGGCAACGGCTGGTTCGGCGGCTTCCTGCCGACAATAGCCTTCGCCATGGTGGCAGCCACCGGAGACATCAGCTTCGGCCTCTGGTATCCCATCCTCGTCGCCGGCCTGACCTTCGTCATCGGCATGATCTGGCTACCGGAGACCTTTCGCCGCAAGATCGAACATTAGGGCTGCTGCCGAGAAGAGAACCCATCTAGCACACAAATTCAGCGCAACAAATCAGTCCGATTGAAGATTGATGCACCACAACTCTTTAAGTTTCTAAGTCTAAATTCCATTGATTTTGGTACTTAAGCAATATTTCTCGCTCTTCGTCTTTGATTGAACAATGGACTCTAGGATTTACTGTTGCATCAAGATAGATCCACAATTTATTTGGTTTTCTATCCAATCCGTTCCTATTCTTTTGTCTATAGTAGCTATCCATATTCAGTTGCGCGAGTTGCTCTGCCACTTTGACAGGCAAGACCAATACACGATATTTTGAAGGAGAATTTACAGCAATCAATACAATGAAATTAGCTTTGAGTGCAAAATCATCCTTCTTGTTGAAAATCGGCGTAGTTCTGCTTACGCTATCTTCGTCACAGTATCCGTACTGCACCCACCATCTCTCTCTGGCGCCACGAAAGACATTACTTGCGCCTTTCACCTGAATATTGAACGAGCTTCCATTCTTTGATGCGATAAAGTCAACGTTTGCTGAAGATTTTGACATATACGCGAGATCAATTATATGAAATCCGCGCGATTCAAATTCATTCATCGCAATTCTTTCGGCGATTCTACCCACGTTCTTTGAGTTTATTTGCATTTGGTGACCCTCACATCGCCGAAATACCCCCGTCGATATACAGCTCCGACCCCGTCACGAACTTCGCCTCGTCCGAGCACAGATAGACCGCCCCCCAGGCCACATCGTCCGGCTCGCCAATGGTGCCGATCGGCACCTGCCGCCCCAGCTTTGCCTTCACCTCGTCCTTGCTCACACCTTCGCGCTGGAAATTGTCCAGGATCGGCGTGTCCATGAAGGTGGGGTGGATCGAATTGCAGGTGATCGGGTCCTTGTTCGAGGCGCAGTGCAGCGCCACCGACTTGGACAGGTGCCGAACCCCGGCCTTGGCGCTGTTGTAGGCCGCCATCCGCCCCGAGGCGATCACGCCCGCGATCGACGAAATATTCAGAATACTCCCCCGGCTCCCCTCGCGCCGCGTTGTAGTACGGATCAGCGACAGCGCATGCTTGCACCCCAGGAACACGCCATCCAGGTCGATCGCATGCACCAGCCGCCAGTCCTCCAGGCTGGTGCTTTCCACGCTGCCCGGCGTGCCGATCCCGGCATTGTTCACCAATATATGCAGCCCGCCAAACACCCGTTCGGCTTCGGCGACCGCCGCCGTCCACTGGGCTTCGCTGGTCACATCATGCGCGAAACTCGCCGCCGAACCGGCCCGCACCGCATTGATCGCAGCCGCCGCCCGCGCCGCACCCTGGCCGTCGATATCGGTCAGCAGCACCCGCGCGCCTTCGTCGACAAAGCGCTCTGCCATCCGCTTGCCCAGCCCCGACGCCGCGCCGGTGATCAGCGCGATCTTGCCCTGCAACCTGTCTGCCATGTCCGTGCAGTCCTCCCGACTCCGACGCTAGGCCAGTCACGGCCGGCCCGCCAGACTGGCCGCAATGCGAGGATAGACTTCGGAACAGGCGGGTAAATGGTCGCAATCCGGCCGTAACCGCGCGTTCAGCCCCGCATTTGTGGCAGTTCGGCCACATGCGATGCAGAACGACCGATGCTGCATTGCAACAAAGGTTGAACCGCAGCCGGCACTTACCCTAGCAGCCGCCACAAGAGCGCCGCCGACCGGTCGAAGCGCCACCCCACAAAGTTCCCCGGGAGTTTCCATGAAATCCGTTCTGCTTGCGTCCGCCGTGCTGTTTGCCGCCCTTCCCGCCTTCGCGCAGGAAGTCGCCACCGAAGCCACCGCAGACGACGGTCTGATGCAGGGTGACATCATCGTCACCGCCACCAAGCGTTCGCAGGCGCTGTCCGACGTGCCGATCGCCATCAGCGCCGTCACCGCCGAAAGCCTGCAGAATTCCGGCGCCAGCGACATCCGCCAGCTGAACCAGCTCAGCCCCTCGCTGCTGGTCTCCTCCTCCTCTTCCGAAACCTCGGGCGGCGCCGCCCGCATCCGCGGCATCGGCACCGTCGGCGACAACGCCGGCCTCGAAGCCTCGGTCGCGGTCTTCGTCGACGGCGTCTATCGCAGCCGCACCGGCGCCGGCCTCACCGAACTGGGCGAGATCGAGCGGATCGAAGTGCTGCGCGGCCCCCAGGGCACCCTCTTCGGCCGCAACGCGTCGGCCGGCCTCATCAACGTCGTCACCGCCAAGCCCAAGTTCGAAGTCGGCGGCACCGCCGAAGTCACCTACGGCAACTATGATTACTGGCGCCTCGCCGGCGGCTTCACCGGCGGCATCATCGACAACATCCTCGCCGCCCGCGTAGACGGCGTCTATGTGAAGCGCGACGGCTTCATCACCGACGTGATCTCGGGCGACAAGATGAACGACCGCGACCGCTGGATGCTCCGCGGCCAGCTGCTGTTCACCCCCAACGACGACATCGAATTCCGCCTCATCGGCGACTATTCCAAGCGCGAGGAAAGCTGCTGCGCCGGCACCTTCCAGCCGTTCCGCACCGTCACCTTCAACCAGGCGACGCAGAGCACCAGCATCAGCCCCAACAACAGCATCGTGAACATCCTGCGCGGGCTGGGCGGCGTCATCAGCGACGACACCTATGGCCGCAAGACCGCCATCACGCCGGGCCGCAACTACGACAACGATGTCAAGGATTGGGGCATCTCCGGCGAGCTCAACTGGGATCTCGGCTTCGGCGGCCTCACCTCCATCACCGCCTGGCGCGACTGGAAGACGCTCCGCAACCAGGACGCGGACTTCACCAGCCTCGACATTCTGCAGATCACCGGCAACGAGACCCGCTTCCGTACCTTCAGCCAGGAACTTCGCCTGAACGGCACCCTGTTCGACGATCGGCTCGACTGGCTCGTCGGCGGCTACTACGCCAATGAAACCCTCGATTACACCTCGCACACCCGCTACGGCGCGGACTATACCCGCTATGCGAACTGCCTCGTCGCCAACAGCCTGAACGCTTCGGTTCCGGGCCTGCTGTCCCCCACCTCCAACGGCTGCCTCAACCCGACGCTGGCCGCGGCAATCGTCTCCAATCCGAACCTCCCGGCCGCACTGCGCACCCCCGTCGCCATCTTCGGCGGCTTCGCGGTGCCCGGCGTCTATGGCTATGATGCCGTCGCCGCCATCGTCGGCCAGCCGGGCAAGACGCTCTCCAACACCGGCATCGTCGAGGACCGCTACAAGCAGTCCAGCACCAACTATGCCTTCTTCACCCACAACGTCTTCGAGATCGTCCCCGACAAGCTCTCGCTGACGCTCGGCGCCCGCTACACCAACGAAACCAAGAAGCTGACCGCCAACCTCGACAGCGACAACACGCTGTGCGCGGCGATCGCTGCCTCGGCGCTCGCCTCGCTGGCGACGGCGCCCTGCGTCATCAGCTCGTTCGACTTTGCCGGCACCTCCAGGCGCTCCGAAGACCAGTGGACCGGCACCGTCGTGCTTTCCTACAAGCCCTTCGAAAACCTGATGACCTACGCAAGCTATGCGAAGGGCTACAAGTCGGGCGGCTTCAACATGGACCGCAGCTCGCTGAACGCCGCGAACGTCCAGATGACCGACCTGCAGTTCGGCGCGGAAACCGTCGACAGCTTCGAAGTCGGCGCCAAGTTCGACACCCGCGGCTTCACGCTGAACATCGCCGCCTTCCGCTCGGTGTTCGACCAGTTCCAGCTGAACGCCTTCAACGGCGTCAACTTCGTGGTCGACAACATCCAGGCCTGCAGCAAGGACCTGAACGGCGGCGACCGCGACTTCGCCGGCCTGCCGGTGAACGGCGTCCCCCTCACCCAGGCACAGGCCGCCGCCAGCGGCCGCTGCGATGCCGAAGACGTGAAGGCAGGCGTCACCTCCACCGGGCTTGAAATCGAAGCGGCCGTCTATCCGGCGCCCAACCTGATGTTCAATCTCGGCATGACCTACGCCGACACCCGCTATCGCAACAATCTGACGGGCGTCGGCGGCAAGCCGCTCGGCACCGCCTTCTTCAACCTGCCGGGCAACCAGCTCTCCAACGCGCCGGAATATGTGATGACCGGCGCCGTCACCTTCACCCCGCCCGTCACCGACACGCTCTCGGCGCTGTTCTACCTCGATTATCGCTTCCAGTCCGGCATCAACACCGGCTCCGACCTCTATCCGGAAAAGTATCAGGAAGCGGTGATGGTCGTGAACGGCCGCATCGGCCTCTCCGGCCCGGACCGCAAATGGTCGGTCGAAGCCTGGGCCCAGAATCTGCTCGACACCGACTACCAGCAGGTCGGCTTCAACGCCCCGCTGCTGGGCAGCGGCACCATCGCGCAAACCGCCCGCGGCGGCCCGGCGGCCAACCAGCTGTTCGGCGCCTTCCTGGCCGAACCGCGCACGTTCGGGGTGACGGTGCGGACGAAGTTCTGATCTGAGGGAACCAAAAGCAGGGGGCTCTGCCCCCTGCACCCCCGGCAGGGAAATGATTTCCCTGCACCCTCAACACATATACGTCATCCCAGCGGTCCGAAGGACTGGCGGAGCCAACGCTGGGATCCACAGGGCATCCTCTCCGCAAGCTACAGAGGAAAGAGAATCGCCCCATAATCCTGCGCACCGTGCAAGATATGCAGCACCACCACCTTCTCCGCCTCAACCCGATAGAAGATCAGATAGTCTCCATGAACACGCCGCCGCACGCCAGCGGCTTCAAAGCGCGGCACAAGCGGGAACCGCTCCGGCATATCGGCCAGCCCCAGGCATTTTGAGCGAAGCTCCTGCAAGAAACCCAACGCCCGCGCCGGGTTGTCGCGCGCGATATAGTCCCCGATCGTCTCCAGATCATACTCAGCCTCAGCCGATAGATGGACGATCATTCCCCGTCAGCACCCATCGCCCGATACTTCGCCTCCAGGCGGTCGAACACCATGTCGGCAGGGGCCGTGCGCCCGGCTTCCGCGTCCGCCAGTCCCCGTGCGATCGAAGCGTCCAGAGCAGCCAGCCTCGCTTCCCGATCCTGAATCAGCCGCACGCCTTCCCGCAAGACCTCGCTTTTCGAGTTGTAGCGCCCCGTCGAAACGAGGTTGGAGACAAATGTCTCAAGCTGTTGTCCGAGATCGGCGCTAATCATGATCCAACTCCTGCCAGGCAGATTCTAGCTTGTTATCAACAGTTGATAAAGCGGAATCGATATCACTTGATCTGTCCTACAAACCCCAATCCATGCCAGAAACACCCCCGTGCAGGCGTCAAGCCAACCCGCATTTTTCCCTGTCCTACAAACAAGTCCCACGCTACGCGCGCACCCGCGCCCATACGCACGAGTCAGCGTAAAGTTTGGGAAGTTTCGCCCCCGGAACCGGGGTGCAGGGGGCAGTTCCCCCTGCCGGGTCCCCCTAAGCCGCAGCCCGATTCCGCCGCGGCGCCTCGAACTCGTCCGGGTTCGGCTTCCGCGTCGCCTGCCAGTAGTCCACCAGCGCAAACGGCCAGTTCTGGCTCACCCGGCCTCGGGCGTTCTTGTACCAGCTCGTCACGCCCGGCTGGCCCCAGGCCATCTTGGCGTTCTCGGCGTCGACCCGCGCATTGAAGCTGTCATGCACCTCGGCCTTCACGGAAATCGGCCCCTGCTCGGCGATCAGGCGCGCGGCTTCGGCGATATAGTTCACCGCGCATTCCGAGAAGAAGATGATCGAGCCGTTGACGACGATATTGGTGTTCGGCCCATAGATCATGAAGAAATTGGGGAAGCCCGGCACGCACATGCCCAGATAGGCGCGCGCGTCGCCCTGCCAGCGCTGGTGCAGGTCGGCGCCGTCCTCGCCAATCACCTTGAAGCTCTTCAGGAAGTCCGAGGCGTGGAAGCCGGTGCCATAGATCAGCACGTCGGCGGGGTGGCGTTCGCCATCCTCCGTCACCACCGCGTCCGGCTCGATGCGGGCGATGGACTTCGTGACGAGATCGACATTGTCCCGCTGCAGCGCCTTCAGCCAGACGCCGTTGTCGCGCAAGGACCGCTTGCCGCCGAACGGATATTGCGGAACCACATGCCCCAGCAGCTGCGGGTTCGCTTCCACCTGCGCGGCGATCTTTTCCACCAGCGCGGCACGCAGCTCGGCGTTGGCGGCACCGATGGTGCCGGCCGGGCCGTTCCAGCCCTCGTCGGCGGTCACCTGCGGGATCACCCCGTCGGTCAGCATCCAGAACAGCCAGAAGCGATACCATTTGTCGTAGTTGGGGATGTGCTCGACCGCCCACTGGAAGGCGTCGGGAACGGGATCGTGGTAATTGTCGGTCGGCCCAAGCCACGGCGGGGTGCGCTGGAACACGTCCATATGGGCTACTTGCGGGGCTATTTCGGGCACGAACTGGAAGGCCGAGGCGCCGGTGCCGATCACCGCGACACGCTTGCCCGCCAGATCCACATCATGCCGCCACCGCGCCGAATGGAAGGCAGGGCCGGCGAAGCTGTCGCGGCCGGGAATGTCGGGATAGCGCGGCTCGTTCAGCTGGCCCACGGCAGAGACCAGCATATCGGCCTCCAGCTTCACCGCGCCGCCGTTCGCGCGGACGCTCCACTTGCCGCGGGCGCCGTCCCACTTCGCCTCTTCCACGCGGGTGCCGAAACGGGTCAGCTCGCGCAGCCCATGGTGGCTGGCAAAGCGCCGGAAATACTGCAGCAGCACATCGCCCTGGCTGTAGAATTCCGGCCAGTCGTGGTTCGGCTCAAAGGAATAGCTGTAGAGATGGTTCGGCGTATCGACGCGCACGCCCGGATAGCGGTTCAGCAGCCAGGTGCCGCCGACATCCTCGTTCGCCTCCAGGATGGTGACGGCAACGCCCGCCTGCCGCAGCCGCAGCGCCGCGAGCAGGCCAGACATGCCCGCGCCGATGACGATGGCCGAAAGCTGCGCCGGCACGGGGGACGGCACCCGCCGGTCGACGCCATCCAGCATCAGCTCTTCCATCAGGAAGGGCAGATAGTCGGCCGGCACGTCGCCGCCGGCAATCCAGCTGATCATGCGGTGGATGCGCTCGGGCGAGGGAATCGTGGCAGGCTGTCGCTCGCCGGTGAGTATCGGCCACAAGACCCGGTCGGCCTCGGCGCGGATCTTCGCCTGCCAGTCTTCGGGAAAATCGCCCATGCCGTCGCCAAAGAAGTCATAGACGGGGATAGGCCCCTGCAGCAGGCTGTCGTCGCCGCTCGCCTGCGCGACACAGACCGCCAGCGTCGGCAGGTGCGTGGTGACAAGCGCGGCTTCGAAATCCGCGCGGCTCAGCTTTGCCATGGTCTTCTCCCTCAAGCGCTGTCGCGCTCACCGGATCATGAAGCCCCTGAGGCCGCGCGCGGCAACCCCGCGCTTGTGACGGGAATCACTCCGCGCTGCGAATTTCAACAGGCATGTTCAGCCCCTTCAGCTGCGGCAGCACCTGCGCCTTGTCGCCGACGACCACCCAAACCAGCTGGTCCGCAGTCGGCAGGGGTGCTGCGGCAACCGATTTGTCGGTCACGCCGGCGATCTTGCCGGGCAGGGTCTGCAGATAATCATCGGGCCGTCCCAGATTTTCCGACCGCTCCAGCGCCGACAGCAAGGCGCCCGCCGTCTCGAAATCGCCCGGCAGCGAACGGATCAGGTTCGCCCGCGCATTTGAAATCTCGGCCGGGCTGGGCGGCTGCCTGCCATGCACATCGGCCAGCAGGGTGCGGATGGCGGTAATGCTCTCACCCGTAGCCGCGGTCTCGACGGGCGCGGAGAGGATGAAGGGCATGTCGAAACGCGTGGGCGACAGGCTGGAATAGGCGCCGTAGCTCCAGTTCTTCTTCTCCCGCAGCTCCTGGTTCAGCCGGGCCGACGCAAGGCCGCCGAACACATCGTTGGCAAGGCTCGCCGCCAGCATGTCGTCGCGGCCCGTCATCGGCATGGCGGAGGCCGCGATGATGACCGATTGCGGCGAATCCGGGCGATCGATGAGGATGATCTTCCCCGGTGCGGCGGGCTGCACCTGCGGCATCACCGTCAGGCTCATCGGCGGCGGCGTGGTCGATTTCCAGTCGCCGAAGGCCTGCTCCAGCAGCGGCTTCAGCGTCGCCATGTCGGTATCGCCAACCACCAGGATGGTGCCCTGTTCGGGCCGGAGCGCGGCGTGGAAGGCAATCAGGTCGTCACGGCTGATCGATTTCAATCCGGCCTCGGTGCCGCTGCCGGTGAAGCTGAAGCCGTAAGGGTGGGTATCGCCGTAAACCAGCTTCGGCAGCGCCCGATAGGCAAGGCCGGTCGGATCGGTCGCCTCCCGCTTCAGCCCGGTCAGGGCCTGCACCCGCCCGCGCTCCAGCTGGTCGCTCGGGAAGGTGGGCGCCCGGACGATATCGGCAAACAGCGCCACGGATTCGGCCAGGTTCGGGGTCAGCGCGTTCAGCGAAAAGCGGGTGCGATCCAGCGACGCCGAAGCGCCGATTCCGGTGCCGAGCCGCTCCTCCATCCGGGCGATGGCGGGGCCGTCCATCGGCCCCAGGCTGCCGTCGATGCCCTCGTCCAGCAGGCCCAGCATCAGCATCTGCGTGCCCGGCTTGTCGCGGCTGTCGGCGCTGATGCCGCCGGGCAGCGAGATCATCATGCGAACAACGGGCACCGCATCGCGGCGGGCAAAGATCAGCTTCATGCCGTTCGACAGCGTCGTGCGCTCCACGGCCGGCAGGTTGAAGCTGGTGGCGGCACCGGCCTCGGGCAGCTTGCTGCGGTCAGCCGGCGTGCCCACAGACGCGCTCTTCACCGCAGGTTCGGCAACCGACGCCGGAATCCGCACGGAAGGCGGCAGCGCCACCTCCTTGGGGTCGCGGTCGCCGGGCAGCAGCGTCAGCCGGTGGTCGCCCTGTCGCAGCCACTGGCGGGCGGCAGCGCGGACGGTGCCCGGCGTCGCCGAAGCGAAGTTGGCAAGATCGTCGCGATAGTCGGCGGCGTTGTCGGCATAGAGCAGCCCCTCCGCCAGTACGACGCCCTTGCCGCCAAAGCCGCCGACCTTTTCAAGGCCGCGCACCGTGCCGGAGACGACCCGCATCGCAACCCGATCCACCTCGTCCGCCGTGGGGCCATGCTCCAGAAACTCGGCCAGCAGCTCGTCGATCCGGGCCTCCACCCTGGCCGGGTCCACGCCCGGCGCGACGTCGGCGGAAATGCTGGCGATGCCGGCCATGCCCTGCGCACTGACGGAGCCGCCAACGGAAACCGCCAGCCGCTCGTCGCGAACCAGCTTCTCATACAGGCGCGAGGTGGAGCCGCCGGCGAGGATTGCCATCCCCACCTGCAGGTCGGCGATTTCGGCGGCATCGCCGCGGCCCGGCACCGCCCACATGCGGCTCACCTGCGGCGTCGCCACCTTGTCGTGCATAACCGTGCGGGTGGTCTCGGTGCGAAGCGGCACCCAGCCGGCCATGCGGGCAGGCGTCGGGCCGGCCGGAATCTGGCCGAACCATTTCTCTACCAGCGGCCTGGCGGTGGCAGCATCGATATCTCCCGCCAGCACCAGCACCGCGTTGTTCGGACCATAGTGGCTCTGGAACCAGCCCTTTGCATCCTGCAGCGTGGCGGCGTTCAGATCCTCCACCTTGCCGATGGTGGAAACGCTCATCGGATGATCGGCCGGGAACAGCGACTTCAGCATTTCATACTGCACCAGCCCGCCGGGCTCATTGTCGCCCTGCCGCTTCTCGTTCAGCACCACTTTGCGCTGCGCATCCAGCTTCTGCTGGGTCAGCGCCGGCAGCAGCCAGCCCATCCGATCGGATTCCAGGAACAGCGCCAGATCCAGCGCCGGGGTCGGCACCGTCTGGAAATAGTTGGTGCGGTCAAAGCTGGTGGTGCCGTTGAAATCGGTGGCGCCGATCGCCTCCAGCGGCTGGAAATGTTCGGCGTCATGGTGCTGGCTGCCATAGAACATCAGATGCTCGAACAGGTGCGCAAAGCCCGATCGGCCGACCGGCTCGTCCACGGAGCCGACATCGTACCAGACCCCCACCTGCACCAGCGGCGCCTTGCGATCGGTGTGGACGACCACGCGCAAGCCGTTGGGCAGGGTGAACTGCTCGTAGGGGATGTCCACCTGCTTCACCAGTTCGGCAAGAGGCGCGGGGTCTGCAAATGCGGGGATTGCGGCTGTTGCAAGCAGGGCAACCAGAAGTGTGCGGATCATTTCAGTCCTGTCGTGACGACCTCGGTGAGGTCGCGGGAGATGCCGGGGGTATCGGCTACGCGCTGCAGCGTTTCCTGCATCTGAACGCCCCACGGCGCCGCAAACCGTCGCCAGCGGGTCAGCGGCTGGATCAGCCGCGCGGCGGATTGCGGGTTGATGCGGTCCGCATCCAGCACCTGCCGCCCCAGGAAGGCATAGCCCTGCCCGCCTGCATCGTGGAAGCGCGGCTGGTTTCCGGCAAAGCCCAGCACCAGCGCACGCAGCCGGTTCGGGTTTCGCGGATCGAAATCGCGGTCCGCCGCCAGCGCCTGCACCTGCCCCAGCGTGTCTGCGCGGGTGGAGGCGGCCTGCGCGAGGAACCATTTGTCGAATACTTCCGGCAGCGCGGCATAGCGCTCGCGGAAGGCCGCCAGCGCCGTGTCGCGCTCAGGGCGCATCGAATGGCTGAGCGCCGTCAGCGCCGACATCCGGTCGGTCATGCAATCGGCCTGCGCATATTGGGCAAGCGCAGCGGCAGCAGCCTCCGCGCCGTCGCGGGCGAGCAGCAGCGACAGGGTGATGCCCTTCAGCCGCCGCAGCCCTTTTGCCCGGGCGGAAAGATCGGCGCCGTCGGTGCCGGTCGCCCGCCAGATCTCCCACAAACGCGGGCCAAGCGCGTCGAGGATGGCACCGCGCAGCGCTTCGCGGGCGGCGTGGATCGCCGCCGGATCGACGCTCTGCATCTGGTCGCCGACCAGCGGCTCGGAGGGGATCAACAGGGTTTCGGCGACAAAGGCCGGGTCCGCCTCCCAGCCGTCGAGCAGGGCTGAAAGCGCCTGCGCCACATCCTCGGCGCCGCACAGCTTGCCGTCGTGCACCGATTCCACCAGCGCCGACAGCATCAGCTGCTGGATCGCTTCATAGCGGGCAAATTCATCGTCCTCATGCGCAGCAAGCAGCATCAGCTCGGCGCGCGCCGGGGCCGGGCGGGCGACGATCGGGGCAGCAAAGCCCCGGTTCAGCGACAGGATCGGCGGTTCGTCCAGCCCTTCCAGCAGCAGATCGGTCTCCGGCGCCGTCAGCAGCAGGTCGCGGGTTTCGCTCAGCTTGCGGCCGTCGCGGGCAAAGGCGGCGAAGTTGAACGGAATGGGCAGCGGCGGCGCCCCTTCGGCGGCCTTGGGGTTGGACTGGCGCAGCGACAGCCGCACGGTCTTGGCGCGGGCGTCGTGGCTGGCGGAAACCTCCACCTGCGGCGTCCCTGGCTGCTCGTACCAATGTTTGAAGCGGGCGGAATCGAGCCCCTCGGACTGCATCGCGGCCAGGAAATCCTCGACCGTCGCGGCCCGGCCGTCGTTCGCATCGAAATAGCGGTCGGTCGCGCGGCGGAACTTCTCAGGCCCCAGCAGGCGCGCCATCATCCGGATCAGCTCGGCGCCCTTATCATAGACGGTCGCGGTATAGAAGTTGGAAATCTCCATATAGCTGTCGGGGCGAACCGGGTGCGCCAGCGGCCCGGCATCCTCGGGGAACTGCGCCGCGCGCAGCTGGCGGACGGCCTCGATCCGCTTCACCGCCGGCGAGCCGCGGCTGGCGGAGAATTGCTGGTCGCGGAAGACGGTGAAGCCTTCCTTCAGGCTCAGCTGGAACCAGTCGCGGCAGGTGACCCGGTTGCCCGACCAGTTGTGGAAATATTCGTGCGCGACGATCCCCGCGATGGCGTCGAAATCCCAGTCGGTCGCAGTGTCCGGATCGGCCAGCACATATTTGGCGTTGAAGATGTTGAGCCCCTTGTTCTCCATCGCGCCGAAGTTGAAATCATGCACGGCAACGATGTTGAACTGGTCGAGGTCATATTCGCGCCCATAGACCTCCTCGTCCCAGGCCATGCTGGCCTTCAGGCTTTCCATCGCATGGGCGCAGCGCGGCACGTCGGCAGCCGCAACCCAGATGGCAAGCGCGACATGCCGGCCAGAGCGGGTGGTGAACGCATCGCGCAGCGCCGCAAGATTTCCGGCGACAAGCGCGAACAGGTAGCTGGGCTTGGGGAAGGGATCGTCCCACTCGGCGAAGTGGCGGCCATCGGGAAGGCTGCCCGCAGCGCCGGGGTTGCCATTGGCCAGAAGCACCGGAAAGCGCTGCGCATCCGCCTCCATCCGCACATGATAGCGGCTGAGCACATCCGGGCGATCCGGGAAGAAGGTGATGCGGCGGAAGCCCTCCGCCTCGCACTGGGTGCACAGATTGCCGCCCGAGGCGTAGAGCCCCATCAGCCGGCTGTTGGCAGCGGGGCGGATGGCGACGAGAGTTTCGACCGTGGCGGCATCCGGGCCGATGGCAAGCTCCAGCCCGTCCGCCGCGCTATTCGGCAGCGGCTGCGAAACCCCGTCGATCTTCATCTCCAGCATCTCCAGCTCCTCGCCGTCGAGACAGAGCGGGCGGCGGTGCGCGCCGTTGCGCTCGATCTTCAGCGTCGCGCGCACCAGCGTGCGAACCGGGTCCAGATCGAAGTCGAGGGCGATTTCCGGCACCAGCCAATCGGGCGGCTGATAGTCGGCAAGCTTCTTCAGCGGCGGCAACGGAGCGGGGGATTGCATGCCCCCGAAGCTAGGGCGAGCGAGGCGGCTTCGCAACAGCCCTAGGGCTGGCTGCGACGCCCGATCTCGCCCGCAACCCATCCCATCAGCAGCGCCAGCATCACCGCCAGCAACCCATAGAAAAAGCTGTGCTTGTGCGCGAAGACGAACAGGTCGCGCTCAAAGCCGGTCTTGTCGATGATGACGGGCGCGGTGGAACGCGCCCGCACCTTGCCGTCGAGGATCAGGTAGATTTCCGCCTGATAGTTGCCGACCGGGACCGCCGACGGAATCGGCAGCCGGGCGCGATACAGCACACGGTCGGTCACCAGCACGCCATAGGGCTGCTCGACGAACAGGTTTTCGCTGGTGCGCAACGCCACCAGCCCGTCCTGGAAGGTGCCGGTGGTTTCCGGATCCGTCGCCGTGGCCGGCGACAGCTGCAGATGCTGCAGGCCGATTTCATAGATGGCGGCATTGCGCTCATCCAGCAGGTCGCGCACCGGCTTGGTGGTGGCGACCGCATAGAAGCCGGGCGCGGATTCAAAGCGCACCGCCTCCGTATTTACCCAGATGCCGGCAACGCGGGCCTTCTTGCGGACAGTCAGCGGTTCCATCGGCCCGCGCAGCACGACGGCGATTCCGGGGGCTTCTTCGGGGGCGATCCCGCCCGGATACTGGATCGCGCCAAAGATCAGCAGCTCGGCACCGGCAAAACGATAGGAAATGTCGATCCGGCTCTGCGACATGTCGGTGACGAGCCGCGGCTCTGCCTGCAGCGGGGCGGCGAGGAACAGCAGCAGGAGAAGCAGCCGTTTCATCCCAGCGCCAGCTGGATCGAGAAAAGCTCCTTCGGCGTCCAGGTGAGGCCGATGGCAAGACGGATGGCGACCCCCAGCACGATCAGCGCCAGCAGCAGGCGCAGCCGCTCCGGCTGCAGCTGCTGTGCGGCGCGCGCCCCGAACTGCGCACCGGCAACGCCGCCCAGCAGCAGCAGCAGCGCCAGCAGGATATCCACCGATTGCGACTGGGTGGCGTGCAGCAGCGTGGCGACCGCGGTCACAAAGACGATCTGGAACAGGCTGGTGCCCACCACCACCGAGGCCGCCATTCCCAGCAGGTAAAGCATGGCCGGCACCATGATGAAGCCGCCGCCGACGCCCATGATGACGGTAAGCACGCCGACCCCCGCGCCCACCGCAAAGGGCGCCAGCGGCGAGATATAGACGCCCGATTTCGGAAAGCGCATCTTCATCGGCAGCGAGGCGATCAGCGGATGGTGATGCCGCGCCTTGCGCGGGGCGACGACACCGCGCCGCTGCTCCAGCAGCACGCCCACCGCCTCCTTCAGCATCAGTGCACCGACGGTGCCCAGGAAGACGACATAGATGAGGGCGATGGTGACATCGACCTGCCCCAGCGACTTCAGCCAGCGAAACACGAACGAGCCGATCACCGAGCCGAGCAGGCCGCCCGCCACCAGCACCGCGCCCATCTTCATGTCCACCTGGCCGCGCCGGTAGTAACTGAGCGCGCCGGAGACGCTGGAGCCGGTCACCTGCGTCGCCGACGAGGCAACGGCAATGGCCGGCGGAATGCCGTAAAAGATGAGCAGCGGGGTGGTGAGGAAACCGCCGCCGACGCCGAACATGCCGGAGAGAAAGCCCACCAGCCCGCCCAGCGCGATGATGACGAGCGCGTTCACGGACATTTCGGCGATGGGCAGGTACAGATCCACGGCCTGCTTAAAGCACTTCGCAACCGCGTCCTGAAGCGGAACTTGGCCCGACCAGCCAAAATGGCGGATAAAAAGAGGGCCGGAGGATTGCTCCTGCCGGCCAGTCGGGTCGCTTTCAACCCGGCCATGCCGGGCGCCCCCGCTATCGTCCCGATTCTTCCGCGTTACAAGTGTGTTACGTCGAGTCGGTTCATTTTTCGGCACTGGTGTTGCCGGATTTCATCGGTACGCCGCCGCTTGCGCCGCCCACCCTGCCCCGTGCAAGAGCGGCCGGATGACAGATACGGTGCATATCATCGGCGGCGGACTCGCCGGATCGGAAGCAGCCTGGCAGCTCGCACAGCGCGGCGTGCCGGTGGTGCTGCACGAAATGCGCGGCGGCGGCGGGATGACGCCGGCGCACCAGACAGACGGGCTGGCGGAACTGGTCTGCTCCAACAGCTTCCGGTCCGACGACGCCCTGCACAACGCCGTCGGGCTCCTGCACCGGGAAATGCGGGCGCTCGGTTCGCTGGTGATGCGCGCCGCCGATGCCGCGCAGGTGCCGGCCGGCTCGGCACTGGCGGTGGACCGGGATGTCTTTTCGGAAGCGGTGACGAAGGCCCTGACCGAGCACCCGCTGGTGACGATCCGCCGCGAGGAAATCCACGCGCCCGACCCGGACTGGAAGCATATCCTGATCGCCACCGGGCCGCTCACCTCGGCGCCGCTCGCCGGCTTCATCCAGCAGCTGACCGGCGAAGAGCATCTCGCCTTTTTCGATGCAATCGCGCCCATCGTGCACAGCGATTCGATCGACATGGGGGTGGCCTGGCGGCAATCCCGCTACGACAAGCGCGCCGATGGCAGCCTGCTGCCGCCGGGCGAAGGCGACTATATCAACTGCCCGATGGACAAGCCCGACTACAACGCCTTCGTGCAGGCGCTGCTGGATGGCGAAAAGGGCGAGTTCAAGGAGTGGGAGCGCGACACCCCCTATTTCGAAGGCTGCATGCCGATCGAGGTGATGGCCGAGCGCGGGCTGAACACGCTGCGCTTTGGCCCGATGAAGCCGATCGGGCTGAAGGATCCGCGCAAGGAACGCGGTGCCTGGGCGGTGGTGCAGCTCAGGCAGGACAACGCGTCGGGCACGCTGATGAACATGGTCGGCTTCCAGACCAAGCTGAAGCACGCCGAGCAGGTGCGCATCTTCCGCACCATCCCCGGCCTTCAGAACGCCGAATTCGCGCGCCTGGGCGGCCTGCACCGCAACAGCTTCATCCGCTCCCCCATCCTGCTGGACCCGACCCTCCGCCTCGGCGCAGACCTGCGCATCAGCTTCGCCGGCCAGATCACCGGCTGCGAAGGCTATGTCGAATCCTCGGCGGTCGGGCTGATGGCGGGCATCTTCCTGACCGAACGCGTCCACGGCCGCCGCCCGCTGCCGCCACCCCGCGAAACGGCACTGGGCTCGCTGCTGGCCCACATCACCGGAGAAGCCGTCGCCGAAAGCTTCCAGCCAATGAACATCAACTTCGGCCTGTTCCCCGACATCGCCGGCGCCGCCAAGGGCCGCGACCGCAAGGCAGCCCTGTCGGCGCGCGCAGCGGAAGCGCTGGGCGGGTGGCTATCGACGGTGAAAGCCGCGTAGGTTTTCGCCCCCGGCGGCCAAGGGCGCTGCCCTCCGGCGCCGTCAGGCGATGGCACGAAAAACCAGGGGCTCTGCCATCCGGCGCCGTGAGGCTATGGCAAGAATAGCCAAGGGCTCTGCCCTTGCAACCCGGCAGGGAAATGATTTCCCTGCACCCTCGAAAATCGACTGCTTCGCGCGACATGTCAGCCATGAACGCCGACCAAGCCCCGCCTCAAAACCACCCCAAAACCCACCTCAAAACCCGCTCAGGCTGAGCTTGTCGAAGCCCCACCCGGGTTAAGTATACTGTCCCCGGAATTCTGGCTCAAAGGCCGCCCGTACTATATTTCCCTCTGTTGCAGCAGCCTATATTACCTAACTCTCCCGGCAGAGGAGGACCGCAAGGCGGGACTGCCGCCAATGGCAAGTAAGTATCCCGCTTCGCTCACCTAATTCTACGTCTCCTACTATCCCGCATACTCCTTGTGGCTTAACCCCGTTTGAGAATAGGATGGTCAACATCGCGGCTGGAGCAGACGTCGCAACGTTGGGCTTTGCGGGGGCGGCTGTAGGGTTTTCTCCCACCGTGATCGGGGGTGCTGGTTTCGGTGCATTAGCCGGCGGATCAAGGTTGGTGTCGATGGGTGCGAATACTCTAAAAGCATTTTCACAAGGTACGAGGGGCGATTACGTCGGTGCGGGGGCTACTGCAGCCAGTATTGCAGTTGGGTTTGCCGTTCCATCGGGACTTATCAAAGGTCAAGCCGTCGTGGCTCGTTACGGAGGACCGGCAATGACCCCGGCGAGAGGGATTGTGGGTGAGGGCGCTGGGATGGTCGCAGGACAGATTGTGGAAAATGGGATCTGTGCGGCGTCAGAGGCAAAATAATGGAATACGCAGTGTTCATTTTGTTCGGAACACCTTTTATGTCCCTAGTCGACAGGGCAATGTGGCGGCATATGTTCCTAATTTTATCAGTTTCTAATAATATTGGAGATTGGAGATCGATCGAATTAAAGTCAAATTATAGATGGCTTGAGCCAATTAAGTGGTTTTTCTATTTCACAATACCTTCTATAGTATTTTATATCGTAAAAATTGAACAAAATCTGTTCAATGTAAGTATTCTTACTATCCTAATGATCATATACATTGTATACATTTTTCAAATCGCAAGTAAGAAATTTGAAGAATTGATCAAATAGACATCTTATTCGTTCACTAATTCCGGGGACAGTAATTCCGGGGACAGTATACTAATTGTCAAAGCGGTGGCTGCTCGCGCTGCCAAAATGCGATGGTCCATACACCGCCCAATTCCAGACAAAAGAGGATTGCCAGGGAAATCATTTCCTTGGCCGGGGTGAAGGGGCGGAGCCCCTTCGATCGCCCCGCTAAGCCCGCACAACCTCCGGCAACACCGCCGCATAGCGCTTCACATCGTCAATCTTCCCGCACGAAACCCGGCTCCAATTCGTCCATTGCGGGCCATAGGCGCCGCGGATCAGGATGTTCTTCGCCTCCATGCCCTTTCGCACGGTCTCGGCGTCGGCGACCTTCACGAAGACGAAATTGCCGGCTGACGGCAGCGTTTCCAGCCCCGCCTTCTTTGCTGCCGCTTCGATCATCCCGCGCGCTTCGAAGATCCGCTCGCGCGAACTGCGGATGAAATCCTCGTCGGTATAGCTGGCGATGGCCGCCGCAATGCCCGCCGTGTTGCCGCCGAAGCTCATGCCCCAGGGTTCCATTCTGGCGATCAGGTCGGGGCGGCCCATCGCATAGCCGACGCGCATGCCGGCGAGGCCATAGACCTTGGAGAAGGTGCGGGCGACGATCAGGTTGTCGCCGGCGCGGACGCGATCCACCAGCGTGTTGGCGGTGGGATCGTCGGTCAGTTCGTTATAGGCCTCGTCCAGAAGCAGCGTGGCCTTTGGCATCACCTGCGCGGCAAATGCGCGGACGGCGGCGGGGCTCAGCAGGCGGCCTGTGGGGTTGTTCGGGTTGCACAGGTGGATCAGCTTCGTGTCGGGGCCGACTGCCTTTGCCATTGCCGCGAGATCGACTTCGAGGCCGGGGGTCATCGCAACCCGCTTGACGGCGATGCCCTTCTCCTCTGCCCATTTCACCGGCGCATCGAAGGTAAGGTCTGCCGCCAGCACATGTCCGCCCGCGCCCGTGCTTGCGGCGCCCAGCGCAATCACCGCGCAGTTCAGCACCTCGGCAGAGCCGGCGCCGATCATGATATGCTCCGGCGTCAGGCCGTTTCGCTCGGCGATCATCGCTTTCAGCTTCGCCTCGCCGCCGTGGGCGTAATAGCAGCCGCTGGAGGCTGCCTCTGCGATCGCCTTCAATGCGGCAGGGCCGGGGCCATAGGGGTTTTCGTTGCGCGCCAGCAGCGCCGTGCCGGGTTTCGGTGCGAAGGGCAGCACCGGCGGCGGCGTGATGGAGGCGCGGGCTGTGGCCGGCAGCAGCAGCGCCGCCCCGCCTGCCCCGGCAGCGGCGAACAGATTGCGGCGCGAAACATCAAGACCCATGGCGTTTTCCTTTTCGGCGCAAGCAAGCGCCGACATGCTCAACGCCTTCGAACCCCCATGCTCGTTTCAGCTCTGCGGCTGGTGCAACAGAGGCTAAAATCGCCGCGGGAAATCGTCAACCGGGCGATTCAGGCAAGCGAGGACATGAACCGCGAAATCGAGGCCGCCAGTTTCGGCCGGACCGCATCGTGGAACAGCCAGTGGCCAACGCTCGGCCACTCCTCATAGTCGACCTGTGCGCCCGCCTTGCCCAGCAGCCGCGCCGTCTTGCGCGAGGTATCGGGCGGAACGATGCGGTCGTCGCGGCCGGTGATCACCAGCGTCGGCTGCTTCAGCCGGCCATAGTCCACCCGGCTGCCCTTTTCGCTGTCGGCCCAGGGGGCGGCCATCTGCGCCAGCACCCGGCCGCTGTCCCACGTCAGTTCGGCAAGCGCGGGGCGGATTTCCGCCTCGGGCACATGGTTAAAGACGCCCGCGCGCGCGGCCTCCTCGCCCAGCAGCGTCGGCTCGTTCCACCAGCCCCAGCGGTTGGTGACGCTCCACACCGTCTTCAGTGCCGCGCCCGACAGCGCGGAGGCCTGCGCCGAAGGCGCGGTGGACAGCAGGATCAGCCCGCGCGGCTGCACCTTTTCCGCTGCCCGCTGCACCAGCAGCCCGCCCATCGAATGGCCCAGCAGCACGCAGGGCTCTCCCAGCTCGGTCACCGCCCGTTCGATGGCGGCGACATAGTCGGCGATCTTCGCCTTCGCCAGCGCCGGGGGCGGCTCTGCCCCGGGGGCGATGTCGTGAAACGGCAGGGTGATGGCGGCACTCAGGATGCCGCTCGCCTCCAGCTCCATGCGCAGCGTGGCAAAGGTGGAGGGGCGGCTCCACATGCCATGGATCATCAGGATCGGTGGCATCACGCTGTGCCCTTCACTTCACCACCCCGGCGGCGGCCAACGCCGCCAGCGTCACCAGCTCGGTTGCGCCCGCCGTCATCGGCGCGATCTGCACCGAACGCTGCATGTTCATCAGCACCGGGCCGATCACCCGTCCACCGCCCAGCTCCTTCAGCAGCTTGGCGGCGATGTTGGCCGATTGCAGGCCGGGCATGACAAGGACATTTGCGGGGCCGGTCAGCCGGTTGAACGGATAATTGGCCGACATCTCGCGGTTCAGCGCCACATCGACCGACATTTCCCCTTCATACTCAAAGCCGGGCCTTGCTTCATCCAGGATTCGCACCGCTTCGTGCAGCGCGCCCAGATAGCTGCCCGGCGGGTTGCCGAAGTTGGAATAGGAAAGGAAGGCGACCCGCGGTTCCATCCCCAGCCGCCGTGCTGCGGCTGCGGTCTTTATCGCGGTATCCGCCAGCGTCGCGCCAGAGGGCCGCTCGTTCACCGTCGTATCGGCAATCAGGAAGGTGCCGGCGCGGCCGGCGAAGATGTGGAAGCCGAACGGGCTCACCCCCTCCACCGGATCGATCACCAGCCGCACCTGGTTCATCACCTGGTTGAAGTGGCGCGTCACGCCCGAAACCATGGCGTCCGCCTCGCCCATCTCCACCAGCAGCGCGGCAAAGACGTTGCGTTCGTTGTTCACCATCCGTTGCACGTCGCGGCGCAGATAGCCCTGCCGCTGCAGCCGACTGTAGAGACGATCCACCATTTCCGGCACCAGCGGCGAGTTGGCGCTGTTGTGCACCGGATAGTTTTCCGGATCGGTGACACCGATGCGCTGGAAGCCTTCGCGGATGGGGTCCTCGCGCCCCACCAGAAGCGGCACGCCATAGCCAGACGTGCGGAAGGAAACCGCGGCGCGCAGCACCACTTCCTGTTCGCCCTCGGCAAAGACCACGCGCCGGGCCTTTTCCCGCGCCTGCTCGAACATCGCAGCCAGCGCCGACGAGGAGGGGTTCAGGCGGGCGCGCAGCTCGCCCTTATAGGCCTCCATGTCGAAGATCGGCTTCTTCGCGACCCCCGAATCCATCGCCGCCTGCGCGACGGCCGCCGGCACCCGCTCGATCAGGCGCGGATCGAAGGGTGCAGGGATGATATAGTCCGGCCCGAACACCTGGTTGACGCCATAGGCAGCCGCCACTTCATCGGGCACCGATTCCCGCGCCAGCTCGGCGATGGCCTGCGCGGCGGCCACCTTCATTTCCTCGTTGATCTTGGTGGCGCGCACATCCAGCGCGCCGCGGAAGATGAAGGGGAAGCCGATGACGTTGTTGACCTGATTGGGATAATCCGAACGTCCGGTGGCGATGATCGCGTCGGGCCGCGCCGCCTTGGCGATTTCCGGGCGGATTTCAGGCTCGGGGTTGGCCATCGCGAAGATGATCGGCTGCGGCGCCATCGCCAGCACATCCTCTGCCGACAGCGCCTTCGCGGCGGACAGCCCCAGGAACACGTCGGCGCCGACCAGCGCCTCTTTCAGCGTGCGCGCCTTGGTGGTGGAGGCATGCGCCGATTTCCACTGGTCCAGGCCCTTTTCGCGGCCCTGCCAGATCACCCCCTCGCGGTCGCACATGATGACATGGTCGTGCGGCACGCCCATCGCCTTGATCAGCTCGGTGCAGGCGATGGCGGCGGCCCCCGCACCGTTCACCACCACCTTCACGTCGCGCAGCGCACGCCCCGTCACCAGGCAGGCGTTGATGAGGCCGGCGGCGGTGATGATGGCGGTGCCGTGCTGGTCGTCATGGAAGACGGGGATGTTCATCCGCTCGCGCAGGGTCTGCTCGATGATGAAGCATTCCGGGGCCTTGATATCCTCCAGATTGATGCCGCCAAAGGTCGGCTCCATCAGCTCCACGGCGTCGATGAAGCGGTTCACATCCTCGGTCTTCAGCTCGATATCGATGGAATCGACATCGGCGAAGCGCTTGAACAGCACTGCCTTGCCTTCCATCACCGGCTTCGACGCCAGCGCCCCCAGATTCCCCATGCCCAGGATGGCGGTGCCGTTGGAAATGACGGCAACCAGATTGCCCTTCACCGTATAATCATAGGCACAGGCCGGATCGTCGGCGATCGCCTGCACCGGCACGGCAACGCCGGGCGAATAGGCAAGGCTCAGGTCGCGCTGGGTCGCCATCGGCTTGGAGGCGATGATCTCGATCTTCCCCGGACGCCGTGCGGAATGGAAGAGCAGAGCCTCCCGATCGGAAAATTGTGGCCGCTCTCCGTCAGTCTCGCTCACCGGCATCCCTCGCTCTTGAACCGCGTCCCTCTCCGGGTGATAGGCGGGGATGATGACGTCGGCAATTGCCAGTTCGGGTGCAACACCCATGATGCAGCAGTATATGGGTCTCAAGGCCGAAGTGCCTGCCGCCCTGCTGCTGTTTCGCATGGGCGATTTCTACGAACTGTTTCTGGAGGATGCGGCGGTTGCTGCGGCAGCGCTGGACATCGCGCTGACACACCGCGGAGAGCATCTGGGCAAGCCGCTGCCGATGTGCGGCGTGCCGATCCATGCGCACGAAGCCTATGTGGCGCGGCTGGTGAAGGCCGGGCACGCGGTCGCCATCGCTGAGCAGACCGAAGATCCGGCGGCAGCGAAGAAGCGCGGTTCAAAGTCCATCGTCTCGCGCGCCATCGTGCGGGTGATCACGCCGGGCACACTTACAGAGGAGCGGCTGCTGGAAGGGCGGCGGGCGAACTGGCTGCTCAGCCTGTTTCCCGGCACCACGGAAGCCGGGCTGGCCTGGGCCGATATTTCCACCGGCGACCTGTTTCTCGCCAGTGTGCCGGCAGCGCTGCTGGCGGATGAAGTGGCGCGGATAGCGCCCGCCGAAACGCTGAAACCCGAAGGCGAGGGCGGCAACATTCCCCGCGCCCGCTTCGACAGCGCGGTGGCAGCACGGCGGCTGGCCGAACGCTTCGGTGTGGAAACGCTCGACGGCTTCGGGCAATTTCCCCGCGCGGCACTGGCGGCAGCCGGCGGGCTGCTGGCGCATCTGGAGGCGACGGCGCGCGGCGCAACCGTGCTGCTGAAACCGCCGCGCCTGCACCTTTCCGAAGGGGTGATGGCGATCGACGCCTCCACCCGGCGCAGCCTGGAGCTGGTGGAGGGGCCGACCAGCCTGCTCTCAGCCATCGACCTCAGCGTCACGGGCGCCGGCGCCCGCCTGCTGGCGGCGGAACTTGCTGCGCCTTTGTGCGACCTTGCTGCAATCGAGGGGCGGCTGGATCTGGTGCAGTGGTTCGCCGCCGATACAGACCTGCGCGCCAGCGCAAGGGCGCTGCTGAAGCGGACTCCGGACCTCGCCCGCGCGCTGGGGCGGATTGCGGTGGGGCGCGGCTCCCCGCGCGATCTGGCGTCGCTGCGCGACGGCATGGCGGCGGCGGCCGACCTTGGCGCCATGCTCGATGCAGCTGCCGGCGGTGGCGCGCCTGCCGCGCTCGATCCGCTGCGTTCCGGGCTGGAGGCGCCCGCCATGCTGCAGCAATTGCTGCAGGCCGCGCTGGTGGAAAGCCCGCCGCTGAATGCCGGCGACGGCGGCGTGATCGCGCCGGGCTTCGATGCCGCGCTCGACGAATTGCGGCTGCTGGCAAACGACACCCGCACCGCGCTCGCCGAGCTGGAAGGACGGCTGAAGGCAACGACCGGGGTGTCCGCGCTGAAGGTGAAGCACAACAATGTGCTCGGCTATCATCTGGAAGTGCCGATGCGCGCCGCCGATCCGCTGCTGGCAAACCCGGCCTTCGTGCACCGGCAGACGCTCGGCACGGCGATGCGCTTCGACACCGAGGAACTGCGCAGCCTCGCCACCCGCATCGTGCAGGCGCAGGCGCACGGGCTGGTGGCAGAAGCGGCGCATCTGGAGGCGATGCGCGAAGCGGCGCTGGCGGAGGCCCGCAGCATCGGCCGCATCGCCGACGCACTCGCGACGCTGGACCGTTCCGCAGCGCTCGCGGAACTCGCCGCCCGGCACGGCTGGACCCGCCCCAGGCTCACCACAGGTGGCGATTTCCACATCGTCGCCGGGCGCCATCCGGTGGTGGAGGCCGCGCTCGCGGCCAAGGGCGAGGCCTTCGTCCCCAACGACTGCGCGCTGGAAGGCGACGCCCGCGTCTGGCTGGTGACCGGCCCCAACATGGGCGGCAAGTCCACCTTCCTCCGCCAGAACGCGCTGATCGCGGTGCTGGCGCAGGCCGGCAGCTTCGTTCCCGCAGCCGAGGCAACGGTCGGCCTCGTCGACCGGCTCTACAGCCGCGTCGGCGCCTCCGACAGCCTGGCAGAGGGGCGCTCCACCTTCATGGTCGAGATGGTCGAAACGGCGGCCATCCTGAACGGCGCAACGGCGCGATCGCTGCTGCTGCTGGATGAAGTCGGGCGCGGCACCGCCACCTGGGACGGTCTCGCACTGGCCTGGGCGATCCTCGAATCGATCCACGACAAGCTCGGCGCGCGCTGCCTGTTCGCCAGCCACTATCACGAGCTGGCAGCCCTGAAGGCCCGGCTGGACGCCCTCGCACTGCGCACGATGAAGGCCCGGCAGTGGAAGGGCGACCTGCTGTTCCTGCACGAGGTGGGAGAGGGGGCGGCCCCCGGCAGCTTCGGCCTCGACGTGGCGCGGCTGGCCGGCGTCCCCGCCGATGTGCTGGCGCGCGCAGGTGAAATCCTCGCCCGGCTTGAAACCGGCGACGCCGGCAAGGGCGCCCGCGATGCGCTCTCGGAACTTCCGCTGTTTGCCGCCGTTCCGGTTGCTCCACCCGCCGCCGACAGGCTCCGCGCCCGTCTGTCCGAAATCCTGCCTGACAGCCTCACCCCGCGCGCCGCGCTGGACCTGCTTTACGAACTGAAGGCAATCGCCGAAGATTAGGAACGCATGCGCCTGTTTTTCTCCGCCCTGTTGCTGGCTATCGCCGGCCCGCTCGCCGCTCAGGAGGCCGTCTCGCCACCCGAGGCGCCGCCGGCAGCCGCGCCCATCGCCGCGCCCGCACCCATCGCGCCGCTGGTCTGGACCGACACCGCAGCCCGCGAAACGCTGGCCGAAGTACAGGCCTCTGCGAAGGAGGGTCTGAACCCGGCAAACTACGCGCCGGCCGCTCTGGAGGCCGCGCTGCAATCCGGAGACGAGGCCGCCATTGCCGCCGCCGCAGAGGCAAGCTGGATGGCGCTGGCAAAGGATTACGCCGCCGGCCACACCCCGGTTGCGTCCCGCCTCGGCTGGAAATCGCCGCCGCCGCGCTCCGATCCCGAGTTTCTGCGGGCTAAACTTGCGGAAGCGCTGGCGGCCGGCGATGTCGGCGCAACGTTGCGCGGATTGCTGCCCACCGACTATCGCTATCGGGCGCTGCGCACGGCGCTTCCCAACACGACAGACAAGGCGATGCGCGCCAGGATCCGCGCCAATATGGACCGCTGGCGCTGGATGCCGCGCCAGCTGGGCGAGCGGCACCTGTTTGCCAACATCCCGGGCTTCACGGTGGACCTCGTCGATGCCGGAATTCCGGTGGCCCGGCACAAGATCATCGTCGGCGCGAAGAAAACGCCAACGCCGCAATTCTCGGCCGTCGCGACCGCCATCACCATAAACCCGCCGTGGATGCTGCCGAAGAGCATTGTCGATGAATCGGTCGGCGCCCTTATCCGCCGCAGCCCGTCGGCGGCGCGGGCGCGCGGCTATCGCTGGGTTTCGACCGCCGACGGATATCAGGTCACGCAGCTGCCCGGCCACCGCAATTCCCTGGGCACGCTGAAGATCGAGATGCCCAACGAATGGGCGATCTTCTTCCACGACACACCTGCGAAACAGCTGTTCAACAGCCAGAATCTGGCGCTCTCCCACGGGTGCATGCGCACGCAGGGGATATTGGGGCTGGCGCTGCGGCTGCTGGAAGACCAGCCGGAATGGACCGCCGCACGGATCGATGCCGTGGCCGCCACCAACGAAACGACGCAGGTTCCGCTGACGGTGCAGATCCCGGTCCACATCGCCTATCTGACGCTCGTCCCGGCGAAGGGCGGAACGCTGACCGAGTATCCGGACGTATATGGACGCGACGCGGCGGTAATCGCGGCTCTCTAAGGCGTGTGGGGATTTGGGATTCCCATTGTGTCGCAGATGTGATTCACGCTTTGGATGGACCGCTTTGTACTGACTGACGCCCAGTGGGCGAAGATGGAGCCGCACTGTCTGGGCAAGGCGAGCGACCCTGGACGGAGTGGGCGGAACAATCGGCTGTTCCTGGAGGCGGTGCTGTGGATTGTCCGAACGGGCAGTCCGTGGCGCGATCTTCCGGCCGTGTTCGGAAATTGGAGCACGGCGTTTCGGCGGTTCCGCGATTGGCGAGAAGCCGATGTCTTCAAGCGGATTTTCGATGCCTTGTCGGAGGAACCCGACATGGAATACGCCATGGTCGATGCCACCATTGTCAAGGTTCACCGGCACGGCCAAGGCGCAAAAGGGGGACTCAGAGCCAGGCCATTGGCCGTTCCAAAGGCGGCATGACGACCAAGATTCTGGCGCTGACCGACGCCTTGGGCAACCTCGTGCGTTTCCGCCTGCTGCCGGGCCATCGCTTCGACACCGTCGGCGTCGCCCCGCTGATCGAGGGCGTCGAATTCGGCGCCTTGCTTGCCGACAAGGCGTTCGACAGCAACGACATCATCGCCGAACTCAACGAGCGTGGCGCGAAGATCGTCATCTCGCAGCACCCGCGCCGCGCCATTCCCATCCCGCTCGATGCCGAGATGTACAAATGGCGTCACCTCATCGAAAACTTCTTCTGTAAACTCAAAGAGTTCAAGCGCATCGCCATGCGCGCATGCAAAACCGACCGCAGCTTCGAAGCTATCATCTACCTCGCCGCGGCCGTCATCAATTCACGATGAATCCCCACAGGCCTTAGTTGGCCGGCCTCCGGCCGGTTCCGCGCATTGCGCGGGCGCGCAGTCGCGCTTGCGGGCTTCGCCCGGGGGGCTAAACGCTCAGGCCAAACCGTCCAGCATACAACAGCCGCCCCGGCCCCAGCCGTGTCAGCACTTCGTCCAGGCTGCCATTGGTTTCATCGAAGGCAAAGCAGCCCTCGGAGCGGC
This sequence comes from Sandaracinobacteroides hominis, assembly GCF_016464365.1. Taxonomy (GTDB): domain Bacteria; phylum Pseudomonadota; class Alphaproteobacteria; order Sphingomonadales; family Sphingomonadaceae; genus Sandaracinobacteroides; species Sandaracinobacteroides hominis. Next base: position 3,659 of record NZ_JADCUC010000011.1, on the reverse strand, counting down.
CGATCTTGCCATGCTGCGCGGCTATCGCGTCGGAGACATACCAGGCGCCGTGGATGACGATGGCCCGGGCCAGCGCGTTGCTGTTGCCCGGCTCCAGCCCTTCCAGCCGCTGCGATCGGCCGTGCTTGCCGACATAATAGTCTTCCGTGCGATAGGTGCCGGCGGAAGACGCGTTGGAGCCCTCGTCGTTGGAGAAGCGCTCGACATAGCCGGAATGATCGGGATCGGAGCCGCGTCCGTGCGAGACCAAATGCGTCGTCGTCCGGCCGCTGGCCAGATCGACCAGGAAGAAGCGCGGCGCCCGCGAAGGCGCGGTAAAATCCGCCACGCCCACGACATCGCGATGGGAAATGGCGTTGCCTGCCCTGAACAACCCCTCGCGTGCGACATCGGCCGGCGACCGAGACGACGCCAGCGCCGGTGCGGCGGCAAGCGTTGCGGCGCCGGCGATCAGGCTGCGGCGGCTGAGGGCAAGGGCGGATAGGGTGCGACCAGTCATTGGGCCTGCAGGATAGGAACGGCTTTCATTTATCCACAGCCCCCCAGCGGCAGGGCGTGGGCCAATTTCGGTGAACCGAGCCCAGGCCATGGAACTTTTGGCAGGCGGCAGCGGAGTTGCCAGTCTCTAGGCTGCGCCGCGCAACAGCAGGTCAGGAAAAAGACTCATGAAAGCCATTGTCGCCGATACGCTGGAAAGCCTTGAAAGTTATCGGATGACGGATGTGCCCGCGCCGGAGCCGGGGCCGGACGGCGTGCTGATCCGCGTTGCCGCCTGTGGGGTGGGCTATGTCGATTCGCTTGTCGCGCTGGGCCGCTATCAGGTGAAGCCGCCGCTGCCGCATGTACCGGGGCAGGAGGTTTCCGGTGTGGTGGAGGCGGCAGGCGCCAATGTGCAGGGGCTGGCACCGGGCGACCGGGTGATGGCGATGGGGGCGCGCGGCTTCGCCGAACTGGCGGTGGCGCCTGCGGCGCTGACGGTGCGCATTCCGGCGTCCATGGGCTTCGAAGCAGCCGCGAGCCTGCCACTTAACTACCTGACCGTCTGGCACGGCCTGAAAGACCGTGGGGCGCTGCAAGCCGGAGAGACGGTGCTGGTGTTCGGCGCAGCAGGCGGCGTCGGCTCGGCGGCGGTGCAGCTGGCAAAGGCGCTGGGGGCGCAGGTGATCGCTGCCGCGTCCACCGAGGAAAAGCGCGCCTTCGCACGGGAACAGGGCGCCGACGCAGCGATCGACACCAACCCGGAAGGCTGGCGCGACCGGCTGAAGGCGCTGACCGGCGGCAAGGGCCCGAACGTCATTTTCGACCCCGTCTGCGGCCCGCTGTTCGAACCGGCGTTCCGCTCGCTGGCCTGGCGCGGCCGGCATCTGGTGGTGGGCTTCGTCGGCGGCCCCATCCCGGCACTGCCCGCCAACCTAACGCTGATGAAGGGCTCAGCCCTGCTGGGAGTGGATGTGCGGCAGTATATCCTGTTCGAAGGCGCCCGCGTGCCCGCCGACCTGAAAGCGCTGGCCGACCTGGCGGAAAACGGAAAGATCAATCCGCCGCTGGGCAAGGTCTACGCATTCGAGGATTTCGGCCCGGCCCTGCTAGACGCCATCTCCGGCAAAGGTCGCGGCAAGGTAGTTCTGAAAGTGACCTGAAACGGCGCGAAGCGCCGCAAGCGCGACCGCGCGCCGCGCCCAATGGCGCGAACTGCGGGCGAAGTCCGCCAACAAGAAGGAAAATGGTGCCCAGGGACGGGCTACTTTTTCCTGAGATTTAATCGTTATAATTCAATTCTTAATCGAGTTCGTTGCGGACATTTGTGTAGCACCGATCGGTTGCTCACTCAAACAGTTTGTGCGACGTACCGCTTCATGCTCTCTGCAATCCTTATAGCAGACGACTCTAGAAGACCTCGTGGCAGGTTCAGCTATGACTATGCGAGCAGGGCGCGCGAGTGTGTTCTAAGGCAGGCGTTTGCGGAGAAGTTGATGAAAAGGGAATGCTGGACCGAGGCGGATGTTCTGGCACTATCCTTGGAGGAGTCGGATGCTTTCGATAGGAAAAGCGGCCGTAGCTTGGACAAGGGGGGTGACCTTCACTTTCTTTCGAAAATTCTGTCGGCGATGGCGAACTCTGGAGGCGGCCACATAATTCTAGGGGCTGAGGACGACGGAGAACTAACCGGCCTTCCTGAGCGCTGGGGAAGGCAATTGACCAAGGATTGGCTCGAAAACAAAATTCCTGACCTTCTAAGCTATCCTCTGTCCAATTTCCGAGTCCATACCGTAGCGCGAGCGGTCGATAGCAAAATACCCTTGGATAGAGTTGTCTGCGTCATTGACGTCGGTGACAGTCAAGCCGCGCCACACCAAGCGCGTGATGGCATCTACTACCATCGAGTTGGCGGGCAATCGCAGCCGGCGCGCCACTTTTACCTTGAGCTGCTTCGGAACAGATTGACAGGCCCTATGCTCTCGGTCGTCGGCCACCTATGCGATATCGAGCGGGTGGAGATGCGCGGTGATGCGGCGGTGATATCGCTGAGGCTCCATATCAAGATTTCTAACGAGGGTCGCGCGCCCGCTTATCATTGGAGAACACTTCTGTATGCCAACCTTGGGGGCGACACCGCAATTGAGCGTAGCGTTCAAACATTAGTTCCGTCGGGAATTGAAATTGGCGACCGCACTATATTGCCGGGGGATGCGCGCCTAAGTCAGATAATCATTGGTTTGACGCTAGAAGGCGTTAAGGGCAGGCCTATACAAGTTCTTCACGATTTCAATAATATGGTAGCCCCGCTTTCGCTGAAGGTTCGCATGGCAACAGAGGTTGGCATTACAGAAGATTTTGAACTGCCCTACGGAAGCATGCTTGCGCGGGATGATTTTGTAGACCGCGTGTCAGAGGTAATGCGGTGACAAAACAAAGCAGGGCGTCGGGGAGGCGCGGGGAAAGCGACGGCGCAGTGTTTTCAGGCACGCTCTAGCCGAGCCAGCAGGTTGCGGACGGAGCTAGCATGCCAGCGCCCGCCCCTCGGGGTCTGGATTGACCGGGCGCTCAGTTCCGTTGCCAGGCGCTCCAGCGATGTGAAGCCGTCGGCGCGAAGTTCTGCGATGATGGGGGCCAGCTCGGCGGCATAGACGTCGGCGGCTGTCTTGATGCTCTCCACGCCCTTGCGGTAACCGCTCCCTGCCTTCCGCAGCACTTCCGCACCCCTTGGGTTGCCCAGCCGCACCCCTCGGGCCTTGGCGGCCGCCAACGCTTCCTTCGTCCGCTTGGCGATGGCCTTGCGCTCCTCCTGCGCGATGACGGCGAGAAGGCCGACCGTCATTTCGTTCACGTCGGGGTTGTCGGCGGCGATGAAGCGCTGGCGGCTGCTCTGGAGCCTCAGCAGGAACTCCGCATCGCGGGAAAGCCTGTCTAGGCGGGATCGACATTCAGGATTTCCAAACGGGTTGATCGCTGATTCATAGGGCTCCGTGTTGAACGCGGAGCGGACGATGGGGATCAAGCGGTACGAGTTGAACGATGCGCAGTGGGCGAGGATCGCGCTGCTGCTGCCGGGCAAGGCGGGGGATCCTGGACGGACGGGGTCGGATAACCGATTGTTTGTGAACGGATGTTTGTGGGTTCTGAGATCTGGAGCGCATTGGTGCGACCTGCCTGAGCGC
>NZ_JADCUC010000010.1:41553-51066 GCF_016464365.1 Sandaracinobacteroides hominis | reverse complement strand
GCGCGCGAACGGCTTGGCGCTCGCGCTGCGGGAGATCGGGCGCGTGGAGCGCACGCTGTTCACGCTCGACTGGATCGAGCACCCCGACGAGCGGCGTCGCGCTACCCGCGAGCTGAACAAGGGCGAGGCGGAGAACGCGCTCAAGCGGGCGATCTTCTTCCATCGCGCAGGTCGGTTGCGCGACCACGGCCTTCAGGCGCAGAGCCATCGCGCGAGCGCCCTCAACCTCGTCGCAGGCGCGATCGTGCTGTGGAACACGACCTACCTTGAAGCCGCCATGCGGCACCTCGAACGCCAGGGTCGCCCCGTGCCGATCGACATGCTGGCCCACCTCTCGCCGCTCGGCTGGCAGCACATCAACCTCACCGGCGACTATCTCTGGACCGAGCCCGCCACCAAACCGGGGCAGCTCCGGCCGTTACGCTCGATGCTCAGCCCGCCGCTGTCCCGAGCCGCTTAGCGTATATCTGTGCCCGTCCTATGTAGCGCCCCCTGCAGGCCTCGAAAAGCTCCAAAAGGCCGCTTGACCGAGTGACGGCAGAAGCGAGCTAGAAGCAATGCTATGCCTGTCGCCAATTCGTTGGGTAGAGTCAGGGGGAAATGTTGCTTCAAGGCGGGCTCTTCACGCGCGACTGGCTCGCAGAAGGTGTTCTTGAGGCGCCAGAATGGGGTGAAGGACCGGATACGGTCCTCTCTGAACTGATTGCCGCGCTGGTGCGCGCCCGACCGGCGATCTCTCCCTGCTGGCGATCCTCAACTCGCCTCTGATGTGGTGGCACAACTGGCGCGCAGCCGCCGTCCGCGCGGCTCTGCCGCGCCGCCGCGCGCTGAAGCCGCCGACATCGTCCGGCTGCGCGCCGAACATGCCGCCACCATCGCCCCCGCCCGCGAACAGCGCCTGCAACTCGCCGGCACCGAACGCCGCATCTCGGACCTGGTCAACACCGCCTACGGCCTGACTCCTGAGGACATAGCCCATATGTGGCAAACTGCCCCACCTCGGATGCCAGTCACACTGCCGGCTTCGTGATTCCCGTTTGTTATCCTCTGTGAAGCGGCGCTGCGGCGCCAGCAGATCTGCCCGCTGTCATGTATAGTTAATCGCGGTGCCACCTGCCGGTCATCTTGGCCGGGCAATGCCAAGCCTCCAACAGGAGAGGGGCAATCTCATGAATTCTCGATTCCTTGCAGGCATCGCGCTGGCCGTCACACTCGCATCCCCGGCGCTCGCCGTGGAAAAGGCCAAGAACATCATCATCCTGATCGCCGACGGCTCGGGCTACAACACGCTGCAGGCGACCCGCTTGTGGACCGGCGCGCCGCTGTTCACCGATTCGAACGGCTTCCAGACCACGTCCATGTCCACCTATCCGCTGCGCTTTGCCAACACGCCGATTCCTGGCGCGGCCGGCCTCGCGCAGGATCCGAACACCGTCTATTCCAGCGCGAGCAACTGGGACACGACGCCCGTTGCCGGCACGACAGGCGCTTATCCGCGCGCCTTCGAAGGCTATGACTGGAACCGGACGACCTATCCAGACAGCGCCAACACCATCGTCTCGCTGGTGACCGGCGAAAAGACCTACAACAACGCCGTGAACGTGAACGGCAACGGCGACCCGCTGCTGACGCTTGCCGAAGTGATGGTGCAGAACGGCCGGGAGGCCGGCGTTGTCTCCACCGTGCAGTTCGGCGATGCGACACCATCGGTCGGCGGCGGCGCCCACAATATCAGCCGCGGCAACCGCCAGGCCATCGCCAACGAGATGTTCGGCTCGGGCGTGCTCAGCGTCATCGGCGGCACCGGCAACCCCGACTATGACGACAACGGCAATCTGCGCGCCGCCAACTATGCCTGGATCACCCCCGAGCTCTGGAACGACCTGAAGACCGGCACCAATGTCTCGGGCTTCAACGGCCAGGGCTGGACGCTGGTGCAGAACCGCGCCGACATCCAGGCAATCGCCAACGCCAGTGTCTCGGCGCCGGAAAAGCTCGCCATGATCGCCAAGGCCGACAACGGCCTGCAGGCCTATCGCGGTGGCCTGACCGCCAACAACGACGATCCCTTCGCAACCGCCCAGCTCGACACGTCGCCCACCTACACCGAAATGCTGCTCGCCGGCCTGGAGCGGCTGAACGACAACGGCAACGGCGGCCTGTACCTGCTGGGTGAACAGGGCGAGCCCGACCGGGCGATGCACGCCAACAATCTCGGCCGGACCATCGAGAGCTACATCGACTTCCAGCTTGGCGTCGAAGCGGTTGTCAACTGGATCGACAGCCCCGACAGCTATGCCGACTGGTCGAACACGCTGTTGATCGTGACCGCAGATCACGACCACCTGCTGTTCGGCCCCGATGGCGCAACCGATCCCTTCCAGGACCTGCTGCCCGACGACGGCGATGTCGGCACCAATCCGCAGCACCGCTGGTTCTTCGGCAGCCATTCGAACCAGCTTGTGCCGCTGATGGTACGCGGCGTTGGTGCGAACGGTATCATCGGCCTTGCCGACGACTGGGACAGCTACACCGACGAGCAGGGCCGGACCTTCGGGCGCGGCTGGTACACGGACCAGGCCGAAGTCGGCCGCTACCTGCTGCAGGCCGCCGTGCCGGAACCTGCAACCTGGGGCATGATGATCGCCGGCTTCGGCCTCGTCGGCCTGGTGGCACGTCGTCGCCGGACGGTAACCATCACCGCGTGAGCGCAGGCGACATGGGGATGACATGGGGGCGGGCCTGCGCGAGCAGGCCCGCCCTTCTCATTCAGCGGTGGAGAGCTTCCACGTCGTCGCAAGGGCTGGTTTCCATCTGCAGCGTCGCGTGGTGAATTTCGAAGCGGGCCTCCAGCATGGCGGCAAGCGCCCGGCGAACGTCTTCCGCCTCGGCTCCTTCGGCCAGTTGCACATGTGCGGTCAGCGTTCCGTCGTTGCCCGCGAGAGACCAGAGGTGCAGATCGTGCACGCCCGCGACGCCCGACGTTTCTGCAATCGCCGCCCGGACAACGCCAAGATCAAAGCCGCGCGGCACGCCTTGCAGAAGCACGTTCATGGTATCGCGCAACAGGACCCAAGTGCGGGGCAGCACGAACAGGCCGATTCCGATCGCGACCAGCGGGTCGATCCACTGCCAGCCGGTCAGCCAGATGACGGCCGCGGCCACGATAACGCCGACCGAGCCCAGCATGTCGGCCCAGACTTCCAAGAACGCTCCCTTCACGTTCATGCTGGCGTCCTTGGCGGGCGCCAGGATGCGCATCGAGATGAGGTTGACGATGAGGCCGGCAGTGGCCACCGCCAGCATGCCGAGCGACTGCACCTCCTGCGGTTCGCGGAAGCGGCCGATGCCTTCAACAAGAATATAGCCCGCCACGAGGAACAGCAGGATCGCGTTGAACGCCGCCGCCAGGATTTCGAAGCGCCGGTAGCCGAACGTCCGCGTGTCGTCGGCCGGCTTCTGCCCGATCCAGATCGCGACCAGCGCGATGGCGAGCGCGGCCGTATCGGTGAACATGTGCGCAGCGTCGGAAAGGAGCGCCAGGCTGTTGAACCACCAGGCACCGACAAGCTCGACTACGACGAAGGTCGCGGTCAGCCCCAGCGCCCAGGTCAGGCGCTTGGCGTTCGCCCCTGCACCATGATCATGCCCCGCGCCCATCAGGCAGCTTCCGGCGCGGTTGGTACTGCCCGGTCTGCCTGATCGGCGGCTTCGGACCTTTGGTGCACAAGGCGATACAGCACCGGCAGCACGAACAGGGTGAGGAGGGTCGACGAGATGATCCCGCCGATCACAACCGTTGCCAGTGGACGCTGCACTTCGGAGCCGGCTCCGACGTTGAATGCCATCGGCACGAAGCCAAGCGACGCGACGAGGGCTGTCATCAGCACCGGGCGAAGGCGGGTTATGGCACCTTCCCGGATGGCGGGATCGAGCGCCATGCCGCCTTCGCGCAGGTCGCGGATGAAGCTCAGCATCACGACGCCGTTCAACACCGCTACGCCGGACAGCGCGATGAAGCCGACGCCGGCCGAGATCGAGAAGGGCAAGTCGCGCGCCAGCAGCGCGAACACGCCGCCGGTCAGCGCCAGGGGCACGCCGGAAAACACGATCGCGGCGTCACGCGTGGAGCCGAACAGCGCGAACAGCAGCCCGAAGATCATCAGCAGCGCGACCGGCACCACGATGGTGAGCCGCTGCGTCGCCGACTGCAACTGCTCGAAGGTGCCGCCATAGCGGATATAGTAGCCCGGCGGCACTGTGACTTCGGCGCCGATCCGTTTCTGGGCTTCGGCGATGAACGAGCCGAGATCGCGCCCGCGGACATTGGCAGTGACGACCGCCCGGCGCTTGCCATCCTCGCGGCTGATCTGGTTGGGGCCGGCTGAAAGCTCCAGCTTCGCGATGTCCGCAAGCGGCACATAGGATGCGCCGCCTTCCATCCGCACCGGGATCGGCAATTGTCCGATGGCGTCCAGGTCAGTTCGCTGCGCCTCGGGGAGCCGCACCACCACATCGAAACGGCGGTCGCCCTCGAAGATCTGCCCCGCCTGGGTGCCGCCCAGCGCTGCGGTCACCGTAGATTGCACGTCCGCCATGGCGATGCCGTAGCGGGTGAGCTGCAAGCGGTCGGGAATGATCGACAGGACTGGCAGGCCAGTCACCTGCTCCACCTTCACATCCTGTGCTCCAGGAACCTGTTCCATCACTTCGGCCACCGCCTCTCCCGTTTCAACCAGCTGGTGCAGATCGTCGCCGAAAATCTTGACCGCCACGTCCGAGCGCACGCCGGCGATCAATTCGTTCATCCGCATCTGGATCGGCTGGGTGAACTCGTAATTGTTGCCGGGAACCTTCTGGACGATCGCATTCATCTCGTCGACCAGCAGCTGCTTGGGTTTCCTCGGGTCGGGCCACTCCGAGCGCGGTTTCAGGATGATGAAATTGTCGGCGACCGACGGCGGCATCGGGTCGGTCGCGACATCGGCGGTGCCGATCTTGGCAAACACCATCTTCACCTCGGGCATGGCCGCGATCCGCTTTTCCAGCATCTGCTGCATCTGCAAGGCTTGCGAAAGGCTGGTGCCGGGGATGCGCAGCGCGTGCATGGCGATGTCGCCTTCGTCGAGGCTGGGGATGAACTCCGAACCCAGTCGTGTGGCAAGGGCGCCGGCGCCGATCACCATTGCAACCGCGATCCCGAGCGTGACGACCGGGGCTCGCAATGCCCGGTCCAGCGCCGGACCATAGCGCGCCTTCAGCCAGGCAATCGGCCTGGCTTCCCTCTCTTCGACCTTTCCGGTCACGAACTGGGCGATGGCCGCCGGCACGAAGGTGAGTGACAGGATCATTGCCGCGGTCAGCGCCAGCATCACCGTGATCGCCATCGGGTGGAAGGTTTTCCCCTCGATCCCCGTCAGCGCGAAGATCGGCAGATAGACAATAGTGATGATGAGCACGCCGAACAGTGACGGGCGCATGACCTCGGCGCTGGCGCGGGCAACCAGCCCGAAGCGTTCGTCGCGATCCAGTAGCCGGCCCAGCCGATGCTGGGCTTGGCCGAGGCGGCGCAGGCAGTTTTCCACGACGATGACCGCGCCATCGACGATCAGGCCGAAGTCGAGCGCGCCGAGGCTCATGAGGTTGCCCGAGACCCCGCCCTGCACCATGCCCGTCAAGGTCATCAACATGGCGATGGGAATGACGGCGGCGGTGATCAGCGCGGCGCGGAAATTGCCGAGCAGCAGGAACAGGATGACGATGACGAGCAGCGCGCCTTCGGCAAGGTTCTTCTCGACCGTGCCGATGGTGCGGTCGACGAGAACGGTTCGGTCATAAACCGGCGTCGCCTTCACGCCGGCGGGCAATGTCTTCTGGATCTCTGCCAATCGGGCATCCACCGCCCGCGAGACGTTGCGGCTGTTCTCGCCGGTCAGCATGGAGCGCGCGAACGGCTTGGCGCTCGCGCTGCGGGAGATCGGGCGCGTGGAGCGCACGCTGTTCACGCTCGACTGGATCGAGCACCCCGACGAGCGGCGTCGCGCTACCCGCGAGCTGAACAAGGGCGAGGCGGAGAACGCGCTCAAGCGGGCGATCTTCTTCCATCGCGCAGGTCGGTTGCGCGACCACGGCCTTCAGGCGCAGAGCCATCGCGCGAGCGCCCTCAACCTCGTCGCAGGCGCGATCGTGCTGTGGAACACGACCTACCTTGAAGCCGCCATGCGGCACCTCGAACGCCAGGGTCGCCCCGTGCCGATCGACATGCTGGCCCACCTCTCGCCGCTCGGCTGGCAGCACATCAACCTCACCGGCGACTATCTCTGGACCGAGCCCGCCACCAAACCGGGGCAGCTCCGGCCGTTACGCTCGATGCTCAGCCCGCCGCTGTCCCGAGCCGCTTAGCGTATATCTGTGCCCGTCCTATGTAGCGCCCCCTTGAAGCTGCGCCGGGTTTTCCGTGTGACGACGTGATGGCCATCATGCTTCCATGATCGCTTTGGGAGAGAGGTAGCGGAGATCTGCTGGGGTATGTCGGCCTGTCGGGACAACTGCGGGAGGGAATGCACGGGTTGTCTCGAGGGGGTGTCAACTTATTCGGTCGGGACGCGGGGGTCCGTTCCATGAGCTGCTGCATCGTTGCGGGCGATCGACATGCGATTGAGGGGGATCATGCTGCGATCTGGCGGGCTTCTGCGGGATCGGCTTTGTGCTCAGATATCGCTTGGTGCAGCGTAGAGAGATAGCGATCCGGTTTGTCGGGGTTGTCGAAAATTCGTTCATCGAGGGCGTCAAAGAGCTGGAGCCAATCTGCCAAGGGGGTTCGGTTCTGCACAGGCAGCGAGGCTTGTGCGTCCTGAAACCTGACGAGGGCTTTCGGGGCCATCTCGATGATCCGGTCGATGTCAGCAGATTTCAGCAGTTCTTGCTGTCGGATATAGGCTGTCATGGATCCTGGCCGGGGTTGTCCGGTTCGGGTTCCTTTGATCGCCTTGCGCCAGAGACCTTCGCAGGATGTGAGACGTGGCGCTGCGCGTGCTTCCATGAGGACAATGCGTCTCAGGGCCCAGACGGGTGCATCGTGCAGTTCTTCCGGTTTGACGGCTGTGCACATCATGCAGCTGGATTTGCCCGGATGGAGGGGGAAGCCTTCGGCGAGGATGCGCTTGTCGCAGGCATCTCGGGCCCAGCCCCATTCGCGCAGAGGGTATCGGAAGCTGTAGAGAGGGTCATCGAGGGCGGCGACTTGACGGTAGCGGATGTTATCGCGCGGAGAGCAGTCGTAGCCGATCAGTTTTTGCACCTTGCCGCCGGCGGCCCAGGTGCGTTGGGCTGGTTCCCATGATTTGAGGAAGGTGTGTTGAGGAGCGGCCTTCCATTTTTGGGAGCAGCTTGAGAAGCCGAAGGCGATGGAGGGCAGGGTGCCGTTTGTGAGGCAGTTTTCGCTGAGGCTTTTGTACGGCGGCCAGTTCTTGAAGGTAGAGGGCTGGTAGCGCACGACTTCCGCTTGGACGTCTCGATCTTTCAGCCAGGGCAGGAAGAATTCGATGAAGGCGTAGGTGCGTGGGTGTTCATCGCCAGTGTCCGCGAACATCACGAGGTCGATCGGGTCGCCTCGGGACAGCATTTCGAGGATCATGGCGGTGGAATCGGTTCCGGCGCCCCACGCCACCACCACGGGCGCACGATTGGGCAGGCCTGTGAAGAGATCGGGTTGATTACCCTGCAGCATTGCTCGGCTCCTGTTTAGGTCGCGCGCACCAATGCTCTTTCCTCTCCGCGTCCTATGACGCCGGGCTAAAGGGTTGAAGGGGTGGGAGTGTGCCGGGTGGGGCAGGGTTGAAGCTGTTGCTCAGACGTCCCAATCGAGTTGTTCGGAGACGGTCTGCATCAGACGTTCGAGGTCTTCCGGGTTTGCGGGTTGGGGATCGATCCAGTCGAGTTCGCAAAGGAGGCTCGGGCCGTATTGGTAGAGGGTGCCCGTTGTGGTGTTGGCGGGCTGTTCTTCGCTCAGCGGAACGTCGGTTTCCTCGTCCAGTGCGATGACGCGGGCGATGAAGCGTGGTTCGCGCGTATGGATGATGTATTCCCGCCGGCGCGGCGGTGGGCCTTCTCCGATGATCCATTCGTCCCGCGTTGAGAGCGTGCCTTCGGGCTGGGGCGCGAAGAGGTTCTGAAGCTTGATCCGCAGTTGGAATGTGATGGGATCTTGACCGTCAAGGATGCGCTGGAAGGCTTGAGCGTCCAAGCCCACCTTTTCGCGAAATCGTTCACGGGGCAGGCCGCTTGCGAGGATCATGGCCTTCAGGTCGCTGGCTTTCATCGTCGAAGATGTGATGGGAGGATGCCTGCTAATCATTGCCGCGTGCCTGGAGTTGTGTTTTCGAGAAGAGGAAACATCATGTTGGCCAGATTTTGAAGGGTCAAGGCCTTGTCGAGGTTGTTTGGCAGGAAGATGTCGAGGACGGCTAAGGAGTCCCGAAGCTGGTCATAGTCTGCGTCCGTGAAGCCGAGTTCGCCAGACAGCTTTGATTGGGGCGTGAGTTGGATGGTGTCGTCGTTGAGGGTGGCCAAGACCATATGTTTTGCGAGCGCAAATTGTACGGATAGAGCGATCTGCGCGAACTGGCCGGCGTTTAGCAGTTGCGCCTTGAGCGTTTCGGTTTCGGTTTCGGAGGCCTGGTCGACGAGCTGGGAGGCTGTATCGATATGGCTTGCGGCGTCTGAAATGAGGGCCTTGAACGCTGCGGGATCTGGGAGCGAGCCGCTGGTTAGCCGGATTTCGCAGAATAGATATTGGCGCGTAGAGAAGCTGAGTGGGCCTTCGGCGTCGAGCGGCTCTTCGGCGGGCAATGGGAGGCCGGTTGCAGGATCGAGTTGAACGATTCTGGCGATGAAGGTCGGTTCCTGAGTGTGGATGATATAGCGCCGTCGTTCCGGCGTTGTGCCGGTGCCCATGACCCATCTGTCGCGCGGCGCGTTTGGATCGCTGGGTGCGTCTGCAAGGGCGGAGCGCATTGCTGCCGTTTCAATGATGGCGTCTGCTCGCCGAATGGGCGTGTCTTCGGGCGACTGCGAGGTGGGATCGGCAAAGAGCCGCGAGATGCTGACGAAATCGATCTTTTGGCCGTCAATTTCGAGCCAGCTATGGCCCACGGCGGGTGTGTTCGCGTTGGTTGGATGGTAGTTGGCGAGGAGCGCTTGAGCGGCCCCCAGCAGGTTTTCGGCCGTTGTGTTGACCGATAGGTCGGTTCGAACGGAAGTTTTGGTTGTAGCGCCGGGGAGGCGGAAGCGGGTTTTGATGGTTATGGCCATGATGGGCTCCGCTGTTTGACGATGTTCTTGATATGAGCATGGGGTTCTTGCAGCTCTCGGTGCTTCGCGGGCTCACTCGACATGTTTGGACCTGATCTGTTTGGGTAAATGTCGAGGCTGCGGCAGGCAAGCAGGATCGAGAGTTGAGGCGCGGGCCGCCGTAGCCCGGCCCCCCGCAGCGGAGGGGGGGCCCGGGGGGGG
>NZ_JADCUC010000010.1:0-41543 GCF_016464365.1 Sandaracinobacteroides hominis | reverse complement strand
TTTTTTTTTTTTTGGGGTGGTGGGTCTTTGTCTTGTTGTTGTTTTTGGGGGGGGGGGGCGGCCCCCCCCCCCCCCCGCCTCTGCGAATGGGGTCCGAGGGGAGGGAGGGTCAGGACCACTCCATTCGCGTTCTGTCAGGATCTCCGTCGAACTCGCTGAAAGCGGTGATGCCTGGGAGGTATTTGAACAGGCCTTCGATCCGGAACTGGTGGGCTCGGAAGGTGGCGCGCAATTGGCGAAGCGTGATGCTGCCAATGGAGGTTTCGGACAGGCCGAGGGCGTGCAGGATGGCGTATCCATTTTGCGAGCTGACCTCGAGCGCCGGCACGCTGTCCTGATCTTCAGAAACGCTTGCATGGATCGTCGAGGATCCTTGCGTTAGCCGAAATTCGATTTGCCGCTTGTTCCATTGGGCTTCGTCGGCGATCGCGATGAAAGCAGCGTCTTGACCGGTTGGCGCGCAAAGTGCGGCAAGCGGTATGGCGCTGGCGATGACGGTAACGCAGATCGCGTCGCCAGGTTCGTAGTAGGTAGGGTGACCGTAATGCCAGGTCATGAGGGACTGACGTTGGCGTTTTTCGGCCGTTGTCAGCAGCTCGATGATGGCGCGGAAGGTGTCGAGGCTCATTGCGGCGGACGGCACTGGCATGGGGGTTGCGCTGTCTGCGATGCGGAAAGTGATGCTCATCTTTTGGCTCCTGCGATGGTCGCTGGAGGCCCGCCCTCTTTCCTCTCTTGCTGCGTCCTCAGGGAAGGACTTCGAATCCGGCTGCGTGCTGAAACTCCGGTCGACAGGCAGCGCCGTGCAGATATTGCCGATGATGGTCTGTACCGATCCATCTGCGGCCGAGCTGTTGAGCAGCAGCTGCTGTAGAGCCTGATCCGAGGAATGGATCGAAGACCAGGTCGTTCGGACGGGTCGTCATCTCGATGACGAACTTCGGGATAGCGACAGGCATAGGACATGGGTGGGCTGTCAGGCCTGCCGCGGCGAGGTTTTTTCGCCATGTTTCAGCGCCGCTCGATCCGCCGGCACGGATTAGCGCGGAAGGGAAGGTGGTTTTCTGGCCGGCAAAGCTGCCCGGTCCGAAGATCAGCCCGGAGGCGCGGGCTTCCTTGCCTCGACGGGCTTGTTCCGGTTGGCTGGGTCGATCGTCCCTGCAGGCGCCTGCGTTCATGTAGGGAAATGGAGTTTTGGACAGCAGGTAGATGGGGTCGACGGTAGGTCTTGGTGTCATTCCGCGCACCGCTCCCCACTGAAGGTTGGGCAGGCGGGATGGGTTTTCCCAGAAGAGATCCGGCATGCGGAAAAGCCCGAGGTCGTCTTGCGCCGAGAGGATGAATCTTTCCCGGTAGTTAGAGATGGCGGGCATGCCCTGGTAGTGGGTGGCGCCGAGGTGCAACGCGATTATTCCGTCGTCTTGGACGACGGGGAGCCAGCTGGCGAGCATTTCAAGCATCCATGGAATCCATTCGGCGGGGCGCATGGTTCCGTAGGATTTCATGTTTTCCGAAGTCAGCGGGAATAGCGGGGAGGTGAAGATGGCTTGCACCGTTCCATGTTCAATGATGGTCGAGGCGGACTGTGCGACTGCGGCGATCGCCTTTCCGAGGCTGGTTCGAAAAATCGTTACGCAGATTCCGTGTTTTATCCGTCCGAGCGCTTCGTTTCCCGGATCGGTGAGTGTCCATTTCCCGCGTTGCTCAGAGGTAAGCCATCCCAGTCTGCGGGCATCTTGCATCGCCCAACGCACTGTCCGGTGCCAGAGGTTCGAGGGCCTACCGTTGAAGCTTTTTGTCGCGCTGCGAATGTTGTCTGGGATGCCCAGGAGATCTGCAACGGCTTCGGCTGCTTTGGCTGGGTTTTGAACGCCGGCACTGGCGATGCTTGAAAGCAGTGGGATGAGGATCTGGGTTCGCGTCGGGGTATAGCCCGGCCAACTATTCGCTTCTTCAGCTTTTTGGAGCAGGCCTGCTGCGAGGCGCTTTTCTTTTTGCCTTTGCGAGGCCTGGTTGCCCGGGCTGCTATTTTGCAGGCGGCTCATTGGTCCTGGTCCGCCGGATCGCCGGGGCTGGATGTTGGGTTGGCTATGATCTCTACGCTGCTTTGATCGAGGCGTTGCGCGCGCATCATCCACGTTTGTGGCGTGATGGCGCGCGCCCAATCAACGAAGCTTGGGATACGACCTCCCATGTCTTCCATGACGTGTTGCTCGCCGATTAGGCGTACGGGTACTTCCTTTCCGTCGCTGTTGGTGATCGTCACACCGAAGATGCGTTCGAGCATGAAGATGCCTTCTGTGTGGTGACGGAGCGCCCGGTGCCGGAAGTCGGCGACGTGGGATTTCGACTCGTCGAACCAGTTGTGCAGCGGAACATAATCCTCCGGGCGTCCGCCGAATT
Organism: Sandaracinobacteroides hominis; assembly: GCF_016464365.1. Taxonomy (GTDB): domain Bacteria; phylum Pseudomonadota; class Alphaproteobacteria; order Sphingomonadales; family Sphingomonadaceae; genus Sandaracinobacteroides; species Sandaracinobacteroides hominis. The sequence goes on along the minus strand of NZ_JADCUC010000010.1, from coordinate 39,140 downwards.
TGCGGACTGAGGAGAGGGCGTGGTGGTAGCAATGTCCCATGATTCCCTCGCCTTTAGAGATCGGTGACGCTGGTGTCGTATTCGATCACCCGAGCGTTTTGGGTCATTTGGATGGTTTGGGTTTCGGTGGCGAATTCGATCGTTCCGTGAGCCCCCTCGCCGTTTTCCCAGCCACCGTGGATTGTGAAAATGAAGTCGAAGGTCAGCCGGGTGATGAAATCACCCAGATCGATGTTGGGGGACGGCTTACCGAGGTCATCGCTGTAGTTGAGCTTTGCGTCAGGCGCCTCAGCTTCGTCTCCGCCCTTCAGATACTGGATTTCGTCAATATTTCCTTCGTCTCCGCCTCCGTCGTAGTTGACGATGACAAGGCTGATGTCCGCTGCCTGCAGGCAGTTGAAGAGTTTCTCTTTGTTGGAGAGGAATTCTTTCGCTGCGCGTTCAGGATCCGTTGTGTCGAAGTTCGCGATGCCGCGCTGTTGTTCTTCGGTGAGTTGAAACATGTTTTCGCTCCTGAGGTCCCGCTCGGTTATCGAGTGGGGGTCACAGGCGAATGCCCCCTCCCCTTTGTATGGGATGGGTGCAGCTTTTCTGTTATATGAGAATGCATAACACGTTGAGATTTAACATAAATTCGATTATCGGATCTTTGGGAAGTCCGGAATTTGGGGGAGTTGCGATGGGTTTCGGTGTTTTGGGGTTTGCGCTTTTGATGGTTGGGGCACCTGTTGTGGGAACCATTGCAGATTTGAGCGATGCAAAGTGGATTTGTCATCCGATTGATGGAACTGCCCGCGTGCTGAAAAGTCCGAACCCCAATGATCTCCACGAAGATTGGAAGGGAGAAAGCAGATTTGGCACGGGCATGGGATTTATTCCACAGGGCGCCGAGAAGGACGTGTATGATCTTCAGTATTTTTCGGGTTTTGTCTTGTCCGGGCGCGGCTCGGTTTTGACCGAGCGCGCATTTATTCTTTCAAAAGAGTGGAATTGTGAGCGGCTGGAGCAGAAGTGAGAGGCTTGGCCGCCCTTCCCTGTTCACCAGGCCGAGCTTTCCGAATCTTGGGGTTCTCGGATGGGATGCTGTTGTCAGATGTGTCCAAGTGCTCGCAAGCTGGCGTGTCCGGACGTTGCCAGAATGATGTGATCGATGAGTTTCACATCAAGGACATTTCCAACATCACGAATTTTTCGGGTGAGTTGGATGTCGGAGTGGCTGGGTGTCGGGTCGCCTGAAGGGTGGTTGTGGGCGAGCATGATGTGGGAAGCATTCACTTCCAGGGCTCGGGTGATCACCGTCCTCGGGTGAATGTTGACGCAGGTGACGGACCCGCTGGTCATCTTCTCGTCATGAATGAGACGAAGGTGCGCGTCCAGAAAGAGGACGCGAAATTCCTCGACCTGTTGGTAGGCCATCTGGGCGTGCAGGTAGTCGACAACGGTCGAGAGCGTGGACAACCGCGGGCGATCGGCGGGAGTGCGCCGCAGCGCCAGAGAAACGGCTGAACCGACCATGCGCAAAAGCTGTATTTCCTTGTCGGATGCACCGAAGCTGCGGAGTTTCGGTTCCGGCCAGGATATAGCGGCGCCGATGCTGCCGGCATGGGGGCGGTACATAGAACGGACCCAGATATACGCTAAGGTTTCGCCGGGCCTTCGACGGCGTGCATCTGGCGAAGCGGCCTGAGGGCCGGCGATGGTGCATCGGGGTCGGTCCAAAGATAATCGCCGGTGAGGTTGATGTGCTGCCATCCGAGCGGCGAAAGGTGTTGCAGCAGGTCCGGCGGGATCGACCGGCCTAGACTGGCAAGATGCATGCGGGCGGCTTGCATGTAGGTCGTATTCCAGAGGACGATAGCACCGGCGACGAGGTTGAGTGCGCTCGCTCGATGGGTCTGGGCTTGCAATGCGTGATCGCGGATACGGCCGATCCGGTGGAAAAAGATGGCGCGTTTCAGCGCATTTTCGGCCTCACCCTTGTTGAGTTCGCGGGTCGCGCGACGCCGCTGTTCGGGTTGTTCGATCCAATCGAGCGTGAACAGGGTGCGCTCGACGCGGCCGATCTCGCGCAGTGCCAAGGCCAGGCCATTGGCGCGGGGATAGGAGCCAAGCCGTTCCAGCATGATTGACGCACTCACGACGCCGGTGCGGATCGAGGTGCCCAAGCGCAGCACGTCGTCCCAATGGGCAGCGATCAGGCTCTCATCGACCTTGCCCGCGAGGAGCGGCGCAATATCGGGGCCGGGTTCGATGCCGTCAAACAGGTAAAGCCGGCGCGCGGAGATATTCGGTATGCGCGGCGCAAACCGGAATCCGAGTAGATGGCATAGCGCAAATACATGGTCGGAAATGCCCCCACCATCGACGTGATGCTCCTCGATGTGCAGATCAGCACCGTGATGGAGCAGCCCGTCCAGCACCTGCGCCGCCTCGCTCGCGGATGCGGAGATGACGGTGGAATGAAACGGCGCGTAGCGATCCGAGACATGGCTGTAGAAGGAGACGGCAGGCTCCGCGCCCTTGTGCGGATTGACCGCACCGGTCGCCTGGGCACGGCGATCGAGCGGGAAGTTCTGACCATCCGAACTGGACGATGTCCCGGCCCCAAACAGGGCGGCGAGTGGCGCGGTGTGCTGGGCATCGACCAACCTGGCGAGAGCCCGACCGTAGGTTTCCTCGCGTAAATGCCACGAGGCGAGCCAGCTGAGTTGGCGTTGGGTCACGAGATTGCAGGCTTCAGCCATGCGCGTATGACCAAGATTGGTTGCATCGGCGAGCACCGCCGTGAGGATAGCGCGGGGTTCATCGGCAACCCGACCGCTTTGCAGATGCGTAAAGCACTGGCTGAATCCGGTCCATCGATCGACTTCAGCAAGGAGATCGGTGATGCGGATCGCGGGAAGATGGGCGTAAAGCGGCGCAAGGGCGCTATCCGCTTCAGCCGGCGTGACCGCCTTCAACGGCGAAATCCGCAGCTTGCCGAGGCTGAGTTGTACATCTTCCAGCGTATCCGTCTCCGCTTTTCGCTCGACCTCTGCCAATCTACGGGCGAGCCGGGTACGCCGTTCGGCTAGCCAGGCATCGGCCGTATCAGGTGCCGGAATCGGCAAAGGGCCGGCTGCCCGCATGGTGGCGAATACCGGGCCAGGAATAAGCTGTTGCTCGACGGCACGATAGCGTCTGCTTCCCTCGACCCACATGTCGCCGGCACGAAGCCTGTCCCGAAGCTCGACCAGGACGCAAAATTCATAAACTCTGCGATCGGGAATGCCGGGGCCGATCGCGCGACGCCAGGCCTGCCGAATGAAGGCAACCGGCGTATCCGGCGGCAGTTTTTTCAGGCGACCGAGATGAAGGTCGCGCATGATAGCGACTGCTCGCGCGAGCGTATGGCAGGCCGGGACCGCTCCGAACGTGAACGAGGCGATGAACAAGGGACCGACCTGTCGGAGGACGGGGTAGTTGGTAGCGGCGATCGTAACGGGATCGACGGCATCGGGGCGGATCAGCTTGCGGGCTTCATCGACTTCACGGCCGAGATCGTCCCATCCAACTACGGCCTCGACCGCGGCGCCGATGTCGCCGCCCGACACTTTGGCAGTGAGCAGGGCATCGCCGAGCCGGGCGAGTAGCCGGATTTTACCATTGATGGTGCGCCGGTCGCGCTTGAGCGCTGTGTCTGCACCGTTCTGCTCGCGCCGAAACATCTGACCCAGCAGGCGGTCGAACATCAGCACCGCATCGTCGGTAAGCGTGACGATGGTTTCGAGTACGGTTGCCGCCAGCGTCGCACGGCGCCGCGTTGCTTGCAGCGTCCGGACATGTTGCGCCGTCAGCCGAGCCCCTTCCTGACAGAGGCGTCGCAGGCGTTCGGGATGTATGCCTGCCGCGATATCGGGATCGATCCCGATATCGCGCAGCAGAGCTAGCCGCCGGATGATGACGGCGAACGTCTTGCGACCGGGCTTGCCGGGCGGCTGCCGCACCCATCCGAGGCCGCTGAGGTTCGTGCCGGCGTGAGGCAGAAGAAGGGCGTCAAGCAGACGGCGTTGCCCAGTCTCCAGCCCTCGGGTCAGATGCTCGGCGACGTGGCGCTCGGCGTCGAGCAACGCCTGCGCAACCATCCGTTCGACCGAACTGATGCCAGGTACGATGATGCGCCGTCGTCGGCACTCGCCTAGTAGCGACCGTGCCAGCCCAGCCCCGCTGGTCGTCGTCAGCCCAATCGGCAGCAGCCATTCCTGCAACGCCGCTCGCAATGGCCGGCTGAACTGTGTGAACCCAAAGCCCTCGCGCAGCGCATCGAGCTGTTCGTACCGGGTCGGGCCGCGCGTCGCATAATCGGCCAGCACCTCGGGCGCGATCTGCAATTGCTCGGCGACGAACGCGAGCGGCGTATCGGGGATCAATTCGCCCGGGCGCAGCAAACGGCCGGGATAGCGCAGCGCGCATAGCTGGATCGCGAAACCCAGACGATTATGCGGTCGCCTGCGGCGCACGATGATAGCCAGGTCATCCTCACTCAACGTCCAGTGCTGAACGAGCGTGGTTTCATCATCGGGAAGTGCGAGCAACGCCATGCGTTGCTCGTCCGACAGCACGGCGCGACGAGGCATCGGGTTAGGCTCTAGCGGGCGGCGCCCAACCGATCCGGGCAAGAGTGCCAATCAAGGTCGAACGCGGCACCTTGAAGGTGCGACAAACGGATGCCTTGCTTGCTCCGCCATCAAGCGCGGCAGTAATCCGTTCAAGGGTCTCAGTGTCGATCATGGGAGGCCGTCCACCCTGGCGCCCTCGACGCTTTGCAGCCGCCAGTCCCGCCATCACCCGCTCGCGCGTCAGCGCGCGCTCATATTGCGCCAGCGCGCCGAACAGCGAAAATAGCAGTTCGCCGTGCGGCGTGTTCGTATCCATCTGCTCAGTCAGCGAACGGAACGCGATGCCACGCGCCTTTAGGTCAGAGACGATCGCCAGCAAATGCGGCAACGATCGCCCAAGCCGATCGAGTTTCCACACGATCAGCGTATCACCCGCACTCAAATAATCGAGGCAGTCCTTCAGGCCCGGTCGATCGTCGCGTGCTCCCGATGCCTTATCAGTATGCAAATTACGCGGATCGACACCCGCCGCGACCAGAGCGTCGCGCTGAAGATCGACAGTTTGGCGATCATCGGCCGATGACACTCGCATATATCCGACCAGCATGTACGACAAACCCTCAAAACCACTTTGTCGTACACTACGTCAAAGCGACAGGGTTTGTCGACTATTCAGGCGCAGGATTGCCGACCAAAGCCGAGGGATCACCCAAGGGTGTCCGAAAACATGTGTTTCTCGGCAGGTTACAGCGTCCCATTTTTCCGTCGATCCGACACCATTTCGGGAAAAGGCAATCGGGAACAGGATTTGGGAAAGCCCGTCCCGTGGCCGTGGTTCGGCGTTACGGGGACCATCGTTCTCAATCGACCTTCCTAGTCGGGACGGCAGGTGCCGACCAAACCCGGTCGGTCAGATCAGCCACCGCGAACGTCGGCTCCTGACAAAACTTGCCAGTATGACACTCCGAACCGGACCGTCCGGAAGGCGCCATCAATGCGGCCATTTCAAGTTTCCCCAATCGACCCTGAAAGCTGCCCGTAGGTGACGCGAACGCGGATAGCTGCGCTACGCTTCGATAATAACTTCGGGGACGATTTGCGCCTTGACCTCAGCATATAGCTCCGCTCCTGGAGCGGCCCTAATGCTGGCGATCAGGCTGTATCGCACCGCTTCACCGACATGTCCCTGGGCGACGTTCTCGCGCCACCAGCCCCCGGTCGGATAGACGATGATCGCATCGCGGGCGGCGAGTTCGGTCGCCATGCCTTCCCAGATATCGGCATGAAGCGAGCCGCGGCTGCGCAGCTGGGGACCGACGGTCCAGCCGGTGTCCGGCGCGGTGCGCGCCGGCGGCCGTGCTCCGGCTTCCGAGGTGCGTCGACGCAAGAACACGTCGAGCTGTTCGTCGGCATGTTTGAGGTCGAAGCGAAGGCCGTGGCTGGCATAGACATGGCGGCGCGACAGGCCCCGCTCACCAGGATTGGGTTCGATGAAATAGCTGAGTGTGATCCGCAGTTGGACCTGCGCTTCGCCGAGCGCCAGCAGCGTCTCGCGCGGCCAAGGCAGAGCATGGACGGCGAGTTCGTCAGTGACCGCCTTGCCGCTCTTCATCTTGAATGGGACGAGCATCTCCTCGGCGACGATCGTCACGTCGTGGTCGAGGCTGCCCAGCGCTCTTGCTAGTGAAGGGACGCCGAACCCATAACGGCGTAGCAGGGCGGGTTTGCCGATCGCGCCTTGGTTCGCACGCATCGCCGGAGTCCATTCAGCTGAATGGACGATGAGGCCGCGCACGGTCTCCGGCCACAGTGCTGGCTTCTCCGCCAGGATCTGCGCGCCCATCCGGGCCGCGAGCGCCGTCGCCGCGCTCGTGTCCCCGGTCGTCGTGAACGGGCGCTCGGCGGTAATGCGATAGGTGGTGAGCAGGGCAAGATCATCGACATGATCGCCGTTCCCGGTGGCAGGGTCATGACCGATATTGCCGCCTTCGAAGACAACGTCCGGCTTCAAAGGCCATTCGCGGTGCCAGCTCACCGAGGTACGGCTGCGCGGCATGATGTCGCCGGCAAGGCCGAGCGCACTCCATCCGGCAAAGGCGGGATCTGTGATGACGGTGCGCTCGGTGAAGGCGCCGACGGTCAGCACATTCCAGGCTTGGGCCGGGTTTTCGATCGGCATGGTGTCGTTGCGGGTGGGATAGTCCGCTGCGACGATCTGGCCTCCAATATTGCCTGCGGCGACAGCCATGAAACGCTGGACCTCGTCGCGCCCGAAGGTCATGGCGTCGAGCTTGGCCGACCAGGAGGAGGGGCGTCCGCGCCAATGATCGCCAAAGCTCGTAATGGCGAGGCAGATGGCACGCGGGCGGTTGGGAGCGACGATCTCGGCCCGCGCGATCGATTGGGCGGTGATGGCGCCGTAGAGATCAGGATCGTTAGCACCGTGGTCGGGCAGGATCTTGACCGATTCCAGGCGGTGGCGAACCTCCACCGGGCCATTGCCATCGAGCACCTCCATGAGGTCGCCGTAGAGCGCCGTCCCGGACATCTGCGTGCCGTGCCCGCCATGGACTTGATTGCTAGAATCCTCGACACTCCATCCGGCGTCGAAGGCCTGCTGGTCCGCAGCGTTGAGATAAGGAGCGATGAGGGCGTGGCCCATGGTCGTCCCGGAATCGAGTAGGCAGACCGCCGGGGCGTCGTCGGCGCAAGGGACGAGCCGTCCGGCGAGATCGGCGCTCCAGGCCCGTTGTTCCGCGCCATGCATGCCCATGAAGAAGGACGGCGTATCGCGTGCGAGGCGGATTTCGGCGACGCTGTCGGTGTGGGCGACAACGCGCCCGAGCTGCTCGGGCGTGCTGCGCGCGATCACGACCTCGCGTTCGGCGAACTCCAGACTGTGCTCGCGCACGCCAAGCTCCAGAGCCAGCGCCGCGGTGTCGAAGGCGGGCCGCGTTCCTTTGCGGAGCCAGATTTCCCACCATGCCGCCTGGCCCGGAGCGGGGAAAAGATCGGGCTGGTCGGTGTAGAATGACCGCGCGACCGCGAGGCGGGCCGTTTCGATCGATGCGACGAGCAGCTGGTTCTTTGGCTTGCGAACCTCCTCGACCGTGCCGTCTTCGCGGATCTTCTCTTTGACGCTGTCCTCATCGCGGTAGGCAGCGACCTTCTTGAGATAATAGTCCTTCTGCTTCTCGGGGACGAAGACGGTCGCGAAGACCTGGCCGGCGTCGGCGGCGCGGACATTGACCAGCTCAATCGGAAACTTGCCGCGCCGGTTCTCCAGCTTGTCGACGATGTCGGCCTGGGCTTCAGGCAGCGTAAATTCGATGTAGAAACCCTTGGTGCCGGCAGCGACATTGGCTTCGCGATTGGCGAGGATCGTCTCGCCCTGCTGCACGACCTGGGTCAGGGCCTGGGTCAAGGCATTGGCGTGATCGGCCCGGTTGCGCTGCGGCGGACCGCCACCGCCATCTCCGCCGCCCTGATGGGCGGTGTAGCCCTGGCGTGCACCGTTGGACCGGAGATAGATATGCGGGTGCGGCCGCGCGTCCTCGTCTGCCATCGTTACCGACGCGCCGCCGCCTTGCGCTCCGCGATGGCGGCCAGAAGATCATCGGTCTCGACGCTTTCGCGTCCGCCTAGCAGCGTGCGCTTGGCTGCCTCGTCGGCGATCCTGGAGAGATCGGCTTGGCTCAAGCCCTCGATCTCCTTTGTCGCCCGGTCCCATTCGAGCGATCCGGTGTCGAAGGTGGACAAGCGCCCCTCGAGGATGGCGCGGGCCACATCGGCGCTCGGCAGGGCATATTCGATCACGTCGTCGAACCGGCGGAACAGGGCCGGGTCGAGCAGCTCGGGATGGTTCGTCGCGGCGACAATGAGACCTTCACTGTCGTCCTCCTCTAGAAATTGGAGGAAGGAGTTGAGCACGCGGCGGATCTCGCCAACATCGTTGCGCTCGCTGCGCCGCGCGCCGATCGCATCGAACTCGTCGAAGAAATAGACGCCGCGCGTCTCGACCATGGCCGAGAAGACTGCGCGCAGCTTCGAGGCGGTCTCGCCCATGAACTTGGTCAGGAGACCGTCGAGCAGCACCGAGAAGAGCGGGAGCTTAAGCTCGCCGGCCATGGCGGCTGCGGTCATGGTCTTGCCCGCGCCCGGAGGACCAATCAGCAGCAGCTTGCGGCGCGGCTGCAGGCCATGCTGACGCAGCCGAAAGGCCTGGCGCTGTTCGAGGATCACGCGCTCGAGACGATCGCGAAGATGGTCGGGCAGGACCATGCTCGAGATCCGGGTGTCGACATATTTGGCCGCGACCAGATTGGCGAGCTCGCCGCGCGGCTGAACCATCGGCACCGCGCGGCCTTTGATCTTTTTGCGCGCGCGCGCCTCGTCGACCATGTCGCGCAACTGCTGCGCGACCTTGCCGTGGCCCAGGCGCGCCTCATTAGCGGCCGCCTGCATGGCGACCGTCATGAAATGCTCATCGTCCCCGTCGAAATGACTTTGGAGCAAGGCGACGATATGCGTGGCCTTAGTCATTGTTCCGAACTCGAATCGCTCTGGTACACCATGTTTTCCACTCGCGCTGTCTGTTGCGGCAACGCTCGGAAGACGCGCTTTAGCTCGACTGCCCCCAAGTCGTATCGCGATCTATCCTCTTTCCGGCGCTATGACAACGCGTTCAACAACGAGAGACGATCGGCCAGCCTTGCCGCGCCGGCTGGTAGCCGGAACCATGGGGCGACCGACTGCAGGCACAAGCGCGGCCTCGATGCGCCAAGGGGCAGCTAGCGCAGGCGCCGGTTGCGCTGCAGATGTTCGGGAAAGTCGGGCGATGGGCCGAGGATGACGAAGCGGTCCATGCCGGTCGGCAACGGCTCGGGATTGTCGGCCTTCCAGGCGAGATAGTCTTCCTCGCAGTCGAAGTCGGGAACCTGCTCGGCAAAGTCGCTGAGCCGCCTACAGCTGATGCAATAATAGGCTTGCGAGGCCTCCTGGAAATGCATGCCGCATAGCGAGCCGCAGAAGGGACAGCATTCGTCGAGCTCGAGGTCCGACCATTCCCACACGCCCAGATGCTCGGGGAGCGCGTCGCGGTCATGAGCGACAATCTCGAAGGCATCGGCATTGCGGGCGACGAAGCCGTTGCTGCCAGCCCATTTAAGGTCTTCCAGAATCTCCGCGGGCTCGAGCCGAAACCACTCTCCGGCGGTGCGCCGCGCGCTATATTTCCGGTGCAGCTGCGCTTCGAGTGCGCTCTCTGCATTTGTATTGATCCAGCCGACCAAAACGAGAGTTTCAGGATTTCCGGTCTGTAATATGTCTCGGCGCCGGCAAATATCCTTGGCACGCCCTATCTTAAGGCGTGGCTCACCCGTGCTGATCTGGTGAATGAAATAGACCGGCATGACAGAGATCCCTACCACGAATCCTCAAACAGACGATCCTTTGATCGACTGCATTCAGAAATTCTTGTCCAAAAGCCACTAGTCCGCTGCCAGCCCTATTGCAGCCCCTGTGCGTGGCCAGTCCAGCGAGCATTGAGCGTCGCCTTTTGGCAAAAAGTTGCCGTTGAACACGTCGTGACAGAACGACGGCAATGTCCCAGCGCCCGTGCCCGGCACGCCCCGGGCACGGGCGCCAGCAGGTTCAGATCTCGGTGTTCTCGGCAAGTGCGAGTGCGTCTTCCACGTCGATTCCAAGATAACGCACCGTGTTCTCGATCTTGCTATGGCCGAGAAGAATCTGGACAGCCCGCAGATTGCCGGTCGCTCTGTAGATGATCGATGCCTTCGTTCGGCGAAGTGAGTGCGTACCATACTCGCTCCGCATCAGGCCGACGCCTGTCACCCATTCGTCGACAAGCCGAGCGTACTGCCGTGTGCTCAGGTGCCCATTGTGATCGACCCGGCTCGGGAACACATAATCGTCCACTGTGCCGCCCCGGCGTTCGAGCCACGCCAGCAAGCTGGCCCGAGCATCTGGCAGCAGTTCGAATTGAACGGGCCGTCCTGTTTTCTGCTGCATGACGATTGCCCGCGTTCGGATCTGGCCACCGCTGACAAGGTCGCCGATCTTCATCTGCACGAGGTCGCAGCCCCGAAGCTTGCTGTCGATCGCCAGATCGAACAGCGCCCGATCTCGCAGGCGGCGGCGCTGATTGAGGTAGAAACGGATCTCCCAAATCTGCTTCGGTTTCAAAGCCCGCTTTGCACCCACGGTCCTTCCGGCATTCCAGACCGGGCGCTTGGTGGCGGTAAGTTCTGTTTCAGGCATCTCCATGATCGTTCTCCTATGGCCAAATTGGCCATCTGCAGAACGCTTGCCGACGAGGATGCGCAGGACTTGCTGTGGGGCTCGTGTCGACCAAGATGCGTCGTTCGCCGGTCGCGCTTTCAACGACAGCTTCTACCAAAACCTGCCGCTCGGTCGCCGTGAAACCGTCTGGCAGCAATGGGCCCTAAATTCGGACGTTCGGCCTTGTAGCCGACGATCCCGAAAGCCGCCATTCGTTTCGCCAGCGCTCAACTGGTTCAGACCCGACATTGCGCTCACGGCCCAACAGGCGTGGCCACCATTATTTTCGGAGTGCAGCAATCAGGGCGTCCCGAGCCATGGCCACGCGCGGGTGTCGCAGCGATGAGCGTGCCCAGACGAGGTAGTAAGCGTTGCGCGGCACCGTGACCGGGGCAGGTATCTCGATCAGCGTGCAGGCAGCGCGTTCGCTGCGGGTGAGATAGCCGGGCATCACCGTCCAGCCGAGACCCGCGCACAATCCCGACCGTAGCACCCTCAGATCGGGCGCGGTCAACGCGGGCTGGCTCGTCAGCTCGATCTGGTTTGCATGGAGCCAGGTACGCAGCAGCGGTCGGTCGAGGTCGTAGGCGAGGTGGGCCGTCCGGTTGAGCCCGTCGGCAAGCGGCAATTCGGCAATCCGCATGGCCACGGCGGGCGAGGCTACGGCGCGCAGGTGCTCTTCGCCCAGCGCATGAAAGGCCAACCGCGGATCTTCGGGCTGCGAGGCGGTGACGGCTAGGTGCACCTTGTCTTCGAGCAGCAAGGCATAGAGCGCCTCGCGCCCGCCGATATGCAGGCGCAGGTCTAGCCCCGCATCCAGCAGCGGCGCCAGTCGGGGCGCGATCATCTCTCCCAGTAGGTCCGACGGCGCGGCGATGTGGACCGTGCCCGAGATGCGCGACGATCGGGCCCGCGCGCTGGCCAGTGCCGATTCCGCCGTGTCGAGGCTGCTTCCGATCGAAGCCGCGAGATCGTCGGCAATCGCTGTTGGTCGAACACCCCGCGAATGGCGATCGAACAAGGGACGGCCCAATTGCGCCTCGAGCGATGCGATGTGCTGCGACGCAGCCGGTTGGGTGATGCCGATTGCCCGGGCCGCCTCGCTCAGTGAACGACGGCGGTAGACTTCGACGAAGGTGCGCAACTGCAGGAGGGACATTCCGGTTCCATAACCGGATTTATGGCCGTCCGCCATTCCCGCTGGATTTCATGATGCCGTTCCCTGCGTATCTAAGCCGCCGAAAGGAACGATCGAAGCAAAATCGCCGCCAATTGCTCCAAGCCCTCACCGCTCTCCTGGTGGCGGGCGCGGCGCCGGCGGGTGCGTTTGCTCGTGTTCCCGACATCACTAGAAAAGGACAACTGACGATGACCCGCATTCTCATGGTGGCCACCTCCGCCGACCGCATGACTCCCGGCACCGAACCGACGGGCGTCTGGCTCGAGGAACTTACCACCCCGTACTACGCGTTCCGCGATGCGGGCGCCGAGGTTACGCTGGCCTCGATCAAGGGTGGCGCCATCCCCGTCGACCAGCGTAGCGTCAACGCCGACGGCGAGAACGACGCTTCGGTCGAGCGCTATCTGAAGGACGAGGCCCTGAAGGCCGAGGTTGCCAGCACCCTTGTATTCACAAGCATCGATCCCGCCGGCTACGACGCGCTGTTCCTGCCGGGCGGCCACGGCACCATGTTCGATTACCCCGTCAGTGACGAACTGGCCCGCCTGGTCGAACGCTTCGACCGCGAAGGCAAGATCGTCGCCGCCGTCTGCCATGGACCGGCAGGGCTGGTCTCGGCGACGAAGGCCGATGGCACGCCCTTCGTCGCCGGCCGCCGTGTCGCGGGCTTCACGGACAGCGAGGAACGCGCGGTCGGTCTCGATCAGGCGGTGCCGTTCCTCCTCGAAACGCGTCTCAAGGAACTCGGCGGCAAGCACGAGGGCGGCCCCGATTTTGCCCCCTTCGCCCTGCGCGACGGCAATCTGGTGACCGGCCAGAACCCCGCCAGCGCTACCCTCACCGCAGAGCTCGTGATGGAAGCCCTCAAGGACAAGGTCGCCTGATCATGCGCTATCTCCACACCATGCTGCGCGTCGCCGATCCCGAGGCGGCGATCCGTTTCTTCACGCTGCTGGGTCTCAAGGAGACCCGGCGCATGGAGAACCAGGCCGGGCGTTACACGCTGATCTACCTTGCCGCCGATGAGGATTTCCGCGGCGACGGCGAGCAAGGCGATGCCGAGGTCGAGCTGACGTACAACTGGCCGCCCGAGGACGGCAGCCCTGCCGAGACTTATACCGGGGGCCGCAACTTCGGCCACCTCGCCTACGGGGTCGACGACATCTACGAGACGTGCGCGCGGCTGCAGGCGGGCGGCGTGACGATCAATCGCCCCCCGCGTGACGGATACATGGCGTTCGTCCGCTCGCCGGACGGGATCTCGATCGAACTGCTGCAGAAGGGCGAACACAAGGCTCCGGCCGAACCCTGGGCCTCCATGCCCAACACGGGCGAATGGTGATGGCGCATCTGTTCGAACCGATTGAGGTTGGCGGGCTGCGGCTCGCCAACCGCATCGTCATCGCGCCGATGTGCCAGTATTCGGCCGAGGACGGCGCGATGACCGATTGGCACCGGATGCATCTCGGCCAGTTGGCGCTGTCGGGCGCGGGCGCGCTGACGATAGAGGCGACCGCTGTCAGCCCGGAAGGGCGCATCACCTACGGCGACGTCGGCCTGTACGATGACCGCACCGAAGCGGCGATGCGAAGCGTGCTCGAAAGCGTGCGTCGCTGGTCGGACATGCCGCTGATCATCCAGCTGGCCCATGCTGGCCGCAAGGCGAGCTGCGCCAAGCCGTGGCACGGCGGAGCGCAGATCGCCCCCGATGCGGAGAACGGTTGGCAGACCATGGCGCCGAGCGCTGTTCCCTTCGCTCCGGACGACCATCCCCCTGTCGAACTGGACAAGTCAGGGCTTGCCCTCATCCGGGAGGCGTTCGCGGATGCCGCCCGGCGCGCCGGCAGGCTCGGCATCGAAGCCGTCCAGATCCACGCCGCGCATGGCTATCTGCTCCACGAGTTTCTTTCGCTGATCTCCAACCGGCGCGGCGACGAATACGGCGGCAGTCTCGACAACCGGATGCGGTTCCCGCTCGAAGTGTTCGATGTCGTGCGCGAATCGTTTCCGGCCGACCGCCCGGTGACCGTTCGCGTTTCCGGGACTGACTGGGTTGAAGGCGGCTGGACCGCGGAAGAAACCGCAAGGTTTGCGCAGGAACTGGAGCGGCGCGGTTGCGCGGCGATCCACGTCTCCGGCGGCGGGCTCGACCCGCGCCAGCAGATCCCGGTCGGCCCCGGCTATCAGGTACCGCTGGCCCGCACGGTCAAGGACGCGGTCGCTATGCCTGTAATCGCTGTCGGCTTGATCACCGATCCGCACCAGGCGGAGCGCATCCTAGAAGACGGGCATGCCGACGCCATAGCGATTGCCCGCGCTGCGCTGTGGGATCCGCGTTGGGCCTGGCACGCCGCCGCCGCGCTTGGTGCATCGGTCAAGGCGCCCCCGCAATATTTCCGGTCCGAGCCTCACGAAGTGGGCCGCATTCTCAAGGAAATGACGCCATGAAAATCTCCGTCAAACTGCTTCTGGCCGCTGGCGCTGCCCTCTCGCTTGCCGCCTGCGCGACGACCCGGGAGGGTGCATCCGCGCCCCGGATCGAACAGGTCGCGACCTTCGATGGCGCGATGCCGACTGGCGTGACCGTCGCCCCCAACGGGCGCATCTTCGTCAACTTCCCGCAATGGGGCGACAACGCGCCGTTCACGGTTGCCGAGCTGGTCGACGGCAAGGCGGTGCCTTATCCCGACGCCGCGACCAACCGGCCCGATCCGGCCGACCCGGCGGGGCATTTCATCTCGGTGCAGAGCGTGGTGGCAGACGGCGCCGATCGCCTGTGGGTGCTCGACACGGCGGCGCCCAAATTCTCTCAACCACGGGCCGGCGGTGCAAAGCTGGTGGCGATCGATCTTGCGACCAACCGGGTGGTGAAGACGATCGTCCTGCCGCCCAGCGTGGTGCTGCCCACGACCTACCTCAACGATGTGCGCTTCGATCTGCGTCAGGGCGCCGAGGGCGTCGCCTACATCACCGACAGCAGCAACGACGGCGTCGGCGGCATCATCGTCGTCGATATCGCCAGCGGGCGTGCGATCCGGCGCCTGTCGAACCATGCGACGACCAACCCCGAGCCCGGCTTCACCCCGGTCGTCGACGGCGCGGTGCTCATGAACCGCCCGGCCGACGGCCCCGCGACGCCGGTCACGATCGCAAGCGACGCGATTGCGCTCAGCGCCGACGGCAGCCTGCTGTATTACGGGCCACTGTCGGGCCGCACGCTGCACGCGGTGCCCACGGCGATGCTGCGCGATCCCGCGGTGTCCGAGGAGGCGTTAGGCCGCGCGGTCCGCAGCCTGGGGCGCAAAGGCGCCTCGGACGGGATAGCCGAGGACGACAAGGACCGCGTGTTCGCCGGCGATTACGAGAACAACGCGATCCGCGTGCTCGACCAGGGCCGCTGGACGACGGTGGTCAGCGACCCGCGCATCAGCTGGCCCGACACGCTATCGATCGGCACCGACGGCTACCTCTACTTCACCGCCAACCAGCTCCACCGCCAGCCCGGCTTCCACGGCGGGCGGGACCTGCGCCGCAAGCCCTACGAGCTGCTCCGCATCAAGGTCGGCGCCGCTCCCGTCCTGTTGCGCTCGCGGTGAACCCATCAGGCCGGGCGGGCTCGCGCGGGGCCGCGATCCGGCGAAAAATCAACAACTGACTTGAAGGAATACAGAAATGACCAAGGGTATCGAAGGCAAGGTCGTTCTCATCACCGGCGGCAGCAGCGGCATCGGCGCGGAAACCGCGCGTCTTCTCGCGGAACGCGGCGCCAAGGTGGCGATCGCCGCGCGGCGCAAGGACAGGCTCGACGAGGTCGTCGCGGACATCGCCGCAACTGGCGGCACGGCACGTAGCTACGCGCTGGACGTGACCGATAAATCGGCGGTCCAGTCCGTCGTCGCCACAATCATTGCCGACTTCGGCCGCCTCGACGTACTGATCAACAACGCCGGGCTGATGCCGATCCGTCCGATGGCCGAGGTCAACACCGCCGAGTGGGACCAGATGATCGACGTAAATCTAAAGGGTACGCTTTACGGCATCGCTGCGGCCCTTCCCGGCTTTCTCGAGCAGGGCAGCGGTCACATCATCAACTTGAGCTCGGTTGCGGGCATCAAGGTCTTCGCACCGGGCGGCACGGTCTACTCCGGCACCAAGTTCGCCGTCAGCGCGATCAGCGAGGGCTTGCGCCACGAGGTGGGGGAAAAGGTCCGGGTCACGTCCATCGAGCCCGGAGCTGTCGAAAGCGATCTGAAGTTCACGACATCCGGCACGGCTGCCGAGACGGTACTGGACTTCTACAAGCAGGCCATCCCGGCGGCATCGGTGGCGCGTGCTATCGCGTTCGCTGTCGAACAACCTGATGACGTCGACGTCAACGCGATCGTCATCCGGCCGACCGCACAGGAGTTCTGATTTCGACGAGGAGGCGGGGCCGCGTGTGCTCCGCCTCATGGGGAACGTACCGGCCCGCTCGTCCGTTACTTTGCCGACTAATATCTGTTCGTTTCACTTGAGGAGTCATTTATGCCCAAACTTGCCCTGTATGTACCGCTGAAGGCCAAGCCCGGAAAAGAGCGCGATGTCGCCGATTTCCTGACCTCGGCATTGCCGCTCGTTCAAGCTGAGCCGGGCACTCAGACCTGGTACGCGATCGAGGAAGGTCCCGGTGCGTACGCGATCTTCGATACGTTCGACACAGAGGAGGATCGGCAGGCCCATCTCGACGGCAAGGTTGCCGCCGCACTCATGGACAAGGCAGACGAACTGTTTTCCGAACCGCCGCAGATTCACAAGTTCACCCTGCTGGCCGCGAAATAGCGGAGCGGTCGGCACCCTAGCGCGTCGCTCTCGCCCGCGGGGGGACCCGCGCGCGGCGGCGTGCGCTGAACAGCTTTCTCCGAACTGGTCAAGGAGACACGCCATGCACACCATCCAGACACTCGACCTGAACGACACGCGGACGATCATCGATGCGGGCATCGCGGAGGCCGAGCGGATCGGCAGCCCGTCGAACATCGCGGTGGTGGACGCGGGCGGCTGCCTCCTGGCGTTCGCGCGGATGGACGATGCGTGGCGCGGCAGCGTCGACATCGCGATAAGCAAGGCGTGGACGGCGCGCGCGTTCGACGTCGAGACCAAGGCGCTGGCGAAGCTCGCCCAGCCGGGCGCCGACTTCTACGGCATCCATGCCTCCAACGACGGCAAGGTGATGATCTTTGCCGGGGGCGTGCCGATCAAGGAGGGCGATACGGTTATCGGCGCGGTGGGCGTGTCGGGCGGCACCGGTAAGCAGGACCAGGGCGTGGCCGAGGCAGCGGCGCAGGCGTTCGCGCGCGGCTGAGCCTTGGAGCGCGGTGCCGGCTCAGTCGGCGGCGGCGCTCGGGCGCCGGGCGCCGGGCGTGCCTCCCGCGCGGCGCGGGTCGCCTCCATTTAGCGCGTTATTCGGCTGTTCTGGCCCAGTTATTCAGAAAACCGCAATAAATCGATCCCGGGACGGCCATACGGGTAGGAACCTCTCAGATGGCAGAAGGTTCAGGAAACTGAGATCACTTGGAAGGGTGCGATGTCGTCCGCCGTTGCGATGGACCGGATCACCAAGCTGTCGATTTGATGACGCGTTGAGAAGAGCTGCGAAAGGAAAAGATCCGTGAAAGCTGTCGTGTACAACGGGCCCAAAGATGTTTCTGTCAGCACCATCGATGATCCCAAGATCGAAAAGCAGACCGATGTTATCATCCGGCTGACCACGACCAATATCTGCGGGTCGGACCTTCACATGTATGAGGGCCGTACCAGCTTCGAGAAGGGCAGGGTCTTCGGTCACGAAAACCTTGGCGAGGTCATCGAGGTCGGCTCTGCGGTAGATCGTATCAAGAAGGGCGATCGCGTGTGCATGCCGTTCAATGTCGGTTGCGGTTTCTGCGAAAATTGCGAACGCGGTTTGACGGGTTTCTGCCTCACCACCAACCCTGGAACCGCCGGCGCAGCGTATGGCTTTGCCGAGATGGGTCCGTGGCAAGGTGGTCAGGCCGAGTTGATGCGCGTTCCTTATGCGGACTTCAATTGTCTGAAGCTGCCTGAGGACGCTGAGGAGAAGGAGGATGACTATGTCATGCTCTCCGACATTTTCCCGACGGGTTGGCATGGCGTCGAACTGTCAGGTTTCCTGCCTGGAGAAAGCATTGCGATCTACGGCGCCGGTCCGGTTGGTTTGATGGCCGCGCACTCAGCCGAAATCCGCGGTGCCTCTCAGATCTTCGTGGTCGATTCTCACGATGACCGCCTGAAACTGGCCGAGGCGATAGGCGCTATTCCGATCGACATGCGCAAGGGCGATCCCGCCCAGCAGATCCTTGACGCGACCGGCGGCCTCGGGACTGACCGGGGGGTCGAGGCGGTCGGGTATCAGTGTTGCGATCGCCACGGCAAGGAGCGTAGCAATTACACGATGAACTGCCTCGTCAAAAGCACGAAGGCCACTGGCGGAATCGGCGTCGTCGGCGTGTTCATTCCGGAAGACCCGAACGCGCCCGACGATCTTCAGAAGGAAGGCAAGATGGCGTTCGACTTCGGCAACTTCTGGTTCAAGGGCCAGAAGATCGGCACCGGCCAGTGCAATGTAAAGCACTACAACCGGCGATTGATGAAGCTTATCGAGCAAGGCCGGGCCAATCCTGCCCAAATCATCTCGCACCGACTGCCGCTTGATCAGGCACCAGACGCCTACAAGCATTTCGACGAGCGCGATGCTGGTTGGACGAAGGTCGTGCTCAAACCGGGCACCTGACCTTAGTCTTCGACGGAATAGGAAATAAATTATGACTTTAGAAGGCAAATCAGTTGCCATTCTGATCGCACCCCGCGGGACGGAAGAACCAGAATTCTCGAAGCCCAAGCAAGCTGTCGAGGACGCTGGTGGCAAAGTGACCGTGGTCAGTTTTGAACCGGGCAAGGCTCGCACAGTCAATAGCGATCTTGACGAGGGCGGCAGCTATACTATCGACAAGACGTTTTCCGAGGTCAAAGCCGACGATTTCGACGGACTTGTTGTGCCCGGGGGAACTGTCGGTGCCGACAAGCTGCGCGGCAGCGTCGAGGCAATTGCTTTCATCCGGGCTTTCTTCGATCAGAAAAAACCTGTTGCGGCTATATGCCATGCACCCTGGACATTGATCGAGGCGGGCGTGCTTGAGGGTCGCACCTTGACGTCCTACCCGACGCTGAAGGTCGATATCGAGAACGCCGGCGGTGCATGGACCAATGAGGAAGTCGTGGTCGACAACGGCCTTGTTACCAGCCGCGATCCCAATGATTTGCCCGCCTTCTGTGCCAAACTCGTTGAGGAAATCGCAGAAGGCGTGGGCGCAGCGCTCGCAGCAGGGAATTAAAACGGGGCGTTTCGACGAACCATGTGAGGGCCCTCTCCTTGGAGAAGGTCCGCACAAAGCAAGCGTGGCGGATGGCCAGCGATTGGCTGTCCGCCACGCCGCGTATCACACGAACACGGCGCACCTGACGGGCGCTCAAACCCTAAGCCGCGTCAACCGCGGTGACACATCGCCGGCTCCCGCTTACAGATTCGAGCCATTCCAACGTGTGGGTGAGATACACCTGATCGAACGTGCGTTCGGCCAGATTTACGACCTACAGCGCCGCCTTGAGATAGCGGGCGGTGAGACTGCCTTCCGCTTCCGCAACGACGCCAGGGACGCCGCTGGCAACGATACGGCCCCCATCTTCCCCGGCCCCCGGTCCCAGGTCGATGACCCAGTCCGTCTGGGCGATGGCGCGCATGTCATGTTCGACGACTACGACGGTATTGCCGGCGTCTACGAGGCCCTGCAGGTGTTGCATCAGCCGGTCGCCATCGGAGGGGTGAAGCCCCGAAGTTGGCTCGTCGAGGATGTAGATCGTGTTGCCGCGTTGAGCGCGTTGCAGTTCAGTCGCCAGCTTGATGCGCTGCGCCTCCCCGCCAGACAGCTCGGTTGCAGGCTGACCGAGCCTCAGATAGCCAAGACCGATCTCCCGCAACACGGCGAGGGAGCGCATCACGGATGCCTCGCCAGCGAAGAAATCGCACGCATCGTCGACCGTCAGTTCGAGCACCTGGGCGATATTGCGCCCGTTCCATTCGACTTCGAGCGTTTGCGGGTTGTAGCGAGAGCCATAACAGGTCGAGCACGTGGCAAAAACGCTCGGCAGGAACAGCAGCTCCACCATGACGTATCCCTCGCCCTCGCACACAGGGCAGCGGCCTTGCGCGACGTTGAACGAGAACCTTCCCGGGCTGTAGTGCCGCCGGCGGGCGAGCGGCGTATCAGCGAAGATCCGTCGCACATGGTCGAACATGCCGCTGTAGGTGGACAGGTTCGACCGCGGCGTGCGGCCGATCGGTTTCTGATCGACCCGCACCAGCCTGCGAACGTGCTCCATGCCTGCGACAATGCGTCCTTCAGTGTCGTTCTGCGCAACATCGAGCAGCGGATCGATATCCTCCTCCTCGGCCACGGGAGAGCCGCCGAGGTGTTCCGTGACGAGCTCGGGCAGCGCCTGACTGACAAGACTGGATTTGCCCGATCCCGAAACGCCGGTGACAGCGGTGAAGCAGCCGATGGGAAACTCGACGTCGAGACCATGAAGATTGTTCCGCCTGATCCCTTCCAGGCGTAGCCATGCCTTGGGATCGCGCGGTGTGCGCTCACTGCGGAGCGGCTCTGCGAACAGGTAGCGGCGGGTGATCGAAGTCTCGACGTCGGCAAGCCCCTCTATCGGCCCGCTGTAGAGGACTTCGCCGCCCTTTTCCCCGGCTCCCGGCCCGACATCGACGAGCCATTCCGCGCGGCGGATCACGTCGAGATCATGTTCGACGACGAACAGGGAGTTGCCCGCCGCCTTGAGACGCTCGAGGATGGTGAGCAAGGCTTCGCCATCTGCCGGGTGCAACCCTGCCGATGGCTCGTCAAGCACATAGACCACGCCGAAAAGCTGTGACGACAATTGCGTGGCAAGCCGCAAGCGCTGCAGCTCCCCGGAGGAGAGCGTCGGCGTGCTGCGGTCGAGCGAAATGTAGCCAAGGCCAAGATCGATCAGCGGCTCTAACCGCTCGATCAATTCGCAGGCAAGGCGTTGGGCGGCGATCCGCTTTTCATCGGAAAGATTGGGCGTGCGGCGCACGTCGGGCGCAGCCTTGTGCGCCGAACCTCCTGCCGCGACCCGCCGTTCGACCGCCGCATCGCGGGCCGCCTTGCCGAGGACATGGCCCTTCGGGACCGCCGCGGCGCCCCCATATTCGCCATGCGCGACGGGCGTGAGCAAGTCCCGGAGTTTCAACACCGTCAGATCGCCGAACTCGGCGATGTCGAGGCCCGCGAACTTCACGGACAGGGCTTCGCGCTTCAGCCGCTTGCCGTCGCAGGTCTGGCAATCGCGTCCAATGATGTATTGCGAGACGCGCTTCTTCATCAGCGCGCTTTTCGTGTTGGCGAAGGTTTCCAGCACATAGCGGCGCGCGCCGGTGAAGGTGCCCTGATAGCTCGGTTCCATGCGGCGTTTCAGCGCCACGCGGGTCTGTTCGGGCGTCAGGCCCGCATAGACCGGCACCGTCGGCGCCTCGTCGGTAAAGAGAATCCAGTCGCGATCCTTCTTCGGCAGATCGCGCCACGGCGTGTCGACGTCATAGCCGAGCGACACGAGGATATCGCGCAGGTTCTGGCCATGCCATGCCGCCGGCCAAGCGGCGACTGCGCGTTCCCGGATCGTCAGCGTGTCGTCGGGCACCATCGTTTCTTCGGTCGCGTCATAGACGCGCCCGATGCCGTGACAGGTCGGGCAGGCGCCGGCGACCGTGTTGGGGGAGAAATCCTCCGCATAGAGCATGGGTTGATGGCGCGGATATTCGCCGACGCGCGAAAAGAGCATCCGCACCAGGCTGGAGAGCGTCGTCACGCTGCCGACCGAGGATCGCGCGTTGGCCGATCCGCGCTGCTGCTGCAACGCGATCGCAGGCGGCAAACCGTCGATCGCATCGACCTCCGGCACGCCGGCCTGGTCGATCAGGCGACGGGCATAGGGCGCAACCGATTCCAGATAACGCCGCTGGGCTTCGGCATAAAGGGTGCCGAACGCGAGCGATGACTTGCCCGAGCCCGATATGCCGGTGAACACCACGAAGGCGTCGCGCGGTACATCGACGTCAACATTCTTGAGGTTATTCTGGCGCGCGCCGCGAACCTGCACGCAAGCGGGCGGCCCCCTATGCCCATGATCGGTGGCCTGCGTCGTCGCGTGAATATCCTTGCTCTTCAATTCAGTATTCCTGCCCTATACGCCCGTGCGGCCCGTGGTTCATCACAGTCGGGTAACAGATGAATGCATTTCCAACTCAATACATCCAACGGCCACGCTGGCCCGATGTTCGGCAATTTTGAAATATTTCTCCAGCATCAGACAAAGGTTCCGACAAAACCATTTTTCCCGTTGGGTCGCGCGACGAGGCCACACACACTCCGCTGGTAAGCGCCTGGGCCAGGCGGCCCTGGTCCGTGCCGCTATCGGCATGTAACGACCGCACTTCGGCGCTTGTTACCGCATCGCGACGCGTTGCCCATTTGCCAGAGCGCGCGTCATCATGGCCGGGGTCGGGCCATGATGACGGCCGAGTTGTCGATCCGAGCGCCTCGCGCCGCTTCGGATCGGCGGGTCAGTAGTGAATAACCGTGCGGATTGACTTGCCTTCGTGCATCAGTGCGAAGGCCTCGTTGATCTCCTCCAAACCCATCGTGTGGGTTACGAAAGGGGCCAGATCGATATCGCCTCTCATCGCATCCTCGACCATGCCGGGAAGCTGTGTCCGTCCCTTGACGCCACCGAAAGCGGACCCCTTCCATACGCGGCCCGTGACGAGCTGGAATGGGCGGGTGGAGATTTCCTCGCCCGCGCCGGCAACGCCAATCACGATCGACTGACCCCAGCCACGGTGCGCTGATTCAAGCGCGGCGCGCATGACGTGGACGTTGCCGATGCACTCGAAGGTATGATCGATGCCCCAGCCCGTCATCTCGATCAGCACTTGCTGGATAGGCCTGTCGTGGTCCTTGGGGTTGATGCACTCGGTCGCACCGAACTGGCGTGCCAGCTCGAACTTGGACGGATTGGTGTCGATGGCGATGATGCGACCTGCCTTCGCCTGGCGCGCACCCTGAATCGCTGCGAGGCCGATGCCACCGAGGCCGAACACGGCAACCGAGTCTCCGGGCTGGACCTTGGCGGTATTGTGGACTGCGCCGATGCCGGTCGTGACGCCGCAGCCGAGCAGGCAGACATGTTCGGGGTTTGCCTCGGGATTGATCTTGGCGAGCGAAACTTCGGCAACGACAGTATATTCACTGAAGGTTGAACAGCCCATGTAATGATAGAGGGGCTGACCATTGTACGAAAAGCGGGTGGTCCCATCGGGCATCAAGCCCTTGCCCTGCGTTTCGCGGACAGCGACGCACAGGTTGGTCTTGCCCGACAGGCAGAAGTCGCACTTGCCGCACTCGGCGGTGTAGAGCGGAATCACGTGATCGCCCGGCCCGACGCTGGTGACGCCTTCACCGACCTCGACAACGATGCCCGCGCCCTCGTGGCCCAGAACCACCGGAAAAACACCCTCCGGATCACTCCCCGCCAGCGTGTACGCGTCGGTGTGGCACACACCGGTGTGCGTCACCCGTATGAGGACTTCGCCTTTCCGGGGTGGGGCGACATCGATCTCGACGATTTCGAGTGGCTTGCCCGCCTCGAAGGCTACAGCGGCGCGAGATTTCATGTTGGGATACCCTCGTTGAGTTAAACTAATTGCTGGCGCGAGGCCGTCGCGTCGGCGCAAATTCGTGGGGGAGCGATCGCTCACTCCCCCCGGTATGCCGGTCAGACCGTAACGACGACCTTGCCGATCTGGTCGTTCGATTCGAGGAAGCGGTGGGCGTCCTGGATGGCGTCGAGCGGGAAAGTGCGCGCGATCCGCGGCTTGAGCGCGCCCGATTCCAGACCCGCCACGATGAACGCCTTGGCGCGATCGAGGGCGGCATCGTCCGAGACGATCTCGCTGTAGAGATACCCCTTGAGCGTGAGGCTCTTGCCCAGCACGGAGAACAACGGGAACGGCGTCGGTTCGCCGCTGAGCGCGCCATATTCGAGCAGGATGCCTCCGCGTGCCATGCTCTCGGTCAGCGGCTCGAACGACGGGCCTCCGACCGGATCGAGCACCACGCGCGCACCCTGACCATCGGTTATCTCCATCACCCTCGCTACCAGATCCTCTTCCCCGGTCGCGACGACATGATGTGCACCGGCATCGATCAGGGCCTGGCGCTTGGCGCCGGTACGCGTCGTCGCGATTACCGTCGCGCCGACCATCCGCGCAATCTGGAAGGCCGCAAGGCCGACGCTGCTGGAGGCAGCAGTGACGATGACGAAATCGCCCTCGCCGAGTTTCGCCTGCTCCACCAGCGCACCCCAGGCGGTGACATACTGCATCCACACGGCCGCCGCTTCCTCGAACGACAGCGCTGCCGGATGCTTGACGACGAGGCGGGCGGGCACGTTGGCGACCTCGCCATAAGTGCCCCAGCGCGCGATATCGAGCGGGGGGATGACGCTGACGGCTTCGCCTTCCGCAAACCCGGTCACGTCCGCGCCGACCGTAACGACAGTGCCGGCGGCCTCATAGCCAAGGCGGCTCGGGAACTCGGCTTCCTGAAGGTAGGCATGGTTGCGGAACATCACCTCGGCGCGGTTTACGCCTATCGCCTTCACCGCGATCTGCACTTCGTCGGCCGCGGGCGAGGGGACTGCCACATCTTCAATCCTGAGGACGCTGGCGTCGCCATATTCGTGGATACGGACGATGTGGCTCATTGGAGACTCCTTGATTATTTAGTGATCGTTCTGTAAGGGAGGGAACCACTCGTTTCAAGATATTATTTATCGATCGTTCCATATCGTGCACCAGAGATGACAGAGACGAAAGCCCGTCGCCGCGCAGGTCGCCCTCGTGTGTTCGACACTGACGCTGCGCTCGACAAGGCGGTGCGGCTGTTCTGGCAGCGCGGCTACGAGGCGACATCGATGGCCGATCTGGTGGCGGAGACTGGCGTCGCCGCCGCCAGTCTCTATGCAGCGTTTGACAACAAAGCGGGGCTGTTTGCGGCGGTGATCGAGCGCTACGCCGCGACGTTCAGCGTCCACCTCTATGCACCCATCAACGATCCGGCGTTGTCCACCTACGAGGCCGTCAAAGGCCTGCTGGAACGGGCGGCGTCATCATTCTCGGAGCCTGGAACGCCGGCCGGCTGCTTCATGTATTCGGCAGCGGCAGCCGTTTCGCCGGCGTCCGCCGACATCGAATGCCTGCTGCGCGACAAGCGTATCGCGGCGGAGGCCCTCCTGATCGAGCGTCTGCAACGCGGCGCCGCGCAGGGCGAGCTTGCGGCCAACACCGATCCGGCCGTGCTGGGCAAATTCATCAATACGGTCATGGAAGGCATGTCCGTTCAGGCGCGCGACGGCGCTACGATCAACGAACTGCTCTCCATCGCCAAAATGGCACTCGATCGATGGCCGGCCGCGATATGATCGTTACATTGTGGTCATCTGCCAATCGCGCCTCCGGCGACCGAACAGTCGAACTCATCTCATAGGACGAAAGCACATGAAACACGTGACATTGCCCGGCGGGGAAGTGGTTCCTTCGATGGGTCAAGGCACCTGGAAGATGGGCGAACGTCCCGAGCGCCGATCCGATGAGATCGCCGCGCTACGCGCCGGTGTCGAACTGGGCATGACGCTCATCGATACGGCCGAAATGTACGGCGATGGCGCCGCGGAAACGCTGATCTGCGAAGCGCTCGGCGATCGTCGCGACCAGTTGTTCCTCGTCAGCAAGGCGTATCCACAGAACGCATCGCGCTCCCGCCTTGCCGGTGCGTGCGAGGCGAGCCTGAAGCGGCTCGGCACCGATCGGCTCGACCTCTACCTGCTCCACTGGCGGGGATCGGTGCCGCTCGCCGAAACGATAGAGGCAATGGAGGCGCTGAAGTCGGCAGGAAAGATTCGGCATTGGGGTGTCAGCAACCTCGATACTGACGATATGGACGAGCTTGTCGCTGCCGGTGGGGATGGCTGCGTGACCGATCAGATCCTCTACAATCTCGTCCGTCGAGGCCCTGAGTTGGACCTGTTGCCGTGGCTCGCCCAGCACAAAGTGCCAGTGATGGCGTATAGTCCCGTCGAGCAGGGACGCCTCTCAAGCCATCCCGCCCTCGACAAAGTAGCGGCCCAGGTTGGCGCAACCCCTGCGCAGGTCGCACTTGCCTGGACGTTGCGCCACGATGGCCTTATCGCCATCCCGAAAGCGAGTTCGATTGCACATGTGCGGGAGAACCGCGCGGCCGCAGATATCGTGCTCTCCGACGCCGACATTGCGACACTCGATGCGGAATTTCCCAGGCCACGCGAGCCCCGTCCACTCGAGATGCTTTAGCGTCAGATGACGATATTATCGCTCGAAGGAACAGAACGCAAACCGGATCGGCGGTAGGCGCTCAGCGGTGCGGTGATCGGACCAGTGTCGACACCGCTATCGAGCGGGTGCTGCGCGACTGACGGTTCGAGCACCAGGCCTATCACGCCCCTGGCCCCAATCTGCTCTTAGCCTCCACGAATAACCGTCTGACCGTTCTTACCGTCTATGGGGCGTATCCGAGCTGGCAGGGCATCCAGCCAAGGGCGTCATTCTTGTCCATCGGGCGCTCTGGATCGAAGCTCGGGCGGCCTAGCTGTCAGCACGACACCGCGCTGCCTGAGTTTCCGAGCTGCCATCCCAGCGTGCGCCGCTGGCGGGAAGGTGAGCCGATTACTCGCTCAAGCTCAGTTCGACAGAGCGCAGGCCATGAACCGTTCACTGCACTGCAGCGCCGAATTAGCGCTCCGCTACGTAGAGAGCTGCTTAGCAAAAAATGCTCTCAATAGCCCGATCTCGCAAGCTCAGTATCTGATTTACGAAAAAGGGAAATGTGGTGGACGCACTAGGGCTCGAACCTAGGACCCGCTGATTAAGAGTCAGCTGCTTGACGGCAGCTTTAGCCGATTTCTCCCCAAAAGAGGACGGTCAACAATCGGCCCACTTTCTGCCGATCTGTGATGCCAGTCAGGCAAACGATGTATGTCGGCTCCAGACAGGACCTGCCATCCGATCTATCAATTTGGAACGGCAGCACTGTCCTAAACCACGCCATTTCTTACGGATGTACGAAAAACAGGTGTTTGCCGACACCTGAGCGGGGCTGTCGGCGCTTAGCGTATATCTGGGTCCGTTCTATGTACTGACCCCGATGATGCGGCCCTGGCGGAATGTGTAGATCGCCTGCGTCAGGGCATGGCGCTGCTCGCTGTTGTTGAGACCGGCATGGCATCGCCGGCGCAGATCGGGATTTTCTAGCCAGTCCAGCATGAACAGCGTCCGCTCGATCTTGCCGATTTCCTGTAGCGCGACATCGAGCTGGTTCTGCCGTTCGTAGGCAGCGAGCTTTCGCAGCATGACCGATGGCGCGACATGGCCGGCCTTGATCGACCCTACGAGGCGCAGCACGTCTTCCCATTGCTCACCGATGATGTCGGTGCGGATACGCTTGCCCAACAGCGGGGTGATGGACGGATAGGCCGTGACCGGCGCGATCGGCGCGAGCCGCCTGTCGGGGAAGTCGCGCAGGCGCGGGCAGAAGCGAAATCCCAGCATCGCGCACAGGGCGAAGACATGATCGGTCGCCCCGCCGGTGTCGGTGTAATGCTCGACGATCCTGAGATCGGTGCCGTGGCTGGTGAGGCCGTCGAGGACATAGGGCGCCTCATGCGTCGCGGCCGAGATCACTTTGACGTGGTAGGGCGCGCGCTGATCAGAATTATGGGTGTAGAAGCTGAAGCCATGATCGACGCCATAGCGGGCGTTGATATCGCCGCCCGACGCGCCGCGCTTCGCGGCCCTGAAGAACTGGCCATCGGAACTGGACGTGGTGCCGTCGCCCCATACTCGTGAGAATGGCAGGCGGTGGTGCGCGTTGATGAGGAGGGCCAGCGCCGCGCGGTAGCTGTCGTCGCGGATATAGGCGTCATGGGTCCAGAGGAGCTGATCGCGCGTGACGCCCTGACTCGCCGCCGCCATGCGCGACAGGCCGAGATTGGTCGCATCGGCGAGGATCGTGGCGAGCAGCGCGTTTTCATTGGGACACGGCTCGCCGGTACGCAGGTTGGTGAACGCCGCAAGAAAGCCGGTTTCCTGCGCCACCTCATGCAGTAGCTCGGTGATGCGGATGCGTGGCATCATGGCATCGAGCCGGTCGGCCAGCGCTTCGGCGTCGGGCGTCGCGATCGTGCGAACGGGGGATATCTGGAGGCGGTCGTCGCGATATCGCACACCCTCCAGAGCGTCGCGCTTCAGGCGCTGGGCAAATTTCTTAAGCCGCCAGTCAAGTTCGCGGCCCCGCTGTTCGAGCCATTCGCCGGCTGTGGGTGGCAGACCGAGAGCCGACACGATCGGCTTCGCCTGGGGTTCGCTGAGCAGGTAGCTGTCGAACCGGCGGTATCCTGCCGATCGCTCCACCCAGACATCCCCGGAACGCAGCTTGTTGCGCAGATGCGCGATCGTCGCGATTTCCCAGAGACGCCGGTTGATCTTGCCGTCATCGCCCACGACGATTTTCCGCCATTCCTTGCGGAAGGGCATCGGAGCGTCGGCAGGCAGATCGCGTTTGCCCGACCTGTTGAGGTCGCGCAGCATCTCGATGGCGGCGATCGTTTTTGCACTGCCCTTTCCGGCCCTGAACTGGAGCGCCTCAAGCAGGTCGGGGGCGAACTTGCGCAACGTCGCATAGCGGTCGGCCGCCACCGTCAGCGGATCAAGGTTGGCGGTTTCCGCGATTGTCGCCACTTCTGGCCTCGCCTTCAGGAGGGTGTTCCACCCGACCGATGCGTCCAGGGCCTCCATTGGATCTTCGCCGGTATCGACCGCATCGGTCAATGCGTCGATTGTCCTGCGAAAGATCAGCATCAGCCGCGCCACATTCTTTGACGTGGTGGCATAGCTGCGCGCCTGGGCGTTCTTCGCGCGGGTGAAGATGCTGCCGATCAGCTTGTCCGCCATCTCCAAGGCGTTATCGGTCAGTCGTTCCTCGAGGTCGAGCAGGAACGCAACCAGCGTAGCGCGCCGTCGGGAGGGAATATATCGCTCGATCATATAGGCAGGCGAAGCGCGGCCTTCCCTGACATATTGCCGAAATCGGTCGGCATGGATGCGGCCAGCCACGTCCGGGGAGATGCCGATCTTCCGCACTTGCCGCAGGCGGTCGAGAATCTGGCGGATGTGATCGGGCCTGGGCGCAACGGGAATGGTCTTGAGCGAAGCGAGTTGGCTCATGCCGCCGGCGTCGTCAAAGACCTGGTCGAGGGCGTGGACCTGTTCGGCGCTAAGATCAGCGATCAGGGCGTAGGCAGCCTGCTTGCGGGCACGCGCGCGTCCCGCACTACTGGCGCGTTCGATGGTGGAGATGGACGGCAGTAGAATCCGGGCCTCGCGAAGGGCGGTGACAACGCCGATCGCTATCGTCATCCCCTTGTCGGTCGCCCATGCCGTTTTCGCGGCCGCTTCGATCATGAAGGGAATGTCGGCGCGGGTTGGTCCACGAAGGCCCGCTCGCATCGCCAGCTCGCGGGCATGGTCCGTCATCGTCTGATCCCGCGCTGCATAGTTGGCCAGGTCGGTTACGTGTAGACCAAGTTGTTCCGCGACGAAGGCGGCGAGATCATGGGGTATCGCTCCCTTGTCCTGTATCAACTGCGCCAGTGTGATGCCCGGGTGCCGCAAGAGCGCGAGTTGCAGCGCGACACCCAACTGGTTCCGTCGCTCCCGTCGTGCGCCGATGATCTCGATGTCCGAAGGCTCGAAGGTGTAGAGCCGGGCTAGATGGTCGCGCTCGCTCGGGATGGCGAGGATCTGATCGCGTTCGCTCTCGGTCAGGAGTTGATGCTTACGCTTCGTCATTCCGATTCCCGTCCACAAAAGGTCATCTGGGCCTATGGACAGCCATGAGTAAAGAGACATAGTATGTGGACGGATATGGATGGGGCGAAGCGATCGCCCTTCAGATCGTCCACAGAACGACCGTTTGGGAGACGCACGGGATGGGCGATATTCTGGGTTATGCCCGCGTCAGCACCGGCGATCAGGACGTGGCTGGACAGACCATGCGTCTGGAGGAGGCCGGCGCGATCAAGGTGTTCACCGACGTCATGTCGGGCAAGAGCATGGAGCGGCCCGGTCTGACCGAACTGATCGCCTATGCCCGCAAGGGCGACACGCTGGCGGTGGTCCGCCTCGATCGGCTTGGGCGCTCGCTCGCCGAATTGCTCACCACGGTCGAGACGCTACGCGGCCAGGGCATCGCGCTCCTGAGTCTTGAGGAAAAGATCGACACATCGTCGGCCGCCGGCGAACTCATCTTCCATGTGTTCGGGGCCATCGCCCATTTCGAGCGGAGACTGATCTCCGAGCGAACCAGGGATGGGATCGCCGCCGCGCGCGCCAAAGGCAAGTTGCCCGGCCGTCAGCCGCTCGACATGTCCAAGGTACATGCCGCCATCAAACTGGTCGAAGCGAGCATCTCGCCGACAGAAGCAGCACGACAACTCGGCATCGGCCGATCGACCATCTATCGAGAAATGCGCCGCCTCGGCGTGGAAAGGCCCATCTGAATGTCCAGATCGAAATCGGCTCACGATCTTTCCGGCCTGATGAAATATGCGGATCGCGCGCCATGGGATGAGGCATTGGCCGAAATGCTGTCCGCGCATCTCGATCCGGCGAGCGAAGCGACCGGACTCGAGCCTGACGCCATATTCGAGATAATTGGCGATCACTGGCAAGGGCCGCTATGGGGCTGCGCCTTTGAAGATCTGCTTACGCAGGAACTGGAACCCGACGGTCGCAATCTGGTCGATGACTATCTCAAGCGCCGGGGCTGGAACGAAAAGGCGCCGAACAAGGCCTATATGCGCGCGTTACGCGATACGGTCATGTCGCTCTATGAGGTCAGCGAAGTCGTGCCTGGTCAGTCGATGACCTTGCGCGATCTGCTGCGCGACGTTGCTCCGGTGACGGTGCGCGAACACGGTGCAACCCAGACCCTGGTCAACTGGGACAAGATCGCCGCAAGGGTTGTCGACGTGAACGGGCGCCATGGCATTTCCGGAGCGCTGTTGCCGTTCAGCGCTGAGGGCGCCGTGCGAGTGGTCGAGGCATTTTCCCGACTTGCCGACGAAACTCAGGACACTGCGGAATCGGACCCGTCCGATCGGGACGCGCTTCTGGGAGCATCGGGACCGATGTTCACGAACATGTGGCTGCTCGACTGTCTGGGCAAGGCCATGCCCGGCAGCGCGCCGGATATGGTCAACGCCGACGGCGATGACCTGGTGTTCCACCGTATCGTTTTTCCGCTGGCGAAAGGCGTGGTCGGCAAGAGCCTGATCCGAAGGCTGAACGCGGCACAATGGCTGGAACCTGCCAGCGACAGTTTCTGGAACTGGCTGGCACCAGCGACGAAGAACAAGAAGCCGCAAGCGACCAAAGGCAAGCGGGCCTTCGTCACGACCATGGATGACGGCACGCCGGTTTTTGCCAATGTGGAACTGGCAGGGCGCAAGCTGATCGTCGAGGTAAACAGTGCCGCCCGCGCGGAGCGAGCAATTACCCAGATGGGCGAATGGCTTGGTGATTGCGTGAGCGCGCCTATGGCCGAAATCCGGACGCTCGATCAGGTTATGGCCGACGATGCCGCCCGCACGCCACAGGACGAGGCGCTGGATATTCCACCGCATGAAATGGAGCGTATCGTTCACGATATGCTGACCCGTGAATATACGAAAACGCTCGATGAGCCGGTCCCAGCCCTCAGCCACAAGACGCCACGCGTTCTGGCCTGTACAAAGGCGGGGCGGGTAAAGGTAGCCGACTGGCTCAAATATATCGAAAATGGCGCGGCAAAATCGGGCACCGCCGATCCGATGGGCACCTATGACTTTACATGGATGTGGGAAGAACTGGGGCTTAGCGACCTCCGGCGGTAACGGCCATCATGCGGTTCTTGAAATGTTCTCGCTTAGCGTTGTCTGGCGTACCTTCCACGCGATGCCCTCTTCAATGGCAAGTTTCAGGCTGAATGTCTGAACGCCCACTGGTTTCCTGACGCTTGCAGATGCCCGCGAAAAATTGGAGGAGTGGCGCAGATACTACAACGAGGATCGGCCGCACGGTGCCATCGGCGACAAGCCCCCGATCACGCTGATGAATCCCGGTGACGCAACCAGCCCGTCACCGTGACACTGGCCGGGAAACTCTAACCCCGGGTGGTCCGGAGAATGGTGTCGGATCAAGCCATCGCCAAGCTCTAACCTAAACCGGATGAAAACTGGAGGTCAGGTCAGCAGGGCCCGATGGGTTATCGCCGTGCCAGGGAGCGGAAGCCAGAGCCGATCTCCGCCCCAATTTTTCCCATAATGTGAGAAAAAATGACACACCTTACGCACCGAGTTCTTGTATTTCTTCGTTCAATATCAATCAGATAGTCGTATTTGCATACTGCCCGAGTTGTGCATAAATTTGCATAATTCGTTCAAGTAATTGATATTATTCTGTGTTCCTCTTCATTGTATTACATTTGTATGCAGCTTGAAAATCGCAAGTTTATGCACAATTCTCACGCTGCTTTCTTGAGGTCGAACGATCCTGCCAGCCCTTCGGAAGAACTGATGGATGGAACGTAAACTGGTACAGGCATGGCTCCCCGCGCCTGCGTATGCCGAATTCACCAAGATCGCCAAAGCCCGCCGCATCAGTACCGCTGAGCTCATCCGGCAATTAATCCAGGACGAGATTGTGCGTGACAAATACCAAGATCCGGAATGCGATCCACTGGCATCCATCGAGCAAACCGTCCGCGTCACGAACGACCGAATAGAGTACCTCATCCTCGCCGTTAACGGTCTTCTGAAATACCATCAAAGCCCCGCAGCCTACCAGGCCGTCAAAGACCACTACACTGTCATGCAGGAACGTAAGAAGGACATGGGTCGTTCTGGCGAATGATTCCAACCACTGTCGGCCGGCGGCGAGGCTGCTGTTGAAGCCGAGCTGAGAACGTGCGGCGGAGTGCGCTGCCGCAGGCGGGACAGACGCAACTGCCCCGGCCGCATGGACCAACAAACGGCCCGCAGGTCAGTCCAGACCCCAATATATGTGCAAAACATGTGCCTATCCCGACATACCCGATATGAGATTTATCGGTGTGAATTCAAATAGTTATTCGTATGTGCAAAACTTGCACACGGGGATGTGCCAATTTTGCACATCGGCGCGACGTGTCTTGATGACTGATATGTCATTGAAAATATGTAAGAATGACAAGTTTTTCCGGTGCGTTAGGTGTAGTCCCTCCCAGCGCATTGTTGGCTGAGCTGGTCAGTCAGGTGCTTTGGCCACCTAACCCCATCTGGCCGGTGAGCACGGTTGCCGAAGCGATCAGTATTACACGACCGCACCTCTCTCGGCCGATAGCCCTCCATCAGCCCCATCGCGCGCTCGACAGGATCGAGACGGCCGAGCACTGCGAACTCGTCGCGCAGAAACAGCACCCGCTTGTCTGGTCACCGCCAGCGCGCAGCAGGTCGGACTCCAGTGGCAGGACGATTGCTGGGCCTGTGCGCCGGCGCTCGCCCCTTAGATCAACACTCGCTCCACCTCGTCCAGCGTCACGTCATCAGGGCGTCGGTCATAGAGCTGGGTGGTGCGCGTTGAGCTGTGGTTCGCCATCGTCGCAGCCGCCTCCAAGGTCCCGCCGTTTCTCAGATAGGCCGTGATCCCAGTGGCGCGGAAAGAGTGATTGCCGATCGCCGTCCCGATCCCGGCCGCCGCCGCGCGCCGCCGCACCATGGCAAAAGCGCTTTGCTGGGGCAGGCGGGTGGCAGTCAGCCGCTTGGTGTTGCGACCGATCGTGCGGAACAGCGGCCCCTTGCGGTCCTCGCGCAACCCACACCCTTCGATATAGGCCAACAGATATTCCTCTAGATTGTGGTGGCACGGCATTTCGTGGCGCTTGCCGCCTTTCTCATGCAGGCGAACCCACAGGCGACGATTCTGCACGAAAGCATCGTCAACGATCATGGTCACCGCCGCACCGATCCGGGCGAACGAATAGACCATGAGGCCGATAAGCGCGCGGTCGCGCAAGCCCACGGCGGTGCCTATGTCGATCCTGTCGAGCAAGGTGCGCGCCTCGTCGGGCGCAAGAACAGCCGTCTTGCCGCGCCGCACACTATGCGCCGGCCCGCGCACCGATGCGGCGGGGTTCACCGGCACCACTTGACCCGTCACCAGCCAGTCGAACAGGCTCCGCACGGCCGCGAGCTGCTGCTTGACGCTGGGCGCGGCCAGCTCGCGCCCCAACGCCTCGACCCAGGCCGCGACGTGAAGCGGCTGCACACCGGCGAGCGATACGATGCCGCGCGCTTCGACCCAGGCCAGGAAATCGCCCGCGGCGCGCATATAGGCACGTCGCGTATGCGGGTTGCGAATGGTGACGCCGAAGAACTCAAGAAAGCGAAGCTGGGTGCGCTCGTCGGCCACTGCGATCAGGGCCGGCAACGCCGGCACGGGCGAGAGCCGGAGGGTGAGCTGGTTCATAGGCAAGCAACCTGCTCGGCAAGGGAGGCTGGTGTCGTGGAGTTGTCGAACCGAAAACGCACCGGGCCTTGCGTGCTTCCTAGCCTGAGTTCGATTGCGCGTGACTGGTGGCTATAGGAAAATGCCCACCGGTTTCCGCCAATCACAATCCAGCAAGTTCGCCCGAGAACGCCGTTGCGCTCCATCACCTTGACCGTATCAATGGCCAGATTCAAGCACGCCCGGACAGCCTGTTCGAATGGCCCTATTATGCCAGCAACGCCCTGCGCGTGGTGCAACGCGTCGGCAGTTACTTTCTGGATGAAAGCATCGATCTGCGAATTGGTGGTCAGACGCCTCGCCATACATCCTCCTTAGTATGTGATAAAGGACATTATCACATATAGGGCAGGCCGTGAATCCCGCACGGACAGATCTCGTCACAGTAAATGGCAGAACAGGTTCAGTTGCACAGGTTCTGGGGTTTCGGGTCAACCAGCGCCGGTTCCAGTCAACCTGACCATATCGCCCCCATGCTTAGGTGTGACGGAGGCGTTCGGGCGTCCAGCCTTCCGGCAATTCGTCGTCGGGTTCGGGCGGCCGATTAGGCACCTTGTCAAGAACGCGGTCGAGATCATCTAGCGTGTAGCCCTCGGAGCGCCGGTTGAAGAATTCCGCAGCCGTCTCGACCACGCCAATCTTTTGCGCCACGGCCGTTGTGACGGTGCTGCAATGGTCCGGCTGGCCTCGATGCGTGCTCCCCGTCCATGAATCCGCACGCGTGCGCCAAGTGATAGCAGCAGGATGCCGCAGGCGATCAGCAGCACGTCCAACTTCCAGACGGGAGGATTGCCGAATATGTCGGCCAGCCCGGCGCCCAGCAAGGCCGCCCCCCCCAAGGCGAACAGCGCAGTCCACGCGACGCGTGGTGGCGTGAGCAAGGCGACGACGAACGCTGCTCCCCATGCAGCGAACATCACGTCCGCCTCGGCTCCCGCGCGCGCCTCCATCGAAACTGGCAACAACCGGTTTGCCCAGAAATAAGCGCCGATCGCCAATGGTAAGCCGGCGATGACGGCGGCGTTCAACCGATCAACCGTTGTGACCGACTTTGCGCCATGCCAACGCTTGTCTGTCCACAGCAACAAGCCGGAGGCCACCATGAAGGCCCCGACCATCCCAAGCGCGAAGAACAGGAGGCGCAGTGCAGGACCAGCAAAGTGCGCCACATGCAGGCCGAAAAACTGGCTGTGGAACAACGCAATAGGGGACAGGTTTTCGTCGACAGAGGCAAGCACCTGCCCATCCACCGGGTCGAAGGTGACAGCCGGCTTGCGCATGGCCAGAAGTCCATGGATCGGATGCGCGACGGTTACGGTCATCCCTGCCCTGCCCGGCTGGTGCACATGGATTTCGCCCACCTGTTCCACATGCCAGCGCGTCCGCGCAGTTTCGACGAGAGGTGAAAGCATTGGCGTGGACGGGACAATTGCGTGGGAAGGCGCTGCAACGGCCGTCTGCGGGAACGCCTCCTTCGAGAAGGCTCCGAGGCCGCCTGCACCATAGACGGAGACCATCCCCCAAGGCTGGAGCAGTAGCATCACGGTCACAAGCCCGCTCAGTAGCACGAACAGATGGAATGGTAGTACAAGCACACCCGATGCGTTGTGCAAATCCAGCCGCGTGCGCCATCCACGCCCGCGTCTCAGACGGAACATATTGCGCAGGATATGGCGATGCGCGACCAGCCCGCTGAACAGGATCACCAAAAGCAATACGCCTAGCAGGCTGACGAGGATACGCCCCACGATGGCCGGCACGAAATGCAGATCACTGTGGAGCCGATAGAGGAAATCGCCACCGCCTGTTTCGCGTGGCGGTGTTTTGAGCTTACGGCCAGTCGTCGGATCCAGCAGTTGCTCGCCTGCCGATTT
The DNA here is from genome assembly GCF_016464365.1 of Sandaracinobacteroides hominis. Taxonomy (GTDB): domain Bacteria; phylum Pseudomonadota; class Alphaproteobacteria; order Sphingomonadales; family Sphingomonadaceae; genus Sandaracinobacteroides; species Sandaracinobacteroides hominis. Next base: position 2,378 of record NZ_JADCUC010000010.1, on the reverse strand, counting down.
CCCTTCCCATGACACACGAAGCGCCGGGCTTTTTTCGTCGGGCAGGCTGATCGTCCAGGCTTCGGCACCGGAAGCATTCGCAGCCAGCCAGCTGGCGGCCTTGTCCGCGGCCTCGCCCGGAGGAATAGCAGCATCCGCAAGGCCGCGAAGCTCCGGCGTCATCCACAGGGTGATGTCGTGCCGCAGATAGCCGCAGCTTCCGGTTACGAAGATCAGGAAGAACAGCCAACCGAAAACCAGCCCGCTCCAGTTGTGGAGCCAACCCATGCGAGGCCGGAAACTGCTCATGCGAGCAACAGCCATGTTGCCGCCATTCCGGCAGTGAGAGACACGAGCCAGAACCAGGCTCTGCCAGCACTGCGCGCGGAAAAGGCGATGACAATGCCGGTCGCAAAGATCAACGCGCCCGGCATCGTGCCCAGCCACACGGCATCCACCTTGCCCAGCCACGGGATCAGCAGGCGGGAGAGCAGCGCAACCGATGCAGCCGCCAGCATATAGCCGCCGAGAAGCGCGGCGGCGACGCGCGCCGCCACGCTCCAAGCGGATTCACGGGCGGGAAGCCGCATCCCGCCAGCCCCTAGAAACGCCCGCGCACCGTGAACAGGGCGCTTCGCGGAGCCCCATAGCGGTTGCCGAAGGAAGTGCTGCTCATCGAGGCGAAATAGGTCTTGTCGAACAGATTATGGATGTTGACCGCCAACGTCAGGTTCGGCGTAACATCATATCCGGCATACAGGCCCACAAGCGCATAGGGCGCCTGACTGTAGGTGGCGGTGTTCACCTGCCGCCAGCGGCTTTGATAGCTGAAATTACCGCCGACAGATAGACCGTCCAGCGCGCCTTCGAACCGATAGTTGCTCCACAGCCGAAGCATATGTTCCGGCGTAAAGCTGGAGAAAGGTTTGCCCTCGGCGTTGGTCGGCGTGTCGTCGCCGTCGCGATCGCGCAGCACCTTGTTCGAGGCGTAGGTGTAGCCGCCGGCGATCAGCCAATTTGGCGTCGGGCGGCCGGTCAGTTCCATTTCCACGCCCTGTGTGCGCACTTCGCCGGCGGCAATGAAGCAGCGGCCCGTCATCGGTGGCACCTGCGCATCGGCTTCGGCGCAAGAAAAGGCCGGGTCTTCCTGTGCCCGGTTCACCTGCTTCACCCGATATAGGGCGGCCGACGCCAGCAGGGCGCCGCCCGCAAAGCTGCCCTTCACGCCCAACTCGTAGTTCTGCCCGGTGAGTGGCGCGATGAACGATCCATCCCGCTGCCGAGCACTTTGCGGCTGGAAGGCCTCCGTATAGCTGGCGTAGGCAGTGAAGGCTTCGCTGAAATCAAAGGTCACGCCGGCATAGGGTGTGAACTCGCCATTCCTGCGAAATTCCTGATGGTCATCGATCAGGCCGGGGAACGGCAGATATTTGAAATCATAGACGGTTTCATACCAGCTGACGCGGCTGCCCAGGATCAGGTGCAGACGGTCGACGGGCGACAGGCGCACGGCGGCAAATAGGCCATATTGGGTGGTGTCCGTGGTCTCGCTGCCCTGGTTGGGCTGGATATCCGGCTCAGGGAAAGCTGAGGGATCGAAGTTCAGCACATTGATGCCAAGCGGCGTCGATCGGCTGCCATTCAGCAGATCGTTGGCGAGCTTGCGCCAATTGCCACCGAACTGCACATCCTGCTCGCGCCCGAACAGTTGGAACTGGCCCTCCACATTGGCATCGATGCTCGTCTGTTTTGTGGAAAGTTCGTTGGCGGCCGCCAGCGCATTCGTGACATTGAGCGCCGGATTGACCGCACCGGAGGCCTGTAGTGTCTTCGAATCCCGGCTGGAATCGAGGTGGTTGATGCCGACCTTGAGCTTCCAGTCATCGCTCAGCTTCTGGGTGACTTCGCCGAATATCTGCGTCGTCTCGACGGTACGGCGGTTCCACGAGGCACCCAGGAAGGTTTCGCGACCAACCGGCAACGGGTCGCCGTTGGAATAGCGGGGGAGATAGTCCGGAAACGGCCGATCCTTTGCCTTCTGGTAGGAAATCGCTGCGCTCACGGTCGTGGTGGGCGTCAGGTCCATGTCTATCGCAGCATAAACGAGGCCCTTGTTGCCATCGACATAGTCGATGAACGAGTTGCTGTGCTCGTAGACACCGACGCCTCGGACGCGGAAGCGACCTTCGGAATCCAGTGCATGAGAGACATCGCCCTCCACGCGATAGGCGCCTTCGGTATCGACCGTGGCCCGGCCGTAACCACCGCTGGTTGTCCGTCGTCAGAACATTCGGCACAACTCGCGGCGTAGATTAGCGGAGTGCGGACCTCGTCAGGGGGTTGATGTTAGGCGGCGAACTTGCGGTGCTGCAAGCGCCGATGTTCGATGGTCTGTCGCT
>NZ_JADCUC010000001.1 GCF_016464365.1 Sandaracinobacteroides hominis | reverse complement strand
TCGACCCACGCACCTCCATCCGGTGCTCATTTTGGTGCTCCACGACCAGTCCCTCGCAAACTCAGTTGCAGGACGGCATGCCCGAACTCACATCAAGTCAAAACCACGGGACCCGCGCACCGCTTACATCCGGTTGGTGAGGCAGTTTAGGGAGCCGGTCACGGTCGCCACGGCAGCACCATGATGAGGTTAGGCTTTCCGTCCGCTTCGACGGGCGGGGCGGATCAGCGCCGGGAAGCTCGGATCATCCGCTTGGCGAGGTAGTGCATGTCGCCCCGCAAACGGTCTTCCGGCCACACCGGGCACGCCAGCCCCGGCGAAGGTAAGACGAAGCCGTGCCCGCCATCGCCCCGCTGGTATCATACGAACTGGCCCTGATGGTCAGGGTGGAAAGGACCGCACCCAAGGCGACCGGCGCAGCGTCCCCGATCCCGGCGAGGCGCAGGACGGCCGCCATTGCCGTATTCTCGCAATTTCCTGAAACGGGCGCTCCATCCGCGTCCTCGATTGGCAAGGTCTGACCGAAGACCGCCGCCGCCAAAGCGGCGTCTCGCTCGTCTTCCCGCAACGTCCGTCACCAGCTTTTTTCCGCCGCCTTCGGCTTTGCATCGCGAAGCAAAAAAGCCGTCGTCGGCCGCCTTCCACGTTGTTCCAGCCCCGAGGGGTGCGGGGCCGATCGTCCCCAGTCTCACGACCACCATCGAGGTCGCAATGGTGCGGCCCGACAGGAAAAGGAATACGACAATGGCGACCATCGGCACCTTCACCCAGAACGAAAACGGCGCGGGATTCACCGGCGCGGTCAAGACCCTGACCCTCAATGTCAAGGCCAAGTTCGTCCCCAGCGAGGGCGACAGCGAGCGCGGCCCCGACTTCCGCATCTTCGCAGGCGCCACCGAGTTCGGCGCGGCCTGGAGGAAGACCGCCCGCGAGACGCAGCGCGAATACCTCTCCGTCAAGCTGGACGATCCGAGCTTTCCCGCACCGATCTACGCCAGCCTGGTCGAAGCCGAGGACGGAAAATCCCACAACCTCATCTGGTCCCGCCGCAACGGCGACTAAGACCGGCTCCCCGAATTGCCCCGCTCAACCGAGCGGGGCTTCTTTTTGCTCATCTCCGCCGCCTTTCAGGAAACAAGGAGATCAGGATACACGGCTTTCCGGTGTTCAGGTTTTGCGTATCCCGATCGGATCTTCTCCCCGTCCTCCGCTTTGCTCTGGCCGGGCCGGTTGCTTGGGGGCGCTGCCCCCTGGCGCGGCACAAGGGCAGCCGGGCGGTATCCCCAGCCTTCCGCGCGGATATGCGCTGCGCACTCTCGTCATGACTTCGATCCGCCTGTGCAGGCTGGGTGATCCCCCTCCGGCCCGTCCGCCCTTGCGCCTTGCACCCCCCGGTCTCGGCGACGGCCAGGGTTGCAGCGCAGCGCTGCGCTCCAACCCAGACCAAAAGGATCAAGATCATGACCTATCATCACCTTGCCACCCGGTTCGGCCGCAACAGCCATCAGATCAGCGGGCGCGAAGCGCTCGACAACGAAGCACTTTATCGGCACGTCCCATCCATTTTCGCCCGCGAGGCCCATGACAGCCGGTCGGAGCGTTACGTCTATGTTCCCACCATCGACATTGTGGAGGGGTTGCGCCGGGAAGGATGGTTCCCGTTCTTCGCCGTGCAGTCGGTTCCACGCGACGGCAGCCGCCACGGCCACGCCAAGCATATGCTGCGCCTGCGCCGGGATGATGGCATCGGCAAGCAGGAGGCGGCGGAAGTCATCATCGTCAATTCCCATGACGGAACCAGCAGCTACCAGATGTTCGCCGGAATGCTGCGTTTCGTCTGCACCAACAGCCTTGTGGCGGGCGAGCGGTTCGAGGACGTGCGCGTTCCCCACAAGGGCAATATCCAGCATGACATTATCGAAGGCGTCTATACCGTCGCGGAGGACTTCCCCCGGCTGATCGACGCCAGCGAAACCATGAAGGAAATCCAGCTTGGCGAAGATGAGCGCCGCGTTCTGGCCGAGGCCAGCCTTGTCGCCCGCTACGGCGAAGAGGAAAGCCCCGTTCGCCCGGATCAGATCATCCAGCCGCGCCGCCGCGAGGATGTCGGGCAAAGTCTTTGGATGACCTACAACGCCATTCAGGAGAACATGATAAGGGGGGGATTGCATGGACGCCGCCAGACTTCGGACGGCCGCATTCGCCGCAGCCAGACCCGCGCCATCAACGGCATCGACCAGAATGTGACCCTCAATCGCGCGCTCTGGACGCTGGCCGAGGGCATGCAGCGCCTCAAGACCCGATGACCGCAGAACCGTAGAGCCGGAAAACCGGCTCTACGGATTTCCGCTTTCAGGCTTTCAGATTGCCCAATTTTTCGCCGATCCGGCTTGGCGGATCGGCGGTGCGGCCATGCCGGGACACGGCCGCAGCTCGCCGGGCTATGCCCGGCTCGCGAATCCAGATAACCACTGTTAAGACGAAAATAACTAAGGAATTTATCGAGTTACCGACACCACTTATACCCTTGGTGCAGCTACAGTCGCCGCCTGAAATCCAGCAGCCTTCCAGTTCGGGTCTGCCTTGTGCGACCCGCCATTGGGAGAAGACGCCATGCTTAGCATCGACTGGCGTGTTCCGGCGGCTTACAAGCACACCAAGAATTTGCCCGCTGCCGGTTTCGCCTGGGAATATCTTCGTCGCAACGACGAGTATCGCCATGACTTCAACGCCATTGCCCTGACCGAAGAACCCGGCGCGAGGCAATTGGAGCGCTTCGCACAGCGCTGGGGGTTGCGATTTCGCAAGCGACCCCGACGCATCGCCTGATAGCCATACCCCGTTCTGGTCTCCGCGCCTTCAGCCGCAAGCGGTCATGCTGTCGCCTGTCGAAAAGGAGGCCGCAGAAACCGAGCCGCTGGTCGCGCTCGCCCATCTCGATGGTCTCGATCTGCGCCGCGCGGCCGATGGCTGGCATGGCGTCTGGCAGGTCGACGACATCGCGCACCAGTTCTGGTTGCCGGACGCGGTGCCCGACGCCGCAGCCTTCTATGCCGTGACCTTGCCGATGGATTCATTTCTGGAGCTTCGCGCCCATGCCGCACGGCGTCTCTGGCGATCTCTAACACGGCGGCCGCCTGGCCCGCCTATCGGCGTTCTACCCGACCAGCTCCGGGAATGGCATATCCTGTCCCTGCGCGCGCTTGATGCTCGTCTGCGCGGTGAGAGCTATCGCGCCATCGCCGAAGTCCTGCTCGGCTTCCACGGCACGAAGGAGGATTTTGAAGGCGATCCAGCCAAGAACAAGGCCCGTCGCCTCGTCGCCCACGGCATCAGGATGATGCGCGGCGGCTATCGCCTGCTGCTGCATTATCCGATCAAACCCGGCAAAACCTGAGTACGGCCAGTATTTGCGGTTGCCGACGATACCGAGCGTCACGCCTTATTGGCGGCAGCCTGTTCCAAAATCCGTTTGTAGCCCTCGCGTGAGAGCCATTGTGCCCGTTCCAGATGGCTTTGCCAGCATCGCCGTGTCCGCAGTTCTTCGGCGACCGGATCGCGGTGCAGCACGATTCGCGCCACTTCCTTCCAGTCCGCATTTTCGGCCTTCGCATCGAGAAGGCGCAGATAGGTCACGAAATGCCGCTCGTCATAGGGGGTGATGATGTCGCCCGTCGGCGCGAGGTCATCCACTTCGGGATCGAGTTCGACAGATGTTTTCATTGTTGCTCCCTTCTTCCAGAAGAGTTTTTGCGGTGCGCCCCCGCAAACAAACTCTCTGACTCCTGGTGATCGGGGAGTTAGTAACCGTGACTAGACGGCCCCATGGCCTTTAGCTCGGAAAGCCTGTTGTATACGCCACAGGCTCCCCGACCATAGGGTCAAGGAGTATGGTGCCGTCACGGCCGACACCAACCGCTAGTCAGGGGTTACTACGCCCCCGGAGCAGCGCGTCTGCTCCACCTGTATTCTTAGCCGAACCGCGCGCGAATGTCTTTGGCAATTTGGTGCGACGTGCTTTGAGTCACTGAAATATCTCGCCTTTTCCGGCTGACTATCAGCCGTCAGGGGGTGCCGCCAGCGCATAGGCGCAAATGCGGCACGCTACAGGCCGCCGATCCCTCGCCATCGTTCGCCACAGCCCGCTGTCGCTTCGGCAGCCGCCTGTCTGACGAATTACGAGGTGATTCCCTATGGCCGTTCGCAACCCGGACCTGCCACCGCGCCTTTTGCGCACAAAGGAAGCCGCACGCTTCCTCGGCCTGTCCATCCGCACTTTAGAAAAGCACCGCACCTATGGCACCGGCCCGACCTACCGCAAGGTCGGCGGCCGCGTCCTCTACGCCCTGCGCGATCTGGAAGCATGGAGCGCCATCGGCACCCGCAAATCCACCAGCGACAAGAATACCGGCACGGTCTTCGCCGCTCGCCCGCTGACGCCGCAAGAGCGGGACGAACTGTAAATGCTGCGCGACGACGACCCCAGACCCGCACAGCCGAGCGAAGACAGTGAGCGCACCCGCCTGGACCCGTTCATCGTGGCGACCGGCGACGCCGCCCCGCGCGACCAGCGCGATTTGATGGAACGGCCCTTCTTCTCGCTGGCGAAGCGCCCCCGCACCACGCCGATCCTCTACCGGGCCGCCGATGTTGAGGTGCAGGTATTCGCCATGCCCGAACATGGCATGGCGACGATCTGGGACGCCGATGTGCTGATCTGGGCCGCTTCGCAGATCGTCGCGGCCGAGAATGCCGGCTTTACCACGTCGCGCTTCTTCCGCTTTATGCCCTATCAGCTCCTACGCGCCGTTGGCCGGTCCACCGGCAACCGCGACTATCTGTTGCTGAAGGCCGCGCTTGCGCGCCTGCAATCGACCGTCATCGCCACCACCATCCGCAACGGCAAGCATTGGCGGCGGCGGCAATTCTCATGGATCAACGAATGGGAAGAGATGACGACGCGCGCCGGCCGCGTCGAAGGCATGGAATTCGTCCTGCCCGAATGGTTCTACAACAGCGTCAGCGACCGCTCGCTGGTTCTGACCATCGCCCCGGCCTATTTCCGGCTGACCGGCGGCATCGAACGCTGGCTCTACCGCGTCGCCCGCAAACACGCCGGACGACAGCCCGAGGGCTGGGCGTTCGAGATTTCCCACCTTCATCAGAAATCCGGCAGCGCGGCGCGGCCGTCCGACTTCGCGCTCGATCTGCGGCGGATCGCGGCCCGCCAGTCGCTGCCCGGATACCTGCTCCAAACCGAATGGGAGGACGGGCGCGAACTACTGCGTTTTCTGCCCGAAAACCTATCCACAGTGCCTGTGGATAACCATGTTAATCCTATCGGGACATTAGGCGCACGCAGTATCGGGACATTAGGCGCAAATCGCGCGCCGGACTCTATAGAAGAATCTAACAAAGAATCTAACTCTTCTTCTTTGACGCGCGCGCACGCGATGCGTGGTGCCGGTGCCAGTGCTGGTTCCGGCCGCCGAGGTGCGCCATGATCGTCGCGCTCCTCAACCAGAAGGGCGGCGTCGGCAAGACCACGCTGGCCCTGCATCTCGCCGGAGCCTGGGCCGCGCAGGGACGGCGCGTCATCCTGATCGACGCCGACCCGCAAGGCTCCGCGCTCGACTGGTCGCAGACGCGCAGCCATGAGGGCCTGCCGAGGCTGTTCAGTGTCGTCGGCCTGGCCCGCGACACCTTGCACCGCGAAGCCCCGGAGCTGGCCCGCGACGCCGATGTCGTCGTCATCGACGGGCCACCCCGCGTCGCCGGTCTCATGCGTTCGGCGCTGCTCGCCGCCGATCTGGTGCTGATCCCGGTGCAGCCATCCCCCTTCGACGGCTGGGCCTCGGCCGAGATGCTGGCGCTTCTAAAGGAAGCGCGCATCTACCGGCCCGAACTCGCCGCCCGGTTCGTCCTCAACCGTTGCGGCGCGCGCACCGTCATCGCTCGCGAGACGGCCGCGACGCTGGCCGACCACGATCCGCCCTTGCTCGCCGCCACCATCGGCCAGCGCGTCGTCTTCGCCGATGCCGCGCAGTCCGGGCGGCTCGCTTCCGAGATCGACGACGGCAGCCCGGCCGCGCGCGAAATCATGGCGCTGGCCGCCGAGATCGGCCGTCTCGGCGTCGGGAGAGCTGCTCCATGAGCCGCGCTCCCCGCAAACCCGACTTCGCCTCCCGGCCGGGCAATGCCGAAAGATGGATCAGGGCGGCCGAAGCTCCGCCAAGCGGCGAGGCCGCCGGCGAAGCGTTCACTGCCCGCCTGACCATCGACATCACGCCCGAACTGCGCGGGCGCATCAAGGTCGCGGCGTTCCGGCGCGGCATCACCGTCGCCGACATGCTGCGCGACCTGCTCGCCAGCGAATTTCCCCCCACCGAAGGAGATCCGATATGACCGGCAACGCGGCCCGCCGCTTGCACGGCCGTCCGTTGCCGGACGGGCCTGCGCTCTTCACCACATTGGTCGAGCTGACCTTCGACAAGCGCAAGGTCGAGCGCTGGATACGCTTCGGCCGCAAGAGCTACGAACAGATCATCGACCGCCGCCGCAGTATCGTCGGCTTCGCGCCCGAGAGCGTCTTCGCCTTCGTCCGCTGGGCTTCCGGCGAACATGGCACTGTCGTCTCACGCATCGACATCGTGCGCGCCATCGGCCGCGGCGAACCCTTCCAGACGCTGCCCTTCGTGCGCCCCGGCGGTGACATCCTGTTGCGCCTCGATAGCTGGGCGAAGGTTCAGCGTGTGCTTGCCGCCATCGACGCGGTGGAAGCGCTCGGCCTCGATCCGGCCGACGCCGCGCCCGACCACTGGCGGCATGTCCACAACCGGCTGACCGCCGGCCTGGAGCCGCACGCCTACACGCCCGAGCGTCATGCGGCGTGGATCGAACGTCGGAGGATCGCGCCATGACCCGGTTCGGCTACGTCATGGTGACGTATTTCGCGGCGATGGGCGTCGCCATCGCGGCCTTCATCCCGACGCCCACGAAACTGATCTGGAACGCCACGGCCAGCGCGCCAATCGGCTTCTACACCATCGAGCCGGCTGACCGGATCGGTGTGCCCGAGCTGGTCGCCGTCATGCCGCCCGAACCGCTCGCCGACTTCATGGTCGAGCGCGGCTATGTCGGGCGCGGTGTGCCGCTCCTTAAGCGTGTCCTTGGCCTTCCTGGGCAACGGGTGTGCCGCTTGCGATCGACGATCACCGTGGACGGGATCGAGATGGGCGAAGCGCTAGAGCGTGACCGGATCGGCCGCGATCTGCCCGTCTGGCAGGGCTGCCGCGTCATCGGCGACGGTGAAATCTTCCTCATGAACTGGGAAGTCCGCGATAGCCTCGACGGCCGCTATTTCGGCCCCATCCCCGCAAGTTCCGTCATCAGTCGGGCGCTGCCGCTCTGGACCGATGAAGAAGGCGACGGCCGCTACGAATGGCGTGCTCAGATCAGCGCAACGCCACAATGACCGCTTTCCCATCAGCGGGAGCGGTGCCCGCCGATGGCTTTTCCAAACGCCACCGCCAAGGAGACTGTCATGCCACAGATCGGTCAATTCACCGCCGAAAACGAAACCTTCGTGGGCCGTGTTCATACGCTCACCCTTTACCGCGAGCTGACCATTGTTCCCGCCGAACCATCGGACGCGGAGAATGCACCCGCCTATCGCGTCCTTCACGGGGCCGAAGACGGCTCGGAGGTCAGCGCGGGCTGGAAGGAAGTCGGCGAAAAGGCCGGCGACTACATTTCGTTGGTGATCGACGATCCTGCCTTGCCGCAGCCGATCCGCGCCAATCTCTTCCAGAACAGCAACGACAAGACGGCTTGGTCGCTGCACTGGAGCCGCCCGAAGCCGCGCGGCGGGCGGGACTGAAAGCCATGCGATCCCGCGTCATCCCCGCGTTCAAAACCCTCATCCCGTTGTTCGCGGAAAGGCCGTCTCATCCCGTCGTCCCGCTCGGCCACCGGACGGCCGGCGCGCACAGCGAAGGTCAGGGGCGGCCCCTGGCCGGCGCTCGCGCCTTGCCCTTGACCGCAGCGAGCACGCTGGCAGGCTGGAGGTCGAACGGAGGCAGGGAGATCGCGCGATATGCCGGCCTGCTGCTGGCTGGCGTGCTCGCGGTCGCAGCCTGTCCGGTCGCCGTATCGGCGCAGGCCGCACCCGTCGCGCGCGCCAATCCCGCCGATCCCTATGCCGGCTTCATCACCGAAGCCTCGCAGCGCTTCGGTATTCCCGAGCACTGGATTCGCGCCGTGCTGTGCGCCGAGAGCGCGGGCGACGTGCGCGCAATCTCGTCGGCCGGCGCGATGGGATTGATGCAGGTTATGCCCGACACCTGGGCGGGCCTGCGTGTCCGCCACCAGCTCGGCCGCGATCCTTACGACCCGCGCGACAACATCATGGCTGGCACGGCCTACCTGCGCGAAATGTTCGACCGCTACGGCAATGTCGCGGCGATGCTGGCGGCCTACAATGCCGGTCCCGGTCGCTACGATGACCATCGTGCGACGAGCCGCGCCTTGCCCGCCGAAACGCGCGCCTATGTCGCCGCGCTCGCGCCGGTTCTCGGCGGCGCGGTCGCGTCCGAAATACCCGCGCCAGCACCAGCGCCGCCGCCCGACTGGCGTGCGGCTCCGCTCTTCGTTGCGCGCTCGGCCGACACGCGGACTGTCGCCGCACCGTCGTCCGAAGTGCAATCCGGCGACACTCGCGCAACCGTTCCGGTGCGCGATGCCGCCAACACGGAACCGTCAACCGGCAGCATTTTCGTAGCTCGCGCCGATGACGGGGGAGCGCCATGAAGATGGCGTTCCCGCGCTCGGTGCGAGCCGTTCCGGTGTCCAGTCATGCGGGGTTTCGCCTGGCTGGATTCCCGGCAGGAAGGGCCGAAAGGGCAGTAAAGGCGGAGGGCAAGATAAAGGAACATGGCACTACGTCGCCAATGTTCTCGAAATTGTTGTTGTCTGCACACTGGTTAGGAGCGCCGCGAGCGGCACCCTGTTTTTGGAACGCGCGAGCCGTGATTTTGCGCAAAGCCTTGGCTTTGCTGGGTTTCGACTGGCACCATGGCCGCCGATTGCCCGATTTTCTTGGATTTCGGCCGGAGGCGCGTCGATGAGCGCCGACGACGAGAACCGCTTCCGGCCCAGGCCCGGCCGCATCCGTTCCGATGCGCCGAAGCTCGGCAAGGCCAAGAGCTTTCTCACTCAGGCGAAGAAGCTCGCCCGGCAGCATAGTAACGCCCATCCCAAATATTCGCCGCGCCTGCCATCGCGCGTGTCGGCGAAGTCGGCCGCCAAGGGGAGCATGGGGGGTGGCAAGGCCCCGCGCGCGTCGGGCGGTCCCGGCGTCCGGCGCGGCCGTGGCGCGGCTTTCGTCCGCGCGCGCACCCTGTCGGGCGGCTGGCGGCACAGCGCGCCCGGCATCCGCCGCGTCGTCGTCAAGACCCGTTACGTCCAGCAGGCCGGGAAGAACGGCAAGGCCGCCGCCCATCTGCGTTACATCCAGCGCGACGGCACCTCACGCGACGGTGAGCGCGGCCAGCTCTATTCGGCCAACGAGGACCGTGCCGATGGCGATGCTTTCCTTGATCGCGGCAAGGAGGATCGCCATCAGTTCCGGTTCATCGTGTCGCCGGAGGACGGCGCGGACCTGACCGACCTGACCGCCCACACTCGCGACCTCATGAAACAGGTCGAGACCGACCTCGGCACGAAACTCGATTGGATCGCGGTCAACCACTTCAACACCGGCCATCCCCATGTGCATGTCGTCGTCCGGGGCAAGGACGAGATGGGCGAGAATCTTGTCATCAACGGCGACTATCTCGCCAACGGCATCCGCGAGCGGGCGAGCGAGCTTTCGACGCTCGAGCTCGGCCCTGTGACCGAGATCGAGCAGAGCCGCAAGCTCTCGGCCGAAGTCGATCAGGACCGCTTCACCCGCATCGACCGGGCGATGACCGAGGAAGCGGACGAACGGTTCCTTGACCTGCGCCATGAACCCGACGATCCGCGCCGCCAGTTCAACCGGACCCTGCGCCTGCGCCGTCTCGCCAAGCTGGAAAAGATGGGGCTGGCGACCGAGCACGCGCCGGGCGTCTGGGAGATGAGTGGCCGCATGGAACCGATCCTGCGCGAGATCGGCGAGCGCGGCGACATCATCCGCTCCATGCACAAGGCGCTGAAGGCCGATGGGCTGGAGCGCGATCCCATGACCTTCCATATCCATGACGGGCCGCCCGAGACGCCGATCGTCGGCCGCGTCGTGGACAAATATCTGACCGACGAGATGGGCGAGAACCTGACCGTCGTGGTGGACGGCATCGACGGCCGCACCCACCATGTCCCCGGCATTGACCCGGCCCGCGTCGAGGATGCGCGGATCGGCGGCATCGTCGAGATCGGCCCGGCCGAAACCACGCAGCGGCCGTCCGACCGGACCATCGCCGCCATCGCCGAGGATGGCGTCTATCGGCCGAGCCGCCATCTGGAGCAGGCGAAGTTCGAGGGCCGCGTTCCAGGCGGCGACTATGAGGGCTATGTCGATGCTCATGTGCGCCGGCTGGAGGCATTGCGTCGCGCCGGTATCGTCGAGCGGATCGACGCCGACCAATGGCGTATCCCTGATGACTTCGAGAGCCGCGCCGCCGCCTATGACGCCGGCCGCAACCGTCAGGCCAGCGTCCGCATCCTCTCGGCCTTCGATCTGGAGAAACAGATTGGCGCGGACGGCGCGACCTGGCTCGACCGGCGGATGCTCGCGAACGACGCATCGGATCTCGCGCCTGCCGGGTTCGGCCAGCAGGTACGGGACGCCATGGACCAGCGCCGCGACCATCATATCGAACAGGGCGACGCCACCCGCCAGCAGAACGGCCGCGTCTTCTATCGGCGCAACCTGCTCGCCAACCTGCGCGAGCGGGAGGTGGCCCGCGTCGGCGCGGAGATTGCCGAAGCGAAGGCGCTGCCGTTCCGGGCCGCCACGGACGGCGAGACCGTCAGCGGCAAGTTCACTGGCACGGTGCAACTATCGAGCGGCAAGTTCGCCATTGTTGAGCAGAGCCACGAGTTCACCCTCGTCCCGTGGCGGCCGGTCATCGACCGCCAGCTTGGCCGAGAGGTTGCCGGCATCGTGCAGGGCGGATCAGTATCGTGGCAGTTGGGGCGTCAGCGCGGACTTTCGTTGTAGGCGCGCCCAACGCCTGCTTCCGCTAACTCCTCGTCATTGCGCTGTAAGCAGTACAAATGGGAAAATGTTCTACATCGTTGAACTTATGTTTGTATAATCGCCACATAATCTCGGCCAAATGCTATACTGCGCTAGCTATACGGAGGTGCTTTTGCTCAGAAATAACGACAATGGAAGTCGACTGATCCAGTCGATTGAGCGTGCCGTCGCCATTCTGGAAATCATCGCGCGCGAGGGCGGAGCGGCCTCGCTCAAGCATATTGCCGAGCGGGCCAGCCTCGGCAAGACAACGGCTCACAACATCCTCAAGACGCTCGACGAGTTGGGCTATGTCCGACGGCGCGTTGGCGACACGCGCTATCATCTTGGCGGACGCATTCTGAATCTCGCCCGCATCGCCGGCGATGATGGTGCATTACGGACCCGTCTGCGCCCGGTTCTGGAGGCTATCGCATTGAAGACGGGCGAGACGGTCTACCTTGGCGTGCCCAGCGGCGACGAGACCTGGTATCTGGACGCCATCGAATCTGACCAGATGCTGAAGACTGCGTGTCCGGTTGAGATCAGGGAACCGCTTGAGGGATCGGCGGTCGGGCTGGTCTTCCTCGCCTTCATGCCGGGGCTCGGGAAGCGCGTGCTGGAGACCCGTGCGGATGCGCTCGGGCCGGATATCCAAACTCAGATAGAAATGGTTGAGAGGGTCGGCTTCGCGCTCGATCTCGAAACCTATCAGCCGGGCTTACACTGCGTCGCGGTGCCCTGGCGCGAGGGTGGCGAGGTCCGCGCTGCCATCGGCCTGAGCGGGCCGTCCACTCGCCTGCCGCGCGAGAAGTTGACGGACATAGCCTGGATGATGATGAAGGAAGCCGAGAAAGTTCAATGACGCAACGAGACCAACTTACAGCAGCGGAAATCAGGCTTATTGCTATCGTGCAGGCAAAGCCCGGCCATGAAGAGGCCGTCGCCGATATCCTCAAGGGGGCCGTAGAGCTGAGCAGAAACGAAGAGGGATGCCTCGAATATTCGTTGCACCGGGACCGCGAGGCTGCCGGCCGTTTCGTGTTCATCGAGTGCTGGGCCAACGCCGACGCTTTGGCAGCTCACGAACAGACGGCGCATTTTCTGCACCTTGGAGAGCTGTTGCCCCAACACATTGATGGTGCGGTCGACATCCTCAAGCTTCAATCGCTGTATTAATCTGGGTCCACCAGCGGCGATCGCGATTTCTCGCTGCCGGCATTGGCGAGACATCCAAGTTCAGCATTGATGAATATATTGCGTTTCTCAAATTAGCTTGTTCCACTCCGCTCATTCCTGAATATTGTTCTGGCTTCCTACCACCCAATGAGAGGAAGCCGGAATGAAATCCGAACTCGCCAACTCCCTTATCGCGACCGCAACAGCCGAAGCCGCCAAAGGCAATTTCGCCGTCTGCGTCACCATCCTCGACGCAGCAACTCATCTCATCGCCTTCCACCGAATGGACGGCACCAATATCGGCCCAATCGAAGTCAGCCAGAAAAAGGCGCGCACCGCCGCGCTCTTTCAGACCGACAGCCTCCAGCTCGGGCAGGCCGCCCAACCCGGCGGCGCGATCTACACGCTTGAGAACACCAATGGCGGCCTCATCAGCTTTGGCGGCGGCGTGGTGCTGCGTGACAAGGCCGGCACAGTGATCGGCGCGATTGGCGTCGCCGGCGCGACCGTGGAAGCCGACGAAGCGATTGCGCAGGCGGCAGCCGCCTCCCTTCTCGTGTGACAGGGGGAGGCTGACATGCCGCTTGGTCTTTTCGCATTGGCGGTGTCGGCCTTCGCCATCGGCACCACCGAGTTTGTCATCGTCGGACTAATCCCGGAAATGGCGCGGGACTTGTCCGTCTCGATCCCCACGGCGGGGCTGCTGGTCAGCCTCTATGCCCTGGCCATCACGATCGGCGCACCGACCGTCACGGCGCTGACCGGCAAGCTGCCGCGCCGGCAGCTTGCCATCGGCCTGATGGTGATCTTCACCATCGGCAACCTGATCGCTGCCTTCGCGCCGGGCTATGCGGTGCTATTGGCCGGGCGGATCGTCACGGGTGTTGCCCATGGCGTCTTTTTCTCCATCGGGGCGACCGTCGCGACCTCGCTGGTGGACAAATCCCGTGCCGGACAGGCCGTATCGCTGATGTTCGCCGGCCTGACCGTCGCGATGGTGGTGGGCGTGCCCTTCGGAGCTTTCGTCGGTCAGCATCTCGGCTGGCGCGCGCCGTTCCTGGCCGTGGCGCTGCTCGGCGCGATCAGTGTCGCCGGTCTCATGGCGCTGCTGCCCAAGGCGATCGCGCATACGCCGCCGGCCGGCTTGCTATCGCAGCTCGCGTTGCTCGGGAAACCCCGGCTGCTCGCCATGTATCTGGTCACAGTCTTCGGTTTCGGGGGCTCCTTCGTCGTCTTCACCTATCTCTCGCCGCTGATGACCGAGGTGACGCGGGTGAGCGAGGCGACGGTCAGCCTGGCATTGATGCTGTTCGGCGTGGCGACGGTCATTGGCAACCTGTTAGGCGGCCGCCTGGCTGACCGGCTGGGAACACGGCGGGCGCTACAGGCTGTCCTTGCCGGTCTCGCGGTTTCGCTGGTGGTTCTGCCGTTCACAGCCGGCCATGTCGCCCCAATGTTTGCCAACCTGTTTGCCTGGGGCGTTTTTGCTTTCGCGATCTCCCCGATCGTGCAAGCGGGTGTGGTGGCCACCGCCGAAGTCGAGGCGCCGGATGCGGTTGGCACGGCATCAGGATTCAATATAGCCGCCTTCAATCTCGGCATCGCTGGCGCTTCCTTCGTCGGCGGCATTCTCGTCGCCGGGCCTGGATTGCTGGCAACACCTTGGGCCGCAATCGCCGCCACACTCATTGCGCTGGCGATCGTTCAGTGGTGGCTCATCGGAAACGACAAACAGGCGGCCTCCGCATGAAGTCGATGTCTTACATCCGCTTAGGATGGAGCGGCATTTGCCACCTGACGGGAATCGCGGCGTGCGGCGGCGATTGAGGAAAGCCGATGCATCTGACGAGGCACCCTCGCTGCTGCGCGGCCGCATCCCGATGGCGTCCCTGATCCAGACGCTCGCGGTCGCGGAATATCTGAGCTTCCACCGCGCGGCCAAGGCGCTCGGCACCAGCCAGTCGAGCGTCAGCGCCAGAATCAGGGCGCTGGAGGAAGACCTTGGTGTCGTTCTCTTCGACCGCAACACGCGCGGCGTCCGCCTGACCGACGCCGGACGCCGCTTCGTCGATCAGGTCGATGACGCCATGGACATCCTCGATCGCGCCATTAAGACCGCCGGGATGCAGGCGCGCGGTGAGGACGGCGAGCTTCGCATCGGCGTTCACGCCCTGACACCTGGCTGCTTCCTCGACCGGCTGCTGGAGCGGTTCCACGCCGATCATCCCGGCGTCCACCTGCACATCACCGAGGGCACGGCGCGCGACGCGCAGCTCATGGTGCGCGAAGGCCGGCTCGATCTCGCCTTCATGGCCTGCACCCACGAAATCCCCGACCTTCATTCCCGCGTTGTCTGGCGCGACCGCTTGATGGCGGCGTTGCCGGTCAAGCATCCATTTTCAGAACTACCTGATGTCGAATGGCGGCAACTTGCGGAGGAAACCTTCCTCGTGCGCCACGGCGGCACCGGGCCACAGGTTCACGACCTGATCGTGGCCCGCTCCGCCGGGAAATGGCCGACGCCTGCGATCCGCCGCCTTGATGTCGGCCCCGGCGCTCTCTTGTCGATGATCGCGGCCGGGCATGGCGTCTCGCTCTTTGTCCAGGAAGGCGCGGCGGCCTCACCACCGAACCTCGTCTTCCTGCCGATCCGTGATGAGCCGGAAGCCATCCCGTTCTCGGCCGTATGGTCGCCTTCCGATCGCAACCCCGCGCTTGCGAAGCTGCTCGTGCTGGCGTCGGAGATGCGCTGATCTTTTCCGCGTGCTGATTCGTGAATAGTCCTCGGCACAGTGCTGGAAGAGTGCCGTGGCAACCCGTCCTATTTACCGCCGATAGTATCCGGTAGCCCTATGGCGTCACCTTTACTGTTGCAGCCCCGATAATTGCCTATTCTCTGATCGGCTCCGTCACTTTTTGCCGATTGGAGCCTGTATGCGCGGAGGCCGAATACTCTGGGGCCAGATCACCGTCGTTTTCATCATCGTTCTGGTGATGACCTGGGCAGCGACGCAATGGGTCGCCTTCCGCCTCGGCTTCCAGTCCCAGCTTGGCGCTCCATGGTTCGAGCTTGCGGGCTTTCCGCTCTATCACCCGCCAGCCTTCTTCTGGTGGTGGTTCTCGTTCGACGCCTACGCGCCCACGATTTTCATGGAAGGCGCGGCTATCGCCACGTCGGGCGGCATCCTCGCCATTGCCGCCGCCATCCTCATGTCCATCATCCGGGCGCGCGAAGCCCGCAACGTCGCCACTTACGGCTCCGCGCGATGGGCGGAAGACAGGGAAATCCGCAGCGCCGGGTTGCTCGGCCCGGATGGCGTTCTGCTCGGCCGATACGATCGCGACTATCTGCGCCATGACGGGCCGGAGCATGTGCTTTGCTTTGCCCCCACGAGGTCCGGCAAGGGCGTCGGGCTGGTGGTGCCGACGCTGCTGACCTGGCCGGGAAGCTGCATCGTCCATGACATCAAGGGCGAGAACTGGACTCTGACTGCCGGCTTTCGGGCGAAGCACGGCCGCGTCCTGCTGTTCGACCCCACGAATGCGAAGTCGTCAGCCTATAACCCGCTACTGGAGGTGCGGCAGGGCGAATGGGAAGTCCGCGACGTGCAGAATATCGCGGATATTCTGGTCGATCCCGAAGGCAGCCTCGACAAGCGCAACCATTGGGAAAAGACCAGTCACAGCCTGCTTGTCGGCGCGATTCTGCACGTCCTCTATGCCGAGCCGGACAAAACCCTGTCGGGGGTCGCCAATTTCCTGTCCGATCCCCGCCGCCCGGTCGAAGCGACCTTGCGCGCGATGATGGACACGCCGCATCTGGGCGAAGTCGGTGTTCATCCCGTCATCGCCTCGTCGGCTCGCGAGCTGCTGAACAAGAGCGAGAATGAGCGGTCGGGCGTGCTGTCCACCGCCATGTCGTTCCTCGGCCTTTACCGCGACCCGGTCGTGGCGCGCGTCACGGACCGCTGCGACTGGCGGATTGCCGATCTTGTCGGAAGCAAGAAACCGGTGACGCTCTACCTCGTCGTACCACCGTCCGACATCAACCGCACCAAACCGCTGATCCGGCTCATCCTCAACCAGATCGGCCGCAGGCTGACCGAGGAACTGACTCTATCCGGCAAGCGGCATCGCCTGCTCATGATGCTGGACGAGTTTCCCGCGCTCGGCCGTCTCGACTTCTTTGAATCGGCGCTCGCCTTCATGGCGGGCTACGGCCTCAAGTCCTTCCTGATCGCCCAATCGCTCAACCAGATCGAGCGCGCCTATGGGCCAAACAATAGCATTCTCGACAACTGCCATGTGCGCGTCGCCTTCGCCACGAACGACGAGCGCACCGCCAAGCGCGTATCGGACTCGCTCGGCACCGCGACCGAGATGCGGGATTCCACCAACTATGCCGGCCATCGGCTCGCACCCTGGCTCGGGCATCTGATGGTGTCGCGGCAGGAGACGGCGCGGCCGCTGCTCACGCCGGGCGAGATCATGCAGCTTCCTCCCGCAGACGAAATCGTGATGGTCGCGGGAACGCCCCCGATCCGGGCGAAGAAGGCCCGGTATTTCGATGACATGCGATTGCAGGAGCGCATCCTGCCGCCGCCCGAGTTGCCATCCGCACGAGCGGCGAAGCCAGCAACCGATGACTGGACGAGCCGCGTCATCGTTTCGGCGAGCAAGCCAGCGACCAGCGCCGCCAGCGGGACCGAGAGCGATCCCGACAATGCAGGTATCCGCCGCGAGCCGGAGTTGCCCGAGCATGAGGAAATCATCCCGCCGCCGACAACGCCCGCCCAGGAGTTCGACATTCTGGACGACGAGCCGGACGTGGACGCGGCCAAGGCCCGCGCGCTGCGCTCGCGGATGCGGATGATCGCCCGGCAGGCATCCATGAACCCCGACGACGGCATTGAGCTTTGAGGAACCGCCAATGACGACCCGCGCCCGCATGAATGTCTATTTCGACCCGGAACTGCTCAAGCAGGTCGAGGCGCTGTCGCTGCGCCGGCAGGTATCGAAGTCCGCCATCATCGAGGCGGCCGTCGCGTCCTTCCTGTCGGGCGACACGTCGGATCGGCTGGAAGCGGCCATGTCGCGCCGCTTGGACAAGATCGGCCGACAGATCGGCACGCTGGACGAAGATCTCGCCGTGCTCGGCGAGACCCTTTCCTTGTTCGTCCACTTCTGGCTGACGATGACACCGCCGTTACCCGACAGCGCCAAGCAGTCCGCCCGCATCAAGGGGAACGAGCGGTTCGAGGGCTTCATGCAGAATCTCGGTCGCAGGCTGGCGAGCGGAGACAGGTTCCTGAAAGAGTTGTCGCGGGACATGGATTCGCTTCACGACAGTCCGTCGCAAGATCAGACCGAGGTCGATGGCGACGCTGCTTAGATTTTCAACCCATCCTATTTGCCGCCGATGGCCGCCGATCACCGCATCCTCCTAGATACTTGTTGAAACGGTCTGAATTCAGGCTCTTTTAATCGACCCCGTTGCGGGGTCCGTCTGTCACGCCCCGCCAGAAAATGGGGCCGACATGACTGCACATCACCAGAAACCGGAGGCGATTGCGCGCGGCGCGCGGATGCTGCGCACGGCCCTCGGCGCGTCCATCGCCCGGTTTCTGGAAGACCCGACCGTCATCGAGGTGATGCTGAACCCGGACGGCCGCATCTGGATCGACCGGCTGTCCGAAGGTCTGGCCGATACCGGCGAAATTCTCTCCGCTGCCGATGGCGAGCGCATTGTCCGGCTGGTCGCACACCATGTCGGCGCGGAGGTTCACGCCCGATCGCCGCGCGTCTCGGCGGAACTGCCCGAGACGGGAGAACGGTTCGAGGGGCTGCTGCCGCCCGTCGTCGCCGCACCGGCCTTTGCCATCCGCAAGCCCGCCGTCGCGGTCTTCACGCTCGACGACTATGTGGCGGCAGGCATCATGTCCGCCGATCAGGCCGTGACTCTCCGCGAAGCCGTTGCGGCGCGCGCCAACATCCTCGTCGCGGGCGGCACCAGCACAGGCAAGACCACCTTGACCAACGCGCTGCTCGCCGAGGTGGCGAAGACGCAGGATCGCGTCGTCATCATCGAGGACACGCGCGAGCTGCAATGCGCCGCGCCCAACCTCGTGGCCATGCGGACCAAAGATGGTGTGGCGACGCTTTCCGATCTTGTGCGCTCGTCGCTTCGCCTTCGCCCCGACCGTATTCCCATCGGTGAGGTGCGGGGATCGGAAGCCCTCGACCTGCTCAAAGCCTGGGGCACCGGACATCCCGGCGGCATCGGCACCATCCATGCCGGTTCCGGCATCGGCGCGCTGCGCCGCCTCGAACAGCTCATTCAAGAGGCTGTCGTCACCGTCCCGCGCGCGCTGATCGCCGAGACCATCGACCTCGTTGCCGTCCTGGCCGGGCGCGGTTCCGCGCGCCGGCTGGCCGAACTCGCCCGCGTCGAAGGGCTGGGGCCGGACGGCGACTACCGCATCAACCCCGCAACCCCCACCAGCACAGGAGAACATTCATGATCCGCACTCTTTCGCGTGGCTATCGTCGCATGGCGACCGCCGCATCAACCATTGTCATCAGCCTCATGCTCGCCCCGGCCGCCCATGCGTCCGGTTCGTCGATGCCGTGGGAAGCGCCGCTCCAGAGCATCCTTCAGTCGATCGAGGGGCCGGTCGCCAAGATCATCGCCGTCATCGTGATTATTTCCACCGGCCTGGCGCTGGCTTTCGGCGACACGGGCGGCGGCTTTCGCAAACTGATCCAGATCGTCTTCGGCCTCAGCATCGCCTTTGCGGCCAGTTCGTTCTTCCTCAGCTTCTTCAGCTTTGGTGGCGGGGCGCTCGTCTGATGGCGGGCGGTCTCGAACAACTCGATGCGGTGCCGGGTTTCACCGTCCCGGTCCACCGCGCGCTGACCGAGCATATCCTGCTCGGCGGCGCGCCGCGCTCTATCGCCATCATCAATGGCACATTGGCCGGGGCCGTGGGCCTCGGCCTGCGCCTCTGGCTGGTCGGTCTCGCCATCTGGGCGGTCGGGCATTTCGCCGCCGTCTGGATGGCGAAGCGCGACCCGCTCTTTGTCGAGGTGGGCCGCAGGCATCTGCGCATCCCCGGTCATCTGTCGGTGTGAGGGCGCGGCCATGATGAACCTTGCCGAATACCGCCGCACAGCCAGTCGTCTCGCGGATTTCCTGCCGTGGGCCGCGTTGGTCGGTTCCGGCGTCGTCTTGAACAAGGACGGCAGTTTCCAGAGAACGGCGAAGTTTCGCGGTCCCGATCTGGATTCCGCCGTCGCCGCCGAACTGGTCGCGGTCGCAGGCCGCATCAACAACGCCGTCCGCCGTCTCGGATCGGGTTGGAGCATTTTCGTCGAGGCCCAGCGCAGCGAGGCCGCGACTTATCCCGACAGCACCTTTCCCGATCCCGCGTCGGCGCTGGTCGATGCCGAGCGCAAGGCCGGTTTCGAGGAAGCGTGCACGCATTTCGTGTCCGGCTATTTCCTGACCTTCCTCTGGCTCCCGCCCGCCGAGGACGCCGCACGCGCGGAAACCTGGCTCTACGAGGGCCGCGAGCAATCCGGCGTGGACCCATGGGAGCTGCTGCGCAGCTTCGTCGATCGCACCGACCGCGTTCTGGCTCTCCTGGACGGCTTCATGCCGGAATGCCGCTGGCTCGATGACCCCGGCACGCTGACCTACCTGCATTCGACCATTTCCACGAACCGGCACCGCGTCCGCGTTCCCGAGGTGCCGATGCATCTCGACGCGCTGCTCGCCGACCAGCCGCTGACCGGCGGGCTGGAGCCGCGCCTTGGCGATCAGCATCTGCGCGTTCTGACCATCATCGGCTTTCCGACCGCGACCACGCCGGGCCTCCTCGATGAGATGAACCGGCTGCCGTTCCCGTATCGGTGGAGCACGCGGGCGATCCTTATGGACAAGACGGATGCGACCCGGCTGCTGACGAAGATCAGGCGGCAATGGTTCGCCAAGCGCAAAAGCATCGCCGCGATCCTCAAGGAAGTCATGACCAACGAGGCAAGCGCCCTCGTGGACACGGATGCGGCGAACAAGGCCGCTGACGCCGACATGGCCTTGCAGGAACTGGGGGCGGACGTGGCGGGCATGGCCTATGTCACGGCCACTATCACCGTCTGGGATGCCGACCCGCGCATCGCCGACGAGAAACTGCGCCTCGCGGAAAAAATCATTCAAGGTCGCGATTTCACAGCGATGCCGGAAACCGTCAACGCCGTCGATGCCTGGCTCGGCAGCCTGCCCGGACATGCCTATGCGAACGTCCGGCAGCCGCCAGTCTCGACGCTCAACCTCGCCCATATGATCCCGCTTTCAGCGGTGTGGGCGGGACCGGAACGGGACGAGCATTTCAGCGCGCCCCCGCTGTTCTTCGGCAAGACCGAAGGCTCGACCCCGTTCCGGTTTTCCCTTCACGTTGGCGATGTTGGCCATACCCTCGTCGTCGGCCCGACCGGCGCTGGCAAGTCCGTCTTGCTCGCGCTCATGGCCTTGCAGTTCCGGCGCTATGCGGGATCGCAGGTTTTCGCGTTCGACTTCGGCGGCTCGATCCGCGCCGCCGCGCTCGCCATGGGCGGCGATTGGCACGACCTTGGCGGCGGGCTGACGGAAGGAGACGAGGCGTCCGTTTCGCTCCAGCCGCTCGCCCGGATCGACGACAGCTATGAACGCGCCTGGGCGGCCGACTGGATCGCCGCCATTCTCGGCCGTGAAGGCGTGCCGATCACGCCCGAGACCAAGGAATATATCTGGACGGCGCTGACCTCGCTGGCATCCGCCCCTGTCGGGGAACGCACCATCACCGGCCTCACGGTCCTGCTCCAATCCAACGATCTGAAACAGGCATTGCGGCCCTATTGCATTGGCGGCGCTTATGGTCGGCTGCTCGACGCCGAGACCGAACATCTTGGGCATGCGGATGTGCAGGCGTTCGAGATCGAGGGGCTTATCGGAACCGGCGCGGCCCCGGCCGTGCTCGCCTATCTGTTCCACCGGATCGGCGACCGGCTCGACGGGCGGCCCACGCTGCTTATCATCGACGAGGGCTGGCTTGCGCTGGACGACGAAGGCTTCGCCAACCAGCTTCGCGAATGGCTGAAGACGCTCAGGAAGAAGAACGCCAGCGTCATCTTCGCCACGCAGTCGCTATCGGACATCGACGGCAGCAACATCGCGCCCGCCATCATCGAAAGCTGCCCGACGCGATTGCTCCTGCCGAACGAGCGGGCCATCGAACCCCAGATCACGGCCATCTATCGCCGCTTCGGGTTGAATGACCGGCAGATCGAAATCCTCGCAAGGGCCACGCCCAAGCGGGATTACTACTGCCAGAGCCGCAGGGGAAACCGCCTCTTCGAGCTGGGCCTGTCCGAAGTCGGCCTCGCGCTCTGCACCGCATCCGCGAAATCCGATCACAAGCGCATCGCCGGACTTATCGCCGAGCATGGTCACGACGGCTTCCTCGCGGCGTGGCTGCGCCTGCGCAGCGTCGATTGGGCGGCGGACCTGATCCCCAATCTCACCAATCTTGCCGACCGGACGGAAACCGCCGCGCCGGTCGTGCCGGATGCCCCCCAAGCAGAGGAGACCCTTCCATGATCCGTGTTCCTGTTCCCCGCTTCACCGGCGCTTCCATGCTCGCGCTGGCGCTTGCCATGCCCATCACGCTGTCGCCCATGCTGACCAGCCCGGCCCACGCGCAATTCGGTCGTATCGTCTATGATCCGTCGAACTATGCGCAGAACGTGCTGACAGCCGCGCGCACGCTTCAGCAGATCAACAACCAGATCACGTCGCTTCAGAACGAAGCGACCATGCTCATCAATCAGGCGAAGAATCTGGCGAGCCTGCCATATTCATCGCTTCAGCAGCTCCAGCAGAATGTGCAGCGCACGCAGCAGCTTCTCGCCCAGGCGCAGAACATCGCCTTCGACGTACAGAAGGTCGATCAGATCTTCCAGAGCCAATATGGCAATGTCTCGCTGTCGGCGACCGACACGCAACTCGTCACCGATGCCAGGTCGCGCTGGCAGAACACGGTCGGCGGCTTGCAGGACGCCATGCGCGTGCAGGCCGGCGTCGTCGGCAATATCGACACCAACCGCACGCAGATGTCGGAACTGGTCGGCCAGAGCCAGGGCGCGACCGGCGCGCTGCAAGCCACGCAGGCCGGCAACCAGCTTCTCGCCCTCCAGTCGCAGCAGCTTTCCGATCTCGTTGCGCTTCTCGCCGCCAATGGCCGGGCGGGTGCGTTGACCGAAGCCGAGCGTGCGGCCGCAGCCGAACAGGGACGCGAGCAGCGCCGACGCTTCCTCACGCCGTGTTCGGGCTACACGCCCGGCAACGCGCAGATGTTCAACAACGGCAACTGAGGGGGCGGCCATGGACGGCAAGATGCTGGCCCGGCTGGGCGCAATCATATTCGTGGCGATCGCCATCACCGCGACGGCTATCGAGATGACCCGCAAGGAAGACGCGCCGGCATTGCCGCCGCGTCTTGCGCAGCCCGAACGGGACCCGCTGCGAGAAGGGCAGCGCCGGTGCCAGCAGCTTGGGACAACGGCCGCCAGCGACGCCGAATGCCTGCGCGTTTGGGCCGAAACCCGCGATCGTTTCCTTGGCCGCTCGCCTGCGCCGGCTGCGCCGTCCTCCAGCGAAGGGCGGTGATGCATGGGCGGTGCGGGCGTCATCGACAATTTCCTCGGGGTCTTCACCCGATATATCGACTCCGGTTTCGGCCTGCTCGGCGGCGAGGTGGCGTTCATCGCCACAACGCTCATCGTCATCGACGTGACGCTCGCCGCGCTGTTCTGGAGCTGGAACGCCGATGACGACATCATCGCCCGGCTCGTGAAGAAGACGCTGTTCGTCGGCGTGTTCGCCTATCTCATCGGCAACTGGAACAACCTCGCAAAGATCGTCTTCGACAGCTTCGCCGGCCTCGGCCTCAAGGCATCCGGCACCAGCTTCACCGCGCAGGATCTGATGCGGCCCGGCAAGGTGGCCCAGACCGGGTTAGACGCGGCGCGGCCGCTGCTCGACTCCATTTCCGACCTCATGGGCTGGGTGGCGTTCTTCGAGAACTTCATCCAGATCGCCTGCCTGCTGTTCGCATGGGCGCTGGTCATCCTCGCCTTCTTCATCCTCGCAATCCAGCTTTTCGTGACGCTGATCGAGTTCAAGCTGTCCACGCTGGCGGGCTTCGTGCTGATCCCGTTCGGCCTGTTCGGCAAGACCGCCTTCATGGCCGAGCGCGTGCTTGGCAATGTCATCTCGTCCGGCATCAAGGTTCTGGTGCTGGCCGTCATCATCGGCATCGGCTCGACGCTCTTCTCGCAATTTACGCAAGGCTTCGGTGGCCAGACCCCGAGCATCGACGACGCTATGGCCATCGTGCTCGCCGCCTTGTCCCTGCTCGGCCTCGGCATCTTCGGACCCGGCATCGCCTCGGGTCTCGTTTCGGGCGGGCCGCAGCTTGGCGCGGGCGCGGCGGTCGGCACCGGCCTGGCGGCCGGCGGCATGGTGCTCGCCGGCGGCGCTGCCGCAGGCGGTGCGGCCGGTCTCGCCGTCAAGGGAGGTGCCGCCGCTTTGTCCGGTGGAGCCGCGGCGGTTCGCGGCGGTGCAACCGCCGCAGGCGGGGCCTCCGCAGCCTACAGCATGGGTTCGCTCGGCCAGTCGGGCGCGGCAGGGGTCGCTTCAGGCCTGGGTGGCGTCGCCCGCGCCGCAGGCTCTGCCGCCGTCTCGCCGTTGAAGCGCGCGACTTCCAAAGCATCGGAAAGCGTCAAATCCAGTTTTTCCGATGGCGCGCGTGCCGCCTTCGGCGTGACGGGCGGATCATCCACCGCAGGCACCGTCAGCGGCGCGAGCGCCGCCCCCGAAACCGCAGCCGCATCGCCTTCAGAAACTGCCAGCCCCCCGGCCTGGGCGCAGCGGATGCGGCGCTCACAGTCCGTCAACCACGGCGCCACCATGGCCGCCCATGCGGTTCGCTCCGGCGACAGCCATGGCGGCGGCTCCTCCGTCAATCTTTCCGAAAGTGACCGCTCATGAGCATCTTCAAACGACCAGCCACCCACTACGGCAAATCGCCGGAGCCCGAGACGCCCTACCAGAAGGCCGCACAGGTCTGGGACGAACGGATCGGCTCGGCCCGCGTGCAGGCGAAGAACTGGCGGCTCATGGCGTTCGGTTCCCTGATCCTGTCGGCCGGTTTCGCCACCGCCCTTGTCTGGCAGTCGGCGCGCGGGACCGTCGTGCCTTGGGTGGTGCAGGTCGACCGGTTCGGGCAGGCGCAGACCGTCGCTCCGGCCGTCGCCGACTATCGCCCCACCGATCCGCAGATCGCGTTCCATCTCGGCCGCTTCATAGAGCAGGTCCGCGCCATTCCTGCCGACCCGATCATCGTCCGACAGAACTGGCTGCGGGCCTATGAATGGACGACCGACCGGGGCGCGGCCGCCCTGAACGACTATGCGCGCAGCAACGACCCCTTCACCAAGGTCGGCAAGCAGCAGATCGCCGTCGAGGTGTCCAGCGTCATCCGAGCGTCGAACGACAGCTTCCGGGTGGCGTGGACCGAGCGTCACTATGAGAACGGCCAGCTTTCCACGACCGAACGCTGGACCGCGATCCTGACCATCGTGATCCAGACCCCGCGCGACGCGGAGCGCCTGCGCGCCAATCCGCTCGGCATCTACGTCAACGCCATCTCCTGGTCGCGGGAGATGAGCCAATGAGCACGTTGACCCGCAAACCCGCCGTTCCGGCTTTCCGTAAACATGGCCTTCCGGCTTTGCTGCTGTCAGCCACCATGCTCGCCGGCTGCGCAACGAACAAGCCGCCGCAATTCAGCTACGACGCTGACGTGCCGTCATTGCCAGTCGTGCCGGCCGCCGTCACCGATGACCGGCCACGGCCATTGCACACACCGCCCGCATGGACCGTCGCGCGCGGCGGGACCGCTGCCGGGACACCGGCAGGCCGTGTCGAGAACGCCAATGCGGCCGCGCGCGTCGAGCCGCGCCGCGAGGGCTACTATAACGCCATCCAGATTTATCCCTGGTCGGAAGGCGCGCTCTATCAAGTCTATGCTGCTCCGGGGCAGATCACCAATATCGCGCTGGAGCCGGGCGAGAGCCTGACCGGCGCGGGACCGATTGCCGCAGGCGACACCGCACGCTGGATCATCGGCGACACGGAGAGCGGCAGCGGAACGTCGCGCCGCGTCCATATCCTCGTCAAACCGAGCCGGTCCGACATCTCGACCAATCTCGTCGTCACCACCGACCGCCGCACCTACATGATCGAACTGCGCGCCCGCGAATCCCTCTATATGCCGTCCGTCGCCTGGGCCTATCCGGCACAACCGGCCGGCCAGCGCCAGACTGTTCCGGCAGCACCCATCCTACCGGCAGATGCGGCACGCAACTATCGCTATGGCCTGACTGGCGATAGTCCACCCTGGAAGCCCATCTCCGTCTTCGACGATGGCCGCCGCATCTATGTCGTCTTCCCGCGCGGCATCGTGCAGGGCGAGATGCCGCCGATCTTCGTCATCGGCTCGGAAGGCGAAACCCAGATCGTCAACAGCCGCATCCACCAGAACATCCTGATCGTGGATCGCTTGTTCGGCGCGGCCGAATTGCGCCTTGGCAGCGGCGATCGCCAGCAGACGGTCAGGATCGTCCGCATCGAGCAACGGCAGGCCGCACAGCCGGCAAAAGCGACCGGAGAATCCCCGTCATGACCGAAGACAGCACGACCACGGACACCGCAGCACCCATGCGGCTGCGCGCCGAACCGCCGCGCGTCACCCGCCTGTCCCGCAAGATGCTGGCCAGCGTCGGAGCGGCAGCACTTCTCGGCATCGGCGGGGCGCTGATCTATGCGCTTCAGACCCGCGACATGAGCGGCAGCGGCGAAGAACTCTATTCGACCGAGAACCGTCCCACGGCGGACGGATTGTCCGGCCTGCCGCGCGACTATACCGGCCCGGTTCTGGGGCCGGCTTTGCCGGGCGATCTGGGCGGCCCCATCCTCGATGCGCAGAACAGGGGCCAGCCCGTCGCGCCGCCGGTCATGACGACGCCCGCCGTCGATCCGGCGGAACAGCGCCGCATTGCCGAGGAAGAGGCAGCGCGCGTCAGCCGCGTCTTTTTCCAGACCGCACCGGGAACGGGAACCTCAAGCCCGAGCCTCGCCGGCCTTGGTCTGGCTGCTCAACCCGGCGTGACCGGCACGCAGGACCGGCATACGGCCTTTCTCAACGGCCCGGTGGATCGGCAGACGGTCGCCCTGGACCGCATCATGGCTCCGGCTTCTACCTATATCCTTCAGGCCGGGGCCGTGATCCCGGCGGCGATGATTACCGGCATCCGCTCCGATCTGCCCGGCCAGATCACCGCGCAGGTAACAGAAAACGTCTATGACAGCCCGACCGGCAGCCTGCTACTGATCCCGCAGGGAACACGCATCATCGGCCAATATGATGCCGGCGTGACCTTCGGCCAGCGTCGCGTGCTGCTCGTCTGGAACCGCCTGATCCTGCCGAACGGCCGCTCCATCGTGCTGGAGCGCCAGCCGGGCGCGGATGCTTCCGGCTATGCCGGGCTTGAGGATGGCGTCGATTACCACTGGTGGGATCTGATGAAGGCCGCTGGCCTTTCGACGCTGCTCGGCATCGGCACGGAACTGGCGACCGACGACGAGGACCGGCTGATCCGCGCTATTCGCGACGGGGCGCAGGATACCATCAACCAGGCAGGGCAGCAGATCGTCCAGCGGCAGTTGCAAGTCGCGCCGACGCTGACCATTCGACCGGGATTCCCGGTCAGGGTCATCGTCACAAGGGATTTAGTCCTCGAACCCTACAGGAATTGACCATGACGAAGCTGAAGCTCGGTCCGCTCGCCGACGACAAGCCGGTGAAGGTGACGGTGGAACTGCCTGCGCAACTCCACCGCGACCTGATCGACTATGGCGCTCTGTTGGCCGATGGCGGTGCGCCAATCGAGCCTGCCAGACTGATCGTGCCCATGCTGGAACGGTTCATCGCCACGGATCGCGGCTTCGCCAAGGCGCGGCGGCAACCGTCCTGATCCATTACGGCGGGGGTGCCGCCAGCGCATAGGCGCGAATGCGGCACGCTACACACCGCCGATCCCCCTCCATGCTTCGCTTAATTCCGGGGCTTTAGCGCTCCTGAATCCACCAGCGAAACACGGAGGATACCATGTGCGCAGAGCGCCGCCGCGTCCAACGAGGCCGCCCGAGACAGCCGGCTCCTGGAACGCTCCCCGACGACCTTTACGACTATGACGACGATCCCGCTCCGCGCATCAGCCCGTCGCGCGGCAGTCCGCCTCATGTCTTCGACGTGGAGAAGCTGCCTGTCATTGACGACTGGCCCGACGAAGTGCCGATCACCGAGGCCGAGATTCAGGTGTTCGAGCGCTGGTTCGCCGATGTTTTCGACGAGATGTTCGGCTCAGTCGATCTGCCGGAAGACTTGAAAAAGTTATCTCGGTATGATAATAAAAAGCCATGATTGATGATCGAGCTGCGCCATGACGACACTCAAGGTCGGGATCGCCGAACCCGATGAAATGAAGGCCCGCACCATGCGGATCGCCAGGGGCGAGGAAAAGCCCGCGCCCGGCGATCCGACCGTCTGGTTCGCGTCCACCATGTCCTTTGCCAAGTTCCTGTCGCCGAGCAATTGCGAATTGCTTCGCGTCATCCACGAGCAGGAGCCGGAGTCGCTGGAGGAGCTGGCGCAGATCACCGGCCGCGCGAAATCCAACCTCTCACGAACCCTCAAGGCCATGGCCGGCTACGGCCTTGTCCGCATGGAGAAGGGCAAGGGCCTCAAGCTGGTTCCCAAGGTCATCCATGACCGTGTGGAGCTGGTCCTGCCCCTGATCGAGCGGCGCAAGTCGAAAGGAACCCGCAAATGAACGCACAATCTCCCAATGTCGCCCTGCGGGCCGCCCTCTACCTGCGTGTCTCGACCGCCCGTCAGGCCGAGCATGACGTGTCGATCCCCGACCAGCGCAAGCAGGGCGAGGCTTATTGCGCCGCGCGAGGCTATCAGCTTGTCGAAATCTTCGTGGAACCGGGCAACACCGCCACCAACGACCGCCGCCCGGAGTTTCAACGGATGATCGAGGCGGGCACGTCGAAGCCTGCACCGTTCGACGTGGTTCTCGTTCACAGCTTCTCGCGCTTCTTCCGCGATGCATTCGACATGGAATATTACTATCGCAAGCTCGCCAAGAATGACGTGCGCCTCATTTCCATCACGCAGGAGTTAGGCGACGACCCGATCCATGACATGATGCGCCGGATCATGTCATTGTTCGACGAATACCAGTCGAAGGAAAACGGCAAGCACGTCACGCGCGCCCTGAAAGAGAATGCCCGGCAGGGCTTCTGGAACGGCGCGTTGCCGCCGATCGGCTACCGGATCGCCGCCGCCGAACAGCGCGGGGCCAAGACCAAGAAAAAGCTGGAAATCGACCCGCTGCACGCTGACACGATCCGTCTGATCTATCGGCTCGCGCTGGAAGGACAGGGCGACAGCGGCCAGATGGGCGTCAAGGCGATCGTCAAGCATCTGAACGCCAAGGGCATCTTCACCCGCGACGGCGGGCGCTGGGGCATCGGCCAGGTCCATCGCGTCCTGACCCGCCGCACCTATATCGGCGAACATGAGTGGGGCAAGCGCAGCAAGCACAACGACCCACGCGCGCCCGGCGAGATCGTCATCGTCCCGGTGCCCGCTATCATCGAGCGGGAGACCTTCGACGCCGTTCAGTCTCTTTTGCAGGCTCGCAACCCCAAGACCGAACTACCCGCCCGCGTGGTGATCGGGCCGACCCTGCTGACCGGCATCTGCTATTGCGGCAACTGCGGTGGCGCGATGACCATCCGCACCGGCAAGAGCGGCCGCTACCGCTATTATGCCTGCTCGATCAAGGCCCGACAGGGCGAGACCGGCTGCAAGGGCCGCGCGATACCGATGGACAAGCTCGACAGGATGGTCGCCAGCCATATCGAGGAACGCCTGCTCGATCCCGCCCGTCTGGAGAAGCTGCTTGGCAGCGTTCTCGGTCGCCGCGAGGATCAGGCCGAGCGCCGCAGGGAACACATCGCCTCTTTGCAGCGGCAGGCGACCGAATCGGAATCGCGCCTCAAGCGGCTCTATGACGCCATCGAAGCGGGCGTGGCTGATCTGGACGACCCGGCGCTCAAGGAGCGTATCGCCGGTCTCAAGGTCATCCGCGATCAGGCGCGGGCTGACGCCGACCGCGCGCAAGCTCTGCTCGAAAGCCCCGGCCACAGCGCCCTTAGTCCCGCGATGATCGAAGGGTTTGCACGCCGCGCGCGGGAGCGCATTCGCGGCCACGAGGGCGGCTATCGGCGGGATCACCTGCGCGCGCTGGCGCAGCGTGTCGAGGTCGCGGACGACGCGATCCGCATCATGGGATCGAAAACGGAGCTGCTAAAGACGCTTATTGCCGGCCAAGGGCGGCAATCGGCGGCGATTGGCGTGCCCAGAGGCGGACTGAAATGGCGGAAGCGGTGGGATTCGAACCCACGGAGGCTTGCACCTCGCTGGTTTTCAAGACCAGTGCCTTAAACCACTCGGCCACACTTCCGCACCGGGCTGCACGCGCCGCCATCTGTCCGGAGCCCCGCCTTGGGGGTGCGAAGCCGATTTGGCAAGCATCGGATGTGTTACGGCCGTTCTGCCAATATTGATGCGAGGGAAATTGCACACAGGATCATTACCTATGGCACAAGTTTGTCTGGAATTTGCCGCTGCTGGCGCGCGGCAAGCTGGCTGTGGATGTGTTTGGCTCGGATGCGCGCGAAAGGGGATTCACGCCTGCAACCGCATGTGGCACAGGATTGTGCATGAACCGTTTGCCCGTTTTCGCCGCGCTGGGACTTGCGCTTGTGTTCGCCAGCCCGGCCATGGGGGATGAGACGCCGCCGGAGGCCGGGTTCCCGGTGTGGTTGCAAAACTACAAGATTGGCGCTGCCCAGCGCGGGCTGAAGCCCGAGTGGGTGGATGCGACGCTGGCGGGGGTACAGTACAGCGCGCGGGCGGTGGAGCTGGATCGCAACCAGCCGGACGACAGCGGCAAGCGCAATGTCTTTGCCGATTATCTGGCGCGGCAGCTGACGCAGCAGCGGATCGACGACGGGAAGTCGCGCGCGGCGGCCTATGTGCCGGCGCTGAAGCGGATTTCCGCCGATTCCGGGGTGCCGCCCGAGATCATCGTCGCCATCTGGGGGATGGAGACGAGCTATGGGCGAATCCTGGGGGGGTTCGACCTCCCTTCGGCCATTGCGACACTTGCCTATGATGGGCGGCGCGCCGGCCTGTTCACCCGGGAGCTGGATGCGCTGGTGCGGATGGTGGGCGAAAATCGGGCCTATCGTTCGCAGCTGAAGGGTAGCTGGGCGGGCGCCTTCGGGCAGCCGCAGTTCCTGCCTTCGTCGTTTCTGGCGCATGCGAAGGACGGCGACGGCGACGGGCGGGCGGATATCTGGAACTCGACGCCGGATACCTTTGCCTCCATCGCCAATTATCTGAAGGACAACGGCTGGAAGCCGGGTGCCGGCTGGGGTTTTCGCGTGGGGGTGCCGGCGGGATTCGACCGGGCGACGGTTGCCAATCCGGTGAAGCCGACGGAGTGTATTCGCCCGCTGGAGCGGCACTCGAAGTGGATGACCGCGGCCGAGTGGCGGGCGAAGGGGTTTCAGCCGATGAACGCCGTCTGGCCTGCCGACACGGTGGAAATGAGCCTGATCGAGCCGGACGGGCCGGGGGAGGGGGCTTTCCTGACGACCCGCAACTATCGGGCGATCATGGAGTATAACTGCTCCAACTTCTATGCGCTGTCGGTGGCGCTGCTGGGCAATGCGGTGGAGCCGGCGCTGCGCTGATGAAGGGGCGTCTTCCTTTACTTGGTTTGATGCTTGTGCTGGCGGCCTGCGCTTCGCAGCCCAGGAAGGTGGCGCATGTGCCGAAGCCGCCCGCCGCTGCCGCGCCGGCACAGCCGGGGGTGAAGATCGGCAAGCCCTATGTCGTCTTCGGCAAGACTTATGTGCCGGCAGACGACCGCGGTTATGACGAGAAGGGTATTGCCAGCTGGTATGGGCCGACCTTTCACGCCAAGGCGACGGCGAACGGCGAAATCTATAACCAGGACGATGTGACGGCGGCGCACAAGACGTTGCCGATGCCGAGCTGGGTGGAGGTGACGAACCTGGACAATGGCCGGCAGCTGGTGCTGCGCATCAACGACCGGGGGCCGTTTGTGGATGGACGGATCATCGATCTGTCGCGCAAGTCGGCGCAGTTGTTGGGCGTGGACCAGCCGGGGCTGGCGCGGGTGCGGGTGAAGCGGGTGTTTCCGGACGGCGACTGGGCGCGGAGCAATCCGCCGAAGCTGGTATCCACGCCGCTGGCGCCGCCTCCGCCGAGTTTGCCGACGCAGACGGTTGCGGCTGCGCCCGTTGCGCCGGTGGTTTCGGCGCCCGTGCAGGCGGCGGTTGCGGCCCCGACGGCTGGCGGAAGCTATATTCAGGTCGCCGCCTTGTCCGATGAGGGGCGGGCGAAGGCTTTGGCTTCGGTGATGGCGGATTTCGGCCCGGCGGTGGCGCAGCTCGCGCCCAACGGCATGTGGCGCGTGCGGATCGGGCCGCTGGATTCGGCGAGCGCCGATACGATGCTGTGGGATGTGCGGGCTTCGGGCTATCCGGATGCGAGGGTGGTGCGGTGACGGGGCGCTTCATCGCGTTCGAAGGTGGCGAAGGGGCCGGCAAGTCGACGCAGATTGCGCGTCTGGCTGAACGGCTGCGCGCCGAGGGGCGGGACGTGGTCGTAACGCGGGAGCCGGGCGGCACGCCGGGCGCCGAGGAAATCCGTGCGTTGTTTGTTTCCGGGGCGACGACACGCTGGACAGCGGAGACGGATGTGCTGCTGGTGAC
Source organism: Sandaracinobacteroides hominis (assembly GCF_016464365.1). Taxonomy (GTDB): domain Bacteria; phylum Pseudomonadota; class Alphaproteobacteria; order Sphingomonadales; family Sphingomonadaceae; genus Sandaracinobacteroides; species Sandaracinobacteroides hominis. The sequence continues at coordinate 906,677 of NZ_JADCUC010000001.1, read as the reverse complement.
GGCAGCTCGGGCGGACCATGTCTCGCGGCTGATCCGCCCGGCGCTGGAGGCCGGGAAGACCGTGCTGTGTGACCGCTACATCCATTCCACGCTGGCCTATCAGGGGTTTGGCAAGGGGCTGAGCGAAGCTACGCTGTTGCAGTTGCACGCCTTTGCGACGGGCGATTTGTGGCCTGATCTTGTGTTGTGGCTGGACATGCCTGTGGAATTAGGCCTGTCGCGCTCCACCAAGCGGGCGGCTGCGCAGAATGCGGATCTGCCGCAGGAACAGCGCTTCGAGCAGCTGACGCTCGACTATCATGAGCGCGTGCGTCAGGGCTTTGCGGCGTTGGCGGCGCGGGATCCGCGCATGGTTCGGATCGACGCGATGCAGGCTCAGGATGCAGTTGAGGCGGCTATTGCAGCTGCGGTTCGCGCTTAGCCTTCGCTCGGATCAGCTCGTCGGAGAGGCCCTTGTCGGTGCCGCAGAGCTTGTCCCAGAAGCGGAAATAGAGGCCGTAGTTCGATAAATAGCGTTCGTGGTGCACATGGTGGTGCGAGGCGCTGATGACATGCCGGCCGAACCAGCCGTCGACCCAGCGCTTCGGGAAGATTTCCCAGCCCATATGATTGGTGACGCCAAAGAAGGTCATGATCGTCAGCACCAGCGCCAGCGGTACGATGTGGATGGGGATCAGGAAGGTCAGCGCCGGGATCAGCCAGGCGGCTGAAACGGCTTCCCACGGGTGGAAGGCCATCGCCGCCCAAGCCGTTGGCGGCCGGCTTTCGTGGTGGACGGCATGCGCCTTGCGGAACAGCCAGGGCCAATGGTGCATGGCGCGGTGCGTCCAATAAAACCAGCTGTCGTGGATCGCGAGATAGAGGAACAGCGACACAGGCAGCCACCAGAGCGGATAGTCGGAGACATCGGCATAGATGCGCGTCCAGCCGCGCGTGGCCCACAGATGCGCAGCAAGCCCTGCGGGGAGGCCATAGATGATGGCGGCGAGCAGCGACCAGCCGATTTCGCGGCGGATCTGTTTCGCCAGCCGCACGGCCTTCTTCGGGTCCTTTGGCGCATAGACATCGGGCCGCACCACGCGCGAGCTCCAGGCGAACAGCCCGGATACGGCGAGGTATCGCACGGCTACGATCAGGCACATGCCCAGAAGTGAAATCCAAAGCGCGGTGGTTGGCATTGCCTGCACCTAGCCGTGCGGGCTTTGCGCCGCTAGAGCGACTTTGTGACTGGGACGCTTCCGCATTTCGACCTGCTTCTTGTGGGGGGCGGCCTTTCGGCGGGGTTGATCGCGCTGGCTCTGGCGAAGCATCGGCCGAAGGTGCGGGTGGGCATCATCGAATCCGGCGAGCAATTCGGTGGCAACCATACCTGGTCCAGCTTTCGGGCCGACCTGAGCGAGGAGGGGGCGGATATCGCAGCTCCGCTGATCGCCTGCAGCTGGCCGCACTATGAGGTGCGGTTTCCGAGCTATAGACGGCAGCTGGAGCAGGGGTACCAATCCGCCTTCTCGCACAAGTTGCATGAAGCGCTGGAAGCGACACTGCCGGCCCACGCGCGCTTTCTGGGCGTGCCCGTCAGCGCGATCAACCCGAATAGTGTCACACTGGCCGATCAACGCACAATTACGGCAGAGGCCGTGCTGGATGCACGGGGGCAGCGGGAGGCGCCGCATCTGGAGCTGGGGTTCCAGAAGTTTGTCGGCCTGGAAGTGGAGCTGGCCGAGCCGCATGGCCTGACCGGGCCGATCATCATGGACGCGACCATAGACCAGCATGACGGCTATCGCTTCGTCTATACCCTGCCGTTCACGCCGACGACGGCGCTGATCGAGGATACCTATTATGCCGACGGCCCGGCGCTGGACCGCGAGACGATCGTGGCGCGAATCCACGCCTATGCGGCAGAGCAGGGCTGGCGCATCATCCGGACCTTGCGCGACGAGGACGGCGTGCTGCCCATTGCAATCGATGGTGATATCCGCGCGCATCTGGCGAGCTCACCGGAAGGAATCGCGCCGGTTGGGATGGCGGCCGGGCTGTTCCATCCTGTCACTGGCTACAGCTTTCCCGACGCCGTGCGGCTGGCGCTGCATGTGGCCAAATTGCCAGACCTTTCCGCCGTCGCGATCGATCGGGCCGTGCGCACCTATGCGATAGAGACATGGGAATCGCGTGGTTTCTATCGGCTTCTCAACAAGATGCTGTTCCGCGCTGCCTATCCGGAGGAGCGCAGGCAGATCCTGGAGCGCTTCTACACGTTGAACGGCGGCCTTGTCGGACGCTTCTATGCTGGTCATAGCAGCATGCTGGACAAGATGCGGATCCTCACCGGAAAACCGCCGATACCGATACCGCGGGCGATCCGCGGGATACTGAAGGGTTGAAGATCAAGATGCAGCGCACGGCAGCAGTTATCGGAAGCGGTTTCGGCGGGCTGGCGCTGGCCATCCGCCTGCAGACGGCAGGCATCCAGACGACGTTGATCGAAGCGCGGGACAAGCCCGGCGGGCGTGCCTATGTCTATGAAACGCAGGGCTTCAAATTTGATGCCGGGCCGACGGTGGTTACCGATCCGACCTGCCTGGAGGAGCTATTCCAGCTCTCCGGCCGGAATATCGCCGATTATGTCGAGCTGATGCCTGTCACGCCCTTTTACCGGCTTATGTGGGAAGATGGCCGCGTCTTCGATTACTCCAACGACGATGAGCTGCTCTATCGGCAGATCGCCGAGAAGAACCCGAAGGACGTGGAGGGTTATCGCCGCTTCATGGAATATTCGCAGGGCGTGTTCGACGAAGGCTATGTGAAGCTCGGGCACGAAGCGTTTCTCGACTTCCGCTCGATGCTGGAAGCAGCGCCGAGCCTGATGAAATATCAGGCCTGGCGCTCGGTCTATTCGATGGTGGCGAGCTTTGTGGAGGACGAGCAGCTGCGGCAGGCGCTGAGCTTTCACACGCTGTTGGTGGGCGGCAATCCGTTCAAGACCTCGTCCATCTATGCGCTGATCCATGCGCTGGAGAAGAAATGGGGCGTCTGGTTCCCGCGCGGCGGTACGCATGCGCTGGTGCGCGGATTGCTGAAGCTGTTTCAGGATCTGGGCGGCGAAGTCCGCATGAACCAGAAGGTGCAATCGATTGAGGCGGCGGCCGGGCATGTGATGGGGGTGACGCTGGCCGACGGCACCGAATTGAAGTTCGATGCCGTGGCGTCGAATGGCGATGTGGTGACCACCTATAAGGAGTTGCTGGGCCACCATCCGCGTGGGCGGAAGATGGCGAAATCGATGATGCGGCGCAGCTTTTCGCCGTCGCTGTTCGTCATCTATTTCGGGCTGAAGAAGTTTCGCGCCGATATCCCGCATCACACGATCCTGTTCGGCCCGCGCTACAAGGAGCTGCTGGCCGACATCTATTCGGGCGGCGGGCTGGCTGACGATTTCTCGCTCTATCTGCATCATCCCACCGCCACTGATCCTTCGATGGCGCCCGAAGGGATGTCGGGCTTCTATGTGCTGTCGCCGGTGCCGCACCTTGGCAAGCTGCCGGTGGACTGGTCGGTGGTGGGGCCGAAATATGCCGAGAGCATTCTCAACTACCTGGAAAAGAGGCTGATTCCAGGGCTGAGGGATGATCTTGTGACGATGTCGACGCTGACGCCGGACGGCTTCCGCACCGAGCTGGGGGCGCATCTGGGTTCGGCCTTCAGCCTGGAGCCGGTGCTGTGGCAATCGGCCTATTTCCGCACCCACAACCGTGATGACGAGTTGAAGAACCTGTATTTTGTCGGCGCTGGGACGCATCCGGGTGCGGGCATTCCGGGCGTCGTCGGTTCGGCCAAGGCCACCGCCAAGCTGATGCTGGAAGATCTGGGCGCGCCGCGGCCGGTATGGCCTTCGAACGGCGGGCCACAGCTGGAGGCCGCGCAATAGGCCGATGACCGACGCCGTGCTCCTCGCCGCCCATGAGGCCATCGCCAAGGGCTCCAAGAGCTTTGCGCTGGCGAGCCGGCTGTTCGACGGCGGTACGCGGGATCGCGCCACGCTGCTCTATGCCTGGTGCCGCCACTGCGACGATGTGATCGACGGGCAATATCTGGGCGAAGGTGCGCACGACTGGGCGATCTGGGGGAGCACGCCGGGGGAACGGCTGGCGCGGTTGCGCGATTTCACCGACCGTGCGCTAGCCGGCGAGGAGACTGGCGAGCCGGCCTTCGATGCGCTGGCGCGGGTGGCTGCCGAAACCGGTATGCCGCCGCGCTATGCGCATGACCTGATCGACGGTTTCGCGATGGACGTGGACTGGAAGCCTGTCGTTACCGAGAACGACCTGCTTACCTATTGCTACCATGTGGCCGGCTGCGTGGGTGTGATGATGGCGATCGTGATGGGCGTGCCCGCTGGCAATCACGCGACGCTGACGCGCGCCTCTGATCTGGGCCTCTCGTTCCAGCTGAACAATATCGCCCGCGACGTCGCGGAGGATGCCGCGCGTGGCCGCTGCTACCTGCCGTCGGACTGGCTGGCGGAGGCCGGGCTGACGGTGGAAACGCATGCCGATCCGGCGAACCGGGAGGCGCTGCATCGTGTTGTTACCCGCCTTGTCGACCTGGCGGAACGGTATGAGGCTTCCGCCGCGCATGGCGTTCCGGCGCTTCGGAACCGGCAGGCCTGGGCGGTGCTTTCCGCCGCGCAAATCTATGGCGACATCGGCCGAAAGGTGCGCGGGCAAGGTCCGCAGGCGCTGGAGCAGCGCGCTTATACCCGCCGAAGGGACAAGCTGATCGCGGTGGCGCTGGCCACGCCGGAAGCGATCTGGAAACGCAACATCCGCGTCTCCACTTCGCCCGACCGCACCGGCTTGTGGACGCCGGATTTCGAGTGAGCTTCCGCGTTGCGCGGGATGATCTGACAGCCGATCAGACTCGTGCGCTTTTGCGCCACCACCTCGCCGGGATGCAGGCCAGTTCGCCGCCGGGCCATAGCTTTGCGCTGGATCTTTCGGGCCTCGAGACGCCTGACATCCGCGTCTGGACTGCCTGGGAGGGCGAGCGTCTTGCGGCGATCGGGGCGCTGAAACTGCTGGACGACGGCAATGGTGAAGTGAAATCCATGCGCACGCATCCCGACTTCCTGCGCCGGGGTGCCGGCGCTGCGGTGCTGGAAGCCATCATCGCCGCCGCTCGCGACAGCGGCTGCGCCCGGCTAAGCCTTGAAACCGGCTCAGGCGACGCGTTCGAGCCGGCACTGGCGCTTTACTGCAAGCGGGGGTTTGCCAATGGGGAAGCCTTCGCGGGCTATGAAGCCAGCGATTTCAACCAGTTCCTGCATCTGAGGCTCTAGGCGGGCCCGCCATGTTGCGGCCGACGGGGTTCTGCCGCACAACCGCTTTGCCGGTGCGGGCATTTTCGGCCAATTCGCGTTTCAGCTCGTCGATGGGCGGCGCCCAGATAAAGCCGAAGCTGACGGTGCCTTCCCTGGATTCAACCACATGGTGCAGCCGGTGCGCCTGCACGATCCGCTTCATGTAGCTGGAGCGGGGCACATATCCGGTTTCGATCCGGCGGTGGACGATGATGTCGTGGAAGCCGAAATAGATGGCGCCATAGCCGGTAATGCCTGCCGCCAGCCACACATAGAAGCTGCCCCAGTTTTCCTGCACGCCCAGCCAGAACAGCGAGATGGAGACGGCAGCGCCGAGCACACCGTAGAGGTCGTTCCACTCGAACCAGCCGTGTCGCGCCGTGTGGTGGGATTTGTGCAGGATCCAGCCGGGGCCGTGCATCACATATTTGTGGCCGTAGATTGCGACGACTTCCATCGTCAGGACGGTGGCGACGAAGAGCAGGATTCCGGCCCAGACGGGAATATCGAACGGCATGGCTGTGCCCTTAGACCTGTGTGGCGTGCATGAAAAGTCGCGGCATGCAGCGGGGCGATTGCCTGTTCGCAACAAGACAGCGATAGGGCGGCTTGCATGCGAAATTGATGCTGAGAGAATTCCGGATGGCGAAAAGTTTGAACAGGGTGCGCGCACTGATGCTGGGCGCCGGATTCCTGGCTATGACGGCTTGCGCGAGCAACCCGCCGACCAGGACGGCAGCGCCGCCGCCGCCGTCGACTGAAGTTCGCATCATCGCCTTCAACGATTTCCACGGCAACCTGCTTCCCCCGGGGATCGATATCGAGGCGCCGCTGCCCGATGGTGGCAGCGTGCGCATACCTGCCGGCGGTGCAGCATGGTTCGCCGATGCCATTCGCAAGGCAAAGGCGGAGGGCCCGAACACCCTGGTCGTCTCGGCGGGCGACATGGTGGGCGCTTCTCCACTGACGTCGGGCCTGTTTCTGGATGAGCCGACGATCGAAGTGATGAATTCCATCGGGATCGATTTCAATGCGGTCGGCAACCATGAGTTCGACCGCGGCAGCAAGGAGCTGAAGCGGCTGGCGCAAGGCGGTTGCGAAAAGAACGGCACGCGCGAGCCGTGCCAGCTGAGCCCGAATTTTCCAGGCGCGAAGTTCGAGTTTCTGGCTGCGAATTCGGTGAATCCGGATGGTTCCACCCTGTTTCCTGCGGTGGGGATCCGTACCATCGGCACGGGCGCGGCTGCCGTGAAAATCGGCTTCATCGGGCTGACGCTGAAGGGAACGGCTCAGATCGTTTCCTCCGCTGGTCTCGCCGGCGTGCACTTCACGCCCGAAGCCGAGACGATCAACGCCCTGATTCCGGGGCTGAAGGCACAGGGTGTGAACACCATCGTCGTCCTTCTTCACGAAGGTGGCGTTACAACGTCCAAGCCGCTTGAAGCCTGTGCAGGGCTTTCCGGGCCAATCGTGCCGATCCTCCAAGCCCTTGATCCCGCTGTTGATCTGGTCGTGTCTGGCCACACCCACCGTGCCTATATCTGCGAAGTGGGTGGGGCGCCCGGCCGCGCACCTGTGCTGCTGACCAGCGCCGGCAAATATGGCACCCTTCTTACCGACATCCGGCTGAAGATCGACCCATCCAGTGGCGACGTCGTTTCGCACAGCGCGCGACAGGTGGTGGTGCAAAGTATCGGCTTCGCCAGCAGCAGCGGCCGCGTTGAACCGACTGACGCATACCCCCGATTTGCCGCTGATACCGACGTGCAGGCTATTGTTAGCCGTTATGAGAACGCGTCGGCCGCGCTTGTGTCGCGGGTGGTCGGCAAGATGACGGCGCCGGCCGTGCGCCAGCCTGCTGCGTCAGGCGAGAGCGTGATGGGGAATCTTGTGGCCGACGCCCAGTTGGCCGCCACCTCGGCGCCGGGCAGGGGAGGGGCAGTCATCGCGCTGATCAACCCGGGCGGCGTTCGAGCGGATCTGGTGCCGGCTGCCGATGGCGGCATCACCTATGGGCAGCTATTCGCCTCGCAGCCCTTCGCCAATGACCTGGTGACGATGAGCCTGACGGGTGCAGAGTTGAAAGCGGTTCTGGAGCAGCAGTTCGGCGACGGCAAACTCCCGCATGTGATGAGTACCTCCGCCTCCTTGCGCTATATCTACGACATGCGTCGCCCGGCGGGCGAGCGAACCAGCGCGATTCGTGTCAACGGCAAGCCGCTGGAGCTGGCTGCCACCTATCGCGTTACGGTAAACAACTTTCTCGCAGGAGGCGGCGACGGCTTCAGCAGCTTCCGGGCAGGCAAGGATGCGCGTGTGGGTGGGCGGGATGTCGAGGCGCTGGAGGCGTATCTTGGAAAGGGCAAACCCGTCGCGCCGCCGACCGCCGACCGCGTCACCCGGCTGGATCGACCCGCCGGCTGATCATCTACCGGAAAAGGTGGCCGCCCTCTTTTCCCGCGCGGCAGACAGGCCTTCGCGGAAGTCATCCGTGCCGAGCAGTATGGACTGGCCGGTGACATTGCTGGACCATTCACCACGATCCGCGCGCCCTCGGCCGCCAGACGTCTTGCTGCGGCTTCTCCAAGCCCGGTCGAGGCCCCGGTCACCAGTGCTACCTTGCCTTCCAGTTCCATGCCTCGCCCTTCTTTCCGGTTGGTGGCCCCCGGCCCGGATGCATGTCTGCGGCAGCCAACCAAAATATGCAACGATGGCTATTATCTGCTGCCAGGCTTGGTTGTGCGTATCCCCTTTTAGAACGAAGCGGGAACACCTAGATTGCGGCCATGGCCATAGCGATTCGCACCAGCCTTGCAGATGTTCCGCTGGCGGCGGATTTCGTTCCCAATCGGCCGGCACGCCCGGAGAAGTCGGAAGGGGGGCGGCGCTTTGTGTTGCAGTCGGACTATCAGCCGGCGGGCGATCAGCCGGCTGCCATAGCCGAACTGGTGGCGCAGGCTGAAAGCGGCGAGAAGGATCAGGTGCTGCTGGGCGTGACCGGGTCCGGCAAGACCTTCACCATGGCGAAGGTGATCGAACAGCTGCAAAGACCGGCGCTGATCCTGGCGCCGAACAAGATTCTTGCCGCGCAACTCTATGGAGAGTTCAAGAGCTTCTTCCCGGACAATGCGGTCGAATATTTCGTCAGCTATTACGATTATTACCAGCCCGAGGCCTATGTGCCGCGGACCGATACCTACATCGAGAAGGAAAGCTCGGTGAACGAGGCCATTGACCGCATGCGCCATTCGGCCACCCGATCGCTGCTGGAGCGGGACGATGTGCTGATCGTCGCCTCGGTGTCGTGTCTCTATGGCATCGGTTCTGTTGAAACCTATTCGGCAATGACCTTCAGCCTGAAGAAGGGCATGACCATCGATCCGCGCGAGATCGTGCGGAAGCTGGTGGCGCTGCAATACAAGCGCAACGAGATGGCCTTTGCGCGGGGAAGCTTTCGCATGAAGGGCGATACGCTGGAGATCTTCCCGTCGCACTATGAGGACATGGCCTGGCGGATCGGCTTTTTCGGGGACGAGATCGAGGGCATTACCGAGTTCGACCCGCTGACAGGCAACCGCATCGCCAGCCTGGACAGCGTGAAAATCTATGCCAACAGCCACTATGTGACGCCCGGCCCGACGCTGAAGCAGGCGACGGAAGCCATCCGGCACGAACTGACCGAGCGGCTGAAGGAGATGGAGGCGGAAGGCAAGCTGCTGGAATATCAGCGGCTGGAGCAGCGCACCAACTTCGATCTGGAAATGATTGCCGCAACGGGCAGCTGTGCCGGCATCGAGAATTACAGCCGCTTCCTGACTGGGCGCCTGCCCGGCGAGCCACCGCCGACACTCTTCGAATACCTGCCTGAAAACGCCCTGCTGTTCGTGGACGAAAGCCATGTGACGGTGCCGCAGATTGGCGGCATGTCGCGCGGGGACCGCGTGCGCAAGGTGACCCTGGCCGAATATGGCTTCCGCCTGCCCAGCTGCGTCGACAACCGGCCGCTGAAGTTCGAGGAGTGGGACCTGATGCGCCCGCAGACGGTCAGTGTTTCGGCGACGCCCGGCAATTGGGAGATGGCACAGACCGGCGGCGTGTTCGTGGAGCAGGTGATCCGCCCGACAGGGTTGATCGACCCGCCTGTGGAAATCCGCCCCATCGAGGATCAGGTGGATGACCTGATCGCCGAAGCCAAGGCGACAGCGGCGAAGGGCTATCGCACGCTGGTCACCACGCTTACCAAGAAGATGGCGGAGGATCTGACCGAGTTCCTGCACGAAGCGGGCATGCGGGTGCGCTATATGCATTCCGATGTGGAGACATTGGAGCGGATCGAGCTGATCCGCGACTTGCGCATGGGTGTCTATGACGTGCTCATCGGCATCAACCTGCTGCGCGAAGGTCTGGATATTCCCGAATGCGGCCTCGTCTGCATCCTCGACGCCGACAAGGAAGGATTTCTCCGCTCCGAGACCAGCCTGGTGCAGACCATCGGCCGCGCCGCCCGCAATGTGGAGGGCAGGGTGATCCTCTATGCCGACCATCGCACCGGCAGCATGGACAGGGCGCTCGCCGAAACCGAGCGCCGCCGCAACAAGCAGATGGCCTATAATGCCGAGCACGGGATCACACCGGCGACCGTGAAGAAAGCGATCGCCGACATCGTCGCGCATGTTTCCAACAAGGATCATCTGACGGTCGAGATCGACGAGGATACGCCGCACCTCGTCGGGCACAATCTGAAGGCCTATATCGCCGACCTCGAGAAGAAGATGGAGGCCGCCGCCGCCGACCTCGAGTTTGAGGAAGCTGCCCGCATCCGCGACGAAATCCGGCGGCTGGAGGCCGACGAGCTGGGCATCAAGACAGAGCGCGCGGCGCCGGTGAAGGGCAGGGCGGACGCAGGCCGCCCCGGCACCCGCACCAACCGCTGGGGCAAGGTGAAAGGCCGCCCGCGCGGCCGCTGAGCGGGCGCATCAAGCTCCCGAACGTCAGGCTATCGTCGGCACGATCCCGCCCTCGGCCCGGATCGCCGCGCCGTTGGTGGCCGCGGCCAGCGGGCTCGCCAGAAAGGCAACCGTGGCGGCGATTTCGTCTGCTTCAATCAGCCGGCGGATCAACGACAGCGGGCGCATCTTCGCAAAGAATTCGGCTTCAAGCTCGGCGGGAGAGGCTTGGCTGTCGCCCACGGTGGAGCGGATGAACTCGACGATGCCTTCGGATCGCGTCGGCCCGGGCATCACCGAATTCACCGTTACGCCGGTGCCGCGTGTCTGCTCGGCAAGGCCGCGGGCGATGGCGAGCTGAGCAGTTTTTGTGGTGCCATAGTGGATCATCTCGCCGGGGATCACGACGCCGCTCTCGCTGGCGATGAAGATGATGCGGCCCTGCTTGCGTTCCAGCATGCGGGGAAAATAGTGGCGTGCCAGCCGCACGCCGCTCAGCACATTGATCTCAAAGAAGCGCAGCCAGTCGGCATCGCTGATCTCGGCAAAGGGTTTCGCCTCGTAGATGCCAAGGTTGTTCACCAGTATGTCGACGTCGGGCTGGGCGGCAATCAACTCCGCACAGCCTTCCGCCGTGCCGGCATCGGCAAGGACGGCGCGCACCTCGCCCTTTCCCGAAACTTCCTGCGCGGCGGCATCCAGCTTGGCCCGGTCGCGCCCGGAGATCAGCACGCTTGCGCCCTCGGCTGCGAGCCGCCCGGCGATTGCGAGCCCGATGCCGGCCGTAGATCCGGTCACCAGCGCCGTCCTGCCGTTCAGTTGCAGATCCATGTTCTTTCTCCTGTCTGAGCCGGTTTGCATATCGGTACCGCTGTGGTGACCTGCCATGGCGGATATGTTAACCATATGTATGCGGGGCGGTAGGGAGGCTTTCATGCGGCGATGGACCACAGTGGCGCTTGTGCTGCTGCTGCCGGCGTGCACGGCGCAGAATGCGCTTACCGTGGAACGCGGTGGGGCGCTGGTGGCAGCGGGTGCACCGGCCACAGCTGCTTCGCGCGCACTGCTGAACGAAGTCGCAGCGACCAGCCGCGAAGCTTCGATCGAGCTTGCCGTTGCCGATCGCGGCTGCCGCTGGCCGGAGGTTCGCATTGCCACCGCGCCCGAGGCAAGCGGGCTTTGCGCCAAGGCCGCCGAGCCGGGGGTCGATTTCGTCGTCATCGACCGGGCCAGGCTGTCACCGACCATTTCGCTGATCGATGGGTTGGTCGCCTATCTCTCCAGCGTGGATGATATCGTTTCGGAAGCACCGGACGATAGCGGCACGATGCTGTCCAACGCGCTTATCGATGCACAGGGCATCGCCGGGGTCGTCTCCAGCGTGGCCGGTGTTGCGGAACCGCGCGTCACCGACGAGCAGCGCGAGGCGGCCGCCGGGCTGGTCGGCCTGATTGGCACGCTTGCGCAAGAGCGCGATCAGGCCGCGCGTTTGCGGCAACTGGAGGGCAAGTCAGGGGACGTATCGCGCACGATTACGCTGCTGGAGACAGATCTCAACAACTGGGCAAAGCTGGCGCTGCAATCCGATCTGGATACCGTTGACGCCGCCTTTCTCACCCGCAGCCGTCAGCTGAGCAGGAATGCGCCCGATACGGACTATCGCGCCTTCCTTACCAACTGGGCCGAGCTGAAAGATCGCCGCGACGCTGCGGGCGCGCTTCCTACCGAACTCTCCAAGGCGCTGAACGCGATGCAGCTTGCGCATGCCGACTATGATCGCATCCTGCAGAACAGGAACCTTACCGCCGCCGACCGCAAGGAAATGGCGCGAATCGCCCGCGCCCGCCTGTCGCAGGCGCTCAGCAGCGTCGCCGCCGTGCTGCGCGCCTTCCTGTAGGAGCCTCCCATGTCCGACGGCATCCAGCTTGCCTCTGCCCTTGCCAGCCTGCGCGACAGCCTTGCCCGGCTCTCGACCCGCCTTGATTCGCCGCAGCTTGCGGTCCGGGCAACGCGGGCACGGATTCGCGCGAACGAGGCGATGAAAAAGCTGGCGGCGCATCTGGCGGCCGGAACCCTGCCATCGGTGCCGGACGATCTGGTGAAGCGCGTGTTTGAGGCGGGCGGCCTCGTCTCGCTAGCGAACCCTGACAATGAGGGGGCGGTCACCGAAGCGCTGAAGGCGGCCGAGGCTGTGCTCGCCGTCGTCGAGAAGCTGGTCGGCTGAAAAGTCGCACCTTGCACGGGTGACCAATAGTGTCGCGGCCCGTTTAGGGATTCACATCCTAGCCGTCTGAGAAACCGAAGGGCGCGCTGGTGCGCCGGTAGTCGTCTGGCAGCATGTCGCGGCCGATGGGTGGCGCGGCGCGGGATGTGCAGTCGGCGCGATGGCAAAGGCGGCAGCTGATGCCGATGGGCGTTGCTGCCTCCGGCCCCGGAATGGCGCGGGCATAGATCAGCCGGGCTGCATGTTCCTCGGCGCAGACGAGCGCAATGGCCCGTTCCGCGCGGGGGGTGCCGAAGCCGCCTATTCCCTGTGTGACGGTGCGGGCGACAGAGAAAAATCGCTGACCGTCCGGGAGTTCGATCCATTGGGCGACGATCTGGCGGGGTGTGCGGAACACCTGGTGCACGCTCCACAGCGGGCAGCCACCGCCGTGGCGTGCAAAGGGAAAGCCGGCGCCGTCCAGACGCTTGGAGACGTTGCCAGCCTGATCGACGCGGAGGAAGAAAAAGGGCACGCGGGCGTGACCGGGCTTCTGCAGGGTGGTCAGACGGTGCGCGGCCTGTTCGAAGCTGGCGCCGAACTGGCGGCCCAGCGCCTCTACATCATAGTGGCGCTGGTCCGCGGCGCGGGCGAAGGCGGTGTAGGGCATCAGGATCGCGGCCGCCGCATAGCTGGCCAGTGCCCGGTGCGTCAGCCGGCGACCGTTTTCCGTTTCGAACTGGCCGTCGCGGAGCTGGGCGTCAATGTCGGACTTCAGCTCCAGGTAGGTGAGTTGCAGGGCGAGCTGAAAGCTCTGGCTGGCATTGTCGAGCTGATCGTCCAACTGCACTTCGCGGCCATGATGGTTGAGACGGCGGATTGCGCCCATCATCACGTCGGAGGGCAAGCGGCGCACCTTCAGGCCGTGGCGAGCCCGCAGATAGCCACGCAGCCCTTCGGCCTGGGCAATGGTGGCAGCCATGCGCTCGGCGGCGTCGTCCAGGGGCGGGAAGCAGTTTCGGCGCGCGGCCAGGAAGCGGCGCGATTCCGCGACCGGATCGGGCGGTTCCGAGCCACTGCGACCGCTGCCTTCGCCCTCTGCACTGCGGTCGGCCAGTGCCAGCTGCTCTTCGCGCCAGGCGGTGTGCAGACGCAGCAGGGCTTCGGTGAAGGCGGGATAGTTGGCGGCGACGTCGGCGGCCTCCATCGGCGGCAGGTCGATATCGGCGAAGATCGGATCCTTCAGCACGGAGTCCAGCCGCGATTGCTGCTCGGCACCGCCATCGCCTGCGAGGCGGGCGATATCGAGCTGATAGGTCTGCGCCAGCCGGATCAGCAGGTCCGCCGTCAACGGGCGCTGGTTTCGCTCCAGTAGGGCGACATAAGAGGGCGAGATATCGAGATCGGTCGCCATGTTGGCCTGTGTCAGGCCGAGATCCCGCCTGAGCCGGCGCAGACGTGGGCCGATATATCTGCTGTCCTGCGCCATCACCGCTCCTGTCGTGCTCGTCCTTACAACATTACAACTGCTGTTTGTAAAGTTTTACAGCTGAACGAAACAGCGGTTCTGCAGGGGAAATTCCCGATCTATTCCGGGTGCATCCACTCTTTCAGGCCGCAGGAGCCCCGAGATGACCTATTCCGAGACCGTTGCTTCCACCCGCGATCTCATCGCTTCCAAGGGCGGCACCTGGGACGGTATCGGCGCCGAGGCTGTTGCCCGTATGCAGCTGCAGAACCGCTTCCGCTCCGGGCTGGACATTGCCCGCTATACCGCCGCAATCATGCGCCGCGACATGGCCGCCTATGATGCCGATCCGGCGCAATACACCCAGTCGCTCGGCTGCTGGCACGGCTTCATCGGCCAGCAGAAGCTGATCGCCATCAAGAAGCATTTCGGCACCACCAAGCGCCGCTACCTCTATCTGTCGGGGTGGATGGTTGCCGCGCTGCGTTCGGACTTCGGTCCGCTGCCCGACCAGTCCATGCACGAGAAGACCAGTGTGCCGGCCCTGATCGAAGAGCTGTACACCTTCCTGAAGCAGGCCGACGCGCGCGAGCTGGGAGGCCTGTTCCGCGATCTGGACAAGGCCCGCGCAGCCGGCGACGGTGCGAAGGAAAAAGTGCTGCTGGACGCGATCGACAACTATGAGACGCACGTGGTGCCGATCATCGCCGACATCGACGCCGGCTTTGGCAATGCCGAAGCTACCTATCTGCTCGCGAAGAAGATGATCGAGGCAGGCGCCTGCGCCCTGCAGATCGAAAACCAGGTCTCCGACGAGAAGCAGTGCGGTCACCAGGACGGCAAGGTGACCGTCCCGCATGAGGACTTCCTCGCCAAAGTCCGGGCTTGCCGCTACGCCTTCCTGGAACTGGGCGTGGAGGACGGCATCATCGTAACCCGCACGGACTCGCTGGGCGCGGGCCTCACGAAGCAGATCGCCTATTCCAAGGAACCGGGCGACATCGGCGACCAGTATAACAGCTTCCTCGATTGCGAAGAGATCGACCCGGCGACCGCCCGCAACGGCGACGTGGTGATCAACCGCGATGGCAAGCTGATGCGTCCGAAGCGCCTTGCCTCCAACCTGTTCCAGTTCCGCGAAGGCACCGGTGCAGATCGTTGCGTGCTGGATTGCATCAACAGCCTGCAGAACGGCGCCGACCTGTTGTGGATCGAAACCGAAAAGCCGCACATCGAGCAGATCGCTTCGATGGTGGACCGTATCCGCGAAGTGATCCCCAACGCCAAGCTGGTCTATAACAATTCGCCCAGCTTCAACTGGACGCTGAACTTCCGCCAGCAGGTGTTCGACGCCTGGGCCAAGGCCGGCAAGGACGTGTCGGCCTATGATCGCGCCAACCTGATGAGCGTGATCTATGACCAGACCGATCTGGCAGCCGAAGCAGACGAGCGCATCCGCACCTTCCAGCGCGATGCGGCGGCGCGCGCCGGCATCTTCCACCACCTGATCACGCTGCCCACCTATCACACGGCGGCGCTCTCCACCGACAATCTCGCCCGTGAATATTTCGGCGAGCAGGGGATGCTGGGCTATGTGAAGAATGTGCAGAGGGCCGAGATCCGGCAGGGCATCGCCTGCGTGAAGCACCAGAACATGTCCGGCTCGGACATCGGCGACGACCACAAGGAATATTTCGCCGGCGAAGCCGCGCTGAAGGCCGGCGGCACGCACAACACGATGAACCAGTTCGCCTAGCTGTTACCGGGGAGGAGGGGAGGGCCGGCGTTGGGAGGCGCCGGCCCTTTCTCATGCTTCAGTCGGGGCGCTTCAGTCGCGCGGCGCCCAGGGCATGCGGCAATTGGCGATCGGCTTTCCCGCCGCATCGAGGCATGGCTTGTGCTCGCTCTTGCCGCTGCCCGGCAACGCCCATTCCAGCCCGGCGCGGACGGCCGGCACATAGACGGAGCCATGGTCCTCGCCGGGGAAAACCTGCTGCTTCACCGAAAGGCCGGGGTAGTTGCGCGATTCCAGGTTGCGCACCATTTCCGCCATGTCCTCCACCATCGCCATGCGGCTGGCGGAATGCGGCTCGGTGTCGGGGTCGGGCACGGTTTCCTCGCCGCCGATCATGAAGAATACCTTAGCCGGCATGTCCTTGTGGCGCATCGCGTAGCCACGCTCGCGGGCGATCATCAGGCGGCGATCATACCAGAGCGACGGGGAGATCAGCACATACTGCTGAAACATCGACGGATCGTTCAGCAGGATGTGCATGCCGAACAGGCCCCCATAGCTGTGCCCCAGATAGGTGCGGCGGGCGGGGTCGATCCGATAGCGGCGCTCCAGCTCGGGAAACAGCTCGTTCTTCAGGTGCTGGCGATAACCCTCTGCCTCGCCATAGGCGACCTGGCGGCCGGGCATGTCGGAAACGGCATCGATGTCGCCATGGGCCGTAGGGGTATAGTCGCGGCGGCGGCTGTATTCGCCGCTGTCGCCCACGGCATAGCCCAGGCCAACGATAATGGCATCCTGCAAGCCCCGTTCGCTGGCGCGCAGGCGACGATGCATGCCGTTGATAAGGGCGATGCTCTGCGGCGCATCGGTGTACATCAACACGGGATAGCGGCGCTCGGGGTTGGAAGCATAACCCAGCGGCAGGTTGACGACATATTCATACTCGCGCCCCAGCGCCTTTGCCGGAATGCGCCACACCTCGCTGTTGGGCATCTGATAGCGGGGTGGCGTTGCGGGTTCCTGGGCTGCAGCCGGGGCGGCGACCGCAAGCAGCGCCGCCAGCAATAGTCTGGATACACTCACAGGTTGTTCTTCACGATCTTGCCGTCCTTCACGATAACACGGAAATTCTTGCCCGGGTCCGCCACCAGCGCGATGTTGGCGATGGGGTCGCCATCCACCAGGATCAGGTCAGCCAGCGCCCCTTCCTCCACCACGCCCAGCTTTCCCGGATAGGGCGAGCGCGGACCGGAAAGCGCCAGCAGCTGGGCATTGTCGTGGGTGGCGAGCTTCAGGATTTCAGCTGGCGTGAACCATTGCTTCAGTTCCAGCAGGTTCGCGTTTTGTGTGCTGTTCAGCGCCGGCTCGAACAGGAAATCGGTTCCCCAGGCCAGCTTCACGCCCAGGTTTTTGGCTGTCTCCCAAACGCGCGGCTGGCCCTCAATTACCGGTTTGCGCTTTTCCGCACGCTGTGGCGACATGTCGGGCGTGGTTTCGCGCAGCACCTGCAGCGACAGCCATACGCCGCGATCGCGCAGCAGCTTCAGCGTGTCTTCGGACATCATCTGGCCATGTTCGATGCACTTCACACCGGCCTCGACGGCGCGTCGCACGGCCTTGTCGGTATAGGCGTGGACAGTCACGTAGGTGTTCCAGTCGTCGGCGGCCTCCACCGCCGCCTTCATTTCGTCCAGCGTATATTGGGTGACGTCGACGGGATCATATTCCGAGGAAGTGCCGCCGCCTGCCATCAGCTTGATCTGGCTGGCGCCGAAGCGCAGGTTTTCGCGGGTGGCGGTCAGCACATCGTCGCGGCCGTCGGCGATGAAGGTCGCTCCAAGCTCCTCGGCGCGGGACGCCTTGCCGAAATAGCGGCGCGAGCGCTCGGCCGGCGTGCGGAAATCGCCGTGCCCGCCTGTCTGGCTGATGGTCGCGCCCGAAGGCCAGATGCGGGGGCCCTGATAGCTGCCCTTGTCGATGCCGGCCTTCAGCCCCCAGATCGGGCCGCCCACATCGCGCACGCTGGTAAAGCCGCGCAGCAGCATCGCCTTCGCCTGCTCCGCCGCCGCCGCTTCGGCAGAGGCGGGGGTAAGGTCGGGCGACATCAGCTGCGGCATGGTGAGGGCGCCGAACGTCAGGTGGACATGCACGTCGATCAGGCCCGGCATCAGCGTGCGGCCCCTGCCGTCGATCACGGTCGCGCCGCCGGCGGAACGGGCCGCAGGGCCGATGGCCTCGATTCGATTGCCGACCACCAGCACGTCCGTCGGCGCTGAAAGCCGGGCGCTGGTGCCATCGAACACCCGCACATTGCTGAAGCGGATATCGGCCAGCGCGGGGGCGGCCAGGCA
Source organism: Sandaracinobacteroides hominis (assembly GCF_016464365.1). Taxonomy (GTDB): domain Bacteria; phylum Pseudomonadota; class Alphaproteobacteria; order Sphingomonadales; family Sphingomonadaceae; genus Sandaracinobacteroides; species Sandaracinobacteroides hominis. The sequence goes on along the minus strand of NZ_JADCUC010000001.1, from coordinate 888,615 downwards.
CAGCGTCGGGATGGCGAGCAGCGTAACCGCGCGCATCATTCTGCCTCCAGGTTGTTCTTGTAGATCCTGCCATCCTTCATGATGACGCGGAAATTCCGGTCGGCATCCGCCAGCAGCGACAAATTGCTGATGGGGTCGCCCTCCACCAGCAGAAGGTCGGCCAGCGCGCCTACCTCCACGACACCCAACTTGCCCTGATAGGGTGCGCGCTTGCCGGACAATGCCAGCAGTTCGCCGTTGGAGGAGGTGGCCTGCCGAAGCACCTCGGCGGGCGTGAACCAGCGGTTCATGCCGACCAGCATGGCGCCCTGCCGCCGCCCCATGGCCTCGGAGAAGAGCACATCGGTGCCGAAGCTCATGTGCAGCTTGTATTTCTTCACCAGCCTGAAGAGGTTGTCGGTGCCGGTGAACACCATCCTCGCCTTCAGATCCTGATCGCTGCCGGGCGGGAACATGCCGCCGAAATCCACTTCGGTGATCGGCTGCGAAGAAAGCCAGATGCGCTTTTCCGCCATATATTTGGCCGTCGCATCATCGATCAGATGCGCATGTTCGATCACGCGTACGCCGGCGTCGATCGCGCGGCGGACGGCAGCGGGCGTATAGGCGTGCACCATCACATAGGTGCCCCAGTTGTCGGCCGCCTCCACCGCTGCCTTCAGCTCTTCCGTGGTGAAGGTGGATACATCCAGCGGGCTGTGGGGAGACGAGACCCCGCCCCCCGCGGTCAGCTTGATCTGGCTGGCACCCAGCATCAGTTGCTCGCGCACCCGCTGGCGGACCATGTCGGGGCTGTCGGCTACCATAGCGGCGCCCAGCACTTCCATACGCGACAGCGGCTGCGAGCTGTCGCGCGGGATTTCGCTGGTCTGGCGGAAATCGCCGTGGCCGCTGGTGACGGTGATCATCGCGCCCGAGGGCCAGATCCGTGGTCCGGCCACCAGATCTGCATCGATCGCCTGCTTCAGCCCGAACACGGGGCCGCCTGCATCGCGCACCGTCGTGAAGCCGCGCATCAGCGTGGCAGTGGCCTCGGCGCCGGCCTGGATGTTGGCAAAGCCGATGTCGCCCGTCAGCATCTGCTGGGGTGTGGGGCGAACGAACATCGCGTGCCAGTGGGCGTCGATCAGGCCCGGCATCAGCGTACGGCCATCGCCATCGATCACCTTCGCCCCGGCGGCTGCCGTTGCGCCGGCCCCGATTGCGGCGATCTGGTTGCCGCGCACCAGCACGGAGGTGGGAGCGGACAGAGCGTCTCCCCTGCCGTCATAGACGCGAACATTTCGGAAGAGCGTCTCGGCCGGAGTCTCCGCCGCCTGAACCAGTGTCGACATCAGCAGCAGCGCTGCTGTTATCCCGGTCTTCAGCATCACTCTCCCCTACAACTCCCGAAACCCTGCTACTGGAAGCGGTTATCCTTCGGGAAGCCCTGTGGAGGCAAGCGTCCGGCGGCAGCCCGCGAGCCGAGCCAGGGCGTCAGGTCGGTTTCCGTGCGCGTGCGCGCCGATTCGCCCTGCAGCTTCCAGCTGAGCCCATCCGCCAGTTTCAGCGTCATCACGTCGGAAAGCCCGCCGTCCTTGTATTTCTGCAGCGCCACGCCTTGCCCGCGCGCCATTTCCGGCAGCGCCTCCAGCGGGAAAACCAGCAGTTTCCGGTTGTCGCCGATCACCGCCACATGGTCGTGCCCGTCGCCGATCGGGCGGATGAAGGCGAATTTTGGCCCGTTCTTTCCTGTGGGGTCTGCCTTCAGGTTCACGACCTGCCGGCCCTTGCGGGTTTCGGCAAGCAGCTCGTCTGCATTGGCAACAAAACCGCGCCCATCCGTTGCCGCCAGCAGCAACTTCAGACCCGGCTTGAAGGGCAGGGCGGCGATGATGTCTTCGCCCTGCGGCCAATCGACCATCAGCGACAGCGGTTCGCCGAAACCGCGCCCGCCCGGCAGATCGTTGGCGAGCACGGTGAAGAAGCGGCCGCCCGAAGCCGCCAGCAGGATGCGGTCGGTCGTTTCGGCGTGGAAGGCGCGGGAAAGCCCGTCGCCTTCCTTGAATTTCAGTCCGTCCAGCTGGCCGAGGTCCGCATGGCCCTTCTGCGCGCGAATCCAGTTCCGCTGCGAGATGATGACGGTGACGGCCTCGCGCTCGATCATCGATTCCCGGCTGATCGCGGCCACGACGGGCGCATCGGCAAAGTCGGAACGGCGCTTGCCGATGGCCGTTGCGCCGCCGAACTCCTTCATCAGCGCCGCCAGCTGCTTCTTTAGCGCGGTCTTCTGCCTTGCGGTCGAGCCGACCAACGCATCCAGGTCCTCGCGCTCGGCCTGCAGCTTCTCCTGCTCGCGGCGAAGTTCCATTTCCTCCAGCTTGCGCAAACTGCGCAGGCGCATGTTCAGGATCGCTTCGGCCTGCCGCTCCGTCAGCTGGAAGGCGGCCATCAGCACCGGCTTGGGTTCATCCTCGGTGCGGATGATGCGGATGACCTCGTCGAGGTTCAGGTAGGCGATGATATAGCCGGCGAGCAGCTCCAGCCGGTCTACGATCTCGCTCAGGCGATGGCGGCTGGCCTTCACCAGCACGTCCTGCCGGTGATCCAGCCACGCCTGCAGCAGCGCGCGCAGCCCCAGCACCTTTGGCGTCCGGTCGGGCAGCAGCACGTTCAGATTGATGGAAATGCGCGTTTCCAGATCGGTCAGGCGAAACAGCCCCTCCATCAGCTGTTCGGGATCGACGTTCCGCGAGCGCGGCTCGAGGACCAGCCGGATCTCGGCGTCGCTCTCGTCGCGGACGTCTTCCAGTATGGGCAGCTTCTTGTCGGCGATCAGCTGGGCGATCTGCTCGATCAGCCGGCCCTTCTGCACGCCCCACGGGATCTCGCTGACGACGATGGACCAGGTGCCGCGCCCGAGCTCCTCGACAGACCAGCGCGCCCGCAAGCGAACGCCGCCGCGCCCGGTCGCATAGGCCTCGATCAGGCTCTCGCGTGGCTCCACGATGATGCCACCGGTCGGGAAGTCCGGTCCTGGCATCATCGCCATCAAGGTGGCGAGATTTACCGCCGGATCATCCAGCAGCAAGTTCGCCGCCGCAGCGATCTCGGCCACATTGTGCGGCGGGATGGAGGTCGCCATACCCACGGCGATTCCGGTGGCGCCGTTCGCCAGCAGGTTCGGGAAGGCCGCCGGGAACACTTCCGGCTCTTCCTCTTCGCCATTGTAGGTGGGCTTGAAGGCGACCGTCTCGTCGTCCACTCCTTCCATCAGCAGGATGGCGGCGCGCGTCAGCCGGGCCTCGGTGTAGCGCATGGCGGCGGCGTTATCGCCGTCGATGTTGCCGAAGTTCCCCTGCCCCTCGACCAGCGGGTACCGCAGCGCGAAATCCTGCGCGAGGCGGACCATCGCGTCATAGACTGCGGTGTCGCCATGTGGATGATATTTGCCGATCACGTCGCCGACCACGCGGGCGCATTTCTTGGGTGCGTTCGCCGGGTCCAGCTTCAGCAGACGCATCGCCCACAGCAGGCGGCGGTGCACCGGCTTCAGCCCGTCGCGGACATCGGGCAGCGAGCGCGCGGTGATCGTGCTCAGGGCATAGACGAGATAGCGTTCGGAAAGCGCGTCGCCAAAGGGGGCTTCAATGATTCCTGCGTCGGCATCGGTGGTCATGGAGAGGCTTTAGGAGGCTCCCCGCGCGCTGCCAACTGTTCAGGCGATGTTCCCGCAATTGCCCGCCGCCGCAACCCTTCCAGCAGCTCGCCATGGAGCCAGTGCCGCGCCAGGAAATGCCCCGTCAGCGCCAGTGCCTCCGCCGCTTCCGCCACAGTGCTCCCACCGCCGTGCAGCAGGAAACCCGGCAGGGGCAGCAACTGCCGCTCCCATGGCTGGCCGGCGGCTTGCGCGCGGCTGACGGCCCGTCCGCTCTTCGGACTCACGAAGGCCAGATCATCTGTCGATCCTCCCAGCGCGCAGGCGCTCAGGTCGAGCCCGAAACCCTCTTCCTCCAGCAACAGCAGTTCATAGCGCGCCAGTGCAGATGTCGCCTCGCTGCCGGTGAGGCCTGCAGCAAGGCCTGAAAGCAGCGCGTCCAGCGCACCGGCGAGGCGAGGATGTGGAACCTCCTCGGCCAAAGCCGCTGCTGAAATCGCCGTGAGCCACGCCAATATTGCTGCCGGTTGCGGCTCGAACGCCAGCAGCGCGCGGCTTTCCACCAGCTCTACCGTTGCGCTGGCCAGCTGCCCTTCGGCCCGCGCCTTCAGCGCCAGCTCCACGCGGTTGCCGGGATGCAGGACGGCACGCTTCGCCTTGCCCCGTGCTCCCGCCACAAAGCCCGAGCGCAATCCACCCTGCATCGACAGGAAGCGCACCACGGCGCCGTTCTCGCCGTGAGGCAGGGCGGTCAGCACCAGCGCTTCGTCCTCGAAGGTCAGCATTGGCGTGTCCGCTTTGCGGTCACTCCACCCAGTCCATCCCCAGGTCGCGCCAGGTGTGGCGGTCATCGGCCCAGCCGGGCTTCACCTTCACATGCAGGAACAGGTGGACGGGCCGCCCCAGAAGTTCGGTCATTTCCTTGCGCGCAGCCTCTCCGATGGCCTTCACGCGCGAACCTTTGGCGCCGACAACAATCGCCTTCTGGCTGTCGCGCTCCACAAGGATCTGTGCATGGACGGCGGCCGAGCCGTCGGCGCGTTCCTCGAACTTCTCGGCGATCACGGCTACCGAATAGGGAAGCTCTTGCCCAAGCTGCAGGAACAGCTGCTCGCGGACGAGTTCGGTCGCCATCAACCGCGCAGGCGCATCGGAAAGCTGGTCTTCCGGAAACAGCCAGGGCCCTTGCGGCACTGTTTTTGCCAGCGCCGATTTCAGATCGGCAACGCCGTCACCGGAAAGCGCCGAGACCATGAAGGTCTCGTCGAACGGCGCCAACGCGTTTGCTTCCGCCACCAGCCCCAGCAGGCGCTCCTTGTCGGCGATATCGACCTTGTTCAGCACCAGCCATTTCGGCTCGCGCCGTTCGGCCAGCGTCGCCAGCAGAGCCTTCACCTCGGTACGCAGCCCTGCCTTCGAATCCACCAGCGCCAGGATGACATCCGCGTCGGCCGCCCCTTCCCAGGCGTTTTGCACCATCGCCCGGTCCAGCCGGCGGCGGGGCTGGAACACGCCCGGCGTATCCACCAGCAGCAGTTGCGCCTCGCCTTCCAGCGCTACCCCGGTCAGCCGCACACGCGTGGTCTGCACCTTGGGGCTGACGATCGCCACCTTCTGCCCGACGATGGCATTCACCAGCGTCGACTTGCCGGCGTTCGGCGCACCGATCAGCGCGACCACGCCGCAGCGGGTGGCAGTTTCAGACTGCATGGGCCTCCAGGAATGCGCGCGCGGCCAACGTCTCGGCCTCCTGCTTGGATGTGCCTTCGGCCTCGACAGATGGCAGGTCGGAAATGGCGAGCGCCACCCGGAAGCGCGGGCTGTGGTGCGGTCCGCTGCGCCCCAGCAGCCGATAGACAGGCGATTTCAGATTGTTGGCAGCCGCCCATTCCTGAAGCTGCATCTTGGGGTGCTTGGGCGCCTCGGTGGCGCTGCTCACCTCTGCTGCCCACAGGCGGCGGATGACTCCCCGGGCGCTGTCCATCCCCTGTTCGAGATAGACGGCGCCCAGCAGCGCCTCCATCACATCGCCTAGGATATTCTCGCTGTCGGCGCCGCCGTCGGCGCGCGCCTGCTGGCCCAGCCGAACGACGGAAGGCACGCCGACCTGTCTTGCGATTCTGGCGCAGCTGTCGCGGCTCACCAATTGATGGAAGCGCCGGGTCAGCTTGCCCTCGGGCTCCTTCGGAAAGTCGGCATACAGCCAGTCAGCGATCACCGCGCCCAGGATCCGGTCGCCCAGGAACTCCAGTCGCTCATAATTGTCCGGCCCAACGCTCTTGTGCGTCAGCGCACGCAGCAGGAGGTCGCCGTCTGTCAGCGAAACGCCCAGCGCCTCGCGCGCCCATTCGGTGGATCGCTCAGTCAATGGATTGCCCGATCCGGCGCCATCTCACCTTGTCCTGGGCGGAAAAGAAGATGCGCGAGGCCTTTCCGAAAATCTGCCCGTCTGCCACCATTCCCACGCCGCCATCGGCACGCGAAAGGCGGCTGTCGGCGCTGGCATTGCGGTTGTCGCCCAGCACGAAATAGTGGCCGGCGGGAACTACAACTTCGGCATATTCGGAAAGCGGCCCGCCCGGGCCGGTGCGAATGAGGTGGCTTTGGCCATTGGGCAGGATCTCGCGACACAGGCCATTTTCCGCCGGCACGCAATCCACCCGCCTGCCGTTCAGGATCAGCTGCCCATCATGCAGCGACACCCGATCGCCGCCGGAAGCGACCACGCGCTTCACATAGTCGCGCCCGTCCGGAGCGACGAAAACAACCACATCCCCGGCATTTACCTGTTTCCCCAACACCCGACGGGTTGAATCGGGGTTTTCCACTGTCACCGGTCGCACCAGCGGCAGCGAGGCAAGGTTCCATCCATAGGCGGCCTTGTCGACCAGCACAAAATCACCGGCTTTGAGCTCAGGAGACATCGAACCGGAGGGGATGGCAAAGGGCTGTACCACGAAGGACCGAAGCGCGAGCGCTATCAGCAGGGCGGCGCCGATCAGCTTGATGGCGGGCACCAGCACCGCCGCCAGACGCTCTCCGGCTGCCACATGGCGGGCGCGGTCGTCTTGGCAGGCATAGGTGGAATCCATGACGCTTCGCGTGGCGCCGGGGCACGGGCCTGTCAAGCTTCTGCCTGCACGCGCCGGCAGCCCCCAAGGGAATCCCGTGCGACAGTCGACCCCTCGAAAGCGCCGAAGCTTTGCGCTACCAGTCGCCTATGTTGCCGCATCAGACCACTGCCTGGAGCCTGCTCCGGAAACTCGCCCAAGCCCCGCAACTTCCTGTTTTGGAGTTGTTCCACGAGGAGCCTGACCGGCTCACCACCATGTCGCCGAAGGTCGACGGCATCGTCTTCGATTTCAGCAAGCTGCCTGTCTCCGGCATGCAGATGCAGGCGCTGGCAGGACTGGCGATCGAGGCTGACCTCTCTGCATGGTGGCGGAAACTTGCGGCGGGCGAGGTCGTAAACCAGTCAGAACAGCGGGCCGCAACGCATATGCAGTTGCGCGATCCGAAGTTGCGGGCAGAGCAGGCGCCCCTGCTGGAAATGGCCCGCAAGGTGCGTGCGGGCGAGCTGGGGCCGGTTCGCCATCTGATCCATATCGGCATCGGCGGCTCGGCGCTGGGCCCGCATCTGCTGGTCGATGCGCTGGGCACTCGTTCGGACGGCCCCGAAGTGCATGTCGCCGCGAACATCGATGGTGCGGCGCTGGCGCGCGCATTCGCCGCGGCCGATCCGGCAGAAACCCTGCTGATCGCCGTGTCCAAGACCTTCACGACCCAGGAAACGCTCACCAACCTGAAGTCGGCGCTGGATTGGCTGCAGGCCAATGACGTGCCGGATCCGATTTCGCGGGTAATTGCCGTGACTGCAGCGCCGGAAAAGGCGCGGGCGGCGGGAATCGAGCATATCCTGCCGTTCGCCGAATCCGTAGGCGGCCGCTACTCGCTCTGGTCGGCGGTTGGCTTGCCGCTGGCCATCCGCAGTGGGCCGGACGCCTTCGAGGCGCTGCTCGACGGCGCGCATGCGATGGACAGACATTTCCTCTCTACCCCCCTGCTGGCCAATGCACCTGTTCTGGCGGCAATGATCGATGTCTGGCAGGCGGCGTTCCTGGGCAAGCCGACGCGCGGCATTTTCGCCTATGACGAGCGGCTGCGCCTGCTGCCGCCCTATCTCCAGCAGCTGGAAATGGAATCGAACGGCAAGTCGGTTGCGCGCGACGGCACGCCGCTGCCATTCCCCACTGCAGCGATCAGTTGGGGCGGGACGGGGACGGATGCGCAGCACGCGGTGTTCCAGCTGCTGCATCAGGGCACGCATACCGACCCGATCGAGTTCGTAGCGGTGGGCAAGCCCGAGCACAGCCTTGATCCCATCCATCACAAGCTGTTGCTGGCAAACTGTTTTGCGCAAGGGGCGGCGCTGTTGCGGGGCCGAACGGCCAAGGAAGCGCTGGCAGAAGCCAAGGGCGACGCTGCGCTCGCCAGTGCCAAGGGTTTCCCCGGCAATCGCGGCTCGGCGACGATCCTGCTCGACGAACTCACGCCCGCACGCCTCGGCGCGCTGCTCGCCTTCTATGAAGCGCGGACGTTCAGCGCAGCCGTGCTGATGGGCGTCAACCCGTTCGACCAATGGGGTGTGGAACTGGGCAAGCAGGTGGCCAACAAGCTGGCGGCGGGCGAAACGGCGGGGTTCGATCCTTCGACCGAAGCGTTGATGCAGGCGGCCGGACTTCAGGACGTGAACCCATAAACCGGAGGCGCGGTTTTCAGACCCGATCCAGCGCTCGCTGCGCTTGCCAGCTACCTTCAAGTAGCTGGTCTGCGCTTGCTCACGCGTCTAGGGGCTGAAAATCGCGTCAAAATGCCTCCCGTTTATGGGTTCACGTCCCAGGCCAGCAAGCGCCGCTAAGCCAGCAGGCCAAGGGCTTTCATCGCTGCTTCCGCGCCGGCGGCGCCTTCAAAGCGGTGCGCGTGCCAGCCCGCATTCCGAGCTGCTTCGACATTGGCTGCGTTGTCGTCGATGAAAAGCGCTTCGCCGTCGCCCAGCCCGAAGCGTTGTCTGGCCAGCTCGTAGATTGCGGAGTCGGGTTTCACCAGCTGTTCGTGCCCGGAAACGACAATGTCCGTGAAATGATCGAACAGCGGTGCGGTCGGCCGGAACCGGTCCCAGAACTCGCCGGAGAAGTTGGTGATGCCATATTGCGGCACACCGGCCGCGGCCAGCCGCTTCACAAGGTCATGCGTGCCGGGGATGGGGCCGGGAATCGTTTCCAGCCAGCGGGGGCCATATTCGGCGATCAGTCCGGCATGATCCGGATGCAGCGCCATCAGCTCTGCGGAAGTTTCCGCAAAGGGGCGGCCGGCATCATGCTGGAAATGCCAGGTGCGCGTAACTACGTTCGAAAGGAACCAGTCCAGTCGATCGGAATCGGGTATCAGCTTCGCATAGAGGAAGCGCGGATCCCAGTCGTAGAGCACATGGCCGACGTCCCAGACGACGGCCCGTGGCCTGGTCTGCAAGATCAGCCCTGGCGGGCCTTGAAGCGGCGGTTCGTCTTGTTGATGACGTAGGTACGGCCGCGGCGACGGATGACGCGGTTGTCGCGGTGCCGGCCCTTGAGGGACTTCAGGCTGTTGCGGATCTTCATGGTGGCACCTTGAATAGGGAGTCGAAATGAGCCGCGGCGCATAGGGAAGACGGCGGCAAAAGTCAAACGCGACATCGTCTTGGCGGGCATGCGTGCTGGTCGGTTGGCGCAGGCAACAGGCGCTGCTAGTCGCCACCTATGGGCATCAGTATCTCAAGCGCCTTCGATTCGGGCAACATTCAGCTTCTGGACCAACCCGCGCCGGATTTCGTCCGCCTTGCGATCCGCAAGGATGCCGGCGGCGAGTTCTTCCAGTGGTTTCATTTTCGCGTCGCCGGCGCCAAGGGGCGTCCCATTCGCCTCGACATCACCGGGCTGGCGCAATCCGCCTATCCTGGCGGCTGGCCGGAATACCGCGCCCGCGTCTCGGAAGACCGTCTGAACTGGACGCAGGCGGATACGAGCTATGACAAGGCGGAAGGAACGCTGAGTATCCGCCTGACGCCGAAGGCCGATATCGTCTGGTGCGCTTATTTCGCGCCCTATTCGCTGGAACGGCACCACGACCTGGTGGCGCGCATCGGCGCAAAACCGGGCGTTCTCACCACGGTGCTGGGCCAGTCGCTCGATGGCCGCGCGATCGATTGCATCGAGATCGGTGAGGGCCCGCGCATGATCTGGCTTTATGCCCGCCAGCACCCGGGCGAGACGATGGCGGAGTGGTGGATGGAAGGAGCGCTGGAGGAACTGACCGATCCGGCCTCTCCCATTGCGCGCAAGCTGCTGTCGAAGGCGCGCTTCCACATCGTTCCCAACATGAACCCGGACGGCTCCGCGCGCGGCTATCTGCGCACCAATGCAGCGGGCGCGAACCTCAACCGCGAATGGGCAAACCCTACACGCGAGAGGTCACCGGAAGTGCTGGCCGTGCGCAACCGGATGGACGAAACCGGGGTCGATTTCGCGCTGGATGTGCATGGCGACGAAGCGCTGCCACATGTGTTCATAGCCGGCTTTGAGGGCATCCCCGACATCACCGACAAGCAGCTGGGCCTGCTGGAGCGCTACAAGCAGCAGCTCTGCTTTCACAATGCCGATTTCCAGACGAAGGTCGGCTATCCCGTTGCTGCCAAGGGCACGGCAAACCTCGCCATGTCCACAAATCAGCTGGCGCAGCGATTCGGCTGCGTGTCTGCAACGCTGGAAATGCCGTTCAAGGATGCGAACGAGCTGCCCGATCCGCTCCACGGCTGGTCGCCCGATCGCTCAAAGCATCTGGCGCGTGGCTGCCTGGCCGCGCTGGCCGATATCATCGACGATCTCAGATAGGGGTATAGCTTGCCGCAACTCGTGCTCATCCGTCACGGCCAGTCGTCGTGGAACCTGGAAAACCGCTTCACCGGCTGGTGGGATGTGGATCTCACCGAAAAGGGTGTTGGCGAAGCCAGGGCCGCCGGCCGGGCGCTCGCCGCGCAGGGCTTTGATTTCGACACCAGCTTCACCAGCCTGCAGACCCGCGCCATCAAGACGCTGAACATCGTGCTGGAGGAAATGGGGCGGCTGTGGCTCCCCGTCACCCGCGACTGGCGCTTCAACGAGCGCCACTATGGCGGCCTCACCGGGCTCAACAAGGCCGAAACGGCGGCAAAGCATGGCGACGAACAGGTAAAGATCTGGCGCCGCAGCTTCGATATTCCGCCGCCGCCGCAACTGGCAGGCAGCGAGTTCGATGTGGCGAAGGATCGCCGCTATGCCGGGCTCCCCATCCCCTCGACCGAGAGCCTGAAGGATACGATCGCCCGCGCACTTCCGGCCTATACCTCGCTGGTCGTTCCCGAGCTGAAGGCTGGCAAGCGCGTCGTCATCGCCGCGCACGGCAATTCGCTTCGGGCGCTGGTGAAGCATCTGTCTCGCATTTCCGACGAGGACATCGTGGAATTCGAAATCCCCACCGGCGTTCCCATACTCTACGAGCTGGACGACAATCTGAATGCCGTCAGCCGCCGCTTCCTGGAACTCGGCTGAGGCTTGCAAAGAGCGCAAAGCGCCCTTAACGCCCCTTTTTTGCCGGGGATGGGCCTGTGACAGCTTTGGTCGGTATCATCATGGGAAGCGCTTCCGACTGGGAGACGATGCGCCATGCTGTCGAGGTGCTGGACGCACTGCAAGTCCCGCATGAGGTGAAGATCGTCTCTGCCCACCGGACGCCGCGCCGAATGGTCGATTATGCCGAAAGCGCTGCGGATCGCGGGTTGAAGGTGATCGTCGCCGGCGCCGGCGGCGCCGCGCATCTTCCGGGCATGGTCGCCAGCCTCACACATCTGCCCGTGCTGGGCGTGCCGGTGCAGTCTGCTGCGCTTTCTGGGCAGGATTCCCTGCTCTCGATCGTGCAAATGCCCGCCGGCATTCCGGTTGGCACGCTGGCCATCGGCAAGGCAGGCGCCACCAATGCCGGCCTGCTTGCGGCCTCTATCGTCGCCACGTCCGATACCGCGCTGGCTGAACGGCTGAAGGCCTGGCGGCAAAAGCAGACAGACGCGGTAGCCGATGCCCCGCCGGGACTTCAGAGCTGAATGCGGCCGATATGAGCGTCATTCCACCTGGCTCCACAATTGGTATTCTCGGCGGCGGGCAGCTCGGCCGGATGCTGGCGCTGGCGGCCGCTCCGCTGGGCTACAAGGTGCATGTCTTTGCGCCCGACGGGGAGCTGGTGGCCTCCGAAGTCTCCGCCGAAACCACGCGTGCCGGATATGACGATGAAGCCGCGCTCCGGCGCTTTGCTGAGCGCGTGGACGTTGTCACCTGCGAGTTCGAGAACGTACCCTCGCACACACTGGCGTTCCTGGAGGGGGTCCGCCCCGTCCGCCCCGGCCACGAGGCGTTCGATGTCGCCCAGGACCGGTTTCGCGAAAAGCAGTTCGTGGAGAGCCTTGGCGGTACGCCTGCACCCTATCGCGCTGTTGAAACCATCGCCGACCTTGAATCGGCTATCGGCGAGCTCGGAACTCCCGCCATCCTGAAGACCCGCCGCTTCGGCTATGACGGCAAGGGGCAGATCCGCATCTCCTCCGCCGGCGAAGCTGCATCGGCCTTTGCGGAGCTGGGCGCCGCCGGCCTCATCCTCGAGGGTTTCGTGCGTTTCCAGCACGAGTTCTCGATCCTGGTCGCCCGTTGTCCCGGCGGGCAGGAACAGCATTATTCCGCCTGCCTGAACCGTCACGACGACGGCATTCTCGCCCTCACCACGGTTCCTGCAACCGAACTCGATCCTGCGCATATAGAGGCAGCGACTTCGCTCGTTGTCCGCATTGCCGATGCGCTGAACTATATCGGCGTCCTTGCCTGCGAATTCTTCGCGACAGCCGATGGCCCCGTTTTCAACGAAATGGCGCCTCGGGTTCACAACAGCGGACACTGGACCATCGAGGGTGCGGAAACCTCCCAGTTCACCCAGCACATTCGCGCCATCTGCGGCCTGCCGCTGGGGCCGGTGGGCCTGACGGCCCCACGCGTCGAGATGAAAAACCTGCTCGGCCGGGATATCGACCGCTGGCCGGAAATTCTCGCCGATCCATCGGCTTCGCTGCACTTGTATGGCAAGACCGAAGCGGCTCCCGGCCGCAAGATGGGACATGTAACCTACCGCAGTCGTTGATTGTCCGGCCAGCTGTTCTTGGTCGGGGAATATGCTAATCTCGCTGCCAAGAGGGGTAGGAGAGAAACGATGCGAAGACTCGCACTTGTGCCCATGTCGGGGTTTGCGTTCCGATCAACTCTGCTACTGGCGGCCGCGCTTGCAGCGTCAGGCACCAACGCAGCGGTAACCATCCTCGGGGGCGGGCTGGGCCGCGAATGCTATGCCGCGGCCGAGCTGAAGAAGGAAACTGCCGCCAGCGTCACCACCTGTTCTCGGGCGCTTGAGGATGAGCTGATGTCGCGCCGGGATCGGGCGGCAACGCTGGTCAACCGGGGCATCATCTACATGCAGGCCCGCAGCCTTGAATCGGCGCTTGCCGATTATCGGGAAGCGATCCGGATGGAGCCGAAACTGGCGGAAGCGCACGTCAATCTCGGTATTGCCCTCCTGCACGTTGGCGGCCGGGATTCCGAGGCCATCGCCAGCCTTACCCGCGGGCTGGAGATGAACCCGTCCAGGCCAGAAGTCGCGCTGTATACGCGCGCGGTCGCCTACGAGCTGGTCGGCAATGTCCGCCGCGCTTTCGAGGACTATACGGCGGCGGCCGCAATCAACCCCGAATGGAAAGAGCCGGCGGAGCAGCTGAAGCGCTTCTCGGTCGAGCGGCGGGAAACCGCACGGGGCTAGGATAGCGGGCTCAGGGCTTCCAGACGATCCCGGTATTCGCGGGCGATCGGTTCTGCATCAGCTTGCCGAACGCCTGCGCATATCCGTCCACGCCGCGCACTTCCTCCACCCGCAGCCAGCGCGGCGTCGTTTCCAGGAATTGGCGCATGCTGGAGGCGAGATTTGCCTCGAACTTCGCGGGGCCAAGCGTCCGGGCCTGTTCCTCCCAGAGCGTCGGCGCAAAGAAGAAGCTTGGCTGCGGTCCGGGAAGCGGCTCCGCATCCGGCGGCTGCAGTGCCTCCCAGTCGGTAACGCCGACAGCGATGCTGGAAGCCATTCCGACCAGGGTCTGGTGCAGCTGCTTTTTCAGGGCCGCATTGCCGGAGAAATCGATCACAACGGCATCCGTTCCCGGTGCCAGTTCGTCGATCTCGTCATAGGTCAGCACCTGCCGATAGAAGCCGGTCTGCTCGACAAACGCCTTGTTGCCAGCCGACGTCAGGCCAATCACATTGGCTCCGGCCTTGCCGAGGTTGAATGCCGTAGCAAGCGCCGTCTTGGAGGAAGCGCTGGTGAAAATGATGGGCGCCCCGCTTGCAGCCTCGGCCGCCAGCGAACCGGCCAGCACATAGCCGGTGCCATAGAGCGGCTGGAACAGGGCAACCAGCGGTTCCAGCTCGGGCGGATCGTCCGTGAGGCGATAGCTGTTGTACACGGGCGAAAGCCCTTGCCGGTGCGGGCTCATGTCCACAAATCCACCGGGCCTCGGGTTGCCGGGCAGCATTTTGAGGTGCGTGGCAGAGGGCCAGTAGCCGAACAGCTTGCTTCCCTCGGCGACATGTTCCGATCGGCTTTCGATGACGGTCGCATAGCCCCACACGGGGACGACACCCCATGCCTCGTCGGCGGCAGGAAAGAAGTTCCAGTAGGAAAGCGGCGGGCGGCCGAACACCGCATAAGTGATGTTGTTGGAGGTCAGCGCGGCAAGGTCGATCCGCGCCACGATCTCTCCGGGTCCGGCCGAGGGCGTCGACCCGACCTCGCGCCAGTCGACCAGTGCGTCGCGCTTTCGTTCGAGCTGATAGCCCATCGTTCGTCCTCCCGTTTTGCGGGATGCTAGCGCAGCTCCGTGACGCGTCAAACCACAACAATGAAGGGGTCGCGGACATTCGCCCGCGGCCCCTCCTGTTTCAGCGCCTTCTGATCAGGCGGCTTCGCCTTCGATCACCGGGGCGTCGTTGGCACCGATCTCAACCTTGCGCGGCTTCTTGTGCTCGGGCACTTCGCGGGCCAGGTCGATGTTGAGCAGGCCGTTCTCGAACGAGGCGCCGGTCACCTTGATTACATCCGCCAGCTGGAAGCGGCGCTCGAATGCGCGCTTGGCGATACCGCGATGCAGGAAGCTGCGCTCGGCGGGTTGGGCTTCGTCAGCCGCCTTACCGGTCACGACCAGCGTGTTTTCCTGCACGGTGATGTCCAGCTCGTCACGGGCAAAGCCGGCGACAGCCATGGTGATGCGATAGGCATCCGAGCCCAGCTTCTCGATATTATAGGGCGGGAAGCTGTTGTCGCCTTCGGCGGCTCGGGCCACGCTGTCCAGCAGGCGGTTCAGGTTCTCAAAGCCGACCGACGAGCGGAGCAGGGGCGAGAAATCAAAATTCGTGCGCATATGGGTCCATCCTTTCAAAGCAATGGTCATGGTTCAGCCCGCCTTCCGGCCGGGCTTTCGCGAGGCGCGGCCCCCAAAGGCAACCGTTCCCGCGAACTGAAATCTGGGGGTCTGAACGCCGCTTTCAAGTGCCCTGCAAATGTGCACCGCACTTGCACACAGACCCCACAGACCCCTAATGGAGCCAAGCCGGGGGCACCGGCATTTATTGGGCAGACCAGATGACTTCGACAGCCGACATCCGCCAGGCCTTCCTGGATCATTTCGAACGCGCGGGCCACACGGTGGTGCCGTCGGCGCCGCTCGTGCCGCAGAATGATCCGACGCTGATGTTCGTGAACGCCGGCATGGTGCCCTTCAAGAACGTGTTCACCGGTCTGGAAACGCGTCCCTACAGCACGGCAGGTTCGTCTCAGAAATGCGTTCGCGCCGGCGGCAAGCACAATGATCTCGACAATGTCGGCTATACCGCGCGCCACCACACCTTCTTCGAAATGCTCGGCAATTTCTCGTTCGGAGATTATTTCAAGGAACGGGCGATCACGCTCGCCTGGGATCTTCTGACCAACGTGTGGGGCATCCCGAAGGATCGGCTGACCGTCACTGTCTATCACACGGATGACGAGGCGTTTGACCTCTGGAAGAAGATCGCCGGCCTGCCTGACGAGCGCATCATCCGCATCGCCACCAACGATAATTTCTGGTCGATGGGCGATACCGGGCCCTGCGGCCCCTGCTCGGAGATCTTCTACGATCATGGCGACCATATCTTCGGCGGCCCTCCCGGCAGCCCGGACGAGGATGGCGACCGCTTCGTGGAGATCTGGAACCTGGTCTTCATGCAGTTCGACCAGCAGCCGGACGGAACCCGTGTGCCGCTGCCGCGCCCGTCGATCGACACCGGCATGGGGCTGGAACGCGTCGCCGCCGTGCTGCAGGGCACGCACGACAATTTCGAGATCGACATCTTCAAGGCGCTGATCGCCGAATCCGCCGCGCTGACGAAAACCTCGCCCGATGCGCCGGAAACGCGCGCCTCGCACCGGATCATCGCCGATCACCTGCGGTCTTCGGGCTTCCTGGTGGCCGATGGCGTGCTGCCGGCGAACGAAGGCCGCGGCTATGTGCTGCGCCGGATCATGCGCCGTGCGATGCGCCACGCGCACCTGCTGGGCGCGACCGAGCCGCTGATGCACCGGCTGGTGCCGGCGCTGGTCACCACCATGGGCGGGGCCTATCCGGAACTGGTGCGCGCGCAGGCGCTGATTACCGAGACGCTGAAGCTGGAGGAAACCCGCTTCCGCCAGACGCTGCAGAACGGCCTGAAGCTGCTGGACGAGGCGACTGCAAATCTGAAGCAGGGCGACACATTGCCGGGCGAGGTCGCCTTCCGCCTCTATGACACCTTCGGTTTCCCCTACGATCTCACAGAGGACGCGCTGAAAGGGCAGGGCATCGGCGTCGACCGGGCCGGCTTCGACGCCGCCATGGCCGAGCAGAAGAAGCGCGCCCGTGCGGCCTGGGCCGGCAGCGGCGCCAATGCCACCGACAGCCTTTGGTTCGACCTGGTGGAGAAGCTCGGCGCGACCGACTTCATCGGCTACAATGCCACGCAGGCGCAGGGCGAAATCGTCGCCATCGTCAAGGACGGCGCGGAAATATCCGCAGCGCAGGCCGGAGACGAGGTAACGATCCTGACCAACCAGACGCCCTTCTATGCCGAATCCGGCGGGCAGGTCGGGGACACCGGGACGATCGAAGGATCCGGCGCGGTCTTCGATGTGCTGGACACCGCCAAACCGCTCGGCAAGCTGCACGCACATCGCGGCAAGCTGGTTTCGGGCACGTTGAAGATCGGCGAAGCAGTCTCGCTGAAGGTCGATGCCGCCCGCCGCTCCGCTGTGAAGGCCAATCATAGCGCCACGCACCTGATGCACGCCGCGCTCCGCAGGGTGTTGGGCGAGCATGTCTCGCAAAAGGGTTCGCTGGTCGCGCCCGATCGGCTGCGCTTCGATTTCTCCCACCCGAAGGCGCTGACCGCCGACGAAATCGCCGCCATCGAAGCCCAGGTGAACGCCGAAATCCGCGCCAACCTGCCCGTCGGAACCCGGCTGATGACGCCGGACGCCGCCATCGACGCCGGCGCACTCGCGCTCTTCGGCGAAAAATATGGCGACGAGGTCCGCGTGCTCTCGATGGGCCGCCCGGCCGACACGGGCCGCAGCTACTCGGTGGAGCTGTGCGGCGGCACCCATGTGAACGCCACCGGCGACATCGCGCTGTTCCGCATCGTCTCGGAATCGGCCGTATCGTCGGGCATCCGCCGCATCGAGGCGCTGACAGGCGAAGGTGCTCTGGCCTATCTCGCCCAGCAGGAAGCGCTGCTGAAATCCACCGCCTCGGCGCTGCGTACCCGTCCGGAAGAGCTTCCCGAACGGGTGCTGTCGCTGGCCGACACCGTGAAGCGCCTGGAGCGCGAGCTGGCGGAAACGAAAAAGGCACTCGCCCTGGCAGGCCCTGCCGCAGAAGCCGCCGGCCCCGAGCAGATCGGCTCCACGGCCTTCATCGGGCAAGTGCTGCAAGGCGTCGAAGCCAAGGCGCTGCGCGGCCTTGTCGACGAAGCAAAGGCGCGCATGGGCTCCGGCATTGCTGCCATCGTCGCCGTCAACGAGGGCCGAGCTGCTGTTGCCATCGGCGTCACCGACGATCTCACCGCCACCGTTTCCGCGGTCGACCTCGTTCGCGCGGCCGCAGCTGCGCTGGGCGGGCAGGGCGGCGGAGGCCGTGCCGACATGGCCCAGGCCGGAGGTCCCGACGGCGGGAAGGCAGCCGATGCCATCGCAGCGGTAAAGGCAGCCGTCACCCAGGCCCTCGGCGTTCCCGCCTGATCATGGCGAGCGTGGCAGTCGAAACGAGCGCAGCCAATCATTTGTCTGCGCATGATTCGCCCCGCATCGCCATCATCGACATCGGCTCCAATTCGGTTCGCCTGGTTGTCTACAAGGGCTTGATGCGGACGCCCGCCGTGCTCTTCAACGAGAAGGTTCTGGCAGGTCTCGGGCGCGGCCTTTCGCCGGGCGGCCTGCTCTCGGCCGAAGCCATGGACAGCGCGGTTACGGCTCTCGCCCGCTTTGCCCTGCTTTGCGAATCGATGGGCGTAGACAGCATGCGCGCGGTCGCCACGGCGGCCGTCAGGGACGCGCGCAACGGCGCCAAGTTCATTGCGCGCGTCCGGGCACAGACCGGCCTGGATGTCGAGATTATCGATGGCGAGACAGAGGCGCGAGGCGCTGCAATGGGTGTCATCGCCGGCATCCCCCATGCAGACGGCGTAGTCGGGGACCTGGGCGGCGGCTCGCTGGAGCTGGTGCGGGTGGCCGGCGGGGAAATTCACGAGCGGCTGTCCTTGCCGCTCGGCGCGCTCCGTCTGGATGCCTTCCGCAAGTCCGGCCGCCGCTCGCTGTTCAAGCAGATCGACACCGGGCTGAAGAAGCTGAAATGGGCCGAGCTGGGCCAGGGCAAGCCTTTCTATGCCGTAGGCGGCAGCTGGCGGGCGCTGGCGCAGCTGCACATGCACCTCACCGGCTGGCCGCTGCCGATCATTCACCAGCATGTGATGCCGGTTGACGCGCCGGATCGGATGATCCGCACGCTTGCACGCATCTCCCTCAAATCGCTCAAGGATGTTCCCAGTATCTCGGCATCGCGCGCGCCGCAGCTGCCGGGCGCGGCGGCGATGCTGAAGGCGGTGACCCGCAAGCTGGGCAGCAGCTCGATCGTCACGTCGGCCTATGGCCTGCGCGAAGGCCTTCTCTATCAGGCATTGTCGCCCGCAGCCCAGCGGCAGGATCCGCTGCTGTTTGCGGCCCATGATGCGGCCGAGCGCATGGGCCGCTTTGCCGACGGTTCCAACGCAGATGTGGGGGAAGCTCTGCTCCGCTTCATCGACCCGCTGTTCCCGGCCGAACCGGCCCAATTGCGCCGCATCCGCCACGCCGCCTGCCTGCTGGCGGATACGGCCTGGCGCGCGCATCCCGACATGCGCGCCGAAGACGGGATGGACATGGCGCTGCACGGAAACTGGGTGGGCATCGATGCGGAAGGCCGCGGGATGCTGGCCACGGCACTGTGGGTGGTGAATGGCGGAGCGCTTGCGTCGCCGCATGCGACGATGCTGCGCAGTCTCTTGCCGGAACCCCTTCTGAACCTCGCCCGGCAGTGGGGACTTGCGATGCGGCTGGGGCAGCGGCTGGGCGGTGGAGCTGCCGAGCCCCTCGCCCACGCATGGCTGCAGCGGGACACGCGGTCGATCACCCTTCGCCTCGATGCCGAAGCGGCTGCGCTATACGGAGAGCCGGTCGTGCGTCGTCACCGGACGCTGGCGCAGTCGATGGGGCTGGAAGCGAAGCTTACGCTCGCATCCTAAAGCGGGTTCCGATCTGATCGCATCAAATCGGCCGCTCCAGGCTTTTGTTTTTCCGCATGGATTTCCGATAAGGCGATTCCATGCGTTCGGAATAGGCTCTAGGTCGGGTCGGGCTTTTCCGGCGCCGGTGCCTCCAGCGTCCGCATCCTCAGCTTGCCGCCAACGACTGAGAATCCCAGCCGCCCTTCCACCAGCGCCAGCGCATCCTCGCCGAACATCTGGCGGCGCCAGCCCTCCAATATGGGCAAGCCATCGCGAACGCCGCCTGCCAGCGCTTCCATATCTTCCGAGCGAGCCACCAGACGTGGCGCAACACCTGTTTCCTTGGCGCGTATCTTCAGCAGCAGCTTCAGCAGATCGGCGATCAGCGATGCTTCAGAGGACAGGCCCGGCCGATTGTCCTTCGCCGGCATTTCCCGCTCGGGCAGCGGCCCGGCCTCCTGTATCGCCTGCATCAGCCGTCCACCGATGGCATTCCCGGCCCATGTCGGCGACAATCCGCGAATACGCGCCAGATCGGCCTGCGTCGCCGGCGGAGAAGCGGCGAGATCGGCCAGCGTCTCGTCCTTCACGATGCGGCCGCGCGGCACGTTCTTGTCGCGCGCTTCATGCTCGCGCCAGCGCGCCAGCGCCTTCAGCCGCCCCAGCACCTCGGGCTTGCGGTTGGGCAGTTTCAGCCGCTGCCAAGACGCTTCCGGATCGACGACATAGTTGGACGGCTCGGATATCCGCGCCATTTCCTCGTCCAGCCACTCGCCGCGATTGGTCTTGCGCAGCTTCGCCACCATCTTGGGGAACAGCTGGGAAAGATAGGTGACGTCGCCGATGGCATATTGAATCTGCCGTTCGGACAGCGGCCGCCGCGCCCAGTCGGTGAAGCGTGCGCCCTTGTCGATCTGGTGGCCGGTGAAATGTGCGACCAGATTGGCATAGCTCACCTGCTCGCCCATCCCCATCGCCATCGCCGCCACCTGCGTATCGAACAGCGGGAAGGGCACCTTTCCGGTGAGGTTCACGAAAATCTCAATATCCTGCCCGCCCGCATGCAGCACTTTCAGCACCGATTCGTCGGCAAGCAGCTCCAGAAAGGGCTCCATGTCGAGCTCGTCCGACAGCGGGTCGAAGGCAAAGGCTTCTTCCGGGCTTGCCAGCTGGACCAGACAAAGCTCTGGATAATAAGTATTTTCCCGCATGAATTCGGTGTCGATGCAGACATGATCGTGCGTTCTCAGTCGCTTCACGATCTTTGCAAGCGTCCTGGTGTCGGTAACGAGCGGGTGAATCTGCATGTCACCCGTTAGCGCGGTCACACGCGCTTGACAAAAGCCGCCGCCCGCAGCGCGCAATACTGGACGAAAGCGCACCTGTACGGCGCCCTGCGCTTGACAAATGCCGTGCCGTCCGCCTTCACCCGCCGCGTCATGATACACGCCTATCGCACCCATCATTGTGCCCAGCTCACCGCCGCCAACGCCGGCGAAATCGTCCGCCTGTCCGGCTGGATCCATCGCAAGCGCGACCACGGGGGCGTGCTGTTCGTCGACCTGCGCGACCACTATGGCCTCACCCAGCTTGTTGCGGCTGCCGGATCGCCCCACCTCGCCACACTGGACGGCCTGCGGCTGGAATCGGTCGTCACCATCGATGGCGAAGTCGTTGCCCGTGCCCCTGGCACCAACAATCCGAACCTGCCCACCGGCGAAATCGAGGTCCGCGTGCGCGGCGTGACGGTGCAATCCGAAGCGGCCGAGCTGCCGCTGCCGGTGGCAGCCGATACCGATTATCCGGAGGACATCCGCCTTCGCTACCGCTTCCTCGATCTCCGCCGCGAACGTATCCATCGCAACATCATGCTGCGCTCCAAGGTGATCGCCTCGCTCCGCCAGCGGATGATCGGGCAGGGTTTCACCGAGTTCCAGACGCCGATCCTGACCGCGAGCAGCCCGGAGGGCGCGCGCGACTTTCTGGTGCCGTCGCGCCTGCATCCGGGCAAGTTCTACGCGCTGCCGCAGGCGCCGCAGATGTTCAAGCAGCTGCTGATGGTGGCCGGTTTCGACCGCTACTTCCAGATCGCGCCCTGCTTCCGGGACGAGGATGCGCGCGCCGATCGCAGCCCCGGCGAGTTCTACCAGCTCGACTTCGAGATGAGCTTCGTGACGCAGGAAGACGTGTTCCAGGCCATCGAACCTGTGCTTGCGGGGGTGTTCGGGGAGTTCGCCGGCTGGAACCGCGAAACGCCGTGGGCCATCACTGAAGGTGCCTTCCCGCGCATTCCCTATCGCCAGTCGATGCTGGATTATGGAAACGACAAGCCCGACCTCCGCAACCCACTGATCATCAAGGACGTGACCGAACATTTCCGGACCAGCGGTTTCGGCCTGTTCGAGAAGATCGTCGGCTCGGGCGGCGTCGTGCGCGCCATCCCGGCGCCTGCGACCGCCGAAAAGAGCCGCAAGTTCTTTGACGACATGAACGAGTGGGCACGCGGCGAAGGCCATGCCGGGCTTGGCTATGTCACCCGCAAGGGCGGCGAATTCGGCGGCCCCATCGCGAAGAACCATGGGACGGAAGGCATGGAGGCGCTCTACGCCGCCCTCGGACTCGGCCCGGACGACGGCTGCTTCTTCGCGGCCGGCAAGGAACTGCCCACCGCCAAGCTGGCGGGCTATGCCCGTACCCGCGTTGGCGAACAGCTGGGCCTCATCGAGCAGGGCGCCTACCGCTTCTGCTGGATCGTCGATTTCCCGATGTTCGAGGCGGACGAGGAAACCGGCAAGATCGACTTCAGCCACAACCCCTTCAGCATGCCGCAGGGCGAGCTGGAGGCGCTGGAAACGAAGAACCCGCTGGATATCCTCGCCTTCCAGTACGACATTGTCTGTAACGGCGTGGAGCTGTCGTCCGGTGCGATCCGGAACCACAAGCCCGAGATCATGTACAAGGCGTTCGAAATCGCCGGCTACACGCAGGAGGAAGTGAACACAAACTTCCCCGGCATGATCAACGCCTTCAAATATGGCGCCCCGCCACACGGCGGATCGGCGCCAGGCGTGGACCGGATCGTGATGCTGCTGGCCGACGAGCCCAACATTCGCGAAGTAACGCTCTTCCCGCTCAACCAGAGGGCGGAAGACCTGATGATGAACGCGCCCAGCAACGTGACGGAAAAGCAGTTGCGCGAACTGCACATCCAGCCACGCAAGAGCTGACCCGAAAAGGGGAGGGGCATTGCTGCCCCTCCCCGCCATTCGTTACCTGCAGTCAAACCTCAGTATTTGACCGAGCAGCCGTAGGGCTTCGACGTCGGCGTTGCCACGGCTTTGCCGGCGGCTACATCCGCCAGCGCCTGCTTTACCAGCGGCTGCGCCTTGCTGATGTCGTTGGGGTTTGCGGTAGGGATGCTGTCGATGCCGCCGGCATAGACCAGCGTGCCCTTCGGATCGATCACGAACATGTGCGGCGTCGTCTTGGCGCCATAGGCGCGGCCGACGGCACCGTCGCCGTCCAGCAGATAGGCGGTGGACCTGAAGCCCTGCTGCTTCATCTTGGCGTTCGCTTCGGCACCGGAAACTGCACCCTGCTTGCCGGGCGCACCCGAGTTGACGTTCAGCCAGACCACGCCCTGCGCCCGTGCCTCGGCCTGCAACTTCTGCATGTCGCCGCCGGAATAATATTTCTGCACGAACGGGCATTCGGCATTGGTCCATTCCAGAACCACCGTCTTGCCCTTGTAGTCAGACAGGCTGACAGACCGGCCATTGCTGTCCGTCGCCGTGAATGCGGGGGCCGGCTGGCCGACGACAGCATTTGCCAGGGCAGGCATGGCGAACGTCAGAGCCGCCGCGGTGAGAAGATGCTTCATCATGGCTTTCTCCTAAGTGTTTGAAGATGAACCCTTGCTGGCCAGGGCTGTCAGCGTATCAACAGTCAGGATCTGCGGCAGTTCCGTTACGCTCCCGTCTGCCGCATAGAAAAGATAGAGCGGAATGCCGGCCCGTTGGCGCTCTTCGAGAAACTTCGCAATCGCCGGGTCCGGCTTCGTCCAGTCTCCGATCATCACCTGAATGCCGGCGGCCTTGAAAGCATTCGCAACCTCTGTGCTCGACAGCGCGCCCTTCTCGTTCACCTTGCATGTCAGGCACCAGTCGGCAGTGAAATAGAGGAAAGTCGGCTTGCGCGCAGCCTGCGCAGCCGCCAGCGCCTCGCGGGAAAAGGCAACTCCGGTCAGCCCTTCGGCAGGCTTGGCGACGGCCGCCCCCATCGGCAACCGCGCGATGGAAAGCGGGGCCATCACCGCGATGAGCCCCACGACCGCTGCCGCAATCCCGGTGCGCCCGCCGGCATGTTGCTTCAGCCCCAACACCCACAGCGCGATCCCCAGCGCCAGCGCCGCCACCAGCCCAGCCATCAATCCCTCCACCCCTGTCTGTCGGCCCAGCACCCAGGCTAGCGCCAGCGCCGTCAGCAGCATCGGCACCGCCAATATCCGCCGGAAGGTGAGCATCCACGCCCCCGGCTTGGGCAGCCTCTGCCGCAGCGCCGGAACGAAGCCGATCGCCAGAAAGGGCAGGGCGAGCCCCAGCCCCAAGCCCGCAAATACCGCCAGGCCCGCAACAGGGGGCAAGATCAGCGCCGCCCCCAGCGCCCCCGCCATGAACGGCCCGGTGCAGGGCGTTGCCACAAAGGCCGCCAGCGCCCCGGTAAAGAAGGCGCCCTTTGCCCCTGGCTTTGCCGCCAGCTGCTGCCCGGCATTGACGGCGCCGGCATTCACTTCAAACAGGCCGGCGAAGTTCAGGCCGATCGCCAACGTGAGCAGCAGCAGAAACAGGATCACCCGCGGATCCTGCAACTGAAACGCCCAGCCAGCCCCGGATCCAGCCCGCGCGATCAGGATAGCGGCAAGCCCCAGCAAGGTTGTCACCAGCACAACACCGCCCGTGTAGGCTAGCCCCTCGGTCCGCGCCGCAGCTTCGGATTCGCCCGATTTCGCCAGGCTCAACGCCTTCAGGCTCAGGATCGGGAACACACAAGGCATCAGGTTCAACAGCAGCCCGCCCAGCACCGCCAGCCCCAGCGCGGGGAGGAACGCAGACCAGGCGCCCGCCGCTTTCCCCAACGGCTCGCCGGGCGCCACGTTGCCGCGCACAGCCGTCAGCGTCAGCCCCAGCACCTCGTCGCCGCGTTCGACCCGCGCGAGCCCGGCCAGCTTTTCCGGCGTCGCCCCCGCGACAGCATCCGCCTCGAAGATCAGCGCGCTGCCAGTCCGCGTAACGGTCTGCGGGCTGGCGAATGCGAAATCACTATCCCCTGCCGAGAAGAAGTGCCCACCCGTCACGCTCTCCGGATCGGCCAGCGGCACGGAAACGCGGATGCGCTTGCCGTCGCTCCAGAAGCTTGTCGATCCAGCCAGTTCCCTTGGAAGCGCCGCACGTGCGGCCGCAAAGCGTGCCTGTTGCGCAGCATCCGCCTTTCCATCTCCCGTCACCAGCGGCAGCTGCAGTTCTGCTCCTTCGGGCACGCAGATCTTGTCGTCGCACACCAGCCAGTCCAGCCGCAGCTTCAGCGGAAAGGCGCCCTTTGCAGCCTGCGGAACGTCAATCTCGGAGAGGAGCACGGATTCCTCGCCATAGACATGGTTCATCAGACCGGAGACGACATAGGTGTGCGGCACCGGATAGCGAAGCTCTCCTGCGGTCGCGCCGGCGGGAAGCGTCCATTCGGCGCGCGTCGGCATCCCGGTGTCACCGGGGTTTGACCAATAGGTGTGCCAGCCCTTTCGCGGCGTCATCACGATCCCAACGGTAAAGCGTTGGCCGGGGGCAGGGGTGGCGGTCTCCGCGACGAGCTCGACGCGGGTATTCTCCTGTTGGCTCACGGATTGGGCGTGCAGTGGAGCAGCGAGGAGGGCGGCGAGCAGGAGGAAGAGGCGCGTTACCATATTGTAACCTGTTCTAGGGGAAGGGCGCCGCTTGGCCAAGGGGTGCGGGTGCTGTTTGCGGCGGGGCGACCGGCCGCGCGGCAAAGCCGCGCGAGTCCGCTGGGGGAAGGAAGGAAGAAAGAAAAGCCCGGCAAAGCCGGGCCGTCGGACACGCAAAAAGGGCGGGGTAAAGACCCCGCCCTTTTTCGTGCAGTCCGAACGCGCACGCCAGTCCGTGGGCCTTCCCGGGATTGCTGCACAATCCCGGTCCAGGCCACGGCCGCTTAGCGCTTCGAGAACTGGAAGCTGCGGCGTGCCTTCGCCTTGCCGTACTTCTTCCGCTCGACAGCCCGGCTGTCGCGCGTGAGGAAGCCGGCCTGCTTCACCGTCGTGCGCAGAGCGGGTTCAAAGCGCGTCAGCGCCTGGGCGATGCCGTGCTTCACCGCACCGGCCTGGCCCGAAAGTCCACCGCCGACAACGGTTGCGATCACGTCATACTGCTCACGGCGCTCGGCCACGTCGAACGGCTGGTTGATCACCAGGCGCAGCGTCGGGCGGGCGAAGTAAACGGTCTGGTCGCGGCCGTTGACCACGATCTTGCCGCTGCCGGGCTTCAGCCAGACGCGGGCGACTGCATCCTTCCGGCGGCCGGTCGCATAGGCGCGGCCGAACTTGTCCAGCTGCTGCGGGCGCAGGGCGACCGGAGCGGCTGAAACAACCGGGGCAGCAGCCACGGCTTCGACTTCAACGCTGGCTTCACCGGCCGAGGCAGCGACCGGAGCCGGTGCGGCAACAGGCGTGGCTTCGGCTTCAGACTTCAGCTTGGCGAGATCCGCCAGGCTCATGCGGGTGTCTTCCCGGGGGGTGTCTTCGGCGCTCATTATGCGGAAACCTTATCGCTGGAGCGGCTGGCGCCGATCACATTCTTGGCGTTCATCGAGGCAACATCGAGCACCTCGGGGTTCTGCGCGGCATGCGGATGCTCGCTGCCGGCGAAGATGCGCAGGTTGCGCATCTGCTGGCGGCCCAGCGGTCCGCGGGGCACCATGCGCTCCACGGCCTTTTCCAGCACGCGCTCGGGGAAGCGGCCTTCGAGAACCTTGTCGGCGCGCACTTCCTTGATGCCGCCGGCATAGCCGGTGTGGCGGTAGTACATCTTCTGTTGCGCCTTGCGGCCGGTGAACTTCACCTTCTCGGCGTTGATGACGATGACATTGTCACCGCAATCGACGTGCGGGGTGAAGCTGGTCTTGTGCTTGCCGCGCAGGCGGTTGGCAACGATGGAGGCCAGACGGCCGACGACGAGGCCGTCAGCATCGATCAGGATCCACTTCTTCTCGACTTCGGCGGGCTTTGCCGAAGCGGTGGTGCGGGTCAACATGATGGTTCCTTGGTTTCAGTCCAGGTAATCGGATGCGGGCCCCTAAGGGAAATACCGCATTTTGGCAAGGAAAATGCCTGTGGTAATATAATACCCCAAGAAGATCAGGCCTGTTTTCCGATCGCGTGCATACCCCACGCCGTCGCCGCCACCAAAGTTGCACCTACCGCCTGGTGCAGAACGGCGAGGTGGATATCGACGCCGGAAAGCACGGTGGCGATGCCCAGCAGGATCTGCGTGCCAAAGGCAATATGGATGGCGATGGAGGCCGGGCGGTTCCCGATCCGCCTGGCTGCCCGCGCCAGCACGACAAGCGCTGCCACCGTTACCCAGGCCCACCAGCGATGAACAAAATGCGTGATCTGCGGGTCGTTCGCCAGGCTGGAAAGCCCCTCCCACACGGCTGCCGCCGGGAAGAACTGCCCGCCCATCAGTGGCCATGTGTTCGAGGCATGGCCTGCATCGAGCCCGGCGACGAAGGCCCCCAAAAGCAGCTGCACGAACAATATCGCCGCAACGCCGACGGCCAGCGGCGTCAGTCGGGCCGGCTTTGCCGCCGGATCTTTCGCCAGCGCCTTCAGGTCCAGCGCCGTCCAGATCAGCCCGCCGAGGATAAACAGAGCCGTCAGCAGATGTACGGCGAGCCGGATGTGCGACACGTCGGTGCGGTTGACGAGGCCAGAGGTCACCATCCACCAGCCGATGGCGCCCTGCAGGCCACCGAGCGCCAGCAGCGCGACAAGGCGCGGCCCATAGCCCTTCGGGATTGCCTGCCGGACAGCGAACCACACCAGAGGCAGGGCGAAGGCGATTCCAATGAGCCGCCCAAGAAGCCGGTGCAACCATTCCCAGAAATAGATGTTCTTGAATTCGTTCAGGCTCATGCCCTTGTTGATCTCGATATACTCGGGAATTTTCTGGTATTTGACGAACTCCGCCATCCATGCCGCCTCGTTCAGCGGCGGGATCGCGCCGGTGATCGGCTTCCACTCTGTGATGGAAAGCCCGGATTCGGTGAGGCGCGTGATTCCGCCCACTACGACCATCGTGAAGACGAGCGCGGCAACGGCGAAAAGCCAGTTCGCAAGTGCGGATGGACGGGCGGAAAGAGGCGTGAGGGCGGGCATGGGCGCCCCTTTAGCCGGGTGTCCGCGCAGGCAAAAGGGCGCCCGCACGTCTTCGCCCCTTTCGCAATTCCTGCGTTGCGCCTAGTTTCCGCCGCATGTCCGACGACAAGACCCCCGAAATCCCCGTTGAGCCGTTCAGCGTTCCGCCCGTAGCCGTCTCTTCCGAGACCTCTGCGCTCCCTTCATCCACGGAGCCCGCGCCTGCACCGCATGCGGCGGGCGCAGCGCCGGTTGCGTGGCAATGGCCATCGGTGCACCCCGAAAGCTACAAGTTTGCTGGCGTGACCGGCGCCATCGCGCTCGTCGGATTCCTGGCCGGTTGGACCAGCTTCGGCTGGATCGTGCTGGCGCTGACGGCGTTCATTCTCGCCTTCTTCCGCGATCCGAAACGGGCGACGCCTGCGGGCGACCATCTGATCGTTTCCCCGGCCGACGGCCTTGTCAGCCAGATCATGACCGTGCAGCTTCCGCGTCAGCTGGTTGGGGAAGGCGCCCTGCAGCCCGGCACCGCCACCCGCATTTCCGTCTTCATGTCGGTGTTCGACGTCCACATCAACCGGGCGCCGATCCCGGGCACGGTGACGCGCATGGCCTATGTGCCTGGCGCCTTCCTGAACGCCGATCTGGACAAGGCGAGCGAAGAAAATGAGCGGCAATATTTCCTGATCGAGGCAGCGGATGGCACCAAGGTTGGCTTCACCCAGATCGCCGGCCTGATCGCACGCCGCATCATCGGGTTCGTCCGCGAAGGTTCGGTTGTGGGTACCGGCCAGCGGGTCGGCCTTATTCGCTTCGGTAGCCGCGTGGACGTGTTTCTGCCACCCGATTTCGCCCCGCAGGTGGTGAAGGGTCAGCGGGCGGTGGCCGGTGAAACCGTGCTGGCTGCACGTGGCGTCGTCGCTGCCCGGCCGGGACCGCTGCAGTGAGCGATCGCCATGCCGCCCGTTCCGCGCTTCCGCTTCGGGCGCTGATCCCGAATGCCATCACCATGCTGGCGCTGTGTTCGGGTGCCACGGGCGTTCGCTTTGCCATTGCCGGCGAGTTTGAAAAGGCGGCTGCGGCCATCGTGATTGCAGCGCTGCTGGATGGAATAGACGGACGGGTTGCACGCATGTTGCGTGGAACCAGCCGGTTCGGCGCCGAGCTGGACAGTCTTTCCGATGTGACCGCCTTTGGCGTGGCTCCGGCGCTCATTCTCTATCTATGGGCATTCAAGCCCCTGGCGGATGCCGGCGTCGAGCATTGGCAGGAGTGGACCCGTTTAGGCTGGGTCGTCTGCCTGTCGCTTGCGGTCTGCTGCGCGCTCCGGCTGGCACGGTTCAACATCGCCATCGATCAGGAGGAGCTGCCGAAAAAGCGGCTTGGTTTCACCACCGGCGTCCCGGCGCCCGCCGGGGCGGCGCTGGCACTGGCGCCGCTGTTCTGGAGCAATGCCCCAGGCAACAGCCTGGATGGCGATCCGATGCTGAAGGCAGGGATCGTCTTGATGGTGACTGCCATCACGGCCTTCCTGATGGTCTCCGCATTGCCCTGCTGGGGCTTCAAGGCGGTGAAGATACCCCGCAGCGCCAGGTTGTTCGTGCTGGCAGCGGTAGGTCTGTTTGCAGCGGCGCTGGCCCAGGCGCCGTGGATGACTCTGTTCGTCCTTGCCCTGCTTTATGGCCTGTCGGTCCCGTTCGCCGTCGTTCGCTACAATCGGCTTCGGAAGGCCGAGCGGGAAATGGAACTTGCCTCGGCTATGCAGCCAGCCGAAGTGCCGAGCCAGCCGGGCTGACGGCATCGTTCCGGCGAGGGCGGAGCATGACTACATTAGGCTCGCCCGTGGGGATGAATTCCACGATATTTCCGCGCGCCCCAGCCATCCGCAATGCCGAGGCCAGCCGTGGCGCATGGCGGGCGAGCAGGGCCAGATTAAGCCCCAGCATTGCCAGAAGAGCGAGCGAGGCGAGTAGACCTGGTGCCATCCCTGTTGTTTCCTTGCGTTCGATTCGGACGCTGAATGTTCTATCTTTGTTCCAAGTTCGTCAACCCCTCTTTCTCCTCTCCGCGCGCTTCGTTACAGTCTTGAAAGATGGGCAGCGAAATCGCTGGGGATGGAGGCAAATCGATGAAGACCGGCACAATGCAGGATTGGCCGCTGAACGTGTGGAAACTGATCGATCACGCGGCGATCAACCATGGGAGCCGCGAGATCGTCAGCCTTACCTGCGAGGGGCAGGAGGTGCGGACCAGCTGGCGGCAGGTGCAGGGGCGGGCAAAACAGGTTGCCGAAGCGCTTCGCAAGATGGGCATCCGGCAAGGTGACCGCGTTGCAACGCTTGCCTGGAACACGCACCGGCACATCGAAAGCTGGTATGGTATTTCCGGCATGGGCGGCGTCGCCCATACTGTGAACCCGCGCCTGTTCCCGGAGCAGATCGCCTATATCGCCAACCATGCCGAGGACAGGGTGCTGTTCCTGGACCCGACCTTTGTGCCGTTGGTGGAGAAGCTGGCGCAGAGCCTGAAGACGGTCGAGCATTTCGTGATCCTGACCAGCCGGGAGCATATGCCGAAGGAAGCTTCGGTGAACTTCCTCTGCTACGAGGAATTGCTGGCCGGCGAGGATGCGGACGCGCCATGGACGGTGGTGGAGGAAACCGCGCCTTCCGGACTTTGCTACACGTCGGGGACGACCGGGAATCCGAAGGGCGTGCAATATTCGCACCGGGCGAATGTGCTGCACGCCATGGCTGCGAACATGGGCGATGTGCTGGATATCCGCTCGCAGTCGGTCGTGCTGCCGGTGGTGCCGATGTACCATGCCAATGCCTGGGGGGTGCCCTATGCCGCGGCGGCGGCCGGGGCGAAGCTGGTGCTGTGCGGGCCCAACTTCGATCCGCCGACGATTGCGAACATGATCCGCAAGGAAAACGTGACGCTGACGCTGGCGGTGCCGACGGTCTGGCTGGGGATGCTGCAGCATCTGGAGGCGACTTCGGGCGATCTTGGCGCTCTGAAGCGGGTTGTTATCGGCGGGTCGGCGGCTCCGAGGGCGATGATCGAGGCGTTTGAGGAGAAGTATGGCGTCGATGTCTGCCACGCCTGGGGCATGACGGAGATGACTCCGCTGGGAACCTTGGGGTCGCTTTCGGCCGAAGCTGCAGAGTTGCCGAGGGCGAAGCAGATTGACCTCAAGTGCAAGCAGGGCAGGGCGATCTTTGGGGTTGAGCTGAAACTGGTCGATGACGAAGGGCGGGAATTGCCCAGGGATGGGGTGGCGTTCGGGCGGTTGCTGGTTCGCGGGCCGTGGATTGTGGCGAGCTATTTCAAGGGGGATGGTGGGCAGATCCTGGATGCGGACGGCTGGTTCGATACCGGAGATGTGGCGACGATCGATCCGGCCGGGTACATGCAGATCACCGATCGGTCGAAGGATGTCATCAAATCCGGTGGAGAGTGGATTTCATCGATCGAGATCGAGAATCTGGCGATTGGTTGCCCCGGGGTGGCCGAGGCGGCGGTTATCGGGGTAGCGCATCCGAAGTGGGATGAGCGGCCCTTGCTGATCATCATCCGCAAGGAAGGGGCGGCGGTTTCGGGGGCCGAGATCCTGAAATATCTGGAGGGCAAGATTGCCAAGTGGTGGATGCCGGATGCCGTCGAGTTTGTGGACAGCATCCCGCATACGGCCACGGGGAAGATCCAGAAAACGGCGCTTCGCGAGCAGTTTTCCGGTTACAAGCTGGCTGCCTAGCGGATCGGTACCTGGACCGTCTGGCCCGACGGTCCGGGGAAGCCCTGGAACATCGTGGAGGCGAGGATCGGGGTAAGAGCGGTGCCGCTCTGGCCGCCGGCCTCTGTGTCGAGGGAGGAGCGGCCTTCCCAGACGGCGGTGTTGGTGCCGGACTGGACGATGGAAACCGACAGCGTCGTGGTGGTGGCGACATTGGGGCGGGACTGCCCTCCCACCGGCACCTGCACACTGGTGCCCATGCCGACATTGCCGCTGGAGAAGCCGCCGCCGACGCCGATGGAGACGCCGGACTGGCGGCCTGCCGTCATCCGCTCGGACGTCTGCACATTGACGATGGCGTTGAACTGGGCGGGCGGGCTTTGCACGACGGTGAAGCCGTTGCGCTGCAGCTCGGCGCCGACCGCATTGGCCTGCGCCCGGAATTCCAGACTGCCGGCCATCTGCGGGTTGGCGGGCTGGATGTAGACGGTGCCCCGGCTGATCGGCTGATTGTGGAACCGCAGCACCGACGCCGTGGGCGTGGTGCTGCAGGCGGCGAGCGCAAGGCCCGCCGCCAGAACGATAGCCCGGGCGGATGCCCGCGCCAGCCGCTCAGCCGGGGCGAACCGCATTACAGACGCACCGTCTGCGTGACGCCGGGCTTGCCCGGGAAGTCGCGGAAGAGGGCGCCGGCGAGCGCCGGGACTGCCCAGGTGAGGGTGGCTTCCTGCGAGCCGGCGTTCGCCGTCTTCGATGCGCGGCCTTCCCAGACCTTCTGGCTGTCGGCGGAGCGCTGGATCACCACGGCGACCGTGGTGGTGCGTTCCGTGCTGTTGCGCGGGCCGCGGCCGACCGGGGTGGCGACGACGACGGGGCCGATGGGCGCGCCGACCGTGGTGCCGGGGCGGGTGGTGGTGGTGCCATCCGTCTGCGCGATATCAAGTACGGCGAGATACTGGGCCTGCCCGGCGTCCGGCACGGTCTGGAAGCCGAGGCGGCGCATTTCGACGGCGACCGATTCCGCATGGGTGCGGAATTCGAGGCTGTTGGCAGTGGCGGGATCGGCGGGCTGGATGAACAGCGTGCCGCGGTTGATCGGCTGGTTGGTGTGGAAACGCGCGACTTCGGCCGTGGGGCCGCGGTTGCAGGCGCCCAGTGCCAGCGCCAGCGTAATGGCGGTGGCAGCGACAATTTTTGAACTGACGATCCCTGATTTCACGTACCTGCTCCTGTTATGATTGCCCTTATCAGCCCGTTTCTTACGCGCGAGCAGCAGATTGCGCCAGTGGTTGTGCGACGGAATGGCCCGCTGTCGGACTTTGCTGCCGGTGTTTCAACAGGCGAAACTTCCCAAACTATACGCCGACTCGTGTGTGCGCGCGCACGAGGCAGGGCCGAGACGGGGTTCACGACGGGATTCCGAGCTCGGCGTG
Organism: Sandaracinobacteroides hominis; assembly: GCF_016464365.1. Classification (GTDB taxonomy): domain Bacteria; phylum Pseudomonadota; class Alphaproteobacteria; order Sphingomonadales; family Sphingomonadaceae; genus Sandaracinobacteroides; species Sandaracinobacteroides hominis. The sequence continues at coordinate 855,410 of NZ_JADCUC010000001.1, read as the reverse complement.
ATCGGTGAAACGCGGCTGGAACCGGGCGATGGCGGCGTTCAGGCCGGGTATCGGGACATCGCCCACATCTTCGAAGCCGGGCTCGTCCTGAAATTTTCCGGTGGCTTCTATGAGCTCGATGGCGTCGGGCACGATGCGCAGGATCGGTTCCGGGACGAGACGGTTGGCGACGAACAGCAGCAGCTTGTCGGACGGGACGACCTGCTTGCCGATGCATTCGCCGTCCTTCCAATAGGTGCGAACGGAGCCGTTGATGGCGCGATCGAGGATCATGGCCATGATGGCTCCGGCTGAATGGCGCAAGGCGATATCCCAGGCCCGGGCAAAGCCGTCTCCGGCAGGCTGGGAGCGGAGCAGATAGGCCGAACGCCGGCTCTTGCCGACGGCACGGGCGGCCTGGGTGACGGAGCCGGTGGCGCCGAGGACCTGGATGAAGAGCCGCTGGCGCTCGACTGTCCACCCGGCATGGATGTTGCGGGTGGGGGTGAAATCTTCTTCGGGTTCGATGGTCATGGGTTTGCTCCTGTTTGGAGCGGCGCATTTAACCTATTTGGTTAGTTGTAGGACAGCCCGAAGGCGGCTGGCATGTTCGCGCAGCGAAAACAGCGAGACTCGCCGCAGGCTCGGCCGGGTGGGGATTTGGGCACATTTGCCGGAAACACCTGCACGAGCGGCGCGATGGGCCCCAGCCTTCGCTGGGGCGACGTAGTTTCTGTTGGGGGCGTGGGCACCATAGGGGCGATGTTGAATATATGACTCAGTTGGTTGGAACCGGCGCGAGGGGCCCGATTGCTAACCCCGCCGCCGCCCCCCCTCACGCCCGCCATCCCTCACCCCATCCTCACGCAATCCGGCCTGTCGCGTCGCGTCCATCCGCATCGCTTCCACGGCGTCGTTCGGTGCCGCCTCCGTCTGCGCAGGCAGCTTCGCACGGCGGGGTTTGTCCCGCTCGCGGATGGCGCCCACCGCTTCCTCGCCCGTTCGCCCGAACAGGCTGGTCATGTTGATGTCGACCTGATCGTTGGCGTTCTGGATTCCGGCGGCGCGGAGCGCCTCGTAGATGGCCCAGGTGTAGGCGGCATGGACGGTGCGGGGGTGGCGGGAGGATTCGCGGGTGGGCCAGACGACGAGATCGAAATCGAGGCCGCTGCCGGCGAAGCTGGTGAGCCAGACCTGGGTCTTGTGCAGCTGGTCGTCCGGCATGGTCATCGGCAGCTTGCGGGCGGCTTCGAGGACGATGTCGCGCACCTTTGCCGGATCGCTTTCCTCGGCGACGGAGAAGGGGATGTGCAGGCGGCGGGAGCCGTCGTTGTAGGTCCAGTTGCGGACGCGGCTTTGCATGACGGTGAAGTTGGGGATGATGATGTGCAGGTCATCGTTGGAGCGGATGCGGGTGGCGCGGGGGCCGATTTCCATGACTTCGCCGCGGATGCCGTCCTCCAGTTCGATGAAGTCGCCGACTTCGATGCTGCTGTCGAAGATGAGGACGATGCCGGCGACGAATTCCTTGACGATGCCCTGCAGGCCAAGGCCGAGGCCGACGCCGATGGCGCCGGCGAAGATGGTGAGGGAACCCAGGCTGACGCCTAGCGAGCTGATGGCGGCGAGGATGCCGGCCAGGATGAGGGTGTAGGAGCCGAGCTTTTCGACGATGTAGATGAACTGGGCGCCGTTTCTGAAGCGCTTGCGGGCGTGTTCGAAGGAGACCTGGAAGATCTTCACGAGGATGAAGGTGCCGGCGAGGATGACGAGCGCCCAGAAGAGGCGGATGCCCATTTCCTGCCAGGTGTAGGCGCTGAAAATGGCGTGGACGGCCTTCAGGCCTTCGCCGTTGGGCGCGGCGGGGATGCCGGGGATTGCCATCAGCGGTTCGTGGTTTGCGGCGGGGTCTTGGCAGTGGCCATGCGCCTGTCCTCTTTGCGCCCGTCCATTTCGGGTTGGCGCCGGAGGTTAGGGCTGGGGTGGGTTTGGGGCAAGATAGGTGTGGGCGGAGGGATCGGCCGGCGGCTGAGCCGCCAAGTCCGGCCGGCGGCTGAGCCGCCAGGTGCGATCGGGTCGGTGACAAAGGGAAGGAAGAAGTCCGGCAAAGCCGGACTCGTCGGACTGGCGGGCGATAGAGATCGCCCGCTCAGCCGGCCGGCGCTGCGGCGAGTCCGCAGGCCAAGGCCTGGCCTTAGGAGTTCACGTCCTAGCTGCGGCCGCCTTCGCGGCGGGCCATGAACGCCAGTTTCTCGAACAGCATGACGTCCTGCTCGTTTTTCAGCAGCGCGCCGTGGAGAGGGGGGATGAGCTTCTTCGGATCGCGCGATTGCAGGACGTCGAGCGGCAGGTCTTCGTGGAGGAGAAGCTTCAGCCAGTCGAGCAGTTCGCTGGTGCTTGGCTTTTTCTTGAGGCCGGGGACTTCGCGGATATCGTAGAAGATGGTGAGCGCTTCGCGGACCAGGCTTTTCTGGATGCCGGGGAAGTGGACGTCGATGATGGCCTTCATCGTGTCGGCGTCGGGGAATTTGATGTAGTGGAAGAAGCAGCGGCGCAGGAAGGCGTCGGGCAGCTCCTTTTCATTGTTGGAGGTGATGATGACGATGGGGCGGCGCTCGGCCTTCACCGTCTCGCCGGTTTCGTAGACGTTGAATTCCATGCGATCGAGCTCTTGCAGGAGGTCGTTCGGGAACTCGATGTCGGCCTTGTCGATCTCGTCGATGAGGAGGACGGGGAGCTCGGGGGCGGTGAACGCCTCCCACAGCTTGCCGCGGCGGATATAGTTGCGGATGTCGGCGACGCGGGGATCGCCGAGCTGGCTGTCGCGCAGGCGGTTGACCGCGTCATATTCGTAGAGGCCCTGCTGTGCCTTGGTGGTGGACTTGATGTGCCATTCGAGCAGCGGGGCGCCGAGCGCCTTGGCGATTTCGTGGGCGAGGACGGTTTTGCCGGTGCCGGGTTCGCCCTTTACCAGCAGCGGGCGGCGCAGCGTGGCGGCGGCGTTTACGGCGACCTTCAGGTCGTCGGTTGCGACATAGTCCTCGGTGCCCTCGAAACGGGTGCGGTCGTTCATATGGAATCCTTTCAACGCGCCTTTGTGCCGGCGCCGTCAACGCGCCTTTGTGCCAGCGCGGTCAACGCGCCTTTGTGACCGTGCGGCGCGATCGGCGCCAATATGCGTTTTGGGAGGGGGTGGCGCTGCCATTTGACGCAAAGGGCTTGCGTGGCGGCGCAGGGGGCCGCACAAAACGGCGCATGACGCCTGGATGACAGGCGATAAACGATATCGGGAGTTCGGGGTTTGACCAAAGCTGTTGCCGCCGGGAATGGCGAGGAGGGGCGGCCCACGTGGCTGGGCCATCCGCGCGGGTTGTTCGTGCTGTTTTTCGCGGAGATGTGGGAGCGCTTTTCCTATTACGGGATGCGGGCGCTGCTGATCTTTTACCTGACGAAGCACTGGCTGTTTTCGGACGGGGCGGCGAGCATCATCTATGGGGCCTATACGGCGCTGGTCTATATCGCGCCGGTGATCGGCGGGTATCTGGCGGACCGCTGGCTGGGGCAGCGAAAAGCGGTGCTGTATGGCGCCATCCTTTTGACCTTTGGGCATTTCCTGATGGCGTTCGAAGGGACAGGGGGCGGTCAGAGCGACCCGGCCATCAACATCTTCTGGCTGGCGCTGGCCTTTATCATCGTGGGATCGGGTTTCCTGAAAGCCAATATCTCGGTGATCGTGGGGCAGCTGTATCCGCGCACCGACGTGCGGCGGGACGGGGCCTATACGATCTTCTATGTGGGCATCAATCTGGGCGCCTTCCTGGGTACGCTGGCCGCCGGCTGGCTGGGCGAGACCTATGGCTGGGCCTATGGTTTCGGCGCTGCCGGCGTGGGGATGCTGCTGGGGCTGATCGTGTTCGTGCTGGGCAGGCCGTGGCTGGAAGGCCGGGGCGAGGCGCCGGATGCTGCCGCCCTGAAGCGCCGGGTGGCCGGGCTGCCGCTGGAGTGGTGGCTGTATGTTTCGGGCATCGTCGCAGTGGGCGTCTGCTGGTGGATGGTTCAGCATCAGAGCCTTGTGGGCATGCTGCTGGGGGCTTCGGGCGCGCTGCTGGTGGGCTATGTGCTCTATGTGGCGGTGGTGAAGCTGCCTGCCGAGGACCGCGACCGGATTTTCGCAGCGATGTTCCTGATCGTGGGGTCGATCCTGTTCTGGGCGCTGTTCGAGCAGGCTGGTTCCTCTTTGAACCTGTTTGCCGACCGCCATGTGGACCGGGGGAATATCCCGGCATCCATCTTCCAGTCGGTGAACCCCTTCTTCATCATGACGCTGGGGCCGGTTTTCGCCATCCTGTGGACGAAGCTGGGCCGCAAGGGGCTGGAGCCTTCGGCGCCGGCAAAGTTCGGCATCGGCATGGTTTTGCTAGGGCTGGGCTTCCTTGTGCTGGTGTGGGGATCTGCCGGTGACGGGCTGACGCCCCTGATGTTCATCATCCTGATCTATCTTTTTTACACGATGGGCGAGCTTTGCCTTTCGCCGGTGGGGCTTTCGGCGATGAATCGGCTGGCGCCGGCGCATATGGCGAGCCTGATCATGGGAACCTGGTTCTTTGCATCCGCCACCGGCAATTTTGCTGCCGGGCTGATCGCCAGTGCGACCGGCGGCCATGCGCTGGAGGGCGAAGCCGTGGGCAAGAGCGTGGTGCTGGATGTCTATACGACAGTCGGCTGGGTCGCCATTGCCGCCGGGGTTGCCGTGGTGGTGATCAGCCCGCTGATCAAGCGGTTGATGCATCTGGATACGTTGCAGGATGCGGATGTGGCAGGCGTTGGCGAGATCGGAGAGCCGATCGCTGCCGGTACGCATGCAGGGAAGGCGAACTGATGCGGGTTGCCGGAATTGGCGTGCTGGCGCTTTTGCTGGCGGGATGCGCGACCACCGGGAGCGGGAGCGGGAGCGGGGCGAATTCCGCGCCGCCGCCTGCGCCGTTGAAGGGGGCGACTTCGGCCGGTGAGGCGGAGCTGAAATCCACCTACAAGGTGTGGCCCGGCGTGCCGACCGTTATCCGCAACGTCACCATCTATGATGGCAAGGGCGGGCGGATCGAGAATGGCGCGGTGCGGTTCGAGAACGGCAAGCTGGTGAGCATCGGCCAGAGCGTGAACGAGGCGGGCGCGACGGTGATCGACGGCGCCGGCAAGTGGGTGACGCCCGGCATCATCGACATCCACTCCCACCTGGGGGACTATCCGTCGCCCGGCGTGCCGGCGCATTCGGACGGCAACGAGGCGACGGGGCCGGTGCGGCCCGAGGTGTGGGCAATCCATTCGGTCTGGCCGCAGGACCCGGGCTTTTCGCGGGCGCTGGCCGGCGGGGTGACGGTGCTGCATGTGCTGCCCGGATCGGCCAACCTGTTTGGCGGGCGCGGCGCGACACTGAAGAATGTCTATGGGCGCACCGCGCAGGACATGCTGATGCCCGAGGCGCCCTGGAGCCTGAAGATGGCCTGTGGCGAGAACCCGAAGCGGGTGTATGGCAGCCGCAGCCAGATGCCCGGCACGCGGATGGGCAATATTGCCATGACGCGCCAGACCTGGGCGAACGCGCGCGACTATCAGGCGAAGATGAAGGCAGCGAAGACCCCCCAGCTGCGCAACCTGCAGATGGAGACGCTGGTGGGGGTGCTGGACGGCAAGATCCTGGTGCAGAACCACTGTTATCGCGCCGACGAAATGGCGAACATGATCCAGCTGAGCCATGAATTCGGCTATAGGATCAGCGCCTTCCACCATGCGGTGGAGGCCTACAAGATCACCGATCTTCTGAAGGAGAATGGCATCTGCGCGGCGATGTGGTCGGACTGGTGGGGCTTCAAGCTGGAAAGCTATGACGGCATCGAGGAGAATCTGCCGTTCGTGCATGCCGCCGGGGGCTGCGCCATCACCCATTCGGACGACGCCGACGGCATCCAGCGGCTGAATCAGGAGACCGCCAAGGCGCTGGCCGACGGGCGTAAGTGGGGGCTGAACATCAAGGACGAGGAAGCCTGGACCTGGATCGCGATCAATCCGGCGAAGGCGCTGGGGATCGACGACAAGGTGGGAAGCCTGGAGCCCGGCAAGCAGGCCGACGTGGTGCTGTGGAACGGCAACCCGCTTTCCGTCTATTCCCGGCCGCAGATGGTGTGGATCGACGGGGCGCTGTTGTATGACAGCAATGACCCCCGACGCAGGCCGGTGAGCGACTTCGAAATCGGGCATCCGGGCGCAGGAGACCGCAAGTGAGGATATTTCTTCTCGGTCTCTTCCTGGCGGCGGCCGTTCCGGCGCTGTCGCAGGAGCGCATCGCCATCACGGGCGGCAAGGTGGTGACCAACGGCGGCGCCCCCATCGAGGGGGGTACGGTGCTGATGAACGACGGTGTCGTCGTTTCGGTGGCGCCCGGCGTATCGGTTCCGGCCGGTTACCGGCAGGTGGACGCGAGCGGCAAGTGGGTGACGCCGGGCGTGATTGCCGGCATCAGCCAGTTCGGCAGTTCCGAGATTTCCGGCAACGACACGACCAACGACCAGGCGGCGCGGAAGTCCCCCGGGACGGCAGCGCTGATGCTGGACGTGGCGCTGAACCCGGACGAGACGTCGATTCCCGTGGCACGCCAGGAAGGCGTGACGGCGGCGATCGTTGGGCCATCGCCGGGGCGGACGCTGTTTGCGGGGCAGGGCTATGTGCTGAGCCTGGCCGAAGGCACGACCGTGCCGATGAAGGCGCGGGCGTTCCAGTATCTGAGCTATGGCGAGCGCGGCGCGGAACTTGCGGGCGGGTCGCGCCCGGCGGCCTGGAACGAGATCACCAATGCCCTGGAGGAAGCCAAGCGCGTGATGAACGGGCTGGCCTTTCCCGCGCGCGACCAGCACCCCGACCTGCGCGTTACGCGCGAGGATGCCGAGGCGCTGACGCTGGCGCTGCGCGGGGCGCAGCCGTTGCTGGTGCGGGTGGACCGGGCTTCGGACATTCGGCAGGTGCTGAAGCTGCAGACCATGTATCCGGGGCTCAGGCTGGTGCTCGTGTCGGCCAACGAGGGCTGGCGGGTGGCCGACGAGATCGCCCGCGCGGGCGTGCCGGTGATAACGCTGGGGATGGTGAACCGGCCGGAGAATTTCGAGTATCTTTCGGCCACCATGTCGAACGTGGGGCGGATGGTGGCGGCCGGCGTGAAGGTGGCGCTGGGCACGCCTGATCTCGATGCGTCGTTCCAGCCGCGAAACCTGACGCACTATGCCGGAAACCTGGTGGCACAGGGCCGGTTGGCAGGTGGCGTGGGACTGAGCTGGGATCAGGCCTTTGCCACCATCACGCGGAACCCCGCCGAAATCTTTGGCCTGCCGGGCCAGGGCGTGCTGCGGCCGGGCGCGCGCGCCGATGTGGTGGTGTGGTCGGGAGACCCGCTGGAGCTTGCGACGCAGGCGGAGCAGGTGTTCATCCTGGGCGTTTCGCAGCCGCTGCAGAGCCGGCAGACCGAGCTTGCCCGCCGATACCTGCCGGGACGTGACCGGACGCAATTGCCGGAGAGCTATAGCCGCTGAGGGAATGCCGCTGGTTGCGGGCGGCCGGTTGGGGAGGAATGGCATGACGCTGTACCTGACACTGCTGCTGGCCTTTGTGGGGACGCGTATCCTGCTGGCCGCGTCGCCGATCCGCGAGGGTCTGGTGGCGCGGCTGGGGGAGCGGGGCTTTCAGGGACTCTATTCGGTGGTGGCGCTGGCGCTGCTGTTTGGGGCGATCCATGTGCGGGGGGCTGTGGAGCCTGAGCCGCTGTGGGTGGCGCCGGTGGGGATCTGGCATCTGGCGCCGCTGCTGATGCTGGTGGCGGCGATCCTGCTGGTGGGGTCGTTGACGCCGGCGAACAAGGCCTTGCCGGGTGTGCCGCAGACCGGGGCGCCGCCTTCGGGCGTGTTGCGGATTACCCGGCACCCGATGATGTGGGCCTTTGCCATCTGGGCCTGTGTGCATGCGCTGGTTTCGGGTGAGCTGCGGGTGGTGCTGCTGGCCTGTGCGATCGGTTTTCTGGCGCTGGCGGGGGCGGCACATCAGGATGTGAAGAAGCGGCGGCTGCTGGGGGATGGCTGGGCGATATACGAGGCGCAGACGAGTTACTGGCCGCTGGGGGCGCAGCTGAGCGGGCGGCAGCCGTGGCGTGCGCTGTGGCCGGGACTGGTGCCGGTGCTGGGCGGGATCCTGCTGTTCTTGTTGATGACATTTCTGCATCCGATGCTGCTGAATGCGCCGGTGGTTCCACCTTGGGGGTTTCTGGGGAGATGATGCGATGAGCTATGCGGGCAAGCGGGTGTGGATCACCGGCGCCTCCTCCGGGATTGGGGCCGGGCTGGCGCGGGCGTTTGGCGCGCAGGGGGCGACGGTTATCCTTTCGGGGCGGAATCGGGAGGCGCTGGCGGAAGTTGCCGCGGCGGTTCCGAACCATATGGTGCTGCCGTTCGAGGCGACCGACCAGGAGGTGCTGCCGCGGGTGGTGGACCATGCCGGGCCGGTGGATTTCCTGATCAACAATGCCGGAATCTCGCAGCGGGGGTTGTTCGAGGACACGGTGATGGAGGTCTATCGGACGATCATGGAGGTGGATTTCTTTGCGCCGGTGCACCTGACGAAGCTGGTGCTGCCGCAGATGCTGGCGCGGGGGAGCGGGCATATCGCCGTGACCGCCAGTGTTGCCGGCAAGGTGGGTTCGCCGCAGCGGACCGGCTATTGCGCGGCGAAGCATGCGGTGATGGGATTCTTCGATGCGCTGCGGACCGAGGTGGGTGGGCGCGGCATTCGCGTGACGACGATCGTGCCCGGCTTTGTGAAGACCGAGATCGGGGCGCGGGCGCTGACGTCGGATGGATCCCGGAAGGGATCGGCGAAGGGCGATGACGTGGACGCCGGGATATCGCCGGATGAAGCGGCGGCGCAGGTGCTGGCGGGGATTGCCGCCGGTGCGCGCGAAATCCGGGTGGGTGGCGGCACGCCGGAAATGGGGCTGCTGGATCTGAAGCGGAACGATCCGGATGCGTTGCTGGATCTGATGGGGCAGATGGGGTCGGCCGTGGTGCAGAAGTTCAAGGACCAGGCTGCGGCGTGAAGGAGTGGCGGCTTCCCCTGATCTGCATGTCCATCGGGCTGGGCGTTGCCGGGGGGGTGGCGGCCGAGCAGGCCGGGTTGCCGGTGCTGCTGTGGCTGCCGTTTATCCTGATTGTCATCTTTCTGGTTTATCGCGCCAGCGAATCACCTGTCGCCGAGTACAATCTGGCCGTGACATTGAAGCCGCGTGCCCACATCCCGCAGGCAGTTGATGAGGATGGGCGAATCGGCATTTCGGCGCTGGCCGATCCGGCGATGCTGGTATCCCGGAACTGGCGGGTGCTGGCTGCGAATGACGGGGCGATGGCGCTGTTCGGGCGCAGGATCGTGGGGGCGGACCTGAGGCAGACGGTGCGGCATCCGGTGGTGCTGGACGCCGTGCGGCTGGGGATGCAGGGGCAGAGCCCGACCTTTCGGGAAGTGACGACGCTGGGATCGCGCGACGGGGCGTTTGGCATTCGCGTGGTGGCGGATGGAAGCCGGTTGCTGTTGAGCTTCAACGACATCACGCAGGCGCGGCTGACCGAGCGGATGCGGGTGGATTTCGTGGCGAATGCCAGCCACGAGCTGCGGACCCCGCTGGCGAACATTTCCGGATTTATCGAGACGCTGCTGGGGCCGGCTTCGGAAGACGAGCCGGCGCGGCGGCGGTTTCTGGACATCATGAGCCGCGAGGCGGGGCGCATGTCGCGGTTGATCGACGACCTTTTGAGCCTGAGCCGCATCGAGCTGGACAAATATGTGCGGCCGCAGACGATGCTGGAGTTGCCGCCGCTACTGCTGGACGTGGGCAAGACGCTGGCGGTGCGGCTGGAGGCGGACGACCGCAAGCTGACGCTGGAAGTGGAGGCGAACCTGCCGCAGGTGGTGGCGGATCGCGACCAGATCCTGCAGGTGCTGCACAACCTGATCTCGAACGCGCTGAAATATGGGCGGACGGGGACGCCGATCCTGGTTTCCGCAGCGCGGGAGCCGGGCGGCCGCGAGGAGATGGTGCGGGTGTCGGTGGTGGACGAGGGCGACGGGATTGCGCCGGAGCATCTGCCGCGGCTGACGGAGCGCTTCTATCGGGTGGATACGGGGCGATCGCGTTCGATGGGCGGAACCGGGCTTGGCCTGGCGATCGTGAAGCACATCGTGGAGCGGCATCGCGGGCGGCTGGATATTTCAAGCCGGCAGGGCGCCGGCACGACCGTTTCCTTCCTGCTGCCGGTGCAGGTTGTGGCGCGGCCCGCCGAGGGCGAAACGCTGCTGGAGAACAGCGCCCGGGATTGATGCCGCGGTGCAAGGCGGGGGCATTTCCCGTTGGTTGGCTTCCAAGCTTCACGCTGCGGTCACAAAACTGCAACCTGTTTCTGTGAGGGGAACTTGGTCGAATCGCTAGGGATTCGAAGGATATTCTGGGGACGAACGACATGGTCATGGACCTCGCGCGGAATGCAGGCTTCCAATTGTTTGCGGCCCTTGCCCTTGTGGCGGCGCCGGTTTCGGCCATTGCGGCCGACATCACCGGGGCGGGCGCGTCTTTCCCGGCGCCGATCTATGCAAAGTGGGGTTCGGCCTACAAGGCGGCTTCGGGCAATGCGCTGAACTATCAGTCCATCGGTTCGGGTGGCGGGCAATCGCAGATCAAGAGCCGCACTGTGGATTTCGGCGCGACCGACGATCCGATGAAGGATGCCGACATCACCGCCAACGGGCTGGTGCAGTTCCCGACGGTTATCGGCGCTGTGGTGCCGATCGTGAACATTCCGGGGGTTGCCAGCAATCAGCTGCGGCTGACGCCGCCGGTGCTGGCGGCCATTTTCCAGGGCAAGATCGCGCGCTGGAACGATCCGCTGATCGCCAAGCTGAACCCCGGCGTGACGCTTCGCCCGATGCCGATCACCCCGGTGTATCGTTCGGATTCTTCGGGTACGACGGCGATCTTCTCGAGCTACCTGACCAAGGTTGCCCCGAACTGGACGCTGGGCGCCGGCAAGGCGCTGAGCTGGCCGACCGGATCGGGTGGCAAGGGCAATGAAGGCGTTGCCGCGAACGTGAAGAACACGGCCGGCGCCATCGGCTATGTCGAGGCGAACTATGCCTTTGCCAACAGGCTGACGATGACGCAGCTGGCGAACGCTTCGGGCAAGTTCGTGGCGCCCAGCATGGCTTCGTTCAGCGCGGCCGCTTCGCAGGCGGACTGGTCGAAGGCGAACAACGGCGTGGTGAACATGCTGGCGCTGCCGGGCGCCGCTACCTGGCCGATCGTGAGCTCCACCTATGTGCTGGTGGAAGCGAAGCCGAAAGATCCGGTGCGGACCGCCAATGCGCTGAACTTCTTTGCCTGGAGCTGGAAGAATGGCGGCAAGACGGCGGCCGATCTGGGCTATATCGCCCTGCCGCCGGCGGCCGTTGCCAAGGCGAAGGCCGAGTGGGCCGGCATTTCCGGCGTGAAGCTTCCGAAATAATACCGGCTCGGTGGCCGGGCCTGCCCTGGGCTTTGCCCTGGGGCGGGCCCGGCCGCAGCGTGTTGGGGGATATATGACCGAAGCGGTAGCGACCAAAGCAATCTTGCGGCCTGAGCCGGTGCGGGCGCATCTGCCCGGCGCCATGCTGGCGGCGGACAGACTGTTTTCACGCACGGTGCAGGCAACGGGCCTTCTGGTCCTGCTGATGCTGGGCGCGATTATCGTGATGCTGGCCATCGGTGCCTGGCCGGCGCTGCGGGCGGTGGGGCTGCCGTTCTTCTGGCTGCCGCAATGGGATTCGGTGAACGAGCAGTTCGGCGCCGGGATCATGATCTATGGCACGCTGGTGACGTCGGTGATCGCGCTGCTGGTGGCGGTGCCCTTGTCCATCGGCGTTGCCTATTTCCTGACCGAGATCCTGCCCGATGCGTTGCGCAAGCCGATCGGCATGACGGTGCAGCTGCTGGCGGCGGTGCCGTCGATCATCTACGGGATGTGGGGCTTTTTCGTGCTGGCGCCGTGGCTGGCCGAGCATTTCATCCTGGATGTGGCCGACTTCTTTGTGGATGTTCCGGTGCTGAACAAGCTGTTTGATTATGGATCGGGCAACAGCATCTTCACGGCCGGGCTGGTGCTGGCGGTGATGATCCTGCCGCTGATCACGGCGATGTTCGTGGAGATCCTGAACGCTACCCCGGTGGTTTTAAAGGAAGCGGTCTATGGGCTGGGGGCAACCCGGTTCGAGGTGATCCGCGACGTGGCCGTCCCCTATGGCCGGCGGGCTATGATCGGCGCGGTGATGCTGGGGCTGGGCCGGGCGCTGGGCGAGACGATGGCGGTGACCTTCGTGATCGGCAACGCGACGCGACTGTCGCCGAACCTGTTCGCGCAAGGGGCGACGATCGCCTCCACGATCGCCAACGAGTTCAGCGAGGCGGAGTTCGGTTCGCTGAAGCTGTCGGCGCTGCTGGGGCTGGGCCTGACGCTGTTCATTATTTCCTTCATCGTGCTGCTGCTGTCGCGGCGCTTCGTTCAGAAAAAGGTGGTCTGAGATGTCTGCATCCACCACGCGCCGCAAGACGATCAACAGGATCGTCGGCCTGCTTTCGGGCTTGTCCGCGGCGATCGCGCTGTTCCTGCTGGCGTCCATCCTGTACACCCTGATCGCGCGCGGGTTGCCGGCGTTCAACCTGGACATGATCACCAAGTCCATGGCGCCGACGGGCGAGAATGGCGGGCTTGCCAACGCCATTGTTGGCAGCCTGATACAGGTGGCGATCGGCATGGCCATCGCCATTCCAATCGGTATTCTGGCTGGCACCTATCTGGCGGAATATGCGCGGGATTCGAAGCTGGCCGAGGCCACCCGCTTTGTCAGCGACGTGCTGCTGGCGGCGCCTTCGATCCTGGTCGGTCTGTTCGTCTATACGTTGCTGGTAGCGACGACGAAGACCTATTCGGGCTTTGCCGGCGGTGTGGCGCTGGCGGTGATCGCCATCCCGATCATCATCCGCACCACCGAGGACATGCTGCAGCTGGTGCCGACACCGATGCGTGAGGCGTCTGCTGCGCTGGGCGCCCCGATGTACAAGACGGTGACGCGGATCACCTGGCGCGCGGCGTTGCCCGGGATCATGACCGGGATGCTGCTGGCGCTGGCACGGATCGCCGGCGAGACGGCGCCGCTGCTGTTCACGTCGCTGGGCAACCTCAACTGGTCGACGTCGCTGGGCAAGCCGATGGCGAGCCTGCCGATCGCCATCTATCAATATGCGGCGAGCCCCTATGAGGATCTGGTGCAGATCGCCTGGGCCGGCGCGCTGCTGATCACGCTGGGCGTGCTCCTTATCAATATTGTCGCGCAACTTGTTGTCGGCCGGAAGAAGTAGGACTCATGGACATGACGCAAGCACCCCGGATGTCGTCGCTGGCCGATGTGGTCACGAGGCAGAACACACTGGCCGGCACGACGCCGTTCGTGACCACCCGCAACCTGAACTTCTATTATGGCGACAATCACGCCCTGAAGGACATCAACCTGGAGTTTCCGGCGAAGCGGGTGACCGCGTTGATCGGACCTTCGGGCTGCGGGAAATCGACGCTGCTGCGCGTGTTCAACCGGATGTACAGCCTGTATCCGGGGCAGCGCGCCACCGGTGAAGTGCTGATGGACGGTGACAATCTGATCGACCCGAAGATCGACGCGACCGACCTGCGCGCGCGTGTGGGCATGGTGTTTCAGAAGCCGACGCCGTTCCCGATGTCGATCCACGACAATATTGCCTATGGTCTGAAGCTGCATCTGAAGCTGTCGAAGGCGGAGCTGGAAGAGCGGGTAGAGTGGAGCCTGCGCAAGGCGGCACTGTGGGAAGAAGCGAAGGATCGCCTGCACAGCTCGGCGCTGGGCATGTCGGGCGGGCAGCAGCAGCGACTGTGCATTGCGCGGACCATCGCCGTGAAGCCGGAAGTGCTGCTGTTCGATGAGCCGACTTCGGCGCTGGACCCGATCTCGACGGCGAAGATCGAGGAGCTGATTGCCGAGCTGCGGGCGGATTTCACCATATTGATCGTGACGCACTCGATGCAGCAGGCGGCGCGCTGCTCTGACCAGACGGTGTTCATGTATCTGGGCAATGTGATCGAAGTGGGGCCGACCGCGCAGATCTTCACCAACCCGAGTGTCCAGCAGACCATGGAATATGTGACCGGGCGCTTCGGCTGATACGTCGCCGCCTTGTTGCCGGAAGGAGGGTGCAATGGCATCTCAGGAACTGCCGCATACCGTGACGTCGTTCGACGATGACCTGCACCGCCTCCGTTCGTTGGTGGTGCAGATGGGGGCGCTGGCGCATGCGCAGGTGAGTGCTGCAATCGAGGCGCTGGCGAATATGGACGACAGTGCGGCAACCGCGGTGGCGGCGAGCGATGCGCTGATCGACCGGCTGCAGATCGAGGCCGAGCTGACGGCCGCCTCGATCTTCTCGCGCCATGCACCGCAGGCAAGCGACCTGCACGCCGTGATGGCGGCGCTGCGGATTGTTTCCGCGCTGGAGCGCGTTGGCGACTATGCCAAGAACATCGCCCGCCGGGTGGCGCTGATCGTGGCGCTGGGCGAGGCGGTGCCGCCGGATGAGCTGGAGCCGCTGGGGGAAATGTCGCGCACGCTGTTGCGCGATGCCATGGCGGCTTTCCTGGATCGGGACATGGATCTGGCAGCTGATGTCATCCACGGCGACGAGGCAGTTGATTCGGAATATTACCGGACCTTCCGCGCGCTGGTGCGAAAGACGGAAGTGGAGCCGGAACATGCCGAAGCGACCGCGCATCTGCAGTTCATTGCCAAGAATTTTGAACGGATTGCAGATCAGGCAACGAATATTTCCGAGCAGTTGCAATTTGCCCGCTCCGGCAGTTTTCCCATGGATAGAAATCCTGCCAAAGAGATATAGTTGTATTTTAAACGGTAACGTTTGTTCGGTATCAGCGAACAATAGTTCAGCGTTTGGCGCGTTCGGGCCGAAACTTTCTTGCGATAAGGGTTAGTCATGACCAGGTTACGCCTTATTCTTGCCTGCACGACGATGCTTTCAGGCGTTGTACCCGGCGCTGCCACAGCTGCCCATGCGCAATCGAAATCGGAAGGCGCCGAGATCAAGGCGCTGCGCGAGAAGGTGGAGGCGCTGGAGGCGCAGGTTCAGGCGCTGATCGAGAACCAGCAGCAGGTGCAGCGCTCTGCCGAGCAGGTGGAAACCAAGGTTGCCGAGCAGGAAAAGGCCGTGGCCGCCGTGCCGGCGCAGGTGCAGACGGCGCTGGCCGCCCAGCCCAAGCCGAAGCCGCAATGGTATGACGACACCAAGATCAGCGGGCGGATGTACTGGAATTTTTCCAACATCAACAATGAATCCAATGGAAAGAAGCTGGCCGGGAGCGGGACGGGATTCCAGATCAAGCGCTTCTACGTGGGTATCGACCACAAGTTCGACAGCATGTTTTCGGTGAACCTGACGACCGACATCGACAATATTGTAGGAAACAATAACGCCAACCTGGTCGGCAAGGGCCTGTATGTGAAGAAGGCCTATGTGGAGGCCAAGTTCAACCCGGCGCTGATCTTGCGGCTGGGGGCGGCGGACACGCCGTGGATTCCCTATGCCGAGAGCGTTTACGGATACCGGCATTACGAGAACACCATTTCCGACCGGACCCGCTTTGGCACCTCGGCGGACTGGGGGATCCACCTGCTGGGGAGCTTCGCCGGCGACATCGTCAGCTATCAGGCTTCGGTGGTGGACGGCGGCGGCTATCGGGACGCTTCGGTAAGTGAATCGCTGGATTTCGAAGGCCGGGTTTCGGCCAAGTACAAGGGTTTCCAGGCGGGGATCGGCGGCTATTCCGGCAAGCTGGGCCGCGACAAGGTGGGCGTGGAAACGCTGCACCGGGCGACGCGGTTCAACGCGCTGCTGGCCTATGGCAACAAGATCATGGACCGGCCCTTCTCGGTTGGGGCCGAGTATTTCCGGGCCAATGACTGGAACAATGTGCTGACGGCGGCGAGCGATTCGTCCGATGGATGGTCTGTGTTCGCATCGGTTTCGCCGGTGGACAAGATCAGCCTGTTCGGTCGCTATGACTGGGTATCGCCGAAGAAGGATACGGCGCCCGATTTCAAGGAGCGCTATTTCAACGTGGGCGTGCAGTACAGCCCGGGAAAAATCGTCGACTTCGCGCTGATCTACAAGCGGGACCGGGCCGAGAACGGTATTCTTTCGACCTCCAACGGCGCGATCGGCGGCACCGACTATGGTGTCTATGACGAGTTCGGCTTGTTTGGGCAGGTCCGCTTCTGAGGGTTTCGGAGCCGGCCCTGGTGAATACCGGGGACGTGCACTTCCGGCGGCGCCGGCTGGCGGTGCGTCATAAAATGGAAACAAATACGTCACATAGGCCTCACCGTGGTCGCCTATGGGGGCTGCTGGGCGCCGGGGCCAGGCGCAGGCTTGTATAAGCTCATTGAATTTCAACGTGAAATTCTGACGAGCCTTCTGAGGAATGACGTTGAGTGCCATGGGCGTGAGAGTCGGGATGCTGTTTGCTGTGGCGGCTGCGCTGCTTGCAGCCTGTTCGGATTCGCGCACGCAGATCCGGATTGTCGGTTCCTCGACCGTGTTTCCGTTCACGACGGCGGTGGCGGAGAATTTCAACCGCAACAATCCGGAGTATCCGGCGCCCATCGTGGAAGCGACGGGGACCGGTGGCGGCATCAAGCTTTTCTGTTCCGGGCTGGGTTCGCGCTTTCCGGATGTTGCGAACGCCTCGCGGCGGATGAAGCCGGGCGAGCTTGCCGATTGCGAGAAGAATGGCGCCCGCGACATCGTGGAAGTGAAGGTTGGCATCGACGGCGTGGTGCTGGTGCAGCGGAAGGGCGGGACGCCGCTGAACCTGACGCTGCGCGACGTGTATCTGGCGCTGGCGGCCGAGCCGTTCGGCCGGAAGCAGACGGCGCGCACCTGGCAGGATGTGAACCCGGCGCTGCCGGCGACGCGCATCGAGGTGATCGGGCCGCCTCCGACTTCGGGGACCCGCGATGCCTTCAACGAGCTGTATATGGCGGCCGGCTGCGATACCGATCCGGCGATGCAGGCGCTGAAGAAGAGCGACGAGAGCCGGCACAAGACCATCTGCAACAAGATCCGCGAGGACGGCGCCTTTGTGGAGGCGGGTGAGAACGACAATCTGATCGTGCAGAAGCTGGGGGCCAATCCCGCTGCCGTGGGGGTGCTGGGCTTCAGCTTTCTGGAGCGGAACATGGATACGTTGCGCGACGTGCCGATCGACGGCGTGCCGGCGACCTATGCGACGATTTCCGACTTCAGCTATCCGGCTTCGCGGCCGCTCTACATCTATGTGAAGGCGCAGCATGTGAAGGCGATCCGGGGCCTGCGCCAGTTCCTGGACGAATATACCAGCGAGCGGGCCTGGGGGCCGGGTGGTTACCTGCAGCGGCGCGGGTTGGTGCCGGCGCCTGATGGCGTGCGCGCGGAGAACAGGGCGCGTGCAGCGGCGCTGACGCCGCTGACGGCGGCAGATCTCGCATGAGCTGGGGCTTTGCATGGCTTGCCCTGCTGGTTGCGGCAGCGGGATTCTGGATGGGCCGGGCGCGGGGTGTCCGCTTTGCCGAGGCCGGGGCGCACGAGATCGGCTCGGTGCATTCGCGGCCGCATTATCATGGGCTGTTCGTGGCGATCCTGGCCTTGCTGCCGGCGATGGCGCTGCTGCTGCTGTGGGCGCTGCTGGGCGACCGGCTGATTGCGCGCGAAGTGCTGGCGAGCGTGCCCGCCGGGGGCATTGGCGCGACGGATCTGGACCGGGAGGCATTTCTTTCGGAGGTGCGCGGGCTGGTGCGTGGCGACTATGCGGCGGCCTTTGACCCGAATGCGGAAGCGGCGGCGGCGCTGTGGAAGCAGTTGGCGCAGCGCTGGGGTGTTGTGTTCGGGCTGGGTTCGGTGGCGCTGGCGGCGATGGGCGCGCTGTGGGGGTGGAGCCGGCTGAGGCCGCAGTTCCGGGCGCGCACGCGGGTGGAACGGATGACCATGCTGCTGCTGGTGGTGGCTTCGCTGGTGGCGATCCTGACGACCTTCGGGATCGTTGCCAGCCTGGTGTTCGAGAGCTTCCGCTTTTTCGAGCTGGTGAGCCCGATGGAGTTCCTGTTTGGCACCAACTGGTCGCCGCAGACGGCGATGCGGGCCGATCAGGTTGGCTCTTCCGGGGCGTTCGGGGCGGTGCCGCTGTTCTGGGGAACGGTGTTCATTGGCGCCATCATCGCGATGATCGTGGCGATCCCGCTGGGGCTGATGACGGCGATCTTCCTGACGCAATATGCGGCGCCGGGGTTCCGCAAGGTGGCAAAGCCGGTGCTTGAGGTGCTGGCCGGGGTGCCGACGGTGGTTTACGGTTTCTTCGCGGCGCTGACGGTGGCGCCGGCGGTGCGCGACTTTGCGATTTCCATCGGCATTTCGGATGCGAGCTCGGAAAGTGCGCTGGCGGCCGGTCTGGTGATGGGGGTGATGATCATCCCGTTCGTTTCCTCGATGGCGGATGACGCGCTGACGGCGGTGCCGCAATCGATGCGCGACGGCAGCCTGGCGATGGGGGCGACGCCATCCGAGACCATCCGCAAGGTGCTGATCCCGGCCGCCTTGCCTGGCATCGTGGGTGGTGTGCTGCTGGCGGTGAGCCGGGCGATCGGCGAGACGATGATCGTGGTGATGGCGGCGGGACTTGCCGCCAACCTGACGGCAAATCCCTTTCACAGCGTGACGACGGTGACGGCGCAGATCGTGGCGCTGCTGACCGGCGATCAGGAGTTCGACAGCGCCAAGACGCTGTCGGCCTTTGCCCTGGGGCTGGTGCTGTTTCTGGTGACGCTGGCGCTGAACGTCTACGCGCTTGCGGTGGTGAAGACGTATCGGGAAGCCTATGACTGAGGCGGTTTCAAACGAGGCTCCGACCGATTGGGCGAGCGAGGCGATGCAGGCGCGCATCCGTCGCCGCTATGCCCAGGAGCGCGGCTTCAAGGCGCTGGGCCTGCTGGCGCTTACGCTGGCCTGCGGCTTTCTGCTTTTGCTGATGGCGAGCGTGATATCGAGCGGCTGGACGGCCTTCGTGCAGACGCAGGTGCGGGTGCCGGTGACGTTCGATGCCGGCGAGCTGGGGGTTACGGCAGAGCAGGCGAAGGCGAACCCGGAGCTGCTGCGGCGGGCGGATTTTGAAGGGGTGATGCAGCAGAGCGTGACGCGGGCCTTTGGCAACGGAGCCGTGCTGGTTTCCGATGGGGCCTGGCTGCAGCTGCGGGAGGCCGCGATGGCCGATCCGTCGCTGATCGGCACGACGAAGGATATGTGGTTGATCGCCACCTCGAACATCGACCAGCTGGCGAAGGGGCGCATCGACCTGCAGGCGGCCGAGGGCGATCGCCCGGTGACCGATGCGGAGATTGCTGCCTGGCGGAAGCTGGGCGCGGCCGGCGACCTGCGCAAGGCGTTCAACCGGACCTTCCTGACCGGAGCGGATTCGGTCGATCCGGAGCTGGCGGGTGTGTGGGGGGCATTGAAGGGCAGTTTCCTGACGCTGATCGTGACGCTGCTGATCAGCTTTCCGGTGGGGGTGCTGGCGGCGATCTATCTGGAAGAATTTGCGCCGAAGAACCGCTGGACGGACGTGATCGAGGTTTCGATCAACAATCTGGCGGCGGTGCCTTCGATCATATTCGGTCTGCTGGGGCTGGCGGTGTTCCTGAACTTCCTGAACATGCCGCGTTCGGCGCCGGTGGTTGGCGGCCTGACGCTGGCGCTGATGACCTTGCCGGTGATCGTGATTGCCAGCCGGGCCGCGATCAAGGCGGTGCCGCCCTCCATTCGCGATGCGGCGCTGGGGATCGGTGCGAGCCGGGTGCAGGTGGTGTTCCATCATGTGCTGCCGCTGGCTTTGCCGGGGATGCTGACGGGGACGATCCTGGGCATGGCGCGGGCGCTGGGGGAAACGGCGCCGCTGCTGATGATCGGCATGCGCGCCTTTCTGACGTCGGTGCCGCAGGGGTTGGCGCAGCCGGCGACGGCGCTGCCGGTGCAGATTTTCATCTGGTCCGACAATGTGAGCCGCGGCTTTCTGGAGAAGACAAGCGGCGCGATCATCGTGCTGATGCTCTTCCTGCTGGCGATCAACAGCCTGGCCATTTACCTGAGGAACAAGTTCGAGGTGCGCTGGTGAACGATCAAGCCTTTTCTTCGGTCGCGCCGGCCGGGGGCACGGGGGCCGAGAAGCCCAAGATGACGGCGCGCGACGTGCGCGTATTCTATGGGGCGTTCGAAGCGCTGAAGGGCGTTTCGATCGACATTTCCACCGAGAATGTGACGGCCTTCATCGGCCCTTCGGGCTGCGGGAAATCGACCTTCCTGCGCTGTCTGAACCGAATGAACGATACCGTTGCCGGTGCCCGGGTGGAGGGCAGCATCGCGCTGGACGGACGCGACATCCATGACCCGGCGATGGACGTGGTGCAGTTGCGCGCGCGGGTGGGGATGGTGTTCCAGAAACCGAACCCCTTCCCCAAGAGCATCTATGATAATGTCGCCTATGGGCCGCGCATTCACGGCCTGGCGACGAAGAAACCGGAGCTGGACGGGATCGTCGAGCAATCGCTGCGGCGCGCGGGCCTGTGGGACGAGGTGAAGGACCGGCTGGCGGATTCCGGCACGGCGCTTTCAGGTGGGCAGCAGCAGCGGTTGTGCATTGCGCGCGCCATTGCCGTGAACCCCGAGGTGATCCTGATGGACGAGCCGGCCTCTGCGCTGGATCCGATTGCGACGGCGCGGATCGAGGAGCTGATCGACGAACTGCGCGGGCGCTATGCGATCGTGATCGTGACGCACAATATGCAGCAGGCGGCGCGCGTGAGCCAGAAAGTTGCGTTCTTCCACCTGGGCAACATGGTGGAATATGGAGATACCCGCGAAATTTTCACCAATCCGAAACAGTCACGCACCAAAGATTACATAACCGGCCGCTACGGCTGAAGGAGATTCGGATGCCACAGCAGCCAACGGCACATACGGTCAAGAGTTTCGACGAGGAGATCGACCAGCTGCGATCGTTGATCGGGCAGATGGGCGGCATGGCCGGCGCGCAGATTTCGGAAGCTGTCGATGCGCTGTTTCGGCGGGACGCGGAAGCGGCGCTGAAGGTGGTGGCCCGCGATGCCGAGCTGGACGCGATGGAGCAGGAAGCCGAACGGCTGGCGGTAGCCATCATCGCCCTGCGCGCGCCGATGGCCGACGACCTGCGCGAGATCGTGGCGGCGCTGAAGATTTCCGCCGTGATCGAGCGGATCGGCGACTATGGCAAGAATATCGCCAAACGGGTGCCGGTGCTGACGCAGGCGGCTCCGATCGGGCCGAGCGTGATCATTCCGGAAATGGCACGCGCTGCCTCGGCGATGATCCGCGATGCGCTGGACGCCTATGTGGACCGCGATGCCGACCTGGCGCGGCAGGTGATGGAGCGCGACCAGCAGGTCGACGATTTCTATAACTCGCTGTTCCGGTCCTTGCTGACCTATATGATGGAAAATCCCCATCACATCACGCCTTCGGCGCATTTGCTGTTCATCGCCAAGAACCTGGAGCGGGTGGGCGACCATGCGACCAACATTGCCGAAATGGTCTATTTCTCGGTGACCGGCCAGCATCTGGCCGAGCGCACGAAGGCGGACCGAACCACATCCATCACGGCTGCGGCCGACGAAGAGGATTGATCCATGCGGCCGAAAATCCTGCTGGTTGAGGACGATGCGAACCTGGTGGAGCTGATCCGCTATAACCTGGACAAGGAAGGGTTCGATGTTGTTTCCACGCCCGATGGCGAGGAAGCGCTGGTGATGGCCGAGGAAGATCGGCCGGATGTGGTGGTGCTGGACTGGATGATCGCCAATTTGAGCGGCATCGAAGTCTGCCGCCGGTTGCGGCGGGCGCCGGAAACCTCCGGGCTGCCGATCATCATGCTGACGGCGCGGGCCGAGGAAGGCGACCGGGTGCGGGGGCTGGAAACGGGCGCCGACGATTATGTGACGAAGCCGTTCAGCCCGCGCGAGCTGGTGGCGCGGGTGCGGGCGCTGCTGCGGCGGTTGCGGCCGGCGCTGTCTGGCGGGAATCTCGATTACGGCGGGGTTTCGATGGACACCAGTGCGCACAAGGTGACGCGCGATGGCGTGCAGGTGCAGCTGGGGCCGACGGAGTTTCGCCTGCTGCGGCACTTTCTGGAGCATCCGGGCCGGGTTTTCAGCCGCGAGCAGCTGCTGGATGCGGTGTGGGGGCGTGACGTGTATGTGGAACAGCGGACGGTGGACGTGCATATCCGCCGGCTGCGCAAGGCGATCAACGGCGACGATCTGCCCGATCTGATCCGCACGGTGCGCTCGGCCGGCTATGCGCTGGACAGCGAAGCGTCTCTCAAAATGGCGAGTTAGCGGGGGCTTTCCCGATGCTGCGCTGCAACCTAAGGAGCGGCGACAAACTTTCGGGAGGTTCTGGATGACCATTCGCTTCGATAATCGTGTTGCCATTGTTACCGGCGCCGGCGGCGGGCTGGGCCGGCAATATGCGCTGGATCTGGCGGCGCGCGGGGCGAAGGTGGTGGTGAACGACCTGGGTGGCGCGCGGGACGGCTCAGGTGGCGGCAGCCCGGCGGCCCAGGCAGTGGTGGACGAAATTCTGGCCGCCGGCGGCGAAGCGATGGCGAACGGTGCCTCGGTGACGGATGCCGATGCGATTTTCGCCATGGTGGAGGAGGTGAAGGCCAGGTGGGGCCGGATCGACATCCTGATCAACAACGCCGGCATCCTGCGCGACAGGACCTTCAGCAAGATGACGCTGGAGGATTTCAAGCTGGTGCTGGACGTGCACCTGATGGGCAGCGTGAACTGCACCAAGGCGGTGTGGGAGCTGATGCGCGAGCAGGCCTATGGCCGTATCCTGATGACGACCTCTTCGACGGGGCTGTACGGGAATTTCGGGCAGGCGAACTATGGTGCGGCGAAGCTGGCGCTGGTGGGGCTGATGAAGACGCTGGCGCTGGAAGGCGCGAAGTACAACGTGCGGGTCAACACGGTTGCGCCGCTGGCGGCGACGCGGATGACCGAAGACCTGATGCCGCCGGAACTGCTGGCGAAGATGGGGCCGGAAACCGTGAGCCCGGCCGCTGTCTATCTGGTGAGCGAGGATGCGCCGACGAGCGTGATCCTGAACGCCGGCGCAGGTGGCTTTGAGGCGGCGCATGTGACGATCACCAAGGGCATCCATGTGGGTGCGGACGAAATGACGCCGGAGACGGTAGCGGCGCGGATTGCCGAGATCCGCGACCGGACGGGCGAAGTGGTGCCCGACACCGGGGCGGGGCAGGGCGCGATGGCGCTGGGCGGTCAGCGGTGAGGCTTCGCCACCTGCCGGCAGCTTGCCTGCCGGTGGGTGGACGATCAGGAACATGTGCTGACGGGCGTTGTCGCCCATGATCGGCTGACAGGGGATGTTCGCCTTTAGGGCGCGCTGGCCGGAACATGCGCACGCCGGACCGGGGCCGGCCTGCCGCAGGGATTCACGCGCCAGACCCGGCTGAACGCCACATAAATTTCATGCGAGCTGCGGCCTTGACCGGCATGTGAGGGATACCTATCTGCGCCTCTGTTGGCACTCCCGATTGGTGAGTGCCAATCGCCGGTTCTGGCTGATCCCGGGCCGGGCAGACTTTCAACGAAGCAGAGCGCTTCAGACCATAAGAGGGAACCTACATGGCGGATTTCACCCCCCTGCACGACCGCGTGCTTGTGCGCCGCATCGAGGCCGAGGAAAAGACGGCCGGCGGCATCATCATCCCCGACAGCGCCAAGGAAAAGCCGCAGGAAGGCGAAGTTCTCGCCGTCGGCAAGGGTACGAAGGATGAAGACGGCGATCGCATCGAGCTGGACGTGAAGGTCGGCGACAAGATCCTGTTCGGCAAATGGTCGGGCACCGAGGTCAAGCTGAACGGCCAGGACCTGATCATCATGAAGGAAAGCGACATCCTGGGCATTCTGGGCTGAGGCGCACTTTCTTTCTTACACGTTTTTATTGAGGGAATTCAAAGATGGCAGCCAAGGAAGTCAAGTTTGGGCGCGACGCCCGTGAGCGCATCCTGCAGGGTGTGGACATCCTCGCAGATGCAGTGAAGGTGACGCTGGGGCCGAAGGGCCGCAACGTGGTGATCGAGAAGAGCTTTGGCGCTCCGCGTATCACCAAGGACGGCGTGACCGTCGCCAAGGAAATCGAACTGAAGGACAAGTACCAGAACATCGGTGCGCAGATGGTCCGCGAAGTCGCTTCGAAGACCAACGACATCGCGGGTGACGGCACGACGACTGCGACCGTTCTGGCGCAGGCGATCGTTCGCGAAGGCCTGAAGTCGGTTGCGGCCGGCATCAACCCGATGGACCTGAAGCGCGGTATCGATCTGGCCGTGAACAAGGTTGTCGAAGACCTGAAGGGCCGTTCCAAGCCCGTCGCCAACTCGGCCGAAATCGCCCAGGTGGGTATCATCTCGGCGAACGGCGACACTGTCGTTGGCGAGAAGATCGCCGAAGCGATGGAGAAGGTCGGCAAGGAAGGCGTGATCACGGTTGAAGAAGCCAAGGGTCTCGACTTCGAGCTCGACGTTGTCGAGGGGATGCAGTTCGACCGCGGCTATCTGAGCCCGTACTTCATCACCAACGCCGAGAAGATGCAGGTGGAGCTTGAGAACCCCTACATCCTGATCAACGAGAAGAAGCTTTCGAACCTGCAGGCGATCCTGCCGGTGCTGGAAGCTGTTGTTCAGTCCGGTCGTCCGCTGCTGATCATCGCCGAAGACGTCGAAGGCGAAGCGCTGGCCACCCTGGTGGTGAACAAGCTGCGCGGCGGCCTGAAGGTTGCGGCCGTGAAGGCTCCGGGCTTTGGCGATCGTCGCAAGGCGATGCTGGAAGACATCGCGACGCTGACCGCCGGCGAGATGATCAGCGAAGACCTGGGCATCAAGCTGGAGAACGTCACGCTGCCGATGCTGGGCCAGGCCAAGAAGGTGACGATCGACAAGGACAACACCACCATCGTCGACGGTGCTGGCGCTTCCGACGCGATCAAGGGCCGCGTCGAGCAGATCCGGGCGCAGATCGAAACCACGACTTCGGATTACGACCGTGAGAAACTGCAAGAGCGTCTGGCCAAGCTGGCTGGTGGTGTTGCCGTGATCAAGGTTGGCGGCTCGACGGAAGTGGAAGTGAAGGAGCGCAAGGATCGTGTTGACGATGCCCTGCACGCCACGCGCGCTGCCGTTGAAGAAGGCATTGTCCCCGGCGGCGGCACGGCGCTGCTGTATGCCACGCACGCCCTGAAGGGCCTGACGGGCGCCAACGACGACCAGACCCGCGGTGTCGACATCATCCGTCGCGCGCTGCAGGCCCCGGTTCGCCAGATCGCCCAGAACGCGGGTGCCGATGGCGCGGTGGTTGCCGGCAAGCTGCTGGAAGCCAATGACGTGACGCTGGGCTATAACGCGCAGACGGACGTGTATGAGAACCTGCTGTCGGCCGGTGTGGTTGACCCCACCAAGGTTGTCCGCACGGCTCTGCAGGACGCGGCTTCGGTTGCCGGGCTGCTGATCACGACGGAAGCGACCATCGCCGAACTGCCCGACGACAAGCCTGCCGCTGGCGGCATGCCGGGCGGCATGGGCGGAATGGGCGGCATGGACTTCTAACGCAGGCGGCCGCGATCAGGGCGTAGCCCTAACTCGCGGACTCGCTGAAGTGATCGGCCGACAAGCGAAAGGGCGGGGGTCTCTACCCCCGCCCTTTTGACTTGTTCGACGAGCGGGCTTTGCCCGCTTTCCTTTTTTGCTTCGCCTGACGTCCTCCTTTTGCAGTCGGCCGGCTCTTTCGCGCCGATCCTGTTTTCTGGCGGTTCGCCGCGACCCCAACCCCTCCGCTGAAGGGGAGAGGTTTTTTTCGGCGCTGCCGGGGGGCGTTTCGACGAGTTGCAGAAATGTTTCGACAAACGGGGTGGACAGCGGGAAACCGGAGTTTCATCGCGCGTGCATGCCCTATTGCACCCTGAATACGGGAACCTCCATGAAATCGATGATGATTGCGGCGCTGGCCGCTGTTTCGTTTTCGGCTGTGGCGCAGGCTCAGGCGGCTCCGGCTGCTGTGCAGGCGCCATCGAACAAGCCGACCTATGGCAATTTTGGCTTTGATGCGGCCGGCATGGACCCGAGCGTAAAGCCGGGCGACGACTTCTATCGCTATGCCAACGGGACGTGGGAGAAGAACACGCCGATCCCGGCGGATCGTTCGAACTTTGGCATGTTCACCGTGCTGGACGAGCTTTCGAAGGCCCGGACCAGGGAGATTCTGGAAGCCGCGCGGAGCGATGCGGCGAGCCGGCCGGGCCGGGCCTATGCATCCTATCTGGACAAGGCAACCGTGGAAGCGAAGGGCATGGCACCGATCCAGCCCTGGCTGGCCGAGGTAAAGAAGACCGACAAGGCCGGCTATCCGGCGCTGCTGGCGAAGGCGCAGCGCGCGGGCATCAGCACGCCGTTTCCGAACATTGTGGGGCAGGACGACAAGAACCCCGAAAATTACATCCTGACCGTGTTCCAGGGCGGGCTGGGGATGCCGGACCGCGATTATTATCTGCTGGATACCGAGAAGATGGCGAAGACGCGCGCCGCCTATCTGAAGCATCTGGAAGGGATGCTGACGCTGGCGGGCGAGCCGAACGCTGCGGCGCGGGCGAAGGCGATCTATGATTTCGAGGCGACCATCGCCAGGGATCACTGGACGCGCGTGGACAGCCGCGACGCGGACAAGACCTATAACAAGCGGACGCTGGCCGAGCTGCAGAAGGAAGCCCCGGGTTTCGACTTCACGCCGATGCTGACGACCGGCGGCAAGGCGGCGGGCGAAATGCTGGTGTCGCAGCCGAGCGCGGTGGCGGCGACGGCCAAGGCGGTGGCTGCGGCGCCGATCGGCGTGCTGCGCGACCAGATGCTGGTTCGCAGCATCGAGACGTATGCGACCTATCTGCCCGATGCCGTGGCGGAGCAGAACTTCGCGTTCTTTGGCACGGAGCTGAACGGCACACCGCAGCGGCAGGAGCGCTGGAAGCGGGCCGTGGACTTTACCGTGGGCGCCGTGCCGGACGATGTGGGCCAGGCCTATGTGCAGCGCTATTTCCCGCCGGAAACGAAGGCGGCGATGGACCAGCTGGTGCAGAATGTGCTGGCAGCGCTGGGCCGGCGGATCGACGGGCTGACGTGGATGCAGCCGGAAACCAAGGTGAAGGCGCGCGGCAAGCTGGCGAACTTTACCACCAAGATCGGCTATCCGGACCGCTGGAAGGATTATTCCGGGCTGGAGGTGAAGAGCGACGACCTGTTTGGCAACGCCTGGCGTTCCAACGCGTTCGACTTTGCCGACGGGCGATCGAAACTGGGCCAGCCGCTGCGGCGCTGGGAATGGTTCATGACGCCGATGACGATCAATGCGTACGCGAACTTCGGCATGAACGAGATCGTTTTTCCGGCGGCGATCCTGCAGCCGCCCTTCTTCGATCCGAAGGCGGATTCGGCGATCAACTATGGCGGGATCGGCGCGGTGATCGGGCACGAGATCAGCCACCATTTCGACGACCAGGGCAGCAAATATGATGCGAACGGCAAGCTGACGACCTGGTGGACGGAGAAGGACGTCGCCAATTTCAAGGCTTTGGCTGACCGGCTGGTGGCGCAATATGACGCCTATGAGCCGACGCCGGGCGAGCATGTGAAGGGGGCGCTGACCCTGGGCGAGAATATCGGCGATCTCGCCGGGCTGGCGATCGCCTATGACGCGTGGAAGGCGAGCCTGGGCGGCAAGCCGGCGCCGGTGATCGACGGGATGACCGGCGACCAGCGGTTTTTCCTTGGCTGGGCGCAGATCTGGCGGCGCAATGTGCGCGAGGCAGCGGCCCGGCAGCGTCTGTTGACGGATCCGCATGCACCCGACCCGTATCGGGCGGATATCGTGCGCAACTTCGATCAATGGTATGAGGCGTTCAAGCCTGCGCCCGACGGCAAGCTGGTGCTGAAGCCGGAGGATCGCGTGAAGATCTGGTAAGGGAGAGCCGTGCATGCCCGGGAGTATCATCAGCCATGTATCTGTGGGCGTGCGCGATCTTGCCGTCGCCAGGGCCTTCTATGATGCGGTGATGGCGACGCTGGAATATGGGGTGGTGATGGATGAGCCGGGAGTCGGCGTTGCCTATGGCGCTGACTTCCCGGAGTTCTGGATCGGCCTGCCGCTGGAAGGCACGGCCGATCCGGGCAACGGCATCCATATCAGCTTCCTGGCGCCCGACCGGAAGGCGGTGGATGCGTTTCACGCGGTTGCGCTGGAGAATGGCGGTCGCTGCGATGGCCCTCCAGGTGAGCGGCCGCACTATGCGCCGGGCTATTATGCCTCGTTTGTGCGCGATCCGGATGGGAACAAGATCGAGGCGATGCTGATCGGCTGATGTCGCCGGGCTGACGTCTTGTGGCGCGCCCTGTGGTTGCTATGGTGCAGGCTTGCGCGAGGGCTGAGGGGGCCGGAGCGCCGGATAGAGTCAGGGAGATATTTTCGATGAAGACCGCCATCCGGGCCGGGTTTGTGGCCTTGCTTGCCGCGACTGCTGCTGCCCCCGTTATTGGAGCGACGATGACCGATACCCCCCTCATTGAACGTGCGAAGCTGTTTGGAAATCCGGAGAAGGCGCAGGGGCGGATCAGCCCTGACGGCAAGTGGATTTCCTGGCTGGCGCCTTCGAACGGCGTGCTGAATATCTGGGTGGCGCCGGCGAACGATCCGGCGAAGGCGAAGGTGCTGACGACGGAGGCCAAGCGGCCGATCCGCCAGCATTTCTGGGCGCCGGACAGCAGCATGATCCTGTTCATCAACGACAAGGGCGGGGACGAGAATTTCCTGCTGTATGGCGTGGCGCCGACTGGCGGGGCAGCGAAGGTGCTGACTCCGTTCGAGAAGACGCGGGTGGATATCGTCGCCACCTCGGACAAGGTGACCGATCGCATCCTGGTGGGGCTGAACAACCGGGACGAGCGCTGGCATGATGTGTACAGCCTGGATCTGAAAACGGGCAAGCTGACCGAGGTGTTTCGGAATGACGGCTTTGGCGGATTTACCGCGGACGAGGATCTGAACCTGCGCATCGCGTCGCGGCCGAATGCGGCGAGCGGCGAGGATCTGTTCCGGATCGTGAACGGCAAGGTGGAGGACAAGCCCTTTACCAGCTGGGGGCTGGACGACAGCCAGACGACGCAGCCGATCGGCTTCTCGGCGGACGGCAAGACGCTGTATTGGATCGATGCGCGCGGGCGCGACACGGCGGCTGCCTATGCGATGGACTATGCGATCGGCAAGTCGACGCTGCTGAAGGAAGACCCCCGCGCGGATGTTTCCGGGCTGATGGTGAACCCGGTTTCCGGCAAGGTGGAAGCCGTGCAGGTGGATTATCTGAAGCCGGAATGGACGGTGCTGGATGCCGGAGTGAAGGCGGATGTGGCCTTTTTGAACGAGAAGCTGGGCGAATGGTCGGTGGGGAGCCGCACGCAGGCGGACGACAAATGGACTGTTGCCACGGCGAATTCGGACAAGGCTTCTTCGACCTATCTGTATGACCGCAAGGCAAAGACGCTGACGAAGATGTTCGACACGCGTCCGGCGCTGGCGGATGCGCCGCTGGCGCCGATGCGGCCGGTGGAGATCAGGACGCGCGACGGGAAGACGATGGTCTCCTATCTGACGCTGCCGGCGGGCGTGGGCGACAAGCCGGCAAAGCCGCTGCCGATGGTGCTGCTGGTGCATGGCGGGCCGTGGGCGCGCGATGGCTATGGCTTCGACACCGAGGCGCAGCTGCTGGCCAACCGCGGCTATGCCGTGCTGCAGCCGAACTTCCGGGGCTCTACCGGCTTTGGCAAGGCCTTCACCAACGCCGGCAACGGCGAGTGGGGCGCGAAGATGCATGACGATCTGCTGGATGCCGTGAAATGGGCGGTGGACGGCGGCTTTGCCGACCCCGCGAAGGTGGCGATCATGGGCGGCAGCTATGGCGGATATGCAACGCTTGCCGGGCTGACCTTCACGCCGGATGCCTTTGCCTGTGGGGTCGATATCGTTGGACCTTCGAACCTGAACACCTTGCTGTCGACGGTGCCGGCCTATTGGGAGAGCTTCCGCAAGCAGCTGATCGCGCGGATGGGCGACCCCGATACCGAGGAAGGGCGCAAGTGGCTGAAGGAACGGTCGCCGCTGACCTATGCCGACCGAATCAAGAAGCCGCTGCTGATCGGGCAGGGGGCGAACGACCCGCGCGTGAAGCAGGCCGAGAGCGACCAGATCGTGGCGGCGATGGAAGCGAAGAAGATTCCCGTGACCTACGTGCTGTTCCCCGATGAGGGGCATGGCTTTGCCCGGCCGGAAAACAATATCGCCTTCATGGCGGTGGCGGAGAATTTCCTGAGCCAGTGCATTGGCGGGCGCGCAGAGCCGATCGGCGGGACCGTTGCGGCCTCCAGCGCGAAGGTGCCGCATGGGGCGGAGTTTGCGCCGGGGCTGAAGGCGGCCTTGGGAGGGAAGTAGGTGCGCTGGCCGTCTCCTCTACGGGCGGCCGGGCTTGTCTATCTGCTCGTGGTGCTGACGGGACGTTTCCCCGGCTGGTGGCCGGGGAAGCGCTGAGCGGCTTCAGCCGATGCGCTCGGCGCCGGCTGCGCGGACGTCGGCGATGGTTGGCCAGCCGTTTACTGCCATCATCAGGTCGGCTTCGGCGAGGATGGATTTCAGGACATGGGCAGCGCCGTCTGCGCCGTTGAGGGCGAGGCCGTAGAGGTAGGGGCGGCCTACGCCGACTGCGCGGGCGCCCAGGGCAAGCGCCTTCACGACGTCGCTGCCGGAGCGGATGCCGGAATCGAACAGCACCGGGGCGTTGCCGGCGGCTGCGACGACGCCGGGGAGGTGGTCGATTGCGGCGATGCCGCCATTGGCCTGCCGGCCGCCGTGGTTGGAGCAATAGATGCCATCTGCGCCGCTATCGATGGCCCTGCGGGCGTCGTCGGGGTGGCAGATGCCCTTCAGGACCATGGGCAGGCGGGTGATGGAGCGGAGCCAGGCCATGTCATCCCAGGTGAGGACTTTGCCGAATACGCCCATCCATTGCAGGACGGCGGCCTGCTTGTCTTCGGCGGGCGGCTTGGCCAGCAGGCTCTGGAAGACCGGGTCGGAGAAATAGTTTTCCAGCACATGGCCGCGCAGTTGCGGGAAGTTGCCGCTGTTGAGGTCGCGCGGGCGCCAGCCGGTTACCCATGTGTCGAGGGTGACGACGATGGCCTTGTAGCCGGCGGCTTCGGCGCGGTGGACGAGGCTTTCGGCCAGGTCCTTGTTTTTGGGGGTGTAGAGCTGGAAGAAGCCGGGGGTGTTGCCGAGCTGTTGGGCGACGGCTTCGAGCGGATCGTTCTGCAGGGTGGAGATCGTGAGCGGGACTCCGGTCTGGGCGGCGGCGCGGGCGGCGGCGAGGTCGCCGTGGCCGTCCTGCGTGCAGAGGCCGGTGACTCCGATCGGGGCCATGAAGAGGGGGGTGGGGAGCCTCAGGCCGAACAGGTCGATGGAGAGATCGCGGCTGGTGGTGTCGACCATCATGCGAGGGGTCATGCCCCAGTGGTGGAAGGCTTCGGCGTTGTTGCGCTGGGTGAATTCATCGCCGCAGCCGCCCTGCACATAGTTGAGCACGGAAGCCGGGAGGGCGGCGGCGGCGCGTTGCTCCAGCGTGGCGAAATCGACCGGAACTGTCGGTAGAACGCCGGCCAGGCCGGCGCCGTAGATGGCATTCTGATAGTCGCCGTAGTGCGGCATGGCGAGTTCCTCCCGTTTTGCCACCGAGCGTAGCGGGCTGGGCCGAGCGGGCGGGAGATTAAGGCGATTGCGGGTTTTGGGGAAGGGCGCGTGGTTCGAGCCACCAATCCTGCCGGTAGCCGGCCTGGCCCGCCGTGACGTTGTCGTAGGCGTCGCGGGCGGGGGTGTAGCGGAAGCGTTGCTGGATGAGGCGGCAGGTGGCGGCGTCGAGGGCGGCGTTGCCGCTTGAGCGTGTGACGCGGCAGATGGTGACGCGGCCTTCGGGGGAGATGCTGAGCTGGGCGGTAACGCTGCCCTGTGCGCCACGGGCGGTGGAGGGGTAATCGCGGCGGGTGATTTCGCCGGCGATGCGGCGGGGGCGGACGGTGCCGCCGCCCGTGCCTGTGCCGCCTGCGCCGGTTCCTGAGCCTGAACCGGACGCCCCTGTGCCGAGGCCGGTGTTGGCGGCGCCTGCGGTGGGGTCTGGGCCTTCGGCGGCTGTCGGGGCGGATGGGGAGGGGGTTTCGGGTTGGATGATGGGGGGCGGGGCGACGACCGGCTTTGGGCGGGCGCGAGGGGCAGGCGGCGCGGATTTTGCGGCTGGTTCGGGTGGGCCGGGGAGCGGTTCCGGCGGAGCTGGTGGGGGTGGGTTTGGGATGTTGACGGTGAGGAGGGCGGATTCGGGGGCGGGGAGGGGGATGTGGGTGGGGATGAGGAGGAGGGCGAGCAGGGCGGCGTGGAGGATTGCCACCGCCGTGGCGGTGAGGAGACGACGGGGGTTGGCTGGCCTCTGCATGGGGGTGGGTTAGCACGGGTGCGGGCGTGCGGGGAGGGCATCTCCGAACCCGAAGGGTTCGCAAGCGCGCCTGCGCGCCGGCGCTTGTGCGCCGCCCCTGTGGAGGCTTCGCCGTGAACAGAAAGAGACTCCGGGCATAGCCCGCAAGCGCGCCTGCGCGCCGGGCCTTATTGGCCCGCCCCCTGTGGAGGCTACGCCGTGAACAGAAAGAATCCGGGCATAGCCCGCAAGCGCGCCTGCGCGCCGGGCCTTATTGGCCCGCCCCTTGCGGAGGCTACGCCGTGCGCAAAACAGGAAACGGATGGTGGGCGCGGCAAGGATTGAACTTGCGACCCCACCCGTGTGAAGGGTGTGCTCTACCACTGAGCTACGCGCCCGCGCTGTGCGGGATCATCCGGGACGGCGGCGGGTAAGGGATGGCGGCCTGGCTGTCAACATGGGTTGGCGGCGATGGCCGCGGTTTTTGCGATACGTGCCCGTCCTGTTCCCTCCCCCGAAGGGGAGGGGGCCGTTTCTGGTCAATGCGTCAGCGGTGACGCCGGGGTTGCCGGGGCGGGTGCCGGGGCTGCCGCCTTTTCGTCGGCTTCGTCCCATTCGATCGGTTCGATCGGACGCGCGAAGGCGACCTTCAGCACTTCGTCGACATGGTTCACGGGAATGATCTTCAGGCCTTCCAGCACGTTGGCCGGAACGTCTGCGAGATCCTTTTCGTTTTCAGCCGGGATCAGCACGGTGGTGATGCCGCCGCGCAGCGCCGCCAGCAGCTTTTCCTTGAGGCCGCCGATGGGGAGGACGCGGCCGCGCAGCGTTACTTCGCCGGTCATCGCGACGTCGCGCTTTACCGGGATGCCGGTGAGCGTGGAGACGATCGAGGTGACCATGGCGATGCCGGCGGACGGGCCGTCCTTCGGGGTGGCGCCTTCGGGAACGTGGACGTGCACGTCCTTTTTGGTGAAGGTGTCCGGGCGGATGCCATAGGCGGCGCTGCGGGCCTTCACGAAGGAGAAGGCGGCGGTGATCGATTCCTTCATCACGTCGCCGAGCTTGCCCGTGGTGCTGATGATGCCCTTGCCGGGGACGGTGACGCTCTCGATGGTGAGGAGGTCGCCGCCGACCGAAGTCCAGGCGAGGCCGGTGACCATGCCGATCTGGTCTTCGTCTTCGGACATGCCGAAGCGATATTTGCGGGTGCCCGCGAACTCGCCGAGGTTTTCCGCGGTGACGGTGACGGATTCCGCCTTTTTCTCGAGGATCTGGCGGAGTGATTTCCGGGCGAGTTTCGCCAGCTCGCGCTCCAGCGTGCGGACGCCGGCCTCGCGTGTGTAGTAGCGTATGAGGTTGCGCAGCGCCTCGTCGGTGACGGCGAATTCGCTGGGCTTCAGGCCATGCGCCTCGAACTGCTTGGGCAGCAGGTGGGATTTTGCGATCTCCACCTTCTCGTCCTCGGTGTAGCCGGAGAGCTGGATGATCTCCATGCGGTCGAGAAGGGCGGACGGCATGTTGTAGCTGTTGGCCGTGGTGACGAACATCACGTTCGAGAGGTCGAAATCGACCTCCAGATAATGGTCGTTGAACTTGTTGTTCTGTTCCGGATCGAGCACCTCGAGCAGGGCAGAGGCCGGATCCCCGCGGAAATCCTGGCCGAGCTTGTCGATTTCATCGAGCAGGAACAGCGGGTTATTGGTGCCGGCCTTGCGCAGGTTCTGGATGATCTTGCCCGGCAGCGAGCCGATATAGGTGCGGCGATGGCCGCGGATCTCGGCTTCGTCGCGCACGCCGCCCAGCGACTGGCGGATGAATTCGCGCCCGGTTGCCTTGGCAATGGAGCGGCCGAGCGAGGTCTTGCCGACGCCCGGAGGGCCGACGAGGCAGAGGATCGGGCCCTTGAGCTTGTTGGTGCGGGCCTGCACGGCGAGATACTCGACGATGCGTTCCTTGACCTTTTCGAGGCCGAAATGGTCGGCATCGAGCACCTTCTGCGCTTCGACGATGTCACGCTTCACGCGCGAGGATTTTCCCCATGGGAGGGACAGCAGCACGTCGAGCCAGTTGCGCACGACGGTGGCCTCGGCCGACATCGGCGACATCGCCTTCAGCTTCTTGACCTCGGACAGGGCCTTTTCGCGGGCTTCCCTGGAGAGCTTCGCCTTGCGGATGCGCGCCTCATATTCGGCGGCTTCATCCTCTTCCTCGTCGCCGTCGCCCAGCTCGCGCTGGATCGCCTTCAGCTGCTCGTTCAGGTAATATTCGCGCTGGGTCTTCTCCATCTGCCGCTTGACCCGGCTCTTGATCTTCTTTTCGACCTGCACGAGGCCGATTTCGCCCTCCATGAAGCCGAAGATCATTTCCAGACGCCTGGTGACGCTGGGTTCGGAGAGGAGCGCCTGCTTGTCGGCGATCTTCAGGTTGAGGTTGGCAGCGACGCTGTCGGCAAAGCGGCCCGGTTCCTCGATCTGGCCGATCTGCAGTGCAACCTCGGGCGAGGTGCGCTTGGCGGACTTCACATAGGATTCGAACTGCTTTTGGGCGGAGCGCATCAACGCTTCGCCTTCGAGGCCGTCAGGTTCGATGTCGACCGTGGTTTCGATGTCGGCCACCAGATAGTCGCCGCTGTCGTCCAGGCTGGAAAGACGGGCGCGCTGCTGGCCTTCGACCAGCACCTTTACCGTGCCGTCGGGGAGCTTCAGCAGCTGCAGAACGGTGGCCAGCGTGCCGACGTCGTAAAGGCCGTCTGCGGAGGGATCTTCGTCGGCCGGGTTCTTCTGGCTGAGCAGGAAGATCGACTTGTCGGTCTGCATGACCGCTTCCAGCGCCTTCACCGACTTGTCGCGGCCGACGAAGAGCGGGACGATCATCTGCGGGAACACGACGATGTCGCGAAGCGGGAGGACCGGGCGGGTGAGGGTTTCGGTATCTGCCATATTGAAGGCAATATGGGTGCGAGGCAGCCTGCGTGCAATCGGGATGCGGCCAATAGACTGGCTTCGTGGTGGATAAGCCCGGTTATTAACGCATTATTGGATGTGGGAGAGGGCCGGGCCGGGTGTCGCGATGGCCGGGGAGGCGGAGAATCGGATCGGGTGGCGGGCGACGCGGACCTTGCCGCAGCCGGGCTGGGCGCTAGGACTAGGCGCGGATATCGCGGTGGCGGGTTTCCGGGAGCCAGATGGCGCTGACGATGAAGGCCATGGCGACGACGCCGATGGTGTACCAGAGGCCGGCGAACGGGTCTCCGGTGCGGACCACGATCAGCTGCTGGATGAAGGGCAGGAAGCCGCCGAAATAGCCGGTGCCGATGTGATAGGGGATCGACATCGAGGTGTAGCGGACCTTGGCCGGGAACAGCTCGACAAGGATGGCCGCCACTTGCCCATAGGTCATCGCAGAAAGGGTGATGATGGCGAAGACGGCGAAGACGATCTTCCAGCGCTGCTTTTCCGCCGGGTCGGCCTTTTCGGGGTAGCCGGCGCTTTTCAACGCGGCGGCGAAGGCGTCTTCGTTGAAGCCCTCTACGCGGGTGTCGCCGACGACGAGGGTAACGCTTTCGGCGGTCTGCCGCTCGTAGGCGATGCCGCGCTTGGTGAGGAAGCCGAGCGCCTTGGCGCATTCCTCGGTCTGCGTGCGGGCGAAGATGCGGAATTCGCATTCTGGGAGTTCGAGGGTTACCGGATTGGCGGCCGTGGCGCGGGCGAGGGCGGGGTTGGCGCCGTTGGCCATCAGGTGGAAGAGGGGGAAGATCAGGAGGATGGAGAGTGCATAGCCGATGAGCAGCAGCTTCTTGCGGCCGATGCGATCGGACAGCATGCCGAAGAGGACGTAGAAGGGGGCGGCGAAGATGGCGCCCAACGCCAGATAGATCAGCGTTTCCTTCTCGCTGACGCCGGCGGTGCCGGTGAGGAAGTAGAGGGTTCCGAACTGGCTGGTGTAGTAGACGACGGTGAGGCCGGCGGAGACGCCGAACAGGGCGACGAGGATATTGCCGATGTTGGACTTGTCGGAGAAGGCCTCGACTATGGGGTTTTTCGAGGTTTTTCCGGCTTCCTTCATCTCCTTGAAGACCGGGCTCTCGGACAGCTGCATGCGGATGTAGACCGAGATGGCCAGCATCACCAGGCTGAGGAGGAAGGGGATTCGCCAGCCCCATTGGTCGAACTGCTCGGTCGTCATCAGCGAGCGGGTGGTGAGGACGACGATCAGGCAGAGGAGGAAGCCGCCGGCGACGGAGATCTGGATCCAGCTGGTATATTCGCCGCGGCGGTTTTTGGGCGCGTGTTCGCCGACATAGATGGCGGCGCCGCCATATTCGCCACCCAGTGCGAGGCCTTGTAGCAGGCGGAGGCCGACTAGGAGGGCCGGCGCCCAGAGGCCTGCCTGCGCGTAAGTGGGGAGGAAGCCGATCAGGGCAGTCGCCGCGCCCATCAGCGTGATGGTGATGAGGAAGGTGTATTTGCGGCCTATGCGGTCGCCATAGTGGCCGAAGAGCATGGCGCCGATCGGGCGCACCCCGAAGCCGGCGCCGAAGGTGGCGAGGCTGGCGAGGGTGGCGGCTGTGGGGTTGTCTATGGGGAAGAACAGGCGGCCGATGAGGGCGGCGAGGATGCCGTAGAGGAAGAAATCATACCATTCGAAGACGGTGCCGAGCGAGGAGGCGACGATTATGAGCCGGTCGCGCTTGAAATCAGCCGCTGTGTCGATCGGCCGTTCGCCGCTCTGGTCGTTCATGGTGCAACTTGTCTCCCTTGAGCCGCTCGTAGCTGTGCGGCCTTCGGGGGACAAGGTGGGTGCGTCAGTTGAATAGGTGCCAGACGATCACGCCCAGCGCGCCGAACAGCAGGACTGCGGTGGCGAGGATGGCGATCATGAAGCCGGTGGCGCGTTTCGGGGCGGCGATGGCGTAGCCGCGGACGTAGAGGATGCGGCCGAGCGCCCACACCAGACCGAGGATGGCGGCCCAGCAATCGTTGACGATCACGGCGAACAGCCAGAGCGAGGGGAGGAAGACCACCAGCTGCTCGAGCGTGTTCTGGTGGGCGCGCCAGACGCGGTTGAAATCGTCGGAGCCGGTGGTGTTGGGATAGTCGACGCCGTGGGTCTTGCGGGCCTTGCCGACGACCATGCCGGTCCAGAGGTAGAGGAGGATGGCGATGCCCGTGACGAGGGCGGCATATGGGTAGGCGAAGTGCATTTCTGGTCTCCCCTGCGTTTTTATCGTTGGGTTTGGTTTTTTTGCGGGCAGGTTCGACCCACCCCCGGCCCCTCCCTTCCAGGGAGGGGAGAGTCAGGCGGCTTTGGCTCCGGGCAGGCTTGCGCGGGCTGCTGTGAAGCGGTTGACTATGGTGTCCACGTCTTCGAGCGTGTGGGCGGCGGACAGCGAGCAGCGGAGCAGGAAGATGCCGGCTGGCGTCGCCGGCGGGCGGCTCATGTTGCAATAGATGCCGTGCTCCAGAAGCTGGTGCCACATGGCGACCGTGCTTTCCTGATCGGGAAGCAGGACGGCGATGATGGCGGATTCCGGGGTGTCGGTTGCCATCCTGAAGCCGGCGGCCTTGAGGCCTGCGTGCAGCTTGCGGGAGACTGCCCAGAGATTGTCGCGCTTGTCCTTTGCGCCCATCAGCTTGCGGATCGAGGCTTCGGCGGTGGCGACGACCGCGGGGGGCAGCGAGGCGGTGAAGCGATAGGGGTTGCAGACGAGGCGGAGGATTTCGAACTTCGGGTGGTTGGAAACCGCGAAGCCGCCGACCGTGCCGACCGATTTGGAGAAGGTGCCGACGACGAAGTCGATATCGTCTTCGAGGCCCATTTCCTCGTAGACGCCGCGGCCGTGCTTGCCGAAGAAGCCCATGGCGTGGGCTTCGTCGACCATGGTCATGGCGTTGTGCTTTTTGGCGACGGCGACGAGTTCGGGGAGCGGGGCGACATCGCCCAGCATCGAATAGACGCCTTCGAGGATGACGAGCTTGCCGGCATCGGCGGGGAGGCGGCCGAGGCGCTTGTCGAGGTCGTCCACATTGTTGTGGCGGAAGCGGACCACCTCTGCGTTGCCGAGCTTGCAGCCGTCGTAGATGGAGGCGTGGCTGTCGGCATCGAGGATGATGTAGTCGCCCTTGCCGGCAAGCGTGGAGACCATGCCCAGATTGGCCTGATAGCCGGTGCTGAAAACGATGGCGGATTTGGTGCCGTAGAAATCCTTCAGCGCCTGTTCGACGGCGATGTGCGGGGCAAAGGTGCCGTTCAGCACGCGGCTGCCGGTGGAGCCGGCACCGAATTCGGTGAGCGCTTTTTGCCCGGCGGCGATGACGTCTTCGTCGAAGGTCATGCCCATATAGTTGTAGGTGCCGACGAGGATCGTCTCGCGGCCGTTGATGACGGCGCGGGTGGGCGAGAGAACCTGGGTCATGACGACGCCGAACGGGTCGTTGACGCCGGTGTCGAGCAGGCCCTTGTGCTCGGCGATATAGGGATCGAACTTCGAGAGAAGGTCCGTCATCGGATCAGCCCTTCAGCTTCACGACGGCATCGGCGAGCTGGCCGACGGTTTCGAGATCGGGGAGCATGTTGAGGGGCATGTTGATGTCCCACTCGTCCTCGATGTTGGCGACGAGATCCATGACGGTGAGGCTGTCGAGCTCGAGGTCGTCGGCGAAGCTGGTGGCTTCGGCTATGGAGATACCCTTCTTGTTGAAGGGCTCGATCAGTTCGAGCAGGCGGGAATAGGTCGCAGCGCGATCCATTGTCAGTCTCCGTTAGAATCCAGCCCGTCCATTTAGCGCGGATTGTGGCGGAAAGCGGGATGAATCAGCCCAGCAGTCCCTTTTCCCGATACCAGGCGGCGGTTTTCGCCATTCCGTGCTGCAGGTCGGTGCTGGGTTTCCACAGCTTCAGGGAGAGGAGGGCGTCGCTGTTGGCCGACCAATCGGGGTGGGCGAAATAGCGGGCGCGATCGCGGCTGAGGCGGGCGGTGCGCCCGGCAAGGCGGCAGAGCATGCTGTCGACGCCGGCGGCAAGGCCGATGACGGGGGAGGGGAGCTCGATCGGGCGGACCTTGGCCCCGAGCGCGTTCGATATCGCCTCTGCGACTTGCGACTGG
This sequence comes from Sandaracinobacteroides hominis, assembly GCF_016464365.1. Lineage (GTDB taxonomy): Bacteria > Pseudomonadota > Alphaproteobacteria > Sphingomonadales > Sphingomonadaceae > Sandaracinobacteroides > Sandaracinobacteroides hominis. Next base: position 815,487 of record NZ_JADCUC010000001.1, on the reverse strand, counting down.
GTGTAGCCGCCGGCGCCGTCGTCGATTTCGAAGGTGCCGCCATTGCTGGTGGCGGGGCCGGCGAGGTCTTCGGCGAGCGCAACGATCGCGGCGGCGAGATCGGGGCCGTAGATCATCGCGGTGACGGCGTTGGCCGGGAGCGGAAGCAGGCCGGATTTCGCGGTACGCAGGAGGGCGAGATACTCCTCGTCTCCGGGCCCGTAGACGGCCGGCGGGCGGAGGATCGCGAACGGCCCCTGCACGCCGCGGGCTACCTGTTCGCCGCGCAGCTTGGATAGGCCGTAGGTGCTGAGTTGCGGCTCGCGGGCGGAGAGCGAGGAGATATGGAGGAAGGGCGTGGGGCCGGCGGCGCGGCGCAGATAGGCGGTGCCGAGGACGTTGCCGCGATCGAATTCGGGCTTGTGGCGGGTGTTGGTGACGCCGGCGATGTGAATGACGGCGTCGGCGCCGGATACCAGCGACTGCAGCGCTTGCGGATTGGCGAGATCGCCCTTTACCCAGGTAACGCCCTTGCGATCGGGCTGCGGGCGGCGGGTGAGCGCGCGCACCTGGTGGCCCTGGGCGAGGGCCTTGTCGATGGCATGGCCGCCCACGAAACCTGTGCCACCGGTGATTGCGAGTGTAAGCGCCATTTCGTGACCTTAGCGGGCGTGCTAGCCGGGCGCCATGCGGCAGATACCTAGATTATTCGTGAGCGAAGCTTTGCAGACCGGGGCCGAGTTTCCACTGGAGGACGGGCACGCGCATTATCTGGCGACAGTGCTGCGGCTGGACGTGGGGGCCGAGCTGAGGTTGCTGGACGACCGGACCGGGGAATGGGCGGCAGTGGTTTCCGAAGCGGGGCGCCGGCGCATCCGGGTGCGGGTGGGGGCGATGATTCGCGGGCGGGAAACGGTGCCCGACCTGTGGTTGCTGACGGCTCCGATCCGGGCGGAGCGCTTTGAGTGGATCGTGGAGAAGGCGACCGAGCTGGGGGTTCGGCGAATCGTGCCGGTGCTGAGCGAGCGGGTGAATCATGCGCGGCTGAAGCCGGAGCGGCTGCGTGCACACATGGTGGAGGCGGCCGAGCAGTGCGGGCGGACGGCGTTGCCGGAGCTGGTGGAGGCGGCGAAGCTGGGGGAGTTGTTGAAGGGATGGGATTCGGGCCGGGCCTTGCTGTTTGCGGATGAGATGGGGGGCGCTGCGATTGGGGAGCTGGGGGTTGGCGTGCCGGCTGCTATCCTGATCGGGCCGGAAGGCGGATTTTCCGAAGCGGAGCGGGCGGCGATCCTTGCGGTTGCGGGGGTGAAGCGGATGAGCCTGGGGCCGCGAATCCTGCGGGCGGATACCGCGGTTGTGGCAGCCATCGCGCAGTTTCAGGCATTTGCGGGAAGTTGAGCGGTGCTTGAAAGCGACTGGCGCGGGCGCTCGGGCGGGGCTAAGGCGGCGGCATGAGCAACCGGCAGGAAGCCTTGGGGGACGGGGCAATCATCGAGTCCAAGGCTGACATGATCGGCCTGTTCGAGCGGGGGGAGAAGCCCCGCAGCGCATGGCGGATCGGCACCGAGCATGAGAAGTTCGTGTTTCGGCTGGCGGATCACGGACAGCCGAGCTGGGAGGAGCCGAACGGCATTCGCGACCTGCTGATGGCGTTCGGGCGCTATGGCTGGGAGCCGGTGTTCGAGGACGGCAAGGTGATTGCCGCGACCGGGGCGGACGGCAGCCTGAGCCTGGAGCCGGCCGGGCAGTTCGAGCTGTCGGGCGCGATGCTGGAGAATCTGCACCAGACCTGCGCCGAGACCGGGCGGCATCGCGAACAGTGCCTGGCGATCGGCGCGGAGCTGGGTTTGGGGTTCCTGGGGCTGGGGTTCAATCCCGTCGCCCGGCGCGAGGACCTGCCGGTGATGCCGAAGGGGCGCTATACGATCATGCGGCAGCATATGCCGCGTGTGGGCTCCTTGGGGCTGGACATGATGCTGCGCACCTGCACGGTGCAGACCAACCTGGACTATGGCAGCGAAGCCGACATGGTGAAGAAGTTCCGCGTCTCGCTGGCCTTGCAGCCACTGGGGACGGCGCTGTTTGCGAATTCGCCGTTCAGCGAGGGCAGGCCGAACGGGTTTCTGAGCTATCGCAGCCATATCTGGACCGATACCGATCCCGCCCGGACGGGGATGTTGCCCTTCGTATTCGACGAGGGCTTCGGATATGAGCGCTATGCCGACTATGCGTTGGATGTGCCGATGTATTTTGCCTATCGCGACGGCAAGTATGTCGATGCGGCGGGCCTGAGTTTCCGCGATTTCCTTGCCGGCAAGCTGTCGGTGCGGCCCGGTGAGCGGGCGACCTATGGCGACTGGAAGGACCATCTTTCCACCGCCTTCCCGGAAGTGCGGATGAAGGGCTATCTGGAGATGCGCGGGAGCGATTCCGGGCCGCAGAGCCGGATTTGTGCGCTGCCGGCGCTGTGGGTGGGGCTGCTGTATGATGGCACGGCGCTGGATGCGGCCTGGGATCTGGTGAAGGGCTGGAGCATCAAGGGCCAGCAGCGGATGCGCGACGAGGTGCCGAGGCTGGCGCTGAAGGCGACTGCGCCGGACGGGAAATCGCTGCAGACGCTGGCGAAGGAAGTGCTGGCGATTGCGGCTGGCGGGCTGGACCGCCGCGCGCGGGAGAATGGCATCGGCGACAGCGAGGCCGGATTCCTGGCACCGCTGTGGGAGATTGCCGAGAGCGGCAAGACGCTGGCGGAGCGCTATCTGGACCTGTTCCACGGGGAGTGGGGCGGGAAGATCGATCCGGTCTGGGACGCGGCGCGGTTTTAGGGGCGTTGAGGGCTGTGCTGGCGGGGCGGTTCGACCCACCCCCGGCCCCTCCCTTGCAGGGAGGGGAGAGGTTTTAGCGGCTGGCTACGGCGTATAGGGCGATTGCGGCGGCGTTGGAGACGTTGAGGCTTTCGACTGCCCTTGTGATCGGGAGCTTCGCCAGGACGTCGCAATGTTCGCGGGTGTTGTGGCGCATGCCTTCGCCTTCGGCGCCGAGCACGATGGCTTGTGGTGCGGGGGTGAGGGCTTCGGAAAGCGTGGTTTCCGCTTCGCCGGCGAGGCCGACGCGCCAGTAGCCGGCTTCGGCGATTTCATCGAGTGCGCGGGCGAGGTTCACGACGCGAAGCCACGGCAGGGCTTCGAGCGCGCCGGATGCCGAGCGGGCGAGCGATCCGGATTCGGGCGGTGAGTGGCGATCCTGGGTGATGAGGGCGCGGGCGCCGAAGGCGGCTGCCGAGCGGATGATGGCGCCGACATTGTGCGGATCGGTGACCTGATCGAGGAGCACGAGAGGGGCCTTGGGATCGGGGTTCAGGAGGATTTCGTCCAGCCAGAGTTCTTCGAGAGGCTCGACTTCGAGGACAAGCCCCTGGTGCGGGGCGTCTGCGGGCACGAGGCGGCCGAGATCCTGGGCGTCGCCATATTGCACGGCGAGGCCATCGGGGATGACGATCTTCGCCAGCTCCTCGTGCGTGCCGAACAGCTTGCGCAGCTTGCGGTTCGGGTTGTCGAGCGCGGCATAGACCGCATGCCGCCCGTAGAAGCGCGGACGGTTCGGATCGGGGCGGTTGGCGGTGCCGTGGCGCTTGTTCGGTCGTCTTCCCATGCACTGTCACTAGCCATGGGTGGCGCGTTGGGAAAGCCTTGCGATGCTGGTGGGAAGGAGACTGGCGAATGGATTTCGATTCGGTGCTGGCCGGGATGGTGGCTGTGGACGGTGGATGGACGGCGACCGTGCCCGAGGATTGGCAGCAGGGACGGACGGCCTTTGGCGGGCTTTCGGCGGCGTTGGCGCTGTCTGCGTGCCGGAAACTGGTGCCGGACCTGCCGGTGCTGCGCAGCGGGCAGATCGCCTATATAGGGCCTGCCATCGGCGAGCTGACGATGCGGCCGACGGTTTTGCGGCGCGGCAAATCGGTGACCTTCATGGGGTGCGACCTGATGTCGGGCGGGGCTGTGGCCTTGCGGGCGCTCTATGCCTTTGGCGATGCGCGGCCTTCGACGCTGTCGGCCGTGGCGGAGGGGCCGCCCGATTGTCCGGCGCCTGACGATTGCGCGCCGATGTGGGGTGACAGCGCGATGCGGCCCGGATTTGCCCGGCATCTGGACCAGCGGCCGGCCGGCAAGCTGATGCCTTTCAGTGGGGCAGACACGGGCGACCTGCTGGTGTGGGTGCGGCACCGCGATCCGGTGGAACCCAGTATCGAGGCGCTGGTGGCGATGGGCGATGCGTTGCCGCCGGCAAGCTTCACGCGGATGCGGCAGCTGACGGTGATCAGCACGGTTACCTGGAGTTTCGACCTGTTCGATCCGCATCCGGAGGACGGTGCCGGCTGGTTGCTGATGCGATCGACCGACGATGGCGTGGGCGACGGCTATGCGGGACAGGACATGGCAATGTGGAGCGAAAGCGGGCGGCCGATCCTGAAGGCCAGGCAGAGTGTCGCCATCTTTGGCTGAATGGGTGCGCTTGTGCATTGACAAGCAGATGCCCTTTCGCCATTTGCCCGCCTCCGAACCGGGGTTCCGGAGGGGTGGCCGAGCGGTCAATGGCAGCAGACTGTAAATCTGCCGGGTTTTCCCTACGTTGGTTCAAATCCAACCCCCTCCACCACTCGCCTTTGGCGGGTGGAGTCTGGTTTGGCCGGGCTTTGCCCGGTTCGGCGCATTGGCGCCGGCGCGCGGTCGCGCTTGCGGCCGCCGTGCGGCCGGGGGTATGAACCCTTCGATCGGTGGAGTGGGCGGGTATAGCATAGTGGTAATGCTCTAGCCTTCCAAGCTAGCTAGAGGGGTTCGATTCCCCTTACCCGCTCCATCTTACAGCTCCTAGGCGATGATGTTGAGGAAGGCGGCTACGCCTACGATGAGCAGGGCAACTGCCGACACCAGGGTGACGGAGACCGGATAGGGCGAATCCTCTATTGAAAGCCCTTCGCGCTTCGACATTTCGGCCAGTTTTCGCAGATAGAGGCTGAACTGGACGTGGCGGGCAATACCGCCGACCAGCAGCAGCACCCCGATACCAATCAGCGCCAGGCCGAAATTTCGGGGCGAATCCGACTTTTCCATCACATTGGCCTCGACCAGCTTCTGAAAGGCGGCGTGGATGGTAAAGCCGAAGCTGATAAGCGACAGCGCGGTGCGGATGAACGACATCAGCGTGCGCTCGGTGCTCATCCGGGTGCGCTGGATGGAGAGGCCGGTACGCTCGCGCGACATCTGCGTGCGATCGGTGGAGAGGTCGGTGCGGAACTGGGAGAGATCGGTTCGAAATTCCGACAGATCCGTCCGGTGCTCGGACAGCTCGGTGCGATGGTGCGAGAGGCCGGTGCGGTAGTGGGAGAAAGTGGTGGAGGCCTTTTCGTCGGTGAAGCCGTCGACGTTGGGAAGATCCGGAACCGGGTCTGCGGCCGCCTGGTATTTGGCAGGCCGGGGAGGAAGGGCTCTGGATGCGGGCGCTGTCATGCCGGTTGGTTCCTGATTGGGTGGACGGGGGATGTCGAGGGCGCAGTCTAAGGCTTGGGAATGGGTCGGGAAAGGCCAATACTGGGCAGTGTGCCGAACGGGTAATGGCGCCAGAAACAGGGTTGCCAATTGCTAACGATTATGGACATTTGCTGGCGTTGGAGCACGGCTCCACGCCGGGGGGACGGCGGCGGAGAGATGACTGGATTGAGATCCGGTACGGGGATGGAGAAAGCTATGCGCAATCATTTCAGGATCGGTCTGGCGGCGGCGTTTGTGGTCGGTCTTTCGGCGCCGGCGGCAACGGCGAAGGCGCCGCAGGAGTGGGACGGGCTGCAGCGGGTGAAATCGAAGAAGTTCGATTCGGTCTATCTGCTGCCGGGTGCGGACTTCCGCCCCTATACCAAGGTGATGCTGGCCGATCCGCAAGCTGCGTTCAGCAAGGACTGGCAACGCAACATGAACGATACCAACGACCTGGACCGGCACATCTCCGACAAGGACAAGGAGGCCATGCTGGAGAAGGCGAAGGCCGGGCTGCGGGACTCCTTCACGAAGGCCTATACGGCGGCTGGATATCAGGTGGTGAACACGCCGGGGCCGGACACGTTGCTGGTGACCACTGCGGCAATCAACCTGTACGTGAACGCGCCCGACCTGGTGTCGGCGGAAATTGTGCGGTCCTATTCGCGCGAAGCCGGGGAAGCGACCGTTGCCGTGCAGGCCAGCGACAGCGTTTCCGGCAAGGTGCTGGGCCGGGCTGTCGACGAGCGGACCATTGGCGACGACCTGACCTATCGGCGGACGAGCGTGAGCAACCGGAGCGACTTCAGCATGGCGTTCGACCAGTGGGCGAAGGCGAGCGCTGCCGGGCTGACGAAGCTGAAGGAAATGTCTCCTGTGGATACGGCCGGGAACACGAAGAAATAGTCTTGGTTCTGGCGGACAGCGCCTGGTGAAGGAGTTTGGGCCGCCGCCTCCGAGGCCTTATCCCTATCCTGTCTATCCCGTGCCGGTGTATCCGGCCTGGGGCTGGGACCCTTATTGGGATTGGGATGACGCTGCCGCCGGCTTCGCGGTCGGGGCGGCGACGGGCGCGGTCGTAATCTCTGCGATCTCCAGTTCCGCGTCGAAGCAAAGCTATGCGGTGGGTACCATCGTGTCGACGCTGCCGGGGGGTTGCACGGCGGTTATGGTTTCGAATGTCGCCTATCAGCAGTGCGGGGGCATATGGTTCCGGCCGGAATATGCCGGGACGACGCTGCAGTATGTGGTGGTGAACCAGCCGCGCTGACGCGTGTGGCTGTTTGACGGGGCTTGTGCAGCGGCTTCCGGTGCGGGAGCACTTGCATGATGGGCGGGCCTCTTGTATCGGCCCGCTTCCCGCGCTCCTAGGAGTGTAGCTCAGTTGGTAGAGCATCGGTCTCCAAAACCGAGGGCCGGGGGTTCGAGTCCCTCCACTCCTGCCAGCACGCGAACCGGCTTCGGCCGGTTTGTGCAGTCAGGGGAGCGGCGGGAGAAATTTCAGTGGCCCGGCCGGAGCCCCGAAAATCGGGGCGCTTGCCGGGAGTTGTCGTTGGAGGAAGGCCACCCATATCGGGACGGCTGATTCGTTCATTCTGGCGATGACAAGAGAAGAGGGTTTGAGGATGGCCAAGACGAGCCCGGGCGAATTTGTCCGGCAGGTCAGGAGCGAGTACGAGAAGGTCGTGTGGCCTTCGCGGCGGGAAGTCATTCAAACGACGATCCTGGTGCTCATCATGACCTCGATCCTGGCCGTTTTCTTCCTTGGGGTGGACCAGGTCCTGGGCCGCGCCATCAAGTTTTTCCTGGGGCTTGGAGCCTGAGTATGTCGCGCTGGTACATCATTCACGCCTATTCGGGTTTCGAGAACAAGGTTCGCGAGCAGATCGTGACCGACGCTGCGCGGCTGGGCCTGGAGGGCATGGTCGAGGCGGTGGAAGTGCCGACCGAGAAGGTGACCGAGGTTCGTCGCGGCAAGAAGGTGCAGAGCGAGCGGAAGTTCTTCCCGGGCTATGTGCTGGCGAAGCTGGAAATGAACGATCAGGTTTATCACCTGGTGAAGAACACGCCGAAGGTGACGGGCTTCCTGGGTTCCTCGGGCAAGCCGCAGCCGATTTCCGAAGCGGAAGCGGCGCGGATCCTGAACACCAAGGCGGAAGCCGATGCCGCGGCACCGAAGGCGAAGAAGAAGGCGAACTTCGAGATCGGCGATTCGGTGAAGGTGCTGGATGGTCCGTTCGCGAGCTTCTCGGGGCTGGTCGAGGAAATCGACTATGAAAAGTCCCGCGTGAAGGTTTCGGTTTCGATCTTCGGGCGCGCAACGCCCGTGGAACTGGATTTCGAGCAGGTCGAGAAGACCAAGTAAGCGGCCGCGCGCGGAATTCGCGGCCAAAGACAGGATTCCCCGCAAGGGAACGGCTTCTGCTCCGCGGTCGGACAGAAGCGACATCGTGGGAGGTGACGGGGTGACCCGGGGCCGCATGGACCACACGGCCGCTTAACCGGAGGGGAGGGTGCCCGCACCCGAACCTGATTTTGGAGCATGGAATATGGCCAAGAAGATCACCGGCTATATCAAGCTGCAGGTTGCAGCTGGTAAAGCCACCCCAAGCCCGCCGATCGGGCCTGCGCTGGGTCAGCGCGGTGTGAACATCATGGAATTCTGCAAGGCGTTCAACGCCGCGACCGGCAGCCTGGAAGCAGGCATGCCGATCCCGACCGTGATCACCGTTTACGCAGACCGCAGCTTCTCGTTCATCACGAAGACGCCGCCGGCGAGCTTCCTGCTGAAGAAGGCTGCCGGCCTGAAGTCTGGCGCTACCACGCCCGGCAAGGGCGCGCCGGCCGGCAAGGTCAAGAAGTCGCAGATCCGCGAAATCGCGGAGACGAAGATGAAGGACCTGAACGCGAACGACATCGACATGGCCATGAAGACCATCGAGGGTTCTGCCCGCGCGATCGGCCTTGAAGTGGTGGAGGGCTGAACCGATGGCTACCAAGAAACAGAAGGCGCAAGCCGCCACCGTCGAGCCGCTGAAGCTCTATCCCGTTGACGAAGCGCTGGGCATCGTGCGGGCGAACGCCACCGCGAAGTTCGACGAGACGATCGAAGTCGCCGTGAACCTGAACGTCGATCCGCGTCACGCCGACCAGATGGTCCGTGGCATGGTGACCCTGCCCAAGGGCACCGGCAAGACCGTTCGCGTGGGCGTTTTCGCCCGTGGCCCCAAGGCTGATGAAGCCAAGGCTGCCGGCGCGGACGTGGTTGGCGCCGAAGACCTGCTGGAAATCGTGCAGGGCGGCACCATCGACTTCGATCGCTGCATTGCCACGCCCGACATGATGGGCCTGGTTGGCCGCCTGGGTAAGGTGCTGGGCCCCAAGGGCCTGATGCCGAACCCGAAGCTGGGCACCGTGACGATGAACGTCGGCGAAGCCGTGAAGGCTGCCAAGGGCGGCCAGATCGAGTTTCGTGTTGAGAAGGCCGGCATCATCCACGCGGGTCTGGGCAAGGCGAGCTTCCCGCAGGAAGACCTGAAGGCGAACCTGGACGCGTTTCTGGACGCGCTGGTGAAGGCCAAGCCATCGGGCGCCAAGGGCAAGTATGTCGAGAAGATCTCGCTCAGCTCCTCGCAGGGCAAGGGCGTGAAGGTGGATACGGCGAGCGCGCTGGGCGCCTGAGGCGCCTCGTTCAAGCTTGCGCGTAAGCGCCTCGCTCAAGCTTGCGCCTGAGCTTTTCACCTTGTTGAGACCGAGAGAGGCTGGGGGAAACCCCGGCCTCTTTTGCGTTCAGCCCCCCATCGCCGGATGATGAGTGGGTCGCGGCTGTGGCGGAGGCCCGGCTTCTGCTGGAGCGCGATGCAGGTCCGATCGTTGCAGCGGTCGAGGGGGCCCGGCACCCTCCGGCCGGGCCCCCTCTTTCCAGGCAGATCGGATCAGGCGGCTGCCGGTGCGGGCAGGCGCCGGCGGAGCCTGGCTCCGACTGCCCCGAAACCCAGGATCATGAGCGCCCAGCTGGCTGGCTCCGGGATACCGCCGGGGGTCGGGGTGCCATTGGCGGTGAGGAACACGCCCGAGGCCGAGCCGATGGCGAGCCCTTCCGGCAGGGCGCCGACGAAGCCGAAGCTGCCGGTGTGGCCGAAATCGCAGTTGGAGCCGCCCCGGCAATCGAGCGCCAGCCGGCCATAGATGCCCAGTGAGGTTTCGCCGGTGGGGATCAGCAGGGTCGCTTCCATCCAGCCGTCGATGGCGCTGCCGCCGTTGCTGCCGTTCCAGACGTCGAAATGGTCGAACAGCTGATACTGGTCGCCATAGATGTTGCGGGCGAACATGCTGATGCCATTTTCGTCGAAGAAGGCATGGATGTTGTCGCCGACCTGGGTGCCGGACTTGGCGAAGCGGATGGCGGCATTCGCCTCGTTATAGCAGCGCCAATAGTCGCAGCTGAGTTGCAGCGTGGCGACGCCGCCGGGGCTGGAGGCGTTCAGGGTGTCGATCACGCTGCCGTCGAAGCTGTAGCGGAAGGTCAGGCTGACATCGCCGCCAGAATTGTTGGTGAAGAACAGCGTATCGTACAGGCTGGATTCGGCGAAGCCGAGCGGCGAGCCGTAGAATTCCGGCCCATAGGCGCCGACGCTGGCCTTCAGCCGCCCTGTTGCCAGATCGGCGCTGGCGCTGGACGAGGATCCGAACGACAGGTCCGCATACCCCCCCGGCTGGGTGGTGGCGACGCTGCTGGAGGTGGCCAACAGCGGGCCGTGCGTGGCCGTGCCGCCGGGGCCGGTCGACGTGTAGTTCACCGTCGTGTTGGTGACGTCCATGAAGCTCGCCTGTACATAGGGGCCCTGATGCGCGTGGGAGGAGGCCGAGCTTTTCGTTGCTGGCGCGTAGATGACCTGGTGCGAGGCCTGGGCGCTGCCGGAGCCGGCCAGTGCGATCAGCCCGGCGAGAATTGCAATTTCCCTGTTCATGATGTGGTTCCCTGTTTGCCCGATGCAACCGCTGCTGCACCCGGCATCGGGGTAGGTGGAACGGGTTGATTAATCGTCCCGCCGTGTCGGGACAGGTCGGGGCATGTCGGGACATCTGCCACCTGACAGGGTGGAAATGTCTGTCTAGACTGGACGAATGGGGGTCGATTCCGTTTCCGGGCCGGTAACTGGCGCGCGTGCCGAGCGGCTGCGCGGGTGGAAGGAAATCGGCCGCTGGTTCGGCGTCGACGAGCGGACGGTGAAGCGGTGGGAGGCGTCGCGCGGGCTGCCGGTGCATCGGGTGCCCGGAGAGCCGCGGGCGCCGGTGTTCGCCTATGCGCATGAGCTGAAGGCCTGGGTGGAGCGGGACGGGGAGGTTGCCGCGCCGGAAGAGGCTATCGCCGAACCGGCGGCGCGGCGGCCCTGGCTGGCGCTGGCGTTGCTGTTCCTGCTGGTGGCGGTGGGGTCTGCCGTCTGGCTGGGGATGCGGGCCGCCGATGGCGAGCGGCTGGCGAGTGCGCAGACAGAGGATCTGAAGCGGCTGGCAGGGGCGCAGGTGGCGGCGCTGAACGACGAGCTGGAGAGCCAGCCGGGAACCGTTGCCGTGCGGGGCAAGCTGGCGGGCGAGGCCGTGCAGGTGCTGGGCAGGGTGGCGGCCTTGCCGGATGCCAGCCCCGAGCTGAAGCGGGAAGCATCCGAGGGGTATCGGCGGCTTGCGGTGCTGCAGAATGCGCTGGATCGCCCGAGCCTGCGTGACCGGCCGGCCTCGCGGCAATCGCTGGCGGAGGCGCTGAAGCTTTTGGAGGAAGACCGGAGCGCCGAGGCAAGGGCCGTGCGGACGCGGGTGCAGATCGAAGCCTCGCGGCAGGCGAGCGGTGCTGGCGACCTGAAGGCCGCGGAGAAATTGCTGGGCGATGCGTCGGCTGCAGCAAAGGCGGCGGGCGGCGGGCTGGCGGATGACTGGGCCCTGGCGGAGAGCGAATATCTGGGATGGAAGGGCGACTATGCCGCCTCTGCGGCGGCCGCGGCGCCGGTGACGACGCGCGACGCGACGGACCCGGTGGGTGTGCTCCGGCAACTGCGGGCGCTCGATCTGGAGGCCGAGGCGGCCTATTATCTGGGCGATCTTCAGCGGTCGCTGGCCGGGTATGGCCGGGCCGTGGAAGCGGCGGAGGCGGCGCTGGGGCGCTGGCCCAATGACAGTCGCCTGCGCTGGATGCTGCTGCGCCAGCAGTGGAACCTGGGGGCGACCCTGATCGAGGCCGGGCGACCGCTGGAGGCCGAGACGCTGCTGGCGCAGTCGCTGGCGGGATGGGAAGCGCTGGCTGCCGCTGACCCCAGCGATGGCGCGGTGCAATCCTGGGTGCGGGCGGTGCGGCTGTCGCATGGGCAGGCGCTGGGGGAGGGCGGTAATTTTGCGGCGGCCATCCCGGAGCTCAGTCTTTCTGTGGCCGAGCGCCGCCGCTGGCTGGCGGAGCGGCCCGAGGATGCCGACGCGCGCCGGATGCTGGTGAAGGCGCTGGCGACCTTTGCCGATGCCCTGGCGCCGGCCGGACGGGCTGCAGAGGCCTGCGCGCTGTTGGGGGAAGCGGAGGCGATGGCCGCGACGATGGAGAAGGCCAGGCAGTTGACCGGCTATGACAAGGCTGAAACGCTGCGGATGATGGGGGAATCCCGGCGTCGTTACTGTCCGGCATCGGTAGCTCGGGAATGATCTGCTGCGGAATGGTGCGGACCTTTTAGTCCATCCCAAAGGCCCAGGCATGGCCGAACTGCAGGTAGAAGATGGGGCCGCCGGGGCCGAAGGCGACATCGCCGCAAATGCCGGCCCAGATTTCTTGACCTGTGGCGCAAACCCTGTATAGGCGCGCGTTCCGCTCGCAGGCTTCGGCTTGCGGCGCCGTCCGAGATTGCAGGTGTTCGGGTAACTCCGCGCTTAAGCCAGATGGGCCTGCATGAGACGAGGAACGATTTGGCCTCCTGTTGCCGTGCGATGGCTTGGGGGATTTTGCAGGAGGGGCCTTTGCCTCTGCTGCCGGCGATCCTTTTCGGGCGGGCCATTGGGCCCGGACTCCATCCAGGCCCCTTGGCTCCAAGGCTGTTCCTCAATTCGGGGGGGCAGTTGATGTGCAAGGAGTGAGCATGGATCGGAACCAGAAGAAAGAACTGGTCGCCAAACTCGCACAGACGCTGGGTGAGACCCAGGTTGTGGTGATTACCCGCAACCATGGACTGACCGTCGCGCAGGTTTCCGACCTGCGCACGCGGATGCGTGGAGCTGGTGCGCAGTTCAAGGTGACGAAGAACCGGCTTGCCCGCATTGCTCTGGAGGGTACGCCCTATCAGGAAATCGGCCAGTTGCTGGTCGGCCCTGTGGGTCTTGCCACGTCCGTCGACCCGGTTGCGGCTGCAAAGATCGCGATCGAGTTTGCGAAGACCAACGACAAGTTTGAAATCGTTGGCGCTTCGATGGCGGGCACGATGCTCGACGCGAATGGAGTGAAGGCCCTGGCCGAACTTCCGTCGCTCGACGAGCTCCGGGCGAAGCTGGTGGGTCTGTTGCAGGCACCTGCGACGAAGATCGCGCAACTCTCGACGGCTCCGGCCTCGAAGCTGGCGCGCGTTTTTGCGGCTTATGGCGACAGCCAAGCTGCCTGATAGACAAGGAGATTTTTCATGGCTGACCTGAACAAGATCGTTGAAGAGCTGTCCGCTCTGACCGTCCTCGAAGCTGCTGAGCTTTCGAAGCTGCTGGAAGAAAAGTGGGGCGTTTCGGCCGCTGCGGCTGTTGCCGTTGCTGCTCCGGCTGCTGGTGGCGCTGCTGCCCCGGCCGCTGAAGAAAAGACCGAGTTCGACGTGATCCTCACCGGCGACGGTGGCAAGAAGATCAACGTCATCAAGGAAGTCCGCGCCATCACCGGCCTGGGCCTGACCGAAGCGAAGACCCTGGTGGAATCCGCTCCGAAGGCCGTCAAGGAAGGCGTGAACAAGGACGAAGCCGAGAAGCTGAAGAAGCAACTTGAAGAAGCCGGCGCTACGGTTGAACTCAAGTAACTTCTGACCTTCGGGTTTGAATCGGGAAGGGGCGGCTCCTCGCGGAGCCGCCCCTTTCTTTTTTGCCTGCTGGCCGAGAGGGGATTGGGCGTCAGGTTTCGGGTTCGAAGCCCAGCAGTTCGCCGGGCTGGCATTGGAGCGCCTCGCAGATGGCGGCCAGCGTGGAGAAGCGGATGGCCTTGGCCTTGCCGGTCTTCAGGATGGAGAGGTTGGCGAGCGTGATGTCCACCCTGTCGGCCAGCTCGGTGAGGGTCATCCGGCGGGCATGCAGGAGGTCGTCGAGCTTGACGGTGACGGGCATCAGACCGTTCCTTCCAGCTCTTCGCGCATGGCGGCGGCCTTTTCGAACAGCTGGGCGACGACGAAGGCGAGGAGGGCGGCGAGGATGCCGCTGAAGTTGAGGTCGAAGCCCGTGCTGATATCGTTGCCGGTGGGCAGCTTCATGCCGATCCAGCCGACGATCCCGCCGACCAGCTGGATCGCGATCATCAGCCAGCCGATATGGCGCAGGCGGCGGCTGTTGTCGGCGGTGAACGGATCGCCGGATGAAACGCTGTCGAGAACGGTGCCGAGGCGGCCGAACATCCGCGCGGCGAGGTAGAGCATCAGCGAAGCGCCGAGGAGCACGAGGCTGGTCCAGGGCTGGATGTCGGCGATCTTTGCCTTGGCGCCCTGTTCGATGGCTTCGGAGAGGACGGTGGGCCAGGCGATTGCCAGCAGGATGGCGACGACCAGCAGGCCGATGGAGAGGAGGGCGGTGAGCAGGTGGCCGGCTTTGACGAGGAAGCTGCTGACCTTGAGCGGGATGGTGGTACGGTCTGGCATATTGATCTCCGATATTGAATATATCGAAAAACAATATGGATTCACCGCAAGAGTCAAGACATTTATCGATAAACGGCAAAAGTGCATCCCGGGAGAGGGGGCCTTTACAGTTTCCTACAGGCTTTCTATATCCCACCCTCTTCCAGAGTTCGGGACATGGGGTGCCGTCGCGCAGCATCCTGTACGCATGGGGCCTGGGGGAATTCGAGATACGCGATGCCGCTTGCCCGGGTGACCAGAAGGTAACCCATTGGCAATGCGGCTTTTCGTGTCTTGTTTTGCGCGCTGAATTTTACGCGAAGGACGCATCGCCCCATGGCAACCAAGGCCGTCGAACCGACCCGTTCCACCCCCGCGAATCGCTATCGGGCGACTCGCCGCATCCGCAAGATCTTCGGCAACATCGCCGAAGCGGTGCAGATGCCGAACCTGATCGAGGTTCAGCGCGAGAGCTATGAGCAGTTTCTGCGGTCGCGTCCGGAAATCGGCTATGTGTCCGGGCTGGAGAAGACGCTGCGCAGCGTGTTCCCGATCCGCGATTTCGCCGGCACCGCCGAGCTGGACTTCGTGAATTACGAGCTGGAAGACCCGAAGTACGACAAGGAAGAGTGCCGCCAGCGGGGCATGACCTATGCTGCGCCGATGCGGGTGACGCTGCGCCTGATCGTGTTCGAAGTCGATGCCGACACCGGCACGCGCTCGGTCATCGATATCAAGGAGCAGGACGTCTATATGGGCGACATGCCCCTGATGACGGAGAACGGCACCTTCATCGTCAACGGCACCGAGCGGGTCATCGTTTCGCAGATGCACCGGTCGCCGGGCGTTTTCTTCGATCACGACCGCGGCAAGACGCATTCCAGCGGCAAATATCTGTTTGCGGCGCGGGTGATCCCGTATCGCGGCTCGTGGCTGGACTTCGAGTTCGACGCCAAGGACATCGTCAACGTCCGTATCGACCGCAAGCGCAAGCTGCCGGTGACGGCGCTGCTCTATGCGCTGGGCCTGAACAGCGAAGAAATCCTGAACCACTTTTACGGCACCGTCCGTTGGGAGCGCGACGTCAAGCTGAACGGCTGGCGGATGCCGTTCGTGGTCGAGCAGTGGCGCGGCGTGAAGCCGGCCTATGACGTGCTGAACGCCGAGACCGGCGAAGTGCTGTTCAAGGACGGCGAGAAGATCACCCCGCGGGCCGCCAAGAAGGCGCAGAACGATGGTGTGAAGGTGCTGCTGGTGCCGGCCGACGAAGTGCTGGGCCGTTTCTCTGCCTTCGATCTCATCAACGAGAAGACCGGCGCCATCTATGTGGAGGCCGGTGAGGAAATCACCCAGGAGCATCTGGATCGCCTGACCGACGCCGGTTTTGCGCATGTGGACGTGCTGGACATCGACCATGTGAACGTGGGCCCGTGGATCCTGAAGACGCTGAACGCCGACAAGGCGGAAGAGCGCGACCAGGCGCTGGCCGACATCTATCGCGTGATGCGCCCGGGGGAACCGCCGACGCGGGAAACCGCCGACGCGCTGTTTGCCGGCCTGTTCTTCGATCCGGAGCGCTATGATCTCTCGGCCGTGGGCCGGGTGAAGATGAACATGCGCCTGGGCCTGGATGCTCCGGACGACCTGACGACGCTGCGCCGCGAGGACATCCTGTCTGTCGTCAAGACGCTGGTCGACCTGAAGGACGGCAAGGGCGAAATCGACGACATCGACAACCTCGGCAACCGCCGGGTGCGTTCGGTGGGTGAACTGCTGGAGAACAGCTATCGTGTCGGCCTGCTGCGCATGGAGCGGGCGGTGAAGGAGCGGATGTCGTCTGTCGACATCTCCACCGTGATGCCGAACGACCTGATCAACGCGAAGCCGGCGGTGGCTGCCGTGCGCGAATTCTTCGGGTCGTCGCAGCTGTCGCAGTTCATGGACCAGACCAACCCGCTGTCTGAAGTGACGCACAAGCGTCGCGTTTCGGCGCTTGGGCCGGGCGGCCTGACGCGGGAGCGCGCGGGCTTTGAGGTCCGCGACGTGCACCCGACCCACTATGGCCGGATCTGCCCGATTGAAACGCCGGAAGGGCCGAACATCGGTCTGATCAACTCGCTGGCCACCTTCAGCCGCGTGAACAAGTACGGCTTCATCGAGACGCCTTACCGCAAGGTTGTCGATCTGAAGGTGACCGACGAGGTCATCTATCTGTCGGCGATGGAAGAGGCCCGCCACACGATCGCGCAGGCCAACGTGGAAGTGGATGCCGACGGCCGCATCGTGGAAGAGCTGGTTTCGGCACGCGAAGCCGGGGAATTCCTGATCGCGCCGGCGAAGGACATCACGCTGATGGACGTCAGCCCGAAACAGCTGGTTTCGGTCGCTGCCTCGCTGATCCCGTTCCTGGAAAACGATGACGCCAACCGCGCCCTGATGGGCTCGAACATGCAGCGTCAGGCCGTGCCGCTGGTGAAGGCGGAAGCGCCGTTCGTCGGCACCGGCATGGAAGAGACGGTGGCGCGGGATTCCGGCGCTGCCATCGCCGCCCGCCGCGCCGGCATCGTCGACCAGGTGGACGCAGGCCGTATCGTTATCCGCGCCACCGAAGACGTCCAGCCGGGCAAGTCGATGGTGGATATCTATACGCTGATGAAGTTCCAGCGTTCGAACCAGAACACCTGCATCAACCAGCGTCCGCTGGTGAAGGTGGGCGATCTGGTGGCGAAGGGCGACATCATCTGCGACGGCCCCAGCACGCAATATGGCGAGCTGGCGCTGGGCCGGAACGCGCTCGTCGCGTTCATGCCCTGGAACGGCTACAACTATGAGGATTCGATCCTCATCAACGAGCGTATTGTTCGGGAAGACATCTTCACCTCGATCCACATCGAGGAATTCGAAGTGATGGCCCGCGACACGAAGCTTGGGCCGGAAGACATCACGCGGGATATCCCGAACGTCGGTGAGGAAGCGCTGCGCAACCTCGACGAGGCTGGCATCGTCTATATCGGCGCCGAGGTGGAGCCGGGCGACATTCTGGTCGGCAAGATCACGCCGAAGGGCGAAAGCCCGATGACGCCGGAAGAAAAGCTGCTGCGCGCCATCTTCGGGGAAAAGGCGAGCGACGTGCGCGACACCTCGCTGCGTCTGCCCCCGGGCGTTGCCGGCACCATCGTCGAAGTGCGGGTGTTCAACCGCCACGGCATCGACAAGGACGAGCGCGCGCTCTCCATCGAGCGGGAAGAAATCGACCGTCTGGAAAAGGATGCCGCGGACGAACGCGCCATTCTGGACCGCGCCACCTATGCGCACCTGAAGGAACTGCTGCTCGGCCAGACGGTCGTGACGGGTCCGAAGGGCGCCAAGAAGGGTGCGGTGATCGACGACGCGCTGCTGGAAGAGCATCCGCGCCGCGAATGGTGGAAGTTCGGCGTTGCCGACGACAATGCGCAAGCGAACCTCGAGGCTTCGCGTGGGCAGTGGGACGAGGCGCAGGCCCTGATCCAGGCGCGTCTGGACGACCGCAAGGACAAGCTGCAGCGCGGCGACGAGCTGCCCCCGGGCGTGCTTAAGATGGTGAAGGTGTTCGTGGCCGTGAAGCGCAAGCTTCAGCCGGGCGACAAGATGGCCGGCCGTCACGGCAACAAGGGTGTGATCTCGCGCATCCTGCCTTCGGAAGACATGCCCTATCTGGAAGACGGCACCTCGGTCGACCTGGTGCTGAACCCGCTGGGTGTGCCTTCGCGGATGAACGTCGGGCAGATCTTTGAAACCCACCTTGGCTGGGCCGCCCGCGGCATCGGCCGGCAGGTGGCCGGGCTGCTGGAATCGATCCGCAACCAGAACGAGGCGGCGGTTTCCGACGCCAAGGGCGATCTGGCCAAGCTGCGCGCGAACCTGGACGCCGTTTACGGCGAGCAGGCGAACGTGGCGTCGATGACCGACGACGATCTGATGAAGTTCGCCGACAGCCTGACGCCGGGTGTTCCGATGGGCACGCCTGTGTTCGATGGAGCGAAGGAAGCGGATGTTTCGCACATGCTGGAACTGGCCGGGCTGGATACGTCCGGGCAGGTCGAGCTGTTCGACGGACGGACCGGCGAGGCCTTCGACCGCAAGGTGACCGTTGGCTATATCTATATGCTGAAGCTGCACCACCTGGTCGACGACAAGATCCACGCGCGTTCGATCGGGCCGTACAGCCTCGTCACCCAGCAGCCGCTGGGCGGCAAGGCCCAGTTCGGTGGCCAGCGCTTCGGGGAAATGGAAGTGTGGGCGCTGCAGGCCTATGGCGCTGCGTACACGCTGCAGGAAATGCTGACGGTGAAGTCGGACGATGTTGTCGGCCGCACCAAGGTGTATGAAGCGATCGTCAAGGGTGACGACAGCTTTGAAGCCGGCATCCCCGAGAGCTTCAACGTGCTGGTGAAGGAAATGCGGTCGCTCGGCCTGAACGTCGAGTTGAAGACCAACGATTCCGCCGACGCCTGATTTCCGGATTTGATTGCCCGCCGGTTCTGAATGAATTTGGGGGGCTGAGGAGACACCATGAACGAACTCGTTCCGAACGCCTTTTCTCCGGTCGCCAAGCCGGAGGTTTTCGACCAGATCCAGATTTCGATCGCCTCGCCGGACAAGATCCGCAGCTGGTCGTTCGGGGAAATCAAGAAGCCCGAGACGATCAACTACCGGACCTTCAAGCCCGAGCGCGACGGCCTGTTCTGTGCCCGTATCTTTGGCCCGATCAAGGACTATGAGTGCCTGTGCGGCAAGTACAAGCGCATGAAGTACAAGGGCATTGTCTGCGAAAAGTGCGGTGTTGAAGTCACCGTTTCCAAGGTGCGCCGCGAGCGGATGGGCCATATCGAACTGGCGGCGCCGGTTGCGCACATCTGGTTCCTGAAGTCGCTGCCCAGCCGCATCGGCATGCTGCTGGACATGACGCTGAAGGACCTGGAGCGGGTTCTCTATTTCGAGAACTACATCGTCGTCGAGCCTGGCCTGACCACGCTGAAGAAGTTCCAGCTGCTGTCGGAAGACGAGTATCTGGAAGCGCAGGACCAGTTCGGCGAGGAGTCCTTCCGCGGCGGTATCGGCGCTGAAGCCATTCGCGAACTGCTGATGGACCTCGACCTTGCGTCGGAGAAGATCGCGCTGCTCGAAGAGCTGGCGACGACGAAGTCCGAGCTGAAGCCGAAGAAGATCATCAAGCGCCTGAAGATCGTCGAGAGCTTCCTGGAATCGGGCAACCGCCCCGAGTGGATGATCCTGACGGTGGTGCCGGTGATTCCGCCGGAACTGCGTCCGCTGGTGCCGCTGGATGGCGGCCGCTTTGCGACGTCGGACCTGAACGACCTGTATCGCCGCGTCATCAACCGGAACAACCGCCTGAAGCGGCTGATCGAGCTGCGTGCCCCGGACATCATCGTCCGCAACGAAAAGCGCATGCTGCAGGAAGCTGTGGACGCGCTGTTTGACAACGGCCGTCGCGGCCGGACCATCACGGGCGCCAACAAGCGTCCGCTGAAGTCGCTGTCGGACATGCTGAAGGGCAAGCAGGGCCGCTTCCGTCAGAACCTTCTGGGCAAGCGCGTCGACTATTCCGGCCGTTCGGTGATCGTGACCGGTCCGGAACTGAAGCTGCACCAGTGCGGCCTGCCGAAGAAGATGGCGCTCGAGCTGTTCAAGCCGTTCATCTATGCGCGCCTCGACGCCAAGGGTCTGTCGATGACCCTGAAGCAGGCGAAGAAGTATGTGGAGAAGGAGCGCAAGGAAGTCTGGGATATCCTGGACGAGGTGATCCGCGAGCATCCCGTGATGCTGAACCGGGCGCCGACGCTGCACCGGCTTGGCATTCAGGCGTTCGAGCCTGTGCTGATCGAGGGCAAGGCAATCCAGCTGCACCCGCTGGTCTGCTCGGCCTTCAACGCCGACTTCGACGGAGACCAGATGGCCGTCCACGTTCCGCTGAGCCTGGAGGCGCAGCTGGAATGCCGGGTGCTGATGATGTCGACCAACAACATCCTCTCGCCCTCGAACGGCAAGCCGATCATCGTTCCGTCGCAGGATATGGTGCTGGGCCTTTATTACCTGGCGATGGAACGCCAGGAAAAGACGCCGGAATATGTCGAGCTGCCCGACGGCACGAAGCGCGAGCGGCTGCCGCTGTTCGCCGACATGGCCGAAGTGCATGCGGCGCTGACCTCGGGGGCGGTGACGCTGCACACGCGCATCGAGGCGCGCGTGCCGCAGACCGACGAAGCCGGCGCGACGCACATGAAGCGCTTTGTGACGACGCCGGGCCGGATGCTGATCGGCGAGTGCCTGCCGAAGAGCCACAAGGTGCCGTTCGAGACCGTCAACCGCCTTCTGACGAAGAAGGAAATCGGCGACGTTATCGACACCGTCTACCGTCATACCGGCCAGAAAGAGACCGTGCTGTTTGCCGACGCCATCATGGCGCTGGGCTTCCGGCACGCCTGCCAGGCCGGCATTTCCTTCGGCAAGGACGACATGATCATCCCGGCCGAGAAGGAAGTGCTCGTCGAGAAAACGCGCGCGCTGGCGAAGGACTTCGAGCAGCAGTATCAGGACGGCCTGATCACGCAGGGCGAGAAGTACAACAAGGTCGTCGACGCCTGGTCTCGTTGCGGTGACGATGTCGCCAACGAGATGATGAAGGAAATCTCGGCGCTGCCCATCGACGCAAAGACGGGCAAGCAGCGGCAGATCAACTCGGTGTACATGATGGCCCACTCCGGCGCCCGTGGCTCGCAGGCGCAGATGAAGCAGCTTGCGGGGATGCGCGGCCTGATGGCCAAGCCTTCGGGCGAGATCATCGAGACGCCGATCATCTCGAACTTCAAGGAAGGCCTGACCGTCCTTGAGTATTTCAACTCGACGCACGGCGCCCGCAAGGGTCTGGCCGACACCGCGCTGAAGACGGCGAACTCGGGTTACCTGACCCGCCGTCTGGTCGATGTCAGCCAGGACTGCGTGGTTCTGGAAGACGATTGCGAAACCTCGCGCGGCTTGATGATGAAGGCGATCGTCGAAGGCGGTTCCGTTATCGTGACGCTGGCGGAGCGCATATTGGGCCGGACCGTCTGCGACGACATCGTCGATCCGAAGACGCAGGACGTGCTGTTTGCCCGCGACACGCTGCTGGACGAAAAGATGGTGAAGGCCATCGAGGACGCCGGCATCGTCGAGGTGAAGATCCGTTCGCCGCTGGTGTGCGAAGCGAAGCAGGGCGTCTGCGCCCGTTGCTATGGCCGGGATCTTGCCCGCGGGACGCCGGTGAACATCGGTGAAGCCGTCGGCGTGATCGCTGCGCAGTCGATCGGCGAGCCTGGCACCCAGCTGACGATGCGGACCTTCCACATCGGCGGCGCGGCGCAGGTTTCCGAACAGTCGAGCCACGACAGCCCGGTGGATGGCAAGGTCACCTATCGCAACCTGCCGACCATCAAGGACAGCAAGGGCCGGATCATCGGCATGGCGCCGACCGGTGGCGAAGTCGTGATCGTGGATGCCGAAGGCCGGGAGCGTTCGGTGCACAAGATCGTCTTCGGTGCGGTGCTGGCGGTGAAGGACGGCGAGACCGTGAAGAAGGGCCAGCGGCTTGCCGACTGGGATCCGTATACGCGGCCGATCATCACCGACAAGTCGGGCATCGTGAAGTATCAGGATCTGGTGGAGAACCAGACCCTGAAGGAAGAAACCGATGACGCGACGGGTATCGCCCAGAAGGTGGTTTCCGAGTGGAAGGCGGCGAAGGCCAAGGACGATCTGCGTCCGCGGATGACGCTGCTGGACGAGCAATCGGGTGAAGCCGGCCGCTATCTGCTGCCGGTGGGCGCCATTCTCTCGGTGTCGGACGGCCAGACGGTGGAAGCGGGCGACGTGCTGGCGCGTATGCCGCGCGAAGCCGCCAAGACGCGCGACATCACCGGCGGTCTGCCGCGGGTGGCCGAGCTGTTCGAAGCGCGCATTCCGAAGGATAATGGCGTCATTGCCAAGATCGACGGACGCGTGGAGTTCGGCAAGGACTACAAGACCAAGAAGCGTGTCATCCTGCGTCCGGAAGATGGTTCGGATCCGGTCGAGTATCTGCTGCCGAAGGGCAAGCATGTCTCGGTTCAGGAAGGCGACCTTGTGCGCAAGGGCGACTATCTGATCGATGGTCCGGCCAACCCGCACGACATTCTGGACGTGCTCGGCGTGGAGCGGCTTGCCGAATATCTCTGCGCGGAAATCCAGGAAGTCTATCGTCTGCAGGGCGTGAAGATCAACGACAAGCACATCGAGACGATCGTTCGCCAGATGCTGCAGAAGGTCGAGATCTTCGACGAGGGTGACTCGACGCTGCTGAAGGGCGAACAGGTCGACCGCGAAGAGATGGACGAAGTGAATGCCAAGCTGCTCGCCGAGGGCAAGCGGCCGGCCGATGGCCGGCCGGTGCTGCTGGGCATCACCAAGGCCTCGCTGCAGACGCGCAGCTTCATCTCGGCCGCATCGTTCCAGGAAACGACGCGGGTGCTGACCGAAGCCGCCGTTCAGGGCAAGACCGATACGCTGCTTGGCCTGAAGGAAAACGTCATCGTCGGCCGTCTGATCCCGGCAGGGACCGGCGCGGCACTGGGCCGGATGCGGGTGACGGCGAACAGCCGCGATGCTGCGCTCCGTGCGCAGCAGGCGGCGCTGGCGGCGGCGACGGACGCAACTGCCGACGCCTGAGGCGTTTCAACAGAAGGCTTGGACAACTCGGCCCCGCGTCAGAAATGATGCGGGGCCGACATCGTTGGTGGTACAGCGATGCCCTGCAATCGGCATTCCCTGCGACATTTTGCGTCCCCTCGGATCAGGTGTCGGGAATTTTGACAAGTCGGCATCGGCACCAAAACTTTCACTCCCGTTAACCAACTGTAGAATGTAGCAAATATCCGCCCGCGCGCTGTTGGCACCGAATATGCAGGTGAGCCTGCGACCATTCGGTCTAACAGGAGTGGGAAAATGACGAAGTTGAAATTGGGGATGGTTGCGGCCGCCTTGTTGCTGCCTGCGGCCGTGAACGCCCAGATTGTTCGCGTCAGCGAGGGCGATTTTCTGGCATCTGCCGGGCTGATTACGTTCAGCGAGTATTCCGTGAACACCGTCAATCCGAGCTATACGCCGGCCGACTACGGCGGCGGCGTCGGCGCGCCTGATGTAACCTTCGACGGATATTTCAAGGGGCAGATGCTGAGCGCTACGCCTGGCGTCGATTGCCCGGGCGCCGCTGCGAGCGCCTGCGTTGTCGGCAATCCCACCGGCCCGCTGACGCTGGATCCGGATTCGCCCGACACCTTCATCACCACCGACAGCGCCAATCCGACCTCGCCGGTTCTGAGCGGCTCGCCGCGCTTCAACGGCCCGATCGCCGTTCTCTTCAGCACCGATCAGTTCGGCGTCGGTTTCGGCGCCGGCTTCTTCGACGCGGCACAATCGACGGGCATCACCGCCTTCGCCCGCGACGGAACGCTGCTCGGCACCGTCACCAACAACGGCACCGGCATTGAATTCCTGGGGCTGGTGGCGACCGGCTCCAAGGGCATCGCCGGCGTGTTCCTTGATCTTGTCGGCTCGGAGCCTGCGGGCTTTGCCATCGACAACGTCCGTTTCGGCGTTCGCGGCCAGGTCGTGGTCCCCGGCGTTCCCGAACCTGCTACCTGGGGCATGATGATCGTCGGCTTCGGCCTGGTGGGTCTCGCCGCCCGCCGTCGCGGTTTCGCGAAGATCACTGCCTGACGCACAGCTTCTGACTCGGGTTGGAAGGGGAGGCCCGGCGGCAACGTCGGGCCTCTTTCTGTGCCCAATCCGCGCCACAGTCAGGGTCTAGCGGGCTGATCATGACGAAGGCTGACAAATCGAGGCCGCTGCGCGTCGCGCTGTTCTCTGGCAATTACAACTATGTGAAGGATGGTGCGAACCAGGCGCTCAACCGGCTGGTGGGGCGCATGCTGGAACGAGGCATCGACGTGCGGGTCTATTCGCCGGTGGTGGAGGAGCCCGCCTTTCCGGCGACGGGGACGCTGGTGGGCGTTCCCTCTGTGCCGATCCCCGGGCGGGGGGAGTATCGGGTGGCGTTGGGCCTGCCGTTGACGGTGCGGGCGGACCTGAAGAAGTTTCGCCCCGACATCGTGCATCTGTCGGCGCCGGACTGGCTGGGGCATGATGCCAAGCGCTGGGGCCGGGCGAAGGGGCTGCCCGTGGTCGCTTCGGTGCATACCCGGTTTGAAACCTATTTCGACTATTACAAGATGGGCTTCATCCGGCGCGGCGCGGAGCGGCTGCTGAAGAGCTTTTACGGCGATCTGGACGAAATCTATGCGCCTTCGGAGAGCATGGCAGATGTGCTGAGGCAGGAGGGCTATTCGGAGAAGGTGCGGATCTGGAGCCGGGGTGTCGATCGGCACATTTTCCGGCCCGAGGCGCGGGACATGGATTGGCGGCGCAGCCTTGGCATCGACGACGCCACGCCGGTGATCGGCTTTGTCGGGCGGCTTGTGCTGGAGAAGGGGCTGGACATCGTGGCAGCTGCCGTTGCCGAGCTGGGGCAGCGGAACGTTCCGCATCAGCTTCTGGTGGTCGGGCAGGGGCCGGCGCGCGAGGAGTTTGAAGCGCAGGTGCCCGGCGCAGCATTCGTGGGCTTCCAGACCGGCGATGCCCTGGGGCGTGCCTATGCCAGCAGCGACATGTTCCTGAACCCGAGCGTCACCGAGACCTTCGGCAATGTGACGCTGGAGGCGATGGCCTGTGCAGTGCCGCCGGTGGCCGCTGCTGCCACGGGGGCGAGTTCGCTGGTGGTCGACGGCGTTTCGGGACGGCTGGTGGCGCCCGGCGATGTGGGGGCCTTTGCCGATGCGCTGGAGGCCTATGCCCGCGATCCCGGGCTACGGGCGCGCCATGGGGCGGCGAGCCTGGAGCGAGCCAAGGCGTTCGACTGGGATGCCATCAACGATGCCGTCATCGACCGCTATCTTGTGCTGACCGGGCGCGGTTGAGCGCACCAGCTTTCGCGACAGGGCTTTGCGTTTCGGCCGGGCGCGCCTATATCCCTTTTGCCGCCTTCGGGCGGAGATGGTGATGAATGATGCCGTACAAGTACGTACAGCGGACCCGGGGGCAGTACCCGGCGGCTCCACCAAAGTCCCCAGATCCTGGGGGCTCTGAAGGGGCCGAACCAGGATAGACGTGTTCCGAACGACGGTATTTTTGCCCGGCCTGAATGCGCCGTAAAACCGTTCAAAACCTACAAATGCCAACGATAACGAGGCATTTGCGATTGCTGCGTAACTAAGACCCCACAAGGTCTGGTTATAAAGCTTGAGCAGGGTTCGGGCCGAACCCGGTAACAGAATCGGATTCCAGCGGCTTGCAGGTGCGCCGGGCAACAGAAGCACCTGCATTTTCATTTCGGTCGTGCCGGGGTTGCGATGTGGCGACCTTTCGCACTCTTGACGGTTTTGCTTGCCAAGCCCACTTGTGCCGCATGAGCCAGCCGCCCGAGAATCAGGAGCCGCCTGACAGCCTCATCCAGTACGACGAGATCGTGCAGGATTCGTTGCGTGGCGTCGTGCGGCGGGTGCTTTCGGATGTGGCGTTGAATGGCGGCCTGCCGGGCGGGCACCATTTCTTCATCGCGTTTCGCACCCGGTTCCCCGGAGTGGACATGCCGCGCCACCTGCTGGAGCGCTATCCCGAGGAAATGACCGTGGTGCTGCAGCACCGCTATTGGGACCTCGTCGTCGCGGACGAGCATTTCGAGGTTGGGCTGACCTTCAACCAGGTGCCGGCCAAGCTTTCGATTCCCTACAAGGCGATCAGCGGTTTCGTCGATCCGGCGGTGAATTTCGCCCTGCAGTTCGCAGTGGCGATGCCCGAGGTTGAGGAAGCCGAGGAAGAACCGGTTGCGGCGGAGCCGTCCGAGCCGGGATCGAACGTGGTGAGCTTCGACTTCAAGCGGAAGAAGTAAGTGCGCACGGCGCACGGCAAATAGGTGCGGGAGGAGCGCGACAGCCTTGGGCCTGTAAGCGTTCCGGATGACGCCTATTGGGGCGCGCAGACACAGCGCTCCATCGAAAATTTCCCCTTTGGCTCCAGCGAGCGGATGCCGATCGGCATCGTGCACGCGCTGGCGCTGGTGAAGCAGGCGGCCGCACGCGTGAACCGTCGGCACGGGCTGGATGCCGTGTTGGCCGATGCCGTCGAGGCTGCCGCGGCGGACGTGGCGGCCGGAAAATTCGACGATCAGTTTCCGTTGGTGATCTGGCAGACCGGCAGCGGCACCCAGAGCAACATGAACGTCAACGAGGTGATCGCCGGAATCGCCAACGAGCGGCTTACCGGCGTGCGCGGCGGCAAGAGCCCGGTGCATCCGAACGACCATGTGAACCGGGGGCAAAGCTCCAACGACAGTTTTCCGACGGCGCTGCATGTGGCGACCGTGCTGGCTGCCCGGCGGCGCCTGCTGCCGGCGCTGGAGCGGCTGGAAGCGGCGCTGCTGGCGAAGGCGGAGGCCTGGGGGGGCATTGTGAAGATCGGCCGCACGCATCTGCAGGATGCGACGCCGCTGATGCTGGGGCAGGAATTTTCCGGTTACGTGGCGCAGCTGAAGCTGGCCAGGGCCCGGACCGAACCGCTGGTGGCGCATGCGCTGAGCAAGCTTGCACAGGGTGGCACGGCAGTTGGCACCGGGCTGAATGCGCCGGACGGGTTCGGCGATGAATTTGCAACGGAAATCAGCGCGCTGACGGGCATTGCGTTTGAAACGGCGCCCAACAAGTTCGAGGCGCTGGCCAGCAACGACACCCTTGTCGACTTTTCCGGTCGGTTGAACAGCCTGGCAGTCGCGCTGACGAAGATTGCCAATGATATCCGCCTGCTGGGAAGCGGGCCGCGGTCGGGGCTGGGCGAACTGAGCCTGCCGGAGAACGAGCCAGGCAGCTCGATCATGCCGGGCAAGGTGAACCCGACCCAGTGCGAGATGCTGACCATGGTGGCGGCGCAGGTGATGGGAAATCACACGGCCGTCACCGTGGGCGGGCTGCAGGGGCATCTGGAGCTGAACGTGTTCAAGCCGCTGATCGGGGCGAATGTGCTGCGTTCGATGGAGTTGCTGGCGGTCGGCATGGAGAGCTTTGCGGAGCGTTGCGTGGACGGGCTGGAGCCGAACCGGGCGCGGATCGAGGAGCTGGTCGAGCGCTCGCTGATGCTGGTGACGGCGCTGGCGCCCGAGATCGGCTATGACAAGGCGGCAGAAATCGCCAAGGCTGCGCATAAGGATGGCTCGACGCTGCTGCAGGCCGGGCTGAAACTGGGACATGTGACGGAAGAACAATTCCGGCGGCTCGTTCGACCGGAGGCAATGACATAAGGGGTTGGTGCATGGTGATCGGACGGCGGGGCCTGCTGGCGGGGAGCGTGCTGGCAGGGGGAATGATGTTGGCGCGGCCGGCGTTTGCGGCGGTGCCGGTGCAGGTGCGGGCGGATGGGGTCAGCCCGGCGTTTCGTGCCGCTTTCGATCGGCTGGTGCGCTATGCGCAGGCGGAGCTCTCCGCCTGGACCTTCCCGGCGATGACGCTTTCGATGCGGAGCGCAAGCGGCGAGACAGCTTCCGCGGCCATCGGGCTGGCAAATATCGACAGCGGACGGGCGGTGACGACGGCGGATCTTTTCCAGATCGGGTCGATTTCGAAGAGCTTTGTAGCCGTTGCCCTGTTGCGGCTTGCGGATGCCGGCAAGATCGATCTGGACCGGCCGATCCTGCAGTTTGCCTCCGACATGCCGATCGAGGACAAGCGGGTGACGGCGGCGCAGGTGATCAACCATGCGGCGGGCTTTCCGGGCAATGCGCCGCCGTTCCCGCGCGAGACGGCGGGGAAGCTGTGGAGCGCTACCGTTCCGGGGGAGAATTTCCACTATTCCAACAGCGGCTATGACGCGCTGGCGCTGCTGATCCAGCGGGCTTCGGGGATGGATTTCCCCACTGCCATCCGCAAGCTGGTGCTGGAGCCGCTGGGGATGCAGGCGTCGCGGCCGGTGATCCTGACGGAGGATCGCCCGCAATTCGCTCTGGGCTACGCCCCGGTGCGCGCGAACCGGGCCTGGTTTCCGGGCGATCCGCTGTCGGAAGGCAGCTGGATGGATATCGAGCGCGCAGCGGGATCGGTGGCCTCTACGCCGGCCGATATGGCCCGCTGGATGGGCTTCATCGCCGCCTGCGCGATGGGCAAGCCGCAACCGCTGCTGTCGGCTTCCTCGGCGAAGCGCTTTGCTACGCCGGTGATTCTGGCGCCCGATTTCGGTCCGGGCGCGCACTATGGGATGGGGCTGGCGGGCTTTGACGTCGATGGGAAGCCGGTGCTGCACCATACGGGCGGCATGATCACTTTCTCTTCGGCGATCACGGTGGATCGGGGCACCGGGGCGGGGGCGTTTGCCAGCGTCAACATCTCTGGTTTCGGCGGGTATCGCCCGCGCAAGGTGACCGCCTATGGCGTGCAGCTGGGGCGGGCGCTGGCGGCCGGGGCCGCGCTGCCGGAAGCACCGGCGCCGGTCACCTTCGCTCCGGTGGAGAACAGCGCCGATCTGATCGGGCAATGGTATGGGCCTGACGGATTGACGATGGCCATTCGCTCCGTGGCGGGCCAGTTGCAGCTGGAGAGCGGTGGAGCAAGCGGGCGGCTGAGACCATCGGGTGCCCGCAGTTTCGCGACAGATCATCCGGGGCTCTGGCAATATGGGCTGGAATTCGAAGGCAGGGAGGGCAGGGCGGAGCGGCTCTGGTGGGGTGACCGGCTGCTGGCGCGGGAAGCCGCGCCTGCGCAGCCGAAGCGCGATCCGGCGCTGGCCGGGCTGGCCGGGCGGTATCTGTCCAACGATCCGTGGGCCGGTTCGGGCTATGTGCTGGCGCGGGGCGACAAGCTGGTGATCGAGGGGCTTGGCGAGATCGTGCGCCATGCGGATGGGTCGTGGCGGTCGGCGGACCCGGAGCTGGTGCAGGAGCGTTTCTGGTTCGACAGCTTTGTTGATGGGCGGGCGCAGCGGTTCAGCTTTTCCGGCGAGCCGATGATGCGGCAGGCGTGACGCGGGCGCTTTCATCGAGTCCGAAGTTGCTCTAGCAGCCGTTCATGTCGATTCCCGGTGCCCGCCGCGGGCTGATGCTCGTTCTTTCCAGCCCCTCGGGTGCCGGCAAGACCACCATGACCAAGCGCCTGCTGGCGACCGATCCGCAGATCTCGCTGTCGGTTTCCGCGACCACCCGCAAGGCGCGGGCAGGCGAGATCCATGGGCAGGACTACAGCTTTGTCAGCCACGACGAATTCGATCGGCTGGTTGCGACAGGGAAGCTGCTGGAATGGGCACATGTGTTCGGCAACCGCTATGGAACGCCGCGCGGGCCGGTGGAGAATGCGCTGACCGAGGGGCGCGATATCCTGTTCGATATCGACTGGCAGGGGACGCAGCAACTTCGGCAGAGCCAGTCGGGCGGGGATCTGGTTTCGATCTTCCTGCTGCCGCCGTCGCTGGAGGAGCTGGAGTCGCGGCTGACCTCGCGGGCGGCGGATAGCGCCGATGTGATTACGCAGCGCATGAGCCGGGCGGCCGACGAGATCAGCCATTGGGCGGAATACGACTATATTCTTGTGAACGACGATCCCGGCCAGTGCCTGCACGAGATTCGCTCCATCCTGACGACGGAGCGGCTGCGGCGCGAACGGCAGCGCGGGCTGGCAGGATTTGTGCGGGACTTGCTGACCGGATCGTGATTTGATGCAGACCTGATACGCCTTAAGGAGTTCGGCATGATGCTTACTGCAAGATTGTTCCTGGTCGCCGTGCTGGTTGGAAGCAGCGCCCACGCGCAATCCGTTACCGAGACGGCCGAAGAAGTCGGCAAGAGCGCCGGTAATATCGTGACGAAGCCGCTGAAGGACGCCAACATCGTGAAGGCGGAAATTCCGCCGAAGCTCGCAGCGATCATGAACAACCCCTATTCGCTCGACGGGCTGAAGACCTGCGCCCAGTTCAGCGGCGAGATCGCGCAGCTGACCAAGGTGCTGGGCCCGGATGTCGACGCCACCCAATCGAAGAAGGACCAGTCCGCCACGGAAGTGATGCTGGGCGAAGTGGAGCGGCAGGCGGCCGGGCTGATCCCCGGTTCCGGCATCATCCGCAAGGTCTCGGGGGCGGAAAAGCAGGAAGCTAAGGCAAAGGCCGCGATTTATGCCGGTTCGCTGCGCCGCGCCTATCTGAAAGGCACGGCGCGCGCGAAGGGTTGCAAATTCTGAGGCTTGCGCCTCAGACGCTGCGGCCGATCAGTTCCTTCATGATTTCCGACGTTCCGCCATAGATGCGCTGCACGCGGGCATCGCGCCACAAGCGGGCGATCGGATATTCGTTCATATAGCCTGCTCCGCCGTGCAATTGCAGCGCGGCGTCGCAGATTTCCCATTGCAGTTCCGTGTGCCACAGCTTGGCGGCCGCGCCTTCATAGGCATCTAGCTCGCCGGCGATGTGCTTTTTCAGGCAGACATCGAGGTGCGCCCAGCCGACCTGCAGTTTGGACTTCAGGTCTGCCAGCACGAAGCGGGTGTTCTGGAAATCCGCGATGGTCTTGCCGAAAGCCTTCCGGTCCTTCACGAATTTCACCGCTTCGTCGAAGGCGCGCTGGGCGCCACCCATGGCCGAGACGGCGATGCTGAGGCGTTCCTGCGGCAATTGCGACATCAGGTAGACGAAGCCCTGGTTTTCCGCGCCGAGGCAGTTCGTGATCGGAACGCGGCAATCCTCGAAGAACATTTCCGAGGTGTCGGCAGAGTTCTGGCCGATCTTGTCGAGGTTGCGGCCCTTCGTGAAGCCGGGGGTGCCGGCGTCGACCAGGATCAGGCTGGTGCCCTTGCCGCCCAGCTCCGGATTGGTCTTGGCGACGACGATCACCATGTCGCAGTTCTGGCCGTTGGTGATGTAGGTTTTCGAGCCGTTGATGACGTAGTGGTTGCCATCGCGGCGGGCGGTGGTGCGAATGCCCTGCAAGTCTGAGCCCGCGCCCGGTTCGGTCATGGCGATGGCGGTGATGATCTCGCCGGAGATCATCTTTGGCAGATAATGCGTCTTCTGCTCTTCGGAGCCGTAGTTCAGCATATATTCGGCAGTGATGTCGGACTGCAGCGTGATGCCCGCCGACGAGCCCAGGTAGGAAAGCTCTTCGTCGATCACTGCGTTATAGCGGAAGTCGAGGCCGAGGCCGCCATATTCCTCGGGGATGGTGGGGCAGAGGATGCCCGCTTCGCCAGCGGCGAGCCAGAATTTGCGGTCGACGAGGCCGTCCTCTTCCCAGCGGTCGAGGTTCGGTTCCAGTTCCTTTGCGAAGAATTTGCGAACCTGATCGCGGAACATGTTCAGGTCGTCGTCAAAGGCGGTGCGGCGGCTGATATCTAGCATGTGTATGTTTCCTCTTCGCCCCCGCCGATGCCACATCGCGCGCGCCGCGCCACCTGTATGGGTGGGGAGGGGGGCATATTGCCGTCGCTCTCAGGTGCCCCGTTCCCAGGGGCTCATCGGGTGTTCGCGGATCCATCGGGTTGCAATCCATTTCCGACCTTCGACGACAGGGAGGCCGGCGTGGCGGGAGATCGGATTCGGTTGGCCGTCGGAAAGCGTATTCCGGAAGAGCAAGGCGTCACCCAGCTTGCCCTTTATCGAGAGGCCAATGGCTGGAAACTGCGTCTCGCCGGCCCGATACCCTTCGTTGAGATAGACCAGCATCGTCCAGATGCGCTGGTTCGTAACGGCCGGCAGGGTGTCCATATGCGGCCTGTATTGCTGGCCCGGTGCGTAGTGCAGCACCACAAGCGGCTCGCCTTGGGTGACGAGTGTTCCGCTGGCGGCGGCGATACGGAGGTTTATCGCCCTCGCCGGGAGGGATTCGCGCGTAGGGCCGAGAAATGCGGCGTGCGATGTACGCACCGGATGCTCTCGCACCTTTCCAGTGAGCGGATCAGTGATCAGCGCCGGTTCCAGGACGGGAATCGCGGCTTCTGCGAGATGGCGGCACTCCTCTGCCGAACAGAAGCCGGGAAGCAGATAAGCATCCAGATCGTTTGTCAGCCGATGCCTCTCCGCTGGTTCAAGCGGAAGACCGGTGTGCGTGATGTGCATTCGATCGACGAGATCGAGATGTGCCCGGGCAAGGGGGCCCGACCGTGCAGCCGATTGCAGCAGGGCGAGTGCCGCCGGCCAGTCTGCCTCTTTGTCGAGGCCTCCATTCGCGGTGAGCGCGACTTCCATCATGGCCGCTTCAACGTGCCCGGCCTGCGCGGCGGCGCGAAGCCAGCGCCCGGCGGCAACGCGATCGCGGGGAAGCAGGTGGCCGGCGAGCTGCCATGTCGCAAGAAGCATCAGGGCGTCGGGGTTCCCTTGCGCGGCTTTTGCCTTTGCGAGCCTCAGTGCCTCTTCGCTGCAGCCCCCGGCAAGCAATTGATCTATGCTCTGCGCCAGGTTTTCGGTCATGCTAGATGGGTGACGCGAAAAGGGCCGGGATGCAATCCCGGCCCTTCGTGCCTGACTGAATTGTTCAGATCAGAATTTGGCGTTGATGCCGGTGTAGAAGAACCGGCCGCGAACATCGTAGATGCCCGAACCAGCGCCAACACCCGTAAGCCCGTAGGGGGGCTTGGTATCGGTCAGGTTGTCGATACCGAAATAGATGTTGAACTTCTCACCGATATCGAAGCCCGCACGAACGTCGTGATAGGTCACGGACGGGTACATGCGGAGCGACGCGTAGTCGGCATTCTGCGGCGGCAAGTTGTTGATGCCGTTATAGTCTTCGTAAGTGTTCAGGTACATGCTGTCGATCCAGCGGAGCTGGTAACCGAGGGTAACGGCGCCCATGCGCACGCTGGCATTGACATTGACCTGGTTCTTGGGATCGCCCAGTTCGCTGAGGATGCGGTTGGCGTAGTCCGGGTTCGCCGGATCCAGATACTCGTTACGCTCCAGGACGTGAGTCCAGATTGCGCGGAGGTTGATATCCCCCCAATCGAAGCGGGTGCTGTAGCTCAACTCGGTATCGATACCGCGTGCCGTCAGTTTCGCGTAGTTAAGGACGGTCTGCTGCAGGCTGCCCTGAAGGATCTGATAGGGAGCTTCTTCGTTCGGGCCGACGCCGTTTCCGTTACGGACGAACAGGCCGCAGAACGGGTTGTTCAGGTCCGGAGCGTCGTAGCAGGCGTTCATGATCTGCTGCGCCGACGGTGCGGTGATCACGTTATCGACGGTGATGTCGTAGTAATCCACCGACAGCGACAGACCGGGTGCGAAGCTGGGGGTAAGAACGCCGCCCAGAGTCCAGCTGGTGGACTTTTCTTCCTTCAGATCGGGGTTCCCGCCCGAAACGATCTCGATCGACGAGGTGTAGACGAAATCGTAGGTCGCCGGAATTCCGGCGGCAGCGCAGTTGCTGGCACGGGTTGCAGAACCCGCACCAATGTTGCGCAGCGAGCAGGGATCGTTCGGCGCCGGGGCGAAGTTCTGGCTTTGCTCGGAATAGAGATCCACCAGGTTCGGTGCACGGACGGCGCGAGCATAGCTACCGCGGACCCGGAAATCATCGATGATCCGCCAGGTTGCGTCGGTGCCGTAGGTGAAGACGGTGCCAGTCTGCCCGCCGTAGTCGGACATGCGGCCCGAACCGTTGACGGTCAGCTCCTTGAAGAACGGCACGTCCTTCAGGATCGGAATCGACACTTCGCCGTACAGTTCCTTCACTTCGAACGCGGGCGGATTGAAGGTCGGGATCGCATTGTAGAAGGCATAGCCTTCCTGCGTCAGATCATCGAGATCGTAATAGGCGGTCTCGCGCCGATATTCGGCGCCGACGGACACGCCCACAGCCCCGCCGGGCAGTTCAAACAACTGACCGAGGTTGCCCGAGATAAAGCCCGAGGCAACGAACTGCGTCATCTTACCCGTAGCAGCAGAGTCGACCAGGATATAATCCTTGGCCGCCTGGCTGACGCTGCCTTGCCCGAACGGGTTCAGCGGAACGCAGGCAGCGATATCGCCTGCGAGACGCGGATCGCTCGTCGAGTCGCCGGTTACGTAGGAGATGGTGCTGGCGGGGTTAAGCTTGGAACGGCAGACGATATTGCCTGCGGAATCCTTGGTGGTATCCAGCGCCAGCAGATAGCGCTGGACATTGACGTTGCCGCGGATGGTGTTCTTTTCGTTGTGCTCGCCATAGTTGAGCGAGACTTCATAGTTCCAGTCGCTGCTGATGTCGCCACGGACGCCACCGACGATGCGGAAGGTTTCACGCTTGATCTCTTCGTCGCGGATGCCGAAATCGACCCAGTTGCGACGGAGGTTGAACCGGAAGGTGCCGGCGTTGATGGCAGCCTGTTGCGCGGCGAGCTGGGTAGCGGTGAGCGCTCCACCCGTGTTCGCGTTGACCGGCGACTGGAGCAGCAGGTTCGTCAGCTGGGTCCGTGCGCTGGCGGAGAGATAGGGATTGTCCAGTCGGACGCGCTCACGCCCACCAGGATCGCCCAGCGTGGTGCCTTGCGAGAAGAACGGTCCGCTCTGCGAGCCATAAGCCTCTGTGCGGACATATTTGGCTTCGACGAACGGTACGAACGCCGGCGAAACCTCGAAATGACCGATCAGGTTGGCGGAGAAGCGGGAAAGATTGGGCGAGAGGGTCAGCAGCTTGCCTTCGCGGCTGTTGGTGCCGTTGCCGCCGACATAGTTACCGTTAGGCGCCAGGCCGATGCGCGTGCCGGTTTGGGGAACCAGCGTACCGTCCGGCTGGAACACACTGTTGCAGACGAAGGAGGCGCCAGACGTATCCTTGCCGCACAGACCGGTGGTGCCGACGAAAATACCCGTCTGGCCGCCGAGCGAAATCGTAGCCGACCGGATATCGCGGAAGAAGGTGCGGTCGGGGTTGCCATCCGAGCCGTTCGGCGTCCCGGCAGGATCGGTGTCAACGACGATGAAGGCATCGTTCTGACGCAGGTTCGGACGATCCGAACCGTAGAAGGCCGTCGAGTTGGAATATTCGAGATTGACCGCGACATTGCCCCGGCCCTCCGCGAAATTTTTGCCCGCCAGGATGGAGCCATAGAAGTTTCCGGCGTCCTTGTAGGCGCTGAGGCCGGACTGGCCGCGAACCTGGATGCCCTCGAAGTCCTTCTTCAGGATGAAGTTCACGACGCCGGCGATGGCATCGGAACCATAGACCGACGAAGCACCGCCGGTGAGGATGTCGACACGCTCGATCAGATCGGTCGGGATGGTGTTGACGTCTGGCGAGGTGGCGTTGGAGAGGATATCCCCACCGACGTGCCGACGGCCGTTGACGAGAACCAGCGTGCGCTGCGTGCCGAGGCCACGCAGATCGAGCAGGTTCATCCCGCGCGTGCCGAGGAATCGAGTGGAGTTTTGCTGGCTGAAGGTGCTGCGGAGTTGCGGCAGGTCGTTCAGCGTATCGCCGACGGAAAGCTGACCGGTTTCGAAGAACTCTTCGCCGGTGATCGTCGTGACCGGGGCCGAAGCCTCCAGGTTCGGCTTGCGGATACGCGAGCCAGTGACGAGGATCATGTCGTCGGAAACGGCGGTATCGACAGCCGCGGTGGCGGTGGGCGCAGTCGTCGCCTCTTGCGCAAATGCCGGCGCAGCGAGCACCGCTAACAGGGACGCGCCCAGCAGCAAGCTATTTTTCATGTCAGTCCTTCAAGCCTTATTTCTGTATGAACGATTGGTAGCCCAGCATTCATCCTTGTTGAAGGCCATCGGGCTTCCCATTGAGGGCATGCAGGCAGAAACGACGGTAATGTTGTGGAAATGTCACAGATTCGTTTCAAACTACCCCTATTTCGGTAAAACGGGCTATCTCCATCTCCGAGAACCCGATTTCGGCAAGCAAAGCTGATGTGTCACCCCCAAGCCGGGGCGAGGGGTTGGCAGCAAGGCGTAGGCCATCAACCAGTATCGGGCTGGCGAGGACTTTGATTTCAGGGTGTTTTTCATTTGGAATGGTCTGGACCATTCCACGCGATAGGATGAAGGGGTCGCTGAACGCCTGTTCCATGTTATGCACGGCTGAAACCGGGCAGATGCCTCCGAGCAGATCTACCCAGTGTCGCGTGGGTTGGGTGACGAAGATGTCGTCGAGGATGGCGACGAGGGCCTGCCTGTTGCGCAGCCGGTCGGGGATGGTGGTGAAGCGGGGGTCGGTGGATAGGCCGGGGGCGCCGATGGCCTGGACGAGGCGGGTCCAGAATTTGGGCAGCTGCGCCATCACGAAGATCCAGCCGTCTGCGGTGCGGAAGAGCTGGCTGGGGGTTACCGTGGGGTGGGCGGATCGGGGCGCGCGGCCGGTTTCATAGCCTTCGTTCAGGTGCCAGGTGGCTGGGTAGCTGGTCTGGTGGAGGGCTGTGTCGAGGAGGCATAGGTCATAGTCACGGCCGATGCCGGTGGCGCGGGCCCCGATGATGCCGGCGAGCGTGGTGGTCGCCAGCATCTGGCCGGTCATATAGTCGACCATGGAGAGACCGAAGCGGGTGGGGGGCGCGTCCGGCTCGCCGGTGAGGGAGAGGAAGCCCGCCTCTGCCTGCATCAGATAATCGTATCCAGGCCAGCTTTCGCGTTCGTTGCCGCGCCCGTAGGCGCTGGCGTGGACGCAGACGATTTTGGCGTTGGCGGGGGCGAGGGCCGCATATTCGAGACCGAGTTTGGCCGGCTGGTCACCGCGGCAATTGTTGGTGACGGCGTCGGCCGTGGCGACGAGTCGGTGGAGGATGTCGCGTGCCTCGGGTGCCTTCAGGTCGAGCGTGAAGCTGCGTTTGTTGAGGTTGAAAGTCTGGAAGAAGAGGCTGTCGTCCTGGCCGAGGAAGAAGGGGCCGGTGGCGCGGGCAGTGTCTCCGCCTTGTGGCGGTTCGATCTTGATGACTTCGGCGCCGAGCTGGGCCAGTGCCATGCTGCCATAGGGGCCGGCGGCGTGGCGTTCGACGCTGAGGATGCGCATGCCGGCGAGCGGGAGCGGGATGGTCATGCCGGGTTTCGCCTTATCCATTGGCGGGAGATGATGATGCGCTGCATTTCGTTGGTGCCTTCGCCGATGATGAGCAGCATGGCGTCGCGGTAATAGCGCTCGATCTCGTAATCCTGGCTGATGGCGTTGCCGCCGTGGATGCGCATGGCCTCCTCGGCGTTCGTGCGGGCGGCTTCGGAGGCGAAATATTTCGCCATGCCGGCTTCCATGTCGCAGCGTTCGGCGCGGTCGTAGGCGGTGGCTGCATCCAGCGTGAGCAGCCGGGCGGCGCGGGCGCGGGTGACCATTTCGCCGAGCTTCAGCTGGATAGCCTGATGCTCGGAGATGGGCTTGCCCATGGTGTGGCGCTGCTGTGCATAGGCGGTCGCGCGTTCGAGCGCGCCCTCCGCCATGCCGACGCCGCGCGCGGCGACATTGATTCGGCCGAGCTCCAGGCCGCCGGTTGCGTGGTAGAAGCCCTGTCCCTCGACGCCGCCGATCAGCTGGTCGGCCGGGATTTCCACATTGTCGAGGAAGATGGGGGCGGTGTCGATCGCGCGGTAGGCGGCCTTGGGCAGCTTGCCGGGGGTGGTAAGGCCTTCGCGGGGCTTGTCGACGATGAACAGGCCCATGCCCGAATGGCGGGGCTGGGCGACGGGATCGGTGCGGGCGAGGAGGGCGACCACGTCGCCCTTGTAGGCGTTGGTGATCCAGGTCTTCTGGCCGTTCAGGATGTAGTGGTCACCCTGGCGGATGGCGGTTGTGCGGATGCCCTGCAGGTCGGTGCCGGCGTCGGGTTCGGTGAGGGCAAGGCCACCGCGCAGCTCGCCGGTGGCCAGTTTCGGCAGCCATCTGGCCTTTTGCTCAGGGGTGCCGTTCCGCTCGATCGCGTGGGCCAGCATCAGGTGCGAATTGAAGATGCCGGTGGGCGCCATCCACACCCGGCAGATGGCCGCGACGATCTTCACATAGGTGGAGGCGGGGAGGCCGAGACCGCCCCATTCCGGGCCGATGGTGGCACCGAACAGGCCGAGATCGCGCATTTGCTCGACGACATGATCCGGATAGATGTCTTCGACATCGTGGCGTTTGGCGATGGGTTTCAGCTCGCGTTCCACCCAGCGGTTGATGGAATCGAGCAGCTGTTCCTCGAAGTCCGGATCGATGCTGCGAATCTGGTTGTGCGCTGTTGCCATTGCGGTTCCCTCTTGGCGCAGGTTCGCCTGCTGTCTCTGGCTGTCAACCTGACGGAAGTTTTCGGGATGCACCGCAGCTGTTGCTGGATGAAGCGTTGAAGGCTGTCTTGCTCGGCATGAGGATGCGCGTCGCGGACGAACGTGCCATTCTGATGGGGAATGGAGGCGGAGATGCGGATATCTGTGGTGCTGATGGCTGCGTTGTTGGGTGCGCCTGCGTGTGCGGCGCCTTCCGCCGCCGAGCTTGGCTGGATGGCCGGAAGCTGGGTGGAAAACCGGCCTGACGGGCGCCTTACCGAGGAGGTCTGGATGCAGCCGCGCGGTGGAATGCTGCTTGGGATGAGCCGCTCGGGCAAGGGGGACAGGATCGGGCTGTTCGAGTTCATGCGGATTGCTGAGGGGGTGGATGGGCGGCTGAGCCTGCAGGCGCAGCCCGGCGGCGGACCACCGGCAGAATTTCCGCTGGTGCAGGCCACGGGGCAATCGGCGACCTTTGAAAACCCGGCGCACGATCATCCCACCCGCATCCGCTATTGGCGCGATGGGGCAAAGCTGATGGCGGAGATCGAGGGAAAAGATGGGGCAGGGCGGATGCGCTGGAGCTATTCTCCGGCCGAGTGACGGATGGCGTCTGTCGATGGCAGCTTTACTGGACCGTCACCGGCTCCAGCTTTTCGGCGAGGATAGTGAGGCCCTTTGCCGAGACTTCGGCAAAGCCGCCTTCGATGCGGATGAGTTCGGGCTGGGCGCCTGCCGTCGCGTAGATCGCGATTTCGCCGGGGCGGATGCTGCTCATCAGCGGGGCATGGCCTGCCAGCACACCGAAGTCGCCTTCGGTGCCGGGCACGACGACCATATGGACCTCAGCCGAGCGGACGAGCCGCTCGGGAGAGACCAGTTCGAGGTGAAGGCCGGCCATGATCAGGCCGCTTCCGCCAGCTTCTGCGCCTTGGCAACCGCTTCCTCGATGGTGCCGACCATATAGAAGGCGGCTTCGGGGAGGTGGTCATAGTCGCCGGCGACGATCGCCTTGAAGCCCTTGATCGTGTCTTCGAGCTGCACGAACACGCCCGGCGTGCCGGTGAAGATTTCGGCGACGTGGAACGGTTGGCTCAGGAAGCGCTGGATCTTCCGGGCGCGGCT
Organism: Sandaracinobacteroides hominis; assembly: GCF_016464365.1. Classification (GTDB taxonomy): domain Bacteria; phylum Pseudomonadota; class Alphaproteobacteria; order Sphingomonadales; family Sphingomonadaceae; genus Sandaracinobacteroides; species Sandaracinobacteroides hominis. Next base: position 775,724 of record NZ_JADCUC010000001.1, on the reverse strand, counting down.
GACGACGAGCTTATCCTCTTCAGACAGTTCGTCCATGCCGAGGATGGCGATGATGTCCTGCAGCGACTTGTACTTCTGCAGCACCTGCTGGACCTGGCGAGCCGTGTCGTAATGCTCCTGGCCGACGATGCGCGGCTCGAGGACGCGGCTGGTGGAATCCAGCGGGTCCACGGCCGGATAGATGCCCAGTTCGGCGATCTGGCGGCTGAGCGTGGTCGTCGCATCGAGGTGGGCGAACGACGTGGCCGGCGCCGGGTCGGTCAAGTCATCGGCGGGCACGTAGATGGCCTGCACCGAGGTGATCGAACCCTTGTTGGTGGAGGTGATGCGCTCTTGCAGGGCGCCCATGTCGGTGGAGAGGGTGGGCTGATAGCCCACCGCCGACGGGATGCGGCCGAGCAGAGCCGACACTTCCGAGCCGGCCTGGGTGAAGCGGAAGATGTTGTCCACGAAGAACAGCACATCCTGGCCTTCGACGTCGCGGAAATACTCGGCGATGGTGAGGCCGGAGAGGGCGACGCGGGCGCGGGCTCCCGGCGGCTCGTTCATCTGGCCGAACACGAGGGCGACCTTCGAGCCTTCGGAAACGGCGTTGCCGTCGGCGTCCTTGGCGATGACGCCGGCTTCGAGGAACTCGTGATAGAGGTCGTTGCCCTCACGGGTCCGCTCGCCGACGCCGGCGAACACCGAGTAGCCGCCGTGACCCTTGGCGATGTTGTTGATGAGTTCCTGGATGAGCACGGTCTTGCCGACGCCGGCGCCGCCGAACAGGCCGATCTTGCCGCCCTTTGCATAGGGCGCGATCAGGTCGACGACCTTGATGCCGGTGACGAGGATCGAGGCTTCGGTCGACTGGTCGACGAATTCCGGGGCAGCGGCGTGAATCGGCGCGGTCTGCGTTGCATCAACCGGCCCACGCTCGTCGATCGGCTCGCCGATGACGTTCAGGATGCGGCCGAGTGTGGCCGGACCGACGGGGACGCGGATCTGCGAGCCGGTGTCCACCACTTCCTGTCCGCGGACGCAGCCGTCGGTCGAGTCCATCGCGATGGTGCGCACGGTCGATTCGCCGAGGTGCTGGGCGACTTCTAGGACGAGGCGGCGGCCTTCGACCTTGGTTTCGAGCGCCGTCAGGATCTCCGGCAGGTTGTCGTCGAAAGCTACGTCCACGACGGCGCCGATCACCTGGGTGATGCGCCCGACATTGTTGCTGGTCTTGGCCATAATCTTACGCCTCTTGTCCGTTTAGAGCGCTTCGGCGCCCGAGATGATTTCGATGAGTTCCTTGGTGATCGCCGCCTGACGCGAGCGGTTATACTCGATCGTCAGCTTGCCGATCAGTTCACCCGCGTTGCGCGTTGCATTGTCCATGGCGGTCATCGAGGCGCCCTGTTCCGATGCGGCGTTTTCCAGCAGGGCCTTGTAGACCTGCACCGAGATATTGCGCGGCAGCAGGTCGGCAAGGATGCCTTCCTCGTCGGGCTCATATTCGACCACGGCGCCGTTCGAGAGTTCGGCCGGCGCGGCGATTGCCGGGATCAGCTGAACTTCGGTCGGGATCTGGGCGATCGCCGAGCGGAACTGCGAGTAGAACAGGTGCGCGACGTCGAACTCGCCCTTCTGGAACAGGTCCAGAAGTTGGGCGGCGATAGCCTGCGCCTCGGTAAAGCCGAGCTGCTTGAAGCCCATGGTATCGAACTGGGCGACAATCTGGCCGGGGAACAGGCGGTTGATCACCGGGCGGCCCTTGCGGCCCACCAGGAAGAACTTCACCGTCTTGCCCTGGGCCTGGAGCTCTTCCGCCTTGAGGCGCGCGGCCTTCACGATGTTGGAGTTGAAGGCGCCGGCGAGACCGCGATCCGAGTTGGCGACGAGGAGCAGATGAACCTGATCCTTGCCGGTGCCCGTCAGCAGCTTCGGCGTGTTCGGGGTGACGACAACCTTGGCCGCCAGCGAGCCGACGACGTTGCCGAGACGCTCCTGATAGGGGCGCGCGGCTTCGGCGGCGGCTTGCGCCTTCCGCAGCTTGGCGGCTGCCACCATCTGCTTCGCCTTGGTGATCTTCTGGGTGGATTTCACCGAGGCGATGCGGAGCTTCAGGTCCTTCAAGGAGGCCATTGCGGGGGAACCTTACGCGAAGGTCTTGGCGAAGGCGGCGATGGCGTCCTTGAGCGCGTTGCGCGTCGTGTCCGTCAGATCCTTCGTGGCGCGGATGTCGGACAGGATGCCGTTGTGGTTCGCCTTCAGGTCGGACAGCAGGCCTGCTTCGAAGCGGCCCACGGCGTTCACCGGGATGCCATCGAGATAGCCGTTCACGCCGGCGAAGATCGAAACCACCTGCTCTTCGAAGGGCAGCGGCTGATACTGCGGCTGCTTCAGCAGCTCGGTGAGGCGGGCGCCGCGGTTGAGCAGCTTCTGCGTCGAGGCATCGAGGTCCGAGCCGAACTGGGCGAAGGCGGCCATTTCGCGATACTGGGCAAGCTCGAGCTTGATCGAGCCGGCGACCTTCTTCATCGCCTTGGTCTGCGCGGCGGAGCCGACGCGGCTGACCGAGAGGCCGACGTTGATGGCCGGACGGATGCCCTGATAGAAGAGAGCGCTTTCCAGGAAGATCTGGCCGTCGGTGATCGAGATCACGTTGGTCGGGATATAGGCCGACACGTCGCCGCCCTGGGTCTCGATGATCGGCAGCGCGGTGAGCGAGCCGGAGCCGTTGTCGGCGTTCATCTTCGCGGCGCGCTCCAGAAGGCGGCTGTGGAGATAGAACACGTCGCCGGGATAGGCTTCGCGGCCCGGCGGGCGGCGCAGCAGCAGCGACATCTGGCGATAGGCAACGGCCTGCTTGGAAAGATCGTCGTACACGATGACGGCGTGCATGCCGTTGTCGCGGAAGAATTCACCCATCGTCACGCCGGCGTAGGGCGCGAGATACTGCAGCGGGGCAGGCTCGGAAGCGGTGGCGGCGACCACGATCGAATATTCCATGGCGCCGTTTTCTTCGAGCGCGCGGACGATCTGGGCAACGGTCGAACGCTTTTGACCGACGGCAACGTAGATGCAGTAGAGCTTCTTCGACTCATCGTCGCCGGCGTTGGCGCCCTTCTGGTTGATGAAGGTGTCGAGCGCGACGGCGGTCTTGCCGGTCTGGCGGTCGCCGATGATCAGTTCGCGCTGGCCGCGGCCGACGGGAACGAGGGCGTCGAGCGCCTTCAGGCCGGTCTGCACGGGCTCGTGCACCGACTGGCGCGGGATGATGCCGGGCGCCTTCACTTCGACGCGGCGGCGCTCGGTGAATTCGATCGGGCCCTTGCCGTCGATCGGGTTGCCGAGGGCGTCGACGACGCGGCCGAGCAGGCCCTTGCCGACGGGAACGTCGACGATGGTGCCGGTGCGCTTGACGGTGTCGCCTTCCTTCACGCCGGTATCGGCGCCGAAGATCACGACGCCGACATTGTCGGCTTCGAGGTTGAGGGCCATACCCTTCAGGCCGCCGGGGAACTCGACCATTTCACCGGCCTGCACCTTGTCGAGGCCGTGGACGCGGGCGATGCCGTCGCCAACCGACAGAACCTGGCCGACTTCCGAGACTTCCGCCTCGGTGCCGAAGCCGGCAATCTGGTCGCGAATGACGCGGGAGATTTCCGCGGCGCGGATGTCCATGTTCAACCTTTCATGTGCTGACCCAGCCGTTCAAGGCGGGTCTTGATGCTGGTGTCGATCTGTTCGGAACCGATGCGCACGATGAGCCCGCCGAGAATGGAGGGATCAACGGTGACATCGACGGCCATGGCGCGGCCGGTACGGGCCTTCAGCTTGGCTTCCAGCGCCTTTTTCTGGGCGGCGGTAAGCTTGTGCGCGCTGGTGACTTCTGCGGTTGCCGTGCCCTTGTGGGCGTTCAGCATCGCGTCGTACTGGCGGATGATCGCGGACAGCGCCGAGAGGCGGCCGTTCTGCGCGAGGACGCCGAGGAATTTGGTGGTGAGCTCGGAAAGGCCCATGGCGCCGGCGAGGGCGGCAACTGCCCGGCCGGTGGTGTCGCGACCGACCTGCTGCGCGGTGGTGAGGGCCTGGAGATCGGCTGATTCGTCCAGCGCCTTCTTCAGCGCGGCGAGATCCCTGGCGGTTGCATCCAGCGCCTTGGAGGATTCTGCGAGATCGAACAGGGCAGCCGCATAGCGGCCCGGAAGCCCGGCTGCTGCAACTGACACGCGCATGTTCGTCGAATCCACCAACGGCGTCCTTGTCTTTTGTCCGCCGGAGCAGGGCTTAAGGAGCCGTTGCAGGCGGGATTGCACCCCAGAGCATCGGTGCCGCACCTGAGGGCAGGGCGTGATGCCGGAAACAGGAAGCGGGCCGGGATGCTGATGCTGCCCCGCCGCCCACTAAATTCCTATTGGGTGGGCGCCCTAGCATGGGGTTTCCGGCTTGCCAAGCGGGTGGCGGAGCTTAGCCCCTGCGCCTTTTGAGGATGAGGTATGCAGCGCCGGCGCCGCCCTGTGCGGCTTAGCCGCGCTTCCTTTTGAGGATAAGATAGGCGGCGCCCGCGCCGCCGTGTTTGGGGTGCGCGCGGCGGACGGCTGCGATGCGGCCAGAGAGCGCGTCTTCGCCCAGCCAGCGGGGGAAATCGGCACGGATGGCGCCGCGCGCGGGGCGCCCCTCCATCAGATCCGCCGGCGAGGGGCCGGGCATGTGGCCCTTGCCGGTTATCACCAGAATCGTGCGAATCCCGCGCGCTTCTGCGTCGTGCACGCGGCGATAGAGGAGGTGGCGGGCCATGTCGCGGCTGAGGCCGTGGAGATCTATGGTCATTTCCGGTTCGAGGCGGCCGGAGGCGAGGCGGCGATCCCAGCTGGCGTCCAGGGATTCGGTGGGCGTTGTCGGTGCGGGCTTTGGCGGCACTGCCTGCGGTTTCAGCCGGCGAGGCCCTGCTTCCTTGCGCAGGGGCGGCCGGGTTGCCGGCAGGGGCGTGGGTTCGACCTCTGCCGCGGCCTTCTGCGGCTCGAGCGGGGTGACGGTGGCGATGACCCGGTTCCAGAGCGCCTGCTCGTCGGCGTCGAGACGGCGGGTCATTGCGGCAGGCGCTGCGCCGCTGCGTTGGGGAGGAGGAGGGTGGCGTTGAGCGGGGAGGCGAGGCCGCCTGCCTTGCGCCCGGCTGCTTCGCCAGCGCCGAAGAAGATATCGAAGCGGTTGGCGCCCTTGATCGCGCCGCCGGTGTCGGAGGCGACGACGAGGCGGCTGTAGGGCTGGCCCTCCAGCGTCGTTTCCAGCCATACGGGGGTGCCCAGCGGCAAGACAGAGGCGTCTGCCGCGGCGTTCGCTTCTGTCAGCAGCGGCACGCCCAGGGCGCCAATCGGGCCATCGATGTCGGCCGGCAGCTTGCGCAGGAAGATGTAGCTGGGGTTTTCCCGCATCAGCGCGACACCCTCGGCCGGATTGGCTCGCAGCCAGGCCTTTATCTCGGCCATGCCGGCCTTTTGCAGGATGCCGCGATCCCGGAGCAGCTTGCCGATGGCGACATAGCTGTGGCCGTTCTGGCCGTCATAGCCGACGCGGAAGCTGCTGCCGTCTGGCATGGCAAGGCGGCCGGAGCCCTGGATGTGCAGGAAGAAGAGGTCGACCGGATCTGCCGCCCAGGCGAGTTCGAGGCCGCGATTGGCGAAGAAGCCGTTTTCGATTGCGGCGCGGTCGGGTGCGCGGGTGACCCGGCCTTTGCCGGCGAGGCCGCGGATGGTGCCGCCTTCGATGCCCCAGTCCTTCAGGTTCAGGTCCACCAGTTCCGGCGGGCGGGCGAGGATTGGTGCGGCGCCTGGCATGGCCGTTGGATAGGCCTTGATCTCGGGCTCGAAATAGCCGGTTGCGAGGCCCTTGCCGTCGCCTAGGCGAACCGGAGTGAAGTGGCGGGCGAAGAAGGTGGCGGGGTTGCTGTCGGCGTCTGCGCAGGCGGCTTGCCAGTCTTCGGCGCGGGTCAGGCCGGAGGCGTCCGCCCGCTTCAGCAGCCGGGGGCAGGCGCGGCGGAAGGCTTCGCGTGCTTCGGCAGTGGCAACAAATGCCGGAATGGCAGGCGCGACCCTGGCGACAATCGGGGCTGGCGTTGCAGGTGCAACTGCAGGCGGTGGCGTTGTCGGGGCAGGGGCCGGAAGCTGGGGCGCGGCGCAGGCGGCAAGCGCCGCGGCGGCAGCGAATGCCGCCAACCGCACCGGTTTCGCGATCACGCCTCTTCGTCGGTGGCGACGAGCAGCCAGGCCGGATCGCTGGAGGCAGTGTGCCGGCTGAAGGTCCAGATATCGTGCGTTTCGACCGACTGGCTTGGATCGCCGGCAATGACGCGGCCTTCGGCATCGCGGGTGACGCTGACGATTTCCGCGTCGAAACGGACGGTGATCTCGGCCATGGTGCCAGTCATGTGGGCGCCGACGATCTGCGCGCGATCCACCTGCAGAAGGCGGTTCTCGACGCGCTCCCCTGCCGCCTTGCGGGCATCGATGGCAGCCTTGAAATTATCCTGCATTTCGTCGGAGACGAGGTCGTTCAGACCGTCGGCGTCGCCCTTCCAGAAATGTTCGAGCACCATGGCATAGGCACCCTGGGCGCCTGCGAGGAAGCGTTCCGGCGAAAAGCTGCGGTCTACGCGGCTGAGCTGTTCGAGGCCCGGGCGCACGTCGGCGGCTACGTCTGCCGGGAGATCGATGGCAATCGGCGTCTCGGGCTCGGACCGGATCCGGCCTGCGGGGCGCACCTGATCGGCACCCGCCGGACGGAAGGGATCGGCTACCGGCTTTTCATGACCGGTACGGCGACCGAGAACATGGTAGAGCCGCAGGCCGATGAAGCCTGCCAGCATCGCCAGAAAAAGGATCTCGATCCAACCGCTTTGCATCACTACTGCCTTATCACCTGCTTCATCGGCGCCGGAAGGGCGGAAAATCCAGACCCAATACAACCCTGCAACCCATGCCCCCGATAGTGGTTTACGGTCGCATGGGGGCAAGATGCAACTATACAATGTGAAATAGGTGCGCTTGTTTGCGCCGCAAGTCCATCTCCGATCGGGAGTTTAGACCTCTGACCCGGCGCTGCGATGGGGCCGGCTGTCGCGGAGCGCCATTGGAAGCTTGTCGCGGAGCGCCATTGGAAGCTTGTCGCGGAGCGCTGCTTGCGGCGGGCCGCTGGCACTGCTAGCGCCGCGCTCGCGAAAACCTGGAGCCCGCCAGATCGAGCGGGCCAGCAGCGAGAGCCTGAAAATGACCGAACTTACCCCGGAAGCCGCCGAAGCCCTTGCAAATGGTGCAGATCTTGCTCCGCAGGCCGGTATCCTTGCGCAGTATGTCAAGGATCTCTCCTTCGAGAACCCCAATGCGCCGGCCTCGCTGCAGATGCAGGGGCAGCCGAAGATCGAGATCAATGTGAACGTGAACGCGCGTTCCGGCGGGCAGGACATGTTTGAGGTCGAGCTGAAGATCGACGCCAACGCCCGCACGCCCGAAGGCACGCTCGCCTTCCAGGTGGAGCTTCTCTACGCCGGCCTTTTCCGCCTGACGGGCGCCCCGCAGGAGGCCATCGAGCCGTTCCTGATCGTGGAAGCGCCGCGCATCCTGTTCCCGTTCGCCCGCCGTGTCATCGCCGACACCGTGCGCGACGGCGGCTTCCCGCCGCTGATGCTGGAGCCGATCGATTTCGGCAGCCTGTACCTGCAGCAGCTGGAGCAGCGCGGCGCGCTGGGCTCCGAGACGCTTGGGAACGCCTGACAGCATCCGCTGAAAGCACCGCCCCGTGTCGTTGATTCGGTCTGCCACCACGGTCGGGGCGATGACCCTGCTTTCGCGCATGGTCGGCATGGTTCGCGAAATCCTGATGGCCCGCTATCTGGGCGCGGGATTCGCCGCCGATGCCTTCCTGGTGGCGTTTCGCCTGCCCAACCTGTTCCGCTCGCTCTTCGCCGAGGGGGCGTTTTCCGCGGCCTTCGTGCCGTTGGTTTCGCAGCAGCTGGGCAAGGAGAATGAGCGGGAAGGCGTGGTGCGCGCCGTTCGGCTGACGGAGCAGGCGCTGGCGGTGCTGTTTCCGGTGTTGCTGGTGTTCACAATCGTCATCCTGGTGGCAGCGACGCCTATCGTGTGGGCGATGACCGGGGGGTTTGAGGACCGTTCGGTGGAGAAGCTGGAACTCACGGTCCAGCTGACACGGCTGGCCTTTCCCTATCTGATGCTGATTTCTCTGGCGTCGCTGCTGGGCGGGCTGCTGAACGCTTTGGGGCGCTTCTGGGTGTATGCGGCGGCGCCGGTGCTGCTGAACCTTACTTTCATCATCGGCTTTGTCTTTTTCCGCGGTGAGGACCCGGTTGCAACGGCGACGACGCAGGCGGTGGCGATTGCGATTGCCGGCATTGCCCAGTTCCTGTGGCTGTGCTGGGATTGCTGGCGCGTGGGCGTGTTGCCGCGCCTGACGATGCCGCACTTGACGCCGGAAGTTCGCACGCTGCTGCGGCGGATCGGGCCGGCGGCGATTGGCGCAGGCGCCACGCAGATCAACCTGCTGGTTTCCACGATGATCGCTGCCCGCAACCTGCCACAGGGGTCGGTTTCCTATCTCTATTATGCGGACCGGCTGAACCAGCTGGCGCTGGGGATGATCGGCGTGGGCATGGGCATCGCCCTGCTGCCGACGATGGGGCGGCTGATCGGTGCAGGCAACAGCGAGGCTGCCATTCACCAGCAGAACCGCGGCATCGAGTTCGTGCTGCTGTTCGGGCTGCCGGCTTCGGTGGCGCTGATTGCGTCGGCCGATGCGATCGTGGCCGCGTTGTTCCAGCATGGCGAGTTTTCGCAGGCAGATCGGATTGCCTGTGCGGCGGCGCTGCGGGCGTTTTCCACGGGGCTCGTCGCCTATATGCTGGTGAAGGTGCTGACGCCGGGCTTCCATGCGCGTGGCGATACCAAATCGCCGATGATGATTGCGCTGGTGGCGATTGGCGCGAACCTGATCGGCAACGTGCTGCTTTCCCGGATGCTCGACCATGTGGGGATCGCGGTGGCGACCTCGATCTCGGCCTGGCTGAATGTGGCGATCCTGGCTTGGGTGCTGATCCGGCGCGGCAATTGGCATCCGGACAGCGGCTTGTGGAAAACGGTGCCGCGCATGCTGCTGGCGGCACTGCTGATGGCAGTTGTGCTGGTGCTGTTGAACCCGTTCGTGCTGCCGATGGCGGAAGGGTCGCTGGTGAACCGGGCCGTCGGCATGGTGCTGCTGGTCGGCAGCGGCGGGCTGGTCTATGCCGGTTCGGGCTATCTGCTGGGCGCGTGGAGCCCCCGGCAGCTTATCGATTCATTTCGCAGAGGATAGACATGCTGATCGTTTCCGGCATCCAGCCGACGGGTAACCTGCATCTGGGCAATTATCTGGGGGCGATCCGCAACTGGGTGCTGATGCAGGACGCGCTGGAGGCCGGGAGCCGCGCCTTCTTCTTCATTGCCGACATGCACGCGATCACGATGAAGCAGGATCCGGCGAACCTGAGGCGTTCCACGCGGGAGATCGCGGCGGCGTTGATGGCTGCCGGGATCGATCCGGCGAAATCGGTGCTGTTCAACCAGTCGCAGGTGATGGAGCATGCGGAGCTGGCCTGGGTGCTGGGCTGCACGGCGCGTATCGGCTGGCTGAACCGGATGACGCAGTTCAAGGAAAAGTCGGGCAAGGACCGGGAAGGCGCCTCCGTGGGGCTCTATACCTATCCGGTGCTGCAGGCGGCCGATGTGCTGCTCTATAAGGCGACGCATGTGCCGGTGGGCGAGGACCAGAAGCAGCATCTGGAGCTGGCGCGCGATACCGCGACCAAGTTCAACAATGATTTCGAGCGCGAGCTGTTTCCGCTGCCCGAGCCGATCATGCCGCCGCAGGCGCTCAGGGTGAAGTCGCTGCGCGACGGCACGGCGAAGATGTCGAAGTCCGACCCTTCCGACCAGAGCCGCATCAACCTGATCGATAGCGCCGAGGATATCCGCAACAAGGTGAAGCGCGCCAAGACCGATCCGGAGCCACTGCCGGCGGACGAGAAGGGGCTGGAAGGGCGGCTGGAGGCGCGCAATCTGGTCGAGATCTATGCAACGCTGTCGGGGCGCTCGATCGGCGAGGTGCTGGGCGAGTTCGGCGGGCAGGGCTTTGGCGCCTTCAAGCCGGCACTTGGCGATTTGCTGGTGGAGAAGCTGGCGCCGATGAACGATCGCTATCGCGAGCTGCTGGCGAATCCGGCGGCGATCGATGCTGCTTTGGCGGAGGGTGCTGAGGCGGCGCGTTCCGTTGCGCGTGAGACGATGCGCGAAGTTCGCGACGCGGTTGGGTTCCTGTGACCGCGCGTGGAATTCGCGGTCGGACAATAGCCGCCTGATGCTTCCCGACCTTAAGGTCGGGCATGCCCATTGCCCTGTTGCACGGACGGGGGTGACGCTGCTGTTGCCGGATCGGCCGGTGGTGATGGGCTGCGATGTGCGCGGCGGCGGGCCGGGCACACGGGAGACGGATGCGCTGGAGCCCTCGACGCTGGTCGAGCGCGTCCACGGTCTGGTGCTTGCGGGGGGCAGCGTATTCGGACTGGAGGCGGCATCCGAAACGGCGCTGCTGCTGGCGCGGGACGGGATCGGATTGCCGGTGACCGACGAGGTCTTTGTGCCGGTGTTGCCGTCTGCCATCCTGTTCGATCTCGCCAATGGCGGCGACAAGAGCTTTGCGCAGGCTGGAGGGGCGGTGTCGCCTTATCCCCGGCTGGCGCGGGAGGCTTATGCTGCGGTGACGGCAAAGCCTGCCGAGGGGCTGGTGGGCGCAGCATTCGGTGCGCGGGCGGGCAGCAGGGCAGGGGGCATCGGGATGGCCCGTGCGCAGCTGGACGGCGGCGGGACGGTCGCGGCGCTGATCGCAGTCAATTGCTTTGGCGAAGTGCAAATGGGCGAACCGCCTGTTTCCGGGCCTGTACCGATGCCCAAGCTGCGCGGGTCGAGCGTCTATGGTGAAGGCAGCACGTGCATCGGCGCGGTGGTGACCGACGTGCCGCTCACGCGCCCGGCAGCAAAAAGGCTGGCGATGATGGCGCATGATGGCCTGGCCCGGGCAATCCGGCCGATCCACACGCCATTTGACGGCGACGCACTGTTTGCGATGAGCCTTTCCGATGACTCGCCGGCACGAGTCGATCCGCTGCTTCTGGCAGAGCTGGGAACGCGGGCAGCCGATTGCATGGCTATTGCCGTGCGGCGGGCGGTATCAGCACATCGTGATGCCGGGTGACGCTGGCGATCAGCCAGTCCTTGCAGGCTTCGATTCGGGCCAGCGAATAGGTATCCTTGTGCATCACCAGCCAGAAGTTGCGGATGATGAAGCGGTCGGGGAAGACCGGCACCAGCGCGGCGTCGGCATCGCCGATGAAGCAGGGCAGCACACCTATGCCCGCGCCTGAAGCGATCAGCGCATGCTGCGCGTTGATGCTGGAGGAGCGCAGCTGGGGATGCAGCTCCGGATCGGGGCAGATCTCGTTCAGATATCGGAGTTCGGGCGCATAGAGGAGGTCCGGCACATAGCCGACGAGCTGGTGTCCGTGGGCCAGATGCCGCGGGGTTTGCGGGGTGCCGTGGCGGGCGAGATAGTCCGGATGGGCATAGAGCCGGAGCGCATAATCGGACAGTTTGCGGAAGATCAGCGGGCCGGCCTTTGGCCGCGACAGCACGACGGCGATATCCGCCTCGCGCTTGGAGGGGCTGAGGAAACCCGAGCTGGCCACCAGATCGATCACCAGATGCGGATGCTGCGCGGCGAATTCTTTCAGGTGGCGGGCGAGAAACCAGCTGCCGAAGCCTTCCGAAACACTGATGCGGATGGCGCCCGAGAGCCCCTTTGCCGTGCGGCCGGTTTCGGAAATCGCGTCTGCAGCGCGCGCCATCGCCTCTACGCTGGTGAGAAGCTGTTCGCCGGCTTCGGTCAGCACCTGACCTTCGCGGGTCTGTTCGAACAGCGTGGCATCAAGCCGGGTTTCGAGGCGTTTCAGGCGGCGACCGACGGTGGTGGCGTCTACGCCCAGCGTGCGGGCCGCAAGCGCCAGCTTGCCAGAGCGCGCCACAGAGAGGAAAACCTGATAGTCGTGCCAATCATCCTGCATGATCGCAGCCTATACATGCATATTCACCGTTTGCCTGCGAGATTGTCATGCCGCATGGGAGCGCCCGGAGCATAGGGAGATTGCAGTGAAGACTATCGGCCATCTGATTGCGGGCAGCGCCGCGCCTGCCGCCGCGCAACGATTCGGCGACGTGTTCGATCCCAATGCCGGCGTTGTGCAGGCGCGCGTGGCGCTGGGAGATGCGGCCGCGCTGGAGGCAGCCGTTGCAGCGGCCCGGGCGGCGCAACCAGCCTGGGCGGCCACCAACCCGCAGCGGCGCGCGCGGGTGATGTTCGCGTTCAAGGCGCTGGTCGAGAAGAATATGGACCAGCTGGCGCATATGCTGTCGTCCGAGCATGGCAAGGTGATCGCCGACGCCAAGGGCGATATCCAGCGGGGGCTGGAGGTGATCGAGTTTGCCTGTGGCGTGCCGCACCTGCTGAAGGGCGAATATACCCAGGGGGCCGGGCCGGGAATCGACGTCTATTCGATGCGGGTGCCGCTGGGCATCGGCGCCGGCATCACCCCGTTCAATTTCCCGGCGATGATCCCGATGTGGATGTTCGGGGTGGCGATCGCCTGCGGCAACGCCTTCATTCTGAAGCCTTCCGAGCGGGATCCCTCGGTGCCGGTGCGGCTGGCGGAACTGATGCTGGAGGCGGGTGCGCCCGAAGGCATTCTGCAGGTGGTGCACGGCGACAAGGAAATGGTGGACGCCATTCTGGATCATCCGGAGATCGGCGCCGTCAGCTTCGTCGGATCGTCGGACATCGCCCACTATGTCTATTCCCGCGGGGTTGCCGCCGGAAAGCGGGTGCAGGCGATGGGCGGGGCCAAGAACCATGGCGTGGTGATGCCCGATGCCGATCTGGACCAGGTGGTGAAGGAGCTGGCGGGTGCGGCATTCGGCAGCGCCGGCGAGCGCTGCATGGCGTTGCCGGTGGTGGTGCCGGTGGGTGAGAAGACGGCGAATGCGCTGCGCGACAAGCTGATCCCGGCGATTGCGGCGCTGCGCATCGGTGTCTCGACCGATCCCGACGCCGACTATGGGCCGGTGGTGAATGCTGCGCACAAGGCGCGCGTGGAAGGCTGGATCCAGACTGGTGTGGACGAGGGCGCCGAACTGGTGGTGGATGGCCGAGGATTTGCGTTGCAGGGGCATGAGAAGGGTTTCTTTATCGGCCCGACCCTGTTTGACCGGGTGAAGCCATCGATGCAGAGCTACAAGGAGGAAATCTTCGGCCCGGTGCTGCAGATTGTCCGCGCGGAGAGCTTTGAGGAGGCGCTGGAGCTGCCCACGAAGCACCAGTATGGCAATGGGGTCGCCTTGTTTACCCGCAACGGCCATGCAGCGCGGGAATTTGCTGCAAGGGTGAACGTGGGGATGGTGGGGATCAACGTACCGATCCCTGTGCCGGTTGCCTATCACAGCTTTGGCGGCTGGAAGCGGTCGGCCTTTGGCGATCACAACCAGCACGGCATGGAAGGCGTCCGTTTCTGGACCAGGGTGAAGACCATCACCCAGCGTTGGCCGGATGGGTCCGCCGAAGGTGGAAACGCGTTTGTCATCCCGACAATGGGCTGAGCCTGTGAAGTATGATGACGCGGCATGGCATTATGGCGGGGATTTCCCCGCCGATCTGCCGCCGGCAGCGGGTGCGACGCATATCGGGCTGTTCGCCGTCTGGATGCAGCTGAACGGACATGGTTCGGCCTTGCATGCCGACGGCCTGGAGGGATTGCGTCGGCGCGCCGTGAATCCGGCCGTCTGGTTTCTGCAGAACTGCGACGAGAAGCTGACGGACGCCGATTTGTCGGAGGAAGGCAATCGCTTCGCCGAGCGCTATTACCTGCACGACGAGGAGCGCATCGAGGAAGGGGAGCCCTCTTATCTGGTGGATTATATGGGCCGCTTTCCGGATGCCGATGGCGCCTATTCGGTTGCGGACGATTGGGACAGCTATGACAGGCTGGCGCCGATATTGACGCATCGCTTCGCGCTGTGGCGCGGCGTGGAACAGAGCAGGGGTTGAGAATGGCTTACGAAACATTGCTGGTGGAAACCAGGGGCGCCGTCACGCTGGTGACGCTGAACCGCCCGCAGGCGCTGAATGCGCTGAACAACCAGGTGTTGCAGGAATTGCTGCAGGCCTTTGCCGCGTTTGACGCCGATCCGTCGCAGCATTGCGCGGTGCTGACGGGGAGCGAGAAGGCCTTTGCGGCGGGCGCCGACATCAAGGAAATGCAGCCGCAGGGTGTGGGCGACATGTTTGGCGACAATTATTTCGCTGGCTATGAGTTGCTGACGCGAACCCGCAAGCCGGTGATCGCGGCGGTTTCCGGCTATGCGCTGGGCGGCGGCTGCGAGCTGGCGATGATGTGCGACCTGATCATTGCGGGCGACAATGCGAAGTTCGGCCAGCCTGAAATCAAGCTCGGGGTGACGCCGGGGATGGGCGGTTCGCAGCGGATGGCGCGCGCCATCGGCAAGGCCAAGACGATGGAAATGTGCCTGACCGGGCGGATGATGGACGCCGCCGAAGCGGAGCGCTCCGGGCTGGTGGCGCGGGTGGTGCCGGCGGCGGAACTGCTGGCTGAGGCGATGAAGATGGCCGAGGCGATCGCCGCCATGCCGCCACTCGCCGCGCTGGCGGTGAAGGAACAGGTGAACATCGCCTTTGAGACGACACTGGCGCAGGGCGTGCTGTTTGAACGGCGGCTGTTCCACGGGCTGTTCGGCACCGAGGATCAGAAGGAAGGCATGAGCGCCTTCATCGAGAAGCGGCCAGGAAAGTGGGTGGGTAAATGACGACGGTCGCGTTCATCGGGCTTGGCAACATGGGCGGCGGCATGGCCGCCAACCTGGCCGCCAAGGGGTTTGCCGTTCGGGCCTTCGATCTTTCGGCCGAGGCACTGCAGAAGGCGGTTGCGGCCGGTTGCACCGCCTGCAGCAGCGCTGGCGAAGCGGTTGCGGGCGCCGAAGTGGTGGTCACGATGCTGCCGGCGGGCAGTCATGTGGCAGGCGTGTATCGCGATTCGGTCTTCGGCGCTTCGCCCAAGGGCACTTTGCTGATCGATTGCTCCACGATCGACGTGGGCACCGCCAAGACGTTGGGGGCCGAAGCGGATGCTGCGGGTCTCGTCGCTGTAGATGCGCCGGTTTCGGGCGGTATCGCGGCGGCCAATGCGGGAACGCTCACCTTCATGGTGGGCGGAAGTGACGAAGGTTTTGCGCGCGCGAAACCGGTGCTGGAAGCCATGGGCAAGGCCGTTATCCACGCTGGCGCCAGTGGGGCAGGGCAGACAGCGAAGATCTGCAACAACATGCTGCTGGGCGCCTCTATGGTGGCGACTTCGGAAGCGTTTCTGCTGGCGCAGAAGCTGGGCCTGGACCCGCAGCGCTTCTACGATATCGCGTCGGTTTCGTCGGGCCAGTGCTGGTCGATGACCAGCTATTGCCCGCTGCCCGGCGTTGGTCCGGAAAGCCCTGCGGACCGGGGATATCAGGGGGGCTTTGCTGTGGCGCTGATGTTGAAGGATCTGCGGCTGGCGGCTGAGGCGGCCGGGCTGGCGGGCGCAGAGACGCCGATGGGGGCAAAGGCGCTGGAGCTATACGAAGGCTTTGCCGCGACAGGGCAGGGCGGGCTGGATTTCTCGGCGATTATTCGGAGGTTGGGCAAGCCGGCCGACTGACCTTAGATGCCGTTTACCGGCTGGCGAATTCGGCGTTGGACGGACGTTTTACCTCGGGAGATTTCGATGGCGCGGGCTCCGGCCTGCCAGGTGAGGGAAGTAGGACCGCCACGACGGGCGATCTCTATGTGAACCGGGCGATGATAGGCACCGCGGCGGGGCGCCAAACCCGTTATCGCTTGTCGTGCCTGCGCAAAATGCTAAGGGCGGGGTGCGAGCCACAGAAGCGAGACGCGAGTTTTGTCGGGGATTTCCATTTCGCCAGTTTTGTTGTGCGGCGGTTCTGGCACCCGCCTTTGGCCCCTGTCTCGGGTAGACATGCCAAAGCAGCTGCAGGCCCTGGCACATGAGGAAACCATGCTGCAGGCAACAGCCTTGCGGGCAGCAACCGACAGCAACGGGCTGGAATTCCTGGCGCCGCTTGTCGTGTGCGGCGATGCGCATCGCTTTCTGGTCGAGGAACAGCTTTCCGATGTCGGCCTGACCCCGCGCGCGCTGCTGCTGGAACCGCAGGGCCGCAACACTGCGCCTGCAGTGGCACTGGCGGCGCACTGGCTTGCGGCTGCGGGGCAGGCCGATGCCTTGATGTTGGTGATGCCCTCCGATCATCTGATCGGCAACGAGGCGGCATTCCGGATCGCTGTTGCGCGGGCCGCCGCGACGGCAGCTGGCGGCCGTTTGGTCACTTTCGGGATAACCCCGCACGAACCGGCTACGGGCTATGGCTATATCGAGGCCGAGAACGGTAGCAGCGGACGTCACGATTCCAGCGGACTTCGCGATGTCAGGCGCTTTGTCGAGAAGCCCGACGCCGAGACTGCCGCGCGCCATGTCGCGGACGGGTTGATGTGGAATGCGGGCATTTTCCTGTTTAAGGCGTCTGCCTATCTTAAGGCTCTTCAGGCATTTGCGCCCGATGTTGCGGAGGCGGCTGCTGCGGCTGCTGGCGGCGGCGTCGCAGACGGCCTGGCATTTCGTCCTGATCCTGACAGATTCGCAGCCTGTCCGTCGATCAGTATCGACTATGCGGTGATGGAACGCTCGGACTCGGTCAGCGTGATGCCCGTGGAAATGGGATGGTCGGATGTCGGGTCATGGGATGCGCTCTGGCGCGTGACGGTGCCGGACGGAGAGGGCAATGTGCTGCGCGGTGCCGGCGCGCTGATCGGATGCCGCGACAGCCTGGTGCGCAATGATGGCGGGCCGTTCGTGGCCGGCCTTGGGCTTGAGGGCATGGTCGTCGTATCTACCGGCGATGCCGTGTTGATTGCACCGCGCAACAGATCGGAGGAAATCCGCCAGGTGGTGGACCGGATCGAATCGGAGGGTTTGACGCTCGCACGGTCCAGCCACGAAGTGCGCCGGCCCTGGGGGAGTTTTCGAAGCCTGGGGCAGGGCGAAGGCTGGCAGGTGAAGCGGATCGCAGTGAAGCCGGGCGGGCAACTATCTCTACAGCGGCACGGTCTCAGGGCCGAGACCTGGGTGGTTGCGTCGGGAACGGCCATCGTGACGGTGGGGCAGGAGTGCCGCCGTCTAGGGCCTGGTGAAAGTGTATTCGTCCCCGTGGGCGCGCTGCACAGGCTGGAAAACCCGGGCCCCGATCCGCTGGAGCTCATCGAAGTGCAGCAGGGCGAATATCTGGGTGAAGACGATATCGAGCGGCTGCACGACGTATATGGTCGAACATAGAGGGCGTCCCGGCCCCTGCCCCAACACATCGAGGACTGCATGACCACACAGAAGACTGCACTCATAACCGGTATTACCGGACAGGACGGCGCGTATCTGGCCGAACTGCTGCTGGAAAAGGGCTATATCGTCCACGGCATCAAGCGCCGGTCGTCCAGTTTCAACACCGGCCGCATCGATCACCTTTACCAAGATCCGCACGATGCTGGCGTGCGGCTGTTCCTGCACCACGGAGACCTGACTGACGGTGGCAACCTGATCCGGCTGCTGCAATCGATCGAGCCCGACGAAATCTACAATCTTGCGGCGCAGAGCCATGTGGCCGTCTCGTTCGAGCAGCCTGAATACACGGCCGACGTGAATGCGCTTGGCCCGCTCCGCCTGCTCGAAGCGATCCGGGCGCTGGGAATGGCCGACAGGACGCGCTTTTACCAGGCGTCCACATCGGAACTCTATGGCCTGGTGCAGGAAGTGCCGCAGCGCGAGACCACGCCCTTTTATCCGCGTTCGCCTTATGCCGTCGCCAAGCTGTTCGCCTATTGGTCGGTCGTGAACTACCGGGAGGCCTATGGCATGTATGCCTGCAACGGCATCCTGTTCAATCACGAGTCTCCCCGCCGAGGCGAGAATTTCGTGACGCGCAAGATTACGCGCGCCGCAGCCCGGATCAAATTGGGGCTGCAGGACTGCCTGTATCTGGGAAATCTGGATGCCTTGCGCGATTGGGGGCACGCCAAAGACTATGTCGAGATGCAGTGGATGATGCTGCAGCAAGATAAGCCGCGGGACTTCGTGATCGCAACGGGTGTGCAATACAGCGTGCGTTCGTTCGTCGAGGCGACTTTCGCCGAGCTGGGCCTGCCGATCTGCTGGCAGGGCGAGGGGCTCGACGAAGTGGGGCTGACCTCTGATGGCAGGCGTATCGTTGCAGTCGATCCGCGCTATTTTCGCCCGACCGAAGTGGAAACCTTGCTGGGCGACCCGTCGCTCGCTCGGTCGGAGCTGGGCTGGGAGCCCCGGGTGGGGTTCGACGAACTGGTGCGCGAGATGGTGGCCCACGATCTGAAGGCGGCCGAGCGAGAGAATCTTCTCAGGCAGCACGGCATGCACGGCTGATCCAGCCGTGACTGCGAAACGGAACTTTCTGGCTGGTCTATCTAGTTCCGGCTGGACAGCACTCGCCGGGCTTGCGGCGGTTCCCTGGTTCATCCGCTACCTGGGGATCGAAGCCTACGGGATCGTCGGCCTGTTCCTGATGCTGCAGGCGCTGTTCGTCTTGCTGGACATGGGGCTGACACCGGCTGTCAGCCGTGAAATCGCCCGTGCCCAGGTTGCCGGAACGCTGCGCCAGGCGAGAGACCTTTCGCATTCCATGGCGATCATATTTTGGGCGATTGCGGCGCTGTCAGCTGTGCTGTTCACTGTTCTGGCCCCGTGGATCGCCGGATCTTGGCTGCGGCTGGGGGGGCTCGAGGAGGCCGAAGTCGCGACTGCCGTGGCGCTGGCCGGGCTTGCAATCGGGGCGCGTTGGCCCAGCACATTATATGGGGGCATGTTGATCGGCGCCCAACGGATCGATCTTGCGAGCCTCGTCACCATCTTCGCGGTGACGATTGCGAACTTTGGTGCCGTGCTGGTGCTGGCTTTCGTCGAGCCGTCGCTGCGGGCCTTTTTTATCTGGCAGGCCGTGGCCGGGCTGATACAGTCGTTGATGATGCGACGGGCGGCGTGGAGCGCAATGGGCGGCGGCCGCGATCGCGCCTTTGACTTGCAGGCAGTGAAGTCTGTCTGGCGCTTCTCGGCCGGGATGGCGGCGGTGGCGGCAACTGGGGTGCTGTTTTCGCAGATCGACAAGATCGTATTGTCGCGAACGGTCAGCCTGGCCGACTTCGGCAAATATGCGCTCGCAACCATGGTTGCCGGCATTCTCTATCGGCTGATCCTTCCAGCTTTCAATGTGGTATTCCCCCGATTTTCCGGCCTGCACGAAGCCGGCGACACAGCCGGCCTTTCGCGGCTGTATCATGGGTCCACCAGGGCAACGCTGACGCTGCTGTGCCCGCTCGCGATGTTTCTGGCAGTCGCTGCAGAACCGCTGCTTTCCGTCTGGACAAGGGAGGCAAATATCGCGAAGGAGGTTGCGCCGCTGGTCGTCCTGCTGATTGCAGGCACGGTCGTTCATTGTGCGATGTATTTCCCATACGCATTGCAAATTGCGCATGGACTTACGTCCATGCCTTTGAAAATCAATCTTGCACTATCCGGACTTTTCCTGCCCATGACCATTTACCTGTCACTGTCGATCGGGGCGCTCGGCGCAGCGATATCCTGGCTTGCACTGCATCTGATCTATCTGTTTCTGGGAAGCTGGGTCACACATCGGCAGATTCTGCGGGGTGAAAGTTGGCGCTGGATTTCACGCTCGGTTTTGCCGCCTTTTGCAGTGACCGCGCCTGCCGTGCTGGCGGGCGTGCTGATTTTGCCTGGCGTTGCGTCCGACTGGATGAAGATTGCGATTGCTGTCGCCCTTGCAACGCTGGCACTGCTGGCCGGGCTAGCGATGCTGCCGGACGTGCGGGCGACCGCGCGTCGGCTGGTCGGCAACGTGGCCGGGGCCAACTGATGGCGACCACCGCAGCTGCCTTTTTTTCCCAGTTTGGCGAGGATCGCATCCTGTCGGAGCTGCGCGCCGAACTGGAACGAGGCTCGGGGTCGTCCGGTCCTGCCTGTGTTGATATCGGCGCGAACGACGGCGTAACCGGCAGTGTCAGCCTGCATTTCGAACGGGCCGGCTGGATGACCGTCCTAGTGGAGCCCAATCCCGACCTGTGCGCGTTGCTGCGCCGAACTCGCACCGGATTTTTGTTCGAGGGTGCTGCCTCCAGCAGCTCCGGCACCGCGACCCTGATGCTGGCCGAAGGGGCAGAACTGGCCCACGCCGTTTCCAGCCTGGAACCAGATGCCGCGCAGTCCATCCGCAAACTGGGCCTGGCCGTGCGGCCGGTTGAGGTTCGCACCGAACGCCTGGACAACATCCTGGAGATGGCGGGGATCACGCCCGGGCAGCTAGCGTTCGTCTCGATCGATGTGGAAGGCCATGAACTGGGTGTGCTGCAGGGCTTCGATCTGGTCCGCTGGCGGCCCCGGATCCTCTTGATCGAAGACAATTCGCTGCTGTCCGGTTCGCCTGTCCGGGCCTATCTGGCGCAGCAGGGCTATGTCCCTTTCCGGCGCACCGGGGTCAACGACTGGTATGGGGCCAGTGAAGACACGTCGATCTTGGGCGACGATCCGGATGCCACTTACCGGCGCACCATGGTTTCGGCGCGGGCGCTGATGGCCCGCAGGCGCGTCTCCACGGCGCTGCTGGGGGTTCCGCTGGTGGGGCCTCTGGTCGCTGCCGCTGCGCGGGCCGTGCGGGGAGGCGGCGGTGGCTGACCTGAGGTTGTCCATCTGCATCGCAACGTTCAAGCGCGCAGACTTCATAGCCGAAACCCTGGATTCGATCGTTTCGCAGCTACAGGACGGGATCGAAGTGGTGGTGGTCGACGGCTGTTCGCCCGATGCGACGGCAGATGTCGTCGCCGCTTACGAAGCGCGCTGTCCGCAGCTGCGCTATTACCGCGAAGCCGAGAATTCCGGCGTGGATGCCGATTACGACAAGGCAGTCGGCTATGCCTGCGGCCGCCACGTCTGGCTGATGACCGACGACGATATTCTGGTGCCCGGCTCAGTTGCCGAAGTGCTCGACCTTCTGGATCGCGAAGATCCCGACCTCCTGGTTGTCGATACCGAGATTCGGGACGCGAAGATGCACGATCTGCTGCAGGCGCGGCGCTTCGGGTTCGAGGGCCTGCGCCGCTATGGCGCCGGCGACGGCGACCGATTGCTGGCCGACGCCGGGGATGCTCTGTCATTTATTGGTGGCACCGTCGTTCGCCGCAAGCTCTGGCTGGCGCGCGACCGGCAGCACTATTACGGATCGCTGTTCGTGCATGTCGGCGTGCTGTTCCAGAAGCCGCTGGCTTCGGCACTGTGCCTGGGCAAGCCGCTGGTTCAGATCCGGTTCGGAAACGCGATGTGGAGTGCGCGCGGATTCGAAATCTGGATGTTTCTCTGGCCGCAGCTGATCTGGTCGTTTGCCGGTTTCTCCGACGGGGCCAAGGCCAGCGTGACAGCAAGAGAGCCGTGGCGGGTGCCGCGCAAGATTTTCGGGTTCCGTGCCAACGGATCATACGGAATGGCGGAATTTCGGCGGTTTTTCGCGGACAGGGCGGTGGGCCTATGGCGCGTCGGGCTCTTGGGCTTTGCGCTGATGCCGGGGCGGCTGGCAAACCTGCTGGCGCTGGTATTTCTGCTCGCGTCCGGCGGCCGATATCGGGCGGCCAGCTATGTTCTGGCCTGGAATAGTCGGTTTTCCAGTTCGCTCGGGCGCCGCCTGGCCGCCCGCTCGATGATTCGTCACCCGGCCTGATGCGTCCGACAGCACTGCTGTTCGGGATTTCCGGGCAGGATGGATCCCATATGGCCGAACTGCTGCTGGGCAAGGGCTATTGCGTGGCGGGGACTTCGCGCGATCCGGATGCGGCACTCGCGTCGCTGCCGCCACCGCTGAAGGACGCCGTGGAGATCACGGTGGTCGATCTGCGCTCGACCGAAAGCATCGCGGCGCTTGTCCATCGCGTCAGGCCAACCGAAATCTATAACTTCGCAGCCTTTTCCACCGGTCGTGGCATGTTCGACGACCCCGTTGCGATGGGCGATGTAAACGGCCTGTCGGTGGCACGAATGCTGGAGGCAATCCGCTCGACAGACCCGGCAATCCGCTTCTGCCAGGCGTCGAGCAGCGAGATGTTCGGCGCAACGACGGAAAGTCCGCAGCGCGAGGATACGCCGTTCCGGCCGCGCAGCCCCTATGGTGCTGCCAAACTGTTCGCGCACAACCTGGTGTCGATGGCACGCACGCGCGACGGGCTGTTCGCCTGTTCGGCGATCCTGTTCAACCACGAAAGCGAGCGCCGCTCCCCAGAGTTCGTTACCAGAAAGGTGACCCGCGCGGCAGCCGCGGTATGTCTGGGGCTGCAGTCGCAGGTGGAACTTGGTGATCTCGGCGCCCGCAGGGACTGGGGCCATTCGGCCGATGCGGTGCGGGCGATGTGGCTGATGCTGCAGGCCGACACCGCCGACGACTTTGTGGTTGCGACGGGAATCCCGCATTCAGTCGGGGACCTGTGCAGTGTGGCGTTCGGCCATCTGGGTCTGGATTGGCGCCAACATGTGCAATCCAGGCTGGATCAGGCTCGCGCACCAGATCATACCCAGCTGGTTGGCGATGCGGCCCGAGCCCGCGAACGGCTGGGCTGGGCACCTTCGATAGCATTCGACGACATGATCCGCGGCATGGTCGACCACGACCTCCGCCAATTGAAAAAAGACATCTCTCAGGCAAGGACCGGCAAATCGTGAATCAGGTGATCAAAGCATGCCGCATCTGCGGGAACAGCCAGCTCGTTCCCGTGCTCGATCTAGGTGTGCAGAAGCTTACAGGAGTATTCCCTCCGGACCCTGCAACCCCGCTTACCGAGGGCCCGCTGGTGCTGTTGAAATGCCATGGCGGCGAGAGCTGTGGGCTGGTGCAGCTGGACCGCAGCTATGACCTGGCCGAAATGTATGGCGAAAACTACGGCTACCGCTCGGGCCTGAACCGCTCGATGGTCGAGCATCTGCACGCAAAGGTGGCGGCAATCCGCGCGCTGGAACTGCTGCGGCCGGGCGACCTCGTGCTCGATATCGGCAGCAACGACGGCACCACGCTGTCGGCTTATCCGGCCGATGGCCTGACACTGATCGGGATCGATCCGACAGCCGCGAAGTTCCGGGCCTATTATCCGGCGCATGTGGATGTCATCGAGGACTTCTTTTCGGCCGATCTGGTGCGCGGGCGCTTCCCCGGCCGCAAGGCGCGGGTCGTTACGTCATTCTCGATGTTCTATGATCTGGAAGACCCGCTGGGCTTCATGCGGGAAATCGCAGGAATCCTCGAGGAAGACGGCATCTGGGTTTTCGAACAAAGCTATCTGCCCACGATGTTGGAGCGCAATTCCTACGACACAGCCTGCCATGAGCATCTGGAATTCTATGCTCTGGAACAGATCCGCTGGATGACCGAGCGTGCAGGGCTTGCGATCCGCTCGGTGGAATTCAACGACATCAATGGCGGCAGCTTCTCTGTGGTTGCAGGCAAGGCCAACGGGGACCCACTTCCGGCTGCGGTGCAGGCGATCCTCGATGCCGAACGCGACGCCGGCATCGGCGGGCTGCAGGTGTACCACGACTTCGCCGCGCGTGTTGCGCGTCTTCGGACAGATCTGCTGGCTTTCATTGATGCAGCCCGCGCCAAAGGCAAGACTGTGGCGTCGCTTGGGGCCTCCACCAAGGGCAATGTGCTTCTGCAATATTGCGGACTGGGTCCCGACAGGATAGTCGCTGTGGGTGAAGTGAATCCCGACAAATATGGCTGCTACACTCCCGGCAGCCTGATCCCGATCATGGACGAGGCGGAATTACTGGCGACAAAGCCGGACTATCTGTTGGTCTTGCCTTGGCATTTCCGCAATTTCTTCCTGGCTTCCGAACGGCTTCGGACGTTTCCGCTACTGTTCCCGCTCCCGCAGGTCGAGGTGGTCGCACCGCGCGATTTCTGACGATGCTGCCCGATGCGCTGGCTGGACAGTGGCATATCGGCATGCCTAAGAGCGGCGTTGAAGGCCGGTGCCAGGCAAGTGCTGCGTTGGCCCCGGGCAAAGGGCGATCAGGTTCTTGAACAGCATGGACAGCATCAGCAGCACCGCCAGGCGGGATCCGGTAGAAGTCGATCTGATCGACATTGTCGCGGCAATCTGGCGGGCCAGACTTCTGATTGCCGCACTTGTGGTTGCCGGGCTTGTTACCGGGATAGTCTGGCTCAACGTCGCGACACCGAGCTACACTGCGACAATGCTGCTGACGCCTGCCCCCAACGACAGTTCGTCTTCGGCCGGGCGGCTTGGTGGGCTGGGCGGGCTGGCTGCTGCTGCGGGCATATCGGGCCTGCAGGCTGACAGGCCCACAAGATTTGACCTGTTTTTCGAAATGGCACGGTCCCAGGCCGTGGCCGAAAAGCTGGCGGCAGACCCGAAGATCATGCAGACGCTGTTCGACGATCAGTGGGACGCAACCAGCCGGAGCTGGCGTCCGCCTGCCGGGGCAGTGGCCAGAGCGAAGGCCACGGTTCGCCGGCTGATTGGTCGCCGGCAGGGCTGGCAGCCGCCGACCGGACAGGAGCTTCAGCTCAGGCTGGAAAAGGTCGTAAAGATTCGTCGTGAGTCCAACACCGATCCCATTACCTATGTCACCTTCGACACCCGCCATCGCGATTTCGGCCCGTACCTGCTGCAAAAGCTGCACGCCGAAGCGGACGAGGCCGTGCGTCGGCGATCTCTTGCGACGTCGCGCGGCTATATCGCCTATCTGGAGCGGCGTTTGCCGGAAGTGCGTATCGTCGAGCAGCGCCAGGCGCTTGCAACGATCCTCAGCGAGCAGGAAAAGGCCGTGATGATTGCCAGCTCGGGGCTGCCGTTTGCAGCCGCCCAGATAGAGCCGCCAGTTGTCTCGCAGATTCCGACCAAGCCGGAGCCGCTGTTGACACTTGTGTTTGGGGCCGGACTGGGTCTGCTGCTGGGTGTGGGCTTCGCGTTGTTCAGGCTCGGGCGAGGCTGACCAGGTGGCGGCGGCTGCGGACGCTCTGCCGCAGTCGCGGGCGCGGGCGCGGCTGGCCTCGTCGCTGGCGGTGCTGTTTCCGGCGCTTCTGAATAGTTGGCCGTTGCTGCTGCTGGTGTCCCAGAAAGCCTTCGTCCCGATCGGCCTTGCGACGCTTGATTATGGTTCGCGCCCCGTCCAGCGCGACCTGATGGTCACGGCCGTCGTGCTGCTCGCCTGCCTTCTGCTGATGTTGCTGCAGCCGGCCAATCCCTTTGCTCTGGCGCATTTTGCAGGCTTTGCCCTGTTCCTGCTTGCCGTGCCGGCGATCAACCATGCCGTCCGCCAGGAACGGCCGCTGCTGTTCACGGTGATCGCGCTTACATCGCTGATAAACGCCAGCCTCGCGATCCTGTTCAGCGTGCTGGAAGTCGATCTGTCGGCCCTGCGCGGCCTGAACCGGGTGATTAACAAGTTCGGTGTCACCGACCGTGTATTCTATGAAACCACCAGCCTGCTGGCGGTCTTCTCGCTGTCGTTCCTGCGGCCGAAGTGGCTTGCTTTGATAGGCTATGTGATCGTCGGCTATTACGCGATCTTTCTTGCGAAGAGCGTCTTCGTGATCCTGCTCTATGCCGTGAACCTGCTGATCCCGCCGATCGTGATGCGAAGCCGCCTTTCCCTCAAATTCGTGCTGCTGGGGGCGGCTGTCGCCGGCCTCGTCGCGGGTGTCGCCAACATCATCCTGTTCCGTCCCGATATCGCCATGTCGCTGGGCGTGAAGTTCCTGCAGCTGCAATTCATCCTGGCCGAGCCGACTCCCCTGCTGCTGGGTGGCGGGTGGGGCCATGTGATCGAGGCGATCGTGAACGACCCGGATCAGCCCTATCAGGTGGAAATGCAGCTGCCGATGCTCATCGTGCAGGCCGGATTACTGCTGTTCCTTGCAATCACCGTCGCAATCGGTTTTCTGCTGGCTTCCATTTCCACATCAAGAGTGGCGGCGGCGCTGCGGATCCTGATATTCTTCGTGGTGGGCTTCAACAACCCGTGGCTGTTCATACCCAGCTGGTATCTGACAGTGGCGCTGATGTTCCACCGGTTGGAACAGCGGTGAAAAGCTGGGTGATCCTGTGCGCACACAACGGCGTGCGCCATCTGGAGGAGCAACTTGTCTCGATCTGCACGCAGGACAGGCCTGTTGATCATGTGCATCTGTTCGATTTCGCATCGTCCGATGGATCGGCCGATCTGGCTGACAGGCTTGCGCTGCGTTGGCCGCAAATCACCGTCGAGCGGGTGCCTGACGCACCGGGCGTGACCCTGTCGTTCTTTCACGCATTCCGCGAGATCGGGCGGATAGCCGGCGAAAGCGACGCGATATTCCTGAGCGATCAGGACGATGTGTGGAAACCGAACAAGTCGGCGGCCATGCTGGATCTGTTCGAGACACAATTTCCCGCTTCGCCTGGGGGCCGGCTGCTGCTGTTCCACGATGTCGAGATCTGCGACGAAAGCCTGGCACAGATCAAGTCGAGCCATTATGACGGCAGACCATTCCGCCTGCCGCGCGACCTTGCGCCTGAACGTCTGCTGGTTGCCAACCCGGTGATCGGCCACAGCATGTTGACAACAGGGTCGCTGTTGAAGCTGGCCAGCGATAGGCTGCGGCCCGAACGCTATTTGATGCACGATTGGGCACTGGTGCTGCTGGCGGCACATTTCGGCCAGATCGGCTTCCATCCGGGGCAGCTGGGCTATTACCGCCAGCATGATGCAAACCTGCTTGGTGTGGCGCGCAGCCGGTCGCTGCTCAGCCAGATCGGACGTGCTGCGCGGCTTGCCCGGGGCGTCGATCGTCAGACCAGGGCATTCCTCGACGATTTGGTCGGCATTGAAGACGCTTGTGGGACAAATGTGCGCGCCGAGGTTCTGCCGGGGCGCGCGACGGGATTTGGCCTCGGCCTGCATATGCTTCGCCACGGTGTGTCGCTCAGGCACCGGTCAATGGCGCTGTTCCAGTTTGCAGACAGCCTGTTCGGAAAGCCGGACGACCGCACGTCGGGACGGCTGACCTCTTGACCGCTTTCCAAGTGGTGGGGGATTGGCTAGAAGCCCCCACCATTCAAACGAGATCGGCAGCAAAGAACATGATCATCGATTTCGACCGACTGGAGCGCGATCAGGACCAGCTGCGGACCGATTGGGCAACCGCGCGGCCGTTTCCGCTGCTGGTGCTGGACTCCTTTGGCGACCCGGACGCCTTGCGGACGATCGAGGCGGCCTATCCCGACCCTTCGACATTAAACAAGAGCCGCGACTACATCTTCGCCAAGGAAAAATACGAAAAGAACCATTTTGCCGAGCTGCACCCGCTGATGGGGAAACTGCACACGGAGCTGTTGTCGGCGCGGTTCCAAGCCTGGCTGAGCCATGTGACGGGAATCGACCTGTTCGTCGATCCGGATTTCGTGGGTGGCGGGCTGCACAGCGGCGGGGTCGGCAGCTTCCTGGACATGCACGCGGATTTCAATGTGCACCCCGGACGGAAAGACTGGCTGCGCGAAATCAACATCCTGCTCTACCTGAACCATGGCTGGCAGCCCGACTGGGGCGGCTGCCTGAAGCTGCTCGATGCCGAAAGCGGAGAAACCCGCGAGATCGAGCCGATCTTCAACAGGTGCGTGCTGATGCTGACCAAGGAGCATACTCTGCACGGCTATGATCCCATCAGCTTTCCGCCGGGGCGCTTTCGGCGCAGCATCGCAGGTTATGCCTATTCCCCGATCACCGACGGCATGGAAATCACCCCCCATTCCACCATGTGGCAGTCTGACCGGAGCCTGTTCCGGCGGGCGGCAGGCCCGGTCACGCTCAGGCTGGTTGCGCTCAAGAACCGGTTTTTTGGCAGTGCCAGCATCAAAAACCGCTGACACCACCATCGAGACCGCCTTGTATGGGCAGCCGTCGGACGAGAGGCTGGCGGGCCCGCTGCGCATAGCGGTTGTCGGCACCTGGGGCGTGCCGGCCCGCTATGGCGGGTTCGAAACGCTCGCCGAGCAGCTGGCGCGGTCCCTGACGCCCGACATCGCAGAAATCAGTTTCTACGGCCAGAAATCCGCCTACAGCGAACTGGAACGCGCGGGGCCGTTCGCAGGCCACGCGCGGGTCTGGTTGCCGTTTTCGGCCAACGGTTTCCAGAGTGTGCTGCACGATGCGCTGCAGTTGTTGCATGCCAGCTGGGTGGGGCGGCATGACAGAATCCTGCTGTTGGGCACATCGGGCGCCTGGGCATTGCCGCTGGTGCGGCTGAACGGGCTTCTGCGTGGTCGCCGAATCCGGATCGTTGCGAATATCGACGGGTTGGAGTGGCGCCGAGACAAGTTCGGCCCGCTTGCCCGCGGCCTGCTCAAGCTGCTTGAATGGTTCGCTGTGCGCTTTTCTAGCAGCATTGTGGCCGATAATGCGGCGCTCGTGCCAATGGTCCGAGATCTGCATGGCGTGGAGCCGCTTCTGATTGCTTATGGCGGCGACCACATCGGGCTGCCGGCAAATGCTGCTGCACCTGCATCCGACTCATTTCTGGCAATTGCGCGCATCGAGCCCGAGAACAACAGCGCCCTCATCCTGGAGGCCGCAGCCGATACACAGGCACGCATCCTGTTCGTGGGCAACTGGTCGGCCACCCGATATGGCTGCGATCTGCTGGCGACCTATGGCATCAACCCGCGCCTGACCCTGCATCCGGCAGTCTATGATCAGAGCGTGCTGGCCGACCTGCGGGGACAAGCGGAGGCCTATGTGCACGGCCACAGCGTTGGCGGTACCAACCCGTCGCTGGTGGAGGCGATCTTCCATTGCGAGCGCATTCTGGCTTTCGACTGCCCGTTCAATCGCGCGACTCTCGAAGGCGAGGGTGCCTATTTCGGGTCTGCCGCAGAGCTTGCGCGCCTTATGCGCGAACCCGGGTCCGGCCGGATCGCGCCGGCAGCGCTGGCCCGCCTGCGACATCGCTACCGCTGGGAAACCATTGCAGCAAGTTATCTTGCGGTGATGGCAGACCCTGTCGCTGAAAGTCAGCCCGCCATGAACTTCCGATAAACCGGCGTCGTCAAAAAGTCCGGCAGCTCCCGTGCCGTCACCAGATCGGACAGGATCGTGGCGGCTTCGGTGTACTTTCCGGCAACGTAGAAATTGTCGCCAACTGCCTCTTTCCACACGCCCAGCTGCTTCTGGATTTCTCCGTTGATCAGCGCCGCCGTCACCTTGGTGCCGTCGTCCAGGTTGATGCCGTGGTGTCGCCATTGCCATAGCTGGGCGCGGCTGATTTCGGCTGTGGCGGCGTCCTCCATCATGTTGTGCAGCGGAACGGCGCCTTGTCCGCGCAGCCAGGCTGCTATGTAGCCGATGGCGACATTTACGTTCATGGCTAGGCCGGTGGCGGTTTTTGGGCCTTCGCTGGGGGTTGTCAGTTCTGTGGCGGTTACGCTGCCTTCGGGGATTTTGCTTAGCTGGTTGGCCGCCGGCATCAGTCGATCGAAGACTTCCATTGCCACGCCTACTAGGCCGGGGTGGGCTACCCAGGTACCGTCGTGGCCCAGCGTTGCCTCGCGTTCCTTGTCGGCCTTTACCGCTGCGAAGGCGGCCTGGTTCCTGGCCTCGTCGTCCTTCACCGGGATGAAGGCCGACATGCCGCCCATCGCGTGGGCCCTGCGCTTGTGACAGGTGCGGACAACATGGGCGGCATATTTCGACATGAACGGAACGGTCATGTTCACGGCCGCGCGGTCTGGCAGAATTTTGCTGGGATCGTGGCTCAGGCTCTTGATATAGCTGAAGATATAATCCCAGCGGCCGCAATTGAGGGCGACGATATGGTCGCGCAGCTCAAACAGGATCTCGTCGGCCATGAAGGCGCCGGGCAGGGTTTCGATCAGCACGGTGGATTTGATCGTGCCCAGCGGCAGGCCGAGAATCGACTGCGCCGTCACGAAGATATTGTTCCAGAGCCGGGCCTCCAGATAATGCTCCATCTTCGGCAGGTAGAAATAGGGGCCTGAGCCCTTGGCCAGCAATGCACGGGCATTATGGAAGAAATACAGGCCGAAGTCGAAGATTGCGCCGGCGACTTCCTCGCCATCCACTTCCATATGCGCTTCGGGCAGGTGCCAGCCGCGCGGACGGCATATGAGGACGGCAGTTTTCTCGTTCAACTTGTATGACTTGCCCTTATCTTCCAGCGTGATGGTGCCGTGGGCCGCGTCTTTCAGGTTGATCTGGCCCTCAACGACATTGTCCCACGTGGGGCTGGTAGCATCCTCCAGGCACGCCATGAAGCATTTGGCGCCGGAATTCAGGGCGTTAATCACCATCTTGCGGTCGCAAGGGCCAGTGATTTCCACACGCCGGTCCTGCAGGTCTGCCGGGGTGCCGGAAATTGTCCAGTCGCCGTCGCGGACCGAAGAGGTTTCGGGGGCGAAATCCAGATCATTGCCCTCTGCCCACCAGCGCTTCCTGTCCTGCCGGGCGCGCAGCAGCGACAGCCGGGTGGGGTCGTACATGCGGTGCAGATGCGCGATGAACGCCAGCGCCGCGGGCATCAGCACTGTCTCGAAACCGGGCTTCATTTCCCCCTTGATGGTGATTCCCGTCATCATTGCAGTCGTTCTCCTGTGCTGGGGGCTTTGAAGCCATAGGGATGTAGGCCGCGTGCGGCCTGATCAATGGTGAGCTCGGCGCCGGCGGGCGGGGCGGAGCGCTGGCGGCAATCGGTGCGGAAACACGCCGTGCAGCTGTGGCCGATCGGAACGGCCGGAGCCCCCTGCAGATCCAGCCCGCCAGCATAGGCGAGCGCCCGGGCGTGATCGAGGGAACAGGCAAGCGCAACCGCAAAGCGCGGGTGCTCGGCGCCCCAAGGGGTGATTTGCGGGCGGACGGTGCGGGCGATGGTGAACAGCTTTTCGCCGCCTTCCACTTCGACAATCTGCGTCAGAATTTTGCCAGGCTGCTCGAATGCGCCGTAGAGCACCCAGAGCGGGCATTGTCCGCCTTCGCTGGCGAATGGCAGGCGGCCGGCGGCGAATCGCTTGGAGATCTGCCCTGCGCGGTCCGCGCGCAGCAGCATGAATGGTATCCCGCGCAACCCCGGGCGCTGCAGCGTTGTGAGGCGATGTGCCACCTGCTCGAAGCCGGCAGAGAAGCGCGCCTGCAGCAGCTCCAGATCATAGCCCAGGCTCTCGGCGGCCGCATGAAAGCGGCCATAGGGCATCATCAGCGCCGCCGCCCAATAGTTGGCGAGATTCGATTCCAGCAGCTTGCTGGCGAAAGGATCTGCCGCTACCAGCCTGGGTTGTGCGTCGGCTACCTCTGCCTCGATTTCGGCCTTGGCCTCCAGCGTGGCAAGTTGGACGCAGAGCTGAAAGGTGCGAGACGCGCCATCCAGCGCTTCCGACAACAACAGCTGCCGATTGTGGAAATCGAATCGGCGCAACTGGTCCGGCATCACATCCCACGGAAGTACGCGGACGTTGAGCCCGTGACGGGCGCGCAGCCGCTCGCGAATAGCGGCATCGAGCGAATGGCCGCCATGGCGCAGTTCGTCGGCCAGCGCCTCGGCATGCGAATCGAGAACGCGGAAATGATTCGATCGGTCGAGGAGGTGCCCGCGAATCAGTTTGAGGGGAGAGGGCAGGGCGAAGTCTGCCAATGGCGTGACGGCGCTTTCCGCAAGGCGAATCAGCGCGGCGGCGATATCGGGGTGCTGGTCGGCAAATTCCCGAATCTCGCCGCGGCTGATCGCGGTTCCGCTGCGGGCGAGTGCCTGCGACACATCGTCAGCCCGGCGATCCGCGTCTGCCGAGGTGAACTGCCGAACATCGATGTCGTACACATCGGCAAGTTTCAGCAGCACGGCCGCGGTCAGCGGGCGCTGATTGCGCTCCAGCAAGTTGAGATAGGATACAGACAGGCCAAGATCCTGGGCCATGCGGCTCTGCGTGAGGGCAAGCCCCTGACGGAGCCGGCGGACGCGCGGTCCGGCGAAGAGCTTGCGTTCGAACGCTTCCGGGTTTGTAAACAAATTCACAAATTTACAGGATGTCTTGGCGAGTTTCGACAGATCGACCCGAATGCACGCGCATTTTCATGTGAATTTGTTGACCTAACTGGAGCGCCCGGTCAAGCGGAGATCGCAATCTTGTGAAAATCAAGTCAAAGAGGAGGCTGGTGTGGAATTAGTCCGGCGCTCAGGATGCTGCTCTGTTTGTGAACGGAGATCGGTCAAATGCTCTTTCGCCTGCAGTTCCAGAGCTTCGCAGCAAAGCTGTTAACGAGCCCGGCCTAGTTCCGCGTGGCCGAGGGATGCGAACAGCCTCGATGGCAAGGGAGATCGCCCGCGCATCGGAGGGGATAGGCGGGCGTTTTTCATTTGTGCGCCTGCGGTTAAGGATCTTGAAGTCGGCTGTTCGTCTTGCCGATGCAACGCGCCATCCCTAGGGATCGTTTCATGTTCAACTTTGTTCTGGCGCCTGAACATGCGCGGCTGAAACGCGTCTGGCTTGTGGGCTGCGGTGCCATGGGCGGCGCCTTGCTAAGCCGCTGGCTCGATTCCGGCCTGCCGGCTTCGGCAGTGACCGTAATCGATCCCAATCCCGTCGGCTTGCCGGATGGTTTTTCGGGCGCTGTCTTTCGCGATGCGATCAGCGCCTGCAGCGAGGCGGCGGATCCAACCCTGCTGGTGCTGGGCGTGAAGCCGCAGATGTTGCCTTCGCTGGCGCCAGGTCTGGGTAGGCTGCTGCGGCCGCCGCCGATGCTGCTGTCGATGATGGCGGGCGTGCGGGCGGAAACGCTGGCGCGATATTTCCCCGGTGCTCCGGTGGTGCGGATGATGCCCAACACACCTGCCCGCATCGGCAAGGGGATGACGGCGCTGTTCGCACTGGATGCCGGCGAAGAGGATATCGCCGCGGCCAACTGGCTGATGCAGGCGGCGGGGTCGGTGCTTTGGCTGGACGACGAGAGCAAGTTTGATGCGGTAACGGCGGTTTCCGGCTCCGGGCCGGCATTCCTGTTCCGCTTTATCGAAGCGCTGTCCGCGGCAGGAGAAGCTGCCGGGCTGGACGCGGACACCGCTGCCCGGCTGGCGCTGGAGACCGTGGCGGGTGCCGGGGCGCTTGCCGCGGAATCCGACCTTTCCCCCGCGGCACTGCGGGAGCAGGTGACAAGCCCCAACGGCACCACCCAGGCGGGGCTGGAAATGCTCGACGGCGATGGGCTGCTTTCCAGCCTGCTGCGCTCGACCGTGCGGGCGGCTGCGGAACGATCGAAGGCCTTGTCGGTCGATGCCGATCCTTCGGCAGGTGGCGCGCCGGCGCGCGACGCCGTAAAGGGGCGCTAGGGTGGAGGCCCCGACGCTTTCGGCCTGGCTGCAGCTGATCGGCCGGGATGGCTGGCGAAAGGCGGCGATGGATTCGGCCGCCGGCGATAAGTTCGACGCGCTCGCGGCATTCCAGGAGCATGTGGCGACGGAAGCCACGAACGGCGCACGCGGGAGCGGCAGCACGCGGGAACGCCTGTTCGACGGGCTGATGCAGGGCTTCGACGCGTTGCAGGCCGAGCGCGCCGCTGTGCTGGCGGTCTGGAAGAGTCGCGATCCCGGCGTTGCGGCGCTGATAGCGGGCAGGGCAGGTTGGCAGCTCCGCCGGCTTGCGACAGCGGCGGGCGTGGATGTCTCGGGCGTTCGAGGACAGGTCCGGCTGGCGGCGCTGGCTGCCCTGGCACTGAAGGCCTTCGGCACCTGGCGTCAGGATGAAGCTGCAGACATGTCCGGGACCATGGCCGAGCTGGATCGGCTGCTGGATAAGGCGGAGCGCGCGGAAACGCAGGGCCTGAGCGCCGATCTGATTGGCCTGCCGGGCCTGTCATCCCTTGGGGACAGGCTATCGGCTCTGTTGCCCTTCAGCGGTCGCCCGGGCGACTGAGGCGGGAACGTCGATCCAGTTCCTCTACCATCGCCCGGTCCTCGGGCGGAATAAGGCCGGTCAGCACGGCCCAGAAACCGCCGACAGCCTGTTGTCCCGCCGAGGCATAGGCACCCGCTACGCGATCGCGCAGGGCTTCAAATAGCTTCGCTTCCAGCTCGGAACCCACTTGCGTCAACTGCAGCAGCCGTTGCCGCCGATCCATTATCCCGACAGATTGCTCGACCAGTTCCATGCGCATCAGGTCTGCCAGTACGCGTGACAGCGACTGCTTGGTGATTGCCAAGAGCCGCAGCAGATCGGAAACGGCAAGCCCCGGTTGTCGCGCGATGAAATAGAGTGCCCGGTGATGCGCTCGCCCAAGCCCGCGTTCCTCCAGCATGTCATCGGCGCCGCGTATCATGTTGGCGTAGCCGAAATAGAGGAGTTCTATCCCCCGGCGTATCTCGGGCTCGCGCAGAAAAAGCGGCGAGGCGCGTGAAACGCTGATGCCGGACGGCTGAGCCGGGGAAGATGCGTCAATCATGTTGACCTATATTGCCGCAACATGATAGCCGCCGCAAGCGCAAGCTATGGACAGGTTCCCGATTAGGGCCGACCTGATCCCGAGGAGAGAGCAAGATGGCGAACCAAAGCTTTGATGACCGCGACGGCATGATCTGGCTGGACGGCAAGCTTGTTCCCTGGCGCGAAGCCAATGTGCATATGCTGACCCACGCGATGCACTATGCCAGCGCCGTGTTCGAAGGCCAGCGCGCCTATAATGGCGTCATCTATGCGCTGTCGGAGCATAGCGAACGGCTGATCCGGTCGGCGGAGATCCTGGGTTTCACAATTCCCTATACCCGCGATCAGATCGATCAGGCCTGCAAGGACGTGCTGGCGGCCAGCGGGATGCAGGATGCATATATGCGCCCGATCGCCTGGCGCGGCAGCGAGCAGATGGGCGTGGCCGCCCAGAGTTCGACAATTCACCTTGGCATCGCCTGCTGGGCCTGGGGTGCCTATTTCGGGGCCGAAGCGCTGGCCAAAGGGCTGAAGCTCGAAATTGCGCCGTGGCGGCGGCCGGCCCCCTATACGGCGCCGACGTCGTCGAAGGCGGCCGGGCTCTATATGATCTGCACGCTGTCCAAGCATCACGCGACCGATCACGGCTATGATGATGCGCTGATGCTGGATTGGCGCGGGCAGGTTGCCGAAGCGACTGGCGCCAATGTGTTTTTCGTGAAGGATGGCGAGATTCACACCCCGACTCCGGACTGTTTCCTGGATGGCATCACCCGTCGCTCGGTGATGCGGCTTGCCGAAAAGCGTGGGATCAAGGTGATCCAGCGCGCCATCTGGCCGGAAGAAATGGAAGGGTTCGAGCAATGCTTCCTGACCGGAAGCGCTGCGGAAGTGACCCCGGTCGGCTCGGTAGGCCCGTGGACCTTCGAGGTTGGCGATATCACGCGCCAGATGATGGCGGACTATGCGGCGCTGGTGCGGGGCGCGCTTTCCAACAGCTGAGTCTGGCCAGGGTGTCTCGCTGCACTGCGGCGAGGCGGGCCTTTACCGGGACGAAGCCGTTGCATCCGTTTCGACTTTGATTGTCACCGTTCCGACTTGAAAGCTAGGTAGGGCAAGAGGGTCGGAACTGTTGTTTGGTTCGAACGTTTGGACGTTCGGCGGATTATACTGGACGGAATTTGAATGACGACCAAGCAGTCCCATTCTGAGATATTGGAATTGGGCGTTAAGTTGCGTGAAGGTGAGGGCTCGCGGGATCATGTCTGCATCGGGGCTCTGACCGGTTCGCGCGTTGCCATGGTGGCGGTGCTGCTGGTGCTGGTTGCGCTGTTCCTTTTCGTGCCGCTTCTCCAGGGCTTCCAACTGTCGGCCGGGCAGGATTTGTCGCAGGGCAATGATCCAGTACGTCTGGCGGATCGGATTGCGGCCGCGGAAGTGAACGATCTGTCCCGGCAACCCTGACCATAGGACGAACCGTTGTTGAGCGCTGATCGCAGCCTTGCGGTCGGCTTCGACCGGCTTTACCGGGTTATCCGGGATAACACCGAAAATGAATAAAGGACGATCACGCGTGCGGAGACATATGTTGAGGCAAGTCTTCGCGGCTTCAGCTCTGGGCATCATACTGGCTTTCGGTTCGACTTCCACGGACGCGCAAACCATCGATCCGCGGATGTTGCAGGATCTGCAGAGCCAACTTGGCGCCGGACAGCCGAATACCAACGCGCCTTCGACGCAACAGATTGCGCCGCAAGGGCAGAGTGGCAGCGCCACTCCGGTTCCGGGGGCTCGGGTGGATACGCCCGAGGAGCAGGAGGTGCGTCGGGCAGAGGCGCGATTGCAGCTCCGCGAGCTATATACGCCGACGGAGGTGGAGCGAGACTATCGTCGCAGGTTGAACGAGCCTGAGTTGCGGCAGTTCGGCTATGATTTCTTCCAGTCGGCACCTTCCCCTACGGGGGTCCGCAGCGGCGCGATAGGCGATGACTATGTGCTGGGGATTGGCGATGAAATCCAGGTCAGTTTCCGAGGTGCGACCAATCGGAACCAGACAGTTCGCGTCGATCGGGACGGCAGGATTGTGGCAGGTGACCTGCGCCCGATTCAGGCGGCAGGGCGTTCGTTGGGAAGCGTCCGTGCCGATCTTGCAGCCGAAACGCGCAAGACCATGCTCGCCACCGATGTGTATGTATCGGTCGGGGAAGTTCGCTCGATCAGTGTCTTTGTTGGCGGCGAAGTTGAACGTCCGGGGCAGTATAGCCTGACCTCGTTGGCGGATGTCGGAACTGCGCTGGCCCAGGCCGGCGGGGTAAGGCGATCCGGTTCGCTGCGGCAGGTGCGCCTGGTGCGCGCGGGCGGCGGCACGGTTTCCGTCGATCTTTACGGTCTTCTCGGGATCGGGGCGCCGCCGGCCGTCAAGCTTCGGGATGGTGATCGGGTCATCGTTCCGGTGATCGGGCCAACGGTTGCCGTCACCGGCGCTGTAACGCGCCCGGGCATCTATGAGTTGAAAGGTCCGGCATCCGTCGGGGCCGTCGTGGCGTTCGCTGGCGGAGCGATACGTCAGCGGGGTGGCCAGGTTGTGATCAGCCGCATCGGCCCGGACGGTACGGAATCGTTCGTGCGCGCAGCGACGGCCGGCGGTTCCGTCATCGGCGGCGACGCGGTGCAAGTGGTTGGCGGCTCTCCCGGCGGCACTACCGGGCGCGTTCAGTTGGCAGGGAATGTGGACAATGCCGGCGCAAGGCCGCTGGTGGCGGCCGGAACGGTTGCAGAGCTCGTCGGGTCCCCGCAGGACCTCCGTCGCGACAGCTATCAGATGGCGGCCGTGCTGCTTCGGCGCGATCCCAGCAGCGGCGCGCGGGTGTTTGAAGTGCTCAATCTCGCGCGGGAATTGCGCGAGCGCCCGTCGACAAGCTTGCAGAGCGATGACCAGCTTTTTGTCTTCTCCCGCAGCGATATAGAATTCATGAACAGCGTGGCGGTTCGGCAGGTTGTGCTTGGGCAGCCCAACATGCTGCCGCAATGCACCTCGCTCGATC
The DNA here is from genome assembly GCF_016464365.1 of Sandaracinobacteroides hominis. Classification (GTDB taxonomy): domain Bacteria; phylum Pseudomonadota; class Alphaproteobacteria; order Sphingomonadales; family Sphingomonadaceae; genus Sandaracinobacteroides; species Sandaracinobacteroides hominis. Next base: position 737,940 of record NZ_JADCUC010000001.1, on the reverse strand, counting down.
GCCTCGCAACGCTGGTGAAGGATACGGAAGCCAGCCGTTTCAATGCGGTGACGCGCGGCGGCTTCGTGGTAATAAACGATAGCGGTGCGAAGCTGGGCACTGTTGGCACGGCGCTCGGCCAGACGACACGCCGAACCACGGAAAAGGCGATTTCGGGCGCTGGCCCTGAGCGCACTGAGGAGGAAGACACAAAAATCTGCCCCAAGGTGTTCGAGGACGAGCCGGAATTGTTGCCGGTGTTGCTCGAACACAGCGTCAGCGTCGGCGGAGCGGTGCGGAGGCCGGGAGCCTATCCCATTGGCGGACAAGCCAGCGCGCGTGACGTCTCGCTGGTAGCCGACGGACTTGTAGCGGGGGCGCGGGAGCTTGTGCTGGACGTCAACCGTGCGATCACCGGTCCGACCGAGCGCATACAGGCGGAGCCTGCCGGTTCCATGCTCGCCTTGACGATGGTCTCGGCAGGCGACGACATTCGGTTCAATGCCCTGCAGCCCTCCTTTGAGGGGTCTGGCGTTCTTCTGTCAGGCGAAGTCGCTCGGCCGGGGCTTTATGCCATTCGCAAGGGCGAGAAGCTTTCCGAACTGTTGGCACGGGCGGGCGGTCAGACCAGCTATGCCTATGCCTATGGCACCGTCTTCACGCGTCGAAGTGTGAAGGAAAGCCAGGAGGAAGGTTTCCGTCGCACGGCGCGGGAATTGAACAACAGCCTGCTGGCGATTGCGGCGCGATCGAGCAATTCAAGTGGCGACGGGCTGGCGGGCGCTGCAGCGTTGATCCAGACCCTTGCCCAAGCAGAGGCGCCGGGCCGCATGGTGGTGGAAGCAGACCCGCGCGTATTGGAAATACGCCCCGATCTGGACACCATATTGGAGCCGGGCGACAGTATCTATGTGCCGAAGCGTCCTAACTATATTCTCGCACTTGGGGATGTGAACAATCCGGGCGCGCTGCAGTTTGTGGCAGGAAAGTCTGCGCAGACCTATCTCAAGGAGGCAGGGGGCATGTTGTCCACGGCCGACGACGGAAGGGCGTTCATGGTCCTTCCCAACGGCATGGCGCAGCCGATCCGTTCCGGCGGATGGGGCGGCAGCAGTTCGACCCCACCGCCTGGATCGACCATCATCGTGCCCAAGAATATCGATCCGCTCTATCGCCTTTCGGTTTTCCGGGACGTGACGGCGATCATCGCGCAACTTGCGACATCCGTTGCCACCGTTGCTGTACTGGCGGCCAACTGATCATGATCACGGCACTGGCACTGTTTGTGACGGGTGGATTGATCGGCTGGGCAGTCGGGCATTTTGCCATGCCCTTGGGTCAACGATTTGGGCTGATGGACTATCCGGATCCGGATGGCGGCCGGAAACTGCACGCACAGGCGACACCGCTTGTAGGCGGACTCGCCCTTGTTGCGGCAACATCCGTAGCTATCGCTGCCATGCTTTGGCTGGGCAGCGAGGCGGTCAATTCGTCCGTACTGGTGTGGTTCCAGATGACCGTAGCCGGCCTTTTTCTGGTTGGTGCGCTGGATGATCGCATTGGCCTGACGGCACCAACCCGGCTTGCGGCGGCTTCCGCCTTTCTGCTTGCAGCAATCGCACAGGTGCCTGATTTCTCTGTTAATTTTCTGCTGTTCAGTGGTCAGTCCAACCTGCTCCTGATGCAGGGTCTGTTTGGCGTCGCCTTCACGCTGCTCTGCTTCGTCGGGCTTCTGAACGCGGTGAATATGGCGGACGGCAAGAACGGATTGGTGATAGGGCAGGCGATCGTATGGGCAGCCGTGCTGATGGTGCGGCTGCCGCCGTCGATGCTGCCGCTGATGGCGGCAATCATGGGCGCCTTGATGGTGCTGTTCTTCTACAACATGCAGGGCAAGCTCTTCCTGGGCGATGGCGGCAGCTACGGGCTTTCCGCGATGTTCGGGCTGTTGGGCATCTATGCGTGGAATCACGGATTTGCCGACATGTACGCCGATGATGTGGCACTGATCTTCGCGGTACCCGTGTTTGATACGTTGCGGCTGATCGTCCATCGACTGGCAAAGGGGAAAAGCCCCTTCACGCCCGGGCGCGATCACCTGCATCACTATCTCTATGCGCGCTGGGGTTGGCCGCGCCCGCTGCCGTGGGTGCTTATGCTCGTCGCCGTCCCCAATTTGCTGGCCATCTTGCTTCCGGGCACGGGCATTATCTGGTTGGGCGTCACGCTGATCGGCTATCTGGGCCTGCTATGGGCTGCGAACGCGCAACCAAGGGCGCGGCCGGCCTGATCACAGGATATTTGCGCGCGATTGGGGCTTGTCGGCCCCATGTCTTCCGGCTATCAGCGCGCCTCCGGAGCGAAGCCCTCCCGCAAGGGTCGCTCGGAACAACCGGCATTGGGGTGTAGCCAAGCGGTAAGGCAGCGGTTTTTGGTACCGCCATCCCCAGGTTCGAATCCTGGCACCCCAGCCACCGGTTTTCCAGAGTTTCGATATCGTTGACGGGACCGGCGCTGCGCAGCATGGTCGCCGCGCTTATGAACTCGTCCCCCTCTCTGGCCGATATCCGCATCGCCCATGCCCGCATCGCCCCGCATGTGCATCGCACCCCGATCCTGACATCGCGATTGGTGGATAGGGAGACCGGCGCGCAGCTTCTGTTCAAGTGCGAGAATCTGCAGCGTACGGGTGCGTTCAAGGCGCGTGGCGCCTTTAACGCTGTGATGGGCTTGTCCGACAATCTGGCGAGCAAGGGCGTGGTCACCCACAGCAGCGGCAATCACGCCGCAGCATTGGCGTTGGCCGCGGCAACGCGCGGCATTCCCGCCTATGTGGTGATGCCCACCACAGCTCCCGCGGTGAAGAAATCGGCGGTATTGGGCTATGGCGCCGAGGTTGTGGAGTGCGAGCCGACCTTGGTTGCGCGTGAAACGGCAGCGCGGGCCATCGTCGCGCGGATGGGTGCAACGCTGATTCCGCCGTTCGACAGCGACGAGGTGATCGCGGGCCAGGCCACCTGCGCGATCGAGCTGCTGGAAGATGCGGAACGGGAGCTCGATGCCGTCAGCTGCCCGGTGGGCGGTGGTGGCCTGCTGGCGGGGACTGCGATCGCCTGCAGCGTCTTGTCTCCCCGCACACAGGTGATCGGCGCCGAGCCTGCGGCGGCCGGCGACGCCGCAGCGGGCTTCCGAACGGGTATGTTGCAGCCGCAGGTGCTGCCCGTCGCGACCATCGCCGACGGTCTGACAACCGCGATGAGTGCGCGCACCTTTGCCATCATGCGCAAGGATGTGCACGATGTGGTGACCGTTTCGGAGGAGGCGATCGTCCGGGCGATGCGGCTCTTGTGGTCCCGCATGAAGATCGTGGTCGAGGCGAGCTCGGCCGTGCCGCTGGCGGCCGTCCTGGAAGGTGCGTGGGACGTGCGCGGCAAGACCGTGGGCATCATCCTCACGGGTGGAAATGTGGATCTGGATCGGCTTCCGTGGAGCCGCTGACACGCTTTCTTGCTGCCATAGTGGTGCCCCGAACCCCCGCTCTGGTCGTGCGGCGGCAGGCTTTGCTGGCCAACCTCGGCAAGATGCAGGCCGCCTGCGACGCCGCGGGCATCCGGTTGCGCCCACACGGCAAAATGGCGAAGTGCAGCCGATTGGCGCTTCTTCAGATCGAACTTGGAGCGGTCGGCATCTGTTGCCAGACCGTCGGGGAGGCGGAAGCCTATGCGCGCGCGGGGATTGGCAATCTGCTGGTTTCCGCGCCTGTGCCGCCATGGGGCTGGCCGCTGCTCAAGGAACTGGCCGGGCAGGGCAGGCAGGTTTCAGCCGTGGCGGACAGTGCAGCGCAGATAGCCGCCGCGCGCGCTGCCGGCGCACATGCCGTTCAGTTGCTCGTCGATGTGGATGGCGGCCAGCATCGCACGGGAACCGCGTTTGCCAACGCGCCTCTGCTCGTGCGGGAAATCCTCGCGGCTGGATTCAGCTGGGGCGGCATTCAATGCTACCTCGGCCATCTGCAGGCCGATCCGCATCGGGCAGAGGCGCATGCCGCTGCAATGGTGCGGGTCGCTTCGCTGGTTTCGGCCTTGCGGTCGGAGGGGTTGACCCCTGCGGTGGTCACGGGAGGCGGCACCGGCACCGCTCCGCTGGATCTCGCATCCGGGGTTTTCACCGAACTTCAGGCCGGATCCTACGCCTTCATGGATGTCCAGTATGAGATGGCCGGCGCCGCGTTCGATCCCGCACTCTTCTGCGCGGCCAGCGTTGTTTCCGCACAGCGCAAGGGCCTTGTAACGCTGAACGCCGGCCTGAAGGCTCTTGCCAGCGACGGGCCGGCGCCGCGCGCCGTGGCAAGTGACTACCGGTTTCGCTTCATGGGCGATGAACACGGCGCCTTGATGGAGGCGTCGCTGGTGGCGCGGATCGGGCAGGAAGGCTGGGCTGCAATCGATGCCGTCGATGCAGACGCGGATCATCCCCGGCCGGATTTCCCTGCCGAGGGGGCGACCGTGTGGCTGCAGCCGGGGCACATCGACCCGACGATCAATCTCTACGACAGCCTTTGGGTGGCCGACGAAGACGGGAGCCTGGAGATGTGGGCAGTCGATGCGAGGCGGACGACGACGTGAGCGTTGAACCCTCGCGCCGGCTGACCCGGCAGGAAGCGGCCTGGTCTCTCACCGAGGCAGCAAATGAACCCTTCTTCAACCTGGTGCAGCGCTATGTATTTGCGCCTTATTTTGCGGGAACACTGGCTGCGACTGCGGCCGAGGGGGCCGCTGTCTGGGGCTTTGCGCTGGGCGCCGCCGGGCTGGCCATCGCGATTCTCGCCCCGGTGCTCGGTTCGATTGCCGACAGTGGTTCCCGGTTGAAGCCATGGCTTGCAGGGGCGGGGATGGTCGGCTTTGTCGCTTCGGTCAGCCTCTGGTTTGCGGCGCCCGGCGTTTCGCTGTTGCCCGTGGCCATCGCGGTATTCGCCGGATCGGTGGCGACGGAGCTGATGAACCAGTTTGGCAATGCCTTTCTGCCAGTGGCCGCGCGACGAGAAAAGATGGGCCTGCTGTCGGGTCTGTCGTTCGGAATCAGCCAGCTGGTAGGGATGGGCGTTCTGCTGGTGGTGTTGGCGGTTTCCAGCAGCGCTCCGGCTTTTCTGGCGGACATCCCCAGTTCGATCGACCGGCTGGCCGGGCCGCTGGCGGCCGCAAGCATGCTGATCTTCCTGACCCCGTTCCTGCTGGTGGCGAAGGATCGCGTCTCTGACAGTCGCGCCTCGGTGACCCAGGGGCTGGCCGATCTGAAGGCAACGCTGGCCGAGGCCTGGAAAGACCGCAACATGCGGATGTTCCTGATCGCGCGGATGGTATCGGCCGACGGCATGGCCATCGTCTTCTCGTTTGGCGCGGTGCTGGCGGCAGCCTCGTTTGGCTGGAAAGCGGATACCCTCGCGCGCTTTGGCCTGGTGATAACGACATTCGGCGTCATCGGCGGATTTGCCGGCAGCTGGATCGATGGTCGCATAGGAGCAAAACGCCTCTCCTTGCTGGGCCTGTTGCTGATGGCTTTCGGCTCCGCTTCCGTGCTGCTGACGGATGCCGAGCGTCTGTTTGGCTTCCCAACAGGGATAGCCCTGGGGGTTCCGCTCGCTTCCCCGCAGGAATGGGGCTTCATGGCGTCCGGCGCGGTGATTGCCGCCGGGGCCGCCTTCGCCATTGCCGGCATGCGCACGATGATGGCGATGCTGGCGCCGCCGGAAAAGCTTGCAGCCTATTTCGGGCTCTATTCCTTCGTGGGCAAGGCAACCGCATTCGTCGGCCCGACATTGGTCGGGCTGATCGCCACGGCGACCGGCTCGGTCCGGCCCGGTATCGGTGTCGCCATCCTGTTCCTGCTGCTCAGCAGTGCAGCGCTTTTCGCGGTGCGCTCCCCAATTCGCCAAGTGGATTGACGGACGGAAGCAGGCAAAGACCCCTGGTAACGAGGGAGATCTGAGATGGACTTTGCACTGCCTGCCGACCTCACCGCCTATCTGGCGGAACTGGACGCCTTCATCGCAGCCGAGATCGCGCCGCTGCAGGCAGCCGATGACAATGAGCGATTCTTCGATCACCGCCGGGAATGGGCGCGAACCGACTTCGAAAATGGCGGCTTGCCGCGCCACGAATGGGAAGCGCTGCTGCGCGAAGCCACCATTCGTGCCGACAAGGCCGGGCACTGGCGCTTTTCCGCGCCAAAGAAATATGGCGGCAAGGACGGCGCCAACCTGTGGATGGCGGTGATCCGCGATCATTTCGCCCGCAAGGGGCTGGGGCTGCACAATGACCTGCAGAACGAGCATTCCATCGTCGGCAATTTCCCGTTCGTTGCCATGTTCGAACATTTCGGTACCGAGGCGCAGAAGCAGGAATTCATCCTGGGCGGCTTCGCGCGCGAGCGCATCACCGCCTTTGGCCTTACCGAACCCAACCACGGCTCGGACGCGACCTTCATGGAAACCCGGGCCGTCCGCGAAACCCGCGACGGCGTTCCCGGCTGGCTGATCAACGGCGAAAAGATGTGGACGACGGGCATGCATGTGGCCACCCACGTCGCGACCTTCTGCCGGACTTCGGGCGCGGATGGCTCGGCGCGCGGCATTACCTGTCTGCTGGTTCCCTCCAATACGCCGGGCGTGAAGATCGAGGAGTATCTGTGGACTTTCAACATGCCCACGGATCACCCGCGTGTCAGCTTCACCAATGTCTGGGTGCCGGAAACGGTGGCGCTGGGTCCGCCGGAAGGCGGGTTGTCGCTGGCACAGAGCTTCGTCCACCAGAACCGCATCCGGCAGGCGGCCTCGTCGCTGGGCGCTGCCACCTTCTGCCTGGAGGAAAGCGTCCGCTACGCGCGCGAGCGCAAGCCGTTCGGAGAACCACTGGCGAAGAATCAGGCGATCCAGTTCCCGCTGGTAGAGCTGGCGACACAGTGTGAAATGCTGCGCCTGCTGATCTACAAGACGGCCTGGGAGATGGACCGGCTACCGCACGAGGCGCTTGAGCACGAGCTCTCGGACAAGATCTCCATGTGCAACTATTGGGCGAACCGGCTGGTGTGCGAGGCGGCCGATCGGGCGATGCAGGTGCACGGCGGCATCGGCTATTCGCGACACAAGCCCTTCGAGCATATCTTCCGTCACCACCGGCGCTATCGGATCACCGAGGGCTCGGAGGAGATCCAGATGCGGAAGGTTGCCGCCTATCTGTTCGGCTTCATCGGGCCGAAAAAGGCGCTCTACAAGAAGGATTAGTCCGCAGGTGGCTTGGTGGACGGGGGCGCGAAGATCGAGCCCACGTCCTTCATGAAACGGCGGACGGCCAGGATGATGCCGACCGTCGCCGCCAGAAGCAGCCCGACGAGTACCAGCGCCACCACCGGATTCGCCAGCGCCACCAGCAGCGCGCTGGTGGTGGCGACATCCTCCGTGCCTGACATGACGACGTTGGACACAGGCTCGGGGCTGGTGTTGACCGCCGCCCGCGCGGTTGCCTTGGCGCCGTGCGTCAGCAGCGCCGAACCTCCGCCCAGCAACAGCGTGACGATCTGCCAGACCGGCTGGCCCGGATCGACGATGGCGAGCGCGAGCAGGGCGCCGCCCAGAGGACGGATGATCGTGTGCACGCCGTCCCACGCGGAATCGACCCAGGCGATCTTGTCGGCCAGAAACTCGGCGATGGTGCCCAGCGTCGCCGCAGCGAGCACCCAAGGGCTTCCCAGCACCTGCAGGCTGGCGAGATGTTCCGGCAGCGGCAGGATATCGAAGCGCATGGCAAGACCTGCGACCAGAACCGCAGCATAGAGTCGCCAGCCAGCCAGAAGGCTGAAACTTGCCGCCATTGCGATGATCTCGGTTGCACCCATCAAGCACCTCCCCGCAGGAAGTTGCGCGCAGATGCCCCTTGTTGGCAAGCATGATTGAGGAAGTGCCGCGCAAGCCCTATCTGGCAGGGGTGAACGCGAACCCATCCCCGCCGCCGCCTGCCGAACCGTCTTCGCGCAAGCTTTCCAATCTTGCCCTGCTGTGGGGCTATGCCAGCGCCTATCCCCGGCAGATAGCGGCCGCGTTGCTCGCGCTGGTGGTGGCGGCGACCGCTACACTCGCCATTCCGCAGGGCTTCAAGCTGGTGGTGGACAAGGGGTTCGGGGCGGGGCAGGGCGCCGACATTTCGATGTATTTCGCGGCTTTGCTGGGGATCGTGCTGGTGATGGGGATGGCGACGGCCGTCCGCTTCTATTTTGTCAGCTGGCTGGGGGAGCGGGTGGTCGCCGACCTTCGGCAGGATGTGCAATCGCACCTGCTGCGGCTCGACCCGGGGTTTTTCGAGCTGAACCGGCCGTCTGAAATCGCTTCGCGGATGACAGCGGATACGACGATCCTGGAGCAGGTGGTAGCGACTTCCGTGTCGGTCGCGCTTCGCAACCTGTTCATCGGCGTCGGCGGAATCTTCTATCTGTTCTACCTCTCGCCAAAGCTGACGGCGTTGATGCTGGTGGTGATTCCGCTGGTGATCCTGCCCATCGTCTTCATGGGCCGGAAGGTGAAGACTCTCTCGAAAACCAGCCAGGATCGCGTGGCCGATGTCGGCTCCATCGTTTCCGAGGTGCTGCGGGCCATCAAGGTGGTGCAGGCCTTCGGCGCGGAGGAGCGGGAGGTTCAACGCTTCTCCCGCGCCGCGGAAGAGGCGTTCAACACCGCGCGCAAGCGGATCCGGGTGCGGGCGGCAATGACGGCGATCGTCATCACCATGGTTTTCGGCGCCATTACGCTGGTCCTGTGGGAAGGCGCGCGCGACGTGATCGCCGGCGACATGACCGGCGGCACCATCACGGCCTTCGTGCTGGCGGCGGCGATTGTCGCCGGGTCGTTCGGGGCGCTCACCGAAGTCTGGGGTGATTTCATGCGGGCGGCCGGTGCGTCGGCGCGCGTGCGGGATCTGCTGGCGGAGCTGCCGGGGATCACGGCCCCGGCCAACCCGGCAAGCATGCCGGTGCCGCCCATCGGCAGCCTGAAGTTCGAAGATGTCAGCTTCCGTTACCCGAGCCGCCCGGACATGCCGGCCGTGCGCGACCTGAAGCTGGAAATCCACCCCGGTGAGCGGGTCGCGGTGGTGGGGCCATCCGGCGCCGGCAAGACCAGCCTGTTCCAGCTGGTGCAGCGCTTCTACGATCCGATGCTGGGGCGCATCCTGATGGACGGGGTGGACCTGCGCGACGCCGACCCGGCCGATGTGCGGGCACGGATTGCCGTGGTGCCGCAGGAAGCCGTGGTGTTCATGGGATCGGCGCGTTCGAATATTCTCTACGGGCGGCCGGATGCCAGCGAGGAAGATATCTGGGCCGCCGCCGAGGCCGCCAATGCGGCGGAATTCCTGCGCGGACTGCCGGAAGGCCTCGACACCGATCTGGGAGAGGGCGGGACCAGGCTGTCCGGTGGGCAGCGCCAGCGCATCGCGATTGCGCGCGCGCTGCTGAAGGACGCGCCCATCCTGCTGCTGGATGAAGCGACTTCTGCGCTGGATGCCGAAAGCGAGGCGTCGGTTCAGGAAGCGCTGGAGCACCTGATGCAGGGGCGGACATCGCTGGTGATCGCACACAGGCTGTCCACCGTGCGCGACGCCGACAGGATCGTCGTGATGGACGCTGGCCGGATCGTGCAGGTGGGGACGCATGCGGAACTGGTGGCGGCCGCGGGCCTGTATGCGCGGCTGGCCGGGCTGCAGGACATGGGCGGCCATGATGTGTCGCGCGCCGGATCGATGGGCCTGGCAGGCTGAGCGAAGTTCCTCGGCGAGGAGCGCCACCAGATCGGCCACCCGGAGCGCCGAATTCTTCGGTGCGCCTTGCCCGGCCCAGTGCGCGCCGTAGCCCCTATTCGCCCTTCGCACGGCCGACGGCGTTCAATGCTTTGCCGGCATGGTAAGCATCCGCGTATCGCCTCCGGCCGCGCCGGCGGCCCCGAGGCGCAAGGCCGCACCGATCTCTGAGCCGTCCATGGTGACCTCTGCCGCCACAACCCGGGTTTGGATATGCTCCGCCAAGCGACTTGTGCGGGCGGAAGGGCGGCCAGTTTAGAGACCGCGCTGTTTCCGCCATGGCGTGGGCCGGCAAAATCCACGCAATTCCGTCACTGGGCAAGCCTTGCGCAACGCGGGTGATGCACAACAAAAAAGGCGGGGTGCTACCCCGCCTTTTCGGTTTCGATTGTGTTCGTCGGCCGGATCGACGCCGTTGAGGCCTTGCCTCAGGCGTAAGCCTCGTTGCCGACAAACCCCATCTTCGAGATCCCGGCCTGTTGGGCCATCGCCATCACCTTGTTCACGACTTCATACCGTGCCAGCTGATCCGGCTTCAGGCGCAATTCCGGCTGGTTCTCGGCCGGCTGCATCTGGCCCACCTGGGTCAGGTAGGTGTTCAACTGCTCCATCGAAACTTCCTGATCGTTCCAGTAGATCGTGTTCAGGAAGTCGATGTTGATCTGGTTGAAGTCGGGCTTGATGTTGTTCGGCACCTGCGACGGCGGCGGCAGATCAAGCTTGGTTGCGTGTGTCTGGATCGGAATGGTGATGATGAACATGATAAGCAGAACGAGCATGACGTCGATCAACGGCGTCGTGTTCATTTCACCCATCGGCTTGTCTTCACCGCCGCCGGATCCCACTGACATTCCCATGATGTTTCTCCGGATTCTTAGCGGGTCGGCACAGTGCCGGGGGGCGGGTTGGAGATGAAGCCGATCTTCTGGTAGCCGGCACGCTGCATCGCGAAGATGGCTCCGCCGACGCAACGATACTCGGCGGCTGCATCGCCGCGGATGTGGACTTCCGGAAGCTCGATCTTTGCGCCAGCCGCCTTCTGCCGTTCCACTTCGGCAAGGAGGTAGGTAACCCCCTTCTCACGAAGCTGCTCGGTCGAGTCCAGCTTGCTCATTCCCCAATAGATGTCGCAGTTCACATCCACCGACAGGGGAACATTCTCGGGCTTGGTGACGGTGACGATATTCGCCACCTTCGGCAGTTCTACGGGAACCGTCTGGATAACGACGGGCACCGTGATGAGGAAGATGATGAGCAGAACCAACATGACGTCCACGAGGGGCGTGGTGTTGATTTCGGACATCAGTCCGCCTTCTTCCTGCTCACCGACATTCATTGCCATGGGTCTGTTCCCCTAATCGTGGCTAGTACGTGGCAGCAGTGCTTACTTGGCAACCGGCTTTGCAGCGGCAGGAGCAACCGTGGCAGTCGAACGAGCCATGCGGGCACCCGACAGCAGGTAGCCATGGACGTCGGCAGCAAAGGTGTTCAGCTTTTCCATGATCGTCTTGTTGCGGCCGGCGAGGTAGTTATAGCCAAGCACGGCAGGAACGGCGACGGCCAGACCGATGGCGGTCATGATCAGGGCTTCACCGACGGGGCCGGCAACCTTGTCGATGGCGGCCGAACCGGAAATGCCGATGTTGATCAGGGCGCGATAGATGCCGATGACGGTACCGAGCAGACCGATGAACGGCGCCGTTGCACCGACCGAGGCCAGGAACGAGAGACCCGAGTTCAGCTTGGTGTGGATGAGGCCGGCCGAACGGTTCAGCGTCATCGTGACCCACTCGTGCTGGTCGATCTGGTCGGTGAGCTTGCCTTCGTGGTGGTCGAAGGCGCGCAGGCCGTCGTCAGCGAGCTGGCGGAACGCCGAGTTCTTGTCGACCTTCGAGATGCCTTCCTTGAGGCTGGACGCTGCCCAGACCTTCTTTTCCACTTCGGCGGCTTCCGACAGCATCTTGCGCTGTTCGAACCACTTGGTGAACATGATGTACCAGGAGACGACCGACATCAGAACCATGATGCCGAAGATGACCTGGGCGATGATGCCCCCCTGCTCAAGAGCGGCGACAAGGCCATAGGGGTTTTCGGTGGTGACAGCAGCCATTTGTATTCCCTCTACCGTAAATTGATGTCTTGGATAATCCTGGGTTGGTCAGGCGCCGGGTTTAGCGCCCTTCCTCGAGTTGCCAGCGATAGTTGCGGTTGACCGTCGTTTCGACCGGTTTGCCTTCCTGCGTCGCCGGCTTGAAGCGCCAGCGCCGCTGGGCAATCTGGCAAGCCTTTTCATCGAGACGTGTGAAGCCGCTGGGACGAACCACCGAGCAGGCCGAAACCCGCCCATCGGCGCCGATGGTAACGCGGATACCGGTGACACCTTCTTCACCAGCCCGGCGCGAGGCATCGGGATAGTCTTCGGGCGAAACGGCAAAGGTGCGGGCAATCGGTTGTGCGGGTGTCGGCGCGGCAACCACCGGAGCCGGCGGCGGCGCAGGCGGTGCAGGCGGCGCAACCGTCGGCTGTGGCTGCGGAACCGCGCTCTGCACCGAGATGGTCGGCGGCGGCGGCGCAGATGTTTCGATCTGCACGTCCGGCGGCGGCACATAGGGCGGAATGTCTTCAAGCTTGGGCGGCGGAGGCGGAGCTTCCTCCGGCGGCGGCGCCTGCTCTTCGATGTTCACCGCCTCGAGCGGGCCGGTGATGACCTTCACGGCCTTGATGGCAAGACCTGAGATCAGGGCATAGCCAAGAAGCACGTGCAGAATTCCGACCAGAATGACCGAAATCCAGGTTCTGCGGCTCCAGCCTTCTTCCTGTAGATACGACATAGGCTCAGTGCCACTCCCTCACGCTGCAGCCAACAAAGGCTGCCTGCCTAAACTCATGCCTCCGGACATGTGCGCTGGTAGCGCGATCCGCAGAGGCCATCCGATCCCTTGCCCGGCACCCCGTCCCGAAAAACCGGCGAAAACTGCCAGCCTTCCAAGCACCGGACACCAGCCGGCAAATCCCAGACCCACCCAGTCGAAGGGGCCCACTCAATGCTTGGGGTCCCCAAACCCCAAAACCGAAGGAACATCCGATTCGGACGTGCCCCCTTACCGGGTGACCTTGCCGGGCTGCAACACGATATTGCCACAATCCGGCCCAACTGCGCGACGGCTCTTTTGGCCCAATGCCCGGTATTATCCTCTGGCACGCACATGGCCAGACCGCGAAAACTGCGACCCGGACGAACTTTGATAACGCTCACCACTTCCAGTCGCAACCGCTTTTCGTGTAGCCCGGGGGCATGATTATCCCTGATTTTCGGCTTTTGGCGGGCATTTTATTGCTTGCGAGCTCCACTTCTGCCGTGGCGCAGCCCAAACCTGCCGCGACGCCGCAGACCGCGCCGCTTTCCTGGACGGACTGGGCAGATCTGGTGCTGGCAAGCCCGGTCATCCTTTCGGCGACGGTAGACGATGTGGACCGGCTGGGCCGCAAGCAGGCGCCGGACGTGCCCCCCGGTCAGGTTCGCGCCCTTGTAACGGCAAGATTGACCGCTGCGCTGAAATCGCCGTCTGTACTTCCGGCGGCGGCCGCCTGGCTGTGGCAGGGTGAAGCAGACGCCAGGGGCCGAGCCCCCTTTTCGAAGGCGCTTCCCGTGCTGGTGTTCGGCAGCCCGATGACTGGCGGCGGCGATCCATCTGTTCAGCCCCTGCGGCTTACCGCCGCGCATGCACAGCAGCCCTGGAGCGGGGCTTCGGAGGCAACGGTCAGATCGATCCTGGCCGAAGCGCTGAAGCCCGCCGCGCAAGGGCTGATGGTGACGGCGGTAAAGGACGGGTTCCACAGCGAGGGCGACGTGCCCGGCCGTTCCGAAAGCCAGTTCTTCCTGTCTACCGAAGGCGGGCGCCCGCTGACACTGGTGGTAAGCAGAACAGCCGGGACAGAGCCGACAGTGCGCGTCGCAACGGGCGACCTTGTGGATCGCGCAGCTCCCGTGCAACGCCAGACCCTGCTGTGGCGTGGGTTGGCCTGCGGCATGCCGCGTGCACTGCCGGCCTCGCTTGCAGCCAACCCGGCGCTGTCGGCGGACTATGCTGCCGCCCGCACGTCGATAGGCGTCTGCGGACGGACGGTTCCGCAGGGCTGATCGGGATCAGTCGCTGGAAAGAATGACGCCAACGGCCTTCGCGTCCGGATAGACGTCCGGCTTGCGCAGTGTGACCGTGAGGCCGATCACCCCGGGCTCGGCGGCGATCATGTCGAAAATCTCCTGCGCCAGCGTTTCCTGCAGGTTGAACCGCCGCCCCTCGACCAGCCGCTTCACATGCGTGCGCAGGACGTCATAGTTCCACGACGCTTCCTGCGTGTCGCTCTGCGGCCAGTGTGCCATATCGAGGCGGACGTGCACGGTTGCCAGCAGGCGTTGCGGCGTTCCGATCTCGAAATCGTGGAAGCCGATGTCGGCATCCAGCGTCAGATCCTCCAGCAGGATTTCGTGCGTGCGCGGCTGCAGCCGCGGCTGGCGGCCTTCGTTCAGGGGTATGACGGTCATGGCTGCACCATATAGGCGACATCTCGCGGAAGCGCGAGAAAGCGTTGTCCGCTGTCCAGCCGCAGCGTTTCCCCGGTTATGGTGGGCGTCGCGACAAGATAGCGCAGGGCACGGACCAGGTCGTCGACATGTACGCCGCGGCCCAGCGGATTGAGCACATGCGCCTTTTCGAAGTTGGCGCGCGATTGCGGCCCGGAAACCAGCGTCACCGCCGGCGCAATGGCGTTGACGCGAATGCGGGGGGCGAGCGTGCGGGCGGAAAGCTCGGTAAGGCCCGCCAGCCCGATCTTGGAAACGGTGTAGCTGAAGAAGTCCGGGTTCGGCGCCGCCAGCTTCGCATCTGAAAGATTCACGATCAGCCCGCGCGCATCGCCGGGCAGGCGGCGTTGAAAGGCTTGTACCAGCAGTGTCGGCGCCAGCAGGTTCACCGCCATGTGCCGCTGCCACAGTTCCAGATCGAGCGTTTGCAGGCTGTCCTCTTCGAAAAGCGAGGCGTTGTTGAGGAGCAGGTGCGGCGGTGCGGGAAGCGCGTCCACCAGCAGCGCGCCGATATCCGGGCTGGCCAGATCTGCCTGCAGTACGATCGGCTCGCCCGGAAGCTCGGCGGCAAGCTCGTCGGCCTCGGCCCGCGACCGATTGCAGTGGATGGCGACGCGAAATCCATCCTCTGCCAGCGCCCGGCAGAATGCCGCGCCGATGCGCTTGGCTCCCCCCGTGATGAGGGCGATCGGAGGATTTCCGTCTGCAGTTTGGAATTCGTTGGGTACGGGCATGGATAGCGGATTAATGGCAATGATTTGCCTCGGCTAGGGGGCAGCGGCTAGACAGCGCCCCATGCCTTTCATTTCTTCGCCTTCGCAAACGGCCGCACCCAACTCGCCTGATCTGATCAAGAAGGCGGGCAAAGACATAGAAAGTTTTCCGCAGCAGGCAGAGGAGCTGACGCGCGAAATCTACCATTGGTTCCGCACCGACAGCCTGGGGGCGCTCGCCGGGATAGCGGTGGGCCTGATCCTCTATTCCGTACTGGTCGTGTTGCGTGGCTGGGCGCGGAAGCGGCTTTCGCGCACGGCGGTATTCGGCACCTGGAGCTGGGTGGCGTTCAAGGTTCTCGCCAAGACCCGCAGCTTCTTCCTGGTCATACTGTCGGCAAAGATTGTCATCGCCTTCTTTGGCGGGCCGGGCGCATGGTCTGCGCTGGTCAATGTCCTCTTCACCATCGGCGCAGCTGTGCAGGGGGCGTTCTGGATTCGCGAATTCCTCCTCGCGCTGGTGGAACGCAAGGCCGCAGACGAGCATGCCGATCCGTCGATGACCTCTGCCGTGGGCGTCTTGTCGGTCATCATCAACGTGGTGGTCTGGGGTGTCGCGGGCATCATCCTGCTCGATAACCTGGGCGTGAACGTCACGGCGTTGATCGCCGGTCTTGGCGTGGGCGGGATCGCCATCGGTCTCGCCGCGCAGGGCATATTCTCGGACCTGTTCGCGGCGCTTTCCATCCTGATGGACCGCCCCTTCGTACGCGGGGACACCATCCAGGTCGGCGGGCCGCAGGGAGCCGTGGGCAAGGTGGAGCATATCGGCCTGAAGACGACGCGGCTGAGGGCGATTTCGGGCGAGATCGTGGTGATGTCGAATGCCCAGCTTCTGAACCAGCAGATCAACAATCTAGCCCAGTTCGACGAACGACGGGTGTTGATGACGCTGCAGCTCATCTACCAGACCCCTCCGGATGTGCTCGATGAAATCCCGGCCATTCTGGAAAAGATCGTGAACGGCGTGGCGGATTGCCGGTTCGATCGCGCGCATTTCGTTCTTTTCAATGCATCCTCGCTGGATTTCGAGATGGTGTTCCATGTCGCGAAGCCCGATTTCGACGCCATGGCCAACGCGCGGCACAGCGTGGCGCTCGCCATCATCCGCGAATTCGCCAGCCGGAACATCCAGTTCGCCTATCCAACCCAGATGAGCTTTGTTGGCGGAGTTGATGGGTTGATAGCCCCGCCATATCCGACCAAGGGTTGGCACGTGCCGCCCGCCGACAGTCCGGCCAAGACCGGGACTGCCGCGAAGAAGGGCTGAAGCACTGGCTTCGAGGGAGTGAAATCATGGGACGTGGTTTGCCGGTTGCCGACTATCTGGCTCTGAAGGGCAAGGACCTGGGTGTTTCCGAATGGATTCTCGTGGATCAGGGTCGCATCGACAAGTTCGCCGAGGTGACAGGCGACCACCAGTTCATTCACGTGAACCCGGAACTCGCCAGGCAGACGCCGTTCGGGACCACCATCGCCCACGGCTATCTGACGCTCTCGCTGCTGTCGGCGATGGCCTATGATGTGATGCCCGGAATCGAGGGCACGAAGATGGGCGTGAACTATGGCCTCAATTCGCTTCGCTTCCTGGCGCCGGTGAAGAGCGGCAAGAAGGTTCGCGGCAACTTCAGGATGGTCGATGTGGTGGAGCGTTCACCGGGCGCGTTCATGACGACGGTGGAGGTGAAGGTGGAGATCGAGGGCGAGGACAAGCCCGCGCTCGCCGCCGAGTGGGTCACGCTGGCTTATGTGTAATCGGGGCGTCGCAAAGCTACGCCAACTTGGATCCGGGGAGAGAATATCATGCGCGACGCTGTCATCGTTTCAACCGCCCGCACGCCGATCGGCAAGGCGCATCGCGGCGCCTTCAACGCCACGCTGACGCCCACGCTGGCCAGCCATGCGGTGAAGGCCGCGGTAGAGCGCGCCAGGCTCGATGGGCCCGAAATCGACGATGTGGTGATGGGCTGCGTTCTCACCCAGGGCTCCGGCGCGCCGAACATCGGGCGGCTGGCGCTGCTGCGGGCAGGGCTGCCGGTCACCGTTTCCGGCCAGACCATTGATCGGCAATGTTCTTCGGGGCTTATGGCGATTGCGACTGCCGCCAAGCAGATCATCGTCGACGGCATGCAGATCGCCGTCGGCGCTGGCGTGGATTCGCTCTCCACCGTGCAGAACGACAAGTTCCGCGTGGAGGCCGACATGGAACTGGTGGCCATGCATAACGCCATCTACATGCCGATGATCGACACCGCCGAAACGGTCGCCAAACGCTATGGTGTCAGCCGCGACCGGCAGGATGAATATGCCTTCCAGTCGCAGATGCGCACGGCGGCCGCCCAGCAGGCCGGCAAGTTCGACGACGAGATCATCCCCGTCACCGCGACAATGAAGATGGTCAACAAGGAGACGAAGGAAGTCTCCGAGCATGTGATCACCCTCACCAAGGATGAAGGCAACCGGCCGGAGACCACGCTGGAGGGGCTGAAGGGTCTGCAGCCGGTGCGCGGCCCGGGCATGAACATAACCGCTGGCAACGCCAGCCAGCTTTCCGATGGCGCATCGGCTGCCGTGCTCATGGAAGCGGGTGAGGCATCGCGTCGCGGGCTTGCACCGCTTGGCCGCTATATGGGGATGGCCGTCGCCGGGCTGGAGCCGGACGAAATGGGCATCGGCCCCATCTATGCCGTGCCGAAGCTGCTGAAACAGCATGGTCTCAAGGTGGACGACATCGGCCTGTGGGAACTCAACGAGGCTTTCGCGGTTCAGGTCCTGTATTCGGCGGATGTGCTTGGCATTCCGATGGACAGGCTGAACGTGAATGGCGGCGCCATTTCGATCGGCCACCCGTTCGGGATGTCGGGCGCACGTCTGGTCGGCCATGCCCTGATCGAAGGGCGTCGTCGCGGCGTGAAGCATGTGGTTGTAACCATGTGCGTCGGGGGCGGCATGGGCGCGGCCGGTCTGTTCGAAGTGCTTTGAAAATCTGCCTCTTCCGGGGCAGATTGTTTGCCCCGGGGGTTGCCCGGAGCAAATGGCTTTCCCAGATGGGAGGGCGAGAGAGGTTTCCGCAACCCGACGCCGTCAGGTGGCGGGCAGCAAATCAGGAAGGACCGGGCAAATGGCAATAACTGGCAAGACGATCACCGACGTAGCGGATGATCTGGCTGGAAAGACCTCTCGAACCGCAAGAAAGGTAGGCGACAAGGCTTCGGAGGTCATTGTCGAAGTGAAGGACGATGTCGCAATTCTCGCCGAAAAGGCCGGTAGCGGCGCCAAGTCGGCCGCCAACAGCGGCAAGGGCTATGCCTCGGATGCGCTGCATGGTCTCGCCGACGCTGCACGCCAGATGGCCGGCAAGCTAGACGACGGCACCGACAGCGGCAGCGCCAAGACCGCTTCCTATGCACGCAAGGCAGCCGATGGGCTCGACAGCTTCTCAACCAAGCTGCGCGACAAGGACATCGAGGAACTCGCCGACGATGCCCGCAACGCCGTGCGGCAGAACCCGGCCATTGCCGTAGGCGCCGCGGCGCTGATCGGTTTCGCCCTCGCCCGGTTCCTCAAGGGTGGCGGGTCTGGTGACAACCGGGCCTGAGCCAGTTCCCGACGAGACGAGCGTCGCGCAGCCGCGACGCTCGATCGTCGATACCTGGATCGAGGTTTTCGCCGATGCGGGTGGTCTGGTTCGCACCGAGGCACGGTTGGCGCGACTGGAGATTTCCAGCAACGTCAACCAGATAGGCCGCCAGTCTGCGAAGATCGGCGCAGGCGCGCTGTTCCTGTCGCTGGCGGTGATCTTCGCAACGGTGGCGGCGGTCGTTGCCCTCGCTGCCTGGATCGGCTTGCTGTGGGCGCTGCTGCTGGTGATGGCCGTGTGCGGGTTGATCGGGTTCATCCTGCTTCGCGCCGGCATCGACGGCCTTTCCGGCACCAGCCTGCTTCCGGACCACAGCCTTGGCCGCATGTCGCGTGACCTTGGCAAGATTTCCGCGCGGGCGGCGCCGGTCGAACTGCAACAGGATGGAGTGAATGACAAAGCTTGAGGATGCAGCAGACCGGCTGACAGCCGCGCAACTGGAGGCAGAGGCACTCGCCCGCCGGGTACGGCTGGACGGAAACCTGGATGAACTTTCCGTGCGGATGCGGCCAGCAAACCTGTGGACGGAAGCCAAGGAGCGGGCCTGGGAAGAGGTGGATCGCGTGACGGACAATATGGTGAGCGTGGCCGAAGACCTGGTTCACGACAGCATTGGATGGGCAAAGGACAATCGCGGAATGGTGCTGGGTGGCGCCGCGGCCGCGCTGCTTTCGGCGGCAGCGGTCTGGTACTCGACCCGGCGCAAGACCGTTCCACTTTACGCAGCTTACGACATGGAGGCTCCCGAGATGAGCGATTTGGAAGACACGCTGAGCGCCAAGGCTACCGAAACCTGGTCCAAGGTGAAGGGCGAAGCGCACAACCTGGGCGACAAGGCCGGTGAAGCCTATTATTCCGCGCGCCACCGCGCGGCCGAGCTTTCCGACGCCGCGCGGGAGAAGGCATCGGAAGCTGCTGAAATCGCACGGGAAAAGGCACATGAGGCGGCCGAGTATGCGCGTGAAGCAGCTGAACGCGCCCGTGAAGCCGCCGGAGAGGCCGGTACCTGGGCGAAGAAGCAGCCGCAGGAGAATCCGGCCATGGTGGTGATTGCGGCGCTTGCCGCAGGTGCGCTGATCGGCGCCCTGATGCCGCATCGCAAGCCGCGCGCCTGAACGCGTGCATGAACATCGCATTCAGCGCCCGGAAAGGGCCTGTATCGCAAAGCCTTGGCCGCCCGTCCCTGCAGGTGTGGGGGCGGGCCGCCTTCATCTTGGGAGTTTCTGTTGAAGCATCTGGTTTCTGCCATGTCGCTCGTTCTTGGCGCCGCTTCGATCGGAGCCACTGCTCTCGTTGCCGTCCCCGCCAGCGCGCAGCAAGCGCCAGCCGGCGCGGCGACGCCGGACCAGCAGAAGGCAGCAGCTGCCTTCATCGACAAGCTGGCGGCGGATGCCTTCGTCGTCCTGCGCGACAAGAGCCTTACGAAGGACCAGGCGCGCACCAAGTTCCGCGCCCTGCTGCGCAACAATTTCGCCGTCGATGAAGCGGGCTTGCGGCTCATCCGCCGCTATCGTGCGCCGAACAGCCCGATCAAGCTGACCGACGCGCAGCTGACCGCTTATCGTCAGGCGCTGCCCGACTTCCTGATCAACACCTATAGCGACCGGCTTTATGATTTTGCCTCGTCGAAGGTTACGATCGTCCGCACGGTCCCGCGCGGAAATCGCGGCGATGTGGATGTCGTGACTCGCATCACCGATCCCAAGGGCGGCAAGCCGATCGACGCCACCTGGGCCGTGAAGGGAGGTGCGAAGCCGCTGGTGAACAACATCACCGTCAACGGCGTGAACGTCGCGCTTACACAGGAAGCCGACTTCAGCGCCTATATCGAAAAGAACGGCTTCGACGCGCTCGTGGACTTTATGAAGAAGTCCAAATAGCCTTCCCGGCATGACAAACGGAAACAGCGACCTCGATCTTTCCGCCGCCGCCTTCGTCCATCCCTCCGCCGCCATCTATGGCAAGGTGCGGTTGGGCGAGGGCAGCAGCATCTGGTGCAACGCCGTCATCCGCTGCGAGGCGGCGCATGTCGAAATCGGCGCCTACACCAACGTCCAGGATTTCGTGATGATCCACACCGATCCGGGCCAACCCGTGGTGATCGGATCGCATTGCTCCATCACCCACCACGCGACGATTCACGGATCCACCATCGGCAACAATGTGCTCGTGGGGATCAACGCGACCATCTATGGCGGCAGTCACATCGGCGACAATTCCATCGTCGGCCAGCACGCCTATGTGAAGGACGGCACCATTGTTCCGCCCAATTCGGTCGTGGTGGGCAGCCCTGCAAAAGTGATCCGCACGGCCAATAGCTGGGTGGCTAACCGGCTGAACGCCTTGTTTTACTATCGAAACGGCCTTGCCTATGCCGAAGGCAACTACCGCGCATGGGAGGGTCCTGAGTTCGATGCATGGCTGCAAGACACTCTGTCGCGCTTGACCGCAGAGTTTCAAAGTCTAGAGGCCGCAGCATGAGCAAATTGCATTTGGTGTTCGGCGGCCGGGTAAAAGATCCGCGCGGGCTGGAATTCGAGAATCCCGAAGCCCTTCACATCGTGGGCATCTACCCGGACTATGCGTCTGCAGAAGCCGCGTGGCGCGGCGAAGCGCAGCGCACGGTGGATGACGCCGCCATGAAATATGTGGTGGTGCACCTGCACCGGATGCTGGAGCCCGATTGAGCCCCAGCATCCCGCAGGCAGGTTAGCGGCCCTTCCAGACGGGCGCGCGCTTCTCGAGGAACGCAACAGGGCCTTCCTTTGCGTCTTCCGAGCTGAATACCTTCGCCGAGGTGTTGTTGGAAATCTTCCACAGTTCCTCTTCGGCGGCGTCGAAGCTCATCCGCGACACCTTCAGCGATTCGCGCACCGAAAGTGGCGCGTTGACGCTGATCGCCTTGGCGAGCGCAATCGCCTCGTCCAGCACCTTGTCGGCCGTCGTCAGGCGGTTGACGAGGCCCAGCGCATAGGCGCGTGGCGCATCGAGCGGATCGCCCGTCGCTACCAGCTCATAGGCAATTGCAGCGGGCAGGCGACGGGTCAGCCGGAATACACCGCCGGCGCCGGCGAACAGGCCACGCTTCACTTCGGGCAGGCCGAAGCGGCTGTTTTCCGATGCGACGATCATGTCGCAGCTCAGCGCCAGTTCGCAGCCGCCGGCAAGGGCAGGGGCGGCAACAGCCGCGATCCACGGTTTTTCCCGGTTGGCGCGGGCAAGGCCACCGAAGCCGCCGTCGTTGGTGGAAAGCATGTGGCCGCGGCCCTTGGAGATTTCCGAAAGGTCGGCGCCGGCGCAAAAGGCGCCGTCAGAGGTCGAGCCAAGGATCACGACGCGGATTTCCGGATCGGCTTCGGTCGCCTTCACGATCCAATCGAGCGCAGCGGCCAGATCACCGTTGACTGCATTGCGCTTGTCCGGGCGGTTCAGGCGCACCAGTCCGATGTGGCCGTCGACGACCTCGTACAGCACTTCGCGGCCCACGGATTCGGGTTTGTCGGTCATTTATGTCTCTCCACTTTAGAAAATCTTGGCGCCGCTCAGCTATCGCGACCCCAGCGCATGGGGGCGGAATCCAGCCGCTCCAGAATATAGAGGCTGCCATGGGCGCCGCGCACCAGTCGGAAGCCGTCGTCCAGATAGGTGACTTCGGTCTTCAATGAACTCACCCGCGATCCGGTGGCCGGAATCCGCACGGGGGCGCCAGGGCCGATCACCAGCGCTTCATAGTAACGGATGTCGATATGGCTATCGTCCTCCACTTCATATGCGCCGGCCATCACCTGGATGCCGGGCGTGCCGTCCTCGAACAGGAAATGGATAATATTGTCGTAGAGACCCGTCGAAGGATCGATTTCATTATAGAGTTCAACGACTTCAACTGGATCATCCGGCAGCACGCCCAGGCTCAGCCGGGTCATGGTGGTATGCCGCTGCAGGCTGAAGTTGGAATAGAGCAGCCGCCAGCGGCCGCGCAGCAGGGCGGCCGCACGCGCCGGTTCCGGCGTGGGGTTCATCCCTTCCAGTTCGGCCGCCAGCGCGCGGATGCGGGCGGAATCGGCGGGATCGGCATTCAGGCCGACTTCGGTGAGGGCACCCAGGACAGCGAGATCCTGCTTGATGGCGGAGGCGTGACGCATGGCGCGAAAAAGCGCTGAGACCTGCGGTTTCGTCAACCTGCCGCTTTCGTCATGAAGCCTGTCAGGCGAGGGTAAGCGCGATCTTCCCTACATGCCCACCGGATTCCATCAGCCGGTGGGCGTCGTCTGCCTGCTCCAGGGGATAGCTGCGGAACAGATGCGCCTTCAGCCGGCCGTCGGTGAAGAGCGGCCAGATCTCCCGCTCCAGCGCCTCGGCAATGGCACCCTTCTCGGCTACGCTGCGTGGCCGCAGCATCGAGCCGGTCACGTGCAGGCGCTTGCGCATCAGGAAACCGACATCCAGCTCCAGACGATTGCCCTTCTGGAAGGCGATGGAAACATGCCGGCCGCCGTCACGCAGCGAGGCGAGATTCCGCGGAAAATATTCGCCGCCCACCATGTCCAGCACGATGTCCACGCCGCGCCCACCGGTCAGTTCACGCACTTTCGGCGCGAAATCGCCGTCGCGGTAGTTCAGCGCGTGGGTGGCGCCCAGTGCCTTCGCTGCCTGACATTTGGCGTCCGTGCCGCAGGTGACGATGATCTGCATGTCGCGCGAGCGGGCGAAATCGATCGCCGTCACACCGATTCCCGAGGTTCCGCCATGCACCAGCATCGTTTCGCCCACGCGCGCGCCGGCAAGGTCGTTCAGGTTTGCCCAGACCGTGAACCAGGTTTCCGGCAGCGTCGCTGCCTCGTCGAATCGCATCCCCGGCGGGACGGGGAGGCACTGCACGGCAGGCGCTGTCGCATAATCGGCATAGCCGCCGCCCGCGATCAGCGCGCACACCGGGTCGCCGACCGACAGCGTAGCGACGCCTTCTCCAAGCGCGACGATTTCGCCAGCTACCTCCAGGCCCATGATCGTCGGCGCGCCGGGCGGCATGGGATACAGCCCCATGCGCTGCAGGATGTCGGGCCGGTTCACGCCTGCCGCATGCACGCGGATCAGCACTTCGCCGGGGCCGGGCTGCGGCACGGGCCGCTCCACCACTACAAGAACGTCGGGGCCGCCGGGCGAGGCGGGATCGATGGCGCGCATGGTCGCGGGAAGGCTGCTCATGCCGCAACCGTTGCCGCTTGCCGGCGAAAGTGCAAGACGGACATGGAGAAAACTGTTGAGACGGAAGGGGCTGGCAATGGATGCAGAGGATTTCCTGTCGAAGCGCCCGGAAAGCTTGCTGGCGCAGCTGCGCCGGGAAGACCTGGATCGGCTGAGTGTTGACGAGCTGGGCGAGCGCATTGCCACGCTGGAGGCTGAAATCGCGCGCACAAAGGCCAAACGGGATTCTGCGTCCGCTTTCCGCTCGGCTGCCGACAGCCTTTTCAAGAAATAATGCTTGTCGCGCGGCTGATCCGGCGCGATCTGGCGCTGATGGCCTCGCGCCCGGGTGAGTGGTTGATGCCGCTCGCCTTTTTCCTGCTTGTGGCGCTTTTGCTGCCCTTCGCCATCGGGCCAGACGCGAGGCTGCTGGCAAGGCTGGCGCCCGGGATCCTGTGGCTGGCGGCGCTGCTCGCCAGCCTGATGCCGGTTTCCACCCTGTTCACCCTCGATTCGGCGGACGGCACGCTGGATCAGCTGCTGGTGCGCGGGATTGCCGGCGAAACATTGGCCGCGGCGCGAATGGCGGCGTTGTGGATCGGCTTTGGCGCCCCGCTACTGCTGGCGGCGCCGCTTGCCGCGTTGTTCCTCGGGATGGAATGGGAGATGCTGCTGCGCGTGCTGCCTGGACTGGCGGCAGGCGCGCTGGGTCTGTCCGCGCTCGCCGTCATCGCTGCCAGCGTTACGCTGGGCGCCCGGGGCGGAGGCGGGCTGGTGGCACTGCTGATCGTGCCGCTCGCCATCCCGCTCCTGCTGTTTGGCAGCCGCCCTGAAGATCCGGGCTCGCTCGGGCTTGGAATTGCTGCCGCGCTTCTGCTCGCCGCAGTAGCGCCTTTTGCAGCAGGCGCCGCGCTTCGCGCCTCGCGCGTCTAGCGGCGTTCGGTGAATGGAGGTCGGGGCTGTCAGCGGCGCAAATGCCGTGCTAGTGCACTGCACAGAACAATGGCTGCATCCGATCTCCATGCGCTCGCCAACCCGCTGAGGTTCCAGCGCCTTGCTACTGCGCTCACGCCCTGGCTGCTCGCCCTGGGGTTGGGTTTCCTGTTTGTCGGACTGTGGCAGGGCCTGTTCGTGGCGCCGGATGACTATCTGCAGGGCAAGACCGTGCGCATCATGTATGTGCATGTGCCGGCAGCGTGGTTCGCCTCGGGTGGTTATCTCGGCATGGCGATTGCGGCGCTTTCGGCGCGCATCTGGCGGCACCCGCTGGCCGATCTCGCCGTGCGCGCCATCGCTCCGGTCGGCGCCACATTTGCCGCCATCTGCCTGGTTACCGGGTCCATCTGGGGCCGGCCCACCTGGGGCACCTGGTGGGTGTGGGACGGTCGGCTCACCTCCATGCTCGTCCTGTTCCTGCTCTATCTGGGCGTCATCGCGCTCACGCACCTGCACGAGGATCGGGCGCGCGGGCTGAAGATGGCCGGCTATCTGGCAATTGTCGGCACCATCAACCTGCCGATCATCAAGTTCAGCGTCGAATGGTGGAACACGCTGCACCAGCCGGCCTCCATCCGCCTTTCCGGCAGCAGCATCCACCCGGATATGCTGCAGCCGCTGCTGCTGTCGGCCGTCGGATTTCTGCTGCTGTTCGCCGCCATCGTTCTCGTCCGCATGCGAACCCTGATCGCGGAACAACGGCTCGAAGCGCGCGCCCTTCGCCGTGCGGCACGTGCGGGCTGAACCATGCCGCATCTCCCGTTCATCATCGCTGCTTATACCTTTACCCTTGTCGCTCTCGGCGGGCTGCTGGTCTGGTCGCTCACCCGCATGCGCCGCGCCGAGAGGGCACTGGAGGATGGAGAGCGCAACTGATGGCAGTAGCGAAGCCCAAGCAGCAGCGCCTGGTGCTGGCGCTGGCAGCGGTCGCCGTGCTTGCGGCAGCCGGCGTGATCGCCTCGTTCGCGCTTCAGGATACCGCCGCCTATTTCAAGGCCCCGGCAGACATTGCCGCCTCGCCGCCGGCGCCGGGCCAGACGATCCGGCTGGGAGGGCTGGTGAAAACCGGCACGGTAACCCGTCCGGGCGACGGGCTGGAACTGCATTTCATCGTCACCGACATGAAGGCCGACACCAATGTGACCTATCGCGGGCTGGTGCCGGACCTTTTCCGCGAAGGGCAGGGGGTCATTGCCACCGGCAGCTTCGACGCGCAGGGCGTGTTCCGGGCGCAGGAACTGCTCGCCAAGCATGACGAGAAGTATATGCCGCCGGAAGTTGCGAAGGCGCTGGAAAAGCAGGGACATCCGGTGAACGCTTCGTGATTCCGGAGCTCGGTCATTTTGCGCTGTGGCTCGCGGCGATGGCAGCGCTGGCGCAGGCATTCGCCCCCACCGTCGGCCTGTGGCGCAACCGGGACGATCTCGCCGACCTCGCCGTGCCGACCGCACTGGCGCAGGGGCTGTTCACGGGGCTGGCGTTCGTGGCTCTCGCCTACGCCTTCATCATTTCGGATTTCTCGGTGAAGCTGGTGGCGGCGAACAGCCACAGCATGAAGCCCGACATGTATCGCTTTACCGGCGTCTGGGCGAACCATGAAGGCTCCCTGCTGCTCTGGGTGCTGGTGATGGCGCTTGCCGGTGTTGCCGTGGCGCTGGCACCTGCGACGCTCGGCAGCCGTTTCCGCGCACGTGTGCTCAGTGTGCAGGGCTTCGTCTCGCTCGGCTTCTTCGCCTTCCTGCTTTTTGCATCGAACCCGTTCGAACGGCTGATTCCGGCACCCACGGAGGGCGTCGGTCTCAACCCGTTGCTGCAGGACCCCGGCCTCGCCTTCCATCCGCCGCTGCTCTACGCCGGCTATGTCGGGCTTTCGGTCGCCTTTGCTTTTGCTGTCGCCGGGATGCTGGAAAACAAGGTCGGCCCGCAATGGGCGCGCGCCACCCGGCCATGGATAGCCGGCGCCTGGGCGCTGCTGACGCTCGGCATCGCTCTGGGCAGCTATTGGGCCTATTATGAACTGGGCTGGGGCGGCTGGTGGTTCTGGGACCCGGTCGAGAACGCCGCGCTGATGCCGTGGATCGCCGCCACTGCCCTGCTGCACAGCATTGCCGTGGTGATGAAGCGCGATGCGCTCCGCGCCTGGACCCTGCTGCTGGCTGTCGCCGCCTTCTCGCTCTCGATGATGGGCACCTTCATCGTCCGCTCCGGGCTGCTCACGTCCGTGCACGCCTTCGCCGTCGATCCCACCCGCGGGCTCTTCCTGATGCTGCTGATGGCGCTCTATATCGGCGGCGCGCTCACCATCTATGCGCTCGCCGCCGGCCGCGTGGCAGAGGGGCGACAGTTCGCATTGGTCAGCCGGGAAACGTCTCTTGTCGCCAACAACCTGCTGCTGTCGGCGATGCTTGGCGTGATTTTGCTCGGCACGCTCTACCCGATGGCGCTGGAGGCGATGGGCGGCGCGCAGATTTCCGTCGGCCCGCCCTATTTCAACCGTACCATCGTGCCGATGCTGCTGGTTGCGGCGGTGCTGATGGGCATTGCGCCGTGGCTGGGATGGAAGCGCAGTGCCACCGGCCACCTTGCCCGGCGTCTGCTTCCGGCCTCCATCGCCACGGCCGCCGCGGCGGTAGTCGCTGTCCTGCTGCTGGACGTGCGCGGAATCGGCGCGATTCTCGGCTTTGCCGCCGCCGCCTGGCTGGGCGCTGCCAGCATCACGATCCTCGTCCGCCGCGGCCTTACCTTCAACTCCGCCGGCATGGCGCTGGCGCATCTGGGTGTGGCCGTCTCGATCCTTGGGGCAACGGCGTCGGGCGCGCTGCAACGCGAAGCGCTGGTTGCGCTGCGCGTTGGCGACAGCGTGCAGATGGGGCCCTGGCGCGCCGAACTGATGGACGTGCGCCCCGTCGCCGGCCCGAACTGGACCGCGATCGAGGCGACGCTCTATGTGCAGCGCAACGGCAGGCCCGTTGGCACGGTAACGCCGCAATCGCGGATGTTCATTGCCCCGGCGCAGGAAACCACGGAATCCGGCCGCACCGGCTGGCGCATGGGCGAAGTCTATGCCGTGCTTGGCAAGCCGGACGGCAGCGGCCGCTGGCAGGTGCATCTGTGGGTGAAACCGTTGGTGCGGCTGATCTGGATCGGCGGCCTGCTGATGGCGCTGGGCGGTGTCGTCGCGCTCGGCGGCCGCGTCCGCGCGCTGGCACTGCGTCGCCGCAAGCTGGTCACTTTCGCCGAGCCGCAGGCGGCCTGACGCCATGGCACGTTTTCTCTGGCTGATTCCGCTCGCGCTGTTCGCGGGGCTGTTCGTGCTGATGTTCGGCGGGCTGGGCAAGCCGCAGCAGGCGGTGATCCGCAGCCATATGATCGGCAAGCCCGCGCCGGAGTTCGCGCTGGAAGGCGCTGGCGGCAGGCCCGGCCTTGCCACCGCCGATCTCGTCACCGGCAAGCCGGTTCTCGTCAACGTCTTTGCCAGCTGGTGCCTGCCCTGCGCGGTGGAAGCGCCGCAGCTGCAGGCGCTGAAGGACGGCGGCGCGACGCTCCTGGGCATTGCCGTGCGCGACACGCCCCAGAATGTCGCCGGCTTCCTTGCCAAGCACGGCAATCCGTTCGATCGCATCGGCCTCGACACCAACGGCCGCCTGCTGCTCGGCTTTGGTGCCTCGGGCGTGCCGGAAACCTATGTGATCGATGGGCGCGGAATCATCCGCTACCAGCATATCGGCGAAGTCCGCCCCGAACATGTGCAGATGCTGCTGGCCGAGCTGGAGAAGGCGAAGTGAGAAGCCTCGCCATCGCCCTGCTGCTGGCCGTGGCCGCGCCATCGGTTGCGGAACCACCGCCGCCGCCCGACGTGCCGCTCAGCGATCCGTCCGCCGAAGCCCGCGCCCGCGCCGTGATGTCGGAACTGCGCTGCCTCACCTGCCAGAACCAGTCGATTGCCGATTCCGGCGCGTCGCAGGCGCAGGCGATGCGAACGGAAGTGCGGACCCGAATAGCAGCGGGCGAAGATCCGGAGCAGGTCCGCGCCTGGTTTGTCGACCGCTATGGCGATTGGGTCAGCTTCGTCCCGCCCGCGCGGGAAGATACCGCGCTGCTGTGGGCCGCGCCGCTGCTGTTCCTGGCGATCGGGCTGGCGCTGGTCGCGCGCAGGTTCCGCCGATGAAGTCGACGCCGATCATCGCCGCCGCAGCGGTGCTGGGGCTCGCGGCTGCAGGCTATGCCGTCACCGGAAGCCCCGGCCTGAAGTCGGCGCCGGCGCCCGCCCGCTCGCTCAACCCCGATCTCACGCCCGAGGCGGAGCAGGCGTCCAAACAGCTGCTGGAGAATTTCGGCGATGTCCGTGCCTGGCTGACCCTCTCCGACGCGCTGATCCGCATCGACCGGACAGAGACTGCCGTCGAGGCGCTGCAGTCCGGGCTGGAGGCCATCCCCGGCAATGCCGATCTCTGGGTGCAGCTGGGGATCGCCTTGGTCGCGCATGCCGATGGCGAAGTGGTCCCGGCCGCACGCCTCGCCTTCGATCGCGCCAGCCGCCTCGCCCCCGAACATCCAGCGCCTGCCTATTTCCTCGGCCTCGCCTGGTTGCAGTCCGGAGACGTGCAGCAGGCGCTCCAGACGTGGAAAGCGCTGCGGGATCGCAGTCCGGCCGATGCGGAATGGGTGCCGATGCTGGACAGGCAGATTGCAGTGGCCGAGAACATGGCGCAAATGGGAGTGGGGCAGGGCATCGGATCGGGCGTAGCCGGGGCCGAGCCGCAAAGAGGGGCACAGGTCGATGATTCGGGTTCACCATCTCAACAATAGCCGTTCGCAACGAATCCTCTGGCTGCTCGAAGAGCTGGGGCTTCCCTACGAAATCGTGAAATATCAGCGGGATGCCGTAACCAACCTCGCGCCGCCCGAGCTGGAGGCGGTGCATCCGCTCGGCAAGTCGCCAATGCTGGAGCTCGATGGCGAGATCCTGATCGAATCCGGCGCCATCATCGAAATCCTGATTAACCGGCTGGGCAGTGGCCGGCTGGCGCCGGCCGAAGGCACCCGCGCCCATGACGAATATCTGGTGTGGCTGCACTATGGCGAAGGATCGGCCATGCTGCCGCTGATGCTGCAGTTGTACACCGGCCGGCTTGGCGAAGGCGCGGCGCCGCTGAAGCCGCGCATCGATTCCGAAATCGCCCGCCATCTGGGCTATGTCGAAAGCTGCCTTGTCGGCAAGGAATGGCTGGTAGGCGGCGAGCTGACCGGCGCCGATATCCAGATGAGCTTCGTCGGCGAAATCGCCCATGTGTTCGGCCTGTTGCCAAACTATCCTGCTATGGCGGAATGGGTGAAGCGCTGCCACGCGCGCCCTGCCTGGCAAACCGCGCTCGCCAAGGGCGGCACCTACAGCTTCGCCTGAGCGCGCTGCGTTGCGGCCCTGCCAACTTGCTGCTAGCGCCCGGGCTTGTCCGGCCTTCGGGCCATTTTTGAATGGATCGCTGCGTGTCTGACTGGCGCGAAGCAATGCGCATATGAGTAGCGAAGCTGCCGGATCTGCGGAAAACGGATCGCACGGGCATGGCAAGGACGGCATCGGCAAGCTGATGCTGGGAGCGCTCGGAGTCGTCTTCGGCGACATCGGCACCTCGCCCCTCTATGCCCTCCGCGAAACCTTCATCGGTCACCACCGCCTGCCGGTAGATCCCAGCCATATCTTCGGCATCATCAGCCTGATCTTCTGGACGATGATGCTGATCGTCTCGGTAAAATATGTCGGCGTCATCCTGCGCGCGGACAATCGCGGCGAAGGCGGGACGATCGCCCTGCAGGCCCTGCTGATGCGGAACGGTCATGGGCGCCGCTGGGCGCCATGGGTGGTGGTGCTGGGCATCCTCGCCACCGCGCTCTTCTTTGGTGAGAGCATCATCACGCCGGCGATTTCCGTGCTCTCGGCCGTCGAAGGCCTGACGGTGGTCGAGGCCAAGCTGCAGCCGCTGGTGCTGCCGATTTCCATCAGCATCATTGTCGGGCTGTTCCTGATCCAGGCCTTCGGCACCTCGCGCGTGGGGGCGCTGTTCGGGCCGATCACGCTGGTCTATTTCCTGACGCTGGCCGGGCTCGGCATCTACAACATCATCGCCTATCCGCAGATTCTTTCGGCGCTGTCGCCGCATCATGCCATCCTGTTCTTCCGGTCGGATGGTCTGCTCGCCTTCCTGGCACTTTCCTCGGTCGTGCTGGCCGTCACCGGCGCGGAAGCGCTCTATGCCGATATGGGGCATTTCGGCCGCAATCCGATCCGGCTTTCCTGGATGACGATCGTGATGCCGGCGCTGATGCTCTGCTATCTGGGGCAAGGCGCCCTGCTGATCGGCGACCCGACCGCCATCCGGAACCCGTTCTTCCTGCTGGCGCCCGAAGAGTTTCGCCTGCCGCTGGTCATCCTTGCCACCATGGCGACGGTGATTGCCTCGCAGGCGGTAATTTCCGGCGCCTTTTCGATCACGCGCCAGGCGGTGCAGCTGGGGTATCTGCCGCGCCTGCGCATCCTGCACACCTCCGCTCGCACGCAGGGGCAGATCTACATCCCCTTCATCAACTGGACGCTGCTGGTGCTGGTGATCCTTCTGGTGCTGGGCTTCGAGACTTCTTCCAACCTTGCTGCCGCCTATGGCATTTCGGTGACGGGCACGATGTTCATCTCCACCTGCATGGTGGGCATCATGATCCTCTATGTCTGGCGCTGGAACCGCTGGCTGGCGGCGCTGTTCATCGGCACCTTCCTCATCATCGATGCCGCCTATTTCGCGGCCAATCTCACCAAAATCCCCGACGGTGGCTGGTTCCCGCTGCTGGTCGGCCTCATCGCCTTCACCTTGCTGACGACATGGGCACGCGGCCGCTACCTGATGCAGCAGCGGCTTACCGAGTCGGCGATGCCGATGGAGGTGTTCATCAAATCCGCCTCGCGCACGGCAACGCGGGTGCCCGGCACGGCGGTTTTCATGACCTCCAGCCCGCAGGGCGTGCCGCATGCCTTGCTGCACAACCTTAAGCACAACAAGGTGCTGCACGAACGAATCCTGATCCTGACGGTGGTGATCGATGAAATCCCGTTCATCGACCTTGAGGACCGGATCGAGGTGTTCGATCTGGGCGAGAATTTCTACCGCATGATCCTGCGCTATGGCTTCATGCAGCAGCCGGATGTGCCGGCCACGCTGAAGATCGTGGAGAATTGCGGGCCACAGATCCGCATGATGGACACCAGCTTCTTCCTGGCACGGCAGACTCTGCTGCCGTCAGAGCGGCCCGGAATGGCGATCTGGCGGGAAAAACTGTTCGCGTGGATGCTCAGGAACGCGGAAAGCGCGATGGAGTTTTTCAAGCTGCCGACGAACCGGGTGGTGGAATTGGGGAGTCAGGTCGAAATCTAAGGGGGCCGCGATTGGCGCCTGGCGCCAACGCCCGGACTCGCCGGGATTTCCGGCCGGCTCCTCCGAAGCGCAACCAAGCTGCACGAGTCCGAAGTGCCCGGCAAAGAGACACAAAAAGAAAGGGGCGGCAGAAGCCGCCCCTCCGTCGGACGGGTTCGATGGGTTGAACCCATCGCCCCGCCGTCCGAGCTTTCGGCGAGTCCGCGATTTAGCGCCGTGCGCTGATCGCGGCCGCCTGCAGCTTACTTGCTGACTTCAGCAGCCTTGTCGGCAACCGCAGCGGCAGCAGCTTCGACCTTGCCGGCAGCAGCGGCGGTCGTGTCGGCA
The DNA here is from genome assembly GCF_016464365.1 of Sandaracinobacteroides hominis. Lineage (GTDB taxonomy): Bacteria > Pseudomonadota > Alphaproteobacteria > Sphingomonadales > Sphingomonadaceae > Sandaracinobacteroides > Sandaracinobacteroides hominis. The sequence continues at coordinate 705,193 of NZ_JADCUC010000001.1, read as the reverse complement.
GCAGCAGCAGCCGTGGTGGCAGCAGCGTCGGTCGTGGCAGCAGCAGCGTTGTCGACAGCCGTCGTGGCAGCAGCGTCAACCGTGTTGGCAGCAGCATCAACCGTGGTGGCAGCAGCGTCGACGGTGGCGTCGGCGGCAGCGGCGGTGTCGGCAGCGGCTTCAGCGGTGGCGTCAGCAGCCTTCTTTTCACCGCAAGCGGCGAGGACTGCGAGGCTCGCGACGGCGGCGAGGGTAAGAGCCTTGTTCATTCTGACCTCCTTAACGGACACAATTGTCCAAGTTTTGCAGGCCATGGGGTAGACCTTGCGGCCGCAAGCTCATCCGGGCACGGCAAGCGCCATATCCGAACCGAAGCGAGCGGCCATTGCTATAGGCCGAAATCAATTTCAAGCCCAATTGTTGACAAATGAATCCGCGCGGCTCGATCTCGCCAAAAATGGCACAATCTCAGAGGCTTGCAAACGAAGGACAAACGGCCTTGGCGAAGGTGCCGGGAACGGGCAAGAGGAGTTGGTGAACAAGAATCTCCCAAATTCGGCAAATCAGGCACCACGTTTGGGCACGCGTGCCTCACCGTTGGCGCTGGTTCAGGCCCATCTCGTCGCAGATGCACTGGTTGCAGCCGGTGCCGATAGGCCGTCGATTCATCCCGTGGAGACGGTGGCCGACAAGGTTCAGGATCGCGCCTTGGCCGAAATCGGCGGCAAGGCGCACTGGACGAAGGAGCTGGACGGCGCGCTGCTCCGCGGCGAAGTCGACCTGGCCGTTCATTCCATGAAAGACGTGGAAACCCAGCTTGCGCCGGGCATCGCGCTGGCGGCGGTGCTGCCCCGCGCCGATCCGCGCGATCGGCTGGTCGGGGCGGCCTCCATTGCAGCCCTCGCGCCGGGTGCGATCGTCGGAACCTCCAGCCCGCGCCGATCCGCGCAATTGCTGCACCGGAGACCTGATCTTCAAACCGTTACGCTGCGCGGCAATGTCGGCACGCGCCTGCGGCATATTGCGGAGGGCAGGGTGGCGGCCAGTTTCCTGGCCGCGGCCGGGCTGGACCGCCTGCAGGTAGAGGCGGGCGTGCCGCTGGAGATTGCCGATTGGCTGCCGGCGGCCGCACAGGGCATCATCGGCATCACCTGCCGCCTTGCCGACAAGACGACGCTGGAGCTGCTAGGCCGGATAAATCACGCGCCCAGCATGCATTGCCTGCTGGCGGAGCGCGCCGTTCTGGAGGGGCTGGGCGGCAGCTGCCACACATCGGTAGCGGTGCATGCGACAGCGCAGACGGACATATGCAGGATCGAAGCGGAACTGCTGAGCCCGGACGGCCGCGACTGCGTGAAGCGTTCGATCGAGGGCAATGGCGACCCAAGGGAGCTTGGATTGGCGCTGGCGCAGCAGCTGATGGAGCGCGCAACCCCCGCGATCCTCGCCTCGCTGGAACAGGTGGCTCGCCCTTGAGCCGACCGGCGCTTCTGGTGACAAGACCGGAGGCGGAACAGGCCCGCACCCTTGCTGCAGCACAATCGGCCGGCTTCGATGCGATTTCGGCACCCGTCCTGCATATCCGGCCACTGGACTGGGTTGTTCCGGCCGACAGACCGGACGCGCTTCTCCTCACCAGCGCACGGGCGGCAGCAATAGCCGGCCTGCAAATCGCACAGCTGCGCGATCTTCCCGTCTATGCGGTCGGGGCCAATACGGCCGCAGCAGCAACAGCGGCGGGATTCCGTGTTGCCGAAACGGGCGACTCAGATGGATCTGCAATTGCCGCGGTCGCAGCCGCCGATGGCCGCAGGCGATTGCTGCACCTTGCCGGAGTGGCAGCCGCACCCATCGACGTGCAGCCGGGCCTCGATGTGCGGCGAATAGCGATCTATGCAGCCGATCCCGTCGACAGGCTTCCCGAACCGGCCGAGCAAAGCCTTCGCGAGGGCAGGGTGTTCGCGGCACTCGCCTTTTCTGTTCGCAGCGCACAGATTCTGCGTCGTCTCGTCGATCGGGCCGATATTCCCCTCGGTGCGCAGAGATTGGTCGTGAACAGCGGGAAAGTCGCTCAGGCCGCCGGGGATGGGTGGGGCGCAGTCCGTATTGCGGAAAACCCCGGTCTGGATGCGGTGATGGCGGCCGCCCGTTCCCTGTGGCAAAGCGTCGAGCATGGCTGAACGAAATCCAGACGATATCGATTACATGCTGTCGCGCCCGCTGCCGGCCGCCGACCTCAACGCGTCGCGGAAAGACCGCGCGACAGAGCGCTCGCCGCGCCACTGGCCTTGGCTGGTCTCGGCCGTGCTGTCGGCGTTCCTCCTTGGCATGCTGGCCAGCCCCTGGCTGGAGAGCAAGGTTCGCGGACAGCTCCCTGCTTCCTGGGCAGGTGACGAGCCGGTAGACCCTGTCCGCGTTTCCAACATCGAGGCTCGCGTCGGCAACCTGGAGACGCACCACGATATCGCGCCCGCCGCGGCGCCAGATGCAGCCACGGCCGCCAGAATCGCCGCTCTGGAAGCCAGGGCCGGCAACGACGGCTCCATGGAAGGCGAACTGCTGGCCCGCACGGAATCCCTAGACAGGGAGGTGCGCCGAATCTCGGCGGAACTTACCGCAGGCGACGCGCAGTTGCGCGATCTTCTGCTGCTGTCTGTGGTGAGCAGGATGGTCGAATCCGGTCGCCCCCTCGCCGACACGGGCATCCTGCTCTCCCAGCGCTATAAGACGGAAGATGCGGCGGCGGTCGAGGCCCTGCTCAACTGGTCGGCTGCGCCGCAGACCCCGCAGACGCTGTCCGCCCGCCTGAACGCGCTGAGCGCAGACCTTTCCGATCCCGCCGCGAAGCCCGGTTTCTGGGAGAGATTGAAGAACAGCCTGTCCGGTTTGGTGACCGTGCAGGGCGAATCGGACGATGCAGACTCCGCGTCTACTCTTGCTGCGGCGCAGCAGGCAATGCGCGAAGATGATCTGGCGCGGGCCATCGGAGCCCTGAAGCGCGCGCCAATGGATCCCGCTCGCAGGCAATGGGTTTCCGACGCGCTTCTGCTATCATCCGCACAAGATGCTCTTATCAGGCTGGAAAATCGTGCCTTGAACGTGGCTGCAAAGGGCTTGGCGATGCCGGCTTCTGCGGCAATCCCGTCGCAGCCGCTGAATGTTGCGCCGCAAAAAGACGATGTTGCCCGCTGAGGTCTGGTTGCGCTTGCGCGGGGGTATACGGCGAGGCTAACGATGCCCGGCAGACCGGCGGGTCACCCACTGAAGAGACAGGATTGCCATGCGCGTAGCGATGATCGGTTCCGGATATGTCGGGCTAGTGTCGGGTGCCTGCTTCGCCGACTTCGGTCACGATGTGGTCTGCGTCGACAAGGATCCGGGCAAGATCGAGCGGCTGAAGCAGAACATCATGCCGATCTACGAACCTGGCCTGGACGATCTGGTCGAATCGAATGTGAAGGCGGGCCGCCTCAGCTTCACCACCGATCTTGCCGAAGGCATGAAGGGCGCACAGGCGATCTTCATCGCTGTGGGAACCCCGTCGCGGCGCGGCGATGGCCATGCCGATCTCAGCTATGTCTATGCCGCAGCAAAGGAAATCGCTGAGAACCTCGATGGTTTCGCGGTCGTCGTCACCAAGTCTACCGTGCCCGTCGGCACGGGCGACGAGGTGGAGCGCATCATTCGCGAAGCCAATCCAAGCGCCGATTTCGGCGTCGCTTCAAACCCGGAGTTCCTGCGGGAAGGCGCGGCGATCTCCGATTTCAAACGCCCGGACCGCATCGTCGTGGGTGTCGAGGACGACCGCGCCCAGGCCGTTCTGGAAGAACTGTATCGTCCGCTTTACCTCAATCAGGCGCCGATCATGGTTACCAGCCGGCGCACCTCGGAACTCACCAAATATGCCGCGAACGCCTTCCTCGCGGTCAAGATCACCTTCATCAACGAAATTGCCGACCTCTGCGAAAAGGTTGGCGCCAATGTGCAGGACGTGGCGCGCGGCATCGGCCTCGACAACCGCATCGGCTCCAAATTCCTGAACGCGGGGCCCGGCTATGGCGGCAGCTGCTTCCCGAAGGACACGCTCGCCCTCATCAAGACCGCGCAGGATAACGAGTCGCCCGTCCGTATCGTCGAGACCGTCGCGCAGGTGAACGACAACCGCAAGCGCGCCATGGGCCGCCGCGTGGTCGCGGCGATGGGCGGTGACGCGCGCGGCAAGAAGGTTGGCGTGCTGGGCCTCACATTCAAGCCGAACACCGACGACATGCGCGACAGCCCGGCAATCGCCATCATCCAGACCTTGCAGGACGCCGGCGCCACCATCGCTGCCTATGATCCCGAAGGCGTGGAGCAGGCAAAACTGGTGCTGAACAATGTCGAATATTGCGACAGCCCGTACCAGGCGCTCGAGGGCGCTGACGCAATGGTTCTGGTGACCGAGTGGGACGCGTTCCGCGCGCTGGATCTGTCGCGTGTGAAGTCGCTTCTGAAATCTCCGGTGGTGGTCGATCTGCGCAACGTCTATCGCCCCGAGGAAATGGCCCGACAGGGGCTTCAATACAGCGGGATTGGCCGCTGAGGTTGCAGGGCGCGAAAGGCGTGGCTATAGCCCGCGTCCTGCCGCCGTTCCGGAGTCGTGGGTGAGTGGCTGAAACCAGCAGTTTGCTAAACTGCCGTACTGGGTAACCGGTACCGAGGGTTCGAATCCCTCCGACTCCGCCAGCCGCCTGATTATCCACATCCCCGAACGTTCCCAAAAGCGCTGATCTTTCAGCCTCTTGTGGACCTGTTCGGGTCCACCAGTCATCCACTGGTGCCCATGGGTGACCGATTTTGGCCCCGGGTCCGGACGGGCGGGTTCAGCAAAATGCTGTAAAACTGGCCCTTTGCCCGCAACGGCAGTTAGCGATTTCAATTCCCGGATATCGCGCGTAGCTTTCGCTGCCCAATACCGGAGCGTATCATGACTGAGGTCAACGCAGGCGCGCTCACGCGCCGTTCCAGTTTTTCCGACGAAGGCCGGCAACCGGGTGCGGACGAAGGCAGGCCGGCGGTTCGAGGTGCTGTTCCGGCCGTATGGGCCAGAGAAGCGGTTTCAGAGAAGAAGCGGGTGCTCCAAAGTTGAAAGGATAGGTTGATGGCTGGACCGACAACAATCGGCACGCGGATTGGTGCGCTTTCCTTCACGCATGACATGCCCAACGGCTATCCGACGCCAGAAACGCTGGAGAAGCTGTTCGACGAACGGGATTTCCAGCGGGCTTGCCAAGCCTATCTCTGGGCGCTGCCGATCGTGTCGTTTGCCGCCTGGCAGCGCAGTCAGGCCGAGCAGCTGGGGGCGGCCAATGGGCAGCTCGTCTCCTACCTCAGCTATGTCGACAAGCTGGGAATCCTGACGGCGAATGCGACGACGCCCTACTATGTCGGTTTTGTCGATCTCGCCGCTGGCGGACCCCATGTGCTGGATCTGCCGCTGGAAGGCGTGCGTGGAGGTCTGACCGATTTCTGGCAGCGGGCGCTGCCGGGCAGTACCGAGGGTGGGCGCTATCTGATCCTGGGGCCGGGCCAGGAACCGCCGGCAGACGCCGGCGACTACAAGCTGTTGCACACACCTACCTTCAACAATCTGCTGGGGGTGCGGGTAACGGTGACCGATCCGGCGGAAACCAAGACGGTTCTGGGAAAGCTACGCTTCTACCCGCATGCCAGGCGCGCCGATCCGCCTGCCATCGACATCCTTGCGGCGGCCGACCGGCCGTGGAGCGGTATGCCGCCAAGAGACCTGGATTATTGGCAGCTGTTGAGTCTGGTGATCAACCGCGAGCCGATGGCCGAGCGCGATCATTTCTTCCTGGAAATGCTGAAGCCGCTGGGGATCGAGAAGGGCAGAGCTTTCGCGCCAGATGCCCGGCAGGCGAAGCTCTTGGCCGAAGCCGTTCTGGTGGGCGAGGCGATGGCCAAGGCCAACGCGGCGGATCGCCGGTTCAACAGTCTGTATCGGCCCGGCACACGCTGGGATCATGCGCTGAACCTGGATGCTGACAATGTGGAGGAATATTGGGGCCGGCTGGATGAGCGCGCCTCATGGTTCTATGAAGCTGTGACCGCCGCCGGCGACATGTCGCCCAAGCGGACGGGGGTTGCATCCTCGGCCTATCTCGGTGCCTATCGCGACAGCAAAGGCGAATGGCTGGATGGCGGCAACAGCTATGTGCTGCGCGTGCCGCCCGATGCACCTGCCGAACTCTTCTGGTCGCTGACGGTCTATGACGTCGACACGCGTTGTCTGATCAACAATCCGCAGCAGATCGCCGACCGTTCCTCGCGCATGAAGCTGACGTCGAACGCCGACGGCTCGATCGACATCCATTGCGGCCCGGAAGCGCCAGCGGGGTTCGAATCCAACTGGATTCCGACGCTGCCGGGCAAGGCATGGTTCGCCTATTTCCGGTTGTATAATCCGACCCAAGCCTATTTCGACGCAAGCTGGCCGTTGCCGGATTTCGAGAGAAAGGCCTAAGGGACGGCGAACCCGTGTCCGTTTTCTGAAGCTTCCCTGCGCGAGGCTATCCCTGCGCGGGGTAAAACGACTGAAACGTCCGACGCAGCCGCCATTCGGTCCCTTGTCCGCGCCGCGGCCAGCAGAAGCGAGTTTGCGGACGAATGGTAGTGTCTCGCTTTCGTCAGAAGTTGAGAAGCTGGAAGCCGACCTGCAGACCCCAGTCGCTCGCCCGGTCGGCGCCCAGCCCAACGCTGGGTTTCACGAAGACCTGCCCGTTGCCGCCCAGCATCGGCCCCACCTTATACCCCATGGTCAGCGCGGTGGTGAGAAACGTCTTCTCATTCTCCCAGTCGTGGGTCAGCGCCGGGTCGAGCGTCATGTAGAAGGGCGAGCCCTTGAACTTGGGCACGAAATAGAAGTCGATCACGGTCTGGTTGATGTCCGCGCGGTTGCTGCTGCCGGCAAAGCTCAGGCTCTGCACGATCGCCGGCGCGAAGATGTGGCCGCCCTTCAGGAAGACGGCATAGATGAAGCCAGGCTTGGCCACCCATTTGCCGCCGCCGAGTTCGGCACGACTGGCCGTGTCGGCCACGAGCTCGAAGTTCACCACCATGCCGTGGGACCTCGTCACCCCAAACACATGGGTCAGCTTGGCCGACACGTCGCCGAGGCCATAGCTCGCATCCCCCAGCACATCGACCGACGAGACAGGGGCTTTCAGTTTCAGCGAGTTGGAGCCGAACGGCTGCTGAAACTCGAAGATGAAGCTGTTCGCATTGTCGCCGAAGGGGGCGCCCGCCGGCAGGTTCAGATCGATATGCTCGAACGTCAGCTTGGCAAAGCGCGCCGGGGCCGTTGGGTCTAGCCCGTCATTCTCGGTCTTGGGTGGCGGGGCGGGCGCGTCCTGCGCGCAGACAGCACCCGCCAGCGAAGCCGCGGCGAAAAGGGCCAGAAGCTGTCGCATCAGCGGTTGCCGTACCGCACTTCGAACTCGGCACGGCAGCCGTTGCGCACCCAGAGCTCGTCATAGCCGCTCTTCTTGCGCACATCCCAATTGCGCCCTCGGGTGCAGTCGTGGTCCGACAGCTGCTGGCGCAGCACCACCTGGTTCACATGCTTGGGAAGCGTGCAGACCCGCTCGTCCTTGTCCTTGCTTTCGCACTTCACAGTGGTGATTTCGGCGGCGGCTGGGACGGCGGCACCGATGGTCGCCAGCAGCAGCATTGGCAAAAGAACGGATTTCATGATCGAGCTTCCTTTCGATTTAGCTCTGCAGGCACAGGGCGCGCAGCCTTGCCGACGGCCCGGAAATGCTACTGAGCAAGCCCGATGTCCTTTGGTGGAAATGCCTTGAATGTCGCAGCGTGGGCCTTCATTTCGGCCGCCATCGACGCCAGCCAGGCGTTCTGACGGTGACCGACCGGATACTGCTCCTTCGGGTCGATGTAGAGGTTGAAGAGCCAGGGGGCGAGGCCGACGTTGGCCTTTGTGCTCATGTCGATATCGAGCCATTGCGCATGGGTTTCGGTGATCTTGGTGTGGATCTTGTACTCCCACATCCGCATCGCCATCAGGTCCGTCTCGGCCCAGATGTAGACCTTCTCCCGCCTGGATTTGCCATCGTCCAGCAGCAGGAAGGATGTCTGGTCGATGCCGTCGAAATAGCGATCTTTCGGCAGAGCGGCCTCGGAGACACCAGCAATCGAGAGACAGCTGTTGAACAGGTCCATCAGGTCGAACAGCTCGTCGCTCTGCCGGCCCGGGCTGATCATGCCTTTCCAGTTGGCGATCGCCGGAACCCGCACGCCGCCTTCCCATGCTGACGCCTTGGCACCGCGGAAGGGCGTGTACCCGCTGTCCGGCCAGCTATCGAGCTGCGGTCCGTTGTCGGACGTCAGGAAGATAAGCGTGTTGTCGCGCACGCCCGCCGCATCGAGCGCGGCCACAATCTCGCCGACCAGCGCATCGACTTCGACCACCGCGTCCTTGTAGGCGAATTTGCTGCCGCTCTTGCCCTTGAATGCCTTCGACGCATGGTTGTCGGCATGGACCTTCATGAAGGCATGTTCGAGGAAGAAGGGTTTCCCGCTCTGGGCAAGTGTTGCGATCTTCTGCACAGTGAACTCGGCGAGAACCCTGTCGGCCTCGGCCATGTCCTCGATGGACTCGATCTTGGAGACGTCGCGTGTCTCGCCGCCGCGAACACCGTGCACCAGTGACTCGCTGCTGCCGGTTGCGCGGAGCCTTGCCAGCCGATCCGGATTGAGCACGAGATCGGGATAGCGGCGCTCGTCGACGCCCTGGGAGATTTCCTTCTGCGCCTCATAGTAGCCGTAGAATTCATCGAAGCCGACATCGTGCGGCCGCATGCCGACGCCCTCACCGACATGCCATTTGCCGACCAGAATGCTCGTATATCCCGCCGGCCTCAGCACGGCCGGCAGGGACACCTCCGCCTGCCACGGGTTCACCTTGATCTTGTCACCGGCGAGGATCGGACGCGTCAGCCCCGTGCGTACGGGAAGCCTTCCGGTGAGGATGGCGGAGCGCGTGGGCGTACAAGTCGGCTGGGCATAGGCCGACGTCAGCATGAGACCTTCGCGCGCCAGCCGATCCATATTGGGGGTGGCAGCGCCGATCGCGGCCCCCCCGCCGTAGATGCCGGGGTCTCCGAAGCCCATGTCATCGACGAGCAGCCAGACAATATTCGGCTTGCGCCCGGTCCGCCGCTGCAATTCGGCCAGTTTGGCGCGTGCGGCCTCTGCCTGTCCCGGGAATGAAAGCGCAGGCTCCATATTCGGTGACGTCCTGACAGCGCTGCTCATTGTAGAGGCTGGGGTCCATGCGGCAGGTTTGTCCGCCTTCTGGGCGACGGCTGGAGAAGATGCTGCGAGAATGGCGGCAGTCGCGAGCAGGCAGTGGATGGCAGGATTCATATCCTTCTCCTCGTCATTTCGGGTTGACCCAGATGGGCGAGCCCCAGGCTCATTCCTGGATGGTGGTGGGCTGATCCTTCGGCAGCAGCGTGTTCCGGACTGCGTCGCAGGTGGTCCAGCGGGGCGTTGGGATTGCCAGCGCCCTGGCATGGCTGCAGGCGGCAAGCGCTTTTGTTGCAGGCAGGGCAAAGAGGTCTTGCCTGGTCATTTTGGCTCTCCCTTCTCTAGAAGCCGAGCGCGGCGCTCAGCTGGAACGCGTCGCCCGAAAAGCGCCGCCGGGCTTCGAACTCATGCGTGTACTTGGCCTTCAGGCTGAGCGACGCGCCGCCCAGCTTGGTCGAGTAGGTCGCCACCGGCCCGATCCCGAACACCCGGGCCTTCAGCGATTGCGCGCCGGTCGCCGCCTTCAGCTGGTCGGCGCCCGCGCCGGAATCCTCGCCCAGCTGCTGATAGGCATAGCCCGCTGCGCCCAGCGCGAACTGCGGGCCGAAATGCTGCAGCGCCGCCCCTTCGAAGTGAAACTCGGGCGCCGTCTGGTAGTCAGTCGCCTGGTTCCGTGCCGAGAAGGAAATGCCCGCTGCACCTGACAGCTCGAAGCCGGATTTCGGCAAGTGAGTATAGGAGATGACGGGCGTGACCCCCAGCCGGTTCTTGCCGAAGCTGAGCGCCTGAAGCTGGCGGCCGGGCACATCGATCGCGGCCGGCTGATAGTAGCCCAGCGGCAGGAAGAAGCTGGTGGCAACCGCAACATGGTTCGCCCCCTTGTCCCAGCCCAAGCCGAACGTGACGGTGGTGTCGCCAAGCCCCGTCTGGTCGTCCTTCACCCGGCGCTGCGCGCCCAGGATCACGCTGTCGAAGCTGAGCGACCCCGTCACCACCGGCTGGGTGATGGTGATCATCGGCCGTCCGCCCAGGATCGGCCCGTGAAAGGTCTTGGTGAAATTGAGCTTGGTGATCAGCACCTCGGTGTCGGCATTGGCCAGCACCACCCCGCCGATCGACAAGGCATCGACATTGGCGTTCAGCAGGACCATGTCTGCCGACGCATAGACCCCCTCCGGCGGCACGATTCCAGAAAGTGCATCGCGCGAGCCGAGCAGATAATGGCCGGATCCGCCCTCGGTGGCGAGAACCGGCGCTGCCAACAACAGAGCAACCGCCGATGCAGCGGCCAGGCCAATGCCCCTTCTCACATTTTGTCCCCACCGCAATTGACGTGCTGTGGCGCAGCGTATCAGGATGATGACTGGCAATTGTGCCCAGAGGTGCAAATGGCGATGCAGGGTCCGATCCGCAGCGCATGGAGCGCGCCCCACCTGACGCCGGACGCCCGGGCGCGGCTTTCCGGCTGGGACTGGCTGGCCTCCATCGATCCCGGAATCACGCGCGACCTGTTGGATATGGCTATGCAGCGGCGGGTCTCGGAAGGGACCATCGTCTATCAGGCAGGCGCCGAATCCGGAGAGGTTTTCGGTGTCATTTCGGGGCAGGTGGTCCTTTGGCACCGGTCAGGCAGCTCCGATGCGCAGTTCGTGCACATGTTTCGCACAGGCCATTGGTTCGGCTACGGGCCGATCCTGGCTGGCGAGCGGCGCCGGCACCAGTGCATCGCACGAACCACATGCGAACTGGCCGTGTTGCCCGGAGCAGACCTGCGTCGGTTTCTGGCGCAGGCCCCCGAGAATTGGCACGCGCTTGCGTCCCTGGTGGACATGCAGGGGCAGGAGTCGGAACTGGCCGGGCTCGACCTCTTGCGGCGCAGCCAGGAAGAGAGGCTGGTGGCAACGCTGCTCCGCTTTGCCGGCTGCAGGCTGGGCAATGCCCCCGACGGGCCGCCGTGGAATGTCGCGATGACCCAGCAAGAGATCGCCGAAGCTGCCAACATGTCCAGAAACACCACGTCACGTCTGCTTGTTCAGCTCGAACTCGAATGTTTGGTAGCCCTGCATTATCGGCACCTGTCCATTCTCGACGCCGACCGGCTGCGAGCGAAGCTGGGGAACTGAAAATGCCTTGGGCCGATTGACAGGCGAAGGTTCGGTCCACCTGCCGAACCGCAATGGACGCGGGGCTGATCCGCACCACACGTCCGGCCAAGTCTCCGATGGGCTGAGCCCGATGTCCATGTAACGGCCGATGCCCGCACGCGCTTCAGCGGCAACGCCTATGTTGATGGCGAGATCAGCATTGGTGCCGATGCGTTGAATGCAGGTTCCGGAAGTCTGTCGGGGTCATGCCTGTTTCGGCTTTGAAGGCGCGGTTAAAGGGCCCGATCGATCCAAAGCCGCAATCAAGCGCTATTGTGAGAATCGGCAGATGGGCAAACGCGGGGCTCGTCAGTCGCCGCTTGGCTTCGGCCACGCGGAAATGGTTGGTGAGATGGTTGAAATTGCGGAAGCCCAAGGACCGCGTGACGCATAGGGTCACCTTGTATTCGGCTTCGCCAAGCAGGCGGGCGAGGTCAGCCACCCGCAACTCCGGCCGGGCAAAGGTGGCTTCCTCCCGGAACAGACGAAGGAGGCGCTCCGCCAGCATGTCGTCACCGGCAGCGGGCGCGGGGCGGCGTTCCTTCAAGGGCATTTTAAACGGATTGGCGGCACGATAGCGGACCGCCAGGCCCATTCCGATCATTGCCGCCAGTGCGCAGGCAACCTTGATCGTTGCCCCGGAATCCGCCGCCACACTTCCAGAAGGCGCGCCGTTGACCCACAGGACCGCGACAGCCAGCAACGCGGCATAGCCGCTGGCGAAAACCAGCCGAAAGCGTCGTTCCGAGGGCGAGATCGGGCTACGCCATCCCTTCAACGGCTCGATCATGGCGAGAGCCAGAAGCGCGGAGCTGACGAGCCCGAGCACATTGGCTGCGATCCTGAACAGCGGTTCCGAGGCATCGCCCACCTGCAAAAAGGCTCCCACCGCGACCATTCCCATCACGAGGGCGAGCGGCCAGACCTGCCTTGCCGCGTCCGGCGGTTGAAACAGGGCACGCGCCCCAAGCCACGACCAGCCGCAGGTGGCATTGCCGATGATGGCGAGCGGCACGGCGGCCCAGCCGAGATCGCGGCCCATCAGAGCGTGCAGGCTGAAGGCCATGACCGCGCCCGTGAAAAGCAGGCCATAGAGGCGCGCGTCGGCCATCCACCCATCTGCGCCCGGAGTTTCGATCAGGCCCGCACCTTGCATGTTGCGACTTCCGTTCATGACGCCCGACTCATTGTCTGGCCAACGAATCCATAGCCGATTTCCAAATCGGCGAGACCAGCCCCTGTCGACTTAGCATGGCGTGTCGAACTTCAGATGGACGGAGTGCGACATGGGCGCAATCGAGATAACGGGCGAGGCATCTTGCGAGCGGGTGGGGAAGGGCGATCGGTTTCTGCGCAGGTCTGCAGTGGCGTGGTATGCCGCAGCGGCCGCGGGGCAGATGGCATTCATCTGGATGATTCTTGCCCACTATGGCCGAAAGACGCTGGCGGGCGATCTGGCGGGATGGAACGACAAGCCGCTGATCAAAGGGTTCGTGGCCGCAGACGATGGCGGTAACGCCATGTTCGCTGTGCATGTGCTGCTGGCCGGCGCCCTGACATTCGCGGGGCTGCTGCAGCTGATTCCGATCATCCGCAGCCGTGCGCCGTGGGTGCACCGCTGGAGCGGCCGGTTGTTCCTGATCTTCTCGGCGTTCGCGTCGCTTGGCGGCCTCTGGCTCACCTGGGGCCGTCAGACCTATCTGTCACTCGTATCCGCAATTGCGGTGTCTCTGGACGGGATCCTGATCTTGCTGTTCGCGGCGCTGGCCTGGCGCTACGCGCTCACGCGCGACTATGCCGCCCATCGCCGTTGGGCGTTGCGCACCTTCATGGTGGTGAATGGCGTTTGGTTCCTGCGGATCGGCATCATGGCCTGGGTTCTGCTGTCGGGCGGGGGGGTGGGCATGAACCGCAGTCTATCCGGTCCGGCGGATATCCTACTCCAGTTCGGGGCCTATCTGGTGCCCCTGGCGATACTCGAGATTTACCTGCTTGCTCAACAAAGCGCTTCCGCGCCGGCAAAATACCGGGCTGGCGCTCTGCTCATTCTTGCTGCCGCGTTGACGCTGGTCGGGACCGTCGGCGCAATAGCCTTCATGTGGGGGCCATATATGTTGTGAGGCGCAACGCGCGTCGGGCTGCCGCGGGTAACGCGAAAATGGATACTAGCCGAAGTCAGGCCTCTCGGCAGCTTTTGCATGATCTGCGATGTCACGGAATTAGTGCGGACATGGATGAACAAAAGCTACAGAACAAATAGGTCAACTACAGGTCCAGTTTAGACAAGGTTAGACGGTGTAGCATTTGCGGGAAACCGCGCCGCCTTCATTCCAGTTGGCCCCGCAGCTTGGACAGGTATTGCTGGGAAATGCCCAGGAACGACGCGAGGCTGCCAAGCGGAATCCGGCGCCAGTCGGGCGGCAATTCGGAATCGAGCTGCAGATATCGTTGGCGGGCAGACTGCGTTCTGAGCGCGGTGTAGCGGCGGTTCTTGCTGAGAAACGCATATTGCAGGTAGCGGACCTCGAACATCATCCACAGGGGGTGACGTGTATAGGCCACGCGCAGCATGTCATAGGGCCAGGTGACAAGGGTCGCGGGCCGGACAGCCCGGATGTCGACCTTGGACGGCAGGTTGCGGATCGCGGAATCGAGTGCGACCACGATCTCTCCGGGAAAGGCATAGTCCAGCACCACATCGTCCCCCTCGTAGGTGACGCTGCTGACCTGCAGGATACCCGATTCCACGAACGCCGTTTCATGGTAATTCTGGCCGACGCCGTAGAGCAGTTCGTTGCGTCCCAACCGCCGCCTGCTGACATTGGCCCTCATCCATTCCATCTCTTCGTCGGGAAGACCGCTGCGCGACTGGATCTGCGCGAACACGTCAACTTCGTTCGCATGGCGATGACTTCGGCCTGAGCCAGCCGCACTATGGTTCGCAACTATTTCTGTCATTGGCGGGGTTGCCTTGGGAGGTTTGACAGCTGCCAGGCCATACCGCCGTCACGCATTGCGAAACCATGCGTATGCGCATCCATTTTTGAAACTAGACGAAAGACACGTCGGCGCATTTCCATCAATTCGCCCCCAGAACCGGCCATCCAGGACGCCTGTTGCGCCCGATATTCACAGGCCGTCAACAGGGGTGAAGAACATGAAACGGCAATCTGTTCAGTGCAACAAATTCCTGTCGTCGTCGGTCATGGCGACGGCTCCGAAGATCCTGTGTGCCGGAACCGGCTCCAGACTCCTCCTCACGACCGCGCTTTGCACGATCCTCGCCTTGCACGGGGTGTCGCCAGATGCCGCGCAGGCGCAGAACTGCGTCGTGACGCCCGACGGCTCGTGCGTGATCTCCGGCGACGGCATCGACGGAACCGATGGCCCGGATGCGATTGGCGACGAGCCCGGAACCGGCGGATCCACCGGCAGCCAAGGAGGCAACATCACCGCGCTCGAAATCGACAATCTCCGCGCGCTCGTTTCCTCCGGTGTCGCGACGTCTCCGATGAACATCACCGCCATTGGCGGCCTCGGTGGAAACGGCGGCAACGCCGACGGCTTCGACCCCCTCGACCAGAACGCCGGTGGCCCAGGCGCGCCGGGGCAGGACGGTGGCGCGATCAATGTCATCATCGGCGCCAATACCAACGGTTATGCCTTTTCCGGCTCGACGGGCCTCGCCATCAGCGGTGTTACCATCGCCTCGGCCGGCGGCAGGGGCGGCGGCGGCGGGGTCGCGTCCTGGGCGCTCGGCAGCCAGGGCAACGGCCTGTCCGCAAAGGGCGGCGATGGTCAGAGTGTCGTGGCCTCGATCGGCGGCGACTGGGGCAGCGCGGCCGGCGATGGCGTTTATGTGGCGTCGCTCGGCGGCGATGGCGGCACGGGTCGTTCGCACGCGACAGGGCTGACCGACGGCGCGAACGGCGGCCTCGGCGGCAACAGCAGTTTCGTGACAGCGACCATCAGCGGCCAGATCACCGGCCAGACAACGGGCGTCCTGGTCGTCTCGGCAGGCGGCAACGGTGGCAATGGCGGCAATGGCGGCAGCTCCGACGGCAACGCTGCCGGGAACGGCGGCAATGGCGGCAACGCCGGCGCCGTCTCGGCAACGCTCGCGTCGGGTGCCAAGGTCACCATGCAAGAGAGCAGCGGGCCGGCTTTCATGGTCGGGTCCTACGGTGGCGCCGGCGGTGCCGGCGGCAGCGCCTCTGCCGCAGGCCTCGCGGGGGCCGGCGGCAATGCCGGCGATGCAAGCGCGAGCATCAACGGGATCATCGTCAGCTACAACAAAAACGACAGCTACGGTGTGCTGGTGCAGTCGATCGGTGGGATCGGCGGCAACGGTGGCCGCTCGGCTGCCTGGTTCAACCCGCAGGGCGGCAACGGCAATCTCGGCGGCACCTCCGGCAAGGCCACCATCACGGGCACGGACGCCAACATCCAGACCGGGATCGTCGTGGATTACGGCGATCCCAATGCGCAGAACGAAACTGCCGTGATCGCCCAGTCCATCGGTGGCGGCGGTGGCGTCGGCGGCAACGCAAAGGACGGCTGGTTCGCCGTCGGCGGAGCCGCCGGAGACGGGTCGGCAGGGAACATCGCCAGCGCCTCGCTGACGGATTCAATCGTCATCACCAACAGTTTCCTGTCGTCGGGCATCGTCGCCCAGTCGATCGGCGGTGGCGGCGGCAAGGGCGGCGACGTCACCAGCTCGACGGGTGTGCTCGTGAACCTCGTGGTCGGCGGCACCGCTGGCGCAGGCGGCAGCGCGAGCGACGCCTATGCCGCCAATCTGGGCAATGGCACGGTCACCACCTTTGGCGACCACTCGCCGGGTGTGGTGATGCAGTCCATCGGCGGCGGCGGCGGTTCGGGCGGCGGCGGCTATGGCTCGGTGACCAGCGAGAGTTTCGGCGTCTCGATTGCCATCGGCGGCAGCGGGGGTTCCGGCGGCAACGGCGGCACGGTGAACGCGGCCCAGGCCGACACCAACACCGGCGCCATCAGCACCGCCGGCGCCGAAAGCTATGGCATCCTGGCGCAGTCCATCGGCGGCGGCGGCGGCTCGGGCGGCGCGTCACTCGCCAAGTCCTCAGTCTATGGGGCCAAGGAATATCCGGCCGTCGCGCTGTCTGTCGCGATCGGCGGGGGCGCCAGCGATGGCGGCGCGGCCGAAGCGGTCTTCCTGCAGAACAGAGGCTTCGTCGCAACACTCGGCAACGGGGCCGCCGGCCTGGTCGGCCAGGCAATCGGCGGCGGCGGCGGCACCGGCGGCGATGCCGATGCCTCGGCGAAGGCATCGGGCGGCGGCCTGAACCTGGCGGCCGACGTGACCCACGGCGGGAAAGGCGGTGGCGGCGGGGCCGGCGCCATCGTGAACGGGCAGAACAGTGGTTTCATCCTGACACGCGGCGAATCCGCCGATGGCATGCTGGTGCAGTCGATCGGCGGCGGGGGCGGCGCCGGCGGCGCTGGCGACGCGCTTGCCTCGACCGAGGAGCAGAAGAGCCTTTCCACGAATCTCGCGCTGGGGGGGCAGGGCGGCAATGGCGGTCAGGGCTATGATGTCTTTGCAACCAACAGTGGCGCCATCCTGACGCTTGGCGATGGCGCCCACGGCATATTGGCACAAACCATCGGCGGCGGCGGCGGGCGCGCCGGCGGTGCAGCCGCTTCGACCTCCTCCACGGTCGGCCTCAATGTCGCTGTCGGTGGCAGCGGCGGGAACGGCGGCGACACCTTCTACAAGGGCTCCAGCTCGGGCGTGACGAACACCGGCGCCATCCTCACCTATGGCGCTGACGCGGGCGGCATCCTGGCCCAGTCGATCGGCGGCGGCGGCGGCGCCGGCGGCAAGGCCGGGACGACGCTGGGATCGGACACATCGCAGGACGATGGGTCGAACGGCGACGCGCACTCCACCGCCGGTGACGTGAACGCGATTATCAACAAGGCTCTCGAAGTTCACGAAGACTACGAAACCGCGATGGCCGAATACAACAACCTGAAGACCCTGGCCTCAACCGCGGCGACGCTGCTCAACATCGAAGTCGCGGGCAGCGATATCTTCACCTATCTTGATGATACCGCGGCGCTCGGCGGCAAGATCGATCTGAGCAACTTCTCGTCCAGCAACACCCTCATCCTGGCGGTCGGCGGCAAGGGCGGCGCCGGCGGTGCCGGCGGCGAGATGTCGGTGACGAACAACGGCAGCGTGGCGACGATGGGCAACCTGTCCGATGCCATCGTTGCCCAGTCGGTCGGCGGCGGCGGCGGCAAGGGCGGGGCGGCAGCGACCTCGGCCCCCGTGGACTGGTCCAGCCCTGGCATCACGTCGGGTGTCCGGATCGGTGGCGGCACCCAGGGTTCTGGCAGCAACCCGAATGCAACCAGTGGTGCCTTTGTGAATATCACCCACACCGGTTCAGCCTATACCACCGGGGCGATTTCAGCCGGCATCATCGCCCAGTCGATCGGCATGGGCGGCGGCATCGGCGGAACCACCACCGTCACCGCGCCAGGCACTGGCGGCATCGAAACGCTCGGCTTCTCGGTATCCCTTGGGGGCACCTCGACGGCGAAGAACGGCATCTCCCAACTGGCGCAGGTGACCAGCTCGGGCGCCATCCAGACGGCAGGCCATGACAGCTATGGCATCATCGCCCAGTCGATCTCGGGCGGTGGCGGCATCATCAAGACGCTGGCAGCCAATCTCGACTCCGCCAGCGGTTCGGACAACACCGCCGACTCGAAGGACTTCCAGGGCAATATCAGCCTCGGCTCCACCAGCGGCGTGATCTCCGGCATCTCGGGCGCTGCGCAGGTGACGACCAGCGCTGGCGGCACCATCACCACCAATGGCGACAATGGAATCGGTATCCTGGCGCAGTCGGTGGCCGGTGGCGGCGGCCTTGCGCTGGGCGGCAAGCCGGTGGGCGCCACCGCGCTCGAACTGCTCGGCTCCGGCGGCAAGACCGGCACGGTCAACCCCGGCCTCGACCCGCAGAACAGCAACAGCGGCGTCATCGTCGAGGTTGGCGACAACATCACCACCTCGGGCCGTGGCGGCGTCGGTGTCTTCGCCCAGTCGGTCGGTGGCGGCGGCGGCATCGCCGGCGACATCGGCTGGGGCGCCGCAATGGTGGACTTCGCGCCCAATCACAGCAGCTTTGTCGGCAATGGCGGCGACGTAAAGGTCACCGTCGACACCGGCGCAGCCATCACCACATCCGGTTGGTCTGCCGCTGGCATCATCGCCCAGTCGGTCGGCGGTGGCGGCGGCTGGGTCGCCACACGGGTGGGCACCTTTGTCGGCTCGGCTGGCGGCGGCGGCCTCGGCTATCCGGTCAACGTCTCCGTGCAGGGCGCGGTCGATGCCCAGGGCGCCTTTTCGCCCGGCATCTTCGCGCAATCGACGGGCGGCGCCGACAATGGCGGCATCGGCAGCAACGAGCAGATCAAGGTCACCGTCGGCAGCTCCACCAACAGTGCGGCATCGGTCTGGGGCGGCAGTTCCGGCTTCGACGCAGCGGCTGCCATCTACTTCGCCAATGGCGGTGACGCCTTCTCGAACCAGCTGTTGAACTATGGCACCATCGCGACGCACGACACCAAGACCGGAACCGCGGTCTTCGCCAATGGCGCCGCCTTCGTAGGGACCAACTGGGGCAACATCACCGGCAACATCCACATCGCGCATGGGAACATCACCAACGAGGGGTCGGGCACGATCAATCCCTATGCCTCGATCAGCCTTGGCGGCGGCACGCTCGTCAACAAGGGGAAGATGGACCTGTCCGGCGAAACCGACGTCACAACGCTCGAAGGCAGCTACAGCGGCGCAGGCAAGCTTGTGTTTGATGCGGATTTCACGGGTGGTACGTCTGACCGGCTGGTGGTGACCGGGGACGCCCTGGTTGGGGACACTCTCACGGTGAACGCCAAGAGCATCCACAACCGCTCGCTGAAGCTGCTGTCGGCTTCCGGCAAGCTTACCCTCGATCCTGCGATGACAACCGCCGACAGCAGCCACCTGTATGATTTCAAGGCGACGGCTTCCGGCAACGAACTGTCTGTCACGCCGGTTGCCAACTTCGCGTCGAAGGCGTCTGGCTTTGGCGCCAACGAGCGGGCGGTGGCCGCCAACCT
The DNA here is from genome assembly GCF_016464365.1 of Sandaracinobacteroides hominis. Classification (GTDB taxonomy): domain Bacteria; phylum Pseudomonadota; class Alphaproteobacteria; order Sphingomonadales; family Sphingomonadaceae; genus Sandaracinobacteroides; species Sandaracinobacteroides hominis. Next base: position 685,592 of record NZ_JADCUC010000001.1, on the reverse strand, counting down.
GCAATCGCTGTTCGATGGCGGTGCGTCCGCCGATCTGGCCTTCACCCGTCTGCTGGGTGTAACGGATGATGCGGGTTACGCTGCCGGTCTTCGGTCGCTGGCGGGGCAGGGTCTCGGCGCCTTTGGGGCCTTCCGCTTCAACAGCAGCCGCACCTTTGCTGCCAACCTCTATGGTGGCTGCCAGGAGGTGCAGCTGGAAAGCCGGACGGCTGACCGCTGTGGCTGGAGCCGGGTGCTGGTGAACGACACCACACAAGACGAGAGCGCCGACACGCTGGGGTACAGCGCCGATGCGTTCGCCCTGCAAACCGGCGGGCAGCTGCCCTTGTCGGACAATCTGGCCCTGACCGGCTCCATCGCTTATGAAAGCACGAAGTTCCGCGATGAAAGCCGCACGGCGCGGATCAGCGGGGACTCGCTGGTGGGCGGCCTTGGTCTCCTCTATACCCCAGCGCGCCTTGAGCTCTCTGCCGGGATCGATGCGGCCTATGGCTGGTACAAGTCCAGCCGGACGATCACCGTTGGCCTGAGCGAACAGGCCAGCGCAAAGCCGGAACAATCCCAGATCGGCGGCCATGTGCGGGCAGCCTATAATCTGCTCGATGGCGGCACCACATTCTTCCGCCCGTTCGTGGAAGGGCATGCCATTCATGTCTCCAACAAGGCGTTTACCGAAGGCGGCACCTCGCCGTTCCGGCTCGCGGTAGAGGCCCAGTCCGACACCGCACTGATCGGAGTGGCGGGCGTCGAGCTTGGCACGAAGCTGCCGCTCTCTGCCAAGGTCACACTGCGCCCGTTTGCAAGCGCCGCCATCGAATATGGAAGCGCCCGCGAGTGGACGACGACGGCGAGGTTCGCAGACCAGCCACAGGGCGACAGCTTCGACCTGACGACAGCCGGTCCGGGTACACTCGGCCGGTTCTCCATCGGTGCCGACATCCTTGGCGCAAAGAACATCGCGGTCTCCGTGCAATACGCCCCGGAGTTTGGAAGTGGGTTCAGGTCTCAATCGGGAACGGCAAAGCTTACCATTGCGTTCTGAAGACAACCAGACGAGTCAGGGCCGCCCTTCGCTGAGCGGCCCTGCCCACCGTCCAGTGGGTTGAGTGGACGAAGCTGCGCCGGATCATCCAGAACAGCACCAGCCGCCAGGTGCCGTTTGAGATCGGCGGTACGACCATAGTAAACGACACGCCGGCCGAGGAACGAAACCAGATAGCCCGCGCAACCTGCAGCTTTGACGTTCCGGGAGAAGGCCGCATAGCTGTAGTCAGGGCCGTTGGCCTGAACCCAGCGCACCATTGCTTCCACGCACTGTCAAACGCCGCGGCGACGGTTCCGTCTGAATGCTCCATGTCGAATGCGACACCATCGCCGTCAGGCATGCTATTGCTTGGGAAACGGTCACGGTATAACATAACGCCATGATTCAGAAACAGGCCTGTCGATCTCTGCTCCACGCTGCCCTGGTCGCGGCCGTAATGACCTCTTCCGCCTCTGCCTGCGACATGCACGGCTATTTTGGCGGCTGGGATTATGCTGCCGGAAGTGCCGAAGCACAGGCGGCACGCGCCCAGATGGAGGCTGACCGCATCGCAGCCGCCGAGCGGGCGCGGAAGGCGTTTCTGAGCCGGTTTTCCACGTCGGACGATAAAGACGCAGGTTCTGCAATTGCGCGCGCACCCGGCGATCCCGATCCCCTCCCGGAACCTGAAAAAGCCTCGCCGGTAACGGCTTCCTATCCACGTTGAGCAATATGGTTCAGGACGCGCCCTTGCTCCGGCTGAGGGGGCTGCGCCATTCCATTGGCGGGCGTTCCATCGTCGATATCGACGATTGGCAGCTCGACCGGCATCGGCATGCCCTGCTTCTCGGGCCGTCAGGCTCTGGCAAGACCAGCCTCATCAACATCATCTGCGGCCTGGTTACGCCGGTTGCTGGCGATGTGGAGATCGCCGGGGAACGGATGACGGGGCAGCCCGCCGCCGCCCGAGATGACCTGCGCCGGCGGACCATAGGTCTCGTCTTCCAGACGCTGCGTCTGGTTTCCGCGCTGACGGTTCGGGAAAATCTGCTGCTGGCCCAGCGCATCGGGCGCCGCCTGCAGGATCCGGCCGACGTGGACAGGCTGATCGATCTGGCCGGGCTTTCACACCGCGCCCATGGGCGTCCCCGCGAACTCAGCCAGGGCGAAGGCCAGCGGATCGCCATCGCCCGCGCGCTGGTGACACGGCCGGCGCTGCTGATCGCAGACGAGCCTACATCGGCCCTCGATGACGGAAATGCCGCGCGCATGATGGACCTGCTGTTCGAAAGCGCCGAGGCGACGGGGGCGACGCTGCTGGTCGCAACCCACGACGCGCGCATCCGCGACCGCTTCGGGCAGCGGCTGCAACTGGGCGCCCTCACATGAACATGTTCTCGCTGACACTTGCGTATCTGCGCGACCGCAAGCTTGCCACCCTGCTGAACATCCTGTTGCTGACGCTGGGCGTGGCGACGCTCGTTCTGCTGCGGATATTCTCCAGCCAGCTGGAAAGCCGGATGGACCGCGATGCGCAGGGGATCGACCTCGTCGTGGGCGCCAAGGGCTCGCCGATGCAGCTCATCCTCTCCAGCGTGTTTCACATCGACGCACCCACGGGAAATGTGCCGCTGGAAACGGTCGATCTCCTGCGGCAGCAGGCGACTGTCCGGCAGGCGATCCCGCTTGCGCTTGGCGACAATTTTCGCGGTTTCCGCATCGTCGGCACCGAGCCGGCCTATGTTGACCTATATGGCGGGTCGCTGGCCGACGGGCGCCTGTTCGCAAAGCCAATGGAAGCAGTCATCGGCAGCGATGTCGCAACGGGCACTGGCGCCGGCCTTGGCCAGCGCTTTTCCGGCAGCCACGGCCTGGGAGAAGGCGGGCATGTCCATGACGCGACGCCGTTCGTGGTGGTCGGCCGCCTGAAGCCGACTGGCACGGTTCTCGACCGATTGATCCTGACGCCGGTGGAAAGCGTCTGGGAGGCGCACGGCATTGCGCATGAACATGAGGCGCACGAACACGACGCGCACGATAACGACGCGCATGAACATGAGGCGCACGAACACGACGCGCACGATCACGACGCACATGAGCATGAAGCGCATGACCATGAAGCGCATTCGGAATCCGGCAATTCCGCGCGGGACGCAGGCGCAGCCACCGAGCTGAAGCCGGAAGTCACGGCGGTTCTGGTGCAGTACCGCTCGGCGCTGGGCGCCGTTCAGCTGCCCGGATTCATCAACCGCCAGACCAGTCTGCAAGCCGCCGTGCCGGCTGTCGAACTGGCCCGTGTTCTCTCGCTGGTGGGCATCGGCCTCGACACCATGCGCGTGCTCGCCCTGTTGCAGATGCTGACCGCCGGCCTGTCGATCTTCGTCGCCCTCTATGGCTCGCTGCAGAGGCGGCAGGGCGACATGGCGCTGCTTCGGGTGATCGGGGCGTCGCGGGCACAGGTGTTCGGCCAGGTCATGCTGGAAGGGCTGCTGCTGGCCGCGGCCGGGGCCGTGCTCGGCTTGCTGCTGGGCCATTCGGTCATCGGCATTGCGCAGATCTTCTTCCCGGAACTGCACGAACTTGGCATATCGGCGCTGCACGTCGATCCGGCGGAAATGCTGATCGTGCTTGGGGCCCTTGGTCTCGGGCTGCTCGCAGCGCTTCTGCCTGCTATCCAGGTCTATCGAACCGATCTCGCCCAGACGCTTGCCGAGGCCCAATGACCCACAGACCCCTGTTCCTCTCCGCCCTGCTTGCCGCCGGCCTGGCAAGCGCTCCGGCGCTCGCCATCCAGCCCCAGCCCGGTCCGCCGCTTCGGCCCAGTGAATCCGTGTGGGTGGCGGCGCCAACCCCCAAGGGCGGCGTATCGTGGGCGTTGCTGGAATCCACCAAGGAAATCACCCGGACCGACAAGCAGGGGCTCATCCGCTCCAAGCCGGTTTTTCCAGCCAATGTGAAAGCGCTCGCCGGCAAGCGGATCAAGGTAAGCGGCTATATGATGCCGTTGCAGAACAGCCCGAAACAGACGCATTTCGTGCTGCTGGCCTATCCGCCCGACTGTCCCTTCCACCTGAACCCCGCCCCGATGCAGTTCATCGAGGTGCGAACGGCAACGCCCGTCGCCACCGGCTATGATGTCGTCACCATGGAAGGGCTGTTGTCCCTCCACGGGGACGACGAACAGGGCATCTTCTATCGCTTCACCGATGCAAAACCCGGCTGAGCCGCCGGCGCCGATCAGGCATAAGCGATCCAGCCGCGCCAGGTGAAGGCGGCCCAGAACAGCGAGACGTCGCGGAATCCGGCTTCGCGCAGAATCGCTTCGTCCTCTTCCGGATCGAACAGATGGATGGTCGTTTCCACCCCCTGGCGGGCCTGCTCGGCCAGCGCCGGATCGGCGCCTGCGGCAATGGCGTGCGCCGCATAGCGCGACAGCCAGAGACCCCGCACGGCGGGATCCTGCGGAAAGCTGCTGTGCGCGGCCACAAACGGTGCACCGGGCCGCAGCCGGCGGAGAATTTCCTTCAGCGTGCGAAGGCGTTCGGCCCTGTCCAGGAAATGCAGGGTCAGCAGGCAGACGGCAGCGTCGAACTGATTTTCGGGGGCATCGTCGATATAGCCTTCGACCAGCTCCACCTGTGCTGAAAGCGGGCCCAGCGTCCGCACGGCCAGATCCAGCATCGGCCGGGCGGGGTCGACGCCCACGAACCGCCAGCCGGGATGCCGGGAGGCGAGCGCCTTCAGCTCCAGCCCGCCGCCGGCACCCAGCACCAGCACATGCGCGTCGGCGGGCGCTGCTTCCGAAAGCAGCACGTCGGTCATGCGGTGCAGAGCATCGAAACCCGGCACGAACGGGGGCGGCCCTTCCGCGTAGCGGGCCACGGCTTCGGGGTCCTGAAACATCTTCAGAAAAGGATTGCTGTCATCCATAGGTGGGTCCCCTGTTGGCCCGATGTGCCTTGGCCGGATCGAAATTGCCGCTGTTCAGATGTCCACCGTCAGATACGCAGAGAAGACCCTGCCCGGAATGATGTCATAGGCGCCGGCGCCACGGAGTTCGAAGCCATAGACATGGAAGAGGTTCGAAACCGATACCCGCAAGGTCGCCGGCCTTTGCGCCAGCCGGAAGCGATATCTGCCACCCACGTCGACCAGGGTTCGCGCCGGAATGAACACCAGATTGTTGCGGGTCGCCGGCACGGAGCCGCTGTTCGAAACGGCGATGTCGGTGGAAATGCCGGGCAGCGGCGTATCCCAGTCCAGGTTGAAGTCGAGGGATCGGGGCGACAGGCCGACCGGGCGCTCTCCCACGCGGCCAAGGCTCACCCCCTCTCCCGTCACCCGCGGCCGCAGCAGAACGCCTCCCGCAATGACGCGCAGGGAGGGCGTGAGGTTGCCCGATACAGAGGCCTCCACACCCTGACTCACGACGTCGCCCAGCAGGTCGTACCGGCCGTTCGCATCCAGGTTGTAATAGGGTTTTCGCAGGTCGAATGCGCCGGCGATCAGCTTGATGTCCGTGCTGATCTGCAAGCGCATCCCGGCCTCCACCTGCCGCGTCAGGATGGCGGGAAGCGGCTGGTTGCGGTTGCTGGCATTGTCGGGCGCAGTCCCGCTTTCTTCCAGCCCGCGCGAATAGCCTGCATAGAAGGACAGCGCGGGCGAAAGATGCACGGCAGTCGCCACATTATAGAGCCAGGGGCGCGACCGGGTTGAAAGCGCCGGCTCTCCCGGCAACGTGGATTTCTTGAGGTAGTCGGTTCTGGAGATGCCGAAACTCAGCTCGCCGACATCGCGCCACAGCCCCTGATAGGCCATACCGGCAGACCATTGCCGAACCTGATCGCGGGTCTGGCCGGAAAAGATGAACTCCGGCGGCGGCGGATCGAACCGCTCACCGATCCGCATCGGCCCGAAATCCACGGCATCGGAACCATCATAACGCGCACGGCGATCGCGCCCGCGCACCGACAGGTGGATCACATGCAGGCGCGGCCCCTCTGCCAGCGACCGGCTCAGCCGCATTTCGCCGGACGAGGATATGAAGCGGCTGGGCGGATCGGCAATGATCAGCCGCTCGGCGGTGCCGTCGGGCATCAGATCGACCAGAAGATGCGCAAAGGCGGTGCGATCGTTGTAAAGCGACCGGAACAGGCCGGTTCTGAACTGCCAGCCGGGCGCCGGCGATGCGGTCACCAGAATTCCGAACAGGCTGCCGACGCTGTTATAATCAGCCCACGACGGGCCATCGAAGCGCCGCCGCGGAACCGGCGGCGGCAGGAACGGCCCGGCCGGCACATAGATCGGTCCGGCCTCGTCATCCAGCACCTCGCTGCGCTGGGCAAAGGGGATGATCTCCAGCCGGTCGCTCGGGCGCCAGCGCAGGGCGGCCGCCTGGTTGTGCGACAGGCTGGTCGTGCCGTTGTAGAAATCGTTGCGGGAGAGTTGGGCGCCGAAACCCAGGCTCAGTTCCCGGGACAGGGGCAGGGCGGCGTCGAACTCAGCCGCCGCATTGCCATAGCTGTCCAGACCGGTGAGCGCAGACAGGGAAGCGCTGTCGCCCGGCTTTCGAAAGCTGTAATCGACTATCCCCGTCGGAGAGGGGAAGGGGTAGCCAATTGCGGATATGCCAACCCGGATCGCGGTCGATTTCCGCAAACGCGGCAGAAGGGTCAGGTATGGATCGAAATAAAGGCCTTCGATCCGGACATTGCCTGCCGCGAAGGGTGAAAAACCGCGCACATTGCTGGACGAGTACAGGCCAAGCGTTTCCCGACCTACGCTGAAGCCGAAGGCATCGTCAGCCTGGCGAACGGCATTCTCGCCGGATCGCCCCTGGCTTGGCATGGCGGGTTCGGCGGGTTCGGCGGCTTCGGGCGGTGTCGGTTCGGCGGTCGGCAGGGTCTGGGCCGCAAGGGGAGACGCCAGCAGCAACAGATACGCAGCTGCTGTGGCGAACCGCCGATCGCGGTGCCGCCCTTCATTCCAAGGGACAATTGCCGGATCTGGCCCGGAAAGTCGCCTTGTTTGGCCTTGCCAATCCCTCATTAGTTGCGCAATGCCATGTTATAACGTCTCATTCCAGACCAAAGGGATTGCGCCAGTTGATATCGCCAAGTTTGCGCATGGAGGACCGCTGGGAAACTCCAGACAGGGAGTCGCGCGACCCGGAGGTGCTGCGCGACATTCTGCATCCGGCAGTCGATCTTGCGATCTGGAATCGAACGGCCCCGACGGCGCTGCTGGCAGAGCTGCGTGAACTGGACCTCGCCAGCGTGGAGAACCTGCGGCTGGCCGCGCCCGCGCAAGCGCTTGCCGACTTGCTATCGGACGCAATGCGCACGGCAGGCTATCCCGACATGCCGGCCCTCAGGGCGCATGTGCTGGAAGCTGCAGGGCATCTGCTCGAGGTGAGCGGCGCGACGGGCGTGGCGCTGCGGCTTGAGTGCATCGACGACAATGCCTGCCGTCTCTTCCATGCCGATTATGTCACGCTGCGTGGTCTCGCGACCTATATCGGACCGGGGACGCAATGGATCCACGCGGCCGCGCGCAACGATCCCGCGCCTGAGGATATCCACAGCCTGGAGCCTTTTGCATTCGCCCTGCTCAAGGGGCGTCTCTGGGCGGAAAACCCGTCGATCCTCCACCGCTCTCCGCCGATCGCCGACACGGGGCAGCAGCGCCTGCTGCTGGTGATCGACGCTGTGGAAGACCCCGTTACGACCCCTGTTTCCCAATAACCCGCAATACGGACGACCTAATGAACTTGCTGAATTACCTGTCTTTTGTCGCGACTCCTCTGTTCCTTGTCCAGACGCTCCCGGCCATCGCCGCCGCGCCCGACCTTCAGGATCCCGACATCATCGTGGTGACTGCGACCCGCAGTGAACGCGCACTGGAAGATGTGCCCGCTGCCGTCGCGGTGCAGGATATGGACACGCTTCGGGTGCAGGGCTTCACCACGGGAACGGACGAGTTTCGCGGTGTGACAGGGGTGTCGTTCCGGCGCGGCGAAGGGGACGGGGATGTGTTCCCGTTCGTTTCCATTCGCGGTTCCACCGGTACAGACGGCTTTCTGGCCCTGCTGGATGGCGTACCGTTCGTGGGCGCCTTCGAAGAGCCGCTGCTGGCCGACATCCCCTACGATGCGGTCGAACGGATTGAAGTCGTGAAAGGCCCATTGTCTGCGCTCTACGGACGCGGCGCCATATACGGCGGGGTCAACTACATAACCCGCAGCCCCGCTGAGGACAGCCTCCGCGCCAGCATCGGTGCCGGCAACGACGGCTATTACCGGGGATCTGCCACCCTGTCCCGCAAGCTGGGCGAAAAGGGCGGGCTGCTTTTGGGGGGCGCCTATGAACAGGATGGCGGCTGGCGCGAGAACAGCGAGCGCCGCAACTGGAGCCTCTACGCCAAGTTCGATTTCGATCTGGGCGAGAAGACCCGTCTGGGCCTGAGCGGCAGCTACCTGAACCGCGACATCGAAATGCCCAACGGCGTGCCGCTGGACTCCGCTGGCCGCGTGCTGGCGGAGCGCAAGCCGCTTCTGGCGCTCGGCGAACCCGGAGAGCAATCGAAAGGCTATATCGGCACCGCAACGCTGGAACAGGGGATCGGCGAACGGTTCACGCTGAAGCTGACCGGCCAGTATCGCAACTTCGAGCGCAACAACTTCCTGAACTTCTACGACGCCTACGGGCTGGACACGTCCCGCAACGTGTTTGGCGTCAATGGTTTTCGCGGCAATCCGCGCCAGCGCGTCCTGTTCGGCGAAGCCAGCCTTTCGGCCGACCTTGGCGCCCACAAGCTGATCGGCGGCATCTCCTACGAAGATACCGTCAACCGGACCCTCTCGTCCTGGTCCGGGCAGAACGGCTTCACGCCGCAGTGCGGCTTCACCTTCTTCCTGGCCGAGATCGACTGGAACACGGGCGAAGTGGTGAACCGCAATCATCCATGCTTCGTGGTCGATCAGGTGCAGACGGACGCACGCTTTCACGACCGCTTTTTCGGCGCCTTCATCCAGGATGAAATCAGCCTCACCGATCGGCTTCTGCTCACCCTTGGCGGGCGGTTCGACAGCTTCCGCCGCCATTCCGAGTTTGCGCCGTTGCCCTCGGTCGGCCCCGGCGGCGAGGCCTGGCTGAAGTCACAAGCCTTTTCGCCCAAGGCCTCGCTCTCGTGGCGAACCGGCTTCGGGCAGGTCTATGCCGCCTATGGGCGGGGCTTCAATTCCAACTTCGGCCCCGCGTTCGAGAATGATCCGGTGCAATATTATCGCCCGGAACTGAAACCGACCACGATCGACAGCGTCGAGGTTGGCGTGAAGGGCAGGGCGCTGGGCGACACACTGCGCTTCGAAGCCGCGCTCTATCAGACCTGGCAGAAGAACCGGCGCACCTCGATTCCGAACCCGGCCGCCGAAGACGATTGGTCCGCGCCGCCGACGCTGATCACTTTCGGCCAGCGCTATGATGTGACCGGCGTGGAAGTCGCGCTGGATATCCGCCCGGTGGAGGGGACGAACCTGCGCGTCCAGTACAGCCATATCGCCCCGAAATGGGGCGAGCTTATACTCTCCGGCGGCCAGGATCTGTCTGGGAAGACACCGACGGGCGTTGCGCCGAACATCGTCTTCCTCTCCGCTGACCAGCGCATCACATCGTGGCTCAGCGCGGGCGGCACCCTGGAATTCTATGATGATTATGCGGTCACCACCGACAACAGCCTGTTTGCCGGCGGCTATGAACTGGTCTCGCTGAATGCGCGCATCGCCCCGGAAAGCTGGCGCGGCATCTCGCTGGACCTGTCCGTCACCAACCTCTTCGACAAGGAATATTACTTCTACTTCGGCGGCGTCTCGACGCCGACCTATGCAACGCCGGGGCCTCCGCGCCAGCTTCGCGCAACGGTAAAAGCCGCGTTCTGATGCGCACGCTTCTGGCCGTGCTGGCAACGGCGCTGCTGGTGGCGGGCTGCGGCGGCGAAAGCGCGCAGCCGGCGGCAACCGGCGTCGCGGAAGGGCGGGAAATTCCCATGCGGCATGCCCGCACCTTCCGCGTGGTCGAGCGCGACGGCTACCGCATCGTCGACCTGAAGGCTTCGGTGGTCAGCTGGGGCGGCGAGGCGGTCGGGCAGGAGCAGGTGCAGCGGCTGGTGCTGGTCCCCCGCGAGCAGACGCCGCCGCCGCTGACCGGCGATCTGGCCGGAGCGACGCTGATCCGCACGCCCGTGATGCGGATCGCCAGCAACGCCGCCCCGCACGAGGCTATCGCCAAGGTACTGGGCATCACCGACAGGCTGGTCGCGGTGGGCGGCGTGAAATCCTATGACGATGCGCTGCGCGCCCGCGTCCGCGCGGGCGAGATCAGGCAGATCGGCTATGGCTGGCACTCACCGCCGGAACTGGACGCGCTGGTCGCGGCGCAGCCCGACATTTTGCTCATGGCGATGGGCGACATGAAGAATGTGGGCGCCAAGCCCCGCATCGAGGCACTTGGCATCCCGGTGGTTCCGCTCTTTCTGGACAACGAGCCGGACTATATGGGCCGGGTGGATTATGTGCGGCTTGTCGGATTGCTCACCGGACGTGAAAAAAGAGGCAGACGCCTTTGCGGCCATGGTGGAATCCAATGTCGACCGGCTAAAGGCCGCAGCGCGCGCACAGCCGACGCGCTCCGTGATCTCGGCCTGGTTCGCCGGCGGGGATAGCTGGGCGGCAACCATGCGCAACGCAGACGCAAAGCTCCTCCGCGACGCCAACGGGCATAATCCGCTGGAGGAGCCCGACGATCCCCGGCGCGACAGTTTCAACAGGATCAGCACCGAAGCCCTGCTGGCAAAGGGCCGGGATGCGGATTGCTGGATCCTCAGAGACACCCACTCCCAGCCCTTCTCCCATGTCGCCACGCTCAGCCAGTTCCGCGCCTATCGCGAGGGCTGCCTGTTCGCCTCCGACGGGATGCAGAAGGCCGATGCCGACGCCTTCGACTATTATGAGATGGCTGTGATCCGCCCGGACCTGCTGCTGGGGGACATCGTGCGGATGCTGCATCCGGCGCTGCGGGATCAACCCTTCCGCTATATCCGGCCAGACGAGAAGGCCGCCAGATGACGGTGTTTGCGCGGACCGCGGCCGGCTCTGCCGGCCTTGGGGCAGCCGTGCTTGCCTGCGCCATATTCGCGTTGGGCTGGGGCATGATCAGCGTCCCCGCAGCCGATGTCGTGCAGGCGCTGGCGGGCGGCGGAGACAGCCTCAACGGTCATATCGTCCGCGATATCCGCCTGCCGAGGGTGCTCACCGCAATCATCGCCGGGGGCGCGCTGGGGATCGGCGGCGTGCTGATGCAGGCGCTTTTCCGCAACCCGATGGCAGACGCCTGGTCTCTGGGGCTGACCGCCGGGGGCCAGCTCGGCGTTGCCCTGGTGGTCACCGCCGCGGCCTTTGCGGGCCCGCAGGCGATTTCCTTCCTGCAGGCGTTCGAAGGCCCGTCGACAACCCTGGGCGCGATGCTGGGCGTCGCGGTTTTCGCCCTGCTGATGATGATGGTGGCCCGGCGCGTCAGCACCGTGACCCTGCTCGTCGTCGGGCTGATGCTGGGCTTCACCGTGCAGGGCATCGTCAGCATCGTGCTGCATTTCGCCAACCGCGTCGGCGGCCGGGTGTTCTCGGGCTGGAACGACGGCACGTTTGCCAATGTACAGCTGGCAGACATGCCGGTGCTGGCCGCTCCGGTGCTGCTGGGCGCGCTTCTCGCGCTGTTCAATGCGAAGGCGCTGACCGCGCTTCTGTTGGGGGAAACCTATGCCCGCAGCCTTGGCACCGATGTAAGCCGTTTGCGGCGACTGACACTGGCGGCGGTCGTGTTGCTGGTGGCCCCGGTCACGGCGTTCTGCGGCCCGGTTACCTTCGTCGGCCTGATCGTCCCGCACTTTGCGCGGGCCGTGGCCGGCACCGCCCGGATACTGCCGCTGTTGCCGCTTGCCGCCCTTTCCGGGGCGTTGCTCGCGCTCGCGGCCGATCTTGTCGTCCACGCCCCGTGGGAACAGCATTTCCTCCACCTGAACGCCGTGCTGGCGCTCGTCGGCGCGCCCGTGGTGATCGCCCTGCTGCTGTTCTCGCGCACGATGCGGGGGCAGCACTGATGCTGCAGCTGAAGGATCTGGCCGTCGGCTACGGGCCGCCGCGCGGTGTCGTCCTGGGCAACCTGTCGATGACTGTCGAACCGGGGCGCTTCATCTGTGTTCTGGGCCGCAACGGGGCAGGGAAATCCACCCTGATGCGAACGCTGGCCGGCCTGCAGACGGCGACGGCCGGACGTGCGCTGCTGGACGGCGACGATATTGCGGCCATGCGCCCGCACAGCCGCGCCCGCCGCATCGCGGTTGTGTTGACGGAAAGGCTGAACAGCCCGGGCATGACCGTCGATGATGTGGTCGCGATGGGACGGCAGCCCTTCACCAACTGGCAGGGTCGGCTTTCCGCGGACGACAGGGCAATCATCGCCTCCGTGCTGCAGCAGACAGGCAGCACCGCTTTTGCAGCCCGCCTGTTCGACGCGCTGTCCGACGGAGAGCGCCAGCGGGTGATGATCGCCCGTGCGATGGCGCAGGCGCCAAGGCTGATGATCCTCGATGAAATCACCGCCTTCCTCGATCTTCCCGGGCGCGTCGAGGTGATGAGCCTGCTTCGCCGGCATGCCCATGCCACTGGCAATATCGTGCTGCTTTCCAGCCACGATCTCGACCTGTCGCTGCAGCTGGCGGATGAAGTCTGGCTGCTGGACGGTGCCGGCGCCGTGACGGCGGGGACGTCGCAGGACCTCATCGTCCAGGGGCATATCGGGCGCGCCTTCGACACGGAAGGCGTTCGCTTCTCCGCAGATCTCGGCCGCTTTGTCCTGGCGCCCCCGGCAGGCTAGGCCGGGACAGCCTGTGCTTCCTCCCAACGCGGAAATGGATCCGCGAGGCCAGACCATGGCTCGGGTGAAAACTCCTCTGCCTCGACCAGGCAGGAATCCAGCCGGCGGCGGATGTCCGCCTCGTCCATCTCAAGGCCGATGAACACCAGCTCCTGCCGCCGGTCGCCCCAGGTCTGATCCCAGTTCTTGCGCACATGCCGCTCGAACTGGTCGTCTGCGGGCCATCGGTTGCGGGGCACCGCAGCCCACCACCGGCCCAACCGGGAGACCATCGTCTGCCGGCCCGCAACCGCCAGTTCGGCGACAAAATCGGGGCGGGTCGCAAGCCAGAAGTGGCCCTTGGCCCTCAGCACCTTTGCCAGCCCTCCATCGCTCAGGAACTGGTGCAGCAGCGCCGGGTCAAAGGGCCGTCGCGCGCGATAGACAAAGCTCTCGACGCCATAGGTCTCGGTCTCCGGCCGATGGCTGGCAAAGCCATACAGCTCCTTCGCCCACAGGGGGTGGTTCTCGGCATGTTCCTCGTCGAAGCGCCCCGTCGCCAGCACCTCATCCAATGGCACGCGGCCACGCGTTGCACAGATGATGCGCGCGTCGGCATTCAGCGACGCAACCAGCTGCTGCACCCGCGCCAGTTGCGACGGGCTCACATCCCCCGCCTTGTTGATCACGATCACGTCGGCAAACTCGATCTGCTCCACCAGCAGGCTCACCAGCCGCCGATTGTCGTCGTCTCCCAGCGATTCCCCGCGGTCAGAGAGGAAATCCTCGCTGCTATAGTCGGCAAACAGGTTCAGGGCGTCGACGACCGTCACCATCGTGTCCAGCCTGGCGACATCGCCAAGCGATTCCCCCTCCTCGTCGCGGAACGAGAAGGTTGCCGCCACGGGCAGGGGCTCGGATATGCCGGTGCTTTCGATCACCAGATAATCGAAGCGCCCGGCCTCGGCGAGGGCGCGGACTTCTTTCAGCAGATCCTCGCGCAGGGTGCAGCAGATGCAGCCGTTCGTCATTTCCACCAGCGCTTCCTCGCTGCGCGAGAGCGCTGCCTCTCCTCCCCGCACAAGGTCGGCATCGATGTTCACTTCCGACATGTCGTTCACGATCACCGCCACGCGCCGGCCTTCCCGATTGGCCAGTATGCTGTTCAAAAGCGTCGTCTTTCCAGCTCCCAGGAAACCCGAGATGACGGTGACGGGCAGGCGGTTGTCGGATGAGGGCATATGCGCTCCTGCGTCTGCAAGCATGATTGTGAGTGATGATATAACATACCGCCTAACCCCCTTGTCTACGCCTGTCCAGACAGGCTGTGAACAGACCGCGCTGCACCTGGGCAGATCGACCTGCCAACGGCCGGCAAGCAGCGACAGAGAGGGAGAATACACAAGGCGCGATGCGGCTCCCCTCTCCACGGCATTTCGTGAAATCATACGCAAATACTATGCGCCCGCCTGTTCCCGCGTCTCGAATTCAAACGCTGCGCCAGCCTAGTGAAGCAACTGCAGACGACCTGTGCCGCCTCCTGCGGCGGGCGTTCTGCGGGAGCATTCTACATGCAGGACCTGATCTGGATTGGTCTGCTTGCCGCGCTTCTCGTGGCCAGCGTCATCTATGTCGCGCTTTGCGACCGCGCCTGAGATGACCACAGACCTTTGGCTAGCCGGCCTCACTGCCGCCGGACTTCTAATCTATCTCGTCGCCGTGCTCGCACGGCCCGAGCGCTTCTGAAGGGAGCGCGTCCATGACATTCCAGGGTTGGCTGCTGATCGCAGTCTTCACCGGCCTCGTGCTGGCGCTCGCAAAGCCGATGGGGCTCTGGCTCCATGCGCTATACGAAGGCCGCCGCACGCCGCTGCACCGCCTGCTCGGCCCGGTGGAGGCCGGCTTCTATCGTCTCTCCGGCATAGACCCCACCGAAGAGCAGGGCTGGCGCCGCTATGCCCTGCACATGCTGGTGTTCAACTTCGCGGCGCTGCTGTTCACCTATCTCGTGCTGCGCCTGCAAGGGCTCTTGCCGCTGAACCCGCTCGGTTACGCTGGCCTTGGCCAGGATCTCGCCTTCAACACCGCGATCAGCTTCACCACCAACACCAACTGGCAGAGCTATGGCGGGGAATCGACGATGTCGAACCTCAGCCAGATGCTCGGGCTGACGATCCACAACTTCCTCTCTGCCGCCACCGGCATCGCGCTGGCATTCGCCCTGTTCCGCGGCTTTGCCCGCAGAAGCGCCGCTACCATCGGCAATTTCTGGGCCGATTGCACCCGCGTCACTCTGTATCTGTTGCTGCCTCTGTGCGTTCTGCTGGCGCTGTTCTACATCGCCAGCGGCGTCCCGCAGACTCTGGCCGGCTCCGTCGACATCACCACGCTCGAAGGCGCGAAGCAGACGCTGGCGCTGGGCCCGGTCGCCTCGCAGGAGGCGATCAAGATGCTCGGCACCAATGGCGGCGGCTTCTTCAACGTGAACTCGTCTCACCCGTTCGAAAATCCCACGGCGCTCACCAACCTGGTGCAGATGCTGTCGATCTTTGCCATCGGCGCCGGCCTTACCTTCGCCTTCGGCAAGGCTGTGGGCAATCCGCGGCAGGGCTGGGCGATCCTGGCGGCGATGATGGTGCTATTCCTCGCGGGCGTAACGCTCGCCTATTGGGCGGAGGCTGCCGGCAATCCGATTTTCCATAGCCTCGGCGTGATGGGCGGCAACATGGAGGGCAAGGAGGTGCGCTTCGGCATCGCTGCCTCGTCCCTGTTTGCCGTCATCACCACGGCTGCCTCGTGCGGAGCGGTGAACGCCATGCACGACAGCTTCACCGCGCTCGGCGGCCTCATCCCGCTGTTCAACATGCAGCTCGGCGAAGTCGTCATCGGCGGGGTAGGGGCCGGCATCTACGGCTTCCTGCTGTTCGCCATCCTCGCGATCTTCGTTGCCGGGCTGATGGTCGGCCGGACGCCGGAATATGTCGGCAAGAAGATCGAGGCGCGCGAGGTAAAGCTGGCGGTGCTGGCGATTGCCGTGCTGCCGCTGATGATCCTTGGCCTCAGCGCGATTGCCTCGGTCACCCCCGCAGGCCTCGCCGGCCCTCTCAACAAGGGCCCGCACGGCTTCTCGGAAATTCTCTACGCCTTCACCAGCGCCGTCGCCAACAACGGCTCCGCCTTCGCCGGGCTCAGCGCCAACACGCCCTTCTACAACGGGCTGCTGGGTGTCGCGATGTGGATCGGTCGCTTCTTCGTCATCATACCGATGCTGGCAATAGCCGGTGGCCTCGCAGCCAAGCGCTACACGCCGGAGACTGCCGGCAGCTTCCCCACCACGGGACCGCTGTGGACCGGCCTGCTCGTCGGCATCATCCTGATCGTCGGCGGCCTCACTTTCCTGCCCAGCCTCGCGCTGGGGCCAGTCGCCGATCACATCGCGATGGTCCGCGGCCAGCTCTTCTGAGGATTTTCGAAATGGCTCGATCCCCATCCCTGTTTACGGCCGACCTGATCGTTCCGGCGATCCGCGACGCCTTTCGCAAGCTCAGCCCGCGCGAACTGATCCGCAACCCGGTCCTGTTCGTGACCGCCGTCGTCGCGCTACTCCTCACCGTCCTGCTGGTGGTGGGGCAGGATGGCCTGGCCCTCGGCTTCAAGCTGCAACTCGTCGTCTGGCTGTGGCTGACGGTGCTGTTCGGCACCTTCGCCGAGGCCCTGGCCGAAGGGCGCGGCAAGGCGCAGGCGGCGTCGCTGCGCGCCACCAAGGCCGATCTCACCGCCAAGCGCCTGAAGGGCGACGGCCGCGTGCACGAAAATGTCCCGGCCAGCGCGCTGAAGATGGGCGACATCGTGCTGGTGGAAACCGGCGACCTGATCCCCGTAGACGGCGAGGTGGTCTCCGGCGTCGCCTCCGTCAACGAGGCCGCCATCACCGGGGAGAGCGCGCCCGTTATCCGCGAGGCTGGCGGCGACCGCTCGGCCGTGACGGCCGGCACACGCGTCATCTCCGACGAGATCCGCGTCCGCGTCACCGTCAATCCGGGGCAGGGCTTCCTGGACCGGATGATCGCGCTGGTGGAAGGTGCCGAGCGTCGCAAGACCCCCAACGAAATCGCGCTGACCCTGCTGCTGGTCGGGCTGACGATCATCTTCCTGATTGCGGTCGGCACCATCCCGGCCTTTGCCAGCTATGCCGGCGGCAGCATCCCGGTGGCGATTCTCGCCGCGCTGCTGATCACCCTCATTCCCACCACCATCGCCGCGCTGCTTTCCGCCATCGGCATCGCCGGCATGGACCGGCTGGTGCGCTTCAACGTGCTGGCGAAATCCGGCCGCGCGGTGGAGGCAGCGGGCGATGTCGATGTATTGCTGCTGGACAAGACCGGCACCATCACCGTGGGTGATCGGCAGGCGACGGAGTTTCGTCCGGTCGGCGGGGCGACGCAGGCAGAGCTTGTCGATGCCGCACTGCTGGCAAGCCTTGCCGATGAAACGCCCGAGGGCCGCTCGATCGTCGTGCTCGCACGGGAAAAGTTCGGCCAGACAGCAACCGCCCTCCCGGACGGAGCAGAGATAATCCCCTTTACCGCGCAAACACGGATATCCGGTGTGAAGGCAGGCGGATCGGTTATCCAGAAGGGCGCGGTCGATTCCGTGCTCCGCGCCAATCCCGGCGCCGAGAAGACGGCAGCCGCCACCGAACTGACCCGCATCACAGACGAGATCGCCCGCGCCGGCGGCACCCCGCTTGCGGTGGCCCGGGACGGCCGCATGCTGGGCGCCATCTTCCTGAAGGACATCGTCAAGGCCGGCATCCGCGAGCGTTTCGGCGAACTCAGGCAGATGGGCATCCGCACGGTGATGATCACCGGCGACAACCCGCTGACGGCGGCCTCCATCGCTGCCGAAGCCGGCGTCGACGATTTCCTCGCCCAGGCCACCCCGGAGGACAAGCTGGAGCTGATCCGCAAGGAACAGCAGGGCGGCCGCCTCGTCGCCATGTGCGGCGACGGCACCAACGACGCCCCGGCGCTCGCGCAGGCCGATGTCGGCGTCGCCATGAACACCGGCACCCAGGCTGCGCGCGAGGCCGGCAACATGGTCGATCTCGACAGCGACCCCACCAAGCTGATCGAGGTGGTTGGCCTGGGCAAGCAGCTGCTGATGACCCGCGGCGCGCTTACCACCTTCTCGGTCGCGAACGACGTCGCCAAATATTTCGCCATCATCCCGGCGATGTTCGTGGTGCTCTATCCCGGTCTCGGGGTCCTGAATGTCATGGGCCTCGCGACGCCGGAAAGCGCGATCCTCTCGGCGATCATCTTCAACGCGCTGATCATCCCCTGTCTGGTGCCGCTGGCGCTGAAGGGCGTTCGCTATCGGCCGATGGGCGCGGGGGCTCTGCTGGGCCGCAATCTGGCGGTTTACGGGCTGGGCGGCCTGATCGCGCCATTCATCGGCATCAAGCTCATCGATCTGGCCGTCAACGGCCTGGGTCTTGCCTGAGGAGGCATGGAAATGAACAAGGATATTCTTTCGTCGCTGCGCCCGGCACTGGTGATGACATTGTTGTTTGCGCTGCTGCTGGGGCTTGCCTATCCGCTGGCGCTGACCGGGCTGGGGCAGCTGCTGTTTCCCCGGCAGGCGAACGGCAGCCTCGTCTCCGAAGGGGGCAGGGTGGTTGGCTCCACCGTCGCCGGGCAAGCCTTCACCTCGGAACGATATTTCAACAGCCGCCCCTCGGCGGCGGGCAGCGGCTACGATGGCCTAGCCTCCTCCGGATCCAACCTCGGCCCCACGTCGAAGGCGCTGGTCGATCGCGTGGCAGGGCAGGTGGAAAGCCTGCGCCGCGCCGAGCCCGGGAAGGCCATCCCGGCCGATCTCGTCACCGCCTCGGCCTCGGGCCTCGATCCGCACATCAGCCCGGAGGCTGCCCGCTATCAGGTCGATCGGATCGCCCGCGTTCGCAACCTTTCCCCGGCCGACGTTCGCGCACTGGTCGATTCCACCGTCGAACAACCGCTGCTCGGCTTCTTCGGCGAGCCGCGCGTCAATCTCTTCGAACTCAATCGACGGCTGGATGCCCTTCGCGCTAAACCGGCCGCGTGACGGAAGAAAACCGCCCATCCCCGGAAGCCCTGTTGCGCCAGGCGGCGCAGGAGGGGCGTGGCCGCCTCAAGCTGTTTCTTGGGGCGGCCCCCGGTGTCGGCAAGACCTGGGAAATGCTGACCGACGGCCGCCGGCTGAAAGAGGCCGGCATCGACGTCGTCGTCGGCATCGTCGAAACGCACGGCCGCCGCGAAACCGAGGCACTTGTCCACGGCCATGAGATCGTCCCCCGCCGCCAGGTCGATCACGCCGGCCACAGCCTCGGCGAGATGGACCTCGACGCCATCCTCGCCCGCGCGCCCGCGCTGGTGCTGGTCGATGAGCTCGCCCACACCAACGCGCCCGGCAGCCGCCACCCCAAGCGCTATCAGGATGTCGAAGAGCTGCTCGATGCCGGAATCGACGTCTATTCCACGCTCAACATCCAGCACGTCGAAAGCCTGAACGACATCGTCGCCTCGTTCACCCGCGTCCGCGTGCGGGAAACGGTGCCCGACCGCATCCTCGAACAGGCCGAAATCGAAGTGGTGGATATCCCGCCCGACGAGCTGATCGAGCGGCTGAAAGAGGGCAAGGTCTACATCCCGCAAGAAGCGACGCGCGCGCTCAGCCACTTCTTCTCCAAATCCAATCTCACCGCGCTGCGCGAGCTGGCGCTGCGGCGCGCCGCGCAGGCGGTCGACGCGCAGATGCTGGATCACATCCGGGCCAATGCGTTGGCAGGCAGCTTTGCCGTCGGCGACCGGATCCTCGTCGCCATCAGTGAGCAGCCCGTGTCCACCGGCCTCGTCCGCGCCGGCAAGCGCCTTGCAGACGCGCTGCGGGCACCCTGGACCGTCGTGCACATCGAAACCCGGCGCGACCAGCAATTCACCGACATCGATCGCCGCCAGCTGGCCGATACGCTGGCGCTCGCCTCGCGGCTGGGCGCCACCACCGCCAGCATCCCCGCCGTTGACGTGGTGGAGGGCCTTGGCACCTTTGCCCGCGACGCCCGCGCCACCCAGATCCTCGTCGGCAAGTCGCAACGTTCCCGCTGGTTCGAACTGCGCCACGGCTCGGTGGTGGATCGGCTGGTGCGCACCACCGACGATGCCGCCATCCACGTGCTGCCGGCCGGCAGCGAAGAGGGCAACGCGAAATCGGCGCCGCAGCCAAGGCGAGGGGTGTGGGGCCGCCCCGCCGACTATGTCCTGTCGCTGCTGATGGTCGCCGCGATGACGGTGCTCGGTCGACTGCTGCTGGAGGTGATCGACCTCGGCAATGTCGCGCTTCTCTATCTTGTGCCGGTGATGTTTGCCGCCGCCTCCTTCGGCCTGCGAGCGGGGCTGTTCGCCGGCATCGCTTCCAGCTTGGCCTACAACTTCTTCTTCCTGCCCCCCACCGGCACCCTCACCGTCAACAATCCCGAGAATATCGTCAGCATCCTCGTGCTGCTGGGCGTCGCCATCGTCACCAGCCAGTTCGCGGCCCGCGTTCGCGCGCAGGCCAATCTCGCCGGTTCCAGCGCCCGCCAGAACGCTTCGCTCGCCAGCTTTTCACGCCAGCTCACGGTCGCCGTCACGCAGGAGGAGCTGATGCAGGCGATCTGCGCCGAAGTGGCCCGCCTGCTCGATGTCCGCACCGTGCTGTTGCTGCCGTCGCCCGATGGCCCGGTGCTGCGCGCCGCCAACCCCCCGGAAGACCGGCTGGAACAGATCGAGCAGGCGGCCGCACAATGGGCGATCGACAATGAACAGCCGGCCGGCCGCGGCTCGGCAACACTCACCGCATCCGACTGGCTGTTCTACCCGCTGCGGACCTCGCGCGGCGTGCTGGGTGTTCTGGGACTGGCGCGCGACGACGCAGGCGATGCCATTCGCTCCGATCAGCTGGCGCTGCTGATGAGCCTGATCGATCAGGCCTCCATCGCGATGGACCGGATGGCGCTGGAGGAAGATGCCCTGAAGGCTCGCCAGCTGGGCGAGCGCGACCGCCTTCGCTCGGCCTTGCTGTCCTCGGTAAGCCACGATCTGCGCACCCCGCTCACCACCATCCTGTCGGCGGCGCAGGAAATGCAGGTCCACCCATCGGCCGAGCTGGCCGATACCATCGAAACCGAAGCCCAGCGCCTCAACCGCTTTGTCGCCAACCTGCTCGACATGGCGCGTGTGGAGGCCGGCGCCCTGCCCATGAAACCGGAGGCGACAGATCTGTTCGATGCCGTCGCCAGTGCCGTGCACGACAGCCGCGCTGCGCTGGCGGGGCACGAGGTGAAGCTGGACATTCCGGCCAACGTCCCGCTTGTCCACGTAGACCCGGTGCTGCTGCATCATTGCCTGATCAACCTGCTCGACAATGCCGGCCGCTATGGCGATGCCGGCACGCCGATAACCGTCGAAGGGCGACGCATCCCCGATGCCTTGCTTCTCTCGGTGATCGATCAGGGGCCCGGCATTCCCCCCGGGCAGGAATCGCGGGTCTTCGAAACGTTCACCCGGCTTGAAGGATCGGACCGGGTCCGCCACGGCACCGGGCTGGGGCTTGCCATCGTGAAGGGATTCGCCGAGGCCATGGGCATGTCCGTCGACGCCCGCAATATCGAGCAGCCGAGCGGCGCCTGCTTCACCATCCGTATTCCCGCCACCCTGATCGTGGCGCAACCTCAGGGCGGAGGGCTCGAATGAAGCTGCGCCACAAACTGCTGGTGATCGACGACGAGCCGCACATCCGGCGGCTGATCCAGGCCGCACTGGCACGCGCCGACTATCATGTCCTGGAAGCCGGAAATGCGCAGGAGGCGATGGAGCTGATCCGCCGCGAACGCCCCGACATCACCTTGCTCGACCTCGGCCTGCCGGACCGGGACGGGCTGGAACTTGTGCCGTTGATAAAGGCGCAGACGGAATCGACCCTGATCGTGGTCTCAGCACGAGACGCCACCGAAGAGAAAGTGACCGCACTCGATCTTGGCGCCGACGACTATCTGACCAAGCCCTTCGACACCGACGAACTGCTGGCGCGGGTGCGGGTTGCATTGCGCAACCGGGCCACGCGCGACGGTGGCCTCGCCAGCCTGTCGGCGGGGGACGTGACGATCGATCTGCTGGCCCACAGGGTTACGCGGGGCGGCGAAGAGGTTCACCTTACGCCCAAGGAATATGCCGTGCTGGAACAGCTGGCGCGCTTTCCGGGCAGGGTCGTGACCCACAAGCAGATCATGGCGCGCGTCTGGCCCAACGAGCATGATCATCACGTCGAATATCTGCGCGTGCTCGTCCGCAGCCTTCGCCAGAAGCTCGAAGACGATCCGCAACGTCCGCAGCTGATCCGCAACGAGCTTGGCATCGGCTATCGTCTCCGGCCGGTCGAAGCCGCCGCCGACGTGGCAGCACGCGCGCGGTAGAATCTCCGACTTCAGCCATCCCGACCGCCGCCGTTATTCCTCCTGCCATGGACCTCGGCGGCCACGAACGATTCCGCACCAGCGAGCCGAGAGTTCCCGGCCTGTCCCTGCTCGCCAACGGCTGGGCGGCACTGGCATCCGCCCATGTCGAGCGGGTCGACATCCACCTGAGATCCGGCCAGCTGGTCGCCGGCGCGCTCGATCTGCGCATAGACGGCGCCGTCGCAGAAGCATCGACCGTGCAGGGGCAATGGACGCATGTGTTTGCCGTTGCCGACGTAGTTCTGGTGCGCAAGGTGCCGCGCGGCGGCTAGGACGTGAAGCTCTCCGCGATCAACCGATAGCTGCGCAGGCGCGCGGCATGGTCGTACAGGATGTTCACCAACATCACGTCGGAGGCGCCATACAGCCGCGCCTTTTCCCGGATGGCGTCGCAGCATCGCGCCGCCGTTCCGATGATCGGCCGCCGGTTCGCAGGCATCGGCGCATGGTTTTCAGCCAGCCATTGCGCCGCCTTTTCCGGCGACGGCACCGGGATAAGCTCGCCCATCATCATCTTCGCGAACATCATCCGCGACGATCCCGCGATCCAGGCGGCCTGCTCGTCATCTTCGGCCGCGACCGTCCAGCATGCCACCATCACCTCCGGCTCGGCCGCCCGCGCAGACGGACGAAACGACGAACGATAGCTCTCGGCCAGCTCAGGCACCTCGCCCGCGATGAAATCGGCAATGCAATAGGGCAGGCCCAGCGCACCGGCCAGCAGGGCACTGTCGGCGCTCGATCCCAGCACCCAGATGTCCGGCTTCTCGGCGCCGCCGGGCAGCGAACCGCCCAGCTTGCGGAACGGGTGCTCCACAGGCAGGGCATCATCCAGATAGGCAAGCAATTCCTGCAACTGCTGCGGGAAATCGTTCGGCGCCCGAGTCCGCCGATCCTGCTGCAGGGCATAGGCCGTGATCTGGTCTGAGCCGGGCGCGCGGCCCAGCCCCAGGTCGATCCGTCCGGGCAGCAGCCCCGCCAGCATGGAGAAGCTCTCCGCTACCTTCAGCGGCGAATAGTGCGGCAGCATGATGCCGCCGGTGCCCAGCCGGATCTTCTGCGTCGCCAGCCCGACCGCCGCCAGCATGATCTCCGGCGAGGCCGACGCCAGCGACGGCGTCGCATGATGCTCAGCCATCCAGAAGCGGTGATAGCCAAGCCGGTCGGCCAGTTGCGCCAGCTCGATGCTGTTCTTCAGCGATTGCCCACCGCTTCCACCTTCCGGAATGGGCGACTGGTCGAGCACGGACAGACGCATCTATTTCATCCCCAGAAGTTCGCGGGCGATCGCCATCACCCGGTTGCGGTCGGCCGGAAATCCGGCCTCCACCCAGCGCCTTTCCACCTCGCCCAGCCGCCGCGAAACCTGGGGGCCGGGCGGCAACCCCATCGCGATCAGGTCCTTGCCCGAGATAGGCAGGCGCGGCCGCGCCCAACTGCTGAGCGCCCCGGCCCATTGCCCGGCGCGCGCATCGCCCGTCAGCAGCAGCAGATCCAGCGCGGCAGCCGGCCCCACGGCATAGGCAAGCGCGCGGGGATCGTCCGGAGCCGGAGACCGGTCCGCGTCGAGCGACAGCCGGTTCCGGTCGGCGTTGGAGAGCTTCAGCCGCGCCCCGACATCGGCTGCAAGCGCTGCGTCGGCCGGCAGCAGCGCCGACAGCCGTCGGAGCCCGTCCGCTGAAACCCGCGCCGCCGTTTCGGCATCGATCAGCAGCCGCAACTGTGCGACACCTGCCATCCCGATTTCCGGCAGCACCGGGCGCAGGATAGCGTTCCCGACCATCGCCTCGACGGTGGAAGCAGGCGAGGGCAGGGCGAGCAATTTCAGCAGTTCGTCGCGAATACGCTCGCGCGAGAGCGCCATCAGGTCATTCGCCCGCGCCGCACATGCCGCCAGACCCGCGGCATCCAGTTCGGGTGCAAACCGCGCCGAAAAGCGGAAGAAGCGCAGGATGCGCAGATGATCCTCGCCGATCCGCGCCAGCGGCTCCCCGATGAAGCGCACTCGCCGGGCGGACAGATCGTCCAGCCCGCCGAACCAATCCAGCACCTCGCCCGAAACAGGGTCCGCATAGAGCGCATTCATGGTGAAATCCCGCCGCGCTGCATCTTCCTGCCAGTCGTCGGTGAACGCCACTTCGGCATGCCGGCCAAAGCTCTGCACATCACGCCGCAACGTCGTCACTTCATAAGGCGTGCCGCCGACAACCGCCGTCACCGTGCCGTGCGCAAGCCCGGTGGGCACGGCTCGAATGCCTGCCTCCTCCAGCGCTGCGATAACCTGCGGCGGCGCCAGCCGCGTTGCCAGATCGATATCCGCCACCTGCGCCCCCAGCAGCCAGTCGCGCACGGCCCCACCGACAAGTCGCGTTGCGCCATCGTCGCCCGAAAGCGCCGCCAGCAACTTCCGAAAACCCGGCCGTTCCATCCACAATCCGGGGTCCAGCCGCGTCATGCCAGCCGCGCCGTCAGGTTCACCAGCATCCCGGCGGTCGCGCCCCAGATCATCCGGCCTTCCCATTCGATCACATAGAAGCGCCGCATCCGCCCCTTCCACTCCGCCTCGCGGATCTGCTGGTTCGCCGGATCCAGCGCAAAGGCCAGCGGCACCTCAAACAGATCGGCCACCTCGAACGGGTTAGGCACAAACTCCAGCCCGGGATCGATCAGCCCCACCACCGGGTCCACCGCATAGCCGGTTCCCGTCTGGTAACGGTCTGCAAGGCCGATGATCTCCACCTGATCCGGCCGCAGCCCGATCTCTTCCTGTGCCTCGCGCAACGCCGCCGCCACCGGGCCGTCATCGACATCGTCCACCCGGCCGCCCGGAAAGGCAACCTGCCCGGCATGGTTGCGCATGTTCGCCGTCCGCGTCGTCAGCAACAGGCCCGGCTCCGGCCGGCGCACCACCGGCATCAACACCGCAGCGGGCACGAAATCCAGCTTCGCATCGGTGCCAAAGACGCCGAAATCCTGGTCGCCCGCCAGCACCGGCTTCCGATCGGACGACAGGCTCAGGCGAAGGCGGTCAACCAGCGAAGGCAAAGAAGGCGCCCCCGCTCCACAGCCCCAGCGGCCCGCCATCGCGTGCCTGCTCGGCCAGCGCCAGATCCGCCAGCTCATAGAAAACCGCGCGGTTCACCAGCGCCTCCAGCGGGCGGTCCGTTCCCCCGCGCACATGCAGATACGGCCGCGGCGTGCCGTCCGCCGCCGTCTCCAGCCGCAGCGGATGCTCCGGCCCCGCCAGCACGATATCGTCGGTCAGCAGCCGGAAGGCCAGCTGCCGCTCCCGTCCGTCGCCCTTGCTTGTCACCTCAACCGCCAGGAACGGTGCATCCTCCACCGCGATATCCAGCTTCTCGACCGGGGTCACCAGCACGAAGCTGCCGTCCGCTTCCCGCCGGAGAACGGTGGAGAACAGCTTTACCAGCGCCATCCGTCCGATCGGCGTTCCCATGTGAAACCAGGTGCCGTCGGCTGCGATTCGCATGTCGCTGTCCCCGCAATGGGTGGGGTTCCACTGCTCCACGGGCGGCAGGCGCTTCTCCGCCACCGCCTTGGCGATCTCCGCCAGGCTCGCGGTCGCAAGGTCGGGCCCGTCGGGCCGGATCGGTTCTGCAGTCGACACCATCAGACCGACATGGGGCCGCCCCAACGGGTGGTCAAGCTGTCGTTCAGGCCGCCCGCTCGGTTGTGACAGGAGAGGCGAGCGAGGCATGGCCGCCCAGCCGCTGCGCATCGCGCGCCCTCAGCAGCAGCCGATGCCGATCCACCGGCCCGGGCAGCTGCCACTTGCCGGTGTGCGTCGCGGAAAAGCCCCAGCGCCCGTAATAGGGCTCGTCGCCGATCAGCAAGACGGGAAGCTTCAGCTTGTCGAGCTCGGCCAGCGCCAGGTCCATCAGTCGCATGCCGATCCGCTCGCCGCGCCGCTCCGGATGGCTCACCAGCGGCCCCAGTAGCGCGATCGGCCGCCGGCCAGATGCGTGCTGCAGGTCCAGCAGCCATGTCTCCACGCTGCCGATCAGATTCACGCCGTCCATCGCCACAAAGCTCGCATCCTCGATGCGTTCGGCGCCCTTGCGCAGGATCGAGGCCGTCCGCTTCTGTCTGGCAGGGCCAAAGCAGAGGTCCAGCAAATTGCCCACCGCGTCGGGGGCCGTTTCAGAGTGCGAGAGAAAATCCACGGGCAGGTCCATGCAGCATACTTGTTTCGGAAAAGTGTCGAGGAAAGGAAACCTCAATGAAGTTCCTCGCCACTGGCGAGGACCGGATGGCCGCCAGCCACCCGCCCGCCGTGCCTGCCCCAACACACCCTGTTGCAGGGCCGGGGCGCACGGCGGTCAGCCGCGTCGAATCTGTCGTTTCAGCGCAAGTTTCCGCATGGTGGCGCGGCGTATAGCAACGCCATGGCCAAATTGAAAGCCCCGTGCGCCGGCCTCAGGCAGGGGCGTTCGCGTCATCCTGATCCTCGGCGGGCCGGTTCACCCAGCGCGCGCCATGCTCCTCGGCAAGCGCCGCCACCGCCAGCGCCTCGCCGATCTGCTCAAAGCGGAGCATGTCCGCGCCTTCGTCCTTCAGCCGCCAGCTGAGCCAAAGCCCGGGGGTCTCGAAGCGAACCTCGGTGGCATCGGCCTGCATTTCAGCACCGAACAGCAGCGCTTCGCCGGCGATCCTGTCGCCGATCCACACCAGCGCGCGACGATTGGTCAGCATATATCGCGCCCGCGCGCGGCCGTTGGACCTGAGCCAGACGGGAAGGGCAATGATCAGCACCATCCCCGCCACCATCGCCAGCACCAGCGGCAGGGCGGATGCATTGGGAGAACCGGCAAAGGAAGACCCCGCGAAATGCGGTTCGATCAGAGCCAGCGCCAGCCAGCTCAACAGCCCAAGCAGCAGCAGGAACCCGACCAGCTCCCACAGTTTGCGCACCAGCATCGCCGGCCGCCCCTGCCACAGGATCGTCTCGCCCTCTCCGGGGCGCTGCGGCCGCATCGTGCGCGCTTCGGCAACATCCACCGCGCCGTCCGCCACTGCCTCCCCGGAAGCCATCTGACTACGCATCAACGCTCAACGGTAAGGGCAATGCCCATTCCGCCGCCGATGCACAGCGTCGCCAGGCCCTTGCGCGCATCGCGGCGCCGCATTTCGTGCAGCAACGTCACCAGCACCCGCGCGCCCGAAGCGCCGATCGGATGGCCGATGGCGATAGCGCCGCCATTCACGTTCAGCCTGGCCGGATCCAGCCCCAGCTCCTGCCCCACGGCCAGCGCCTGTGCCGCAAAGGCCTCGTTCGCTTCCACCAGGTCCAGATCGCCCACAGACCATCCGGCCTTTTCCAGGGCCTTCTTCGACGCCGGAACAGGCCCGATCCCCATAACCGCCGGGTCCACCCCTACAGAGGCCCAGCTCTTCACATGCGCCAGCACCGTCGCGCCCCGCCGGGCGGCTTCCCCGGCCGACATCAGCACCAGCGCCGCAGCGCCATCGTTCAGCCCGGACGCATTGGCGGCCGTCACCGTGCCGTCCTTCTTGAAGGCGGGCTTCAGCCCGGACATCGCCTCCACCGTCGCACCGTCCCGGATATATTCGTCGGTATCGACCACCACATCGCCCTTGCGGGTCTTCAGCGTCACCGGCGCGATTTCGTCGACGAATCGCCCCGCCTTCTTCGCTTCTTCGGCCTTGTTCTGGGAACCGACGGCAAACGCATCCTGCGCTTCGCGCCCGATCTGGTAACGCTCGGCGACATTTTCTGCCGTGACACCCATGTGATAGCCGTTGAAGGCATCCCACAGGCCGTCCTTGATCATGGTGTCGACCAGTTCCAGCGCCCCCATCTTCTGCCCGGCGCGCAAAGCCTGCGCATGCATCGAAAGCGACATGTTTTCCTGACCTCCAGCCAGCATCACCGAGGCATCGCCGTTGCGGATCGCCTGTGCCGCCAGCGCCACCGCCCGCAAACCCGAACCGCAAACCTGGTTCACGCCCCAGGCCGGTGCATCCTGCGCTATCCCCGCCGCAATCGCAGCCTGCCGCGCCGGGTTCTGCCCCTGTCCCGCAGTCAATACCTGCCCCAGGATCACTTCATCGACATCGCTGCCCTCCACGCCTGCATCCGCCATCGCCGCCAGCAGCGCCACGCGCCCCAGTTCATGCGCGGGCGTCCCCGCAAAACTGCCCAGAAAGCTTCCAACGGGGGTACGACGGGCAGATGCGATCACAACATCGGTCATGGCTGTTCCTTCAAGCTCGCTTCGCCGCCCCTCTACGCCCGGCGGTGTCAGTTTGAAAGCCGTGCAACCACAGGGAAAGCGGCTCCCACAGGCTTGCCTGTGCGCCGTTTCCAACCACCATCCCGACATGCCCGGAATCGACATCCCGCCGGTCCGTGCCCGCGGTCCGGATGCGGGCTTCGGGCGGTACAATGCGGTCCCGCAGCGCACCGATATCCAGCACCGGCGCCCGGATCGCGTCGGGCGAAATCCGCTCGCCTCTGACCACCCAGCGTCCAGCCCCCATCAGATCCCTGCCGAATGCCTTCACGAACAAGTCTCTGGCCGCCGGCATGGTCAGCGGTGCGCCACTGTTCGCCCAATCCTCCACAGAGGCGAACCAGCCCAGATGCGGGTCACCCTCGGGCCGGCGCGACAGCGCCTCGAACTTGCGGACAACGGCTTCCTCGTCCAGCGCCCAGAACATCGGATTCAGCAAAGAGACCGGGACGGCGCCCAGCGATTGGCCCACCGGCTCGATCGCCCTCCAGATTTCCTGCGCCCGCTCCCGCGCGTCCTCGCCAAAGCCGCCATAGTGCCAGGGGGCAGCCAGCAGCGCCAACCGCTCCAGCCTCTCTCCCAGCAGTTGCCCGGCGGCAATCGCCAGCGTGCCGCCAAGACAATAGCCCATCAGTCGAACCGGCGCATCGAATCGCCTCAGCAGCGGCAGCAGCCGCGCCGACACCAGCCCCGCAAGCCCGAGCCGACGCTCGCTCGCCGCCATCGGCCCCCAGTCCAGCAGGAAAACCGCATGCCCTTGCCCGGCCAGGAACCGCACCAGCGACCGGCCGGGCGCCAGATCCAGAACCGCCGGCGCATTGATCAGCGAAGGCACGATCACCAGCGGCTTGCCCGCGCCCCCCACCCGCAGCAGCCGCACGCCCCCAATTCGCCCAATCTCGTCCAGCGCCGGCATCGGCATGGCCGGAGGCGCCGTCTGATAGCGCTTCAACCCCTCCAGAAACGCCTGCAGCCGATCCGGCTCATTCCCCGCCACCCGCGTTGCGAGCGACAGGAACAGGGGCAGCGGATGCGGACCCCGACCCTTTGCGCGACGATCAGCCATGCTGCGCAGCACCAGAGATTTGCGGCACAATGTTGCACATGCTAAGCCATGCGCAGCAAAGTCTTTCCAGCACTCCAGTCCGGAACGGATCTAGATGCCAAGCAAGCAACAACCACAACAGGGGACGCAGCAGGCCGGAGGCGAAGCCGCCCCGGTCATCATCAAGAAATACGCGAATCGCCGCCTCTACGACACCGAGAGCAGCAGCTACATCACGCTGGACCATCTCTCGGTGATGACCCGCGCCGGCCGCGAGTTCAAGGTGGTGGATGCCAAGTCGGGTGACGATATCACCCACAGCGTGCTCACCCAGATCATCGTCGAGGAAGAGAACCGCGGCACCACGCTGCTGCCGGTCAGCTTCCTGCGCCAGCTGATCTCCATGTACGGCGACCAGATGCAGGCGATGGTGCCGCATTATCTCGAAGCCTCGATGGAGGCTTTCCGCCGCAACCAGGAACAGGTGCGCAGCACGATGATGGGGATGATGGCCGGCGGCTCGAATCCGTTCGAAGCGCTTGCCCGCCAGAACATGGCGATGATGAAGGCCGCCGCCGACATGTGGGGCACCGGAATCCCGCAGCCAGATCTGAAGCAAGAAACCCGGCCCGAAGGCGGCGACGACGTGAAGGCCCTCAAGGCGGAACTTCAGGCCCTCCAGGCAAAGATCGACAAGCTGGCCAACTGATGGGCGCGCTCGAAAAGCGGCTCTCGGGTCTTCCGGCGGACATCGTCCGCACGGCGCCAGAGGATCTCGCTTCCCACCTGACCGACTGGCGCGGGGCAAAGCAGGGCAGGGCAGAAATGCTGCTGCTGCCCCGCAACACGTCGGACGTGGTGGAAATCGTCCGCTGGGCCGCTGCCAACAGGGTCGGGCTGGTGCCGCAGGGCGGCAATACCGGCCTCGTCGGCGGCAGCGTTCCGGAGCCGGACCCGTCGGGGCCTGTCGCCGTGCTGTCGCTTCGGCGGATGGACGCAATCTCGCCGGCAGACCCGGCTGGCCTGTCGATGGTCGCCGAAGCGGGCGCGATCCTCGCCAACGTCCATACCGCGGCCGAAGCCGCAGGCTGCCGCTTCCCGCTGTCGCTCGGCGCCCGCGGCAGCGCCACGGTCGGCGGCCTCGTCTCGACAAATGCCGGCGGCGTGCAGGTGCTCCGCCACGGCAACATGCGCAGCCTCGTCCTCGGTCTCGAGGCCGTCCTGCCAGACGGCAGCATCCTCGATCAGCTCACCGCGCTCCGCAAGGACAACACGGGCTATGACATCAAGCAGCTGCTGATCGGCGCCGAAGGCACGCTTGGCGTCGTCACCCGCGTCGCCCTGAAGCTCTCGCCTGCTCTCGCGCACCGCAGCATCGGCTGGGCAGGCCTTGCCTCGCCAAAGGAGGCCCTCGCCCTGCTGAAGCGTCTGCGCGCCGCCGCCGGCGAGGTGGTCGAAAGCTTCGAGCTGATGGCGGGCGCCGCGGTGGAGCTGACCTTCGATCACGCCCCCAACATCCGCCCTCCGCTTGCCGGCGCGCACGATTACCACGTCCTGATCGAACTCGGCGCAAAGGCTTCCGTCCTCGAATCCGTGCTCGCCGCCGCCATCGAGGCGGGCGAGGTGCAGGATGCAACCATCGCCCAGTCCGAAACGCAGGGCGAAGCTTTCTGGTCGATCCGCGAAACCATCCCCGAAGCGGAAAAGCGCCAGGGCAAGACAATCAAGAACGATATTTCCATAGCCGTCGCAGATCTCCCGGCCTTTCACGCCGAAGCTCTGGCCCTGCTGCAGCAGAAATACCCCGGCGCCCGTCCGTTTGTCTTCGGCCATCTGGGCGACGGCAATCTGCACTGGAACATCCGGGTTCCGGTCGACGCACCTGAAGGCTGGCTGGCGACGGAAGGGGAGGCGGCGCGGATCAGCCTCCACGATCTCCTCATGCGCTATCGCGGCTCCATCTCTGCCGAGCATGGAATCGGCACGTTGAAGGCAGCCGAACTCGGGCGCCTGGGCAATCCCGGCAAGCTCGCGGCCATGCGCGCCATCAAGTCGGCGCTCGATCCGCTCGGAATCATGAACCCCGGCAAGCTCTTCGCCTGATATCCCGTCATCGGGGATGCCGCTTGCTTGCGCCGGCTTGCCGCTCGCGCTAGAGCCGCCCCGTCTACCACGCGCTGGCCCGCCCGCGCACTTCCAGGATTTCAGGGAACCCAGATGGCAAGCCAACCCCCCGTTCAACTTCCGCTCTTCTACCAGAACCTGATCCCGCTCACTTCGGATCTGCACGCCAGCGATGGCCTCGTCGAGCGCCAGAACGTCGAGTTCGCCCGCGCCACCCACGCAATTCCCATCACGGTAGACGAGTTCGTGATGGCCCAGCGCCACTATCCGATCGTGTTTTCCGATGGCGCCGAAGGCGTGCCACTCGCCCTGGTTGGCCTGAAGGAAGGCGAAAACCTGTTCATGGACGCCAACGGCAACTGGGTGGGCGATGCCTATGTCCCCGCCTATGTCCGCCGCTACCCCTTCATGCTGGCCCGCCTGACGCCCGACGCGCAGGTGCTGAGCCTGGTGTTCGACGACAAGTCCGGCATCCTCTCGGCCGACTCCGACAACAAGATGTTCGACGCGGAAAAGCAGCCGACCGAAACCACCAGGAACATCCTCGCCTTCTGCGAACAGTTCGAACAGGCCGTCGCCCGCACCAAGAGCTTCATGGAAGAGCTGACCAAGCTCAACCTGCTGATGGACGGTCAGGCCCAGATCCAGAACCCCGGCATGGAGCAGCCCGCCACCTTCGCCGGCTTCAAGATGATCGACGAGCAGAAGCTGCAGAACCTGCGCGGCGATCAGGCCCGCAAGATGGTGCAGAACGGCATGCTCGGGCTGGTCTACGCGCACCTCTTCTCGCTGTCGCAGATGCGCGTCCTCTATGGCATGATGGTGCCCGAGCAGAAGGCGGCGTAAGCCTCTTCCCGCTTTCGCACCTGCAGAGCTTTTGTCGCCCGTCCGTGCTTGTAGCGCGGGCGGGCGCCGCATATTGTCCGTTTGACAGATTCGTTAATCTCGAAGGAGCGGGCAAATGCGGGCAATTCGAACAACTTCGGCGATCATCCTGGCGGCAGCGGCGTTCGCCTTTGCCACCCCGGTCCTTGCACAGGCAGCTCCATTGGACGTGCCCGCCGGCGAATATGTCGTGGACAAGACCCACGTCAGCCTCAACTGGAAGATCCGCCACCTCGGCCTGTCGGATTATACCGCCCGCTTCACCAGCATCGATGCAACGATCAACCTCGATCCCAAGGACGTGACGAAATCGTCCGTCACCGTTACCATCGATCCGAAGTCGGTAAAGACCGACTTCCCCTTCCCCGAGAAGGAGGATTTCGACAAGGTCATCGCCGACAAGTTCCTGCAGGCGGGCCAGTATCCGACCATCACCTTCCAGTCGACCGGCCTCAAGGCCACCGGCGCCAAGACCGGCAAGCTCACCGGCAATCTCACCTTCCTCGGCGTCACCAAGCCGGTCACGCTCGACGTGACGCTGAACGGGGCAATGGTGCACCCGATGCTCAAGGTGCCGGTGCTCGGCTTCTCCGCCGTTGGCACCTTCAAGCGCTCCGATTTCGGGATGACAGCGCTGCAGGGGCCGCTGGGCGATGAAATCAAGCTGCTGATCGAAGCCGAGTTCCGCAAGAAATGAGCCAGACGGACGTCCAGCGCAGCAGCTACAGCCGGATCGCGATCACCCTTCACTGGCTGATCGCGCTCCTCCTCATTGGCAATTTCCTCGGCGGCCTGCTGCTCGACGATCTGTTCAACTCGCCCGATGCCGGCACACGCCGGCTCGGCTTCACAGTGGTGCAACTGCACAAGAGCATCGGCCTCACCGTGCTCACCCTCACCCTGCTGCGCCTTGCGGTCCGCCTCGTCTCGCCACCGCCGCCGCTGCCGGCCCACATGACCCGCATCGAGCGGCTGCTTTCCAGGGTAACGCACGGGACCTTCTATGCCCTGATGATCCTGATCCCTCTCTCCGGCTGGGCGATGGTCTCGGCCAGCCCGCTCGGCTTCCCGACGATGTGGTTCGGCCTGTTCGAATGGCCGCACCTGCCGATCACGCCCGGCAAGCAGGGCGCGGATGCCGCCAGCGAGGCGCATGAAATCCTCGCCTTCTCGGCAGCCGCGCTTGTGGTGCTCCATGTCGCCGCAGCTCTGAAGCATCATTTCTGGGATCGCGACGATGTGCTCGCCCGCATGCTGCCGCTGATCCGGAAGGGGCAGGGATGATCCGTGCGCTCGCCCTTATGCTGCTGGCAACGCCTGCGGCCGCCAGCCAGTGGAACCTGGTCCCTGCGCAATCCAGCCTTTCATTCGCCCCGGAATGGAACGGGCAGGCACTCGATGGCCGCTTCCCGAAGTTCAGCGCCAGCATCCGTTTCGATCCGGCGAAGCTGACCGAGGCGAAGGTCGATGCGGTGATAGACCTCGCCGCCGCCACCACGCCAGACAAGACGGTGAATGCCAGCCTCCCCACGGCAGACTGGTTCGATGTGAAGAAGAGCCCCACTGCCCGCTTCACCAGCAGCTCGATCACGCAGGTAAAGCGCGGCCAGTATCTCGCCAGGGGCACGCTCACCATGCGCGGGCTGGCGGTTCCCGTGGCCTTGCCCTTCACGCTCGCCATCAAGGGCGACACGGCAACCATGCAGGGCCAGGCCGTGCTCGATCGCCGCAGCTTCAAGATCGGAAACGACAGCGACGCGTCCGGCACTTGGGTCGGCTTCAAGGTTCCTGTTAAGGTGCGGATCACAGCCACCCGCCAGAAGTAGTTCCGCTTTCCGATGCCCTACGATCACCCGGTACCGTTCGACACGATATTCCAGCCCTGCTGGATGCCAGACCTGCTGTTTCGCACCGCCGAACGCGTGCCGGACGCGCCGCTGATGGACTTCATGGGGCAGGTAACAAGCTACGCGGAAACGGCGGCGCTCGTCCGCAGGGCAGCAGCCGGCATGCGTGCGCTTGGCATCGGCCCGGGCTGCACCGTCGGTCTCTATCTGCCCAACTGCCCGCACTATGTGATCGCCGCCTATGCCACCTGGCTCACCGGCGCCCGCCTCGCCAACTTCTCGCCGCTCTACACCGCCGAGGAACTGCGCCATCAGGTGGAGGACAGCGAAGCCGATTTCATGGTGACGCTGGATGCAACCGCGCTTCTCCCCACGATAGAGAAGGTGCTGGCCAACAGTCGGCTGAAGGGTCTCCTCATCGGCAGCGTCGCGGAAGTTCTGCCGCCGGTGAAATCCATCCTCTACCGCCTGTTCAAGGGCAAGGAGCGCACCCCCTTCACGCCAGATGCGCGCCACATCCCCTTCGCCAGCCTCTACACCCATGGCGAACTGCCGCGCCCGGCGGAGGCGCCGCCCACCTCCGAAGTCGCGTTGCTGCAATATACCGGCGGCACAACCGGCGCGCCAAAGGGCGCCATGCTCACCCATGCCAATCTGTCGATAAACGCCCAGCAGGTGAACAGCATAGACGATGATCCGGATGCGCCGGACCGCATTCTGGCGGCGCTCCCGCTGTTCCACATCTTCGCCCACACCTGCATCATGAACCGCACCATCCTGCGCGGCGGGCTGATGGTCATGCTCCCGAAGTTCGAGGTGAAGGCGGCCCTTGCCGCCATCGAGCGCACGAAGATCACAGCGCTCCCCGGCGTTCCCACCATGTACCGCGCCCTGCTCGACAGCCCGGACATCGCCCGCCACGACCTCACCAGCATCCGCATGTGCATTTCAGGCGGTGCACCGCTGCCGGAGCCGTTGAAAGAGGCGTTCATCGCCAGGTCGCATGCGGAACTGGTCGAAGGCTATGGCCTCACCGAAAGCTCCGGCGTGGTCAGCGCCAACCCCTACAGCACGGGCGGCAAGAAAGGCTCCATCGGCCAACCGGTCCCGGGCACCGAGATCCGACTGCTGGACAAGGACGACCCGACAAGACTGGCCGCCCCTGGCACCTCGGGCGAGCTCGCCTTTCGAGGCCCCCAGATGATGCTCGGCTACTGGAAGCGGGACAACACAGGCGTCTTCCAGGACGGCTTCCTGCGCACCGGCGACGTCGCCGAGCGCGACGAAGACGGCTATCTCTTCATCGTCGATCGCCTGAAGGACATGATCATCGTCGGCGGCTTCAAGGTCTTCCCCAGCCAGTTGGAAGACATCCTCTACACCAACCCCGCGGTGAAGGAGGCAATCGTCATCGGCATCCCCGACCCGTATCTCGGCGAACGACCCAAGGCCTTCGTGACGCTGAACGAAGGCGCAACCGAAACCGGCGAAACCCTCTGCAAATGGCTGAACGGCCATGTCGGCAAGCACGAACGCGCCGTCGCCGTCGAAGTCCGCGACACCCTCCCCAAGACCATGATCGGCAAGCTCAGCCGCAAGGAACTGGAGGAAGAGGAGAGGGCAAAAGCGGCTTAGGACGTGAACAGGGGCGCAACCGCCGCCAGCGCCGCTTCAGCCTCGGCCCGGTCCGCCACCTCGCTTGCATCGCCATATCCGAACATCTCGCTCGGCCCCACCGCCTGCACCACGATTCCGTCCGGCCGCGGCAGCAGGCTCACGCCGCGATAATAGAGCGAATAGTCCACCCCCCGCTGTGGCGGCAGCCAGGCGATCTGTCCGCGCACCGGCGTGATCGTCTCGTCCTTCCACAACGCCCGCGCGCCATAGCCCGTGCAGTTCACGACCACCGGCTGCTTCAGCCGCGCCAGATCTGCCGGCGTTTCGAAAATCATCTGTTCGATCCGCCCGCCTTCCAGCAGGAAATCCGCCATCAGCCGGTGTGAAAGCTCGGCGACGTTGAAGGTCAGCGACGGCATCAACCGCGCCTCCGCCACCGGAAACGGGTGCTCCGCCCGGGTCAAGGGTCGGGAACGCGGCGCCAGATCCCGCAGCCGCCCGCCATAGTGCGCAAAGTCGATCGCATTTGCCGGCGGCGCATAGGCCTGCTGCTGCTCTTCCTTGTCACGCAAGATATAGAAATCGCTCCAGAAAACCGGGTTTCCCGCAGTCCCCACATAGCCCAGATGCGTCGCCCAGGAGGCTCGCGCCATCCGCTCCCACCGGTCGGGAAAATCCGCCGAGACCCTTGCCCGATCCGCCACCCGCGAATCCGGCGACCATGTGCCGGTCGCCCGCGCAGACCGAGTCTCCGGCGCCCGCTCCTTTGCATAGATCGTCACGCGCGCGCCGGCACGTTGCAGCGTCAGTGCCGTGGTCAGCCCGATCGCGCCACATCCGATAACGGCAATGTCCCGCGCGCCGCCTTCCAGCGCCAATCCTGCCGCCACCTCGGCGGAACCCCAGGAAAGCGACCACCCGCTTCCGCCATGGCCATAATTGTGCACCACCCGCTTGGCCGCCACAGTCTCCGCCTCGATCCGTGGCCCGGCGGCGCGAAACGGCCGCAGACAGACGGTAATCTTCGCAATACGCTCCGCCCGCACGTCGATCGGCACCAGCGGCGGCTTCACAAATCCCGGCGCCAGCACGGCCTGCCCGGCCACGCGCGGCGCGCAGCCCG
Source organism: Sandaracinobacteroides hominis (assembly GCF_016464365.1). Classification (GTDB taxonomy): domain Bacteria; phylum Pseudomonadota; class Alphaproteobacteria; order Sphingomonadales; family Sphingomonadaceae; genus Sandaracinobacteroides; species Sandaracinobacteroides hominis. Next base: position 648,211 of record NZ_JADCUC010000001.1, on the reverse strand, counting down.
CCAGCCCCATCGCGCCGATCCCGGCCAACACGTCCCTTCTGTTCTGCACAAGCCTGCTTTGAACCACTTTGCTCATCTGCCTCTCAATTTCGCCCTTGCGCCCGCCACGACAAGCGCGAACACTGCCCCTTCACCATATTGCCGGGGGGCAGCATATGAAATCCGCACATGCAATTCTGGCCGCGCCCTGCGTGGCGTTCATCCTGTTCGCCACCGCCCATGCGCAAACCGGCCCAAAGTCTCGCGGCGATCCATCCACATGGATCACCACCGACGATTATCCCCCGCTGGCCGCAAGCGAGCGCCGGGAAGGGCGCGTTACCGCCCGGATCAGCATCGATGCCACCGGGCGCGTGTCGGATTGCGGGGTCATATCCTCCAGCAGCCATGCCGATCTCGATAACCAGACCTGCTTCCTGATCCTGCGGCGCGCCCGCTTCATCCCCGCCCAGGACGCAAACGGCAATGCAGTTCCCTCTATCATCGCCAGAAGCATCCGCTGGAAACTGCCCGATCCTGAGCCAACGCCGGCCTACGATGCGCCGGCCTATGCGGCCCCCGCCTACAGCGCCCCCGCGCCGCACAATGGCCAGACGGTTTTCACCCCCGCACCGCCGCCCGCCAGCTTTTCCAGCAAGCAGATGACGGAAGACATGCAGCGGCAAGCCGCCGAACTGCTGGCAAGGAAGCAGAAACCTAAATAGGCGCTACGAACCCTGCGCCATATGCGTCCGCTCCGGCTTCTGCTCCAGGAACCGCAAGGCGCTCAGCACATGCGCCTTCATCCCCACCTTCAGCGCCTTCTCGTTGACGGTGAAATAGGGGCTGTGGTTCGGCGGCGTATCCTTCACCTCCACCCCATCCGGGCTGATGCCGAGGAAATAATAGACCCCGCCCACCGCCTGCATGAAGACGCTCACATCCTCAGAAGGCGTTACCGGAGCCGCCGCCGGATTGATGTTCCCGGCGCCAGCAGCCTCCGTCGCCGGCCCCTGCAGCCATTCCGCAAGCGCCGGTTCGTTATAGGTCAGCGGCCCCGAAAGCGTCAGCTCGGTCTTCGCCTTGCTGCCATAGGCGAGCGCAATCGCGTCGACCGTCTTCGTCAGGTCGGCCATCAGCCTGTCGCGCTGCGCCACATCGAAGGTGCGCATCGTCCCGCCCATAACCAGCTGATCGGGGATGATATTATAGCGCACGCCCGCGTTCACGGTGGCGATAGTCAGTACCGTCGGAAACTGTGTAGGGTCGGTCGTCCGGGCGGTCAGGCGGTTCACTTCCTGGATTGTCGTCGCCGCCTGCGAAATGATGTCGATCCCGCGCCACGGCTGCGCACCATGGGTCTGGCTGCCGTCGATGGTGATCTTCACCTGCCGCGCTTCCGCCATCATCCCCTTCGGCCGCCAGCTCAGCGTGCCGGCGCGTGCCGGCCAGACATGGATGCCAAAGACCGCGTCCGGCACGGGCGAGGAGATGGCTCCCTCCTCCTTCATCAGCTGCGCGCCGCCTCTTTCACCCGGAGGCGGCCCTTCCTCCGCAGGCTGGAAGAGGAAGACGACAGTGCCCGGAAGCTCCGCCTTCATGCCGGCCAGCATTTCCGCCGCGCCCATCAGCATCGCCACATGCGCATCATGGCCGCAGGCGTGCGCCACCGGCACCGTCTGCCCGTTATAGGTGCCGGTCGCCGTCGAGGCGAAGGGCAGGCCGGTCGCCTCCCTGACCGGCAGCGCATCCATGTCGGCTCTCAGCGCCACGACACCGCCGGGCTTGCCACCCCTCAGCACGCCCACCACACCCGTCACGCCCACCTTCTCGCGCACCTCGATCCCCAGCGACCTCAGGTGCGCGGCAACCAGCGCAGCCGTCCGTACCTCTCGGTTCCCCAGCTCCGGATGCTGGTGGATGTCCCGCCGCCAGGCGATCACCTTCGGCTCCAGCGTATCGGCTCGCTGCTCGATGGTTGCCAGCGGAACGGCGGCGAACACCGGCGAAGAGGCCAGCAGCGAGGCAAGGATCAGCGCGCGCAAATGTCAGTCTCCCAGGCAATTTCTGCAAGGCTAGGGCGCAGTCCCCGCGCCCGCAAGCCGCCAGCCGCTTGACCATGGTTGCGCCCCCGTCCAAAGGGCAGGCCATTCGGGAGAGAGCATGGCATTCAGCGAAGACATTTCCGGCCTCAGCTTCGAAGCGGCGTTGCAGCGGCTCGAAGCCATTGTGCGCCAGCTGGAATCCGGCGATGCGCCTCTCGATGCAGCCATTGGCCTCTATGAAGAGGCCCAGGCGCTCCGGTCGCATTGCGAATCGAAACTGTCTGCCGCGGAAGCCCGCATCGCGCAGCTGCAACTCGACCAGGACGGCAAGCCCGTCTCCGAAACGCCCTTTGCAAGCTGAGCCACGGGGAAAGATGCAAGCAAGCCTGAGCCTGAAGCCGGCGATCGATGCCATCGGTGAAGCGGTAGATGCCCGCTTCGACCGTCTGCTGGCGGTCCCCAACGATCCGCGCGCCACCCTCTACGAGGCGATGTGCTATGCGCTGATGGGCGGCGGCAAGCGCATGCGGCCCTTGCTGGTGGTGGCCTCCTGCGATCTCTTCAACGTCGACCGAGAGCGTGCCATGCGCGTCGCCCTCGCGATCGAGGCCGTGCATGTCTACAGCCTCGTCCACGACGATCTGCCCTGTATGGACGACGACGACCTGCGCCGCGGCAAGCCCACCGTGCACAAGGTCTACGACGAAGCCATGGCCGTCCTCACCGGAGACAGCCTGTTCGCCGTCGCCTTCGAGCTGCTGGCCGATGAAGCCACGCACGAAGATCCTTTCGTCCGCTCGGAACTGGTGCTGGAACTTGCCCGCGCTTCCGGCCCCGCCGGGATGGCAGGCGGGCAGGTGATGGACATAGCCGCCGAAACCCAGACCTTCGATCTCCCCACCACCACCCGGCTGCAGCAGCTGAAGACCGGCGCCCTCATCGGCTTCTCTGTCGAGGCCGGCGCCATCATGGGCAAGGTCGGCCCGGCAACCCGCCTGAAGCTGAAGGGCTACGCGCGCGACCTGGGTCTCGCCTTCCAGATCGCCGACGATCTGCTCGACGTGGAGGGCGATCCGGAACTCGCCGGCAAGGCGCTCCGCAAGGACGGCGAGGCCGGCAAATCCACCTTCGTCTCGCTCCTGGGCGTGGAGCGTGCCCGCGCACAGGCCGAAATGCTGATCGATCAGGCCATCCACCACCTGCAGGGCTTCGGCCCGGAGGCTGATCTGCTGCGGGCCATCGCCCGCTTTGCCATCGAAAGGGATCGTTGATGCGCATCGGGGTCTATCCGGGCACGTTCGATCCCATCACCTTGGGGCACATGGACATCATCCGCCGTGGCGCGCGCCTGGTGGACAAGCTCATCATCGGGGTGGCCACCAACCCGTCCAAATCTCCCATGTTCACGCTCGACGAACGTGTCGGCCATGTCCGCCGCGAAACGGCGGAGATCGGCAATGTGGAGGTGGTTTCCTTCGACGCCCTGTTGATGCATTTCGCCGAGCAGCAGAAGGCCTCCGTCATCGTCCGCGGGCTGCGCGCCGTCGCCGATTTCGAATATGAGTTCCAGATGGCCGGGATGAACCAGCAGCTGAACGACCAGATCGAAACCGTCTTCCTGATGGCCGATGTGGCGCTGCAGCCCATCGCCTCGCGTCTGGTGAAGGAAATCGCCAGCTACGGCGGCACGATCGACAAATTTGTATCGCCCGCCATCGCCAGAGAAGTCGGCGCCCGCGTCTCCGGAAAATCCCGATCCTGAGGATGTTCAGCTTGCCGCAAGCAGTTGCCCGCATAGGGCTGTGTATATGATTCGTCTGGCACTTGTTTCCGCCGCCCTGATGTTCGGGGCTCCCGCGTTTGCGCAGGCGACTGGCGATCAACCCGCCGCACCGCAACCGGAAGGCAAGGTGCTGGCCGTGCCGCAGGCGACGCCCGTTCTGGACCCCGAGAATATCCTCTACCTGGATCTCTCCACCGGCGGCCGCGTCACCATCCTGCTGCGCCCGGCCGTTGCACCCAAGCATGTCGAGCGCATCAAGCTGCTGACCCGCAAGGGCTTCTACAACGGCCTCGTCTTCCACCGCGTGATCGACGGCTTCATGGCGCAGACCGGCGACCCGAAGGGCACGGGTGAGGGCGGCTCCGATCTTCCCGACCTGCCGGCCGAGTTCAACGACCTGCCGCACGTGCGCGGCGCCGTTTCCATGGCCCGCACGCAGGATCCGAACTCGGCGAACAGCCAGTTCTTCATCATGTTCCAGCCCATGCTGCGGCTCGATCGCACCTACACCATCTTCGGGCGGGTGATTTCGGGCATGCAGTGGGTCGACGCCATCGCGCGCGGCGAGCCGCCGGCGAACCCCTCACGCATCCTGCAGGCCTCGATCGCGGCCGACAACAAGCCGCCGCCGGCCTTCCCGGCGCCTAAGGCTGCGGAAGATCCGGTCGCCGCCGAAGCGGCGAAACTGCTGGCGCCCCAGCCCAAACCCTGACATCGGCCGGCCGATGCTGGTCGAGGATTTCGATTTCACCCTGCCCGAAGAGCGGATCGCCCTGCGCCCGGCGCACCCGCGCGATTCCGCACGCCTGCTGCAGGTACGCCCGGGCGGCCTTTCCGATCACATCGTTCGCGACCTCCCCACGCTGCTGCGCGCCGGCGACACGCTGGTCTTCAACGACACCCGCGTCATCCCGGCCCAGCTTTCCGGCCGCAAGGGCGAGGCGGCCATCGATGTCACCTTGCACATGCGCCTCGGCCCGATGGAGTGGCTCGCCTTCGTCCGCAACAGCCGCCGCCTGAAACCGGCCGACCGCGTGCAGTTCGGCGCCGATCTGGATGGCATCGTCATCGAAAAGCTGGACGAAGGCCAGATCCACTGGCGCTTCGAAAGCAAGGATCCGCTGGAAGTCGCGCTGCAGCGGGCAGGGCGGATGCCGCTGCCGCCCTATATCGCCCGCAAGCGCGGCATCGATGCGCAGGACCTCAGCGACTACCAGACCATCTATGCGCGCGATCCCGGTGCCGTCGCCGCCCCCACCGCGGGCCTGCACTTCACGCCAGAGCTTCTTGCCGCAGTGGCCGCCGCCGGCATCACCACGGAAACGGTCACCCTGCATGTCGGTGCCGGCACGTTCCTGCCGGTAAAGGTCGATCGCACCGAAGACCACCGCATGCACAGCGAATGGGGCCACGTCCCCGCCGAAGTCGCCGCCCGCCTGCACACCGCCAAAAGCGAAGGCCGCCGCATCATCCCCGTCGGCACCACGTCGCTCCGCCTGCTCGAAAGCGCGAAGCTCAAGGCCTTCACCGGCCCTACCGACATCTTCATCACGCCCGGCTACCGGTTCAACACCGTCGACGGCCTGATGACCAACTTCCACCTGCCCAAGAGCACGCTCTTCATGCTCGTCAGCGCCCTGATGGGCCTCGACACCATGCGCAGCGCCTACCGGCACGCCATCGATACCGGCTACCGCTTCTACAGCTACGGCGACAGCTCGCTGCTCCTGCCGTGACGGCGTCGGCTTCCTTCGCGCCACATGTCCACACAGACACCCGGCTTCTCATTCTCGGCAGCCTGCCGGGCACGGCATCGCTCGCCGCCCGGCAATATTACGCCCACCCCCGCAACCAGTTCTGGCGCCTGCTGGGCAGCGCCATCGGGCAAGAACTGGCCACGATCCCCTACCCGAAACGGCTCGAAACTCTGGCCGCACACCGCATCGGTCTGTGGGACGTGGTGAAATCCGCCCACCGCCGGGGCAGCCTCGATTCCGCGATCCGCAACGCGGAAAACAACGATCTCGCCACCCTCATCGCCAGCCTCCCCGATCTCCGGGCCATTGCCTTCAACGGCGGGACAGCGCACAGCATCGGCACCAGGCAGCTGATGGGGCAGCTTACGGCACAGGGGCTACCCGCCATCCGCCTGCCATCCAGCAGTCCGGCCTATGCAGCGATGGCGTTCGAGGCCAAACGCGACGCCTGGCTTGCCCTTCGCGACCATCTGGAGTGACAAGAGTGAACCGCTTCAGCTTCGAGATCCACGCCACCGACGGCCGCGCCCGCACCGGCGTGATCGCCACCGATCGCGGCGAAATCCGTACGCCCGCCTTCATGCCCGTCGGCACCGCCGCCACGGTCAAAGCGATGCACCCGGAGGCCGTCCGCGCCGCCGGTGCCGACATCATCCTCGGCAACACCTACCATTTGATGCTCCGCCCCGGCGCCAAGCGCATGGCCCGCCTGGGCGGCCTGCACCGCTTCATGAACTGGCAGCGCCCGATCCTCACCGACAGTGGCGGCTATCAGGTCATGAGCCTCGGCGCGCTGGTGAAAATGAAGGAGGAGGGCGTCAGCTTCCAGAGCCATGTCGACGGGTCGAAGCATTTCGTCAGCCCCGAGCGTTCCATCGAAATCCAGCGCCTGCTCGGCTCCGATATCGTCATGGCCTTCGATGAATGCACGCCGTTCCCGGCCACCCGCGACCGCGCCGAACAATCGATGCGCCTCTCCATGCGCTGGGCCAAACGCTCCCGCGACGCCTTCCTCGAAAACCCCGCGCCCGCCCTGTTCGGCATCCAGCAGGGCAGCATGTTCCAGGATCTGCGCCGCGAATCCGCCGAAAAGCTGATGGAGATCGGCTTCGAAGGCTATGCCATCGGCGGCCTCGCCGTCGGCGAAGGGCAGGGCGCCATGTTCGACGTCTTGGACTATGCGCCTCAGATGCTGCCCACTGACCGGCCCCGCTACCTCATGGGCGTCGGCAAGCCCTCCGACATCATCGGCGCCGTCCTGCGCGGCGTCGACATGTTCGATTGCGTGCTCCCCACCCGCTCCGGCCGCACCGCACAGGCCTTCACGCTCGACGGCACGCTCAACATGCGCAACGCCCGACACGCCGAAGACATGGGCCCGATCGATCCCGAATGCCCATGCCCCACCTGCGCCAACTACAGCCGCGCCTATATCCATCACCTTGTAAAAACGGACGAAATCCTCGGCCCCATGCTGCTTACCCAGCACAATATCTGGCACTATCAGCAGCTGATGCAGGGCCTGCGCGACAACATCGCCAGCGGCACAGTCGAGGCATTCGCCAAGGAACGCCTCCACAGGCTGGAAAGCGGCGACGCGAAGGCGTAAACCAGCCTCCGATAAATATGATAATTGGAGGAATATGATGCTGCGAGCCGCCGTGATCCTGGCCCTGATCGCCACCCCCGCATTGGCCGAGGACAGCTTTCGCGGCGGCCTCGTCGAAAATCCCTGTGCCGCCGATCAAAGCCGACCGACGCCCGAACAATGGTCCGACTGGTTCAGGCGCTCCATCCTCGAAGACTTCGGGCACCTCTGCCGCTATGCCGCCGCCAACCGTGCGGTTCCGCGCCCGGTGCGGGTGGTGTTCATCGGCGATTCCATCACCGAAGGCTGGCCGGAAAACTCCCCCGACCTGTTCACGGCGGGCACGGTCGGCCGCGGCATTGGCGGCCAGACGACGCCGCAGATGCTGGTGCGCTTCCGGCAGGACGTGCTGTCGCTGCAACCGACAGCCGTGCACATCATGGCCGGCACCAACGACATCGCCGGCAACACCGGCCCCTCCACCATGGAGGCGGTGGAAGGGCATATCCACAGCATGGCCGAGCTTGCCCGTGCCCACGGCATCAAGGTTCTGATCGGCTCCGTTCCGCCGGCCGCCACCTTCCCATGGCGGCCAGGACTGCAGCCGTCACCGCAAATCGTGGAACTGAACCGCCGCCTGAAGACATGGGCGGCAAGCGAAGGCCATGTGTTCGTCGACTACCACAGCGCGATGGCCGGCCCCGACGGCGGCATGAAGCCCGGCCTCGCAGCCGACGGAGTCCACCCCACGCACGAAGGCTATCAAATAATGGCGCGCGAATATCGCGCAGCCATCGTCAAACTCATCCCTGGCGCGCCGCCATCGTAACCGGCAGCCCGTCCTTCGGGCGCGGGATCGGCACCATGTGGAACGCGCCCTGATAGCCGTCAGGCAGCACGATTCGCCGGTTCGACAGCAGATAAAAGAAGAAGGCTTTCGCCTGCATATAGGCAAAGTGCAGCCCCAGGCACATGTGCGCGCCGCCGCCGAACGGCACCCAGGCATATTTGTGCCGGTTGGCCGAAAGCTGGGTGGTGAAGCGCAGCGGATCGAACCGCTCGGGATCGGGCCAATGCTCTTCCATATGGTGCGTATAGAGCGTGTTGATGCCGACACCGGCGCCGGCGGGTATCTTGTAGCCCTGAAACTCGAAATCCTTGACGGCGCGGCGCGGAATCATCGGCACCGGCGGCACCAGCCGCAGCGATTCCTTGAACGCCATCTCAACCAGCTCAAGCTCGTTCAGCGCCTCATAGGTCAGCACATCGCCGTGCCGCGATCGGACGCCATCAACCTCCTCGCGCAACTTCTCCTGCCACTCCGGATTGACGCCCAGATAATAGACCATCGAACTGATCGACGAGGTCAGCGTGTCGTGCGCTGCCATCATCAGGAAGTTCATGTGGTCCACAATTTCCTGCGGCGTCAAAGGGTTGCCGTCGTCGTCCTCGGCATTGCAGAACTGGGTGAAGAAATCATCCCCTTCCTTGCCACGCCGCTTCGGGATCTCCGCGCCGAAAAACTCGCACAGATATTCTCGCCCCTTCACCCCCCGGCGCATCTGCGTGAAGGGCAGGGGACGGCGCACGATGGCAACGGAAGCCAGCACCATGTCGGTAAAGGCCTGGTTGATCTTTTGCGCTTCCGGCCCCCATGGCAGCCCCAGAAAAGATCCCGCCGCCAGATCCAGCGTCAGGTTCTTGATCGCCGGATAGAATTTGAACTGCTCGGTCGCGCTCCATGTGCTCGCAACCCGCTCGATCCCCTCGTTCAGTCCGTTCAGATACACCTTCATCGGCGCCGGCTTGAACGCCACCGACAGCGTCTTGCGCTGCGAACGGTGATGCTCGAAATCCATCATCATCAGGCCGTTGGGGAACACCAGCTCCAGCACCGGATCCCAGCCCAGCTTCGACGAGAAGACCTTGTCCTTGTTGAACAATACCAGCTCGTTCGCCTCAGGCCCCAGCAGCGTCACCCCCCAGCCCATATAGTCCTGCCGACGGAACACAGGCCCGAACTTCTCGGCCATGTCGCCGATGGTCTTGCGCGGATCGCGGAGGAATTTGATCGTCCGAAGCGTCTTCGACCCGCCCGGAACCGGCCCCGGGACATGCTGCAGATCCTCAAATCCGACCGGCTTCAGGTCCGCCGGGTAAAGATCCTTCGGGTTCACAGGCGCGTTCATATTCCCTCCGAACGTCTATTTTGCGGAGTTTTCATACGCAGAATATAGTCGGCCCGCAACAGGGACTTCAGGCAAGACCGGCCCGCCCATGACTAACTATCCGCTCTTGTCGGGCCGCTCTTGCCGGGTCGGCAATCCGCCGAAGGCGCCCGGCAAACGCCTGGCGCCCGGCGCCCGATTCAGGCGGCCGCTGCCGCCTGAATCTGTCCCTTGCGCACCGCCGCCAGTTCCTCGGCCAGCAGGAATGCCAGCTCCAGCGCCTGCGACGCGTTAAGACGCGGATCGCAATGGGTGTGGTACCGGTCTGCCAGCGCCTCGTCGGTCACGGCGACGGCGCCGCCCGTGCACTCGGTCACATTCTGGCCCGTCATCTCCACATGGATGCCGCCGGCATAGCTGCCCTCGGCGCGATGCACGGCAAACACCTGCCGCACTTCGGCAAGGATACGTTCGAACGGCCGCGTCTTGTAGCCCGAACCCGCCTTCACGGTATTCCCGTGCATGGGGTCGCAAGACCAGATCACATTCCGCCCCTCGCGCTGCACGGCGCGCACCAAAGCCGGCAGATGTGCCTCCACCTTGTCCGCACCGAAACGGCTGATCAGCGTCAGGCGTCCGGCCTCGTTCGTCGGGTTCAGCTGGTCGATCAGCCGCAGCAGCTCGTCCGGCTTGATCGACGGCCCGCACTTCAGCCCGATCGGGTTCAGCACGCCACGCAGAAACTCGACATGCGCCGAGCCCTCGAACCGCGTACGATCACCGATCCACAGCATGTGCGCCGAGGTATCGACCCAATCCCCGGTCAGGCTGTCCTGACGGGTCATGGCTTCCTCATAGCCCAAAAGCAGCGCTTCGTGGCTGGTATAGAATTCCGTGCCCTTCAGCTGCGGCACGGTATCCGGCGAAATCCCGCAGGCCTCCATGAAGGCCAGCGCCTCGCCGATCCGCCCGGCCACTTCCGCATAGCGCTCCGCCCAGGGCGAGCGCGCCACGAAATCCAGGTTCCACTTGTTCACCTGATGCAGGTTCGCATAGCCGCCATGCGCAAACGCCCGCAGCAGGTTCAGCGTGGAGGCCGCCTGCATATAGGCGCGCTTCTGCCGCTCCGGGTCCGGAATGCGCGAGGCTTCGTCAAAGGCGATGTCGTTGACGATGTCACCGCGATAGCTCGGCAGCGAGACACCGCCGACTTCCTCGGTGTCGGCCGAACGCGGCTTGGCAAACTGCCCGGCCATGCGCCCCACCTTCACCACCGGCATGTGGCTGGCAAAGGTCAGCGTCACCGCCATCTGCAGCAACACGCGGAAGGTGTCGCGGATGTTGTTCGGATGGAATTCCGCAAAGCTCTCGGCACAGTCGCCGCCCTGCAGCAGGAAAGCCTTGCCGTGCACCACATCGGCCAGCCGCGCCTTCAGGTCGCGCGCTTCGCCGGCAAAAACCAGCGGCGGAAAGCTGCGCATTTCCGTCTCGACCGCGGTTGCCTTGGCGGCGTCGGGCCACAGCGGCAATTGCCGTGCTTCAGCCTTGCGCCAGCTATCGGGGGTCCATTTCCTGCTCATAAGGGGGCGCTCATGGCTCGCATCCGTCATTTTGGCAAGACAGCTAAACTTCTCGCGCTGCAATCCAGTTGCCGTGAAAACCGGGCGGTATCCGCGTCGGGATGCGTACGCGGGCCACTTCCGGCCCGGTGAAATCCTTCGCATCCAGGATCACCAGCGCACTTTCGTTCGCCTCGTCATGGCTCACCAGCCCGATCAGCCAGCCGTCCAGCTCGTCCGGTCCATAGGGAACATGCACAAACTCCCCGGCCAGCCAGCCCGTTCCGAATTCGCGCACTTCCCGCGCGCCCGTCTCCAGATCGTGCCGATACAGACGGCTCGCATTCTCCACCAGATTCTCGCCCGTCTCGGCCGCTGCCGTCCAGGCATAGCGATAGGCGCGCCCCGTCAGTCGTTCGTCCAGCCGCGGAAACTCCTGCGGCGCGTCGTCGATCACCCGGCGCTCCACGCGCCCGCCTTCGGGATCGATGGTCCAGCGCTCGAAGCGGATCGCCGGACTGTCCGGACCCTTGGTGCTGTCGGCGAACATGCGCGCATGTGTCACCACATCGGCAATGATCCGCCCATCCCCGGTCTCAAAGGCATTGGCCGGATGAAACACATAGCAGGGCTCCACGTCGGACCAGCGGATCGAACTGCCCGGCGCATCCAGCCCCAGCACCCCCACGCGCGATCCATGGCCCGGATTCCAGCCGAACGGAAAGCGGAACCCCTTGATCGCCCGCTCCTTCGAGAAGGTGACGGGCAGGTCGAACACCAGAATATTCTTCGCAGTGATCGCGCAGTCATGGATGGAGGGCCCGTCCGCGAGCGCAATCGGCTCCTCGCGCAGCACATGCGCGTCCGGCCCCAGTACCACATGCCGCACCGGCCCATCCGGCCCTGCATCATAGCAGATGGCGTGATGCAGCCCGGTTTCGGGATCGCGATGCGGATGTGCGGAAAAGGCACCCTTCAGCGTCCCGTCGAAGGGATTGTGCGCAATCGTCTGCAGCTCCGGCCCCAGCTCCACGGGATGCGCACCCGCCTCGACGATGGCGAAAATCCGCCCATCCACGGAAAAGACATTGGTGTTGGCCGTATCGGCGCGCGGATGCCGCGGCCCGGGGGCAGGGGGCTCGTGCAGCGCCTCGCTGACCTTGGCGGAGCGCACCCAGCGGTTGCGATACCACAGCGCCTTGCCGCCCTGCAGCCGCACGCCATGCACCATCGCATCGCCCAGAAACCAGTGATAGCTTGCGGCATGTTCGGTGCCGATCGGGTTCGGCCCGTTTCGCGCATACAGGCCGTTCAGCGCGGCCGGGATGTCCCCTTCCACCACCAGCTCTTCGAACATCTGCTCATGCGGCAGCGGCGCATGTACCCCTTCCAGATACGGGTTCGGCGCCTCGTCCATCCGGTTGCGATTGAAATCGGCAACTGCCATCACGCCTTTCATCACCGCGCTCCGGATCAACGTCTCCACACTGGCCATGCCAACCTCCCCGAAGGCGATGAAAGGCCGCACTATCGCATGAGAACCAGCTCCTCCGCCATAGTCGGGTGCAACGCCACCGTGGAATCCAGCTGCTCCTTGGTCAGCCCGGCCTTCACCGCAATTGCCAGCGCCTGCAGGATTTCCGGCGCGTCCGGCCCGATCATATGCGCGCCCACCAGCCGGCCTGTCGCCCGATCCGTCACCAGCTTGTACAGCGAACGCTCGTTCCGGCCGGCAAGCACATTCTTCATCGGCCTGAAATCACTGGTATACACGCAGGCATCGCCCAGCTTGTTACGGGCCTCGCCCTCGGTCATCCCCACGCTCGCCAGCGGCGGGTGGCTGAAGACGGCCGACGGCACCATCGAATGATCCACCTGCCAGTGCTTGTCCCCAAAAAGTCCGTCGGCCAGCGCATGCCCTTCGCGGATGGCAATCGGCGTCAGCTGCAGCCGGTCGGTCACGTCGCCCACCGCATGCAACCAGGGCAGCGACGTATGGCTGTCCGCATCCACCGGGATGGCGCCATTCGGCTTCAGCTCGATGCCCAGCGCCTCCAGCCCCAGGCCCTCGCTGTTCGGCTGCCGTCCAACCGCCCACAGCAGCATGTCGGTTTCCATCGAACGGCCATTGGCGCAGAAAATCTCCAGCTTGCCGTCTTCGCGCTTTTCCACCCGTTCGGGCTTCATGTTGAAGCGGAACTGGATCCCCTTCTCGGTCGAAATCGCCAGCAACCGATCCGCAAGCGATCGATCCCACCCCCGCAGCAACGTGTCGGACCGCACAATCAGCGTCACGTCCACCCCCAGCTCGTGCAGGATGCCCGCCAGCTCGTTGGCGATATAGCCGGCGCCGCAGATCACGGCGCGTTTGGGCAGCTCGGGCAGGTTGAACACCTCGTTCGACGTAATCCCGAATTCCGCGCCCGGAATGTCCGGCACCAGCGGCCGCGCGCCGGTCGCCACCAGCACATGCTTCGCCGTCACCTTGCGCCCATCCACCGTCACTTCATTCGGAGCGCTGATGGTGGCGCGCGTGCGGAACGTCTCCACCTGGTGCGTATCCAGCGTCGATTGATAGGCGCCGCTGATCCGGGTCACATCGTCCAGCACATTGTCTCGCAGCGTCGCCCAGTCGAAGCTCTTTTCGCCGATGGTCCAGCCAAAGCGACGCGCATCTTCCAGATCTTCGGCAAAATGCGCCCCGATCACCAGCAGCTTCTTCGGCACACAGCCGCGTATCACGCAGGTGCCCCCCACGCGGAACTCCTCGGCAATCGCCACCTTCGCCCCATGCCCGGCGGCGATCCGCGAAGACCGCACCCCGCCAGAGCCCGCGCCGATTACGAAATAGTCAAAGTCGAATGCCATAAGGCCCACCTTTCGTGTGGCAGATAGGATTAGAGGCCCGGCACCGCCAATTCAGCCTCTCGATAAGCGTCAGAGAGCGGCTCGCGCCTGTTCCCAGTTCCGCCCGTCGAATGCGTCCACCGGCAGCTCGCGCCAGCCATCGCCGTCAAGCGCATGGGCGTTGATACTGATTCCATCCGGGTGCGAGCGCGGATGATAGAAACTCTTGACCCCGCAAACCCTGCAGAACAGATGCAGCGCGGCCCCTGTGCCAAAGCGATATGCGGTCAGCTCGGCCTCGCCCGACAGCAGCCGGAAGTCCGCCTTGTCCACGATCAGGTGCAGGAATCCGGTCATGCTGCAGACCGAGCAGTTGCAATCGAGCAGCCGCACATCGTCGGCCGCCTCCGCTTCGAAGCGCACCGCTCCGCAATGGCATCCGCCGGAAAGCTTCATACGGCCGCTCCAAACAAGCGCCCCACAAGAGCCGTAGCGCCCAGCGCCACCGCCCCCCAGAACGCAACCCGGACCGAGGCTTTCAACCGCGGCGCACCGCCCAATGCCGCCCCGACCGCCCCCAGCCCGGCCAGAAAGAGCAAAGAAGCGACCGAAACCGCCAGAATGATCGCCTGCGGAGGCGCCAGCAAGGCGGCGGCCAGCGGCAGCGCTGCCCCGGCCGAGAAGGTGAGGGCAGAGGTCACTGCCGCCTGCACCGGCCGCGCCACAAACTCGTCCGAAAGCCCCAGCTCATCCCGCGCATGCGCCGCCAGCGCATCCTTTGCGGTAAATTCCTTCGCCACCTCCAGCGCCAGGCCCGCGCTCAACCCGCGATCCCGCCAGATGCCCGCCAGCTCCTCCAGCTCGGCAGCCGGGTCGTCGGCCAGATGCCGCTTCTCCAGTTCCAGATCGGCCTTTTCGGTATCGGCCTGCGAACTGACCGACACATATTCACCGGCCGCCATCGACATCGCGCCCGCCACCAGCGCCGCAGTCCCCGCCAATATGATTCCGTGGCGATCGGTCGAGGCCGCCGCGATCCCCACGATCAGCGCCGCCGTCGAGACAATCCCGTCATTCGCCCCCAGCACGCCGGCCCGCAGCCAGCCGATCCGGTTCACCCGGTGCGGATTGTCACCATGCCTCACCGCAGCCGCCTCATTCCACCGTCACCGATTTCGCGAGGTTCCGGGGCTGGTCCACGTCGGTCCCCTTCGCCACCGCCACATGATAGGCGAGCAGCTGCACCGGCACGGCATAGACGATGGGCGCAATCAGCGGATGCACCTGCGGCATTTCGATGGTCGCAACCGTGCCTTCGCCCGCCTGCCGGATCCCTTCGGCATCCGAAATCAGGATAATGCGCCCACCCCGCGCCCGCACTTCCTGCATGTTGGAAACCGTCTTCTCGAACAACGGGCCAGAGGGCGCCAGCACGATCACCGGCACATCCTCGTCGATCAAGGCAATCGGCCCATGCTTCATCTCGCCGGCGGCATAGCCCTCGGCGTGGATATAGCTGATTTCCTTCAGCTTCAGCGCCCCTTCCATCGCCATCGCAAACTCCGGCCCGCGTCCCAGATAGAGCACGTCGCGCGCCTTCGCGATCAGCGGGGCGATCTCGGCAATCGCCTCGTCATGGTTCAGCGCCGCGTTCAGCGCCGCCGGCACTTCCGCCAGATGGCTAACGATCTCGCGCTCGTCATCAGCGGAAAATTTCCCCCGCACCCGGGCCAGATTCGCCGCCAGGGCCGCCAGCACCGCCAGCTGGCAGGTAAAGGCCTTGGTAGAGGCAACGCCGATCTCCGTCCCCGCATGCGTGGGGAGCAGCAGGTCCGCTTCCCGCGCCATCGAACTGGTCGGCACATTCACCACTGCGGCGATCTTCTGCCCCTCGGCCTTGGCATGCCGCAGCGCCGCCAGCGTGTCCGCCGTTTCTCCGGACTGGCTGATGAACAGCGCCAGCCCCCCCGGCTCCAGCACCGGCTCGCGATAGCGAAACTCCGAGGCGTAATCGATTTCCACCGGAATTCGCGCGAACTTCTCCAGCCAATAGCTCGCCACCATCCCGGCATAATAGCTCGTGCCGCAGGCGACGATCTGCACCCGCTTCACACCGGAAAAATCGAAATCCGGAATCGGCAGCGCCACCTGGCCCTGCAGCGGCTTCAGATAGGAATGCAGCGTCTGCGCCACCACCAGCGGCTGCTCGAAGATCTCCTTCTGCATGAAGTGCCGATAGTTGCCCTTCTCGGTGATCGTCGCCGAAACCCCGGAAGACACCACCGGGCGCTGCGCCGGCCGATTGTCGCGGTCGAAAACCTCGACGCTCGCGCGCCGCACAACCACCCAGTCGCCTTCCTCCAGATAGGCAATCCGCTGCGTCAGTCCCGCCAGCGCCAGCGCATCCGAACCCAGATAATTCTCGCCGTCGCCGTAACCAACGGTCAGCGGAGCCCCAAGCCGCGCCCCGATCAGCAGGTCGGGGTCGTTGCGGAACAGCAGCGCCAGCGCAAAGGCCCCATGCAGCTTCGGCAACACCTCCGCGACAGCTTCGGTCGGCGATTTCCCCGCCTCCAGCTCACGCGCCACCAGATGCCCCACCACTTCGGTATCGGTCTCCGATAGAAACACGCGGCCCTCGGCCAGCAGCATGTCGCGCAGCGGCTTGAAATTCTCGATGATGCCGTTGTGCACCACCGCCACGTCGCCCACGATATGCGGATGCGCATTATCCACCGTCGGCGCACCATGGGTTGCCCAGCGGGTGTGGGCAATGCCCGAACGCCCCTTCAGCGGCTCGGCATCCAGCCGCGCCGTCAGGTTCTTCAGCTTCCCTTCCGCCCGCCGCCTCCCGAACTGCCCATCCACGATCGTGCAGATGCCGGCGGAGTCATAGCCGCGATATTCCAGCCGTTTCAGCCCATCCACCAGCTCGCGCGCCACATCGGCCTGGCCCAATATCCCCACGATCCCGCACATCTTATGGCTTTTCCTTCCGGGCCTTCATCGCCGAGCGAAAGCGCGCGGCCCAACCCCTTTTTTCTGCCTGTTCCGGCCGCACCAGCACCAGCGCATCGGCGGCAACATCCCGCGTGACCGTACTGCCCGCCCCCACGATGGCGCCCGCGCCGATCGTCACCGGAGCGACCAGCGCCGAGTTGGAGCCGATGAACGCCCCTTCGCCGATCTCGGTGCGATATTTGAAGTATCCGTCATAGTTGCAGGTGATCGTCCCCGCGCCGATGTTCGATCCAGCCCCCACCGACGCATCGCCCAGATAGGTCAGGTGATTGGCCTTCGCCCCCGCGCCCATCCGCACATTCTTCGTCTCGACAAAATTGCCGACTTTGGCGCCGGCCTCCAGCACCGTTCCGGGCCGCAGCCGGGCATAAGGCCCCACCTCGCAACCCGCCGCGACGGTCGCCCCCTCCAGATGCGAAAAGGCGCGGATCTTCACCCCATCCGCCACCGTCACGCCCGGCGCAAACACGACATTCGGCTCCACCAGGCAGTCATGCCCCAGCACCGTATCATGCGACAGGAACACCGTCTCCGGCGCAACCAGCGACACCCCCGCCTCCATCACCTCGGCCCGCCGCGCCGCCTGAAACAGCGCCTCCGCCATCGCCAGCTCGCCCCGGCTGTTCACGCCGATAACCTCGTCAGCCGAACCTTCCTGCACCACGCTCACCAGCCCGGCGCCCGCCGCCAGCATCACGATATCGGGCAGATAATATTCCCCGGCCGCATTCGCATTGCCCACCTGGTGCAGCAGCGCAAACAAGACTTCCGACCGCACCGCCATCAGCCCGGAATTGCACAGCCGCTCCGCCAGCTCCGCCGCGCTCGCGTCCTTCGCCTCCACCATCTTCGCAATGCGCCCGTCGGCATGCGCCAGGATCCGCCCATAAGCGCCCGGATTCGCCGGCCGGAAACCCAGCACGGCAATCGCCGGGCCATCGCCGTCCACCGCCGCCACCAGACGTTGCATGGTCGCCGTCGTCACCAGCGGCACATCGCCAAACAGGATCAGCACCGTCCCCGAAAAGCCGGCCAGCGCCGCCTCCGCCTGCAGCACCGCATGCCCGGTCCCCAGCTGCGGCGATTGCGTCACCAGCGCAACCTCGCGCCCTTTCAGCGCCCGTTCCAGTTGCTCGGCACGATCGCCCACCACAACCACGGTCCGCTGCGGCTGCAACGGCGCCAGGCTGGCCAGCAGATGCATCAGCATCGGCCGCCCGCCCACCGGGTGCAGCACCTTGTGCAGATCGGAACGCATGCGGGTTCCCTTGCCGGCAGCAAGGACGATCGCGGCGACAGGCCGGTGAAGTTCCGAAAGCATGGCCGCGCCCTGCCACACCGCAAGGCGATAGAAAAGCCACGCGCACGCCGCTAGGGCAGGGCGCATGGAATTCGACAGCATCCTCTTCGACCTCGACGGCACCCTCGTCGAAACCGCCGGCGACCTCACCGCCAGCCTCAACCACGCCCTCGGCGCGCTCGGCCGCCCGCCTGTGGATCCGTCCGCCGTCCGCCAGATGGTCGGCCACGGCGCCCGCAAGCTGCTCGAACGCGGGCTTGCCCACAGCGGCGAGTGGACGCCCGATCTGGTAGAGGCAGGGGTGCAGCCCTTCCTCGACTATTATGGCGCCCATATCGCCGACCACAGCCACCCGTTCGCCGGCGTCGAGCAGGCGCTCGACACCCTCGCCGGACAAGGACTGAAGCTCGCCATCTGCACCAACAAGCCCGTCGCGCTCGCCCGGGCCCTGGTGGAAGCCCTCGGCTGGGAAGGGCGCTTTGCCGCCATCCTCGGCGCCGATTCCCGACCCTACCGCAAGCCCGATCCGCGCCACCTCACCGACACGCTTGCAGAGGCCGGCGGCACCCGCTGCATCTTCGTCGGCGACAGCAAGACGGACGCCGACACGGCCCACGCCGCCGGCGTCCCGCTGGTGCTGGTATCCTTCGGCTATTCCGCCGAACCTGTCGCAGAGCTGCGCACCGACAGGCTGATCCACCATTTCGACGAGCTTTGTCCGGCGATTGCCGACATTCAAAGGCAGTTCATGGCCAGCGGGCAAGGCATGATGGCATGAACCATTTCCTCGCCCTTGGCGCCTTCGCCTTCCTCTCGGCACCGGCTGTCGCCGCAACCGCCTCATTGCAGGATATCCAGCGCGCTCTGGTCGCCACCACCACGATGACCGCCGATTTCGAGCAGACCGCTGCCGACGGCAAGATCGCGCGCGGCACCATGTTGCTGAAGCGCCCCGGCCGAATCCGTTTCGACTACGGCAAGGACGTGCCCTGGCTGGTCGTCGCCGACGGCAGATACCTCTCCTTCGTCGACTACAAGGTCTCGCAGGTCTCGCAATGGCCCGTTCGGTCGACTCCGCTGGGCGTCCTCCTCGACCCAAAGGCAGACCTCAGCCGAATCGCCCGCGTGCTTCCCGAATCGGAAAGCCCGTTTCCGGGCCAGATCGCCGTCCTCGCGCAGGATCCAAAGCGGCCCGAAATCGGCCGTATCCTCTTCTTTCTGGCTCCGGATTCTGCCTCGCCGGGTGGCTATCGCCTGAAAGGCTGGCGGGTCACCGACGCGCAGAACAATCTGACCTCGGTTGAGCTCAAAAATATTCGCACGAATGTTGCCATTTCCGATTCGGCCTTTGCGTTTCGCGACCCAAGGCCGAAAAACCGCCCTCCGGGCAAGACAGGCTAAGCTATTCCGCCTGCCGCGTGAATCGCCCGCATTGTGCCGAAACCCAGCCGATTCGGGCCCATTTGCTGGAAAATTGTTTGACAATTTATGTTCACAGCAGGAAATAGGCTTCATTCAGGCGCAGGCAAGATTTACTCTGCTAGTGTCTGGGTGTTGGTGAAGGTCGACTATCGGGATTTGCCCCCTGTTGCCCGGTAGTATGGCACGCCAACTGCGTGACGAACGCATAAACGGCCCCCGCTCCATGCCCCCGGAGCGGGGGCCAACTTATATGTGGCCGTCCCCATATCCCTTCCCTCCCACAATATGCGCGTGACCTGCCGCGCGCTGCGTCCTATTCCGCCCGGATGTCGCTTCGAATAGCCAGCTGGAACATCAACAGCATCCGCGCCCGGCCCCACCTCCTCGAGCAGCTGCTCGATACCTACGCCATCGATATCCTCTGCCTGCAGGAAACCAAGTGCGAGGATAACAGCTTCCCGCTCGCGTCCGTGAACGAGCTGGGCTTCCGCCACATCTTCACCACCGGCCAGCGCATGCACCACGGAGTCGCCATCCTGTCGCGAATCCCGCTTGAGCTGGATTGCCGCCACGACTGGCAGGCAAATGGAGAGGCCCGCCATATCGCAGTCCGCCTCCCGTCCGGCGTCGCCCTGCACAATGTCTATGTGCCCGCCGGCGGAGACATCCCGGACCGGACGCTCAACCCGAAGTTCGGCCAGAAGCTCGATTTCCTGCAGCGCATGACAGACTGGTCGGCCGCCATCCGCGAACCCTCGATCATCCTCGGCGATTTCAACATCGCCCCGCTCCCCGAGGACGTCTGGGACCACAAGGCCCTGCTCAACGTCGTCAGCCACACCCCCGTGGAGGTCGCCGCCCTCAACGCCCTGCAGAAAAGCCACAACTGGGTCGATCTCGGCCGCCATTTCGTGCCCGCGCCGCAGCGCCTCTACACCTGGTGGAGCTACCGCGCGAACGACTGGGAGGCCTCCAACCGTGGCCGCCGCCTCGATCATGTCTGGTGTTCGCCAGAGCTGTTGCCCACCGCCCGCTCGCTCACCACACTCGTCCCGGCGCGCGGATGGCAGCGCCCCTCCGACCATGTGCCGCTGATTGCAGAGTTCGACCTGTGACGGACGCGTCCTCCGATATCGCCCTCGCCCGCGCTCGCGACGACCTGCGCCGCGGTGAAATCGTCCGCATCACCGATAACGGCCGCCAGCTCGATATTCTCGCCGCCGAACTCGCAACCGCAGATCGCCTCGCCCAGCTGGAGCAGAGCGGCCGCGCCGACCTCCTGCTCACGCCCGAACGCGCACAGACCCTGAACATCCTGAACCAGCGCCCGGCCGCCGGTGCCGAGGCCATCGCCATCAACCGCATGCCCTGGCTCGATCTCGTCACCAGCCTCGCAACCGCAGACCCGGTCGACGATCTCTCCACCCCGTTCAAAGGCCCGTTCCCGACGCGAGATCTCGGTCCGCTCGCCCGCGCCGCAGCAGCCGGCCTGTCCCTCGCCAAGCGCGCCACGCTGCTGCCGGCCCTCTTCGCCATCGAAATCACCGCCCCCACGCCAGACCGGCTGCAGGCAGACGCCGCTGCCATCCTCAGCTGGCGCCGCGCGCCGCGGCTGCAGATCGTCAGCCGCGCCCGCCTGCCGCTGGACGGCGCCGAAAATACCAGCGTGGTCGCCTTCCGCCCGCGCGACGGCGGCGACGAGCATCTGGCCCTGATCATCGGTGAACCCGGCCCCACACCCCTCATCCGCCTGCACAGCGCCTGCCTCACCGGCGACGTGCTCGGCAGCCTGAAATGCGATTGCGGCCCGCAGCTGCGCGCCGCCGTCCAGCGCATCGCCGCAGAGGGCGGCATCCTCCTCTACCTGCAGCAGGAAGGTCGCGGCATAGGCCTCCTCAACAAGCTCCGCGCCTACCAGCTGCAGGATCAGGGCTTCGACACCGTCGACGCCAACCTGCGCCTCGGCTTCGGCGAGGACGAGCGCGATTTCGACCTCGCCGGCGCCATGCTGAAGCAACTCGGAGTCAACCGCGTCCGCCTGCTATCCAACAACCCCGCCAAGGCCGACGCCCTGAACGCACAAGGCGTCGAGGTAACCGAGCTCGTTCCCCACAGCTTCGGCGAAAACCCCCACAACCGTCACTATCTCGAAACCAAACGCGACCGTCAGGGCCACAAACTCTAGATCTGGCTCTAGATCTGGCTCTAGTTCCGCGCCTCCGGCGGCAGCTGCGCCGGCGCGCCCAGCCCGGAGGCCCGCAACTCCGCCTCGATCTTGCCTGTCAGCTTCTTCACGGCAGACTTCTTCAGCCCGCCGGCAAACACGCCGACAAACCATTCGCCGATCTTGCTCGGGATCAGCTTGATCACCAGGTCCACCAGCGCATCCACCCGCCCGCGGATCGGATCGTTCAACCCCTCCATCAGCTCATCCAGCCCCTGCGCCGATCCGGGCCAGATCGGGTGCCTGCACATCAGCCGTTTGCGCGCCTCCGCCAGCCGCTGCATCGGATCGGTCACTCCCACCGCCGGCTCATGCCTGCCTGCGGGCTCCGATGCCGGAATCAGCACCGGAATGATCTGCCGCTCATGCAGGCCGTCGGGGTTGCTGATCATCGTCCAATATGGCCCGGTCGGGTTCTTCGCCGTGCCCAGCTTTCCCCAATACTCCTTGTCAAACAGCGGATTGGTTTCGGGCAGCGAAAAATAGGTGCGCAGGAAATACTCCGCGTTGCGCCGTCCCAGCAGAAAATCATGGTGCCGATAGCTTTCGGACAGAAAGCCAGCGAACGCCGCCATCCCGCCGGAAGCCAGCGCATCGCCGCCGGTCAGCGTCGATCCATCCGCCGCCGCCCGCAGCGGCGACAGCATGAAGCGGCTATACACGTTCGGATCGGCGGCGAGCGTCAGGTCGTTCGCATCATATCGGGCCTGGTTCTTGTAGGCCGCCAGCAGCCGGGGGATCACATCCAGCACGCCCACGGGCAGCATGTCGGAACTGTCCGATGTCGCAGCCTCGGCTTCCGCATTTGCAGAGGAAGCGCTGACATCGCTTTCCTTCGGCGCCGGAAACGGATCGATCAGCATCACTGCCCGGTTCGCCTTGCTCCCGTCGCGCTCATTGTTGCCCATCGGCCCCGCCACGGCCCGCCGCACGAACTCGAAGGGCTGGTTGTTCATCGTGCCGCCGTCAACGGCCGTGAACGGCAGCACCTCCTTCGCCAGCGTGGTGTTCACCGTTCCCGCCACCACGTTCGCCCCCTGCGACCATCTCTCCACCGGCGGGATGCCGGTGTGGGGATCCTTGGGGTAGGGTGTCGGTCCCATCTGATCCAGGTATCGCGAACTCAGGATCGGCAGCTTGTCATACAGATGCACTTCCTTCGTCAGCTTGCGCGGCTTCAGCGCAACCGGGAAGGCGGCGCTCGCCAGCGCCGCGTTTGCAACCTCCTTCCAGTCCAGATGCACCATGCCGGCCATGCGCCGCGCAAACGGTCCGCCATCCGCACAACCGGGCGGCATCAGCTCGGGCGGCTGCCCGTGGCCGGCCACGCTGAAGGTATACATGTCGGCATGTCGCGTCGTCCCGAAGTCCGCCCCATCCAGCCCCAGCAGCTGATAGCGATAGGGAACGCCCGTCAGGTTGCCGATGGTAAAGCCGAACTCCAGCCCCTTCTCCAGCCAGGGCCGCCGCGGCCCCGCCGGAAGCTTCAGCTGCACGATATGCGCGGCCGCATCGTCCAGCGGCTGCGTGTTCAGCAGCGATTCCACCTGCGCCAGCGTCAGCCCCTTGATCCGGAGGTCGGCGGTATCCAGCATCGGCACGATGTCCAGCCGCCTCACCCACACATCATACAGCGGATTGGGATGCGGCGGCCGGGGATAGGACGGCCGGGGTGGCACCACATCCGGCGTCAGATCCGCGCCCGAGGGAAATTTGCCGGTGCCGGTGACAGCCAGAATGGAGGAACAGACGCTCCCCGCGGAAGCCCCCGCCACCGCCGTCAGCCGAACGGCATGCGGCGGCACGCTCCACTTCGCGAAATCATCGCCATGCTCCAGCGCATTGGCGATCTTCGCTTCTTCCCAGCCGTCCAGCACCTCGATCAGATAGTCCAGCACCCCGGCCGAGTAGGCGCCGGCCGAAACCGCTCCCGCCAGCACCAGCCCGAACTCGAAGGTCGGCAGCCATATGTCGCTTCCGTCCGGCCCCGCATAGCGCGTCGGCGCCACCACCGCCGGCTGTCGCGACGGCCCGAAGATGCCGCGATCGGCATAGTCGTCGATCTCGCGAAACGTGCTGAAACCCATCGCACTCACCCCCAGATTATCGCCAAGCTTGACAGCGCAGCCGGAATCGCCGCCCAGAAGATTAATGATCCGCCTCGATGTGTCCACCGCCACGCTGCACGCTTTCGGCAACAGCTATCGCGCCGCCATCGGCCGGGGCGGCGCCGTTCCGGCCAGCGCGAAGAGGGAAGGGGATGGCGCCACTCCCATCGGCACCTGGCGCCTGCAAGGCGCACTGTTCCGCCCGGACAGGATTTCCGCTCCCGAAACAAGCCTCCCATGGCGCTGGCTCCGCCCCGCCGATGGCTGGAGCGACGACATCCACGATCCCGGCTACAACCGCCCGATAACCCACCCGCACGCCTTCTCGGCAGAGCGCCTCTGGCGCGAGGACAACGCCTACGACATCATCCTCCTGCTGGACCACAACAGCCACCCGCCAGTCCCCGGCGCCGGCAGCGCCATCTTCTGGCACCTGGCCCAACCAGACTGGCGGCCAACCGAAGGCTGCATAGCGATAGACCGCGAAGCCATGCTGGAAATCCTGCCCAGGCTGGAAGCCGGCCAACAGCTGGCAGTGGAAACCCCACCGCGCCCAGCTTGACTTTCACCCCTCAACCCCGCACTAGCCCGCCCCGCAGCACCCGTAGCTCAGCTGGATAGAGCGTTGCCCTCCGAAGGCTTATGTCCGACGCGAGAGCAGCAATTTTATGCCGGATTTGCGAGGATTTAGGAAGGCAGAAGAAAGGACTGACGAAAAAACTCACCAAAATCTCACCGCGTTCGGACTGCCGAATTTGATCGCGGATTGACTTCTTCGGCGCAAATCATACGGCTTCACGCCATACGCACCCATAGCTCAGCTGGATAGAGCGCTGCCCTCCGAAGGCAGAGGTCAGAGGTTCGAATCCTCTTGGGTGCGCCAAAAATCCCCAATGAAATAAACACTTTGAGAGCGAAACGCCTCTCCTGCAAGCTCTCCCGCCAAACCCGAAACTCACCAGCTTTGGCCGTGATGACAGCAAAAAACCCCGGCTTTCAGCGGGAAATGCCTCGGGTAGAACTCACCAGCGGACATAGATGCGACTGTTCTGCCCCTTTGTCGTATACGCTGAGAGTGCACTGAGCGTTTGGGGGCTGGCCCCATTCAAGCTGCTTTGGGGAAGGCGTCGGCCCAATCGGCTGTTCGGTCAGTCGCCCACCGCTGACAGAGCGGTCATTCGGGGCATCAATTGATCGCTTCGATACCTGCCGTTCATTCAGCGGCATTTTACGTAATCCAGCCCCCTCTGGCAGCCCCAATGAGCAAGCATCAGCAAGCTCGTCCCTACCAAGTCATAGTCATTATTCGTCGAGCGCCTCCAGGACGAGGTCGGCGGTCAGCGCGCTACGGCGGGGCTTGCGGCGCATGCCAATGCACGTTTCGACTTTCAGGTCAGATGCGGGCATGGTGGATGATCCCTGTCTTCGAAAAGCTGCGGCTGCTGCGAAGCGCCCCTCCCAGATGGTCGAAGGGCAGCCCGCTATGCTCGCGGGCCACCCTCCTGCCGTCATTTCGTGGTGTAGCCGCCGTTCACGAGAATGGTCTGTCCGGTCATCCACCAGCCGTCCGATACCATGAAGCGGATATAGGGTACGATATCCTCGATGTCGGTCAGCCCGGTCTTCGAGAAAGCGGACAGGGCAGCGGCGGTCTTGTGATAGGCGACAGCATCTTCGCCCTCGGCCGGATAGAAGAACGGCGTGTCCATCGGACCCGGCCCGATCGCCGTCACCGAAATCCCCCGTTCGCCGAACTCCTTCGAGGCAGCCCGCGTGAAATGCTCGACCGGCGCCTTGGTCCCGGCATAGCTCGCATAGAAAGGCGTGTAGGCGCCGAGCAGCGAGGTGACGATCGTCACCAGTTTGCCATTATCATTCAGATGTCGGCCCGCTTCCTTGATGAAGAAGAAGGCACTCTTGGCGTTGACCGCGCTCATCTCGTCATATTCAGCTTCGGAGATTTCGAGGATCGGCTTCTTCAGCACCTTGCCCACGGTGTTGATGGCGATATCCGGCCGTCCGGTGGCAGCGACCGCATCGGCGAACAGCTTCTCGACCGCACCCGCACTGGTCAGATCGCCTTGCAGGGCAACGGCTTCGGCACCGGCGGCCCGGACCGCTGCCACCGTCTCCTCGGCTTCTGCCTTCGAAGCGGGGCTGTTATAGTGGATGGCGATAGCCTTCGCGCCATGGGCGGCGAGATCGCGCGCAATCAATCCGCCAAGATTCTTGCCTCCGCCGGCGATGATGACAGTTTTGCCCTGAATGCTGTGATCGGTCATTAAGCGGGTTCCTTTGCCGGAAGGCGACCGCTGCGCCGGTCGCTGTCGTCAAAGATCATAACGCCTGCTATTGAACGATAAAGACGACCATTCTGACATCACCTGTCAGAAATGGTGCACAATTTAGGACTCCCAGTTGGACCGCATCGACCTGTTCCGCATTTTCACCCGGGTTGTCGAATGTTCGAACTTCACGCGCGCGGCAGACACGCTTGGCATGCCGCGTTCTTCCGTGTCGGCGGCGGTGCAGGAACTGGAACGGCGCGTAGGCGCGCGACTGCTACATCGCACCACGCGCAAGGTCGCGCCGACGCAGGATGGTGCCGCCTTCTATGAGCGTTGTCAGAGCGTGATCGCAGAGGTCGAGAGCGCGGAAAACCTATTCCGGCATACGGCTGCGCAACCATCGGGCAGGTTGCGTGTCGATGTTCCGGGACGGATCGGGCGGCTGATCATCGCCCCGGCATTGCCTGCATTTCTCGATCTCTATCCGCAGATCGACATTGATCTTGGTGTCACCGACCGCGCGGTCAATCTGGTGGAGGACAGCGTTGATTGTGTCGTGCGTGTAGGGCCTCTCACCGATTCCGGTCTGATTGCGCGGCCGATCGGCAAGCTGCACCTCATCAATGTCGCCAGTCCCGCCTATCTGGAACGTTATGGAACACCCAGCCTGCCGGGCGAGCTCGAAAACCACTGGGCCGTCAATTACGCTTCCCCTTCCAACGGCCGGGTTCAGGACTGGGAGTGGGTTGAACATGGCATCCTGCATACTATGCCCCTGCGCGGCCGCGTGACGGTGAACAGCGCAGAGGCCTATATCGCCTGCTGCCTTGCGGGTATGGGGCTGATCCAGATTCCTGCGTATGATGTGCGGCCCCATCTCGCAGGCGGCGAACTGATCGAGGTCATGCCCGGCTATCTTGCGGAGCCAATGCCAATGACACTGCTATACCCGCACAGACAACATCTCTCGCCCCGACTACAGGTCTTCACGGACTGGCTTGAAACGCTGCTCTTGCAGCACATGCTGGTTTAAGGTCTGTGGGGATTTAGGGTTCTCTTTTGAGCGTGGATGTGCTTCACGCTTTGGATGGAACGTTTTGTGCTGACGGACGCCCAATGGGCGAAGATGGAGCCGCATTGTCTGGGCAAGCCGACGGACCCTGGGCGCAGCGGACGTGACAATCGGCTGTTCTTGGAGGCGGTGCTGTGGATTGTCCGAACCGGCAGCCCGTGGCGCGACCTTCCCGCGATGTTCGGCAACTGGAGCACCGCATTCCGGCGGTTCAGAGACTGGCGCCAAGCCGATGTTTTCAAGAGAATTTTCGACGCTCTGTCAGAGGAACCCGACATGGAATACGCCATGGTCGATGCGACGATCATCAAGGTTCACCGCCACGGGCAGGGCGCAAAAGGGGGACTAAGAGCCAGGCCATAGGCCGCTCCAAAGGCGGCATGACGACCAAGATCCTGGCGCTGACGGACGCACTCGGCAACCTTGTGCGCTTCCTTCTCTTGCCAGGGCAGCGCTTCGATACTGTCGGCGTCGCACCGCTAATCGAAGGGATCGAGTTCGGCGCCTTGCTCGGCGACAAGGCTTTTGACAGCAACACCATCATCGCTGACCTCAACCAGCGCGGCGCCAGGGTGGTCATCTCTCAGCATCCGCGTCGCGCTCAGCCGATCGCCATCGATCCGGAGATGTACAAATGGCGCCACCTGATCGAAAACTTCTTCTGCAAACTCAAAGAGTTCAAGCGCATCGCCATGCGCGCCGACAAAACCGATCAGAGCTTCCAGGCAATCATCTATCTCGCCGCCGCCGTCATCAACTCACGATGAACCCCCACAGACCTTAGACGATAAGGTCTGCCGCATAGATTGATCTAATCCATGAGGGAAGGTGGGGCAGGGCGAAGATCAATCGCCCGTTCGCGAAGGTCAGGCAATGGCGTGGCGGCTGATTGAGTCTGGAGTTATCGAACACCAGACCGCGGCCGGCTCGGAGAACAGCTTCGCGAATGAACGGCGCGCCTCGTTCGTAACGCGCACGGATTTTGTCTTCCGGCACGATATGCCCGCCTTCTTCTACTCTCGCCCCAACACGAGCTACGGAGAGTTCGGCGCTGTCGATCCCGACGTGCATTACAATGACGGTAAACCCATTGGTCCGGGCCTCATCGATCAGGTCCAGCTTGGAAGGATGCGAAAACACCGTCTCGGTGACGAAATCCCGCCCCTGCGCGAGACACTCGGCGCGCCGCGAGGAGGCGATACGGGCTGCTTCATAGGACGCCTCTGGCGAGGCATCGCGCAGTTCGTCGCGCTGGATGATATCGGCGTTGATGAACGGCCCTGCGAAGCTGGGAGCGACGCGGGCGGCATAGAGCGTGGATTTGCCGGCACCATTTGGCCCGGCAAGCACAATCATTGTCGGCGTCATCCCTGCCGTGCGGTCTTCTCGCGTACTAGGTTGCCGCCACTATCGAGACCAAGGCCAAGGCCAAGCTTCCGTCGCCGGGCAAACCAGGCTTCTTCTTCAGGCCCGGGTTGGCCCATCTTTTCGACGAAGCTGTCGAGCCAGACGTCCTTTTCCTCGCCGGTGAGTTCGGTCGTGCCGATTTCCCCCGCAAGGGCGGCCGTGATCCGGGCATGGTCGAAATTGCCGGACTTCTCGATCGCGCGGCCGATCCGCACCCAATGGGCAACCTGTCCTGCGACGGACCGGCTTTGCAATTCGGATTCACGCCGCACGATCGTCATGATGTCATCGGCAAGCTTGATGGATTGGGCCATATATCACCTCTGCCGTGAGAGGTAGCATTTTGCCACCTCCACTTCAAGGACATAGTCCACAATCCGAACCAAATTCGCCTCGTGTCCTACTGCCGCAGAATGGATTACGCTGCACAAAGCATGTCAACCGCCTTGCGTTTGTGATTGGGAGCCAGGTGCGCATACCGCAGCGTCATCTTATAGTCGCTGTGGCCGAGAAGCTCTCGAATGGTGTTGAGGTCGAAGCGCCCCAGCTTCTCCCGTTAGTGACCTGGCTTATCAGGCGGCCTGCAAACCAAACTCAAACCAAAGCAAACACACGGCGCAACAAAGCGGTCCGATCCTTGTTGACGATCTGGCTGTCCGGAACGGAGCGGTCAGGCAAGGAGCTTTCAACCGATGGCCGGAAAATCCACTCCACCGAACATGCGAACCACATATCCCACACCCGCTGAACCCGAGGCGATTCAGTGGCAGCCGGGCGTTTCATCTGACAGACAGCCGAAATGGAATTGAGCGAGAGCCGCGACCTTCGGGGCGGCAACCCCTGCTGGGTTCCCAACGCGTCGCATGCGTTCGCTTCCGATACGTTGCCCGCCAGCCAGATCGACGTCCTCATCATCGGCGCCGGCATCATGGGTGCGATGCTTGCAGATCGCCTGTCCGCGCAGGGACTGCAGCTTCTGCTGCTGGATCGCCGTCCGCCCGCGCAGGGCGCAACTGCTGCCTCCACCGCGCTTGTCATGTGGGGGGCCGACACGCCCCTGTCGCTGCTTTCGGAGAAGATAGGCGAAAAAGAGGCCGTGCGTCGCTGGAAACGAGTGCATGCCGCCGCCGGCAATCTCGCCCGCTATATCGACAGCGAGGGGATCGATTGCGCGCGGATCGACAGGCCGGAGCTCTATCTCGCGGGCACGCTGCTCGATGAAAAAGCGCTTCGGGCAGAAGGCGATATGCGGCGCACAAATGGGCTTCCATCGGAGTTCATCGCGGCGGATGCGGTGGCGGAGCGCTTTGATATTCATGCGCGCCCCGCACTCCTTTCTGCCGGCAGCTACGAGGTCGATCCGGTGAAGCTGACGCTTGCCCTGCTGGCAAGGGCACGGGATCGGGGGGCAAAGGCCTGCTTTCCAATCGATGCCGTGGCGCTTTCGGAAGTCACCGATGGTGTAATCGTCACCCTGAACGATGGTCGGACCGTGAAGGCGAAGCGGATCATCCTGGCGACGGGCTATGAACGCTCGCCGTGGTTTCTGCCGCCTGCCTTCAGGCTCAGTTCCAGTTTCGCGATCGCCACGCGCCCCGGAACGGCCCCGATGTGGCGGGAGAATGCCATGATCTGGGAGGCTTCCTCACCCTATCTCTACACGCGGGCAACCGCTGATGGTCGCGTGATCGCCGGCGGCGAGGATGAGGACTTCTCCGACGCCAGCAAACGTGACGCCTTGATCAGCGCCAAATCCGGTACGATCGCGGCAAAGCTGGCCGCAATGATCGCGGTAGAGGACATCGCTGTCGATTGTGCATGGGCGGCGGCGTTTGGCGGCTCGCCCGATGGCTTGCCGGCAATCGGCCAGGCCGCCAATCATGACAGGGTCTGGCTGGCCTATGGCTTCGGCGGCAACGGGGTCACCTTCGCGGCGCTGGGAGCAGAACTGCTGACGGCCGAATTCGCTGGGGATCGGGATGGCGATGCTGACTGCTTCAGCCCCTACCGCTTCGGCTAGAGGGCGACTGCGCATCCGCCCAATCCAGCGCACCAGCCGTCGCCCGGCCTTGCTATATAGATGGGCAAGGCGGAACAATCGCCTTTAAAATCCGTTCCTGTCAGCTGGAGGTTTGTGGATGGCGGCGCGCGCATATTGGCAGGGGCAGATCCGTCTGGCCCTCGTCTCGATCCCGGTTGAAATCTATCCGGCCACCCGTTCGGGGGCAGCCATCAGCTTTCGGCAAATTCACGAGCCCAGCGGCAAGCCCATCCACTATGAGAAGGTGGCGTCTGGCGTCGGCCCGGTGGACCGCGACGAGATCGTGAAGGGCTTCGAAATCTCCAGGGGCAATTATGTGCTGCTGGACGACGCCGAGATCGAGGCGGTGAAGATCGAAAGCCGCAAGACTCTGGAGCTCGTGCAGTTCGTCGGCGCCGAGGAAATCGACGTCCTTTATTTCGAAAAGCCCTATTATGTCGTGCCCGCCGACGATCTGGCCGAAGAGGCCTATGGCGTGCTGCGCGAGGCGCTGAAGGCAACGCGCAAGGTCGGGCTGGGGCAGCTGTCGGTGCGCGGACGCGAACAGCTGGTTTCGCTGAAACCCTGCGGGCGCGGGCTGGTGCTGGAAGTGCTGCGCTATGCCGACGAGGTGCAGAAGGCGCAGGGCTTTTTCCGCGACATCGGCGACGCCAAGCCAGATGCAGACCTGCTGGAGCTGGCGACGTCGCTGATCGAAAAGAAGACGGCGCCGTTCCAGCCGGCCAGCTTCCACGACCGGTATGTCGACGCGCTGCATCGTCTTATCGAGAAGAAGAGCAAGGCGAAGGGGAAGCGCATCTTGGAGGATGTGGAAGAGCCGGCGAGCGGACGCGGCGGCAATGTGATCGATCTGATGGCGGCGCTGAAGAAATCCCTGGGCGACGAAAACCCCGCGCGCAAGGCGCCGCCGGCAAAAAAGCCCGCCCGCAAGAGCGCCTGACCGATGGCTCGCGCCGCTCCGGACTCGCTGGCCGAATATAATGCCCGGCGCGATTTCCGGCGCACGGCCGAACCTGTCGGCACGCGCTCGAAAAAGCCGGCGGGGAATGTCTTCATCGTGCAGAAGCATGACGCCACTCGTCTGCACTGGGATTTCCGGCTGGAAGTGGACGGCGTGCTGAAAAGCTGGGCGGTGACCAGGGGCCCCAGCGCCGATCCCGAGATCAAGCGCCTGGCGGTCCGAACGGAGGACCATCCGATGTCCTACGCAGAGTTCGAGGGCAGTATCCCCAAGGGCGAATATGGCGGCGGCACGGTGATGCTGTGGGACAGGGGCAGCTGGGAGCCAGTGCCGGGCAAGAGCGCCGAGGACATCGCCAGGGGGCATTTGCATTTCCGGCTGCACGGGCAGCGCATGAACGGCGAGTGGCTGCTGGTGCGGATGAAGCCCCGTGCGGGCGAAAAGCGCGAGAACTGGCTGCTGCGCAAGGTGGAGGATAGCCATGTCAGCCCCGGCGACGAGCTGGTCGAGCATGGGCTGACCAGCGTGCTGACCGGGCGGACGATGGCCCAGATCGCTGCCGACAAGGCCGGCTTGCAATCGCTGAAGGGCAAGAAGGGCGCCGATTTCAACGCGGCGATGGCGGCCGCCGCCCGCCACAACGCCGATGCGGCGCCGCGCCGAAAGTCATCCGCAAAGCTGCCCGCGTTCCATCCGGTGCAGCTGGCCACGCTGGTCGATGATGTTCCCTCCGGCAATGGCTGGATGCACGAGATCAAGTTCGACGGCTATCGGGCGCTGGTGGCCGCAAAGGGTGGCGACGTGCGTGTCCATACCCGAAACGGGCTGGACTGGACGGAGAAATTCGAGCCGCTTGTCCAGGCCTTTGCAGCGCTGGACCTGCCCCCCTGCCTGATCGACGGCGAGATCATCGCCACCGATGCTTCCGGCAATCCGGATTTCTCCGCCCTGCAGGCGGTGCTGAAGCGCGGACACGGATCGCAGGGCGCAGCCGATGCGCTGTCCTTTCATGCCTTCGATCTTCTCAGCCTCTCGGGCGAGGATCTGAAACCTCGCCCGAACATCGAGCGCAAGGAACGGCTGGAGGCGCTGCTGGCCGGCGCCCCGCCGCCGATCCATGTCGCAGATCATGTGATCGGCGCGGGGGAGAAGCTGTTTTCCGCGATGTGCGCGGCCGGGCAGGAAGGCATCATCTCCAAACGGAGCGACGCGCCCTATGCCGGCCGCCGCACCCGCAACTGGCTCAAGGTAAAGTGCGTCGCCCGGCGGGCGTTCGTGATTCTGGGCTGGACCAAAAGCAACGCCCGGGGGCGGCCGTTCGCTTCGCTGCTGCTGGGGCAGCAGCAGGGCGGAAAGCTGGTCTACAAGGGCAAGGTCGGAACGGGCTTCGACGCGACCATGCAAGAGCAGCTCCGCCAGAGCATGGCGCCGCTGGAGGCGAAATCGCCGCCTGCAGAGGTGCCCCGGCTGGAAGCCCGCGGCGCCACCTGGCTGAAGCCCATACTGGTTGCCGAAATCGCCTTTGCCGAATTCACGGCAGAGGGAAGGGTGCGCCACGCCAGCTTCGTTGGATTGCGCCCAAACAAGCCGGCAGAGGCAGTCAGGCCGGCAAACGCAGTCAGGCCGGCAAACGCAGTCAGGCCGGAAACGGCGGCACCCCCGCCGCCCGTCGAAACCATCAGGATCAGCAGCCGCGAACGGGTGATCGACCCGTCGAGCGGCCTCACCAAAGGCGCGCTGGCAGACTATTATGCCGCCGTTGCCGCCCTGGCGCTCCCCTATCTCGGCGGCCGCCCCATCAGTCTGGTCCGCTGCCCGCAGGGCCGGGCGAAGCAATGCTTCTTCCAGAAGCACGACAGCGGCAGTTTCGGCGAACATGTCCGCCATGTGCCCATCGTCGAGAAGGACGGCGGCGCCGAGGAGTATCTTTATGTCGAGAGCGTCGCAGGCATCCTTGCCTGCGTGCAGATGAACGCCATCGAGTTCCATGCCTGGGGTTCGCGCGCCGCCGACGTGGAGAAGCCCGATCGCATGATCTTCGATCTCGACCCGGACGAAGGCCTCGGCTTCGAGGAGGTGAAGAAGGCTGCCGTGGAAATCCGCGAGCGGCTGGCCGATCTCGGCCTCATCAGTTTCGCCATGCTGTCCGGCGGCAAGGGTGTGCATGTGGTGGTGCCGCTGACGCCGGGGCACAGCTGGGATGTGCACAAGGATTTCAGCAGGCGCTTTGCCGAGGCGCTGACCGCGGCAGAGCCCGACCGTTTCGTAGCGACGATGCGCAAGGCGAAACGCAAGGGGCGCATCTTCATCGACTGGCTGCGCAACCAGCGCGGCTCGACGGCGGTTACGCCCTATTCCGCCCGCGCCCGGCCCGGCATGCCAGTGGCGATCCCGATCGCCTGGAACGAGCTGAAGGGTTTCAACGATGCGCACCCGTTCCGCATCACCGATGCCGACGCGCTACTGGAACGAGCGGGCTCCAAACAGCTCTCCGGTTGGGGCTTTGCCGAACAGGCGCTGCCCGATTTCTAGCGCTTCTGCCGCTGCTCCAGCCGGCGGTGCAGGAAGGAAAGCACCAAAGCTTCCTCGGCACGCAGGCCCGAGAGATCGCCACGCAACGCGTCCTCCACCTGCTGCCGGGCTTCCAGCACAAGCTCCGCCGACAGGTAGCTGTCGACGATTTCCGGGTGCACATAGCATTTGCGGCAGACGGTAGGCGTATTCCCCAGCCGCCTCGCGACGGCCTCGATGGCGGAGCGGACATTGCGTTTGGCGGCGGCTTCGCTGTCCACCATTTCATATTCGCTCAGCGCCATCGCCGCGAGGACGGTGCCAGTCCAGGTGCGGAAATCCTTCGCCGTGATGTCGGCTCCGGAAATTTCCTTGAGGTAGAGATTGATGTCGCCCGAGGTCACCTCACAGCGGGCGCCATCCTCGTCGAGATACTGGAAGAGATGCTGGCCCGGCAGATCCTGGCTCGCCTTGACGATCTTCGCGATCCGCCGATCGCTGGTGGTCAGCCGCCATTCCTTGCCGCTCTTGCCCTTGAACCGGAAGCGCAGCTCGGAACCCTCCACCTGCACATGCCTGTCGCGCAGCGTGGTCAGGCCATAGCTCTTGTTCTGTTTCGCATAGTCGGCGTTGCCGACGCGGATCATCGTCGTTTCCAGCAGCCGCACCACCGTCGCCAGAACCTTCTCGCGCGGCAGGCCCTTCAGGCCCAGATGCCGGTCCACAGCTGCCCGTACGCGTGGCAGCACCGATGCAAACTCGAACATATGATCGTATTTCGTCGCGTCGCGGACTTCGCGGAACCGCTCATGATAGCGATACTGCTTGCGGCCTTTCGCATCGCGGCCCGTTGCCTGCAGATGCCCGCGATCGTCCGCGCAGATCCAGACATCGGCATAGGCGGGCGGGATCGCCAGCCGGCGAATGCGCGCCAGCTGTTCGCGCTGGCGGATCAGCTGCCCGTCTGCACCGCGATAGCTGAAACTCCTCCCGGCCCGCTTGCGCGTGATCCCGGGCTGCTCGTCGGAGACATAGAGCAGACCGGCGCTGCGCGCGGCATGCTGGGCGGCAACAAGCGGATCGGTAGCCATGCATCGGAGAACCGACCAGCTGCACAGAGGTTCCGGTCGCGGCTCCTGACCCAATCTGTCCGCCGCCCGCTACGCGCCCACGCGCCGGGGCAGCTATCCCGCCGACATCGGCGAGCGGTCAGAATGCCAGTCGCGCGCGGAAGCTGAGCACCGACAGCGTGTCCACACCCGGGTTCAGGCTGGGGCTGATGATGAACTGATAAACCGGGGTCACCGCGAAATTCGGCGTGATCGCAAGCCGGTAGAACACCTCGCTCGTGACCTGATCGGGCAGGTTGAACGGCAGCGGCACGGGGATCTGTGCGTCGTCCGGTTTCGACCAGCCGACGCCCAGCCCGAACAGGTCTGCAGTGCGGCTGGAGGGGCGATAGCCGAAGCCGCCCGTCAGGTTGATTTCGGCAAAGCCAC
This sequence comes from Sandaracinobacteroides hominis, assembly GCF_016464365.1. Lineage (GTDB taxonomy): Bacteria > Pseudomonadota > Alphaproteobacteria > Sphingomonadales > Sphingomonadaceae > Sandaracinobacteroides > Sandaracinobacteroides hominis. Next base: position 612,631 of record NZ_JADCUC010000001.1, on the reverse strand, counting down.
CGGTGCCCAGACCACCGCGCAGGAACCACATCAGATTGTCGTTCGCCATGCGGTTGATGTTGAAGGCGATGCCATAGGCTTCGTCCTGCGGGCGGGTGATGTCGCCGGGGCCGCGCGGCTTCAGCGGATCGCGATACCACAGCGTCACGTGCATGTTGTTGCGGTCCATCGGGCCGCGGGCATGAATCGGAATCGGCCGGGCGGCAAACGAGCTGCTGCCGACCTCCACGAAATAGAAATGTTCGTTGCGGTTGAAGAAGTCGTCGACCGTCCAGCCGGTGTCATCGCTGTTGGCGGTAAACATGCCGGCCTTCACATAGAGGCTGCCGGCCGCACCGCCGGGATAGCCGGCCACCACGAAGCCGGCGCCGCGCAACGGCGAGGCGATGGTGGGGCTGGTGGAGAAGGCGAGGCTGAGGAACTGGCGGTTGTCGTCGAAGAAGGGATAGGCATTGACGAAGTTCGGCGCAAAGATCTTGCCGATCGTATACTGGAACTTCCCGCCGGCAACGGTCTGGCGGATATAGGCCTGGGTGATGCCCAGCGAGAAATCGCCCCAGGTGGCGGCGGTCGGCAGGCCCGAGCCGGCCAGAATGCCGGCCTGCAACGGCGCGAAATCGGTGCCGATGGGGCGACGATCCTCGATGGCGATGTCGAACGACAGCTGGTTGGGCTTGCCGCGGTTCAGCAGGGCGACATCGGCGTTGAAGGTGAACTTGCCGCCAAACGCGGTGTCCTCGCCCGTCAGCGTGTTGGAATAATTCTGCACCAGCACGCCATAGGAGCCGCCGAAATTGATTCCGGTGCGCTCCCGGAAGCGCTGCTTGAAGGCGAACCAGGCCGGCAGCGCGGGCTGGGCATTGGTGATCGTCGTCTGCGGAGTCTCGTCGTCGGCCAGATCGCCCTCCACCGAGAGCGTGCCGTCCAGAAGCGACGGATAGGCGTCCTCTACCGTGGGCGGGGGCGCCGGTTCCTGGGCGAGGGCAGGGCTGGCAAGCAAGGCGGCAAGCAAGACAGACCGCATCAGGAAGCCCACTCGACCTTGTCGCCGCCGCGCACGGCAACCAGCGGCGAACGCCACTTGCCCGGCGTCCGGGAGAGTTTCACCTGCGGCCCGACCCGGCGGATTTCGCCATAGGGCGACTGGGCTACAAGGATTTCGGGCGAGATCATGCGGTTCGATGGCCCGGACAGATCGAAGTTGACGTTGGGGAACTTGCCGAGGCTCGCATACCACATGGCCGCCCGCGTCAGGCTGACGCGGACATGGTAGCTGCCGCCTTCGCGCGCCCGGCGACGAAGCGCGGCAATGACGCCGGCAGCGCCGAGATAGCCGGCGATATAGTCGTTCATCACCAGGGTCGGCGGGAAGCGGGGCGGGCCCCCTGCGCCCTCCTCGATGGTGAAGCCCGAGGTGGATAGCCCCTCCATGTCGAAGCCGCCGCGATTGGTCCAGGGGCCGGTCATGCTGTTGGCGTTGCAGGAGAGGTAGATGATCCCCCGTCCATCCGGTCTGTGGCCGTTCGCCAGCTCCTCGGCGCCGAAGCCGAGGCGGTCCAGCGTGCCGAGGCGATAGTTTTCAACGAACACGTCGGCCTGCGGCACAAGGCCCTTCAGCCGCTTGTTCTGCTCCGGGTTGCGCAGGTCGACGAAGGTGGAGCGCATGCCCACATTGACGTCGATCACCAGCGCTTCATGCTCGAAAGCCTGGTCCCGGGCGATGTGCAGAACCTCGGCGCCATATTCGGCCAGCGTCCGCGACGAGCAGGTGCCGGCGATGACATGGGTGTTGGACAGCACCTTCAGGCCCGAGAGCGGCTGCGTCGGGTCGGCGCTCCACGGCACCGGGGCGCCGTCGGCGATCTTCACGATCTCGATCAGCGGCGTGGCGGCAAGCACCTTGCCCTCCGGGTGGGCCATCCACTCGGCGCGGGTGCGGTGAACGACCCCGACGCCGCCGGCGGCCGCCAGCTCGTCCTCGAACTCGAAAGCGTTCACCTTCTTGAAGGCGGCGCGGATATTGTCCTGCCCCGGCAACGACTTCAGCGTAAGAAGCGCGCGGTCCATCAGGTGGGGATAGATTCCGGTCAGGTTGAAGAAGCGGCCGTCCTTCGTTTCGAAGGGGACGAAAGACACCGGATTGCCAAGGCCGAGCGGCGCCTGAAGCATCAGCCCGTTCACCGTGGGGATGATGAAATCGCGCGGGATCTCGTCGGCTGCCGGGATCAGCCCGTCGCGCTGCGCCATCAGCTTGATGGCCCCGATCAGCGGGTTCACATTATAGACGCTCTCGCGCAGGTCGACCGTCAGATCCTGTGTCTGCCCGGTCCGCTCGCGCCAGATGGCGGCGGCACCCAGCCCCGCGCCCATCGCCGGAATCGCCATCGCCGAACCGACGCGGAAGTGGCTGCGGATGATCGGGTCTGCGCCGGTGAAGCTGACCTTGCCACCGGCATCACCGACGGCGCCGCCGATGTCGCGCATGAAACCGGCGAAGGTCTGCATCAGGTTGAAGCTGTCAGGCGCGGCCGTGGCGGGGATGGCGCTGGAAACAGCGGCCCCCGCGGCAGCCATGCCAGCGGTTTCGATAAAGTCCCGCCGCGAAAAATCCATGCGCCTGCCCCCTGATCGGCTATTCGATATTGCGCCCCAATAGGTTTCAGCTGATCTGGGCGCAATGCAGTGGAGCAAACGGTTGGTCGTAGTTTCTTGAACGCGCGGCCGGGGAGGCTGGTGGCGATTGCCGTTGCGGGCCAGCTTTTGGGCTGGCTGCTATCGGTTCTGCTGGCGCGCGAACTGGGGGTCGACGGCTTCGAGGCCTATGCCGTTGCCTCCGCACTCTTCATCCTGATGGCCAGCATCGCGCCGCTGGGGAGCGAGAAATACGCGTTGCGCCTGCTGCCCGGCCTGCTGGCTCGCGGCGAACCTGGCACAGCGCATGGCTATGTTCGCTTCGCGGCGCGGCGGACATTGATCGTTGCCGTCGCCAGCGGGCTCGCCGTCGGTGCCGTGATGGCCGCGGCCGAACAACCGTTGCGCAACGCCGTGCTGGTCACCTGCCTGTCGCTGCCCGCCGGCGCGCTCGCACATCTGGGTGTCGAGATCCTGACCGCGATGGGGCAGCCGACACGGGCGCTGCTGCTGTTCCGGCTGCTGGTCCCGTCGATCGCGCTTGCGCTGGCCCTGCTGCTGCTGCCGCTCGGGCTCAGCGCGGCGATGGCGGTTGCCTGCTGGGGCCTCGGCTGGCTGGTGGCGATGGCCGCCATGTGGCTAAGCCTGAAGGGCGCCGTCTGGAGGGCCGCGACGCCGCAGGCGGACGCAGCCGGCTGGCGCCTCGCGGCGCGTCCCTTCCTGGTACACCGGCTGGTAGCGGCGCTGCTGGCGCAGGCAGGCGTGCTGGCGCTGGAGTTGCTGGGCAGCGACAGCGCGGAAGTCGGCGCCTATGCAGCAGCCGTCGGGACGGTGGGGCTCGCCGTGGTTCTGGTGACGGCCACCAACCGCATCTACGGCAAGCAGATGGGCTTGCTGCTGGAGGCCGGAGACGCAGCGGGTCTGGCGCGGATGCACCGCGACCGTCGGCGCTGGATGCTGCCGGCATTGGCCCTGTTCCTCATCGCCATCTTCGCCTTCTCCGCGCAATGGCTGCGGCTGTTCCGGCCGGAATTCGTGGAGGTCGGCATCCTGCCGCTACGGCTGCTGGCAATATCCACGGCCGTCGCCATGCTGCTGGCGCTCGCCCCCACCAGACTGAAGTATCTGGGCGAAAGCCGTCTCCTCTATCGGGTGATGGCGGCCGGCGCCCTTCTGCAGTTGCTGCTGCTGCTTGCGTTGGTGCCCGGCTGGGGGGCGACTGGGGCCGCTGCTGCACAGCTGATTTCAACGCTGGGAATGTATGGCGCAATGGCAATCAAGGCCGGCCGATCCAGAGCCCGGCAGACCCATCGGCAGAAGCACAGCTCCACTGCTTGACGTTTCACAAGCCCCGCAGGATATACCTTCCCGTCCAGCTGGCAAAGACCTGCTGATCGGGGTGGAAAATGCCTTCACACGTTTCCCGCAGCAGCAGCAATGGCTGGAACCGCCAGCTCTTCACGTCGCTCGATCAGCATTATGCCACGATGAAGCGCCTGCGCCCGGATCTCGCCTGGACCTCGCGCCAGCTGACGCCGGGCAGGATCGAGGGCACGGCAATTGCCCACCGCGGGCCGCGCTTTGCCGTCACCTGCTCGGCGATGCGCGGCAGCTATGAAATGAAGGGCCCGGTGTCGCGCACCAACCTTGCCCTGTCGCTGGCGCTGCATTTCCCGACCACAGGGCTGCATTGGATGCAGCCGGTGGGGGCAGGGATGGTCGGTGTCTATCAACCCGGCACCGACGTCGACGTCATCAACCGCGATAGCGTCAGCTTCGTGGTCATCGATATCCCGCGCGCGGAACTCGAACGCGAAGCAGACCGCGAAGGTCTCGTCATCCCCGCAGAGCGCGTGAACAGCAGCGGCGTGGCACCCGGCCGCGTCGGCGCAGCGCCGCTCGCCCGCATCGCCTGTCACGTCGGCCACCTGCACAACGGCCAGCCCATCTCGCTCCCGCCCGGCGTACAGCTGAGCCACATGATCCTCGCCGCCACGCTCGGCCATCTCGCGGCGGGACAGGCCGAGCCGCAGCTCTCGCAAGCCGCCTATTGCCGGATTGTGGCACGGGCACGCGCCTACATAGAGGCGCATCTCGGCCAGCCCATCGCGATCGACGATCTGGTGGCATCCGCCGTCACCTCCCGCCGTACCCTGCACCGCGCCTTTCTCGAGGTGCTCGGCGAAACCCCGCAGGGCTATGTCCTGAAGCTTCGCCTCAACCGCATCCGGCAGGAACTCGCCTCGCCGAAGGAAGCCCGGCGAACGGTCACAACAGTCTCGCATCGGTGGGGAATAGCAGAGCTCGGCTGGCTGGCCGCCCGCTACAACGAGCAGTTCGGCGAGCTTCCCAGCACCACGCTGGCCCGCCGCACCGGCTGAAGTCGAATGGCACAATATCCATAGCCGCCCGGATGGGGGCTGCAGCAGGAGACCCGAATGACGCCCAACCCATCGCCTGTCGCCGCAACGCCCGCACCCGGCACGGGCGAGATCCTGGCAGCCCAGCGCACCGAGCTCGCCATGCAGCGCAACCGCTTTGCCGCCGACCGGACGATGATGGCGGTCATGCGCACTTCGTTGTCGATGATCAGCTTCGGCTTTACCATCTTCTCCTTCTTCAACACCATGGCCTCGTCCGACGTCATCGGCCACGCCGTCCCCGACGAGGCGCCCGGGCGCTTCGGGCTGATGCTGGTGGTGCTGGGCGTCTTGCTGCTCATCGCCGGGATCATCGGCGACATGCGCTACATGGCCAGGCTCCGCCGCCAGCACGCCCACCTCGCACGGACGCCGCTGGGCGAAGGCTTCGAACCGATGAACCGCTCGATGATCGTCGCCGCGGCGATCCTGCTGCTCCTTATCGGCGTGATGGCGATCGGCCTCATTCTCGTCAGGATCTAGGACGTGAACCCAGCCCAAAGAGGAGACCAACCATGCACGTAATCAGGATGCTGCCCATCCTCGTTGCCGCAACCCTCGCGGCCCCCGTGCTGGCACAGCAAGAGCCGGGCTCCGGCAGCTGGCACATCGTCTTCGAACCTTATTTCATGGCCCCCAACATGGACGGCAGTTCCGGCGTCGGCCCGCTCACCGCACGCGTCTCCGCCAACCCGTCCGACATCTTCAGCAACCTCAACTGGGGCGTCATGGGCCAGCTCGAAGTCAACAACGGCCGCTTCGGCCTCAACTTCGACGGCACCTACATGAACCTCGAAAGCACGTCAGACCGGCGCTTCCTCGACAGCATCGGCGGCCATCAGGGCGCCTACACGTTCGGCGCGCTGATGCGCATCGAAAAACATGCAGAGCTCTATGCCGGCGTCCGCGTCAACGATCTGGGCGTCAACCTCTCCGCCACCGGCCCGCTAGGCAATCCGCGCTCCGCCAGTGGATCGAAAACATGGGTCGATCCAATCGTCGGCCTGCGGGTAACTTTGCCATTCTCGCGCACCACCGATCTCACCACCCTGGTCGATGTCGGCGGCTTCGGCATCAGCTCCGATATCAGCGTCCAGGTCTGGCCGTCGATCGGCTTCCGCCTCTCCGACAAGACCCGGATCAAGCTCGGCTACCGCGCGGTCTACACCAAATATGAATCCGGCGAAGGCCTGCAGCGCTTCTCCTACGACGTGCTCACCTTCGGGCCGACAGCGGGTGTGCGCTTCCAGTTCTGAAAAAATACGCCAGCCAGCCAAGGTTTCCGCAGAACGTCTCCGTCTGAAGTCCCGATGGCAGTGAAATCCCGCCGACTTCACCCGACGGAGACTTCATGCGCGCCTTCCTGCTTGCCTCGACCTGCATCGTCACCCTTGCGTCGGCCGCCAGCGCCGAAACCAGCCTCACCACAAAGGTCACCACGCCCGTCCGCACCGCTACCGCCAATCAGGGCGCGGCGGACGATGTCAGGATCACCAGCACCGGCAGCATCGCGCTCCGCCCCGTCACCGGCCTGCGCGTGGACATAGGCGCCACGTATAACGACAGCCGCGTCGTCGCCCTGACCCCCTCGCCCGCCTCGCGGCTGCAGCGGGCTTCGCGCTGCCGATCACAGGCGTTGCCTCCAGCCTCCCGGCGATCGGCGAACTCGGCCAGCTCGGCCCGGCATCCAGCCCCGGCCGCATCCCCAATGTCGCCGATTACGCCGTGAACACCAGCTTCGATTACAGCCACCTTCTCCACAGCCAGGAGCTGCGCCTCTCGGGCTGGCTCAAATATCTCGGCCCCTCCCGCCTCGGCCCCTCCCGCCTCGGCCCCTCCCGCCTCGGCATCGGCCCGCTGCTGGGCGACAGCCAGGGCGACTATCTCGATACAGGCGTCGCCGCCCGCCTCGGAAACGAGCGGCGAGGCGTCACCTTCACCCTCACCAACCTGTTTGACAGCCAGGGCAACCGCTTCGCGCTCGGGACCCCCTTCGAAACGGCGACGAGGCGCTTCATCACGCCGCAACGTCCCGGAACGCTCCGCATCGCCGTAGATGCCAGCTTCTAGCAACCGCTAAACGAAGCGCCCGGCTATCCCCACGATCAGGCCAAGCCCGGTAACGATCATGATCAGCGCCATGATCAGCACCGGCCGTCCGATCCGGAACTGCTCGCTCATCTGCATCTCCCGCAGCGTCGCCCAATAGCCGATCGTTCCGAACAGCATCGAAACCGTGCCCAGTACCGCCAGGAACATCCCGATCTGGCGGGGCGCTGCGCTGTCGGCAATGGCACCGGATTCCGCCATGGTGTCCAGCACCTTATAGATGGTGAAGCCAAAGCTGAACATCGACAGCGCCGTGCGGATCCACGCCATCAGCGTCCGGTCGGCGGCCATCACCGTCCGCAAGGCGCCAAGATCGGTCGGCCGCGCTGCCCTGTGATGCGTTTCGCTCATCCATCCCTCCCGCCAAAGATGCCCACGCGCTAACGCATCGCGCGTGCAGCAAGCGCCCAACCTTGGGCTGTTGCCCCGCTCGGACTCTCGGGGAAAAGACAGCGCAGGTTCATCCTGTCCCTGTCAGCAGCGCCCCGTGAAAGGCGCGGGGGATTTCGTGCTGCACCAGCGTAAGCCAGGGGTGATGATGTATACCAGTTCCGTCGCCATTGCGGCCATGCTCCTTGCAGCCAATGCAACCGCCGCCTTCGCCCAGCAATCTCCCGCAGTGGACGATCAGCAAGCCCCGCAGACGGGCGCAACCCCGGCCACGCCGGCCCCGGAGGACATGGATCCGGGCGAGGACATCGTCGTCACCGCCGGCATCCAGCGCGGCGCGGTGATCAGCGACGTCCAGCCCGAGCTGCAGCTGAATGCGGCCGACATCCGCGCCTATGGCGCCAGCAGCATCGAAGACCTCCTCAACCAGCTCTCCCCGCAAACCGGCAGCAGCCGGGGCCGCGGCGGCGAAATGCCGGTCGTGCTGGTCAATGGCAAGCGCATCTCCGGCTTCCAGGAAATCCGCAGCATCCCGCCCGAAGCCATCGAGCGCGTCGACATCCTCCCCGAAGAGGCCGCCATCGCCTACGGCTATCGGGCCGACCAGCGGGTGGTGAACTTCGTCCTGCGCCAGCGTTTCCGCGCCATCACCACCGACATCGAACTCGGCGCGCCGACCGCCGGTGGCCGCCACGATCTCGAGATCGAAGGCAATCAGTTCCACGTGAACGGCGACAGCCGGATGCTGATCGACGTCAAGGTGGAGCAGGCGAGCCGTCTGCTCGAAAGCCAGCGCGACATCATCCCCACGCCCACCAGCCAGCCTTTCTCCATCGCCGGCAACATCGTCTCGCCGACGGACGGCGGCGAAATCGACCCGGCGCTCAGCGCCCTCGTCGGCCAGCCCGTCACCGTAGCCGGCGTGCCGGCGTCCGCCGCCACCAGCGCCCCGCAACTCGGCGATTTCGTGGCCGGCGCCAACAACCCCAACCCGTCCGACGAAGCCCGCTACCGGACGCTCCTGCCGCAGACCAGCGAAGTCTCGATCGGCGCCAGCCTCACCCGGCCGCTGTCGGATTCGGTGCAGGCCACCTTCAGCGCCCGCTTCGGGTCCACCAGCAGCGAATCCTGGCTCGGCCTGCCCGACACCCAATTGCTGCTGCCCGCCGCAAACCCCTTTTCGCCCTTCGGCACCGACGTCACCCTGCTACGCAGCGCCAGCGCGCCCGGCGCCCTGATCCGCGATGCCAAGGGATGGACAGGCCGTCTGGCCGCAGCCCTGAACGGCCAGTTCTCCGGCAGCTGGCGCTGGAGCTTCACCGCCAGCCACGACCATTCCGACAGCCGCACCACCACAGACCGCTCGATGGACGTCTCCGACGTGCAGGCCCGCATCAACGCGCTGGATCCCGCCTTCAACCCGTTCGCCGAAAATGCCATCAACGGCCCGCTCAGCCGCGATGTCGTCACCAGCAACAACGACATCACCGAACTCAACGCGGTGATGAACGGGGCGCTGTTCGAAATCCCGGCCGGCCGCGTCTCCACCACCTTCAAGGCCGGTGCCGTCCGCCGCGACCTGCAGGGCGAAACCACCCGGAATCTCATCAGCATCCCGCGCGACTTGCAGCGCGAAGAGGGCAGGGGCTCCGTCAGCCTGGACATCCCCCTCACCAGCACCCGCAACGACGTGCTCGCCGCCATAGGCGACCTCAGCCTGAACCTCAACGTGGAGGGCGAGCATTTCTCCGACTTCGGCGATCTCGTCACCTGGGGCGGCGGCGCAACCTGGCGCCCAACCTCGAAGATGCAGATCCTCGCCTCCTTCACCTCCGAGGAAGGCGCCCCCAGCATCTCGCAGCTGGGCGATCCGCTGCAGTCCACCCCCAATGTCCGCGTCTTCGACTATGTGCAGGGCGAAACGGTCGAGATCACCCGCATCGACGGCGGCAACGCGCAGCTGTCCGCCGACAAGCGCCGGGTGCTGAAGATCGGCGGCCGCATCTCGCCGATCACCGACACCGATTTCAGCATCCAGGCCGACTATGTCACCACCAGGATCAGCGATCCGGTCTCCGGCTTCCCCACCGCCACGGCAGAGATAGAGGTCGCCTTCCCGCAGCGCTTCCTGCGCGACGCCGACGGCCGCCTGCTGCAGATCGACAACCGCCCGATCAACTTCCAGCAATCCAACCGCCGCGAACTGCGCTGGGGCTTCAACTTCTCCGAGAAGCTGGAACCCACAAAGTCGGAAAAGCTGGCGATGGAAAAGCGCCGCGCCGAGTTCATGGAAAGGCGCAAGGCGGCAGAAGCCGCCGGCAAGTCCGTTCCCAACATCCCCGGCCTGCAGGCAGCTGGCGGCGGTCCCGGTCAACGGCCCGGCGGCGGCTTCGGCGGCCCCGGCCGCATGAACCCCGGCGAAGGCCGCTTCCAGCTCTCCGTCTTCCACATCTTCCGCCTCGAGGATACGATCCTCATCCGCGAAGGCGTGCCCGAACTCGATCTGCTGAACGGCTCCGCTACCGGCAGCTCCGGTGGCAGCCCCCGCCACATCGTCGAGGTGCGCGCCGGCGTGAACAAGAACGGCCTCGGCGCCCGCCTGTCGCTCAACTGGCAAAGCGGCACCAGGGTGCTGGTCGATCCCTCAGGCCCGCCCAGCGCCGACGATCTCAGCTTCTCGCCCCTCACGACCGTCGGCCTGCGCTTCTTCGCCGATCTCGGCCAGCGGCCCGGCCTAGCCATCAAGCATCCGTTCCTGCGCGGCGCCCGCATCAGCCTCGGCATCGACAATCTGTTCGACGACAGGATCGACGTCCGCGACCGCGCCGGCCTGACCCCCATCAACTATCAGCCGGATCTGATCGACCCGATCGGCCGCCGCGTGGAAATCAGCTTCCGGAAAGTCTTCTTCTAGAAGCGTCAGCCACCCAGCGGCGAAAACAGGATCAGCAGCACGGTCGCCAGCAGCGCAATCGCGGTAACCACACGATCCAGCCCCTGGCTGCCACTGCGGGTGCGCTCGATGCGGATCGGTTCGCTTGCCATCGCCCATGGGTGGCGCAATCCGGCACCCGGCGCAAAATAGCTTCGCTTGGGCAGGCGAAAGAGGCGCTGAATCGCGGCTGGCGTCGCGCCACGGCCTGTGCCAGTTTCCTGCAAATGCAGCCGGATCGCGTCACCAGCATCGACACCATCCGGGGCGTCGCCGTCCTCGGCATCCTGGTGATGAATATCATCGGCTTCGCCTACGCCGGCGCCGCCTACCTCAACCCGCAATACACAGGCGGCGAAACCAGCTCCAACCTCAGCCTGTGGGCCGTCGCTTACGTCGCCTTCGACGGCAAGATGCGCTCGCTCTTCGCCATGCTCTTCGGCGCCTCCATGCTGCTGATGGCCGAAGGCTCCGCCGGCAACGAAACCAGCCGCCACGTCGCCCGCATGGCAGTTCTCTTCCTCTTCGGCATGGTCCACGCCTCGCTGCTCTGGTCCGGAGACATATTGCTCCCCTTCGCGCTCGCCGGCCTCGCCGTCTTCCCGCTCCGCCACATCCCCGCCAACCGCCTGTTCCTGTTCGGCGTAATCGCGCTCGGCGCACAGGCGGCAATCAACCTCAGCTTCGGCCTGCAGGCCCTAGCCGCAGAGGCAGCCATCCACGCCCCCAACCCAGGTAAGGCCGCCATCGAAGCCTGGAACAGCCTGCGCAGCGTCACCCAATCCGATCCGGCAGACGTCGCCCGCGAAACCGCCATGTATCGCGGCAGCCTCCCGCAAATCCTCGCCATCCGCCACGAAGCCGTGCTCTTCGCCCGCTTCTTCCTCCTCCCCTTCGAATTCTTCAGCGAGACCGTGGGGCTGATGCTGATCGGAATGGGCCTCTATCGCCTCAACTGGTGGCAGGGCAGCTTCGACACCCGCCACTATGTGAAGGTCGCCCTCATCCTCGTGCCCGTCGGCTGGGGCATCAGCGCCCTCCTCGGCTGGCGCTTCTATTCCAGCGGCTTCGCCCCCGCCGTCTTCTTCTTCACCGACGCCGCCCGCGTCCTCATCGCCCCCCTCGTCGCCATAGGCTATGCCGCCAAGATCATCTCGATCGTAAAGCTCGGCCTCTTCCCCCGCCTCCTGTCGCGCCTCGCCGCCTGCGGCCGAATGGCGCTCACCAACTATCTGACGGCCTCGATCCTCGCCAACCTCGTCTTCACCGGCATAGGCCTCAGCCTCTACGGACAGCTCACCCGCCCGCAGGTCTACGGCGTAGTCCTCGCCGTCTGGGCCGTGCAACTCGCCTGGTCAAAGCCGTGGCTCCAACACTTCCGCTACGGCCCCTTCGAATGGCTATGGCGCTCGCTGGCCCATTGGCAGCGCCAACCAATGCAACCGCCAGCCTATCAGTAACCCAACGCCACTCCATCCTTGCGCATCTCGGTGCCACCCCACCAAACCCGGTTCACGGCATCCCACATCACCGCCTGATAGCCGCCCACATCCTGCGCGGTATCCAGCAGCACATGCCCGCGCGCCTTCAGATCGGCCCGGGTCGCCGCCCCAATGCCACCCTCCAGAAACACCCCCGGAGGCGTTTCCCGCCCATCCCCCGGATCGGGGCTGCCCAGATGCCGCACGCGCGGCGCATCGCCCGCCGCCTGCAAATTCATCCCCAGATCGACAAGGTTCACCAGCACCTGCACCTGCCCCTGCGGCTGCATGGTCCCGCCCATCACCCCGAACGCCAGCAAAGGCCCGTCGTCCTTCGTCACCATCCCCGGAATGATCGTGTGGAAGGGCCGCTTCCCCGGCGCGATCACATTCGCCGCCTTCGCATCCAGCGAAAACTGCGCCCCCCGGTTCTGCAACATGAAGCCCCAGGTGCCGCGTCCGCCCGCCACAGGCTGCCGCCGCGGCACCACCACGCCAGACCCCATCCCGCGATAGTTGGACTGGATGAGCGACACCATCATCCCCGCCGAATCCGCCGTCGCCAGATAGGTCGTGTCGCTATGTTCTTCCGGATCCCCCGGCGGCACATCGTCCGGCAGCGCCTTGTCCATCCGGATCAGCCCGGCACGCGCGGCGATATACTTGTCGGCCAGCAGCCCGGCCACCGGCACCTTCACCTGCCGCGGGTCGGCAAGGAACTTCGCCCGGTCGGCAAAGGCGAGCTTCTTCGCCTCGATCAGCAGATGCAGCCGGTCCGCCTCGGATAAAGTCCCCATCGGGAACCGCTCCACGATCCGCGCCATCTGCAAGGTGGTAACCCCCTGCGTGGCCGGCGGAATCTGCCAAAGCCGAACGCTGCGATAGGGCGCCGAAATCGGCGTCACCCACTCCGCCTTCATCGCCGCAAGGTCCGCTGCAGACATCGCCCGCCCGAACTGCCGGAACTGCGCCTCCAGATCGGCGGCAAACGCGCCCTGATAAAAGGCCGCCGCCCCGCCAGTCCCGATCATCTCCAGCGTCGCCGCCAGATCGGGATTGGTGAATTTCTGCCCCATCACCGGCGGCTGCCCGCCCGGCGCATACAGCACCGTCGCCAGCGCCCCGCCCTGAATGCTCTTCTCATTCTTCTGGAAATTCGCCACGCCCCGCGCCCAGCCGCGCGCAATCACCGGCGTCAGCGGAAAGCCCTCCTTCGCCAGCCGAACCGCAGGCGCCAGCACCCGGTCCAGCGGCAGCTTGCCAAAGCGCTTGTGCAGCGCCTCCCACCCGGCAACGGCGCCCGGCACGGTCACCGCGTCCATCCCCAGCGGGTTGATCACGCCGTCCTTGCTCCGCCTGCGCAGCGCCGTCACGTTCAGCTTCGCCGGCGCAAAGCCCGAGGCATCCAGCCCCACCACCTGCTTCGCCACCGGATCCCAGACCAGCGCAAACAGGTCTCCGCCAATGCCATTGCCGGTCGGCTCCACCAGCCCCAGCACGGCATTGGCGGCAATCGCCGCATCCACGGCCGATCCACCGGCCTGCAAGATCTCCACCGCCGCCTGCGTCGCCAGCGGCTGGGCGGTCGCGGCCATCCCGTGCGCCGAAACCGCAGGCGAGCGGCCCTGAAACGCCGGATCGCCGGGTCGGTTGGACAGCGGCGGCGCCGTCTGCGCGGCGGCAACCGTGGAAAGCGCCAGGCCGACAGCGACCAGCAGGGCAGGGCGAATGAAGGAAGTTTCCATGACGTCCGTATCAAGCAGGTCACGCCGCACAAGTGAATGCCGGAAATCGGGGGAATGGCGCAAATCGGAAAAAGCAGCACGGCAAAGAACCGGCCCAGCGCCAAAACCGGTCTTGCCTTCTGCCCTGCGGATGCGACACAAAGCGGCGCATGTGGCTGCTTTCACGACTACTCAGCCGCGCCATCCGCCATGGCGCCATCGACGTCACCGACCATCGCGGGAAGGTCCACCAATATGGGGACCGGACTGAAACGCCGGTCCGCGTACGGCTCACGGATCGCTCGACCGCCCGCCGCATCGCCACCAATCCGGCACTCGGCGCCGGCGAAGCCTTCATGGACGGGCGCCTCATCGTCGAGAGCGGCGATATCATGGATCTTCTCGATCTCGTCGGCCGCAACCTCACATGGGACCGCTCCAACGCGCTCCGCGTCAGCCTCTGGAACCAGCAGCGCATGGCGGCCCGCTGGGACGAACTGAACGCAAAGGCGCGCTCCAGGCGCAACGTCGCCCACCATTACGACCTCGACGACAAGCTCTACGATCTCTTCCTCGACGCCGAGCGCCAGTACAGCTGCGCCTATTTCCGCCCCGGCAACGACGGGCCGGACAGCGATCTGGAACTGGCCCAGCGCGACAAGCTCGATCACATCGCGAAGAAACTGCTGCTGAAGCCGGGGATGCGGGTTCTCGACATCGGCTGCGGCTGGGGCGGCATGGCCCGCCATATCCACAAGGTTTCAGGCGCCGAGGTTCTGGGTGTCACGCTTTCCGAGGAACAGCTGAAATACGCCCGCGCCAGGGCCGCGGAAATGGGCATCGCCGACAAGGTCCGCTACGAGCTGATCGACTATCGCGACGTGAAGGGCCCCTTTGATCGCATCGTCTCGGTCGGCATGTTCGAGCATGTCGGCCGCCCCAACTATTTCACCTATTTCGACAAGGTCGGCGAGCTGCTGGCAGAGGATGGCGTCGCCCTCATCCACACCATCGGCCGCTCCAGCGGCAAGGGCGCCACCGATCCCTGGACGGCGAAATACATCTTCCCCGGCGGCTACACCCCGGCCCTCAGCGAGATGATGCCGCACATCGAACGCGCCTTCCTCTGGGTCGACGATGTCGAGGTGTGGCGCCTGCACTATGGCTACACGCTGCTCCACTGGCTGAAGCGCTGCCGCGAGAAGAAGGCGGAGATCGTCGCCCTCTACGACGAGCGGTTTTTCCGCATGTGGGAATTCTATCTGGGCGGCGCCGCCAACGCCTTCCTCTTCGACGACCATGTCGTGTTCCAGCTGCAGCTCAGCCGCAAGCGCGACGCGGTGCCGATCACGCGGGAATATCTCGCCGCGCCTCCGCCTGTCCTACAGCGCAACTCCATGCCATCCACGACGGATGGAAGCGAAGCGTCCCGCAGATAAACCCCTGTCCTACACAGGGATTTTCTGCCACGCGCGGGTGGGCGCACGCGCACGATATGGTGGGAACTTTGGGAAGTTTCGCGCCCTAACGGGCCGTCCAGCCGCCATCGATGGAAAGCGCGGACCCGGTGATTCCACCCGCCGCCTCGGAGCAGAGATAGGCCACCATCGCCGCGACATCGGCAGGCGGCACGAACCGCTTGCTCGGCTGCGAGGCCAGGATCACATCGCGGATCACCTGTTCCTCGCTCATGTTGTTGGCCTTCGCCTGGTCGGCAATCTGCCCCTGCACCAGCGGCGTATCGACGAAACCGGGGCAGATGGCGTTCACCGTGATCAGCGTCTCCGCCAGCTCCAGCGCAGCGGTCTTGGTCAGCCCCAGCACGCCATGTTTCGCCGCCACATAGGCCGACTTGAAGGGCGAGGCGACCAGCCCGTGCGCCGAGGCGATGTTGACGATACGCCCCCAGTTCTGCGCCTTCATCGCCGGGATCGCGGCCTTCATCGTATGGAAATTGCTGGAAAGATTGATGGCGAGGATGGCGTTCCACTTGTCATTCGGGAACGTCTCGATCGCTTCCACATGCTGGATGCCGGCGTTGTTCACCAATATGTCCAGTCCGCCCAGCCCGGCCTGGACCTCGCGCACCCAGGCTTCCGCCGCATCGCCGTCGGAAAGATCGGCATTGGCGAAGATCACCCTGGTGCCGTGCGCGGAAACCTCCGCAATCGCCGGCTGCGCATCGCCAAAGCCGTTCAGCGCCACATCGGCGCCGGCGGCGGCCAGCGCATTTGCAATGGCAAGCCCGATCCCGCTGGTCGATCCGGTAACGGCAGCCCGCCTGCCGGCCAACGGCGCTGCACCATTTTGAGCGTTTGCCATCTCGTTCATTCTCCTGTGGAACCTGTTAACTCTGTTGCAGTGCAAAAAATCCATGGACAAGCCACCGCCGAGGATTAGCGTTGAACCATGAACGGTGAAAGAACCTGCGCCGCAGCCCTGCGCCAAAGCGCCGCACCTCATGATGGTTCCGCCACATAGTTGAGATATTCCAAAGGATAAGAAGCGATGCTCTATAACGCCTACGAGTTGGGCAAGAACTGGTTCGCCGGCGCCAGCGTCGCCGCCCGACTCGGTTCCGAATGGTGGTCCAACCCCGCCAATCCCTTTGCCTACAGCCAGATCGGGGAAGTGGCGTCGGCTGCGCTGGATGTTTTTTCCCACGCCGCCGCGCCGCGCGGAAAGCCCGAATTCGGCTTCGAGTCGACCCTGATCGACGGCAGGCAGGCGCTGGTGACCGAGGAAATCGTCGATCGCAAGCCCTTCGGCCAGCTGAAACGATTCGCCCGCGAAGGCGCCGATCCCGCCGATCCGAAGCTGCTGATCGTCGCTCCGATGTCGGGCCATTATGCCACGCTGCTGCGCGGCACAGTGGAGCGGATGCTTCCCAGCCACGATGTCTATGTCACCGACTGGCGCGACGCGAAGCTGGCACCGATGTCGGCGGGCAGCTTCGATCTCGACGACTATATCGACTATGTCATCGACTGGCTGGATGCGATCACGCCCGCCGGTTCGCCGCGCGCCCATGTCCTCGCCGTCTGCCAGCCCTCGGTTCCGGTCTATGCGGCGGTCGCGCTGATGTCCGCCTCGAAGCATCCGGCGCTGCCGGCGACGCTCACGATGATGGGCGGCCCGATCGACACCCGCAAGGCGCCCACCGCCGTCAACGAGCTGGCGATGCAGCGCCCGCACGCCTGGTTCGAGCACAATGTCATTGCCGAAGTGCCGCCCTATTATGAAGGCGCTGGCCGCAAGGTCTATCCGGGCTTCCTGCAACTCGCAGGTTTCATGTCAATGAACCTTGGCAACCACATGATTTCCCATTGGGAAATGTTCAAACATCTGGTGCAGGGCGATGGCGATTCCGCCGAAGCCACCAAGACCTTCTACGAGGAATATCGCTCGGTCTGCGACATGACCGCCGAATTCTACCTGCAGACCATCGACGTCGTCTTCCAGCGCCACCTGCTGCCGGATGGAAAGATGATGCACCGTGGCGTCCCCGTCGATCCGGGCGCCATAACCGACGTCAGCCTGTTCGCCATCGAGGGCGAGCGCGACGATATCTCCGGCCTCGGCCAGACCCGCGCTGCGCTCGATATCGCCGTCAACCTCGATCAATCCCGCAAGAGCTACTTCATGGTTCCCGGCGTCGGCCACTACGGCATCTTCAATGGCCGGAAATGGCGCGACATGATCGCCCCCCAGGTCGAGCAGTTCATCCGCAGCACCTGCCCGGATGCCCCGCTCCACGGCGAGGGCAAGCACAGCATCGACATGGAACCGGGCAAGGGCGTGGAGTTCGCTTAACGCGTTCGCCTAGTCCAAGGCCTCCGCCTTCTCCGCAAGCTCCAGCCACCGCTCCTCGGCGGCCTCCAGCTTGCGGCGAAGCGCGTCCAGCTCGCCGCTCAGCGCTTCGAACGTCTGCGGCGAGCGCACATACAGGCCCGGATCGGCCATAGCCGCCTCGGTCTTGCCGATTTCCGCCTCCAGTCGGGCAATCTCCCCCGGCAGCTTGTCGAGGTCATGCTGATCGCGGAAACCAAGCTTCTTCGCCACACTCTCCCGAGGCCGCTCGGAAGGAGTGGAAGCCTGCTTCACCGGCCGCCGGGCCTCTGCCCGGGCAGCCCGCAAGGCCTCCAGCTCCCGGAACCCGCCGGCCACGATGTCGGCCCGCCCGGAACCATCCAGCCCGATGGTCATCGTCGTCGTCCGGTCCAGAAAATCCCGATCGTGCGAAACGATCAGCACCGTCCCTTCATAGTCCGAAATCACTTCCTGCAGCAGGTCCAGCGTCTCCAGGTCCAGATCGTTAGTAGGCTCGTCCAGCACCAGCAGATTGGACTCCCGCGCAAACTCCCTCGCCAGCAACAAGCGCGACCGCTCCCCACCGGAAAATCCGCCAATCCGCGCGTCGGCAACGCCGGGCGAGAAGAGATATTCCTTCAGATAGCCCTGCACATGTTTCTTCACGCCGCGAACCGTCACCCAGTCGCCGCCATCCGCCAGAATATCGCGAACCCGCTTGTCCGGGTCCAACAGCCGCCGCTGCTGATCGATGGTGATGCCGCTCAGCGTCTTCGCCCGGTTCACGGTGCCGGTGTCCGGCTCCAGCTCGCCGGTCAGCAGCTTCAGCAATGTTGTCTTGCCGGCACCATTCGGCCCGACAATGCCTATGCGGTCGCCGCGCTGGATACGGATGGAAAAATCCTTCAGCACCTCGCGCTCGCCGAAGGATTTGCCCACGCCGATGGCCTCGATCACCATTTTCGATTTCACATCGTCGGTCGCCAGCCCCAGCTTCGCCGTGCCCTGCATTCCCAGCATCGACTTCCGTTCGGCGCGCATCACATGCAGCCGCTCCAGCCTGCCCTGATTGCGACGACGGCGGGCGGTCACGCCGCGTTGCAGCCAGTGCAGCTCCTGCGCGATCTTGCTGTCCAGCTTGTCGGCGATCTTCGCTTCCTCGGCCAGCACCGCCTCGTTCCAGGCCTCGAAACCGCCGAAGCCGACTTCCTGCCGCCTCAGCGCCCCCCGGTCCAGCCACAGGCAGGCCTTCGTCAACTTCGTCAGGAAGGTGCGGTCGTGGCTGATGACGAGGAAGGCCCCGGTATAGCGGGTCAGCCAGCCCTCCAGCCAGTCGATGGCTTCCAGATCGAGGTGGTTGGTAGGCTCATCCAGCAGCAGCAGGTCAGGCGCCTGTGCCAGCGCCCGTGCAATTGCCGCCCGGCGGCGCTCCCCACCCGAAGCCGTCTGCGCGTCCGTCGAAAGGTCGATCCCCAACTGGGTGGCGATGGATTCCACCTCGTGACGGGGCGGCGCATCCGGTTCTGCCAACGCAAAATCGGCAAGAGTGGCAAATCCCGCAACCGAGGGATCCTGCGGTAGCGTAACAACGCGGGCACCGGGTTGCGCAGACCGGCGGCCAACGTCCGGCTCCAGCGTTCCGGCGATCAGTCGCAGCAGCGTCGTCTTGCCGGCGCCGTTGCGCCCGATCAGCGCCAGCCGGTCGCGCGCGCCGATGAACAAGGAAAGGCCGTCGAACAACAAACCGTCGCCCTGACGCAGGCGAATGTCTTCCAGGGAAATGATCGGGGCTGCCATGGCGCGGGCGCTTGCCATGCCGTTCCGGCTGAGGCAACTGAACGGCAGTGTGTATCCTTATTCAGAAGCTGTTCAGTGCCCCGGGCCTATCTGGCGCAACATACATTAGCTCCATGATAAACATACGGTATTTCGCCAGCCGCCGCTCGTTCCGGATGATGCTCCCCGCAGCCGCCATGCTGGTGCTGTCTGCCCCCGTGTTGGCTTTTTCGCCCGGTGAAGGTGCGCCGCGCGATTCCCGGCGCGGCTATGAACGGACGGCGCAGGCCTATCCTCCGGGCCCGGATCGCAATCGCCCGCGCGAGGTTTCCGATCAGGAACATGCCAAGGACCGTTCGGAATCCGGCCAGATGCGGCCCTTCAAGGAGTTGTATGGCCGCGCCAGTGCAATAGGTCGCGGCGAGTATCTGGGCGTGGAACCCGACATTTCGCGCGACATCTATCGCTTCAAGTTCATGCGATCGGATGGCAAGGTCGTCTGGGTCGATATGGACGGCCGCACCGGCAGGGTATTATCTGCCCGGCAATAGGAACCCGTTCCGGCAGGGGCGCCGGGTAAGGAGTTTGAAAAGTTCATGCGAATCCTGATCGTCGAGGACGAGCCTTCGCTCGCCAGGCAGTTGCGCCAGACACTCGAATCCGCCGGTTATGCCGTCGACAACGCCCATGACGGCGAAGAAGGCCAGTTTCTGGGCGAAACCGAAAGCTATGATGCCGTGATCCTCGATCTCGGCCTGCCGGAAATCGATGGGCTGACGGTGCTGGACCGCTGGCGCAAATCTGGCCGCAAGATGCCGGTTCTGGTTCTCACCGCGCGTGACAGCTGGTCGGACAAGGTCGCCGGGCTCGATGCCGGTGCCGACGACTATCTCGCCAAGCCATTCCAGTCCGAAGAGCTGATTGCCCGCCTGCGGGCTCTGATCCGCCGCTCGTCGGGCAATGCCTCGTCCGAGCTGGTTTCCGGGGATGTGCGGCTCGATACCCGCTCCGGCCGGGTTACGCTGGCCGGCGAGCCGGTGAAGATGACCGCGCAGGAATACAAGCTGCTGTCCTATCTGATGCACCACAAGGGCAAGGTCGTTTCCCGAACCGAACTGATCGAGCATATCTATGATCAGGATTTCGACCGGGATTCCAATACCATCGAAGTGTTCATCACCCGTATCCGCAAGAAGCTCGGTGCAGATCTTATCACCACCATCCGCGGTCTCGGCTATAGCCTCGAAAGCTGAGGTGATAGGCGAGGGCCCGGACGCGGCTGCTGCGGGTGGGCCTGCCCGGCGTCTTCGCACGCCGGGCTCGCTGAGCCAGCGCATCCTGCTGTTGTCGGCGGTTTGGATCGCCGTGTTGCTTGTTGTAGGCGGTATCGCACTCGATCGGATCGTTACCGGAACCATCACCCGCAATTTCGACGCGCAGTTGTCCGTCGCCATGCCCGCGATGATCGGGGCAGCCGAGCTGGATCCGTTCGGTGAGGTGCGTTTCAACCGCCAGCCTGTCGATCCGCGCTTCAACGAACCCTATTCAGGCCTCTACTGGCAGGTAAGCGGCCGGGACCGCCCGCCGTTCCGCTCGCGATCGCTCTGGGATCGGGAACTGCCGGCCGACCTGGACAAATCCTGCGTGGAACCTTGCATTTCCCGCACAATGGTGTTCCGCAACGAGCCGCTCCGCATCATCGAGCGCGATGGCATAATCCCCGGCTCTCCCGTCGTCTGGCGCTTCCAGGTGGCGCAAAGCACGCAGCAGCTGGACGAGCAGCTCGCCGGCGTCCGTCGCACCCTGTGGTGGTCTCTGGGGGCGCTGGGGGCGGGTCTGTTCCTGCTGGGGGTGTTGCAGGCGACCATCGGCCTGATGCCGCTGCGACGAATGTCGGCTGCGATCGCGGCCATCCGCTCGGGTCGCGCGCGCCGGGCTCCGACAGACGACGTTCCGCCAGAAGTGGCGCCGCTGGTGAACGAGCTGAACGCCCTGCTGGACAATAACGAGAAGGCAGCCGAGGCAGCGCGGATGCATGCCGGAAATCTGGCCCACGCGTTAAAGACGCCGATGAGCGTGCTGATGAACGAGGCCGCTGCCGGAAGCCCGGACCTTTCCCGCGCGGTAATCCGCGAGCTTTCCACGATGCGGCGGCACATCGATCACCACCTGGCACGTGCCCGTGCCATGGGACGCCGGACGGATTCCACCGCGCGGGCAGACGTCTGGCCGGCGCTCGAACGGCTGGTGGCCGCTGTCGAGCGCATCTATGCCGAAAAGGAGGTCGTGATAGACCTTGCCGGCGACAAGAGCGCCACGTTCCGGGGCGAGCGGCAGGACCTCGAGGAAATGGCGGGCAACCTTATCGACAATGCCGCCAAATATGGCGGCGGGCGCGTGTTCGTGACGGTGAGTACGGTGCAGCACGGCACCAAGGCTTCCGGCGAGCAGCCGTTCGTGCACATCGACGTGGAGGATGACGGGCAGGGCATCCCGATGAAGCTGCGCGAAGGCCTGTTCGAGCGCGGGGCGCGGCTGGACACGGGCAAGCCCGGCACGGGCCTCGGCCTTGCCATCGTACGGGATGTGGCCGGCATTTATGGCGGCAGCATCGCACTGGAGGAAAGCGAGGAGCTCGGCGGATTGCTGGCTTCGCTGCGGCTCCCGGCCTGTGGCGATTCCGGCCCACAATCCGGCTGATGTGCAGCTTCATCGCCAGCCGGCGCTTGACTTCGCCTTCGAGCTAATGCAAGCGCCCGGCCTCCCGCCGGGAAGCGCATCGCCGCACCCCGGCAGAGGTCATGTAGTTGCTGCCGTAGCTCAGTGGTAGAGCGCATCCTTGGTAAGGCTGAGGTCGGGAGTTCAATCCTCCCCGGCAGCACCATGACCCTCTCTGGAAATCCGCAATCAAAGCGTGTCTAAGCTGCGCGACAGTGAGTTTGCGCAGGGGGCAGGGCATGAGGGAAGACAAGGCGGCAGTTCGGAACGGGCCGCAGCTGGCGTTGATCGTGCTGGGCGCGCTTGGAGCAGTCGCTGCCCTCTATTTCGGAGGTGCGGTGTTTGAACCCCTGGCCTTCGCCTTCTTCATCATCGCGCTCGCGGCGCCGCTGATGCGCCGGCTGCAGCCGCTGATCGGCAAGGGGCTCGCCCTCGTCGTCACGGTGCTGGTCACGATCACCATTGTCCTTGTCTTCTTTTCCATCGTCTTCTGGGGCGCCGGGCAGGTGACAATGTGGGTGCTTGCAAACCTGGGGCGGTTCGAGACGCTGTATGTCGAGTTCGATGCGGCGATGGCGCAGCGCGGCTGGCCGATCGACATGCTGCTGCCCAGCAACTTCGACCCGCGCTGGATTATCGGGCCTGCCGCGGCGTTGGCCGGGCAGATGCGGCTTATCAGCGGCTTCGTACTGTTGATCTTCGTTTTTGTCGTGCTGGGCCTCACGGAGCTGGAGGGCGCCGGCAAGCGCCTCGCCCGTATCGAGGCCGAGCGGCCGTGGCTGCGCATCAGCGACGTCGCCACAGATGTCGCGCGGAAGTTCGGCCTTTACATGAAGGTGCGGCTGGTGGTCAGCATCATCGACGCCATCATCTGTTATCTTTTCTTCCGCCTGATCGGACTGGATGAGCCGCTGGCCTGGGCGATCCTGGTGGGAACGCTGAACTTCATCCCCTTCATCGGTCCGCTGATCGTCAGCATTTTCCTGGGCCTGTTCGCGGCCGCGCAATTCGGTACGCCGTGGATGATATTCGTGGTGGTGGGGGGCACGACCGCCATCAACTTCATTCTGGGCAGCTATATAGAGCCGCGCATGGCCGGATCGGCGCTTTCCATGTCGGCCGTGCTGGTGCTGTTCTCGGTGTTCTTCTGGGCCATCATCTGGGGGATTCCGGGCGCCTTCATCGGCGTCCAGATGTCGATCGTCATCCTGGCGATCTGCCGCGTCGTCCCCTCCGCCAGCTGGGTCGCAGACCTGCTCGGAGGGGACAGTGCGGAAAAGCCCTAGATAGCGCCTGACTTCAGCTGCTTGACGGCGTGATCGGCCGCGCGCGCCGTCAGCGCCATGAAGGTAAGCGACGGGTTCACGCACGAGATGGATACCATCTGCGCCCCGTCGCTGACGAACAGGTTGGAGGCGTCGTGCGCCTGGCTCCACTTGTTCAACACGGATTCGCGCGGATCGTTGCCCATGCGCGCGCCGCCCATTTCGTGAATGGCGTCTCCGGGCACATGCTCGCTGCGGCTGCTGCGGATATTCTTCAGGCCCGCCTGCTTCAGCATCAGTTCGCCCTGCGCCAGCGCGTCGTCCATCATCTTGATTTCATTGTCGCGGAAACGAACGTTGAACTTGATCTGCGGAAGCCCAAAGCGGTCGCGCTTGTCGGGGTGCAGCGATACATGGTTGTCCTCATAGGGCAGGCACTCCCCGAAGGCGCCCATCCCATAGTACCACGGCCCATAGCTGCGCATGCCGTGCTTCATCGAGGCGCCGAAGCCCTGGGGATGCGCCGGGCTGCGCGAGGCCCCGCCCTGATAGCCATAGCCCCGGCTGAAACCGAGGCTCTCGTTACCGTTCAGGTTGCGGAAGCGGGGGATATAGACGGCGGCAGGCCTGCGGCCGAACTCGATGAATTCCGTCATGCCCGGGATTTCGCCCGAGATGCCAACGCGGAAGATATGGTCCATCACATAGCGGCCCAGCGTGCCGCTGCTGTTGAAATGGCTGTTGGCGCCGTCGGCGGTGCGGCTGTTCATCAGCAGCTGCACGGATGCCATTGCAGAGGCGCAAAGAAAGACGATCCTGGCAGTCAGCGTTTCGGCGGCGCCGGTCCTGGTGTTGACCACACGAACGCCGGTCACGCGTTTCTTCACCGGATCATAATCCAGCCCGGTCACGATGGTGTCGGCTTTCACCGTCAGCCGACCCGTCGCCATGGCGGCGGGCAGGGTGGAGGATTGGGTGGAGAAATAGGCCCCGAACGAGCAGCCGCGGTCGCACTGGTTGCGGAACTGGCACTTGCTGCGGCCCTGTTCGGGCTTGTCCTCGGTCATGTTGACGACGCGGGCGCTGATCAGCTTGCGGCCCGGGAATTCGCTTTCCACCCGGCCTTTCAGCCATTTTTCCGCGACGTTCATCGGGATCGGCGGCTGAAACTCACTGTCGGGCAGATAGGGCAGGTTTTCGTGCGAACCGGAGACGCCGACGAACTTTTCCACATAGCTGTACCAGGGGGCGATGTCGGCAGTGCGGATCGGCCAATCGATGGCGACGCCTTCGCGCTTGTTCGCCTCGAAATCCGTCTCGCTCCAGCGGAAGCTCCAGCGGCCCCAGATCAGCGATTTGCCGCCGAACGCACCGGGGCGGATCCAGTAGAATTTGTCGCCGTCCTCATAGGCATAGGGGTTCAGCCGGTCATTGTTATAGAAGGCGAGGTTGGCGGGCTTCGGATAGCCGTTCTTCGCGATGAAATAGTCGCTCTCCACCAGCGGCGGCGGCATGGTGTTGCGCGCCGGGATCTCGAACGCCGGCTTGCCGTCATAGGTATAGTCGACGCCGTGCTCCACCATCGGTCCGCGGTCGAGCATCAGCACCTTGAGCCCCTTTTCGGTAAGCTCCTTGGCGGCCCAGCCGCCGGTGATCCCGGAGCCGATGACGATGGCGTCGAAGCGATCTGTTGCGGTCATGTCGTCAGGCCTTCGAAAGGAGCTTGGAGGTGGCGGCGAAGCTGGCGGTGATGTCGGGCAGGTAGGGCGCGGGGGCCAGGTCGTTCTCGACATAGAAATGCTCGACGCCCGCCAGCGCATTCAGCGTGAAGATGTCGGCGAAATTGATGGTGCCAGCGCCGACGCTTGTCATCGAGCCATCTGCCTTCATGTCCTTCACATGATAGGCGAAAACTGTGCCGGCCAGCCGCTTGATCAGCGCCTTTGGATCCTCGCCGGCCTTCACCGCCCAAAACAGGTCCAGCTCGTAGTGCACGACTGCCGGATCGCGATCCTTCATGAATCGGTCGAACAGGCTGATGCCCTGCGGCTTCTCCAGGAACTCGAAATGATGGTTGTGATAGGCGAAGCCCAGCCCCTTCTTCTTCAGCTGCTCGCCGAAGCGGTTCATGTTGGCAACCGCGGTTGTCCAGGCCTCGGCCGTGAAATGCTCCTTCGTCATATAGGGGAGCACGATCGTACCGGCGCCCAGCGTTTTCGCGCGGTCTGCTTCGGCATCCAGACTGGTGAGCAGCGCATCATAGCCGACATGGATGGAAGGCGAGACAAGCCCGACGCTTTCCATCGCCTTGCGCAGCATGGCCGCATCCATCTTGTCGTATCCGCCGCCGCCGAACTCGACTTCCCTATAGCCGATCGCGGCCACCTGCTTCAGCGTGCCGACGGGATCGGGCTCGAACAGATTGCGCAGGGTATAGAGCTGCAGACCCACCTTCTTCCCCCCTTTTGCCCACGCGGGGGCAGCCAATGCGGCGGAACCGGCGGCAAGCGCGGCGAGCGTTTCGCGTCTTGAGACGACGGGGCGGGAAGCGATCATGAGGAAAACACCTTCGTGATTTCGGAGACGGGATAGGCGCCGTTATATCCGCCGGGCACCGGCAGATATTCGCGCTCCTGCGTGATGCCGATTTCCGAAGTGAAATAGCCGGTCAGCACCATCTGCCGGAACGGCTCGAAAAAGCCGCTACCCCCGGGCAGCTTGTCGTTCATCGCCTGCGTCAGCAGCGCGTCGAGCTGCTCAGCCGAGGCCTCGGTGCCAGGCTTGCCGAACTGGGCGCGGCTGGCGGCATCCATGGCGTCCAGGCCGGCGATGATCGGCTTGCGCTCCTCCGGAAACGACCAGTCTGCCAGCAGCTTCTCGATATAGGCGGGCACTTCGGCGGCAATCGCGCCGGGCGTGTCGGTCGTCGGCATCACCCGTTCGGACAGCTGTGTCATCAATGCCCGCTGCGAGGCGGTGAACACCGGCGCGCTCGGTGCGCCCGTGCTGATCTGCGGAAGCACGGCGGGCACAAAGCCGCCAGCCCGGGCGATGGGCGGGAAGATGGCTGCACCAAACATGGCGGCCATCCCTGCCAGCGCGTCTCTACGGTCGATCATGGTCACTTCTCCGAAGGGGCGCCGGCCAGCGGCCGCACCCAGATGTTGCGGAAGGAAACAGGCGAATCATGGTCCTGCAGCTGGATCGGCGCTGCATCGCCGTGCGGCTGATAGGTGGCGACCTTGCGCCAGATGGTGGTTCCCAGCATCGCCTGCCGGTTCTGCACCAGCACGCCGTTCAGGAAGACGGTGACATAGGCCGGGCTTTCCAGCTTGCCGTCGGCGGCAAAGCGCGGGCGTTCGAAGACAATGTCATAGCTCTGCCACTCGCCCGGCGGACGCGCCGCATTCACCAGCGGCGGCTTCCAGCCATAGACAGCGCCCACCGTGCCATCGGCGTACGTAGGGTTCTGATAGCCATCGAGGATCTGCACCTCATAGCGTTGCATGAACCAGATGCCGCTATTGCCGCGATCCTGCGAGCTGTGCTGGACAGGGGAGGGGGTGCGGAATTCCAGGTGCAGCTGCACGTCCCCGAACGACTGGCGGGAGACGAGGTCGTTGCCGACGCCCTTCACCGCGCGCGGCGGCACGGTGAGAACGCCGCCCTGCAGCTTCCACGGCTGGGCGGAGGTCCAGGCATCCAGCGACGTGCCGTCGAACAGCACGGTGGCATCGGATGGCGCGTCGCCGGGCTTCGCGCCGGGCGTTACAACTGCAGGATAAGGCCGATCCGGATCATGCACGCGCCATGTTCCGTCCGGCAGCATCGGCGTATCGCGGAAGCCCGGTTTTTCCTGCGCAGACGCAGCGCCGGCAAGCGCCAGCGCCGCCACGAATGTGCACATTCTCATGGCCGGTCAATCTCCCGATAGGCGGCTATCAGCCGCTCTTCTCCCACGCGCCCGGCCAAGGAATTGCCGTGCTCCATGCCGATCACTCCAGCATATTTCTGCCCGCGCAGCCACCGGACCACATTCGTATACGAAACCTCGCCGGTGCCCGGTTCCTTGCGCCCCGGATTGTCACCCACCTGGATATAGGCGATCTCGTCCCAGCAGGCGCCCATGGTGGGGATCAGGTTCCCCGACTGGATCTGCTCATGATACAAATCCGCGAGCACCTTGACCGAGGGGCTGTTCGCGCCCTTCGCCACGGCATAGCCCTGCGCCACGGTCTGCATGAACATGCCCGGATGATCGGTGCGGGTGTTCAGCGGCTCCATCACCAGCACCAGCCCGTGCGGCTCCAGGATGTCGCCAGCGCGGCGCATGGCATCGATGACGCGCCCGGTCTGGATATCCAGCGGCAGGCGCTTGTCCAGGAAACCCGGCACCACCGTCATCCACTTGGCGTCAAGCCGCTTCGCTACCTCCACCGAGGCGCGGACGTCGGCGAGGAAGCCCTCCCGCTCCGACTCGTCGTTGCCGCCCAGCACCGGGCGCGAGGCGGCCCATTGCGGCGGGTTGGCGACGAACACGCCCATCGTCATTCCCCGCGCGGACAGCGCCTTTGCCATTGCCTCCTGTTCGGCGACCGGGCGCTTGCGGGCGTCATTGTCTTCCCAGGCGGTGAAGCCCTGATCGGCGGCAAAGGCGATCTGCTCCAGCAGCCCGCCGCGGCTGGCAAAACTGCCTTCATGCGGGGCGAAGTGCATCGAGAAGCGCGCGGCATTGGAGGCCGCGCGCACTGATGGGGCAAGCGCGACGGCGGCCCCAGCCGCCAGCACCGTGCGACGGGCGATGCTCATGCCGGCTTCGCCACCTTGCGGCGGTCCATCAGCCAGACGGCGCCAAAGATGAAGAGAAGCACGATCGGCACCAGCGCAAGCCGCTGGAAAGAAGCGGAGGCTGCGGCATCTTCCACTTCGCGCAGCGCCTCACCGGCAAGCGCCTTGAACGCCTCAGGCCCACCAGCGAACTGTACCTTATATTCGTCGAACATCCGGCCCAGCTGCGGCAGCACGAAATAGCTGGACAGCGCACCTGCCGAGCCGATCAGCCCCAGCGCCCACGCCCCGCCGCGCGGGTAGCGCTCTGCAACGGACGCCAGCATCGTCGGCCACATCGCACACACGCCCAGCCCCCAGACGGTGGAGGCAAGGATGGCCGACGCCGGCGATTGCGCCTGCGACAGCAGGAACAGGCCGATCGCCGCCAGCAAGCTGGAAACCCAAAGCAATCCGGGGTTGGAAATGCGGTTGGCAATCTTGCCGACGAAATGCCGGAACACGAACATCAGCGCGCTGACATAAACCAGCAGCAGGATACCGCGCATACCGACACGATTGGACAGCGCCACGTCGATCCATTGCCCGGGCGCCAGCTCGGACGCCGCCGTCAGGAACATGGCCGCGAACCAGATCAGAAAGCTGGGGCGGCGGACGATTTCTGCCATCATCTCGCCGAAACTGGTGTCGGAGTTGGTGCTCGCGGGCGTCGGGAATCTGGTGGTGAGGGCGAGCGCCACGACCAGAACGGCCGGCACGAACACCAGCGCCAGGATGCCCTGCCAGGGCAGCACCGACGACAGCAGGAAACCCGCAAGCCCGCCGACGATCATCCCGCCGGGATACCAGGCGTGCAGAACGTTCAGCCGGTGCGTCGTGTCCTCTGGATAGAGGCGGGCGGTCAGCGGGTTGATCGCCGCCTCCGCCAGCCCCCAGCCGATACCGCTGAGCGTCATTCCCGCCAGCACGACATGATAGATGCGCATACCTTCCGCGAGGGAGCCGGCGCCGACGATGAGACCGGTGCCGATTATGAAGCAGAGCCCGCATCCGAACAGCACGCGCTGCATGCCGATCTTGTCCAGCATGGCGCTGACGATGAAGACGGTGAGCGCAAAGCCAAGGAACGCCGAGCCGAGTGCCGTGCCGATCAGTTCGCCGGCATGGACCGGGGCGACGGGGTCGATCCACTCCGCCTTCAGGTCGCCGGCGATCGCCGCGCGGATTGCGGCGCTGGAGGCGGCCGTGAACAGGGCGAGCACGCCCAGCCAGAACAGTCGGCTTCGGTTGGCGATAACAGCGTGCGCTTCACTCAACTTGCATCTCCCCAATGCCTGTTATTGTCGTCGGTCAGGAAAGCCCCAGCAGCTTGCGGTTCACCGCAGGGTCGCTGCCGCCCGCGAAGTCGTCAAAGGCGCGTTCCGGCCGGCGGATCATATGCGCCGCGATGAACGGGGCGCCCTCACGCGCGCCATCCTCGGGGTGCTTCAGGCAGCACTCCCACTCCAGCACGGCCCAGCCGGAATAATCATATTGCGTCAGGCGCGAGAAAATGCCGGTGAAATCGACCTGCCCGTCCCCCAGCGAACGGAAGCGGCCGGGGCGATCCACCCAATCCTGAAAACCGCCGTACACGCCGGAACGCCCGGTCGGATTGAACTCCGCGTCCTTCACATGGAACATGCGGATGCGCGGGTGGTAGATGTCGATGAACTGCAGATAATCCAGTTGCTGCAGCACGAAGTGGCTGGGATCATAGAGGATATTGGCGCGGGCATGGTTGCCGGTCGCCGCCAGGAAACGCTCGAAGGTCACGCCGTCGTGCAGATCCTCGCCGGGATGCAGCTCATAGCAGACGTCGACGCCCTGTTCGTCGAAGGCGTCCAGAACAGGCTTCCAGCGCCGGCCAAGCTCCGCAAATGCTTCCTCGACCAGCCCGGCGGGACGCTGCGGCCAGGGGTAGAGGAACGGCCAGACGAGGGCGCCGGAAAAGCTGGCATGGGCGGACAGGCCCATGCGGCGGCTCGCCCGGGCCGCGAGTCGCAACTGCTCGACCGCCCATTGCTGCCGCTCGGCCGGCTTTCCGCGCAGGGCCTCGGGTGCGAAACCGTCGAAGGCGATGTCATAGGCGGGGTGCACGGCGACCAGCTGCCCCTGCAGGTGGGTGGAAAGCTCGCTCACCTCCACCCCGGCTTCGCGGCAGGTGCCGAGGATCTCGTCGCAATAGTCCTGGCTGTCCGCAGCCTTGGCCAGATCGAAGCAGCGGCTGTCCCATGTGGGGATCTGCACGCCCTTGTATCCGGCGTCCGCCATCCACTTCGCTGCGGATGCCAGGGTATCGAACGGCGCTTCGTCGGACATGAACTGGGCAAGGAAGATTGCCGGCCCACGCATTCCGGAACTGACCGAATCCATCGCCCGCAGGCCTCCCTTCAAAATAGTCGACCGCGCGCTGGCGGCCGCTCCCGAATCCTTCGTAGCCTTTCCTGCGCAAGGAAGCGAGGTTGCGCTAACAATGTTGTTGCGGGCTATACTTTACCGTTACATCACGCAAGCATTTCGCTGTCCGCCAAGCGGACAGGCCTTGCGGCGGCACATATTCCAGCCGATGTCCGCGACTCACGATCAAGGGAGATAGCCACCATGCAGCAACGCCGGGAAAAACTGCGCTACGGAATGGCCGGCGGCGGGGAAGGGGCCTTCATCGGCGCCATCCACCGCATGGCGGCGGCCATGGACGGTGAATGGGAATTGGCGTGCGGCAGTTTCAGCAGCGATTCGCAGCGCAATGCGCGCAGCGGCGCAGCACTGGGGCTGGAACCCGGCCGTGTATATCCCGACATGGCGACGCTGCTTGCCGGTGAACTGGCCTTGCCCGAAAACCAGCGCGTCCAGGCGATAGCCATCGTCACCCCGAATCACCTGCATGCGCCGATGGCTATCTCGGCGCTGGAGGCAGGGTTCGACGTGGTTTCGGAAAAGCCGATGGCGCTCGATCTTGCCGAAGCGCAGGCCATCGCCGCCGCCGTCCGCCGCAGCGGCCGCCGCTATGCGCTGGCCTTCACCTACAGCGGCTATCCACTGGTTGCAGAAGCGCGCCTGCGCGTGGCGAGGGGCGACTTCGGCCGCATCCGATTGGTGCAGGTGGAATATAACCAGGGTTGGCTGAGCCGGGCAATCGACACGGAAGGCAACAAGCAGGCCGAGTGGCGCACCGATCCGGCGCGGGCCGGCATGGGTGGCTGCCTGGGTGACATCGGTACGCACGCCTTCCAGCTGGCCGAACATGTCTCTGGCCTGCGCGTAGAGGCGGTTTCCGCCGACCTTACCACCCATGTTCCGGGGCGGCGCCTGGACGACGACGTTTCGGCGTTGCTGCGGTTCGAAGGCGGAGCGCGGGGAACCCTGAAGGCGAGCCAGATCGCAGCCGGCGAGGAGAATGGCCTGAAAATCCGCGTGCACGGCGAACTGGGCGGTCTGGAATGGTCGCAGATGGAACCCAACACCCTCACCCTGCGCTGGCTCGATCAGCCGACACAGCAGGTCAGGGCAGGGGGACCGGGTCTTTCGGCCGAGGCAATGGAGCGGACACGCACACCGTCGGGCCATCCGGAAGGCTATGTGGAGGCCTTTGCCAACATCTACCGATCGTTCGCACAGGCCATTCGCAGCGGCGAGCCGCAGACAAGCTGGTATCCCGGCCTGGGCGACGGCCTGCGGACCATGGCCTTCGTCGATGCCATGGTCGAAAACAGCCGCTCGGACGTCAAGTGGACAGCAATCCCGAAGATCTAACGCGCCGGCGGGCGAGAGGTGGATTCGCGCTCGATCAGTTCATGTTCGATCACGACATCGCGACAGACGATCTCGCCCCGAGGGGATTGCAGCGCTTCGATCAGCATCTCCGCCGCGCGGAACGCCATCTCCCCAACTGGTTGTCGGATCGTGGTGAGCGGAGGCCAAAGGCGCCGGGCAGGTGCGGTGTCGTCGAATCCGGTCACCGCAAGATCGTCCGGCAGCCGAAGTCCCATCCGGTGCGCCTGGGCGATCAGGCCGGCAGCCATGTCGTCGTTGGCGGAGATGATTGCCGTGGGCCGATCGGCCAGCCCAAGCAGGGCCGAGCCGGCAGCCTCGCCGGACGGATACAGAAAATCGCCCTGAAAGATCAGCTCTGGCGCCATCGATATGCCGGCCTCGCGAAGGCCTTCCTCAAAACCCACCCGCCGTTCGCTCGCATCCGAATGCGCCGCATGGCCGCCGATGTATCCGATCCGGCGATGGCCTTTCGCGACCAGCAGGCGCACCATGTCCCGGATGGCCCGGCGGTTGTCGATGCGCACGGTGAAGATGCCCTCCATCGACCGCCCGGTGGCGATGGCGGCTGCGGGCAATCTGCCCGAGACAGCTCGCGGCGTATTGGCGACGATTTCCGCATAGGGCGGAATCAGCAGCAGCGCATCGGCGCCGCTGTAAACCAGCCCGCGCAAGGCATTCTCTGCGTCGGCCTGTGCATAGCTTGGCGAATCCCGGATGATCAGTTGCAGACCGCGCGCGGTCGTTGCTTTCAGCACGCCAACCAGAATGGAGTCGAGGAAGGGGGTCTGCTCGTTGGTGTATATAAGGCCGACACGCGTAGGCGCAGCGCTGGCAAGGTTCCGCGCGGCCACATTCGGGGTATAGCCCAACTCCTCGATGGCCTTGCGGACGGCAGCTGCGGTTTCCTCGCCCACGCGCCCGCGGCTGTTGACGACATTGGATACTGTCATCGCCGACACCCCGGCACGCTCCGCAACCGAGCGAATGGTGACGATATTGCTCTTGCTGCGTTGCGACCGCGCCATCCCGGTTCTTTGCCCTCAACCTGTGGCATGCGCCAGAGGGCAATCTTGAACCAGCCGATGGTCGGTCCAACCCATTGAAAAGATGGTCGGGGAGACAGGATTCGAACCTGCGACCCTCTGCTCCCAAAGCAGATGCGCTACCAGACTGCGCCACTCCCCGAGACATCGGAATCTGACAGGCTGCGCCTGCAGAGCAAGCGCCCATAGCTTCCGCGCCTCCGCGGAGCAAGCGGGGCACTTGCGCTTCCGCAAGCTTGCGTTCACCTAGCATGTCATATGGTACCTGACCTGTTCTTTGGGATGACCCGATGATTCCACGCGCTTTTCCAGCTCTGAAGCCTGTTCTCGCCCTCGCCATGCTGACGCTGGTGGCGGCCTGCACCACTCCATTCGAAGCTCGCGTGCAGAGCTTCCAGTCGATGCCGCCGGTGCAGGGGCAGAGCTTTGTGGTGAAGCCGGTCAATCCGGCCCACGAAGGCAGCCTCGAGTTCGCGGCTTACGCTGGCCTCGTAGCCACGGAGCTGCAGAAGCAGGGCTTCCGGCCAGCCTCCACCGCTGACAGTTCGGACCTGACGGTGCTGGTCGATTTCGGTGCCGGCCCGGGTCGGGAGCGTATCAATACGCGTCCCGGAACCGCTTCCACCTGGGGCTGGTACGGACGCAGCTGGTATGGCCGCCCGATGTGGTGGGGCAGCAGCTTCTACGATCCGTTCTGGAACCAGCCCGAGGTGTACAGCTTCACCGTCTATCCCTCGTTCCTCGAAGTCGACATCCGGCGCACAGCCGACAAGGTTTCGCTCTTCGAGGGGCGCGCCGAAACGACCACGCGCGTGAACGACTTGCCTGCCACCATGCCCAACCTGGTCACGGCGCTGTTCACCGATTTCCCCGGTGCCTCCGCCCGCAGCAAGGTAGTGCGCGTAAACCCCTGACGCCCGGTGATATCCGCCGCCTAGACCGCTGCCTTCGCGGCAGCTAGGCTGTGCGCATGGCACGGCATTGGTCATGAGCGAAGCGGCGGACTCTTTCCTGGTCGTTGTCGACGACACGGCGGAAAGTTCCAAGGCACTTCGATTTGCCGCATTGCGGGCACAGCATACCGGCGCTCAAGTCGTTCTGCTGCACGTCCTGAAGCCGACGCAATTCCTGCAATGGGGCAGCGTGCAGAAGGAAATGGAGGCCGAGGCGGAGGATACGGCCCGTGCCTTGCTGGCGGGCAAGGCTGCCGAAGTCGAGGCGATGACGGGGATCCGCCCCACATTCCGGCTGATGCGCGGAAAGCCGGTCGAAGCCGTGCTGGAGCTGCTGACGGGAGATCGGTCGATTCGGGCGCTCGTGCTGGCGGCCGCCGCCAAGGGGAAGCCTGGCCCGCTGGTGGATTTTTTCGCTGGCGAACGCGCCGGAACGCTGCCGTGCATGGTGATGATCGTGCCCGGCGGCATCAGCGATTCCGACCTTGACCGGCTCACCTGAACGGTAAATCCAACAAACGCAGTCTTGATTAACGATCGGCCTCGCGCCATCTGCGAGGGTATCAGCGCCGCCCCCTTTGCGGCGCAGGAGTCCAGATGCTGATCGAGACAGAGCGAACCCCAAATCCGGCAACCCTCAAATTCCTGCCTGGGCGGGAAGTGCTGGCCGGAGAAGGGATCGATTTCGATTCCCCCGAGGCCGCCGAGCGCTCGCCGCTGGCGCGCACGCTGTTCTCGCTCGGAGACGTGGAGCGGGTTTACTTCGGTGCCGATTTCGTCAGCGTCACCAAGGCTCCCGGCAGTGCCGAATGGGAAGCGCTCAAGCCGGAAGTGCTGGGGGTGATCCTCGATCATTTCTCCAGCGGCGCGCCGATCCTCGTGGGCGAGGCGGTCGAAGCGGAAACGTTCGATGATCCGGAAGACGCCGAGATCGTCGAACAGATTCGCGACCTGCTGGACACGCGAGTTCGCCCGGCCGTCGCCAACGACGGGGGCGACATCGTCTATCGTGGCTTCCAGAAGGGCGTGGTCTACCTGCACATGCGGGGGAGCTGCGCAGGTTGCCCCTCGTCCACCGCAACGCTCAAGGGGGGCATCGAAAACCTCCTGCGCTATTATGTTCCCGAAGTAACGGAAGTCCGGGCAGTCTGATGACCAACCAGCCAATTGCCGAACACGGCCTCGATGCGCTTTTCCGCAACGCCCGGACCCAATATGACTGGAGCGACGAGCCCCTTCCCGCCGAGAAGCTGCACGCGCTTTACGATCTGCTGAAAATGGGGCCGACCGCCGCAAACAGCACGCCGGCGCGTTTCATCTTCTGCACCAGTCCGGAAGCACGGCAGAAACTTGCAGACTGCGTTTCCGAGGGCAACCACGACAAGGTGCTGCAGGCGCCATGCACGGTCATCATCGGCATGGATCTGGAATTCCATGAGCAGCTTCCCAAGCTGTTTCCGCATGCCGATGCACGGAGCTGGTTTGCGGGCAAGCCCGATCACATCCGCGAGACGGCGTTCCGCAATTCCAGCCTGCAGGGCGCCTGGCTGATCATGGCCGCCCGCGCGCTGGGCCTCGATACCGGCCCGATGTCCGGCTTCGATCAGGCCAAGGTCGATGCTGCCTTCTGGGCTGGCACAAAGGTGGAAACCAACTTCATCTGTTCGCTTGGCGTGGGAACCGGCCAGAAGGTCTTTCCTCGGCTGCCGCGCCTGTCGTTCGAAGACGCATGCCGGATCGAATAGCACGTGACACGTTGACCGGGCGTACGCTCGTCATCGCCACCGGACACGAGCTTTCCCTGGCGTTGCTGTCGGATGGAGAGGTGGAAGCAGACCATTCCCTGTCGATGGCGCGCGGGCATGCCGAAGCGCTGATGCCGGCGATTGCGGCCCTTCTTGAGCCATTTGGCGGCGCCGCCGCAAGGTGCGATCATGTCGTGGTGGAAACGGGCCCCGGCAGTTTCACTGGCCTGCGGGTCGGTCTTGCCGCGGGCAGGGCGCTTGCGCTCGCCTGGGGGGCTGCGCTCCACGGTATTCGTTCCACCCAACTGGTTGCGGCGGCAGCGCGAAATGCCGGCCGCGCCGAAGAGCTGCTCGTGGCGCTGACGGCACCGCGAGGGCAGGTCTGGGTGGAGGCATTTGCGGCCGGAGGTCTCCAGAGTCTGGGCGCTCCCAAAGCGCTGGAAGCCTCGGATTTCGACGCATTCGCGCGGAATTTCGCCTCGATTGCCGGAACGGCGACGTGTGGCGACATCCCCTGTTTTGAACAAAGCCCGCGTGCTGTCGCCGTTTCGGGGCTTGCGTGTTCCTATCTGAGCAAGGCAGAGCTTCTGTATGTCCGCACAGCCGACAGTGCAGCAGCCTGATACGATCAGCCCGGACTGGGCAATCGGGAATGCCGGAGCCTGCGCGGAAGCGGCCCTTCTGGCTTCGACGGCCTTTGATCCGCATTTTCGCGAAGCCTGGACGGAAAGCCAGATGGCTGGCCTGCTGGCGGGTGGCTCTTCCTGGTTGGATCTTGGTCGCCACAACGATCAGCTGATTGCCTTTTCCCTGTGCCGGCAAGTCGTCGACGAAGTGGAATTGCTGCTTTGTGCCGTGGATCCCGCTTTCCGGCGCCATGGCGTTGGACGAACACTGGTGCGGCAATGGGCAGCGACAGCCAAGGGCAGGGGCGCGAATCGCCTGTTCCTGGAAGTTCGCGATGGCAATGTCCCGGCGCTCGCGCTTTACCTTTCCGCAGGCTTCGGCAGGACCGGACGCAGGCCCGGCTATTATCGGACCGAAGGTGGCGACAATATTGACGCGATAACGCTCTCTTTGGCGCTTTGAATATTTCGCGGCTTCCGCTTTGTCGGTTGCATCTAATCAACTGGTCGATTTCCGTCACCGAACTACTTGAAAAGCTGAGGACAGGGTGACAAGGAAGCTCGTATCCGCGTTATAAGGATAAGGTCGCAGTCGCGGTTAGCATTCAAATGTGCGTTTGCTTTGCGGCGCCATTCCGCAGGATTCGTCCTGTTCATTTCGTTCCAGGGAACCCAAGATGACTGATCAAGTCGAGCATAATGACCTGTTGGCGCTAACCGCCGACATTGTTTCCAGCCATGTCGCGAACAACAGCGTTGCCGTGAACGATTTGCCGCAGCTGATTCAGAACGTGTATGCCACGCTTTCCGGCCTCTCCACACCGCAGAAGGCCCCGGAAGTGCGTCCGGAACCGGCCGTTCCAGTGCGCCAGTCCATCAAGCCGGACTATATTGTCTGCCTGGAGGACGGAAAGAAGCTGAAGATGCTGAAACGTCACTTGATGACGGCTTATGGCATGACGCCTGACGACTATCGCGCCAAGTGGGGCTTGCCCGCAGACTATCCGATGGTCGCGCCCAACTATGCCGAATCCCGTCGCCAGCTGGCGAAGTCGATCGGTCTCGGCACTGCCCGCAGCCGGGCAACCAAGAAGAAGTGACCTTCAAGGGCCCGGCATGGTCGTGCCGGGCCACCCTCCGCCGCTGCGCGCGGCCGCAACGGCCGGCAAGGCTTGCCTTGCCCCGCAAGTCCCGACCCTCTATCTCTCGTCGAACGGTTCCCGGGCCGCCCGGGGCTGCCCCGGGGACAGACCGGCAGGTAAGCGACAGGTGGAAGCATGACTGGTACAATCGACATCGAAGCCTTGTGCCATGCCAAGGGCCTCCGCATCACCGAACAGCGGCGCGTCATCGCGCGTGTGCTGTCCGATGCGCGCGATCATCCTGATGTAGAGGAGCTGCACCGCCGTGCCTCTGCCGTGGACAAGGGCATTTCCATTGCCACCGTCTATCGCACCGTCCGTCTCTTCGAAGAGGCCGGCATCCTGGAGCGGCACGATTTCCGCGACGGTCGCTCTCGCTATGAGCCGACGCCGGAAGAGCATCACGATCACCTGATCGACATCGAATCCGGCAATGTCGTCGAATTCCATGACGATGCGCTGGAAAAGCTCCAGCAGGAAATCGCCGATCGGCTGGGTTACCGCCTCGTCGACCATCGGCTCGAACTTTACGGCGTTCCTTTGAAAAGGCAGAACTGATCCTGCCTATGCGGGAGCTCGCACCAGTCAACTGGACCGCTGATCGCCCTTACGGCCACCGAAAACTGACGACCGAGCCGTTCCAGCGCCTCGGGCCGCTGAAGTCGGTCGCCGGTGCGTTGGCGGCTACCGGCACGCTCCTGCCCCCTGCCTTCGCGCGCAAGATGCTCGATCATGGGAACGCCGGCGGCATACCCATGCTCTGGCACAAGGCGCTCAGCCGTTCGCTGGGCGTGCGTTCGAAGCTTTCGGGAAAGCCCGCTGACGGCTCCGTTCTCTATGTCTCCAACCACATCTCCTGGCTGGATATTCCCGTGATCGGCAGCCACCTGCGCGCGTCGTTCGTCGCGAAATCTGAGGTGGGGGAAATGGGCATCGTCGGCATGCTCGCCGATATCCAGCAGACCATCTATGTCGAGCGCGAGCAGCGGCAAAAGGCCGGCGCCCAGGCCATCGGAATCAAGGAGCGGCTGAAGGCCGGCGACAACATCATCCTCTTTCCGGAAGGCACCAGCAACGACGGCGTGCATGTGCTGCCGTTCAAGAGCAGCCTGTTTGCCGTGGTGGAGGGAGCGGATGTGGAGCAGGTGCGCATCCAGCCGGTTTCCATCGCCTATACCCATCTGAATGGTCTGCCGTTGACGCGGCACCGGATGATGGACATCGCATGGGTCGGCGACATGGACCTTGGCGCGCATGCCTTTGACCTGATGCGGCTTGGCCGGATAGAGGCGCGGATCCAGTGTCACGAGCCTGTTCACCGGGCGGACTTCAGGGATCGCAAAGCACTCGCACGCCACTGCCATGCCGTGGTAACGCAAGGATATAGGAAGATGATGCGAGGTCAGATTTGATGCGAACATTCGCAGTCAAGTCATTTGGATGCCAGATGAATGTCTATGATGCCGAACGGATGGGCGAAGCGCTCCAGGCCGACGGCATGGTCGAATCCGACGAGCTTTCTGCCGACA
Organism: Sandaracinobacteroides hominis; assembly: GCF_016464365.1. Classification (GTDB taxonomy): domain Bacteria; phylum Pseudomonadota; class Alphaproteobacteria; order Sphingomonadales; family Sphingomonadaceae; genus Sandaracinobacteroides; species Sandaracinobacteroides hominis. Next base: position 573,733 of record NZ_JADCUC010000001.1, on the reverse strand, counting down.
TCCTGGTGCTCAACACCTGCCATATCCGCGAAAAGGCGGCCGAGAAGCTGTATTCGGAGATAGGCCGCATAGCCGCGCGCGCAGCCGATGCCGGCGAAAAGCGCCCTGTCATTGCCGTGACCGGCTGCGTCGCACAGGCCGAGGGCGCCGAAATCCTGAAGCGCACCAAGGCGGTCGATCTGGTCGTCGGCCCGCAGGCCTATCATCGCCTGCCCGATCTGCTGAAGCAGCAGGAGGCGGGCGCGCGCGGGATCGTCGATCTGGATATGCCGGCCAGCCCGAAGTTCGACGCGCTCCCGGCCCGCCGCAAGCGCGGACCGAGCGCCTTTCTGACGGTGCAGGAAGGCTGCGACAAGTTCTGCGCCTTCTGCGTGGTGCCGTACACCCGTGGCGCGGAAGCATCCCGGCCGCTGGACGCCATCCTGTCCGAGGCTCGTGAACTGGCCGAAGGCGGCGCCCGCGAAATCACCTTGCTGGGCCAGAACGTCAACGCCTGGGCCGATGGCAACCGGCATTTCGGCGATATGGTGGCCGCCATCGCCGCCATCGATGGCGTCAGCCGCGTGCGCTACACGACCAGTCATCCGCGCGATGTGACGGAAGCGATGGTGCGGGCGCACGCCGATATTCCGCAGATGATGCCCTATCTGCATCTGCCGGTGCAGTCCGGCTCCAACCGCATCCTGGCGGCGATGAACCGCAAGCATGATCGCGCCTTTTACATGGGGCTCATCCAGCGCTTCCGCGACGCGCGACCGGATTTGGCGATCACGTCGGATTTCATCGTCGGTTTTCCCGGCGAAACCGAAGAGGATTTTGCCGACACGCTCTCCATCGTCGAGGAAGTCGGGTATGCGCAGGCGTTCAGCTTCAAATACTCGCCGCGGCTGGGAACGCCCGCCGCCGAGCGGAACGATCAGGTGCCGGAAGAGGTGAAGGCGGAGCGTCTGCAACGGTTGCAGGCGCTGATTTCTGCAAAATCGCTTGCGTTCAACCGTCGCATGGTCGGTCAGCGCTGCGAAATCCTGATTGAACGCCGCGGAAAGTTTGCCGGCCAGTGGATCGGAAAATCACCCTGGCTGCAATCAGTGGTGGTGACGAATCCGGAATTGAAGATAGGTGATCTCGTGCAAGTGGAGCTGGTTTTCGCCGGCCCAAACAGCCTGGAAGGACAGGAATTGACGCCAGTGATCGAGCCCGCATGGTAAAGCGCCACAGCGACATCGCCGAGCGCGAGGCGCAGACCCCCGGCCGTTCGCGGCTCGAACTGGAGTTTGACAGGCCAGCCCTGCTGGGAGCGCTGTTCGGCCAGTTCGATCAGAATCTGATCACGCTGGAAAATCGCCTGGGCGTCTATATCGCGGCGCGCGGCAACAAGGTGGCTGTGGAGGGTGAACCATCCGGCATCGCCCGCGCCCGCGACGTCCTCACCGATCTCTACGCCCGTCTCGAGCGCGGCATGGCGGTCGACAGCGGCGACGTCGAAGCGGCGATCACCATGACGGCCGACGCCTCGACGGAAGGGCTCGCCGTGGAAGCCGGCGGTCCGCCGGCGATGATCCGCACCCGCCGCAAGACCATCATGGCCCGCACCGCGACCCAGGCGCAATATATCCAGCAGCTTGGCCGCTCGGACGTGATCTTCGCGCTCGGGCCGGCCGGCACCGGCAAGACCTACCTCGCCGTCGCACAGGCGGTCAGCCAGCTGGTTGCGGGTTCGGTGGATCGCCTGATCCTGTCACGCCCGGCGGTCGAGGCGGGCGAACGGCTCGGATTCCTGCCCGGCGACATGAAGGAAAAGGTCGATCCCTACCTCCGCCCGCTCTACGATGCGCTTTACGACATGCTCCCGTCCGAGCAGGTGGAGCGGCGTATCGCCAGCGGCGAGATCGAGATCGCCCCGATCGCCTTCATGCGCGGGCGCACGCTGGCGCACGCCTTCGTCATCCTCGATGAAGCGCAGAACACCACGCCCCTGCAGATGAAGATGTTCCTCACCCGCTTCGGCGAAGGCAGCCGGATGGTGATCTGCGGAGACCCCAACCAGGTCGATCTTCCCGATCCGAGCAAGAGCGGGCTGGCCGACGCCGTCGCCCGTCTGGACGGCATCCAGGGCATCGCGGTGCAGCGCTTCACTTCGAAGGACGTCGTGCGCCATCCGATCGTTGGCAAGATCGTCGACGCCTATGAGGGGCCGAATGCTTGACGTCGATTGCGACATAGTCGCCGGAGACTGGGACGAACGCTTCGACTGGGAAGGTCTGGCGGCTCGCGCCGTCTCGGCAGCGCTGTCGGGCGCGGGCTATGCGCACCTGCTCTCCGATAGCGACCTGCACGCCGAAGTCTCCGTGCGCCTCTCCGACGACGCGGAAGTGCAGCGGCTGAACCGCGACTATCGCGGCAAGGACAAGCCTACAAACATCCTCAGCTTCCCCATGCATGGCGTGGAGGAACTGTCGGCGTGGGTCGAGGCAGGGGAGGGCGACCTTCTCCTTGGCGACCTGGCGCTGGCAGAGGAAACCACCGCCCGGGAAGCAGCGGAGAAATCGATCAGCGTCGCGGACCATGTAACGCATCTTCTGGTACATGGAACGTTGCACCTTCTGGGACACGACCATCAGGACGACAGGACGGCAGACGACATGGAAGCACTGGAAACCCGCATCCTCGCCGGGCTGGGGATCGCAGACCCCTATGCAGATGATCCTGCCCCGGTGGATGAACGATCATGAGCGACCCCTCCCCTAGAAGCGCGGACGGCAACAGTTTCTGGTCTGCTGTCCGCGACCTCCTGCACCTGAAGCCGTCCAACACGCTTCGGGAATCCATCGAAGAAGCCATAGACGAACACCGTAGCGACGACGCCCATCCCGACGATCTGGATCAGGACGAGCGCACCATGCTGCGGAACATGCTCCACCTTTCCGAGCTGCGGGTGGGCGATGTGGCAGTCCCCCGCTCAGACATCATCGCCATCGCGCAAGATTGCGATTTCGCCGCCATCGTCGCCAGCTTCCGCGAAGCTGGCCACAGCCGCCTGCCGGTCTATGCGGGCAAGCTGGATTCGGTGGTGGGCATGCTGCATGTGAAGGATGTCTATTCCGTTATCGCCGACCGCTTCGGCGCAAAGGGCAGGCAGCCGGATCTGCCCACCATTCCGGATCTCATCCGCCCGGTTCTCTATGTGCCGCCATCGATGCCGGTGGTGGATCTGCTCACGGAAATGCGCCGGGAACGCACCCACATGGCCATCGTCGTCGACGAATATGGCGGCACCGACGGCCTGGTCACCATCGAGGACATCGTCGAGGAAATCGTCGGCGATATCGAGGACGAGCATGACGACGCCGAAGTGGCGATGCTGGAGCGCCTGCCGGACGGCCGCATAGAGGCGGACGCGCGGCTCGATCTCGACGATCTGGAAAAGGAACTCGGCACCAGCTTCATCGACGAAGAGCTGGGCGACGAAGTCGATACGCTGGGCGGATTGTCCTTCCTGATCGCCGGCCGGGTCCCCGAAGCAGGGGAAAAACTGCAGCACCGCAACGGCTGGACGATCGAGGTCGCCGCCAGCGACGGCCGACGCGTCGAAAAATTGCTGCTGCACCCGCCAGTCGGGCAGGCCGCCGCAGAGGCTTAGCCTGCCAGCAGGTTGTGCCGTTTCATGGCGTGCCGAAGCTGATCGTAGCTGAGCCCCAAGACCTGTGCCGCCCGCCGCTGGTTGTGGCGGCTGGCGGCCAGCGCCTGCTCCAGCAGCTTGCGTTCATAGATGGCAACCGCGCCGCGGAAGTCGGCTGGCGCTTCGGCTTCGGGTTGTTGCCCGGTTTCCGCCACCGCCTCTGCCTTCCATACGGGCGGCTTCGGCGCTTCACCGGTAAAGGCGCCCTTCGGCCTCCAGGGGCTTTCAAACGGATCGAGGTCCAGCGCCCCCACCGGCCTGTCCGGTTCGCCCCAGCGGTAAACGGCGCGCTCCACGGCATTCTTCAGCTCACGGACATTGCCCGGCCACTCATGCGCTTCCAGATCTTCCAGAAAAGGTTGGGAAAAACCTGGAAACTGGCGCCAGCCCAGTTCTGAGGCCATCCGCCTGCCAAAAAAGTCCGCAAGCGGCCGGATATCTTCGATCCGGGCCCGCAGCGGGGGCAGCGTGATGACTTCGAACGACAGGCGGTCCAAAAGATCGGCGCGAAACTTCCCAGTCGCCGCCAGACGCGGCAGATCCTCGTTGGTCGCCGCCACTACCCGCACATCCACATTGACGATGCGCGTGCTGCCCAACCGGGTCAGTTCGCCATATTCCACCACCCGCAGCAGCCGTTCCTGCCCGGCGGCGGTCAGCGTGCCGACTTCGTCCAGAAACAGCGTTCCGCCATCGGCCTCCTCGAAACGGCCTGCGCGCGCCTTCACCGCACCGGTAAAGGCGCCCGCTTCATATCCGAACAGCTCGGCATCCAGCAGCGTTTCCGGCAAGGCGGCGCAATTCAGACTGACCAGCGGCTCTTCCCAGCGCGGCGACAGCCTGTGCAGACGCTCGGCGATCATTTCCTTGCCGGTTCCGCGCTCGCCCACCACCAGCACCGGGCGGCTCAGCTGCGCTGCAGCGCTCGCGCGTTCGACGGCATCCAGAAAGGGGCCGGACTGGCCGATAAGCTGGGTAGGTTTCTCAGGCATTCGGGGAAGATAGCCATGTTGGGATTCAATGCCAATAGTTGGCAATTCATGCGAAAAAGCAGCGCCAACTTGAAATGCTTCCATTGATCAACCCATTGAAAATACAGGATGAAATTTCCGCATCCGAATTGGCACGGAAGCTGCATTACCAACCTCGAAGAAACAGGAGGAACCAGATGCGCCGCCCCGAACCCATCCAATTCAAGTCGCCGAAGTTTGCGGCACTTGCGATGTTCGTGGGGAGCGCCTTGCTGCTGCTGGCATCCGGGCCGGCCGCAATTGCGTTGCAATCCCCGTCTGCAGTCAGTCCCAAGGCGTCCTTCGATGTCCTTTGAGCAGTCGGAGCCTGGTTCGGGCGGGGCGCTTATCCCCTCTCTCGCGTCCCCGCCCGAGCCGGTTTTCAGGATCATTTCCGAACCGGAATACGCTATACCGAACGAATATTCTGAGGAGTTGAAAATGGGTATCTTCTCTCGCGCCCGGGACATCATCCAGGCCAACGTCAACGATCTTCTGGACCGCGCCGAAGACCCGGCGAAGACCATCCGCCTCGTGATCATGGAAATGGAAGAGACGCTGGTCGAAGTCCGTGCTTCGGCCGCCCGCACCATCGCCGACCAGAAGGAGATGCGCCGCACCATCCTGAAGCTGGAGCAGGCGCAGTCCAACTGGTCGGAAAAGGCTGAGCTGGCGCTTTCCAAGGACCGCGAAGATCTCGCCGCTGCTGCCCTCACCGAAAAGCAGAAGGTCGGCCAGACCGCTCTGATGCTCCGCTCGGAAGTCGATGTGCTGGAAGAGCAGCTCCGCGCCCATGAGGACGATATCGGCAAGCTGGAAGCCAAGCTGCGCGAAGCCCGCTCGCGGCAGAACGCTCTCCTCACCCGCCTGGAGTCGGCGCAGAACCGCGCCCGTGTCCGCGCCATGACTCGCGGCGCCCGTGTCGAGGAAGCCTTCTCGCGCTTCGAGCTGATCGAGCGCCGCGTCGACATGGCGGAGGGCAGGGCAGAGGTTTACGATCTCGCCCCCGTTCCGAAGACGCTGGAAGAAGAGCTTTCCGAGCTTCGTTCGTCCGATGCCGTCGCCGCCGAGCTGGCCGAGCTCAAGGCCAAGATGCAACAGCGCCACTAACCTTACATCTAAACAAAGGGGTATAAGCCATGGAAGATGTAGCTGGTTATTTTGTCGCCGCGACGATTGTCGGAATGCTGTTCATCGGCCTTCCCTGGCTGATCCTGCACTACACGACCAAGTGGAAACAGGCGAAGACGCTGACCATTCAGGACGAAAACCTGCTGGACGAGCTGCACGATATCGCCCGTTCGCTGGACAGCCGCATGCATACGATCGAGCGGATCATTGCCGCAGACCGCAGCGAGCCAGGCCGGCCGGCCGAGCGCTACCCCGAGCCACGTTTCATCGAGAATGCACCCGAATACGGCAATGTGGAGCTGCACCCGCAAGCCCGTCGCCTCGACCCATCTCGCTGAGTTAAGATTACAACTAACGACAACAAACAGCTGAATTCGGAAGGATATTCGAAATGGCACGCCGTACCGGTTTCTATCTCGACAAGCGCGAAGGCAAGTTCCTGGGCGTCTGCGCCGGGATCGCCGACTACACCGGCTTCGATGTACTCTGGATCCGTGTTGGCTTTGCTCTTGCAGCCGTATTCGGAAGTGGCTTCCCGCTGATCGCCTATTTCATCATCGCCTGGGTGGCCGACAGCAAGCCTGGCAGTGTCTATGCGCAGGAAGATGCCGATCCGGAGGATCGCCGCTTCTGGCAAAAGACCCGCGCCGCGCCCGGTCGCTCCATCCGCGAGGTGCGTTCCAGCTTCCGTGACATCGATCGCCGCCTGCGCGATATCGAGCTGCAGTATACCAGCCCGCAGCACAAGCTCGCACGCGAAATCGATGAACTTCGCTAAGCGATAGAAACAAAACAGGGAATATCGAAATGTTCAACTCGCCCTTCATCGTGCCCGTCATTGCGCTGATGATCCCGATCGTTGCGATCATCATGAAGAACTGGCGCCATGTGCAGGACCGGAAGATGGATCTCATGGCGAATGCAGCGACCGACGTTTCGGTCGCCGCCCAGGCCCGGATCGAGAAGCTGGAAGCCCGCATCGCCGTGCTGGAGCGCATCGCCACCGACAAGCGCCTGTCGCTCGCCGACGAAATCGACAACCTCGCGACGGAGCGCCTGACCAAGAGCAGCGCGCGGCCGCATCTCGACCAATAAGGATAGACGGCAATGGAATTCCTCACCTCTCCCGCCTTCGCGGTCGTCGGTATCGCCGGCATGATCGGATGGGTGTTCACCACCTGGCTGCGGGTGAAGCATGGCTATCCACTGGAAGGCAGCTGGGGGCAGACATTGAAGCCCACCCAAACCAACGAGCAGATGGAACGGCTGAAGCTGCTGACGACGGAAAACGCCCAGCTGCAGGCCGAGCTTGGCGCGCTGAAGGATCGCGTGCACACGCTGGAGCGTATCGCCACCGACGGCGGTAACCGCCTCAGCCGCGAAATCGAAGACCTGCGGCACTGACAGGCCGCAACAGGGGAGCAGGAAGATGGATTTCTGGGAAGCCGTAGTCCTCATCGTCGCCATCGTGGTGATCGGACGGGTGATGAGCGGCGGGCGCTGGAACAAGGAAACGCGCCGATGGGAGAAGAATTCCCCTGACAATCCCTATGCGCGGATGGGCGGCATCGCCAACGACGAGGTGCCGATTCTGCGCAAGGAAATCGCCAGGTTGAACGACCGGGTCGCCACGCTGGAAAAGATTGCCGTCGATCCGTCGCGCCAGCTCTCCGACGAAATCGAACGGCTGCGCGCTATTCCAAAGGCCGCCCGCCCGGACGAACAACGCCCGCACGTCTGACCGCATGCAAGCAGCCATGTCCCCGCCGGAACTTCCTTTCGGCGGGGACATGCTTTATGCCCGGCCCATGTTGCCAGCCTTTTCAGACATCGAAGCCGAATGGGACGCCGCCCTCGATTGGGACGAGCGCTACGCCTATCTGATTGCGCTCGGCCGCAGCCTGGAGCCGATGGAAGCCGCACTGAAAACGGCCGCGACCAAGGTTCCCGGCTGTTCGGCGAACGTCTGGGTCTACCCGATCCACGACAGTGAAACCTTGCGCTTCCAGGCTGACAGCGACGCCGCCATAACCAAGGGCATCGTTGCGCTGGTTGTCGCGATGGCAGAGGGAAAAACGCCTGGGCAGGTTCTCACGACCGATTTCCAAGGCGCGATCGATCGCCTCGGCCTGCGCCAGCATCTATCCTCCAACCGCACCCAGGGCCTTCCCAACATGATCGCACGGGTACGCGAAGCAGCCTCCCGGCTAGCCGCGTGACAAAGCCGCAGTTGACCGACGAGGAGCGCATGCGCCGGTTCGTCAACAAGTTCATGGAAACCGTGCCGCATCTGCAGGCACTGGGCATCGGCTATGTGGCAAGCGGGTCGAACTGGGCCGAACTGCAGATGCCCTACGCACCGCAACTGGTCGCCTACCCGGACACCGGCGTCATCGCCTCGGGCGCCATCTTCTCGCTGATGGATTCCGCGGCAGGTTTCTCGGTGGTTGTGGCGCGGGGTCGCATGGAACCGCACGCCACACTGGATCTGCGCTGCGACTATCTGCGTCCCGCGCGGCCCGGTGAAACGGTGATCGGCCGGGCGGAATGTTACAAGCTGACCAAGCGGGTAGCCTTCGTGCGCGGCATTGCCCACGATGGCGACCCGGAGCACCCGATCGCCCACGTCGCGGGCACGTTCATGTTCACCGCTGCGGAAGCCCAATCGTGAACGCGCTGCCCCCCTATGCAACGATGCTGGGCCTCAGCCGCCACGGCAGCGGCTTCCGCATGCCGTTTTCCTACCACCTGATCGGTTCGCCCGGTCGCTTGCACGGCGGAGCACTGGCAGGGCTGATGGAGATTGTGGCCAACGCCACGGTGCGCGACGCATTGGACGACAGCAGCGCGCAGCTGAAGCCGGTCAATGTAACGGTCGACTATCTGCGCGAGGGCGCCATCGAGGACACCTACGCCGAGGCCTTCATCATGCGGATGGGCCGCAGGGTCGCGAATGTGCGGGTAGAAGCCTGGCAGGCCGACAGGGCGCGGGTGATCGCAGCCGCCCGGATGAATATCCTGATTGTTCGCGCCTGAGCCATATCTGTGGGACCCTGCTCAGGGGTCGACTTCAGCCTTCGCGGCAACCGCATCGACAACGGAATCGCTGAAAATACCGTCGATGCCAATGGCCATGAACGCCTTGATTTCCTTGACGGCATCGCCGCGCGCGGCTGGATCGGTTCCCTTGCGCATATCCGGCGGCAGGAAGTAGTTTTCGGGCCGAAATGTCCACACATGGACGGAGAGCCCGGCCTTGTGCGCATCCGCAACCAGCGACGTCGGTGCCCCCGGCAGTCCGTCAGCCTGCCTGGGAAACAGCATGGCCTTCTCCACGCCAATGGCATCCGCATAGGATGCGATTGCCTTCAGACCGGCGGGCCTGGCCATCTCCGCGTAGGTGCTTCCCGGCTGGTCGGCCGGGCCTCCGTCCGACGCCATCAGCTGCACGAGCCGAACGGAGGTTTTCGCCCGCAGCCGCCGCAGATTTCCCACCTCGAAGCTCTGTATGAAGACCGGGCTTTCCCGCTGGTTCAGGTCATGCGCGGCGAGGGACTTCAGCAGCGCCTCCTCCAGCGGCAATCCGATGGAGCGGAAGTAGCTGGGATGCTTGGTCTCGGGATACACACCTATCGGGCGGCCACGCGCCTTGCCTGCATCCCGTGCCAATCTCAGGACTTCCTCGAACGTGGGAATCCCTTCCATTCCATCGAACCTGGCGTTTCCCGGGCGAAGCTGCGGGAGCCGTTCGCGGGCCTTCAATGTCTTGAGCTCCGAGAGCGTGAAATCCTCCGTAAACCAGCCGGTTACTTCAGTTCCTTCAATCGTCTTTCTGGTCTTTCGAGCTGCAAACTCAGGCCGGCTTGCGACATCGGTCGTCGAGCCAATCTCATTCTCATGCCGTGCTACAAGCTGTCCGTCCCTGGTGCTCACCAGATCGGGCTCGATGAAATCCGCCCCCTCAGCGATCGCGAGGCGGTAGGCCATCAGCGTGTGTTCGGGCCGCTCCGCTGATGCCCCCCTGTGCGCAATGATGATGGGGGAAGCGGACATGGCGCTAGCAGACCAGACAAGGGGGAGGAAAACCAGAGCGCGCAGCAGGCGAAACATGTGCATAGCCTGTTTTGACAGCCGCGTGTTTCAATTCAGCTTTTGCGACCCATCTCGACCATGGAGCGCGCGCTTTCCGAAAACTTGCGCACCGCGGCCTCATCCTTTGAAGTGGTTTCAGCTGTCTGTGGCACGGCGATGCCGCGCTGAACGGCAGGTCTTTCGGAAATCGCCCGATGCCAGCGCGCCATATTCTCGTAAGGCTCCGGGTCCACACCAGACCAGCGAGCCGTCCGCGTCCAGCACCAATTGGCTATATCTGCAATTGAGTAATCGCCTGCAAGCCACTGATTTCGGCCCAATTGTTTGTCCAAAACGCCGAACAGCCGCTTCACCTCGCCGTGATATCGATCGATAGCCGGCTGAATGCGTTCCGGAAAATAGCGATAGAACACATTCGCTTGCCCCATCATCGGCCCAATCCCGCCCATCTGAAACATCAGCCACTGCGTCACAAGGCTCTTGCCCTTTGCGTCTGTGGGCATAAGTTGTCCGTATTTTTCAGCCAGATACAACAAGATGGCGCCAGATTCGAAGACAGGAAACCCATCGTCGACGATCACGGGAATCCGCCCATTCGGGTTCAGGCCCAGAAATTCCGGGGATTTCTGCTCACCTTTCATCAGGTCGATCGTGTGGACCTGATAGGGGAGCCCCAACTCCTCCAGCGTGACCGAAACCTTGTAACCATTGGGTGTGGCAGACGTGTAAAGCTGGATCATGGGACATCTCTTTCGATGATCGAAAGGAGCCTATCGCATTCACGACCCTCCGGAACACATATTTCTGCGAGGATGCCTCTGCGCAAAGCTGCAGCCGAGGTTCAAACCGCGGTTGCGCCGATGGGTTCGCGCCGATCGGTAACGACGAAGGAACATGCTGCGCAGGCATGGGCACCCTCCTGCCCATGCCACCTGCAGATCGGGCGCAGGCTGCAGCGGGGCAGGGGGGTGCTACCGGCTTCCGGGGCAATATCGCGCAGCACGCGCTTTATCACGCCGCATTCGCTGCCGGTCCACTGGGCACAATCCCCCTCCACGCAGCTCCCGGCGAACCGGAAACGCTGCTCGGGAGGCCCATTCGCGGAAACCGCATCGACAAACGACTGATCCAGTTCGATCGGCGTACCCAATCGTTCAACGCGATCTCCGTTTATACGGCCATAGAGCAGGTTCCCGGGTTCAGCGCGCGCGCTGGGACATGCCCGCCCGAGCTTCTCGTTCCCATGCACCAACGGATCGAAGTTCTAGCCGAACTTGGCCTGCGCGAACTTCTCGAACCCTTCCATCTCTTTTTCCCAGCTGGGTATGCCGCCCGTATGGATCAATTGCTTGATCCAGATTCCATACCAGCGCGGGTCGCGTATCCGCACCGGATCGAACACGGCATAGGGGCCGGTCGAAGCCGTATCCAGCTTGGCGAGCTCCCCAAGGGCCGCAGCCTGGATCGCATTGGCAATGCTGCGCTTCGCAGCCGAATCAAGCTTCAGATCTCCAAGATCAACGACGAACCTGTTGCTCATCATCCGTCTCCCCATTGGTTCGCAATCTGCCTACGCGAACCAATGGTAAATACACGTTAACGAATGAAAAATCAATTTCCATACCGTAACTTATGACAATTTTATCAATCAGAACATTCACTCGCGGTGCCGATACTAAACCTGCTGAGTCAGCCGCTTGGATGATAATGTGCGTAGACTGCCTCAGCGGTGGCGCGGTTTATGCCAGGCGCCTTCAGCAGATCCTCCAACGCCGCCGACTTTACCGCACGCGCCGTGCCGAAATGCATCAGCAGCGCCTTCTTTCGTCCGGGCCCAATACCGGGCACTTCATCCAGGGTTGAAACAGTCATCGCCTTTCCGCGCTTGCCCCGATGCGCTCCGATGGCAAAACGATGCGCCTCATCCCGCAGCCGCTGCAGGAAGAACAGCAGTGGATCGTTCGGCGGCAAACTCACCTCCCGCCCGTCGGGCAAGTGAAAAGTCTCCCGTCCGGCGTTCCGATCAGGCCCTTTGGAAATCGCAACCAGCGGCACATCATCGATACCCAGTTCCGCGAGTGCAGCCATCGAGGCCGACAGTTGCCCCTTGCCGCCGTCGATCAGCAGCAGATCGGGCCAATCCTCGCGCGCATCCCCCGATGACGCCTCCGTCTCGGCCTGAAGGCGCGCAAAGCGTCGCGTCAGCATCGCCCGCATCATTGCAAAGTCATCGCCGGGCGTCAGCGCTGCACCCTTCATATTATACTTGCGATACTGAGACTTAAGGAATCCCTCTGGCCCAGCAACGACCATGGCGCCCAGGGCATTGCTTCCTTGCACATGGCTGTTGTCATAGATTTCTATGCGTTCGGGGGCAGCCGGAAGCCCAAACAGCTCCGCCAGCGCTGCAAGATTTCGAAGCTGGGTGGTCGATTCCGCAAGGCGACGGTCGATCGCCTCGACCGCATTGCGACTCGCCTGTTCGACAAGCCGCTTCAGGTGCCCCCGCTGCGGAATGCGGATCTCTACCTTGCGTTCGGCACGGGTCCCAAGTGCCTCAGCCACCAGCTCCGCTTCCTCGATCGGGCGATCCAGCAGGATCAGGCGCGCCGGGACCAGATCCGCATAGAATTGGCCAAGAAATGCCGTCAGAATTTCCTCATCCGAAACTCCAGACACATGTGTTGGAAAAACAGCACGATGCCCCCAATTTTGACCACTCCGTATGAAGAAAATCTGCACGCAGGCGACCCCCTCGCGCGAAGCCATGGCGATAACATCCGCATCAACGGCATCCGTCTCCGCATTAATCGCCTGGCTGCCCTGGATGGCCGTCAGCGCCTTCAATCGATCCCGAAACACCGCGGCAATCTCGAAATCCCGCTGCTGGGCGGCCTCCGACATCCGCTCGCCCAGCTTCTTCTGCACCTGCTGGCTCTTTCCGGTGAGGAAAGAGCGCGCATCCTCCACGAGTTCCGCATAGGCGTCTTCCTGAATCCGGCCCGTACAGGGGGCCGAGCAACGCCGTATCTGGTACAGGAGACAAGGGCGCGTTCTGTTGGACATATAACTGTCAGAACATGACCTTAGAAGGAATACTTTCTGCAGTGCGTTAAGTGTGTTGTTGACCGCTCCAGCCGAGGCGAACGGGCCGAAATACTGCGTTTGCGGCTGCCGCGCGCCGCGATGCTTTGACAGCCTGGGAAAGGCATGCGCTTCGTTGAGAGAAATGAACGGGAAGCTCTTGTCGTCCCGCAGCAGCACATTATAGGCGGGCCTGAAGCGCTTGATCAGTTGCGCCTCCAGCAACAGCGCCTCCGCTTCCGATCTGGTCACGACGATTGTCATGCCGCGCGTCTGCGAGACCATGCGCTGCAAGCGCCGGGGCATCCGCGCAACCTGCGTATAGTTGAACACCCGCGCCTTCAGAGACCGCGCCTTGCCAACATACAGAACCTGGTCATGCTCATCCAGCATCCGGTAAACGCCCGGCTGACTGCCCAGAGTCGCCAGCGTGTTGCGAATGGCAGCGACGCCCGCCTCTAGATCGGGCCGGCTCGCCTTCACCGCATAGGCAGCCGCATCTTCCGCGAAACGGTCAGGGGAGCCCGGGAGTTTGGTATCGGGAGGGGACATCTTCGCCGATATGGCCCTCCACCCCCGCCCGCGGCAAGTGCGCAGCAGGTGAAAGGCCCTACCCGTTCAGAAGCGTGATGCTCATCCGGCGGTTGCGTGGGTCATAGGGATCGCGTGCAATTTGCGGTTCGGTGTCGGCCACCCCCTCCAGCCGCGAGAATCGCGCATTCGGAATTCCCGCGGCCGACAACTGGGCGCGTGTCGCCTCTGCACGGGCGGCGGACAGTATCCAGTTGTTCGAGGCACCCGACGGAAAGGGAAGGGAGTCCGTATGGCCACGAATGGCCAGCTTCTGCGGCAGCCCGTCAATGGCCTCCGTCACCACCCTCAACAGTTGCCGGGCCCGCGGGTCCAGATCGGAAGTCCCCGGCTTGAACATCGAATAGTCGCTGTTGTCGATCAGCTCGATCCGCAGCCCCTCCGGAACATGCTTGAACCGGATCTGCTTCTGCATTTCCTTCAGGCCCGGATCGCGCTGCATCCGCTTGCGGATCTCGCTTTCCACCTTGCGCAGCTGGCCGTCATCGGACTTCGCCGGCGATCGTGCCCCATTGGCGGTCTGGAACGGCGCCACCGGATTTATTCCGGCCCGGCGGGTATGCGGCGCAATCCCGTCCGGATCCTCCAGCGACCGACCGTTCAGTATGCCGTTGGAGCCGCCCGAACGATCCGACTGCATCACCGTCGGTGCAAAATAGTCGGCAATGCCCTTGCGCTGGTCCTCATTGGTGGCCCCCAGCAGCCACATCAGCAGAAAAAAGGCCATCATCGCCGTCACGAAATCGGCATAGGCGACCTTCCATGCGCCGCCATGGTGGCCCCCATGACCTTTTGACTTCACCTTCTTTACAAGGACTTCCGGCTCCGGAAGCGGCCCGAGCACCGTCACTAGCGACCTCTCACGCCTTCAAACACCTCGGTGAAGCCGGGCTGGTTCGCCGGGCTGATCGCCGTTCGCGCGGTTTCCAGCACGATGGGCTGCGGTTGATTGCGCATGGAGGCCAGGATCACCCGCCGGGCGACCTGATAGATCTCGGAATCCGCGTCGATGATGGCCTTCAGGCGGGCGGCCATCGGGCTGACGATGCCATAGGCCAGCAGCACGCCCAGAAAGGTGCCCACAAGCGCCGAGCCGATCATCGCGCCCAGCACTGACGGCGGCTGATCGATCGAGCCCATCGTCTTCACCACGCCCAGAACCGCGGCGACGATCCCCAGCGCCGGCAGCGCATCCCCCAGCGTCTGCAACTGCTCGGCAGGACGCATGGCATCGTGGTGATGGGTTTCGATCGCGGTCTCCAGCACATCCTCGATCGCGACGGAACTCACCGTGCCGGTGCTGACCACCAGCAGCCTTAGCGTGTCGCAGACCAGATGTGCGAAGAAGTGATCGTTCTGCAGCGCGGGATACTCCGCCCAGATAGACGATGCCCTCGGGTCCTCGACATGCTGTTCGATGGCGACCGCACCTTCAGCCTTCAGCAGGCGCATCAGCTTCACGGTCAGGAAGATGGCGGCAAGATACTCCTGCTTGCCAAATCGAGGGCCCTTTATGATCCGCCCGAAACCGCCACCCAGCTGCTTCAACGAGGTCATGTCGTTGGAAACGATCAGCGCCCCCACTGCCGCGCCGCCGATAATCAGCATTTCGTGCGGCAGCGCGTGCATCACCGGGCCAAGATTGCCGCCGGTCAGGGCGAAGCCGCCAAACACCATCGCCAGCAACACGACGATCCCGGCAATCGCCATCATGTCCCTGGCTCCTTGGGCTTGTTGGGGCTGGCTGACGTTGGTCAACGCCGGTTACGCGTCCACTCAGTGGCAGACTCTAGCAGTTACGGGCCGCGGGCAGCGCAGTTAAGCCGCAAACGGAATTAAGCGGCCTTGTCAGCCGAGGCGGTCGAAAAGCGTCCCGTCGAACACGCGGGAAAAGGCGCCCTGCGCCGCTGCGAGGCTCAACTTGAGCGCTTCCAGCTCCATCACTGCTGCCGTCATATCCAGCCCGTTGGTAGCTGCCAGCGCTTGCTTCGTCTGCAGCTTTGCCGCGGCAAGGCGATTGCCCTCCACCTCCAGCCGCGCACGCGCCGAGCCCAGCCGGGCTTGTCCTTCCGTCAACTGGTCATAGGCCTTCTCCATCCCGCCCAGCGATGCATCCATGCCCTGTTTGCGAAGCTCGGCATCCGGTTCCACCAGGGCATCCGCCAGCTTCTTCAGGCTGGCAAATGCGCCGTCCGTGTCCGAGCCGAACAGCGCCGGTCCGCGCAGCGGCGCGGCGCTCGCAACGCCGCTTCCCTCGGCGCCGGCTGCCGTGCCTCTCCCTTGCCATACCGCATTCCCGTCCGCGTCCAGCACATAGGCCGGTTCGGAACTGGTGGCGCCGGCAAAGACATGGCGCCCTGCTTCGTCGCGGGCATTCGCCGCCGAAAGCAGCTGCTCCTGCAACGCCTGAACTTCCCGCAGGATGATCTGCCGTTCTTCTGCCGAGATCGTTCCGTTTGCCGCGCTCAGCGCCAGCTCTCTCGCCCGAACCAGTGCATCCCCGGCGGTATTCACGGCGGTTTCGGCAAGCGAAAGCCGGGAATCCGCACGATCGAGGCTCCTTTGATCGGAGTTCAGCTGCTTCTCCAGCCGCACCAGCAGGGCAGCCCGGTTCGCAGCTGCCGGTTCTTCCGAAGGCGTGGAGAAGCGCTCGCCCGTCGCCATCTGGCTGCTCAACTGGGACAGCCGGTCTTCCAGCGCCCCCATCCTCCCGGCCTGTACCGGAATAGGGGATCGGCTGTTAACCATGACCGGGCTCGGCATAGGGGAATTCCTCAGTTGGCGGCAGCAAGGATGGCGTCGAAGGTCTCCCGCGCCATCTGGATGATGCGGGCGTTGGCCTGGAAGGCTTGCTGAAGCCGCAGCATTTCGGCTGCTTCGCTATTGAGATCGACGCCGGACATGTCCGTCAGAGCCTCCGCCGCGCGATTGCGCGCCTCGGTTGCGACAGTCGCCCTGTTGCGCGTGGCGGCGAGTTGCACGGCAATGCTGCTGATCATCAGGTCATGCTGGTCCGCCAGCGTTCCTGCCGGCCCCGCGGTATCCTTCAGCGCCAGCAAGGCCGTCGCGTTGCCGTTCCCGGCCGACCCGGGGGCGGTCCTGTCGATCGAGAAGCTGTCACCGTCCACGAGAGCGCCGGTCACCCGCACCTCGAAGCCGTCCCCGATCATCCAGCCGCCGGCCGGCCCATTTGCCAGAACCGTGCCCAGGCTGTCGCTCAGCTGCAGCGACCCATCGGCAAGCGACGCAACGTTGAAGGGCGGCGTTGCAGGGACGGCCAAGGCGCTGCCGATCCGCAGCTCGACCTTGCCTTCCCCGACATTTGACTGGGCCGGCTCAGCGGTATAGCGGGCAGAAGCCGCAACCTGAACCGCAGACAAAGGCCGAAGGTGCAGGGCCGAAGCCGGCCGTTCCGCGCCGATGCGGAACAGGTCTCCGGCACGCGCGTCGCCAATGGCGCTGATGCTTGTCCCGTCCAGCGACAAGGGGAGGGCGCCTGAAACGCTGCCCAGCAGATCGTCGCGCGCCAGCGTCCATTGCGTGCCGTCAAAGCTCAGCGTCATCGCCATCGCCGATGCGCCGTCAGCCACCGATGCGCTCACCCGGGCAGCGCTGCCGTTAGCCGTAGCGGCAGTGACGCGCGGCACTCCCAGCGCAAACAGGTCTCCGCCGTCCGCGCCAGACAGGTCGACGCCTTGCTGGTGGACAGCGTTGAAATCCTCTGACACCCGCACCGCAAGCGCATCCAGATGATCGCGGGCCTGCCCGAGATAGGTTCGCGAGACGGACAGCCCGGCCAGTATGCCTGAAACCAGGGTAGCGGGTTCGTCCGCTCCCTTCGGACCGATGCGCAATTCGAAGCCACCGGCGGAGGGCAAGATCCGCGCCGAAGCAGAACTCGTCCCGGAAACCAGCAGCGGACCGCCGGCATCCGGTATGCGCACATGCGCCTGCCCCTGCACGTCGATCGTCACGTCCACGCCGACGATCGTGGCGATCTTTGCCAGCACCCGGTCGCGCTCATCCTGCAGGGTAACGGAAGCGCCACTGCCCGCCGGCGCCCGACGCAGCTGGCCGTTGATCTCGGCAAGGCCCTGGGCAAGGTCGGTCAGCGTCTCCGCCTCCACCTGCGCTTCCAGTTGCAGGTTCGAATCCAGCTTTTCCAGCTCTGCGGCGCTGTCGTTGAAACGGTCCGCAACGGCATCGGCATTGGCCAGGAATGCCGAGCGCACGGCGAGATTCGCAGGATCGCTGGCGAGGTCCGACAGGCTGGAGAACAAATCGCTGAGCGGGGCATCCAACGCATTCGGCCCGGACAGCGTGGCCTCGACGGCGGTCAGCCAGCGTTTCGTTGCATCGAGCGCCGAAACATCCGCATCCGCCCGGCGCAACGTATCCACCCGCAGCAGGTCAATGGCGCGCTCCACCCCCACCAGCTTCACGCCGTTTCCCGGCCTGGGATCGAGCTCCAGCGGCCCCGGAAGCCCGCCAAGCACGGCAGGCGCCAGAGTCGATGTGCGCCGGACATGCCCCGGGGTCGAGGCATTGGCGACATTGTCGGCCACGGTTTCCAATGCGCGGGAATAGGCGCGCACGCCGGATTGGGCGATCGCCAGCAGGTCGCTCATGATTTGCCGCCCAGCAGCTGCTGAAGCCCGAACGGATTGGATTTCGACAAATCTGCCGCAAGCGCCTGATCGGCAATCGATCTCGCATCGGCCATCGGTCCACCGCTCTCCGGTCTGGCCGCCGCGAGGATCTTCTCCAGCATCAACGCTTCGAAGCCTGCAGCGGCCTTGCGCAGCGTTTCGCCGTCATTCCCCGCGACGGCCCCGGTCAGTTCAATTGCGTTCGTCATATCACCACCAGCTCCGCCCGCAGGGCGCCCGCTTCCTTCAAGGCTTCCAATATGGCCACCAGGTCGCCGGGAGCGGCGCCAAGGCGGTTCACCGAATCGACGATATCGGACAGACGCGCACCGGGCGCGAACATCGCCATCCGGGCGGGAGATTCCCCGGCTCGCACGTCGGATTGGGGCGTCACGGCCGTATCCCCGCGGCGGCTGAATGGCGCTGGCTGAGATACTTGCCAGTTCTCGCTTACCGTTAATGTGAGATTTCCATGGGCCACTGCTGCCGGCAGCACGCGCACGTCTCCGCTGATCACGACCGTGCCCGTTCGCGCATTCACGACCACCCGTGCGGCGGGGGCAGAGGGTACGATCGACAGGCTCTCGATCCGGGCCGCCAGCGCCACCCGCTCGCGAACGCCCTCGGGCGAGGTGATTTCGATGGAAACGGCATCGACCGCCCGCGCAATCGGTCCGAACTGCTGGTTCACCCCATCGGCCACGGCCTGCGCCGTCGAAAAGCTGGGGGCGACAAGATCCAGCAGCATCGGCCCGGACGCGGCGAACGGGGAGGGGACTTCGCGCTCTACTGTGGCGCCGCCCGGTATCCGGCCAGAAGTCGGGGTGTTCACCACAACGCGCGATCCATCTGCCCCCTCGGCTCCAAAGCCGCCGACCGTCAGATTGCCCTGTGCCAGGGCATAGGTTTCCGCGTCGGCGCCCTTCAACGGCGCAAGCAGCAGCGTTCCCCCACGCAAGGATTTCGCCCGGCCAAGCGCGGAAATCGTCACATCGATCCGCTGCCCGGGCTTCGCGAAGGGCGGCAGTTCCGCCGTCACCATCACGGCTGCGGCGTTCTTGAGCGCCGGATTGACGCCCGGCGGAAGCTGCACGCCCATCGCCGAAGCAGCAGAGCGCATCGATTGCACCGTATAGGCAAGATTATCGTCGCCCGTGCCCGGCAGGCCAACAACCAGCCCGTATCCGACAAGGCTGTTCGCCCGAACCCCCTGAAACCGGGCCAGATCCTTGATCCGCGACGGCTGCATCGCCTGCGCTTGCGCCGGATACAGCAGCTCGGGCGCTCCGAAATAGAGGGCGACTGCCGCGAGGAAGAGGAGGAACCGCATCAGAAGGGGGTGATCCTGTCGAAGAAGCGGCTGAGCCAGCCCTGCCGCGACTGCGCTGCGATCTCCCCGGTTCCGCTATAGCGAAGGCGGGCGTCGGCCACGCGCGTGGACAGAACGCGATTCTCCGGGCTGATATCCTCCGGCCGCACGATGCCGGTGATCTGCGCCTGTTCTTCCCCGCGCGTCAGCGTGATCCGCCGATCCCCTGCCACCATCAGCGCCCCGTTCGGCAGCACCTGCACGACCGTGACCGTGATCTCTCCCGACAGGCGATTGGCCTGCCGCGTCGAACCGGTGCCCTTGAAGCTGCTGCTGGTCCCGCCGCTGAACAGCCCCTCCGGTATGGAACTGAACGGCTGCGCATCCGGCAGATCCAGTGACCGCTGCGCATCCCGGCTGGCATCTTGCGACGTCGACTTTTCCGCCTGCAGCCGCTCCACCAGCAAGATCGTGAGGATATCGCCCACATAGCGCGCCTTGCGATCCTCGGCCGGCAGCAGCGAACGGCGCCCCGAAAGGCTGGCGGCATAGATGCTCCCGGTCACGGGCGCCGCAACTGGAGGCGGCGCATAGGTGGCCGGCACCGGCGGAACCTGATCCTTCAACGGATTCGATGCGAGGCAAGCAGACAGCATCAACCCATAGGAAACAGGAAATATACGCTTCCAAAACATATTAGAGGCTCTGGTTGACATAACGCATCATCTCGTCGGCGGCCGAAATCACCTTGGAATTGATTTCATAGGCGCGCTGGGTCTCGATCATCTCGACCAGCTCCTGCACTGCCGAGACGTTGGAACTCTCTAGGCTGCCCTGCCGGATGCGTCCGATGCCGTTTTCGCCGGGGTTCCCCTGCTGCGGTGCCCCCGAAGAGCCGGACTCGAGATAGAGATTCTCCCCGACCGGCTCCAGCCCGGCAGGATTGATGAATGCCGCCAGCGTCAGCTGTCCCACCTCGGTCGGGGCGGTCTCACCCGGCAGGACAGCCGAAACGATACCACCCGAACCCACTGTAATGCCGGTCGCATTCTCCGGTATCTGCAGGCCGGGGCTCAGCGGATACCCCTGCGGCGTCACGATCCGCCCTTCGCTGTCGCGCGTGAAGGCGCCCGCTCGCGTATAGGCCTGTCGCCCATCGGGCAGCGTCACTTCAAACAGTCCCTCGCCGTCGATCGCCAGGTCCAGCGCATTGTCGGTGACGGTAAACCCGCCCTGGCTGTGCACCCGCTCGGTGCCGGCCAGACGCACCCCGGCGCCGGTCGAAAGCCCCATTCCAAAGCGGCTGTCGGCTCCCTGCGGGGCACCGGCCGGCCGCGAAGTCTGGTAGAGCAGCGTCTCGAACGTCGCGCGGTCCCGCTTGAACCCTGTCGTGTTGGCGTTGGCGAGATTGTTGGAAATGGTCCGCAGCCGGGCATCCAGCGCTTCCAGACCAGAACGAGCGATGTGAAGGGCAGAAGGCATCCGGTATGTCCTTACGGGTCAAGGCGCATCAGCGCGGCCGAGCTCTCGTCCATTTCACGAGCGGCGGTCAGCAGCTTGGTCTGCAGTTCGAAATTGCGGGATTGCTGCACCAGCTCGACAAGCGCCGCGACAGGCTCGACGTTCGAACGCTCGATCGCACCTGCAGTGACCGTCGCCGTGGGGTCGGCGTCCATAGCGTCCGACCGGAAAAGACCATCAGCCCCGCGCTCCAACGTGCGCACATCGGGTGAAACCAGCTTCAACCGGCCAACTTCCACAAACGGCGCATCGGCCGCAGCGCGCGTTTCCAGCCGGCCGTCGCGCGCAATCCGCAGCGAGCCAAAGCCGGTCGCAATCTGGATCGGGCCATCCGCTCCCATCACCTGCTTGCCGTCGCCGGTAAGCAACCGTCCATCCGCATCCAGCCGCAGATCGCCCCTTCGGGTCAGCGCCTCGCCGCCAGCGTCGTCGGCCACGGCCAGCCAGGCATTGCCGTCCATCGCAATATCCAGTGCTCCGCCAGTTTGTTCGACCCGCCCCGGCCGCATCAGGTCGTGAGG
The DNA here is from genome assembly GCF_016464365.1 of Sandaracinobacteroides hominis. GTDB lineage: Bacteria > Pseudomonadota > Alphaproteobacteria > Sphingomonadales > Sphingomonadaceae > Sandaracinobacteroides > Sandaracinobacteroides hominis. The sequence continues at coordinate 552,146 of NZ_JADCUC010000001.1, read as the reverse complement.
GGATTCTCCGCCCGATTGCGCCCTTGCTGTCAGCGCCGCGCCGCCGGGGGTCAGCCAGGCTGCGGAAAGTGCCGCAAGCTCCTGCCGGAAGCCGGGCGTCGCAGAATTGGCGAGATTGTGCGCCGTCACCGCCTGCGCTTCCTCCGCCCGCTGCAGGCCCGTCAGGGCGGTATAGACCAGCCGATCCATCAGCTGCGCAGCTGGATGATCGTCTGCAGCAGCGACGAAGAGGTGTCGATCGCCTTCGCGTTCGCCTGAAAGTTCCGCTGGGCCGAAATCAGCCCGACCAGTTCCTCCGTGAGATCCACGTTCGATCGCTCGACAGAGCCGGAATTGATCGTTCCATATCCGTCCCTGGCGCCTTCACCCACCATCAGGTCGCCCGAAGAGGGCGAAACCGTCCAGCTGACATTGCCGTTCTGCCGAAGCCCCTGGGGATTTGGCACATTGCCCAGCGCCAGCTTGCCGATGGCGACGGTTTCCCCGTTCGAGAAGCTCGCCCGGACAACGCCGGAGATATCTACGCCAACACCTTCCAGCCTGCCGGGCTGATAGCCGTCCTGCTCGGTGTAGGGCACGGCAAAGGGCAGGTTCTGCATCGTACTGTCGGCATAGCTGAGCGTGAAGGCGGCCGATGTGGTGACGGGGGCGGTGGGCGTCAGCAGCACGCCGTCCGGATCGAAACTCAGCTGTTGCGGCCCGGGGCCGGGAACAGGCGTGATTTCCGCATCTCCCACGAAGCTCCTGACTTCCCAGTATTTGTTGACGTCCCCGACGGGGCTTTCAATGCGCCGGTAGTAGATGGTGACCCTCGAGGCGTTTCCGTCTGCGTCATAGACGGCCATCGAGGTCGCGCCGTTGTAGCTGGCCGGATTGTCCCGCGCGAAGCTGGAAGTCGGTGCGGCGGCGCCTGCCGGCAGGTTAGCCGTAAAGCGGACGGCAGTGGTGGCGCGGGGCTCTCCGGAGCTGGTCGGCAGGCGCAGCGCCTGCAGGGCGCTGGTTCCGATCGCGGTTACCGAACCATCCGTCGTGGTCGGCAGCACTTGCAGGCGGCGACCTTCATTGTCGATCACCCACCTGTCCGCATCCACACTGAAGGCGCCATTGCGCGACAGCGCCAGGCTGTCCGCCGCATCGCCGCCGCCCTTCACCAGAAAGAATCCCTGCCCGCCGATGGAAAGATCGAGGGCGTTGGTGCTGGTCTGATACCCCCCTTGCGTGAACTGCTGCTTCACCGCCGCGACTGCCACGCCGGCGCCGTTCACCCGGTTTGCCGCCTGCGTCGCCGAACGAGTGACGATGTCGCCGAATTCCACCCGGCTTTTCTTGAAGCCCGAAGTGCCGACGTTGGCGATATTGTTGCTGAGCGCGGAAAGTTCCGTCTGCGCCGCATTCAGCCCGGTGAGCGAGGTGTAGAAGGTCATTGCAGGGTTCCCGTCAAGCGAGCGAGGTGACAGCGGAGACGGCAAGCTTGCTGCCGTCCTCCAGGGTTAGATGCAGGCTGGCGTCTTCCGAGACGGCGACAGAGGCGACCTTTCCGCTGATCCCATCCGGCCCGGTCACCGTCCGCCCAAGCCATTGCGGCGCCAGCGAACGGCTGTCGTTTCCGGCAAGGGCCGAGATACGGGCCAGCGAACCGTTCATTTCGGTGATCCCCGAGACAGTCGAGAACTGTGCGAGCTGGGCGACGAAGGCCTCGTTTTCCATCGGATTCAGGGGGTCCTGGTTCTTCAGCTGCGTGACCAGCAAGGTCAGGAAATCCTGCTGCCCCAGCGTCTGACGGCCCTTCGAGGCCGTCGCGGCGCTGTCCGTCTTCTCGGAGGTCCGCAAGCCCAATGCGCTGAAATCAAAGCTCACCGGCCCATCCTCAGCGTTTCCATCGTCAGCGACTTCGCCGTCTCCAGCACTTCGATGTTGTTGCGATACTGGCGCGACGTTTCCACCACCTCGACCAGCTCGGCGTTGGAGTCGACGGCGGCGACATGCACATACCCCTGCGCATCTGCGAGCGGGTGGCCCGGCTCGTGGCGGCGCTGCGGGGCGGCATTCGATTGAACGACACCCAGGACATTCACCGTCGCCTTTCCGGACGCTCCTTCATAAGCTGTTTGAAATATCGGCTTCAAAGCCTTGAATGCACTTGCACTGCTGGAGGAAACCGAGCCGGCATTCGCCAGGTTCGAAGCAGCGCTGTTCAGCCGGACCAGCTGGGCAGACATCGCCCGACCGGCAATGTCGAAGAGGCTCAGCGACATCGTCATTCTCCCTTCAAGGCCGAGCTAAGGGTCGTCAGCCGGCCGTTCAGGATGCTGAGCGTCGACCGATAGCGAAGGGCGGTTTCGGCAAACTGGAGCTGCTCGGTCGCCAGCTCGACGGTGTTTCCGTCCAGAGAAGGCTGGACCGGCTTGCGATACAGAAGTTCGGTCGATGCAGCCCGATTGGCCGACAGATGCGCCGGATTGGTGCGGGCCAGCGTATCCGGCTGGCGCTCCGAAAGGACGGAGCCGAAATCCAGGTCGCGTGCCTTGTATCCGGGCGTTGCGGCATTGGCGATGTTGGAGGCGAGCACCGCAAGCCGATCGTTGCGCAGCAGCAACGCATCCCGGTGTACCCCCAGAAATCGATCCAGCCTGTCCATCGGCGGCGCCTGTCTCCGTTCGCGGCAATCCGAACGACTGCCTCAGGTCGGGAGAAGCAATTGCCGTGCCAACCCGCTCCGCCACGTCAGCGGCCTGAGGGGCCGGCACATCTGTGCCGCGCGCGAAAGAAGAAGCGGCACAGATGTGCCGGTCGGGGCGCTTTGCAACCAACGCGCGCCGGCCTGGCATCCGCCTTGCACGGCATTTCCTGCACCTGGCAGGAGAGAGGCCATCAACCGGAAATTCCCGATCGGTATTGCTATGCTGCTCGCAGCGAACGTTCCGGCGCAAGCCGGCATGGATGCGTTACGGCAGCAGGCCGAAAACTTTGCCGGCCGGGAGGTCGTCTTCGATCCCCGCCTGACCGTGCCGGATTGCATCGGCGGCTATGCCTTCGCCTGGTCCGGCCCGCGGAGCAGCGCGCTGGCGGCCTCCTGCCCGCCCACGGGCTGGCGCATCATACTGCCGCTGCAGGCAGCAGCGCTGACAATCCGGCGGGGTCAGACGGTTCGTGTGGAGGCTGCAGGGCAGGGGTTCCGGGTGGGCGCGGATGTCATCGCCGAGGGCCGATCGGATTCCAACGGCAACATCACCGTCCGCAACAGCCGCAGCGGCCGAAGCTTCAGCGCGGTCGCAGGCCCGGATGGCCAGATGATCTTGCCCGGCAGCGCAGATCAGCCCTAAATTCCCTGCTGCACGCGCCGTAAAGCTCGTGTCCCTGCACCGTGCAGGGCATTGCAATCGGGATTTGACCAATGGTTGATGCAGTATCAGGGGGCGCCAAACCCCAGGTGGATTTGAAGCAGCTTTCGGCAGTGCGCGAGGCTCGGCAGCCTAAGGCAGTCGAACCGGGAACCGGAGCCCGCACCGCTGCGGCGCCCGCCGTCGCCGTCTCGCGCGATATCGCGAGCACAGCCCCGGTCGACACGGCCAAGGTAAACGCCGTGCGCGAACAGATCGCATCGGGTTCCTACAAGCTCGATCCGGCCAGGATCGCCGACGCCATGATCCGCATGGAGAAGGGCGGCTAACTCAGCCGCCTTCCTCCCCGAATCCCAGCTCGATAAAGCGCGCCGGCACCGGCGCGACTGCCCTGTTGCGCTCCGTAGAGCCCGGCTCCGGAAACGCCAGCGCACGCGCGTGCAGCATCATGCCCAGGGCATCGGCACGTCCATACACGCCGTCACCCACCAGCACGGCGCCGGGCGCCAGCATCGTCGCGTGCACGCGGATCTGGTGCGTCCGGCCCGTTTCGGGGCGAAACTCGATCAGAGCCCGTTCTCCCATCCGCTGCAGGATCCGCCAACGCGTACGCGCAGGCTTCCCCTTGTCATCCGGCACGATCCGCCAGCCATCCTGCTTGGTCGAAACCTTCAGCAGCGGCGCATCGACGATCCCGCCCTCCTCAACCGGCGCGTTCTCCACGACCGCCCAATAGGTCTTGCCCACCTCTCCGCCCGCGAAAGCTGCCGACAGCGCCCGCAGCGCCGAATGCCGACGCGCCAGCAGCAGGCAACCCGAGGTATCCCGATCCAGCCGATGTACCGGCTGCGGCGCCGGCCGGCCCGGCGCGTACCCCGGCAGAAGTTGCTCCAGGCTGTGCGGCGTGGCCGGCCCAGGATGGACTGCCAGCCCGGCCGGCTTGTCGATGACCAGCCAGTTGCGCCCTTCGGCAAGTATCGGGGGGAGTTGGGTCGAAGCGTCCATAAGTTGCCAAACGTTTAACCGCATCCCGTCCCTGCCGTGAAGGCGGATCGAGGCTTCACACCGGGGCTTCCCGGGCCGAAGCCCGCTTCAGACAGAGGATCAGAGACGATGACCATCATCAACACCAATCTCTCGGCGATGAAGGCGCAGAATGGCAGCCGCATCGGCCAGCAGAGCCTGAACACCGCGATGGAGCGGCTGTCCACCGGGCTCCGGATCAACAGCGCCAAGGACGACGCCGCCGGCCTCGCCATTGCCCAGCGCATGACCGCCGATGTGCGCGGACTCTCGGTCGCCATCCGCAACGCCGGAGACGGCATCTCGCTCGCACAGACGGCGGAAACCGCCATGGGCGAAGTCACCAACATGCTGCAGCGGATGCGCGAACTGTCGATGCAGGCCGCCACCGGCACGATCTCCGTTGACGACCGCAAGGCGCTGCAGGCCGAAGTCACCCAGCTGGTCGGCGAAATCGACAATGTCGCCAACCGCACCAACTTCAATGGCATCAAGCTGCTGGACGGCTCGTCCACAAAGCTCGCGCTGCAGACCGGTTCGCGTGCCGGCCAGACGGTGACGATGTCGATCGGCTCGGCCCGCGCCGGCGATCTCGGCACCGGCAGCGTCCCCGGCCTCACCTCGACGGGCGCCTTCGAAACATCGGCCGCCAACCTCGTCACCAACCAGGCGCTGCAGGGCAACGATCTTCGCATCAACGGCGTCGTCATCTCCAGTTCGCGCGATATCGACGACACGCTGTCGTCGGTCGGCAAGGAGGCCTCGGCCATCGCCAAGGCAGCCGCCATCAACCGCGCATCCTCCGAAACCGGCGTCCGCGCCGTCGTCGGATCCACCACGATGACCGGATCGGCCATGACGGCTGCCGCACTTACCGGCACGGTCACCATCAACGGCGTCACCACCGGCTCGATCACCACCACCGCCAATGCCGCCGCTTCGCGCACCTCGGTCGTCGATGCCATCAACCTCATCTCCGGACAGACGGGTGTGCGCGCCATCGACACCGGCGACTCCAACCTCGGCATCCGGCTTGAGGCTTCCGACGGTCGCAATATCGAGATCTCGCTCAATACGCTGACGGCTGCCGCAACCGGCCTGAAGACGGGCGCCCAGTCCGGCACCTTCAGCCTGGTTTCGGAATCGGGCGGTCCCATCGTCGTCGACTCCGTCGGCTCCGGTCGCCTCTCGCGTGCCGGTCTTGCCGCCGGCAGCTTTGATCGCGGCGTTTCCACTGTCTCCTCCGATGCCCGCGCCGTCGCCTCTTCGGCAACGGGCGCCGACACCAAGGTCCTGAACACCGGCGATCTGGTGTTGAACGGGGTCGCCATCCGCGCCTCCAAGGCAGCTGACGACACCTTCTCCGACACCACTGCCGGCTCCAGCAACAAGGCCGCCAGCGCCATCGCCATCGCTGCCGCCATCAATGAATCGAGCGGACAGACGGGCGTCACCGCGACTGCGCGCTCGCTCACCCTCGATGCAACGACGACGACGGTGATCGGCGCCGACGCCACGACCGACATCTATATCAACGGTCAGGCGATCAGCGTTTCGCTTGCTGCGGCAGACAGTGCCCAGCAAACGCGCGAAAACGTGGTGTCCGCCATCAACAACTACACAGGCTCCACGGGCGTCACGGCCGTCGACAACGGTCGCGGCGGCCTGTCGCTCACGGCGGCGGACGGGCGCAACATCTCGGTGTGGGTGGACAGCGACGATGCCACCGCAGCCAACTTCGGCCTCGGTTCGGCTACCATTGCCGGCACGGGCACCAGCTATACCGTGACCGGTGTCACCGACCCGACCGACGTGTCGGCTGCCACCGTCAACACCGCCTATGCCCAGGTCACGCTTTCCAGCTCCAAGGCGATCGACGTGCGGGCCGGCAGCCAGGGTTTCGCCACGGCTTCCAACTTCACCTCGCTCGGCTTCGAGGAAAACCGCTATGGCGCGGACCTCGGCGGCCTGAAGGTGCAGGATGTCGACATCTCGACACAGGACGGCGCAACCGCGGCGCTCAGCTCCATCGACGAAGCGCTGAAGTCCATCTCCATCAACCGTGCCGAGCTGGGCGCCGTCCAGAACCGCCTGGAAGCGACGATCAACAATCTGACGAGCGCCAATACCAACACCATCGCCTCGCGCTCGCGGATTCAGGACGCCGATTTCGCGGTGGAAACCACCAATCTGGCGCGGGGCCAGATCCTCACGCAGGCGGCGCAGGCAATGCTGGCGCAGGCCAACCAGAGCCAGCAGGGCGTGCTCCAGCTGCTGCGGTAGGTGGCACACGCAGCTGGCTTGGCTGCAAGAAGGGAAGGGCCGGGCGGCAATGCCCGGCCTTTTTCTATGCCGTAAATTTCAGGCCGAACCGCGCCTGAAGCCGTCTGACCTCCGTCAGATCCTGTTGCGCCGACACACAGGCGACGTGCCCGTCCGGCCGCACCAGATAGATGGCGTTGCGCTCATAGCCAGCCGCCTTCGCCGCATCGCTCCATTCCAGGCAGTGCAGCACGAGCCCCGCAGCGGCCGCCTCCTTTCGGAGCGTCTCGCCGGCTTCGCCATGCACATGAAGCTGCCATCCAAATCCGCGAAGAAGCCTGTACACTTCAGGCAGATAGGGAAGCCTGTCGCCCCCCCTGATGCTGCCGGCCCGGCCGCTGCTCAACGCACTACCGGAATAGGAAATGCGCGTCTGCGAAATGATGCGGAAAATCGCCGTCTGCACGGCTGGAATCCGCGTCAGGATCGAGGCCACGCCTGGCGCGAACAAGGTCCTGAACAGCCTGCCAGCGAAATTCGGGTCCACGATCCGCGTGAAGGCGGTGTCGGTGGTCGCCACCAGCTTCCGCGCAAAGGCGATACGCTCGGGCTCATAGCTGTCCAGCAGCGACGCAGCAGCCCGGCCCCTCGAGACTTCCGCCAGTTTCCAGCCGAGGTTCACTGCATCGCCGATACCGGTATTCATACCCTGACCGCTGGCAGGGCTGTGCACATGGCCGGCGTCCCCAGCCAGAAACACCCGGCCCCGGCGGAACGCCTCGGCTACCCGATGATGGACATGATAGGTCGAAAACCAGTTCACGCGACCCGGCGTTTCGCCCAGCAGTTCGAACAGATCCGGCGCAACGTCTGCAAAGCCAAGGTCGTCGCGATCTCCCACCGTGCCGGGAACGATCCCCACCAGCCGCCAGCTGCCGTTCCGCCGCGCCGGCAACATCAGCAGGAAATTCCTGTCACCCAGCCGGACATACGCCTCGCCGGCAGAAGCCGCCCGCAAGTCGATATCGGCCACAAAGAAGCGCTGCGCATAGGTACCGCCGGGAAATCCGATGCCGAGGGCATGCCGGGTTCGGCTGGATGCCCCATCCGCTCCGACCACCCAATCGAAACGGGCGCGCTCCATGCCGGCTGCACCGCTGATCGAAACATCCGCCCCGTCGGGATCCTGCGCAATCTCCTCCAGGCTCAGCCCGCGCTCCACCTTGTGCCCGCGGCGCTCGAGTTCCGCCACAAGCAGCTCTTCATGGGCATCCTGGGCAAGGCTCAACAGGGTGGGGAAGGGGCTCAGCCCGGCCCCGAACTCGGCGAAATTCAGTTGCGCCGCTTCCCTGCCGCCCTCCTGCAAATGCAACCGCTCCACCTGCACGCCCGCCGCGAGAGCCAGATCGGCAATGCCAAGCATGGAATAATATTCCAGCGTGCGGGCGTGAACGACCAACGCCCGGGAAGCGGTGCCAGGCCGGTCCGCCTTGTCGATCAGCCGGAATGCTACCCCCGCCTCGCTCAGCATCAGCGCCAGGACCAATCCGGTCGGCCCGGCTCCCACGATCAATATCCTCGGATCAGGCATCTTGTACCCTTCAAAGAAGATGGAGCGGAGGTGCCGGCCTCTGCAACCCGTCGCCGCCCGCCGCCCTCGGCGTCAGCAGACGCACAGGTAACAGAATCACCGCCAGCAATCAGCTTGCCGGATGAACCAAGCCAGTGCTGGACGGCGGATGCCGGCCATTGCCATCAGGATACCCAGCAGCGCAGCTCGGGATGCGCCGCCAATGGCGCAAACGACTGGCTGGCACGTGACCGCCTGAAAGGAATGCGTCTTGACGGATCAGGCAGGCAAAATCGCTGCTGGCGCGACGCGAAGGCGGGGCTTTGCCCCCGGCCCGGCGGCTCTACCGCAAGATGCGGCGAGCGACGAGCGGCGTAACGGCAGTGATTTCGCCTGCCTGATCCACCGAAGGCGCGGTTCTCAGCCCCGATCCAGCGCTCGCTGCGCTTGCCAGCCACCGTCAAGCTTGTCTGCGCTTGCTCCCTCGTCTCGGGGCTGAAAACCGCGTCAAAATGCCTTTCGTTCAGAGTTTCACGCCCCAGTATTGCCAGGCGTATCGCGCCGCCCACGCAAGGCAGGCCGCACCTGTCAGGCCACATGTGTGAAAAGGGCCGCAGGTTGCTGTGCCGACCAGCGCGAAACAGCGAAAAATTGCCGAGAACAGGGTCGCAAGCATCCGTCACGCGCAGACGACAGACGTCCGGCTCTGCCTCCGGCCAATCGCCCCGCTCGATTAGGTCCGTTGCCAGTTCACCCGTTCACCCCGCCAACCCCAATGACGATGCCGCCAGCGCCCACAGCAGCACCCGTTTTCGAGCGGTTGCATCGCCGCTTGCTACCCAAGCCGCAGCCATCCCAATGGTTTCGAAAACGGCAGTGAAGGGCAAACGACGAAAAAAATGCCCCGGGCATTGTCGCCCGGGGCAGTCGGTCGCTTTGAACGTTTGGAAGCGCAGGGCCGCTAATCTTCTGCCCATCCTCCCAGCAGCTTGCGGACCTTGGTCAGGGCACTCTTCTTGATCTGACAGATGCGGGCCGCCCCAACCCCAAGCGCCTGGCCGATCTCCTCAAGATTAAGCTCCTCGACAAAATAGAGCTGCAGAACCATTGCTTCCCGTTCCGGCAGTTCGCGGATGGCGCCGGCAATGGCATCGCGCATGTCCCGGGATTCAAGCGCGGAGAGGGCGTCCGGCTCGTCGGCTGCAAACCAGATGCTGTGATCCGAATAGACCTCCTCGATGGATTCATAGCGAACCCCCTGCGTGGCAGAGAGGCTCTCCCGCAGCTCGGCGGCCGAAATGCCCATTTCCGCCGCCAGCTCCACGTCGCTGGGCGCTCGGCCCAGACTGGCTTCCAGCCGCTGTCGTGCGCCGTTCAACTCCCGGCGCCGGCGCAAGGCAGATCTGCACAAGGTAGCCTGCTTGCGCAGCGCATCGATCATGCCGCCCCGAACCCGAATGCTGGCATAGGTGGAAAAACTGGCCTGGCCCCGATCTTCAAAGGTCCGGGCGGCTTCGATCAGCGCAATCATGCCGATCTGCACCAGCTCCTCGATGTCGAGCGCCGTCGAGACCCGCGCATGGGTATGCCAGGCGATCTTCCGAACAAGTCCAAGATGCATTCTGACCAGCCTGTCCGGATCGGTTCTGGTGTAGGCGGCCGGGGAATAAAGCCCCATGTTCAGTGCAGCTCGTGCATCCATTACACGGCCTCCATCCTGCTGGTTTCAACACCCCGGGCCTCGGGCAAAGCTGCCGGCTCGAGCAATTCGTCCCCGACAACGGCGATCACCTCCACTGCCCGGCTATCCTGCAGTTCGCCGAATGCCAGAACGGGCATCGACGCCTGGGGGTGCAACAGCCGCCACAAGGCGCGCCGCGGCCCGGGTTGCGTCACCAGCGCCACTGGCAGGCCCGCCGATTGGGCAGGGCGGGCAGCGGCCGCGACCGCCTCGGCAATTCGCGCGCCAAGCGATGGCTCAAACGGATGCTCGGCCAGGGGAGCGGCCCGCTGCGCGGAAACCAGCAACGCCTCCAGACGTGGCGAAAGGGCTATCACCCGAAGCGGCTCGTCAACGGGCGTCAGCCCGGCGAGGATCAAGCCGCCGATACGGGAACGAACCGCCTCGGCGAGCTGCAGAGGCTCCTGCACCGAACCGGCATAATGAGAAATTGCTTGAGCAATCCTATGAAACCCTTTGAGTGAAATGGATTCCTCAAGAAGATACTGGCATACGGCAGTAGTTGTGGAAAGCGGTGTGACCTTGGGGGAGAGGCTGTTTGCGGCCTGCGGATAGCGTTCGGCCAACGCATCTATCAACCCCTGCATATCGTCGACGCCGAATATAAGGAAAGATTTATCTTTCAATATTTTATATAAATGTGTTCCGATAACAGTGGAACTGTCGACAACGGTATATCCGTTGGCAATCGCTTCCCCCTCCAGCCCCGCATCGATCCAGCGCGCCGCCATGCCGAATGCCGGATCCCGTACCGATCTGCCCGGCACCTCCTGCAAAATGGCTTCCGCTTCCAGCGCCAGCACGTCATGCGGCCAGGCCTCGCCACTACCCGCCAGTTCCTCGGCAACGGTTATCCGATAGGCCTGCGGCGCAAGGCCCAGATTGTCCCGCACCCGAACCATCGGCAGCACAAAGCCGAGTTCCTGCGACAGCTGACGCCTGATCCCGGTAATTCGGTTCATCAGTGCCCCGTCACCATCTACCAGCGGGATCAGGCCATAGCCGATCTCCAGCAACACCGGCGCGCTCTCGGTAACCTCGTTCCAGTCGATTCGCGGCTCGGTAGCGGCGGCTGGGGAGGGCGACTCAGCCACCACTTCCGGGCGCGCCCGCAACTTCCAGGCAACAGCGCCCGCAACAGCCGCCACCGGCAGCAGGATCGAGCTCGGCATGGCCGGCACACAGGCAAGAACCGCCAGGATGGCGGCCGCCGGCCACCACGCAGCCGAGGAGGAAAACTGACCCCGCAACTGGTCGGAGAGATTGGCGTCCTCTGCACTGCGCGTCACCAGAATGGCGGCCGCGATGGACAGCATCAGCGCCGGAATCTGCGCGACCAGCGCATCCCCCACAGACAAGAGGAAATACAAGTCGGCGGCCTCTCCCAACCCCAGCCCATGGCTGAAGACTCCGATCAGAATGCCGCCCGCTATATTGATGACAAGTATCAGGATTCCGGCAACCGCATCGCCCTTCACGAACTTGGAGGCGCCATCCATCGAGCCATAGAAGTCCGCTTCGGAGGCGACTTCCACCCGCCGTTTCCGCGCTTCGTCCGGGGTCAGCATCCCGGCGTTCAGGTCGGCGTCGATCGCCATCTGCTTTCCGGGCAGGGCATCCAGTGTAAATCTCGCGCTGACCTCCGAAACCCGCCCGGCGCCTTTCGCAATCACTGCCAGGTTCACGATCATCAGGATCACGAACACAATGAGTCCGACGATGAAATCGCCCCCGATCATCGCCTTGCCGAATGCCTCGATCACCTTGCCCGCCGCGTGCGGCCCCTCATGCCCGGAAACCAGCACCACCCGGGTGGAGGCCACGTTCAACGCCAACCGCAACAGGGTCGCCACCAGCAGCACGGACGGAAATGTCGAGAAATCCAGCGGACGATTGGCCTGCAGGACCATCATCAGCATCACCAGCGACAGCAGGATATTGCCGACAAAGAACAGGTCCAGCAGCACCGCCGAGATCGGCACCACCATCAACAGCAGAATGGTGAGCATGCCCACCGGCAACAGCAGGGCGCCAACAGAGAAGTTCGACTTCGCCGGCAACCAGGCTGTCAGTACGCCGCTCCTCATGCGCCCATCTCGGCAAGCAACAGATAGGCCAGCCGCGCCGCATGCAGCGGCTGCTCAGCCAGTGCCGAACCAGTTTCGGGCGGCATCAACGCAGCGACTGCAGCCGGCAGCCGATCGGCCGCATGTCCGTTTTCCGCCAGTGCGAAGCCAGCGCCACCGCCCTCGTCAGCCCCCAGCTTGCGGGCAAAGAGCTCATACACCTCCTGCAGGCTGCGGGCGCCGCTGCCGGCATAGAATATCGAGCGGTTCGCCCGGGCCGCCGCCGGAAACAGCTCGGCTGCCGCGGCTCCCGGCGCCGCAGCCATCCCCTTCAGAAAGCGAACCGCGCCGCCCGCCCCCAGAAAATGCGCAAGGTAGAGCCCCGTCGCCGATGCTTCCTGGCCCCCGGCCTCCAGAGCCGCAGCGTTGTCGGCCATATGCTCGGCCGCCATCAGGCTGGCGACCGCAGGATCCCGGCGCAGCGCCAGCGCTTCCGCCCGCGAGCCCGGCACAATTCCATGCCGCGCCCCATGCTTCGCGATCGTCGACATCCAGGTGGAATCCACGAACTGGAACAGGCCGGTAGCCGAGGAAGTGCGCGCCCGCGCCTGCGGGTTGAAACCGGATTCCAGTCGCGCCGTATGATAGAGCGCCCCGAAATCCACCCCCGTCCGTTCCGCAGCGGCACGCAGCGCCGGCAGGACAGCAGCCCCTGCGCCCCGCACGCTTAGATCAGGATTTTCAGGCAATCCTCGCATGCTTGACAGATAGCAACTGTGTCCGCCGACAGGTGCGAAAGTGGGACCGTTCCGGATGCATTGCGGATATCGCAGAAGCGGGGCTTGACGGCGGGCAGGGCAGGGCCGACTTATACCCGCATGGACCGCGACCAGTTTATCATGAACCCTCTCGCCGCATTCGGCGCCCACATCAATCCGACGGCGGGGCTCGTGCCCATCGTCATAGAGCAGTCGAGCCGGGGGGAGCGGTCGTTCGACATCTTCTCCCGCCTCCTGCGCGAGCGTATCGTCTTCGTGAACGGCCCGATCGAGGACAGCATGGCCTCGCTGATCGTCGCCCAGCTGCTCTTCCTTGAGGCGGAAAACCCCAAGAAAGACATCTTCATGTACATCAACTCGCCGGGCGGGGTGATCACCTCGGGCATGGCGATCTATGATACCATGCAATATATCCGCCCCAAGGTCGGCACCGTCTGCATCGGCCAGGCCGCCTCCATGGGCAGCTTCCTGCTGGCAGCCGGCGAACCCGGCATGCGCGTGGCGCTCGCCAACGCCCGCATCATGGTGCACCAGCCCTCCGGCGGCGCACAGGGCCAGGCAACCGATATCGAAATCCAGGCCCGAGAGATCATCCGCATCCGCGCCCACATGAACAGCCTCTATGCCAAGTTCACCGGCAAGCCGCTCGAGGAGATCGAGCATGCAATGGAGCGGGACAAGTTCATGTCGGCCGAGGAATCCAAGGCCTTCGGGCTGGTGGACGAAGTGATGGACAAGCGCCCGACGCCCGCCGAAGGCGAACTGAAGGCCGCCTGACGCGCTTCGGCGCTGCCGGATCCGGCAGCACCGTTCCTTCCCCCTTTGTACCGGTATTCCGCTTTTGCCCGGCAATGTGCGGGGCTGACGGAATGCCTGGCCGCAGCGGACTCCCGGCACGCTGCGGGGCAAATAACCCTCTGCAAGGTGCCAAGCTGGCGGCTTTCGCACTTGCGGCAGAGGGAATCTGCGCTAACTTGTAATATGTGCCCATGCCGCCCCGGCTTTCCAAACCGGTTCAGGGGCGGCCGAAAGAGAGTCTATGACCAAAGTCAGCAGCAGCGACGGCAAGAATATCCTCTATTGCTCCTTCTGCGGGAAGAGCCAGCACGAGGTGAAGAAGCTGATCGCAGGCCCCACGGTTTTCATCTGCGATGAATGTGTCGAGCTGTGCAACGACATCATCCGCGAGGAAACCAAGAACGCGCTGGTGAAAACCCGCGACGGTGTCCCGCCCCCGCGCGAGATCATGGGCGTGCTCGACAGCTATGTAATCGGCCAGACCCACGCAAAGCGGGTTCTCTCGGTTGCCGTGCACAACCACTACAAGCGACTCGCCCATGGCGCGAAGGGCGCCGAGGTCGAGCTCGCAAAGTCGAACATCCTGCTCGTCGGCCCCACCGGCTGCGGCAAGACGCTTCTCGCGCAGACCCTGGCTCGTATCCTCGACGTGCCTTTCACCATGGCAGACGCGACCACGCTCACGGAAGCCGGCTATGTCGGTGAGGATGTCGAGAACATCATCCTGAAGCTGCTGCAGGCGAGCGACTATAATGTCGAACGCGCCCAGCGCGGCATTGTCTACATCGACGAGATCGACAAGATCAGTCGCAAGGCCGACAATCCCTCCATCACCCGCGACGTGTCGGGCGAAGGGGTGCAGCAGGCACTGCTGAAGATCATGGAAGGAACGACCGCCAGCGTTCCGCCGCAAGGCGGCCGCAAGCATCCGCAGCAGGAGTTCCTGCAGGTCGATACCACCAATATCCTCTTTATCTGCGGCGGCGCCTTCGCCGGTCTGGACCGGATAATTTCCGACAGATTGCAAGGTAAATCCATAGGCTTCGGTGCGCATGTTGCAGCTCCGGATGAACGTCGTACGGGCCAGGTCCTGCGCAATTGCGAACCGGAAGACCTGCTGAAGTTCGGGCTGATCCCTGAATTCGTCGGCCGCCTCCCGGTTATCGCAACGCTGGAAGATCTGGACGAGGCTGCGCTCATCAAGATCCTTACCGAGCCGAAGAACGCGCTGTCCAAGCAATATGCCCGCCTGTTCGAGATGGAAGGCGTGAAGCTCTCCTTCTCGGAAGAGGCCCTGTCCGAGATCGCCAAGCGCGCCATTGAGCGGCGCACCGGCGCCCGCGGCCTGCGCTCCATCCTGGAGGGGATCCTGCTCGATACCATGTTCGAATTGCCCGGCATGGATACGGTCGATGAAGTTCAGATCGACGGCGAAGTCGTGAAGGGACTGAAAAACCCGATCCAGCTTCTGAGGGCCGACAAGGCCGCCTGAGGCCCGCACGCCAGCGGACCGCAAGACATCGCAACGACGTGCTTCGGGCGGGTGAAAACCCGCCCGTTGCATCTTATCGCGGGTGAAAACCCGCCCGTTGTATCTACGTGCGGGGAAAACCCGCCCGCTGCATCTTCGGACCTCAAGCCGCCTTCGAAACGCCCGCCGTCTGGTCTTCCGCCGGCGCAGGGTCGCTCGCGTTCCCGCCGCCGCGCGGCAACAGGCAGGCTTGCGCGTTTTCAGGCGCGCTCTCTTCGCCCGGGCCTGCCACCACGTCACGCGGTGAGACCTCCACCCGCCTCAGGGCCGACCGCCCCAGCTCGCTTTCCTCCCGCCGATCCAAAGCGCGCGCCGCACGCTCTTCCACACGATAGCCGCAAGCCTCGAACAGCGGGGCAACCGCGTCCATACGTGCCGCCGCCAGTCGTTGCGGTTCGTTCGATGCCCGGCCCCCCGCCAGCACGATACCGTTCATCCCCCAGCTCTGCAGCGCCCAGAGGTAGGATTTGATCTGCGCCTGCGCGCGTGCATCCAGTTCTGCACTTCCGTCCTCGAACAGGATCGGCGGCAACGCCATCGTCGGCACCGTCAGCTGCACATCCCAATCCGGGTTTTCTTCCCG
This sequence comes from Sandaracinobacteroides hominis, assembly GCF_016464365.1. Taxonomy (GTDB): domain Bacteria; phylum Pseudomonadota; class Alphaproteobacteria; order Sphingomonadales; family Sphingomonadaceae; genus Sandaracinobacteroides; species Sandaracinobacteroides hominis. The sequence goes on along the minus strand of NZ_JADCUC010000001.1, from coordinate 536,452 downwards.
CAAGCGCTGCTCCAGAAGGAACAGCTCTGGAATCTGCCGGTCGCGACCCACAGCCACCAGCGCCCGTCGGGCCGCGCTATCCACCGTTATCGCAGACGCCGGAACCCCGGCGACAAACTGCAATCGCACGGCAAGGTCGGCCTGCGCCAGCCGCGCTGCCGTGCTCGATCCCGCCTCGGCCGCACGCGCCCGGTTCAGCTCCGCCTGCGCGCCCCCCTGATTCACCAGAACCTGGCTCAGCTGCATCCGCACCGGCCGCCTCAGCGTCGTCCCCAGCCGCCGCTCCAGGTCGGCCGTCGCCTTGCTGTGCAGCCGATCCGAAAGCACTGTCGCGCGGACAACCAGCTTGCCGCCGGCAAAGTCGGGATCCAGCGCCACGATCCGGCTGTTGTGGCCGAATTCCTGCGCGACGGCATTGCGTATGGTCCGCGTCGCCCACGCCTCCCAGGCGATCTGCCTCAAGGAAAAGCCCAGCGGAACGGCAAGGGCGACCAGCACGACCAACAGCGCAAAGGCCTGCCGCTGCGTCTGGCGCGGCGTCAGAAAGGCGCCGAACCCATAGAAGCGCGCAACCAGCGCCATGCACAGGGCGATGGCAATGAAGTTCGTGAGGAACAGGGCAAATGCGCCACCGGCAACCGCCATGTTCCAGGTCGCCAACCCATAGCCGACTGCGGCCAGCGGCGGCATCAGCGAGGTCGCAAGCGCCACACCCACAATCGTCTCGCCCCGCCCGCGCACCGTCGCGTAGCCGCCCGCCAGTGCCGAAAAAATCGCCACCAGCAGGTCAAACAGGTTTGGGCGCGTCCTCGCCAGGATTTCGGACGTCAGGTCCTGCAAGGGGGATGCAAGCACCAGAAGCGCGGTGAATCCAATCGCCAGAAGCGTCCCTGCGGCGAGCGCCAGCAAGCTCGACCGCACAGTCGGCCAGTCAAAGGTCGCGAGCGAAAAACCGGCGTTCACGATCGGCGCCATCAACGGAGAGATCAGCATCGCGCCGATAACCACTGCCGGCGACGACAGCAGCATGCCCAGGATGGCGATGCCGGCAGACATGGCAATCATGAAGGCGAACCGCGCCGACCAGCCCCCTTCCGCATTGGCCCGGTCCAGCAGGGCGGCATGATCCACCCCCGCAACAACCGTACGCCGGTGCCAGGCCTTCAACTGCCGGACGTATTTTGAAGTCGAATCGCGGCCTTCAACGGAAGCCTGCGCATTGTTCCCATCAGTCATCGCCCATGGGCTAAAGCATCTGCCGCCCAAATGGAATCCGATGCGGCGCAACCCGTCGCGTCAGGGCTCGCAATCCTCCTTGGGCTTCTTCTTGCCCATCAGGCCTCCCAGGGCGCCACCCATCGCCCGACCGACGCTGCCGCCGATGCCGCCACCTGCTGCCTTGCCCGCCTCGGTCGCGGCATCGGGCTTGCATTTCGGCTTGCCGCTTGCGGTCGCACCGCCAGCACCGCCCATGTCTTCCATCCCGATGATGGCGCCCGTGCGAGAGACAAATCGCGCCTTCACGCTCCATTCCTGCACCCAGTCCACCTTGGGATCCTTCGGACGCGGCGGATAGACGATATTCTGCTCCGGGCCATGCGAGGTCAGCAGGATCAGCCCGGCATCCTTCGCCGCTGCGACAGCCTCTTTGGGAATGGCGCAACTCGTCTGCGACGGCGGCATCAGCAGTTTCTTGCCTACCAGCCGCGAGGCTTCCGAAGGCGAGATGAAGTCCGACATGCCCGAGAAGAAGGTCTGCGTTTCGGACGAAGCCCAGAACACGATAACCGGTGCGCCACCCTCATCCCGGCCGGCCACCATCTGTGCAAAATGCGCCGTTGCCCCCGGCACCACATTCCACTGCAGCCCGACCGAACCTGACGCATTCTTCTGCTGCTTCATGTTCACGCCCTGCATCCAGTCCTGCTGCAGGCTGAAATCCATCTGCGGCGCGAAATTGCCTGTCACCTTGTGCGGCCCCACCAGCGACGCATTGGACGGCACCTGTCGGCTGCCGTTCTGCTTGTCCGTATTGGGCCAATACACATAGGTCGGCCAGGTCGAGGCATTGGGCGGGCGCTGCAGCCGAACCCGCTCGCCGCCGAAAAGATTGGCCGGCATCTCGCCCGCCGCAATCCTGGCAAAATCGAAGACGACAGGCTGGCCCGGCTTTGCCGTCTCACCACATCCCCAGAACAACAGCAGCTTGCCCTTCGGCCGCTCGAATTCTTCCGTCCCCTGGGATGGCGTGCCCTTCTTCGGCGCCCGCAAGGGCAGGTTGGCGCCCATGTTCATCCCCGGAGGCACGGCATGATCGGCTGCACCGGGCGCGGGGGAGGGCGGCAGCTTCGATCCAAGGTCCAGGTTCAGCGTCTTGATCACACTGCTTCCGCCGCCACCCATCGCCATGCGCATCATGTCGCTGGTGGAAGGCGCGCTCCCCATCCCGAAGCCGCTCTGCGTAGCAGCAGACATCCAGTAAACCGTCTTCGGCGGCGAAACCTTCTGCGACTGCCCGGTCGCAGGCACGGCAAGAGCAAGCGCAAGCACGGATGCCTGAAGCAGATAGAATTTCATGATCGTCCCCTATGGCCCCTCGATCCCCTTCAGACTATTCCAACATTTCAGGGCAGGCAATGCAGGCGGGGGTCGGGATTTGCATGGAACCGACAGGAATCATCGAGCTGCTGGACCTGCAGCGGCACCCGGAGGGAGGCTGGTATCGCGAAACATGGCGATCGCCCGCCGCGCCCGGTGAACGTTCCGCGATGACGGCAATTCACTTTCTTCTGGAAGCCGGCCAGCGATCGCACTGGCACAAGGTCGACGCAGACGAGCTATGGGCCTGGCACGCCGGCAGCGCGCTGCAACTCCTCCGGGCCGCGCCGGATGGAAGACGGAACGCATGCCTGCTGGGCGGCGATGTGCTGGCAGGGCAACAATCGCACCTCGTCATTCCCGCCGGTCACTGGCAGGCAGCGCAGGCAAGCTTCGGCTGGGCGCTGGTTTCCTGCGTCGTTGCGCCGGGCTTCGAATTCAGCGGCTTCGAACTGGCGCCACCCGGTTGGGAACCGGGCGGCTGAGGCCTACTGTTTCAGATAGATCTCGCTTCCAAGATCCCGGAATTCCTGTGCTTTCCGGGCCATCCCTTCATCGGCCGCCACAAAGCTGTCGCTATTCTGTCTCGCCGCAAAGTCGCGCACTTCCTGCGTGATCTTCATCGAGCAGAACTTTGGCCCGCACATGGAACAGAAATGCGCCGTCTTGGCGCCCTCCGCAGGCAGCGTTTCATCATGGAACTGCTCGGCGGTTTCCGGATCCAGGCTCAGGTTGAACTGATCGCGCCAGCGGAAGTCGAACCGTGCACGGGAAAGCGCATCGTCCCGGAGCTGCGCGGCAGGATGGCCCTTGGCAAGATCGGCCGCGTGCGCCGCCAGCTTGTAGGTAATGACCCCCACCTTCACATCGTCCCGGTCAGGCAGGCCCAGATGCTCCTTCGGCGTCACATAGCAAAGCATCGCACAGCCGAACCAACCGATCATCGCCGCCCCGATGCCCGAGGTGATATGGTCGTAACCCGGCGCAATATCGGTCGTCAGCGGCCCCAGCGTATAGAAGGGCGCCTCGCCGCAGCTCTCCAGCTGCTTTTCCATGTTCACCTTGATCTTGTGCATCGGCACATGGCCGGGCCCCTCGATCATCACCTGGCAATCCATGTCCCAGGCCACCTTGGTCAGCTCGCCCAGCGTATGCAGCTCCGCAAACTGCGCCTCGTCATTGGCATCGGCGATGGAGCCGGGTCGCAACCCGTCACCAAGACTGAAAGAAATGTCGTAAGCCCGCATGATTTCGCAGATTTCCGCGAAATGCGTATAGAGGAAATTCTCCTTGTGGTGCGACAGGCACCATTTCGCCAGAATTGATCCACCGCGCGAAACAATTCCCGTAACCCGCTTTGCAGTCATGGGAATGTAGGGCAGCCGAACCCCTGCGTGGATGGTGAAATAGTCTACACCCTGCTCGGCCTGCTCGATCAGCGTGTCACGATAGATTTCCCACGTCAGATCCTCGGCAATTCCGCCGACCTTCTCCAGCGCCTGATAGATCGGCACCGTCCCGATCGGCACCGGCGAGTTGCGCAGGATCCATTCCCGCGTGTCGTGAATATTCTTGCCGGTGGAGAGATCCATAACCGTGTCGGCGCCCCAGCGGATCGCCCAGACCATTTTCTCCACTTCATCCGCCACCGAAGACGCGACGGCCGAATTACCGATATTGGCGTTGATCTTCACCAGAAAGTTGCGGCCGATGATCATCGGCTCCAGCTCCGTGTGGTTGATGTTGCAGGGGATGATCGCCCGCCCGCGCGCAATTTCCTCGCGCACGAACTCCGGCGTCACATGCGCCGGAATCGAAGCTCCAAACGATTCTCCGCCCTGCGCCGCTTCCAGCGCCTTCGCCCGGCCCAGATTTTCGCGGATCGCCACATATTCCATCTCCGGCGTGATGATCCCGCGCCGCGCATAGGCAAGCTGCGTCACCGCCGCGCCCGTCCCCCGGAACGGCCGCACGTTCGGCGAAGGAAAGGGCCGAACCTCGCGCGAACCTGCCCGCACCAGCCCATTGTCCTCCGGCTTCACCTGTCGCCCGTCATAGCGCTCCACATCGCCCCGCGCCTCGACCCATGCCTCCCGCAACCGCGGAAGTCCTGCCGAAATATCAATCCGTGCCGTCGGATCGGTATAGGGGCCGGTCGTGTCGTACACCCGAACCGGGGGCTCCAGCGCCGATGCTTCCAGCTCGATTTCGCGGATGGGCACCCGGATCTCCGGATGCAGCGTGCCTGGCACATGAATCTTGCGCGAGGCCGGCAGCGGCCCCGTGGTCACGGTCGCGGATTCCAGGTGAGACGGAATGTCGGCCATGCGAAATCTCCTCTTTCAACGGAAGGTTTGGCGCATGTGCCGCTCCCTCCCTACGCCGGTGTCAGCCGGATCAGGTTCGACGGGTCGCGGGCTGCTGCCTGCCTCTCAGCCGCGCACAAGCGGCCCCCCGGGGTACGATCCGAGTGTAGCTTTCCCACGGCCCATGCGCAAAGGCTTTTGCCGGTTGCGTCAATGCCGTTCAGATGCCACCCAAGGTGATGCTCATCGGCCACGCAGATCAAAAGGCGCAATTCCTCGAAGCGCTCGATAGCGGGCGCCTGCACCACGCCTGGCTGATCGCCGGGCCCCACGGGATCGGCAAGCGCGCCTTCGCCGATTGGGCCGCCATGACCCTGCTCAGCGGCCAGGCCGATAGCCCCGCCGATCATGTGGCGCGCGCGCTCGTAGAGGCAGGTTCCCACCCCGATCATCGCGTGCTGGAGCCACCGACGGAAGGGAAGGGCAGTGCCACCCATTCGATCCTGATCGATCATGTCCGCGAACTGTCCGAGTTCCTCCACAGCTACCCGGCCATCGCCCCGCGGCGCACCCTGATAGTCGACTCTATCGACGACATGAATACAAATACAAGCAATAGCTTCCTGAAAGAACTTGAGGAGCCGCGCGAAAAAACGGTCTATCTTCTCGTCAGCCATTCCCCCGGCCGCCTTCTGCCCACGATCCGGTCGCGCTGCCGCACGCTGCGCATGTCGCCGCTCAGCCCGGGCGAAACGGAAACGGTGCTCCAGGCGCAATTCCCCGAACTGCCGCAGGCCGAGCTCGCTTCCCTCGCACAGCTCGCGAACGGTGCGCCGGGTTCCGTTGCCGCGCTCGCCGGCGCCGATCTCACCGGCCTCGAGACCGCGCTCAGCCGCATCTCCGGCGGTGCCGATCCGCTGCAGTTCGCCCGCAGCGTCTCCACGGCAGCAGCCGGCCCACGCTTCGATGCCCTGCTCACGCTCGTACCGCGCCGCCTGGCCGAAGCCGCCCGCCGCAACCCGCAGCCTGCGCTGTTCGCGCTCTACGACGAAGCCCAGATCATCGTCCGCGACGCCCTCCATCTTGCCTATGTGCCCGCGCAAGTGGCATTGGCGCTGGCCGACATCATGGCCCGCGCAGGCCGCATACAGGATTCAGGGCCAGCACGATGAGCCACTACTATGTCACCACCGCCATTTCCTATCCCAACGGGCGGCCGCACATCGGCCACGCCTATGAAGTGATCGCGACCGACTGGCTCGCCCGCTTCGCCCGCCTGGACGGCCGCGACACCTATTTTCTCACCGGCACCGACGAACATGGGCTGAAGATCGCGCAGGCCGCCCGCACCGCCGATATTTCCCCCAAGGAATTCGTCGACGGCATGTCGGCCCACTTCGTCGCCATGTGCGACCGGCTCGACATCAGCCGCGACCGCTTCATCCGCACGACCGATGCCGACCACAAGGCAACCGCGCAGGCACTCTGGACGCAGATGGAAGCCGCCGGCGACATCTATCTCGACCGCTACGAGGGCTGGTACTCCGTCCGCGACGAAGCCTATTACGACGAGGAAGATCTGGTCGTCGCCGACGATGGCACCAGGCTCGCCCCGACCGGAACCGAAGTGCAGTGGACAGTCGAGGAGAGCTGGTTCTTCCGCCTGTCGCGTTTCCAGGAACCGCTGCTGAAGCTCTATGCAGAGCAGCCAGACTTCGTACAACCCTCAAATCGTCTCAACGAGATGCGAGCATTTGTTGAGAGAGGGTTGAAAGATCTGTCGATCAGCCGCACCAGCTTCGATTGGGGCATTCCCGTGCCGGGCTCGCCCGGCCATGTGATGTATGTCTGGATGGATGCGCTCACCAATTATCTGACGCCGTCTGGCTGGCCAGCTGCCGGCTGGGAGGCGCGATGGCCGGCCAACCTGCACGTGATCGGCAAGGATGTGGTGCGCTTCCATGCCATCTACTGGCCCGCCTTCCTGATGTCGGCAAACCTGCCGCTGCCGGGGCGCATCTTTGGCCATGGCTTCGTCCTCAACCGCGGCGAGAAAATGTCGAAGTCGCTCGGCAACATCGTCGAGCCGATGGGCCTCGCCGACACCTTCGGCGTCGATCCGCTCCGCTATTATCTGCTGCGCGCGATCCAGTTCGGGCAGGACGGCGAATGGAGCCACGAGGCCATCGGCCGCCGCATCAACGCCGATCTCGCCAATGATCTGGGCAACCTGGCCCAGCGCACGCTCAGCATGATCGCCAGGAACTGCGCCAACGCCGTCCCCGCCGATGGACCGGCAACCGAAGCAGACCTCGCACTTCTGGCGCAGGTGGAACCCATGCTGCACGAAACCCGCGCTGCGCATGAAGCCGTCCGCCCGGACATCGCGCTCGATGCGATCTGGGCCCGCGTCGGCATGGTGAACGCCTATCTGAACGAGAACGCCCCCTGGGCACTCCGCAAGACCGATCCGGCCCGCGCCGACGTCGTGCTTTACCATGCCGCCGAATGCATCCGCCGTATCGCGCTTCTCGTGCAACCGGCCATGCCCATCAGCGCCAACCGCCTGCTGGACCAGCTCGGAACAGGGCAGCTCGGAACAGGGGGGGGCGACCGCAGCTTCGCCACCTACGGCAATCGACTGATCCCCGGCACGCCGCTCCCGGCACCCGAAGGCGTTTTCCCGCGCTGGGCAGAGCCTGAAACCGCCGACTAGGTCGCACCTCGTCGGCGTCCCCGCCGACAGTGAATCTCGTCGGCGTCCCCGCCGACAGTGAATCTCGTCGGCGTCCCCGCCGACAGTGAATCTCGTCGACGTCCCTGCCGTCAGTGAACCTTATCGGCGTCTTCGCCGCCAGTGAAGATATCCGATTCATCGGTGCCTTCGCTGGGCGTCCGGTGCACGAATGCCAGTACCGCCAAGCCGATCACCGCAGACAGCAGCGATCCGGCATAGACACCGATCTTCACTGCCAGTTCGGCCTCCACATTGTGGAAGGCCAGCTTGCCGATGAACAGGCTCATGGTGAAGCCGATGCCGGCCACGAAGCCGACGCCCACGATCGAGGGCAAGGTGCCCGGCCGCTCCGCCTTCATCAGCAAACTGCCGAGGATCGTGCCAATCGTGATGCCCAGCGGCTTGCCCAGGAACAGGCCCAGGATGATGCCCAGCGAAACGGGGTGCCCCAGTGTCGCCGCAAGCCCACCGCCCACGGCAGCCCCCGCACTTGCCAGCGCAAACACCGGCATAACGCCATAGTGCACATAGGGCCGCAGCTTGTGCTCCAGCTCGATCAGCAGCGATTCCCCGTCCCCGTTCCGCATGGGAATGGCCAGCGCCGCCAGCACGCCGGCAATGGTCGGGTTCACGCCGCTCATCTGCATGCACGCCCACATCGGCATCGCCAGCAGCATGTACATGCCATGCCAGTTCTTCTTCAGCCGCGTCAGCACCAGCATCGGCGCATAGAAAACCCCCACCATGGCAAGCCAGCCCAGGTGCAGCGTATCGGTATAGAAAAAGGCGATCACCAGAATGGCGATCAGATCGTCCACCACGGCAACAGCCAGAAGGAATATCTTCAATGCCGGCGGCACGCGGCTTCCCAGCAGCGCCACCACACCCAGCGCAAAGGCAATATCGGTCGCAGCCGGTATGGCCCAACCATGCTCAAAGCCGGTACCGTTGGTCACGAGCAGGTAGATGAGGGCAGGGCACAGCACGCCCCCCAACGCCGCCACCAGAGGCAGCATGGCGGTGGAAACACTGGAAAGCGCCCCCTCCATCAGCTCCCGCTTCAGCTCCAGCCCCACATAGAAAAAGAACACCGCCATCAGCAGGTTCTTCACCCATTCGGCTGTCGTCATGGAGATCGACAGCGAGCCGAAGCTGAAGGTGCCGACTGTCTTCAGCACCTCCGTCTGCATCGGCGCCCACTCCGAATTCGCAAGCAGCATGGCAGCAACGGCGCAGGCAAGCAGCACGATGCCGGGCCAGGCCTCCGACGGAATCTTGTTGATCAAGCGTAGCATGCGGCTCTTCTAGCCTGACGATCGGTAATTGAAACCCTGCGGCATCCACGCCACATGCAGGCGATGCTGATCGATTCCCACTGCCACCTGAACTATCCCGGCCTGGTCGAAGACGAGGACGGCGTAGTCGAGCGCGCCCGGGCGGCTGGGGTTTCGGCAATGATCTCCATCTCCACCCGCGAGCGGGAGTGGGACGATGTGATCGCCGGGGCCGAACGTCATGCAGATGTGTTCGCAACCGTCGGCATCCACCCGCACGAGGCAGACCAGCATCCGGACATCGACACCGCAAAGCTGGTGGACCGCGCGCAGCACCCGAAAGTGGTGGGAATCGGCGAAACCGGCCTAGACTATTTCTACGACAAGTCCGATAGAAACCAACAACGTAAAAGTTTTTATGCACATATAAGTGCAAGCCGTCAGACGGGTCTGCCGCTGATCGTCCACACCCGCGACGCCGAAGACGACACCATCGACATGCTGAGGCAGGGGAGCCGCGACGGCGCCTTTCCGATGGTGATCCACTGCTTCACCGGAAGCCGCCGTCTGGCGGAGGCCTGCCTCGATCTGGGCGCCTATATCTCGCTGTCGGGAATCGTCACCTTCAAGAATGCGCGCGAGCTCCAGGAAACCGCCCGCATCATCCCGACCGACCGGCTTCTCATCGAGACGGATTCGCCATTCCTCGCGCCGGTGCCGATGCGTGGGAAGGTCTGCGAGCCCGCCTATGTGGCGCACACCGCCAGCTTCCTCGCCAAGCTGCGCGAAACGGATGTGCAGGAACTTGCCGCAACTACCGCCTCCAACGCACGGAAACTGTTCACAAGATTGTCCGCCTGATGAAACTCACCATGCTCGGCTCCGGCACCTCGTCCGGAGTTCCGCGCATCGGGGGAGACTGGGGCGATTGCGACCCCGCCAATCCCCGCAATCGCCGCCGTCGCGTATCCATCCTGGTCGAATCCGCAGACACGCGCCTGCTCGTCGATACCGGCCCGGACCTCCGCGAACAGCTGCTGGACGCCAATGTCGGCTGGATAACCGCCGTCCTCTACACCCACGATCACGCCGACCATTGCCACGGCATCGACGACCTGCGCGCGCTATTCCACGCCGCCCGCCGCGAAATCGACTGCTACATGGATCGCGAAACCCGCGCCGGCCTGCGCAGTCGTTTCGCCTATGTATTCGCCGGCCGCGCCGGCTACCCGCCAACGGCAAAGGCGCATCTCATCGAAGGTGACCTGCAGATCGGCTCCATCCGCGTAAGGGCGTTCCGTCAACAGCACGGCCCGGTTCACTCGCTCGGCTTCCGCTTCGAGGCAGAGGGCAGGGCGATCGCCTACTCGACCGATGTGAGCGCACTTCCCGAAGCCGCCTGGCCGCTGCTCGCCAATCTCGATCTCTGGGTCGTCGACGCCCTTCGCCGCCAGCCCCATCCCACCCACAGCCACCTCGCACAGACGCTTGAATGGATCGACCGGGCCAAACCGCACGAAGCCTGGCTCACCCACATGGACCAATCGATGGACCACGACAGTCTGGCGGCCGAATTGCCGCCCGGCATAACCCCGGGCTATGACGGCCGCATATGGGAGGGCAGGGCATGACCTTTGCACTGGTAAGCGTTCTGGCAAGTCTGGCGTTGATTCTCGCGCTGAACTGGAACCGATTTCAGCAAATGGGCTCCGGCCAGATCCTGCGCATGGTGCTGATCTGGGGCGTCGTCATCGCCGCCCTGTTCCTGATCCTCAGGCTGTTCGGCTTCTAGAACGCCGCCGAGAAATAACCAGATACAGCAGAAGCCCGATCACATTCCACAACAGGAAATATTCCTGCGTCTTCGATGGCAGGCTGAAGAACAGATAGAGACAGCCCAGGATCGCGATCCCGCCCACCAGCGGCGCCGCAGGCACGCGGAACAGCCGATGCCGCTCAGGAGCCCGCCGGCGCATCACCAGCATGCAGACGGCGACCGCCACGAAGGCCGCCAGCGTCCCCGCATTGGCGAGCGCCGCAATTTCCGCTAGCGGGAAAAAGCCGGCCACCAGCCCCACCACCATCGCCGTAAAAATAGTGCTGCGAACCGGCGTACCGCGACTGGAGACCTTGGCCATTCCACGCGGCAGCAGGCCGTCGCGGGCCATCACGAAAAAGATCCGGCTCTGCCCATAGAAGAAGGCCAGGATCACCGTCGGCAAGGCAATTACGGCCGATCCGGCCAGATAGGTTGCCGCCATCGGGCTTTGCAGCTCGCGCAGGATCAGCGCCAGTGGCTCGGGGCTGTTGGCAAATTCCTTGAAGGGCAAGGCGCCGACGGCAACGGCGGCAACAACCATATAGATCAGCACGCAAATCACCATCGATCCCACAATGCCCCGAGGCAGGTTGCGCGCCGGATCCCTGGTCTCCTCGGCAGCGGTTGCAATCGCATCGAAGCCATAGAAGGCAAAGAAGATGATGGCAGCGGCCGCCATCACCCCCCGCTCGACACCGTCCGGCGAGACGGTTTTGCCAAAGCCGAACGGCATGAAGGGCTGAAGGTTTGCGGCATTGAACGCGGGCAGGGCGACTGCCACGAACACCGCCAGCGCAACGATCTTCACAACCACCAGCAACGCATTGAGATTGGCGCTTTCCTTGGTCCCCACCATCAGCAATCCGGCAACCACCGCGATGATGAATATCGCAGGAAGGTTAACAACGCCGCCCAGTTCGGGGGCCTGCATCACCTCCATCGGAATGCCAAAGGTCGCCTGCAACAACGGCGCGGCATACCCCGACCATCCAACAGCCACGGCGCTGACAACCAGGCTGTATTCCAGGATGAGGCTCCACCCGATCACCCAGGCCAGCAATTCACCGATCACCACATAGCTATAGGTATAGGCACTGCCGGAGGCGGGTATCATCACCGCCATCTCGGCATAGCAAAGCGCCGCGCAGGCGCAGATGGCGCCCGCAATCACGAACGAGAAGATGACGGAAGGCCCGGCCTTGTCAGCTCCGACGCCGATCAGCGTCAGGATACCGGTGCCGACGATCGCGCCAACACCCAGCGCCACCAGATGCACCCATCCAAGAGTTGGTACCAGGCGATGATCCGCGTGCAGATCGCCCGCGGCCTCAAAACTCTTTCGGCTGTTCCAGCTCATTCAGATCTCCCTTGGCGCCATTCTCCCGGTCTGCAGGGATAATCCCGCCAAATCAATCGCCCGCCGGCTCAGAAACGGATACCGGACTGATATCCGGATAGCCGCGCCGAGATCAAAGCCCGGGTTCCAAGCGTATTTTACATAATATGGATTATCGGATTGCACACTCAGATCGAAGCCATCCCCTTTGCCAGTCAATCCCTACCCCGATTCCTGCTAGCCTCAACGCATGGGAAACACCGCCACAACCCGCGCCAATCTCGACCGCTGGCAGGACTATATCCTTCGCTCGCACGACAAGCAGAGCTTGTGGGACATGCTGCACCCCGATTGCGTGTTCGAAAGCCCGGTCGTGCATACGCCCCAGCGCGGCCGCGACATCACCTTCAAATATCTCGTCAGTGCAGACAAGGTGCTCGGCGGCCCTGGCTTTGCATATGTGGGCGAATGGCTGAACGAAACCGGCGCCATCCTGGAGTTCACCAACGAGATCGAAGGCATCCGCATCAACGGCATAGACATGATCACCTTCGATACGGACGGCCTCATCACCAATTTCAAGGTTATGGTTCGCCCGCTGAAGGCCGTTAACCTTCTGCACCAGCTGATGGGCGCGCAGTTGCAGGCGATGGCGGCAGCCCAGGCCTAAGTCGCAGAAACGGGCCAGCGCTTCTCCAGCTCCGCGACGCTCAGTTCAACGATCTCGCCCAGCACGGCCAGGTCCATATCCGCCAGGGATTTGAAATACAGGCAGGATTTTCCCCTCCGATACTTGCCCAGCCGCGCCAGAAACGGCTCGAAATCCCCCGTTTCGCCAATCACATAAGCAACGATCTCGGCCTTCCGCGGCGAAAAACCGGTGGCGCACATCTCACCCGAGTGCCCGCTCGCATAGCTGTAGCGATAGCGTCCATAGCCAACGATCGTCGGCCCCCACATCCGCGCTTCCCACCCGTAACCCGCCGGAACAGGGCATCCAGCACCCTTCCCTCCTCGGCCCACCGCTCCGGCTCCACGCCATCCAAAAAGGCTGGGACCGAAATTTCCGTTGGCTTCGTCTTCGGCTCTGGCATGAAGTTTCCCTCGCGCTGACGCATCAGGAGAGTGGCATGAACGCAGACGACAGGGAACAGGCGCTGGCGCAGATTGCACGCCTCGCGTCCATCATGGAACGGCTGCGAGGTCCCGATGGCTGCGAATGGGATCGCGCCCAAACCTACGCGAGCATAGCGCCCTATACCCTTGAAGAAGCGTATGAAGTTTCCGACGCCATAGCTCGTAACAATATACCGGATCTGCAGGAAGAACTCGGCGACCTGCTTCTCCAGGTGATCTTTCACGCGCAGATGGCGTCAGAGGCAGGCCATTTCACCCTCGCCGACGTCGCCCAGGGAATCTGCGACAAGATGGAGCGTCGACACCCGCACATCTTCCGCACCGACATTCCGCTGTGCGCCGAAGAAGTGAAGGCCAATTGGGAAACCATCAAGGCGGCCGAAAAACCCCGCGCGTCTGCTCTGGACGGCATCGCCCTGCCCCTGCCCGCCCTCACCCGCGCCGAAAAGCTCGCCGCCCGGGCAGCCCGCACCGGCTTCGACTGGCCGGATGCGCAAGGCCCGCTCGACAAGATCCATGAAGAACTTGCCGAGATCGCCGCTGCCGGCACGGATACGGAACGCCACGAGGAAGCCGGAGATCTGCTCTTTGCAGTAGCCAACTATCTGAGAAAGCTAAAGATAGATCCGGAAGACGCCCTGCGCGCTGCAAATCGCAAATTCGAACGCCGCTTTCGCGCCATCGAAGCAACGCCGGGCTTTTCCAGCCTCAATCTCGAGCAGCAAGAGGCTCTGTGGCAGTCGTACAAGTCGCGAGCGACAGGGTAAAACTCCATACCGCCATGAATTCTTCGGCAGGCAGTTACCCAAAGCGATCCAGATTAATATAGAACTTTCATAAATATTGTATTTCAAATACTTATGAAACAGACTTCAGAGTGCCTTGAACCTTCGCTCCGCATCGCTCGTCAACCGCACCCGCAACAGCACCTGCCCGCCATCATCGGCTTGCGAAACAACTTCCCCATGCGCATGCAGCCAGGCAAGGCGCTGCCCATCCGAGGGATGCAGCCGTATCTCCCGAACTTCGCCCGGCGCCTGCAGCCGGTTCGCCAACAGCGATTTCAGGTCCCACACCCCCTCGCCGGTCAGCGCGGATACCAGAATGACGTCTGGATCGCGCTGCGCTCTTTCTACAGCTGCATCATGCGTTTCCACGTCAAGCTTGTCAGCCTTGTTGAGCACCTCGACGATCGGCACCCTGCCCTCACCCTCCAACACGCCCAGCGATTGCAGAATGTCCATCACGTCCGCGGCCTGCGCTTCCGTGTCCGGATGCGAAAGATCGCGCACATGCACCAGCAGGTCCGCCTCGATCACTTCTTCCAGAGTCGCCCGGAATGCCGCCACCAGTTCCGTCGGCAAGTCTGAAATGAAACCAACGGTATCGGAAAGAATCACCTTCGTTCCACCCCGTGCCCCCGGCAGATGAATGGCGCGCATCGTCGGATCCAGCGTTGCAAACAGCAGATCCTGCGCCATCACCTCTGCACCGGTCAGCCGGTTGAACAGCGTGGATTTCCCGGCGTTGGTATAACCCACCAGTGCAATCACCGGGCTGGGCGCCTTCTGCCGCCGGGTCCGGTGCAGCGTGCGCGTCCGGCGAACCGATTCCAGTTCCTTCTTCAGCCGCGCGATCCGATCTCGCAGCAGCCGGCGGTCGGTCTCGATCTGCGTTTCACCGGGGCCACCCAGAAAGCCGAAGCCGCCCCTTTGCCGCTCCAGGTGGGTCCAGCTGCGTACAAGCCGCCCGGCCTGATATTCCAGATGCGCCAACTCCACCTGCAGCCGGCCTTCGGCCGTCGCGGCACGTTCGCCGAAAATCTCCAGGATCAGGCCGGTCCGGTCGATCACCTTGGCCTTCAGTGCCGTTTCCAGATTCTTCTGCTGAATGGGCGTGATCGCGGCATCCATCACCACAACTTCCGCCTCATGCGCCTGCACCAGCGACGCAAGCCGCTCCAACTGGCCCTTGCCCAGCAGCGTAGCCGGCGCCATGGCCCGCAGGCGCACGATCTCGGCACCGCGGACGTCCAGTCGAATGGCAGCCGCCAGGCCGGCGATTTCCTCCAGCCTCGCTTCAGGAGAGCGCGCGCTCGCCACCGGGCGCCCCGGAAAAACCGGGTGCACGACTATGGCAGGCGCGCCGAAACTCGTTCCAAGCGCCTGATCGAACCCGCGCCGATCCAGTTCGGCTACGGGTTGCTCATCGTTGTTCAATCTTCCTCGTCCACCCGTTCCGGTTCGAACAGCTGCACGGGAGCTGCGGGCATTACAGTCGAAATCGCGTGCTTATAGACAAGCTGCGAATGACCATCGCGCCGAAGCAGGACCGAGAAGTTGTCGAACCAGGTAATAACGCCCTGAAGCTTCACGCCGTTCACCAAGAACATGGTTACCGGAATCTTCTGCTTGCGCACGGCATTCAGGAACACGTCCTGCAGATTATTCGCCTTGTCCGTCGTCTTCGCCTTTTCGGCCATGCTGGTTGCCTTCTAGCAGTCTTGGCAGGCAGTTGCACCTGCATCCGCACCGTTGCCCGGCGTCGGCCGGCGCGCACATGCACGCCTTCCACGAATGTAGGGAGGGTTTGCGCACCGCACAACAGGCTAAGCAACGCTATCTGCCTATTCGGCGACGGAAGCCGCCGCGTCAGATCTATTCCAGCTCGTCCCGATCATGTTCGGCGATACCAAGCGCCTTCAATTTCCGGTGCAGTGCCGAACGTTCCATCCCAATAAACGCCGCTGTCCTACTGATATTGCCCGAAAATCTACGAATCTGAACCTTCAGATACTCCCGCTCAAACGCTTCACGCGCCTCTCGCAGCGGCGTTCCCATGATCGATTTCGCCGCCTGATCCGGCAGCAGCCGCGCCGGCTCCACGGTCAGTTCCGGCGGCAGATGGTCCAGCTCGATCCGTTCGGTCGCATTGGACGGCGCCAAAATCAGCGTCCTCTCCACGATATTCCGGAGCTGCCGCACATTGCCCGGCCAGCCATAGGCCTGCAGCGCCGCCATCGCATCGTCGGAAATGTTCGGCGTCTTCACCCGCCGTTCCGCAGAAAGCCGCGCCAGGAAATATTCGGCCAGATGCGGAATATCCTCGCGCCGTTCCACCAGCGGCGGCAACCGCACCGGCACCACGTTCAGCCGGTAATAGAGATCCTCCCGGAAACGTCCCGCCTGGATCTCGGCCGCAAGGTCGCGCGCGGTCGCCGAAACCACCCGCACATCCACCTTGATCGATCGCGTCCCGCCGGATCGCTGAAAACTCTGCTCGGTCAGCACGCGCAGGATTTTCGCCTGCGTCGTCATAGGCATGTCGGCCACTTCGTCGATGAACAGCGTGCCGCCGTCCGCCACCTCCAGCAGGCCCGGACGGATCAGCTCCCCCCCCTGCTCCGCACCAAACAGCACATCCTCCACATCATTCGGCTCCATCCGCGCGGCCGCAACCACCACGAACTGCCGGTCCGCCCTGTTCGACCAGCGGTGCAACAGCCGCGCGGCAACTTCCTTGCCCGAACCCGCCGGCCCCTGGATCAGCACCCGGCTGCCCGTCGCGCCCACCCGCTTGATCGTCGCGCGCACCGCGTTGATCTGCTGGCTCGTACCCGTCAGCTCATTTTCCAGTCCAGCGATGCTCCGCAGTTCGTCCACTTCGCGCCGCAACCGCTCCGTTTCGGTCGCTCGCGCCACCGCCATCAGCAGCTGGTCGGCCTGAAACGGCTTTTCGATGAAATCCCAGGCACCGCGCTTGATCGCCGCCACCGCCGTATCCAGATTTCCGTGCCCGGAAATGATCAGCACCGGCAGCCCGGGGTCCTTCGCCTTCACCGCATCCAGCAATTCCAGACCGTCAAGTCGCGACCCCTGCAGCCAGATATCCAGGATCAGCAGCGCCGGACGACGTTCCGCCAGCGCCGCAAGCGTGGCATCGCTGTCACCTGCAGTTCGCGGGCGATACCCCTCATCCTCCAGCACGCCGGCGATCAGGGAACGGATATCGGCTTCGTCGTCCACGACGAGAATATCGAGCGGCATCTAGCTGTGCACCTGTTCTGGTTCGGGGTGAGAATCGAGCGCGCGATTGGCGGCCAGGTTGAATTCCATCCGCGCCACCGCCCCGCCGCCTGCCCGGTTGGCAAGCGCAAGATGGCCGTGATGGTCCTCGATGATCCGCTTCACGATGGCGAGGCCCAGCCCAGTCCCGCGCTGACGCGTGGTAACATAGGGCTCAAACAGCCTGTCGCGCAGCTCGCCGGGGATGCCACAGCCCGTGTCGGCGATCTCCACGACCAGATCACCGGCCTGCAGGAAAATCTGCACATCGACTTCGCCGGTCGCAGTTTCCGACATCGAAGCAATCGCTTCTGAAGCATTCTTCAGCAAATTCGTGAATGCCTGCCCAATCTGCCGCCGGTCACAAACAAAAGATGGCAGGTCGTCGATCGCCTGCAGCCGGAACTTCACATTGGGCGTCGCCACTTCCGCCAGGAACATGGCCTGCCGGGCTATGTCGGTGATCGATTCGGGCTGAAAGCTGGGGGTGGGCATCCGCGCAAAGGCGGAAAACTCGTCGACCATCCGCCGCAAATCCCCCACCTGCCGGATGATGGTGTCGGTCAGCTCGTCGAAAATATCGCGCCCGCGTTCCACTTCCGGCCCGAACCGACGCTTCAGCCGCTCCGCTGAAAGCACAATAGGGGTCAGTGGGTTCTTGATTTCATGCGCAATCCGCCGCGCAACGTCAGACCAGGCCGCCCGCCGCTGATCCGCCAGCTGTTGGGTAATGTCATCGAAAGTCAGGATATAGTTGCGGGCCTGCCCGGCATCCGCGGTCAGTCGCACCGCAAGCGTCTGGGTGTCCGGCCCGGCGCGCCCATGCGGGCGGGCCCGGCTGATTTCTGCGGCAGCGATCCCCTCCGTCCTCGCAGTCTCCATCAGCTCGGCAAATTCCGGCACGGCATCCGCCAGGGGGCGACCGGAAAGGCCCAGCGGTCCGCAATCCAGCAGGGCTTCGGCCCGCGCATTGGCCAGGCGGATGACACCATCGGAATCGATCGACAGCACCCCCGCCGAAACCCCGGAAAGCACAGCCTCCATAAAGCGCCGGCGAACCTCGGATTGCGTGTTTGCCCCGATCAGAGCTGTTTGCTGCGCCTTAAGTTGCGCCGTCATCCGGTTGAAACTGCGCGCCAAAACACCAATTTCGTCACCAGTCCCCTGGGGATTCACCCGCGCATCCAGATCGCCCTTCCCCACCCGCTCCGCAGCCTCAGCCAACTCCCCGATCGGCGTAACGATTCGCGAGGCCAGCAGGATCGCAAACCAGATCGCAACCGCCACCACCAGCAGCGACACGACCAGCAGGATCAGGTTGAAGCGCCACTGCAGGTCGCGCGAGCGCTCCGTCAGCGCGTTATAGTCGGTCAGCGCCGTCTGGGTGCGTGCAACCTGCTCCAGCACCCGCGGCTCCACCTTGCGGCTTGTATAGACGAAAAGCGGCGTCGGCGTCCGCAACCGCACCACCGCCTCCACACGATCCCGCGCCGAAGCCACTGCAAGCGCCTCACCAGGCCGAATGCTCGAGAGGTTCAAGGCAGCAGTCCGCTGCGCCAGAGGAGGCGCGTCCAGGCTTACCGCAACAACGATGTCCGGCCCGGCAGCACCCGGACGAAACACCGCAGCCTCGGACAGGTTTCGATACTGGACCTGCAGCTCCAGCCCCTGCCTGAAAGCCGGCGAACCCAGCCCGAAATCGACACTGTAGTTCGAGATATCCTGGCCCATCGCAACGATGTCATCCAGGATTCGCGATTTGTTTTCATCAACATAGGCCTGGGCAACACGATCCGCATTATCCAGCACGGTCTTGGCGCGTTCCGAAAACCAGAACTGCACGCCAAACTGGAACAGCAACGAGGCAAAAATGACGACGAGGATGGTGGGCGCCGCCGCAAGCCCCGCGAACAGCGCCACAAGCCGCACATGCAGCTGCGCGCCCGCCCGTCCGGCACGCCGGTTCGCGATCAGGATCGCGACACGCCGCGCGATCAGGATCAGCAATGCCAGCAACGGCAACAGGTTAGCCATCAGCAAAAGCGTCACCAGCTGCGGAGAAAACCCCTCTGCCGGGGCCCTCTGACCGGTCAGGATGGCATAGGACGCCAGCCCGACCGTCAGCGCAACGGCCGCGAGACCAATCTCAAGGCTGGGAAAACGGTCCGGACTTGCAGCCCATCTTCCCAGACGCCGCCGCGCAAGCCGCCACCGGATCGCGATACGTTCACTGTATGGCCCGGAAAGATTGGACATCTCGTCAGTATCTAGCAGAGCCGAGTGGCATTAGGAACACAGTTTGCGACACGCTGTGTCGCATTTGTAACTCTTTTCGCGGCTCAGCCCTGCCTTCTGCCAGTCCCCGGCTCAACGCCGCGATCTGTCAGCATCTTCCGCAGCGTGTTGCGATTAACCCCCAGCATGCGCGCCGCCTTCAGCTGGTTTCCGCGCGTCAGCAGCATCGCGATTTCCAGCACCGGCCGCTCGAACTCGGCCAGCAGCCGGTTATACAGGCCGTCCTCCGGCTCTCGCCCGGATTGCACCAGATGCCGCTGAAGCCATTGCAGGATGATGGTCTCCAGCGATTCATCGCCTTCGATCTTGGCCCCTTGCGCCCGCTCGGGCGGCAGCATTCCACCGTCGGCCTTGGTAATCCACAGCTCGGCCGCAGCCGCCGTCACAACTTCGTCGCGGGCCAGAGCGGCCAGGCGGCGCATGGCATTTTCCAGCTCGCGCACATTCCCGGGCCAGGACTGCTCCATCAGCCAATTGATGGCGCCACTATCCAGCAGCTTGCGCGGCAAGCCCTCCGATGCTGCCCGATCCAGAAAATGCCGGGCAAGCTCGGGGATGTCCTCAACCCTCGCCCGCAACGGCGGCAAACGGATCGGCACCACATTCAGCCGGTAATAGAGATCCTCGCGGAACAACCCGCTATCGATCAGCCGCCGCAGATCCTTGTGCGTCGCCGCCACGATCCGCACATTCGCCTTCAACGCCCGCGTTCCACCCACCGTCGTGAATTCACCCGATTGCAGCACGCGGAGCAGCCGGGTCTGCGCATCCATCGGCATGTCGCCGATCTCGTCCAGGAACAGCGTGCCGCCCTGCGCCTGCTCAAAGCGCCCCGTCGATCTGGAAGCAGCGCCGGTAAACGCCCCGCGCTCATGGCCGAACAATTCCGTCTCGATCAGTTCGCGCGGGATCGCCGCCATGTTGATGGCCACGAACGGCCCGGTCCGCCGCGGCCCCAGTTCATGCAGCGCACGCGCCACCAGCTCCTTGCCGGTCCCGCTCTCGCCCAGCACCATCACGGTCAGGTCCGTGGGGATCACCCGCGCAAGTGTGCGATAGACCTCCTGCATCGCTGAGGAGCGACCGATCATCGGCAGGGAATCGCCATCAGACCGAACTTCGCCTGCCACGACGGGTTTCCCCGCACTCTCTATCGCGCTCTTAACAGAACGCGTCAGTTCATTCAGATCAAAGGGTTTTGGAAGATAGTCGAATGCCCCCTGCTCCGTCGCCCGCACCGCCGTGGAAAGCGTATTCTGCGCGCTCATCACGATCACCGGCAACTCGGGCCGCCGTGCGGTCACCAGCGGAATCATGTCCAGACCGTTGGCATCGGGCAACAGCACGTCCGTCACGAGGACATCGCCTACGCCTTCGTCGATCAGCTTCCACAGGCCGGCCGCGCTGTCGGTCGTCCGCACCACATGGCCGGCCCGCTGCAGCGCCTGCCGCACGACGGTGCGGATGCCGCTGTCATCATCAACGACGATTATCGTACGCGTTTGCAAGCTCATTCCTCGTCCGGCGCCAGCGGCAGCAGCACACGGAAAACCGTCCTGCCCTGCCGCCGGTCATATTCCACGATACCGCCATGGTCGCCCACAATCTTGGCCACCAGCGCCAATCCAAGCCCGGTGCCGCCGCGCCGAGCGCTCACGAACGGCTCGAACAGATGGTCCGCGATCTGTGGGGGCGCCCCTTCGCCCTCATCGATGATGCATACCTCCAACGGCAGCGAAACCCGCGCACTCGTGCCATGCGCGCGCATCCGGAAGCCCTGGCGGAAAGCCGTGGTGATCGTCACGGTTCCCCCCGCAGGCGATGCCTCGACCGCGTTCTTGATGAGATTCAGGAACGTCTGCACCAGTCCGTCGCGATCCCCCATCACCGGCGGGAGCGAGGGATCATAGCGCTCGCGAAACTTCAGATCGCTGCCGAAACCAGCTTCTGCAAGCATCCGCACATGTCCCAGAACTGAGTGAATATTTTCCCGCTGCAACGTGCGCGGACGGGTATCGGTAAACCCCTCCATCCGGTCGATGAGCGCCCGAACGCGATCGACCTCGGAAATGATCAGTCCGGTCAATTCCTTGCCGTCCCGATCCGCCGCCTCGGCCAGCAACTGCGCCGCTCCCCGTATGCCCGACAAGGGGTTCTTGATTTCATGCGCCAGCATGGCCGCGACGCCAATCGCAGAGCGTGCAGCACCTTGCTGCCCCTTCTGCTTTTCCACCAGCGAGGTGACCGCCCGTGGCTGAAAGCTGAGCGCCAGCCAGCCCTCCTGGTCCGGAAGCCGGCCGACCAGCACATCCGTACGGGCGCGCCGCCCGCCGGCGAACTCGACCACCAGATCATAGGCGGCAATGTCGTTCCGGCTCTCCCGCGACTCCTGCACCAGAGAGCGAACCGGGCTGTCCTCCGGAAACAGCCACTCCCAACCCCGTTCCACCAGCTGCGGCTGGCTCACGTTGAGAAAGGTTTCCGCGGCGCTGTTGGCCAGCGCAACCCGCCCGTCCGGCGCCAGAAGCAACATCGGCGCCGGCAGCGCATTCCAGATATCGGCAGGCTGCGGAAACGATGCCGGCCGAAGGCTCGGAACTTCAGCCAGTCCCCCTGTCACGCAGCTTGCGCCAGCGATGTCGCCCGATCGAGCTGCATGGCGTAGAAATCGGCCAGCATCGCCAGCACCTTGTCGGGCGAGGCAATCATGTTAACCTGATTTCGGAATTCAGCCGATGAAGGCAAGCCCTTGGTATACCATCCAAGATGCTTCCTCGCGATGCCCACACCATGCTCTCGCCCATACAGCAGCAGCATCTCTTCATAATGCTCCAGCACCAGGTCGCGCTGCTCTGCAAGCTCGGGCGCGGCAGGAACCTCCTCGCCCTCGATCGAGGCCATGACCTGTCCCAGCAGCCACGGCTTGCCATAGGCGCCACGCCCCACCATCACCCCGTCGGCCCCCGATTGCCGCAAGGCTTCCTGCGCATCCTCAGGGGAGCAGATGTCGCCGTTCACGATCACCGGCAGCGAAACCGCCTGCTTCACCTGCGCGACAAATGCCCAGTCCGCCGTGCCCGAGTAGAGCTGGTTGCGCGTACGGCCATGAACCGTAATCATCTTCACGCCCAGATCTTCCGCTATGCGCGCCAGTTCCGGCGCGTTCAGACTGTCATGGCACCAACCCATGCGCATCTTCAACGTCACCGGAACTGAAACAGCTTTCACAGTTGATTCAATCAACTGCGATGCAAGCTTCAGATCACGCATCAAATGAGAGCCGGCATGCCCGTTGACGATCTTCTTCACCGGGCAACCCATGTTGATGTCGATGATGGCGGCGCCGCGCTGCTCGTTCAGCTTTGCAGCTTCGGCCATCACGCCCGGCTCACAACCCGCCAGCTGCATGGAAACGGGATCCTCGCTTGGATCCCACGCCGCCTTTTGCAACGACTGGCGGGTTTCCCGCACCATCGCTTCGGACGCAATCATCTCGGTCACAGTCAGCCCGGCACCGAAGCGCTTTACCAGCGTTCGGAACGGACGATCCGTCACGCCCGTCATCGGCGCAAGAACGACCGGAGCCTGAATATGCACGGGCCCGATCGACAGAGGGGAGAGTTTGACCATGAATCTGCCTAAAAATGCGGCACGGACATAGGCGAAGCCCCCCTTTTCGGCAAGGGCGCTACGCCCTATGGCAGCATCGTGATCAACAACAGTCCAGAAAACAGGCCCTCCGGCACGGCCGCACTGATCGTCGCGGCAGGGAAAAGCGTCCGCGCGGGCGGCGACATCCCCAAGCAGTTCCGGCGGCTCGGCGGAAAGGCGCTCGTCGCCTGGGCAGCCGAGGCGTTCGTCCGGCACCCCGGCGTCGATCGCGTGCATGTGGTCGTGGCGCCTGGCCAGCGGGAACAGCTGCTCGACCTGCTGTCCGAACTCCCGGTCACCGTCGGCGAAGGAGGCGCCACCCGCCAGGCGTCCGTTTTGAACGGCCTCAGGCAACTTGCAGGATCGCGCCCGGCATCGGTGCTGGTGCACGATGCCGCACGGCCGCTGCTGTCGGGCCAATTGATCGACCGCGTCCTCGCCGGCCTCCGCGAAGCGCCCGGCAGCTGCCCTGCCCTCCCCGTCGTGGACAGCCTGCGGTCCGGCGCCGAAACAATCGAAGGCGAAGTATCCCGCGACCGGCTGTGGCGGGTACAGACACCGCAAGGCTTCGACTTCGCGCTGCTCCTGCAGGCGCACGAAACCGCTGCAGAAGGCGCAACCGACGATGCTGAGGTCTTGCGTGCGGCAGGCCACCGGGTGAAGCTGGTCGAAGGAGACGCACGCGCGATGAAGGTCACCCTTCCCGAAGATTTCGAGATGGCCGAGCGTCTGCTCGATTGGGAAACCCTAAGCGGCACCGGCTACGATGTGCATCGCTTCGGGCCCGGCGACCATGTCTGGCTCTGCGGAATAAAAGTTCCCCATATTGCAGGGCTTCTCGGCCACAGCGATGCAGACGTCGGCCTGCACGCCCTCACCGACGCCATCCTCGGAGCACTCGGAGACGGCGACATCGGCGCGCACTTCCCGCCCAGCGACCCAAGATGGAAGGGCGCAAGCTCCGACCGATTTCTCGCCCACGCCGCAAGCCTTGTGCAGGCCGCAGGAGGCCGCATCGTGCATTGCGACATCACCTTGATCTGCGAATCGCCCAAGGTCGGCCCACACCGCGAGGCGATGGTCGCCCGCATCGCCGAGATTCTGGCAGACCACCAGCCACGCCTGAGCGTGAAGGCAACAACCACCGAAGGTCTGGGCTTCACCGGCCGCCGCGAAGGCATCGCTGCCCAGGCGATCGCTACGGTCAAGCTTCCTTGCTGGATTTCGAAATGAGCATCGATCAAGAACTATTTGATCTCGCTGTAAAAGTGGTCGACGAAAACCGCGCCGCGGGCAGACGCATCACCACAGCGGAAAGCTGCACCGGCGGCCTCGTCGCCGCCGCTCTCACAGAAGTATCCGGCGCCTCCGACGTTTTCGACCGCGCCTTCATCACCTATTCCAACGAATCCAAATCCGAATTATTGGGCGTTTCTCAAGACATACTGTCGACTCTTGGCGCCGTATCTGAAGCCACGGCCTGGGCAATGGCGCAGGGCGCCCTGCAGCGCAGCCATGCAGACATCAGCGTCGCCATTTCCGGCATCGCTGGACCGGGCGGCGGTACGGATAAAAAACCCGTAGGAACAGTAGTTTTTGCTCGCGCCTTAAGAGATGCAGGGAACTCGCCCGTCATCGCCGACACGCACCATTTCGGAGACCTCGGCCGCAGCGAAATCCGCCGTCAGGCCGCGCTCGTCGCGCTCAGGCTCCTGCTGCCATAGAGCTTCTGCGCCCGCCCCTCGAAGCTGGCGACCATTCGTTTAAATGCTTCATGAAAGAAAGCGCCAGCAACTCGCTCAAATATCTTCGATTTAAATTCAAAATCGACGTCAAACTCCAGCCGCGTCCCGCCACTTTCATGCGGCTTGAAATGCCAGTCGTTGTGCAGATGTTTCAAAGGCCCGGAAACATATTCCACATCGATATGACCCGGTCGATCCAGCCCCACGCGGCTCGTGAATGTCTCCCGCAACGATCGAAACCCGACAGACATATCCGCCACCAGCAAGGTCGGACTGCTCTCCCGGATACGCACGGCCGCTACCCACGGCAGAAACTGCGGATAGCTCCGCACGTCGGCCACCAGATCGAACATTTCCGCCGGCGTCCAGGGCAGAACGCGCGTTTCGCTATGCCGGGGCACCCGCCACCTGCTTGCCATGCTTTGCCATCCGAGCATCGCGCAGCCTGGCGAAATCCGCCCCCGCATGATAGCTCGACCGCGTCAGCGGGCTCGATGCCACCAGCAAAAAGCCCTTGGCCCGCCCGATCGCCGCATAGCTCTGGAATGTCTTCGGTTCGACGAACTCCAGCACCTTTGCATGGCGCGGCGTCGGCTGCAGATACTGTCCGATGGTCAGGAAATCGATGTCGGCAGACCGCATATCGTCCATCACTTGGTGCATTTCCTGCCGTTCCTCGCCCAACCCCACCATCAGGCCGGACTTGGTGAAAATCGTCGGATCAAGCCGCTTCACCTGCTCCAGCAACCGCAGCGAGTGGTAATAGCGCGCGCCCGGCCGGATCGTCGGATACAGCCTCGGCACCGTTTCCAGATTGTGATTGTACACATCCGGCCGCGCATCCACGATCCGCGCGACCGCTTCTGCCGACTTGTTGCGGAAATCCGGCGTCAGGATCTCGATGGTCGTTTTCGGCGTCCGCCGCCGCAGCTCCTGGATCACCTGCACGAAATGGCTGGCACCGCCGTCCGGCAGATCATCGCGATCCACCGACGTTATCACGATATGCTCCAGCCCCAGCTCGCCCGCCGCCTCGGCGACATGCGCCGGTTCCAGCGGATCCACCTTGCCCGGCATCCCCGTCTTCACATTGCAGAACGCGCAGGCCCGGGTGCAGGTATCGCCCAGAATCATCACGGTCGCATGCTTCTGCTGCCAGCATTCGCCGATGTTCGGGCAGGCCGCTTCCTCGCAAACCGTGTTCAGGTTCAGCCGCCGCATCAGCTTGCGCGTCTCGGCAAAGGCAGGCGAAGTCGGCGCACGAACACGCAGCCATTCCGGCTTGCGGACGCGCTCTGCAGGCTTGGCGGCCGGTTCCTGCACAGGAAGCATGCTGTCAGTCATCCCGGGGACATAGGGTTTTCAACCCCCGCGGGCAATCCACGGGCAGCCATGCAGCGCCTCAAACCCCCTGAAACCGCACAAACGCCTCCAATGGCGCCCGCCTGGCTGCAAACTGGTTCGCCTTGTCGCCCTCATCCGCAAAGCCGATGGCCATCCCGCAAAACAGCATCCGTCCTTCCGGCACTTCCAGAAACTTGCCGATGGTCTCCGGATAGATCGCCCAGCACTCCTGCGGGCAGCTATCCAGCCCCTCCTCGCGCAACAGCAGCATCAACGTCTGCAGATACATCCCCAGATCCGACCATTGCGGCGGTCCCATCGTCCGCGCCACCGTGCAGAACAGTGCAACCGGCGCCCCGAAAAACTGATAGTTCCGCGCAAACCACATCATCCGCGCCATCTTGTCCTCCCGCGGAATCCCCAGCGCCCCATAGAGATCCTCGCCCACCTGAAAGCGATAATCGCGATAGGGGCTCGGCAACTCCTTGGGATAGATGTCGTATTCGGTCGGCTCTCCGCGCGGCGCTTCCATCACCCGCGTCGCCATGATCGCCTTCAGCTCGTCCAGCTTCGCGCCGCCCACCACATCGATGTGCCAGGGCTGCAAATTGCCGCCCGAAGGCGCCCTTCCCGCCTTCTCCACCACGCGGCGCAACACCTCCCCATCCACCGGGGTCGGCAAAAAGCCCCGAACAGACCGGCGGCTGGCAACAGCTTCAGAGACGTTCATCCTTCACCCCGCATGGTTGTTAGCTGCAACGCGATTGCCTAAGGGTGGGGGCATATGTCCAGCCTACCCAATCTGCTGACCCTCAGCCGGATCCTAGCGGTTCCCCTGTTCGTTATCCTGATGTGGAACGCCACCTGGCTCGGCTACACGGCCGCGTTCGTGCTCTACTGCCTGGCCGGCTTCACCGACTATATCGATGGCTATCTGGCCCGCGCGCAGGGCACCGTCTCCAAGCTGGGCGTGTTCCTCGATCCCGTCGCAGACAAGATCATGGTGGCCGCCGTGATCGTCATGCTGATCCACAACAACCAGATCATCGGCTGGCATGTGATTCCCGCGCTCGTCATCATCCTGCGCGAAATAACGGTGTCGGGCCTTCGCGAGTTCCTCGCCACCGCCCGCGTTTCCGTGCCCGTCTCGCAGCTCGCCAAGTGGAAAACCACCTTTCAGATGGTGTCGCTCGGCGCCCTCATCCTGGAGCCGGCCAGCGCGCACTGGGCACCCTTCCTCCCTTCGCAGGAGGTCGGCCTCGTCACCCTCTGGCTCGCCGGCGTCCTCACGCTCATCACCGGCTGGGACTATCTGCGCATCGGCATCCGCCACATGACTGCCGAAATCGAGTGAGCCGCATCGAATGACGGTCCGTCTGCTCTATTTCGCCTGGGTACGCGAACAGGTCGGACTAGGCGAAGAAGTGGTGGACGCGGAAACCCCTGTTCCGCTCGGCGCACTTCTCGGGCAACTCCAGACGCTCAGCCCCGGCCACAAGCAGGCGCTGGCTGATCGAACAAGGCTGCGAGCGGCCATCAACCAGAATTTCGCCGGCTGGGATACGCCGGTAAATGCGGGCGACGAAGTCGCCATATTTCCACCGGTTACAGGTGGAAATTAATGTTCGAAGTAAGAGTTCAGCGCCACATGTTCGATCTCGCCAGCGAACATGCCCGCCTCGCCGCAATCGGCCCGGATGTCGGCGCAATCGTCAGCTTCACCGGCCAGGTCCGCGACGAACCGCTCGAACTCGAACATTATCCGGCCATGGCGGAGCGCCAGATGGAAGAGCTGCTGGCAGAAGCCCGCAGCCGCTGGCCGCTCAAGGGCGCCCTCCTGATCCATCGCCACGGCCGCCTGGAAACAGGCGCACCCATCGTACTGGTGCTCACCGCCAGCAGCCATCGCGCCGAAGCCTTCCAGGCCGCAGCATTCCTGATGGACTGGCTGAAAACCCGCGCCCCCTTCTGGAAGAAGGACGCAAATGGCTGGGTCAGCGCAAGGGAAAGCGACGAGCAAGCTGCATCGAAATGGGAAGATCGCTAGATAACCCAGTTCGACATAAGCATTTTCAGGCCGTCAGAATAACCTTCCCCTTCGCCTTCCGATCCATCAGCAGGCGAATCCCCTCCGCCCCGCGCTCCAGCGGCATCTGCACCGATACATGCGGCTTCAACTTGCCTTCCGCATACCAGGTCAGCAGCTCGCGCATGTTGGCCTCATGCAGCACCGGCTCATGCGCGGTGAAGGCCCCCCAGAACACCCCCACGATGGAGGCACCCTTGATCAGCGGCAGGTTCAGCGGCAGCTTCGGGATCTCGCCGGCGGCAAAGCCGATCACCAGATAGCGCCCGTTCCACGCGATCGAGCGAAACGCCGGCTCGGCATATTTGTCGCCGACGGGATCGTAGATCACATCGACGCCCCGGCCTCCCGTCAACGCCTTCACCCGCTCCTTCAGGTCTTCCGTCGAATAGTTGATCGTCTCGTCGGCGCCATATTCCCGGCACAGCGCCAGCTTCTCGTCGGAAGAAGCGGCGGCGATCACCTTCGCCCCCATCACCTTGCCCAGCTCGACTGCGGTCAGCCCCACGCCGCCTGCCGCGCCCAGCACCAGCAAGGTCTCGCCCGGCTGCAGCCGCGCCCGCTGCTTCAACGCGTGGTGAGAGGTGCCATAGGTCATGGTAAAGCCGGCCGCGACATCGAACGGCATAGAGTCCACCATCGGCAGAACGCGGCTTTCGTCGGCGCAGAAAAACTCGCGGAACGCGCCGTTGCCAATCATCGCGATCACCCGGTCGCCCACCTTGAAGCGGGTAACGCCAGGGCCGATCGCATCGACAAAGCCCGAAGCCTCGCCGCCCGGCGAAAAGGGCAGCGGCGGTTTGAACTGATACAGGTTCTGGATGATCAGCACGTCGGGGAAATTCACCCCTGCCGCCTGCATGCGGATTCGCACCTCGCCCTTGCCGGGCTCCGGTTCAGGAAGCTCCTGAACCACCAGCTTTTCCGGAGGCCCGTGCTCCACACAAACAAGCGCTTTCATGCGTATCTCCCTCGCCTATGAAGGCCAGATAGGCCGGAGGGAGAGGAACAGGAAATGGAAAGCGCGCAATCGGGGGCTACCCGCCCAAAAATCGCAGTGTCGCCAAAGGCGAGGCCAACGCCTGAAGTGTCGCCAAAGGCGACGCCAACAGATGCAGTGTCGCCAAGGATTGCCGTGTTCGGCGCCGGCATGATCGGCATCTTCCTCGGCGGGCAACTGGCGCAAACCGCAGACGTCACGCTGATCGGCCGCCCCTCCATGCTCGATCCGCTCGCAAACGGCCTCCGCCTCACGGATTCCGATGGCATGGATATCGACCTCCCGGCCAGCGCCTATGCAACCACGGCCGACCCATCCGCCCTGTCCAGCGCCGACCTCATCCTCGTCACCGTGAAAAGCATGGCAACTCCAGAGGCAGCAGCAGCCATCGCTGCCCACGCACCGCCCTCCACCCCGATCATTTCCTTCCAGAACGGTGTCTCCAACAGCGATACCTTGCGTGCCGCCCTCCCCGGCCGCACCGTCCTCGCCGGCATGGTGCCCTTCAACGTCGCCCAGCGCGGCCCCGCCCACTTCCACCGCGGAACAGGAGGAGGGTTGGTCGCTGAAGCCGCCGAAGCTCTCACACAATATGAACAAACCTTCGCAACCACTGGAATTGATTTGAAACTGTCTTCTAACATAATTGGAATACAGTGGGGCAAGTTACTGATAAACCTAAATAATGCCATCAACGCCTTGTCCGGCATCAGCCTCGCCCGGGAACTCGGCCAGCGCGGCTATCGCACCGCCTGGGCCATGTCGATGACGGAAGGCATGAAACTGCTCGCCACAGCCGGGATCGAACCCGTCGATCCCCTCCCGATGCCGCTGAAGCTGATGCCGTCGATCATGCGCCTGCCCGACACCCTCTATCGCTACGTCATCAGCGCAGCCTCCGGCGGCAAGGTCCGCGTCGATCCACACGCCCGCTCTTCCATGGCCGACGATCTGGAACGCGGTCGCCCCACCGAGATAGACTATCTGCAGGGCGAGTTCGTCCGCCTTGCCCAACGCCTGGGCAAGGCCGCACCCGTCAATGCCCGACTCGTGGAACTGGTCCGCGCCGCCGAACAGGGCGCCCCGCCGCTGAAGGCCGCGGCCCTCCTCGCCGAATTGCGCAAAGCCTAGCCTGCCCGCGCATCCCGCAACGCCCGCGCAAACAGCCGATACTCGTCAGCACGCGGGCTGCTCGGCCGCCACGCCAGCGCAATGCTCCGCATCGCCTTCGGGCTCGCCAGCGGCCGCGTCTCGATGCTGGTGTTCGTCAGAATCCCGGCATCGATCGCCATCTGCGGCAACAGCGTCATGCCGATCCGATTGTCCACCATTTGCACCAGCGTATGCAGCGAAGTGCCCAGCACCGACTGATCCGGGCGGAACGTCGCCCGGCTGCACGCTGCCAGGGCATGGTCCTTCAGGCAGTGCCCGTCCTCCAGCAGCAGCAGCCGCGACTCATCGATACGTTCCGGCGCTATGCTGGCCGGCGGATTGGGCAGATCTTCCGGATGAAACGCCAGACGGATCGGATCGTCGAACAACGGCTCAAACTCGATCTCGCCGCAGGCATAGGGCAGGGCCAGCAACAGGCAATCCAGCTGCCCCCGCGCCAGCGCCTCGCACGCCTGCCCGGATTGTTCTTCCCGCAGGAACAGCTTCAGCTCCGGCCATTGCTTCCGCAAACCGGGCAGCAGAGACGGCAACAGAAACGGCGCAATCGTCGGTATCACGCCCAGCCGCAGCTCGCTCGCCAGCGGCTTTCCCGCCGCTCGCGCCAGCTCGGCAATCCCGTCCGCCTCGGCCAAGATCCGCCAGGCCCGCTCCACCACCGCCTCACCCAGCGGGGTAAAGCGCACCACCCGCCGGTTCCGCTCCACCAGCGTCACGCCCAGCAAGGTCTCCAGCTCGCGCAATCCAGCCGACAGCGTCGATTGCGTCACATAACAGGCCTCGGCTGCTTTCCCGAAATGCCGCGAGCGGTGCAACGCCACCAGATACTGCAACTGCTTGATGGTAGGCAGGTAAATCATGGCGAGCAGGTAATCGACGCAATCAATCTGTTCAACCACCCTCGCATGGGAAATCGATAACTGCGCCTATGGAACACAGCTCCTCCGCATGGCAGGTTGCCCCAATGAAACAGCAATTCGCAGCCGCAGCCCTGGCCCTCCTGCTTGCCGCCGCCGGCCCGGCTCCGTCCCCGCAAGCGATCCTGGCGTCGAGCCCTGCAGCCGCCTGGCGCGCCGTCGCACCCGAAAACCTTCTGCTCCTCGAATTTGCGGGCGGCCGCCAGGTCGCAATCGAACTGGCTCCCCACTTCGCCCCCGGCCATGTTGCCAACATCCGCAAGCTGGTGGCAGACGGATGGTTCCCGCGCCACGCCGCCATCGTCCGCGTGCAGGAAAATTATGTCGTGCAATGGGGCGATCCAACGGAAAAGGCCCCCCTCCCCGCCGGCGTCGTGAAATCCCCCCCGGATGGCTATGAACAACCGGGGCAACCGACAGGCTTCACCGCCCTTCCCTATGCCGATGCCTATAACGCCCGCATCGGCCACGCAGACGGCTGGCCGGTCGCCACCGACGGCACGGCGCACTGGCTGCCGCATTGCCCCACAATGCTGGGCGTCGGCCGCAACATGCCGCCGGATACCGGCAGCGGCGCAGAGCTCTACGTCGTCATCGGCCACGGCCCGCGCCACCTCGATCGCAACATAGCCCTCGTCGGCCGCTTGCTCTCGGGCATGGAATCGCTCTCGTCGCTTCCCCGCGGCACAGAAGCGCTGGGCATGTACAAGACCGAAGCCGAACGAATCCCGCTGCAACGCGCCATCCTCGCCTCCACGCTGCCGCCAGCAGAACGCCCCGCTTATCAGGTGATGCGCAGCGACACCCCCAGCTTTGCCGCATGGGTCGACGCCCGCGCAAACCGGCGCGACGACTTCTTCCTACGCCCCGCCGGCGGCGCCGATATCTGCAATCTCATGCCGCCAACCCGACAGACAGCTCAGGCGAAATAGCGCCAGATCCCGAACGCGCTCGTCAGCATCAGCACGGCGCCCACCATCACCATCAGCACATCCGATTTCAGGCGTCTGGCCAGAATCGCCCCGAATGGTGCCGCGATCACGCCGCCTGCCAGCAGCCCCAGCGTCGCCGTCGTCACAACTTCCCAGCCAAGGTGATAGATGAAGGTGATGGCGGCACTCGTCGTCACCAGGAATTCGGCGGCATTCACCGTGCCCACCGTCTGGCGCGGCGCCTTGCCCTGCACGATCAGGTTGGAGGTCACGATCGGCCCCCACCCGCCGCCACCGGCCGCGTCCATGAACCCGCCCACAAGCCCCAGCGGCTCCACGATCCTGGGCTCGCGCTCCACATGGATATGGCGGAACCCTCTCCAGAAGATCCAGATGCCCAGGATCCCCAGATAGGCCTGGATCAGCGGCTTCGCCTTGTCCGCCGGAATGCTGGTCAGCAGATACGCCCCCAGCACCGCCCCGATGATTCCCGGCACCGCGATGCGCGTAAACAGCTTCCAGTCGATGTTGCGCGCAATGGCGTGGCTGGCGCCCGATACGGCGGTCGTCACCGTCTCCACCGCATGCACGCCGGCAGAGGCAGCGGCGGGTGGCACGCCCAGAGCCACCAGCGCGCTCGTTGAGATCACACCAAAGGCCATGCCCAGCGCGCCATCGACGAGCTGCGCAAAAAAGCCGACGGCGACGAAGGTGAAGAATTCCGGCCCAAGCTCCATGGTGCGCATAGCTGGCAGCGGAACTGTCTTTGGGCAAGATAGCTGGCCTGTTTCAGGCCATACCATTGCTTTGCGCCGGTGCTCAGAAGAACCGCGAGCCGAGCCCCGCCAGACTGGTCACCAGCAGCAACCCGCCCACCAGCCGCACCAGATGCGCGCCCTTCAGCCGTTTGGCCAACAGCGCGCCCAGCGGCGCCGCCACAACGGCGCCGGCCAGCAGGCCCAGCACGGCCTTCCCAAGCGACTCCCAGCCAAGCACGGAAATGAACGTCACCGAACTTGCCAGCGCCACCAGGAACTCCGCCATGTTGGTCGTGCCCACGGCCTTTCGCGGCCAGGCGCCCTGCAGGATCAGGTTCGGGGTAACGATCGGCCCCCAGCCACCGCCGCCCGCCGAATCGAGCGCACCGGCGGCAAAGCCCAACGGCCCCACCACCTTGGGCTCGCCATGATGCCCGTGCCGCATCGGCTGCCGCAGCAACAGAACCGCGCCCAGCGTTCCAAGGTAGATCTGGATCAGCAGCTTTGCCATCTCCACCGGAAGCCCCGTGAGCAGCCACGCCCCGGCAATCGCCCCCAGCACCCCCGGCAAGGCCAGCTTCCAGAACAGGCGCCAGTCGACATTCCCCGCCAGCGCATGGCTCAGCCCGGAAATCGGCGCCGTCACCACCTTCACCGCATGGATTCCGGCCGAAGCCGCAGCCGGCGGCACGCCGGTCGCGATCAGCACCGACGAGGAGATCACGCCGAATCCACCGCCAAGCGAGCTGTCGATCAGCTGGGCAACAAACCCCACCAGAACGAACAGCAGGAGAAAGCTGTCAAATTCCATCCACACCCACCATTGCAACTAAGGGCGGAAATCGCAAATCCGCGGACACTGGAATTGAGCCGCACTTGGGATTATGTGACAGACAAGCGAAGCATGCAGGAAATGCGGGCCGGGGTATGTTCAGACGGTTGACCACCTATCTATCGAGCATTCGCGACCGTGATCCGGCGCCGCGCTCGCGTTGGGAAATCCTCACCTACCCGGGCGTCTGGGCGGTTGGCTTCCACCGCATCGCGCACGGCCTGTATCGGGCGGATCTGTTCCTGCTCGCCCGGATAGTGAACCATTTCAGCCGCTTCCTCACCGCGATAGACATCCATCCGGGTGCCAGGATCGGCCGCAACCTCTTCATCGACCACGGCTTTGTCGTCATCGGCGAAACCTCCGAGATCGGCGACAATGTCACCATCTATCAGGGCGCGACGCTGGGCGGCACCAACCCGACCAACGGCATCGCCGGCAAACGTCACCCCACCATCGGCAACGATGTGGTGATCTCGCTGGGTGCCGCCGTCCTCGGCCCGATCACCGTCGGCGACGGCGCCAAGATCGGCGCCAACGCCGTCCTCACCAGGGATGCGCCGGCGGGCGCCACCATGATCGGCATCCCGGCCAAGCCCGTTCCCATGCTCGTCAAGGAAGAGCCCAGCTTCATCCCCTACGGCACGCCCTGCAGCGACAAGTTCGATCCGGTGACCCAGCGCTACGAAATTCTGCGCTGCGAACTGGAAACGATGCGCGCGCGCCTCGACGCCTATGAGCGGGAAACGCGCAAATCGACAGGCGGCGAGGAAATCCGCCAGAACAAGGACGGTGAAGCCGCTTGAACAGCGTCACGCCCCTGTTCGGCAACTCCGGGCAGGTCGTTTTCGTTCGCCAGGAACTCGATCAGCTCATGCAGCTCTATGGCCGGATGGTCGCCGCCGGCCATTGGCGGGACTATGCCATCGATCTCGGCCGCGAAGTCGCCACCTTCTCCGCCTTCCGCCGCGCCTCGGAGCGCCCGGAGTACCGCGTCGTCAAAGACCCATCGTTGCGCCTGAGACAAGGCCAGTTCGCCCTCGTCTCCGAAATCGGCGCAACCCTGAAGCGAGGCAACGACCTCGCCGTCATCCTCGCCCCGGTATCCCGCAAACTGATGAAGCTGGTCGACTGAACAGCTAGGCGGCCAGCTTCCCGATCCGTCCCAGCGTCGCCTCCGCCTCCGCCAGCGTCTGCGTCACGATCTCCGCACAGCTCAACACCTGGCGGACACCGCCACCGCCCTGCCCCACGGCAAAGCACATCGTGTCGCGGTCCAGATTCTCGGTCACGCCGGCAATCGGCCCCAGCCGGTTAAGCTGCGCCGATTCCATCGCCTGCGCCGGGAACGGCTTCGTAGCCTCCTTCTCATACTTCTCGGTGGTCGCATTCTTCAGCGCCCGCAGCGTCTTCCCCGTAAAGCCGCGCGAAATCGTCGTGTCCGCCTCGTTCATCTCCACGATGGCGTCCTTGTAGAGCTGCCCCGCATGCGCCTCCTTCGAGGCAATGAAGCGCGTCCCCATCCACACGCCCTGACAGCCAAGCGCCAGTGCAGCCGCCAACCCGCGCCCGTCATACAGCCCGCCGGCGGCCACCACCGGGATCTTCACGGCATCCACCACCTGCGGCCACAGCGCCACGGATGCCACCTGCCCCGTATGCCCGCCGCCCTCGGTGCCCTGCGCGATCACGCCGTCGCAACCGGCCTGCTCGGCCTTCACCGCATGATCCACCTTGCCGATCACGGCAAACACCAGCACGCCATTGTCCTTCAGTTGCTTCACGATCGGATAGGGCACGCCCAGCCCGGCAACGAACGCCTTGGCGCCATTGGCGATGATCACGTCGATGGCAGCCGTCAGGCTTTCCGGCTGCGCAGACAGCAGGTCCACGCCAAAGGGCTTGTCCGTCAGCTCGCGCACCTTCTGCATCTGCGCCTCGATGAACTTCGCGCTGGTGCCGGCCATCCCCAGCGTGCCGAAACCGCCGGCATTGGAAACCGCGGCCACAACCTCCGCATAGGAAACGCCCCCCATCCCGGCCAGCATGATGGGATGCTCCACACCAAGCATGTCACACAGCGGCGTCCTGATCATGTTCCCCATCCCTCGAATTGATTATCTACATCTCGAAAAGCCACGCCCCCGGCGCCCGCGCAACCTAGCCAATTGCGCAAAAAAAAGGGGCGGCAGTCGCCTGCCACCCCTTCCAACCATTATCGCAGATCAGGCCGCCTTCTTCGCGGCATTCCCATAAAAACTCTCGTCCTTCTCCGCCATGTCGCGCAGCAGCTGCGGCGGTGCGAAGCGCTCGCCATATGTCTGCGTCAGGCGGTCCAGATTCTGCACCACGGTCGGCAGTCCGATGGTGTCCATCGCGCTGAACGGCCCCCCCGATTGCGGCATGAACCCCCAACCGAAAATGGCACCCAGATCGCCGTCTTCCGGCGTCTCCAGCACGCCTTCGGCAAAGCAGCGCGCCGTTTCCACCAGCTGGCGATAGAGCAACCGCTCCTTCACGTCGGCAGGCGTCGGCTGCTCGGCCGAAACCGGGAAGTTGGCCGACAGCTCGGGCCACAGATGCTTCGGGCTGCCGTCTTCCGGATAGGCATAGAAGCCCTTGCCATTCTTCCGGCCATGCCGGCCCAGCTCCATCATCTTCTCGATAACAGCCTCGCCCGGGCCGGGCTTGTAGGCGTCGCCCAGATCCTTCTTCGTCTGCTGCCCCACCTTATAGGACAGGTCGAGCCCGACTTCGTCGTTCACCGCCAGCGGGCCGACGGGCATGCCCATCTGCTTTGCCACATTCTCGATCAGCGCAGGCGTCACGCCTTCGCCCAGCATGGCCAGGCCCTCCTGCACAAAGGTGCCAAAGCAGCGCGAGGTATAGAAGCCGCGGCTGTCGTTCACGACAATCGGCGTCTTCTTGATCTGCGCCACATAGTCCAGCGCCTTGGCAATCGCCTCAGGCCCGGTCTTCTTGCCGACGATGATTTCCACCAGCGGCATCTTCTCCACCGGAGAGAAGAAGTGGATGCCGATGAAATTCTCCGGCTTGCTCCACGCTTCCGCCAGCCCGGTGATCGGCAGCGTCGACGTGTTGGAGCCAAAGATCGTGTCCGCACCGACAACCGCTTCGGTCGCCCTGGTCACGTCCGCCTTGATCTCGCGCGTTTCGAACACCGCCTCGATGATCAGGTCGCAACCCTTCAGGTCGGCATAGTCGGTCGTCGCATGGATGCGCCCCAGCACTTCGGCGGTCTTCTCCGGCGACGTCCGCCGCTTGGCGAGCCGGTCGGCGGTATATTGCTTGCCCTTGTCGGCAGCCGCCTGATCGCGATCCAGCAGCACCACGTCGATCCCGGCCTGCGCCGACACCATGGCAATGCCTGCCCCCATCAGGCCAGCGCCCAGCATGCCCACCTTCTTCGTCTTCATCGGCGGCACATTCTTCGGCCGCCGCGCCCCCTTCTCCGCCGCCTGCTTCGAAACGAACAGCGAGCGGATCATGTTAGAGGATTGCGGATCGGCCACCACCTTGGCGAAATATTTCGATTCCAGACGCAGCGCCGTATCAAAGGGAAGTTGAGCACCCTCATAAACAACGCTCAATATCGCCTTGATCTGGTTCATGTTCCCATTGGATTGCTTGTGCGCCATGGCATTGCCGCCAATGAACGTCTGGGCAAAGTTCGGGTTCGTCGCACCGGCGCCACCGGGGAATTTGAAGCTCTTCTCATCCCAAGGCTGGGTGAACTTCGTCGGGTTCGCCTTCACCCAGGCCTTCGCCCGGTCGACGATCTCCGCAGCAGGCGCCACTTCCTGCACCACGCCAAAGCCAAGCGCTTCCTGCGGGCTCATATTCTTGCCCTGCAGCAGATACATTAACGCCGGCTGCACACCCATGATACGTGGCAAGCGCTGCGTCCCACCCGCACCGGGGAACAGCCCAACCAGCACTTCCGGAAGGCCAAACACGATCCTGGGATTATCCGCAGCCACGCGGTAATGGCAGGCCAGCGCGATCTCCAGCCCACCCCCCAGCGCAAGCCCGTTCAGCGCAACCGCAACCGGCTTGCCCGCCGTCTCCAGCGAGCGCAGCAGATTCTGCAGGCCGGAAACGCCTTCGAACAGCACCGCCATCTTCGACTTGCCACTGTTCTTCGCGGCAGCCGCCGCATCCCCCTGAAAGTTCATGCCCTTCAGATCGGCGCCAGCCACAAACCCGGACGGCTTGCCCGACGTCAGCACCGCGCCCTTCACAGCAGCGTCAGTCTTGATCCGCTCCACGGCGGCCGCCAGATCGCGCGAAAGATCGGCATTGATCACATTCATCGACAGCCCGGGGCAATCGATGGTCAGCAGCAGGATTCCGTCGGCGTCGAGATCCTGGCGAATGGCTTGATCGGTCATGTTCTTGGTCCCTCAACTAATTCAGATGCGCTCGATAACGGTTGCGGTGCCCATCCCGGCGCCGACGCACAGTGTCACCAGCGCGGTCTGCTTGCCCGTCCGCTCCAGCTCGTCCAGCACGGTGCCCAGGATCATGCCGCCGGTGGCGCCCAGCGGGTGGCCCATGGCAATCGCGCCGCCGTTCACGTTCATCTTCTCATGCGGGATATCCAGCGCCTGCATCATCCGCAGCACCACGCTGGCAAACGCCTCGTTCAGCTCGAACAGGTCGATGTCGGCAACGGTCATCCCCAGCCGCTTCAGCAGCTTGGTCGTCACATCGGCCGGCCCGGTCAGCATGATTGCCGGCTCCGAACCGATCGAGGCCATGCCCTTGATCCGCGCCCGCGGCTTCAGGCCATATTTCGCCCCGATTTCCTTGTTGCCGACCAGCACGGCAGAGGCGCCATCGACAATCCCCGACGAGTTGCCGGCATGGTGCACATGGTTGATCCGCTCGATCTCCGGGTAGCGCATCAGCGCAATCGCGTCGAAGCCCGGCATCTGCTCGCCGATGGCGGCAAAGGCCGGCTGCAGGCTGGCAAGAGACTGCATGTCCGTGCCCGGCCGCATATACTCGTCATGCCCCAGCACCACTTCGCCGATCACATCCTTCACCGGCACAATGGACTTCGCAAAGCGCTTTTCTTCCCAAGCCTTTGCAGCCCGTTTTTGAGATTCCATCGCATAGGCGTCCACATCATCGCGCGAAAAGCCGAACTTGGTCGCGATCAAGTCCGCCCCCACGCCCTGCGGCACGAAATAGGTCTTGAACGCCACCGCCGGGTCCATCGGCCAGGCGCCGCCATCCGAGCCCATCGGAATGCGGCTCATGCTCTCCACCCCGCCGCCGATGGCAAACTCGGCCTCGCCGGCAATCACCTTGGCTGCGGCCATGTTCACGGCTTCCAGTCCCGAAGCGCAGAAGCGGTTCACCTGCACGCCGGCCGTCGTCTCGGCATAATCCGCGTTCAGCGCCGCCACGCGGGCAATATCCGCGCCCTGCTCCGCCACCGGAGAGACGCAGCCCAGCACGACATCGTCGACATCAGCCGTATCGATCTGGTTCCGGTCGCGGATCGCCTGCAGCATCTGCGTCGCCAGCTGGATCGGCGTGATCTCATGCAGCTTGCCGTCCTTGCGGCCCTTGCCGCGCGGCGTGCGGACGGTGTCGTAAATATAGGCTTCGGCCATGATGTCCTCCAATAAGTCTATCGCTCGATACAGTTGCCAACCCGCACGGCAAGCTGGCGCAAAGGTCAGAAAGCGTCCGCCGGCATCGCCATCAGCGTCTCCGCTCCGGCTTCCACCTGTGCCGCAAGACTGTGAACATCCGGCAACTGCCGCTCGAAGAAATGCTTCGCCGTAAGCAGCTTGGCTTCATAAAAGGCCTTGTCGTCAGCCCCCTCGGCCAGCGCCTCGCTGCTCGCCTTCGCCATCAGCAGCCAGAAATGGCCAAAGGTCACCAGCCCCAGCAACCGCAGATAGGCGGTGGAGCCGGCGCCCGCATTGTCCGGGTTCGCCATCGCATGCTGCATCAGCCAGAAGGTCGCCCCCTCCAGCTTG
This sequence comes from Sandaracinobacteroides hominis, assembly GCF_016464365.1. Classification (GTDB taxonomy): domain Bacteria; phylum Pseudomonadota; class Alphaproteobacteria; order Sphingomonadales; family Sphingomonadaceae; genus Sandaracinobacteroides; species Sandaracinobacteroides hominis. The sequence goes on along the minus strand of NZ_JADCUC010000001.1, from coordinate 496,434 downwards.
CCCTTGGCCGCCGCCAGCGCATCCGCCTGCCCCTTCAGCGCCTCGATAGCGCGCGCATCGGCAATGCCGCCATCCACCAGCGCCAAAAACGCCCGCAGCCCGCGCCCGCCATTCTGCGCCAGCTTCCGGCCGACAAGATCCAGCGCCTGGATGCCGTTCGCACCCTCATAGATCATCGCAATCCGCGCATCGCGCACGAACTGCTCCATGCCCCACTCGGCGATATAGCCGTGCCCGCCAAACACCTGCTGGGCGTTGGTCGCGTTCGCATAGCCCTCGTCGGTCAGATAGCCCTTGATCACCGGCGTCAGCAGAGACAGCAGATCGTCCGCCGCCTCGCGCTCCTCGGGCGTCTCCGCCCCATGCGCCAGATCGGCCTGCAGCGCCGCCCACAGGCACAAAGCCCGCGCACCCTCGTTAAAGGCCTTCGCATTCAACAGCATCCGCCGCACATCCGGGTGCACCAGAATGCTGTCAGCCTTGCCTTCGGGGTTCTTCGGCCCGGTCAGCGACCGCCCCTGCAAGCGGTCCTTCGCATAGGCGACAGCGTTCTGATAGGCGATCTCGGACTGCGAAAGCCCCTGCCCGCCCACGCCCAGCCGCGCCACGTTCATCATGATGAACATGGCCTTCAGGCCCTTCATCTCCTCGCCCACCAGATAACCGGTCGCGCCATCATAGTTCATCACGCAGGTGCTGTTGGCGTGAATGCCCATCTTGTGCTCGATCGATCCGCACGACAGGCTGTTCCGCGCCCCCAGCGAGCCGTCCCCGTTCACCAGGAACTTCGGCACGATAAACAGCGAAATGCCTTTCACATTGTCCGGCGCCCCCGGCGTCTTCGCCAGCACCAGATGCACGATATTCTCGGCCAGATCATGCTCGCCAGAGGAGATGAAGATCTTCGTCCCCGTCACCTTCCAAGACCCATCGGCCTTCGGCTCGGCCTTGGTCTTGATAAGCCCCAGATCGGTCCCGCAATGCGGCTCCGTCAGGTTCATCGTCCCCGTCCAGCGGCCGGAAATCATGTTCGGCAGGTAAGTCGCCTTCTGCTCGTCGGAACCGGCCACATAGATGGAGCTCACCGCCCCCTGCGTCAGCCCCGGATACATGGAAAAGGCCATGTTCGAAGACGCCAGATACTCCTCGAACGCAGACCCCAGCACATGCGGCAACCCCTGCCCGCCATACTGCTTCGGCGACATCAACGTGCCCCAGCCGCCCTCCACGAACGCCGCATAGGCCTCCTTGAACCCCTTGGGGGTCGTCACGCTGCCATCGTCATGCCGCGTGCAGCCCTCCAGGTCGCCCGACTGGTTCAACGGGTGCAGCACACCCTCCACGAACTTGGCCCCCTCCTCCAGGATCGCCTGCACCATGTCCGGCGTCGCTTCGGCAAAGCCCGGCAGATTGCTGTAACGATCCAGCCCCACCACATGCTTCAGCACGAACTGGGTGTCCTTCACCGGGGCGCGATAGGTGGTCGGCATTCGTCAGTCTCCGTTGATCGTTTCGTCGATGCTGCGACAGAATTCGGAAATTTCGGCGATGGTGGCGTCGATCGCCGCACGCTGGGCCTCCAGCGCCACGATCCGCTCCCGGCATTTGGCAAAGGTCGCCTCCAGCTGCGCCCGCCGGGCCTCGCCCGGGGCATACATGTCCAGAAGCTCGCGAATATCGGCCAGCGAGAATCCAACGGCCCGCCCGCGCAGGATCCACGCCAGCCGCGCACGGTCGGCCCGTGAATAGAGGCGGGTGGTGCCCCGCCGCATCGGATGGATCAGACCCTCGTCCTCATAGAAACGAAGCGTCCGCGAGGTAACGGCAAACTCCCGCGCCAGATCCGTAATGCTGAACTGCGAATCGCTGCCGCCCAAAGTGGCCGCTCTCGCCGCGGCCGCAGCACTCCCCCGAGCCATAACCGACTCCCCTTTTGATCCCTCTCCCATGGCCCGGATCATATTCTTACCTTTACGTGCACGTCAATAACGAATGCCGGACCAGCCGGCAGCACGACAACGGATATGGTAAGGATATTGCAGAAAACCACTGCCGCCCGCCGCACCGGATAAATCCGATGCAGCGGGACGGTGGAGTCCGACCCTGAATAGTGCGGAAGCTCTGGCAATAGCCGGCGAACCGACACTGCCAGCAACGACAATGGCACAGAATTCTTAAGTCATCAATTCTGGCATTGGTTAAGCCATTAGAATCCCGCTATCTCTGATGTCTGCACCAACTCCTTGTAGTGGTGCATGAATACGCCCGGCTCATCTTCCTGAAGAATGGCAACAATTGCATCCGCCACAGTTCCAGCCGAAACCGAACGAAACCGCGAAAGCTCCCCGGCCAACAGAAAATCGATTTTCGGCGCCAGCCACTGAAAAACAGCTTCCGCCGGCCGCCGCTCCTTCCGCGGCCCGAGGATCAGCCCCGGCCGGATCACATCCACCCGCGCGAATCCCAGGCCGCGAACTTCCCGTTCCACTTCGCCCTTCACACGCGAATAGAAAGCCCCCGCCCCAGGGTCCGCGCCAACGGCCGATACCAGCACAAACTGCCTGGCGCCCGCCCGCAAGGCCGCCCTGGCAAAAGCCAGAACAGCAACCTGGTCCACAGCCCGAAAGGCCTGGCGGCTCCCGGCCGTCGCCATCGTCGTGCCCAGCGCACAAATCGCAGCGCGCGCAGCCGGCAGCGGCGGCAGCTGCGCAACATCCACCTGCAGCTCGGTCAGGCCCGTGCCCGATTTCCCGCTCCTCCGCCGCCCCACCGAAACCACCGCCTCGCCGCGCGCCAGCAACCTGTCCAGCACCAGCCCGCCCACAAGCCCCGTCCCGCCTGCCAGCAGCACGGTCACGCCGGCACCAAACCCTCGGGCTCCAGCCGGCGGAAGAAGCAACTGTCAGCCCCGGTATGGCACGCCGGCCCCTCCGGCAGCGCTTTCACCCACAAACAGTCCTGATCGCAGTCCACCAGCACCTCCCGCACATTCAGGAAATGCCCCGAGGTCTCGCCCTTCAACCACAGCGATTGGCGGCTGCGAGACCAGAAATGCGCCCGCCCCGTCTCCCGCGTTCTGGCAATGGCCTCGGCATTCATGTGCGCCACCATCAGCACCTCGCCTGTTTCGGCATGCGTCACCACCGCCGTCACCAGCCCCTGAAGATCGAATTTCGGTTGGAACATGTCAGCCATGCGGAAAAGAATGACCTTTCAATGACACATAAACTAGCGACAAACGGCGCCCAAACCCCTACATGGCTGGCCAGCGCCCACCCCACAATAGTATTCGGCCCACAAGACAGTCGGCCCACAAGACAGGCAGACCCCATATGGCTTCCATCGCAGGCGACGGGATGATCCCGCTCTCCACCGATCCCTTTGAGGATGACAAGCTCCACGAAGAATGTGGCGTCTTCGGTGTCTGGGGGGCCACCCAGGCTTCCGCCATGGTCGCGCTTGGTCTCCACGCCCTGCAGCATCGCGGCCAGGAAGCCGCCGGCATCGTCAGCCACGACGGCCGCGAATTCCACGTCCACCGCGCCATGGGCCATGTCGCCGGCAACTTCGATCGCCCCGACGTGATCGATCGCCTGGTCGGCAGCACGGCCATCGGCCACAACCGCTACTCCACCACCGGCGAAACGGCGCTGCGCAATGTCCAGCCGCTCTATGCCGATCTCGCCTCGGGCGGTTTCGCCGTCGCCCACAACGGCAACCTCTCCAACGCCTTCACGCTGAAGTCGGAACTCATCCGCCGCGGCTCCATCTTCCAGTCCTCGTCCGATACAGAGGTCATCATCCACCTCGTCGCCACCTCCACCTTCCGCACGCTGCTCGATCGCATCATCGACGCGCTGAAACAGGTCGAAGGCGCCTACTCGCTCATCTGCCTCACGCCCGAAGGCCTGATCGCCTGCCGCGATCCGCTCGGCATCCGCCCGCTGGTGCTGGGCAAGCTCGGCGAAAGCTGGATTCTCGCCTCCGAAACCGTCGCCCTGGACATCGTCGGCGCCAGCTTCATCCGCTCCATCGAGCCGGGCGAGCTCGTCGTCATCAACGACGACGGCCTGAAGTCGCTGAAGCCGTTCGAGCGCCAGAACGCCCGCCCCTGCATCTTCGAGCAGGTCTATTTCTCCCGCCCCGACAGCTTCTCGGATGGCCTCTCCGTCTATCAGGTGCGCAAATCGATCGGCGCCGAACTCGCAGCGGAATCGCCGGTCATCGCCGACATGGTCGTCCCCGTCCCCGATTCCGGCACGCCGGCCGCCATCGGCTACGCGCAGGCCGCCGGCATCCCCTTCGAGCTCGGCATCATCCGCTCCCATTATGTCGGCCGCACCTTCATCCAGCCGGGCGACCAGATCCGCCACCTCGGCGTAAAGCTGAAGCACAATGCCAACCGCGCGATGATCCACGGCAAGCGTCTCGTCCTCATCGACGACAGCGTCGTGCGCGGCACCACCAGCGTGAAGATCGTGCAGATGCTGCGCGACGCCGGAGCCGCCGAAGTCCATCTCCGCATCGCCAGCCCGCCCACCACCAACAGCTGCTACTACGGCGTCGACACGCCCGAGCGTTCCAAGCTGCTCGCGGCACAAATGGATGTGGAGGCGATGCGCGCCTATATCGGCGCCGACAGCCTCGCCTTCATCTCCATAGACGGGCTCTACCGCGCGCTGGGCGAACAGTCCCGCAAACCCGCCGCCCCGCAATATTGCGACGCCTGCTTCACCGGCGATTATCCCACCCGCCTCACCGATCAGGAACAGTGCGAGACTATCCCGCAGCTCCGCCTCGTCTCGGAAGCCAACGCCTGATGTCGGATCAGATATCTGCCCCCAGGCTCGCTCTCGTCACCGGCGCCAGCCGCGGCATCGGCGCCGCCACCGCCATCCGCCTCGCATCAGAGGGTTACCACGTCATCCTCACCGCCCGGACAGAGGATGACCTGATCAAGACCGAAGATGCGATCCACGCGGCAGGCGGCACGGCCACCATCGCCCCCGTGGACCTCCTGAAGGGCGACGAAATCGACAAGCTGGCAGCCGCCATCTCCGGCCGCTGGGAGAGCCTCGACCTCCTCGTCCTGAACGCCGCCACGCTCGGCACCCTCTCGCCGGTCGCCCATGCCAGCCCGCGCGAGTTCGAGGGCGTGATGGCGCTGAACGTCACCGCCCAGTGGCGGATGATCCGCGCCTTCGATCCGATGCTCCGCCGCGCGCGCGGCACCATCGTCGCCGTCACCTCCTCGGTCGCCACCCGCGCCGAGGCCTATTGGGGCGCCTATTCCGCCTCCAAGGCGGCGCTCGAAAACCTCGTCGGCGTCTATGCCGCCGAAATGCAGGCGCTCGGCGTCAACGTCCTTCTGGTCGATCCGGGCGGCACCCGCACCACCATGCGCGCCCGCGCCTTCCCCGGCGAAGATCCCATGTCCCTGAAAACGCCGGACACCGTCGCCGACGCCATTGCCGCGGCCCTGCCGTCTCTGGGCAAGGGCCTCACCCGGCTCAGGGTCGCAAAGGACGGCGGAGCAACAGTGTCGGCCGCCGCCTAGGCGCGCGCCCGGTCCCGCGCGATACCGTCACCGCAGACGGCGGCTTCACTGCCCGCCGGCAGCCCCGCGCACAAACACCCGCGCGCCGCCCAGCCAGGTTTCCTGCACCACCACCTGCGGCAGCTCGGCCGGGGCGATCGTGAACGGATCGCGGTCCAGCAGCAGGAAGTCCGCCCAGCGCCCCACTTCCAGCGTCCCTACCCTATCCTCGGCCAGCCCCGCCTTCGCCGCATCCAGCGTAAAGCCCGAAAACGCCTGCTGCAGCGTCAGTGCCTGCTCCGGATGCCACCCCCCCGGCGGCTGGCCCTGCCGATCCTGCCGGGTCACCGCCGCATGCAGACCATAAAAGGGGTTCGCAGGCTCCACCGGGAAATCCGATCCCAACGCCAGCGCCACGCCCGCCTTCAGCAGGCTCACCCAGGCATAGGCCCCCTGCAACCGGTCCGGCCCGATCCGGCTTTCCGCCATCGCCTTGTCCGAAGTCGCATGCGTCGGCTGTACCGAGGCGGTGATCTTCAGCTCGGCAAAGCGTGGGATGTCGGCCAGATCGATCACCTGCGCATGCTCGATCCGGTTGCGCAGCTTGTCGCCATAGGTCGGCCGGATCTCTGCAAAGCTGTCCAGCGCCTGCCGGATGGCCGCGTCGCCAATCGCATGCACGGCCACCTGATAGCCCAGATAGTTGCTTCGGCTGAACAGGTTCTTTTCCTTGGTGTCGTCCAGAAACTGCAGCCCGCGCGACCCCGGCTCATCGGAATAGGGCTTCAGCAGCCACGCCCCCCGGCTCCCCAGCGCCCCATCGCCATAGATTTTAACGCCCTGCAGCCGCAGCCGGTCGCCATACAGCCATGGCGTCGGCCGCAGCGGCGCAATCGCCTCCATCGAGGGCATCCCGGCCGCATAGCCGGTAATCCGCAGGCTCAGGCGCCCATCGTCGCCAAAGGCCCGATACAGCGCCCAGGCCTGCGGCTCGACACCCATGTCGTGCACGCCTGTCAGGCCGACAGACGCCAGATGCTTCAGCGCCGCTTCCAGCGCCTTCTCCATCTCGCCGGCAGACGGCGGTGGCGCCACCTTCTCCACCAGGTCCATCGCCGCATCGATCAGCACCCCGGTCGGGTTCCCCGCCGCGTCGCGCAGAATCCGCCCGCCGGCGGGGTCCTTCGTCGCCCTGGTGATCCCCGCCACCTTCAGCGCCGCCGTATTCGCCCAGCCTGCATGCCCGTCCACCCGGCTCAACCACACGGGCCGGGCCGCATGCGCCGCATCCAGATCAGCCGCCGTCGGCATGCCAGTGCCCCAGCTCACCTGATTCCAGCCGCCGCCGCGGATCCAGCCAGACGATGTATCCTTCGCCGCATAGGCCGCCGTCTTCGCCTGCGCATCGGCAAGGCTGGTTGCAGCGTTCAGGTCCAGGCTGCGCAGCTGCAACCCCAGCGCCATCAGATGCCCATGCGCATCGATCAGCCCGGGGATCAGCGTCCGCCCCTTCGCATCCAGCCGGAAATCGCCCGCCACCAGCTTCGGCTCGGCCGCCCCGCGCTGCAGCAACGCCAGAACCTTGCCGTCATCGCCCACCAGCAGCCCGGAAAAGCGCCGCAACCCCCCATTCGCTTCCAGCGTATAGCCGTTGGCGTTCACCACCAGCGTCTTCGCTGCCTCCGCCGACGTCGCAGCGCCCAGCAACAGCAGCGCCAACATCGCCCGCATCACAGCAGCCTCCGGATCAGCGAAGAGGTATCGTTGCGCCCACCGCCCATCGCCTGCACCTCGGCATAATAGCCATCCACCAGCCGCGTCACCTCCAGCTGCGCGCCATTCCCGGCCGCCTCGTCCAGCACCAGCCCCAGGTCCTTCCGCATCAGGTCGACGGCGAAGCCAAAGTCGAACTTCCCCTCCACCATCGTCCGCGCCCGATTGTCCATCTGCCAGCTCTGCGCCGCGCCCTTGCCGATGGCGTCCAGCAGCGCCTCGGTATCGAGCCCGGCCTTCACCGCAAAGGCCATCGCTTCCGAAAGCCCCTGCACCAGCCCGGCGATGGCGATCTGGTTCACGCACTTCGCCAGCTGCCCATGCCCGGCCGGCCCGATCCGCACGATCCGCCGCCCATAGGCCTCGACGATCGGCCGCGCCGCTTCCACAGCCGCGTCGGTCCCCCCGCACATGACAGCCAGCTGCCCGGCCTCGGCCCCGGCCTGCCCGCCGGAAACCGGCGCATCCACACAGCGAAGCCGCGGGTTGGTCCCGGCAATCTCCAGCGCCAGACGCGCCGAAATCGTCGAGTGATCGATGAACAAGGCGCCATCCGGCAGCGTGCGGAACCCGTCCGCCGTCACCTGCCGCACATCGGCATCATTGCCCACGCAGGTCACCAGCGCATCGGCGCCGTCAGCCGCCTCGGCAACGGTCGCACACGGCAGCCCGCCATAGGCAGCCGCAAAACGCCCGGCCTTCTCCGCAGTCCGGTTGAACAGCCGCAACTCATGGCCCGCCGAAGCCAGATGGCGGGCCATCGGCCACCCCATCACGCCCAATCCGACAAATGCGATTTTCCCCATGTCGCCTTTCCCCATGTCGCCCCCATGCCGCGCCCCCGCCGCCTGCGCAAGCCACGCCGGGTTTGCGCCGCGCCGCCGTATCCTCTAGGCCCTCCGCTTCACAGCAAACGGAACCCAAGGACATGGCCAGCCTGCCCACCTCTCCCGACCTCGCCACCGACGCCGCGCTCGCCATCGCGCCGGCCGACGTCATGCGGGCGGCAGAGGCCATTGCCGGCCAGGTAGTCCGCACGCCCACCCTCGAATCCAGGACGCTCGGCCAGCTCACCGGCAGCCGCGTCTTCCTCAAGTTCGAGAATCTGCAGTTCACCGCCGCCTACAAGGAGCGCGGCGCTCTGAACCGCCTGCTCGCCCTCACGCCCGACGAACGCCAGCGCGGCGTCATCGCCATGTCGGCCGGCAACCACGCGCAGGGCCTCGCCTATCACGCCAGGCGCCTCGGCATCCCCGCCACCATCGTCATGCCGCGCTTCACGCCGCTGATAAAGGTGCAGCAGACCGAGGGCCACGACGCCGAAGTCATCCTGCACGGCGAAAAGCTGGAGGAAGCAACCGCCCACGCCCAGCTCATCGCCGAGCGGCGCGGCCTCGTCTTCGTCCACCCCTTCAACGATCCGCTCGTCATGGCCGGGCAAGGCACCGTCGGGCTCGAAATGCTCACCGACGCGCCGGAGATCGACACCCTCGTCGTCCCCATCGGCGGCGGCGGCCTCATCTCCGGCTGCTCGGTCATCGCCTCCGAACTCTCCCCCAAATGCGACATCGTCGGCGTCCAGGCCGAACTCTACCCGTCGATGAAGGCAACGCTGATGGGCGAACCCGTCGTCGCAGACGGCGATACGCTGGCCGAAGGCATCGCCGTCAAGTCGCCCGGCTCGCTCACCGTGCCCGTCGTCCGCAAGCTCGTCTCCGACGTCTTGCTGGTCGGCGAACGCGATCTGGAGCGCGCAGTCGCCATGCTCCTCTCCATCGAGAAGACGGTGGTGGAGGGCGCTGGCGCCGCCGGCCTCGCCGCCCTCCTCGCCAACCCGCGCCGCTTCCGCGGCCGCACCGTCGGCCTCGTGCTGTGCGGCGGCAACATCGACACCCGCCTTCTCGCCAACGTCCTGCTGCGCGATCTCGCGCGCTCGGGCCGCCTCGCCCGCCTGCGCATCCGCCTGAAGGACCGCCCGGGCCAGCTCTACGGCGTCGCCCGCATCTTCGACCAGCAGCAGGTCAACATCCTGGAGGTCGCGCACCACCGCGTCTTCACCAACCTGCCCGCCAAGGGCCTGATGACCGAAATCGAGTGCGAGACCCGCGGCGGCGATCACCTCGAACGGCTGATCGAGGCGCTGCGCGGTGCCGGCTACGAGGTGACAAAGGTCGAACTGGGATAGGATCCGCCGGCGCAAAGCCTATGGTTTCCCCTTGTTACCTTAAGTAACAATTTTGGTTAACGGCTCCGCGCCCGATAGACAATTTGGCGTCTTCTGATCTATTGCAGATGCGAAGTATCGGAACTTCGCATATCAATTCTCTCTGTTCAGGGGCAGATAGATGCACGTCAAGATTCTCGCCAGGATTCTGGTGGGCGCAGCCGCAATGGCGATCGCCATTCCTTCAAACGCCACCGGCAGCGTCGTAGACGCGGTCAAGGCGATGAACGAATATAACGTCATCGTCTTCGGCGACATGTCCGGCGGCCACGACGTAGAGGGCAAGACCTTCGTCGGCGGCTCGCTCAGCGGCTCCGGCATCTACGGCATCGGCAATCCCACCTACAGCCAGAGCCTCGCGTCCAGCCTGCCCATCCTCACCGTGGTCGGCAATGCCACGTCGATCGGCAACATCAACAACGGCCCCGACGGCACCACCGGCAACCAGATCGGCACGCCCCCCGCCCTCACCATCGGCGGCAATTTCTCCGGCAGCCTCAACCCCGGCAACATGATCGTGAACATCGGCGGCAACGCCAGTTTCAACGCGCCCTCCGGCTCGACGGTCAATGTCGGCGGCAGCTTCTCCGGCGGCAACAATGGCGCCGTGATCAACCAGAACCTCGGCGCAGCCTATTCGGTGCCGCTGCAAAACGCGCTCGTCCTCCAGCGCGACAAGCTGATCGCAGATCTCACGCTGTTTTCGACGACCCTGAACGGCTTTTCCACCACCGCCGGCAGCGGCATCGACTATAGCGACGGCAACAACGTCAAGCTGACGGCAGTCGCCGGCGCCGACGGCTACGCCGTCCTCAACGTCAACGCCTCCGACTTCTTCGACAGCAACAAGGTCCGGGCGATCAGCTACAACTTCGATCCCAATCTTGTGACGATCGTCAACATACAGGGCATCGGCGGCGATCCCGCGGCCGCCGTCAACTACAATTGGGGCTTCAACACGATCGACGGCGCCTTCGGCAGCAAGACGCTCTACAACGACAACGTCCTCTTCAACTTCGCCAGCGGCTACGATCTGAACGACACCCTCACCACCGACCGGCAGGTTCAGGGTTCCATCCTCGCCCCCTTCCTGAAGGTCGCCAACCGCACCCCGATCGAGGGAACGCTGGTCACCGCGATCTTCAACCAGGGCGGAGAAGTCCACCTCGAGAACTTCGATCCGAACGTCCCATTCGGCACCGAACCGCCGCCGGTCCTTCCGGAACCCGGCACCTGGGCGATGCTGATCCTCGGCTTCGGCTTTATCGGCGCCACCGCGCGCCGCCGGCGCACCACCCTCGCCCGCGCCGCCGCCTGAACCACGCACAGGCCGGAACTGAGACCCCGTCCGGGAAACCGGGCGGGGTTTTCGCATCCCAAATGCCATAACTACAGCCGTTCCGGTTCCTTCTCCTCCTCCCCGGATTGGAGCAACCAGCCGATCCCGCTAAAGCAAGCGAGCACGGCGGAAGGGGTCGTGCGGAGTCGAATGGCCTGCCGGGATCTGTCGGACGATCTCATAAGGCTGCGCCTTGTCAGCACCGGCCGCCCCGCGGGGCTGGCCGGCATGTACACTCCTGCATTGCGCCCCTTCCACGACTTGTGCATGATTTGCCGCGGCGCCTTGGCGATCCGGGGCGCGGGCCTTGTGAGGTGATATGAAGGCGCAGCAGCGGCAGACCAGGACCAGAAGCACCGTCGGGCCAACCGCCCCGAAGGCTTCCGCCTGCGCACCGCAAGCCTTCCAGTCAAAGGTCGCGCCATGACCGACCAGCCAACACGCTTCCCCCGATTCTTCGTCACTGCAGAGAGCCCCTGCCCCTATCTTCCGGGCCGCACCGAACGAAAGGTCTTCGCAGAGCTTCGCGGCGCCGACGCCCAGCGCATGAGCGAGGGCCTCGGCCGCATCGGGTTCCGCCGCAGCCAGAATGTCGTCTATCGCCCCAGTTGCGAAGGCTGCAACGCCTGCGTATCGGTGCGCATCGTCGCCAGCCAGTTCACCCCCAGCCAGTCCCAGCGCAGGCTGATCCGCCGCAACGCCGATCTCGATGTCGCAGCCTGCGATGCCTGGGCCACAGAGGAACAGTTCGATCTCCTCCGCCGCTACCTGAAGGATCGCCACCCGCGCGGCGGCATGGCCAGCATGGACGGTTATGATTTCGCCGAAATGATCGAAACCTCGCCGGTCGATACCGTCGTCGTCGAATATCGCGAGCGCTCCACCGACGGCCGCCCCGGAAAGCTGATCGGCGCCTGCCTCACCGACAAGCAATCCGATGGCCTTTCGATGGTTTACAGCTTCTACGAAACCGGCCCCGGCGCACGCCCCGGCCTTGGCACCTTCATGATCCTCGATCACGCGCTGCGCGCCGCACAGGTCGGCATGCGCTATGTCTATCTCGGCTACTGGGTCGATGGTTCGCCGCGCATGGACTACAAGCGCCGCTTCTCGCCGCTGGAGATGCTCACCCCGCACGGCTGGCGCCTGCTGCCACCCCAGCCCACCGCGTCGCCCAATCTCGAGCCAATCGACTGAACGCCATTTTCGGGCTAACAGCCATCCCGTGACCGCCGACGCCGCCAACATCGCCCTCTTCGGAACCCTCGCTGCAGACTGGTGGGATCCCGAAGGCAGTTCCCGGCTCCTGCACCGGATCAACCCGATTCGCCTTGCCTATATCCGCGATGCGGCCGTCGCCCACTTTGATCGCGATCCGAAATCCCGCCGCGCCCTCACCGGCCTGCGCGCCCTCGATATCGGCTGCGGCGCAGGCCTCGTTGCCGAACCACTGGCCCGCATGGGCGCAGACGTCACCGGTCTCGACGCCGGCCCGGAAGTCATCGCCGCAGCCCGCGCGCACGCCGCCGCGCAAGGCCTGCCGATTCGCTACGAATGCGCCCAGATTTCCGATTTCGAACCGCAGGAAACCGCCCGGTTTGACTTCATATCCTGTCTTGAGGTCATGGAACATGTAACGGATATACCAGCATTTTTGTCATCGATATCCCGCCTTCTCGCCGCCGACGGCCTGCTCGTCTTCTCCACCCCGAACCGCACCCCCATCAGCTGGGCCGTGCTCATTGCAGGCGCCGAAAAGATCACCCGCCTCATCCCCGAACACGGCCACGACTGGAAGCAGTTCGTCACACCGGACGAACTCACGCAAAAGCTCGCCGCAGCAGGCCTCCGCACCGAGACGCTAAGCGGCCTCAGCTGGTCACCCACCAGGGGCTTCCATATCTCCAACGACCTGCGCATCAACTATATCGGCACCGCGGTTCACGCCTGACCCGCTCCTCCGCTTTCGAGCACTTGAAAAACCCTTAGGAACTGAAGCATTCTCTCTCCAACGAAGGAGAGGTTCCATGACCAACAGTCTGAAAGGCGTTCACCACGCGGCCTTCCGTTGCCGCGACGCCGCCGAAACCCGCGAATTCTACGAAGGCAAGCTCGGTCTGCCGGTCGCAGCCGCCCTCTTCATCGAGCAGGAGCCGAGCAGCGGCAAGGCGCACCCCTATGTCCACATCTTCTTCGAGATGCCCGACGGCAACTATATCGCCTTCTTCGACGCCCCCAGCAGCGCCAGGCCCGAACATTTCGTGAAGGCGCACGGCTTCGATCGGCACGTCGCCTTCGAAACCGACAGTGTCGAAAAGCTCCACGAATGGAAGGCCACCCTCGCGGCCAGGGGCGTCGAATGCGTCGGCCCGGTCGATCACCACTTCGTGCAATCGATCTACATGTACGATCCCAACGGCCTGCAGGTCGAAATCACCGCCCGCACCAGCCAGCACGATCCGATCATGGCGCATGAAAAGGCAAATTCAGAGGCCATCCTCGCCGACTGGACCGCCCGCACCGCCACGGAAAAGGCGAGGCTGCAGGCGTGAGCAACTTCCAGCGCATCCCGCTTCACATCGTTTTCGACGAAGTCCAGACCGTCCGCTCCACCTATGGCGGCATCGGCGGCATGATCCAGTTGCAGGCGCATCTGCTGAAACCCGACACCCCCTCCGACACGCTGGTCGTCTTCATGCACCCGATGGGGGTGATGCACTATCTGCCGATGCCGGTCGGCCTCGCGGGCGCCGGCATCCACGTCCTCAGTGCCGTCTCCCGCTATCCAAACAACGACAATGCGCTGCTCATGGAAAAGGTCCTCGCAGATCTCGGCCAATGGATCCGCCACGCCCGCGAGAAACTGGGCTACAGCAAAATCGTGCTCGGCGGCTGGTCCGGCGGCGGCTCCCTCAGCCTCTTCTACCACTCGCAGGCCGTCCGCCCCCGCATCACCGAAACCCCGTCGGGCGACCCGGTGGACCTCGGCAATCTCATCCCGGCCGACGCGATGATGCTGCTCGCCGCCCACGTCAGCCGCGCGCACACGCTCACCGAATGGCTCGATCCGTCGATCACCGACGAGACCACCACCGATGCCCGCGATCCCCTGTGGAACCTCTACGCCGGCACGGTCACCCCGCCCTATTCCGCCGACTGGCTGGCCGAATTCCGCGACCGCCAGAAGGCGCGAAACCGCCGCATCACAGCCTGGGCTCGGCAGCGCCTCGATCATGTGAAGGCCAAGGATGGCCCCAACGCCGAACAGAGCTTCATCATCCACGGCACCATGGCCGACCCGCGCTGGCTCGATCCCTCGATCGATCCCAACGACCGCGTCCCCGGCCAATGCTATCTGGGCGACCCGCGCCTTATCAACGACGCACCAGGCGGCCTCGGTCGCTACTCCACGCTCCGCTCCTGGCTCTCGCAATGGGGGATCGACACCTCCAACGCAGACGGCCCGCTGTGCGCCGCCGATTGCCACATTCCCACCCTCGTCATCGGCAATTCCGCAGACGACGCCTGCACCCCCACCCACACCCATCGCCTGCACGACGCCGTCGCCGCAACCGACAAGACCCTGATCACGATACAGGGCGCCACCCACTATTACGCCCGCCAGCCCGCCCACCTCGCGCAGGCCGTCGAAACCGTGAAGAACTGGCTAAACGAAAGAGGCTTCTGAATCTCCCCTCCCGGGCAGGGAGGGGCCGGGGGTGGGTCGAACCTGAACGCCAAACCCACCCTCAAGCCTATTTCCGATCGGGCACCGCAAACCGGCCGCTAACCCGGCTGCCCGGCTGCCCGCTCGAAGTCCGCCCGTCCAGGGTCGAACGCCCGCTCGCCAGATCGATGGTCAGCCGGTTGCCGTTCACCTTGGTCGTGCCCTGCGTCAGAACCACATTGCCGATCAGGGTCAGCACGCGCTTGTCCACGTCATAGATGCCAAAGCGGCTGGTCGCCCGCTCGGTCGGCGTCGCCAGCCGCACATTGCCGTCGGCATCCAGCCTCTGGATCACCGGATCGCCCTTCGCAGGTCGGCTATAGGCCACCTTGATGCGGTCTGCCTCCAGCGTCAGATTGCCCTGCCGCACGCGCACATTGCCGGTGAAGATCGCCTGGTTCTGCTGGTCCAGCACGTCAATGCGGTCGGCATCGACATCAATCGGCGCCTTGCTGTCCATCCCGCGCAGGGCAGAGGTGGAAATCCCCTGCGCCATCGTCGGGGCAGCAAGCCCGGCCAGCAACAGTGCGGCAAAGGTTCTGGAAAAAAGGGTCATCTGAACGTCCGGTTTGGAGTGATGCGCAGCTTCACGCCGCCGGTCATGCTCACCGTGCGGCCCGAAATGTCGGCGGTAAAGGCGTTGGCGGAAAATTCCCCCATCGGCAGCGTGCCGGATACCGGCTGCGTCGCCGTCACCCGATTCTCGTTGATATCCACATCGATGGAATTGCCGTCCAGGCTATAGCCAGAGGCAGAACGTGCCACCACAGGCCCGTTAACCCTCAGCTTGTTCTCGTCGATGAAGAACTCGCCCGAAGGCGCGGTAACCGTCGCCGGCCCCACTTCCTGCTCCAGCCGCGCCGACAAGCCCGAAAGCACCACCACCGGCACGGAACTGGTTTTCTGCACGCCGGATTCCGCCCGGATCTCGAACGGCTCCCCACGCGTGGTCTCGCCGCGATAGGTCGCTTCCTGCATCCGCATCCGCTCGCCGGCCCTTGCCGCACTGTCCTTCGACAGCAGGAAACTGAACTCCTGCGTCGACGAAAGCGGCAAGGCGATCAGCACCACCAGCAACAGCACCGAAGCCGCCGGAAACCCCCATTTGGCAATCGCCACCAGCGCGTCGCGCGGCCCACCCGGCAGCATGGAGCGCCGGCGCGCCTCCCTCTCCCGGGCCGCAGCCTCAGACATGCGCGAAAATGTCCACTTCGGGCCATCCGGCCAGATCCAGCTCGGCCCGCCACGGCAGGAAGTCAAAGCAGGCCTGCGCCAGCTCCGTCCGCCCTTCCCGCGCCAGACGCTCGTTCAGGATCGGCATCATCCGGTGCAAGAACCGCACGTCGGATGCCGCATAATCCTTCTGCGCATCCGACAGCGTCACCGCGCCCCAGTCAGAGCTCTGCTGCTGCTTGGAAATCTCCGCTCCCAGCAGCTCCCGCACCAGGTCCTTCAGCCCATGCCGGTCGGTATAGGTGCGGATCAGCCGGCTGGCCGTCTTCGTGCAGTAAACCGGCGCCGCGGTCGTCTGCAGATACTGGCGGATCACCGCCAGGTCGAAACGCGCAAAGTGATACAGCTTCAGCCGCGAGGGATCGGCCAGCACCTTCCGCAGGTTCGGCGCCGAATAATCCCCACGGAAGCGCACCAGATGCTCATCGCCCTGCCCGTCCGACAGCTGGATCAGGCACAGCCGATCGCGCAGCGGGTTCAGGCCCATCGTCTCGGTATCGACCGCAATCGGGCCGGGCGCAAAGGGATCTCCGGGAAGATCGTTCTCATGAAAATGAATGGCCATGTCGGGGTCAGGCCTTAAGCGGTTCAGCGCGTAACGGCAATGCGCCGCAAACCCTCAGCTCAGCCCAGATATGTCAGCAGCCACACGCCATATCCGGTCGCCATGCCCGAAAGCAGGGCCGCCCAGAACCGCCACCGTGAAGTCTGTTCGCTGGTTTGTGCCAACGTCTTTAACCCCTTTGAGGATGCGGGAGAAAGTTATCCACAGGCCGAAAACAGTCAAGACCACCGGTAGGGGGTGCGCGCATCCGCCACTCCCATATGCTGCAGCTAGGCCTTTCGGCCGCACAGGCGCATGCCAAAACCATGCCAGCTCCCCGCCCCAGAGACGCCGCCACGCTCATCCTCGTCCGCCGCGACAGCGCACAGCCCGCGATCCTCATGGGCCGCCGCTCCGGCGGGCATGATTTCATGCCCGGCAAATGGGTCTTCCCCGGCGGCCGCATAGACCGCGCCGATTACCGCGCCGCCGCCCTATCCGAACTCCGCGCCGAAGTAGCCGAGGAACTCGCCGCCACCGCCCGCCTCTCCCGGCAGGACGGCGCCCGCCTCGCCCGCGCGCTGGCGCAAACCGCCGTCCGCGAAACCTTCGAGGAAACCGGCCTCATCTTCGGCCACCGGAGCGGCGAAACGCTCCACTCGGATCTCTCCGGCCTCAGCTACATCGCCCGCGCCATCACCCCGCCGGCCCGGCACAAGCGCTTCGACGCCCGCTTCCTCCTCGCAGATGCCAGCGGGCTGCAAACCCTCGAACCCACCGACAGCCGCGAACTCAACGACCTCGCCTGGTTCACCACCGCCGAAGCGCGCGAGCTGGACCTCCCCACGGTAACCCGCGCCGTCCTCGACGTGGTGGATCTCCACATCTCCGGCCAACGCCCACAAACCACCCCCTTCTGGCGCTGGACCCGCAACATGCCCGGCCGCGCCCTCTAACGCCCGATTCGCCGCGGATTCGCGCCACAGCGCGAAACGCCTCGTCCCACCGTCCCATTCCGTTCATCGCAGCTGCGATCGCTTCGCCGCGCAGAGCGGTCGGATCGTCCCTCACCGGCAAGACAATCCCGTTTCCGCCATTAACATTAGTTCCAGCGACACATGAGCAGTCGCGTCCAATGGATTGGAAACCTGAAATGATTCGATTCAATCACGGCCTTCTGGCCGCCGGTGCCCTGTTGCTTGCAGGCCCCGTTCTGGCGCAGGCCGCGCCCGAACCTCCGCCGACCCCCAGCAGCCAGTCCACCCCGGCCGATCAGCCGCCCCCGCCCGAAGCCAACGCAGCGCCGACAACTTCCGCTCCCTCCAGCGCCGAGGCGCCCAGAGACGAGAAGAAGGAATCCGCGCCAAAGGGCGACACGCCGAAATAATCCCCGTCCGTCGCGCGCGCGGCGTCAGTCCAGATTGGGGCGCAGCCATTGCCGCGCCTGCTCCAGGCTGACGCCGCGCCTCGCCGCATATTCCACCAGCTGGTCTTCCCCCACCCGCGCCACGCCGAAATAGTGGCTGGCCGGATGCGCGAAGTAAAACCCCGAAACGGCGGCCGTCGGCAGCATCGCAAAGCTCTCCGTCAGCGTGATCCCGGTCGCATCCGTCGCCTTCAGCAGATCGAACAGCAACGGCTTCAGGCTATGATCCGGGCAGGCCGGATAGCCCGGAGCCGGTCGAATCCCCGAATATTGCTCGCGGATCAGCGCCGCATAATCCGGCACATGCGCCTTCTCATACCCCCACTGCTGCGTCCGGATCCGGAAATGCAGGGCCTCCGCCGCGGCTTCCGCAAACCGGTCCGCCAGGGCCTTCAGCAAAATGTCCGAGAAATCATCATGCTCGGCCTTGAACTCCGCGAGCTTCGCCTCGATTCCATGCCCTGCCGTCACGGCAAATCCGCCGATCCAGTCGGCGTCCGGCGATACGAAATCGGCGAGGCAGGCATTCGCCCTGCCCTCGCGCTTCACCACCTGCTGCCGCAGCATCGGCAGGCGCGCAATCGGCTCGCCGCGCGCCTCATCGGCAAACACCAGGATATCATCGCCATCGCGCCGCGCCGGCCAGATCGCCGAAACCGCCTTTGCTGTCAGCCACTTGCCGGCGATCAGCTGCTCCAGCATCACCTGCGCATCGTGCCACAGCGTCCGCGCCGCCTCGCCAACCAGCTTGTCCTCCAGGATCGCCGGATAATTGCCGTGCAGCTCCCACGCCCGGAAAAACGGAGTCCAGTCGATGAAGGGGGCCAGCTCCTCCAACGGCCAATCGTCGATCACCCAATGGCCGGTCTCGGCGGGCTTCACCGGCGGCTGCTCGGCAAAATCGACATGCAGCCCGTTGGTGCGCGCCTGGTCCAGAGCAGCCAAAGCCGATTGCCCGCCCGCCCGCTTCACGCGGATATCGGCATATTCCGCGGCAACTCCAGAGGTATAGTCGTCCGACAAGGTCTCCGAAACCAGCGTAGAGGCCACCCCCACCGCCCGGCTCGCATCCAGCACATGGATCGTCGGCCCGGCATAGGCAGGCGCAATCTTCAGCGCCGTATGCACCTTCGAAGTCGTCGCCCCACCGATCAGCAGCGGCATCTCGAACCCGGCCCGCTGCATTTCGCTGGCAACGGTCACCATCTCGTCCAGCGACGGCGTGATCAGCCCGGAAAGGCCGATCATGTCGGCCTTCTCCGCCTTCGCCGTCTCCAGGATCTTCGTCCAGGGCACCATCACCCCCAGGTCGATCACCTCGAAATTATTGCACTGAAGCACCACGCCGACGATGTTCTTGCCGATATCGTGCACGTCGCCCTTCACGGTCGCCATCACGATCCGCGCCTTGGGGGCAGCGCCCTCGTCCTTCTCGTCCTCGATGAACGGCACCAGATGCGCGACCGCCTTCTTCATCACCCGCGCCGATTTCACCACCTGCGGCAGGAACATCTTGCCGCCGGCAAACAGGTCGCCAACCTTGTTCATCCCGTCCATCAACGGGCCTTCGATCACCGAAATCGGCCGGTCCGCCAGCAGGCGCGCTTCCTCCGTATCGGCCACCACATAGGCATCGATACCATTCACCAGCGCATGCGAAAGCCGCTCACTCACCGGCAGATTTCGCCACTCTTCCGTAAGTTTTTCGGTAACCTGAACCTGATTGCTGAAACGCGATGCGAGCGTAATCAGCCGGTCGGTGGCATCCGGCCGACGCATCAGGATCACATCCTCGCACGCCTCGCGCAGCTCCGGATCCAGCTGGTCATACACCTCCAGCTGCCCGGCATTCACGATCGCCATGTCCATCCCGGCCGGGATCGCATGATACAGAAATACCGAGTGCATCGCCCGCCTCACCGCCTCATTGCCGCGAAAGGCAAAGCTCAGGTTCGAAAGCCCGCCCGAAATCCGCGCATGCGGACAGCGCGCCTTGATCGCCCGGCATGCCTCGATGAAATCGATGGCATAGCGGTCATGCTCCTCGATCCCGGTCGCCACGGCAAACACATTGGGATCAAAGATGATGTCCGATGGCGGGAAACCATCCGCCACCAGCAGGTCATAGGCCCGCGCGCAGATTTCCAGCTTCCGCTCCGCCGTATCGGCCTGCCCCACTTCATCAAAGGCCATCACCACGGCGGCCGCCCCATAGCGCCGCACGATCCGCGCATGGTGCAGGAACTGCTCTTCGCCTTCCTTCATGCTGATCGAATTCACGATCGCCTTGCCCGCCGTGCACTTCAGCCCGGCCTCGATCACCGACCATTTCGACGAATCGATCATCAGCGGCACCCGCGCAATGTCCGGTTCCGCCGCCAGCAGCTTCAGGAACGTCTCCATGGCCAGTTCGCTGTCCAGCAGCCCCTCGTCCATGTTCACGTCGATCACCTGCGCCCCGGCCGCCACCTGGTCGCGCGCCACCTCCAGCGCCGCCGTATAATCGCCCGCCACGATCAGCTTCTTGAACCGGGCAGAGCCGGTCACATTGGTCCGCTCACCGATGTTGATGAATTGCGTCGCGCTCATACGAAAACCGAAGCCTCCAGCCCGGAAAGCCGCAGCGCCGGCTCGCGCACCGGCGGTTCGCGCGGCGGCAACCCCGCCACAGCGCCTGCAATCGCCGCAATATGCGCCGGCGTAGTCCCGCAACAGCCGCCCACCGCATTGATCAGCCCGGCCTCCGCCCAATCGCGGATCAGCCGCCCGGTCGTATCCGGCAGCTCGTCATAGCCGCCGAACTCGTTCGGCAATCCGGCATTGGGATAGACCATCAGCAGCGTATCCACCGATTTCGCCAGGATCTGCACATGCGGCCTCAGCTCGGTCGCCCCAAAGCTGCAGTTCAGCCCGATGGTGATCGGCCGCACATGCTCCAGCGACACCCAGAACGCCTCCACCGTCTGCCCGGAGAGATTCCGCCCGGCGAGATCGGTCAGCGTCATCGACAGCATGATCGGCACCCGCCGCCCCAGCGCTTCCTCCGCCTCCATCGCCGCAAAGGCCGCCGCCTTGGCATTCAGCGTATCGAACACCGTCTCGATCAGGATGAAATCCACGCCGCCTTCCAGCAACGCGTCGATCTGCTCGCGATAAACGCCCTTCATCCCGTCGAAATCGACTTCCCGATAGCCGGGATCCTCCACCTTCGGGCTCAACGACAGCGTCTTGTTGGTCGGGCCCAACGCGCCTGCCAGAAAGCGCGGCCGCCCGTCCTCGGCGGATGCCCGGTCGATTTCCGCCCGCAGGATCCGCGCCGCCGCCAGGTTGATCTCGCGGACCAGCCCCTCGGTGCCATAATCCGCCTGGCTGATGGCGTTGGCGTTGAACGTGTTCGTCGCCAGCAGATCGGCCCCGGATTCGATATAGCTGCGCCCGATCCCGGCAATCGCATCCGGCCGCGTCAGGTTCAGGATATCGTTGTTGCCCTTCTGGTCGTGGTTGGTCGTCAGCTTTCCACGATAATCGGCTTCCACCAGATTAAGTGCTTGAACGGCAGTACCATATGGCCCATCCTTCACAAGAATTCTCGCGTTGGCCAGGGCACGGAAGGCGGTTTCGGCAGCAGAGGCAGCTATCATTTCGGGCGAACCCCAAGCAGGTGACAAATGGCGTAGGCAAGCTCCGCCCGGTTCAACGTGTAAAAATGGAAATGCCGAACGCCGCCGGCATAGAGCCGCCGCACCATTTCGGCGGCAATTGTCGCCGAAACCAGCTGCCGCGCCTCGGGCTTGTCATCCAGCCCGTCAAACAGCCGCGCCATCCACTCCGGCACGCAGGTCCCGCACTGCGCCGCCATCCGCTGCACATTGGCGAAGCTCGCAACCGGCAGGATACCCGGCACGATATCGGCGGAAATCCCCGCCCCCGCCGCCGCGTCGCGAAAGCGGAAAAACGTCTCCGGCTCGAAAAAGAACTGCGTAATGGCCCGCGAAGCCCCGGCATCCAGCTTCCGCTTCAGATGCGCCAGGTCGGCCGCCGCACTCGCCGCCTCCGGATGCTTCTCCGGATAGGCGCCAACGCTCAGTTCAAACGGCCGCAGCTTCGCCAGCCCGGCAACCAGGTCCGCCGAATCCGCATAGCCCTCCGGATACGGCGCAAACGTCTGAAAGACTCCGTCCTTCACCGGCGGATCGCCGCGCAGCGCCACGATATGCCGGATGCCCGCATCCCAATAGGCTTCCGCCACCTCGGCAATCTCGGTCTTGCTGGCCCCCACGCAGGTCAGGTGGGCGGCAGCCGGTATTCCGGTCTCCCGCACGATCCGCTCCACGGTCGAATGCGTCCGCTCCCGCGTCGATCCGCCCGCCCCATATGTCACGGAAACAAAGCGCGGCTTCAGCGGCGCCAAAGTCTCCACCGAATTCCACAGCGTCTCCGCCATCTTCTCCGTCTTCGGCGGGAAAAACTCGAAGCTCACCTCGATATCGCCGGGAAGGTCCGCAAACAGCGGACTGTTATGCGCCCGCTGCGCTTCCAGTTGAACCGCGTTCACCGCCTCCCCTCCCAAATCACAACATCCAGCTCCGGCCCCGGATGCACCGACAGCCGCGCCGCCTCCAGCCCGGCCGCCTGCATCCATCCCAGCACGCTCTCATCCTCGAACCCCAGCCGGCTATGGTGAAAACGGCTGCGCAATTCCTCGTGCCTGTGCGGCGCATAGTCGGCCACCAGCAGCTTGCCGCCGACATCCACCGTCCGCGCCGCTTCCGCAATCACCGCGGCGGGATCATCCGCATAGTGGAGCACATGGTTCAGCGTCACCGTATCGAAACTGCCCGGCTCAAACGGCAGCTGCCGCATATCCGCCTGCTGCACGGCCGCCTGCTGGTTGCCGGCAGCCGCCAGCTTCCCCCGCGCCAGCCGCAGCATTTCCGGCGACCGGTCGATCCCGGTAGCCGCCACGGCCTCATCGGCCAGCAACTCCAGCACCCGCCCGGTCCCGGTGCCGATATCCAGCAACCGCCCCACGGCCGGCACCCGCGCGGCCGCCACCAGCGCCGCTTCCACCGCCTGGTCCTGCCCGCCCATCCGGCGCAACATGTCCCACTCGCCGGCATTGGCGCGAAACCACTCGTCCACCGCCCTCTGCCGATCGGCCCGCACCTGCGCCAACCGCGCCCGGTCGCCCGCAATCAGGTCCTCCCCCACCAGCAGTTCATCCACCAGATGATAGAGCGTCTTCACCGGCAGCGTTTCCCCGACGCCCACGAACACAAAAGCGCCTTCCTTGTGCCGCCGCACCAGCCCGGCCTCGGCCAGAATTCGCACATGCCGGGAAACCCGCGGCTGGCTCTGGTCCAGCGTCTCCGCCAGCTCCCCCACCGAAAGCTGCAGATCGCGCACCAGTAGCAGGATACGAACCCGCGTAGGGTCCGCCAAAGCCGCAAAAAAATCATGCACGCGCGTCATGGATAAAAGACTTAAACATGTCTTTATATTTGGTCAACCGTTCGTCGACAGCTTGTCTCGCGCCCGCCCACCCACTAGCGCAGGGAAATGTCGCGTGTCGCCCTGCCCCTTCTCGCCGCCCTGCTGCTCTCCGCCTGCGCCCATGGCGGCGAAAAGCTCGATCGCGTCGCCATCACCGATACCGCACGCGCCGACCCCTGGGAAAAGACCAACCGCAAAATCTACGGCGTCAGCATGGCGCTCGACAGGGCAGTGCTCCGCCCGGTCACCGATGTCTATCGCTTCGCCATGCCAGAGGCGCCCCGGCGCGGCATTTCCAACGCCTACGACCTTTTCCAGGAACCCACCTACCTCGCCAATGCCGTCGCGCAGGGCAAGATCAAGAGCGCCTTCCGAGCCCTCGACCGCATCATGATCAACACCGTCCTCGGCCTCGGCGTCGCAGACCACGCAACCGGCATGGGCCTCGACGTGCAAAAGCATGATTTCGGCCAGACCCTCGCCGTCTGGAACGTCCCCTCCGGCCCCTATGTCATGCTCCCCTTCCTCGGGCCCTCCACCGCGCGCGACAGCGTCGGCTTCTTCGTGGATTTCATCCTCGATCCAATGGACTATGTCGAAGGCCGCGTCCTCGCCCCCGACGAACAGATCGTGAAGCTCGGCATCCGCCTCGTCGACACCCGCGCCAGCCTGCGCGACAACGGCGAGCAACTGCTGGTCGGCGCGGCAGACCCCTATGCCACCGTCCGTTCCGCCTGGCTGCAAAACCGCCGCTACGAAATCTTCGACGGCAACCTGCCCGACGAGACGGACGACAGCGAAGACCTCCCGCCGCTCCCGCCGCTACCGGATGAACAGGCCGCCGATCCAGCACCGGCAGAAACACCGGCCGAAACTCCGGAACCGGCAGCAGAGCCCACGCCGCCAGCCCAGCCCCAATCCTGAAGGCCGCGCCCATGCGAAGCACAGCCACCCTCCTCATCCTCGCCGCCGCACTCACTGCCTGCGGCAAGAAATCCGATGAAACGCCAGACGCCTCGGTTCAGCGCGGCATAGACCGCTCCGTCGCCGACATCCGCGCCGCAGACGCTGCCGCCGCAGCCCCGGTCGTCGAATCCAGGACCATCTCCGAACTCACCGGCAAGGTGAAAGAGCCCGAGCCTGTCGCCAGGGCCGCCAAAAAGCAGGTCGAGGAAATAGAAGGCTGACCTCCCCGGCCTGGATGGGCCGGGGATGGGTCGACCCAACCAGACCTACCGCAGCATCAACCCGCCATCGATCGCGATCGACTGCCCGGTAATATAGGGCGCCCGGTTCGAAGCCATGAACAGGATCGTCTCCGCCACTTCCTCCGGCTCCCCCCAGCGCCGCATCGGCACCGATTTCAGCAGCCGCTTCTCATAATCCGTATCCGTCCGCTGAACTTCCGTCATCCGCGTGCGAATGAACCCCGGCGCCACCAGATTCACCCGGACACCGTCGGGGGCCCACTTGTCCGCCAGCGCCCGCGTCAGTCCCAGCAGCCCCGCCTTCGAAGCCGTATAGGCCGGCACATCCTTCAGTGCCAGAAAGCTCGCCAAGGATCCGACGTTCACCACGCAGCCCCCACGCTCCTTCAATCCCGAATGAAACGCCGTGCACAGGCTCATCACCGAATTCAGGTTCACCTCGATAACGGTGCGAAAGCCCTCGTCCGAAAATTCGTTCGGATGCCCCATGCCGGCATTGTTCACCAGCACGTCCAGCGGCCCCACCTTCGCCACCACGTCAGCGACGGTGCCGGGCTTGGAAAAATCCGCCTGCACATAGGTAAAGGCGGAAAGATCGTCGCTGTAATCCGACGCATTGGCCCGCGTCCCCGTTATCGCCACCTTTGCGCCCGCCTTGGCAAACGCCGCCGCCGCCGCAAAGCCGATGCCCTGGCTTCCGCCCGTCACCAGCACCTGCTTGCCTTTGAACTCCGGCCAATTGCTCGCCATCTTCCACACTCCCTATCTGCTGCGCGCCAGATAAAGGCCGGAAAGCGCCCGCCAGCGACTGCCGAAAGTGAGGGCGGGCAAAAATGAGGGCGGGCGCAAAGTCTTGCCGTGCATTCGGTTCTGCGTCATGGAAACCGCCGAGAGAGGGACGGCCACCGGCGTAACCGCTGGGAAAGGGGCTGCACGCGTCGCGTCGGCCAGACGAACAGGAGATTACATTGACCGCCAGTCCTTCGCGCGCCCGCATGTTCAGGCCCGCCCTGCTGATTCTCCCCGCCCTCGTCGCCACAGGCTCGCTCCTCACCGCCTGCAAGAAGACAGAGGATGTCGCCGTCGCCGAAACCGACGGAAAGGGCACCGTCGTGGTCTCCAACGGCGCCGTCATTTCCAATGGCACCGTCGTCTCCACCGCCGGCGAAGGCGAATCGCTCGAGCTCACCGCCCAACTCCCGGCCTTTGCCCCCGCCTATCCGGGCGCCACGGTAAAGACCCAGATCGGCGACACTGCCTCGCCCGACGGCAAGGCCAAAGGCAGCCTGGTCATTTTCTCCACTGCCGATCCGATCGCCAAGGTCGCCGCCTTCTATGATGCAAAGGCAAAGGAACTGGGCCTGAAGGCCGGCATGGTCGTCAACGACAACGACAGCGCCGTCCGCATCTTCGGAACTGGAAACAGCGGCGACAAGACCGAAGGCGCGCTGATCGCCATCAGCAAGTCCGACGATGGCAAGAGCACCGAGATCGTCATCACTTCCGGCGCCGCCGAAAAGGAAGTGAAACAGTGGGAACGGCAGGACTGGAAATCCGCTCCACGTCCCATGCCCCGCCTCCAGTAAAGGCTCCGCTATCGGGCCGCCCGCCTCCCGCATTTGGCGGGCTGGCGGGCCGCCTCCACGCGGTCTAGTCTCCGCCCATGTTCCTGCACTTCCTAGACGAGCTGCGCGCAGCCAAGATTCCCGCCTCGCTGAAGGAGCATCTGCTTCTGCTGGAGGCGATGGAAAAGGGCGTCATCGACCGCCGGGTGGAGGATTTCTATTATCTCGCCCGCTCGGTCTATGTGAAGGACGAAGGCCTTCTGGACCGCTTCGATCAGGTTTTCTCCAAAGTCTTCAAGGGGCTGGAAACCAGCATCGAAACCGGCACGGCCGAAATCCCCGAGGAATGGCTGCGCAAGCTCTCCGAACTCTACCTCTCCGAGGAAGAGATGGAGAAGATCAAGGCGCTCGGCTCCTGGGAGGAAATCATGGAGACGCTGAAGAAGCGCCTCGAGGAGCAGAAGGAACGGCATCAGGGCGGCAACAAGTGGATCGGCACCGGCGGCACCTCGCCCTTCGGCGCCAACGGCTACAACCCCGAAGGCGTCCGCATCGGCCAGGACAAGAACCGCCACAACCGCGCGGTAAAGGTCTGGGACAAGCGCGAGTTCAAGAACCTCGACGCCACCGTCGAGCTCGGCACCCGCAACATCAAGGTGGCGCTCCGCCGGCTCCGGAAATTCGCCCGCGAAGGCGCCGCAGACGAGCTGGATCTTGCCGAAACCATCCGCGGAACGGCACGCAAGGCCTATCTCGACATCGTCATGCGCCCGGAGCGCCACAACGCCGTCAAACTGCTGCTGTTCCTCGACGTCGGCGGCTCGATGGACCCGCACATCAAGGTCATGGAAGAGCTGTTCTCCGCCGCCCGCAGCGAGTTCAAGCATCTGGAATATTTCTACTTCCACAACTGCCCCTACGAAGCCGTCTGGAAGGACAACAAGCGCCGCTGGTCGGAACGCACGCCGGTATTCGACGTGCTCCACAAATACCCGCACGACTACAAGCTGATCTTCGTCGGCGACGCCTCGATGAGCCCCTACGAGATCAACTATGCCGGCGGCTCGGTCGAGCACTGGAACGAGGAATCCGGCGAAACCTGGATGAAGCGCCTCACCGGCGTCTACCACTCCGCCGCCTGGCTGAACCCGATCCCGGAAAAGCACTGGGCCCACAGCCAGTCGATCCAGATGATCAAGACGCTGATGGAAGACCGCATGTTCCCCCTGACGCTGGAAGGTCTCGACAGCGCCATGCGCAGCCTGACGCGCAGTAACTGATTTGCCTGCGGCGCTTCGCGCCCGGTCTTGCCTTCGGCGCTTCGCGCCGGTTCCGCGCACTGGCGCGGGCGCGCGGTCGCGCTTGCGGGCTGCGCCCGGTCTTGCCTTCGGCGCTTCGCGCCGGTTCCGCGCACTGGCGCGGGCGCGCGGTCGCGCTTGCGGGCTGCGCCCGGTCTTGGTTTGGCGCTTCGCGCCGGTTCCGCGCATTGGCGCGGGCGCGCGGTCGCGCTTGCGGGCTGCGCCCGGTCTTGGTTTGGCGCTCCGCGTCCGGCCCTTTCACGTCCTAACTCAGAACAACCGGTCCATCCGCACGCCCACCACCAGCACATGATCCTCCACGGCCTGCACCGCGTTGACCACGTCGCCGGCCTTCAGCGCATTCACCAGTCGTGCCAGTTCATCGTCCGGATCATGTTCCAGCGGCAGGCGCATCACGTCGGCCACGATCATGTCGACCAGCGGGCCGGCTTCCTTCAGCGCCCGCGTCACGGCAGTCTGGTGAAAGGCGCTGCCGGTCGCTTCCGCGATCAGCATCAGCATTTCCCGATACGCTTCACTCCGGCCTGCCGTGTCCAGCCCGGATGACGGCAGGTAAAAGCGGTCATAGGCATCCGCCACGGCGGCCGCCTGTTCCGGCGTGATGTTTGTTGCCGCCAATCGCACCAGATTGCCCATCAACGGATGAATCCGCATCAGGAAATCGCGCTGCGGCATCCGCCGGTCCGATCGCACCATCCAGCCGTCACCGGCGCGAACCGTGGCGCCCCTCTCCTCCAGCAGCTTCAGCGCCGCGCGAACGTCCGCCACGCTCGCCTGCAGCACAGGCGCCAGATTGTCGGGTTTCAAAAACATGCCTCCGGGCAGATCCCGGCCCTTGATCTTCTGCAGCACTGCACACGCCAAACGTTCAGGTTCCAGAAGACCCGACTCCTGGCGACCGTCGCGACCCACGGCCATCAAGCACCTCCCCTCCAGGGCGGCGCGAAAGCTATCCCAGCTGTGGCGTTGTCACAAGAGCGTAATATGCATCCGGCACCAGCTTGTTCCGCACCCGGATTTGTCGCAGTCTCCGGGATGGGTAACCACAGCAAGGAAGCGAACATGGGGATTTTTTCCAGCCTGAAAGACGCAATCTTCGGCAGCGCCGAGGCAAAGGAAGTGGCCGTGAAAAAGGCTCCGCCGCCGCCGCCGGCAGCCGCGACCCCGCCGCCGCCGCCCGTGCCGCAGCCGGTCGATCTCGATGAAACCCTCGCCTACATGGCGGAAAAGCGGGGCCAGCCCTCCAACTACAAGACCTCCATCGTCGATCTGATGAAGCTCGTCGGCATGGACAGCTCGCTAGCCAACCGCAAGGAGCTCGCGCAGGAGCTGGGCTACACCGGCGCGCTGGACGGCAGCGCCGAAATGAACATCTGGCTGCACAAGGCGGTTATGGCAAAGCTCGCCACCGCGACGGTCTGACGCGTTTCGGCATCGGCCCGCTCCCCCGCCTGAACACCCTGCGCTACAGCATGGGGGTGGTCGGGCGGGGGAGCGGGCCGGTGCCGAACGAGCCGCTCAGCGGCTCAGGATGAAAAGAGCGTGGTCGGCCCTGAAGTTCGGCCACGCGTGGATCGGCGTCTCGCCCGAAAGATAGGCCTGTCCCTCGATGGTCAGCCCCATCTCCGCCGCCAGTGCGCGAAAATCGGCGATCGTGCACAGATGGATATTCTCGGTGTCGTGCCAGTTGGTCGGCAGTTTCTTCGTCACCGGCATCCGCCCGGTGAACATCAGGCTCCGCCGAACCTGCCAGTGGCCAAAGTTCGGAAAGGCCACGATGGCCTTCCGCCCGATCCGCACCAGCTCGCCCAGCACCAGCGCCGGCCGGTCCATCGCCTGCAGCGTCTCGGAAAGAATGGCATAGTCGACCGACTGGTCGGGAAAGGCCGAAAGATCGCTGGTCGCATCGCCCTGCACCACCGAAAGCCCGCGCGCCACGGCCGCAGCCACCCGCGTCGGATCGATCTCGATCCCGCGCCCGTCCACACCCTTCGCATCGCGCAAATACGCCAGCAGCCGCCCGTCCGAACAGCCGACATCCAGCACCGAAGCGCCGGCGGGCACCTGTTCCGCCACCTGCCGCAGCCGCACGGAAAGCCCGTTCAAGCGACCTCCCCCGCCTTCAGGAAGCCATCCACCACCTCATCCAGCCCGGGCGTATCCAGCAGAAACGCATCATGCCCGAACGGGCTGCTCAGCTCCACAAAGCTCGCATGCCGCCCCGCCGCCACCAGCGCCTGCACGATCCGCCGCGATTCCGCCGTCGGATACAGCCAGTCACTGTCAAACGAGATCACGCAAAACCGCGCCCGCGTCTCCGCAAACGCCCCCGCCAGCTGCCCACCATAAGCCTCTGCAAGATCGAAATAATCCAGCGCCCGGGTGATATACAGATAGGAATTCGCATCGAACCGGTCGACAAAACTCAGCCCCTGGTGCCGCAAATAGCTCTCGATCTGGAAATCCGCATCAAAGCCAAAGCTCTTCGCGGTCTTTTCCTGCAGATGCCGCCCGAACTTCGCCGTCAGCCCCGCTTCCGACAGATAGGTGATGTGCGCCGCCATCCGCGCCACCGCCAACCCCTTCGAAGGCCCGTTCCCCGCCGCATAGGCCCCGCCCTTCCACGCCGGATCGGCCATGATCGCCTGCCGCCCCACCTCGTGAAAGGCGATATTCTGCGCCGAATGCCGCGGCGCACAGGCAATCGCCACCACCGAGCGCACCCGCCCCGGATAGCTCGCCGCCCACTGCAGCGCCTGCATCCCGCCCATCGATCCGCCAACCACCGCCGCCAGCACCTCGATCCCCAGCAGGTCCATCAGCCCGGCCTGCGCCCGCACCATGTCGGCAATGGTAATCACCGGAAAGCGCAGCCCCCAGCTCTCCCCATCCACCGGATGCAGCGAAGCCGGCCCCTCGCTCCCCATGCAGCCGCCGATCACATTGGTGCAGATGATGAAGTGCCGCCTGGGATCGATCGGCTTCCCCTCGCCCACCATCCGCACCCACCAACCGGGCTTCCCCGTCAGCGGCTGCTCGGTCGCCACATACTGGTCACCCGTCAGCGCATGGCAGATCAGGATCGCATTGCTCCGGTCCGCATTCAGCTCGCCCAGCGTCTCGAATGCCACGGCAGGCGCCGGCAGCACCTGCCCGCTGTCCAGCGGCAGGTCATGCGGCAGCCGCAAAAAATTATGGGAAACAGTCTTCGCCACAGGGCGCCCGCGTTAGCATTGGCAAAGCGCTTGCCGCAACTGCCCCGCATAACTAGGGGGTTCAGCCATGAAAACGCCCACCCCCAATCCCTGGATCTCTGCGATCGAAGCCTACAAGCCCGGCTCTTCAAAGGGCGGCGGGCACATCAAGCCGGTAAAGCTCTCCTCCAACGAAAACCCCTGGGGCGCCAGCCCGCACGCCATCAAGGCGCTGCAGGACCATGCCGCCGGCTCCAATCGCTACCCCGACGGCACGGCCGAACGCCTGCGCGAGAAAATCGCCGCCCACCACAATCTCGATGCAGACCGCATCGTCTGCGGCACCGGCTCGGATGAAATCCTGCAGCTCCTGCCGCTCATCTACTGCAAGCCCGGCGACAGCGTCGCCTACGTCCGCCACGGCTTCATGGTCTACCCTATCGCCGCCCGCCGCGCCGGCGCCGAACCCCTCGCCGCGCCCGACAGCGACTACACCGCCGATATCGACGCGCTCCTCGCCACCGTCCGCGAAGACACGCGCGTCGTCTATCTCGCCAACCCCAACAACCCCACCGGCACGATGATCCCGGCCAGCGAAGTCGCGCGCCTGCACGCGGGCCTGCGCTCCGATATCCTGCTCGTCGTCGACCAGGCCTATGCCGAATATCTCGACGAGGCAGACCCGGACGGCGGCCTGGAGCTCGCCCGCACCCGGCCCAACGTGCTCGTCACCCGCACCTTCTCCAAGATCTACGGCCTGGGCGGCCTCCGCGTAGGCTGGGCAACCGGCTCGCAGGCCGTCATCGACGAAATCAACCGCGTCCGCGCCCCCTTCCCCATCTCGGTCCCGGCCCTCGCCGCCGCCGAAGCCGCGCTCGAAGACCAGCAGTTCGTCGCCGACTGCCGGCGCAAGAATCGCGAGCAGCGCACCCGCCTCGCCGACGCCATCACCCGCCTCGGCAACCGCGTTGGCAATGGCGGCCTCCGCGCCATCCCGTCCGAGGCGAACTTCGTTCTCATGGCCTGCCCGGAAACCGGCCCGCTCACGGCAGAGGCCTTCCACAACGGCCTCGCCCAGCGCGGATACCTCACCCGCTGGCTCCCCGGACAGGGCCTCGCCAACGCGCTGCGCATTTCGGTCGGCACCGAGGAAGAAACCACCGGTGTCATCGCCGCGCTGACAGAGATCGCCGAAAGCGCCTGATGCTGCCTTTCTCCCGCGTCGCCATCATCGGCCTCGGCCTCATCGGCTCATCGGTCGCCCGCGCGGTGCGGGCGAAGATGCCAACGGTCGCCCTTACCGGAACCGACGCAGACCCGGCCGTCCGCCAGCGCGTGATAGACCTCGGCCTCCTCGACGACGTAGCAGACACGCCCGCAGCCGCCGTAGTCGACGCCGATCTCGTCATCCTGGCCGTGCCGCTCGGCGCCTTCGCGGTCGTCGCCCGCGACATCGCCGCAGACCTCTCGCCCGGCGCCATCGTCTCCGACGTCGGCTCCGCCAAGCAAACCGTGATCGACGCCGTCCGCCCCCTCCTCCCCGAAAACGTCCACCTGATCCCGGCCCACCCGGTCGCCGGCACCGAGCGCTCCGGCCCCGACGCCGGCTTCCCCACGCTCTTCGAAGACCGCTGGTGCATCCTGACACCACTGGAAGGCGCAGACGAAACCGCCGTCACCCGCCTCGCCGAATTCTGGACCCGCCTCGGCTCCCGCGTCGAAATCATGGACGCCCGCCACCACGATCTGGTGCTCGCGGTCACCAGCCACATCCCCCACCTCATCGCCTATTCCATCGTCGGCACAGCGGCGGACCTCGAAGGCGTAACCCGCGGCGAAGTCATCAAATATTCCGCCGGGGGTTTTCGCGACTTTACGCGCATCGCCGCGTCCGACCCGACGATGTGGCGCGATGTGTTCCTGACGAACAAGGAAGCGGTGCTGGAGATTTTGGGCCGCGTGACCGAGGATTTGGCTGCCCTCCAACGCGCCATCCGCTGGGGCGACGCCGACACCCTGTTCCAACGCTTCACCAGCAGCCGCGACATCCGCCGCGCGATCATCGACGCCGGGCAGGACACGGCTGACCCGGACTTCGGGCGACATCACTGAAAAAACGCCCCTCCCGTTCACCTTCGGTGGCCTACGGCTCAGGGTTGGGGTGGGGACGCGCCGCAAAAAAACCAACCGAGCGCAAACCCGCACGTCCACCCTAACCGTCATCCCAGCGAAAGCTGGGATCCACAGAGCAAACGACCCGCAAAACCGTTCCCCGCAAGCCCAACCCTCCCGTCATCCCGGGCTTGACCCGGGATCCAGCTTCTATGGAGATTGGAAAAATATAACAGTCTGACAACGATGCGATGACGTCAGCATCGTCGGCTCGATCAGTGAAATCGCGACCTCAGCCAGGCAACCCGTTGCATCGCTAAGCTGAACTTCCATCCACAGTGAATTCCACTGTCTGCCAAGGTCAGCAATTGAGCGCGCTAAGCGGCCGGCGGCTAAGCCGCCGAGTCCGCTTGAAGTCAGCAAGAGAAGTAAGATTGCGGGCAAAGCCCGCCCGTCGGACGGGTTCGTGGGCAGTCGCCCACGCCCCGCCGGCCGGGCTTGCGCGGACTCGCGCGTTTTGGCTTCGCCAAAAGCGTCGGCCGCTCCAGCCCTGTCCTACACCCCCATTCCATGCCAAACCCCGCCAGGTGCAAACAGCAGCAAAGCTTCCGAAATTTCCGCTGTCCTACACCAAGCCCAAAAGCTACGCGCGCACCCGCCCGTACACGCGACTCCCTGGGAAGTTTGGGAAGTTTCGCGGCGCCCCCTCCGCCAAAAGGCGAAGGAACGCCAGCTCAATCCTCCAGCTCCTCCTCACTCCGGGCATCCACCACCCGTTTCGCCACCTCATAGCCATGCCCGGCTCGCGCCATCGCCCCCAGCTGCTTCATCCGCGCCTTCGGCTCCGTCACCGGCGGTCCGAACGGGCCCAACCGCTTGCGGTGGGCAAAATCCACCGCCGCGCCCAACGCATCCACGTCCGAAACCGCCGCGGCTACCAGCTCGCTATCCACCCCATAGGCCGCCAGCGCCTGTTTCACCCGCCCCGCGCCCATCCCGCGCCGTACCAGCCCCCGCGTCCGCGCCTCGGCAAAGGCCTGGTCGTTCACATAGCCCAACTGCACCATCCGCTCGGCCACCGCCTCCGGATCGGCAGCCGGCAGGCCCTCTTCCCAGCCCCGCTGCCGCAATTTCTGCCGAAGAAGCCGCACCAACCTCGCCCGCGTTGTCTGAAAACGCTCGACATATCTGACGGCGATGGCATCAAGCATGACAGGATCAAGAGGAGGGGGAGGCTTTCGTGTGCGCTCTTTGCGGGCCTTTGTTTGCCGGTTCTCAGCCATTGCCACCTTGCTGCCACAGTTCGGGCCTCTTTTGAACCATCATCCACGCCAGATAGGCGGCCGAATGATGCGGAAATCCGTGTCGCAAGGTCGCTGATCATGAAGGTAAGCCAGAGATGACTGCAGTGGAAACGAACCAGACCAGCGGGACCAATGCTCCCGATGCGCCTGCAACGCTTGCCGCTACCCCGCTGATGTCGGGAATCGAGTTCGTCACCGGCCGCTATCAAACCCTCACCGAAGCCCTCGATTACGCTGCAACGGGCGCCACCGGTTTCAACTTTTACGACGCCAAGGCAAATCTTGTGCGCGTCTACCCCTATTCCATGCTCGCAGCCGACGCCCGCGAAGGCGCGCTGCGCCTCATCGCGAAGGGCGTGCAGCCCGGCGATCGCATAGCCCTCATCGCCGAAACCGGCGCCGAATTCTGCGCCGCCTTCTTCGCGGCCCTCTATGCCGGCGTGCTTCCGGTGCCGCTGCCGCTGCCCACATCCTTCGGCGGCCGCCAGGCCTATGTCGAGCAGATCCGCGTCCAGCTCACCAGCTCCGATCCGGCCCTCGTGCTCGGACCAGACAGTTTGAAGTCGATCTTCGGCGAAGCCGCTGAAGGCATTGCCGAAACGCTCGGCTGGGAAGAGTTCGCCGCCCTCCCCGCGCCGGCCGCCGGGCTGCCGCAGGCCGATCCGGACGCGATCGCCTATCTGCAATACAGCAGCGGCTCCACCCGCTTCCCGCACGGCGTCGCGGTCACCCACCGCGCCGTCATGGCGAACCTCGCCGGCCACGCGAAAAGCATGGAAATCGCGCCCGGAGACCGCGGCGTCTCGTGGTTGCCCTGGTATCACGACATGGGCCTCGTCGGCACGCTGCTGTCGCCGATGGCGGTGCAGATGTCGGTCGATTACATCGCGACAGACGATTTCGCCCGCCGTCCGCTGTCGTGGCTCACCCTCATCAGCCGCAATCCGGGCAACAGCCTCAGCTATTCGCCCACCTTCGGCTACGACATCTGTGCCCGCCGCGTCTCGACGCAGACCGACGTGGAGGGCCGCTTTGACCTTTCCCGCTGGCGCATCGCCGGCAATGGCGCCGACATGATCCGCCCGGACATCTGCCAGGCCTTCGTCGATGCCTTCGCCCCGGCAGGCTTCCGCGCTGAAGCCTTCACCCCCAGCTACGGCCTCGCCGAAGCCACGCTCGCGGTCTCGGTCGCCCCGGTCGGCCAGGGCATCGTCTGCGATCTGATCGACGAAAAAAGGCTTGCAGGCGAAGGCTTTGCAGATGGTCCTTCAGATGCCTCCAAGCCCGTCCGCTACCGCGCCATCGTCGATTGCGGCATCGCGCTCGAAGGCCTCACCATCGAAATCCGCGGCGAAAACGGCAAGCCCTTGCCGGATCGCCAGATCGGCCGCGTGCTGGTAAAGGGCGTTGGGATCATGCAGGGCTATTTCCGCGATCCCGAAGCCACCGCCGCCTGCCTCTCCGCCGACGGCTGGCTCGACACCGGCGACATGGGCTATCTCGTCGACGGCCACATCTTCATCGTCGGCCGCGCCAAGGACATGATCATCCTCAACGGCAAGAACCATTGGCCGCAGGATATCGAGTGGGCGATTGAGCAGCTCGAAGGCTTCAAGGCCGGCGACATCGCCGCCTTCTCCATCACCACCCCGCAGGGCGAGGAAGCCCCCGCGGTGCTGGTCCAGTGCCGCACCACCGATCTGGACGAACGCGCCCGCCTGAAGGAAGCGATCCGCACCAAGGTCCGCGCCATCACCGGCATGAACTGCGTCGTCGAACTGGTCCCGCCGCGCACGCTGCCGCGCACCTCGTCGGGCAAGCTCAGCCGGGTAAAAGCCCGCCAGCTCTACCTGTCCGGCGAAATCATCCCCTTCGATGTAGCGGCGTGAATCCCTAACCGCTCCCGAAAGAAGCCGATGGTCCGCACCTCGGCTTCCTTCGAAGGCCCGCTTTCGGCCAGGTGAATCGTCAATACCGAATGCGGTGCCATCCCGGGAACCTGCCGGGCATCCTCAGGTTCCAGACTAACATCCTCAAACCGCTCGCCAAATTCCTTGCGCAACCGCGCAAACCGCTCCGCCGGCACAAACTTGTCCCCCTTGAACCGCAACCCCAGCAACGTCAGCCCTTCCGCTTCCATCCGCAACTTGGCACAACTGATCTCAGCCTCCGAAGCATCCAATCCACCCGGATCCCGAAACGGCAAGCTCGGTTGCGACAGTACCGGAGCAACGACACTGGGCTCCGTCATCATCGCCAGCGCAAACCCACCGGTAAAACACATCCCCACAGCCCCAACCCCCGGCCCACCGCAGTCAGCATGGGCAAACCGAGCCAGCGC
The DNA here is from genome assembly GCF_016464365.1 of Sandaracinobacteroides hominis. GTDB lineage: Bacteria > Pseudomonadota > Alphaproteobacteria > Sphingomonadales > Sphingomonadaceae > Sandaracinobacteroides > Sandaracinobacteroides hominis. Next base: position 460,096 of record NZ_JADCUC010000001.1, on the reverse strand, counting down.
CCGCAACCAGTCGACAATCGGGCTCGATTTGCCACCCTTCCAGGTCGAAAACTCCCGTCGGATGCAGACATTCAGGAACATCTGCCCCAGCATATAGCCGGTGCTCAACTGCTTCCCCGGCGTCCCGAACAGGCTGGGCATGAACACGGTCATCCCCGATTCCACCAGCCGGTCGGCAAACCGCACCACCAGCGGATGCAGCCCCGGAATCTCGTGCATCACGATCACCGCCGGCCCGCTCCCGCGCCGATAAACCGGCCGCGTCCACGGTCCGTCGGTGAAATCCGAAAGCTGATAATCCCCCAGCGGCATATCGGCAGGCTCGTCGCCAAAACCGCAGCTGTCAAGAAGCGCCCACATCCCCTAAGGCCAGCCACATGACCCCCGACGCCGTCGCCACCTGGGTAGATCGCCTGCCACCGCGAGCCGCCGAATACGCCCGCCTCGCCCGGTTCGACCGCCCCGCCGGCATCTGGCTGCTGTTCTGGCCCTGCCTCATCGGCGCCTTCCTCAGCCCGGCTGCGGGCTGGTGGCCGCTCTGGCCGCTGTTCCTAGTGGGTGCCATCGCCATGCGCGCCGCAGGCTGCGTCTATAACGACATCATCGACCGCGACCTCGACGCCCAAGTCACCCGCACGGCCAGCCGCCCCGTCGCCAGCGGTGCAATTCCCGTCCGCCACGCCTGGACCTTCCTCGTCGCCCTCTCGCTGATCGGCCTCGCCGTCCTCCTCGCCCTCCCCCTGCAGGCACAACTGGTCGCCCTCGGCTCACTCGCCCTCGTGGCGGGCTACCCGTTCATGAAACGCATCACCTGGTGGCCGCAGGCGTGGCTCGGTCTCACCTTCAACTGGGGTGTCCCGGTGGGCTGGGCCGCAGCCGACCCGAATCTGCGCGCAGACCTCCCGGTCATGCTCCTCGCCTACGCCGCCTGCATCGCCTGGACGCTCGGCTACGACAGCATCTACGCAGCGCAGGATATCGAGGACGACGCGCTCGCCGGAGTCAAATCCTCTGCCCGGGCCCTCGGCCCGAACCTGAAGAGCGGCGTCGGCCTTTTCTATATCGCTACCATCCTCCTGCTCGGTGCCGCCCTCTGGCGCTGGGGCCACCCCCTCGCCCTTCTCGGCATGATCCCAGCCGCCGCCCATCTCGGCTGGCAGGCCACCAGCTTCGATCCAGCCAGCACACCGTCGGCCCTCAGCCGTTTCCGCTCCAATCGCCTTGCCGGCGCCCTGCTTGTGCTGCCCATCCTCCTTGCAGCACTCTCGCCCGCCCTTCTTGCAGCGTAGCTGCCGGCCCTTCTTGCAGCCCAGCGGCACGCCGCCTAAGTCGTTGCCATGCTAAGTTCCGACGCCGCGCTGGATCGCCTCGACCACCTCCTCTCGCTTGCAAGGAAGGCCGGGGCCGACAGCGCCGACGCCGTCTATTTCGGCGAAACCTCCACCGGAATCAGCGTTCGTCTGGGCAAGCTGGAAGACATCGGCCGCTCCGAAGGCGAGGAAATCGGCCTGCGCCTGTTCCTCGGCAACCGCTCGGCACAAGTCTCCATCTCCGATCTCTCGCCATCCGCCCTCGCCGAAGCCGCCGAGCGAGCCGCCTCGATGGCCCGCGAAGCCACGCCGGATCCGTTCGCGGGCCTTGCCGCTGCAAATCTCCTCTCGCGCGGTCCGTTCGCCGATTTCGATCTCCACGACGAAGCCGCCGCCAACGTCTCCGCCGAGCGCCTGCATGAAATGGCGCTGGAAGCCGAAAACGCCGCGCTCGCCGTCAAGGGCATCACCAACAGCGAAGGCGGCTCTGCCAGCTGCGGCACCAGCAGCTCTGCGCTCGCCACTTCCACCGGCTTCCGCGGCGCCGCCTACGGCAGCTCCGTTTCCGCCTCAGCCGTCGTAATCGCCGGCGAAGGCGCCACCATGCAGCGCGACTACGACTGGCATCAGGCCCGTCACCTTGCCGACCTCGAATCGCCGGCCGAAATCGGCTATCGCGCCGCCAGCCGCGCGCTCGAACGCCTGTCGCCCACCAGCGCCCCCACCGGCGCCATGCCGGTCATCTTCGACAAGCGCGTTTCCCCAAGCCTGCTCGGACATCTGCTGTCGGCGATCACCGGCAGCTCCATCGCCCGCAAGACCAGCTTTCTCCTCGGCCGCGAGAAGGAGCAGCTCTTTGCCCCCGGCATCCACATCCGCGATAACCCGCACTTGCCGCGCGGCCTCCGCTCCCGCGCCTTCGACGGCGAAGGCCTCCCCACCGCCCCGCGAGACATCATAGCCGATGGCCACCTGACCGGCTGGCTGATCGAGAGCGCGTCCGCCCGCCAGCTCAACCTGCAGCCCACCGGCCACGCCAGCCGCGGCAGCGCCGGCCCGCCTGGCGTCTCCTCGTCAAACCTCTGGATGGATGCGGGCACAGCCAGCCCGCACGATCTGATGTCCGACATAGCGGACGGCATCTACGTCACGGAACTGATCGGCATGGGCGTCAACACGCTCACCGGCGATTACAGCCGTGGTGCCGGCGGTTTCCGCATCCGCAACGGCCAGCTCGCCGAGCCGATCAGCGAAGCCACCATCGCCGGCAACCTCGCCGACATGTTCCGCGCCCTGATCCCGGCCAACGACCTGGAATTCCGCCAGTCCACCAACGCCCCCACCGTCCGCATCGACGGCATGACAGTCGCAGGCCAGAGCTAAAGCCCCAGTTGCGCCGCCAGCCTGGCCGCCACCAGATCCAGCCCCTCGGCGACCGCGCCCGTCGCCAGAGGCCGCCCGGCATCGGACGCCTCTACCACGGCAGGGTCCAGCGGCAGTTCCGCCAGCACCTCGGCGCCCAGCCCTGCCCCATCCGGCTTCCCGAACGGATAGAGCATCGTCCCATCCGGCGCCGGCATCCCGGCCATGTTCATCACCACGCCCAGCACCGGCACCTGCACCACGCCAAAGAAGGAAACCGCGCGCCGCGCGTCTGCAGTCGCCAGCGCCTGCGGAGTTGTCACCACCAGCGCCCCCGAAGGCTTCAGCTTCTGCGCCAAAGCCAAATGCACGTCACCCGTCCCCGGCGGCAAATCCACCACCAGCACATCCAGAGCGCCCCAATCGGCGACCGTCGCCATCTGCACCAGTGCCCCGGCCACCATCGGCCCGCGCCAGGCGACCGCCTTGTCGGGATCGGCCATCAGCCCCATCCCCAGCATCTTCAGCCCATGGGCCTCCACCGGCAGCAGTTGCTTGTCAGCGGTCGCCTTCGCCCGCTCCTTCACGCCCAGCAGGATATGCAGAGAAGGTCCCTGGATATCCCCATCCAGCAGACCCACCGCCAGCCCGCGCCGCTTCAGCGCCAGCGCCAGCCCGGCGGCAACCGTCGATTTGCCGACGCCGCCCTTCCCCGCTCCGACGCCGATCACATGCCGCACGCCCGCCACCGCCCCGGCGTCCGCCACAGGCGCCGCGCCCCGCTCCGACGTCTGGATGATCCGCACCGCCGCAAACCCCGCCGCCCGCAGCCGCGCCCCCACAGCGCTCTCCAGCGCCTGCGCTTCGGCCCGCGTCAGGTCGTCCACCGCCAGCACCAGCCCCGCGGTGCCGTCCTCGCGCACCGTCAGCCCGGAGACCCGGCCCGATTGCATCAACCCTGCAGACCGCTTCGGATCCGTCATTTCCTGCAGCGCGGCCACCGCCTGCTCCCGATCCGTCATTGCAGCCCTCGCTTTCCAAAGGCCATGCCCCTATATCCCGGATTACAGCGCTGCAATCCGGCCAGTTTCCGGCTGGTTGGCGTGTCGGTACACGGCCTGACGGCCAGAGGGGTTTGGGAAAGGCGTACATGCCCTGGAACAATGATGATGGTTCAGACCGCGACGGCGAAGGAGAAAAGCGTCGCAACCCTTGGGGTGGCATGAATCAGCCCGGAAAGCCGGGCAAGCCCGAGTCCGGCAAGAACAGCTCCGGCCCGCGCAGCCCATGGGGCGATACGCCCCGCCCGCGCAACGGCGGCGAGGATCGCCAGCGCAGCAGCGGCAGCCCGGATTTCGATGAGTTCATTCGCCGCAGCCAGGAAAAGCTCCGCGGCCTCGGCGGCGGAACGGGTGGCTCGGGCGGTGGCGGCGGCGGACGCGGCCGGCCCAACCTTCCCTGGGGGCTGATGGCGGGCGGCCTTGTTTTCGCACTCCTCGCCCTCACGTCGGGCTATCAGGTCGGCGCCGGCGAACGCGCCGTGGTTACCCGGCTCGGCAAATTCTCCCACACGGCAACACCCGGCTTCCATCTGAAGCTGCCTGCTCCCATCGATCTGGTGACCAAGGTGCCGTTCGAGGATATCCAGACGACTCCCATCGGCAATGCAGAGGGCGACGCGGAAAATCTGATGATCACCGGCGATGGCAATGTCATCAACATCGCCTATGCCGTCCGCTGGCGTATCAAGAACGCCGAGGATTATCTGTTCCAGATAGCCGACCAGAGCGGCACCGTGCGCGACGCCACCGAATCCGCCATGCGCGAAGTCGTCGGCCGCTCCACGCTCAACAACGCCATCGGCCCCGAACGCGCCGCCATTGCAGAGCAGGTGCGCGAACGGGTGCAGGAGATTCTCGACAGCTATGGCGCCGGTATCCTGGTGCAGGGCGTCGACATCAACAAGGCCGACCCGCCGGGCGCCGTCGACGAAGCGTTCAAGGACGTGTCGGCCGCCCAGCAGGACGCCCAGCAATTCCTCAACCAGGCGCGCGCCTACGCCCAGCAGATCCAGGCGCAGGCCGGCGGCGCTACCGCCGCCTTCGACAAGGTGTATGAACAATATCGCTTGGCGCCGGAAGTTACCCGCAAACGCATGTATCTGGAAACCATGGAAAATGTGCTTGGCAAGGTGGATACGACGGTGATCGAGACCCCGGGCGTGCAGGCCTATCTGCCGCTTCCTGAAGTGCAGCGCCGGGCACAGGCAAATGCCGCAGCCCGCGCCGAGCAGGAGGCAGCGAAATGACCCAGCGCACCCTGATAGCCGGCGGTGCCGGCCTCGCCCTCATCCTGCTCCTCCTGTTTTTCTCGGTGATCCGCGTCCCCGAGGACAAGCAGGCCATCATCCTGCAGATCGGTCGCCCGGTCGCGACCGTGAACACCTACGAAAAGGGCGAAACCTTCGGCCAGACCGGCGCCGGCCTGGTCCTGAAAAAGCCGTTCGTGCAGAACGCCATCTTCATCGACAAGCGCATCATGTCCCTCGACATTGCGCCGCAGACGGTGCTCTCCACCGATCAGCTGCGCCTCGTCGTCGATGCCTATGCCCGTTTCCGCATCGTCGATCCGGTCCGCATGTACCAGACCGTGCAAAACGAGCAGCGCCTCTCGGAAGAGCTTTCGCGCATCCTTTCCTCGCGCATCCGCAACGAGCTCGGCGCCCAACGCTTCGACTTGCTGCTGTCGCCGGAACGCGGCCGTTCGATGGACAATATCCAGGAGGCGGTGAACCGCTCGGCCAAGGCCTATGGAGCTGAAATCATCGACGTGCGCATCAAGCGTGCAGACCTTCCGCCGGGCACCCCGCTCGAAGCCGCATTCGAGCGGATGCGCACCGCACGCCAGCAGGAGGCTCTCACCATCCGCGCGCAGGGCGCAAAGGAAGCGCAGATCATCCGCGCAACCGCCGACGCAGACGCCGCCCGCGTCTATGCGGAAAGCTTTGGCAAGGATCCCGACTTCTATGCCTTCTACCGGTCGATGGAAGCCTATCGGAAGAGCTTCGCGCAAGGGAACAGCTCGGTTGTGCTGAGCCCGTCGAACGAATTCCTGCGCGAGTTCCAGGGCCGTCGCGGCGGCTGATGGCACGCGGCCTACTCAGCTGAACGGGGCTTCCCACACGGCTCGTCGTGTGGGAAGCACCATTCAGCGGGCATTAAATTGGCTCCGCCCAACAGGCGACAACTTAATTCGTCCTTTCGGAGATTGCTGGTGCTCGAACCCCAACTGAATCAAGACCGGTCTGCCGGGCAGAATGAAGGCCAGACTGGCCGCGGCGAAAGTCGCTCGCGCTGGTTGACGGCCGGCCTGTCAGCCGGCGTCGCTGCCCTGGTCGCTGCCACCATACCGGTCCTCGCCCAGACCGCGGCCCCGCAGGCCGTGCCTGCTGCCCCGGTTGCCGCGCCGGTCACCGCCGGGCCGGTCACCGCCGCGCCGGTCACCGCCGGGCCCGCCGGGATGGCGCCGCGCGGCGCGCCCGTCAGCTTTGCCGATCTCACGGCCCGCCTGCAGCCGGCCGTGGTGAACATCTCCACGACCCAGCGCGTAGAAGTCGGCAGCTTCCCGCGTTTCGGCCCCGGCACCAATCTGGAGGAACTGTTCCGCCGCTTCCAGGAGCAGCAGACGGAGGACGGCCAGCCCGTCACCCGTGAAGCCAACTCGCTCGGCTCCGGCTTCCTGATCTCGCCCGACGGCTATGTGGTCACCAACAACCATGTGATTTCCGGCCGCGACGGGCAGAAGCTGGTCGATACCATCACCGTCACCCTGTCAGACCGTCGCGAATACAAGGCGCGCGTTGTCGGCCGCGATCCGCTCTCGGATCTCGCCGTGCTGAAGATTGATGGCCAGAACCTGCCCTATGTGCAGTTCGGCAATTCGATGGGCATCCGTCCCGGCGATTGGGCGATCGCCATCGGCAACCCCTTCGGCCTCTCTGGCACCGTCACGGCGGGCATCGTCTCGGCCCTGCATCGCGGCATCCAGGGCGGCGGCGCCTATGATCGCTATATCCAGACGGACGCCTCCATCAATCAGGGCAATTCCGGCGGCCCGCTGTTCGATCTCAATGGCAATGTAATCGGCATCAACACGGCGATCTTCTCGCCCACCGGCGGCAACGTCGGCGTCGGCTTTGCCATCCCCGCCGAACTCGCCCAGCCTGTCATCGAACAGCTCCGCAACACCGGCAAGGTGAAGCGCGGCTATCTGGGCGTGCAGATCCAGAACATGACGCCGGCCATCGCCTCCTCGCTTGGCCTGCCCAAGGATCGCGGCGAAATCGTCGCCGCGGTTGAGCCCTCCGGCCCGGCGCGCGCCGCCGGTATCCAGCAGGGCGACGTGGTGCTGAAGGTCGCCGGCCAGGAAGTCACGCCTGACAACAGCCTTTCCTACATCGTCGCCAACACCCCGATCGGCACCCGCGTGCCGGTGGAGGTGGTGCGCGGCGGCAAGAGGATGACGCTCACGGCCACCATCGGCGAACGCCCGACGGAAGCCTCGCTCCTCGGCCAGCCCGAGCAGGTAGAGCCGTCGGATCCCGCCGCCGGAGACCAGCCCGGCGCCGAAGCCGCGCGCAAGTCGCTCGGCCTGACGCTGCAGTCGCTCACCCCGGAAATTCGTCAGCAGCTCCGCCTGCCTGCCGAAGTGCAGGGTGTGGTGGTCGCCAAGGTGAACCCCTCGTCCAACGCAGCCGAGGAAGGCATCCAGCGCGGCGACATTATCGTCTCGGTGAACCAGCAGCCGGTGAAAACCCCGCAGGAAGCCGCGAATGCCGTCAGCGCCGCCCGCAAGGCCGGCCGCGACACGGTGCTGATGTTCGTGCAGCGCGGGAACACGCCCGGCCGATTCATCGGCGTGAAAATCCAGTAAGCACTTCTATCTGTTCCATGCCTCCGCTAGCCTGACCGAAGATACAGGCAGCGGAGGCAAATTTTGGCGGACACCGACACACTCTTCATCGGCGCACAGTCAGGCGGGGCAAATCCGCAGGCACTGGTGTTAAAGCGCGCCAACCGCCACGGGCTGATCGCCGGCGCCACCGGCACCGGCAAGACCGTGACGTTGCAGGTGCTGGCCGAAGGCTTCAGCAAGGATGGCGTTCCGGTCTTCATGGCCGATGTGAAGGGCGACCTTGCCGGCATGGCGATGCCCGGCTCGCCCACGTCCAAAACCCACGAAGCCTTCCAGGCTCGCGCAACCGACCTCGGCGTCGCGCCACTTACCTATGTGGACAACCCGGTCGTCTTTTGGGATCTGTTCGGCGAACAGGGCCACCCTGTCCGCACCACCGTTTCCGAAATGGGGCCTCTGCTGCTCGCCCGCCTGCTCGGCCTCAACGAAACGCAGGAGGGTGTCCTCGCCATCGCCTTCAAGGTCGCCGACGATCAGGGCATGCTGCTGCTGGACCTGAAGGACCTGAAGCAGATGCTGGTCTATTGCGCCGACAATGCCAAGGAGCTGGCGACGGCCTATGGAAATGTCACCGCCCAGTCCGTCGGCGCCATCCAGCGCCAGTTGCTGAGCCTCGAATCGCAAGGCGGCGACCGATTCTTCGGCGAGCCGGCACTGGCCATCACCGACCTGCTGACGGTCGGCGAAGACGGCCGCGGCCAGGTCAACATCCTCGCCGCCGACAAGCTGATGGCCAGCCCCAAGCTCTACGCCACCTTCCTGCTCTGGATGCTTTCCGAGCTGTTCGAGGAACTCCCCGAAGTCGGCGACCCGGACAAGCCCAAGCTGGTCTTCTTCTTCGACGAGGCCCACCTGCTCTTCGACGATGCGCCCAGGGCCCTGCTCGACAAGATCGAGCAGGTCGTCCGCCTGATCCGCTCCAAGGGCGTCGGCGTCTATTTCATCACCCAGAACCCGATCGACATCCCCGATGACATCGCCGGCCAGCTCGGGAACCGCGTCCAGCACGCGCTCCGCGCCTTCACCCCGCGCGACCAGAAGGCCGTGAAGGCGGCAGCCACCACCTTCCGCCCCAACCCACAGGTGAATGTCGAGCGCGAAATCCTGGAGCTGAAAACCGGCGAGGCGCTGGTTTCGCTGCTGATGGCCGACGGCGCCCCCTCTCCCGTCGAGCGGGTGCTGATCCGCCCGCCCTGCTCCCGCTGCGGCCCGCTGGTCGATGGCGAGCGCAAGGTGATCGTCACCAGCTCGCCATATGCGGGCAAGTATGAGGAAACGGTCGACCGCGAATCCGCCTTTGAAATGCTGTCCACCAAGGCCAACGCCGCAGCCGAAGCCAAGGCTACCGAACAGGCCGAGATTGAAGCCCGCAAGGCAAATGTCGCCAAGGCAAAGGAAGACGCCGCAGCAGCCCGCGCCTACAAGGCCTCGCCTATGGGCCAGCTGGAGAAGGTCGCAGTAGGCGCGGCAGCAGCCATGGCAACACAGGCCGGCCGCAGCCTGGTCCGCGGCCTGCTCGGCAGCCTTTTCAAGCGACGCTGAGCATATCGGGGCCGGGCATCACCGCCCGGCCAACCGGATCAGTTGCCGGTGCCGCCCACGGTCACGCGGGCAATGTCGGCGTTGCGGGTGCCGGCGGGGGCATCCAGCAGTTCGCGCAGGAAGCTGCCCTTGTCGACGACGGCCGTGCCGTTCGGCCCGGGGGCATCGTCGGCAGTCGAGCGAATGCCTGTGTCGGTACGAACTGCCTTCGCATCGCTCAGCATCTTGTTCTCGATCTCGGACTTCGGCGGCAGCTGCACGCCGGGGCCAAACAGCGCTTCCAGCGCCTGCTGCTGGCTGTCGGCTCCGATCGGACGGGGTGCACCGGGGCGCGGCGGCTGCAGCGCATAATCCGGCGGGATCACCAGCGGCGCCTGCTTGCCGATGGCGAATTCGTCGGGCCGCTTGCGATCGGCGATATCGCTGCTCTTGCAGCCGGCAAGCAGCACAGCGGGGAGAAGGAGGAAGACGGCCTTATGCATCACGCACTCTTTCACTGGAATTCGATGAACCGGGGCTGTCCGAACGACCGAACAACGCCCGGATCAGCAGGATCGCGACGCCGACTGTAATGGCAGCATCCGCGACGTTGAAGACATAGAATGACCAGCGTCCGGCATGGAGGTGCACAAAATCGACTACATAGCCGAAACGCACCCTGTCCACGATGTTGCCCAGCGCGCCGCCCAGCACCAGCCCCAGCGCCAGCGCCTCGGGCCACTGCTTTTCCCGGCGGATCCAGACGGCGACGACAACGGCGATCAGCGCCGTCAGCGCCACCAGCAGCCAGCGGCCTACCTCAGTGTCGGCCGTCATCATCCCCATGGAAACGCCGCGGTTTTCCACCCAGGTCAGCGAAAAGAAGGGCAGCACCGGAATACTCACCCGGGTTTCCAGCTGGACGATGTTCACCACCCAATATTTCACCAGCTGGTCCACCACGAACACGATCGCGGCCAGGATATAGGCAACCGCCTTCATGCCGCGGCCTTCCCATCGACAGCTTCGGTGCAGCGCCCGCACAGCTGCGTTTCCGGCATGACATCCGGCAGATAGCGCCAGCAGCGCGCGCAACGCGCGTCATCGGAAATCGTCACCCGCACCTGCTCGGCCCCGGTCACGGCCTCCACCGAAGATACGATGCACAGCTCGGCGAAATTCACCGAATTGACCAGCGCCACATCCGCCGCTTCCGGCAGCTGCAGCAGCACGCGCACCTCGTTCGAGGATCCGACCTGCTTCTCGCGCCGCATCGGCTCGATCGCCTGCGTCACGACCGACCGCAATTCGCGCAGCCGTTCGAACTTTGCTTCCAGCGCCTCGTCGCGCCAATCGGTCGGGATTTCCAGCCAGGTGCCGAAATGCACCGAACCGGCCTCCGCTCCATGCCGATACTCAAACGCCTCTTCGGCGGTGAACACCAGCACGGGTGCCAGCCATCCCACCAGCGCATCGAACAGCGTCGCCAGAACCGTCCGATAGGCCCGCCGCGTCAGGCTGCCGGGGGCATCGCAATAGAGGCTGTCCTTGCGGACATCGAAATAAAAGGCCGACAGATCGAGGTTCACGAAGCTCGTGATCGCCGCCATCATGCGGTTATAGCCATGCACATGCACCGCCGCGCGAACCTCGGCGTCCAGCGCTGCCAGCCGCGACAGCACATAGCGCTCCAGCTCCGGCATGTCGGCCGCCGGCACCGCCTCATCAGCGGAAAACCCGTGCAGCGCACCCAGCAGATAGCGCAGCGTATTCCGTAGCTTGCGATAGGCATCCACCGTCGTCTGCATGGCCAGCTTGCCGAAGCGCTGGTCCTCCGACGTATCGGTGGAGGCCACCCACAGCCTTAGCACATCAACGCCGGACTCGCGGATGATCGTCTGCGGATCGACGACATTGCCCAGCGACTTGGACATCTTGCGGCCCTTGTCGTCCAGCGTCATCCCGTGGGTGAGAACACCCTTGTAGGGCGCCCTGCCCCGCGTGCCGCAGCTTTCCAGCAGCGAGGACTGGAACCAGCCCCGATGCTGGTCGGAGCCTTCCAGATACAGATCGGCCTGCTCCGCCCCAAGGCGGGCTTCGGTGACGAAAGCATGGGTCGAGCCGCTGTCGAACCAGACATCGAGGATGTCGGTCACCTGGTCATAGTCGTCGGCGGCATAGGCGTTGCCGAGGAACTCCTGCGGGTCGCGCGTCCACCAGGCATCCGCGCCGTCCGCCTCGATGGCGGCCTTGATCCGCGCGTTCACCTCAGGGTCGCGCAGATAATCGCCAGTCCCCTTCTTCACGAACAGCGTGATCGGAACGCCCCACGCGCGCTGGCGCGACAGCACCCAGTCGGGCCGCCCTTCCACCATCGCCCGGATACGATTTTCACCCTGGCTCGGATACCAGCTGGTATCCGAAATCGCCTTCAGCGCCCGCCCGCGCAGCGTCGAGCTGTCACCAAGATCGCGGTCCATCGCCACAAACCACTGCGGCGTGCAGCGATAGATCAGCTTAGCCTTTGATCGCCACGAATGCGGATAGCTGTGCTTGTAGTCTTCCGACGCCGCCAGCAAGGCCCCGGCCTCGCGCAGCGCCGAGCAAACCGGCCCGTCCAGCGCATTCACCTTATAGACATGCATCCCGCCCACAACCGGCCAGTCCGCCTGATAGGTGCCGTCCGGCCCGACGACGAATTTCGGGTCGATGCCGTGCGCCTTGCACAGATAGAAATCGTCCTCGCCATGATCCGGCGCCATGTGGACAAGGCCTGTGCCGGCGTCCGTGGTGACGAAATCGCCAGCGAGCAGCCGGCGCGGTTCGGCGAAGAATCCGCCAAGGTGATTCCAAGGATGTAAAGCGACGGCATTTTCTAGATTTCGGCCGTGGCCTCTCCACACCTCCTGGTCAAAGAAGTAGCCTGCTAACTCTATCTTCTCGTCAAACTCGGCAACACGATCAGATGCGAGAACATAGACAATATTCGGATCCGGTTGTGCAGACGGCCGGTGCGTTAAACTTCTTGGCTGCGTAGGAATCAGGGTAGACAGCGTATATCGCCTAGCAACATATTCGATTTCCGCCCCATACGCCAAAGCCCGGTTCACCGGCAGCGTCCAAGGCGTTGTCGTCCAGATAACCGCAAACGCCCCCACCAGCTCCGGCGCATTCGGCGCTTCCACGATCTCGAACGCCACATCCACCTGCGTGGAGGTGATGTCGTCATACTCGACTTCGGCTTCGGCCAGCGCCGTCTGCTCCACCGGAGACCACATCACCGGCTTGGCGCCGCGATAGACCTGCCCCGTCTCGGCGAATTTCATCAGTTCAGATGCAATCACAGCTTCCGACGAGAAATTCATGGTAAGATAGGGATTATCCCAATCCCCCCAGATCCCCAGCCGCTTCAGCTGCGCGCGCTGCACATCCACCCAATGCGCGGCATAATCCCGGCACTGCTGGCGGAAGGCGATGAAATCGACCTCGCCCTTCTGCACCCCCTTGGCCCGGTTCAGCTCCTCCACCCGCCATTCGATCGGCAGGCCGTGGCAATCCCAGCCGGGGATATAGGGGCTGTCGAAGCCCATCATCGTCCGCGTGCGCACCACCAGATCCTTCAGGATATGGTTCATCGCATGGCCCAGGTGCATGTCGCCGTTCGCATAGGGCGGGCCATCGTGCAGGATCCAGCGCGCAGCGCCGGTGCGGATCTCCCGCAGCCGCGCATGGGCATCGTCCGCCGCCCAGCGCTCCAGCAGGCGCGGCTCGGTCACGGCAAGGCCGGCCTTCATGGGGAAGCCCGTTTCGGGCAGGAACACGGTGTGGCGGTAATCTGCCGCCGGGGATGCATCAGTCATGGCGGCCCGCTTTAGAGCATCCCCATCGGCAGGCAAGCCTGCAGCACAACCGTCCACCTCAGGGACTTGCGAATGCTATTCAAAGCCGTTCGCAACTAACTATCTGATTTTCCTTGATTTTAATCAAAGACAGCGCTATATCGCGGACAACTCCTGAAATATGAGGCGATTATGCGCGGCGACAAGAAAGCAATCGAATATCTGAACGCCGTCCTGAAGGGCGAGCTGACGGCCATCAACCAGTATTTCGTCCACTATCGGATGCTGGACAACTGGGGCATCAAGAAGCTCGCCAAGTACGAGTATCATGAGTCCATCGACGAGATGAAGCATGCCGACAAGCTGATGGAGCGCATCTTCTTCCTCGACGGCCTGCCCAACCTGCAAACGCTGAACCGCCTGCGCCTGGGCGAAAATGTGCAGGAAATCCTGGAGGCGGACCTGGCGCTGGAGAACGAAGCGCTTGTGCTGCTGAAGGAAGCCATTCCCTATTGCGACTCCATCCGCGATTTCGGCACCCGCGAATTGTTCGTGGAGATCCTCGAAGCCGAGGAAGAGCATGTGGATTTCCTCGAGACGCAACTGCAGATGATCAAGGATCAGGGCCTGCAGAACTATATTCAGTTGCAGTCGGAAGCGGCCGGCTCGTAGGCGGCCGCGATTAAGGCAAAGCCTTAACTCGCAGAATTGCCGAAGACCCGACCTGCGGATCGCGGGCAGCCCTATCGCATCACCCGGCGCGGGCTGGAACTGGTGCGAAGCCAGCCCGACAACAGGTAAACAGGCGCGGGAGGCTATCCCTCCCGCGTCACTCTTCCCCGAACTTCGATTGCACCAGGTCCACCAGCGCCGTCAGCGCCTCGCGCGAATCCGCGCCCTCGGCGCGCACATCGATATGGTCACCGTTCGCGGCCGCCAGCATCATCAGCCCCATGATCGATGTGCCCAGCACTTCGGAACCGTCCTTGGAAACGGTAACCGTCGATTCGAACTGGCTTGCCAGCGTCACGAACTTGGCGCTCGCCCGCGCATGCAGGCCGCGCTTGTTCGTAATCAGTAGCGTGACAGGTCCTGCGTCCAAACTCTCCACCCCCGGCTTGTTTATATGGTTATGCAGCTTCTCCAAGCAACCTGCTTGCAACGCTTATATATTTTCGTCCAGCTTCCTGCGCCATATCCACGGCTTCACCCACGCTCTTGGCTTTGCGCACGCTGGCCAGCTTGATCAGCATCGGCAGGTTGATGCCGGCAATCACTTCCAGGTTCGGCCGCCCCAGCAGCGAGATCGCAAGGTTGGAAGGCGTCCCGCCGAACATGTCGGTCAGCAGGATCACGCCCGCGCCCTTGTCCACTTCGGCTGCCGCGCGGGCGATTTCGGCCCGCTTCTCTTCCATGTCGTCGTTGGCCTCGATGCAGACCGCCTGGCACTGCTGCTGCGGCCCCACCACATGTTCCATGGCAGCGACGAACTCTGTCGCCAGCTTGCCATGCGTGACCAGAACCAACCCAATCATTACAGTCCTTTCTCTCCGCCGGCCTGCTGAGGGCCATGCCCATCCGCATCCAGCGCATCGTCTTCCGGCCCGTGCGTCCGGTCGCGGTGCACCACCGCATTCACCCATCCGGCTTCCCGCAGCGCCTCTCCTGCTGCTTCCGCCACTGCAACAGACCGATGCCGACCGCCGGTGCAGCCGAAAGCCACCGTCAGATAGGCACGTCCTTCCCGCGCATAGCCGGGCAACAGCATAGTTAGAAGTGCAACTATTGCCGCAAAGGCCTCGCGATACCCCGGATCGCCCTCCACATAGGCGCGAACAGCCCGGTCGGTGCCGGTTTTCGCCCGCAGATCCGGCATCCAGTGCGGATTCCGCAGGAATCGCATATCGAATACAAGATCCGCGTCGCGCGGCACCCCGCGCGCATAGCCAAAGCTCATCAGCGTCAAGGTCAACGCCTTGTGGCCGGGCGCCCCAAAGCGCGTGGATACGGCCCGCCGCAGGTCGTTCGTGCTGAAATCGGTGGTATCGATCACCACATCGGCTACCCGCCGCAGCTCGGCCAGCATCTCGCGTTCCATCGCCACGCCATCGCCCGCTGGCCTGTCCAGCGCCAGCGGATGCCGCCTGCGGGTCTCCGAAAACCGCCGCACCAGCTCGTTGCCGGCGCAATCGATATACAGAATGCGGATGGTACGCCCCTTGATGGCATGGTCGGCAATCGCGTCCAGCACCAGCTCCGGATCAAAGGCGCGCGTCCGCGCATCGATGCCGATCGCCAGCCGGTTGGCATCCGGCACGGCAAGCAAGGGCCCCAGAAGCGACAGCGGCAAATTGTCCACCGCCTCATAGCCGACATCCTCAAGCGCCTTCAGCGCCGTCGACTTGCCCGCACCGGAAAGCCCGGTCACCACCAGCACCGGAGGCGGTGGTTCATCGATCCTTGCGTCTGCCGTCATGCGGGGGATTCTAGCCGCGTGCTGCGACTTGTGCCACTGCCAGTTCCACTTTGATCGGCGTGGACGCCTCGAACGGCGCCAGCCACAGCGCCGGAAGGCTTACCCCCTCCACCAACAGCAGCTCCCGCTCCGGCAACCGCTCGGGCCGCTCCGAGAACCGAACCGCCAGGCAGGCACGAACCCCGGTTTCGAAGGGCATCGCCAGGATCCCGACACCCCGCACTTCGATCAGGCCCTTCAGCGTCTCCGGCGCAGACAGGCGCAGCTCGCCGTCCTCCGCCAGCGCTATCACCCGGTCGTCCGCCACCAGCCTTGCCCCCCGGTCGATCAACCGCAGCGCCAGATCGGATTTGCCGCACCCGGGCTCCCCCAGCAGCAGCACGCCGGCGCCGCCGATCGAAACGGCCGTGGCGTGGATGGTGCGGTTCACAGCGCGGGAAGGCGTATGGTGAACTCCGCCCCGGGCTTGCCATCCCCGCGGTCGTCCACGCGGATCTGACCATCCATAGCCTCGACGATGGCGCGCGCGATGGAAAGCCCCAGCCCGCTGTGCTTGCCATAATCCTCATGCCGCGGGCGCTCGGAATAGAAGCGCTCGAAGATCGCATCGCGCGCCTCCCTGGGCACGCCGGGGCCCTGGTCGGTCACCCGCACTTCCACCGCATTGCCCCGGCGGGAGACCTCCACCCCGATCTCCCCGCCCTCGGGCGAGAAGCTCAGCGCATTGTCGATAAGGTTGTTGAGCACCTGCAACAACCGATCGCCGTCGGACCACACGAGGGTTTCGCCCTTGGGCGCCAGCTTCGTTTTCAGCGCCACACCGTTCCGCCACGGCCCGGCCGCCGTTTGCGCCGCCTGCAGGCCGGAAACCAGCTGCGACACATCCACCGGCTGCATCCGCGCGCGCGACAATTCGGCGTCCAGCCGCGATGCCGCCGAAATATCGGTGATCAGCCGGTCGATCCGCCGCACATCCTCGTCGATCAGCCCGAACAGCTGTGCGCGCGCCTTCGCATCCTTCACACTGCCCAGCGCCTCCACCGCACTGCGCAGGCTGGCCAGCGGGTTCTTCAGCTCATGGGCGACATCCGCGGCAAAGGCCTCGGTCGCATCGATGCGCTGCCTCAGCGCCGCCGTCATGTCGGCCAACGCCCGCGCGAGCCCACCGATCTCGTCTCTTCTATGAGGCAGGCGCGGTACCACCACATCGCGCTGGCGCCCCAGCCGAAACCGGTGCGCAGCCAGTGCCAGCTGCCGCAATGGCACCACGATGGTCCGCGCCAGATAGGCGCTGAGCGTCAGCGAAACCGCCAGCACCGCCAGGAACACCAGGAACGAGGCCGCGCGCTCCCGCCGCACCAGATCGATCACATCCGGCGTATCCACGCTCAGCAGCACTACCGGCGAAGGCGGCATCCCCGGTCCCTGCAACGGAACGGCTGCATGCAGCACCACCAGTCGGTCCTCCGTCTGCCGCGGCCAGCTGTGCGCCTTTCCAGAAGCCGCCACGCGCTGCACGTCCTGCGCATCCGCCGCGATGCCCTGTCTGCCCTGCAGCATCGGCGGCGCCTCGGGTTCACCGGTCACGAAATCGACGATCCGGTCGATGAAGATGGCGCTCTGCCGGCGAAACCCTGCCGTCGTCGGGTCAACCAGCTGGAACCGCTGCACCTTCGGGTTCGACCAATTGTCCACGATCAGCTTGCCCGCCGCGTCATACAGGCGGATTCGCGTGCCCCTGGGGCTCGAAATATCCAGGATCGCCGGCGCCCCCGCCAGCAACCCCTGATTTTCCAGAAACTGGGCAATGATCTCGCCCTGCCGGAGCAGCTCCTGCTCGCGCGTTTCGATCAGCCGGCTGCGGAAGCCTTCAATATAGAAAAGCGCGCCGGCCAGAGCCAGCAACGCCACCAGATTGACGACCAGGATCCGGGTAACCAGCGACCGCCAGCCGGA
Source organism: Sandaracinobacteroides hominis (assembly GCF_016464365.1). Taxonomy (GTDB): domain Bacteria; phylum Pseudomonadota; class Alphaproteobacteria; order Sphingomonadales; family Sphingomonadaceae; genus Sandaracinobacteroides; species Sandaracinobacteroides hominis. The sequence continues at coordinate 442,658 of NZ_JADCUC010000001.1, read as the reverse complement.
AAAACCCGGATCGGCAGCCCGACGCGACGAGCGCAAGTTCTGCTGCATCGGCGCGTTCACGCCTCAGTCTTCCTGATCGAACCGGTAGCCCACTCCATAGAGCGTCTCTATCGCCTTGAAATCATGGTCCACAACCCGGAACTTCTTGCGCAACCGCTTGATATGGCTGTCGATCGTCCGGTCATCGACATAGCTGTCATGGGCATAGGCCACGTCCATGAGCTGATCGCGGGATTTCACGAACCCCGGCCGCTGCGCCAGCGCATCCAGGATCAGGAACTCGGTCACCGTCAGCGCCACGTCGCGCCCGCCCCAGCGCACCCGGTGCCGGGCCGGGTCCATCTCCAGCTTGCCGCGCACGATCGGCTCGGCCGGCGGTTCGCTCTCTGCCGCCCCGTTGCGCCGGTTCGCCGTCCGCCGCAGCACCGCGCGAATCCGCTCGATCAGCAGCCGCTGGCTGAAGGGCTTGCCGATATAATCGTCGGCTCCCATTGCCAGCCCCAGCGCCTCGTCGATCTCGGTATCCTTGGAGGTCAGGAAGATCACCGGCAGGTCGGATTTTTCCCGCAGGCGGCGCAGCATCTCCATGCCGTCCATCCGCGGCATCTTGATATCCACCACGGCAAGATCCGGCGGGTTCTCGATGCACCCCTTCAGCCCGGCCGCCCCATCGGCATAGACCCGAGTCGTGAAGCCCTCGGCCTGCAGCGCCAGGCTTACAGAGGTGAGGATATTGCGGTCGTCATCGACCAGCGCGATGGTCGCGGGCGCCTGGCTCATGTCCATCTTGGCGCATTCGTCGGATAGGCTGCACAGCTGGTCATGCCCAAGGCGTATAGCTGCTAACGCCGTTCCCGCCAAAGCTACATCTTCTCAGTGCTTCACAGCCCGGATTCGCTTGAGTAGGGAATTTGTGCATACGTATGCGACAGCGGCATGGCTGAGCGCCAAGTTATAATAATTATGTGATAAACAAAATGGTGGAAGGACAGCAAGTGGCAAAGGCAACCGGCATCGGCCTGGATGCGCAGGGTATCAAAACCAGCGCCCGGCTTCACTGCAATCTCGGCACGGCGCCGCTCATCGAGCTGGCCGTGAACCGTGGCGAAGGCCTGCTTTCGAAGGACGGCGCCTTCGTTGTCGAAACCGGCAAGCACACCGGCCGCTCCGCAAACGACAAGTTCACCGTGAAGGACGCCGAGACCGCCGACACCGTGTGGTGGGGCAAGACCAACAAGCCGATGGACCCGGCCCACTTTGCTGCGCTGAAGGCAGATTTCCTCGCCGCGCTCGCGCCCAAAGAAACGCTGTTCGTGCAGGACCTGTTCGGCGGCTCCCAGCCGGAGCACCGGGTGAAGGTGCGCGTCATCACTGAATTCGCCTGGCATTCGCTGTTCATCCGCACGCTGCTGGTGCGCCCGAACGCTGCGGAGCTGGAATCTTTCGCGCCGGAATACACGATCATCGATCTGCCCAGCTTCCGCGCAGACCCGGAAAAGCACGGCTCGCGCTCCGAAACGGTGATCGCCGTCAACTTCACCGAAAAGCTGATCCTGATCGGCGGCACCAAATATGCCGGCGAAATGAAGAAGTCGGTGTTCGGCATCCTCAACTACCTGCTCCCCACAAAGGGCGTGATGCCGATGCACTGCTCGGCGAACATAGGGCCGAACGGCGACACCGCCGTGTTCTTCGGCCTCTCCGGCACCGGCAAGACGACGCTCTCTGCCGACGCCAGCCGGACCCTCATCGGTGACGACGAGCATGGCTGGTCGGATACCGCCGTCTTCAACTTCGAGGGCGGCTGCTACGCCAAGATGATCCGCCTCTCGCCCACGGCAGAGCCGGAAATCTATGCCACCACCAAGCGCTTCGGCACGGTGCTGGAAAATGTTGTGATGGATCCCGTCACGCGCGAGATTGACCTCGACGACAACCGCCTCGCCGAAAACAGCCGCGGCAGCTACCCGATCGACTTCATCCCCAACGCCAGCGCCAGCAACCTGGGGCCGGTGCCGAAGAACATCATCATGCTGACGGCCGACGCCTTCGGAATCCTGCCCCCCATCGCCCGCCTTACCCCGGATCAGGCGATGTATCACTTCCTCTCGGGCTACACCGCCCGCGTCGCCGGCACCGAGATCGGCGTGACCGAGCCGGATGCCACTTTCTCCACCTGCTTCGGTGCGCCGTTCATGCCGCGCCACCCGTCGGTCTATGGCAATCTGCTGAAGGAACGCATCGCCAAGGGCGGCGTCGATTGCTGGCTCGTCAACACCGGCTGGACCGGTGGCGGCGCAGGCACCGGCGGCACCGGCAGCCGCATGCCGATCAAGGTCACCCGCGCGCTCCTCAACGCCGCGCTCGACGGTTCGCTGAAGAACGCCGAATTCCGCAAGGATCCGTTCTTCGGCTTCGATGTACCGGTCAGCGTGCCGGGCGTGGAACCGGGCATCCTCGACCCCCGCACCACCTGGCCGGATCCGGCGAGCTACGACGAAAAGGCCCGTGGTCTGGTGAGGATGTTCGTCGAGAACTTCGCCCAGTTCGAGGAACATGTGGAACAGGGCGTGCGCGAAGCCGCCCCCCGCGCGGCGTGAGCCGCGCATACACCTTGGGCAAGGACTGTGCCGCCTAGCTTGCTAGCCGGGGCGGAAGAGTTTCCGCCCCGCCTTTACGGGACGGACGATGAAGTCAGGCGAGTGGCCTCGGGGCTGCTCGCCCGCACCTTGCCGCGGCCGGAATGGACGCACGAAGCCCATCTATGCGCCGTTTCGGTGCTGGTCATCGAACACGACCTGCCGCTAGAAACCGCTCTGCCCGGCATCATCTCCGCCTACAATGTCTCCGTCGGAGGCGTGAACGACAGCACCCAAGGCTATCACGAAACCCTCACCCAATATTGGATCGCGTCCGCGCGCGCCTTCCATTCCGGCGGCGAAGGCCCCATCTGTGCGCGGGTGAACGCCTTCATCGCCTCCCCAGCCGGTCGTCGCGACGCCCCCCTGCGCCATTTCAGCCACGAGCTGCTGTTTTCCGTTGAAGCACGCCTCGGCCGGGTAGAACCTGACCTGATGCGATTCGAGTGGAGCCAATGAGCCGGCAGGGCCGCAGCCACGATTGGGGCTTCCCGCGCTGGCGTGACTATGACGGTGCCGGCCGGGCACCGCAGGCGCAGCGGCTGTGCGATCGGCACGGTTGCACCAAACCCGGCAACTGCCCCGCCCCCAAGGCGCCGAACCGCCCGGAGCGCTGGTATTTCTGCGAAGCGCACGCAGCCGAGTACAACAAGGGCTGGAATTACTTCGAGCAGCTGACCGACGAGGAAGCCGCCGCCCAGGAAGAGCAGGAAACCCGCGGCCAGCGCAGCTATGAACGCGCCCGCCACTGGGCCTGGGGCGAAGGCGACGGCAGCCGCACCCGCGCCGAACTCGACGCGCTCCGCCTGTTCGACCTGCCGCCAGACACCGACGAAGCCGCCATCAAGGCGGCCCACCGGCGCATGGCCAAGGAAAACCACCCAGATCTGAACCCCGGAAACACCGAAGCCGCCCAGCGCTTCCAGGCAATCCAGGCGGCTTACGAAATCCTGAAGTCCGCCGCCGAACAGCGCGCCCAGCAGCAGAAGGTCTAGGGGCGCGACTCAGACCAAATCCACCCTTCCCCTTTTCGATATTGTTGGGCATGAGGCCGGGCATGTCGGAATTTGATATACTCATAGAGGGTTACCGTCGCTTCCGCCTCGGCGCCTACCGCGAACAGCGCGAGCGTTACGATCATCTGGCGCAGGGCCAGTCGCCGAAGGTGATGGTCATCGCCTGCTCGGACAGCCGTGTTGACCCCACGCGCGTGTTTGACGCCGCGCCCGGGCAGATGTTCGTCCTGCGCAACATCGCCAATCTGGTGCCGCCGCTCTCGGCAATCCACGGCCAGTCCAGCGTCGCCGCTGCGCTGGAATATGCCGTCACCATCCTTGAGGTCGATCATCTCGTCGTTTTCGGCCACGGTCGCTGCGGCGGCATCGCCGCCTCACTCTCGGGCGCGTTCGACAATGCCGTCTCCGGTGCCGGCCAGCACATCCACGAATGGATGGAATTCATTGCCCCGGCCCGCGATTCGGTGAAGGCCGCCTCCGCCCTCTCCCCGGACATCGATGCGCAGCGGGCGCTGGAGCAGGCCGCCGTCCGCCTCAGCCTTGAGAACCTCGCCAGCTATCCCTTCGTCGCGCAGGCGGTGAAGAAGCGCGGGCTCGAAATGCACGGTGTCATCTTCGACATCGCCGAAGGTGCGCTGCGCGTCCTCGATGGCACGAGCGGCCAGTTCCAGTCGGTCCCGGTGGAACTCTAGCGCCGCAGCTCCAGCTGCATGAAGACGACATCGATCCAACGCCCGAACTTGCAGCCAACTTCGGTCATCACACCCGCGTCGCGAAACCCGAACGCCCGGTGCAGCCCGATCGAGCCGGCATTGCCGCTGTCGCCGATTACCGCGATCAGCTGCTGAAAGCCCGAGGCTCGCGCTTCCGGCAGCAGCGCCTGCATCAGCAGCCGGCCAACCCCCTGCCCCGCCAGCTCGCTGCGCACATAGACGCTGTTCTCCGCCGTATGCCGATAGGCCGCCCGGTCCCGGAACTGCGTGCAATAGGCATAGCCGATCATCTCCCCGTCGCGCTCCGCCACCAGCCATGGCCAGCCCCTTTCCAGGCAGCGGCCAATTCGCGCTTCCATTTCGCCTACGTCCGGCGCCTCCGTCTCGAAGGTCGCAGTCCCATGCTCTACATGCGGCCGATAGATTTCGGCGCAGGCGGCCGCGTCCGCCCGAGACGCGGCGCGAACGGAATCAGATGTGAAGGACCCGCCCATAGGCATCCAGCACCGCCTCGTGCATCGTCTCCGAAATGGTCGGATGCGCGAAGATCGTCGCCATCAGCTCGGCTTCCGTTGCCTCGCACTGCCGCGCGATCACATAGCCCTGGATCAGTTCGGTCACTTCCGCGCCGGCCATATGCGCACCCAGCAACGCCCCGGTCTTCGCATCGAACACCGTCTTCACGATGCCCTCGGTCTCGCCCAGCGCAATCGCCTTGCCGTTGCCGATGAAGGGGAAGCGTCCCACCTTCACGTCATACCCGGCTTCCTTCGCCTTCGCCTCGGTCAGCCCGACGCTTGCCACCTGCGGCCGCGAATAGGTGCAGCCGGGAATGTTGGACTTGTCCATCGGATGCGCGTGCGAATCGCCGGCGATCTTCTCCACCGCGACCACGCCTTCATGGCTCGCCTTGTGCGCCAGCCAGGGGGCGCCCGCCACGTCGCCGATCGCCCAAAGGCCCGGCACATTGGTCTGACCCCATTCGTTGGTCACGATATGGCCGCGGTCCAGCGCCACGCCCAGCGCTTCCAGCCCCAGATTCTCGGTGTTCGGCACAATGCCGATGGCCACGATCACATGGCTGAACGTCTGCGTCTCGCCGCTGATGGTCGCGGTCACGCCGTCCTTCGTCACCTCAATCTTGTCGACCGAGGATTTGGTGCGAATGGTCATCCCCTGCTTTTTCAACGATTTCTCGACAAAGGCGGAAATTTCCGAATCTTCCACCGGCAGGATGCGGTCCAGCATCTCGATGATGGTAACCTTCGCCCCCATATCCTTGTAGAAGCTCGCAAACTCGACGCCAATCGCGCCGGAGCCAATCACCAGCAGGTCGGTCGGCATCGCCGGCGGCACCAGCGCATGGCGATAGGTCCACACCCGCTCGCCATCGGCCTTCAGATGCGGCAGCTCCCGCGCCCGCGCGCCGGTTGCCACGATCACATTCTTCGCCTCCAGCGTCCGCTCACCCACCTGCACGGAAGTCGCGGACTTCAGCACGGCAACGCCTTCGACGACCGTCACCTTGTTCTTCTTCATCAGGCCCTTCACGCCTGAATTCAGCTGGTTCGCAACCTTCCGGCTGCGCTCCGTCACCGCCGCCAGATCGAAGCTGATCTTTTCGGCCGCCAGACCATAGGCCGAGGCATGGTCCATATAATGCTTGATCTCGGACGAGCGCAGCAGCGCTTTCGTCGGGATACACCCCCAGTTGAGGCAGATCCCGCCCAACCGCTCGCGCTCGACAATGGCAACTTTCAGCCCCAGCTGCGAAGCCCGGATGGCCGCCACATACCCACCAGGTCCGGAGCCGATGATGACGAGGTCAAACTGTTCCACGCTCATGCCAGCATCCCCAGCGGATTTTCGACCAGCTTCTTGAAAGCCCCCATCAACTCGGCGCCTACCGCCCCATCGATGGCGCGATGGTCGAAACTGCCCGTCGCCGACATCACCGTCGCAATCGCCAGCGCGTCATCGACAACATAGGGCCGCTTCTCGCCCGCCCCCACCGCCAGGATCATGCCCTCGGGCGGGTTGATCACCGCGTCGAACTGCTTGATGCCGTACATGCCCAGGTTGGAGATGCTGGCCGTGCCGCCGGTATATTCGCTCGGCTGCAGCTTGCCGGCCTTCGCCCGTGCGGCCAGATCCTTCATCTCCGTCGCAATCACCGACAATCGCTTGTTCCCGGCGTCGCGGATCACCGGCGTGATAAGCCCACCGGGGATCGCCACCGCCACCGAGACATCGGCGCGGCTGAACTTCTTCAGCGTATCGCCGGCAAAACTCGCATTGGCGTCCGGAATCGCATGCAGCGCCAGCCCCAATGCCTTCACCAGCAGGTCGTTCACCGACAGCTTCACGCCCTGCACTTCCAGCGCCTTGTTCAGCTCGCCGCGCAGCTTCAGCAGCGCATCCAGCCGCACATCGACGGTCAGATAGAAATGCGGAACCGTCTGCTTCGATTCGGTCAGCCTGCGCGCAATCGTCTTGCGCATCTGCGACAGCTTCACCGCTTCGAACGGTGCACCGCCATCCACGGGCGCCGCAGCAACAGCAGCCTTTTCGGCCACCGGAGCAGCAGGCGCCGCTGCCACCGAAGGCAGCACGGAAACCACCGGAGCCTTGCCCGCTGCCGCTTCCACATCCGCCTTCACGATCCGCCCATTGGGCCCGCTGCCCTTCAGCGCCGACAGATCCACACCACTCAGCTCGGCAATGCGCTTGGCCAGCGGGGAGGCGGCTATGCGTCCCTCCTTCACCGGCACGGCGGCAGGTGCCGCCTCCGCCTTGGGCGCCGGCGTTGCCGCAGGCGCAGGAGCAGGCGCAGAGGCCGGAGCAGGTGCAACGGCAGGAGCGGGTTCGGCCTTGGCCGCCTGTGCAGGCGCTTCCGCCTTCACCGCCGGTGCAGGCGCAGACGCAGGCTCGGACGCCGGTGCCGGAGAAGCATCCTCCCCCTCCGCCGCCAAGGTCGCGATCACCGCGTTCACCTTAACTTCCTCGCTTCCCTCGGCCACCAGCAGCGCCGTCACCACGCCCTCGTCCACGGCTTCCACTTCCATGGTCGCCTTGTCGGTCTCGATCTCGGCAATGATGTCGCCCGGCTTGACCTTGTCGCCCACCTTGATGAGCCACTTCGCCAGCGTCCCCGTTTCCATCGTCGGGGAAAGCGCCGGCATGGTGATATTGATGGCCATGAAACGCCCCCTCAGATGATAGATTTGACAGCGGCGACGACGTCAGCCGCCTTCACCAGCGCCAGCTTTTCCAGATTGTTCGCATAGGGCAGCGGGACATCCTTGTTGGTCACCCGCAGCACCGGTGCGTCCAGATCGTCAAAGCCCTTGGTCATGGCAATGGCGATGATTTCGCTGGAGATGCTGCACACCGGCCAGCCTTCCTCCACCACCACCATGCGGTTGGTCTTCTTCAGCGACGCCAGCACCGCCGCCTCGTCCAGCGGACGCAGCGAGCGCAGATCCAGCACTTCGCACTCGATCCCTTCGGCCGCCAGCTGGTTCGCCGCATCCAGCGCCACCCCGACGCCGATGGAGTAGGAAACCAGCGTCACATGGGCGCCCTCGCGATAGAGGCGCGCCTTGCCGATCGGCACCACATGCTCGCCCTCGGGCACCTCAAAGCTATGCCCGTACAGCAGCTCATTCTCCAGGAACACTACCGGGTCCGGAGAGCGGATCGCGCTCTTCAGCAGGCCCTTGGCGTCGGCTGCATCATAGGGCGACAACACGATCAGCCCCGGCACGCTGGCATACCAGGGCCCGTAGTTCTGGCTATGCTGCGCCGCCACCCGGCTCGCTGCGCCATTCGGCCCGCGGAAGACGATCGGGCAGCGCATCTGCCCGCCCGACATATAGTTGGTCTTGGCAGCCGAATTGATGATGTGGTCGATCGCCTGCATCGCGAAGTTGAAGGTCATGAACTCGACGATCGGCTTCAATCCGCCCATCGCCGCCCCCACGCCAAGCCCGGCGAAACCATATTCGGTGATCGGCGTATCCACCACGCGCTTGTCGCCAAACTCGTCCAGCAGACCCTGCGTCACCTTGTAGGCGCCCTGATACTGGGCAACTTCCTCGCCCATCACGAAGACGCTGGCGTCGGCGCGCATTTCCTCGGCCATCGCATCGCGCAGCGCCTCGCGCACCGTCTGCTTGCGGGTATTGCCCTCAAAGGCCGCAACCGTCGCCGGTGTCAGTTCCACCGGCTTCGCAGCTGGCGCGGCTTCCTGCGGGGCGGGGGCGGGTGCGGGAGCCGCCGCCGCAACAGGCTCCGGAGCTGCCGTAGCAGCGGCAGCCGGCTGGGCGCTCTCCCCCTCCAGAGCGATCACGGCAATCACCGTTCCCACCTTCACCGCGTCGGTGCCGGCGGCCACATCCAGCGACACAACCGTGCCGCCTTCGTCCGATTCCAGCTCCATCGTCGCCTTGTCGGTTTCGATCTCGGCGATCACCTGCCCGGGTTTCACCACATCGCCCGGCTTCACCAGCCAGGTCGCAAGCGTCCCCTCTTCCATCGTGGGGGACATTGCCGGCAACTTCACTTGCATCAGTAGCTCCCCACCAGAACGTCCGTATAAAGCTCGGAAACTTCCGGCTCGGGCGCCTGCTCCGCAAAGTCGGCCGCTTCGGCCACCTGCTTCTTCACATCCTGTTCGATGGTCTTGAACCAGGCCTCGTCGGCAAAGCCCAGTTCCAGCATCTCCCGTTTCGCCATGTCGATCGGATCGCGGCTGTCGCGCATCGCCTGCACTTCGTCACGCGTGCGATATTTCGCCGGATCGCTCATCGAATGGCCGCGATAGCGATAGGTCTTCATCTCCAGCAGGATCGGCCCATGCCCGCCGCGCGTCCATTCCACCGCCACATTGGCGGCGCCACGCACGGCACATACGTCCATGCCGTCCACCTGCATCCCCTCAATGCGGAAGCTCTCGCCCCGGCGATACAGCTGGTCCTCGGCAGAGGCGCGGTTCACCGACGTCCCCATCGCATACTGGTTGTTCTCGATCACGAAGATCACCGGCAGCTTCCACAGCTCTGCCATGTTGAAGGCTTCATAGACCTGCCCCTGGTTCGCCGCGCCGTCGCCGAAATAGGCGATGGCGACACCGCCATCCCCCTTATACTTGTGCGCAAAGCCCAGCCCTGCGCCGATCGGCACCTGTGCAGCCACGATGCCATGCCCGCCAAAAAAGCCCTGCTCGACCGAGAACATGTGCATCGAACCGCCCTTGCCACGGCTGATGCCGGCGGCCCGGCCGGTGAGTTCGGCCATGATTTCCTTGGGGTCGATATGGCACGCCAGCATATGGCCGTGATCGCGGTAACCGGTTACCACGCTGTCTTGACCGGGAACGATCGCCGATTGCAGCCCCGTCACCACCGCTTCCTGACCGATATACAGGTGGCAGAAACCACCGATCAGCCCCATCCCGTACAGCTGCCCCGCCTTTTCCTCGAAGCGGCGAATCAGCAGCATCATCCGGTAGAACTCGCGATATTCATCCTGCGTCGGCACATGCCGTTTCGCGAGAGGCAGCTTGTCCAGCCTCCCTTTCGAAGCTGCCGTATGCGCAAGCTCGGCACTGGTGCCACGCGCCGCCCTCGTCGCCGGGGCTTCAGCCGCCTTCGTCGCCTTTGCCAACTCTAATCCCCTCGAGATTCCTTCCGCGCCTGGCCCTCCGGACGCCTTAGCCTGTTCTAGCCGCGAGCTTTCAACTTTCAACAGGCAGGCGCGAAATCTGGCCTGAAACGGCAAAATTCAGCAAATATCGGATATTTTTCGCGAATTCATGCTACCAAATCGGAAAATCGGCGGTTCGCACCCAGCCCGATTCCTTTTGACATCAGCGCCTGGAAGCCCGGAATTATCCGCGCGGCGCAGCCTGCGGACGTGGCGGCACAGCATCGCGTTCAAACGGCACGATCACTTCATCCGGCCGGATCACGCCCAGGTGCCGACGCACCAGCTCGTCGGCGAAATCCGGATCGGCGCCCCGTGGATCCAGCAGCGCGATATCCCGGCTCAGCGCCGCCTTCTTTTGCATGAGCATCGCCTGACGCTGCGCCAGTTCGGCCTTTTCCTGCCGGATATCATCCAGCGCCAGATATCCGGACGGCCCAAAGAGCGCATGCATGCCGAAATAGAGAATGATCAGCAGGCACGCCGCCGGAAGCGCGGCGCGCTTCATCAGGTCAAGGATCGGTGCAGACTGCATAATCCACAGAATCACGCGTCGCCGGCGTCGTCAAGGCCCGTTGCGGCCTATCCGGCCGCCCCTCACCAAATATTGTGTCCAATCCGCATCAGTCCGGCAAGGCACCACAGCATATCGCCTTGCGGCGAAGTTCACACAACGTCTGAACGTTGCAAACGGGATAACACCAGTGTTGCATTAATGTCGCAACACATGCCGATTCAAACGTCAATGAATGTAAACATGCTATTTCATATCTTTAACGGCCGTTCATCAGGCGCTAACCAAACGTTGCGAGCGGATAAAAATAATGGGTCGCTCGTATGAGAACGGAGAAAAACCGCCATGTTCAGCCAGAGTTTCAAGGCAGGCGCCGCACTCGCTCTCCTCTTGGCCAATGTTCAAATGGCGGCTGCACAAGTCCAGGCACAAGATCTGGCGCGCACCGCTACGGCCCAAACACAGACCGCTTCCGTCAAGGCGGCATCCTTCCTGGTCGCAGAAGGCAAACAAGAAACCATGAACGACAGCCAAATGTCGTCGCTGCCGGACTCCGGCAATCTGGCAATGTTGGTCGCAGGTATCTGCATGATCGGCTTTGCCGCGCGCAGGCGTCCCGCCTGAGCAACCTTCCAACCCGAGACTTGGAATAAGACACTGGGGCCCGGTTCGTTCAAACCGGGCCCCCGTTCTTTTCAGGCCATTGGCGCCTCAGGCGCGGATCACGCTCCGCCCCGCATAAATCGCCGAAGCCCCAAGCTCCGCCTCGATCCGAAGCAGCTGATTATATTTCGCAAGCCGGTCCGAGCGGCTGAGCGACCCCGTCTTGATCTGTCCGCAATTGGTCGCAACCGCCAGGTCGGCAATGGTCGCATCCTCGGTCTCGCCCGAACGATGGCTCATCACCGCCGTATAGCCGGCCCGATGCGCCGTGTTCACCGCCTCCAGCGTTTCCGACAGCGTGCCGATCTGGTTCACCTTCACCAGGATGGAATTCGCCACCCCCCTGGCGATGCCCTCGCGCAGCCGCGCCGCATTGGTGACAAACAGGTCGTCGCCCACCAGCTGCGTTTTCGCCCCCACCGCATCGGTCAGCGCCTTCCAGCCGGCCCAGTCATCCTCGCCCATGCCATCCTCGATCGAAATGATCGGATACTTGGCAACAAGGTTCGCAAGGAAGGCTGACATCTCGTCTGATGAGAGAAGTTTTCCTTCTCCTTCCATATGATAGGCACCGTTCTTGAAGAATTCGGTAGAGGCGCAGTCCAGCCCCAGCATCACCTCGTCACCGGGCTTGTAGCCGGCCTTCTCGATCGCCTTCAGGATTACATCCAGCGCTTCCACCGCACTGGACAGGTTCGGCGCAAAGCCGCCCTCGTCACCCACCGCCGTCGAAAGCCCGCGGTCATGCAGTTCTTTCTTCAACGTATGGAAGATCTCCGCCCCCCACCGCAGCCCTTCAGAAAAGCTCTCGGCGCCCACCGGCAGGATCATGAATTCCTGAAAGTCGATCGGATTGTCGGCATGTGCGCCGCCATTGATGATATTCATCATCGGCACCGGCAAAACCCGCGCCGCCGTCCCGCCAACATAGCGATACAGCGGCAGACCTCGCGCCTCGGCTGCAGCCTTGGCCACGGCCAGACTCACGCCCAGAATCGCATTCGCCCCCAACCGCGCCTTGTTCGGCGTGCCGTCCAGCGCGATCATCTGCGCGTCGATGTCTTCCTGCTCCTCGGCATCCAACCCGATCAGCACATCGGAAAGCTCGCCATGCACGGCGGCAACCGCATCGCGCACGCCCTTCCCCAGATAGCGCCCCTTGTCGCCGTCCCGCTTCTCGACCGCCTCATGCGCGCCGGTCGAAGCCCCCGAGGGCACAGCCGCCCGGCCCAGGCTGCCATCTTCCAGGATGCAGTCCACCTCCACCGTCGGGTTGCCCCGGCTGTCCAGAATTTCACGGGCGATCAGGTCGACGATGGCAGTCATGCTGGCTCCTCTGTTTCCGAGTCACCGCAGGGCTTTAATCCCTCATCCCCAGAGCGCAACCTCGGGCGGCTCCACATCGCTGCCATGAAAGCGCATTCCGTCCGGCCGGTCCTTCGCCAGCAGCAGCGGCCCGTCCAGATCCGTGAACGCGCCGCGCGATGCGGCGACAAACGCCGGCGCCACCCCCAGCGAGGTGGAAAGCATGCAGCCCGTCATCTGCCCCAGCCCGCGCATCTGCGCCGCATGCGCCAGCGCCAGCGCCTCCGTCAGCCCGCCGCACTTGTCCAGCTTCACATTCACAAACCGGTATCGCCCCACCACATCGCCCAGCTCGGCCCGGCTCTGCAGGCTTTCGTCCGCCGCCAGCGGGATCGGCGATTTCACATGCACCAGCTCCGAATCCGCCCCGGCCGGCAAGGGCTGCTCGATCAGCTCCAGGCGAAAGGCGGCAAGCGCATGGCACATCCGCTCCACGTCCATCCCCGCCCAGCTTTCGTTTGCATCGGCAATCAACCGCGCGTCCGGAGCAGCGGCGCGCACAGCCGCCACCCGCTCCATGTCCCCCTCGCCGCCCAGCTTCAACTTCAGCAGCTCCCGCCCGGATGCCGCCCGCGCCTGCGCCTCCATGTTCGCCGGATCGCCCAGGCTGATGGTAAAGGCCGTCAGCAGCGATTTCGGCGCCGGCAGACCGGCCAGTTCCCACACCCGCCTGCCAGCCAGCTTTGCCTCCAGGTCCCACAGCGCCGAATCGAGTGCGTTGCGCGCCGCGCCCGGCGACATCAGGTCCAGCAGCTCCGCCCTGCCAACCCCACCTGCCACGGCATCGGCCGCCGCCTGCAGCGCGGCAGTCGCCTTTTCGGTATCGTCTGCGCGATAATAGATGGGCGTCCCTTCGCCCCTGCCCGTCTGCGACCCGTCGCGCACTTCAGCCACAACGACGTCCACATGATGCTTCGTCCCCCGCGCAATCACGAAGGGCTTCGCCGTTTCCCAGCGCTCCACGCGCACATTCAATTCCCGCATCCGCGATGCCTAGCGCCCCGCCGCGCACGCCGCTAGGGAATAGAAATGGGTCTTACAGACTGGGCCAAGCGCACCTCTCACCGCCTGCGCCGCGACGCGCACATGCTCTGGATCGCAGCCCGCGATCCGCGCACGCCGCTGCTGGCAAAGCTGATCGGCGGCTTCGTCGCCGCCTATGCGCTCTCGCCCATAGACCTCATTCCCGATTTCGTGCCGCTGCTCGGCTTGCTGGACGAACTGATCATCGTGCCGCTCGGTCTGCTGGCGGCCGTGGCGCTGATCCCCGATCCGCTGCTGGACGAATTTCGCGCCAAGGCCGACAATGCGGTCGAACGCCCGATCAGCCGCGCAGGTGCCGCGATGATCATCCTGCTGTGGACGATGATCGCCGTTTTCGTCGCGCTGCAGCTTTGGGCGCTGAGATACTGGTAGGAGCAGCCGATGTCTGATGATGCCCCGGAGGAACAGATCGAGCTGGACCCGGTAGTCGTGGTCGCCCGCATCACCACGCTGGAGATGCTGGTGCGGCAGATGATGGTGGTACAGCTCAGGCTGCTGGCGGAACGCGGCCATATCGAGCTGACGCCCGGCTATGTGCAGAGCCTGGCCGACGCCTATGCAGAGAAAGTCGACGAATCGACCATCATCGAGAGCAATTCCGCCGACGTGAACTATGCGTTCAAGCTGAACGTTCTGCACCAGCTGGAGCGCTTCTTCGACGAGATCGGCGCACATCTGCAGGCCAATCCCTAAAGATTGGCCCCTAGATATCCGGGGAAACCGCTGCTACAGCCCGCGTCCGCATCCGCGTTGGGATGCCCGCGTATCGAGGCCCGATGGCGGAGTGGTTACGTAGCGGACTGCAAATCCGTGCACGCCGGTTCGATTCCGGCTCGGGCCTCCAGAACCTCTCCCAGGAGGGTGTCAAGACGTGTCTTAAACGTCTGTTTTTACGCAGCTTTACTGCTACCAGGGAACGCAGCCAAGCCCCGTCCGGAAGCGTCCGCAAGCACCCTACGCTAGAGAATGCGGCGGTAGGAGAAGGCAGAATCTGTAAACTCCAGCTGGGATAGCGAGGTTGAATACCGGCATACCAGTCGAGAGACCCGATCGGCTGGCAAGGCGCGCGCCAGCGACAGCCCCTTCTCAGGCCATGGTCGCTATCGTGCGCCGAAACCGTCCTAGTGCGACAATGAAGAAGATGGTGCCGATCCCACTGATCGCGAGGAACTGCGGCCAGACAACCTCGAAGCCCGCACCGCGATAAAGGATGGCCTGCGCCATCTTCACGAAATGTGTGGTGGGTGCCGCCAGCATGACGATCTGAACGAACTCTGGCATGCTCTCGCGCGGGGTCATGCCACCAGACAGCATTTGCAGAGGTAGCAACACCAGCATCAGGAGCAGGCCGAACTGCGGCATGGAACGGGCGATCGTACCCATGAAGATGCCCATTGAGGTGGCGGCGAAAAGGTGCAGGACAGCGCCGGCAAGAAACAGCGGAATCGAGCCTTCAATAGGCACACCGAGCGCGCCCCGGACCACCGCCACGAGCGCGAAGGCACAGGCCGTGAGAACGACCAGACCCATCGCCCAGATCTTGCTGGCCATTATCTCGAATGGGGTTACGGGCATTACCAGCAAGTGCTCGATTGTGCCGTGCTCGCGTTCGCGAATAAGCGCGGCGCCGGTCAATACGATGGACAGCATCGTCACGTTATTGATGATTTCCATCACCGCGCCAAACCAGCTTTGCGTGAGGGATGGATTGAAGCGCGCGCGCAGCACGAGATCGGCCGGAAGGGTCTGGCTGGCCCGGGTTCCCTTCATGAACTCCGCAACCTCGCCTTGGACGATCTGCTGAATGTAGCCGCCGCCGGCGAAGGCTTGGCTCATCCGGGTCGCATCGACATTGAGTTGCACCGATGGCTGGCGACCTGCCAGTACATCCCGCTGAAAGTCGGGCGGCAGATCGAGCGTGAAGGTATAGCGGCCAGCGTCCATCCCCCTGTCGGCATCCTTGAGGTCGACAAGATCAGGCTGGGCGAAGTGGGGCGGATAGAAAGCGCCGACGATCCGGCCGGATAGCGGGGACTGATCCTCGTCGACGATCGCGATGGGCGCGCGGTGCAGCGTGTCGGGCATCGCCGTGGCCGCGACATAGATCCCCAGCGTGAATGCATAGAGGATCAGGACGAGCATCATCGGATCGCGCCACAGGCTGCGCAGTTCCTTGATCCCCAGCCGATAGATGTTGGAAAGATGGGACACGGATCAGCCCTCCTGCTTCTTGAGCAGCAAGGCGCAAAGGCCCAGGATCACCACGAAGGCGATCGCAAGATTCATCAGTTCCCCGCTGAGTTCGGCAAAGCCCAGGCCCTTGGAAAAGACGCCCCGGCAGATCGTGATGAACGGCGTTGCCGGAAAGATCGGCCCGATGATCTGCCCCGCTCCCTCCAGCGAAGAGACCGGGTTGATCAGGCCGGAAAACTGAACGGACGGCAGGATGGTGCCGATGGCTGTGGCGAACAGGGCCGCGATCTGGCTGCGCATGAAGATCGAGAACAACAGCCCGATGGCTGTGGCCGACAAGGCATAGAGCAGCGCGCCCAGCGTCATGGCCAGGACATTGCCTGTGATGGGCACCTGAAAAATCACGAGCGCCACCAGCACCAGCAGGACATAATTCGACATGGCCAGCACCACATAGGGGATCTGCTTGCCCAGCAGGAATTCCACTCGCGTGATCGGGGTCACGTAGAAATTGATGATCGATCCCAGTTCCTTTTCCCGCACGACGCTGAGCGCGGTCAGCATGGCCGGAAACAGCAGCAGCAGGATCGGCATCACCGCGGGTGCGATCGCAACCAGGCTCTTGACGTCGGGATTGTAGCGATAGCGCAACTCGATCTTGACCAGCCCCGCCGCTGGCCGGCTTCCCAGTTCCTGCGCCGCCATGTCCGACAGCCATTGCCCGTGCAAGGCCTGCACATAACCCTGAACAGTCTCGGCGCGCTGGGGCATGGCGCCGTCAATCCAGACCCCGATCTCAACGGGTACGCCGCGCCTGAGGTCGCGCGCGAAATTGGGCGGTATCTCGATGGCGACGCTCAGCTCTCCCGACCGCATGCGCCGATCGAGCTGCCCATAGTCGGTGATCGGCGGACGCTCGGTAAAATATCGCGATCCCGCGAGGTTAAGGGCGTAATTCTGGCTGGTCATGGTGCCGTCCCGGTCCAGCACCGCGAACGGCAGATTTTCGACATCCATACTGATGCCATAGCCCATGATCAGCATCAGGATCACGCTGCCCAGCAGCGCGAGCGTGGCGCGAATGGGGTCACGCCGCAGTTCGAGCGTCTCGCGCAAGGCATAGCTTGTCATCCGGCGGCGGCTGAACCCGCGACCATTGTCCGCCACCGCTGCCCCGGCGGGATCGGCCGCAACCGACGGGGCTGCCGGAACGTCTTCAGCATGTTCCGGCCCGCGGCTGGCGTCTTCCAGATAGGCGATGAACGCCTGCTCAAGGCTGGCGCTGCCGCGCTGCTCGGTAATGGCCTGCGGCGTATCGCTCACCAGAACCTTGCCGGCGTGCATCAGGGAGATGCGGTCGCACCGTTCCGCCTCGTTCATGAAGTGCGTGGAGATGAAGATGGTGACCTTGTCGTTTCGCGACAGGTCGATCATCATCTGCCAGAACTGGTCGCGCGCGATCGGATCGACGCCGGAGGTCGGCTCGTCGAGGATGAGCAGCTCGGGCTTGTGAATCATCGCCACGGCCAGGCTCAGCCGCTGCCGCTGTCCCAGTGGCAGGGATTCGGGAAGCGCGGCCATGATCTCGCCAAGGCCGAAACGCGTTGCGATCTCTTCGACCCGACCGGCGATCTGATCCTGCGGAACATGAAAGAGTTGCGCGTGCAGTTCGAGATTCTGGCGGACGGTCAGCTCGGAATAGAGCGAAAATGCCTGGGACATGTAGCCCACGCGTCGCCGGGTCGCCATGTCGTCATTTTCAACCTCGCGGCCAAACAGCCATGCCTGTCCTTCGCTGGCTTTCAGCAGGCCGGTCAGCATCTTCATCGTCGTCGACTTGCCGCAGCCGTTCGATCCCAGAAAACCGAAGATCTCGCCCTGTTCGATACGGAAGTCGACATGGTCCACGGCGGTAAAGTCGCCAAAGCGCATGGTCAGGCCTTTGGCCTCTATGGCGACCGCCGCCTCGCCCTGCACGCGGGGCGGGATCGTCACCGGCGCGTGGCCACGCCGTTTTTCTTCCGGCAGCAGGGCTATGAAGGCCTGTTCCAGCGTCGACTTGCCGCTCTGTTCATAGATTTCCGCCGGAGTGCCGGTCGCCAGCACCTTGCCCGCATCCATGGCGATCAGCCAGTCGAAGCGCTCAGCCTCCTCCATATAGGCGGTGGCCACCAATACGCTCATCTGCGGACGGTTGACACGGATGCGATCGATCAGATCCCAGAACTGCGCGCGGGAAAGCGGATCGACACCGGTGGTCGGTTCGTCCAGCAGCAGCAAATCGGGATCGTGGATCAAGGCGCAGCACAGACCCAGCTTCTGCTTCATCCCGCCCGAAAGCTTCCCCGCCGGTCGCTTGCGAAACGGTGCAAGGCCTGTGCTCTGCGTCAATTCGGCGATGCGCCGTTCCCGTTCGGCTGCGTCCTGACCGAACAGCCGCGCGAAGAATTCCAGGTTTTCATCGACCGACAGCGTCGGATAGAGGTTCCTGCCAAGACCCTGGGGCATATAGGCGATGCGCGGGCAAACGGCTTCGCGATGCGTCCGGTCGCCCATGTCGCCGCCGAGCACTTCCACCCTGCCCTCCTGAATCGCCCGCGCGCCAGCCAGCAGCGAAAAGAGGCTCGATTTCCCTACGCCGTCCGGGCCGATCATCGCGACCATCCGTCCAGCCGGAATGCTGAGATGAACACCGTCAAGCGCCTGCACCTTGCCATGGCGCAGGCTGACGCCCGACACCTTTGCCACCAGGGGCGCCATATCGGCCTTGCTCATCGTCCGCTCAACGCGGCAGATTTACGGCGAGATTGGCAGGCCACTCAGCGCTTGGCGCGACCTTCACATAGGCCACGCCGGGCAGGCCGGTCTTGACCTGGGTGATGTAGCGTTCCAGCAGCTTGCGATCGATCTGCGCCTTGACGCGGAACATCAGCTTCTGCCGTTCGCTCTCGGTTTCCACCGTCTTGGGGGTGAACTGGGCCACATCGGCCACGAAGCTGACCTTCGCCGGGATGACGCGATCCGGCGCCGCATCCAGCACGATGCGCACGTCGCTGCCAAGCGCAACGCGCCCCGCGACCGTTTCGGGCAGGAAGAACGTCATGTAAACGTCGCCCAGATTGACAAGGTTCAACACACGGCCACCGCCGCCAACCACTTCGCCGGGCTGCGCGACACGATATTGGACACGTCCGGCGGTGGGCGCCTTGAGATCGCTGTCGCGAATGTCGGCCTCGATCCGCTCGATCGTGGCCCGCGCGGCATCGACCTGCGAACGGGCGCCGATGACCTGATTGCGCGCCGTCGTGATCGCCGCACCGACCGCGGCCAGTTGCGCGCGCGCCGCCTCCACGGCCGCCGCAGCGCCGTCGACCTGGGCTTCGTTGTCGTCCCTTTCCTGGACGGCGGTGGCGCCTTCTCTTGCAAGCGTGGTCGAGCGGGCCAGACGCTTGCGTGCCGCACCCAGTTCGGCCTCTCGCTGGCGAACCCCGGCGAGGGCCGCCGCGCGATTGCTCTGCTGCTGCGCAACCTGGCTTTCCGCGATCTGCACGCCATTCTGCGCCTGGGCGAGTTGCGCCAACGCCTCCATTTTCTGCGCGTTCAGTACGTCGGAATCCATGTGGGCCACGACCTGCCCCGCTTTCACGAAAGCACCTTCGTCCACTAGAATGTCACGGATACGCCCAGGCGCCTTTGCTGACACGTCGATCTCGACCGCTTCGATCCGGCCATTGCCGCTAACGATGCCATCGGGCAAATCATCGGACCGGGTCATGTGCCAAAGGGACAGCCCCCCCGCGACGGCCGCGACCGCAATCACACCCCGGATAGCCCACGTTTTCTGGGATGACTGCATCACTTCTTTCCTTCGGGTTGCAGAGGGGAGTTTGGTCCCGGCAGGTCGGGCAAAAAGCCGCCGCCAAGCGCCGCGTACAGCGCCACGCCGCTGGCAAGGTGAGCGCGTCGCAGCCGCACGAGCGTCTGCTCGGTTTCGAACAGGTCGCGCTGCGCGTCGAGCACTTCCAGATAAGCCGAGCGGCCATTGTCGAAGCGCAACTGGGCCAGACGGGCCCGCTCGCGCAGGGCGTCATATACGGTGCGCGTGATTTCGATCTGTCGCACCAGCTGGCGCCGCCGGACCAGTGCATCGGACACGTCGCGAAAGGCGGTCTGGACCGTCTTTTCATACGTCGCGACAGCCTCTACCCGCCGTGCCTTGGCCAGATCGAGATTCGCGGCGAGCCGTCCCGCGTTGAACAGCGGCAGCGCGATCGTGGGAGTGAAATTCCATGACCGGCTATCCGCGCCGAACAGGCTGTCCAGATCGGCGCTGGTCGAACCAAACGCGCCGGTCAGCTGGATGCGGGGGAGAAATGCCGCACGGGCCGCACCTATGTCGGCATGGACTGCGCGCAGCTGATATTCGGCCGCCATGACATCGGGCCGATAGACCAGCAGTTCGGACGGTATCCCGGCGGGAATGGCAACGTTGAGACCAGGTTCTGACGCACCAAGCGGCCCCGGCGCGATATCGACCGGCCGCCCCACCAGCAGGGTCAGCGCATTGCGGTTCACATCACGGTCCTGCACCAGTTGTTCAACGACGTTCTCGGCCTGCCCCAGCAGTGTCTGGGCCTGGGTCATTTCCAGCTTCGACCCGGAGCCGACCTCATAGCGGCGGCGCATGATCCGAAGCGATTCCTGCCGGGTAGAGACTGTCTGCTGCGCCAGCGCCAGCCGCTCCTCATACTCGCGCTCCAGCAGATATCCGGTGGCAACTTGCGCTACCAGATCGGTTGCGATGCCGCGCCGCGCCTCTTCGGTTGCGAGATACTGGTCGCGCGCCGACGCCCGCATATTACGCAGGCGTCCCCAGAGGTCGATCTCCCATCCCGCGCTCAGCTGCGCCGTTACCTGCTTGATTTCGGGGCGAAGCGGCCCCGCGCCGGGCAGGTTGAAGAACGACCGTCCCCGCGTCCCGGTGCCCACCGCGTCTATCTCCGGGTAGAGGGCGGCGCCTTCGATCCGCCACCCCGCACGGGCCTGGGCGACGCGGGCGGCGGCGATCTGGATGTCGCGATTGTTTGCAAGCGCATCCGCGATCAGAGCGCGAAGCTGCTCGTCCTGAAAAAAGTCATGCCATCCGAGCCGCGCCACAGAGGTGCCGACGATTGGCACGCCGGGACCGGGATAGGCATCGGGTGTCGGTAGCGCGGGCCGCACATAAGTCGGCGCGAGCGAACACCCTGTCAGCAGCAGTGGCGCGAGCAAGCCTGCGACCAAGGCCATGCGAGCCACCATGACCCGCCCGGCAGGCAACCCGGGCCCATCGCAGCCAGCCGCTTTATCATCCGTCATTGAAAGTCCCGTTCGGTGAAGAGCCGTGGCATCGCCACGACCTTATTTCCTCTCCAGATGCCTTATAACTATACTCATGAGTGTATTTTGATCGATCGCAACGCGCAATACTCGCGCCCGCGTTTTTGTCGGGCGCGCTGCGTGAAAATATCGTAAGTCGACCGAATGCGAGGAACGATCAACGAACCGGGGGCTCGTCGCATTCCTCCTCGGGATCCGAAGGGTGGGCGACCGAAACAGGAACTGGCTGCGCAACTGGGTGCGCATATCCTCGACATAGCGCTCGAAAGATTCGTCGCAGACGGGTTCGAGGGCACCAGCATGGACAGGATCGCAGCGGCGGCCAACGTTTCCAAGCGCACGCTTTATGCGCGCTTCGGATCGAAACGGGCGCTCGTGGTCGCATCGATCGAGCAGTATACAAGCCGCGAGCTGGGTTCGATCGAGGCCGCGATCCCGAACGGATCTCTGCGCAGGAAGATTGGTCATATTGCGCGCGCGATGCTCGACATTTCCTTGCAGCAGGATGTCGTCGGGGTTGAGACGCTCATCTATTGGCTCACCGAACACAAGCCCGGCCTTATCGAGGCCGAGCCGACGATCGGGGCGAAAGCGGTGATCGAACTGATCCAGTCGGTTCTGCAAGACGCGCCCGAATGGCGCATGTCGGGGCAATGGGATACCGCAGAAGTGGCGCGCTTTCTGTTTGACGCGCTGATCACCATTCCCCGCCATCGCATCCTGCGACGCAATGACATGAAAAACACAAAGGCGACCAAGTCGGAATATATCGACAAGACGCTGGACGTGCTGGCGTCGGGGCTACCGATCCTGCGCTAGCCCCGGGGCCGATCAGTATAGCGGTTCATCCTCCACGGCGCGTTGCGCTCGCCTGCCGCCTGGGCCGGTGCCTCGCCCGCGAAACGCACCGAAGATCACGAGACTTTTTTGACAAGCGCCTTGCGCCGAATCTACCCTATGCAGTACCGTTAAGGTAGTGAAGCTGACGCGATGCCGGTCTATCGTGCCAATCCGAAGCCGGCTCGCCGGGGTGCGCGCCTGCCAGGCACATGCCGGCCAGGAGGATTGGTCTGAAAGCGAAAGCGCCTCGGGCATCCCGCCCGCTGGCGACCGGAAACGCGCTGATCAACGGAGCGAATATCTCATGGCTGTATCTCCCGGACCCGATCCACTCGATGGCATTGCCGGCACGCTGGATCGTTTCGCGTCCGCCGCGATCGCGCAGTCGACCTTTGGCCTCTCCCCCGGCACCCTGTGGCAGGCGGTCGGCGACTGGTGGTGCCATCTGGCCACCTCGCCGGGCAAGCAATTGCATCTCGCAGCCAAGGCGGGGCGCAAATATGCTCGCCTTACGGATTATGTCGTACGCAGCGCCACCGATCCCGCTGCTGCGCCGGCCATCGAGCCGCTACCGCAGGACCATCGCTTCACCGATCCCGCCTGGGCGCGTCCGCCGTTCAACATCCTGGCCCAGTCGTTCCTGCTCAGCCAGCAATGGCTATATGCGGCGACGACCGGCATCGGCGGGGTGAGCCGGCATCACGAACAGATGGTCGAGTTTGCCGCGCGGCAGATACTGGACGTCTTTGCGCCCACCAACTTCCTCGCCACCAACCCTGTCCTGCAACAGCGGATCATCGAAACGGGCGGCAAATGCCTGATCGATGGCATGCGGCATCTGATGGATGACATGCAGCATCTGGTCCGCGGGCTTCCCCCGGTCGGCGCTGATGCCTTTATTCCCGGCGACAATGTCGCGACGGCCCCGGGCAAGGTGGTCTATCGCAACGAACTGATGGAACTTATCCAGTACGCTCCGACGACCGAAACGGTGCGGCCCGAGCCGGTGCTGATCGTTCCGGCCTGGATCATGAAATATTATATTCTGGACCTGTCGCCCGACAATTCGATGGTGCGCTGGCTGACCAGTCAGGGATTCACGGTCTTCATGATCTCCTGGCACAATCCGGGAACCAAGGATCGCGATCTCGACATGGAGGCCTATCTGCGCATGGGGCCGATGGCCGCGCTCGATGCCGTGACCGCGATTACCGGGGCAACCGGGGTCCATGCCGCTGGCTACTGCCTTGGCGGCACACTGCTTTCGATCATGGCGGCGGCGCTGGCGCGTGATGGCGATGATCGACTGGCCTCTGTCACGCTGTTCGCGGCCCAGACCGAATTCAGCGAACCCGGCGAGCTGGGCCTGTTCATCGACGAAGGGCAACTCCACATGCTGGAAAACATGATGTGGAGCCGCGGCTATCTGGATAGCAGCCAGATGGGGGGAGCCTTTCAGATCCTGCGCTCCAACGATCTGGTGTGGTCTCGAATCCTGACCGAATATCTGATGGGCGAGCGCCCGCCGATGAATGACCTGATGGCCTGGAATGCGGACGGCACGCGCATGCCTTATGCAATGCATAGCCAGTATCTTCGCGAGTTGTTCCTCGACGATGCTCTGGCCGAAGGCAGGTACAAGGTCGGCGGCAGGGCCATATCCCTGAGCGCCATTCGCAAGCCGATGTTCGTTGTCGGCACGGAGCGCGACCATGTCGCGCCATGGCATTCGGTTCACAAGATTCATCAGATGACCGGCGCCGAGATCACCTTCGTTCTGACCAGCGGCGGCCACAATGCCGGCATCGTTTCCGAACCGGGGCACAAGGGCAGATATTTTCGCGTCCGGACCCGCCCCCTCGACGGCATTCCATGCACGCCGGAGGAATGGGAGGACGGCGCGGAGGTCAAGCAGGGGTCCTGGTGGATCGAATGGGGGGAATGGCTGGGGCAGCGGTCCGGCGACCCCGTCGCACCGCTGCCGCTCGGTTCGGCTGAAAAGGGCTATGCGCCGCTGGGGGATGCCCCCGGCCACTATGTGCTGGAGCATTGATCGCCATGACCGCCGAAGACATGATCGAAAACAGGACCTTCGATGAGTTGCAGGTCGGTGATACGGCCAGTGTGACCCGCACCCTGAGCGAAGAGGACATCGAGCTTTTCGCGCTGGTATCGGGCGACGTGAACCCCGCCCATCTCGATCCCGCCTATGCCGCGACCGACCCGTTTGGCCGGGTGATCGCACATGGCATGTGGGGCGGCGGGCTTATTTCCTCCGTCCTCGGCACAGAACTGCCGGGGCCGGGTACGATCTATCTCAGTCAGTCGCTCCAGTTCCTGCGTCCGGTTTCTTTGGGCGACCGGATTGTCGCATCGGTCACGGTGCGGGAAAAGCGCCCGCACGGGCATGTCGTGCTGCTCGATTGCCGCTGCACCAATGGTGCGGGTGAGGATGTGATTGCGGGCGAAGCGATGGTCAAGGCACCGGTCGAAAAGGTCCGGCGCCCACGCATTGTCCTGCCGGAAGTCCAGTTGCGCGGACATGATGCCTATCAGCGGCTTATCGGGATGACAGCGCATGGCGTGCCGGAGCCGACCGCAGTCGCCCATCCGTGCAGCGCCGCCGCCCTCTCCGCCGCGATCGAGGCCGCCGAGGCCAACCTGATCTCGCCGATTTTGGTAGGCCCCGAAGCCAGGATCCGCAGGGCAGCCGAAGAAGCCGGCAAGGACATATCCGCCTTCCGGATCGTGCCCGCCGCCCATAGTCACGACGCCGCAGCCAAGGCGGTGGCCCTCATCAGGTCGGGCGAGGCCAGGCTGCTGATGAAAGGCTCGCTGCACACCGACGAGTTGATGGGCGCGATCGTTTCCTCGGCGAACGGTCTCAGGACAGAACGGCGCATCAGCCATGCCTATGTCATGGACGTGCCCGGCCACCCCACGCCGATCATCATCACCGACGCTGCGATCAACATCGCCCCGACGCTGGAGGAAAAGGCGGACATCATCCGCAATGCCATCGACCTTGCCCATGTGATCGGCATCGACGAACCCAAGGTGGCGATCCTGTCCGCTATCGAAACGGTCAATCCCGCGATCGCCTCCACGCTCGATGCTGCGGCGCTGTGCAAGATGGCCGACCGGGGGCAGATCACCGGCGGTCTGCTCGATGGCCCACTTGCCTTCGACAACGCCATCAGCGAAGCCGCCGCGCAGGAAAAGGGCATTAGATCCCCCGTTGCGGGCA
The DNA here is from genome assembly GCF_016464365.1 of Sandaracinobacteroides hominis. GTDB lineage: Bacteria > Pseudomonadota > Alphaproteobacteria > Sphingomonadales > Sphingomonadaceae > Sandaracinobacteroides > Sandaracinobacteroides hominis. Next base: position 417,339 of record NZ_JADCUC010000001.1, on the reverse strand, counting down.
AGGCCCAGATTCTGGTCGTCCCCAGCCTGGAGGCCGGAAACATGCTGGCCAAGCAACTCACTTTCCTGGGTGGCGCCGACGCGGCCGGGGTGGTGCTGGGCGCCAGAGTGCCGATCATCCTGACCAGCCGGGCGGACAGCCTTCGTACCCGACTTGCCTCCTGCGCGGTGGCCGTGCTCCTGGGCCGTGCAGCGACCAAAGCGGCGCCCGGTCTGGCGCAGGCTGCGGGGGCATGAAGGCCGTCGCCAGCCTCAATTCGGGGTCGTCGAGCATCAAGTTCGCCCTGTTCGCGCTGGAGGCGGATGGTGAACTCTCGCTTTCGGCAAGCGGAAAGATCGAGAAGATCGGCATCGCGCCGACATTGAAGGCAAAATCGAGCGACGGCGCCACCATAGTGGAGCGGGACTGGCCCGATGGCGCGGCCCTTGGCCATGCCGACCTGCTTGGAGACCTGTTCGTCTGGGCCTCGGAACATCCGCTGGAAGGTCGCGAAACCATCGCCGTAGGTCACCGCGTCGTGCATGGCGGCACGCAATTTGCCGAACCCCGACTGGTCGATGCGGCGCTGTTGTCAGCGCTGGACGCACTCTGCCCGCTCGCGCCGCTGCACCAGCCGCACAATCTGGCCGCGATCCACGCTATTGCCCGGCTTCAACCCGGCCTGCCGCAAATTGCCTGCTTCGACACAGCCTTTCACACCAGCAAGCCTGCCGTGGCGTCCCGCTTTGCGATACCGCGCGCGCTGCACGATCAGGGCATTCGCCGTTATGGATTCCATGGCCTGTCCTATGAATATATCGCGCGTCGGCTGGCCGAACTGGACCCGGCCCTTGCCGCTGGCCGGGTGATCGTGGCGCATCTTGGCAATGGTGCCAGCCTCTGCGCGATGCACGGGTGCAGGAGTGTCGATACGACCATGGGCTTTACCGCGCTGGATGGCCTGATGATGGGCACGCGCTGCGGCGCCCTCGATCCCGGCGTGGTGCTGCACCTCCAGACCCGGATGGGCATGAGCGCTACCGAAGTCGAGGATCTGCTCTACCGGCAATCGGGTATGCTCGGCGTGTCCGGCATTTCCAGCGACATGCGTAACCTGACGCAGAGCGGCGCGGTCGAAGCGGAAGAGGCGATAGACCTTTTCGTGTGGCGTATAGCGCGTGAGGTCGGCGCGCTGGCCGCATCGCTGGGCGGGCTCGACGGCATCATCTTCACCGCAGGCATCGGCGAAAACAACGCCGATATACGAAGCCGCATCTGCCGACGGCTCGAATGGCTGGGCGTTCAACTCGATGAACGCGCCAATGCAGGCAATGCGAGCCTTGTCAGCCACAGCGCCAGTCCTGTCGCCGTGCGCGTCATACCAACCGACGAGGAACGCATGATCGCCCACCATACGCTCGCCATTCTGGGAAAAATCGAACGATGACCCCTCTTGTAGACCTGACCGGCAAGCGCGGTCTGGTGATCGGTATCGCCAATGAACACAGCATTGCGGCCGGCTGCGCCAAACGGTTCGCGCAATGCGGGGCGCGGCTGGCCGCCACCTATCTGAACGACAAGGCCCGGCCTTGGGTCGAGCCGGTTGCCGAGCAACTGGGCATCGAATGGACCGCAGCTTGCGACGTGCGGGAACCCGGGCAACTCGAAGCCTTGTTCAAAGAGGTGGATGAACGATGGGGAGGACTGGACTTTCTGTTGCATTCCATCGCCTTTGCGCCCCGTGAGGATCTTCACGGCCGGGTGGTCGACTGTTCCGCCGAGGGGTTCGCCCTGGCCATGGACGTATCCTGCCATAGCTTCCTGCGCATGGCGCATCTGGCCGAACCGCTGATGACGCAGGGCGGATGCCTCCTGTCCGTGACCTTCTATGGTTCCGAACGGGTCGTCGAGAATTACAATCTGATGGGCCCCGTCAAGGCTGCGCTCGAAAGCTCCACGCGCTATATCGCCGCAGAGCTTGGCCCAAAAGGTATCCGCGCCCACGCCATCTCGCCAGGACCTATCGCCACAAGAGCGGCCAGCGGGATCCAGCGGTTCGACGAGCTTCTCGAAAGGGCCGCCGCCGCAGCGCCTGAGCGGCAACTGGTCGACATAGACGATGTCGGCGCGCTCGCCGCCTTCCTTGCCAGCGATGCCGCGCGCCACATCACCGGCACGGTGATCCCGGTCGACAGCGGTCAGCATCTCCTCGCATGATGCGCATGATCATCATGGCAACCATCGTTGGCGCGGCTACACTGGTTTCTTCGTCCGGCCACGCCGGCTCTCCGGTCGAGATGCTGATCGGCGATGCCGGTCGGCGCGATGCGGATAGCAATATGCTGGTCGACCTCCGACTGCTGAACGCCGACGCCGCAGCGCAAGTGGTGCCGCTGCCCGACAGGATCGAAGCGCGCATCGAACAGGACGGTTCGACCCGGTCTGTCTGGCTGGACCGGGCGACCGCCTCGCCGCAGGATATATCGGTTCCGGCGGGGGGCTTCGTCCGCGTCGTATATCGTCTGTCCGACCCGGCAAACCTTCCCGGACCGGGGGCGACCATCTCCATTCCTGCGTGGCGCACGCCGGGCACGACTGTTACCTTGCGTCCACCGGAACATGGCCCGCAACTTGCCATGGTAGCGCCTCCTCCGCCGCATCCCTCCGAACCTCCGTCATCGGGATCGGAGGCCGTCGCTCCGCCGCTGTCGGACCGTACGCCCGGCAATGCATTCCTCTCGAATCTGGCGCCTTATGAACCCATTTACGCGGTCTATGGCCCCGGCACTGACAGCGCCGCACGCATCCAGATCAGTTTCAAATATCAGTTGTTTGGCACGAGACAGGCCGAAGGGCTGCCACGGTCCTGGCGCGACGGACTCCACTTTGCCTACACGCAGCGGATGTTCTGGGATCTCGAATCGAGTTCCTCGCCATTCCGGAATGTCGACTTTCAGCCGGAGCTTTTCTACCTGAGCCCTGCAACCGTGCTTGCCGACAAGATCACGTTGAGCGCGCAGGTGGGCATTCGCCATGAATCGAACGGTCGCGACGGAGACGCGTCGCGGAGCGTAAACACCGTCTATGTCGCGCCGATGGCGGCGATGCCGCTGGGCGGGGGATATCGGTTTTCACTCGCTCCCAGCCTTGCCTTCCTGGTGGGGGACACCTCCGACAATCCCGATATTCAGCGCTATCGTGGTAACTTTTCGCTGTTCATGGAGCTGGGCCAGGATCAGGGCCTGCGCCTGTCCACATCAAGCCGCCTCAACTTCTCCTCGGGGAAAGGGGCTGTTTCAGCAGAACTGTCCTATCCACTGAAGCGCTTGCTCGGTGCGGGACCGGACTTCTATCTTTTCGGCCAGACTTTCGCCGGTTATGGCGAAAACTTGTTCGACTATAACCGACGCACCACGCGCTTCAGGGTCGGTCTGGCGTTGGTGCGATAAGTGACGCTACCAACCGCCTGACCGTCGGGTCGGATGGCTCCTGATTTTTGAGAGGCCTCCCGCTTCCGAAATCAGCTGCCGGCCAAACTGTGCGGGTGACAGCACGCCTTGCGCATGCACTCGCCGGCGATCCCGCTTGGGGTCCAGCCGAAGGCGGCGAGGATTTGGGCAAAGCCCAAACTCTCGACTCGCCTAAGGCGCGGCCGGCCTGCGATTTAGGGAACCCCGAAATCGACAGGTCCGACGACGCGGTTTTGCCGCGGCCCTTCTTTCTTCTCTTCCAAAGCCCAGCCGGACTCGGCGGCTCAGCCGACGGCCGGCCCCTCCGCCCGATCCGCTCCCGGCAACCGCCAATCCACCACCCCACGCCCCCGCGCTTCCAGAAACGTATTCGCCTGGGAAAACGGCTTGCTCCCGAAAAATCCGCCATAGGCCGACAGCGGCGAAGGATGCACCGACTTCAGGACCAGATGCCGCGACCCATCGACAAATGCCGCCTTCTTCTGCGCGTAGCTCCCCCAGAGCATAAAGACGGTAGGTAAATCCCGCTCGGCAACCCGCCGAATCACCGCATCGGTAAACCGCTCCCACCCCCGCCCGGCGTGCGAGGCTGCCCGCGCTTCCTCCACCGTCAGCACAGAATTCAGCAGCAACACGCCCTGCTTCGCCCAACTTTCCAGAAACCCATGGTGCGCAGGTTCGATCTGAAGATCAGACTGCAATTCCTTGTAAATATTAACCAACGATGGCGGAACTTTCACCCCAGGCTGTACCGAAAAGCAGAGCCCATGCGCCTGCCCCGGCCCGTGATAGGGGTCCTGCCCCAGCACCACCACACGCACCTGTTCCAGCGGGGTCAGATCCAGCGCGCGAAACCAGTTCGAAGCCCGCGGGTAAATCCGCTTCCCCGCCGCGCGCTCGGCCACCAGAAACGCCCGCAGATCCGCCATGTAGGGCTGGGCAAATTCATCGGCCAGCGCCGCGCGCCAGCTCTCCTCCAGCTTGATCCCGCCGGTCACCCCAGCTTCGACGCTGCTTCAGCGGCCGCGCGAATGGCGGCCACATCCGGCGCCCCCTTCCCCACCAGCCAGCTTCCGCCAACGCACAGGACGGCCTCCTCTGCCAGCCATTCCGGTGCGCTGGCCTGCGTGATCCCACCCGTCGGGCAGAAGCGCACGCTGCGGAACGGCGCCGCCAAGGCCTTCAGCGCCTTCAATCCACCGGCGGCCTCGGCCGGGAAGAATTTGAACCGATCCAACCCCAGGTCCAGCCCGCGCATGATGTCGCCGGCGTTCGCAATCCCCGGCAGCAGCGGCACTTCCCGGTCATGCGCCGTCTTCGCCAGATGCTCGGTCAAGCCCGGCGAAACGATGAATTCCGAACCCGCCTGCAGCGCTGCATCCAGATCGCGCGCATTCAGCACCGTCCCGGCGCCCACGATCGCGCCCGGCACCTGCTTCATCTCGCGGATCACCTCCAGCGCCGAAGCGGTGCGCAGCGTCACCTCCAGCACCCGCAAGCCGCCGGCTACAAGAGCCTCGGCGATGGGCAGCGCATGCGCCACATCCTCCACCACCAGCACCGGGATCACCGGGCTCGTCCGCATGATGGCTTCGATATTGCTCACGATACTCCCTTCGCAAATGCTGCCGCCGCCGCCCCCAGCAGGCCCGGCTCCGGATGGGTGATATGCAGGATCGGGATCGCCGCCATGCGCGCCTCGAACCTGCCCTTGGCCATGAAACGCGGATGAAAGCCCGATCCGCCCAGCAGATGCTGCACGCGCGGCAACATGCCGCCAGCGAGGACCACAGCCTCAGCCCCCTGCGCCAACGCCAGGTCGCCCACCACGCTCCCCAGCGCCAGGCACCAGCGATCGAACGCCGATTGCGCCAGCGCCTCGCCCTCTTCCAACGCCGCCGCCCACAGCGCCTTGTCGTCGCGCGCCGGCACCGCGCGGCCCTCGATGGCTGCCAGCGCCGCATAGACATTGGCAAAGCCGGAGCCGGAGACGATCCGCTCCACGGAAACCCGCCGGAACCGCGTGCGCAGCTGCTGCAGGATCTGGTCCTCCACGCTGTCCAGCGGCGCATAATCCATATGCCCGCCCTCGGTCGCCACCACCCGCGCATCCGCACCGGTCAGCAACACGGCTACGCCCAGCCCGGTTCCCGGCCCGATCACGCTGACCACACCAGTCTCGGGCAAGCCTTCCTTCGGCCCCGCCAGCCACTCCAGATCGTTCGGCCCGCATTTGGAAACGGCGTGGGCGACGGCGGCGAAATCATTGATGAACATCACCGATTCCAAGCCCAGCCGTTCCGCCGCCAGGGCCGGGCGGATAACCCACGGATTATTCGCCAAGGTGATCAGCTCGACATCGGTCGGCGCCGCCAGCGCAATCGCCGCATGTGCCGGCACCGCCCTCGTCAACCCGCCGCGATAAGCCTCAAAAGCACTCTGCAGGCTGGCATGATCGGCCACCTTCAGCTTCACGATGTCCGACAGCGCAATCGCCCCGTCCGCGCCTCGTGTCGCGATGGCAAAACGCGCATGGGTGCCGCCAATATCGGCCGTTACCAGTTCCATCACAGCCCCGCTGCAGCCAATACCGGCGAAGCGCCCTTCTCGGCCGCATCCGCATTCTGACGGAACATCGCAAACAGCTCGCGTCCGGTCCCATCCTCCTCCACAGGCGCCGCTACAGGCTCCCGCGCCCGAAACTCCGCCTCGTCCATCAGCACATCGATGGTGCCGCGGTTGGCGCACAGCCGGATCATGTCACCGTCGCGCACCCGCGCCAGCGGCCCGCCACCCAGCGCTTCCGGGCTGATGTGGATCGCGGCCGGCACCTTGCCCGAGGCGCCAGACATCCGCCCGTCCGTCACCAGCGCCACCTTGAATCCCTTGTCCTGCAACACCCCCAGCGGCGGCGTCAGCTTGTGCAGCTCGGGCATGCCGTTCGCCTTCGCCCCCTGAAAGCGCACCACCACCACCACGTCGCAGTCCAGCTCTCCGGCCTTGAAGGCTGCATTCACCTCATGCTGGTCGTGAAACACCCGCGCCGGCGCCTCGATGGTCCAGCGCGACGGATCGACGGCGCTCGTCTTGAACGTCCCCCGCCCCAGATTGCCCTGCACCAACCGCATCCCGCCATCCGGCCGGAACGGCGCGCTGACGGGGCGCAACATGCTGCTGTCACCGCTTTGCGCCGGCCCGTCGCGCCACGCCAGCGCCTCATCCTCCAGCGTCGGCACCTTCGCATAGTCGCCCAGCCCATGCCCGGCGACCGTCAGGATATCGGCATGCGCCAGCCCCGCCTGCAGCAGCTCGCCGATCACATAGGCCATGCCGCCAGCCGCATGGAAATGGTTCACATCGCCCTGCCCCGAAGGATAGACGTTGGCGATCAGCGGCACCGCCGCCGACAGCTGGTCCAGATCCTCCCAATCGAAATCGATGCCCGCCGCCCGCGCGATCGCCGGGATATGCAGCGCATGGTTGGTCGATCCGCCGGTCGCCAGCAGCCCCACGGCGGCGTTCACGATCGCCTTCTCGTCTATGCAGCGCCCCAGCGGCCGATAGTCGTTGCCGTTCCAGCCAATCTGCGGCAGCCGATGCACGGCAGCCCGGGTCAGCTCCTGCCTGAGCTTCGTGCCGGGGTTCACAAACGCCGCGCCCGGCATGTGCAGCCCCATCAGCTCCATCATCATCTGGTTGGAGTTGGCCGTCCCGTAAAAGGTGCAGGTGCCGGGGCTGTGATAGCTGGCGGCTTCGGCATCCAGCAGTTCCTCCTCGCCGACTTTCCCTTCCGCATACAGCTGCCGGATGCGCTGCTTTTCCTTGTTCGGCAGCCCGGAAGGCATCGGCCCCGCCGGCACGAAGATCGTCGGCAAATGCCCGAACCGCAGCCCGCCGATCAGCAGTCCGGGCACGATCTTGTCGCAGATGCCCAGCATCGCCACGCCCTCGAACATCGCGTGGGAAAGCGCGACAGCCGCCGACAGCGCAATCGTATCCCGGCTGAACAGGGACAGCTCCATGCTGCTCTGCCCCTGCGTCACCCCATCGCACATTGCCGGCACGCCACCCGCCACCTGCGCCGTTGCCCCGGCCTCGCGCGCGAACAGCTTCATCTGTTCCGGATAGCGGCCATAGGGCTGATGCGCCGACAGCATGTCGTTATAGGCGGTGACGATGCCGATGTTGAAGGCCTTGCCGCTGCGGATCACCGGCTTGTCGCCCTCGGCCGCTGCAAATCCATGCGCCAGGTTGGAGCACGACAAGGCAGAGCGGTTCAGCCCCCTGTCCTGCTCACGCGCGATCAGATCCAGATAACGCTGCCGCCCCGCCGCCGAACGCGCAACGACACGCGCGGTAACCGCCTCAACATCAGGGTGCAGCCGCATGTCTAAAACTCCGTCACGGACACCAATGGATATCGATCGCCTGCGTGGCATCCGCCAGCAGTCGCCCGACGGGATATTTCGACCCGGCGCCTTCCTTCAGCGCCTTTTCCAGCACTTCGCGCTTGTCCTCGCCGCGCACCGAAATCAGGATCGCCCGGGCCGACAGGATCGCCGATTTCGTCAGCGTCACCCGCCCAAAGGGCGCTTCCTTCGGCAGCGGTTCCGGCGTCACGCCCACCGCCCGGTGCGGCGCCGTCAGCGCGAGCTCCAGGTCAGGCCCGGGAAAGATCGAGGCGGTATGCCCATCGGCACCCACGCCCAGCCACACCAGATCCAGCGGCCAGTGCACTGCCTGCAAGCGCGCATCGGCGGCCTTGCCGGCTTCCACCGGCGGCAGATCGCCGCCCGTCAACGGCAACACGCGCGCGCCCAGCGGCAGGAACCGCTCGGCCAGCATCCGCACGTTGGAGGCCTTGTCCTGCACCGGCACCAGCCGGTCGTCGGTCGGGACGATGGTCACGTCCTTCCACTTCAGCTTCGCCTTCTTCAGCAGCTCCAGCGCCGCCAGCGGCGTTGAACCGCCCGGAAAGGCCGCAATCGCATCGCCCCGCGCATCCAGCGCCGATTCGATCACAAACTGGACGTCGCCGGCCACGGCCTCGGCCAGCTCGTCGGCCGCGTCATATTCCCACCATTCAACTTCGATCACGTCAGATTCCTTTCGCGCGCCGGATTAATCGTTCCAGCTCGCATTGTCGCGCTCGATCAGGGCAATCGCCGCAGATGGCCCCCAGCCGCCCGCCGTATAAGGCTTTGGCTGCATATTGTTGTCGGCCCAGCCCTTGCGAATGCCGTCGATGAAGGCCCACTGCGCCTCCACCTCGTCCCGCCGCACGAACAGCGTCTGCCGCCCCTCGATCAGGTCCAGCAGCAGCTGTTCATAGGCAATGCGCCGCCGCTTGTCGGCAAAGGCATCGGCCTGGTCGATATCCAGCTCCACTTCGCGAAGCCGAATGCCGCCGCGGTTCAGCCCCGGCACCTTCGCCATCAGCGACAACCGGATATTCTCCTCCGGCTGCAGGCCGATCAGCATGCTGTTGGGATGCATGCCGCGCACGTCCTCACCGAAGATCGAATGCGGCACCGATTTGAAATTGATCAGGATTTCCGATTTCCGCGCACCCAGCCGCTTGCCGGTCCGCAGATAGAAGGGCACCCCCTTCCAGCGCCAGTTGTCGACATGCGCCTTCAGCGCCACGAAGGTCTCGGTGTTGCTGGGCCGGCCCAGCTCCTCCAGATATCCCTTCACCGGCTGCCCGTTCACGGCACCCGCCGCATATTGCCCGGTCACGCTGTGCGTCACCGCCGTGCTGCTGTCGATCGGCCGCAGCGCGTTCAGCACCTTCACCTTCTCGTCGCGCACTGCAGTCGCGGTGAAATGGCTCGGCGGCTCCATCGCCACCAGTGCCAGCAGCTGCAGCATATGGTTCTGCACCATGTCGCGCAGCGCGCCGGCGCCGTCATAGAAATCGACGCGCCCCTCCAGCCCCACTGTCTCCGCCACGGTGATCTGGACATTGGCAATCGCATCCGATCGCCACAGCGGCTCGAACAGCACATTGGCAAAGCGCATCGCCAGCAGGTTCTGGACCGTCTCCTTGCCCAGATAATGGTCGATGCGGAAAATCTGCTTCTCGCTGAAGGCAGCCGCCACCGCGTCGTTGATCTCCGCCGAGCTCGCCAGATCGGTGCCCAGCGGCTTTTCCAACCCGATCCGCACATTCGGCCCGCTCAATCCGGCAGCAGCCAGCCCCTCGATCGTCGGCTTGAACAGCGAAGGCGCGGTCGACAGAAAGATCGAGATCGACTGCGCCGTATCGCAAACCGTACTGCCACAGGCCGCCTCTGTCAGCCGACTATAGCTCGACTTGTCGGTGGCATCCAAAGGCACATAGGCCAGCTGCTGCAGGAATTTGTCGGCATGTGCCTGGTCGCCCAGTCCGTTGGCGATATGCGGCGCGATCGCGTCGGCCGCCATCTGCCGAAATCCGGCATCGTCCAGCTGCGAACGCGCCGTCCCCACGATCCGCACGTCACCAGCCAGCAGGCCGTCCACGGAAAGCCCATACAGCGACGGCAAGAGCATCCGCCGGGAAAGGTCGCCAGTGGCGCCAAACAGGATAACAGCAGTCATGCGCCATTCCTAAGCCGTTGCTGCGCAAGCGAACAGGGGCAATTATCAGATAATGGGAAAGCGTTGCTTCCGCGCGTCAGACCAATAGGGCGACGCCCCCGAACGGTGGCAGCAGATGCCCGGCCGACCCGTTCACTTCCGCCAGCACCTCGCCCTCCATATCCAGCTCCAGCGGCCCCTCCCCGAAGTTGAACGCCAGCCGGATCGCCCTGTTCCCATAGCGCCGCTCGAACCGCAGCAGATCGCCTTCCGCCACCAGCCCCTCCATAGTCCCCAGCCGCAGCGCCGGCTCCGCCTTGCGCAGGGCGATCAGCCGGCGCGTCAGGTGCAACAGCGAATGCGGGTCCGCCTCCTGCCGGTTCACCGCCAGCCCGGCATGATCCTCACCCAGCCGCAACCAGGGCCGCGCGTCGGAAAAGCCGCAATTCGCCGCCTCGTCGTCCCATGGCATCGGCGTCCGTGCCCCATCCCGCGACAAGGTGAGCGGCCAGTTCGCAATCGCCTCCGGGTCCTGCAAGTCCTCGAACGGGATTTCCGCCTGCGTCAGCCCCAGCTCCTCCCCATAATATAGGAAGGCATTCCCCCGCAGGCTCATCAACAGCAGCATCGCCATCCGTGCAAAGGCATCGCGCGTCGCCGGCTCCGCCCAGCGCGAAAGCGCCCGCGGCGAATCATGGTTGGTCAGCGCCCAGCTCGGCCAGCCCTCCCCCGCCGCACCCGGCCATTCCGCCAGCGCGTCGGCCACGATCTTCGCCGTCAGCTTCGGCGCATAGAGAAAGGCAAAGCTGTAGGCGCTGTTCAGATGCGCCTCGTCTTGGGTAAAGGCCCGCATCTCGGCAATCGGGTCGCCACCACCCACCTCCGCGACAGAGAAGGTCGCGCCGAATTCGTCCAGCAACCCGCGCAGCCGCTGCAGGAACAGCGGAATGTCCGGGTGCGACTGGTTATGCACCCTCAGCTGGAAATCGAACGGCCGCGTCCTTGGCCCCGGTGGCGCCGGCGGATTATCGCGCAGCTGCGGATCGTGCATCGCAAAGTTGATTGCATCCACCCGAAAGCCGTCCACCCCCCGCTCCAGCCAGAAGCGCGCGCTCGCCAGTATGGCGTCCTGCACGGCCGGGTTGTGCAAGTTCAGCTGCGGCTGCGAGGCGAGGAAATTGTGCATATAATATTGCCCGCGCCGCGCATCCCAGGTCCAGCCCGGCCCGCCAAACACCGACTGCCAGTTGTTGGGCGGAGTCCCGTCGGCCTTTGCATCGGCCCACACATACCAGTCCGCCTTGTCACCATCGCGCCCTGCCCGGCTCTCGCGAAACCATGCGTGCGCGTCAGAGGTATGCGCATAGACCTGATCGATGATCAGCTTCAGCCCCAGCGCATGCGCCCGCGCCACCAGCGCATCGAAATCCGCCAGTGTCCCGAATATCGGATCGACATCGCAGTAATCCGCGATGTCATAGCCAAAATCCTTCATCGGCGAGGTGAAGAAGGGCGACAGCCACACGGCATCCACCCCCAGGCTTGCCACATGGTCCAGCCGCCGGGTGATCCCCGGCAGGTCTCCCACCCCGTCGCCGTTCGAATCCTGAAAGCTGCGGGGATAGATCTGATAGACCACCGCGCCCTTCCACCAGGGCGTTTCACCGCTCATTGCACCGCCACCGCACCCGCACAGACCAGCACGCCAAACGGCTCGATCTCGACAGGCATCGTACCCGGTGCCGACGGCATCGCACATCTGCCCCACAGCGATTTGGTCACATCGATGCGCGCATCGATCATCAGATTGGCCTTCAACGGCTTCGCCGAGGTGTTGAACGCCACGATCGTCTCGATGAACGGCGCCCGGTTCCCCTCCGGCAGCCTGCGCGCCACCGCGAATAACCCCGGCGCCTCATCCGCCTGCAGCAACCGCTGCCCTCCCCGCCGCAGCGAAGGCTCCGCCGCCCGCAGCTTCGCCAGCGCCGCGATGTGCAGATACAGCGGATGCGTCACGTCGAAATTGGCCTGCGCGGTCGTCGCCGACGTCCCCAGCAGCCGATTGTCGTTATAGACGGCCACCTTGCTCGGAAACAGCGGCTCGCGCGAATCCTGATCGATGCCGTCGCCCACAAAGCCCTGCTCATCGCCGGAATAAATCGTCGGGACCCCGCGCAGCAGCATCAACATGGCATGCGCCAGCTTCACCCGCGCCAGCTGCTCGGCATCGCCAGCTTCCGGATTCGCCTTGCGCACAAAGGTCGAGAACCGCCCCATGTCGTGGTTGCCCAGAAAGGTCGGCAGCTGCTCCGCCCCGCCGGCATAGAGCGCGTCGTTGGAAAACAGTGTCGCCAGCACATCCGGCGCCTTGTTCCCGGCCACCACGTCCATCACCGCCTGCTGGAAGCCGAAATCCAGCACTGCGGGGAAATCATCCACCCGGGTAAAGCGCGCCAGCGTCGCCACATTCGGGTCCGCCACTTCGCCAAAGATATGAAAGTTCGGAATCCCCCGCGCCTTCGCCCGCTCCAGCATCGCCGGCACGAACGCCTGCCAGAATTCCGGGTTCACATGCCGCGCCGTATCCACCCGGAAACCGTCGATCCCGAACCGGTCGATCCAGCCGCCATAGATCTCGATCATCCCCGCCACCACGCGCGGATGCGTCGTCATCAGATCGTCCAGCCCCACGAAATCGCCGTAAATCTTGCTTTCGCCGGTGAAGGTCGAATCCCCGCGATTGTTGTAGAAGATCGGCTCGTTCAGCCAGGCCGGAGTCTTCGCCTTCTCCTCGCCCCTGGGCACAAACGGCGAATAGGCCCAGCGCGGATCGGTCAGCCCGGCGAAATTCTCCGGCGTCAGCTGCTCGGGCGCATCGCCGCGGAACAGCTCGTTGATCGGCTCGCCCTGCGGCCCGCCCTTGCGCTTCCACGGATAATCCGCCCGGCTCCGATAGGCGCAGCTCGTGTCCGGGCACTCACGATAGGCAATCACGTCGGCCGTATGGTTGGTGATGATATCCAGATAGACTTTCATCCCCCGCGCATGCGCCGCCTCCACAAAGGCCCGCATATCCGCCTCGGTCCCGAAATGCGGATCCACCGAGGTAAAGTCGGTGATCCAATAGCCGTGATAGCCGGCGCTCTCCTGCCCCTTTGCCCCCTGCACCGGCTTGTTCTTGTAAATCGGCCCCAGCCAGATCGCCGTCGCCCCCAGCCCCTGGATATAGTCCAGCCGCTGCACCAGCCCTTTCAGATCGCCACCCAGATAAAAGCCCTTGGAGGCCGGATCGAAGCCATGCTGCAGCCGGCTGCCCTTCATGCCGCCCCGGTCATTTCCGGCATCGCCATTCTCGAACCGATCCGGCAGCAGGAAATAGATCGTCTCGTCCGTCGCGGGGCGGGCGCGAAACTCCTGCGCACCCGCCGCCGACCCGGCCACCATCAGCGCTGCCGCTGCAACCCACGTCCGCACGTCAACAACCCCCTGCCCGGCTCAGAACCGATAATTCACGCCAAACAGGAAGCGCCGGCCATATTCCTCATGGTCGCGCACCAGCCGCTGATCCGGAATGAAATAGGTGCTGAAAGGTTCGTTGGTCAGGTTATACACCTGCGCCAGCAACGAAAGCCCTTCCAGCGCCGATCCTTCCTGGAACTCATAGCCGATCTGCGCATCGACGATCGTCTCGCCATTCGCATAGCGCCGCTCCAGGCTGCCGCCAAAGCCCTTGGTTTCGGCCAGGAAGCTGGAACGATGCCGCGCCGACCCCCGCACCGAGAATCCCGAGCGCTCGAAATAGGCCGTCACATTCCACACATGCTTCGACAGCCCCGGCAGCGGCTGCGCCGGATCGCCCGGGTTCGGGGTGATCTCGCTCTCGGTATAGCTATAGCTGCCCTGCACCCCGAAGCCTTCCAGCGCCGGCGTGAAGGCGCTGAACGGCAGCGATCCGGTCAGTTCGAAGCCATAGAGATTGCCGCCTTCGCCGTTCGACCAGATCTTGACAAAGCCTTCACGCAGCACCGGCTCCACATTGCCCCGGATCGGGAAGCCGGTGAAATCCATCAGCACATTCTGCTCATAGATATAGGTCTTCAGCTTCTTGTAGAAGCCCGCTGCCGAGACATAGGCCTCCGGCCCGAAATACTTCTCCACGCTCAGGTCGAGCGCGTCGGCGATCCATGGCCGCAGCCGCGCATTGCCGCCGTCGCCGCTCCACGGCGAACAGGTCAGCACCGGGCACAGCGCCTTTTCCTGCGCGAAGTTGTAATTGATCGAGGCGCGCATCTCGTTCATCCGCGCCCGCGCCATCTGCCGCCCGGCGGAAAACCGCGCGACAAGGTCGTTCTCGCCCCGCAGCACCAGGTTCAGCGTCGGCAGCGCATAGAAATAGCTGGCGCCATCGCGGATCGGCATGTTCTGCACGCCGGCTCCCGTGCCGGACGAAGCAAGCCCGTCCGACCGTTGGTCGGTGTTCACCAGCTGGACGCCCACATTCCCGGTCAGCCGGCTGGTGCCCAAAGCCGCATCCAGGTTCAGCTGCAGATAACCGGTCATCACATCCTCGCGAACGCGCCAGCCCTTGGTGGAAACATCGGCATTCGGGTTGCGAAGGAAATTATAGATGCCCGAATCCAGCAGCCCCTTCACATCATAGGCAATGGTATCGCCCAGCCCCAGGAAGCTCATGTCCGCCCCGCCGTCATACAGCAGGTCAGAGGGCACCGGCACCGACGTCTGGCCATCGGTATTCGCCTTCAGTCCCAGGAAATATTCATCCGGCGTCAGCCGCTTCACCCGGCCGGTATAGTTGAAGCCGATCTCGGCAGACCGGAACCAGCCGCCCAGGTCACGCTCCGCCCCAAAGCGGAACGCCGCCAGCTCGTCGGTAATCTTGCGATTGTTGTAATATCCATCCTGCCCGCCCGGCACGATGTCGCCGCCCCAGCCTTGCGGGCTTGTCAGCAGGATCAGAGACGGATCGGAATAGTCCAGCTGGTGCGAGAAGATCGGCCCCCGGTCCGTCATCTCGAACGGCATCACATCGGTTGCCCCGCGCGAAACGCTCCCCTCCACATAGCTGCGCCCGGTTCCGGAATAGGTCTCCACATCCAGATCCTTGCGGTCCACCTTCGAGTAGCTGAAGTCGAGGGTCGCCCGCATCAGGTCGTTCCCTGCCTTCAGGTTCCAGCCGGCGGAAAACAGGTCGGCATCGCGGTTCTTCAAATCGTTGCGGACCACCCCCTTCACGTTGGAATAGGTGCCCGCCACCACCAGCTTGTCTTCGACGACCACGTTGGTCAGCGGCACGCCGTTGCCCCAGGCCAGCGGCAACTCCACCCCGCGCCGGGTCTGATGATCCTTGAAGTTCGAATAGAAGAGGTCGACCGACGTCTGGATGTTCTCGTTGGGCCGCCACTCCAGCGTGCCCGAAATCGATTTCCGCTCCAGGTCGCCCGAAATCGCATAGGGCTTGGCGCCGCCGATGGTGGCAGTCCCGCTGGCATCCGTCGGATAGCCCCACGCCTCGAACCGCTGCGTCTGCGAAGGCGATTTCAGCACGCTCCCGGAAAGGGCGATGCCGATGGTGTCATCTGCGAACTGGTCGATATAGGTGCCGGCAAAGCGATAGCCCCAGCTGTCCGAATCCGGGTTCAGCTTGCCCGCATCCAGCACTTCCGCCCGCGCATTCAACGCGATGGTGCGCTTCCCATGCCCCAATGGCTTCACCGTCCGCAGGTCCACCGTGCCTGAAAGCCCGGCGCCGATCAGCCCGGCGGAAGGCGTCTTGTACACGTCCACCCGCTCCATCATTTCCGACGGAAACTGGTCATAGTCGACGCCGCGGTTGTCGTTCGTCGTCACCTGCTCGCGGCCGTTCAGCAACGTCGTCGAGAAATCCGGCGCCAGCCCGCGAATGGCCAGGCTCTGCGCCCGCCCACCCTCGCGCTGCGCTGCCAGGCCCGGCAGCCGCGCGATGGATTCCGCGATCGAGGTATCGGGCAGCTTGCCGATATCCTCGGCCGAAATGCTCTCCACGATCATGTCGCTGTTCTTCTTGGCAGCGATCGCATTGGCGATGCTCGCACGGAAGCCGGTCACGACGATGTCCTCGTCGGGCGTCCCGGCCGCCGGCGCGTCCTGCGCCAGCGCACCTCCCGCCACCAGCAGGGCGACAACGCTCGACGACAGTTTCAGCAGCAGCCGCGCGCCATCTGTCGCGGCCGCACGGCCGCAAATGGAATAATCCATGATATCTCCCCAGTCCCTTGGGCAGCTGGTATGTCCCAACCGCGTTGATTTGTGATTGCGCCCGCATCTTCCGCCGGGCGTCGATATCGTTCAAGAATGCCACATACGTATGCGAACGCATCGGGAGGACATGTGACCGTTCGGCCACAAACAGACGGAACAGCCGCCGCCCCCGAAGCCGGCCAGCGGGGGGATCGCGCCCCCACATCCTTCGATATCGCCCATATTGCCGGCGTCTCCCAACCCACGGTCAGCCGCGCGCTCAGCGGCAGCCCGATGGTGTCAGAGGCGACCCGTCTGCGTATCGAGGCCATCGCCCGCCAGCTCAACTACAAGGTGGACAAGGCCGCTTCCTCCCTGCGGAAACGCCGCTCCGATACGCTCGCCCTGCTCTTCTTCGAGGATCCGACCACCGACGAATCGCTGATAAACCCCTTCTTCGTCGCCATGCTCGGCTCCATCACCCGCGCCGCCAAGCGCTCCGGCTACGACCTCCTCGTCAGCTTCCAGCAACTCTCCGACAACTGGCACACCGATTACGAGGACAGCCACAAGGCCGACGGCATCATCCTGCTCGGCTATGGCGACTGGGAACTCTACCGCGAGCGCATCGTCCAGCTCGCCGCGCAGGGCACGCATTTCGCCCGCTGGGGCAGCGTCGACGGCGCCGACGTCCCCGGCAGCACCATCGGCTCCGACAATGTCGCCGGCGGACGCATGGCAGCCGAGCACCTGATCGGTCTTGGCCGCCAGCGCATCGCCTTCCTCGGCCATGCCAGCAGCCACTACCCGGAGTTCGAGGCGCGCCACCGCGGCGTCGCCGAAGCACTGGCCGCCGCAAACCTCCCGCCGCCCCTGCAGGCCGACGCCATCACCACCGAGGAAGCAGGCGCGCTTGCTACCCACGCCCTGCTCGACGCCGGCCATCGCTTCGATGCCATCGTCGCCGCCTCCGACCTCATCGCCATCGGCGCCATGCGCGCGCTTGCGGATCGCAACCTTTCCATCCCTGCGGATGTGGCGGTAACCGGCTTCGACGACATCCCCGCCGCCGCCAGCACCCGCCCCCCGCTCACCACCGTCGTGCAAGACACCCAGCGCGCCGGCCAGCTCCTCGTCGATGCCGTCCGCGCCCAACTGGAAGGCCTGCCCGCCCCCGGCTCCATGCTCCCCACCCGCCTCGTCGTCCGCCAGAGCTCGGGCGCTTCCAGCTAGAATCCGCCTCCAACCTGTTGCAAAACCCGAAATATCCAAACAACCTCGCGCGGGCACGCATTACGCGTTAAGTATATTCCCGGGGAAGGGGGCGAATGGACAGCAGGGCTGATACCAACACAGCGACAGCAAAGCTCAGCCGCCCGAACCGCAGCTTCTGGGGCCTGTGGAACCTGTCCTTCGGCTTCTTCGGCATCCAGGTCGGCTTCGCCCTGCAGAACGCCAACGTCAGCCGCATCTTCCAGTCGCTCGGCACCTCGATAGACGATCTCGCCTTCCTCTGGATTGCCGGCCCGATCACCGGCCTCCTCGTCCAGCCGATCATCGGCTATTTCTCCGACCGCACCTGGGGCCCTTTCGGCCGGCGCCGACCCTATTTCCTCGCCGGCGCCATCCTTGCCAGCCTCGCCCTCGTCGGCATGCCCAATTCCTCGGCGCTGTGGTTCGCCGCCTCCATGCTCTGGATTCTCGATGCCTCGCTAAACATCTCGATGGAACCGTTCCGAGCCTTCGTCGGCGACATGGTTAGCGAAAAGCAGCGAACCGCCGGCTACGCCTTTCAAACGGTCTTCATCGGCGCCGGGGCCGTCGCCGCCAGCCTCGCCCCCATCGTCCTCACCCGCTATTTCGGCATCTCCAACGTTGCCCATGCCGGGGAAATCCCGCCCTCGGTGCGCCTCGCCTTCTATATCGGCGCCGCCGCCCTGCTCGTCGCCGTGCTGTGGACCGTCTTCACAACCCGCGAATATTCACCGGATGAAATGCGCGCCTTCGAGGGAACCGGCGCCGAACTCGCCCACGACGAGCCACTCGCCACGCCAATGAACGGCTTTTGGTGGATCACCTTCGGCGCCATCGCCATCCTGCTCGTCGCCCAGTTCCGTCTCGATAACCCGGTCTACATCCTCGGCGGCGCGCTCATCGGCTATGGAGCGCTGCAGGAATTCACCCGCCGCCATTCGCTTGCCGGCCACAAGCCAGGGCCGGTCACCCGCATCGTCTCCGATCTGGTGCAGATGCCGCCCACGATGAAGCGCCTCGCCGTCGTCCAGTTCTTCACCTGGATCGCGCTGTTCATCCTGTGGATCTACACCACCCCGATCGTCACCCAATATATGTACGGCACCACCGACACCGCCTCGCGCGCCTACAACGACGGCGCCGACTGGGTCGGCGTGCTGTTTGCCGTCTACAATGGCGTTGCCGCTGCCTATGCCTTCGCAATCCCGTCCATCGCCGCCCGCATAGGCCGCGCCCGCGCCCACATGTACGGCCTCTTCGCCGGGGCGCTCGGCTTCGCGCTGTTCCTCGTCATCCGCGATCCCGCCTGGCTGATCCTGCCGATGCTCTTCATCGGCATCGCCTGGGCCTCCATCCTCACCCTCCCCTACGCCATCCTTTCCTCTGCCCTTCCGCAGGCAAAGCTTGGAGTTTTCATGGGGCTTTTCAATATCTTCATCGTCCTGCCCCAGCTTCTCGTCTCCAGCGTGATGGGCAATGTGATGAAGCTCGCCTTCCCCGGCCATCCAATCTGGCTGATGGCAATCGCTGCCGCCATGCTGATCGGCGCAGGCCTCTTCATGCGCAGGCTCGCAGGCACGGAACATCACCCCGGCAACCCCGGCCATTCATAAGCAATTGCGGCGAACGCCCCCCATGGGTATCAGTGCCCCCGCACAGGTGCATTTTCGATTGAACGCAAAGGGACTATCCGCGTGGCTTCCGCCGTTTCCGCTTCCACTCTCGCCGCCCGTGAAGCGATGATCGACAGCCAGCTGAAGCCCTGCGGCATCGTCAGTCCGCGCGTCGTCGGCGCCTTCTTCGCCGTCCCGCGCGAAAATTATGTCGCTCCCTCGCGTCGCGGCCTCGCCTATGTCGATGCCCCGCAGGCGCTTGGAAACGGCCGCGAACTGCTCGCGCCGCTCAGCCTAGGCCACCTGATAGAACAAGCAGACGCCCGCCCTGAAGACCGGGTGCTGGTCGTCGGCGCCACCACCGGCTATTCCGCAGCGATCCTCGCGACGCTTGCCGATCATGTCGTGGCGCTCGAAA
This sequence comes from Sandaracinobacteroides hominis, assembly GCF_016464365.1. Classification (GTDB taxonomy): domain Bacteria; phylum Pseudomonadota; class Alphaproteobacteria; order Sphingomonadales; family Sphingomonadaceae; genus Sandaracinobacteroides; species Sandaracinobacteroides hominis. The sequence continues at coordinate 397,807 of NZ_JADCUC010000001.1, read as the reverse complement.
GCGATGCCGGCCTCGCCGCCGCGGCGCGCGCCAACCTCGCTTCCTATCCAAACGTCCGCGTGATCGAAGGCCCGCTGGAGGCCGGTGCCGAGGATTTCGGCCCGTTCACGCTCATCCTAATCGACGGGGCGGTGGAAACACTGCCCTCCGATCTGGTCGCACAACTGGCCGAGGGGGGCCGGTTGCTTGCGATCCTCACAGGCAGCGATGGAGTATCGCGCGCCGCAAAAGGCATCAGGCAGGCCGGGATACTCCGCCTGGAGCCCTTTGCGGAGGCGGCCGGCTCTCTTCTGCCGTCCTTCGGCAAGGCCCCGGCCTTCCAGTTCTGAAAGCCCCCCTCATGCGAACCCATTTGCTGGCCTCCATATTCTTGGCCTCCACCGTCCTTGCAGCACCCGTTTCCGCGGAATCGCTGCAGGATGCCATCGCGCTCGCCTATTCCAACAACCCCTCCGTCGCCGCCGCCCGCGCCCGCGTGCGCCAGGCCGATGAAGGCGTTCCCATCGCCTCGTCCGGCGCCCTCCCCCACCTCGACCTGAAGGGCAGCTTCAACCAGAGCCTCAGCGACAGCTTCGCCGATCTCGGCCAGGTCTGGATCGGCGGCCTCACCCTGCGCCAGTCGATCTGGGAAGGCGGCCGCATCCGCGCCGGCGTATCCGGCGCCGAGGCCCGGATAGAGGCCAGCCGCCTCAATCTGTCGGCCGCCGAACAGCGCCTCATCGTCGATACCGTGGCCGCCTATGCCGATGTCCTGCGCACGCAGGAAATCGTCAAGCTGAACGAGAATCAGGTCCGCGTGCTGGAGCAGGAACTGCGCGCCTCCAGGGATCGCTTCGAAGTCGGCGACGTCACCCGCACCGACGTTGCCCAGTCCGAGGCGCGCCTGTCCGTCTCGCAGGCAAACCTGATCGCCGCGCGCGGCAACGCCGTCTTCGCCCGGCAGGCCTATCAGCGCCTCGTCGGCCGTCCGCCCGGCCAGCTCGATCCGTTGCCGCCGCTGCCGCCGCTGCCGGCCGACGACGCGCAGGCGCTTTCCCGCTCCGCCGAGCTCAACCCCGTCCTGGCGGCCGCCCGCGCCAACGAACGCGCAGCTGCAGAGGATGTGCGCGCGGCCAAGGCCGGCCGCATGCCCTCCATCGGCGTGCAGGCGTCGGCCAACTACAACGACTATTCCAACAACCGCCTCGGCGCTTCCGGCTTCGATCCGCGTATCGGCGTCACCGCCGGGATGCCGCTCTTCTCCGGCGGCCTTATCGCGGCGCAGGTTCGTCAGGCGCAGGCCCGGCAGAGCGAAGCACTGGAAACCATCAGCCTTACCGAGCGGCAGGTCACCGAAAACGTCAACAACAGCTGGGCCCTGCTGAAGACGTCAGAGGCGACCATCACCGCCGCCAACTCTTCGGTCCGCGCCAACACGCTCGCCTCTGAAGGGGTTCGGCAGGAAAATCAGGTCGGCAGCCGCGACATCCTCGATGTGCTGAACGCCGAGCAGGAACTGCTGAACAGCCGCGTCCAGCTCGTGCAGGCCGAACGTGACCGCTATGTCGCCGCCTTCCAGCTGCTTGAGGCCGTCGGCGCCGCTGACATCGCGCTCGAAGGTCCCGGCGTCCAGCGCTATGACCCGACCGTCAACGCCAGGCGCGTCGCAGGGAAGGGCTTTGCCGAGTTCGGCTACAATCCAGATCCGCGCAAGGACACCGCGCGCGACACCGCCCCCATCACCAACCCCAATCTGATGGGGCCACAGCAGTAGGCAGGCCATGACCCGCAAGACCCTCGATCCGAACCTGGCGTCCATTCTCGATTCCATCCGCGCGACGGTGGGCGGGGAAACTGCGCCCCAGGCGATCGAGGCGGCCGAAGCAGAGCCGGCGGAAACCCCCGCCCCCCGCGCGACGGCCAAGGGCAGCAAGAAGGCGGCAGCGGCAGCGCCGGTTGCCGCCGCTCCCGTCCCGCCCGCCCAGCATACGGTGGAGGAGTTCCTGGCCGAGCTGATCCGCCCCCAGGTGAAAGCATGGCTCAACGCCCATCTGCCGGAAATCATCCAGAAAATGGCGGCAGACGAAATCGCCCGCCTCACCGGCAGGTAATCAACCCCCATTGAGCCCGCAGCTCACCACCATCCTGCTGCTGTCGGCCTCCAACCTGCTGATGAACCTCGCCTGGTACGGCCACCTGAAGTACAAGGCCGCACCTCTCCTGCTGGTCATCTTCGTCGCCTGGGGCATAGCCTTCTTCGAATATATGCTGATGGTGCCGGCCAACCGCATCGGCAGCCAGGTCTTCAGCCTGCCGCAGCTGAAGGGCATTCAGGAAAGCCTTTCGATCCTCACCTTCTTCATCGTCAGCGTGCTGCTCTTCGGCGACGGGGTCAGCATGAAACAGCTGTTCGGCTTCGGCCTGATGATCGTCGCCGCTGTACTCATCGTCAGCGACTGACTTTCCATTGAAGCCACGGCCAGCTAAGCGGCCCCGGCAATGCTCGAAAAGACCTTCACCCCCGCCGAAATCGAAGCCCGCTGGTATGCGCACTGGGAAGAGACGGGCGCCTTCCGCCCCGCCCGCCCGGATGCGCAGCCCTTCACCATCGTCCTGCCGCCGCCGAACGTCACCGGCACGCTGCACATCGGCCACGCGCTGAACCAGACGCTGCAGGACATCCTCATCCGCTGGAACCGGCTGAAGGGCCGCGACGCGCGCTGGATCGTCGGCACCGATCACGCCGGCATCGCCACGCAAATGGTGGTGGAGCGCACCATCGCCGGCCAGGGCCTCACCCGCGCCAGCCTCGGACGAGAGGCCTTCCTCGAAACCGTGTGGGACTGGAAGCGCCAGTCCGGCGGCGCCATCACCCGGCAGATGCGCCGGCTGGGCGCCAGCTGCGACTGGGCGCACGAACGCTTCACCATGGACGAGGATTTCTCGAAGGCCGTCACCCACGTCTTCGTCGAGCTGCACAGGCGCGGCCTGATCTACCGCGACAAACGCCTCGTGAACTGGGACCCGAAGTTCCAGACCGCCATCTCCGACCTCGAAGTCGAAACCCGCGAAGTGCAGGGCCATTTCTGGCACCTCCGCTACCCGCTCGCCGACGGCTCAGGCGCGTTGATCGTCGCCACTACCCGGCCGGAAACCATGCTGGGCGACACCGCAGTCGCCGTGAACCCCGAGGACGAGCGCTACCAGGCGCTTATCGGCAAGCTCATCGCCCACCCGCTGACGGGCCGGCAGATCCCCATCATCGGCGACGAATGGGCCGACCCGGAACTGGGCTCAGGCTGCGTGAAGATCACTCCGGCGCATGATTTCAACGACTGGGCCGTCTATGAACGGCACAAGGAAATCGGCTGGATCAACGTCCTAGACGCCACCGCCAACATCCTCGCAGACGACAGCATCCCGCAAGCCTATCGCGGCCTCGACCGCTTCGAAGCCCGCAAGGCCATCGTCGCCGATCTTGACGCGCTGGGCCTGCTCGAACGCGTCGAAGACAAGACCATTCAGCTCCCCTATGGCGACCGCTCCGGCGTCGTCATCGAGCCGTGGCTAACCGACCAATGGTATGCCGACGCCCCGAAAATGGCCGTCGAAGCCCGCGCCGCCGTCGCCGACGGCCGCACCCAGTTCGTGCCGAAAACCTGGGAAAAAACCTATTTCAACTGGATGGATAACATCCAACCCTGGTGCGTCTCCCGCCAACTCTGGTGGGGTCACCGCATCCCGGCGTGGTTCACGCCCGAGGGCGAGATCATCGTCGCCCACAGCGAGGCGGAAGCACAGGCCAAGGCGGGAGCCGGCGTCAGCCTGCGCCGCGACGACGACGTTCTCGACACCTGGTTCTCCTCCGGCCTCTGGCCCTTCGCCACGCTCGGCTGGCCCAAGCAGACCGACGAGCTCGCCCGCTATTACCCCGGCGACGTCCTCGTCACCGCCTTCGACATCATCTTCTTCTGGGTCGCCCGCATGATGATGCAGGGGCTGGAACTCACACAGCAGGCCCCCTTCCACACCGTCTACTGCCACGGTCTCGTCCGCGATTCCAAAGGCCAGAAGATGTCCAAGTCCAAGGGCAACACCGTCGATCCGCTCGAGCTGATCGACCGCTTCGGCGCCGACGCGCTGCGCTTCACCATGGCCGCCAGCGAAGCGCAGGGCCGCGACGTGAAGTTCGACGAAAAGCGAGTCGAAGGCTACCGCAACTTCGCCACCAAGCTCTGGAACGCCGTGCGCTTCGCCCAATCCCAGGGCATCGCAGCCGGGCCGACCGAAACGCCCCGCGCCACCTTGCCCGTAAACCGCTGGATCCTCGCCGAAACCGCGCAGGCCGCAGCAGACGCCGAAGCCGCCCTCACCGGCTACCGCTTCGACCAATATGCCGCCACCCTCTACCAGTTCGCCTGGAGCCGATTCTGCGACTGGTATCTCGAACTCATCAAGCCGCTGCTCGCCGGAGGCGGCGAAGCAGCCGAGGAAACCAAACAAGTCGCAGGCTGGGTCATCGACCAGATCCTGATCCTCCTCCACCCAGTCATGCCCTTCCTCACGGAAGAACTCTGGCATGCGCAAGGCGACCGCGCACAAGACCTCATCCTCGCCGAATGGCCGAAGCTCACGCCCGAAACCAACGAGGCCACAGCCGAAATCGCCTGGCTCATCGATCTCGTCTCCGCCATCCGTTCGGCCCGCACCGAACTCAACGTCCCGCCCGGCTCCAAGCTGCCGCTGCACGCGCCCGAAGCAGACACTGACCTGCAAGCCCGCCTCGAACGCCAGCGCCCGGCGCTCGAACGTCTGGCCCGCGTCGACGGCATCTCCTTCACCCCGCCGCCCCCCGGCGGCACGGCGCAACTCGTCGTCGAAGGCCTCGGCTATGCGATCCCCCTCGAAGGTGTCATCGACCTCGCAGCCGAGCGCGCCCGCCTCACCAAAACCGCCGAGCAAGCCGAAAAGGAAGCCGCAGCCCTCGCCGGCCGCCTCAACAACCCCGGCTTCACCGAACGCGCCAAGCCCGAAGCCGTCGAAAAGGCCCGCGAAGACCATGAAGCCCGCACGGCAGAGGCTACACGCCTCCGCGCCGCGCTCGCACGCCTCGGCTGACCCGCAACCGTGTCAGGCAAGTCTGTAAGGCCTGCCTGACACTTTGTTGCAACTGCGAAACCCGAAAGCAGCCAGTCTCAGCCGCTTGGCAATTGGCATCCGCCTTGCACGCTACCTCCCGAGGTTAAGTTCTGGGGAAATGCCACATGCTCCGCCTGCTGCTCGCCGCCGTCATGGCCCTCGCCTTTCCCGCCGCCGCACAGGCCGCCCTCTATGAACGGCCGCTCGCCTCCAACGCCTATATCACCCGCCATGGGCTGGATTGGGCCTGGGCCAGCGCCTGCCCACCGACTGAAGGCTGCAACGATATCGATCTCGGCTTCCAGTCGGCGTTCGGCTGGCGCCTGCCCACTGCTCGCGAATTCGCCTGGCGCCCAACCGCGCAGGATTTCGTCTTTCCCGGCGCCAACGTCGATCAGGGCGGGGTGGATTTCGCCAGCTGGTCCCTTTTCGGTGAAGGCGACGGCATACCCGTGGACGTCGGCGGAGACGGCGCCTGCGCCGCTACCTATTTCAGCGGCGACAACGCCTTCCGCGAATGCAACTGGTATGACGGAACCACCGGCCACATCTGGGATCCGGGCGCGGACTATTCGCAGGTCGATAAGGAATCGCTCGAATATTGGGGTCTGGATACCTGGGTGGTCCGCGGCGAACTCAACGTCCCCGAACCCGCCAGCTGGGCACTGCTGATCACCGGCTTTGGCCTGGTGGGCGCCACCCTCCGCCGGAGACTCAATTCTCCGGAAGCGGCGGCGGCGCTTCACTGACCCGCTCCAGCGGCGGCGCATGCCGCACCAGCAGCAGATACATCACCGGTGTCACCACCCGGCTCAGGATTGTCGAGGAAATCAGCCCGCCGATAATCACCCAGGCCAGCGGCGAGTAAAGTCCTGACCCAGACAGCGCCAGTGGCAACAACGCCAGCACCGCCGTCACGCTCGTCAGCAGCACCGGCAGAAAGCGCACTTCGCCCGCCCGCTCGATGGCCGGCCGCAATTCCATCCCCCGCTGCCGCAGTTGCGTCGTGAAATCCACCAGCAGGATCGAGTTCTTGATCTCGATCCCGATCAGCGCAACAAAGCCGATAACGGCGGTGTAGCTGATCGAATTCCCTGTCAGGAACAGCGTGATAAGCCCGCCGAACATCCCCAGCGGGATGACGCCAGCCACCACGATCGTCTCGCGGAAGCGCCCGAATTCCAGCACCAATATGCAGAAGATCCCGAACATCGCCAGCAGCGCCACGCCGCCCATGCCGCCAAAGCTCTCGGTCTGCGCCTGCGCCTCGCCGCCCTGCGTCAGCGAGTAGCCGCGCGGCAGCTCCATCGCCTTCAGCCGCGCCCCAACCGCCTCGTTCACCTTGGAGGTCAGGAATCCCTCGGCCACGTTCGACGTCAGCGAAACCGACCGCTGCTGCCCATACCGATAGATGGAGGCCGGCCCGCTCGAAAGCCTCGGCTCGGAAATCGCCTCCAGCGGAACCGCCGCCCCGGAAGCGCTCGGCACATAGATCTGCCCCAGCGCATCGACGGATTGCAGCGCCCCCAGCGGACGGTCCTTCGAAGGGCCAACGCCTGGCCGGCTGTCGCCGCTGTCCAGCCGCACCATCACATCATAGCTATCGCCCTCGTCATCGCGGAACCGCCCGGCCGCCTCGCCGCCCAGCGCCAGCCTGGTCACCCGCCGCGCGGCCGCCGGGCTCACCCCCAACAGCGCAGCCTTGTCGGAATCCAGCCCCAGGTCCAGGTCGATCCGGTCAAAGCTCATCGGGTTGCGCACGTCGCGCGTGCCCGGGGTCGCCCGCATCCGCGCCTCGCCCTCCTCGCTCAAGGTCTTCAGCACGCGCAGATCAGGCCCGGAAATGAACCATTGCACCGGCGCGTCGATCGGCGCCCCGTTCTTGAACGGCTCCAGCGTAATCCGCGCCTCGGGATAGGTCGCAAACCGCGCCCGCAAGCGCTCGATCAGCGCCGGCGTATCCTTTTGATCCCAGCCCGTCAGCGTCGCCGCCACCGTGCCATAGTTGGATTTCTGCGCCGTTTCCCGCACGTTATAGAAAATCTGCGGGTTGCCCCGCCCGACATTCTCCATGGTGTCGCGCACCTCGGGCTCCGCCTTCAAGGTCTCGGCCACAAACCGCACCGCCCGGTCGGTCGCGGAAAGGTCGGCGCCCTCCGAACCTTCCACTTCCACCACCAGATAGGGCGTGTCGGCGGGCGGAAACAGGCTGGTCCCCAGCACCGGCACCAGCCCCAGCGCCGCCACGCACAGCGCCATCGCTCCCCAGAAGGCCAGTCGCGGCCGTTCCAGCGCCCAGTGCAAGACCGGCGCGTAGAACCGATGGATGCCGGCTTCCACCGCCTGCAGCACCTTGTTCCCCTCGGGCTTCACTTCGCGAGACAGCAACCGCGACGACAGGAAGGGAATGATCGTCAACGAAACAAGCAGCGAAGCCGTCACCGTCGCGATGACCGCAATCGGCAACCCGCGCGTAAACTTCCCCCCGCCCTCGGGCAGCGCCGTCAACGGCAGGAAGGCAAAGATCAGCACCGCCGTGCAGCCCAGCACCGCAATCGCTATCTGCTGCGTACCCGCCAGCGCCGCCGCCGTCCGGCTGTACCCCATTCGCAGATGCCGGCTGATATTCTCCACCACCACGATGGAATCATCCACCAATATCCCCAGCGACAGGATGAAGCCGGTAATCACCAGCTGGTTCAGGCTATAGCCCAGCCACCACATCACCATCACCCCGATGGCCAGGCTCAGCGGCACCGAAACCATCACCACCGCCGAGGCCCGGGGCCCCAGCGGCAACAGCGTGATCAGCACCAGCCCCAGCGCAATCGCAAAGTCGCGCGCCAGCAGAGACAGCTTGCGCCGCACATCGTCGGACTGGTCGAACGCCAGCTTCATCTTCATGTCCGGCGGCAGCACCTTCGCATAGCCGTCGGCGGCCTCCGTCAGCCGCCTCTGCACATCCAGCACGTTCACGCCGTCCTTCTGGGTCGCAGTCACCCAGATCGCGCGCTTGCCGTTGAAGCGTGCCGCATGGCTCTGCTCCACCGTCTGCCAGCTCACGGTCGCCACATCGCCCACCCGCACCACGCGCTCGCCCTCGGCACGCAGCGGCACTGCCCGCACTTCCGCCAGATCGCGAAACGCACCGCCGGCCCGCAAGTTAAAGCGCTGCTCGCCCGAGCGCATCGGCCCCGGCGGCAGATCGGTCCCGCCCAGCCGCAGCGCGTCGGTCAGCTGCGTCACCGGAATGCCCAGCTCCGCCATCCGCCCCAGATCGGCCGAAACGCGGATTTCCGGCTTCGGCACACCCCATACCACGGCGTTCCGCACGCCCTTCTGGCGCTGGAACAACTCCTTCAGGTCCTTGCCCACCTTCTCCATCCGCCGCCACGAGGCGGTTTCCGAAACGATGGCATATTGCACAACGCTGCTGTCAGAGGTGCGAAAACGCCGATATTCCATCCGCTGGATGCCCGCCGGCAGGGTATTGCGGATGGCGTTCACCTCCCGCACGGCTTCGTCATAATTGCCGTTCGGGTCGCTCTCCCAGCTGAACTCGGCCACCACCACGGCCTGCCCGTCGGTAGAGGTGGATCTCAGCTTGGTGATATTGTCGAGGCCGGCCAAAGCCTCCTCCACCGGCTTCACGACTGTCTGCTCGATGTCCGCCGGATCGGCGCCGGGCAGCACGGCAATCACCTGCACGATGGGGGCAATGAACTGCGGATCGACAGAGCGCGGAATGCTGAAAAACGCCTGCGCCCCCAACGCCGCCACCAGCGCAAACACCACCAGCGTCGCCTGCCAGCGGTGGACGGCGAAAGAGACCAGACCCTTCATCGCGCAGCGGCCAGGCGCGTCTGCGCCGGATCGGCCACCACCTGCAGCTTCTGCCCTTCCACCAGCCGGTTCACCCCGGCGGCGACAATCCGGTCACCGCGCGCCAGCCCGGAAACCACTTCGACACCCTCGCCCGAAACCGCGCCCAGCTTCACCATCTGCGCCCTGGCAACACCGCCGTCCGCATAGCGCCAGACGAAACCCTCGTCCGCCCGCGCCGAAAACAGCGCCGTCGAGGGGATCAGCACCGGCGCACCCTCTGCACCTCCAGCCGGCAGTGCCACATCGGCGATCAGCCCGGACCGCAGCGCCGGATTGGCCGGCAGCGCAAACTCCACCTGGAAGGTTCCGGTGCGCGGATCGGCCCGACCGGCAATCTCGATGATCCGCGCCGCCATCGGGGGCGCGGCGCCGTCCCGGAACGTTACCGTCGCACCCTCTCCGCGCCGCAAGCCGGCCGCCTGCCCGGCTGGCATCCGCACCCGCAACACGAAACCGCTGGAAAATTCTCCCAGCAGGATCACCGGCGTGCCTGCCGCCAGTGTCTGCCCCGGCTCCGCCAGCCGCTGCAAGACCACCCCGCCGGCAGGCGCCGCGATCGTCGCGAAACGCTGGGTGAACTGTGCCGAACTTTTCTCGGCCCGCGCCGCCTCGGCCGCCGCATCAGCAGCCTCAACCCGTGCCTTCGTCACCCATCCCTTGGTGTAGAGGTCGCGCTGGCGGCGGGCCTCCGCCTCCGATTGCCGTGCCCGCGAATCCGCCGACTGCACCGCGGCATCGATCGCCGTGCGGTCCAGCTGCGCCAGCTGCTGACCGGCGCGCACCACGTCGCCCTCACGCACCGAAACCGAAAGCACCCGCCCGTCGCTCACAAAGGCCAGCGGTGTTTCCCGCCGCAGTCGCACCGTGCCGGCCGCCGTGCCTGTGCGAACCCCAACCGAATCGCCAACCCGGTGCAGCACCACCGGCACCGTTTCGTCTGCGACCTTGGCAGGCTCGCCGCTTGCACAAGCGGATAGGGCGAGGCCGGCGGCCAACAGCGCCGCCAGCCCCCAGGCAGTTCCGATACGGCCCTTTCCGATCCGGTCCCCGCCAGCGGCACCCACACCGGCCGCGTTCGCCAAGTTCGTCCCCACGGCCATTCCCTTGCCCTGACCAGAATCTCGTTCACGCCCAATTTGCGCGCGACTCAATTGCTAGCCCAGTTCGGAACGCTCGCACAACATAATTTGAGCACCACTCGATTTGCAGGAACGCATCAAATGATTATTCCTACGCCTATCGGCAGCACTTGCGTTAAATTCCTATTCCTCTATGGTCAGTGCCTCCACACGGAGGCACAGCGACGTGCGCCCATCCTCGCCAATTTCCAGTGCAGTTTCGACAACCTGTATCTCTGCCAGAAAATGGCCAGCGATCCCCAGATCGGTTTCCGGCAGCTGTTCGCGTAGCTGCGCCAGCGCCTGCTCCACGTCCGTCCCGGCGCCGTCCAGCCGCACATCCAGCACATGCCGCATGCCACTGAAGGTCAGGCTGGCCCAGGGCGCACTGTCAAAGCTCTCGATCGCCAGCGAAGGCTTGCCGCCGCGATCCCGCCAGTCGACAAACCACGGGTCGGTCGAGATCCATTCGCGCATCCTCCGCAGCAGCCGGATGTGCGGATCCGTAAGCCCCGCCCGCATCAGAATGAATTCCGTCGGGAAGCGCGCTGGCCGCCACGTTCCGGCAACTGGCTCATCACCGTATCGATATGAAGCCGCACGCGCTGTTCCACCTTGCGCCCCGGCTCGCGGCCCCGACGCATGTCGTGAACCAGCCGCGGGTCGCGCACACTTTCCCGGCCAAAGCGCGACGGCGGGATATTTGTCAGTCTCAGGCAGGTCTCAATGGCATACAATAGGGACATGATCGCAACACTCCACATGTCGACCCATGGTCGATCCGTCCGGAAAAACCGGCGGCGCCCACTCCGCGCCTTCCGAATCGACCAAATTGAACCTGATGGTTGGTTTCCTACTAGTCTAGGCTAATTCCTATGATAAAGAAGGTAAACGGAAGCAGGGGCTCCTCTCATAATGTCTGAACCAACCCTCCACAGCGTCGGCGCCGCCACCGTGGAACCCCAAATGGAACACGGGCAGGAACCCCAGCGCGAAAGCTCCGGGGAATCGGTCCAGCAGCTTCTCGATCTGCTGATCCAGCGCTCCGGCACCGGCTATGCAGAGGTATCGCGCCTGCTCGGCCGCAACCCGGCCTACATCCAGCAGTTCATCAAGCGCGGCATCCCCCGCCGCCTGTCGGAAACCGACCGGCGCATTCTCTCCGCGCATTTCGGCGTCAGCGAAGCAAGGCTCGGCGGCCCTCCGCACGCCAGCGTCAGCGTATCGCCCGATTCAGCGCGCCAGCCGCTGCTCCGGGTCGGCTTTGTCGATTCCCGCGATCCGGCGGTCCGTCCACTCGATCTCGATGCGCGGTTCGTCCGCCAGCTCGAACTATCGGTAATCCCCGGCCTCTCCGCGCTGCAGGTAGAGGGCGATTCGATGTCGCCCACGCTCTTCGCCGGAGACCTGATCCTGGTCGACACCCACGATTGCGTCTCGGCCCGCGACGGCATCTACGCGATAGAATCCGGCCCCAGCCTCAACATCCGCCGCCTGTCGGTGCATCCGGTGACCCGGCGCATCGCCATCCTTGCAGACAATGCTGCCTGGCCATCCTTTCCGGATTGCGATCCCGCCGGCGTGAAAATAATCGGCCGCGTCGTCTGGATCTCGCGGGCTCTACCCTGAACCTGCCTCAGCGCTTCCCGCGCAGTCCCAGCTCAGCGCTTCCCGCGCAGGCGCAACAACAGGGCCGCCAGCGCCCCCAGCCCCAGCCCGATCACCGTGCCCGCCGAAGGCTGCCCCACGGCAATGCCGACCGCCAGCCCGCCCAAAAGGCCCGGCAGCAGCAGCACTCCATAGCCCTGTTCGCTTTTCAACTTGCCACCTGACGGCTGGATTTGACTGCGCGTGCAGTCACTTGCGGATAACGCTGGGGCGACCGACGGGTCTCGAACCCGCAACCTCCGGTACCACAAACCGGCGCTCTAACCAATTGAGCTACGGTCGCCACGCGCTCCGGGCGGCATTCCGCTCGGGAGGGCGCCCATAGAGAGAGGGCAGCCCCTTCGTCAAGATAGCCGGTTACTTCCCGACATTATAGGCAAGGCTGGCATCATCCAGCTGGAAACCGACCAGCACTTCAAAGCTGGAGGCGCGCACGGCCGCCCGCACCTGCGGATCGGAAAGCGGGTCCACCAGCGCATCCGGCTCGTCGGGCTTGCGCTCGCGGGTAATGCGCGCCTGCACCTCCGGCGGCAGCGTTACGGCTGAACGGTGCACATCGGCCCGCGCCCCACCGCTCGTCTGCGTACGCAGCTGTCCGTCCTGGAACTCCAGCATCACCCCGGTAACCTGCTTGGAAACCAGCACGTTTCCGCCCTGCGCCATGGCGATGAAGATCGGCAGATACACCTGCTTTGCCCCGCCCGCCTTCCGGCGCTGCGCGGTAACCGTATAGGTCACGTCGGTGGTCAGGAATTCCGGCCCCTCGATGCAATTGCCCTGCACGTCCGTAATCTGCGCCGTCAGCTCGATGGCATCGGCGTTGCGGCTCTGCGGCGGATCAAAGCGGGTGACCGAACCGGTATAGGTCGGGATCGCAACCGCCGGGCACGCCGAACGCTTCACCTTCAGCGGGTTCTGGTTACAGCCCGTCAGCGCGATCGCAGCCGCGGCAAGCCCGACAAACAGATAAGCCTTCGACAAACTCGGTGTCTCCTGGTTCCCACGCCCCATATCCTGCGTCCCTTAGGCGCGCCGCACCCAAGTTGGGAAGGGGCTTCATGGCGGCCGCATGTTCCCCTAAGAGGGCCAACATGAACGCAAGCCCCACAGCCGATCGCCCCCAGCTCTCCATTCTCGTCGCGGCCCCGCGCGGCTTCTGCGCCGGCGTAGAGCGCGCAATCCAGATCGTGGAGCTGGCGCTGCAGAAACATGGCGCCCCGGTCTATGTGCGCCATGAAATCGTCCACAACCGCTTCGTGGTAGACAGCCTGAAGGCCAAGGGCGCCGTCTTCGTGAAGGAACTGGACGAAGTGCCCGATGGCGCCCAGGTCATCTTCTCCGCCCACGGCGTCCCCAAGGCGATTCCGGCCACTGCCCAGTCGCGCGGCCTCGATTGGCTCGATGCTACCTGCCCGCTCGTCTCCAAGGTGCACCGCCAGGCGGAACGCCTGGTGCAGCAGGGCAAGCATATCCTCTTCGTCGGCCACGCCGGCCACCCGGAGGTGATCGGCACCTTCGGCCAGGTGCCGGAAGGCGCAATGACGCTGATAGAGACGGTGGAAGACGCCGAAAGCGTCAGCCCGCCAACCGCCGATCTCGGCTTCCTCACCCAGACGACACTCTCGGTCGACGACACCGCCGACATCGTCGCCACGCTCCAGCGCCGCTTTCCCAGCATCAACGGCCCCAAGGGCGAGGACATCTGCTACGCCACCTCCAACCGCCAGACCGCGGTAAAGGCAATCGCCCGCAGCTGCGAACTCGTCCTCGTCATCGGCGCCGAAAACAGCAGCAACTCCCAGCGGCTGCGCGAAGTCGCCGCCCGCGAAGGCGCCCAGGCGCATCTTATCCAGCGCGCCGAATTCATCGACTGGAGCTGGTTCGAGGGCGTCAGGATGCTCGGCATCACCGCCGGCGCCTCCGCCCCCGAAGTGCTCGTTCAGGAAGTGATCGACGCCGTGCGCACCCGCTTCGAGGTGTCAGTCCAGGAAGTCACCACCGCCACCGAGGAAGTGGTCTTCAAGCTGCCCCGCGCCCTCATCGACGCCTGACAACGCCATGGCCGTCTACACCGATGTCCCGGCCGAAGCGCTGGAGGCATTTCTCGCCCGCTATGAAACCGGCGCCCTCGTCAGCGCCAAGGGCATCGCCGAAGGCGTCTCCAACAGCAACTTCCTCGTCGAAACGACGACAGACCGCTTCATCCTCACCCTCTACGAACGCCGGATCGACATCGCCGAGCTGCCCTGGTTCATCGAACTGATGGAGCATCTGGCAAGGGCCGGCCTCCCCGTCCCCCGTCCCATCCGCGACCGCTCCGGCGAAGCGTTGCAAGAGGTCGCCGGAAAGGCCGCCTGCCTCATCCAGTTCCTCCCCGGCGTCTCCGTCTCGCAACCCACCGCCGAACAGGCCCGCAGCGCCGGCGAAGCCCTCGCCCGCCTCCACCTCGCCGGCGCCGGCTTCACCGCCCAGCGCCAAAACGGCCTTGGCCCCGACTGGTGGAATGCAACCGCGCGCGAAATCGCCTCCGGCCTCGACAGTATCGAACCGGGCCTCGCGGCCCTCGTCAAATCGCGCCTCGCAGACGTCACCGCCAACTGGCCGGCAGACCTCCCCGGCGGCACCATCCACGCCGATCTCTTCCCGGACAATGTGCTGATGCTCGGCAACCGCGTCACCGGCCTCATCGATTTCTATTTCGCCTGCACCGGCCTCTATGCCTACGATCTCGCCGTCCTGCACGCCGCCTGGGCCTTCCCCAGGGATGGCAGCGCCCCCCTGCCCGCCCACGAACGGGCGCTATTCGACGGCTATGAGAGCATCCGCCCGCTAACCCCCGCCGAGCGCACCAGCTTCCCGCTGCTGGCGCAGGGCGCCTCGCTGCGCTTCCTCCTCTCCCGCGCGCAGGACTGGCTCGCCCCTCAGTCAGACGCGCTCGTCCAGCGCAAGGACCCCCTCCCCTTCGCCCGCCGGCTCGAACATTATGCCCGCGCTTCCTGAAGTCCGGATCACCACCGATGGCGCCTGCAAGGGCAATCCCGGCCCCGGCGGCTGGGCCGCGATCCTGCAATCCGGCTCCCACGAAAAGGAACTGACGGGCGCCGAAGCCCTCACCACCAACAACCGCATGGAAATGACCGCGGCGCTCAAGGCCCTCGAAGCGCTGAAAAAGCCCTCGCACGTCACGCTCGTCACCGACAGCCGCTACCTGATGGACGGCATGATGAAGTGGCTCAACGGCTGGAAGAAGAATGGCTGGCGCAACGCCTCGAAAGAGCCGGTGAAGAACGCCGACCTCTGGATGGCCCTCGATCGCGCCGCAAAGCCACATGCCATCGAATGGCAGTGGGTAAAGGGCCACAGCGGCCACCCCATGAACGAACGCGCCGACGCGCTCGCCAACGAAGCGATCGACTCTCTCCGCGCGGCGCAATCCTGACCGCGACGGTCAGGATGCCCATTCCCATCTCGCCTTCCCGTCAAAGCCTCGCTAAGCCCGCACCATGGCTTCCGGTCTCATCGCCCTTCTCGACGACATCGCGGCAATCGCGAAAGTCGCCGCCTCCTCTCTCGACGACGTAGCAGCCGCCTCCGCAAAGGCCGGCTCCAAGGCAGCTGGAGTCGTCATCGACGACGCGGCCGTCACCCCGAAATATGTGGTCGGCTTCACGCCAGACCGCGAGCTTCCCATCATCTGGAAGATCGCCAAGGGCAGTCTGCGCAACAAGCTGCTGATCCTGCTCCCGGCCTTCATCGCGCTTGCTGCCTTCCTGCCACAGGCCCTTACGCCGCTCCTGATGATCGGCGGCGCCTTCCTCTGCTTCGAAGCTGCGGAAAAGGTGATGGAAAAGCTCGGCCTCCACCACGGCGCCCACGATCCTGACACGCCCGTCGCCCTCGAAACCGGCGAGCATGAAAAGACCATGGTGAACGGCGCCATCCGCACCGATCTCATCCTCTCGGCCGAAATCCTCGCCATCGCGCTCGGCGCGCTCGGCAACATGTCTATCGCCACCAAGGCGGCCGCGCTCGCCGGCGTCTCCTTGATCGTCACCGCCGCCGTCTATGGCGCGGTCGCCCTGATCGTAAAGATGGACGACATCGGCGTCCGCCTCGCCCGCTACGAGAGTGGCTTCTCGCAAGCCGTCGGCCGCGGCCTCGTCACCGGCATGCCAAAACTGCTGGCTGCGCTTTCCGTCATCGGTACGGCGGCGATGGCCTGGGTCGGCGGCGGCATCGTCCTCCACGGCCTCGACGTCATCGGCTTTGCAGCAGCGATCCCGCACACGCTGCACAACTGGGCGCATGCGATCGCCTCAGCCTTCCCCGTTGGCGAAGCCGTCGTCGAATGGATCGTAAACGCCACTTTTGCCGGCATCTTCGGCGTCTTGCTGGGCTTGCTGATTGCCCAGCTCGTCGGGCTATGGAATCGCTTCAGGCCTGCCAAAACAGCGCACTAAGGGGAGAGAATCGATGCAAGCGCGCGAGATCCTTCTGAAGAGCCGCCCCGAAGGCACGCCCGCCGCCCAGCATTTCGAGACAGGCACCGTCACCCTTCCGGATCCTGGCGCGGGCGATGTCCTCGTCCGGAATATCTACATGTCGGTGGATCCCTACATGCGCGGCCGCATGTACGATCGCCCCAGCTACGTACCCCCCTTCCAGATCGGCGAACCGTTGCAGGGCGGCGCCATCGGCGAAGTCGTGGCCTCCGGCGATCCGGCGTTCAAGCCCGGCGACCTCGTCCTTTCGATGCTCGGCTGGCGCACCGCCTTCGTCGCCGCCGGCACCGCCCTGCAGAAACTGCCCTCGATCCCCGGCGTCCCGACCCAGGCCTTCCTCGGCGTCCTCGGGATGCCGGGCCTCACCGGCTATGCGGGCCTCACGCAGATCGGCGAACCGAGGCCCGGCGAAACCGTGTTCGTCTCGGGCGGGGCCGGCGCCGTAGGCTCGGTCGTCGCCCAGGTCGCCAAGATCCTCGGCTGCACCGTAGTCGCCACCGCCGGCACGGACGAGAAATGCGACTGGCTGCGCGCAGCCGGCGTCGATCACGCCATCAACTACCGGACCTGCGGCAACCTGCTGGCTGCAGTCCGCGAAGCCGCCCCCAAGGGCATCGACATCTATTTCGACAATGTCGGCGGCGAACATCTCGAAGTCGCCATCGAACTCGCCCGCCCCTTCGGCCGCTTCGTCGAATGCGGCATGATCGCTGACTACAACGCCACCGAACCCGCGCCCGGCCCGAAAAACATCATCCTGGTGGTGGGCAAGTCGCTCAAGATGCAGGGCTTCATCGTCACCAACTATGCCCACCTGCAGCTGCAATTCCTGCAGGACATGGGCAAATGGATCGCCGAAGGCCGCATCAAGTGGGAAGAAACCATCCACGAAGGCCTCGAAAACGCCCCCAACGCCTTCATCGGCCTCTTCTCCGGCCAGAACACCGGCAAGATGCTGGTGAAACTATAGAAAACCGGGCGAATCCACGATGATGGCAAAGCTGCGCCGGCTGCTCAGCTGGTTGGCTCTTCCTTGGCTACTGCGGCTGACTATTTCAGGTTCTGCACGATCGATTGCTGCGTATCCGCCAGCTTCTTCAGCAGGTTGGACAAGGTGCTCATCATCTTCGACATCCGGTCCATCGCCATCTGCAGCCGCAAACTCTCCATCTCCCCCATCTCCGACATCGAATCGAGGTCGCGCCGGATCTCGTCGACCATCAGGTCCACCTGCATCGTCAGCACCGCCCGCGCATAGGCATCCGGATCCAGCCGCGCCCCCTCCTGCTGCTTCTCCCCCAGCAGTTCCCTGAGCTTCGCCTTCCTGGCGTTGATGGCCTTCACCCCGGCCATGATCGCCTTCAGATCCTCCTGCGCCGATTTCGATGCCTGCATCAGCACAAGGAACGCCAACGCCTCGATGTCGCCATCGGGCATGCTCCCCAGGACCGCCCAACTGCCGCCCGGCCGCGCCGTCTCCAGAACGGCGCCGAATTCCGCCTCCGCCCGCCGAACCGCAGTCCAGGCCGCCTTCGCCTTGGCATCGTCCGTCTGCTTCACCAGCTTGGTCTTCAGCATCACCCGTCTCCCCTCAGGGCTCCACAGGCACCCCCCACGGCGCCGCCGGAGCCGCCACCTCCTTCGACAAATCGAACTCCACCCGCAAAAACCGCCCCGGCCGCTTCAGCTCATAGGCAAACAGCTTCCCCGGCAGATGCTCCATCGCCCAGACATTCGCCACCGAGGCCGCCCGATCCTGCGCCAGAAACATCGCCTTCGATTCCGCATCCGCCGGAAACTCGATCCGCCAGCCACCTTCAGCCAGGGAAACCGGCATCCCCTCCCCGCCATAATTCGTCAGCGCATCCGCCGTCCCGTCCGCATGCATATGCCGATGCTTCAGCCGCCATCCCGCCGCGGTCCGCGACAGCATCCAGGTCCGGCTCGCATTTGCCCCCACATGAAAGGGAATCCGCACGTCCCCGTCGCCGCACATGCGTACCTGCATCACCAACCTCTCGCCGGCCATGTCGCGGTCCAGCGCGTCGCTGATCACCACTCGTCCGGCAAAGGCCTTGCCGCAGATCGGCGCAAAGGATGCTCCCACCACATCCGCCGCCAGCGCAGGGGCGGAAACCAGGGCGGCAACCGCCATCAGCAGGTGTCGAAAAGCCATTTTCCAGCCTACCGCGCAAACGGCGTTCAGGCAAAGTGCAGTCGCGTTGCCGTCCATGGCGGAACCGGCTATGCCCCAACTTCACTTACGCCAAGGAACGAAACGCATGTCCCGCCGCCGCCAGATCTACGAGGGCAAGGCCAAGATCCTCTACGAGGGCCCCGAACCCGGCACGCTGATCCAGTATTTCAAGGACGATGCCACCGCCTTCAATGCCCAGAAAAAGGGCACCATCTCGGGCAAGGGCGTCCTCAACAACCGCATTTCCGAGCATCTGTTTACGCTGCTCGGCAATATCGGCATCCCCACGCACTTCATTCGTCGCCTCAACATGCGCGAGCAACTCGTTCGTCAGGTAGAGATTATTCCGATCGAGGTGGTCGTGCGCAATGTCGCCGCAGGCTCCCTGTCCAAGCGCCTCGGAATCGAGGAAGGCACTCCGCTGCCGCGCACCATCCTCGAATATTACTACAAGGACGACGCACTCGGCGATCCGATGATCACCGAGGAACATGTCGCCTGCTTCGGCTGGGCCGGCCAGGACGAGCTCGCCGACATCGTCGACATGGCGATCCGCACCAATGATTTCCTCACCGGCCTGTTCGCCGGAATCGGCATCCGCCTCGTCGACTTCAAGCTCGAATTCGGCCGCCTGTGGGAAGATGATTTCAGCCGCGTCATCCTGGCCGACGAAATCAGCCCCGACGGCTGCCGCCTGTGGGACATGAAGAGCAACGAAAAGCTCGACAAGGACCGCTTCCGCCGCGACCTCGGCGGCGAGGTAGAGGCCTATCAGGAAGTCGCGCGCCGCCTCGGCCTCATCCCCGAAGGCTCGGACACCCCCATCCTCGATCTCGACGAAGCCCGCAAGGCGCGCACTACCCAATGAGGTTGCTTCCGATGGCCGCAGCCGCGCTGGTCGCGGCCCCCTTCTGCACGGCCCCGCTGGCCGCCCAGTCGATCGAGCTCCCGCGCCTGATGTCGGCCCGCGCCGTGACATCGCTGCCGGCAGCCGCGCCATCGGAAACCCTCCCCTACGGCGAAGCGCCGAGCCAGAAGGTGGAGCTGTTCCTCCCCCGTCCGGACGCCGAACATCCCGATGCGCTGCGCCCGGTCGTCGTCCTCATCCACGGCGGCTGCTGGCAAAAGGCCATCGCCGGCCCGGAAATCATGCGCCCGGCCGCCGGCGCCTTCGTCGAGAAGGGCTATGCCGTCTGGTCCATCGGCTATCGCGGTATCGACGAAGAGGGCGGCGGCTACCCCGGCACCTACCAGGATGTCGGCAAGGCGATCGACCTGCTCCGCGACCATGCAGAGGCCAACAAGCTCGACCTCAACCGCGTCGTCGTCTTCGGCCACTCCGCAGGCGCCCATCTCGCACTCTGGGCCGCCGGCCGCTCCAAGCTGCCCGCTGCCAGCCCGCTCGCCAGCGAAAAGCCGCTCAGGCCCCGCGCCGTCGTCGGCGTCGGCGGCATCGGCTCGCTGAAGAACTGGGAACAGGAAATCGGCCTCATCTGCGGCGCCGACACCGTTGCAAAGCTCGCGCCCGGCGAAGGGGACGCGCGCTTCGCCGACACCTCGCCCGAGCTGCTGCTCCCCACGGGCATCCCCGTGGTGATGCTGCACGGCGTCTTCGATCCCGTCACCTATCCGGCCATCGGCTTCGATTACATCCAGGCCGTCCGAAAGGCAGGCGACCGCGGCGATATCCAGATCGCTCCGGTATCCGGCCATTTCGAAGTGATCGCACCGGGCACGTCCGCCTTCGCGCAGGCGCTCGCCGCAGTCCAGCGCTACGCCGGACAATAGCGGCAGGGGCTAGCCAACACCGGCGGCCATCCCGCGCAACAGCGCGCGCCAATGCTCCGCCGCCCTCCA
The DNA here is from genome assembly GCF_016464365.1 of Sandaracinobacteroides hominis. Classification (GTDB taxonomy): domain Bacteria; phylum Pseudomonadota; class Alphaproteobacteria; order Sphingomonadales; family Sphingomonadaceae; genus Sandaracinobacteroides; species Sandaracinobacteroides hominis. Next base: position 377,462 of record NZ_JADCUC010000001.1, on the reverse strand, counting down.
GCAGGGCCCGCAGCCGGCCACCCTCGAACCAGATCCGCTCGGCCTGCATCGGAAACAGCGGATGCGACCGCCACCAGCGGCCAATGCCGTCGGTAAAGGCCGCGAAGGCGTCCAGCGGAGACGCCTTCACCCGAATGGCGACGATCACGGCAGACCCCGTCATCGTCGCGCCTCCACATGGCGGGCAAAGCCGGCCAGTTGATCCGCCCAAAGATCGTCCGCCCGATAGGGACGGACACCAAGCAGCTCGATCGCGCGCCGTCGCTGTCGATACACCCTGCCTCTTCCCTTTTTTTGCCCTGCAGCGCATAGGCCCGCACATGAAAGCCAGAGTCACCGTTTCGCTCAAGCCCGGCGTCCTCGATCCGCAGGGCCGTGCCATCCACCACGCCCTCGAAGGCCTCGGCTTTTCCGGAGTAGAGGAAGTCCGCGTCGGCAAGGTTATCGAGCTCGATGTCGCCCCCGGCACCAGCGAGGAACAGGTGGCCGAAATGGCGCGCAAGCTGCTCGCCAACACCGTGATCGAGAATTTCAAGGTCGAGCTGGCCTGAGGATAGCCCCATGAAAACCGCCGTCGTCGTCTTCCCCGGCTCCAACTGCGATCGCGACCTGATGGTGGCGCTCGAACTCGTCACCGGGCAGAAGCCGCACGCGCTCTGGCACGATGATCCGGAAATCCCCACCGGCCTCGATCTCATCGCCATCCCCGGTGGCTTCAGCCACGGCGACTATCTCCGTTCCGGCGCCATCGCCGCCCGCGCCCCCGTCATGCGTGAAGTCATCGCTGCAGCTTCCCGTGGCACCAACGTGCTCGGCATCTGCAACGGCTTTCAGGTTCTGACAGAGGCAGGCCTGCTGCCCGGCGCGCTGATGCGCAACGCCGGCCTCGATTTCGTCTGCCGCGACGTCAAGCTGGAGGTCGTCACCACCAACACTGCCTTTACCCGCGGCTATCAGCCCGGCGAGAGCATCACCGTCCCGGTCGCCCACCACGACGGCAACTTCCAGGCCGATGCGGATACGCTCGACCGCCTCGAACAACAGGGCCAGGTCGCCTTCCGCTACGGCGAGCAGGTGAACGGCTCCGCCCGCGACATAGCCGGCATCCTCAATGAAAAGGGCAATGTGCTGGGCATGATGCCCCACCCGGAGCGCGTGGTCGAACCAGCGCACGGCTGCACCGACGGCCGCCGCCTGTTCGAAGGCCTGCTCACCGTCCTCGCCTGATTTCACACCTCAGGCCCCGTCGCCCCGGACTTGCCCCGCCTGAGCTCGCATCAACGTCGAACGATCGAGTCAGATCCCCCCGGGATTTGACAACCGCACGCCCCAACTCCACATATCACCCATGAAGTCGATGATCCTCCTGCGCCAGGCTCGCCATCACGCGGGCCAACTGCTCACGGGCAACTAGCCCCGGACTTCATCGCGCCCGCCGCCCGAGTCCGGGGGCGCTCCATCCAAAAACTGAATCCGGGCAAAGCGCCTGCCGCGCACCCGTCACACGAAAGCAATCCACATGTCCCGCAAAGCGGCCCGCCCGCCCATCCACTTGCTCGAAGACGAAGCAGACAAGCTCTACAATCTCGCCCTGGGCCTGCAATCGCGGCAACCCGAAGTCGCCGAGCTGCTGCTGGCGGAAATCGAGCGTGCCAAAGTCCATCGCGCCGGCAAGCTGCCGGCCGCGACCGTCGCCATGCATTCCAGGGTCGAGTTCGTCGACGAAGCCAGCGGCACCAGCCGCACGGTCCAGCTCGTCTATCCGCCCGAGGCGAACATCGACGAAGGCCGCATCTCCATCCTGACGCCGATCGGCGCCGGGCTCATCGGCCTTTCAGCCGGCCAGTCGATCCTCTGGCCGGATCGCGAAAACAACAAGCGCAGCCTGCGCATCGTCAGCGTGACAGAAGCAGCAGCGCCGGCAGCGGCCTGATCTTCTCCGGATGCAGAAAGGGCGTCATTCCTTCCGGAACGGCGCCCTTTCCAGTTCGCCCGGCAGTGGCTCAGGCCAGTGCAGCAGTCGCCCGGCGACGCATCGCAAAGCCGACCATGCCGAAGCCGGCGATCATCATTGCCCAGGTCGCAGCTTCCGGTACGCCGCCCATATCGCTCACGCGGAACGCATAATTGGCGTATTCTGCCCCTACGGCCCAGTCCTTCACATAGGCCGACTGGTCGCCGACCGATGCATAGAGCCCGCCCGTGCTGATGACGCTGCCCTGCGCAACCTTGGTGCCGCAGGGAAATACATTGTTCGCGCAAGCGCCCCCCCAGGTGCTCACCCAGGAAAGGAAGTCGATGTCGCCAACGGCGCTGCCCAGCGTCGAAATGGCATAGTCCGATGCGGAGCCACCGAACAGCAGAGCCGCGGCTTCCTGCCCGGTATAGGCGGCGGGCACCACACCCCAGTGCGGGCCGTCGTCCACCGCCCAGCTGCCGACATACACATAGCTGGCGGCATCCGCGCTATGCGCCGCCAGAACGGCCGCAGCCGCCAAAAGAAACTTCGCCTTCATATCCTCGATCTCCCGTCCAGTGTCTGTTCAACCATGTCGGGTTCAAAGATACGCAAATAACCCCGCCCCCGTGCGCAACAAGTGCCATAGCCGGGGGCGGTTTCCAAACATCAATCAACAATAAAACGGAAATCTACAAAGATTTACGATAAGCTCCACGCTATAGTTAATAGGATTTAACTATGAGCGTCAGATTTTCGTCTTGAACGGCGTAAAGTCCGTCTCCACGTCGAACACGTCCAGACCTTCGCCACGCTTCATCGCCCCCACCACTGCGTAGGTCACCGGCGTCAGCACCACTTCCCAGCCCACCTTCAGCAGATAGTTGGTCACCATCACCGTCAGCACCAGCTTGGTTTCCCACACCCCCAAGGAACGCCAGCGGATAGAAGATCAGGCTGTCCACCCCCTGCCCTACCGCCGTCGAGCCGATCGTCCGCGTCCACAGCATGCGCCCGCCCGTCAGCAGCTTCATCCGCGCCAGCACAAAGGCATTGGCAAACTCGCCCGCCCAAAAGGCCAGCACAGAGGCCGCCAGGATACGCGGTACCTGCCCCATCACCGTCGCCAGCGCCTCCTGCCCGGTCCAGTCGGCGGCCGGCGGCATCGCCACCACCACCGCCGCCATGCCGCCGGCAAACAGGCTGGCGACAAAGCCCACCCACACCACACGCCGCGCACGGGCATAGCCATAGACCTCGGTAAGCACGTCCCCCAGCACATAGCCCAGCGGGAAGAACAGGATGCCTGCGCCAAACGTCACCGCCCCCACCAGCGGCAGCGAAACCGTCGCCACCTTCCCGGCACCGATCAGGTTCGAGCAGATCAGGATGACGGCAAACGCCGCCATGCAATAATCATAGTATTTCAGCCGCCTGCCCAGAATCTCGCCGGCTTCCACCGGGCGGACGCCTTCGTCCGTCACCACATCCAGCCCGTCCAGCTTCCGCACCGTCATAGCCGCTCCCGAATTAGCCGCTCCCACCATTGCAGCCCGCTTTCCGCAGGACAAGCTTCCCCGGCGCAACTGTTCCTGCTATGTTCCACACATGCCGCCGCAACGTCCCCTCCGCTGGCTCTACCTCGATCTCAACAGCTATTTCGCCAGCGTCGAGCAGCAGCTGAACCCGGAACTGCGCGGAAAACCCATCGCTGTCGGCCCCGGCGGCATAGCCAGCGGCACCATCATCGCCGCCAGCTACGAGGCAAAGGCCTTCGGCATCCACACCGGCATGCGCGTCGGCGAAGCGAAAAAACGCTGCCCCCAGCTGATCTTCGCCGGCGGCGACCACAGCCGCTACGGCACCTTCCACGATCAGATCATCGCCGAAGTCTGGCGCCACATCCCAGTCACCCACGTCTGCTCCATCGACGAAGTCGCCTGCCGCCTGCTGGACAATGAAAACAGCCCCGAACGGGCCATCGCCCTCGCCCGCCGCATCAAGGCCGGCATCCGCCGCAACGTCGGCGATTGCCTCACCTCCTCGGTCGGCATCGCCCCCTCCCGCCTGCTGGCAAAGATGGCCGCCGACATGCAAAAGCCCGACGGCCTCACCGTGCTGCAGTCGCACGACTTGCCGCAGGCCCTCATCCCCCTCCCCCTGCGCGACATCCCAGGCATCGGCGCGAAGATGGAGGCCCGCCTCAACGCCCGCGGCATCCACAGCATGGCCCAGCTCCTCGCCCAGGATCCGAACCAGGCCGGCAGCGCCTGGGGCTCCGTCGTCGGCTCCCGCCTCTGGCACGCCCTCCACGGCGAAGACATGCCCGAACGGCCCCAGCAAAGCCGCTCCATCGGCCACAGCCACGTCCTCGCCCCGCAATTGCGCGACATTGAAACTGCCCGCCTCACCGCCCGCCGCCTGCTGATGAAGGCCGCGAGCCGCCTGCGCCGCGCCGAATGCGTCACCACCCACCTTACGCTGCACGCCCGCTTCGAATCGAAACGCGGCTGGCACAGCACCCTCAAGATCGCCCCCACCGACGACAGCTTCCCCCTGCTCGAGGCGCTGAACCAGCTCTGGCCCCGCCTCACGCGCGAAATCGGCGCCGCCAAACCCTACCCCGAACGCCTGCGCCTCATCGGCGTAAGCCTCGACGACATCCGCCCCGCAGCCGGCACCCAGCTCAGCCTGTTCGAGCGTTCCACCCGCCCCACCCTGCAGATCGCCCGCGCCATGGACTCTATCAACGCGAAGTACGGCCGCAACGCCGTATCCCTGGGCCCCGTACCCGCTGGCCGCGCCGGCCGCATCGGCACCCGCATCGCTTTCGGCCGCATCCCCTCGGCCGCCGAATACCACGAATAGCCGCCCGCCGCCGCGACGAGCCGTCGCTTGCCCGGCCGGCATCTTCACGGCATCTTCCGCGACCGCAGGCAAGGAGGGGCAGGTCCATGGCAGACGAGCAACCGATCCCAGCGCAGGAAGCCTGGCTCGAAGGCCCTGCCGGCAAGCTCTTCACCCGCCGCTGGCAGCCCCCCGGCGCTCTGCGCGCTGTCGTCGCCATCTGCCACGGCGTCAATTCCCACAGCGGCCAGTATCTCTGGGCCGGCAGCGAACTTGCAAAGGCCGGCTTCGCGGTCCACGCCCTAGATCTGCGCGGCCGCGGCAAGTCAGACGGCGAACGCTTCTATGTGGAATCGATCGAAGACTATGTCGCCGATCTCGACACCCTCATCCGCCACGCCAAGGCGCAGCATCCGGGGTTGCCGCTTTATCTCCTCGGCCACAGCGCAGGCGGCGTCGTCTCCTGCACCTACACCCTCGATCATCAGGCAGAGCTCGCCGGCCTGATCTGCGAAAGCTTCGCCTTCCGGGTCTATGCCCCGGATTTCGCCCTCACCCTGCTGAAGGGCCTCAGCCGGGTAACCCCGCACGCCCATGTGCTGAAGCTCAAGTTCGATGATTTCTCCCGCGATCCGGCCACTGTCGCCGCCATGTATGCCGATCCGCTCATCGAAGGCGAGGTGCAGCCCACGCAGACGGTCGCCGCCCTGGTCCGCGCCGACGAGCGGCTGGAGCGCGAATTCCGCCGCATCACACTTCCCCTGTTCATCCTCCACGGCAGCGCCGACAAGACCACACGCCCGGATGGCAGCAAGCTCTTCTTCGAAACCGCAGGTTCACCCGACAAGATGCTGGAAATTTACCAGGGCCACTACCACGACCTTCTGAACGATTTCGGCCGCGAGGAAGTCATGGACGACATCATCCAGTGGATTTCAGCCCGGCTCCCCGCCAACTGAGGCATGACCTGACTCTCATCCTGCCCCGCTTCTTCATCCTCTCCGGCTGCTCCGGCGGCGGCAAGTCAACCTTGCTCGACGAACTCGCCCGCCGCGGCCACGTCACGGTTCCCGAGCCCGGCCGGCGCATCGTCCACACAGCACTGGAGACCGATGGCCAAGCCCTCCCGTGGGTAGATCTCGCCGCCTTTGCCCAACGCGCCATGGAGCTCGCCAGGGCCGACATCGCCCTCGCCCTCGTCAATACCAAGGGACCGGTGTTCTTTGACCGCGGCCTGGTGGATGCGGCGGTCGCCCTGCAGCACGCAACAGGCGAAGCCATACTCCCGCTTGCGCCGGAACTCGCTGCATTCAACCGAACGGTCTTCCTGACGCCACCGTGGCCCGAGATCTACGCAGCCGACACCGTACGTCAGCACAGCCTCGCCGAGGCCGAACAGGAGTATCTCCGCCTAAAATCAGCCTATCAAGAGCTGGGCTTCGAAAGCATCCTGCTGCCCAAGATCGATGTCCAGGCGCGTGCCGACCTGATCGAGCAGCTGCTGTCCCAGGACGTGAACTCCTAGGACGTGAACTCCTAATCGCCACCCTTCGGCGCCATGTCCGCCATCCGCCGGTCCAGTTCGTCCCAGGGCACATCCTCCACATGCGTCGCCAGCGTCCAGCGATGCCCGAACGGATCGGTGATCATCCCTGCCCGGTCACCCCAGGGCTTGTTCTCCAGCGGAAAATCCTCCTTCGCCCCGGCAGCAACGGCCCTGGCATGGGCCGCATCCACATCCGGCACATACACCATCATGCTCACCGTCGTGCCGCCGCGTGACAGCGGCGACAGATGCCCCATATCCGGAAACTCGTCGGCCATCATGAAATGCCCGCCGCCGATCGCCATTTCGGCATGGCCCACCTTGCCGCCCCAATCCATTTTATAGACCAGCGTGGCACCCAGCGCCTTCACATACCAATCGATCGCCGAACCGGCATCCTTCACGATCAGATACGGAGTCGCCCCGGAATAGCCCGCCGGCGGGTTATCAACTGCCATGACTGCCTCCTTGTCATACCAAATGCCCCTGCGCATATCGGAACATATACAGAACACACCCCCAGCGCAACCCGATTGGTGACTTCGCCCTCCCACTTCGCTAAGGCCCCCCCATGACCGCGATCACCCCCGAAATCGTCGCCGAGCACGGCCTTGCCCCTGATGAATATCAGCGCATCCTAAAGGCCATCGGCCGCGAGCCCAACTTGCTGGAACTCGGCATCTTTTCGGTGATGTGGTCCGAACATTGCTCCTACAAGTCCAGCCGAATCCACCTCGCCAAGCTGCCCACAAAGGCGCCCTGGGTGATCCAGGGGCCGGGCGAAAACGCCGGTGTCATCGACATCGGCGACGGCGACGCCGCCATTTTCAAGATGGAAAGCCACAACCACCCGAGCTTCATCGAGCCCTATCAGGGCGCGGCCACCGGCGTCGGCGGCATCATGCGCGACGTCTTCACCATGGGCGCGCGCCCTGTCGCCAACCTCAACGCCCTCCGTTTCGGCGCCATCGACCATGCCAGGACGAAGCAGCTGCTGCGCGGCGTCGTCGCCGGCATTGGCGGCTATGGCAATTGCGTCGGCGTCCCGACGGTCGGCGGCGAAGTCAATTTCCACCCGGCCTACAACGGCAACATCCTCGTCAACGCGATGACGGTCGGCCTCGCCCGTACGACCAGGATCTTTTATTCGGCGGCAGCCGGTATCGGCAATCCTGTCGTCTATGTCGGCTCGAAAACCGGCCGCGACGGCATCCACGGCGCCACCATGGCGTCCGCCGAATTCGACGAAGACTCCGACAGCAAGCGCCCCACGGTGCAGGTCGGCGACCCGTTCATGGAAAAGCTGCTGATCGAGGCCTGCCTGGAGCTGATGGCGACCGACGCCATCGTCGCCATTCAGGACATGGGGGCCGCCGGCCTCACATCTTCCAGCGTCGAAATGGCGTCGAAGGGCGGCGTCGGCCTGAAGCTGGTGATGGACAATGTCCCCCAGCGCGAAACCGGCATGACGCCTTACGAAATGATGCTCTCCGAAAGCCAGGAGCGCATGCTGATGATCCTGAAGCCCGGTGCCGAGCCGCAGGCCGAGGCGATCTTCCGGAAATGGGCGCTGGATTTCGCCGTCATCGGCGAAGTCACCGACACCGGCCGCCTGCAGCTCGAGTTCAAGGGCGAAATGGTCTGCGACCTGCCGCTCGATCCGATCGGCGACGACGCCCCCAAATACGACCGCCCATGGGTAAAAACCCCACCCCGTGCCCCGCTCGGCGCCATCAAGGACACCACCGACCTGATGGGCGATCTCACGAAAATGGTCGCCTCCCCCGATCTCGCCTCCCGGCGCTGGGTCTGGGAACAATATGACCATATGGTCGGCGCCGACACCGTCCAGCGCCCGGGCGGAGACGCCGCCGTTGTCCGCGTGCACGGCTCCCAAAAGGGTCTGGCGATCACCACCGATTGTACTCCACGCTATTGCTTCGCCGATCCGGTCGAGGGTGGGAAACAGGCCGTCGCCGAAACCTGGCGCAACTTGACCGCCGTCGGCGCAACCCCGCTCGCCATCACCGATTGCATGAACTTCGCAGCCCCCACCCGCCCGGAAATCATGGGCCAGTTCGTCGGCTGCATCGAGGGCATGGCAGAGGCCTGCAAGGCGCTCGACTATCCGGTCGTCTCCGGCAACGTCAGCCTCTACAACGAGACCGAGGGACAAGGTATCCTCCCCACCCCGGCAATCGGCGGCGTCGGTCTGCTCGCCGATTGGGAAATCTCCGCAACCCTCGCCTTCAAGGCCGAAGGCGAGGACATCTGGCTTCTGGGTGCACAGTCAGGCCATCTCGGCCAATCCATCTGGCTGCGCGAATGCCGCGGTCAGGAAGAAGGCCCCCCGCCGCCGGTGGATCTCGCCGCCGAACGCGCAGCAGGCGACTGGATCCGCGCCCGCATCCTCGATGGAACCGCCACGGCCGTCCATGATTGCGCCGACGGTGGCCTGCTGGTCGCGCTGGCAGAAATGGCGATGGCCGGCCGCATCGGCGCAACCGTCGCCCCCACTGCCGGCCTGCCGCTCGCCGCATGGGCGTTCGGCGAGGATCAGGGCCGCTACATCTTCACCACAAAGCCCGGCGCAACGCTCCCGGCCGCTCCGGTCCCACTCCTCCGCCTCGGTGCCACCGGCGGCGCCGCGCTCGCGGTCGAAGGCGTCGGTGCACAGCAGGTCGAAGCCCTGCGCCTCGCGCATCAGGCCCCGCTCCCGGAACTCATGGCCCGCTAACCCAAAGGGCGGAAACGAAAAAGGGGCCGGCGCACCCTCCGCGCCGGCCCCTCTTGTCGTGACGAAGTTCGTCAGCTCAGGCGGTGACGGTTGCCAGCACCCGGCGGCGACGCGCCGCCATGCCAACCATGCCAAAGCCCGCGATCAGCATCGCCCAGGTCGCCGGTTCCGGAACCGCGGCAGCGCCGATGCTGTCGAATTCGAAGGCAACGCCGGTCGAGGTGAAGCGCAGACCACCGATGGTTTCACCGGAATCGGCCGTCAGGAACAGGCGGCGGTTGTTCGCCTGGTTGCCCTGGTCACCGATGATCGGCGGGCTGCCCACGCCGGCGGTGTTGCCATACAGCGTCAGCAGCACGTTGCCGCCGGTGTCCAGCACTTCCAGCATGTTATAGTCGTCGATCGAACCCCAATAGAAGCTGATCGACTTCAGCGCCGGCGTCCACAGCGTGGCCGAGTTCGGGTTCAGCGCGCTCGACACATAGCCATAGGTGCCGAAATCGAGCGCCGGACGCGCAGCGGCGCCGGTGCTGCCGATCGCAGTGGAAATGCCACCCGTCCAGGAATAGCCGGCAGCATTGGGGCTGTCGAAATCGACGACCATCGTCTCATTCGCCCCGATACCCGGATCGGGAGCGCCTGGGAGCGTCACGAACGACACGGCACCCGCAGATGCCGCGAAACCGAACGCAACGGCTCCCGCCAAGATTTGCTTCATCATCGTAAAAACCTTTCCAACCCTGGAGCCCTTGGAGCTCAGCACATTACCTAGCAACTAACGTGCCAACTTCCCGCCCAGAGTGGAAAAACAACCCGATATGGTTAACATGTAAAATCTGCCGACACAGACTATGCTAATTAACCTTTCTATCCCGCAAAACTCGTCAGACTGGCGCGAACAATCATCATCCCCAGCGCAATCCAGCTCAGCGCAAACAGCGAAAAGCGGATGCTCACCCGGTTCGCCGTCGCCTGCACGATCGAATGCAGCACCCGCAGCCCCACGAACGCCCAGGCGCAGATCGCATGCAGATTGTCCGCCAGCCCCAGCAGGACAATGGCAATCGTTACGGCATAGAAGATGGTCGGCGCCTCGAAGAGGTGATTGTAATTGTCGGCAACCCGCCGCACCTCGCTCGAAAGCCGGTCGTCATAGGTGCCCGGATGCATCGCCTCCTGCGGATCGATCTTCGCCCTCCCAAAGGCCGGAAGCCGCGTCGCATACATCCAGATGAACATCACCAATGTCAGCAAACCCATCGCCAGCAGGCTCTGCAACATCGAAACTGCATGCAAACCAGGCGTGTGGTCCATTTATCTTTCTCCCTGCCAAAACTTCAAAGTTAACCATGCCCCGTGGAACTCCCCCGGAATAGCAGCCAAAACAAAGGGGCCGGAGGGTTTCCCCTCCGGCCCCGCATTGCTTCGTAGGGCGACCAACCGGCCGCCATGCCCAACGTCAGCGCAAATCTGCGCCCGTCACCGGCATGATCCAGTTCCGCCCAATAAGACCGATGCAATGAGACACTGGACCACCTCCTTTCGCATGTTGAAAACCAATGGCAGCATGCGCCCTTCCCGCCGCTATGGAAAGCCCCAATGCCGAACAGCCCGATCCTGCTGCAGATTCGCACCGGCCGACCCCGCCAGATCGATGGACACCGCACAGCCTATGGCAAGGATCCGCGCGAAGGCGCCGTCCTGGCCACCACGCTCGGCCTAGACGGCGATGAAGTCGCCAACACCCGCGTCCACGGCGGCCCGGAAAAGGCCGTCTATGCCTATCCGGCCTCCAACTATCCGCTCTGGGCCGCCGATTTTCCCCAACACGCCGCCCGCCTGGTTCCCGGCGCGTTCGGCGAAAACCTGCTCATCGACGGCCTCGACGAATCAACCGCCCTTGTCGGCGATCGCTGGCGCATCGGCCAGGCGCTGGTGGAAATCTGCCAGCCCCGCCAACCCTGCGCCACCTTCGCCCGCTGGTTCGACGATCCCCGCATGGTAAAGGCGATGGTAAGGAACGGCCGCTGCGGCTGGTATCTTCGCGTCCTGCAGCAAGGCTCTATGCAGGCTGGCGACCAGCTCCAGCTAGAACACCGCCCGCAAGGCGCCTGGAGCATCGCCAGGGTCGCCGCCGCCAGCTATCGTTCCCCGCCCGATCGCAGCGAAATGGCCGGCCTCGCCGAAGCCCCCGGCCTCGCCACCGGCTGGGCCGCATGGGCCGCCCGCACCGCCCAATCGGAAAAGCCCAGCGCAAAGCCGCTTTAGGGCGGGTGACAAGCCCGAAGTTCGCCGCTAATGCCCCCCTTCCACGGTGGGGCCTGTAGCTCAGTTGGTTAGAGCTGGCCGCTCATAACGGCTTGGTCGCGGGTTCGAGTCCTGCCGGGCCCACCATCTTGCCTTCGGCGCTCCGCGCCGGTTCCGCGCACTGGCGCGGGCGGCCGGTCGGCCTTGCGACCGCTTCGCGGCCGGGTCCCTAGACAATCGGCGCTCCGCGCCGGTTCCGCGCACTGGCGCGGGCGGCCGGTCGGCCTTGCGACCGCTTCGCGGCCGGGGTCGCTCGAAAATGGGCGCTCCGCGCGGCGCGGCCGTCGGCAAAGCCGCCGAGTCCGCGATGTGCATCTAAGAGATGAAAAAGGAAGATGCGCGGGCCAAGCCCGCGTCGTCGGACGGGTTCATCGGGCTGATGCCCTCCGCCCCGCCGGCCGCTTCTTCGCTGAGTCTGCGCGTTTGCGCTTCGCGCAAAGCCCAGCCAGCTTCGAAAGAAAAAGAGCCCGGGGAGACAAGCTCAACCCGGGCTCAGAATTTTCGGTCGACCTCCGAGGGAGGGAGGGAGAGTGGTGGTCGACCAGACCGGGGCCTCGGGGAGGAGTGAGGCAGACCGGCCTTGCGCTGCAATGCAGCAACATGATCTATTTATGCCTGCCTCGATTTTTGTGCAAGTGCGAAGAAAACGGAGCAGGTATGCAAAAAACGCATGGGGTTTAGGGTCGGTTCATCGCCGCCGCCGGTCACCGCAAATTGTCGCCCAGGTTCAGCGGAGTCATCCGTTCGATCAGGAAATCCCTCAGCGCAGCCACCCGCACAGAGCCCCTCAGCTCCGACGAATAGACAAAATAGGTCTGGAAAACAGCGCCTTGCAGCTCCGGCAGCAGCACTTTCAGCTTGCCGGAATGGCGGATCAGATAGCTCGGAAGCGCCGCAATCCCGGCCCCAGCCTCCACCGCCTGCAACACTCCGAAGCTGTTGTTGATGCTCAGCGCCGGATCGCGCGGCGGCCCCTCATGCCCCAGCTCCAGCGCCCAGTTGATCGATCTCAGATAGGTCGGCGCCTCCGGCCCATAGGCAATCATCTGGTGGTTCGCCAGTTCCTCGGGTGTCTTCGGTTCGCCATGCTTCTCCAGATAGGCCGGAGAGGCGCACAGCCGGTGCCGAATCGTCGCCAGCGGCCGCTGGATCAGGTCCGCCTGGTGCGGCTTGTGAAACCGAATCGCGCAATCCGCCTCATGTCGCGAAAGGTCGCGTTCCTCGTCGCCCAGAATCAGGCTCACCCGGATATCCGGATACAGGTCCAGAAAATCCTTCATCTGCGTCGGCAGCCAGGAGGAACCAAAGCTCACCGTCGTCGTCAGCTTGATTTCGCCGGTCGGCCGGTTGCGCGTCGCCTCGATCGAGCTGCGGGTGCGCTCGATCTCGTCGGCCATCCGCAGCGTCGTCATCCGCAGCTGCTCGCCCTCGTTGGTCAGCGCCAGCCCGCGCGCATGGCGGTGAAACAGCTTGGCTCCCAGCGCTTCTTCCAGCGCAATCACCTGCCGGCTCAGCGCCGGCTGCGACAGCTTCAGCCGCCGTGCCCCCTCGGTGAAACTGCCGGCGGACGCTACCGCATGAAAAAGCCTCAGCTTGTCCCAGTCGATCGCCATTATGCGGCTTCCCGCTCCCCTCCCTCTCGCGCATGCGCTTCATGCGCCAGGAAGCGCTCGGCATCCAGCGCCGCCATGCAGCCCATGCCGGCGGCGGTCACCGCCTGCCGATACAGCTTGTCCGTCACGTCGCCGGCTGCAAACACGCCCGGCACGCTGGTCTTCGGCGTGCCCGGCGCAACGAGGATGTAATTCTCCTCGTCCATCTCCAGCTTGCCCTTGAACAGCGTGGTCGCCGGATCATGGCCTATCGCCACAAACAGCCCGTCCACCTCCAGCGGCCGCGTCGCCCCGGTCACGGTATCGGTCAGCACGATGCCCGAAACGCCGTCGGCGCCGATCACGTCGCTCACCGTCGCGTTCCAGACCATCTCGATCTTCGGGTTGGCAAACAGCCGCGCCTGGTTGGTCTTGTCCGCCCTCAGCTCGTCGCGCCGATGGATCAGCGTCACCTTGCTGGCGAAATTGGTCAGGAACAGCGCTTCTTCCACGGCGGTATTGCCGCCGCCCACCACGGCGACATGCTTGCCGCGGAAAAAGAATCCGTCGCACGTCGCACAGGCGGAAACACCCTTGCCGCGCAGGCGGGTTTCCGATTCCAGCCCCAGCCAGCGGGCGCTTGCGCCGGTGGCGATCACCACCGTCTCGGCCTCGATCACCAGCCCGCTGTCGGCGACAGCCCGAAACGGCCGCTGCGTGAAATCGACTTCGGCAATGATGTCGGAAAGGATCTCGGTGCCCACATGCTCGGCCTGCGCGCGCAGCTTTGCCATCAGGTCGGGGCCCATGATCGCCGTTTCGCCCGGCCAGTTCTCGACATCGGTGGTGATGGTCAGCTGGCCACCCGGCTGCAGGCCTTCCACCAGCAGCGGTTTCAGCATGGCCCTTGCGCCATAGACCGCAGCCGTATAGCCGGCCGGCCCCGAACCAATGATCAGAAGCCGAGTCCGCTTCACGTCGCCCATTGCAATTCCTTTCACCGGCCGACTTAAGGCGGCCCCCGTCGCCGCGCAAGTTTATCGCAGCAGCGCAATTTTCCGCCCCGGCCGCAAGTCGCTTGCGCCGGCACGCAACAATCTTATAGCAGATACCCCGAACGGAGACTTTTCCTGCCAATGAGCCGCATCCATCAGCTCGATCAGATCGATTATGACATCCTCGGCCATCTGCAGGCAGATGGCCGGATGACCAACGTGGATCTCGCCCAGAAGGTCGGCCTCACCGCCCCGCCCTGCCTGCGCCGGGTCCGCGCGCTGGAAGAGGCGGGCGTCATCAAGGGCTATCACGCCGATTTGTCGCCCGAAGCGCTGGGCTGGCCGATCACCGTCTTTGCCATGGTCAGCCTGCGCAGCCAGGCGGAATCCGATCTGAAGGCGTTCGAAGCGCATGTCGCCGCCCTGCCCCAGGTTCGCGAATGCCATATGCTGAACGGAGAGATCGATTTCATCCTGAAACTGGTCGCACGCGATCTGCCCAGCTTCCAGGCCTTCCTCACCGGCGAGCTGACCAGCGCACCGAACGTCGCCAGCGTGAAGACCTCGCTGACGATCCGCACCTCCAAGTCCGAGATCGGAGTTCCGGTACATGGCTGAGGGACGCCCACCTAGAGGACCCGGCGGCCCGGGCAAGACAGGCGGCCCCCGCAAACCCGGCGGCCCCGGAAAAACTGGCGGTTCCGGCTCCCGCACACCGGGCGGCGCAGGCCCCCGCAGCTCCGGCGCCACAGGCGCACGCAATCCAGAGGGCCCAACCCGCCGCGGTCCCGCCGGCGATTCACCTGCCGGCCAGCGCAGCAGCCGTCGATCCGCCACCTCCGCCACCCCACCCCGCACGGGAGGCCGCCGCGCCGCCCGCACGGCCATTGCCGCCCCCCGCAGCGGCCCGAAGCCATCCGGCTCCGGTGACCGCATCGCCAAGCTGTTGGCGCGGGCCGGTGTCGGCTCCCGCCGCGATATCGAGCGGATGATCGGCGAAGGCCGCGTGGCGCTGAACGGCGTCGCGCTGGAAACGCCGGCCACCATCCTCACCTCGCTCGAAGGCGTGACTGTGGACGACAAACCGGTGGCAGAGGCGCAGGCAACCCGCCTGTTCCTGTTCCACAAGCCCGCCGGTGTGCTGACGGCCGCGCGCGATTTCTCCGGCCGCCCGACCATCTATGACGTGCTACCCGAAGGCCTGCCCCGGCTGGTTCCGGTCGGCCGTCTGGACATGAACACCGAAGGGCTCTTGCTGCTCACGAACGATGGCGAGCTGAAGCGGGCGCTTGAGCTTCCGGCCAACGCCGTGCCGCGCACCTATCGCGTCCGCGCCATGGGGCAGGTCCGCCAGCAGGATCTGGAAGCACTGGCGATGGGCGTGACGCTGGAAGGCGTGCGCTATGGCCCGGTCGACGCTTCGGTCGATCGCCGGGCTCGGGCCGAAGGCGCCAATGTCTGGCTGACGATGACGCTGACCGAAGGCAAGAACCGCGAAGTCAGAAAGCTGTGCGAGGCGATGGGCCTGCGCGTCAGCCGGTTGATCCGCACCGCCTATGGCCCCTTCCAGTTGGGCGAACTCGCCGTCCGCTCGGTGGAGGAAGCGACTTCCGGTGCGGTCACCTCGTTACAGCGCAGCCTTTCCCGCTCGAAGCCCGCCTGATGCGCATAATATCCGGCCAGTGGCGGTCGCGCCCGCTGGTGACCGCTCCGGGGGACGGCACCCGCCCGACGGCGGATCGGGCGCGCGAGACGCTGTTCTCGATGCTCACCAGCCGCCTCGGCAGTTTCGAGGGGCTGACCGTGCTCGACCTGTTCGCAG
The DNA here is from genome assembly GCF_016464365.1 of Sandaracinobacteroides hominis. GTDB lineage: Bacteria > Pseudomonadota > Alphaproteobacteria > Sphingomonadales > Sphingomonadaceae > Sandaracinobacteroides > Sandaracinobacteroides hominis. Next base: position 361,659 of record NZ_JADCUC010000001.1, on the reverse strand, counting down.
GCTCCGGCGCACTGGCGCTGGAGGCGCTGTCGCGGGGTGCCGCGCAGGCCTTTCTGGCCGAGCGCGGCAACGACGCCCGCAAGGCGATCCACACCAACATCGCGGCGCTGAAGGCCCCTGCCCGGCTGATCGCCCACGACGCCACCGCCCTGCCCCCGGCCCCCATCCCGGCGGACGTCATCTTCCTCGATCCGCCCTATGGCGAGGAGCTGGCGCCGAAGGCGCTTTTATCGGCACTGAAAATGGGTTGGATCGCCCCGCACAGCTGGATTTCCATCGAAACCGGCAAGGCCGAAGCGCTGGAATTGCCCGGTTTCAGCATCGAAACCACTCGGCCCGTAGGGAAGGCCGCGCTTCATCTGTTGCGTCCCGCCGCCTAAGTTCGCTATCTGTTCTCGCATGGCAAGCGTTCCGGCAGACACTCCCCCCTGGCTTCAGGGGCTGAACGCGCCCCAGCGCGAGGCGGCGACCACGCTCGACGGCGCGGTGCTGGTGCTGGCAGGAGCAGGCACCGGAAAAACGCGCGCGCTGACGGCGCGGCTGGCTGAAATCCTGGCGCATCGCCGGGCCTGGCCTTCGGAAATTCTCTCTGTCACCTTCACCAACAAGGCCGCCGCCGAAATGCGCCACCGGTTGACGGCGATGATCGGCCCGGCGGCCGAGGGAATGCCGTTCGTCGGCACCTTCCACTCGATCGCAGCACGGATGCTGCGGCGGCATGCGGAGCTGGCGGGGCTACGCTCCAACTTCACCATCCTCGACACCGACGATGTGCTGCGCCTGCTGAAGCGCATCATCATAGAGGCGGGGATCGACGAGAAGCGCTGGCCGTCGCGGCAACTTTCGAGCCACATCGACCGCTGGAAAAACCGCGGGCAGTTGCCGAGCGAAGTGCCAAAGGGCGAGGCGTTCGCCTTTGCCGACGGGCGCGGCGCGGAACTGTATGAGCGCTATCAACGCGAGCTGCGGACGCTGAACGCCTGCGATTTCGGCGATCTGCTGCTGCACATGATCAAGATCTTCGAAGCCCACCCCGATGTGCTGGGCGAATGGCAGCGGCGCTTCAAGTTCGTGCTGGTGGACGAATATCAGGACACCAACGCCGCCCAATATCGCTGGCTGACACTGCTGGCCGCCCCCTCTCTGGGCGGACAGGGCAATATCTGCTGCGTGGGGGACGACGACCAGTCCATCTACTCCTGGCGCGGCGCGGAAGTCGCCAACATCTTGAGATTCGAGCGGGATTTTCCCGACGCCAAGGTAATCAGGCTGGAGCAGAACTATCGCTCCACCCCGCATATCCTCGCCGCCGCCGCGCATGTGATCGCCAACAACAAGGGCCGGCTTGGCAAGACACTGTGGACCGAGATTCCGCGCGGCGAGAAGGTGAATGTGATCGCCGTCTGGGACGGGCCGGAGGAGGCCCGGCTGGTGGGCGAGCGGATCGAGCGGCTGTTGCGCGAAGGCGTGCTCCCTGCCGAGATCGCAATCCTGGTGCGCGCCTCTTTTCAGACACGGGAATTCGAAGATCGTTTTATTTCCATAGGCTTACCCTATCGGATTGTCGGCGGCTTCCGCTTCTATGAGCGCGCCGAGGTGCGCGATGCGCTGGCTTACCTCAGGCTGGTGGCACAGCCGGATGACGCACTGGCGTTCGAGCGGATCGTCAATGTGCCCAAGCGCGGCCTCGGCGACAAGGCGCAGGCACGGATCGCCGCCCACGCCAGAGCAACCGGGCTGACCCTGCCGCTGGCGGCGCAGGCGCTGGTGGAAACGGACGAGCTGGGACCGGCGCCGCGCCGCTCGCTGGCGGACCTGCTGGCCGGCCTCAGGCGCTGGCGCGAGCAGGCCAACAGCATGGAGCAAGGCGCGCTGGCGCAGCTGATACTGGAGGAATCCGGCTATATCGAAGCGCTGGAAAAGGATCGCGGCGCCGAAAGCGCCGGGCGGCTGGACAATCTGGCCGAGCTGGTGCGGGCGATGGAGGGCTTCACAGACCTCACCTCGTTCCTGGAGCATGTGTCGCTGGTGATGGAGAATGACCGCACCGACGCCGAAGCGAAGGTCACCATGATGACACTGCACGCCGCGAAGGGGCTGGAGTTCGACCATGTATTTCTGCCCGGCTGGGAGGAGGGGCTGTTCCCCAGCCAGCGGGCGCTGGACGAGAACGGGGCGGCGGCGCTGGAGGAGGAGCGGCGGCTCGCCTATGTGGGGATCACCCGCGCCCGGCGGCGGGCTACGCTGATCCACGCGGCCAATCGGCGGGTCTACGGGCAGTGGACCAGCGCCATTCCCAGCCGCTTTCTGAGCGAGTTGCCGCCGGAACATATCGATGTGGAATCAACGCTTTCCGGCGGCGCCAGCCTGTGGCGGGCAGCGCTGGACGAGCGCGATCCCTTTGCCGACATCGGCCGCGGGACCGGGCGCGGGCCGGGCTGGGAACGAGCGAGTGCGCGGGGTGGTCTGGATCGTTCGACGGCGCGCAAGCCGCAGGTGATCAATGCCCGGCCGATCCAGTCGACCGTCGGCGGCGCGGCGCGTGACGACCTTCCCCTGGGCGGGCGGGTGTTTCATGCCAAGTTCGGGATGGGAACGGTGAAATCGCGCGACGGCAACAAGCTGGAGATCGAATTCGATCAGGCGGGGGCGAAGATGGTGCTCGACAGTTTCGTCGAGCCGGCATGAAGGAGCCGGCATGAACAGGATCGGGAACAGGCTGGGGCCGCCGCGCTTCCTGACCTTTCTGCTGGTGATGCTGGGCGTCTGCCTGTTTTCCATACCGAATTTGGGGACGGCGCTGGGGCTGCTGGCGGGATTTGACGCCGGGGCGCTGGTTTTCCTTCTGATTTCCCTGCCTTTGCTGAAACATCATACGCCCGCCGACATGCGCCGCCATGCCGGGGATAACGACGCCAACCGGCCGCTCATGCTGATGATCACCACCATCGTTTCGATGACGATCCTGGTGGCCATTTTCTGGTTGATGCATTCGGCGACGAGCGGGATGGACAAGCTGGGGATCATCGGCAGCCTGGCGCTGGCCTGGCTGTTCTCGAATACGGTCTATGCGCTGCACTATGCGCATCTCCATTATCGCCGGGGCAGCAAGGGCGGGCTGCAGTTTTCCGGCAAGGAGCAGCCCGACTACAGCGATTTTATCTATTTCGCCTTTACGCTGGGCATGACCTTCCAGACGTCCGACACGGCGGTGGAGAGCCGCGAAATGCGGCAGGCGGTGACCATGCACTGCCTGGCCGCCTTCCTGTTCAACCTTGGCGTCATCTCGTTCACGATCAACGTGCTGGGGCAGCGCTGATTGTTCCACGTGGAACAATTTCGCCAAGTTACGTTACCATAGTGGTTGTTCCACGTGGAACAATTCCTACATTTCATCGAAACTATGCGGCAAGTTCAATGTGTTGATCGTAAACGTGTTGGACTTCTACGGCGCGCGGCGATGCCCATCACCCCGAAGCCCGCGACGAGCACCAGCCAGCTGGAGGGCTCTGGCACGCCGGCAACGAAGGTGGCGGCGTCGGGCAGGAAGTCCGCCAGTTCCGCGTTGGTTCCGTCCATCGCCGGGTTCACACGCTTGCGGACCCAGAGCGAATATTCGTAGCTCGCCGCGGAGACACCGTTTGAGGGAAGCAGGCTGAACGGGATGTCGCCGGTGAGCGTGCTGCCGGAAACGTCGATGCCGCCGACCAGTGGCGTGATGACGGGCGGCCCCATCGACTGGAAGACGACCACGCGGGCGCTGCCATCGGTAAACATGACGCACACGGAAATCGAACACAGCCCTGCGCCGATGCCGGGCGAGCCGAGGGGCAGCCGTGCCCCGCCGCGGTTGATGCCCCACACATAGAGGCTGCCGGGTGTGTCGCCGGCGGCGGCCGATCTCAACCGGGCGGCGGCGCTGGCTTCGCCGGGGGCGGCGGTGATGTCGGTGCAGCATCTGGCTGCGCTGGGGGAGATCGACCTCGCCTTTGACGTGGCGCGCGGATTTCTGCTGCAGAGCGGACCGGCGGTGGGCGCGCTGCGCCAGCCCGCGGGTGCAACTGCGGCAAGCCGGCAATTTATGCGCAAGACGATGATGCTGTTCATCCCGCCGACGGCGCCCATGCGGGCGGATCCGCGTTTCCTGTCCATGGCGGAGGAAATGGGGATGGCGGATTATTGGGCGAAGGCGGGGCGGACGCCCGATTTCCTGCAATGAGGGCGGCCCCGGCCGGTGCCGGGGCCGCCTGCGCTCATTTCACGTCCGGCGCGTTGTGCGACTGGCGGACGACATAGGCACGGATGGCTTCGGCGTCTTCGGGGCTGAGCTGGGCTTTGAAGCTGACCATGCCGTTCATCGAGCGGCTGCCGTCGATAACCACGTCCTTCCACGCGTCGGCGTCGGTGGAGACCGGCGACCAGCGCAGATCGGGGAGGACGCCCGACGAGATCGCCATCGGACCGTGGCAGACCATGCAGTTGCGGCTGTAGGCGACGAGGCCGCGCTGAATCATGGCGTCGTCGCCGAAGCTCGCGATCTGCGGCCTGGCGTTGACCGGCGTCATGTTGTGGTCGGGCACGGTGCCCTTGGCGCCGAGCTTGAAGGCGATGACGCGACCGAGGTTGTTCTGGATTGCCTTGTCGAACAGGAAGCCGGCGGCCAGCGCATAGGCGCCACCCCAGCCGCTCGCGACCGCCACATATTGTTCGCCGTCGATCTCGTAGGTGACCGGAGGTGCGGCAACGCCGCCCTTCACGTTTTGCCGCCAGAGCGGCTTGCCGGTGGCGGCGTCATAGGCGACCAGATCGCCGCCGACCGTACCCTGGAAGACGAGGCCGGAAGCGGTGGACAGCACGCCGCCGTTCGACGGTGTCGGCAGTTCGACCGTCCAGCGGGCTTCCTGCCGGATCGGATCCCAGGCGATCAGGCGGCCCTTGTACATGGCGCGCATCGCCTTCAGCGTGGCGACGTCCAGCGGGCCGGGCGGCAGGCCATCCTCGAACTTGAAGCCGGTGTTCCATTTCGTGTGCGGATCGGCGGCGGACTTCGGCGCATAGCCCTGCGGCAGTTCCTGCGCCGGGATATAGGCAAGGTTCAGCTGCGGGTTGAAGGCCATCGGGTGCCAGTTGTGACCACCCTGCGGGCCGGGGCTGAGAAGGCTGGCCTTGCCGTCGGCCGGGCGGGCGGCGGCTGTTTCGATGGGGCGGCCCCTGGCGTCGAGGCCGGTGGTCCAGCTTTGCGGGACATAGCCCTTGCCGGAGATGAACTGGCCGGTCCTGGCGTCTATCACGTAGAAGAAGCCGTTCTTGGGCGCCTGCATGACGACCCGGCGGGGAGCGCCGTTCTCGCCGAGCGGCAGATCGGCGAGGATGATCGTCTGGGTGGCGGTGTAGTCCCAGTTTTCGCGCGGGGTGGTCTGGAAATGCCATTTGTACGTGCCGGTGTCGGCGTCGACCGCGACGATGGACGAGAGGAAGAGATTGTCGCCCTTGCTGTCAGGATCGCGGAGGTTGGCGTTCCACGGGGAGCCGTTGCCGACGCCGAAGACGATCTGGTTGTCCTTCACATCATAGACGATCGAGTCCCAGACGGTGCCGCCGCCACCGTCGGTGGTCCAGCGGCCCTTCTTGCCCCAGCTGATGTTGCCGATTTTCTGGAAGGCGTCGTCGGAGGCGGCGCCGTCTGGCTGCATCTGCGGGTTTGGCACGGTGTAGAAGCGCCAGACGAGCTTGCCGGTTTCCGTATCATAGGCCGACAGATAGCCGCGCACACCGAGTTCGGCACCGCCATTGCCGATCAGCACCATGTTCTTCACCACGCGCGGGGCGCCGGTGACGGTGTAGGGCTTGGAGCGGTCGACCGTCTGCACCGACCAGATCTTCTGGCCGGTCTTGGCGTTGATGGCTTCGAGGCGGCCGTCGATGACGCCGAGGAAGAGGGTGTCGCCCTTGATGGCGACGCCGCGGTTGACGACATCGCAGCAGGCGTCGACGCCGACGGCCTTGTCGGCGCCCGGATCATAGACCCAGAGTTCCTTGCCCGTCTTTGCGTCGATCGCGTGCAGCACCGACCAGGAAGAGGTGGCGTACATGACACCGTCCTTGACGATGGGGGTGGTTTCGATGCCGCGGTTGGAGTTCAGATCATAGGTCCAGGCGACGCCGAGCTGGCTGACGTTTTCGGGCGCCACCTTGGTGAGGCCGGAGTGTCGCTGCTCGTCGTAGGTGCCGCCATAGGTGAGCCATTCGGCGCCGACTGCAGTGGCGCTGGCGAGCGCGTCTGCGGCGGTGTCTGTGGTGGGGGCTTCGGCCTGCTTTTCGGCGGGCTTGCAGGCGGCGAGAGCGAGGACGGCGGCGAGCGCGAGGGCGGAGGCGCCGCGGTTGGTGATGATCTGCATGTTTCTCCCCAAAGGCAAAGGCTTCCCATCCACTGTGGGGCAGTTTCAGCCTGGAGACGTTGTGCACCAAAGCTGTGGGGCGGAAAACTTGTGCATAGTAGGGGGCACGTCTGCGTGGCTTTCGATGCCGGTGAGGCGCTGCTAGGGCATCCGGCGTGACCGACGCTGCCTCCTCTCCGATCCCGTCTCCCTTCGCCTATCCCGCCTATCGGGCGTTTTTCGTTGCCAAGCTGGGCTCCACGCTGGCGCAAATGCTGATGGTGGTGGTGATCGGCTGGCAGGTTTACGATCTGGCGCGGGCGACGATGCCGATGCGCGAGGCGGCCTTTTTACTGGGGCTGATCGGCCTGGCGCAGTTCCTTCCCGTTTTTGCGCTGAGCCTGGTGGTGGGGGTGATCGCCGACCGGATGGACCGGCGGGTGATTGCGCGCGTCGCGGTGGGGCTGGAGCTGCTGTGTGCGGTGGTGCTGGCTTCGCTGGCGTTTGCCGGATCGACCTTGCTGTGGCCCTTGTTTGCGGTGGCACTGGCGCTGGGGGTGGCGCGGGCCTTTGCGGCGCCTTCGCTGTCTGCGCTGGCGCCGAATCTGGTGCCACCCGCCGTGCTGCCGACGGCGATCGCCTGGAACTCCATTGGCTGGCAGGCGGGCGCGGTGCTGGGGCCGGTGATTGGCGGGCTTGCCTATGATCTGGCGCACCCTGCCCCCTATTCGCTGGCCGCCGTGCTGCTGCTGGCTTCGCTGGTGGCGCTGTTCCTGATTCCGAAGGTGCCGCAGCGGGCGTCGAGCAGTGGCTCGGGAGTCGAATCTGTGAAGGAGGGGCTGCGCTATGTGCGCGGCAACCCCATCGTCTTCGGGGCGATTTCGCTGGATATGTTCGCGGTGATTCTGGGCGGGGCGACGGCGATGCTGCCGATCTTTGCACGGGATATCCTGATGGTGGGGCCCGACGGGCTGGGGCTGCTCCGGGCAGCGCCTGCGGCAGGAGCGGCCCTGGTGGCGCTGTGGCTGACACGCTGGCCGCTGAAGAACAATGTCGGCGTGAAGATGTTCTTCAATGTCGGGCTGTTTGCGGTTGCGACGGTGGTGTTCGGGCTTTCGAGCATGTTGTGGCTGTCCATTGCGTCGCTGGTGGTGCTGGGCGGCGCGGACATGGTTTCCGTCTATGTGCGGTCCTCGTTGATCCAGCTGCATACGCCCGACGACATGCGCGGGCGGGTGTCTTCTGTTTCGCTGCTTTTTATAAGCGCTTCCAACGAGCTGGGCGAGTTTCGCGCTGGCATGATGGCGGGGGCGCTGGGGGCTGTCGAGGCAACGGTGCTGGGGGGCTTGCTGGCCCTGGGCGTTACCGTGCTATGGGCTAGACTGTTCCCTGAACTGAGGGATGCCGACCGACTGGACCTGCCGGAGGAAATGCTGGCGAGGGACCGAAAGACGGAGGCGCTGACACCACCGAACTGACCGGGAGAGATAGAGATGCGCGCAGCCAACGTTCTGGAAACCATTGGAAATACCCCGCACATCCGCTTGGGCAAGCTGTTTCCGAACCATGAGGTCTGGGTGAAATCGGAGCGGCAGAATCCGGGCGGTTCGATCAAGGACCGGATCGCCCTGGCGATGATCGAGGATGCGGAGAAATCCGGTGCGCTGAAGCCGGGCGGGATCATCATCGAACCGACCAGTGGCAATACCGGAATCGGCCTTGCCATGGTGGCGGCGGTGAAGGGCTACAAGATCGTTCTGGTGATGCCGGAAAGCATGAGCCTGGAGCGGCGGCGGTTGATGCTGGCCTATGGCGCCGAATTCGACCTGACGCCGCGCGAGAAGGGGATGAAGGGCGCGATTGCCCGCGCGCAGGAGCTGATCGACGCGACGCCCGGTTCGTGGATGCCGCAGCAGTTCGACAATCCCGCCAACATCGCCATTCACGAAGCAACGACGGCGAAGGAGATCCTTGCCGATTTCGGCACATCGCCGCCGGACGCGATCATCACCGGCGTCGGCACCGGGGGGCATATCTCGGGCGTGGCGAAGGCCCTGAAGAAGGCCTGGCCGAAGCTGAAGGTGTTTGCCGTGGAGCCGACGCTGTCTCCGGTGATTTCCGGCGGCCAGCCGGCGCCGCACCCGATCCAGGGGATTGGGGCAGGCTTCATTCCCGGCAATCTGCTGACGGAACTGCTGGACGGGGTGATTCAGGTGGCGCCCGAGGATGCCAAGGAATGGGCGCGGAAGTCGGCGCGGCAGGAGGGGCTGCTGGTCGGCATATCCTCTGGCGCGACCTTGGCGGCGATTGCGCAGAAGCTGCCCGAGCTGGGGGCCAATGCGAAGGTGCTGGGCTTCAACTATGATACCGGCGAGCGCTATCTGAGCGTTCCGGACTTTTTGCCGGAGGGCTAGGATGTGGACGCCTACGGCGTCAGCGTTATCAGGAGGATTTCCGGGGGTACGCCGTAGCGGATCGGGAGCCAGCTGGTGCCGATGCCGGAGGTGACGATGATGGGCCAGCCGTTGATCGTGCATGGGCCGCGCCAGCATGCAGAGTTGCCGAGCACTTTCTTGCCGACGTTGCCGACAAACGGGAGGATGATCTGGCCGCCGTGGGTGTGGCCGGCAAATGCAAGGATGTGCAGGCCGGGCGGGCGTTCTTCGTGGGAGAGTTGATCGCCTTCGTGGAGGATCAGTAGAACCGGCTTTTCGAGGCCTGGACCAGCCAGCGTCCCGGCGATGTTGGAGCCGTGCGCGACGCTATTGGCGCCCGCCACCACCAGTGGGCCGACATCCAGGCGCTGGTTGACGAGCAGTTTGGGTTCGCCCTGCTTTGCGAAAACGACTGGCGCCCAGCGACTGTTGTCGTGGTTGCCCATCACCGCGAAGACACCAAGGGGCGCCTTCAGGGCAGCGAAGGGTTCGACTGCCGGTTCCATGCGCGGCGACGGCGCCAGGTCCAGCAGCTTGCCGCCATGGTAGTCCCCTGCGAGCAGGATGAGGTCGGGCTTCAGGGCGTTCACCTGTGCGACGATGCCACGGAGGCGCTCGCCGCTCATGTCGGGGAAGCCGTAGTGGGTATCCGCGAACACCGCGACGCGAATGCGGCTTCCCGGCGGCAGGCCGGGAAGCCGCTGTTCGTGCGCCACGACGATCGGCGGCCGGGTTGCATTCCAGTAGCCGACGCCGAGAAAGACCAGCGCGGCTGCCGCGAGGGCCGCGAAAAGCCGCGCCAGGGTTCTCATTCGGCGGCTTTGGCCGCTTCCCAGCCGATGACGGCCTTGGTTTCCAGGAAGTCGGTAAAGCCATGGTCGCCCCATTCGCGGCCATTGCCCGATTGCTTGTAGCCGCCGAACGGGGCGGTGAAATCGACGCCGGCGCCGTTCAGGGTCACCTGCCCTGCGCGGAGCTGACGTGCAACTTCGCGTGCTTCCGACTGTTCGCCCTGCACATAGGCGGCCAGGCCATAGGGGGTGTCGTTGCCCTCGGTGATGGCCTGGTCGAGGCTGTCGTACGGCAGCATCGCCAGCACCGGGCCGAAGATTTCCTCGCGCGCGATGGTCATGTCGTTGGTGACGTCGGCGAAGATGGTGGGCTTCACGAAATAGCCCTTGTCCAGCCCGTCGGGGCGGCCGGTGCCGCCGGTAACAAGCGTGGCGCCCTCGTCGATGCCCTTCTGGATCAGGCCCTGGATCTTGTTGAACTGCACTTCGGAGACGACCGGGCCGAGATTGTGGTTGCCGTTGGGGTCGCCGACGCTGAGCGCTTCTGCGGTTGCCTTGGCGATGGCCTTGGCGGCCTCCATCTTCGGGCGGGGCACGAACATGCGGGTGGGTGCGTTGCAGCTCTGGCCGGAGTTCATCATCATCGACTGGATGCCGCCGCCGACGGCCTTTTCAAGGTCGGCGCTGTCGAGAACGATGTTCGGCGACTTGCCGCCGAGTTCCTGGGAGACGCGCTTCACCGTGGGGGCGGCGTTGCGGGCGACCTCGATGCCGGCCCGGGTGGAGCCGGTGAAGCTGACCATATCGACCAGCGGATGGCTGGAGATGGCGGCGCCGACCGAGGGGCCATCGCCGTTGACCAGGTTGAACACACCCTTCGGAACGCCGGCTGCGTGCATCACTTCGGCGAAGAGCACGGCGTTGAACGGGGCGACTTCGCTGGGCTTCAGTACCATGGTGCAGCCGGTGGCGATGGCCGGCGCAACCTTGCAGGCGATCTGGTTGATCGGCCAGTTCCAGGGTGTGATGAAGCCGCAGACGCCGATCGGCTCCTTGGTGATCATCGTGGTGCCGCGGATCTCGTCGAACTCGTAGGTCTTCAGGATCTCGATGGCGGTGGCGAAATGGCCGGCGCCGAGCGCGGCCTGCGCCTGGGTGGCAAGCCAGGCGGGGGCACCCATTTCCTCGGTGATGACGGCGGCGATCTCGGCGTAGCGCTTTTGATATTCGGCGACGATGTTCTGCATCAGCTCGATCCGCTCGGCGCGGCTGGTGCGGCTGTAGCTGGCGAAGGCGCGATGCGCGGCCTTGGCGGCGGCATCGACATCGGCGGCGGACCCCATCGCGATGCGGCCCATCGGCGCTTCGGTGGCGGGGTTTATGACGTCGAGCGGCTTTGCACCGCCGACCGGATCGACCCACTGGCCATCGATGTAGAATTTCAGTGCTTCGCGCATTTCGTCTCTCCCTCAGGTTAGGGCATCCATAGAACGGGCATGTTGCGGAATGAAAGCTGAAGGCTTGGGGAGGAACAGGACGGTGGGTGCGGCATTTCGGGCGAGCGGGTTGGCATCGCAGGGGGGCGTCTGTAACAAGCCCGCAATCTATCAATCTGGAGTTGCATGACCGATGCATATTGCCCGGCTTTCGATCGCCCTTCTGTCGGCCACGATTTTGGCCTCCCCTGCCCTCGCCGTCCCTGGAGAGCCGAGCTTTGAGCAACGAGGGCTGACGCCTTCCACGCGGCAGAACAGCGCCGAACGGCCGATCCGCTTTGCGCCGACGGCGCCGACTGGCGCGGTGCTGGTGGTGCCTGTGCTGGGTGCGGATGGAATCGGCGCGGCAGCAGCGCAGTTGCCGGCTGGCGCTGCGGACGCCATCAAGGCCGGGATCGCCAATGCGCGGTTCGACGGCAAGCCGGGGAAGACATTGGCGTTGTATGGCGTGGCCGGGCATCCGCAGCTGTTGCTGGTGGGGGTGAAGCCGGGCGCGGCCGTGGTGGAGACCGATCTCGCCGATTTCGGCGGCAAGGCGGCGCAGGCGTTGCGGGATGAGCCGAACGAGATTGCCTTGCTGACAGGCGGGCTGCCGGCAGGGTCTGCGCCCTATGTCGCCTATGGCGCGGCGCTGGGGCAGTATCGCTATGATCGGCTGAAGTCTGCGCCGAAGGTGCCGCCGGTTGCGGCGGTGACGGTGGTGACGGCGGATGCGGGCGCGGGTGTGGCCTATCAGGCGGATCTGGCGCAGCTGGCCTCTGGCGTGCGCTTTGCGCGCGATCTGGTGACGACGCCAGCCAATGAACTGTATCCGGAGAGCTTCGTGGCGGCCGTGCAGGCCGAGTTGAAGGGTGTGCCGAACGTCCGCATCACCGTGCTGGACGAACCGCAGATGCGGGCTCTGGGCATGGGGTCGCTGCTGGGCGTCGGGCAAGGCTCGCGCCGGCCGTCGCGGCTGCTGGCGGTGGAGTATCGGGGTGGCGGCAATGCGCCGCCCGTGGCGTTGGTGGGCAAGGGGATAACCTTCGATTCTGGTGGCATTTCCATCAAGCCGGCGACCGGCATGTGGGAAATGAAGGGCGACATGTCGGGCGCGGCGGCGACCATTGGCGCGGTGATTGCAGCGGCGAAGCGCGGGGCGAAGGCGAATGTGATCGGCGTGGCCGCGCTATCGGAGAATATGCCCGACGGCGGGGCGCAGCGGCCCGGCGACGTGGTACGGACGATGAACGGCAAGACCGTGGAGGTGATCAACACCGACGCCGAAGGCCGGTTGGTGCTGGCGGATGCGAACCAGTGGACGATCCGACAGTATAACCCGGCTGCCGTAGTGAATATCGCGACCTTGACCGGTTCGATCGTTGCCGCTCTGGGCGAGGAATATTCCGGGCTGTTCGCGCGCGACGAGGCGCTGGCATCAAGGCTGGTGGAAGGCGGCAAGCGCGTGGGGGAGGAGATGTGGCGGATGCCGATCCACCCGAGCTATGCCGAGGACATGGAAAGCGAGATCGCCGACATTAAGAATTCCAAGGAAGGCGGACGGGCCGGTGCGGGGACTGCGGCCTATTTCATCGGCTTCCTGACGCCTACTCCGACACCCTGGGCGCATATCGACATGGCGGCGATGGACCGGGCCGAGACGGCTCTGCCGACGGTCCCGAAGGGGCCGCGCGGCTATGGCGTGCGGCTGCTGGACCAGCTGGTGCGCAGCTACGAAGCGAAGTGACATGAAAAAGGGGCCGGGGTTTGCACCCCGGCCCCTTTTCGCATGGGTTGCCTGTCAGGCCGAAACGGCGCCGATCCGACGCCGGCGGGCGGAGAAGCCGACCATGCCGAAACCGGCGATCAGCATGGCCCAGGTGGCGGGTTCGGGCACGCCGGCGACGATCTGGTCAACGCGGTAGCCCTGGCCGAGGTCGCCGCCGAACAGCACGTCGCCACCTACGCGGGTGGTGAAGACGTAGCCGCTGTAGCGAGAGGTCGGATCCAGCAGGGTGAGCCAGGTGGTGCCGCTGTTCGCAGCGCTGTTCACGAAGCTGGCGGCACCGTCGAGGCCAGTCTTGATCGTGCCGTCGAAGCCGAGCGAGGTGAGCACGCCGCCTGCGCCGATGCCATAGACTTGCAGCGTGTCGTTGTTGTCGATGTAGGACAGCTTCAGCTTCTCGATCGAGAAATCGCTGGAGCCGGTGACCACAAGTGCTTCGCGCTTGTTGGCGGTGTTGGTGTCGATCTGCGGCGCGGAGACGCCACCATCCACGCCGAGGCCCGGCGCAGTGATCGAAACCTTGCGGTTCATCGTCAACTGCGACAGCGCCGTCAGGCTGTTGGGATCGATGCTGAACTGCCCCGCCGTGAAGGTGAGCGTGAGCCCGGCATCGTGGCGGATGACGCTGGTGACGTTGGCATTGGAACCGCCGAGGATCAGCGTGGCAGCACTGGCAGGCGTTGCAATAACGGCCGAGGCCATCGCCGCGGCGGCAAGAAACTTCTTCATTATACGACCCTATCCTGTTTTCTTGGCCTGACCGACTCTGGGCTGGCCATGTTTGGCTGTTAGCAAACGCAGCAAAGCCACGATAGGCGCCGGATATGGTTAACCCACGACTTTGACAAGTCTTTACATTTCCGGACCGGGCTTCTCAGGCTTTGCCTTGTCCTCCAGCTTGAGGCCGTGGCGCATCAGCATGGGCATTTGTGCAAGTGCGAAGAGGAAGGTGAGGAGCGTGTCGCCCCAGACCTTGAAGTGCATCCAGATGTCGGTGGAGAAGAGGCGCCAGATGGCCTCGTTCATCGCTGCGACGACAAGGAAGAAGATCGCCCAGCGCCAGGTCAGGAGCTGCCAGCCGCGTTCGGATACGCCGTGGAAGGCCGAGCCGAACAGCGATTTCAGATAATTGTTGCCGCGATAGAGGCCGAAGAACAGCACGGCGGAAAAGATCAGGTAGATGATCGTCGGCTTTACCTTGATGAAGGTTTCGTCCTTCAGCCACAGGGTGAGGCCGCCGAAGACGCCGACGAGGATGGCGGAGAACCAGGTCATTGCCGGGATGCGGCGGGTGAGCGCCCAGGAGAAGGCCATGGCGGCTGCTGTGGCGACCATGAACGCGGCCGTTGCGACAAAGATGTCGAAGCGGGCGTAGGTCGCGAACATGACGAGGAGCGGGCCGAAATCGACCGCGAGCTTGGGCCAGCCTTCCAGCTGACGGCGGGGAGGTGTCTGGTCGGTCATGCGGTGGCGCCCGTGAGCGCAGCGGCGAAGGCGCGCGCGTCGAAGGGGCGGAGGTCTCCGAGTTTTTCGCCGACGCCTATGGCGTGGATCGGAAGACCGAATTTCTCGGCTGCAGCGACCAGGACTCCGCCGCGGGCGGTGCCGTCGAGCTTGGTCATAACGAGGCCGGTGACGCCGGCGACTTCACGGAAGATCTCGATCTGCGAGAGCGCGTTCTGGCCGGTGGTGGCGTCGAGGACAAGGATGGTGTCGTGGGGGGCGCCCGGCGCCTGCCGGCCGAGGACACGGCGGACCTTGGCGAGTTCGTCCATCAGGCCGGACTTGTTCTGGAGGCGGCCTGCAGTGTCGACCAGCAGCACGTCGCGCCCCGAAGCGCGGGACTGGTCCATCGCAGTGAAGGCGAGGCCCGCGGCGTCGGCGTCGGGCTTGCCGGAAATGACGGGGATGGCGAGGCGCTCTCCCCAGACCTTCAGCTGCTCGACGGCTGCGGCGCGGAAGGTGTCTCCGGCCGCCATCAGCACGGCGTAATCGTCCTCCTGGAAGAGGTGGGCGAGCTTGGCGATGGTGGTGGTCTTGCCGGTGCCGTTGACGCCGACGACGAGGATGGTGTGCGGGCGCGGGAAGGCGGTGACGAGGAGCGGCTTGGCCAGAGGCTGGAGGATGGCAGCGATCTCGTCGGCGGCCACCTGGCGGACGCGGGCCATGTCGATGTCGCCGGCGAGGCGGGCCTCAGAGAGTTTCGCGACGATGCGGGCGGCGACGGTCGGGCCGAGGTCGGCGGCGATCAGCGCTTCCTCGATGGTTTCGAGGTCCTCCGCCTCGATGCGGCCGCCGCCGGCGAGGAAGACGAGGTTCTGCGTGAGCTTTTCCGACGAGCGGGAGAGGCCCGCGCGCATGCGGCTGAGCCAGCCTGTCTTTTCGGTGACATCGTTCATTGGAAGATCTGGCCGTTTTCGATGGATGCGGGCGTGGCTTGGACGATGGCGCCGCGCGGTTGGGGTTCGCTGTAGCGGATTTTCAGGCCGTGCGGGGTGATGCCGGACTTGCCCTCGCTGACGGTTTCGAGCGGCGTGCCGAGGAAGGTGGACTGGAAGCTGTGCAGGCGTTGCGCGGCGGCTTCGCGCAGCTGGGCGGCGCGGGCTTTGGCGATGTGCGGCGAAACTTGCGGCATGCGCGCGGCGGCTGTGCCGGGGCGGGGCGAATAGGGGAAAATGTGGGCGTGAACGATGTCGGCCTCTGTCAGCAGGGAGAGGCTGTTGGCGTGGGCCGCCTCGCCTTCGGTGGGGAAGCCGGCGATGAGATCGGCGCCGATGGCGATGTCGGGGCGGCGCGACTTCAGGCGCTCGACGAGGCGGATGGCGTCGGCGCGGGAATGGCGGCGCTTCATGCGCTTCAGGATGAGGTCGTCGCCGGACTGCAGCGAAAGATGGACGTGCGGCATCAGCCGGGGGTCGGCGAAGGCTTCGATCAGTGCGTCGTCGGCTTCGGCGGAATCGAGCGAGGAGAGGCGGAGGCGGCGGACGCCGGTTTGGGCGAGGATCGCCTGCACCAGAGCCCCCAGCGTGGGCTTGCCGGGAAGATCCTGGCCGTAGCTGGTGGTGTCGATGCCGGTGAGGACGATTTCGGGGGCGTCGAGGGCGGCGATGCGGGCGAGCGCCTCGTCGACCGGCACGGAGCGCGAGGCGCCGCGAGCGAGGCGGGTGACGCAGAAGGTGCAAGCATGGTCGCAGCCGTCCTGCACGGCGACGAAGGCGCGGCTCTGGCGGGTGACGGCGGCGGCTGGCGGCCCTGCCCTGCCCCATGCCTGCGGCGAGAGTTTCCGGGCGTTGGGGATGATGGTGGCGATGTCGGCGAAGCGGGCCGGATCGAGGGTGGCGGCGCAGCCGGTGACATAGACCGGGCCGGTCGCTGCGCGTGCGGCGGCGCGGGCGTCGCGGGCGGCCTCTGCCGTGACGGCGCAGCTGTTGATCACGGTGGCGCCGGACGGCGCGAGGGCGGCCAGCGCATCGCGCTCGGCGAGGTTGGAACGGCAGCCGTGGGTTACGACCTTCGCCGGTGCTGCGCTCACAGGTCGGTTTCGCCGAGGAAGCTGGTGGCGACAGGGCCGGTCATGGCAATGCTGCCGGTGGGGGTTTCCGCGATGATCATGTCCCCGCCGGGAAGCGACAGGCGGGCGCGGGCGTCGATCAGGCCGCGCTTGCGGGCGGCGGCGAAGGTGGCGCAGGCGCCGGTGCCACAGGCGAGCGTGAGGCCGGCGCCGCGCTCCCAGACGCGCAGCGCAATATGGTCTCGGGCGGCGATGGTGGCGACATTGACGTTGACGCGCTCGGGAAAGAGCGGATCGGTTTCGATCTCGGGGCCGAGGACGGCGAGCGGGACGGCGCCCATGTCGGACACGAAGAAGACGGCGTGCGGGTTGCCCATGGAGACGCCGACGGGGCGTTCGAGTTCGCCCCAGCCGACGGGCATGTCGCCGGTATCCATGGCATAGGCGAGCGGGATGTCGTTCCAGCCGAAGCGAGGGGCGCCCATGTCTATGGTGACGCCATCGCCTGCAGGGACGGCCGTGAGCAGGCCGCCGCGGGTTTCGATGGTCGCTTCGCCGCCGAGAAGGTGGGCGACGCAGCGGGTGGCGTTGCCGCAGCCCTCGGCTTCGCTGCCGTCCGGATTGAAGATGCGCATGAAGACGTCGGCGCGGGAGCTGGGCTCCAGCAGGATCAGCTGGTCGCAGCCGATGCCGCGGCGGCGATCTGCCAGGCGGCGGACGCGTTCGCCGGGCATGACGATGGCAATCTCGCGCGCATCGAAGATCGCGAAATCATTGCCGAGGCCGTGCATCTTGCGGAAACGGGTTGCCATGGGCTTCGCATCTATGGGGACGGGGGGCCGGTTGCAATGGCGGCGGCGCGCAAACGGGCCAGAGAGACGGTTTGGTTGCAAACTCTGCTGCATCGCGGTAAGGCGCGCCCGCTTTTCAAGCCCGTGCGAAATGCTCCGCGCCTTTGAACGAGGTTCCTGCCAACCGTGGCCAGCTTGTCGATCGCATCTTCTGAAACCGTCCGCAATGTTGTCGCCGTGCTGGGCGATGCGCTGGCGCTGTCGCCGGAAGTGACAGCCTCGCTGGAGCGCGACACCGGACTGTTCGGTAGCCTGCCGGAACTCGATTCGATGGCGGTGGCGACGGTTCTGACGGCGCTGGAGGATCGCTTCCACATCCTGATCGATGATGACGAGGTGACAGGCGAGCTGTTCGAGACGGTGGCATCGCTCGCCGACTTCGTGGCAGGCAAGCTGGGCGCCTGATCGCCGGCGGAAGATGAAGCGGGCCTGCACTTGGACCCGCCCCAACGGCCGCAGGCCGCAAGCGCGACCGCGCGCCCGCGCCAATGCGCGGAACAGGATGCGGAGCATCCCAACAAGACCGGGCGAAGCCCGCAAGGCCGACCGGCCGCCCGCGCAAGTGCGCGGAACCTGCGTGGAACGCCAAGCAAAAAACAGCGCGCAAGACCGAGCTAGCCGCCGACTCTAACCGTCGGACGCGCTGTAACAATTTTCCGCTTTACATGGGGGGCCTTCGACCCCATATGCGCGCTCCGCTGCCCCATGGGACTTCCACCGCAAGGCAGTCGTATCTGCAACTGTTCCCCGGAGGTCCCTTGAATTGTACGAATATCATAACGCGCTTCGGGTAGCGTCCGAGCTGCAACCGGCAGCTCCCGTTACTCTAGTTCGCCCGGATGCAGCGCTTGATGCAGCGCGGTTCTTCGTATCGGCGTTCCCTGGCAAGAGCTTCTATGCGGTGAAGGCGAATCCGTCGCCCCATCTCATCGAGACCCTGTGGGCTGGCGGAATCCGGCACTTTGACGTCGCTTCCATTGCGGAAGTGCGGCTGGTGCGCGGGCTGCTGCCCAAGGCGGTGCTGGCGTTCATGCACCCGGTGAAGGCGGAAGAAGCCATTGCCGAGGCCTATCATGTGCAGGGCGTGCGCATCTTCTCGCTGGATACGCATGAGGAGCTGGCGAAGATCGTCCGCGCCTGCTCGACCGACGGCGTGCCGGCGGACGACCTGACCCTTTGCGTGCGGCTGAAGGTTTCGTCGGGTTATTCGAAGCTGAGCCTTGCCTCGAAGTTCGGTATCGGCGTTGCCGACGCCCCTGCCCTGCTGTTGGCAGCGCGGCAGGCGGCTGACGCGCTGGGCATCTGCTTTCATGTGGGTAGCCAGGCGATGAGCCCGGCTGCCTATGCCGATGCGCTTGCCTTTGTGCGGGCGGCGATTGTCGAGGCGGGCGTTACCGTTGACGTGATCGACGTGGGCGGCGGCTTCCCGTCGCGCTATCCGGGCATGGAGCCTCCGAGCCTGGAGACCTATTTCGCGGTGATCGAGCGCGCCTATGAAGCGCTGCCGGTTTCCTATTCGGCGGAGCTGTGGTGCGAGCCCGGCCGGGCGCTGTCCGCCGACTATGCGAGCGTGCTGGTGCGGGTGGAAAAGCGGCGCGGCAACGAGCTCTATATCAACGACGGCGCCTATGGGTCGTTGTTCGATGCGGCGCATGTTGACTGGCGCTTCCCGGTGAAGCTGGTGCGGGCCGACGAATCCGTGGCGGAAGCCGACGAGTTTGCCTTCTATGGTCCGACTTGCGACGACATGGACTATATGAAGGGCCCGTTCGAGCTGCCTTCCGACGTGAAGGCGGGCGATTATCTGGAGGTGGGCCAGCTGGGCGCCTATGGGCAGGCCATGCGCACCGGGTTCAACGGATTCGGTGCCGGCGAGACCGCGATTGTGCGGGACGAGCCGATGGCGTCGCTGATTCCGGTGGACGGTGTGCCTGCGGTTCCGGCCAATGTAGTGAAGCTGGGCGCCCATCGGCGCTGAAGGCGCGCCTATCATCATTCAAGACAGCGGCGTCATTAACGCTTAACACTATGCAGGAATGCAGTCCCCCACCGCTCAGGCGGTGGGGCAATTTTCGATGTTGGAGATATCAATGAGCGAGCAAATCGACCAGCAGCGCAAGGCCGAGCTTCTTTCGAAGAAGGTCGAGCATATCGACATCAAGAGCTTCGATGCGCGTCCGATCATCGACCAGATGGCGAACATGAGCTTCACCAGCCGCGATCTCGCGCGGGCGACCGGCATCTATAACCAGATGCTGGCCGACAAGGATTGCACGGTGTGCCTGGTGATCGCCGGTTCGACTTCGGCCGGCGGCTGCATGGACCTGTATGCCGAGCTGATCCGCTCCAACATGGTGGACGTGGTGATCGCGACCGGCGCCACCATCGTCGACATGGATTTCTTCGAAGGGCTTGGCCACAAGCATTATCAGGCGCTGGAAATCCCGGACGACGATACCCTGCGCTCGCTCTACATCGACCGCATCTATGATACCTATATCGACGAGGAGCAGCTGCAGGATTGCGATTTCACGATCAACAAGATCGCCAACTCGCTGGAGCCGAAGCCTTATTCCAGCCGCGCCTTCATCCGCGAGATGGGGAAGTATCTGGCTGAGCATGGCAAGAAGGACAACAGCCTCGTCAAGCTTGCATACGAGCATGACGTGCCGATCTTCTGCCCGGCGTTCGTCGATTCGTCGGCCGGTTTCGGGCTGGTGAAGCATCAGGTGGACCGCGCCAAGGAGGGCAAGCCCTATATGGTGCTGGACGCCATCGCCGACTTCCGCGAGCTGACCGACATCAAGATTCAGGCCGGCACCACCGGCCTGCTGATGATCGGCGGCGGCGTGCCGAAGAACTTCATCCAGGACACCGTCGTCTGCGCCGAGATCCTGGGCCATGAGGACGTGGAAGTGCACAAATATGCCGTGCAGATCACCGTGGCGGACGTGCGCGACGGCGCCTGTTCTTCCTCGACGCTGCAGGAAGCGGCGAGTTGGGGCAAGGTGAACACCGGAATCGAGCAGATGGTGTTTGCCGAAGCCGGTTCGGTGATGCCGCTGCTGGCGAGCGACGCCTATCATCGCGGCCACTGGAAGGATCGCACCAAGCGCGGCTGGGCGAAGCTGTTCGCCTGAGCCCTGCCGGGTTGGATTGATCGGAAGGCCCGTTACTGCAGCAGCGGTAGCGGGCTTTCCAGTTTCAGGTCGTGCATCATCTGCAGATAGGCATCGAGATAGCCCTTGTGGCTGGAGCCTGTAATCACGAGCAGGCGGCCGCCGGGGATGGCGGTGGCGATTTCGCGGATGTTGCCGGCCATGCGCAGGTTGCGGGTTTCCCACCAGCCCAGGTAGCGGCGGCCGTACAGCTCCGGGGATTGGTGGCGCATGGCGGCGCCGAAGTCGCTGTTGAAGGCGAGTTCTGCCACCGCCGGGTCGTTGTCGTCGCGATAGAGGGCCAGCATCGATTCCGGGGTGCCCAGCTTTGCCTCGCGCGCCGTGGATTCGGCGCGCCGCGCCTGCGCTTCGGGATTGCTCCAGATTTCGGTCATCGCCTGGTCGAAGGCCTTGCTGCTGTTGGCGGTGAGGATGTCGGAGGTGTGATCGTCCATTGCCCAGACGCGTTCATGACCGAGTCGTGCGGCGAGGGCGGCGGCGACGAGGTAGTTTTCGTTGCGGCGGGTGACGCGGCCGTCGATCCAGCTTGCGAGCGCGGGGGTGAGACCATCTTTTGCGACTCGTTCGGCTGGCGGCAGGCGCAGCCATTGCACGACGGCGGAGGACGGCTCGCCGGCGGCGAGGAATGTGAGCGCCAGGCGGCGGCGTTGCGCGGCGGTTGGACTGGCGGGCCAGGTTTCGAGCAGGCGCGCGGCCTCGGCATTGGCTGCCGGCACGTCGAGCCCGGTGGCGGCATTGGCCTCGGCCGTTTCCACGCAATAATTGTCGGCTACGGCCGGATAGAGTGCCGGGTTACGGAGGAGAAAATCGCACTGGACGCCGGACAGCGCCTCGATGGCGATACGGTCGGGTTTCCAGCCGGCGAGGCGGCTGTTGACGAGCGAGAGGCTATTCGCGTCGATGCGTTCGGGAAGGCCCGACAGGTGCGAAGAGCCGAGGACCATCACTTGCGTAGGATTTCCAGCGAGCGGCGCCTTGTGATTGCGCGGGTCGAATGCGGCCGATTGGGCGGACGCTGCGAGCAGGCAGCCGGTGGCGGCTGCGACAAGATAGTTCAAACGGGCATGATGCATTGCTGCTTCTCCTGCCCTCTCTCGCCCGCATGCCTAGCAACGGCGAGAGAGGGTGAGAAGCCGTTTAGGCGAGGGTGCTGGCGATCGGGCCGCGGCGGCGGGCGAAGCCGACCATGCCGAAGCCGGCAATCAGCATCACCCAGGTCGCGGGCTCGGGAACGCCGGCCACCGTGAGGTTGGATATGCCCCAGCCTTCGTCGCCCAGGCCCTGGCCGTTGCCGGAATAGCTGAGCGTCAGCGTGTTGCTGCCGGCGGTCAGTGCGAGCGGTACGGAGAACAGGCCGGTGCCGCCGGCCCAGCCGCCGGGCGAGGAAACGCTGATCGAGCTGCCGACGGGGGCGAACCAGACGACGTCGTTGCCGCCGCCGCCGAGATTCCAGCTGCCCTGCAGGATGTCGGTGCCGTTGAGGCTGACCGTGAAGATGTCGGTATAGCCATTGCCGGCGCCGTCGAGCGAGGCGTAGCCGTGCAGCGTGAAGCTGGCGAGGCCGGCGCCTGCCGGCGCGTTGAAGTTGAAATCGACCGAATTCGGGCTTTCAAGCGCGCCGGTGGGGGCGGCCTGCGTGTAGAGCACTGCTGCCGACGATGCGGTGGAGAACGCCGCGAAAGCGGCGGCTGCGAGGATATGAGCGACCTTCATTTTCTTTTTCTCCCGGTGTCGTTCTTGCGCGACGGGGTTTGAATGGAACGCAACTACATTCTGGCTCTTAGCGAGTTTTGTTGACCTATGCTGTGACGAATTGTTGCGCGGATCAGCGCTGATACTGCCAGTTGCGGGCCTCCTTCAGCGGCGGAACTCGGCTACCAGCTCGATATGGGTGGACCAGCGGAACTGGGCAACCGGCCAGAGGCGGTGCAGTGTGTAGCCGCCCGCGACGAGGCATTCGGCATCGCGGGCGAAGGTCGCCGGGTTGCAGCTGACCGCGGCGATCACCGGCACCTTGCTTTGCGCCAGTTCCCCCATCTGGGCGATGGCGCCGGCGCGCGGGGGATCGATGACGACGGCGTCGAACTTGCCCAGTTCGTCTGCCGGAAGCGGCTTGCGGAAGAGGTCGCGGTGCTGGGTGACCAGTGCCCTGCCCGCGCGTCGGGCGGCTTCGGCCAGGGCGCGGATTGCCGGCCCGGCGCCATCTGCAGCGGTGACCGCTGCCGTTCGCGAAAGCGGAAGCGCGAAGGTGCCGCTGCCGGCGAACAGATCGGCTAGCTGGCCGGCGCTGCCGACGATCAGGGTGACGGCTTCGACCAGCGCAGCTTCGCCATCGGCAGTTGCCTGCAGGAACGCCGCCGGCGCAAGCGTGACGGTGACGCCGCCCATGCGGATGCTGGGTTCGGCGCGTTCCACCAGCGTTTCCACCCCCATCGGCCCTTCGAGGCTGAGGCGGGCAAGGCCGGTTTCCCGCGCGAAGCCGGTGAGGCCCTCGATCACGGGAAGCGAGTTCGCCTGCAGATTGGAGAGCAGGAGATCGACGCCCTGATCCGTCAGCGTCATGGTGATGCCGATTGCGGAGCGCTCTGCTAGATGCGGCCCGAGTATCTGGCGCAGGGGGGCGACGAGTTCGAACAGTTCCGGGCGGAGGACCGGGCATTCGGCGATATCGACGAGGCTGTGCGCGCCTTCGGCGTTGAAGCCGACCCTGACCTGCCCTTTGGTCCGGGTTGCCCGCATGGCAGCGCGCCTCCGGCTGTGGGCGGGCGAGACATGGACCGGCATTACCTCTGTTGGAACGATTCCGGCGCGCTCCAGCGGGTGCAGGATCCGATCGCGCGCGAATTCGGCGATCAGCGCGTCGGGGACATGCTGAAGCTGGCAGCCGCCGCATGCGCCGAAATGGCGGCAGGCGGGTTGCTGGTGGTTTGGCCCGGGGAGGATGGCGCCATCTTCGTCCACGCCATCGCCGGGAACGGCGCGGGCAATGTAGCGTCCGTCTGCGGTGACACCGTCTCCGCGAGCGGCAAGTCGAACGATTGTGGCTATTTCAGGCATTTCATTCATGTGGCTGCAAGGTTAAGGATAACATGGCGGGGGCGCTAAGTTGCTGGAATAGGTTATCCGAATGTTGAATCCCACCGTCGTTGTCGTCCTGGGCCTTGGGTTGGTTGCGGCCTGCGCGCCTGCACCGCTCTATACGGCCTCTGGCGCGCACCGCGGCGCGGTGACGTACGGTGAAATTCCCCGGGATGCACGCGGGGAGCCGGTGTGGGCAGCGATTCGCCCGGCGCCCGTCACGGAGCCGCAGGCAGCCTGGCAGCCCAAGGCGCCGGCAGCTGTGCAAGAAGGCGACGACGGAGATGCCCCCACGCCGCCGAAAGCATGACGAGGAAGCTGCCGAGAATCAGCGCCGTGAATCCCCAGGCCGTGGCGACTTCGCCGGCCTCGAACAGACCGTTCAGCGCCCAGAGGACATAGGCGAGAGCCGATACCAGTAGCGCGCGGCGATCGATGGCCAGTGCGACCAGCGTAAGCGCTGCATAGGCAATGAGCACGACGGCGGCAGACGCCGGGCCGGGATGATCCACGATTCCGGACAGCGCAAACACCGGGTGCACGATCAGTGGCGCTGCCAGCAGGTGCAGCCAGAAGGCGATATCGGTGTTGCGCGACAGGCGCAGGCGATCGCTGACATCGTAGCGCATGGCGAGCGTGAAGATGGCGAGGCCGGCGATCAGGCAGGCGATGAGGATCGTGGGCTGGCTGGGGATCAGCGTGCCCGCCAGCGCAACCAGCCCGATGGCGAGACCGGCTGCACCGGCCGCAAGCGTGATCGGCACGCGGAACCGCCTCCAGTGGCCGGCGGCGGCGGCCGCGCCGGCGAGGCCGGCAACCAGCAGCGGTGCAAAGATCGCCGCGACCTGCCCTGTCTGGCGAAACTGAGCCATGGCCGCGCCCCAGTGGCCGCCGCCTGTGACGGCAAGGAAGGTGAAACCGAAGACTCCGCCGACGAAGGCCAATAGCAACACGATCGAGGGAAGCGCCATACGGCGCTTCCGCGTGAAATACTCCGCCAGTGCCCAACTGCCGATGGCGACGCCGGCCGTAGCGGGAAGCGGAGGCAGCAGCGAGCCGATGGCGACGAGCAGCAGGATGCAGGCGAGCGTCACGAAGATGTCGTTGAAGCCGGTGAGGAAGCGGAAGCTTTCGTTGTCCGGCCCTGCCGCGCCTTCGCTTCGGCTGGCGGCGAAGGCAAGCAGCCGCAGGCGGGCCTGATTGTCGATGATGCCGGCCTCTACGGCGGCGTCCAGATCGTCTCGGTTCATGGCCGCAAGGATTCGACCGGCGCGGGGCGCAAGTCAACAGTGGTGCATTGCAGTTTTGCCGCTCTTCGCTAAGGCTGGCTGCCTGACCTGGAGCAAATTCGTATGCAGTTTCTGAAAAGCGCGTGGACCTTCCTGGTGGGTGTGAAGGACGCGCTTGTGCTGCTGTTCATGCTGCTCATCTTCGGGCTGCTGTGGGCGGCCGTATCCTCCAATTCGCCGAAGATTTCGGTGCCCGAAGGGGCGGCGCTGAACATCGACCTGGATGGCCTTCTGGTGGACCAGATGAGCGAGCGGTCGCCTGTGGCGCTGATCTCCGGCGAGCCGGTGATCCCGGAGACGGAGACGGCAGCGCTGGTGAAGGCGATCCGCCAGGCGGCCGAAGACCCGGCGATCAAGATGATCACGCTGGATCTGGACGGCTTCATGGGCGGCGGGCTGGCCAATCTGGAAAGCGTCGGCGCCGCGCTCGACAAGTTCAAGGCGAAGGGCAAGCGCGTGGAGGCCTGGGCGACTGCCTATGGCGACGACGGCTATTACCTCGCCTCGCACGCGAACAGCATCGGCATTTCGCCAATGGGGGCGGTGATGATCTCCGGGCCGGGCGGCAAGGGGCTCTATTTCAAGGATGCGCTGGACAAGCTGAAAGTGGACGTGGAGGTGTTCCGCGTCGGCACCTACAAGAGCTTTGTCGAACCCTTCACCCGCAACGAGAGTTCACCGGAGGCGAAGGCGGCCGACCAGATGCTGGCCGACGATATCTGGGCGAACTGGCGTGCGGGCGTGGAGCGGCAGCGCAAGGGGCTGGATATGGCGGCGCTGCTGGAAAGCTGGCCGCAACGGGTGGCCGGCGCCAACAAGGATCAGGCGGAGCTGGCGAAGGACGCCGGGCTGGTCGATGCCGTGCTGAGCGAGGCGGCCTGGAAGGACGCCCTGCAGGAGAAGCTGGGCAAGGGTGACGACCCGGATGTTCCCGGCGACTACAAGCGGATCGAGGTGGCCGATTATTGGGCTGCAAAGCAGCCGATTTCGGAAAGCGGGCCCGCCGTGGCAGTTGTGCATGTGAGCGGCAACATCGTCGACGGTGAGGCGCCTGCCGGACAGGCCGGTGGCGACACGATTTCGAACCTGATCCACGATGCAGTTGCCGATGGCGATGTGCAGGCGCTGGTGGTGCGGGTGGATTCCGGCGGCGGATCGGCGCTGGCCTCGGAGCAGATCCGGCAGGCGATGCTGGAAGCGAAGAAGGTAAAGATGCCGGTGATCGCCAGCTTCGGGCCGGTGGCCGCGAGCGGCGGATACTGGGTGGGTGCGGGGGCGGATGCGATCTATGCCAGCCCCTCCACCATCACCGGTTCCATCGGCGTGTTTGGCATCATCCCGACCTTTGAGCGGACGTTGAAGGGTCTGGGGATTTCGACCGACGGGGTGTCGACGACGCCCTTTTCGGGGCAGCCGGATGTGGCGGGCGGGCTGAACGACCCGACTCGGGCACTGATCCAGGGCGGTGTCGAGGACATCTATCGCCAGTTCGTGACGATGGTGGCGGCGTCGCGGAAGATGCCCGTGGCCGAGGTGGAGAAGGTGGCCGAGGGACGCGTCTGGTCCGGATCGCGGGCGAAGCAGCTGAGATTGATCGACCAGTATGGCGATCTGGATGCGGCCGTGCGCGAGGCGGCGCGGCGTGCCGGGATCAAGGGTGAACCGCGGGTGGTGACGATGGCGCCGGCCGAGCCGTTGCTGCTGCAGCTCGTCAATCGCCTGACCGGCGCGGAAAGCGGTGGGGCGGCTCCTGCAGATGCGCTGGCGCGGGCGGTTGCGGCTTCGCGGATGCGGGCGGCCGCGCAGGTGCAGGCGGCGATCGCGGTGGCGAAGGGGCCGTCGATTCAGGCGCATTGCATGACCTGCGTGCGCTTTGGCGTGCCGCAGCCGGCGGGAGATCCGCCCGCTTCGGTTACGTCGCTGGTGAAGGCGCGCCTTGGCCTCTGAGCCGGGGCTCCGCCGGGCGATCGGGCCCTTCGGTGCGGCGCTGATCACCTTCAACGGGATCGTCGGTGCCGGAATCTTTGTGCTGCCGGGGCTGGTACACACGGAATTCGGCGCCTTTGGGCCATGGCTGTTCCCGCTGTTCGGGCTGACGATGCTGGTGATGGTGTTGCCGCTGGCGGCGGCGGCCGCGCGGTTTGAGATCAGCGGTGGGCCGGTTGCCTATGTGGGGACGGCGTTCGGGCCGTTTGCCGGGTTTCAGGCGGGTTGGCTGTTCACGCTGGCGAAGCTGACGGCGCTTGCGGCCAATGCCAATGTGTTTGCTTCCTATTTCATCGGCCTGTTCCCCGGGTTGAATTCGGCCTTTGCCGTACCGTTGATCCTGACCGTGCTGATCGGCGTGCTGGTCGTTGCGAATGTGGTTGGGGTGAAGCAATCGATCCGGCTGCTGGCGGCGGTTTCGGTCGCCAAGGTGCTGCCGCTGATCCTGCTGGTTGGCGTGGCGCTGTGGATGTTCGGCGTCGAGCTGCCGGCGCCCGGGCATCTGCCGACCTTGTCGAAGGTGGAGGCGAGCGCGCTGATCCTGCTCTATGCCTTTGTCGGGTTCGAGAATGTGCTGGTGCCGGCTGGCGAAACGCGGGAGGCCAAGCGCACGATACCGCGCGCCTTGTTGCTGACGCTGTTGCTGACGACGGCCTTTTACATGCTGATCCAGTTCGGCTTTCTGGCGGTCGATCCGCCGGCGAGCGGCGATGCGCCGCTGATGGCCTGGGGGACTGTGATCCTTGGCCCGAGCGGTGCGCTGGTGGTGGCGTTTGCGGCGCTGGCTTCGCTGGCGGGAAATCTGCACGGCAATTTGCTTTCGTCGCCGCGGCTGTTGTTTGCGATGTCGGAACGTGGCGTGCTGCCGGGATGGTTCGGGCAGGTGAACGCGCGGTTCGGGACACCGGTGAATGCAATCCTGGCCTTTGGCGCGGTCGCCTTGTTGATGGCGCTGACCGGCAGCTTCGTGTGGCTGGCGGTTCTGGGGACGATTGCGCGACTGTTCCTGTTCCTGCTGGTCTATGCCAGCCTGCCGAAGCTGCGCGCGGATGCCGGCGAGCGGTCCCTGCCGCCGCTCGGGCTTACGGTCGTTCTGCTGCTGGCGACGGCGCTGTGCCTGTGGGCGATTTCGCAGACTGAGCGGGATTCCTGGGTGATGCTTGGGGCGACGGTGTTGGTTGGCAGCACCCTCTATCTATTCGCGAAACGGCGCCGCTAGCCGGGATGGATCGGCAATTTCCAGCCACGTGAGATGGCGCCGGCGCGGATGATGAAGGCGACAAGTGCCCCTGCCCCGCCAGCCACCCAGCCGTTCAGGCCTGCGCCCGCCGCCAGCAGAACGGTGACGGCGGCGCCGGCTATGGCCGCCGTTACATAGATTTCACGCTGCATCAGGATGGAGGGCTGGCCGGCGACGATGTCGCGCAGAACGCCGCCGAAGGTGGCGGTGATGACGCCCATGAGGACGGCGGGGACCGGATCGATGCCGAAGCTGAGCGCCTTCAGCGAGCCGAAGGCGCAATAGGCTGAAAGCCCCAGCGCATCGAGCCAGCGCAGTGGCTTGCCCGGCCACTGGTCTGTGCGGAGGAACCAGACGGCGAAGGTGGCAAGCAGGCAGACAGCGATGAACCAGCTTTGCACGGTCCAGAAGACGGGGGCGCCGATCATCAGGTCGCGGATGGTGCCGCCGCCCATTCCCGTCATCCCGGCGAAGAAGGCGCAGGTGACGAAATCCTGCCGGACGCGGGCTGCCACCAGTGCGCCCGTAATGGCGAAGATGAAGACGCCGACATAGTCGAGCGCGATGAAGATCCGGCGAAAATCCTCCAGCGCTACCGATTCCATCAGAAGTGGACTGGCATCAGATATGTATCGGCTTGCCCGTCACCGCCATCGCGGCCTCTTTCAGCGATTCCGCGTGGGTGGGGTGGGCGTGGCAGGTGAGCGCGATATCTTCGGACGAAGCACCCATCTCCATCGCCAGCGCGGCTTCGGCGATGAGCGTGCCGGCCAGGCGGTTCAGGATCCAGACGCCAAGGACGCGGTCGGTCCTGGCATCGGCGATGATCTTCACCCAGCCGTCGGTGTCCTGGTTGGTCTTGGCGCGGCTGTTGGCGAGGAATGGGAAGCGGCCGACCTTGATCTCGCCCTTTTCCTTCGCGGCCTCTTCCGTCAGGCCAACGCCGGCGATTTCGGGCATGGTATAGACGACCGATGGGATGACATCGTGGTTCACATAACCGGTGCGGCCGGCGATGTTGTCTGCAACAGCGACACCCTCGTCTTCGGCCTTGTGCGCGAGCATCGGGCCGGGGGTGACGTCACCGATCGCCCAGATGCCGGGGACGTTGGTGGCGAGATAGTGGTCGACTTCGATCTGGCCGCGCGGGTTGAGCGCCAGGCCGGCCTTTTCGAGCGCGAGGCCATCGGTGTTCGGGCGACGGCCGATGGAGACGAGGACGACGTCAGCTTCCAGCGTTTCGGCGGCGCCGCCGGCTGCCGGCTCCAGCGTGAGCGTAGCGCCCGACTTGCCGGTCTTCACGCCCGTCACCTTGGTGCCGGTGCGGATTTCCATTCCCTGCTTCGACAGGAGCTTTGCCGAATCCTTGCGGATTTCGCCGTCCATGCCGGGGAGGATCTGGTCCAGATATTCGACGACGGTGACCTTGGCGCCGAGGCGCCGCCAGACCGAGCCGAGCTCCAGGCCGATGACGCCGCCGCCGATGACGACGAGGTGGCCGGGGACCTTCGCAAGGCTGAGGGCGCCGGTGGAATCGACGATGACGCCCTTGGCGTTGTCGATCTCCGCGCCCGGGAGCGGGGTGACAGAGGAGCCGGTGGCGATGACGATGTTCTTCGCCGTGTGCGTCTCGTCGCCGACCTTGATGCTGTTCTTCGATTCGAAGCTGGCGTGGCCCTTCAGCCAGTCGACCTTGTTTTTCTTGAAAAGGAAGGCGATGCCGTCCGTCAGGCCCTTCACCGACTTGTCCTTGGAGGCCATCAGGCCGGCATGGTCGATGCTGGCGCTGGCAGTGATGCCGAACTTCTTCAGATGGCCGCCGGAGACTTCTTCATAGAGTTCCGAGGCGTGCAGCAGCGCCTTCGACGGTATGCAGCCTATGTTGAGGCAGGTGCCGCCCAGCGTTTCGCGGGATTCGACGCAGGCGGTCTTCAGACCATTCTGCGCGGCGCGAATGGCGGCGACATAACCGCCCGGGCCGGAGCCGATGATGATGACGTCGTAATCGGACATGGCGCTGTCTCCGGCGAGGGCGGGACTGAACCCCGGCCTTCGCCGGGGTGACACGTGTTGGCTTACAGGTCGATGACGAGGCGCGTGGGGTCTTCCAGCGCTTCCTTCACGCGGACGAGGTAGGTGACGGCTTCGCGGCCGTCGATCAGCCGGTGATCGTAGCTGAGCGCCAGATACATCATCGGACGGATGACGATCTGGCCCTTCACGACGACGGGGCGTTCCTCGATGCGGTGCATGCCCAGCACGCCGGATTGTGGCGGGTTGAGGATGGGGGTGGACATCAGCGAGCCGAAGACGCCGCCGTTGGAGATGGTGAAGGTACCGCCCTGCAGTTCCTCCAGCTTCAGGGCGCCGTCGCGGGCGCGTTTGCCGAAATCGGCGATTTCCAGCTCGATCTGGGCGAAGCTCTTGGAATTGGCGTCCTTCAGGATCGGGACGACGAGGCCGCCCGGGCCGGAAACGGCAACGCCGACATCGAAATAATTGTGGAAGACGATTTCGTCGCCTTCAATCCGGGCATTTACGCTCGGCACGTCCTTGGCGGCCAGCGCGCAAGCCTTCACGAAGAAGGACATGAAGCCGAGGCGGACGCCGTGCTTCTTCTCGAAGGCGTCCTTGTAGCGGTTGCGGGCATCCATCACCGCCGTCATGTCGACGTCGTTGAAGGTGGTGAGCATCGCGGCCGTGTTCTGCGCTTCCTTCAGCCGGCGGGCGATAGTTTGCCGCAGGCGCGTCATGCGGACGCGTTCTTCGGCGCGACCAACAGAGGCGGCGGGAGCTGCCGATGCAGCGGCTGCTGCGGGGGCGGCGGCGGCCTTCACCTTGGCGGTGCCGGCCTCGATGGCGGCAAGCACGTCGCCCTTCGTCAGGCGGCCGTCCTTGCCGGTGCCGGCGATGCTGCTGCTGTCGAGGTTGTAGGTTTCGACGAGGACGCGGACGGCGGGGGCCAGCGCTTCGTAGGTGGCGGGGGTTGCCGACGGAGCAGCGGCGGGGGCCGGTGCTGGTGCAGCGGGTGCTGCAGCGGCAGGCGCCGGTGCAGCGGCCGGTGCCGGAGCGGCGGGTTTGGCGGCAGCGGCGGCGCCGGCTTCGATGCGGGCAATGATGGCGCCCACCTGCACGGTGTCGCCTTCCTTCACCAGCTGCTCGGTGAGCACGCCATCGGTTGGCGCGTTCACTTCGACGGCGACCTTGTCGGTCTCCAGGCTGACGATGGGCTCGTCGGCCTTCACCGCTTCACCCGGCTTCTTCAGCCATTGTCCGATCGAAGCTTCGGTGACGCTTTCGCCGAGCGCCGGAACCTGGACGTCCATTAATATCCCCTCAGGCGGCCTTTTGCCGCGAACTTGATTTCAGGCTGGAACGGATGGCCGCGCGCACTTCGCTCTTGCTGTCGCCCAGCGCCTCGTGGAGCAGCTTAGCCTGCTCGGCGGCGTGGCGGCGGGCAAGGCCGGTGGCGGTGGACGCCGCAGCGGCACGGCCGGCATAGACCGGGCGGATGCCGGCGGCCTCCTCGACCAGCGGTTCCGCGAAGGTCCAGCCGCCGGCGTTCTTCGGCTCTTCCTGGCACCAGACCACGGTTTCGAGCGCCGGGAAGCGCGCGACATATTCGGCGATGACGTCGCCGGGGAACGGGTAGAGCTGTTCCACGCGCAGGATATAGACGTCGTCGCGGCCCTGCGCATCGCGCTCGTCGGCGAGGTCGTAATAGACCTTGCCCGAGCAGAGGATCAGGCGTTTCACCTTCGCCGGATCGACCGGGGTGAGGTCGTCGAGGCAGCGGTGGAACGACGAGCCGGCGCCCATGTCGGCCAGTGTCGAGACCGCGCGCTTGTGGCGGAGCAGCGACTTCGGAGTCATGATGACGAGCGGCTTGCGGAACGGACGCAGCATCTGCCGGCGCAGAATGTGGAAATAGTTGGCCGGCGTGGTGCAGTTGGCGACCTGGATGTTGTCCTCGGCACAGAGCTGCA
Source organism: Sandaracinobacteroides hominis (assembly GCF_016464365.1). Lineage (GTDB taxonomy): Bacteria > Pseudomonadota > Alphaproteobacteria > Sphingomonadales > Sphingomonadaceae > Sandaracinobacteroides > Sandaracinobacteroides hominis. Next base: position 329,675 of record NZ_JADCUC010000001.1, on the reverse strand, counting down.
GATAGCGCTCGAGGCGGGCAGAGCTATGCTCCGGCCCCTGCCCTTCGTAGCCGTGCGGGAGCAGCATCACGAGGCCGTTGGCGCGCAACCACTTTGCTTCGCCCGAAGCGATGAACTGGTCGATCATCACCTGCGCGCCGTTGGCGAAATCGCCGAACTGCGCTTCCCAGAGGACCAGCTTCTTCGGCTCGGCCATGGCATAGCCATATTCGAAGCCGAGCACGCCGAATTCGGACAGCGGGCTGTCATACACTTCGAAATCGCCGCCCTGCTGGGTGAGCGGGATGTATTTCTGGCCGGTGTTCTGATCGACCCAGACGGCATGCCGCTGGGAGAAGGTGCCGCGGCCGCTGTCCTGGCCGGAGAGCCGGACGGCATATTGCTCTTCACCGGGGGTGACCAGCGTGCCGAAGGCGAGGCTTTCGGCGGTTGCCCAATCGATGCCTTCGCCGGCCTCGATCGTGTCGGCGCGGGCCTTCAGCACGCGTTGCAGCGTGCGGTGGATGTTGAAGCCTTCGGGCACGGCATGCAGACGGCCGGCGAGCGCGCGCAGTTCGGCTTCGTCGACGCCGGTTTCGGCCGAACGGCGGGCAGTGACCGGGTCTGCGGGCTGGCTGAGGCCCATCCAGCGGCCGCCGAACCAGTCGGCCTTTTCGGGGCGGAAGTTGGCGGCGGATTCGAAATCCGCCTCCAGCACGCCGATGAAGGCGCTTTCCATCGCCGCGACATCTTCGGCGGTGACATGGCCTTCGGCCACCAGACGTTCGCCATAGAGGGTGGCAACCGAGCGGTGATCCTTGATCTTGGCGTACATCAGCGGCTGAGTGAAGGAAGGCTCGTCGCCTTCATTGTGGCCGAAGCGGCGATAGCACCACATGTCGATCACGACGTCGCGGTGGAATGTCTGCCGGAATTCGGTCGCGACCTTGGTGGCGAAGGTGACCGCCTCCGGATCGTCGCCATAGACGTGGAAGATCGGCGCCTGCACCAGCTTCGCCACGTCGGACGGGTAGGGGCTGGAGCGGGCGAAGGCCGGGCTGGTGGTGAAGCCGACCTGGTTGTTGACGATGAAGTGGATGCAGCCGCCCGACGAATAGCCGGGGACGCCGGAGAAGCCGAGGCATTCGGCAACGATGCCCTGCCCTGCAAAGGCAGCATCGCCATGCAGGAGAACGGGAAGAACCTGGGATTGCAGCTGCGGCCAGCTGGAGCCGGGAGTCGCCTGGCCCCTCATGCGCTGGGTGGCGCGCGCCTTGCCAAGCACGACCGGGTTCACAGCCTCCAGGTGCGACGGGTTGGGTGCCAGCGAGAGGTGGACCTTGTTACCGTCGAATTCGCGGTCGGTGGAGGCGCCGAGGTGATACTTCACGTCGCCGGAGCCGCCGACGTCCTCGGGGTTGGAGGAGCCGCCGGAGAATTCGTGGAAGATGTTGCGGTAGGGTTTCCGCATCACGTTGGCGAGCACGTTGAGGCGGCCGCGGTGCGGCATGCCGACGACGATCTCGTTGACGCCCTGCGCGCCGCCGACCTTGATGATGGATTCGAGCGCCGGGATCGCGGCTTCGGCGCCTTCGAGGCCGAAGCGCTTGGTGCCGACATATTTGCGGGCGAGGAACTTCTCAAACTGCTCGGCTTCGATCAGCTTGTTGAGGATCGCCTTCTTGCCCTCGGGCGTGAACTGGATTTCCTTGTCGCGGCCCTCGAAACGCTCCTGCAGGAAGCGGCGCTCTTCCACATCGTTGATGTGCATATATTCGAGGCCGACGTGGCCGCAGTAGTTGCGGCGCAGGATCTCGACGAGCTCGGAGACCTTCACCGTTTCCAGCCCGCCGAAGATGCCCCCGATGTAGACGATGCGGTTGGGGTCAGCGAGGCCGTGATATTCGGGCGTGAGGTCGGCCGGGAGCGGGCGATCGGCGAGGCCCAGCGGATCGAGATCGGCCGCGAGGTGGCCGCGCACGCGATAGGTGCGGATCAGCATGGTGGCGCGGACGCTGTCTTCGGCAGCCTTGCGGGCGTCGTCAGACGTCGGGGCCGGGGCGGGCTTGCCGTTCGCCCTGGCGACGGCTGCGGCGGCCTTGCCGGGCAGGCCATAATCGAAGGCGAGCGTGAGATCGTCGTCAGGCAGCATGGGCCAGCCTGGCCGCGCCCAGCTTGGGCGTGGCAGGGTTTCGTTCAGTCCCTGCTCGTCATTCATCGCAAAATGAGCCTTTTCGTGATTGCACGCGCGTATAGTGATTGCATCGGCAAGGGTTTCGCCTGCCTACAGGCAGCCGAGATAGCGAGTGCAAGCCGTTCGCTCAACCGCATACGCATCCGGTATGGCAGCCATGCGTCAATTGTCGCATGGCTGCCATCGGTTTGTTCAGCCTGCGAGCAGCGCCTTCAGCGTGGTGCCCAGCTCGGACGGGCTGGGGCTGACCTTGATCCCGGCCGCTTCCATGGCCGCAATCTTGTCTTCGGCCTTGCCCTGGCCGCCGGACACGATGGCGCCGGCGTGGCCCATGCGGCGGCCCGGAGGCGCCGTGGTGCCCGCGATGAAGCCGACCATCGGCTTCTTGCGGCCGCGCTTGGCTTCGTCGCGCAGGAATTGCGCGGCTTCTTCTTCGGCCGAACCACCGATTTCGCCGATCATGATGATCGACTTGGTGTTGTCGTCGGCGAGGAACAGCTCCAGCACGTCGATGAAGTTGGTGCCGTTGACCGGATCGCCGCCGATGCCGACGGCCGTCGTCTGGCCGAGGCCTTCGTTCGTCGTCTGGAACACGGCTTCATAGGTGAGCGTGCCGGAACGCGAGACGACGCCGACCGAGCCCTTGGAGAAGATGCTGCCCGGCATGATGCCGATCTTGCATTCGCCGGGCGTGAGGACGCCGGGGCAGTTCGGGCCGATGAGGCGCGACTTCGAGCCCTGGAGCGCGCGCTTCACGGGCACCATGTCGAGCACCGGGATGCCTTCGGTGATGCAGACGATCAGCGGGATTTCCGCCGCAATGGCTTCGAGGATCGCGTCTGCGGCGCCGAACGGCGGCACGTAGACGACCGAGGCATCAGCGCCGGTTGCTTCCTTGGCGGCCAGCACGGTGTCGAAAACCGGGAGGTCGAGGTGCGTGGAGCCGCCCTTCCCCGGTGCGACGCCGCCCACCATCTGCGTGCCATAGGCGATCGCGGCCTGGGCGTGGAAGGTGCCCTGCTTGCCGGTGAAGCCCTGGGTGATGACCTTGGTGTTCTTGTTGACGAGAATGCTCATGGGTCAGGCCGCCTTCTTCACTTCAGCGACGATCTTGCGGGCTGCGTCGCCCAGATCGTCGGCGCTCACGATGGGCAGGCCCGAGTTCGCGAGGATTTCCTTGCCGAGTTCCACGTTCGTGCCTTCGAGGCGGACGACGAGGGGAACGCCGAGGTTCACTTCCTTGGCGGCTGCAATGATGCCTTCCGCGATGATGTCGCAGCGCATGATGCCGCCGAAGATGTTGACGAGGATGCCTTCCACCGCCGGATCGGCGAGGATCAGCTTGAAGGCGTTCGTCACCTTCTCCTTGTCGGCGCCGCCGCCGACATCGAGGAAGTTCGCCGGGAAGGCGCCGTTCAGCTTGATGATGTCCATCGTCGCCATGGCGAGGCCGGCGCCGTTCACCAGGCAGCCGATGTTGCCATCGAGCTTGATGAAGGCGAGGTCGTACTTCGACGCTTCGACTTCGGCCGGGTCTTCTTCCGTCAGGTCGCGCAGTTCGACGAGATCGGGGTGACGGCCGAGCGCGTTGGGGTCGAAGCCGACCTTGGCGTCGAGCACCATCAACTTGCCATCGTCGGTGACGGCGAGCGGGTTGATCTCGATCTGCGACGCATCCGTGCCGATGAAGGCGGCATAGAGCTTGGCGGCGGTGTCTTGCGCCTGCTTCGCCAGATCGCCCGAGAGGCCGAGCGCAGCCGCGACCGAGCGGCCGTGGTGGGCGCCCCAGCCGGTCGCCGGATCGATGGTGAAGGTGCGGATCTTTTCCGGCGTGTCGTGGGCGACGGTTTCGATGTCCATGCCGCCTTCGGTGGAAGCGACGCAGGCGACGCGGCCGGTGGCGCGGTCGACGAGGAACGCCAGGTAGAACTCCTTGGCGATGTCCACGCCGTCGGTGATGTAGAGGCGGTTCACCTGCTTGCCATGCTCGCCCGTCTGGATCGTCACCAGCGTGTTGCCGAGCATTTCAGCGGCGGCGAGGCCGACTTCTTCGGACTTCGCAAGGCGGACACCGCCCTTGGCGGTGGCGGGCAGTTCCTTGAACTTGCCCTTGCCGCGGCCGCCGGCATGGATCTGCGCCTTCACCACATAAAGCGGCCCGGGCAGTTGCTTGGAAGCCTCAACGGCTTCCTCGACGGAAAAGGCGGCGATGCCCTTGGGAATGGGAACGCCCCACTTGGCGAGCAGTTCCTTCGCCTGATATTCGTGAATATTCATGGAGTTATCCCCTTATGCCAGCGACGGGTCGATGGCCTTGCAGGCCACCAGCAGTTCCTTGACGGCGTCGACCGAGACCTGGAAATTGGCCTTGGCTTCTGCGGTCAGTTCGATTTCGACGACCTTTTCCACGCCGCCGGCGCCGATCACGCAGGGGACGCCGACATAGAGGTCGTTCACTCCATATTGCCCCGTGAGGTTCACGGCGCAGGGCAGGACACGCTTCTTGTCCTTGAGATAGGCTTCCGCCATCTCGATGCCGCTGGTGGCGGGCGCATAGAAGGCACTGCCGGTTTTCAGCAGGCCGACGATTTCGCCGCCGCCCGAGCGGGTGCGCTGGACGATGGCGTCGATCCGTTCCTTGGTGGACCAGCCCATCTTGATGAGATCGGGGATGGGGATGCCGGCGACGGTGGAATATTCGACCACCGGCACCATCGTGTCGCCGTGGCCGCCCAGCACGAAGGCGGTGACGTCCTTCACGGAGACCTTGAACTCGTCGGCGAGGAAGTGGCGGAAGCGGGCCGAATCCAGCACGCCGGCCATGCCGACGACCATATGGTGCGGCAGCTTCGAAAATTCGCGCAGCGCCCAGACCATCGCGTCCAAGGGGTTGGTGATGCAGATGACGAAAGCGTTGGGCGCGTTGGCGGCGATGCCTTCGCCGACGGCCTTCATGACCTTCAGGTTGATGCCCAGCAGGTCGTCGCGGCTCATGCCCGGCTTGCGGGCGACACCGGCGGTGACGATGATGACGTCGGCGCCGGCGATGTCGGCGTAATCATTGGTGCCCTTGAGGTTGGCGTCGAAGCCTTCGACCGGGCCGCACTGGGCGAGATCGAGCGCCTTGCCCTGCGGCACGCCCTCGACCACGTCGAACAGGACGACATCGCCCAGTTCCTTTGCCGCTGCCAGGTGGGCGAGCGTGCCGCCGATGTTGCCGGCGCCGATGAGGGCGATCTTGCTGCGTGCCATGGGAGACCTCTTCAGGTGTTGGAAACTGCGAATGATGCGTCGCCCGCTTGGCGGACGCTCTCTCGCGAAGCCGATAGACTTGGGGGTTCCGCGGCGTCAACCGCGCTTGCCCTCTAAGTGAAGCTAGGGGAGCAAACAGTTTGTGGGAGGCTGCCGAGACGACTCGGGCGTCAGACGCGCAAGCCGTGGCCTTCGGCGAGATAGTCGGCGGATTGCATCTCCATCAGCCGCGAAACCGTGCGGTCGAACTCGAAGCGGCCGTCGCCCTCTGGGTAGAGTTTTTCCGGGGGGGCGTCGGCGGCGATCAGCAGCTTGCAGCGCCATTCGTAAAGCGCGTCGATGAGGGTGACGAAGCGGCTGGCCTCGTTGCGGTTCTCCGGGCCGAGCACGGGGACGCCGACAAGGATGACGGTGTGATAGGCGCGGGCGACGGCGAGATAGTCTGCAGCACCGCGCGCCTCGCCGCAGAGGCGCTTGAAGGAGAAGACCGCGACCCCCTTCACGGATTTGGGAACGTGCAGGATGCGGCCACCGCCGACACCGAGATCTTCGCTCGGGACACGATCGCGGTCCTCCACCGGAAAATCGGTGAGGCGGAAGAACAGGTCCGAGAGGGCCTGCGTGGCTGCGGGGCCGTTGGGCGTATAGTAGGTCGGCATGCCGCCGAGGCGATGCAGGCGATAGTCGGTGGGGCCGTCGAGCGGCACAACGTCCAGATCGCGCTCCAGCAGGGCGATGAAGGGCAGGAACAGCTCGCGGTTGAGGCCGTCCTTGTAGAGATCCTTTGGGGCACGGTTGGAGGTGGCGACGATGGTCACGCCGCCCTCCAGCAGGGTGGTGAACAGGCGCGAGAGGATCATCGCGTCGGCGACATTGTTGACCTGCAGCTCGTCGAAGCAGAGCAGGCGCGCTTCCTCGGCCCATTGCCGGGCGACGATCGGGATCGGGTCGCCGGGATCGCTCTGCCGCGCGGCGTGGATGCGGGCGTGCGTCTCCAGCATGAACTGGTGGAAGTGGATGCGGACGCGGGGATGGACGTCGGCGTGGGTATAGAAGAGGTCCATCAGCATGGACTTGCCCCGCCCTACCCCGCCCCAGAGATAGAGGCCGCGGACAGGCGCCGGCTTTCCGCCCAGCAGGCGGCCCAGGAAGCCCGTGCGTGGCTTTCTTTCCAGTTTGGTCGCAAGCGCGTCGAGACGATCGGCCAGCGCTGTCTGTGCCGGATCGGGCCTGAGCTCGCCGCCGGATATCAGGGCGTCATAGGCCGCGCGGACCTTGCTCACCGGTTCCGGGGAACCTTGCGCAGGATGCCGTGCCATTGGCAGATGAGCGTGGCGCCGTCGTCTTGCGTGAGGGTGCCGGCGACCCAGACCAGCTTGCCGGTTTCCTTGACGACATGGCCGCGCCCTTCCAGCACCTTGCCGATCTGGCCCCCACCGATGAAGTCCGTGGAGCATTGCAGGGTGACGCCGGCCGATTGCTGCAGCATGTGGCGGATGGTGGCGAACATCGCGACATCGACGAAGGCCATCAGGAAGCCACCGTGCAGATAGTTCAGGCCATTGGCATGGCGCCGCGACGTTTCGATGCAGGCGAGGATGCCGGGCCGGCCATCCTGTGTTGGTTCATCGCGGTAATAGACGTCACCCAGGCCGTCGACGAAGCGACCCTCTGGCTTGGCGTGCCAGGCTTTCCAGCCCTTCCACGGACCTTCTTCTACGAGTTGTGCAGGCATGCCACCGGCCTAGCGGCGGCATGCGAGGGCCGCAAGCCGGTGCGGGCTGCCCCATTTCCTTGCAGGGGCGAAAACGCGGCCCGCAGACATGCGGCAATGCCGCGGAAGCAACCAACCAGATGCGACCCCCCGATTGCGGGTGATTATCGTTGGGCTGGAAACTGTCGCAAATTCGGCAAAATATTAATGGGCACTTACTTCGGGTTAACGATGTTTTTGCACAGTTCGCCGAAATTGTCGCTCATTGTGTCAGTTCACGCGGCTGCCGACTTTACCGGGAAGCAATCGAACCCGGCTGCCGCTGCATGGGCGCACAGGCGAACGGCATCCGACTGGCTGTCCACCCCCTTTACCTGCAGACGGGTGAGGGGCTTGCCGGGCACCGGTTCGAAGTGGGGCGTGAGGCCGCCGATTTCGGCGCTGCGGGAACTGATCTGCTGCCAGGCGGATTGCGCGGCGTTCTTGCTGCCGAAGGCGCCGAGCTGGATGCGCCAGCCGGCGGGGATGGTGGCGGGAGCGGCCGGCGCCGACATCAGACCCATGGGCGCGGAGCGGGCGGCGAATTGCGGCGTGGTGAACGGCTTGTCCAAGTTGGCGAGTGCTGTTGTCGCCCAGGCTTGTGCGGCGTCCGGGTTCGCGGCGATGGCGCGCTTTACCTCCTGCTTCGCCGCCTCGCAGAAGCCGGCCTGCGCGGTGGGAGAGGCGAAGTGGTTGTAGAGCTTCGTCATGTCGGTATCGAGCGCGCGCTGCCAGTTGCCGCCCTTTGCCTTGTACTTGGCGGAGAGGGCTTCATAGGCCTCGGCAAGCAGCGCCTTTTTCGCCTTCAGGAACTGGTTGTAGTCGGTGACCACCTCTGCGCCCTGCTGCTGGACGCAGGAAAGCGCGGCGACGTTGAGGCCGGCGCGGACGTGCCAGACGGTGTCGAGCGGATCGAGATTCTGGTGGATCGGGCTGAGCTGGGCCGGACCGGGCGCCGGGGCCGGGCGCGGCGGCGCTGGCGGCGGGGAACTGCGGGGAGTTGAGCAGGCTGCCGCGAGCGTGAGGATTGTGAGGGTGGTGAGTTTCTTGCGCATGTGCCCTGCCCCTTTGGGTTTTTGGGAGTTTGGCTGGGTGGGGGTGTTTCGGCAAGTTGAGTTTGGGCGGTTGGGCGCGGCCGGCGGGGGACCCGCCGAGTCCGCGCCGGTTTTTTGGAAGTGGAGAAAGAAGGAAGGCGCGGCGTAGCCGCGATTCGTCGGACGGATCGGCGATAGAGATCGCCGATTCCGCCGGCCGCCGCGCGATGACGAGTCCGCGAGTTAGCGCTTTGCGCTAATCGCGGCCGTCATACCGCGCGCGTTACCATCATCTTTTTGATCTCTGCTATCGCCTTCGCCGGGTTAAGACCCTTGGGGCAGACGTTCGCGCAATTCATGATCGTGTGGCAGCGATACAGGCGGAACGGATCCTCCAGCGCGTCCAGCCTTTCGCCGGTATATTCGTCGCGCGAATCCGCCAGCCAGCGATAGGCCTGCAGCAGGATCGCCGGGCCCAGGAAGCGGTCTGAGTTCCACCAGTAGCTGGGGCAGGACGTGCTGCAGCAGGCGCAGAGGATGCACTCGTAGAGGCCGTCGAGCTTTTCGCGGTCTTCCGGGCTTTGCGAGCGCTCCTTCAGCGCCGGTTCCGGCGTCACCGTCTGCAGCCAGGGCTTGATGCTGGCATATTGCGCATAGAAATGCGTCATGTCGGGCACGAGGTCCTTCACGACATGCATGTGCGGCAGCGGGGTGATCTGCACGTCGCCCTTCACGTCTTCGATGGCCATCGTGCAGGCCAGCGTGTTGGTGCCGTCGATGTTCATCGCGCAGCTGCCGCAAATCCCCTCGCGGCAGGAGCGGCGGAAGGTGAGCGTGGGATCGAGCTCGGACTTGATCTTGATCAGCGCGTCCAGAACCATCGGCCCGCATTTGTCCAGATCGATGGTGTAGCTGTCGTAGCGCGGGTTCTGCCCGTCGTCGGGGCTCCAGCGATAGATCTTGAAGGTGCGCGTGCGCGTGGCGCCTGCGGGCGCGGGGTAGTTGATGCCCTTGCCGGTGATCTTGCTGTTAGCTGGGAGTGCGAATTCTGCCATGTGCCGACCCTTAGTAAACCCGCGCCCTAGTAAACGCGAGCTTTTGGCTTGATGTACTCGACCTCTTCGGTCAGCGTGAACTCGTGCACGGGGCGGTAATCGATCTTTACCGCGCCGCCGCTGCCGCCCCAGCCTTCGAACCAGTTGATGGTGTGCTTCATCCAGTTCGCGTCGTCGCGGTTGGGATAATCCTCGTGCGCGTGGGCGCCGCGGCTTTCCTTGCGGTTTTCCGCGCTGACCATGGTGGAGACGGCCTGTGCCATCAGATTGTCGAGCTCCAGAGTCTCGATCAGGTCGGTGTTCCAGATGAGCGAGCGGTCCTTCAGGTCGATATCTGCCAAGCGCTTGTTCACCTCGGCCATCTGCACCACGCCTTCGGCCAGCAGCTGGCTGTCGCGGAAGACGGCCGCATGCTTTTGCATGGTGTGCTGCATCTGCAACCGAACTTCTGCCGTGGGCGAGCCGCCCTTGGCGTTGCGATAGCGATCAACGCGGGTGAGCGCGAGATCGGCTGCATCGGCCGGGAGTGCCCGGTGTGCGGCATTCGGCTTCAGATTATTCTTCAGGAACAGGCCCGTGGCGCGTCCGAAGACGACGAGATCGATGAGCGAATTGGAGCCGAGGCGGTTGGCGCCGTGCACAGATACGCAGGCGGCCTCGCCCACGGCGAACAGGCCGGGGACCACCACTTCCGGATCGTCGCCGACCTTGGTGACGACCTGGCCGTGATAATTGCAGGGGATCCCGCCCATATTGTAGTGCACGGTCGGCGTGACGGGGAGCGGCTGGCGGGTGAGATCGACGCCGGCGAAGATCTTGCCGCTTTCGGTGATGCCCGGAAGCCGTTCGTGCAGCACCTTGGGATCGATATGATCGAGGTGCAGGAAGATATGATCCTTGTTGGGGCCGACACCGCGGCCTTCGCGCATTTCCATCGCCATCGAGCGGGAGACGACGTCGCGCGAAGCGAGATCCTTCGCGGACGGCGCATAGCGCTCCATGAAGCGCTCGCCCTCGGAGTTGGTGAGATAGCCGCCCTCGCCGCGCGCGCCTTCGGTGATGAGGACGCCGGCGCCATAGATGCCTGTCGGGTGGAACTGGACGAATTCCAGATCCTGCAGCGGCAGGCCGGCGCGCAGCACCATGCCGCCGCCGTCGCCGGTGCAGGTGTGGGCGGACGTCGCCGAGAAATAGGCGCGGCCATAGCCGCCGGTTGCCAGCACGACGGCGTGGCTGCGGAAGCGGTGGATCGAGCCGTCGGCCATGCAGATGGCGATGACGCCGCGGCATTCGCCATTTTCCATGATCAGGTCGATGGCGAAATACTCGATGTAGAAGTCCGCGTCATACTTCAGGCTCTGCTGGTAGAGCGCGTGCAGCATGGCGTGGCCGGTGCGGTCGGCCGCAGCGCAGGTGCGCTGCACCGGCGGGCCTGCACCCATGTTCTGCATATGGCCGCCGAACGGCCGCTGATAGATGGTGCCGTTGGCGTTGCGGCTGAAGGGAACGCCTGCGTGCTCGAGCTCGTAAACTGCGGCGGGCGCCTCGCGGACCATATATTCGATGGCATCCTGGTCGCCCAGCCAGTCCGACCCCTTCACGGTGTCGTACATGTGCCAGGTCCAGTGATCGGGCGAGTTGTTGCCGAGGCTGGCGGCGATGCCGCCCTGCGCCGCGACCGTGTGGCTGCGGGTGGGGAACACCTTGGTGATGCACGCCGTCTTCAGGCCGGCTTCGGCCGAGCCCATGGTGGCGCGCAGGCCCGAACCGCCGGCGCCGACGACCACGGTATCGTAGGTGTGGTCGATGATCTTGTAGGCTTCCGCCATCTTAAGCTCCGAAGGCGATGCGGGCGACCGAGAAGAGCGCGACCGCCCCCGTGCCCAGAATGAAGAAGTTGAGGGCGAGGACGCTGATCAGTTTCAGCCCCTCTGCATGGACATAATCCTCGATCAGCACCTGGATGCCGAGGCGGGCGTGCCAGAAGGCCGAGAGAATCAGCAGCATCAGCGGCACCGCGACCAGCGGCTGGGCGATCCAGGCCACCACGCTGGCGTGATCGAGATTTGGCATCAGCAGCAGAGACAGGGCGAACCACAGGCCGAGCACGAAATTGCCGGCAGCGGTGACGCGCTGCAGCCACCAGTGGTGAACGCCGGACTTGGCGGAGCCGAGGCCGCGGACCTTCTTCAGGCCGGATGCGCTTTTGAAGCTGGTTGCCATCAGTTGAGACCGTAGAAATAGACGGCCCAGAACAGGCCTGTGAGGACTAGGCCCATCACCCAGGTGATGGTGGCGACGGATTTGGCGAGGCCGAGTTCATAGCCCCAGCCGGTATCCATCAGCAGATGGCGGACGCCGGAAACGAGGTGGTGGAAGAAGGTCCATGACAGGCCAACCCAGACGATCCAGCCGATCGGGCTCCTGGCGACGCTGACGAACGTCTCATAGGCTTCGCGCGACGTCGCGGCTGCTGCCAGCCACCAGGTGAACAGCACGAGCCCACCGAACGCCAGCGCATTGCCGGTTACCCGGTGAAAGATCGATGTTGCCATGTGCACGCGCCACTTGAAAACGGACAAGTGCGGTGACAGCGGTCGGCTATCGGCCATGGGTTTGAAACGTCCCTTCTATCCCCTTATCCGGGGTGCATTGGTATGAATTGGCCGCGCTTGCAACAGCCGAGGTGGTTGTTGCGAATCGATGTCAGATTTGCCGCCATGCGCTGGATGCATGGCTGGGCGTTTCAGCCGAAGCTGTTGGCGCCGCACTGCAGGAGGATGGTTCGCTCCAGCCCGGCATAGCGGTGGACGAGGCCGTCGCGGTAGGTTTCATCGGCCATCATCGCCAGGAAATGCTTGCGGCTGGGATAGCGGACGATCAGCATCCGGTCCCAGTCGCCCTCTGCCGCCGAGCCGACCAGCGTGTGCATCACCGGGCCGTCGTAGAGGGGCTGTGCCTGGCTGATGTCGCCGACGGTTTCGGTGAACAGCTTTTCATAGCGGCGATAGGCTTCGGCGCCGGTCGATCCGGCGTTGGGGTGGCCTTCGGGATAGTCGGCCTTATCCTTGAACTTCAGCAGGTTGAGCATCACGATAGGGCCTTCCGGGCCTTCGTCACGCAGGATTTTCACGCGCTCGCCGGTGGGGTCGATGTCGGCGTGATAGTTGGCCGGGGGGAAGCTCATGCGATTTCCCTTTCTGTGAGGCGCGTGAAGCTGGCGTAGCGCGGGTTGTCGACAGCGCAGCGGGCGAGCACGCCTTTGCGGATGGCGCGGAGCAGCGCCTTGTCGGACGGGTCGAGACGGCCGTTGCGGAGGTCCTCGCAGGCGGCGGCGACGCCGCCGAACGGGGCCAGCGCCTCTGCCTCCGTCGTCTCGGGGTTTTGCGCCAGTTCGCGGTTGACGATGGCGAGCGTGTTGCCGGCGACCTTGGCGTGGAAGGCCAGCCGGCCCGTCAGCTCGCCTTCGGCCTCCTTCAGGAACAGCTGCACGGCCTCGATCAATTGGGCGGCGGTGGGGTGGCTCATCAAAGCTCTCCGAAGGCAATGAGATAGGTGAGATCGGCGGCAACTTCGCTGACCCGGCGACCGATGGCGGCGCGCTCGACGCTGGGGACGCGACCGGAGACATGGTCCTGCGCGAGCTGCAGGCAGCTCATCCCCCATTTCAGGTTGCCATAGACCTCCCAGATGTGGAGCTCCTGCGGGCTGACGCTGCCGCCATAGGCCTGCAGCAATTCCTCGCGGGTGCCGAAGCCGCCGACCGGCTTCTGCCAGTGGCCGAAGCGCCACGCCTGCGCGCAGAGCCAGCCGAGATCTTCGGCCGGGACGGAGAGATGGGTGAGTTCCCAGTCGAGAACGGCGGAAAGGCCGCTCTCGTCGACGAGGAAGTTGCCGGAGCGGAAATCGCCGTGGACGAGGCAGGTGGCGGGCGAGGTCGGCATGCGCGGCTTCAGCCAGGCGAAGGCGAGATCATAGGCGGGAACGTCGACGCCGAGGTCTCGATAATAGGTGAACATCCCCTCGAGCAGCTCGGCGCCGGAGCCGGATTTGAGCGGCAGGTCACCCCAGTTGGAAAGCGGCGCGGCGTGCAGTTTGGCGAGTGCTTCTGCGCACTGGGCGGTGAGTTTTTCGCGGGCGGCTGCATATTCCGGCAGGCGGAGCCAGCGCGGGGCCAGAGCTTCGCCGGCAACCATGGTGGATATGACGCCGTCGCCCAGATCGTCGGCGGGACTGGTGGTGGCGATGACCGAAGGAACCGGGACGCCCAGTTGCCCTGCCCTTTGCAGGACTTCGGCCTGGATGCTGCGGGGAAGGCCATCATGGCCCTCGCCCGCGGTGCGCTGGAAGATGAGGGGCGTGGGCTTGCCATCGATCTGCGCGTCGACGCGATAGGTGGCGCTGGAAGCGCCGCCCGAGAGGGCCGCCACGGATTGCAGCTGAACCGCCTTGCCGCTGCTGCGCTGGATGAGGGCCTGTAGCGCGGCTTTGCCGTCGGTTATCGGATCAAGCACGGGTACTGCTTTTTGCTGGTTTGACAGCGGCATGGCTTTGCCGCCACCGATATTTGCACATGCCTTGCATCGAATCCCTTCCCTTCACTTGCCCCGGATTTGCAGCCCGCGCGGGCGGGCGACAAGCTGGCATTGCCGGGAGCGCGAGACATTGAGCTGGGAAGTCGAGGCCTTTGCATCGCTGCTGCTGCTGCTGAACGTCTGGCTCGTCGCCCGCAGGTCGATGTGGAACTATGCCTTCGGCATTGCAGCGGTCAGCATCTATGCCTTGGTTTTCTGGGAGGCGCGGCTGTATGCGGCCTTTGCGCTGCAATTCCTGTTTCTGGCGCTGAACCTGTATGGGCTGTGGAACTGGCGGCGGGCACAGGCGGAATCAGGCGAACTTCCGGTCTTGCGGATGTCCCGGCCAGAGCGCTGGGCTACGGCCGCCGGGATCGTGCTGATGGCGGTGGGAATCGGCCTGTTGCTGGCGCGGACGACGGATGCGGCCAGCCCGTTCTGGGACAGCGCCAACACGGCGCTGGCGCTTTCGGCGCAATATTGGCAGGCGCGGCGGCGCGTCGAGACCTGGCTGTTCTGGATTCTTGTGAACATCGGCTCTGTCGGCCTCTACGCAACGCAGTCGCTGTGGTTTACGAGCTGCGTCTATGCGGTGTTGCTGCTGGTTGCGCTGTATGGCTGGCGCGAATGGCGGCAGGCGCAAAAAGGGGTTTGAGAATGCTGCGTGTCGTGCTTTCGGGTGTGGAATCGGTGGGAAAATCAACGCTGTGTGTGCATCTGGCGGCGCATTTCGGCGGCCTTAGCGTACCGGAGTTCGGGCGCACCTATACCGAGCGGCTGCGGCGCGACCTGGAGCTGGAGGATCATTACGCCATCGCCGAGGGGCATGAGATCGCGGCGGATCAGGCAGCGGCCGCCAGACCGCCGGTGCTGATCGAGGATACCGATATCGTGATGACGTCGGCCTGGGCGACGATGCTGTTTGGCGAGCGGGACCCCATACTGGCCGAACGGGAAAGCCGTGCCGATCTGCACCTGTTGCTGATCCCCGATGTGCCCTTCGTTTCCGACCCGGTGCGCATGTTTGGCGCGGACGAGGAGCGGCTGAGGTTTCACCGGATCGTGGTCGACGAATTTGTCGCAAGGGGGGTGGAGTTCACCGAGATCGCCGGTGACTGGAAGGCGCGCAGCGACCTCGCGATTGCAACCATCCGGGCGCATCTGTGACGAGCTTCCTGGCTCGCCTGCCGTGCAGCCGGGCGGAAGCGGATTCTGCGGCGCTGGCGGACGAGCCCTTCCCCGGACTGGACCCGCAGCCGACGCTTGTTGCCGCCGAGACGGCGGATGGCTGGGAGCTGCAGCTGTATGCGGAAGGAGAGCCGGACGGCGCGCTGCTGAAGGCATTTGCTGAGCTGGCTCCCTCTTCGGGGTCGGAGCCGACGGTGGAGGCGCTGGACGATGAGGATTGGGTGACGCTGTCGCAGGCGGGGCTGGAGCCGGCAGATATCGGCCGGTTTCATGTGCATACGGCCGAGCATCGCGGCACCGAGCGGCCCGGCCAGTGGCCGATCCGCATCGACGCCGGTCTGGCGTTTGGTACCGGGCAGCATGCCACAACCGCCGGTTGCGTGGCGATGGCGGTGCGGCTGGCGAAGCGTGGCGCCAAGCGCAATGTGCTGGATGTGGGCACCGGATCAGGACTGCTGGCCTTTGCTGCGCACAAGCTGTTTCCGAAGGCGCGGCTGACGGCCGCCGATCTGGACCCGGTGGCAGCGAAGGTAGCGGCTGAGAATGCGCGGCTGAACGGCGTGCGCGCCGGGCGAGGGCCGGGTGCGGTGACGATGCTGGCGGCACCGGGCGTGGAGCATGCGGTCATTGCCGGGCGCGCGCCCTATGATCTTGTGTTTGCAAACATATTGGCCGGGCCGCTGGTGGCGCTGGCGCCGTCCGTTTCGGCGGTGGTGGCGCGCGGCGGGCACCTGATTCTGGCTGGATTGCTGCAGCCACAGGCGACAAAGGTGATCGCCGCCTATCGGGCGCAGGGGCTGACCCTGATCGACCGTTCGCCGACGGCGGAATGGCCCGTGCTGCTGTTCCGGAAGGAGGCGCCGGCAAACCGGCGCGCGGCGCTGCGGGGGGCTCGGCGGGAGACTGCCGGGAGAGGCTGGCAGATCGATACGCTTTAGTTTGGCGCTCCGCGCCGGTTCCGCGCACTTGCGCGGGCGCGCCGTCGCGCTTGCGGCCTGCGGCCGGGTCTTTGGTTTGGCGCTGCGCGCCGGTTCCGCGCACTTGCGCGGGCGCGCCGTCGCGCTTGCGGCCTGCGGCCGGGTCTTTGGTTTGGCGCTGCGTGCCGGTTCCGCGCACTTGCGCGGGCGCGCCGGCCTGCGGCCGGGTTTATGGGTGGTTGAGGATTGCCAGCCAGTCGGCTTCGCTGATCACCTGCACGCCCAGCGCTTCCGCCTTGGCGCGTTTGGAGCCTGCGTCTGCGCCTGCGACGAGGATGTCGGTTTTTGCGGAGACGCTGCCGGAGACTTTGGCTCCCAGGGCTTCGGCGCGGGCCTTGGCTTCGTCGCGGCCCATGCTTTCCAGCGTTCCGGTGAAGACCATGGTCTTGCCGGAGACCGGGGATTCGCGGGTTTCGAGGCGGACTTCGGCTGGATTCACTTCGCTGAGCAGGTCGTGGACCAGGTCGCGGTTGTGCGGTTCGCTCCAGAAATCGGCGAGTGCGGAGGCGACTTCGGGGCCTACGCCGCCGACGCCGACCAGAGCGGCTCGGTCTGCAGCGACGCGCTTCCAGTGCTTTTCTTCGGTTTCGCCCAGCGCTGGTTCGGGAGCGTGGGCGACGAGTTTTTCCAGCAGGGCTTCGAGGTTGGGCCAGTTGTGTGTGGCGCGAGCGAGATCGCGGGCCGTCACTTCGCCGACATGGCGGATGCCCAGGCCGAACAGCAGCCGATCCAGGCCGATGTTGCGGCGGGCCTCGATGCTGTCGAGGAGGTTCTGGACGGATTTTTCCTTCCAGCCTTCGCGCGCTTTCAGTTCTTCGGCGTGACGGTGCAGGCGGAAAATGTCGGCGGGCGTACGCAGCCAGCCGAGTTCGATGAACTCCTCGATGCTCTTGCCGCCCAGCCCGTCGATGTCGACGGCGCGGCGGGAGACGAAGTGGCGGAAGCGTTCATATTGTTGCGCCGGGCAGATGAGACCGCCGGTGCAGCGGCGGACGGCTTCGCCTTCCTCGCGGACTGCCAGGCTGCCGCACTGGGGGCAGTGATCGGGGAAGGCATATTCGGCGCGGGCCAGATGCTGCGCTTCGTCGCCGGTCCAGCCGAGGATTTGCGGGATGACGTCGCCTGCGCGCTGCACCTCCACCGTGTCGCCGACGCGGATATCCTTGCGGCGGATCTCGTCCTCGTTGTGCAGCGTGGCGTTGGTGACGACGACGCCGCCGACATTCACCGGCCTTAGCCGGGCGACGGGCGTGAGCGCGCCGGTGCGGCCGACCTGGATGTCGATTGCCGCCAGTTCGGTGAGGGCGCGTTCGGCGGGGAATTTATGCGCCAACGCCCAGCGCGGATGGCGGGCGACTTGCCCCAGCCGCTCCTGCAGGGCGAGGCTGTCCACCTTGGAAACGAGGCCATCGATGTCGTAGCCGAGCGTTGGTCGGGCCTGTTGCAGCGCATTGTACGCTTCCAGCACTTCGGCCATGCCCTGCGCGCGGACGAGCGTGTCAGAGACGGGGAAGCCCCACGTCTGCAGCTGCAGCATGGAATCATATTGGGTGTCGCCGAGCGGGGCGGAAATCTCCCCCCAGCCATGGGCATAGAAGCGAAGTGGGCGGCGGGCGGTGACGCTGGAATCGATCTGGCGGAGCGAACCTGCTGCGGCATTGCGCGGGTTGGCGAAGATCTTTCCGCCGGCCTGTTGCTGCACCTCGTTGAGTGCAGCAAAGGCCTCCCAGCTCATATAGACTTCGCCGCGGACTTCGAGGATTTCGGGCGCGTCGGCGGGAAGGGTCTGCGGGATGTCGGCGATGGTGCGTGCATTGGCGGTTACGTCTTCGCCGACGGCGCCATCGCCGCGGGTGGCGGCATTGGCGAGCTTGCCACCTTCATAGCGGATCGAGAGCGAAAGGCCGTCGATCTTGGCCTCTGCGGTGAAGGCGAGCGGGGCCTCGGCGGGGAGGTTCAGGAAGCGGCGGACGCGGGCTTCGAATTCGAACGCGTCTTCGGCGCTGAAGCCATTGTCGAGGCTGAGCATGGGGCGGGCATGACGGATCTTGCCGAAGCCGGAGGCTGCTGCGGCGCCGACCCTGCTGCTGGGGGAATCGGCGCGAACGAGGTGCGGGAAGCGGGCTTCGAGCGCCTTGTTTTCGGCCACCAGTGCATCGAATTCCGCATCGGAAATGGCGGGGGCGTCGTCCTGATAATAGGCGCGGCTGTGCGCTTCGATCTCGGCCGCCAGTTCTGCCAGCCGCGCTGCTGCCTGCGTTTCGTCTATTCCGCTATCACGCCCGTCCATGCCGGGCTTCCTAGCAGGCGCGGGCGCTCGCCGGGAAGGGCCGACGGCGACCAGGGCTGATCGCCGGCGCGGTCGGCGACGCTGACCATGCGGCGCGGGCCTGAATGGATGGCGATGGCGCCGGACTTTTTCAGCACTGCCTGATCGATGCGTTGCCAGCGCGGGACGCAGGCGGGCGAAAGCGGCGCAGGCGAAACGACGAGGTCGACGCCGGCGCAGCTTTGCCGGGTGGGCCGGGATTCGCCGGTGAGTGCGAGAAGTTGGAGGCCGGTCTGCAGACCTGCCGCGCAGGCGAATCTGTCGCAGCGGGCGCCCGGCAGGCTGGCTAGCGAAAGATCGGCCGGAGCGCCGCTTGCCTCGGCCCAGCTGTTGGCGAGATAGCCGCCGCGATGGCCGCGCAGCGTGTGCAGATGGCCGTCTGCCACCACCCCCACCTGCCGGCCGTCGGCGCTGATGAGAATGTCCGGGCGGGGAGCGAAAAGCGCCAGCGCGGCGCCGGTCAGGATCAGTGGCAGTCCGCTCCAGCGCAGCCGGCCCTGCAGCAGGATGAGTGGAAGGCCGCCGCCCACCAGCAGGAGCAGCGCCGGCAGCGGCATGGAAGGAAGCGTGAGGCTGGCACCGGGGAGCGCGGCGACGCGCGAGGCGATCGCCGCAAGCAGATCGAGCGACGGGATCAGCGCCCATGCAACGAGGCCCCCCAAGCCGAGGACGGATAGGAAGAGCCACAGGCCGAGGAGCGGCATGACAATGAAGCTGGTGAGCGGGATGGCGAGGACGTTGGCGAACACGCCATAAGCCCCGGTGCGGCCGAAGTGGAACAATGCGATCGGCGTCAATACTGCTTCGGCGACGAAGCCGGTGAGCATCAGCGCCAGCAGGAGGCGGCCGACCTTGGGCAGCGCTCCCTCTTCTGGTCCGGCCATGGTCAGTCGCTTGCCGAAGGGCGTCAACGACAGCGCGACGATGGCGGCGACGGCGGCGAAACTGAGCTGGAAGCCCGGGTTCAGCAGCGCTTCGGGGCGGACGAACAGAATCAGAAAGGCGCCGAAAGCGATGAGGCGGAGCGAGAAGGGATCGCGCCCCAGCATCAGGGCGACAAGCACGACCCAGGCGGCGATCATCGAGCGGACCGCCGGAAATTCGGCGCCGGAGAGGAAGACATAGGCGGTGCCGGCGAGGCCGGCGCCGATTGCCGCAAGGCGGGAGACCGAGGTGCGGTTTGCAAGCCACGGCGACAGGGCGAGCAGGCGGCGGAGCAGCAGGAAGGCACCGGAGACAACGACGCTGACGTGGAAGCCCGAGACGCTGAGCAGGTGGGCGAGACCGGAGATTCGCATGTCCTCCAGCAGCTCCGGCCGCGCCCTGCCCTGTTCGCCGACGCTGAGGGCAACGGCGATGGCGCCGGCGTCTCCGCCGAGGGCTTTTGCGATATAGGCCGACAGGTGTTGGCGGCTGCGATCCAGCCAGCTTTTGCTGCCGGGCGTGCGAACGATGAGGTTCACTGGCCCGACGATGCGGCCGCTGGCGGAGACGCCCTGAAACCAGGCAGTGCGAGCCGGATCGTGCAGTCCGGGGAGCGAGGGGCCGGGAACGGGGCCGAGGGTGGCGGTGACGGCGATACGGGCGCCGGGCTCTACGCCGGGCGGAAGCGGTTCGTGGGCGGTGAGGCGCACGCGGACGGCGGGATCGATGCTGCTGGCGTCGCGCAGCAGGACGATCTGCACGCGCTCGCCGCCTTCGCGCTGGATTATCTGCTGGACCGTGCCCGCGAACGGCGCGGCGGTAAGGCGGTGATAGAGGCGGGGTGCTGCGACCTGTGCGCTGCGCCACTCGGCGGCAAGGAGGCCGAGCGCAACCAGCAGGCCAGCTGTGACGATCAGGCGGCGCGGAAGTCCGGGAAGGGCGAGGCCGAGCAGCGCCAGCGACAGAGCGGCGAGAACGGCGGCCTGCCGTTGGCCGTTGAACGGCAGCAGGAACCAGAGGCCGATTCCGAGGCCCAGGCAGACGGGGGCGAAGAGAATCCACTGGCGTCGCTCGGCCTCCAGCATGGCCTGAAACGACGCGCGAAACGGGATTCGCACGAAAGACTTTTGCCCAAGCTGTGCGATGGTGCTAGCCACCCGGCGCTTTTCGCCCCTGTTTCGTTTTGGGCCGACCCCGGCCCCAGCTTTCGGATGCTTTGATGCCGCCTGCAACTGATTCCGTCCTACCCGAATTTGCCGGCCTGCCGCGCCCGGTGACGCGCTTTGCGCCCTCCCCCACCGGCTATCTGCATATCGGTGGGGCCCGGACAGCGCTGTTCAACTGGCTGTATGCGAAGCACCATGGCGGCACGTTCCTGCTGCGGATCGAGGATACCGACCGGGCGCGTTCGACCGACGATGCGATTGCCAAGATCCTGGACGGGATGGCGTGGCTGGGGCTGACGGCGGACCGGCCGCCGCTGTTCCAGTTTGCGCGGGCGCCCCGACATGCGGAAATTGCGCATCGGCTGCTGGCCGAGGGCAAGGCCTATCGCTGCTATGCGACGGCCGAAGAGCTGGAGGCGATGCGGGCCGAGCAGAAGGAAAAGGGCCTGCCGCAGCGCTATGACGGGCGTTGGCGGGATCGGACCGATACGCCCGATCTGCCGTTCGTGGTGCGGCTGAAGTCGCCGCAAACGGGCGAAACATTGATCGCCGACAAGGTGCAGGGGGACGTGCGCCAGCAGAACAGCGAGCTGGATGACTTCGTCTTGCTGCGGTCGGACGGCACCCCCACCTATATGCTGGCAGTGGTTGTGGACGACCACGACATGGGCGTGACGGACGTGATCCGCGGTGACGACCATCTGACGAACACGTTCCGGCAGCTGGCGCTGATCGACGCGCTGGGCTGGCCGCGGCCGGTCTATGCGCATGTGCCGATGATCCACGGGCCGGACGGCGCCAAGCTTTCCAAGCGGCACGGGGCGCTGGGGGTGGAAGCCTATCGCGACGAGATGGGCATCCTGCCGGAAGCGCTGGAGAATTACCTGCTGCGGCTGGGCTGGGCGCATGGCGATACCGAACTGGTGACGCGGGACGAAGCGGTGAAGCTGTTTGACCTGGACGGTGTCGGCCGATCGCCGGGGCGGTTCGACCTGAAGAAGCTGGAGAGCGTCAACGCCCACTATATGAAGCAGGCCGACAATGGCCGGCTGGTGGAGCTGGCGGCGCCGCGGATTGCCGATTCCATTGGCCGCGCGCTGACCGACTCGGAGCGGAATCTGTTGCTTCGCAGCATGGATGAGTTGAAGCCCCGGGCGAAGAACCTCAATGAGTTGGCAGGATCGGCGCTGTTTCTTGTTCGCAACCGCCCCCTTCCCATGGACGAAGCCGCGACAAAGTTGCTAGACCCCATAGGCCGGGCGCTTCTGGCGGATGTTCGCACTGCACTTGCGGCTGTGGCGGACTGGGAGCGTGAGGCGCTGGAAGCTGCAGCCAAGTCTGTGGCAGAGGGCGCCGGACTCGGACTTGGCAAGGTTGCCGGCCCGCTGCGGGCGGCGCTGACCGGCCAGGGTAACAGCCCCAGCGTCTTTGCCGTGATGGCAGCGCTTGGACGCGACGAAAGCCTTGGGCGCATCGACGATGCGCTTGGGGATAAGCTCTGAGCGCATCGACGATGCGCTTGGAGGAAAGCTCTGAGTGCATCGGCGATGCGCTCCGGTGCTGACGGGAAGAATTGAAAGGCGATCATATGAGCGAGCAGGCGAACATCACCCTCGGTAGCAAATCGCTGGAAATGCCGGTGAAACATGGCAGCATCGGCCCGGACGTGGTGGATATCCGCAAGCTCTACGGTCAGACTGGCGCCTTCACCTTCGACCCTGGATTCACCTCGACCGCTTCCTGCGAAAGCGCGATCACCTATATCGACGGCGACGAGGGCGTGCTGCTGCACCGTGGATATCCGATCCAGCAGCTGGCCGAAGACTCCAGCTTCATGGAAGTCGCCTATCTGCTGACCGAAGGCGAGCTTCCTTCGAAGGATGAGCTGGCGAAGTTCGAACATACCATCAGCCGCCACACCATGGTGCACGAGCAGCTGATGCAGTTCTTCCGCGGTTTCCGCCGCGACGCGCACCCGATGGCCATCATGTGCGGCGTGGTGGGAGCGCTTTCGGCCTTCTATCACGACTCGACCGACATCGACGATCCGAAGCAGCGCATGATCGCCAGCCACCGGCTGATCGCGAAAATGCCCACGATCGCGGCGATGGCCTATAAATATTCGATCGGCCAACCCTTTATCTATCCCGACAACTCGCTGAGCTACACCGGGAATTTCCTGCGGATGACCTTTGGCGTGCCGGCCGAGGAATATGTGGTGAACCCGATCGTCGAGCGGGCGATGGACCGCATCTTCATCCTGCACGCCGATCATGAGCAGAACGCCTCCACCTCCACGGTGCGGCTGGCCGGGTCTTCCGGCGCGAACCCGTTTGCCTGCATGGCCGCCGGTATCGCCTGCCTGTGGGGTCCGGCGCATGGTGGCGCCAACGAGGCGGCGCTGGAAATGCTGCGCGAGATCGGGCGTCCGGAGCGGATCCCGGAGTATATCGCCCGCGCCAAGAACAAGGATGACCCGTTCCGCCTGATGGGCTTTGGCCACCGGGTGTACAAGAACTACGATCCGCGCGCGACGGTGATGCAGAAGACCGTGCGCGAGCTGTTCAAGGAACTGAAGGTTACGGACCCCGTGTTCGAGGTGGCGCTGCAGCTGGAAGAAATGGCGCTGAACGATAGCTACTTCATCGAAAAGAAGCTGTTCCCGAACGTCGACTTCTATTCGGGAATCGTTCTTTCTGCCGTGGGCTTCCCCACCAGCATGTTCACGGCGCTGTTCGCGCTGGCCCGCACCGTGGGCTGGGTGGCGCAGTGGAACGAGATGATCGGCGATCCGGAGCAGAAGATCGGCCGTCCGCGCCAGCTCTATACCGGCGCGCCGCAGCGGGACTATGTGCCGATCGCCAAGCGCTAGGCGGGTAAAGACGGCTCTGGCCGCGGCTGATCCGGGCTGATCTTTCCGGCTTGCCGGGCGAACCACCTCGTTCGCAGGACAGTGGCAGGCTTTCGGAGCGCGCCAAGCTGCACCAGCGCGCCGTTACGGCTACGCCGCTTCGTTGGCTGCCTTCAGGCCCATTCGCTTCATCTTTTCGACGAGGGTGGTGCGCTTCATGCCGAGGAGGCGGGCGGACTGGGCTATCGTGCCGCCGCTGGCCGCGAGGGCTTCGGCGATGAGGGCGGCTTCCGCTTCGGCCATCAGCGCCTTCAGGTCCATTGGCGAGATGGGCGCTGCCATCTGCATGGGAAATTCGCGCGCGGGGGGTGGCGCCGGTGGGGCGGCTGCCAGCCAATCCTGCATCGGGCGGCGGCGGGGGTGCAGAAGGCGGGCGATGGTTTCGGCGTCGAGCACGCGTTCGCCATGTGCAAGCGCCCGTTCGACGAGGTTGCGCAGTTCGCGCAGGTTGCCCGGCCAGCCGTGCGCGATGAGCGCTTCGCGGCCGCAATCCGGGAGGTGCAGGCGTTGGCGCAGCGCGTCTGAGAAGTGGGCGACGAGGGCGGGGATATCCTCGCGACGGGCAGCCAGCGGCGGCAGATCGAGCCACACTACCGCGAGCCGCCAGTAGAGGTCGGCGCGGAAGCGGCCTTGCGCGACGGCAGCTTCCAGATCGACGTTGGTGGCGGCGACCAGACGAAAGTCGACGGCAATCGGGCGTCCGCCGCCGAGACGCTCTATGCTGCGGGTTTCGAGGGCACGCAGCAGCTTTACCTGCAGCGGCAGCGGCAGGTCGCCGATTTCATCGAGGAACAGCGTGCCGCCCTGTGCCGCTTCGAGCCGGCCTATGCGTTGTTTCTGCGCCCCGGTGTAGGCGCCGGCTTCGGCGCCGAACAGCTCGGCCTCTGCCAGTTCGTGCGGGATGGCGCCGCAGTTCACCGCCTCGAACGGGCCGGAGGCGCGAGGGGATGCGGCGTGGACGGCGCGGGCGGCATTTTCCTTGCCGCTGCCGGAGGGGCCGCTGATGAGGACGGTGGCCTCGGTTACCGCGACGCGAGCGATGGATTGCCGAAGCTCTCGCATGGCGGGAGAATTGCCGACCAGGTCGGCGGAAACGCGGCCCCCGTGCCGTGGTGACGGCCGGGGCGGCAGCAGTGGAACTTCGCCCATCTTGCTCCTCTTGTGCGGCCTCTTTGCGGCCGTCAGTTCCTGGCGCCCCTTCCCGCCCCCTCCGCCGCAATCCCCCTTCCGGGATTTTGTCTGGCACCGTTGATTTTCCGGCCCGAACGCGCGACGGTGAAGTGGGTCGGCGGCATGTTGCACAGGCGAGGCGAAAGCTTGAGCCGAGGCATGTCCGCTCTGGCGGGAATATCGGGGGGCCGGAGGGCGGCTTCCTTTCCTGACTGGGAAAATAACAAGGTTTCCAGTTGGTAAGGAATGTCGCGTGGCTGACTATGATAGCTCCGTTTTGGATCGGATCGGTGATGGCGTTGCCAGGGTTCTGGTGATGGGAGCTTCGGCTCCGGCACTTGCGGGTGCCCGGTGGAGCCTGATCGAAGCGCGCGGAGACGGCGCTGCGGCGTTGCGTCGCGAGATGCCCGACATCCTGCTGGTATCGGCTGACCGGGTGGATGCAGCTCTGGGCGCGGCGCTGGCGGAGCCGCTGTTCGCGGGCCTGCCGATCGTGCTGGTGGCGGGCGCCGAGGATGCCGATGCGGCGGGATTGCTGCTGGATCATGCGCTGGAGATCGTCGATGCGCCGGCAAGCCCGGAGGCGCTGCAGCGAGCGCTTGCCGACGCAGCCGGCAGGACGGGCGGGACGGCGGTGGCTGACGCCGGCGCGCATTACGACAGTGGCGAGCGGTTTGCGGCGCTGCGTCGCGATGCCGAACGGGTGGCGGCGGCGCTGAACGATCTGGTGGCGGGGCGGCCTGCGGAAGCGGCCCGGCCTGTCGATTCGGGACGGATTCGGGCGCATATCCGGGCGCGACGGTTGCGCGACCGCTTCTTCCCCTCGGACCTGTTTGCCGATCCGGTGTGGGACATGCTGCTGGATCTGGCTGCGGCGCGGCTGGAGAATCGGCAGGTCAGCGTTTCCAGCCTGTGCATTGCGGCGGCCGTGCCGACCACCACGGGCCTGCGCTGGATCAAGGCGATGGTCGACCGGGGGATGCTGGAGCGGAGCAGCGATCCGTCAGACGCCCGGCGATCCTTCATCGGCATGACAGCCGGGACGCGGCAGGCGGTGGATGCCTGCCTGGACGCGGTGCTGAACCTGCCGGGGCAGTAGGCGGTTGAACAGGCCGCGTTTTCCCGCCAACTTCCGGCGGTGAGGGAGAACCGCATGCGGACACTGGCAATCATTGGCTCGGGACCGGCCGGATTCTATACGGCGGAGGCTGCGCTGAAGACCTTTGGCGAGGATGTGCGGTGCGACATCATCGATCGGCTGCCGACGCCCTATGGCCTGATACGTGCCGGGGTGGCGCCGGATCACCAATCCATCAAGGCGGTTTCCCGGCGCTATGAAGCGGTGGCGACCGATGCGCGGGTGCGCTTTGTGGGCAATGTGACGATCGGTGAGGATGTTTCCGTCGAGGAGCTGACGGGGCTCTATGACGATGTGGTGCTGGCGATCGGGGCGCCGCTGGACAAGCCGCTGGGCGTGCCGGGCAGCGAGCTGCCCGGCGTGATGGGGTCGGCGGCGTTTGTCGGCTGGTACAACGGCCATCCGGATTTCCACGACCGGGTGCCGCCGATGGCAGTGGAAGGCGCGGTGATCGTGGGCAACGGCAATGTCGCCATCGATTGCGCGCGTATCCTGGCGAAGACGGTGGGGGAGCTTTCGGACAGCGATATTGTCGGCGATGCGCTGATGCCCGATCTGCGCTCCGGCCTGCGGCGGGTGCATATATTGGGGCGGCGCGGGCCGCATCAGGCGAGCTTTACCCTGAAGGAAGTGGGCGAGCTGGGCGAGCTGGAGCTGGCGACGCCGCTGGTGCGGCCGGAGGATTTCCCGCCGGTGGAGGCCGATGCCGCGCTGGAAACGGGACAGCGCCGGGTAGTGGAGGTGCTGCGCAAGTTCGCGGCCGCCGGCCCCGACCCGGAGAAGCGGGTGGTGGTGCAACTGGATTTCTTTCACCGGCCGCTGAAGGTGCTGGGAAACGGCCGTGTCGAGGCCATCGAAGTGATGAGGACGCGGCTGGATGCAGACGGCCGTGCCGTGGATACCGGCGAGACGGAGATCATTCCCTGCGGGCTGGTGGTGGCGGCCATTGGCTATCGCACCAGCCCTGTGCCTGGCGTGCCTTATGATACCGATGCCGGGCGGTTCGCCAATGTGGACGGGCTGATTTCCGACGGGCTGTGGTGTGTCGGCTGGGCGCGGCGGGGACCTTCGGGCACGATCGGCACCAACCGGCCGGATGGGTTTGCGCTGGTGGAGAGGCTGGCGGCCGTCGAGCGGAGCGGCGGCAAGCCGGGACCGGCGGGGCTGGATGCGTTGCTGGCTGGGCGGAAGGTGAAGGTGGCCTATTTCGCCGACTGGCAAAAGATCGATGCGCTGGAGGTTTCGCGTGCACGGCCTGGCGCCCCGCGGGAGAAAATCGCCACGCTGGACGAACTTCGGCGCGTTATTGCCGATTGAGCGCTGCCGGCAACTATTTGCCGAAGTCGCCCGTTGGGCGCTTGACGCGGCAGGGGTGCCCGACTATCCCGCCGCCTCGGTCCGGGGAATAGCTCAGCCTGGTAGAGCGCTGCCTTCGGGAGGCAGAGGCCGGAGGTTCGAATCCTCTTTCCCCGACCATTCCAATACATGGTCATTGCCAGCGGATCGATTCAGCCGATCCCCTTTCCGGAATCCGGCTGATATACGGATCGGCACCTATGACAGCGCCTGACAGAAAAACCGCCAAAGCCCGCTCGATGGATCTTGCCAGCATGCATGGTGCTGGGGATCTGTTCGGCGAGATCTATCTTGCGGAACAGGGCACCCGACCGGCCGAGCGGCAGCGGCTGGGCGGCTATTTCCCGGGGCTGGCAGTGTGTGCGACGGCGGCGGCGGCGGCCGCCTGGCTTTCGGATCACTATGATTTTCCGATCATCCTGCTGGGGCTGATCGTGGGAATGGCGCTGAACTTCGTTTCTGCCGACGAGCGCACGCACAAGGGGCTGGATTTTGCCTCCCGCACCTGTCTGCGCATCGGTATTGTGGTGCTGGGGCTGCAGATCACCTTTGCCCAGGTCATCGATCTGGGGCTGGTTCCGTTTGCTGCGCTGGCGGTGATCATGGCGCTGACCATCGGTGCGGGGTTTGTCGGCGCGCGGATTTCGGGGCAATCGCCCTATGCGGGGCTGCTGGCGGGCGGGGCGACCGCCATCTGCGGGGCAAGCGCTGCGCTGGCGCTCTATGGCGTGATCGGGCGGCAGCGGCTGCCGCAGGAACAGTTTGCGCTGACACTGGTGGGGATCTCGCTGGCGAGCGCGCTGGCGATGTCCGTCTATCCGGTGCTGGCGGGGCAAATGGGGCTGTCGGACGCGCAGGCCGGATTCCTGATCGGCGCTTCGGTGCATGACGTGGCGCAGGCGATCGGCGGAGGTTATGCCTTTTCCAACGCGGCTGGGATGGACGCGACCATCGTGAAGCTGGCGCGGGTTGCCCTGCTGGCGCCGGTGATCGCTCTTGCCAGCCTTGCCCTTCGCCCGTCAGACGGCGGCAGCAAGGGCGTGTTGCGGCGGCTGACGCTGCCGTGGTTCATCACCGCCTTTCTGGTGGTGATGGTACTGAACAGCCTGATCGGATTTCCAGCCGAGGTGAACCGGATCGGGCTGACCATTTCCAAGGCCTTTTTGCTGCTGGCGGTAACGGCGACTGCCATGCGCATGCATGTGAACATGGTGATGGGAATGGGCTGGCGATCGGCCGTGCCGGTGCTGGTGGCGACGCTGGTGAGCTTCATCGCCTCGCTTCTGTTCGCCAGCTTGCTGCTCTAGGACGTGGGCGATGCTGCGTCTTTCCGAATTCCTGCCCTATCGGCTTTCGATTGCGTCCAACGCCGTCTCTGACCGGGTGGCTGCTGTCTATCAGTCCCGCTTTGGGCTGAAAGTGCCGGAGTGGCGGGTGATTGCGGTAGTGGCCGAAGGCGGCCGGATGGCGCAGGCGGCGCTGGTGGCGGCGACGCAGATGGACAAGATGACGGTGAGCCGCGCAGTGGCGGCACTGGTGGAGCGGGGGCTGCTGTCGCGGGCGCCTGCGGGCGACCGGCGGACGCTGGAGCTGGGGCTGACGGCCGAGGGCGCTGCGCTGTATGAAGAGATTTCTCCGCTGGCGCTGAAGATGGAGGAGGAGCTGTTTGGCAGCTTTTCGGCGGCGGAACGGGCGCAGCTGATGCAATTGCTGCGGCGGACGGAGGCTTGCGCGAAATCGTAACCGATGTTACTATATCGGCCATAAATTCAGGAGCGAGTTCGATGGCCAGCGCAGCAAAGCATATCCCGCCTGTCGAGAATTTCATGGGGCTCGACGGATTTGAGTTCGTCGAATTCACCGGGCCGAACCCGCAAGGCCTGGCCGACCTGTTCGAGAAGCTGGGCTTCACCCATGTGGCGACGCACCGGTCGAAGGATGTCCGCCGCTATACGCAGGGCGACATCAACTTTCTGCTGAACTTCGAGCCGGAAGGTCAGGTGGCCGAGTTTCGCGCCAAGCGCGGGCCGAGCGCCAATGCGATGGCGTTTCGGGTGAAGGATGCGCGCCTTGCCTTTGACGAAGCGCTGAAGCGTGGTGCCGAACCGGTGACCGGCAAGCTTGGCCCGATGGAGCTGAACATTCCCGCCATCAAGGGCATCGGCGGCGCCAATCTCTATCTGGTGGACCGCTATGGAGCGGCGGAAATCTATGATGTGGACTTCGTGGCGGTGCCCGGTGCGAAGCGCGACGACCGCAGCGTGGGCCTGCATACGCTGGATCACCTGACGCACAATGTCGGCCGCGGGCAGATGGCAACCTGGGCGGATTACTACGAGCGCATCTTTGGCTTCCGCGAGATCCGCTATTTCGACATTCAGGGGCAGGCGACGGGTCTGTTTTCCAAGGCGATGACCGCGCCGGACGACAAGATCCGCATTCCGCTGAACGAAAGCCAGGACGAACACAGCCAGATCGAGGAATTCCTGAAGGCCTATAATGGCGAGGGAATCCAGCATATCGCGCTGGCGACCGACGACATTTTCAAGACGGTGGATACGCTGAAGGCCAATGGCATCGCCTTCCAGGATTCGCCCGACACCTATTTCGACCTGATCGACAAGCGCCTGCCGGGCCATGGCCACGACATCGAGGAAATGCGCAAGCGGCGCATCCTGATCGATGGCGCGCCGGAGACGGGCGGCGGGCTGCTGCTGCAGATCTTCACCGAGAATATGGTGGGGCCGATCTTCTTCGAGATCATCCAGCGCAAGGGCAATGACGGCTTTGGAGAGGGCAATTTCAAGGCGCTGTTCGAATCGCTGGAACTGGACCAGATGCGCCGCGGCGTGATCCCCGCCGGCATGCGCTCGTGAGGCAGTCGTGGATTTGACCGGCTTCGGTTCGGAGCTGCAGTCGGAGGAAATCGCGGGCGCCTTGCCGGTGGGGCGGAATTCGCCGCAGCGGCCGCCGCTGGGCTTGTTTGCCGAGCAGTTTTCCGGAACGGCGTTCACCGCGCCCCGGCACGAGAACCGGCGCAGCTGGCTGTATCGCCGGCTGCCGAGCGCCATGCATGGCGAATATCGGCCGCTGGCGGCGGGTGGCGTGCAGGCGCCGCCGTTCGCGGACGGAGTGCTGACGCCGAACCGGCTGCGCTGGAGCCCGCTGCCGCTGCCGGAGCATGGCGCGGACTGGCTGGACGGCTTGCACACCTTGGCGGGCAATGGCTCTGCGGAGGAAGCCACAGGCGTTTCAGTGCACCTGTATGCCTGCAACCGCTCGATGACCGGGCGTGCCTTTGCCAGTTTCGACGGCGAGATGCTGTTTGTGCCGCAGGCGGGGGCGCTGGAGATCGTCACCGAGTTCGGCGCCATGACGGTGCCGCCGGGACATGTGGCGCTGGTGCCGCGCGGCTGCCGGTTCCGGATGGATGTGGACGGGCCTTCGCGTGGCTATGTTCTGGAGAATCACGGGGCTTTGTTCCGCTTGCCTGATCTGGGGCCGATCGGCTCTAACGGGCTGGCGAATGCGCGGGATTTTTTGTCACCTGCCGCACGCACGGAGCCGGATGCGCCGACGCAGATCGTGGTGAAGCTCGGCGGGCAGTTCTGGGAAACCGCCCTGCCCCACAGCCCGTTTGATGTGGTGGCCTGGCACGGCAATCTGGTGCCGTGGAGCTATGATCTGGCGCGGTTCAACACGATGGGGACGGTGAGTTTCGACCATCCCGATCCGTCGATCTTCACCGTGCTTACCTCGCCTTCCGGGCAGCCGGGCGTGGCGAACTGCGATTTCGTGATCTTCCCCAGCCGCTGGATGGTGGCGGAGGATACGTTCCGGCCGCCCTGGTTCCATCGCAACGTGATGAGCGAGTATATGGGGCTGATCTCGGGCGAATATGACGCGAAGGAAGGCGGCGGATTTGTGCCGGGCGGCGGGTCGTTGCACAACCGGATGTCGGCGCACGGGCCGGATGTGGCGAGCTGGGAAAAGGCCAGCGCGGCGGATTTGCGGCCGCAGAAGTTTGACGCGGGGCTTGCCTTCATGTTCGAGACGGTGAGGCCGTTCCGGCTGACGCGCTGGGGCCATGAGACGCCGCTGCGGCAGCAGGGCTATGACGATGTTTGGCAGGGATTTTCAAAAGCATGAGCTGGTGGGCAATCGATCATACGCATGATGTGAACGCCCGTTGCTGGGTGGACGGCGCCGACGGGCATCCGAACTTTCCGGTGCAGAACCTGCCGCTGGGACTGTTTGCGGACGGGCATGGTGGCCCGCGCGCCGGCGTGGCTATCGGCGGCTTTGTGCTCGATCTGGCCGGCGTGCTGGAGGCCGGGCTGTTGCCGGGGCTGGAGCATCTGGAGGAGTTCACCCGCGAGCGGCTGAACGAGCTGCTGGCGCTGGGGGCCGAAGTGCGGCGGGAGCTGCGCCATGCGCTGTTCGCGCTGCTGACCGACGAGACGCAGCGCGAGGTCACCGAGCCTTTCCTTGTGCAGCACACGGTGGTCGACATGTACCTTCCCTGCGAGGTGGGAGACTACACCGATTTCTATGCCGGCATTTATCATGCGATGAAGGTGGGCAGCCTGTTTCGGCCGGATAATCCCTTGCTGCCCAACTATAAATATGTGCCGATCGGCTATCATGGCCGGGCCTCTTCGGTGGTGTTGACGGGGACGCCGGTGAAGCGGCCGCTGGGGCAGTTGCCGGGCGGGGATACGCCGTGCTTCGGCCCTACCGAGCGGCTGGATCTGGAGCTGGAAATCGGCGTGTGGGTGGGGCCGGGGAATGCGCTGGGCACTCCCGTTTCGATTGCCGAGGCGCATGAGCATATCGCTGGATTTTGCCTATTAAACGACTGGTCTGCGCGTGATGTGCAGGGCTGGGAATATCAGCCGCTGGGGCCGTTTCTGGCGAAGAATTTCATGACGACGGTGAGCCCGTGGATCGTGACGCCGGAAGCAATGGCGCCGTTCCGGGGGCCGGCCTTTGCGCGTGCCGAGGGCGATCCGGCGCCGCTTCCCTATCTGGCCGATGCGGACGATCAGGCGCATGGCGGGCTGTCGCTGGAACTGGGCGTCTGGCTGCAGACGAAAGCAATGCGGGATGCCGATTTGCCGGAGCATCGGCTGTCGGGCGGAAGTTCGCAGGCGCTTTACTGGACAGTGCAGCAGATGTTGGCGCACCACACGGTTGGCGGCTGTAACCTGCAGGCGGGTGACCTGTTTGGCACCGGCACGATCTCTGGAGCGGAGGTTGGCGAGGAAGGCTCGCTGCTGGAGCTGACGAGCGGCGGCAAGACGCCGCTTGTGCTGCCGAACGGGGAGACGCGGACCTTCCTGCAGGCTGGCGACAGGTTGCGGATTTCGGCCGAGGCGCGGCGCGCGGGGTTTGCGACCATCGGCTTCGGCGACTGTATTGGCGAGGTTATCGACTAGCCTTTTCCCCTTAATGTTTGACGGCGATCAAGGCGGCGGGGCACACTCGCCGCCACTGAAAGCGGGAAAGCGAGGGCGAAGATGAAATCGATTCTGCTGCACGTGGGCGATGACCCGCATTTCGAATCCCGCCTGCAGGGTGCGCTGGATCTGGTGCGCTTTCTGGACGGGCATCTGGAATGCCTGCAGACGCGGCGGGTTCCGGCCTTCCTGGGCGCCGATCAATCCGGCTTCGCGGGCGGTGCCGCCATGGTGGTTCAGCTTGTCGAGGATGAAGCGAAGCGCGCCGAGGACGAGCGGCAGAAGCTGGGGGCGCGGCTGAAGGGCGAAGGCGTTTCCTACAGCTTTGTCGAGACGATGGGCGATCCGTCGCAGACGCTGGTCGACCGCTCGCTGCTGTCGGATGCGATCGTGATGACGATGGCCGGCGCCAATGACCGGGAGCTGGCGCATGCGCTGGCCGCCGTGGTGACGCATGCCGATGCGCCGGTGCTGGCGGTGCCGCACGGCGCCTCGCGGCTGCAGCTGGAGAATCCGGTGCTGGTGGCGTGGAAGCCGACCAAGGAAGCCGCGCATGCGGTGAAGCGCTCGGTGCCGCTGCTGGCGAAGGCGGCGCGGGTGGATATCGTCACCATCGATCCGCCGGGAGAGGGCGATTTCCCGCCGCTCGCGGTTGCCGCCTATCTGTCGCGGCATGGGATCAAGGCAGAGCTGCATGAACGGACGGCTGCGGGCGGTTCGACTTCGGATACGCTGCTGGCGACGGCGCGGGAGCTTGGTTCCGGGCTGGTGGTGATGGGCGGCTATGGCCGCAGCCGTGCGATGGAATTCCTGCTGGGCGGGGTGACACGGCGCTTGCTGGGCAACAGCGATGTCGCCTTGATGATGGCGCACTGATCCTCTGATGGGGCACTGGCGTCGCCGAACCGGCTCATACGGGTGCTAGCGGAAGCTGGAAGAGGAGAAGTCGATGACGTCACCTATCGGACCGGTGGAATTCCTGTTGCTGGGTTTTGACGGCAACCGCTTCAATGGCGACATTGCATCGGCGGTTTCGGATCTTGTCGACAAGGGGCTGATCCGGCTGCTGGATCTGGCAGTCGTGATGAAGGATGCGGCCGGCGAATCGGTGATTCTGGAAATGCAGGAACTGCCGGAGGACGTGGCCGATGCGCTGCGCGAACTGACGGGGGACGTGCGCGGGCTGATGTCGGAAGCCGATCTGATGGATGTGGCCGACAGCCTGGAGCCGTCGACGACGGTTGCGGCGCTATTGGTGGAGCATATCTGGGCGACGCGCTTTTCCGATGCTGTGCGCGCGGCCGGGGGAGAGCTTCTGGTTTCCGAGCGTATTTCCGGCGATACGGTGGATCAGGCACGGGCAACCCTGACCGCCATCGCCGACGCGATCTGAGGAGAGACATATGCTGGGTTCAAGACGCGGGCGGCCAAGCCTGTTTGGGCGGGCGGCTGGAACGGCTGCGCGCACCGCCATCATCACCAAGACGGCGACTGCGGTGGCCGGAAGCTCTGCCGAAAAGCAGATGGCGAAGGCGCATGCCGCCGAGCTGGCACATGCAGAGAAGATGGCCGCCGTCGGTGGCGGAGACGCGGCGGCGGCTGCACCTGCGGGAGATTTGCTGGACGCGCTGCGCAAGCTGGCGGTGGCGCATGACGCCGGCATCCTGACCGACACAGAGTTTGCCGCGAAGGTGAAGGAGCGGCTGGCCTGATCGGGGGCCGGCGAGGCCGGCCCCCGTTTCGGATCAGAAGGTGAACTGCACGTTCAGCGTATAGGAACGGCCGCGCGGATCGGCGACGCGCGGTTCCCAGCTGCTGCCCGAACCCAGGTTGCTGTCGTAGTTGACAGCGAACGGCGGGTCTTTGTCGAACAGGTTCTTCACGCCTGCGGTAAGCTGCAGATTCTCGTTGAACTCGTAGCCGACCGACATGTTGTAGATGACATAGTTGGACGTCGTTTCCACAACGTCCGGCGGCGAGACACGGCCGGCCGCCACGCCCGGCAGCACCGAGTTGGTGTAGCCCTTGCGGAAGATCTGCGAGATCGAGCCGTTCCACGGGCCGTTCTGGTAGGTGACGAACATGTTGTGCTTCCAGCGAAGCCCGAGGTCGCCGGACAGGGTGTAGCGGCCGACTTCGCTGACGCCCCAGTCCGCACCGGGGGAGAGCTTCGACTTCTTCTTCAGCAGATAGCTGCCATCGAGCCCGAAGCCGATATTTCCGCCCCAGAGATCTGCATTGGCGCGCGCCGTCACTTCGATGCCCTCGGTCTGGGTGCCGCCGGCGTTCATCCAGCGGCGGTCGACGGCGATGATGTTGCCGCCAGCATCGCGGATGAACTTGTCCTCGAAGTCGGAATAGTTGTCGACCATGTCCTGCAGCGGCGTGACCTGGATGTTGTTGGAGCGGTCGATCTTCCACCAGTCGAGCGAGACGAATATGTTGGAGGTGGGTTCGAAGACCACGCCGAACGAGAATTGCTCGGCGGTTTCCGGCTGTAGCGAGGCATTGCCGCCGGTGAGGATGTCCGGACGGATGGGGGTGCAGCCGGGGACTGCCGAATCCGGGCGACCGCCGGGGCAGGTCGTCGGATCGACGAGATCGAGGCCGGTGTAGAGCGAGACGGTGGTGCCGTTGTAGAGCTGGTTGAAGTTCGGCACGCGGAAGCTGGTGTTGTAGGAACCGCGGAACATGATCTGCTGGATCGGGCGATATTTCGCGGAGATCTTCGGGTTGGTGGTCGTTCCGAAGCCGCTGTAATCGTCGAGCCGCAGGGCGCCGGTCAGTTCGAAGCCCTTGAAGACTGGCACCAGCACTTCGCCATAAACGGCCTTCACCGTCCGCGAGGCGCCGGCGAGCGCGTTCACATCGTCGAACGGAGCGGCGATGATGACCGGGCGGGCGATGGCGGCGCGGGAATCGCCGTTGAAATTATAGTCCTCGATGCGGAGATCGACGCCGACCGCTGCCTGCACGGTGCCGGCGGGCAGTTCGAACAGCGCGCCGGAGGCGGACGCATCGAGCTGCCAGAGGCCGTACTTGCCGCCATAGAGCTTCACGCCCTTGGCCGAAGCGCCCTCGATCAGTGCCATGCCGGTGGCCGATTGCGTTTCGCCCGGCTGCAGGAAGACGTTGATATTGCCCGTGTTCAGCGCATCGATGATGCCGTTGGCGATGATGTTGCCGTTCGCGTCGCGCGTGGTGTTGCGGTAATAATAGCCATTGCCGAGTGTCGAGGTGGATTCCGAATAGCCGTAGGAGGCGCCGACCCGATAATCCCAGCCCCAGCCGATCGGGCCGTCAGCGCCGGCCGAAAAGCGCAGCGTGTTGGTTTCGGTGGTGATTTCGCGCGGGCCGCATTCGATGCAGCGCCAGCGATAGGCCATCGGCTTGCCGCGCTGCGATTCCAGCACCGGGAAGGTGGCAACCAGTGAATTGAACACGCGATCATAGATGGCGGCGTTCGAGGCCGTGCGCGCATAGGCATAGTTCTGCGTTGTGGTATTTGGCGTGATCTGCAGGTTGGAGAAGCGCTTTGACGCATCCGCATCGGAGCCGGTCAGCTCGGCGTAGAATTCATGGTCTCCGGTGCGGAAGGTGGCGCGGCCGATATAGCTGATGGTGCGTTGCGGCTGCTGCAGGACGGCGGCCCGGCCGGTATCCCAGGCGCAGGCATATTCGGCCGACGGCGTGTTCCAGATGTCGGCCGCATAGTCGTCCATGCCGTCGACAGAATTGCAGCCTGCGCCTCCCGGAAGGGCCAGCGGATTGATGCCCCCCGAGGCGCGGATCGTGGTTCCGGGAATGAAGGGGGCGTTGGCGGCGGCGTTCATGATGGTGCCGTTGGGCGTGTTCGGACCGACACCCAGGGGGAAGATGGTGGCATAGGGCGTTCCCCGCGTATCGGGCGACAGGCCGCGTTCGGGCTGGAAGGTGTTCACAAAGCTTCGCTGATCGCCGCGCAGGGCCTTCGCCTCGGTGATGGAAGCCCCTGCCATCACGTTGAAGCCGTCATCGTCGAGGTCGCCCCAGCCGCCCATCACCGAGCCGCGGAAGATGTTGCCGCCGCCGGCTTCGGTCACGTCCATGAAGCCCTGGGCCTGCACGCCCTGAAAGTTGTTGCGGGTGATGAAGTTGATGACACCGCCGACGGCATCGGTGCCGTAGATGGCCGAAGCGCCGTCCTTCAGGACTTCGACGCGCTCCATGGCGAAGAGCGGAATCTGGTTGATGTCGACAACGCCGCCGTTGAGGCCATGGGCGGGAACGCGGCGGCCGTTCAGCAGTATGAGGGTGGCAGAGGCGCCCTGCCCGCGCAGGTTGGCCGAGGACGCGCCGTTGTTGCCGCGGGCGGCGCCATCGACCACGTCGGCGTTGGATGCGAGGTTGTCGAGGCCGGTGCCGTTGGCCGTAAGCGAGGCGATGAACTGCTCGGGCGTGGAGATACTGTCGCGCTTCAGATCCTGGACGGTGAAGATCTGCAGCGGAAGCGGGCTGTCTTGTACGACGCGCTTGATGCGCGAGCCGGTGACGACGATCGCTTCGTTCTCGTCTGTCGCGCTGGAAGGCGCTTGTGCGAATGCAGGCGCCGCCAGGATCGTGGTGCCAAGAAAGGCCACGAGCAGATTCTTCATTTGGTACAAGTCCCTTTTTGTAACGCCGTCCCCAGCCGGCACATGCGTGACGCGTGTTCGCGTTCATCTGGGGGCAATGTTAAACGGAAAGGCGTTGGTGAAAAGGGAGTTGCTGCGCTGCATCGCAGCTTCGCGCGGCATGTGACAATCCTGTCACAGTATCGGGGGCGGCGCGCGGCCTAGAAGGAAGTCTTGGCGCGGATGCCGGCGTAGAGCGCGGTCGGCGCATTCGCGAACGCTGAATCGACGACCTGGATGTTGCCGGTGAGGCGAATGGCCGGGATCAGCTGGGCGGTATAGTAGAATTCGACGCCCTGCTCGTCCTTCAGGGGGAGCAGCGGTTCCACGGTACGGATGAACTTGTTGTTGAGTGCCAGGCGGAAATAGCCGAGGCCGACGGTGTCGCTGGGGCGCGAGGCGAAGGGGACCGATCCAGCTGCGCCCGCGGTCATGCTCCAGCTGAGGATTTCGGGCGTCCCTTGCGAAACGCCGACATGGCCGAACAGACCGAAGCCGCGCTTGCGGTCGGCGGGATCCTGCCAAAGATATTGCTGCACGCCATATTTGAAATAGGCGCCACCGCGTTTGGGAACCGGCACATTGTCGAGGATGGGCGGCAGCGTGATATCGGGGAAATCGTCGGCGCTGCGGCGCTGGCGGCTGGTAACGAAGACGCTGAAATTGTGGAAACCCTGCTTGCCGCCGATCTTCGCCGGGATGAGGACGACGGCCATGCCGTCGACTCCGTCGCTGAAGAAGCGGCCCGGGCCAAACTGCTTCGTCCAGTCGTCTGGGGCCCAGACGCCACCTGTGAGGACGACCTTGCCGACGGGGACGGAGACCAGTGCGCCAAGTATCTTGGGCGAAGCGATGAGTGCCGGCGGCGAGGCGATGCCGATGTGCTGGAAGCCCTCCTTGCCGCCGCCGCCGACGATGGGGATGGCAGTGGACTGATCCAGCATGTTGATCTTGCCGGCCTGGATGCGGACACGGCCGATCCGCTGGACGATGTTTACCGAAAGATCGAAATCCTCGCTGTCGTTCGAGGGGAAATTGAGCGCGGTGTTGACCGGGAGCAGCACGCGCGAGCCGACGCGGTTGACGCTGCGGCCATAGACGAACTCGCCCTGCGCCTTGATGGTGAGGCCGTTCCACAGGCCGATGCCCTCGCCGTCGATATCGGCATAGACATCCGCGCGGCCGCCATAGCGCGGGGCGAAATCGCCGCTGCCGGCGACGGCAGAGGAAACGAACTGGGTCCAGTCCAGCCTCAGGTCCAGCGGCGGCGTTTGTGGGCCGGCGGGCTGCGCGGAGACGGGTGCGGAGACGACGAGCGCAAGCGCGATGGCTGCAGTGCGCAGTGGGGCAATGGTTTCCGGCGAAAGCTGCAACATCTTCAACCCATCCCTCGTGAGGAGATTTGCCGCACGTACGGGCAGTTGTGAAGCCAGCGCAGGGATTTGAGGGGAAGGATGGTGGAGCCTAGCGGGATCGAACCGCTGACCTCTACAATGCCATTGTAGCGCTCTCCCAGCTGAGCTAAGGCCCCGAAACCATCTCTATGCGTCCCGCCTGGGGGCGGGAGGCGGTGCTCTAGTGCAGGAAACCGGGCGGTTCAAGCCCAGTTTTGGCCCTGCATCCAGATTTTTTCCAGCACGCTTTTCTAGCGATCTTCCTCGCGGTCTTCCACGACGACTTCGGCGATGTCGTCGCTGTCGCCGCCGATATCGACGTCGGAATCTTCCGACGGCTCGTCGCTGTCGGCGTCGATGTCCAGATCGTCGGTCTCGAGCGCCGGCTCGGCCTGCGATTCTTCAGCCTTGGCGGCCTCGAATGGCAGAGTCTGTTTCGACTTCAGGATCGGCTCGGGCACCCAGGCATTGCCGCAGGCAATGCAGGTGACGGGGTCGTCGCTTTGCAGGTCGTAAAAGCGGGTCCCGCATTTCGGGCACTGGCGCTTGGTGCCCCATTCGGCCTTGATCACGTTCTGAATTCTCCAACAAGCGGCGATGTGGCTGATTCGAGCAGCCGCAGGCACGGGCCTGCGTTGGCCGGGACCTGCCATCGCCGGAAGGCGGGCGCCTTGCCATAGGTGCGCCCGCCTGTCAAAGCCCGCGCCCGATGACCGAGCGCGCCACTCCCCTTCCCGCCCCGCTTTCTGCCCCGCTTTCGTTGGTCGCCGACGGACCGCTGAGAGGCCGGGTGAAGGTGCCGGGCGACAAGTCCATCTCGCACCGGGCGCTGATGCTGTCGGCGCTGGCTGTGGGCCGCAGCGAGATCGACGGGCTGCTGGAAGGCGAGGATGTGCTGGCGACGGCTGCCGCGATGCGGGCGATGGGCGCCGGGGTCGCGCGCGATTCGACCGGCCGCTGGCAGGTGGACGGCGTGGGTGTGGGCAGCCTGCTGCAGCCGGCGCCGGCGCTGGACATGGGCAACAGTGGCACCTCTACCCGGCTGCTGATGGGGCTGCTGGCGAGCCATCCGATCACCGCCACCTTCATCGGCGATGCCTCGCTTTCGAAGCGGCCGATGGGGCGGGTGATCGCGCCGCTGGGACGGATGGGGGCGGAATTCCAGGCCTCGCCCGGCGGGCGCCTGCCGCTGATGCTGCGCGGCGCCGAGCGGCCCTTGCCGCTGCGCTATCGGCTGCCGGTGGCCTCGGCGCAGGTGAAATCGGCGATCCTGCTGGCGGGGCTGAACATCGGCGCGGAAACCGTGGTGGAAGAGCCGATTGCCACGCGTGACCATAGCGAACGCATGCTGAAGGGATTCGGTGCCGATCTTTCGGTCGAGCCGCTGGACGGCGGCGGCAAGCTGATCGCCGTTCGCGGCTGGGCAGAGCTGAAGCCGCAAAAGCTGGTGGTGCCGGGCGATCCCTCCTCTGCCGGGTTTCCGATGGTGGCGGCGCTGATCGTTCCTGGCAGCGATATCCTGATCGAAGGGGTGGGTCTGAACCCGACGCGCGACGGGCTGGTGCGTGTGCTGCAGATGATGGGTGGCGACATCGTGGCGGAAAATCCGCGCGAGGTCGGCGGCGAGCCGGTGGCGGATCTGCGCGTGCGGCACAGCGTGCTGAAGGGGATCGAGGTGCCGCCGGATGTCGCGCCTTCGATGATCGACGAATATCCGATCCTGTTCGTGGCGGCGACGATGGCCGAGGGACGAACTGTGATGCGCGGCATCGAGGAACTGCGGGTGAAGGAAAGCGACCGGATCGCAGCGATGGCGGCGGGCTTGCGCGCGGCCGGCGTGACGGTGGAGGAGCTGGAGGACGGGCTGATCGTGGAGGGGAGCGGTGGTTCGAAGCCGGCTGGAGGCGCCACAGTCGCGACGCATCTGGATCATCGGATCGCGATGAGTTTCGCGGTGCTGTCGCTGATGACGCGCGCACCGGTGATCGTCGACGACCGGGCGCCCATTTCGACCAGCTTTCCGGATTTCCTGCCGCTTCTCTTAGGGCTGGGCGCGCGCGAGCTTTCGATCAGCAGCTGACGGTGGAGCGTCCCGCCGTCGCCGATTGGTGATAGCCCAGCCAGTTATCGATGATGCTGGCGATGCGGGCTGATGCCTGGCCGTTTCCGAATGGCCAGACCGGCGCCATCGGGCGCCGGGCGAGATTTCGCCGCACCGCGGTGATGATACTGTCGGTCTGCAGCTCCACCAGTTCGGCGGCGCCGGCGCTTACCGCTTCGGCGCGTTCGGTGGCGCGGCGGAGGATCAGGGTGCGCAGCCCCAATGCGGGGGCTTCTTCCTGCAGGCCGCCCGAATCGGTCAGCAGCAGGCGAGCGCGGCGCATCATCCACACCATCGTTGCATGATCGACCGGCGGGACAAGGTGAACCCTCGCCCTGCCCTCCAGCTGGGGGCGAAGGATTGCCTGCACCGCGGGGCTCGGATGCATCGGCAGCAGCACCTCCGCCTCGTCCATGTCGGCGAGTCGCGCCAGTGCGGCGGCGATGTTGCGCATCCGAACCCCGATATTCTCGCGTCGGTGCACGGTGGCGAGCAGCAGCGGGCGTCGGGTGGACACCAGCTGCGGGTATGCGCGCTCGATCGAAGCGGCGAGTTCCGGGCCGGCGTCCAGCCGGGCGATGGTGTCGCACAGGGCATCGATGCCGGTGTTGCCGGTGACATGGATGCGGGAAGCGTCGACGCCTTCGCGCCGGAGTGCCGAGGCGGCAAGACGGGTGGGAGCGAAATGCAGGCTGGCCATTGGCGTCACCAGCGTGCGGTGCAGCTCTTCGGGGTGCGGTTCCTCGAGATCGTTGGTGCGCAGCCCTGCCTCTACATGGGCGACGGCTATGCCGGCATAGGCGGCGGCCAGCGCGCCGGCGAGCGTCGAAACCGTATCGCCCTGCACGATCACCAGCGGCGGGCGCCAGGCCGCCATCACCGGGCCGAGGGCGGAGAGGATGGCGGCCATCAACTGCGAAGGCGTTG
The DNA here is from genome assembly GCF_016464365.1 of Sandaracinobacteroides hominis. Classification (GTDB taxonomy): domain Bacteria; phylum Pseudomonadota; class Alphaproteobacteria; order Sphingomonadales; family Sphingomonadaceae; genus Sandaracinobacteroides; species Sandaracinobacteroides hominis. The sequence continues at coordinate 288,142 of NZ_JADCUC010000001.1, read as the reverse complement.
CGCCGGGCAGGCGCACGGCGAGTTCGCAATCGGCGACGATGCCGGCTTCCCGCAGCATGAGCGGGGCGAGATCGGGATGTTGCCCGGTAAGCACCAGGACTACGCGCTGGCCGCGCGCCTCGAGCGCCCGCACAACCGGCGCCAGTTTCACCACTTCCGGCCTCGTCCCGCATACCGCGAGGACCGGCAACCTGCCTTGCATAGATGGCACCCCAACGCGGGCTGCCACCTCTCGCAACACGCTATACAGTTCGACCCGAGGCTGTGCGTATCAGCAAGGTCGAGGCCGTTCCACCGCTTTCCGGGTCGCAGGGTGTTGGAAATCGTTAACTAGTTTGCCGTTGCGAATCGCTTGCAACGCAGCCGACTATTGCATATCAGTCGCAAAATCGGATTTTCGCCTGACGGGAACCTGCGAACCTATGATCGTCTGCTCTTGCAATGCGCTGAATGAGGTCCAGGTGCGGGAGATTGCCCGAACCGGTGTTCGCTGCGAGCGCGAGGCCTATGCGCGGCTGGGTTGCCGCCCGCAATGCGGCCAGTGCCTGCCCTTCGCGCGTCAGGTTGTGCAGGAAGAGCATGGGCAGATGGAGCTGGTCTCCGCCGCCTGAGCTGCCCGTTTTCGTCGGTTTCAGACTGCTGCCAGCACCGATCTCGCGGCTTCCGCGTCGAGCTTGATCTGCGCCTGCAGCGCGTCCAGCCCGTCCAGCTTCAGCTCGGGCCGCAGCCAGCCGATCAGCTCCACTTCGGGCTGCTGGCCATACAGGTCTCCGGACCAGTCGAGGATCCAGGTTTCCAGCAGCTCCACCGGCGGATCGAACATCGGCCGGATGCCGAGATTCGCGACGCCCGCCGCAGTGCTGCCGTCGGGCAGGTGCACGCGGACGGCATAGACGCCGTAGCGCGGCCGGACATAGTCGCCCAACAGCTGGTTGATCGTCGGCACGCCGATGCTGCGGCCGAGCTTCTGGCCGTGGATGACCTCTGCGGAAATCGCGAACGGGCGAGTGAGCAGGCGCGTGGCGAGCGGCATGTCGCCGTCTGCCAGCGCCTGCCGGATGCGGGTGGAGGAAATCGCCCCATCCCCTTCGGCGCCGGGCTGGGTGACGGGGCGGATGGCCTCTGCGGTGAAGCCGAGCGGGGCCCCCAGCGCCGGCAGATCGTCGGCATGGCCGGAGCGGCCCTTGCCAAAGGTGAAATCCTCGCCGGTGACGACATGCGAGACCCCCAGCCGTTCGGCGAGCCATTGCCGGGCGAACTGTTCGGCGGACAAGCTGGCGAGGGCAGCATCGAACGGAATCACGACGGCGGCATCGACCCCCAGCCCGGCGAAGTGCCGGAGCTTCTGCGCCGGTGTTGTCAGCGCGAACGGCGGCGCATCCGGCCGGAAGAATCGCGAAGGGTGCGGATCGAAGGTGGCGACGAGCGCCGGGCGGCCGGCCGCGCGGGCGGCGGCAATTGCCGCGCCGATGACGGCCTGATGCCCCTTGTGCACGCCGTCGAAATTGCCGAGTGCCAGCGCCCCGCCCGTCAGTCCGGCGGAAAGCCGGCAATCGCCCGTCACGATCTCCATGGTGCTGCCAGTTAGCGGCTGCGGCTGTCGCGGACCAGAGGCAGCATCATGGGCGGCGGTAGCTGATGAAGCTGTGCGCCGGCGCGTCGCCTTGCGGTCCATGGTCTTCGCGGGCGGTTTCCTGCCAGATCTCCGGGTCGGGGCTGGGGAAGAAAGTGTCCCCCTTTGGCGCGATGTGGATGCGGGTGAGCTCTATGCCGGTGGCGATGGGCAGCGCGAGGGCGTAGATTTCAGCGCCGCCGATCACCATGATGCGCTCGGCGCGCGCCTTGGGGTTCATGCCGGCTGCTGCGACGGCTTCGGCAAGATTGGGGACGGTGGTGACGCCGTCGGCGTTCCAGCCGGACTGACGGGTGAGGACGATATTGTGGCGGCCGGGGAGCGGCTTGCCGATGGATTCGAAGGTGCGGCGGCCCATGATGACCGGCTTGCCGACAGTGAGTCGCTTGAAGTGGCGGAGATCGGCGGGGAGATGCCAGGGCATGGCGCCATCCTTGCCGATGACGTCATTGTCGGCGGCGGCGACCACCAGGATGATTTCCGGTCGCATCAGGCCTGCTCTTGCTGGCGGGCCTGCAAGGCGCGGGTGAGCGTGGCCAGAAAGGCCACATAGGCCATGCCGAACAGCGCAGAGGCGCCCGCCGCCAGCGCCTCGAAGATCCAGCGGCCAATGCCCCACCCCTCGGGCGGTTTGCCCGCGGCGAGCGTGGTGAGGACGCCGACAGCCGATCCGAGGCCGGTGATGCCCAGGGTGATCATCATGAAGCCCAGGAACAGGATGCCCAGCATGCCGAGGATGCGCAGCGAATGACCGTCGGTCAGTTGCCAGCTGCCGCGCAGCGCCTGGATCGGATCGTGGCTGCCGGTGGCGAGGAGGGGGATGGTGACCGACAGACGCGCCAGCAGCCAGATGCCGGGTATGACAAGGAACAGCAGGCCGAAGCCGACCGCCATGCCCTGTATCAAAGTGGCGGCGATTCCCGGCAACAGCAGCAGGATCGCGCCCTTCAGCACCTGACCAAGCGTGCGATCAGACGTGCCGTCGTTGAAGATCACGAAGGCGATGACCAGCTGGCCGATCAGCGAAACCGTGGCGAGAAGCGCGATGGCGGTAAGATCGCCGAACAGGCGGTCGCCCTTGAAGATCTGCTCTGGCTGCACGTCGCCGAGATGCCAGGCAAACAGCAGCTGTGGCAGGAACAGGAATGCCCCCGCGACCGGCAGCAGCAGATCAAGGTGCCGCGCCAGCGCAGACAGTGTTTCAGGCCACAGGCGGCCGAAGCTGAGGGGTTCCAATTGGGTCAGGATGCAGTCAGGCGGCCTTGACGCCGGAATCGGCCATCAGTGCCTGCAGTTCGCCAGCTTCAAACATTTCCATCATGATGTCCGAGCCGCCGACAAATTCACCCTTCACATAGAGTTGCGGGATCGTCGGCCAATCGGAATAGGCCTTGATGCCCTGGCGGATTTCCTGATCCTGCAGCACGTCCACCGAGTGGAAGGCGACATCCAGATGCTCGAGGATGGCGATGGCGCGGCTGGAGAAGCCGCACTGCGGAAAGAGCGGCGTGCCCTTCATGAAGAGTACGACATCATGGCTCTTTACGATGCCGTCGATGCGTTCGGATACTGCGTCCATTGCGGGGTTCTCCAGTGAATCAGGCGGCGGGGGTTGCTGTGGTGAGTTGCAGGGCGTGCAGCACGCCGCCCATGCGGCCGCCGAGCGCGGCATAGACAAGCTGGTGCTGCTTTACGCGGGAGAGCCCTGCGAAAGCCGATGACGTGACGTGTGCGGCCCAATGATCGTCGTCTCCGGCAAGGTCCGTCAGCCGCACTTCCGCATCGGGGAGGGCAGCGCGGATCGCGGCTTCGATTTCGTGGCCGGGCATGGGCATCGTCGGCTCAGCCCTCGATCTGGGCGCGGGCGTCGGCGGCCTTTTTGGCCAGCATGTCGCGCACTTCGATGTCGCTGGTTTCGACGCCGCCCTTCAGCAGGTCGCCTATCAGCTTGCGGATCACGTCCTCGTCGCCGGTTTCCTCGAAATCGGCCTGCACGACGGACTTGGCATAGGCTTCGGATTCAGCCTCGGTGAGACCAAGACGTTCGGCCGCCCACAGGCCCATCAGCTTGTTGCGGCGGGCAGTGATGCGGAATTCCTTGTCGGCATCATGGGCAAAGCGTGCCTCGAAGCCCTTTTCGCGATCGTCGAACGTGGTCATGCCGTCCCTTTGTTTGCCCGTGGATTCTCTGGCGTCGAGATAGGCGGCATCGACGGCACATTCAACCGATGCCGTGTTGCGCGGGCCGAGCTTTCCTGCAAACTTCGGCTACCAACCAATCAACAGTTTGGGGAAGCACGATATGTCGATGACCTTCGAACTCTATCAGGACAAGTCCGGCGAATATCGCTGGAGGCTGAAGCACCAGAACGGGAATATCCTGGCGACTTCGTCGGAGGGCTATTCGTCGAAGGCGGCGGCGATGAAATGCATCGAGAATGTGAAGGCGAGCGCGGATTCGCCGGTGAAGGAAGTCTGACGACGTCCTAGCCGATCCTCGGCGGCCCCTTCGCAACCGCGATCTGGGCCGCAAGGTCTTCGAGCGCGGCCCTCAACCCCTCGTCCTTCACGCCCTCCAGATTGCTTTGGCGGACGGGCGCGGCCTGCGGCGGCGGCGCATCGCGTGCCGGCGCCTTTGGAACTTCGCCCTGCACCAGCTTCAGCCTGGCGACTGCATTGTGGCCGAGCAGCCGATTTACCCGATCCAGAATCTGTGGCGCAACATGCTGCAATTGCAGCGAGAACGGACCTTCGACGCGGACGGTAAGGGTGCCGCCGACCTTTTGCCCGCGCGGGAAGCGGAGGTTTTCCGGCACCGACCAGCGGGCATAGACGGGGCCGACCACATCCTTCCAGCGGCCGAGCAGGGTGCCGTGCACGAAGCCGAAGCGGCGGAAGGCGACGCCGCCGACTTCGGGCAGCAAAGAGCCGACGTCGCGCACGCCGTTGCGGCGAGGTGCCGGCTGAGGCGGCGGATTGGAAGGAGATCGTGGGGGCTTCGCCATCGCCGGCCGCTGTGCCAGAGAAGCCCCATGCGCGTCGACAGCCAATCCGAACCGATTTCGACACGTCTGCTGCGCTGGTATGATGCGAGTGCCCGCACCCTGCCCTGGCGGATCGCGCCGGGGAGCGGCGAGACGCCGGACCCCTATCGGGTGTGGCTGGCGGAAGTGATGCTGCAGCAGACCGGCGTGCTGGCGGCGGGGCGATACTGGCGGCGGTTTCTGGAGCTGTGGCCGACGGTTCAGGCGCTGGCCGCGGCCGACGATGCCGATGTGATGCGCGAATGGGCGGGGCTTGGCTATTATGCGCGCGCCCGCAACCTGCTGGCGGCGGCGCGCGTGGTGGCCGGAATGGGAGGTTTTCCCGAGACCGAGGTGGAGCTGCGGGCGCTTCCCGGCATTGGCCCTTATACGGCAGCGGCGGTGGCGGCGATTGCCTTTGGGCGGCGGGCGACTGCAATCGACGCGAATGTGGAGCGGGTGGCCTGCCGCCTGTTTGCGCTGGACACGCCCTTGCCCGCCGGGCGCAAGGCGATCGAGCAGGCGCTGGGGCCGCTGGTGCCGGCGGATCGCCCCGGCGATTTCACGCAGGCGATGATGGATCTGGGGGCGACGATCTGCACGCCGCGTGGCCCCCGATGCCTGCTGTGCCCATTGCAGGCTTGCTGTGCGGCTGCGGCGCTGGGCACGCCGGAGGCGTTTCCGGTGAAGGCGCCAAAGGCCGTGCGACCGCAGCGGCAGGGCCATGCCTGGTGGATCGAGCATGATGGCAATGTGGCCCTGGTGCGGCGACCGCCGAAGGGGCTGCTGGGCGGAATGCTGGCGCTGCCGGGGACGGGATGGTCTGTCGGCGAAGCGGAACGCTTTCCATTCGATGCCGACTGGCAGCCGATGGGCGCTGTGCGGCATGTGTTTACGCATTTCGAACTGAGCCTGCGGCTGTTTCGGACGCAATTGCGCACGCGCCCCCCCCTGCATTCGGGCCTGCTTTCGGGCGAACAGCTGATATGGACGCCCCGAGAATCATTAGCTGGCGCTGGCCTGCCCACGCTCTACGCCCGGGCACTGGCGCTGATTGACCAGCTGGAAGCGGAGCCTGCATGACGAAGACTGCCCTCCACCTAGGCTATACCGGAAACCCGCTGGACCGCGCGGACCATATGCGGCGCGATGCGGCAGCAGTGCAGGCGGCGCGGATGAACCCCGATGCGCGCTTCCTGATATTGAAGGACCTGCAGCCGCTGATGCGGGAGGACAAGAGCGACCTTTACTGGGCGCGGCGGAGCGAAGTGCCGAGCGGGGTCAGCATCCTGCTGGGGCTGGATGCAGATGGCGCGCCGCGCTTTGCGGTCGACGGGACGCCGGACGACGATATTCCCGGCGTGCCGACCGATGCCCGTGTTGCCGGCACGCTGCTGGGCGACGGGCGCGCCGCCATCGTGGCGCAGGCGCGTTCGGTGCTGGACTGGCACCGTCGGCACGGGTTTTGCGCCGCCTGCGGATCGCCGACAAGGCTGGACAGGGCCGGCTATAGCCGGCTGTGCGAAGGTTGCGGCGCCGAGCATTTCCCGCGTGTCGATCCGGTGGTGATCATGCTGGCGGAAAAGGACGGCAAGGCGCTCGTTGGCCGCGGCCCGCGTTTTCCGGTGGGCTTCATGTCGGCGCTGGCCGGCTTCGTGGAGCCGGGCGAATCGCTGGAGGAAGCCGTTGCGCGCGAGTTGTATGAAGAGGCGGGGATCCGCGTGCATTCGGTGCGGCTGGGCGCCAGCCAGCCCTGGCCCTTCCCTTCGAGCCTGATGATGGGCGCCTTTGCGACGGCGGACAGTTTCGAGCTGAACCTGGACGTGACCGAGATTTCCGAGGCGATCTGGGTCAGCCGGGAGGAAGTCCGCGCAGTTCTGCGGGGGGAAGGTGCGTGGACGGCGCCGCCACCGTTGGCGATTGCGCACTGGCTGCTGGCAACATGGGCCGATTCCGGAGAATAGCCACCGGCGGCGGTTCGTCGACCAGTTCCAGCAGCGGACGGCTGCGGTCGATCAGGCGCGCGGCTTCTTCGGCGGGCATCGGGCGGCCGAAATAATAGCCCTGTACCTGCGCGCAGCCGAGCCGCCGCATGGCCTCGAATTCGGCGCGGGTTTCCGTGCCCTCGGCCGTGGTTTCCATCCCCAGTCGCTCCGCCAGCGCGACGATGGCCTGGATGATGGCGGTCGCCTCGCCGCCGTCGGTTGCGCTCTTGCGGACGAAGCTGCGGTCGATCTTGATGCGGCGGAAGGCGATCTTCTGCAGATAGCCGAGCGAGGAATAGCCGGTGCCGAAATCGTCGAGCGCGAAGCCGACGCCCATTTCCTCCAGTTCGGCGAGCATGGCGCTGGTCTGCGGGCGTTCGTCGAGGAACAGGCTCTCGGTCAGCTCCAGTTCCAGGCGTTCGGGGGCGATGTTCCAGCGGCGCAGCGTGCGGTGGACGGTTTCGACGAGGCCCGGATCGTCGAACTGCAGCGGCGACAGGTTGACCGCGAGCTGAATGTGCCGAGGCCAGCCAGCGGCGACCTTGCACGCCTCGTTCAGGACCCAGGCGCCAATACGGCGGATGAGCCCGGCCTCCTCGGCCAGAGGGATGAAGACGGAGGGCGGGATGTCACCCAGAGTCGGGTGGCGCCAGCGGGCCAGCGCTTCGAAGCCGACGATCCGCTCGTCCATCGCATCCACCACCGGCTGGAAGGCGAGGCGCAGTTGGCCTGCTGCCATGGCGTTGCGCAGATCCATTTCCAGCGAGCGGCGCGCTTCGGCCTGCTGGTGCATGTCCCTGTCATAGTGGCGGACATTGCCGCGCCCGCGCGCCTTGGCGTCGTAGAGGGCAAGGTCGGCCGCGCGCATCAACGTCTCTACGGTGGCGCCGTCGGACGGCCCCAGCGCCACGCCGATGCTGGCGCCTATGTGGGCGGATTTGTCGCCGAGCGAGAACGGCCGGGTGATGCCGGCGATGATGGCTTCTCCGACCGACAGCGCGCGGGCGAGACTGGTGCCGGGCAGGACAATGGCAAATTCGTCTCCGCCCAAGCGACCGACCAGTGCGCCGTCGCCGCCATGTTCGGCCGCGATCCGGCGCAGGCGCTGCGAGACTTCGGCCAGCAGCCGGTCTCCGGAACCGTGGCCTAGGCTGTCGTTGACGGCCTTGAACCGGTCCAGATCGATGAACAGCAGCGCCGTCCCGCAGCCGGGCTGCAGCCCTTCGGCAAGCGCCTGGTGAATGACGCGGCGGTTCACCAGCCCGGTGAGGGCATCGAAGGTGGCGAGTTCGGCGATGCGTTCGGCTGCGCGCTGGCGGTCGGTGACGTCGGAACCAACGCCGCGATAGCCGAGCGGTCGGCCTTCGGAATCGACCTTTGGCGTGCCGGACAGCAGCCACCAGCGCACTTCGCCCTCAACCTCCACCCGCAGCAGGAAATCGCGGAACGGCAGGCCGCGGCGGACGAATTCCGAAAGCTCGCTGCCGGCCGCGCGTTCGTGGAGGAAGCGAGTCCAGTGATGGCCCACGACCTCTTCGACGGGGCGACGCAGCGCCTCGGCGAAGCGGGTGGAGGCAAAGGTGAGGCGGCCGGTCGAATCGAATTCATAGAGCCATTCCGAGCCGTTCGCCTCGAACTCGTTGAGCAGCAGGCGGACCACTTCGCCCTGCTCCTGAATCCGCTCCTTCAGCCGCATCCGCTGCATCAGCGCGCGTGTGATGAGCAGGTTTCCGCGCGTGACGAAGACCATGTAGCCGACAATGACGAGGGCGAGCGCCAACCGGTTGTCCCATCCGCCGGCGACAAGGCCGGTGAGCGCCCCGAGCGCCATCAGGCTGGTGCTGCCGATGGAGCCGAGCGGCCAGGGCGCCGAGGTATAGGCGTGGCAGCCGATGCAGGAAATCGCCACTGCCCCCAGCAGCATCGCATCGCCCGGCTGCGCCGTTGCCAGCATCTGGTGGAACAGCAATCCCCAGGCGGCGCCAGTGAGGATGTGGTGGGCGAGAGCAACGCGCATCGGCCGCAGCCCGGACAGGCGCCGAGGGCGACCAAGCCGATCGCGGTTCCAGACCTGCAGCGTCGCCAGCAGGTTCATCGCCTGCGCCAGCAGCCAGAATCCGAGGACCAGCGGATCGATGCGGCCTTCGAAGCTGAAGCCGAGCACGCCCAGTGTGAACAGCGCCATCAGCAGGTTCACCGGCAGATAGCGCTCGACAAAACGGAGCTGGCGCTGCCGGACGCGCTGCCAATAGGGATCGTCCGCCATTCCCATGCGGATAAGGTCGCGCCAGCGGATGCTGGCCGCCTTCGGGGGTAGGAATACAGCCGTCATGCCTTGGCTAACGGCTGAAAACCGGGAAACTTACGGCGCGGCGATTTCCGGGGGCACCATCGGATAGCTGCCCAGGAGGCGCACCCATTTGGAGTGGAAGGCGAGCTCCTCCAGCGCACGTGCGACGCCGGGCTCGCCCGGATGCCCCTCGATGTCGATCAGGAATTCCGCCGCAACGAAGGCGCCGCCGCGCAGGTGGCTTTCCAGCCGTGTGAGGTTGATGCCGTTGGTTGCGAAGCCGCCGAGCGCCTTGAACAAGGCGGCGGGGACGTTCTTCACCTCGAAGGCGAGGGTCGTTTTCGTGCGGCCTTCGTCTTCGGCGACCGGGCGCTGGGTGCGCGACAGCAGCAGGAATCGGGTGCGGTTGTTGTGGGCGTCCTGCAGCCCCTCGATCAGCAGGCTGTTACCGTAGAGTTCGCCCGCCAGCTTCGAGGCGATGGCGGCGGCGCGTTTGTCTCCATCGCCGGCGACCGCGGCGGCGGCGGCGGCGGTGTCGGCATAGCTGATCGCGGTGAGGCCGAGTTCGCGCGTGCGATTGCGGCACTGACCCAGCGCCTGCGGGTGCGACATCACCTCTTTCACGTCGGACAGCAGCGCGCCGGGCGCGCCGAGCAGGCAATGCTCCACCTTTACATAATGTTCGCCGATGATCGAAAGACCAGATTCCGGCAGCAGGAAATGCACGTCGGCGACGCGGCCGTGGCTGCTGTTTTCGACCGGGATCACCGCCAGCGCCGCCTGCCCGTCTGCGACCGCGGCCAGCGCGTCCTCGAAGCTGAAGCAGGGAAGCGGCAGACCATCGGGGCGGACTTCGCGGACGGCCTGATGGGAAAAGGCGCCCGGCGCACCCTGAAAGGCTATGGCCCGCTTCGGCTCGGCGGCGGCGGCGCGGCGCATGTCGTCGACAAGGCCCTGGGCGAGTGCGGGATAGCTCTGCATGGGGCGCGCGATTGCCCTTGCCGGCGCTCCGCGTCAATCTGCCCTGCCTCCCCCGCATGAGAGGGAGGCGTCCGGGAAGGATTGCAAACAGCGCCGCCGCTTTCTATGAGCGCCGCAATATCTGGGCTGAATGGCATATGCCGGCCCGCATTGTTCGGAGATCAGGTCAGGTGGACAGCTACGAGTGGAACAAGATTGCCGGCTGGGTGCTGGCGGCCATGATCTCGGTGCTCGGCCTGTCGGTTCTCACCGGTTACATGTTCCCGGTGCATCTTCCGGAAAAGCCGGCCTTCATCGTGGAAGGCGTGGAAGAAACGGCGGCTGCCGGCGGCGGCGCCGAAGCCGAGCAGCCTATCGAGGCGTATCTCGCCAAGGCCGACATCTCCAAGGGCGAAGCGCAGTTCAAGAAGTGCGCGGCCTGTCACACCATCGACAAGGGCGGCGCGGCAGGCATCGGCCCCAATCTCTATGGCATTCTGGGCGGCCCGCATGCGCACATGCAGGGCTTTGGCTACTCCGACGCGATGCAGGCAACCCATGGCAAGATCTGGGATTGGGATTCGCTGTCGCACTGGATCCAGAACCCGAAGAAGTACATTCCGGGGAACAAGATGGCCTTTGCCGGGATCGGCAAGCCGGAAGACCGGGCAAACCTGATCGCCTATCTCAACTCGAAGAGCGACAGCCCGAAGCCGATGCCGGCAGCTCCTGCCGCCGGTGCAGCTGAAGCGGCACCTGCTGCGGCCGGTGCAGCACCGGCCGCCGAAGCCCCCGCGGCTGCCGCGGGGGCTGAAGCGGCGCCTGCAAAGGCCTGAACCCCCTCAATTTTCGAGGGGGCTTCCATCTTGTTAAGGATGCTTTAATAGACGTGTATGTCCAGTACGCGTTTGTTTCTGTCAGTAGCCCTGTCGGCTGTTCTCGTTGCCTGCACGTCCGGTGATCCGCCCGGCGGTGAGCTGGCGGCGGGCGAAATCAATGCAGCGCCCATTCTCGTTCCCGGATCGGTCACCCCGGCGCCGTCTCCGACGCCGGGCACGATCACGCCGGGCACGATAGGTGGCCCCTCGACGCCCGGGCAACCCGGATCCGGCTGCACGCTGCGGGAACGGCAGGATTGGGCGGCGGCGCAGATCCGTGAATGGTATCTGTTCCCGGAGACGCTTCCGGCCGGCCTGGATCCGGCGAACTACCAGACGGTGCAGGGCTATATCGATGCGCTGACGGCCAACGCCCGGGCGCAGGGTCGCGACCGCTATTTTACCCATCTTGCCTCCATTGCAGAGGAAGACGCCTATTACGAATCCGGGTCCACGGCCGCCTTTGGCATGCGCGTGCAGCAGCTGATCGGCACGGACCGGCAATTCATCGGCGATGTCTATGAAAATACCGCGGCCAGCCGCGCCGGCCTTGTGCGCGGCGACGAGATCGTGGCGATCGGCACCACCCCTTCGACGATGGAGACCGTGACGGCAATCACGGCGCAGGACGGCGCCTATGGCGTGACGATTGCCATGGGGCCGCCAGACGTCGGTGTTTCCCGCACCTTGCAGTTGCGCGGTGTGGGGGGCAGCCGGACGGTGACGCTGACCAAGACCGAGTTCGATATCCAGCCGGTTTCGCCGAACTATGGCGTGCGCATCATCGAGGAAGGCGGCCAGAAGACCGGCTATCTGAACCTTCGCACCTTCATTTCCACCGCCGACCCGCAACTGCGCCAGGCCTTTCGCCAGTTCAAGGCGGCGGGTGTGCAGCAGTTGATCATCGATTTCCGTTATAATGGCGGCGGAATGGTGGATATCGCCGAGCTGATGGGCGATCTGATGGGAGAGGCTCGGCTTTCGAGCGACGTGTTCGAACAGATGCGCTTCCGACCGGAGAAAAGCTCGAATGACAGCGTGAAGCGTTTCGAGCGAAAGCCGGAGTCGATTGCGCCGCTGAAGCTGGCCTTCATCACTTCGGGCGATTCGGCCTCTGCGAGCGAAGCCGTCATCAACGGCATGCTGCCCTGGGCGCGAGACAATGTCGCGAGACAATGTGACGATGGTGGGCGCCAACACCTTTGGAAAGCCGGTGGGGCAGATCGGGCAGGATCGTTCGGCCTGTGACGACCGTTTGCGGCTGATCGCCTTTGCCGTGCGCAACGCCGACAATCAGGGCGACTATTATGACGGGCTGGCGGAAAAGGTCGGAAAGACCTGCACGGCCAGCGACGACCTGCTGCATCAGATGGGGGACCCGGCGGAAAGCTCGACGCGGATTGCGCTCGATGCGCTAGCCGGCAAGAGCTGCAGCCCGATCGCAACCGGATCGGTGGCGATGGCGCGGCGGACCGCCCCGACCCGGATGAAGCTGCTGGTGCCTGAGCGGCCCAATGTCGCCCAGCGGGAGACGCCGGGGACGTTCTAGGCCCCCGGCCATTCCGTCATTCGGCGTCGCAGACGATCTGCCAGGCCTCTTCGGCGGTTTCGACAAACTGAAAGAGCTTGAGGTCGGCGGGGGAAATCACGCCTTCCTCGGCCAGCGCCTCGAAGTTCACGACGCGCTCCCAGAACTCCTTGCCGAAGAGCAGGATCGGTATCGGCGCCATCTTGCCGGTCTGCACCAGCGTCAGCAGTTCGAACAGCTCGTCGAAGGTGCCGAAGCCGCCGGGGAAGACCGCAACCGCCTTCGCGCGCATCAGGAAGTGCATTTTCCGAAGCGCGAAATAGTGGAACTGGAAGCTGAGGCCGGGCGTTACGTAGGCGTTGGGCAGCTGTTCGTGCGGCAGGATGATGTTGAGGCCAACGGAAGGCGCGCCGGCTTCGTGGGCGCCGCGATTCGCCGCCTCCATGATGCTGGGGCCGCCGCCGGAGCAGACGACATAGTCGCGCGAATTGCCGCCGGAGCATTCGCGGCAGGAGGCGAGGAAGGCGAGCTTGCGCGCCTCTTCATAATAGCGGGCCTTGGCGGCGAGCCGCTCCACCACGGCCATGCGTTCGGGGGTATCGGCCGAGGCACGGAGGTCTGCCACTTCCCGTTCGCTCGGGATCCGGGCCGAGCCATAGAAGACGAAGGTGGAGGCGATGCCAGCCTCTGAGAGCAGCACTTCTGGCTTCATCAGCTCCAGCTGGAAGCGCACAGGGCGCAGTTCCGGGCGAAGGAGGAAATCATCGTCCTGAAAGGCGAGCCGGTAGGCCGGATGCTCGGTCTGGGCGGTGGGGGTGGGGTTTGCCGCAAAGTCTGCTTCGCGGGACGCCGGCTTGAACGGCGTGTGCGCTTCTTCGATTTTCATTGCCAGCCAACATAGGCGCTCCGGCCGCGGATTTCCACAGCCGTAAAGCCCGGTGTTTGACACGCCGCCGCCGCGCGGCAAAGCTCTGCCCGGGCAATATGAGGGGGCGAGTCTTGCCATATCGGAATCTGCCATATGTGATCGTGCTGGCCTTTGCCCTGGCGGTGCTCGCCTTCTGGCCGGGCTATTTCAGCAGGCTCGGCACATCTTCCTGGCTGTTTCACCTGCACGGCATCACGGCCAGCTTGTGGATGCTGGCGGTTGGCTTCCAGGCATGGTCGATCAACAACAAGCAGCGGGATCTGCACCGCGCTGGCGGCCTTGCCACACTGGCGATGTTTCCCCTGTTCATGGCGGGGGCCGGCGGGGTGACCTATACGATGGCGAAGGCGACGGAAGCGGGCGACCCCTTTTATCTGCTCTGGGGTGCGAAGCTGGGCATCATCGATTTCATTTCCGCTATCGCCATCCTGTGGCTGGTGCATCTGGCGCTGGTGCAGCGGCGCAACCTGCTGATGCATGCGAACGCCATGGTTGCCACCCTGCTGTTCCTGACCGTGCCGCTGTTTCCCCGCCTGTTGAACGCGCACATGCCCGGCTTGAAGATCAACGGTCCGGCGGACTTCCCGATTTTCGGCGCCGGACTGCAGTGGGCTCAACTGATGGGATTTGCCCTTGCCTTGTGGCTGGCCCGGCGGGCCGGGCGAAACCGTCTGCCGTTCGTGGTTGTGGCAGCGGTGATAGCGCTGCAAAGCCTGTTGTTCGAAACCTTCGCGACAGGCCGCATCTGGACGGCGCTGCACCTTTGGGCGGCTTCCGTGCCGGTGGCTCTGATGCTGGGCTCGCACGCCCTGCTAGGGGCGCTCGTCGTCTGGCATGGCTGGCAGGCCGGCGCCCGCAAGCGCCGCACCGTGGCAGGCTCTGCATCGGAGTAGCCTGCTCCGCTTTTCCTTGACCTGCCACATTTCGCCTCTATGAGCGGCGGCGGGCCACGCCGTCCCAACGCGGCGCGCGCTCTCTGAGAGGAGAGAATATGACTGTTGCACCTACCGTGCGCCCCGCTCGTGCGCATTTTTCGTCCGGACCCTGTGCCAAGAGGCCGGGTTACGACCTTTCCAAGCTCCCAACCGACAGCCTTGGCCGCTCGCATCGCGCCAAGATCGGCAAGTCGCGCCTGAAAGAAGCGATCGACCGCACCCGCGCCGTGCTGGGGGTGCCCGACACCCACCGAATCGGCATCGTGCCGGCATCCGATACGGGCGCCTATGAAATGGCGATGTGGAGCCTGCTGGGCGCGAAGCCCGTCACCGCAATCGCCTGGGAAAGCTTTGGCGAAGGCTGGGTGACGGACGCGGTGAAGCAGCTGAAGCTGAACCCGACGGTGCTGAAGGCCGATTATGGCGTGCTGCCGGATCTGTCGGCCGTGGATCAGGCGAACGACGTGCTGTTCACCTGGAACGGCACAACCTCGGGCGTGAAGGTGCCGAACGGCGACTGGATTTCCGATACGCGCGAGGGGCTGACGCTCTGCGACGCGACATCTGCGGCATTTGCGCAGCCCCTGCCCTTCGACAAGCTCGATGTGGTGACCTTCAGCTGGCAGAAGGTGCTGGGCGGCGAAGGCGCGCATGGCATCCTGATCCTGGGCCCGCGCGCGGTGGAGCGGCTGGAAAGCTATTCGCCGTCCTGGCCGCTGCCCAAGATCTTCCGCATGACTAAGGGCGGCAAGCTGATCGAGGGCATCTTCGAGGGCGAGACGATCAACACGCCGTCGATGCTGGCGGTCGAGGATTATCTGGACGCTCTGCGCTGGGCCGAGGAAATCGGTGGGCTGAAGGGCCTGCATGGCCGTGCCGATGCCAATGCTGCCGCGCTGAATGCGTGGGTGGATCGGACGCCCTGGGCCTCCAACCTTGCAGTGGATCCCGCGACGCGCTCCAACACCTCGGTCTGCATCAGGATCGATGGGCCGGCCGAGCTGCCGAAGGCGATGGCATCGCTGCTGGAGAAGGAAGGCGTGGCCTTTGACATCAACGGCTATCGCGATGCCCCGCCCTCGCTTCGGATCTGGTGCGGCGCGACCGTCGACACCGCCGATATCGAAGCCCTCATCCCGTGGCTCGATTGGGCCTATGCCACCGCGAAGGAGGCCTGAGCCATGCCTAAAGTTTTGATTTCCGACAAGATGTCCCCCAAGGCTGCCGAGATCTTCCGCGCTCGCGGGGTGGAAGTGGACGAAAAGCCCGGCCTTACCAAGGACGAGCTGGCCGCCATCATCGGCGACTATGACGGGCTGGCGATCCGCTCCTCCACCAAGGCGACGGCGCAGCTGCTGGAGCATGCCACCAACCTGAAGGTGATCGGTCGCGCCGGCATCGGTGTGGACAATGTGGACGTGCCGGCCGCCACCGCGCGCGGCATCGTGGTGATGAACACGCCGTTCGGCAACTCGATCACCACTGCCGAGCATGCCATCGCGCTGATGTTCGCGCTCGCCCGCCAGCTGCCCGAAGCCGACGCCTCGACGCAGGCCGGAAAGTGGGAAAAGAACCGCTTCATGGGGGTGGAAGTCACCTCCAAGACGCTGGGCCTGATCGGTTGCGGCAACATCGGCAGCATCGTTGCCGAGCGGGCGCTGGGATTGCGCATGAAGGTGGTTGCCTTCGATCCGTTCCTGACGCCGGAACGGGCGCTGGAGCTGGGCGTGGAGAAGGTGACGCTGGACGAGCTGCTGGCGAAGGCCGACTTCATCACGCTGCACACGCCGCTGACCGACAGCACGCGCAACATTCTTTCGGCGGCGAACCTCGCCAAGACGAAGAAGGGCGTGCGCATCATCAACTGTGCGCGCGGCGGGCTGATCGACGAAGCGGCGCTGAAGGCAGGCCTGGACAGCGGCCATATCGGCGGCGCGGCGCTGGACGTGTTTGTGGAGGAGCCGGCGACGGCGAGCCCGCTGTTCGGTACGCCCAACTTCATCTCCACCCCGCACCTGGGGGCGTCCACCGACGAAGCGCAGGTGAATGTGGCGATCCAGGTGGCCGAACAGATGGCGGATTTCCTGCTGACGGGCGGCGTCACCAATGCGCTCAACATGCCCAGCCTTTCGGCAGAGGATGCCCCCAAGCTGAAGCCCTATATGGCGCTTGCCGAGCATCTGGGGCAGCTGATCGGGCAGCTGGAATCGGAAGAACTTCGCGGCGTGACCGTGGAGGTGGAAGGCGCAGCTGCGCAGTTGAACATCAAGCCGATTACGGCTGCTGTTCTGGCCGGTTTGATGCGCACATTCTCCGACACGGTGAACATGGTGAACGCGCCTTCGATGGCGCGCGACCGCAACATCGAAGTCGCAGAAGTCAGGCACGAGCGCGATACCGATTACCAGACGCTGGTTCGCGTTCGGGTTCGCACCACCGGCGGCGAGCGTTCGGTGGCGGGTACGCTGTTCGGAACGGACAAGCCGCGCCTTGTGGAGATTTATGGCATCAAGGTGGAGGCGGATTTCGCCCCGCGGATGCTGTTCATCATCAACGAGGACAAGCCGGGCTTCATCGGCCGGCTTGGCACGCGCCTGGGTGAGGCGGGCGTCAACATCGGCACCTTCCACCTGGGCCGCCGCGATGCCGGCGCCGAGGCGATCCTGCTGCTGTCGGTCGATTCGGCGGTGGATGAGCCACTGCTGTGGGAACTCTGCCGCCTGCCCGGCGTGAAGACGGTGAAAGCGCTGAAGTTCGCGTGAGCGACGGTCCCGACATATCGGCCTCCGGCCGAGGGCCATCCCTTTTGCCTTCTGGCTTCCGCGACCGGCTTCCGCCGGCCGCGGAAGCTGCATCCTTCCTGACCCGTACCGTCGTCGATGCCTTTGCGGCGCGTGGTTATGCACGGGTGTCGCCCCCGCTCGCCGAGCATGAGGCGTCTCTGGCGCGCTGGTTGGGGAAGCCTCTTGACGCGGCGCTGTTCCGTTCGCCCGATCCGGCGACTGGCGAGGCGCTGGCGCTGCGGCCCGATATCACGGGGCAGATCGCACGCATTGCCGCGACGCGGCTGGCCGATGCCCCACGACCACTGAGGCTGGCCTATGCCGGGCCGGTGCTGCGGGCGCGGGCGGGACAGCTGGACCCTGCGCGGGAACTGACGCAGGCCGGGGCCGAGCTGATCGGAGTGGATGGCGTGGCGGCGTTGGCGGAGCTGCTGACGACGGCGCTGGAGGCGTTGGCGGCGGCGGGAGTCGAAAATCTGTCCGTGGATCTCACGACGCCCGATCTGGTGCCAGAACTGGCAGCCGGGCGCTGGCCGGTGGCGGACCTGCCGACCCTGCTGGCGGCGCTGGACGGCAAGGATTGGGGGGCTCTGGGTTCCGCCGAGGCGCGGCCCTATCGGCAGTTGCTGGATCTGGCGGGCGAGGCCGATCTGGCCTTGCCGAAACTTGGGGAGATTGCGCCGTCGCTCGCCATCGAGCTGCGGGCGCTGGTGCGGGCGTTGCCCGATGTACGGATCACGCTGGACCCGACCGAGCGGCATGGGTTCGAATATCACAGCTGGGTTGGCTTTTCGCTGTTTGGCAGCGCCAATGGCAAGCCGTTCGCGACCGAAATCGGCCGTGGCGGGGCCTATCGCGTGCGGCATCTGGACGGGACGGAAGAGCGGGCGGCGGGCGTTTCGCTCTATGTCGATACGCTGGTCGATGCCGGGCTTGGCATGACGTCGCCGCGGCGGGTTTTCCTGCCCACCAGCACCGATCCCGCCATTGGCGCGCGGCTGCGCGCGGAGGGCTGGGCCACCGTACAGGGGCTTTGCGAAATGGATTCGTCGGAAGGCTGCTCTCACGTCTGGAACGGAAGCGCCGCCGTCGCTAAGGACTGACGGCAACTAGGAGCTTGTAACTTGGCTAATGTCGTCGTGATCGGCGCCCAATGGGGCGACGAGGGTAAGGGCAAGATTGTCGACTGGCTGTCGGCCAGGGCCGATGTGGTGGTGCGGTTCCAGGGCGGCCACAACGCAGGGCATACGCTGGTGGTGGGCGAGCAGGTCTATAAGCTGTCGCTGCTGCCGTCCGGCATCGTGCGCGGCACGCTTTCCTGCATCGGCAACGGCGTGGTGCTGGACCCGTGGGCGCTGCGAGACGAAATCGCCCGCCTGCGCGAGCAGGGCGTGAAGATCAGCCCGGAGAATCTGATGGTGGCGGAAAGCTGCCCGCTGATCCTGCCTTTCCACCGCGACCTCGATGCGCTGCGCGAAGACGCCAGCGGCGCCGGCAAGATCGGCACCACGCGGCGCGGCATCGGCCCCGCCTATGAGGACAAGGTGGGCCGTCGGGCTTTGCGTGTGTGTGACCTTGCCGATCTGGACAGCGCTGCGCCGCAGATCGACCGGCTGCTCGCGCACCACAACGCGCTGCGCGCCGGTTTCGGAGTCGATCCGATCGACCGGACGCAGCTGGTTGCCGAACTGGAGGCGATTGCGCCGGAAATCCTGCCCTATGCCGCGCCTGTCTGGGTGACGCTGGCGGCGAAGGCGCGGCAGCGCGCACGCATCCTGTTTGAAGGTGCGCAGGGCGTGCTGCTGGATGTCGACCATGGCACCTATCCCTTCGTCACCTCTTCCAACGTGGTGGCGGGCCAAGCGGCCGCCGGTTCCGGCATGGGGCCAAATGCGCTGAGCTATGTGCTTGGAATCGTGAAGGCCTATACCACACGGGTCGGCTCTGGCCCCTTCCCCACCGAGCTGACCGACGAGGTTGGCCAGCGTCTGGGCGAGCGCGGGCGCGAATTCGGCACGGTCACGGGGCGCAAGCGGCGTTGCGGCTGGTTCGATGCGGCGCTGGTGCGCCAGTCGATCGCGCTGTCGGGCGTGAACGGCATTGCACTTACCAAGCTGGACGTGCTGGACGGTTTTGACGAGCTGCTGGTTTGCACCGGCTATGAAGTGAACGGGCGCAAGCTGGACTATCTGCCCGCCTCCACCACCGAGCAGGCAGCGGCGACACCGGTCTATGAGCGGTTCGAAGGCTGGAGCGAATCCACGCAAGGGGCGCGCAGCTGGGCCGATCTGCCGGCGGCGGCGATCAAATATATCCGCCGCATCGAGGAGCTGATCGATTGCCCGGTGGCGCTGGTGAGCACCAGCCCCGAGCGCGACGACACGATACTGGTGCGGGATCCGTTCCGCGATTGAATCGACAGGATATGGGCGATGGCTGATTTCTTTCCTGAATTGAACGCCAGGCACATGGATTTTGTCGGGAAACAGCCGGTTTTCTTCGTGGCGACCGCGGCCGAGGGCGCGCGCATCAACCTGAGCCCCAAGGGCATGGATTGTTTCCGTGTGCTGTCGCCGAACCTCGTCGGTTATCTGGATGTGGGCGGATCGGGCAACGAAACGCATGCGCATCTGGCGGCGGACGGGCGCATCACGCTGATGTTCTGCGCCTTTGACCAGCCGGCGCTGATCTTCCGTATCTATGGACGGGGCGAGGCGGTGCTGCCGCAGGACCCGCGCTGGGCGGAGGTGGCAAAGCAGTTCACGCCATTGCCGGGCGCGCGGCAGATCTTCCTGATCCATGTCGAGAGCGTTCAGGAAAGCTGCGGCTGGGCCGTGCCGTTCATGTCGTTCGACCAGGAGCGGCAGACGCTGCGCAAATATCACGCCCAGCAGGACCCGCTCGCCCGGATGGAAAAGGTCAGCACGCGCACCCGCAGCATCGACGGTCTGCCGGTCACTCCCCCTTCGAAGGTGGCGGAGTTCTAGCTTCGTCCGCGACCGTCCGGATCGCGGCGATTATGGCGTCGGGGCGATCGAACATCATCATGTGGCCGGAATCCGGAACCAACTCGGCTGAGCCGCGCGTCGAGATCATGGCCTGCTGCTTCTGCGCTTCGAATCTGGGCGCGGCCTGCGCGTCCTTGCCAGCGGCCAGCAGGATCAGCGGCATCGTCAGGCTGCCCGGCTGCTGTTGCGAAAGGCCTGACGACGTCGTGGTCTGGAAGGATTCGATTTCCGACAGCCGCGCCTCCCAGCGGACGGCGGCCAGTTCCGGCTTGCTGGTGCGGCAGCGCGCCGGCTGCGGCTCGCCTTCTGCAGACGGGCCGGCCCTGGCCACGGCAAGACAGGTGCGCGCCATCGTCGCGGGAGGAATGTCGGCGGCCGGGCCGTTGTAGGGCAGGCTCGGGTCCACCAGAACCATGGCTGCAACCTGTTCGGGCCACAGACGTGCGAAGTGGCGGACGTTCAGGCCGCCGAGCGAATGGCCGACGAGGATGTAGGGGCCCTTCAATCTGGACTTCTCCAGCGCGGCGTGGAGATCGCGCGCAACGGCTTCGCCGTCGCGGGGGAGCGGCCCCGCGTCACTGAGGCCGGAACCGGCGCGATCCTGAGCGCAGACACGAAAATCATCCTTCAGGCCGGCGATCACCCTGCCCCAGGCGCGGGAATCGGCGGACCAGCCGGAATCCAGAATGACGGCAGGGCCGGATTTGCCTTCGCACCAGAGGTTCAGCTTGCGGCCGTCGGGCAGCTTCACCGGCTTGTCAGCCGGCGCAGCGGCAGCTGCACCGGCCAGCAGCAGCGCCAGAAGCGCGGCGGCGAACTTCATCCTCTGACGAAGGCTGTGAAGCCGGCCAGATAGCGCTTCAGCTGCTCCTGTTGCTCCGGGTCGGCGAGATGGCCATCGGCGTCGAATGCCTGCCCCGCGCGGGAGAGCATCAATCTGCCGCTGGTCCAGTAGTCGGTTTCCAGCGTCCGCAGCACCGGCAGCCAGGCGTTCTGCGACAGGATCGTGCCGAAGCCGCCGGGCGAAGCGCCGATCACCGCGAACTTGCGGCCGCGAAACACCCCGGCGCTGTCGCGCGGCGGGCGGGATGCCCAGTCGATCGCATTCTTGAACACGCCCGGCATCGAGTTGTTATACTCCGGCGTCACCAGCAGCACGCCGTCTGCGGCCCGAATCGCGTCCTTCAGCGCCGTGACGGCTGGCGGAATGCCCTCTGCGTCCTCGACATCCTGATTGTAGAGGGGGATGCCCTCGATCGTCATTGCGGTGAAGCTGACTCCATCGGGCACCAGCGAGGCCGCGCAATGCAGCAGACGGGTGTTGAAGCTGGCCTTGCGGAGGCTTCCCGAAATGCCGAGAATGTGCGTCATCGCTGGCTCCTCTGTTGTGCTGCCCCTGTGGGCGAAACGCTGCTGCGCCGGCAATGTTGCAACCGCCACCATCGCTTGCAACCGCTTTCAAGCCGCCCTAACCGCTGGCAATGCCCACTCCGCTTGCGCGCCTGATCCGCCTCCTCGATGTCGAGGAAATCGAAGTCGACCTGTATCGCGGTACCAATACCGACGAAGGCTGGCAGCGCGTGTATGGCGGGCAGGTGGTGGCGCAGGCACTGGCGGCCGCGCAGCGAACGGTGCCGGCGGACAGGCCGGTGCATTCGCTGCACAGCTATTTCATCCGCCCGGGCGAGCCGCGCATTCCCATCCTGTACAAGGTCGACCGCGAGCGCGATGGCGCCAGTTTCACCACGCGCAGGGTTACCGCCATCCAGCACGGCCGGGCCATCTTCTCTCTGGCGGCGAGCTTCCAGACCGTCGAAGAGGGCTTTGCGCATCAGGACGAGATGCCGACAACGACCGGCCCCGATGGCCTGCTGAACGAACGCCAGCTGCACGAAAAGGCGGGGGACCGCATTCCCGAGCCGTGGCGTTCCGTCTGGGCCAGTCGCGACCGGCCGTTTGAATTCCGCCCGGTGTCACCTCTCAGCCCGTTCAAGCCGGAATCCTATCCGCCGTTCACCCGGAACTGGTTCCGGGCCGATGGCGAGGTGCCCGCAGACATAGCGGTGCGCGCGGCGCTGTTTACCTATGCCACCGACATGACGTTGCTGGACACCTGCATGCTGCCGCATGCGGTTGCGTGGACCGACCCGAAGCTGCAGGCGGCAAGCCTGGACCATGCGATCTGGTTTCACCAGCAGCCCAATCCGGGTGCGTGGCTGCTGTTCGATCAGGCGAGCCCCGCCGCAAGCGGCGGCAGGGGGCTGAACATCGGCAAGATCTTCAGCCAATCGGGCCAGCTGGTCGCCACCGTGGTTCAGGAAGGCCTGATCCGCTATCGGCGCGAGGACTGATCCGCTTCAGTTCCTGCTCTGGACCACCGTCGTCACCGGGCTGCGCTGCCGGCGGAATTCCTCCACCTCTTTCAGCAGACCCGGCCGGTCGTTCGCGAGGGCCCTTGCCAGCAGCTGACGTGCGACGTCGGCCGCCGGGCCGCCGTGCGGCGACCAGGCGAGCGGCTGCAGCACGGCGGCTGCCTCGTCCATGCGATCGGCATAGGAAAGCGCCACCGCGGTATCCAGAACCACCTCGCTCACCTGCGGGGCGAGTTGGTGCGCGCGCAGAAGCACCTCCAGCGCCTGCGGCGGCAGCGGCCCGTCGACCGGCCGATAGAGCCGCGCCCAGGCATGCAAGGTGCGCCAGTCGGAGGGAGCTGCCGCATAGGCTTTGGAAAGCCAGCCGCGCGCTTGCTCCGCACCTGCATTGCCGCCCGCCAGGCGCGCGGCCGTGGCACGCCAGCGCAGGAGGTCCGGATCGCCGGGATGGGTCGCCAGCAGGGCATCCAGCCGGGCTGCCGCCGTTGCGGCATTGCCATATTGAAGCTCTGCCAGGGCGAGTGCGCGGCGGGAGAGGTCGTCCGGCGGCTCCTGCGCCGCCAGCCTGCGGATGTCGCGCAGCGCTTCCGGCCCGGCCGAGGGTGCTATTCCATGCTCCAGCGCCACCATCGGCAGCAGCAAGGATTCGGACGATGGCGGCAGCTGGGTGACGCGGATGCCTGACCGGGTGGCTGCCGGCCGGTCGAAGCTGCTGTAGGTCGCCCGGGTTTCCAGATAGCGGCGCAGTTTCAGCTGGAAGCCGGGTAGATCCGGATCGATATGCGCCCGGAAGGCCGCTACCGGATCGTCGCCGGCGCCCGTTGCCTTCAGATAGGCGATCAGCTTTTCCCGCATTCCGGGGCTGCGGAACAGATAATGGGTCAGCAGCCAGCTCTGCGCATAGAACATCCCCGAGCCGGCGGCCTGCCCCGTCGTCTGATTCGACAGCAGCTGCTCCAGCGGCAGCCAGTTCCCCTTGCTGAGCCAGGCGGCGCGATTGCTGCTGACCTGCCCCAGCTCGATGCGGTCCGGGCTGAAGCCTGCAGTTGCGAAATATTCCGCGAAGCCTTCGACATACCAGGCCGGATAGCCGAGCCTGCCCGAGCCGAGCAGGAAATGGTGGGCATATTCGTGCAGGAGGATTTCCTGCCCGCCCAGATCGCCGCCGGTGGCCGGCCCGCGATCGAGGGCGACAGCGGAAATCCGGCCGTTATCCGCCCGATAGAAGCCGGCGACATTGGGGGCGAGCTTGCGCCAGGGGGTTGCGTCGGAAATCCTGTCCACCAGAAACACGTCGAGCGGCGGCGCGCCCGCCGGGAGGTTGCGCCCGGTCACGTCCACCAGCAGGCGGTGAAAATCCTCCAGCACGGCGGCGCGTTCGATAACCCGATCCTCGGAGGTGTCGCCAAAAACCCGGAAATGTTCGGAATCCGCCCGCACCCAGCCGGCCAGCAACGGCGACGCCATCAGCGAAAGGCAAAGGGCAGCCAATAGGCGAAGCACCGCGTCCGACTCCTCTTTACGCAAGTGCAGCATTAACCAAGGCGCACCTTCGCGGAAAGCGTGTCTGGGCTACGGATTTGTGAACTATTGGTGCGCAGCGGGTCCCGGCTCGGGGATTGTCGGCAGGTCGGGCACCTCAACGCCCTTTTTCTCGAACGCCTCGAAGGCGGCGTCGACCTGCCCCTTTTCTCCGGTTTTCAGCGCCTGCAGCAGCTTCTCTATCGAGGATTCCTGTTTGCCGTGCGGGTTCAGCACTGCGGGCGCCAGAATCTCGTAGGCGAGCGAATAGTTGCCCGCCCTCGCGAGCTCGAAACCGGCCCTGACACCCAGCTCACTCACCTGCGGAGCCAGCATGGTTGCCTTCAACAGAACGTCGAGAACATTGGGGGGCAGCTTTTCGCCACTATCGAAACTGTCCACATAGGCAAGCAGCACCTGCCAATCATTGGGCACCTGCTTGAAGGCCCGAACCAGTAGCCTGCGAGCCTTCAGCCGATCTTCGTCCGCAAGCTTGTCATTGTCCAGATACAGCGAGGCACGCCAGCGCAGCAGGTCCACATCATTCGGCAATTGCGCGAGCAGGGTATCGAGCTTCGCCGCCGCCAGCTTGCCGTCGCCGCCGATCGCCTCGGCGATTGCCAGCGCCTTTTCGGCATAGGGATCACCCGGATTCCGCGCGGCGGCATCGCGGATGCGCTTCAGGTTGCGCTCGTCGGTTTCCTTCTTCTGCGGCAACTGCATCGAAGCGAGCGGCAGCAGGATTTTCTCGGCCGACGAGGGAAGATAGTTGATACGGATCTCCTCCTTCCCCGGAGGTTCGCGCTTGAGGCGGCTGTAAGTCATGCTGCTGGAACGCATGTAGCGCCGGAGTTCGCGCTGGAATGCGGGGAGATCTTCGCTGACCGCAGCCTTGAAGGCAGACACAGATTCCTCGCCGCTGGAGACCCTGCGCAGATACTCCTTCAACTTCGGCGCCATTTCCGGATTGCGAAACATGTAATGGGTGAGCAACCAGCTCTGCGCATAGAATTGATCGGGCGTCTTCCGGCCTTCCGATCCCAGCAGCTTTTCGAGATCGATCCATGGCATGCTGGTGAGCACATAGAAGCGGCCGGGATTGCCCAGCCCGAACTCCACCTTGTCGGGCTTGAAGGTAGCCGTCATCAGATATTCGGCGAAGCCCTCGACGTACCAGGCTGGCGCCGTGCCGCCCGTCTGCATCATGAAATGGTGCGCATATTCGTGCAGCAAGGTCTGCCGGCCGCTGTTCCAGGCGGCGGGATTGACACTGCCTTCCTCGCTCAGTGCCAGGATACCGCCGGGTGTCGCCATGTACATGCCGGCGATGGAGTCCGACACATTCGGCACGAAAATCTGCATCTCCTTGCGGCCATCGATCATGTAGATGTCGAGTGGTGGTGCGTCGGCGGAGAACTTCTTGCCGGTCAGCAGCTCCAGCAGGCGGTGGTAGTCCTCCAGCGCGGCCGCATCCGACTGCAGGCGCTGGACGCTGCCCTCGCTGTAGATGCGAAAGTGCGGAGTCTCTGCGACACGCCAGGCGAGGGCCGGCGAAGCGCCCAGGAACAGGGCGAAAATGAGGCCAAGGATACGCAACATGACCGAATGGCTAGCGCGCCGCCGCGCGCTTTTCCAGATGCCTTCACCACTTGTGTCGGTTTTTCGCCGGAGACTGCTGCGCGCTCAGGCGGTATCCGCCATCTTCGCCAGCGACTGCAAGGTTTCCACCCTGTCGGCCTCTGCCGCCGGCTTGTCGGTGCGGATGCGCGAAATGCGCGGGAAGCGCATGGCGAGGCCGGATTTGTGGCGGCTGCTGGGGCCGATGGAATCGAACGCCACCTCCAGCACCAGCTGCTTTTCCACTTCGCGCACCGGCCCGAAGCGGGCCGTGGTATGCGTGCGCACCCATTGGTCCAGCCACTTCAGTTCCGCGTCGGTGAAGCCGAAATAGGCCTTGCCCACCGGCAGCAGCTGCCCGTCCGCGCTCCAGGCGCCGAAGGTGAAATCGGAATAGAAGCTGGAGCGTTTGCCGTGCCCGCGCTGAGCATACATCAGCACGCAATCGGCCGTCAGGGGCGGACGCTTCCACTTGTACCAGAGGCCGGCGCGGCGCCCGGCGCTGTAGCTGCTGTCGCGCCGCTTCAGCATCAGCCCCTCGATGGCGGGGTCGGGTGGTTCGGCGCGCAGACGGGCAAGGTCTTCGAGCGTTTCCGCGTGCAGATCGGGCGAGAGATCGAAACGGGTTGGATCGAGCCGCTCCACCACTTGCGTCAGCCGCGCCCGGCGCTGCCCCAGCGGCAGCTCCCGCACATCCTCGGCGCCGTCGAACAGCAGGTCGTAGCAGCGCAGGAGCACCGGATATTGCGCCTGCATCGCTGCCGACACGGTCTTGCGGCCGAGGCGCTGCTGCAGGGCGTTGAAGCTACCGACGGCGCCTTCTCCGCGCACCAGCAGCTCGCCGTCGATCACGGCGTCGGTTTGCAGAGCGGTCGCGATTTCGGGGAAGGTGGCGGAAATGTCGTTGCCATCGCGCGAATAGAGGCGAACCTGGCCGTTCACCCGCACCGCCATGGCGCGGATTCCGTCCCACTTCCATTCGGCGGCATAGGCCGCGACGTCGAGCGCCTCGGGATCTTCCAGCGGATGCGCCAGCATGAACGGGCGAAACAGCGGCAGCGCCGCGAGATCCGGGCGCGGCCCTCTGCCCTCGCCCCAGGCGAACAGTTCGGCATAGGGCGGCTCTACCCCATGCCAGAGCTCCTCCACGTCGTCCGGCGAAACGCCGAACGCCTGCGCAAAGGCGACGCGCGCCAGCCGGGCACCGGCGCCCACCCGCAGATTGCCGGTGGCGAGCTTCAGAAGAGCGTAGCGGCCCGTGGCATCCAGTCGGTCCAGCAAGGCCGAGAGAGCCGCCGGCGCTTCGCTGCGGGAGAGGGAGCGCAGGCGCTCGACCACTTCGGCAAGTCCCGGCGGGTCGGCTTCCGGCTTGCCCTCCCACAGCAACGAGACGGTTTCGGCGAGGTCCCCCACATAATCGTAGGAGAGGCGGAACAGCATCGGATCGACCCGTTCCTCGATCAGGCCGCGGATCAGCGCCGGCTTCACGCCCGGCAGGCTGAGCCCGCCGGTGAGAGCGGCGAGGCCCCAGCCGCGATCCGGATCGGGCGTATCGCGCAACCAGTCCGCCATCAGCTTCAGCCGCGCATTGCGCCCCGCCGTGAACGACAGGGAATCCAGCAGTTCCGCGAAACCGGACAGCCCGCTCACTCGGCGTCATCTTTCGGGGCGCTCATTCAGCCTCGTCCTCTCGGCCGACGAGGTGCAGGGCGCGGGCCTTCAGCTGGTGCATCTCGCACCAGTGGATGAGCGCGTCGTCGCGGCCGTGCGTCACCCACAGCTCCTTGGGCCGCAGCTCCAGGATGGTGGCGGTCAGCTCGTCCCAATCGGCGTGATCGGAAATCACCAGCGGCAGCTCGACGGCGCGCTGGCGGGCGCGGGCGCGCACGCGCATCCAGCCCGATGCCATGGCGGTGATGGGATCCGGCAGGCGGCGGCTCCAGCGGTCAGCAAGCGCGGAGGGCGGAGCCATCACTACCCTGCCCTTCAGCTCTTCCGCCGTCGCGTCTGCCACCAGCCGCAGCTCGCCGAGGTCAATGCCGTGCTGCTGATAGAGCTGCATCAGCCGCTGCATCGCGCCGTGCAGATAGATCGGCTGGCTGTGGCCGGCGGCCCGCAGCAGCGCCACCACGCGCTGCGCCTTCCCCAGCGCATAGGCGCCGATCAGCAGGCAGCGGTCGGGGTTGGCGGCCAGCATCTCCAACGCGCGGGCCACCTCCGCCTCGGCCGGCGGGTGGCGGAAGACCGGCAGCGCGAAGGTCGCCTCGGTCACGAAGATGTCGCAGGGGACCGGCTCGAACGGCGCGCAGGTTGGGTCGGCGCGGCGCTTGTAGTCGCCCGAGACGACGACCACTGCGCCGTCCTTTTCCAATCGCACCTGCGCCGACCCCAGCACATGCCCGGCCGGGTGCAGGCTGATCCGGATGCCGCCCAGCTCGAATGGCTGGCCATAACCCAGCGGATGGCCGCCGGACTGACTGCCATAACGTTCAGCCATGATGTCGAGCGTGGGAGCCGTTGCCCAGACTTTGGCATGACCGCCGCGGGCATGATCGGAATGGCCGTGGGTGACGATGGCGCGCGCCACGGCGTGCGACGGATCGATCCACGCATCGGCGGTGGGCAGATACAGCCCGTCGGGGCGGGGCTGGACCCAGTTCAGCACATCGGGCGCCATGCCGCAAAGATAGGGTGCCTGCCGGCAAAGCTCCAGCTTTCGCGGCGATCGCATGAAAGCGCTTTCGCCGGCAGCGACTTGTCGGCTACGCAAGCGCATGTCCTTCGTCATAGCCACGGTCAAATATGTGCTGGTTGGAGCGCTGCTGCTTCTGGCCGCCGTCTTTCTGGTACGCGCGGTGCAATCGCTGCGCGGGCCTGAGCTGCAGCCCTGGCACCGGCTGGTGCCCCCCGAGCCGTCTGCGGACGAGATCGACGCGATGGACTGGACACAGTGGCTGAAGGCGGAAGACGCGGCTTTTCGCTTTGTCGAAACCGACGTGCAGGCCGTGCTGCCAAAGCATCAGCAGGTTCCGCAGAACCGCTATTGGTCTGGCTCGCCGCTGAACCCTGCCAACCTGCGCCGCAACTGGAACCGCAGCTTCACGCTGGATCCGGTGGGGCAACCGCAGGGCGCAGTGGTGCTGCTGCACGGCCTTACCGACGGCCCCTATAGCCTGCGCCATGTTGGGGAACTGTACCAGCAGCGCGGCTGGACCGTGGTGGCTATCCGCATGCCGGGCCATGGCACGGTGCCCGCCGGCCTGACCAAGGCGGGTGCCGAACAATGGCAGGCGGCGACGCGGCTTGCCGTGCGCGAAGCAATGCGGCGCGCGCCGGGCAAGCCGCTGCACATCGCCGGCTATTCCAACGGTGCGGCGCTGGCGATGATCCACACGCTGGATGCCACCGAGAATCCGGCGCTGGGTGCGCCGCAGCAGGTGGTGCTGGTCTCGCCGATGATCGGCCTGACGCGCTTTGCGCGCTTTGCCGGGCTGGCAGCGATGCCTTCGGTGTTCCCGGCCTTTGTAAAGGCGGCCTGGCTGGATATCGTTCCGGAATATAATCCGTTCAAATACAATAGCTTCCCTGTGAAGGCCGGGGCTGAATCGCACCGCGTTACAGTGATACTGGGCGAGAAGATCGAGGCCGCGCGCGCAAGCGGTCGGATGAGCCGTCTGCCGCCCATCCTGACCTTCCAGTCGGTTGTCGATTCCACCGTCAGCGCGCCTGCCGTCGTGGACAATCTCTATGCGCATCTGCCAGCCAACGGTTCGGAGCTGGTATTGTTCGACATCAACCGCGCCGCCTATGTCGGGCCGATGGTGCGCGAGTCCGCGCAGACCGCGCTGGATCGGCTGCGGCCGGCGGCCGGGCACCGCTATCGGCTGAGCGTGGTGGCGAATGTGGCGCCGGGCGATGCCGCAACGGTCGTGCGCAGCTATGCGCCGGGATCGTCGGAAGCAGTCGATGAACCGATCGGCATTCCCTATCGGCGCGATTTCTTCTCGCTGGGGCATGTCGCCCTGCCCTTCCCGCTGTCGGACGGGCTTTATGGCGCTGATCCCTCCCCCGACGACCCGCAAGGAGTGGCGCTGGGGGCGCTGGCGACGCGCGGCGAGAATGGCGTGCTGGCGATTTCGCCCGCCAGCCTTGCGCGCGTCAGCTCCAACCCCTTCCTGCCCTGGATGCTGGGCCGTATCGAAGCGAAGCTTTCACCCGCACCAGTAACCGCCACACCTGCCCCGACCGGAGCCCAATGAGCGCCATTGAAGTCATCGACGCCGCGATCGACCGGCTGTCCTCTTTCGTCTTCTTCACCGTTTCCGTCGGCGGCATCGACATCCAGCTGATCGTCCTGTGGCTTGCCTTTGCGATGGTGTTCATAACCTTCTGGCTGGGAGTCCCGCAGGTTCGCGGTTTCTCGGAAGCGTGGCGTATTCTGCGCGGTCGCTATTTCGATCCGGACGCGCCTGGCGAAGTCACCCAATTCGCGGCGCTGTCAACGGCGCTGTCGGGCACGATAGGCCTTGGCAATATCGCCGGCATCGGTGTGGCGCTGACCGTGGGCGGGCCGGGCGCCATCTTCTGGATGTTCATCATCGGCATCTTTGCCATGGGCCTGAAATGCGCCGAGGTGACGCTGGGGCTGATGTATCGCGAGATCCTGCCCGGCGGGCGGGTAAAGGGCGGCGCCTGGGTGACGATGGAGCGCGGGCTTGGCTCGCTGGGCTGGCCAAGGCTGGGGCGTGGGCTGGGGCTGTTTTATGCGCTGCTGATGATTGGCGGATCGCTGTCGCTGTTTCAGGTGAACCAGGCTTACCCGCCGATGGCCGAGCAGCTGGGTTTCGATAACCGCCTGGCGTTCGGAATCGTCTTTGCGGTGATGGTGGCGCTGGTGCTGCTGGGCTCCATCCGCTGGATCGGCAGGGCCACATCGGTTCTGGTTCCCGCCATGTCGTTCATCTTCATGGCGGGCTGCCTGTCGATCATCTTCTTCAACCTGGAACGGGTGCCGGGCGCCATCGGGCTCATCGTTTCCGAGGCGTTCAACACGCAGAGCGTGTTCGGCGGCATGCTGGGCGCCTTTGTCACCGGTATGCGACGGGCGATCTACAGCTGCGAAGCGGGGCTTGGCACCGCGGTTGCCGCGCACGCGCAGGCAAAGACGCGGCACCCGGCGTCCGAGGGGCTGGTCGCGCTGATCGAGCCCTTCATGGACACGGTGGTGATGTGCACCATTACCGGCATCGCCTTTGTCGTTGCCGATACCTGGAACCCGGCGACCAATGGCGGGCTGGAAGGTGTCGCCATCGCTACCGCGGCCTTTGCAACCATTTCCGCCTGGTTCCCGATGTTGTTGGCTGTGGCCGTGTTCCTGTTTGCCTATGCAACGGTGATCGCCAACGGCTTCTATGCGGCGGAAGCGTTCCAGCATCTGGTCGGCCATGGCCGGCGGCGGGAATTCTTCATCAAGCTCGCCTTCTGCTGCATCCTGCCGCTGGGGGCGATCCTGGAGCTGGGCAAGATCGTGGACTTCGTGGATTCGGTCTATTTCCTGATGGCGATCCCCAATATCATCGCCGTCTATATGCTGGCGAAGCCGCTGCGGGCCGAAATGAACAAGTATCTGGCGTGGCGCAGGCAGGTGGAACTGCAGGGAGCGGAACAGAATGGCTGACGAGCTGACCACCGCAGAAGTCCGGGAAACGGGCAACGGCGCCTATCAGGTGGAGATTGCGGTTTCCGGCTATGCGCTGACCGGCGATGAACCCGTCAGCTTCGGCGGCGGCGGCACCGGGCCGGCGCCGATGGATTTCCTCACCTCGGCGCTGGGCGAATGCACGGCGATGACGGTGCGCTGGTATGCGTTGCAGCAGAAGTGGCCGCTGGAGCATGTTGCCGTGACGCTTACGCACCGGAAGGGCGGTGCAGGCGCCAGCAGCGCGCGACAGGATGTCTTTACCAAGACGATTACCCTCACCGGCGATGCGCTGACCGCCGAGCAGCGGCAAAAGCTTCTGGAGATTGCCGCCAAATGCCCGATTCAGCGCGTGCTGGAAGGCACCCCGCTGATCCACACGCTGGCAGGCTGACCCCCCAGGCAATTCGCCCAGTTCCTGCTCGAATTCGTTCAGCACTGGTTTGGATTGGCGCGACTATTGGCCGATCATTCGCTCATAGGCGCCAAGGTCTCCTCCCATCATGACTCTCACCCGCCGCATGCTTCGGCACGCGCTTCTTCTTGTTGCTGCGATCGTCGCGATTTTCATTGTGGCCTTCGGCTGCTGGTACGCAACTTCACCGCGCTATACCTTGACGCAGATGCAGGCGGCCGCCGTCGATGGCAATGCTGGCGCCTTTGCCGCGCATGTCGATTTCCCGTCGCTGCGCGCTTCGCTGAAATCGGAACTGCGCGCGCGGCTTTATACCCAGGCCGGCGATGCGCCGGCCAGCTCGTTGAAGGTGCTGGGCATCGGCATGGCGCTGGGATTTGTCGATCAGATGGTGGACAGCGCGGTTTCGCCGGAAAGCGTAGGGGTGGCCCTGGCGTCGGTTGGTGCGGCCGGAAACTGGGTAGGCCCCATCGGGCTGCAAAGCCTGTCGGTGCTGGGCATTCCGGAGCATCGCATCACCCGGCTTGGCTTCGATCATTTCGAGGTAACGCGGCCGGACGGCAGCGGCCCTGCGCTTGTCTTTGCGCGCGACGGGCTTTCCTGGCGGCTTGCAGCCATGCGCCTGAACGAGCCGAAGCCGGACTATCCGGCTGCCTAGGGCGTGAACGCCTAAACAGCTGGCTCCGGCTCTGCTCCGCGGGATTTCCGTTCCCAGACCATGTCGTGGAAATAGAAGACGAAGGCCTGCACGGATGGCTCCAGCAGGCCGATGGCGAGGGCCGCCTTCAGATTGCCGGTCAGCGCCCATGCGACGCTGACGGCCACGCTGATGTGGACCACCCAATAGCTGGCCGTCTTTGCCAGTCGGCGCATATTGCCTCTTCCTTGCCAGTCGCCCGCAACCATCCCGAGCGGCACATGGCAAGATGATATGTCGGTGAGGGATCGGCAAGATGATATTGCGAATAATTCTCATTCAATCGATCGATCACCGGATGTTGACTGGTTCGGCGCCTGACAATAGCAGTTGGGATATCCACGGAGGCGCTTTTGCTGACTGCGGCCGAACGCTCGCTCTATGATCTTCTGGTTCGCCTGTCGGGCGTGGAGCAGCTTGGCCGGGCGCGGATCGAGGCCGCCCTGCCCCCCGGCTTGACGCTCGCCCAGCTTGGGGTGCTTGGCCTGCTGGTGAAGGAGGAGAAGGGCAGCGGCCCGCTGGAGCTTGCGCGCAGCTTCGGCGTCACCAAGCAGACCATGACGACAACGGTAGCCCGCCTGCAGAGATCAGGGCTGGTGGATGTCTGCCGGAACCCGGCCGACGGGCGTGGAAAGCTGGTGACGATCACCTGGGAAGGCGCTGCCGTTCAGCGATCCTGCATGGAACGGCTCGGCCCGTCGCTGGCGATTACCGCCGACCGCATGCCGCTTGATCTCGCCGACAGGCTGGGGCGTGTGCTGGAAGAACTGGAGCAGATACTCGCCGCGTGATGCGGCATTGTGCCTTTCCGTTGGTACCCCCGGCCGGAATCGAACCGGCAAGCCTTGCGGCATCCGATTTTGAGTCGGACGCGTCTACCAATTCCGCCACAGGGGCAACGGAAGGCGCCTGCTAGCCGCCTCGCCGGAAAAAGGGAAGCAGGTACAAAAGAAAAGGGCGGCCGCTCGCGCGACCGCCCCGTTTCTCAGCTGATTGACGGTCAGAGCCCGTTGAAGCTGAGGCGGACGCCCAGCCGGACCTGCCAGAGCGAGTAGTTGTTGTACTGCGTAAGCGAGGGGTTCCGCACGTTGGAGTAGACATACTTCGTGCAGGGTGTGCCCGTGCTGGCGCCACCGACGCAGCTCACGCTCGCCACGTTCGCCAGATAGGGGAAGGCTACTTGCCGCAGCGAGTTCCAGTCCTTGTTGATCAGGTTCAGGAAGTTCTCGACGTCGGCGAACACCTGCACCTTGCCACCGAACACGAACGGGATTTCCTGGCTGATTCGGATGTCCATCTTGTTGAACCGCGGCGACTTGCCGATGTTCTTCGGCGCGATCTTGCCCTGATAGCCGTTCAGCACGCTGCCTTGCACCAGTGCCTGCATGGCTTCGAACGCCTGCTGTGCAGACTGCGTCGACGTGGCGCCATATTGCACGTTCGGGTCGGCGCCAATGCTGGAGACGTCGGGCACGTACAGCAGATAGCGGTCGTTCTGGCCGGTGGTGCCGAACACTGCCGAGCGGCTCGAGGTGGAGTCCTGGAAGGTGTAGCTGTAGCGCTGGCCGGACACCGAGTTGAAGAACAGGTCGATGCGGCTCAGGTTGTCGCCGAACAGTTCGCTCTGGTAGCCGGCATTCAGGCGGATAGCGCTGTCGCGCTGGTAGTTGGAGATGCCGTAGGCGCTCTGGTTCGGATCGCTGGCGGCTGCCTGACCGAAGCTGGAACCTGCTGTCGACGAGGTTGCCGGGCTGACGTCGCGGACCCGCTGCCAAGTGTAGGCGCCGCTGATCGAGAAGCCATTGGTCCAGTATTTGTCAAAGCGACCGATGAGGTTCCAGCTGTAGCCGCGATCAGTGTTCGTCAGCAGCAGATCCTGGTTGCCCGAGGCGGCGCCACCACCCAGCTGCATGTAGCGGGGGCGGCCATCCGGCAGCGTACCCTGCACCGAGTTGGTCACCGAACGCAGGTCGGTCCAGGTGAGGGCCGACTTCACGCGCGACCAGATGACGTCTGCGCCGAACTGCCAGTCATCGCCCAGCGGGCCAAGGTCGGCTTCATAGTCGACGGTTCCGGCCAGGCGCCACTGCGACGGCAGCTCCAGGTTCGGATCGATGGCGTTGGTAGTCGCCAGCGAAGAGCCGCCCGTCTGCAGACGCGTGAGCAGGTCGCTCGGGACGCCGGTGCCGCCGGTGACGTTGTTCAGCGTCTGGGCGCCAAGGGCCTGGATTTCCGCGGGCGTCAGGCCGGTGAGGCCGGCGATGGTGAAGGTGCCGTTGGCGGCGCGGGAAACAGTGGCGGTCGCAAGCAGTGGCCCCGGGTTGGAGTAGCTGTTCGAAATCCAGACGCTCGGGCTGCCACCGGCGAATAGGCCGGCCGTCAGCTTCGTGCTCAGGCGGTCGTTGGCGCGATAGTTCACGTTGAAGCGCGGCTGCAGTATGCCGCGCCCATTCAGCGTGCTGTTGTTGGCAAAACCATAGCGGTTGAAGAAGGCCTGGTTGAACACCGGGCGGTTGCTCGCCTGATAGAGATCGTAGCGCACGCCATACATGACCGAAAGGTCAGGGTTGACGTCCCACATATCCTGCACGCCGAAGGTCCAGGTGATGCTGTCGAACAAGGCCCGGACATCGTTGATGTCACCGCTCGTGGGCGTCGAGACGACGAGCTGGTTGGCACGCTGTGCTTGCAGATCCGCGATCGAATCGAAGCGCCAGTTGCCCGATACGTTCTGGGCGAAGAGGTTGTTGAACTCCTGCTCGCGGCGCTCGACGATGACCTTCACGTCATGGTCGTTCTTGCGCAGCCGGGCCTGGAATTCGAGACCAAGGGTCTGCACGAACAGTTCATTGGCCTGACGCGAAACGTCCGGGCCGAACTGGATGCGGCCGATGTTCTGCGGGCAGTTCGGGGTGGGGGCGCCGACGGTGGCGTTGTCGACTAGGCAGACCTGGAACTGGCCGAAGTCGCGGCCGTTGTACGGCACCTGCAGACGCTTGTAATCGTTGTAGCTGGCGCGGATCTGGGTCGAGAAGGTGTCCGTCCAGTCGGAATTGAACTGGGCAACGCCATAATGGTTGATCGAGCCCTGCGAATAGTTGTTCGACTGCAGCGCCAGCGTCGGGTTGGTGGCGTTCGCCTGGTTGGTGCTGGTCTGGCCAGCGAGCAGGTCGCCGTTGGCGTAGATGTAGGTCAGCGCCAGGCGGTGCTTTTCGGTGATGTTCCAGTCGATCTTGGCTGCCAGCTTCTTGTCGTTCTCGGGAACGGAAGTGGCGACGTCCAGCGTATCATAGCTGTAGACGGAGTCGGAGATCTGCTGGATCTGGTCTACCCGGGCACGGGTTACGGCGTTCAGCGTCGTGCTGAAATCCTCGCCGGCGGGGCCGACATCGGCTGGCGAGGTGTTCTTGGTCTGCTCGTAGGTGACGGCGAAGAACAGCTTGTCCTTGATGATCGGGCCGGTGGCCTGCACGCCCCAGATCTTCGAGTCGAAATCGCGCTTGACGCGGGTGTCGCGGCTGCGGCTGCCGGCCATGCCGTCGTTGGTGAAGCTGTAGAAGCCGGTGAAGTCATAGTCGTTGCCGCCGGACTTCAGAACGGTGTTCACGGCACCGCCCTGGAAGTTGCCCTGCTGGATGTCGGCGGGGGCTACTTCGACGGAGAACTGGCCGATGGCGTCCAGCGGAACAGGGCCGCGTGCCGAGGCGAGGCCGCCTGCCTCCAGCCCGAACGGGTCGCCGAAGCCGATGCCGTCGACGGTGATGCGGTTGAAGCGGTTGTTCTGACCGGCGATCGAGATGGCGCCTGTCCCATTGGTGGGATCGAGCTGCACGAACGGGCTGCGGTTGGCGAGGCTGCGGATGTCGCGGTTGACGCTGGCGACGCCGGCAATGTCTTCGGCGTTGAGCAGCGTGGCGGGGCCGGTGCCGATGGCGATCGAGGAGGTGGCGCGTGCCGCCGTCACTTCGATCGTCGCGCCTTCCGAGACCAGCACCACGGCGATCCGCTGCGGCTGGCCGGCGGACACGCTGGAAATGGTTGCCTTGGCCTCTTCGAAGCCGGGGGCCGTCACGACAATGTCGAACGGGCCGCCGATGCGGAGGTTGGCGGCGTTGAAGGTACCGCCTGCGCCGGTGGAGGTAACCGTCTGCGTGCCGGACGGCGTGTGGACGATGGTGACGGTGGCGCCGGCGAGCGGAGCACCGTTTTCGTCCTGCACGTCGCCCCGGATGGTCCCGGCAACTTCCTGCGCATAGGCGGACGTCGCGGCCAGCGCGAGGACGGAAGCGGAAGCGCCGAGGCGGAGACCTGCCCAGACGAAAGACGTTAGCCTGAGTGACATAAGAGCAAAATTCCTTTTGGCAGTTAGACTGACAGCGCTCGCCCGGGCAGTTCCCGGATTCAGCAACAGTTAACGCGAATCGAATGGCAGCAACGGCTTGACGCTCCGTTGGCGTCGCAATGACGGGCTTATATGACAGTTTTGTTGCAGTTGAAGGGCTCAGCCATGAAGCTTGCGGCCAGTACGCAGGATGTCCGGCGGCTGTTGCTGCACTGCAACAGGTTGCCGTTGCGTAAGCCGCGGAAATTGTCGTGGAATGGTGGGCGGTGAGGGTTTCGAACCCCCGACCCTCTCGGTGTAAACGAGATGCTCTACCGCTGAGCTAACCGCCCGCCTGAAACCTGCGCCGTAACGCCTCTTGTCACTTTGCGGCGCCCTGCTACGCAATTGCGCAGACGGATGCAAAGGGAGAGTCATGCCGCTTGATCGCGAACGCCTTGGCAAGATCGATGACTTTCTGAAATCCGCCTATCTCGACCCCGGCCGCCTGCCCTGCGCCGTGCTCAAGGTGCTCCACAAGGGCGAGACGGTGCACAGTTCCGTACAGGGCATGGCCGATGTCGCCGCCGGGCGGCTGGTTGCCGAGGATACGATCTTCCGCATCTATTCGATGACGAAGCCCATTACCTCCATCGCCATCATGATGCTGGTGGAAGAGGGAAAGCTGCAGATCGACGATCCGGTGCACCGCTATATTCCCGCCTGGAAGGACCTGAAGGTCTATCAGGGCGGCACGCTGAAGACGGGCTGGAAGACCGCCCCCCCGGCACGGCCGATGCAGGTGATCGACCTGCTGCGCCACACGGCCGGGCTGACCTATGGCTTCCAGCTGAATACCAACGTCGACGCCGCCTATCGCCGGCTGGGAATTGGCGAGATCGAGAAGACCGACATCACGCTGGAGCGGATGATCGAGCTGCTGGGGCAGCTGCCGCTGGAATTCTCGCCCGGCGACTTCTGGAACTATTCGGTCGCCACCGACGTGCTTGGCTGGCTGGTGCAGGTGGTTTCGGGCCAGCCGTTCGAGCAATTTCTGGCGCAGCGCATCTTCGGGCCGCTGGGGATGACGGAAACCGGTTTCAGCGTGCGCGACGGCCAGGCACACCGGCTGGCCACCTGTTATCAGCCTTCGCGCACCGGCGGCATGGATGTGCAGGATCAGGCGGAGACGTCGCCGTTCCTGAAGCCGCCTGCCTTCATATCCGGCGGTGGCGGGCTGGTTTCGACGGCGGCGGACTATCTGAAATTCGCCGAGGCGCTGCGCACCGGCACTCCGAGACTGGTGGGGCGCAAGACGCTGGAGCTGATGACGGCCAACCACCTGCCCGACGGCAAATCGTTGCCGCAACTGTCGCGCTCGGCCTTTTCCGAGGCGGCGTATGACGGCGTCGGATTCGGCCTTGGCTTTGCAGTGACCACCGCCGTCCACAAGACGATGGTTGCCGGCAACAACGGCGATTATTTCTGGGGGGGAGCCGCCTCCACCTTTTTCTGGATCGATCCGGAAGAGGATCTGACGGTGCTGTTCCTCACCCAGCTGATCCCGTCGTCGACCTATCCGGTGCGGCGGCAGCTGCGCAGCATGATCTACGCTGCGGTGGAATAGCCTTCAGGGCCGGGGAAAGACCTGCCGCCAGGCGGTGACCGCCACGCTGGCGAACAGGCCGGCGCGGGCATAGGGGTCCTCTGCTGCAAAGGCGACGGCCGCGCGGCGATCCGGGAACTCCATCAGCAGCATGGAACCGATGGGCAAGCCTTCGTCGTCCAGCAGCGGCCCGGCGACCAGCACTTGCTCGATCGCCGATTCCAGATAGGCGAGATGCTGCTCCCGAGTGGAGGCGCGCAGCTCACGCTGCTGCGGCTTGTCTATGCAATGGATGGCGTAAACGGGCACTTTGGTTTATTGGCACGGCAGGTAAGGCTGGTCTACCCGGCATGCGTAGATTTGGTTCTGTGCGTCTGTTTGCAGTGCGCGAGGGGGTTTAACGGGGTTTATTGCCCCCGGATTATCTGCATTCACTTGACGATATGGGTCGCGGCAGCTATGGCCCCCGCTCGTTTTCGGCGGGGTCAGCCCGGCCAACAGCATGATTTCAGCCTTTAAGGACACGTCACATGTCGCGCGTTTGCGAGCTCACCGGCAAGGGTCGTCAAGTCGGCCACAATGTCAGCCACGCCAACAACAAGACGAAGCGCACCTTCCTGCCCAACCTGCAGAACGTGACGCTGATGTCGGAAGCGCTGGGCCGCTCTGTGCGCCTGCGCGTCTCCACGCATGGCCTGCGTTCGGTCGAGCATGTCGGCGGCCTGGATAACTGGCTGTTGAAGACCAGCAGCGAAGATCTCAGCCTGCGCGCCCGTCGCCTGAAGCGCGACGTTTCCAAGGTGTCGGAGGCCAAGAAGGCTTCGGAAGCTGCCGCCTGAGCCAATCACTTTTCCGGCAGCAGCTCGAACTTCAGCAAGATGGTTCGCTGCAACGGAATGAAGTTATTGTCTGACAGCATGTAGACGAATCGGCGCTCGCCTTCCTTGCGGACGGCGAGCGCTTCCATATTGTCGACCGTATAGGGCGCCGCCAGCCGCGCCAATTCGCGTGGGACATCGCCCGGAACGCCCGGCCTCCCCTCGCTCAGCACCACGGTGAACCCCGTCAGCAGCCCCACGCGCCGGTGCAGCACCAGCATCGTATCGCCGTCCAGCTGGTCCATCGCCGACGGCGAGTGCCCGTCGGGGTTCTGCCAATCGAAGGTCAGGATCGACTGGCCGCGCTCGCTGGAGAATCCCATCCGTCCGCCGGTCTTGCCGGGCGCCTCCTCGGATATCGCGACAATTCGGTCGCCGTTCGTCGCCACTGCCTCCATCCCACCATTTCGCGGCCAGTCCTTCGCGACGTCTGGAACGAACTCCAGATCCGGCGCGGTCGCCAGCGTTTCAGGTGTGCAGGCCGTCAGTCCGGGATAACGTTCCCCGCGATGCCGCTGTTCGAAGAATACCCAGGTGGCGCCGTCAGCGGTTCGCGCCAGCGATTCCGCATCCGCGTCGACCTTGCTGGTGCGCGCGTTGCCCTTGTCATCCAGCAAGGGTGCAATCCAGGCCGACCGGATGCCCCGCAGCAAGTCTCCCTCTTCCAGCGTCTCCAGCGCCACCCAAATTCCAGTGTCGCTGACCACAAGAAGCCGATTGCACGCGGGCTCCCACAGCATCCCGGACAGTCCGCCAAAGCGGATGTCGCTGGAGCTGAGGTCGATGCCGCCGAGATAGCGCAGACGGCCGACGCGGTCCGCCGAAGGATCGGAACGGTTGAGCGGAACCGTCACCGCCCTGATATCCAGCGGCGCGACGCCTCCGGACCCCAATGGAGGGCCGGCTGCATAGGCGGCTGCCAGTGCGCCCGCTGCAAAGGCAGGCAATCCCAGGCCACGCGCGATCCATTTCCACATCGGCATCAGTCTAAACCCTTCAGCTGGGTTTCCAATCGATACCCGGCTTTCCAACGGATGAATGAGGACTTCAGATTGTTGCAAGCGCTAATCATGCAACCTGCCGGCACAACAAGAGAAGGGACCGTGTCATGAGAACCGCCTACGCTGCACTGACTGCCGGCCTTGCCACGCTGAGCCTCGCCGGCCCGGCGTTCGCCGACGACGATCGGCGCTGGCATGGCGATCGCGACTACCGCCACAACGGCAGGCACTATGACAAGTATGACCGCCGCGACGACCGGCGCGACAACGCCCAATCCTATCGGCAGGGCTATCGCGACGGCGTTCGCGCCGACAATCGCCGGGATGCCTATTATGCCCAGCGCCGCGGGCCGGTCTATTCCTACAATGCCCCCGACTATCGCTACGGCAACAACTATCCCGTCTATCGCGGCGCCAGCTACAACAGTTCCGCGCCCTATTGGTGGGGTTCCAACGGACAGGTCCAGTGCCGCCGCCAGGATGGCACAACCGGCCTGATCGTCGGTGCATTGGCCGGCGGAACCCTGGGCAATGTGCTGGCCCGCGAAGGCGACAAGCGGCTGGGCAGCGTGATCGGCGGAACGCTTGGCGCGGTGCTCGGCAACGAGTTGAACAAGGGAAATGTGCGCTGCCGCTAAACCTTAAGGCGCCCGATAGCGAGCGATGAAAAATCCGTCCGCCCCGCCAGCTTCCCCCCAAAGCGACGGCAGGGTGCGTACGGTGCCCCCCGAAGAAGACGCAAGGCCTTCGGGGAGCTCGTGGTCCGACACAGGGTCGGACAAGAGTCCCGCGGGAGGGGATGCCCCCTCCCCTTCCGCGGGCTCAAGCGAACAGACCGCATAGACCAGCCGCCCACCCGGCTTCAGCCAGCCGGCGGCACGTGCGCATAGCTCTGCCTGCAGCTTCAAAAGCGGCGCCAGATCCAGCCTTTCCTTCAGATACAAGAGATCCGGATGCCGCCCGAAGGTGCCCGTCGCCGAGCAGGGTGCATCCAGCAGGATGGCGTCGAACTGCCGGCCCGGATCGAACTGGCGGGCGTCGGCCTCGACCACGTCGGCCTGCAGCGCGGTGCGCTGCAGATTGGTGCGCAGGCGTTTCAGGCGGCTGGCATTGATATCGAGCGCAGTAACCCGCGCCCCCATGCTGGCCAGCTGCATCGTCTTGCCGCCGGGCGCCGCGCACAGATCGAGCACCGCCATTCCGGCGACATCTCCCAGCAGCCGCGCCGGCAGGCTGGCGGCTATGTCCTGCACCCACCAGTCGCCGTCGGCATAGCCGGCAAGCGTGTCGACCGATTGCGAGCCATTCAGCCGGATATGGCCCGGCATCAGACTGGTTGCTCCCAGCCGCTCCATCCATTGGCCGGTATCGGCGGGGTTCTTCAGGCAGAGATCGGTGGGCGGGATCGTGCCGAGACGCCGGCCGGCTGCCTCCACTTCCGCCTCGCCCCAGGCCTCCCGCCAACGGTCAGCCCAGGCCCGTGGGACGCTGGGCTCCGGCAGGGTCGCCTCCGTTCGGAACAGCGTGGAAAGCACGCCGTGCGTCAGCCGGCGCGGCCCACCCTCCAGCAGCGGCAGCGCCGTGGCGATGGCGGCATGCGGCGGGGTGTCCAGCAATAGTCGGCCCGCGAGCGCAATCCGCAGCACCTGCCGGGCGCGCGCATCCGCCGGCAGCGGTTGGCGGCAGGCGGAATCGATCAGCGCGTCGAGGCCGGGCAGGTTTCGCAGCACGCCGCTCACCAGCGCCCGGGCAAGGCCGCGATCGCTTGGAGAAAGGCCCGCCAGCGCCCGATCCAGCATCGGGTCCAGGGCGCGGCCCAGCACCGTCACGCCATGCAGCAGCGTCAGGGCGGCGCGCCGTGCGGCCAACCCCGGGACATCGGCGCCATGCGCGCGCGTGTCAGGCCCAGGGATTGCGACGTCTCGGTGGATTGAGACCGAGCGCGCTCGGGCGCTTTGTGCGCGGCACATCGCTGGCAGGCCACGGCTGCGCCAGTTCGGGTGCCTCAGCCGATGACGAGGAGCCAGCCATCGCCTCCAGCGCGGCGATGCGGTTCTCGGCAGCCGGATGGGTGCTGAACAGGTTGTCGCGCACCCCGCCCACCAGCGGGTTGATGATATAGAGCGAAGCAGCGGCCGGATTCGCCTCTGCAACCGGATTCTGGATGCGGTGCGCGGCCCCCTGCAGCTTGGCCAGCGCCGAGGCGAGCCTGAGCGGCTGACCGCTGATTTCGGCGCCCATCGCATCGGCGCCATATTCGCGCGTGCGGCTGATCGCCATCTGCACCAGCGCCGCCGCCAGCGGCGCCACGATCATCGCGACAATGGCCATCAGCGCATTCGACTGGCCGTTGCTGCGATTGCCACCGAAAAAGAAGGCGAAATTGCCCAGCATCGAAATGGCGCCGGCGAGGGTGGCGGTTACCGTCATCACCAGTGTGTCGCGGTTCTTCACATGCGCCAGTTCGTGCGCCATCACGGCGGCGACTTCATCCCGGTCCAGCATACGCATCAATCCGGAAGTCGCTGCAACGGCAGCGTTTTCCGGGTTGCGGCCGGTTGCAAACGCATTCGGCTGGTCCTGCTCCACAATATAGACGCGCGGCATCGGAATTTCGGCCCGCGCCGCCAGCGGCTGCACGATCCGATACAGCTCATGGTCTTCACCGACTTCGCGCGCCTGGTGCATTTTCAGCACCATCTTGTCGGAGTTCCAATAGGCGAAGACGTTCATTCCGGCCGCCATCACGAAGGCGATCAGCATCCCAGACCGGCCTCCGATCAGGAATCCCAGCCCCATGAACAGCGCCGCCATGGCGGCCATCAACATGAAAGTCTTGGTGCGGTTCATATACTGGAAAATGGCCCTGCCTGGCGGTTTGTCAACGACCTCAGCTGGCCGTGAGGAACATCCCTATGCGCTTCATGTAGCTCACCGGGAACAAGCGCACCATCAGGTCGATGAATTTTGCGTCGGGCCCGATCAGAACCCTGTGCTGGCCGGTTTCCATGCCCCTTATGATGGTTTCGGCGGCCTGGTCCGGCGTGGTGCGGGCGGCCTTTTGAAAGGCATCGTCGCTGTCCATCAGCTCGTCCGTGCCGGGCATGCCGGCGATCTTCTTGGCATTTCGCGCCACGTTGGTCTTGATACCGCCGGGGTGGACGCGGATCACCTTGATTCCGGGGTCGGTCTGCGACAGCTCGATATGCATCGCTTCGGAAAGCCCGCGCACGGCATATTTGGAAGCGTTGTAGGCGCTCTGGGTGGGGTAGCCCATCATTCCGAACACCGAGGAAATATTCACGATCCAGCCGCTTCCGCGCTTGCGGATTTCCGGGAGCGCAAGCCGGCAACCCTCCACCACGGCGTTGAAGTTGACGTTCATCACCCGGTTGAAATCCTCGCGCGGGGTATCGGCGAACGGCGCCACGACGGAAAGGCCGGCGTTGTTGATGATCCCGTCCAGTCCGCCGAACTCGCTGACGGCGTCGTCGATCCAACCTTGCAGTGCATCGGTGTCGGTAACGTCGAAGGCCCGGCTGGAGTGCGGATAATTGCCCAGCATGCGTGCGGTTTCAGCCAGACCCGCTGCGTCCTTGTCAGCCATCGCGACGGTCGAGCCCCGCCGCGCCAGCCCCAGCGCCAGCGAGCGGCCAATACCGCTTCCGGCCCCCGTCACGGCAATCACCTTGCCCTTCAGATCCAGCATCTCTCTCCCCTTCGATCTATTTTTCTTTTCATGCTAAAGCGGCGGCGATGACTGCGAAAGAGACCCCCAAAAAGCGAGAGGCCGCCAAGGCGCCTCCCTCCCCCGCACCCAAGCCAGGCCAGGGCGAAATCGGTGGCCGCGGCGGGCTGGAGCCGACCCGCTATGGCGACTGGGAAGTGAAGGGAATCTGCTCGGACTTCTAGAAGTCCGACTTTGCCCTTGCCAGCCGTTTCAGCGCCGAG
Organism: Sandaracinobacteroides hominis; assembly: GCF_016464365.1. Taxonomy (GTDB): domain Bacteria; phylum Pseudomonadota; class Alphaproteobacteria; order Sphingomonadales; family Sphingomonadaceae; genus Sandaracinobacteroides; species Sandaracinobacteroides hominis. The sequence continues at coordinate 244,114 of NZ_JADCUC010000001.1, read as the reverse complement.
TCGATGGTGGCGCGCGCCTTGGCATGGCAGAAGCGCACGGCATTGCGCGGCACATCCTCGCCCTCAAAGAAGGCGGATACCGGAATCGCAGCGACTCCGTGCTGCACGACCAGTCGCGTGCAGAAGGACACATCGTCGATGGCGATGCCCGAGGCTGTGAGGTCAATCGACAGGAACCAGGTCGCTTCCGAGGGCAGCAGCGCGAAGCCGGCGGACTGCAGGCCGGCCGCCAGATGCGCCCTGCCCGCCTCGATCTCGTCGCGCATGCCCGTCAGCCAGCCGCGCTCGCCGTCCAGCCCTTCGGCAACTGCCTGTTGCAGCGCCGGCGAGGTGGTGAAGGTGAGATACTGGTGCGTGGCAGCGATGCGGGCCGCGAGGTCCGGCGCAGCGCAGGCCCAGCCGACCTTCCAGCCCGTTACCTGGAAGATCTTTCCGGCCGAGCCGATCTTCACGGTGCGGCTGCGCAGCGCCGGATCGGCCGCGAGAGACACATGCAGCCGATGGTTGGGGCGAACCTCCTCCCAGACCTCGTCGGCGATGATCAGCAGATCATGCGCCAGAGCCACGTCGCGAATCGCCTCGCGCTCCTGCGCGTCGAGCATGCGGCCCGTCGGATTGACCGGATCGTTGACGAGGATGACGCGGGTCGCAGGCGTCACCGCCGCCTCCAAAAGGGCGCGGTCGATGCGCCAGCCGGGCGGCTGCAGCCGCACGAACTGCGGCACGGCGCCAGCGCGCCGCACCAGCGGGGCATAGGCATCATAGGCCGGCTCGATGACGATGGCGCCGTCGCCCGGCCCCAGCAGGGCGAAGATGGCGGCGGCCAGCGCCTCGGTGGCGCCGCTGGTGACAACGATCTCGCCCACTGGATCGAACGGCAGCCCCTGCGTGGCGGCATAGTGGCGGCCGATAGCCTCCCGCAGCGCATCGGTGCCGCGCATGCGGGGATATTGGTGCGGGCCCTCCAGCAGGGCGCGCGCCGCCGCTTCGCGCACGGATTGCGGGCCGCAGGCATCGGGGAAGCCCTGCCCCAGATTGATGGCGCCATGGGCGACAGCCTTCGCCGACATCGCCTCGAAGATCGTGGTGCGAACCGGAATCGGGCCGCCCACCTTCTGCGTCACGGGCGTTTCAGCCTGGCGAAGGGGTTTGCCGCGGCCTTCTCGGCGGCCTCTGCGGCCTGCGCCTCTTCCTCGCTCGTCAGGTGCAGGCGGGCCTTCTGGATGGCGACGGGATCGGCGCGGGGATAGGGATCGAGCGCCAGAAACAGCGACTGCGCCACCGCCTCGCCCAGGTCGATGCTGTCCTGCTCGATCGGCAGCACGTCGAGCGCCTCTTCCTCCAGCTCGAGATCGTCCTCGTCCGGCGCCTCCTCGAAGCGCAGCTGTATGACTTCCTCCACACGGGCGGGAACCGGCTCTCCGGAGACAACGCAGGATTGCACGACGTCTGCCGACAGCTTGCCGGTGACAATGGCGGCGGGACCGCTGCGGTATGCCTCCAGCTGGGCTTCGAGCCGTTCCACGGAAACCAGGTCGAAGCGCTTGGCGAGCGCCTGCCGGGCGGCGGCGTCCGCCTCCAGATGGAAAGGCTGTGCGCGGGTGGACAGCTTCAGCAACGGAATGCGGCGGCTGAATTCGGCATTCATGCGATGTCTCCAGCGAGCAGGGCCTTGGCGGGCGTTGCCTCGATCCGCGCCTTCAGCTCGCGGACGGCGCTTGCCAGATCGTCGGCCGCGCCTTCGGGCGCTTCGCCGCGCCAGACGTTGCGCGCCAGCGCTTCGGGCAGCAGCGCCGGATCGGCATCGGGCGCCAGCGCCGCGCGATAGACGCCCAGCCGGCCGCCCATGGCGCCGATCACATGCCCCATCTTCTTGCCGATCACCATATCGCCGATGCCGATTTCCCGAAGCGATCCGTCCATGTCCTCTACGAAACGCTCGGTCAGGAGCGCCGTCTGTGGCATCAGCTTCAGGTCTTCCAGCCGCAGCATCACCAGCGATGTCATCAGCGCCACCATATCGAACCGGCCATCAACCGTGTCGGCGACGGCGTGGCGCAGATACCAGCGCGGTTCGCGCGCGGTCTGGGTGATCCAGTCCCACAGGTCTGCCAGCGGCGGGCGCGGGGGGGTGAGAAGGCGGGATAGAAAGGACATGAAAGCAGCCTGCTGCGACGAGCCGAAGGGCCTCTAAGGTTGCAAGGCCCGGTATCCCGGCGCATATGGCGCGCTGAACGGCTGCAAGCAAGCAGCCCCTGACCATTGCCCTGATCACGCCCGACGCCGGGCCCGGAGTGCCGATGACCCCTGTTTCCCGCCGCGTACTTGCCGTGATGCTGGCGCCCGCCATGCTCCTGGGCCTTGGGGCCTGCGCGCAGCGGCAGATCCAGAACAACCAGGGCTATGTGGCGGACGAGGAGCTCGTCGCATCGGTACAGCCGGGTGTCGACAACAAGGACTCGGTTTCAAAGGCGCTGGGCCGGCCCACCTCGATCGCGCAATGGGACGGCAACACCTGGTATTATATCTCCCGCAACACCCGCCAGCTGGCCTTTGCGCGCCCCGTTCCCAAGGAACAGAGCATCCTGATCGTCCGCTTTATGGCGGATGGCACGGTTGCAGCCGTGGAGCGGCGCGGCATGGATCAGGTGGCGAATATTTCGCCCAACAACGACAAGACCCCGACGCTGGGCCGCGAGGCGACGCTGCTGGAGGATCTGTTCGGGAATATCGGATCTGTGAGTGCTGGCGGGGGCGGCGGTGGGGGTCCTCCTCAATAACGGCGCGGCTTTGGCGGATGCAGAAAGGGCCGGGGGTGGAAACCCCCGGCCCTTCCGCTTTCAGGCTTTCGCCAACTGCTAGTGCGCCGCCAGCGCTGCCAACAGCAACAGCGCCACGATGTTGGTGATCTTGATCATCGGGTTCACCGCAGGCCCGGCGGTATCCTTGTACGGATCGCCAACGGTATCGCCGGTCACCGCAGCCTTGTGGGCTTCGGAACCCTTGCCGCCGTGGTGGCCGTCTTCGATGAACTTCTTGGCGTTATCCCACGCGCCGCCGCCCGAAGTCATCGAGATGGCGACGAAGATGCCGCTGACGATCACCCCCATCAGCAGTGCACCGACCGCGGCAAAGCCGTTGGCCTGGCCGGCGATGGCGGTGATCACGAAGTAGACGACGATGGGCGCCAGCACGGGGAGCAGCGAGGGGACGATCATCTCCTTGATCGCTGCCTGCGTGACGAGGCCAACGGTGCGGGCATAGTCGGGCTTGGAGGTGCCGGCCATGATGCCCGGATTGGTGCGGAACTGGTTGCGCACTTCCTCCACCACGGCACCCGCAGCGCGGCCAACCGCCGTCATCCCCATCGCCCCGAAGATATAGGGCAGCAGGGCACCGAGCAGCAGCCCGACGATGACAAACGGGTTCGACAGCGAGAAGTCGACGGTGAGGTCACCGAAGAACTTGCCGAGGTCAGCCGTGTAAGCATTGAACAGCACCAGCGCGGCAAGGCCTGCCGAGCCGATGGCATAGCCCTTGGTGACGGCCTTGGTGGTGTTGCCCACCGCGTCGAGGGCATCGGTGCGCTCGCGCACTTCGCCTTCGAGGCCGGCCATTTCGGCAATGCCGCCCGCGTTATCGGTGACGGGGCCATAGGCATCCAGCGCCACGACCATACCGGCCAGTGCCAGCATCGAGGTTGCGGCAAAGCCGATCCCCATCACGCCTGCGAGCAGGTAGGACACGATCATCCCGGCGCAGATCACCAGCGTCGGAAGCGCGGTTGCCTCCATGCTGATGGCGAGCCCCTGGATGATATTGGTGCCGTGTCCGGTTTCCGACGCCTTGGCGATGGAACGGACCGGGCGATAGGGCGTGCCGGTGTAGTATTCGGTGATCCAGACCAGCAGGCCGGTGACGGCAAGGCCCACCATCATCGCCCAGAACAGATGCATCGGCGTGAAGCCGCCGGTGCCGTCTGCCGCCTGCCCGCCGACGACGGTGTTAAGATCGGGGAAGACCATCTTGGTGGCGAGGAAGATCGCCGGAACCGAGGCAAGCGCCGAGACAAGGAAGCCCTTGTAGAGCGCGCCCATGATGTTCTTCGACGAGCCTAGCTTCACGAAGAAGGTGCCCAGGATAGAGGTAAGTGCGCAGACGCCACCCACCAGCAGCGGCAGCGCCATCAGCTGGGTGAGGTAAGGTCCGCCGATCAGCAGCGCCGTCAGCACCATCGTGGCGCCGACAGTGACGACATAGGTTTCGAACAGGTCGGCCGCCATGCCGGCGCAGTCGCCGACATTGTCTCCGACATTATCTGCAATCACGGCAGGGTTGCGCGGGTCGTCTTCGGGGATTCCGGCCTCGACCTTGCCGACGAGGTCGGCGCCGACGTCGGCTGCCTTGGTGAAGATGCCGCCGCCCAGACGCGCGAAGATGGAGATGAGCGAAGCGCCCAGCGCAAGGCTGACGAGGCTGTCGATCACCACCCGATCGTCGGAAGCGAAACCCAGCATGCCGGTGAGGACATGATAATAGCCAGCGATGGCAAGCAGCGCGAGTCCGGCCACCAGCATCCCGGTGATCGCGCCGGCGCGGAACGCCAGCGTCAGGCCGGCCTGCAGCCCCGTGCGCGCCGCCTCCGCCGTGCGGACGTTGGCGCGCACCGAGATGTTCATCCCGATGAAGCCGGTGACGCCGGAAAGCACGGCGCCGATCACGAAGCCGACGGCCGGATAGCGGCCGAAGAAGAAGGCGACGAGCGCCAGCGCGATCACGCCGACGACGGCGATGGCGCTGTACTGCTTCTTCAGATAGGCGCCTGCGCCCTCCTGAATGGCGGCGGCGATTTCCTGCATCCGTGGATTGCCGGCGGGCGCCGACAACACGGCGCGTGTTGTAAGTAGGCCATAGAGCACGGCCGCAAGGCCGCACAGTATGGCGATGAGAACAAAATTCATCAGTCCCCTACCCTCTACGAAGGGGCGGCCTGGGTGGCCGCCACGTTACTCTCCAAGGCAGCGCATGCGCCGCCAACTTATGCCTTTGTGGCTTGTGGCGCAGAGATTGGCGAAAAGGCGGGGGGCGCGCAACCCGTCGCGCGCAGGGAACGACTCAGCGATGTTGATAGCCCAGCCGGGCGGGAACCGAGCCGTCCAGGGTGAGACCGGCGCCATTGCCCAGCGTTCCAATGCGCGAGACGGGGGTTTTGGCGGTGGATGCCGCCGACCGGATGGCGTCGCGATTGGCTGCCGGCGCGGCGAACATCAGCTCGTAATCGTCGCCCATGGCGGCAAGTTCCGCGACCTCGCGCCCTGCCGCAGCGGCTGCTTCGCTGAGGGGAATGGCGTGTGAATTCAGGTCTGCCGCCAGCCCGGAGGCATCTGCAAGGCGGGCGGCGTCGATCAGCAGCCCGTCCGACACATCCATGGCGGCACTTGCCAGGCCACGAAGGGCCATGCCGAGCGCCAGCCGCGGTGTCGGCCGACGATACCGCTTCAGCAGCGTCGCGTCGCCACTGCCGTTCAACGCGATTTCCAGGCCCAGCCCGGCGTCGCCGATCGTGCCGCTGACCCACAGATCGTCGCCATCGGCGGCGGCGCCACGCGACAGCGCCGAACCTGCGGGCACGGAGCCGAGCGCCGTCAGCGACAGCACGGATCCTGCGTTGGTGCGGATGGTGTCTCCGCCCAGCAGCGGCGCATGAAAACTGCCGAGTGCCTGCGCCATGCCACGCACCAGTTCCGAGGCCCATTCGGCATCCCTGCCCGCGCCGATCCCGGCCCCCATAAGCACGCCGACCGGTCTCGCACCCATCGCGGCAAGATCGGAAAGGTTCACGGCCACCAGCTTCCAGCCGATATCGACTGGCGGGCAATCAGGGGTGAAATGCACGCCTTCGGCCAGCATGTCGTGCGTCGCCACCAGTTGCAGGCCAAGCGGCCAGTCCAGAACCGCCGCGTCGTCGGCAAGCCCGCGCGCGGCCTTGTGCATGGCGAGGCCTTTCAGCCGCGCCAGCAGCTCCGCCTCGAGAGTCAGCCGTCCTGCCCTTCGCGCACGCTGCGGCCCAGCCGGTCAAGCAGGGCGTTCACAAATCCGGTTTCCGCGCGTGGATAGAAGGCGTGGGCGACATCGACATATTCGGACACCACCGCAGCGCGCGGCACGTCCGGTCGAGCGAGCATCTCATAGGCACCGCAGCGCAGGATCTGCAGCATCAGCCGGTCCAGCCGGTCCAGCGTCCAGCCGGCGCCGAGGAAGCTGGTGATGGTCGCATCCAGCTCGTCGGCGCGGGCGAGGCTGCCGGAGACGAGATCGTCGAAAAAGGGACGGTCGGCGTCGGCCAGCTTGTCTCCGCCCTCTTCATCGTCGGTGACGGTGCCGAGCCGATGATCGTGGAATTCGTTGAGCAGTCGCGGGGTCGAGGTGCCGACGAGCGATTGCTGATAGAGCGCCTGCACGGCAGCAAGGCGCGACGCCGAACGGCGCTGCCGGGCATCCGGCCCGGAACGGGGAGAATATGAAGACATCGGCCCGCCTTAGCCGTTGCCGTCCATTTTTGCGAGGGTGCAGCGCAGCCCGCCTTGCGCCAACAAGCATGCAAAGAACGCATGGAGATCTGCGCGGCAGGCGTGTGGGGAGAGATATATGTTGAGCAAGGCTGACGACTATCCGGTGCACCAGCGGCCGGAGCCGATTGCCACGGCCGGAACCGACCGCAACTTCTATGACCGCTATTTCTTTAACGCCCAGTCTGCCGATGGCCGCCAGTTCGTGGCAGGCGCGCTGGGCGTGTATCCGCATCTCAATGTGATGGACGCGGCGTTCTGCTGGATGGAAGGCGGCGTGCAGCGCTCGATCTTTGCCTCGCGGCTGCTGGGGATGGAACGGCTGGATACCCAGGTGGGGCCGATTTCGGTCGAGGTGGTGGAGCCGCTGAAGAAGCTGCGGCTGCAGCTGGCACCGAGCGAGGGGATTTCCGCCGACATCCTCTTCGAAGGCCGCCACGCCCCCATCGAGGAGCCACGCTTTACCTATCGGCAAGGGCCGCGCACGCTGATGGATGTGACGCGGATGACCCAGAACATGGCGGTGAGCGGGACCGCCACGGTGGACGGTGTCGCCCACGATCTGGCCGGATGGCGCGGCACGCGCGACCGCAGCTGGGGGGTCCGTCCGATCGGTGCGCCCGATGCGCAGCCGCTGGCGCCGGCGCAGTTGCCGCAATTCTACTGGCTGTGGGCGCCGATCAATTTCCCGGGCCATGCGCTGTTCTTCCATGTGAACGACGATGGCGACGGCACTGGCTGGAACCGCTCCGCCGTGCTGGTGGATCTTGCCAGCGGCGCGGAAACGAAGCTGGGCTCTCCCCGCGCCGAGCTGGTCTATCGCCCCGGCACCCGACGCGCCGGCAAGGCGGTTCTGCATGGCATGCTCGCCGAAGGCCAGGTTGAAATCGAGCTGGCACTGGGCGACGAGTTCCAGATGCACGGCATCGGCTATGGCCATCCAAAGTTCGCGCACGGGCTCTGGCGCGGCGATCTGGATGTGCAGGGCGAGCGGATCGTGCACGGGGAGGTCGATCTGACCGCACCGCAGAACGGCCATATCCAGACGCTGGTTTCGGCCGAGTTGCGGCTCCCCGGCGGCGTGAAACACCAGGGACGCGGCGTGCTGGAGCAGCTGTTCATCGGCCGCCATGCCCCCTCCGGCTTCAAGGGATTGTTCGACCTTGCCTGAGCATGATCTGATCGGAAGGCTGGAGGCCGTACTCTCCGCCCAGCGCGGAACGCCCGTCCGTGTCGACAGCCTCAGCCGCTTCCACGGCGGTGCCGCGCGCGAAACCTGGCGTTTCGTCGCCCACATGGAAGGCGGATCGGAGGGACTGGTCGTCCGCCGCGATCCGTCCTCCAGCCTCATCACCACGTCGCGCTCGGCCGAATATCATGTGCTGCGCCGCGCCCATTCGGCAGGTATTCCGGCGCCCGAGCCGCTGCTGCTGGATCTGGATGGCAGGCAGTTCGGCTCGCCGGGCTTCCTGATGCGCGAAGTCCCCGGCGGGCGGGCGGCCTCGCCGCTCGATGAAAACCCCTATGGCGACACACGGGCGGAAACCGGGCGCGGCCTGTTCGACGCGCTGGGGCGCCTGCATGCGCTTACACCCGACGCCGCAGACCGTGACCAGCTGCCGGTACAGGACGCCGCCGGACGACTTGCGCACTGGAAGGCCGAAATCGCCGCCCATGCCACAGGGCCCGAGCCGGTGGCGGCCGCAGCCCTGCGCTGGCTGGAAGCCAATATCCCGCCCGCCTCCGGCCCGCCGTCGCTGGTGCACGGCGATTTCCGCTCGGGCAATTTCCTCGTCGATGCAGGCAATCGGCTCCTCGCCATCCTGGATTGGGAAATGGCCCATGTGGGCGATCCCTATGAGGATCTGGCCTGGGTAACCGACCCGCTGTGGGGCCATGCCATGCCGGGCCATCCGGCCGGCACCCTGCCCTTCGACGAGGCAATTTCCATCTGGGAGGCGGCATCCGGCCGCCGCTTCGATGCCGGCATCTTCCGCTGGTGGCAGCTGTTCTCGGCCTATCAGGGGCTTGCCATCTGGATCTCCAGCTCGTTCGAGGTGGCGAACATGCGCACGGTCGACCCGGTGATGGCCTTTGCCGGCCTTTATCCTTATCGCGCGCACAATGCGGATCTGGCACGCCTGCTGATGGAGGTGGCGAAATGAGCCTGACGATCGCGCAATCGCTCCGCTCGCTGGCCTTGGGGCAGGCGATGATGGTCGCCCCGGCTCTGGGCGAGAGCTATGAGGGCAAGACTGCCGGCACCATCGCCGCGCTGCTGCTGATGCTGGCCGACGACGCCGAAACGCGTACTGCGCGCGACAACGCCGCGCGCGACGCTCTGCTGGCGCTATTTGAAACGGTGCAGGCCGAAACGCCGCGCGCCCTGCTGCGGGATGCCCTTGCCGACGGCTCCAACAAGGCGCTCTGGAACGCCTTCATCGACCTCCACGCCTATGCCGACGCCGGCGATGCGGAACTGGCGGCCTGTTGCCGCGTTCTGCTGCTGGAATGGACCGAGCGGGAGCGGCTGCGGCCACCGGTTCTGTAAGAAGGTTGCGCGAATGCCCTGTGCTTGACGCAGGGCGGCAAGCGGTGCGAGGGGGCGCGTTCAGGATTCTGCAACCGGCTGCCCGCCATGGGCGGCCGCAGGTGACCTAAAGAGCCCGGAGAGGGCGCAAGTGGAGAGTGGGCACATGACGAAGTTCCTTCAGCGTGCATCGGTTTCGCGCGCATCGGCGTTGGTTCTGGCTGCGGCGATCGCGGTCGCCATTCCGCAGGCCGCGATGGCGCAGAAAAAGTCGGCTGAAAAAGGCCCGACCTACAAATTCTCGAAGCCGGTGCAGTCGCTGGTGGCGCAGGCCCAGCAAAAGCAGAACGCTGGCGACCATGCCGGTGCGCTGGAGCTGCTGAAGCAGGCCGATGCGCTGCCGGAAAAGAATTCTGATGATGTCTATATCATCAACATGCTGACGCTGAACTCGGCGATCAACCTGAAGGACAATGCGCTGATCGAGAAGTCGCTGGAAGGCGCCCTCACCAGCGGCCGCCTGACGCGCGAAGATGAAGTGAAGTTCCGCCGCAACCTGGGTGCGATGGCGATGCAGCGCAACGACCTGAACAAGGCCGTCAGCGAGTTCGAGAAGCTGATCGCCATGGACCCGAGCGATGCGCAGCTGGTGGTCGAGGTGGCCGAGCTGCAGCGCCGCCAGAAGCAGAACGACAAGGCCATCGCCTCGATGCAGCAGGCCATCGCGATCCAGGAAAAGGGCGGCCAGAAGGCCGACGAAAGCTGGTATCGCCGCACCCTCGCCATCGCCTATGACAGCAAGCTGCCGGCGCAAACCACTGCTGCCAGTGAAGCGCTGGTGAAGGCCTATCCCAACGCCACAAACTGGCGCGACGTGCTGGTGATCTATCGCGACGGCAATAAGCTGGACGATCAGGCGAACCTGGACGTGCTGCGGCTGATGCGCGCCAACAATGCGCTGGCCGGCGAGCGCGACTATGCCGAATACGCAGAGACCGCGACGATCCGCGGCTTCCCCGGCGAAGCCAAGGCGGTGCTGGATGAAGGTGTCGCCAAGGGCGCGATCAAGTCGACGGCGCCCTTCGTGAAGGAACTGCTGGCGCAGGTGAACCCGAAGATCGCCGCCGACAAGGCGTCGCTCGCCGGGCTGGAAAAAGAGGCGGCCGCTTCCAAGACCGGCAAGGCTGCGATGGCAACCGCCGACGCGCAGCTGGGCTATGGCAACTACGCAAAGGCTGCCGAGCTCTACAAGATGGCGCTGACCAAGGGCGGCGTCGATGCCGCAACGGTCAACACGCGGCTTGGCTTTGCGCTGGGCAAGACGGGCGACAAGGCCGGCGCCGAAGCGGCACTGGGCACCGTCACCGCTCCGCCGCGCGACCAGCTGGCAAAATATTATCGCATCTGGCTCGGCAATCCGGCCTGATTGCATTATAGGGCGTGCGTTCCGGGGCGGGCTGTAACGGTCCGCCCCGCACCTATTTCCGGTGATGGCGCTGAAAAGGAACGGGAAAGAGCTTTTATGGTGATCAGGCAGGGTCTGACCTTCGACGACGTTTTGCTGGTTCCGGCCGAATCGGCCGTGCTCCCTTCCCAGGCGGATACGTCGACCAGCATCACCCGCTCGATCCGTTTGCACATCCCCGTCCTCTCGTCCGCGATGGACACCGTCACCGAAGCGCAGATGGCGATCGTCATGGCGCAGGCGGGTGGTATTGGCGTCCTCCACCGCAATCTGTCCATCGAAGAGCAGGTGGAAGCCGTCCGCCAGGTGAAGCGCTTCGAAAGCGGCATGGTGGTGAACCCCATCACCATGACCGCCGACCAGACGTTGGGCCAGGCACTGGAGCTGATGGCGGTGCACCGCATTTCCGGCATTCCCGTGGTCGAGCCGTCCGCGCCGGGCACCCCCGGCAAGCTGACAGGCATCCTCACCAACCGCGACGTGCGCTTTGCCGAGAATATGGCGCAGCCGGTCGCCGAGCTGATGACCCGGCACAATCTCGCCACCGTCCGCGCCGGCGTGTCGCAGGAAGAAGCCCGCCGCCTGCTGCACCAGCGCCGGATCGAGAAGCTGTTGGTTGTGGACGATGAGGGCCGCTGCGTCGGCCTCATCACCGTCAAGGATATCGAGAAGGCCGTTACCTATCCCAACGCCACCAAGGACGCATCCGGGCGGCTGCGCGTGGCCGCCGCAACGACGGTGGGCGAGGCGGGACACGAGCGCTCCGCAGCGCTGATCGACGCCGAGTGTGACCTGATCGTGGTGGACACCGCGCATGGCCACAGCCGCATGGTGGGCGAGGCGGTGCGGCGTATCAAGGCGCGCTCCAACCATGCGCAGGTGATCGCCGGAAACGTTGCAACCGCTGAAGCGGCAAAGGCGCTGATCGACGCCGGCGCAGACGGAATCAAGGTCGGCATCGGCCCGGGCAGCATCTGCACTACCCGCGTCGTCGCCGGTGTGGGCGTACCGCAGCTGACAGCCATACTGGATACCGCCGCCGAGGCTGCGAAGCAGGGCGTCCCGGTGATCGCCGACGGCGGGCTTCGCACCTCGGGAGATATCGCCAAGGCGATGGCGGCGGGCGCCGGCGCCGTGATGATCGGCAGCCTGCTGGCTGGCACCGAGGAAGCGCCGGGCGAGACGTTCCTGTATCAGGGGCGCGCCTACAAGAGCTATCGCGGCATGGGCTCGGTGGGCGCCATGGCCCGCGGCAGCGCCGACCGTTACTTCCAGCAGGACATCAAGGATCAGCTGAAGCTGGTGCCGGAAGGCATCGAGGGCCAGGTGCCCTACAAGGGCCCCGCACGGGACGTGCTGCACCAGCTGGTCGGCGGGCTGAAGGCGGCGATGGGCTACACCGGCGCCGCTAACCTTGACGAACTGCGCAAGCGCGCCGAATTCGTGCAGATCACCAACGCCGGCCTTCGCGAGAGCCACGTTCACGACGTGACGATCACCCGCGAAGCGCCGAACTACCCGACACGCTGATATGCGCGACTACGCGCATGGAGCCCGCTGATATGCGCGATCCGGCACGCCTGCAGGCGGCCATCGAGATCCTGAATCAGGTGATTTCGGCGGCAGCCAGCGGTGGCGCCGCCGCCGACACCATCGTCCAGCGCTATTTCGCAGCCCGTCGCTATGCGGGTTCCAAGGACAGAGCAGCCGTGCGCGAACTGGTCTATGCGGCCATCCGCGACACCGCCGAACGACCCGCCTCTGGACGCGCCGCACTGATCGGCGTTGCGGAACGCCACCGGCCCGAGTTGCTTGCTCTTTTCGACGGCAGCCCGCACGCCCCGGCTCCCGTCACCGCGGACGAGCCGCGCAGCCTGACCGGACTGGTGCCGTCCTGGCTGGAGCCGGCGCTGCGGGCACGTTTCGGTGAAGGTTTCGAAGCCGAGGCCACCGCCCTGATCGGCCGTGCACCGCTGGATCTGCGGGTAAATGCCATGAAGGCAGATGTGGAAGCGGTAGCCGCCGAGCTGGGCGCGGCGCGCATCCCCGGCCTGCCGCTTGGCCTCAGGCTGGAAACGCCGCAACCGCTTGATCGCCATCCGCTGATGCTCGACGGCTCGATCGAGGTACAGGACGCCGGAAGCCAGCATGTGGCCGCCTTTGCCGCCGCGGCTCCTGGCGAAACGGTGATCGATCTCTGCGCCGGCGCCGGGGGCAAGACGCTGGCGCTTGCAGCCGACATGCGCGGTGAAGGGCGGCTGATCGCCTGCGACACCGACCGGCCACGTCTGCAATCGATGGCGCCCCGCCTTGCCCGGGCCGGGCTGGAGAGCTTTGTCGAATCCCGACTGCTGAACCCCGGCCGGGAAGCCGAGAGTATGGAGGACCTGAAGGGCCGCGCCGATATGATCCTGGTCGATGCGCCCTGCTCTGGCACCGGCACCTGGCGCCGCAGCCCGGAGCTGCGGTGGCGCCTGACGCCGGAGCGGCTGGACCGGGTGCTGGGCGTTCAGGCCCGGCTCATCGATTTTGCGGCATTGCTGCTGAAGCCGGGCGGACGGCTGGTCTATGCGGTGTGCTCGGTGCTCGATGCGGAAGGACGGGATCAGGCAACAGCTGCAGCCGACAGGCTGGGGCTGAAGCTGGAGGGTTTTTCCGCCCTTTCTCCCGCCCGGGACGGGTGCGACGGCTTTTTCGTCGCAAGGCTGGCTTGAACTTGCTAGTCTCCCGCCCGACGACTGAATTTTCAATGCCGGCACATGGCCGGACGACTGACTGACGGGACTGACACTGAGAGGGACGTCGATGCGCTTCTGGACGATGGGCCGGCCCGCCGTGGCTGGCGTAGTGATGGGTTTGTCTGTCGCAATTGCTGCCGTTCCGGCCGATGCCGCCCGTCTGCGCGATGAAGCCCCCGCTGCCGCCCCGGCGCGCGGCCAGCCCGATAATCAGCTGGCACCGCTGTCTCTGAAGATGATGCAACTGGGCGAAACCCACCTCGCCGCTGGCCAGTCGCAGGCCGCGACCGACAGTTTCGAGGCAGCGCTTGCCGCCGACCCCCGCAATCGGCGCGCCTATCTGGGCCTTGCCCGCGCTGCGGAGGCTGATGGCCTGCCTGGCAAGGCCGTCCGCTATTACCGCGAAGCGCTGGAGATCGAGCCCAACGATGTAGCCGCGCTGGAGCTGCAGGGCATGGCGCTGGTGGAACGCGGCGCCACCGCGCGGGCGCAGACCAACCTGGAGCGCGTCCGCAAGCTGTGCACCGGAAGCTGCCCGGAAGGCGACCGCCTGGCTGCCGCGATTGCCCGCGGCCCGACGACAAAGGCCGCCCCGCAGACGGCTTCGCTGGAAAACCGGGAAAATTGATCGGCATCCGTTGATGGCGCACGCGGCACACGCTCACAGCCCCCGGGCGCATTGGGAACCGGGTAGCGATGCGCTTCGCGATGCAGCTCGCGATGCGTTGAGCGAACAGGACGTGCAGTGGACCGAGCTGCGCGCTGGCGTTTTCGATGCGCTGGCGCAGGATGGCCGGCCGGTTTCCGCGTATGACGTCGCCGAACGCGTTTCGACCGCAACCGGGCGGCGGATCGCGGCCAACAGCGTCTATCGCATCCTCGATCTGTTCGTGGCGCACAACCTCGCCAAGCGAATCGAGAGCCGCAACGCCTATGTGGTCAATGTGCACCCGGCGTGCGCGCACGACTGTATCTTCCTGGTGTGCGAGAAATGCGGTTCGATCGACCATCTGGACGACGACAGCCTGGCCGATCGCATGCGCGATCGCGCCGAATCGACCGGATTCCAGCCGCATCGACCCGTACTTGAGCTGATAGGGCTGTGCCCGACCTGCCACGGCTGACGAAAGCCTGCACTGCGGGTCAGGAATGGGCTTTGCTCCGAACCGGCTTCGGGTTAAGTCTTTTCCATGACGAAATCGAAATCCGGCGCAATCGAAGGCGCGCCCTATCGTCGGCCCGAGACTCCGTTGCTCGACGCTGCGCCCACGCCTCCTGACCTTCGCCGCCTGAAGGCCGAGCAGCTCCGGCAGGTTGCCGATGAATTGCGCGCCGAAATGATCGACGCTGTCAGCGTGACCGGCGGTCATCTGGGTGCCGGGCTTGGCGTTGTCGAGCTGACGGTGGCGCTGCACTATGTATTCAACACCCCCGATGACAAGTTGATCTGGGACGTCGGCCACCAGGCCTATCCGCACAAGATCCTGACCGGCCGACGCGACCGAATCCGCACCCTGCGGCAGGGCGGCGGGCTGTCCGGCTTCACCAAGCGCAGCGAAAGCGTCTACGATCCGTTCGGCGCCGCCCACAGCTCCACCTCGATTTCAGCGGCGCTGGGCTTTGCCATCGCCAACAAGCTTTCCGGCGCGCCGGGCAAGGCCATCGCCGTCATCGGTGACGGCGCGATGTCGGCCGGGATGGCCTATGAGGCGATGAACAATGCGCGCGACGCTGGCAACCGGCTGATCGTGGTGCTGAACGACAACGACATGTCGATCGCGCCGCCGGTCGGCGCGCTCAGCGCCTATCTGGCCCGCGCCTACAGCTCCAACACCTTCCTTGGCATCCGCGATGCCGTGCGCCAGCTGGCGAAGAAGGCCCTGCCCGAGCCGCTGAAGGCCCCCGCCAAGCGCGCGGACGAATTCTTCCGCACGCTGGGGACCGGCGGCACCCTCTTCGAGGAACTGGGCTTTTACTATGTCGGGCCGATCGACGGCCACAACATGGATGTGCTTGTTCCCATTCTGGAAAATATCCGCGACGCCGCCGAAGGCCCGTGCCTGATCCATGTGGTGACGAAGAAAGGTAAGGGCTATGCGCCCGCCGAAGCCGCTGCCGACAAATATCATGGCGTGGTGAAATTCGACGTCGTCACCGGCAAGCAGCACAAGCCGGAGCCGGGCGGGCCGCCCAGCTATACGGCGGTGTTCGCCGAGGCGCTGTCGGCCGAGGCGCGACGTGACCCCAAGGTGGTGGCGATCACCGCGGCCATGCCTTCGGGCACCGGGCTGGACAAGTTCCAGAAGGAATTCCCCGATCGCCTGTTCGACGTTGGAATTGCCGAGCAGCATGCAGTGACCTTTGCAGCCGGTCTTGCAGCGCAGGGCTATCGGCCGTGGGCTGCGATCTATTCCACCTTCCTGCAGCGCGCCTACGACCAGGTCGTGCATGATGTGTGTATCCAGAACCTGCCCGTCCGCTTCGGCATCGACCGGGCCGGGTTGGTGGGGGCCGACGGCAGCACCCATGCCGGCAGCTTCGACGTCACCTATCTGGCGACGCTGCCGAACATGGTGGTGATGGCCGCCGCCGACGAGGCCGAGCTGGTGCATATGGTGCACACCGCAAACCAGCATGACAGCGGGCCGATTGCCGTGCGCTATCCGCGCGGCGAAGGCGTTGGCGTGCCACTGCCAACGACGCCCGAGGCGCTGGAGATCGGCAAAGGCCGCATCGTCCGCGAGGGCAAGAAGGTTGCCATCCTGTCGCTGGGCACCCGCCTGCACGAGGCACTGAAGGCCGCCGACGAGCTGGACGCCAAGGGGCTGAGCACGACGGTTGCCGACATGCGTTTCGCCAAGCCGCTGGATGAGGCACTGATCCGCAAGCTGTGCGCCACGCACGAAGTGGTGCTGACCATCGAGGAAGGCGCCATCGGCGGCTTCGGCGCACATGTGCTGACACTGGCGAGTGACGAGGGCCTGACCGACAACGGCCTGAAGATCCGAACCATGCGCCTGCCGGACATCTTCCAGGAGCATGAGAACCCGGTGAAGCAATATGCCGAGGCCGGGCTGGACGCGGGGGGCATCGTGAAAACGGTGCTGACGGCGCTGCGGCATAATAGTGTTGAGGTGCCGGAGGGCGCGCGGGCGTAAGAGTGGCCCGTCAGCTCATGGTTCAAATATCTGTATGGCGGACGCTGATTGTCGCTGGCGCGCTATTGGGTATCGCAGTCGACGCCGCCTCAATCGCAGGCTTGTGGGGTTATCCGCAGCGCGATGAAGAGTGGGAAGCAATCAAAGCCCTATTTGTGGGCTTATCTGGTTTCGTTCTTTTCGGCGGCCTTGCAACTGTACTGGTTGCCAATGTTGTCATTGGACCACGAGAAACCATTATAATTGACGACTTTGGCCCATTATAATTGACGACTTTGGCATTATGCAGAACGGTTTGATCGGATCGATAAAGTATCCTTGGAACGAAATTTTATCCGCTACATCAGACACCTGTTTGCGTCTTATTCCGCAACTGTCTATCTATTCGGCGAAGACAGGATCACGCATGCTAGTGCTGCAAACTTGGCTATGCAAACAACGCTTCGCCCAACTGGTTCAACCTGTGGAAAGCCACAAGCCGGTAAAGAGGGTGTAGTTGCCAAATGGCAAATTGCTGGCTCAGCTACCGCGATAGTACGGAAGCAAAGCGTCTGCATCGGCTCCAACCGGCACCTCGCGTTGACGTTTCGCTTCTTCAGATATACATAAATAGAACGTATATCCAAGGAGCCCGTCATGCAGATCGCCCGCTGGGGTAACAGCCTCGCCGTCCGCATTCCTGTCGATGTCGCGCGTGCACTGGGAATTAAGGAAGGTGATGATGTGGACATGAAGCCCGGCGAAGACGGGACCATCATCCTGTCCATGCCCGGCGGACGCGAAGCCATCCTGAAAAAAATGGACAAGCTGTCCCGGCCTCTCCCGGAGAATTGGAAAATCGACTGGGACAATGAGAATTTGCGCGGCCCGGACATGCCGGGTGAGCGCAATTGAGCGGATTCCTCGATACCAACATCCTTGTCTATTGCTATGCTGAAAGCCCTCGCAAAACAGTCGCGCGAACCTTGCTGGATGGCCGGAACCGCATTGGTGTGCAAACGCTAAACGAGTTTTCGTTGGTTGCCCGCCGCAGGATGGGCTACTCGTGGGCGGAACTGAACGAAGCTATCGAGCATATACTGTCGCTGGTTCTCCGCCCCCTGCCGCTGACATACGAGACCCATAGAGACGGGCTGCGGATCGCGGAACGCTACCAACTTGGCATCTATGATTCGATTCATCTGGCAGCGGCGCTGACAGCCAACTGCCGCTCCTTCTGGTCAGAAGACCTGCACGATGGCCTTGTGATCGACGGCCGGCTCACCATCCGCAACCCCTTCGTCTGATGGCAAAGCACCGCGTCGATCAGTTGCTTGTAGAGCGCGGGCTGGCCGAAAGCCGCTCGCGCGCGCAGGCGTTGATCATGGCCGGGCTGGTGTTTGCTGGCGAGCGCAAGGTTGCGAAGGCAGGCGAGATGCTGGCCGTCGATGCCTTGCTGGACGTTCGCGGCAAGGATCATCCCTGGGTGTCGCGTGGCGGGTTGAAGCTGGATCATGGGCTGTCGCATTTCGGCATCGACGTTTCAGGCGCGGTGGGGCTGGATGTCGGGTCCTCCACCGGCGGGTTCACCGATGTGCTGCTCACGCGTGGGGCGGCCAAGGTCTATGCCGTCGATGTCGGAACCAACCAGCTGGCCTGGAAGCTGCGGCGGGATCTACGCGTGGTGGTGCTGGAGCAGTTGAATGCGCGGGCGCTGACCGGTGAACATATCCCCGAGCCGGTGGACATCGTCGTCTGCGATGCCAGCTTCATTTCACTGGCCAAGGTGCTGGATGCTGCGCTTGGTTTTGCCCGCGAAGGCGCACATCTGGTGGCGCTGGTGAAGCCGCAGTTCGAGGCCGGGCGGGCCGAAGTCGGCAAGGGCGGCGTGGTCCGCGATGCCGCAGTGCACCAACGTGTGTGCGATGCAGCAGCGGAGTGGGTTTCAGGCAAGGGATGGCGCGTGCTGGGCGTCACGCCCTCCCCCATCACCGGGCCAGAGGGGAATGTGGAATTCTTGCTGGGGGCGGTGAAGGAAGCGGCCGGCGGCTGAGCCGCCGAGTCCGCTTGAACGGAAAGACATAAGACAGAAAAGCGCGGCCAAGCCGCGCCGTCGGACACGCAAAAAGGGCGGGTTAGATACCCCGCCCTTTTTCATGCCGTCCGTGTCCATATCGGCGAGTCCGGAGGCCAATGCTTCGCATTGGCTCCGGCCGCCTCGGCGGTTTAAACCGCCATGGACTTCTTCACAGTTTCCTGCGCCAGCGCGACGCGGTTGGAAAGCGGCTGAACCACTTCACCGGCCAGCTTCATCCAGGTTTCCGTCACGTGGCTCCAGTTGGCGACAGCCTTGTCGAACTGGGTCTTGGCGAATTGCTGCTGGGCAGCCAGCACTTCGGCCGGCGACTTCAGCGCGGTCATCGACTTGAAAGCGGCCTGGCTTTCCTCGAACGAGGCCTTCGAGGACTCGACGAAGTGCGTGGTCAGCGTTTCAGCGCCAGCAGCAGCAGCCTTGGCGGATTCGATCAGGGCTTCGACGTTGCCCTTGGCGAACTCGTTCATTTCCGTAATCGACTTCATGTTCTTCTCCATCATCTCGCGAACCTTTCCGTTCATCTGCTCGAATCCGGCCTGGGCTTGTGCCACCGCATCGGTGGTGGCCTTTTCCATGGCAGGAACGACGGTCTCGAGCGTCTTGGTGATCGTTTCGGTCGTCATCGGTGTTTCCCCAATCGGTTTGACGGGGCGCGCAACCGGCTTGCTAGCCGCAACAGGCCTGGCTTCAGCCCCGGTCTCGACGGTCAACGCAGGCGCAGCCGCAACAGCAGGGGCCATTGTAACAGCAGGGACGGCCGTCTTCTTCGCAACAGGCTTCCGGGCAGGCTTGGCTTCAGCCATCAGTGGCGCACTCCAGTTCTTGCTGCAGTGCACAATAGTCATTTCTGGCGCCAATATCAAGAGGCGAAATGGTGCAGTGCAGCAAACGCTGTTTGCTGCACTCTGTTGCCCTCTTGGTTAACGCTATCAGTGGGCGACGACGACGCGCTCCACGCCTGACTTTGCCAGCTCCGAATCGATGGCAGCAGTGAGTCGTTCCAGCGCCGCTTCGTCGTGCGCTTCTGCCCGAGCAACCAGCACATCCTGCGTGTTGGATGCCCTGAGCAGCCACCAGCCGTCGGGCGTGTTCACGCGCGCACCATCGGTGTCGTTCACCTCCGCGCCGGCCGCCTTCAGTCGTGCCAGCACTTCCTCGACGACCTGGAACTTCCGCTCTTCCGAACAGGGGAAGCGCATCTCCGGCGTGTTGACGACGGCCGGCATGGCGTCCTTCAGCGCCGTCAGCGAACCGCCCAGATCGCCAACCGCCTCGATTAGGCGAACTGCAGCATAAAGCGCATCGTCGAACCCGTACCAGCGGTGCTTGAAGAAGATGTGGCCGCTCATCTCGCCCGCGAGCGGCGAATCCACTTCCTTCATTTTCGCCTTGATCAGGCTGTGCCCGGTCTTCCACATCATCGGCTTGCCGCCCAGCTCGGCGATCCGGTCATACAGTGCCTGGCTGGCCTTCACGTCGGCGATGATGGTGGCGCCCGGCAGTTCCTTCAGCACAGGTTCCGCCAGGATCGCCAGCAGCTGGTCGCCCCACACCACGCGGCCCTTGCTGTCGATGGCGCCGATGCGGTCTCCGTCGCCGTCGAAGGCGATGCCGAAATCGAGGTTCAGCTCCTTCACCAGCTGGCGCAGGTCCTCGATATTGGCCTCCACCGTCGGGTCGGGATGGTGGTTCGGGAAGTTTCCGTCGATCTGGGTGAACAGCGTGTGATGTTCGCCGGGCAGCAGCCGCACCAGCTTCTCCAGCGCTTCGCCGGTGGCGCCGTTGCCGGCGTCCCAGCCGATGCGGAACGGCTTGCAGTGGCTGCCTTGCACCAGCCGCTCCACATAGCGGTCGCCGATGTCGATTGTGCGGCTGGAGCCTTCGCCCTTTTCCCAGTCGCCCTTCGCGGCGGCCTCGCCCAGCGCGCGGATGTCGGCGCCGAAAAAGGGCCGCTCCTTCAGCATCATCTTGAAGCCGTTATAGTCGGGCGGATTGTGGCTGCCGGTGATCATCACCCCGCCATCGGCCTTCAGCTCGGAAACAGAGAAATACAGCATCCCCGTTGGCCCCAGGCCGATTCGGATGACGTCGCAGCCGGCGGCGATCAACCCGTCGACCAGGGCCTTTTCCAGCCGCGGCGAGCTTTCACGCCCGTCAAAGCCCACCGAAACCAGCTTGCCCCCGGCCCGGCGCACCACGGTGCCAAAGCCGCGGCCGATGGCTTCTGCGTCCTGCTCACCCAGCGTTTCGCCGATGATTCCGCGGATGTCATATTCCCGCAGCGTAGTTGGATGGAATTTGTGGCTCTGCATTGTCAGCCCCTGTCCTTTGGCACCCATTCTCCCGGCGCCAATCGATTGCCCGTTCCCCACCCAGCTCCCGGATAGAAAGCGTTAACGCCAGTCGTCAACCTCGCCGGGCCCTGTTCACGATAAGATAATCCCGCGCCGCGTTGACCCGCCGCGCCATTTCCGGATTGCCGCCGCGATCGGGATGCACCTTGGCAATCAGCCGCCGGTGTGCCGCCAGTATCTCGTCTTCGTCGGCATTCAGCCCGACCCCCAGCAACCGACGCGCCTCCAGCTCGTCCATTGGCACCGCCGCGACCTTTGCCTGCATCCAGCCCGAAAGCCCGAGGCCCGCCGCGACCACGCCTGCCGCCAGCCCCGGCACCACCTGCCCGCGGGCCAGCAGCCACAGCGCCAGGATCGTCGCCGCCACCGCGCCCAGCTTGCGTTCGGCGCCCTTGCCAAGCCAACCCTTCCACCAGGCATAGCCAACCGCCGCCGCCGCCAGCAGCAGGAACATCGCCATCAGGCGACGGCTTCCTGCGCGCCGCGATTCGCCAGCGGCAGCTGCAGCGACGCAATCAGCTCGCGCAGCTCGGCCCGCGCCGCGACATGGCTTACCGACGCGTCGGAGACATAGGCCATGTCGAGCAGCGTCAACCCGCGCGGGAACAGCTCGCGGAAGATCACCCGCTCGGAAAGGCCGGGCGCGACGCGGAAGCCGATCCGCTTCGACAGCTCGTCCAGCGCACCGCCCACGCGCTTCCGGTTGCGCGCTTCGAGCGAGGACAGGCGGTTCCGCAGCACAACCCAATCCACCGTGCCGCCGTCAGCTCGCGCGCGCTGCTGCCGCGCCTTCCACACCAGCTCGGAATAAAAGCTGGGCTTGGTCACCTTGAAGCTGTCCGGATCGACCTGTCCCAGCAGGTCGAAATCGATGAAGCTGTCGTTGATCGGCGTCACCAGCGTGTCGGCGCGGGCAATGGCGGCGCGGCCGATCTCGGAATCGCGCCCCGGCGTATCGATGATGACGGCGTCGAAACCGCCCGCAATCAGCTCGTCCAGCCTGTCGGTCTCGCCGTCTTCCAGCACCACGACCGGCGGCGACGTCAGCGGCAAGTCGTGCCGCTTTGCCCAGGCCAGACGGTTCTCCAGATAGCGCGCCGTCGATTTCTGCCGATGGTCGCAATCCGCAACGGCCACCTTCAGCCCGGCGCTTTCCAGCGCCATGGCGATGTGCACGGCCGTGGTGGATTTGCCCGAGCCACCCTTTTCGTTGCCCAGAACGATCACATGCGGCCGCCGGAGTGCACCTGCGCCGTTTCCTCCAGTCGCCGCCGCTCCGTTTGCTTCAGTCGCCGCCGCTCCGGCGCTTCCAGTCGTTGACATTCCGCCCCGCCCTTTGCGAAGGCCGACCAAGTGCCGGCATGATTTTCCGCTCCTTGGCGGCAGGTCGGGTTCCCGTCAATCAAGCGGGTGGCGTCGCGACAACAAGGCTGAGGAGAAGCCATGGAGACGGTAAGACAGGTGCTGGCATTGAGAAGCCGCATTCGCACCTGGCGCGCCGCCGGCGAGCGTATCGCGCTGGTGCCGACGATGGGCGCCCTGCACGCGGGGCATCTGTCGCTGCTGGGCATCGGCCGCCGCCGGGCGCATCGCGTGGTTGCGACCATCTTCGTGAACCCGAAGCAGTTCGGGGCCAACGAGGATCTGGACCGCTACCCGCGGCAGGAAATGGCCGACGCCGCGCTGCTCAGGCAGGCCGGCTGCGACCTGCTGTTCGCCCCAGAGCCCGCAACCGTCTATCCGGCGGGCTTTTCCACCAATGTTTCGGTGGGCGGGCTGGACCGGCCGATGGAGGGGGCTTCCCGCCCCGGCCATTTCGACGGCGTCGCCACCGTGGTCACCAAGCTGCTGCTGATGGCCTTCCCCGATGTCGCGATCTTCGGTGAGAAGGATTGGCAGCAGCTGGCGATCATCCGCCGCCTGGTCGCCGACCTCGACATCCCGGTGGAGATCGTCGGCGCCCCCATTCTGCGCGACCCCGACGGCCTCGCGATGAGCTCGCGCAACGCCTATCTGTCGCCGCAGCATAGGGCGGTTGCCGCCGCCCTGCCCCGTACCCTCAGCGCCACGATCACCTCGCTCCGGGAAGGTTCGGCGGTCGCCGAAACGCTGTCCACCGCACGCGCCGCGCTGCAGTCGGCAGGCTTCAAGGTGGACTATCTGATACTGGCGGACGGCGCGACGCTGCAGCCGCTGGAGGCGCTTTCCCCAGGCGCCCGGCTCTTTGCAGCCGCCAAGCTCGGCACCACCCGGCTGATCGACAATATGGAAGTGCAGGCCCCATGAGCTTCCCGTTCGAGATCGTCGACGTTTTCACCGACCGCGCCATGGCCGGTAACCAGCTGGCGGTGGTCACTGATGCGCGCGGGCTGGACGGAGCGCGCATGCAGGCTATCGCCCGCGAATTCAACTTCGCCGAGACCAGCTTCATCCTGCCGCCGCAGGACCCGGCGAACAGTGCGCAGGTGCGCATCTTCACCCCTACCGAGGAAATGCCCTTTGCCGGGCATCCGAATGTGGGGACGGCCTATGTCGCCGCGCGCATGGGAAGCCTGTTCGGCCGCCCGATGGGTGACAGGCTGCAGTTCGAGGAGATCGCCGGGCTTGTTGTGCTGGACGTGTTGCGGGCCGACGGCGGCGTGACGGGCGCCCGCTGCCGGGCACCGCGCAGCCTCTCGACCGGCCCGGAAGTGCCGCTTTCCGTGCTGGCCGAACTCTCGGGACTGTCCGGGCAGGATTTTATCGTCACCAGCTTCCGCCCGTGCTTCGCCTCGGTGGGCGCCGAATTCATCCTCGCCGAAGTCACGCGCGACGCGCTGGAGCGCGCCAGGCCGATCGAAGCGGCCTTCGCCGTGCACGAAGGCAATGTCGGCCAGTCGGCGGGATTCCTGAGCCTCCACCTGCATGCCTGGGTTGACGCCGGGCATCTGGACGTCCGCATGTTCGCGCCTCTTGCAGGCGTGTCCGAGGACCCGGCGACCGGCTCGGCTGCCGCTGCGCTGGGTGCCTTCCTGAATAGCCTCGATCCTGCTGTCACGCGCCTTCGCATGGCGCAGGGCCGCCACATCGGCCGACCGTCGCGGATTGAAGTCGATGCAGCGCCAGGCGAGGTCTGGATCGGCGGCAGCTGCGCGCCGTTCGCCTGCGGGACGCTCCGCGCATGAGCCTCGCCGATGCTATCGCCCGGGCAGATGCCAACAGCCCCTTCCTCCGCGGCCTGATCCGCCGCGAAAGCGAGCTGATCGAGACGATGCAAGGGGCAGGTTTCGACGCCGCCATCGATGCCTCCATCGCCCGGCTCGACCCGGAAAACCCATCGCAGGCGGTGCGCGAGGCGCGCGGCGGCATCGCCCTCACCACGGCGCTCGCCGATCTCGCCGGCGCCTGGCCGCTGGAGCAGGTGACGGGCGCGCTCACCCGCTTTGCCGACACAGCGCTCGATTTCGCCATCACCGCCGCCTTCGCCGAACGCGAGACAAAGCCCGCCGGCCTCGCAGCGTTGGCGCTGGGCAAGATGGGCAGCTTCGAGCTGAACTACTCCTCCGACATCGACCTCATCTTTCTGCACGACCCTGACACCCTGCCCCGCCGCGACGGCGAAGATCCGACCGAGGCCGCCGTTCGCCTCGTCCGCCGCGTGGTGGTGCTGCTCGCCGAGCGAACCGCCGATGGCTATGCCCTGCGTGTCGACCTCCGCCTGCGCCCCGACCCCGACAGCACGCCCTCTTCGCTGCCGGTTGGCGCCGCCGAGCAATATTACCAGTCGCAGGCGCTGGCGTGGGAACGCTCCGCCTTCATCCGCTCGCGCGCGGCCGCGGGCGATGTTGCGCTTGGCCGCCGTTTTCTCGCCAATATCGAGCCGTTCATCTGGCGCCGCAGCCTCGACTATTCCGCGCTCGCCGAGATCCGTGAAGTCAGCCACCGCATCCGCGACCATTTCGAGGCCGGGCAAAAGCTCGGCCCCGGCTATGATCTGAAGCGCGGGCGCGGCGGCATCCGCGAGATCGAATTCTTCGCGCAGGTGCACCAGATGATCTTCGGCGGCCGCGACCCCGGCCTGCGGGCGGGCGCCACCCTGGATGCACTGGCCGCCCTTGCGAACGCCGGCCGGATCGACCCGACGGAAGCCGCGATGCTGGCCGAAGCCTATCGCTTCCATCGCACGCTGGAGCACAGGATCCAGATGCGCGAGGACCAGCAGACCCACGCCGTCCCGAAGCTGGCCGCAGAGCGCGCGCAGGTGGCGGCACTTGCCGGAGCGCCTAGCTGGAAGGCGGTGGAGGCAGAACTTGCGCCGCGCATCAAGGCGGTCGGCCGGCTGTATGACAAGCTGCTCGAAGCCGGAGGCGAGACGCGCGGCCCGCGCATCCCGCATGGCGATGCAGTTTCGCAATGGGCCAGCAAGGCCCGGATCAAGGATCCGCAGCTGCTGGTGACGCTGCTGGAAAACTGGCGCTCGGGCAGGCCGCGCTCGCTCCGTGCACCAGAGGCGCTGGCCGCCTTCGAAGTGGTGCTGCCCACCCTGGTTCAGCAGCTCGGAACCGGTGCCACCGGCCGTGAGGCACTGCTGCGACTGGATATGCTGATCCAGGCGCTGCCTTCTGGCGTGCAGTTCTGGCGGCTGCTGGCGGCGCACCCGGCGCTGACCGGAGTGGTGGCGCGGCTTCTCACCACGACGCCTCTGCTCGCCGATGCGCTCGCCCGCCGGCCGAGCCTGCTGGACGTGCTGCTGGAACCGGCGAGCCCACTGCCCGACATCGCGACTGCCCAACAGGAGCTGCGCAACCTTTGCCGCGGACTTGACGGCGAGCAGCTGCTGGATCGGGTCCGCACGTGGACGGCGGAGCGCCGCTTCCTGCTGGGCGTGCAGCTGCTGGACGGCAGCACCACGCCGGAAACCGCCTCGCACGAACTGTCGCTGATGGCGGAGGCCGCCGTCTGCCTGCTCGCCGATCAGGTCACCCGCGAGTTCAGCGTCAAACATGGCGAGATACCGGGAGGTCGCCTTATCCCGCTGGCGTTGGGACGTTTCGGCGGCGGCCAGCTTACGGCGCAATCCGATCTCGACCTCGTGCTGCTGTTCAGCGGCAGCTACGAAACCCACTCCACGGCCAAACCACCGCTCACCGCCAGCGCCTGGTTCAATCGCCTGGGCCCGCGCCTGGTCGCGGCGCTGACGGTGCCGACCGCCGCCGGTCCTCTCTATGAAGTCGACACCCGCCTGCGCCCATCGGGCAACGACGGCCTGCTGGTCGTCAGCCTCGACAGCTTCGTCCGCTATCAGCAGCAGGATGCGGGCGTCTGGGAGCTGATGGCGCTCACCCGTGCGCGTCCCATCGCCTGCCTGCCAGAGGATGCAGCAGCAGCCCGCAAGGCCATCGACGGTATCGTTGCCGCGCCGCGCGACGCCGATTTCGTCCGCCGGGAAGCGCAGGACATGCGCAAATATATCGCCAGGCACAAACAGCCCGCCGGCCCGTTCGACGTGAAGCTGATGAAGGGCGGGCTCGTCGACATCGAGTTCATCATCCAGACCCGTGCGCTGACCGCCGGGCGACCGGTTCCGCCCAATTTGATGCAGGCGGCCGAATTGCTCGCGCCCGAACTTCTGGAGCCGGCGCGGCTGATGATGGCGATGCTGGTGATGCTGCGGCTGGTGCAGCCGCACGATGCCGCCGCCACGCCCAATGCCGCGGCCGGCGCACTGATCGCCCGCGCCTGCGGCAAGCCCGGCCTCGCCGCACTGAAGACCGATCTGAAAGAAGCGCGGGCCGTGGTAACACGTCTCTGGGCCGAGACATTCACCCCCGAGGAGAGCCGGAAATGACCATCGAAGCCGGAAGTAAGGCGCCTGACTTCACACTGGAAAGCACCTCGGGCTCGGTCAGCCTCGCCGATTTCGTCGGCAGGAAGCTGGTGCTGTTCTTCTATCCCAAGGACGACACCACGGGCTGCACCGCCGAGGCCCTGCAGTTTACGGCCCTTGCCGCAGAGTTCGCCGCATCCGGGACAAGCGTGATCGGTGTGTCGAAGGACACGGTTGCCAAGCACCGCAAGTTCATCGCCAAGCACCAGCTCGGCGTCGAACTTGCCTCGGACCCGGAAGGTGAAACCATCGCAGCCTATGGGTCGTGGGTGGAAAAGTCGCTTTATGGCCGGAAATATATGGGCATCGACCGGTCCACCTTCCTGATTGGGCCCGACGGCATGATTGCCGCCTGCTGGCGCAAGGTGAAGGTGGCGGGCCACGCCGAAGCCGTGCTGAAGGCCACGCGCGAACTTTGAGCACAAGCCTGCGCCAGGCCGCCATCGGCGTGCTGCTCACGGCCGATGCGGACGCCAAGGCCCAAGCCGCGCGCGACCTGCAACTGCGATGGGTGGCGGGCGACATCGATCGGCAGGGCGAAGACCCGGACATGCCGCCGCGCCCTGCCCGCCCCGCAAGTCCGCAACTGCTGTCGCCCGGCGCCATGCCCAAGCGCGGCCGCGCCGGAAGCCCGCGTGCGCGTTTCGCGCTGCTGCACGCGCTGGCACATATCGAGCTCAACGCCGTCGATCTCGCAATCGACATGGCCGGGCGTTGGGGGGCGCAGATGCCGCCCGCCTTCACCGACGACTGGCTGCGGATCGCCGACGAGGAGGCCCAGCATTTCGCGCTTCTGCAGGAGCTGCTCCGCGCATCCGGCGGCCGCTATGGCGACCTCCCTGCGCATGACGGGCTGTGGGAATCCGCCGTCGCGACAGCCGACGACCTGGCGGCACGGCTGGCGATCGTGCCGATGGTGCTGGAAGCGCGCGGGCTGGATGTGACACCGGCGATGATCGAACGTTTCGAATCGATGGGAGACGACGCCGCTGCTGCCGTCCTGAAGCGCATCCTCATCGACGAAATCACCCATGTGGAGGCAGGGAATCGCTGGTTCCGAAAGCTATGTGCCGACTCGCTGACAGAACCGCGCGACCGCTTTCGCGAACTTGTGAATCGCTATTTCAAAGGCCCTGTTAAGCCGCCGTTCAACGATTCAGCGCGGCTCCGGGCCGGTCTGACGACGGATTGGTACATGGGTCTTGGCACTGCTGTGCCGGCGTCTAAACGGTAACTGACCGCAAACGGTAACGGGTTTCCCTGCCCCGCGAGCGGCGCCAGAGCAGGCATAAGTGCAACCATAACGAGTGGAATGCCGGAAGGTTCCCGGCTCGCTGTCCGAAGGGTCTTTTTAGCCAATGCAACTCCAGCTTCACCGTGCAACCGCGCGATTGAACGAGTTTGTCCTGCGGCATTTCCCTGAGCGGCACGTGCATCTGGAATCCCACACCGGCCAACGCTCGCTCAGGATCGGGACTCGCGAACAGCTTATGGGTATTGCTTCGACTGCGATGATTGCCGGATGGCTGGCCGTAACGACGGTGAATGGTGCCACGGCAGAACAGGCGGCCGATCAGAAGGCTGAAGCCGAACTGAAGCGGATGGCAGCGCAGGTTCAGGCGCTGAAGGCCGATACCGCCGCCCTGCAGGGCAGCGTCGCCACCACCGCCGAGCGCATCGAATCCCGCCAGCAATTCCTCGACGCCCTGCTCACCGGCCGCGCCCGCGGCAACGAACTCGCCGACCTTTTGCCTCGCACCACACGCCGCGTTTCGGCCGAGGCTGCCGCCACTGCAGGTGTTCTCGCTCCCTTCGCCGCGCTGGAGCAAAAGCAGCTCGCGCTGGTCGACAAGGCCGCCGCCACCGCCGAGACCCGCCTGAAGGACGCTGAGGCGCTGATCGGCCGACTGGGCCTGAACCCGGGCCGCTTCGTGGCGCAATCCTCCGGCCGCTTCACCCGCACCGGCATGGGCGGCCCTTATGTTCCCGCCGGCGACGCCAATGGCGCCGATCCGCGCTTTGCCGAACTGTTCGTCAACTGGCAGCGCGTCGAGCAGCTGGAAGCAGCGATGGATTCGCTCCCCTCGTTCGTGCCGACCAAGAACTACACGATGACCTCGTCCTTTGGCACGCGCTACGACCCGTTCAATGGTCGCCCCGCGACGCATACCGGCCTCGACATGGCCGGCGCCCAGGGCGAGCCGATCTATGCCGCCGCTGCCGGCCGCGTCGTCCGCGCTGGTCGCTTTGCCGGCTATGGCAACTGCATCGACATCGATCACGGCCGCGGCATCATCACCCGCTATGGCCACCTTTCCACCATCGCCGTCTCCGAAGGCGACAAGGTGGAAATGGGCCAGAAGATCGCCGGCATGGGCTCCACCGGCCGCTCGACCGGGACGCACCTCCACTATGAAGTCCGCATCGACGGCCAGCCGGTCAACCCGCGCCCCTTCATCGAAGCGTCGAACTATCTGCTGAAGTTCCGCAAGGACAGCTTCGGCCCGGAACGCCCTGCAGATTTGTAAGCTGCGCTCGCGGCCTTGCGGCGAACAGGCCAAGAGCCTACTTCTGGTGCATGGCCGAAGCTGAAATCTCCCTCACATCGTCCGCTGCCGCACGGGTGGCGGCAATCGCCGCGCGCCAGGGCCGCCAGCCAGCGCGCCTGAGGCTGTCCGTCGACGGCGGCGGCTGTGCAGGCTTCCAATACAAGTTCGAGCTGGCCGACAGCCCTGAGGCCGATGATATCGAAGTGCTGACCGACGGCGTGGGGCTGCTGGTGGACAGCATCAGCCTGCCACTGGTTTCCGGATCCGTTGTCGACTTCGTCGAGAATCTGGGCGGCGCCGCCTTTCAGGTGCGCAACCCCAACGCAGCCTCGAATTGCGGTTGCGGCACCTCCTTCTCCGTCTGATCGGGAAGCGGGGGATGAAATTTGCGACGTTCAATGTCAACGGTATTGGCGCTCGCCTGCCGCGGCTACTGGAGTGGCTGGCGGAAGCTAGGCCCGACGTCGTGGGCCTGCAGGAAATCAAGACGCAGACGGAGAGCTTCCCGCTCGCGGCGATCGAGGCTGCCGGCTACCACGTGCTGGTCCATGGCCAGAAAGGTTTCAACGGCGTCGCCATCCTCTCCCGTGAACCGGCGCAGGAAATCCACCGCCAGCTTCCGGGCGACGAAGAGGATGTGCAATCTCGCTGGATCGAGGCGCAGGTGGCGGGCGTGCACTTCGTGTGCCTCTACCTGCCCAACGGCAACCCCGTTCCCGGCCCGAAGTTCGACTACAAGCTCGCCTGGATGGACCGCATGCTGGCCCGCGCCGCCGAACTGGCCGCGTCCGAGCAGCCTGTGATCCTCGCCGGCGACTGGAACGTCTGCCCGACGGATCTGGATCTTGCCCGGCCCGACATGATGGCGGGCGACGCGCTGGTGCAGCCGGAAACGCGCGCCCGCTTCCGCGCGCTGGCTGCAGCGGGCTGGACCGACGCCATCCGCGCGCAGCGGCCGCACGCACCCTGCTACAGCTATTGGGACTATCAGGCCGGCGCCTGGGCCAAGAACTGGGGCCTGCGCATCGATCACCTGATGCTGTCGCCGGCGGCGGCCGATCGGCTGCGTGATACCGGCATCGACCGGGAGGTTCGCGGCGCCGAGCGCGCCAGCGACCATGTGCCGGCCTGGGTCGAGCTGGCCTGAAACGGGAAACGCCAGACGCGTTGCGCTGGCGTTTGATCTATCTGAATTTTTGAAAGCTCAGCCCGGTGGGCCTGAAGTTGTTCGGAGACGGTGGCGTCCGCAGGGTCGGAAATCGGACGCCACCGTCTCCTCCAACATGTTCGGGGGAGGGCCCGAACGTGCCGTGACTTGTTTGGCTGAACCGGCAGCTGGTCAACGCTGCAGTTCATATCCTCATATGATTCAATTTTCCCTCCAGGAACAATATCGGATGATT
This sequence comes from Sandaracinobacteroides hominis, assembly GCF_016464365.1. GTDB lineage: Bacteria > Pseudomonadota > Alphaproteobacteria > Sphingomonadales > Sphingomonadaceae > Sandaracinobacteroides > Sandaracinobacteroides hominis. Next base: position 213,408 of record NZ_JADCUC010000001.1, on the reverse strand, counting down.
GATATGCGAACAGTTGATATGTTCGTATTCAATGATTTCAAATGGTTAAGTGTCACATCAGGCCACATGCATCAAAGCTTACGGTACCTCTGCGCCCGACAATCAGATGATCCAACAGCGAAACATCTATCGCTTCCAGTGCCCGGCGCACGCGTTTTGTAAGCAAGACATCCTCGGGCGAGGGCGTCGGATCGCCGGACGGATGGTTGTGCACCAGCACCACCGACGAGGCTGAAAGCTCCAGGCAACGACGGGCGATTTCGCGCGGATAGATATGTGCGTGACGCACCGTTCCGTTGCTCAGCAGCTCGATGCGTATCAATCGCCGGCCGGCATCCAGGAAGGCTACGCGCACTTGCTCGACACGCAGATAGGCCATCTCGCTGTGCATCGCATCGGCCAGCGCCAGGCCGTTCTCGATGAGCGGTTGCTCGCCGACATTGCGCTCCAGCACAGCGCCCAGCGTTTCCCGGATCAGCCCCAGCATGGCGATGCAATTGGAATCCGCACCCAGCTGCCGAAGCCGTTCCTCGCTGGTGCTCAGCACCGAGCCCAGGGATCCCAGCTCGTCGATCAGCCGGTCGGCCAGTCGCGGGATGCTCTGCCCTGCCGACAGCAGCCGCATCAGCAGCCAGCGATCGCGCGGTTGCGAAGCAGGTGCCGCCTCCAGCCTTGGAGCCGACCGCAGCATTGGTGCCACACTAGCCGCGGCCATAACGCGGCCTCGCTTCGAACAGGATGCCGCCAAGCACGGCAAGCATGACAAGGTACGACCAAATGACGAGCGATTCCGCATATACCGCCGGCAGCATGTGATGCAGCCGGGCAGCAGCCATGTGCACGGCGAGAGCGCACAGCTGAAATCCCGAAGCCCACATGGGCCAGAAAGATCGGGATCGAAGCGATATGGAAGCAAGCGCCAGGAACAGGCCGAAATCGACCAGCACCACACCCATTTCCGCCCGTGCGAAGCTGTGGGACATCGCCAGAGGTGTCGCAGCCGCTGCAAGAACAAGCGCAAGCGCGCCCATCCGTTCATCGCGCTGGCCGTAAATCCCGGCCAGCGCGACGATCGAGACGAGCGTCAACATGAATAATATCATGGAGATGGTCATGGCCTATTCACCCCTTTCCTGGATGTATGGCAAGAGGCCGGGACAGGCCATGACACGTACGCAACCCGCTATGCAGATCAGGCGGCGGCCGATTTGACCGCCTTCAGGTGCGCCGGGCGCATCGGATAGGCAGGCTTCTCGACGAGACCGCCGAAGTTCAGTTCGCCAAGGCGGAACTGGTCCTGCACCTCGGCCAGCGCTTCGTGCGCGGCGACCATGGCTTCCCGGGCCTGCGCCAACGCCGTCATGGCGAAGATCGCCTTGCTGAGGGCTTCCTGGCCGACCGAAGCGGCGAAACGGGCTTCCTGGCGCGCAACGGGCATCATGCCGACAAATTCGGCGGCCTTGGCGATAGCGCCATCGATTGCTGCTTCAGTAGCGTGAAGGGTTTGAGCAACTTGAATTGCGATTTCGCGACGGTGCTTGGGCATAAAAATTCTCCTGCCATCGCCGGACATGCCGCGACGGTTCGTTTGTCCAGTGGAAGGGAAACGTCAGGAACGAAGGAGAGTGAGGGCTTCGATTCCCGACAGTAACAGTCCGAAAGCCAGCATCGCCAGGATCATTACGATCAGGATGCCGAACATGCGTTGTGTGGGGTTCAGGTCATTTGCGCCTCCCCACAGTCGGAGGATCTGTCGCTTCTGGCCAAAATCTCGCTGGCTGAAATCGCCGGTGGAGACCGCCGTCCAGACGGCGCTGTCCGAAACCAAGCCCATAGGTTCAGACCTGTGGGCTTGTCCGGCATGTGCCCCGGCAGGCTGCGGACGGGACGCATGGACAAGCGGCGGGAAGTCCGCTTCGGGCTCCCGTTCCACATCTCCATCAACGCCATCGCCGTAGTCACCGTCGAAATCTCCACCAAGCTGTGCCTGGCCCAAGTTTTCGGCTGTCCGGGTTTCTGACACAATCCGCGGCGATTGATATGCGAACGGCTGATAACCATGTGCGGGTGCAGCAGGCTGATATCCCTGCGCAAGCATCGCCGCACGATAAATGATCGCGGCTTCGCGACGGCTGGTCACGCCAAGCGTCTGGATAGCTCCCCTGAGGCGCGCATCGACTGTATGTCGGGAAATACCGAGCTGACGGGCAATTTCCTTGGACGTCGCGTGATCGTCGACCAAGTCAAGGCATTCGCGTTGCCCAGCCGTCAGGCGAGCGACACGTGCTGCAAGATCCACGTCAGACAGGCCCATGGAAGCCAACGTCCGAAATCCTCCCGTCAACCAGCGACCAAATGGCGACTCGGGCAGCGCGAACCGCACCCCCTGCAAACGTCCCGATAACACTTGTGACGAGTCGCAGCCATAGCAACGTTAATAAACAGTTACGCTAATCCCGCAGTTCGTCGAAAAATCCTGCAGAATAATGTGCAAAACGGACGCGATTCTAGTCAGTTGGCGACTGCTTTCAGCGGCCGCTCAAAGATCCGGTAGACGCTCGTCACCTCGGCCTCGATCGCTTTGGCTATCGACAGCATTGGCCCATTGTCTTCCAGGATCCAGCCCACCTCGGCGAATTTGGCGTTGTTCTTCGGTACGGCTGCGCGGCGCGTATATTCGATCATCATGAAGGCCAGCATCGATGCAGTGCGAGTCGCCTGCAGCTTCCGCCGGACGCCCATCAACGGCACGCGGAACCAGTCGATCTGCGGATTGCGCAACCGCAACAGCAGCTTCGCCCAGCCGAACGGCAACAGCCGCCCGTCCAGATCCTGCGTCAGCTGGTTCAGATCCGGCATCGAGATCATGAAGGCAGCCGGTTCGCCCTCATATTCTGCGATCTGCACCAGATGCGGGTAAGCCAGAGGCTTCAACTTCTTGGTGATGTAGCGCTTCTCCGAATCGGTCAGCGGTACATAGCCCCAGTTTTCGCTCCACGCTTCGTTGAGGATGTCTAGCAGGATGGCGGCGTCCGCCTCATAGCGTGACATATCAAGCTGCCGTATGCGGATGCGGCTGTTCTTCTCGCCAGCGGCGACGATGCGGTTGACGATTTCAGGGAAGCCGTCAGCTACCGCGACGCTCCACGCCTGCAGATCCTTCACACCGGCATAGCCGGCGGCAAGGATATGCGCCTCATAATAGGGAAGATGGTGGCCCATCATCACCCGCGGCGGCCTGTCGAAGCCCTGTACCAGCAACCCTGGCTCATCCCAGGTGGAAATGCTGATCGGCCCTTGTGCCTGTGTCATTCCCTGCTGCCGTAGCCAGCCCTCGGCCGTCGCGATCAGTGCCTGCGCGACTTCCGGATCATCGATGGTCTCGAACAGACCCCACTGGCCCAGGCCCGGCCGTCTTTCCTGCACCAGCTGACAGACCTGTGCGGAAATCCGGCCGACAACCTTCCCTTCCCGTTTGGCAAGGAAGAACTCCGCCTTGCCATGCTGGAACCACGGGTTGGGGCCCGTCGGGTTGATCAGTTCCTTGACGTCCGCCTTCAGCGGCGGGCGCCAGTTCGGATCGTTCGCGTAGAGCGTCCAGGGCAGATCGATGAAAGCGCGCCGGTCGGCCTTGGAGCCGACCGGGCTGATCGTCACAGTCACCTCAGGCCGCGTCTGCGGACCGGGTATCGTTCTGGTTCGCCGCCGCCCGCTTGCGCGGATGGCCTTTGGCAACGCCGCCCGACATCTTCGAAACCCACGGATATTTCTCTGCCACGACATCCGTGTAACCAAGGTTGAACACCGTTTCAGACTTCGCCGGACGCTCCTGGCGATCGTAGAATGTGCCGAACAGCTTGTCCGGCCAGAAGCTGGTGATGCCGAAATTTCCGGTTTCATCGTGGAAGTGGTGCGCCATGTGACGCTTCTTCATCTCGACGAGCCAGGGGTGCTTCGGCTTGTACGAAAGGTGCTGGATGCAGTGCGCAAACTCATAGAAGCAGGTCGTCAGCAGGCCAGCCGCGAAGGCAATCGCCGCACCGCCAATGCCACCGATCATGTAACCGACCGGGATGGTGGCAATCGCGATGGTCGGCAGAGTCGTGTAAAGCGCGCCGAACAGCACCTCCAGGTGGTTAGGATCCTGGTGGTGGTCATAGTGGATGCGCTTCCACGTCTTTGCGGTCAGCGGCGACTTCCACATCCACTGGCTGTGCAGCACATAGCGGTGCAGCAGATACCAGGCGAGCGGGTAGATCATCACCGCAAAGGCGGCGGCGGTAGCGCCGGCAATCAGTGTCGGCGGGCTCCACACGACAACCGCCACCGCCACAAGGGCGAGCAGCAAATAGGCCTGGATCGCATAATATTGGAAATAGGCCACAACCAGATCCTTGAGCGTCATACGGTCAAGGTAGTGGGCGCGGCTCCAGATACCGGTGCGCTTTGAATGATCGACGAACAACATCTTGCTCCAAACTCTTTTCCACTACCGCACCTAAGGGCGCATTGCGGCAAATTTTGGATTCGATGTGGCGAGCATGCGGCAAAGAAGAATGCGGCGGCATGTCACACCAGCCCGCAAGCCGTTGAACAGAAGTTCTATTCTTCGGTTCGGAACAGCACGCTCTCGCCGACAAGCAGGAAAAGCAGGAATGGCGCCCAGGCTGCGGCCCAAGGCGGATAAGTGCCGAAATCCGCCATTGCCATGGCAAAATTGTCTGCCACGAAGAAGGCAAAGCCAAGCGCCAGGCCGGTCACCGCTCGCAGGAAGAGGCCGCCGGATCGCGCCAGCCCGAAGGCTGCAACCGCGCCCAGCAACGGCATCAGCACCGACGACAGCGGCCCGGAAACCTTGTGGTTCAGCTTGGCCACCAGCTGGTCGGTCGGTTTGCCGGCCGCCTGCAAGGCCCGAATCGCCGGCACCAGTTCGCCAATGGGCAGATGATCTGCGTTCACCGATTGGGTGGTGAACTGCTGCGGGTGCGCTGAGGACATCAGTGGCAGCATGGGCACCGTTTCCAACCGCCCGGACGCAACATGGAAACGCCGCGCCATGCTGAGGTTCCAGCCCCGGTCGCCTGGCGACGCCTCGGCGGCGCGGATGATCTCCACCAGCCGATCGGATTCGCGATTATAGACGGTGACGTCGCGCAGCAGCGTATGCGCGCCCTCCCCTTCGACGCCACTGGCATGCCAGAGGTCGTCACCGGCCCGCACCCACACTTCGCGGCCAGTCTTGTTCTCTGGCGGCAGCGGCCGATATTCGGCCGCCTTCCAGCGATCATATTCGGCATTCGCCCGCGTCAGGAATCGCTCGTTGAAGGCGAAATTCAACACCGCGATCAACAGCCCGGACAACATCAGCGGCGCCAGGATCTGGTGGGCGCTGATGCCTGCCGCCTTGAAGATGGTAATCTCGCTGTTCTGGTTCAGCGTCATGAAGGTCAGCAGCGTCGCCAGCAGCACCGAAAACGGCAGGAACAGCGAAATGATCTGCGGCATACGGATGGAAACATATTTCCACAGCTCCGCCTCGCCATTACCCGGCACCGCCAGGATGCGGCCGGATTCTCCCAGCAGGTCCAGCGTCATCAGGATCAGCGCCAGCCCCGCAAGAAAGGCGAAGGTGCGGACCAGGAACATCTTCGCCGTATAGAAGGCGAGCGTGCGCGACGGGAAAACCTGCCGCAGCATCATTCAGCCGCCTGCGGAGCCGCTGCGCCGGGCTCGTCGGGCACAAGACCCATCTTGGCAGCCGGCTTTTTCAGCCGCTTGAACAGGCCGCCCAGCTTGCCAAAGGCGCGATCGATGCCGCCGATCGGTTGCCCGCCCGGCCGGTGCGCCAGCACATGATAGAACCAGAGGCACAAGGCCGTGAACAGCGCGAACGGAATCCATTGCGCCAGCATCGGATCAACCCGGCCTATCGAGCCCATGCGTTCACCATATTCCGAAATCTTGTGATAGGTGACGAGGATCACCACAGACAGAAACACACCGATTGCGGATGTCGTGCGCTTGGGCGGAACCGCCAGCGCCACCGCCAGGAACGGCAGCACGAACATCACCACCCATTGCACCGTGCGCCGGTGGAAGCTCGCCGATGCCTTCTGCCGGTCGTCAGCGCTCGCCTTTCGGTCGTTCATGATGCGGAACAGCTCCGGGATGGTGCGCTCCAGATTCTCGCCTCCCCGACGACGAAAACTCTCCATCGCCGGCAGGTTTACCGGCAGATCATGCTGCACGAACGTCAGCACGCGCGGCGTCATGTTATTTGGCGCATCCTGCACCAGCGTCCCGTTCATCAGGCGAAGGATGATAATGTCCGGATCGTCGGTAACCAGGAACTGCCCGCGCGCCGCAGACACAGCCAGCGAACGCCCGTCGGCCTGCCCCGCGCGCACGAACACGCCGCGCAGGTCGGCGCCCTTGTCAAAGCTCTGCTCCACCCGCAGCGTTGTCCGCTCGGCGATGCGCGTGAACTCGCCCACCTTGATGCTCGCCCCCAGCGCGCCCGAGCGCAGCTCGAAGCGCAGCCCCTCATAGGCATAGCGCGAATAGGGCTGCAGAAAGCCGACGATGCCGAAGTTGATAAGGGCGAAGACGGCAGCCAGTATGAACGGCACGCGAAGCATGCGGCCATAGCCCATGCCGACACTGTTCAGCGCATCGAGCTCGGACGAAAGCGCCAGCCGGCGAAAGGCGAGCAGGATTCCCAGCGTTACGCCGATCGGAATCCCCAGCGAGAGATATTCCGGAATGAGGTTCCCCAGCATGCGCCAGACGACCGACACAGGCCCGCCTTCGTTCACCACGAAGTCGAACAAATTCAGCATCTTCTCCAGCAGAAGCAGCATTGCAGCCACCACCAGCGTGCCCAGAAGCGGCACGATGATCAGCTTGAAGAGATAGCGGTCGATTGCCGTCAGGGGCGCCATTGCATGCCTGCCTTAGCAGCCCGTCGCAGCCGAAGCCAATGCCGCTTCCGAAGAGTCGAGCCATGCGCTAGCCCAATCGAATGTCTGCCCTCCTTGCGATTGCCGCCACCGCCGTATTCGGCGCTGCCCATGTCTGTGATTCCAGCCAGGGGCAGCCTGCCGCCCTCGCCACCGTGCACGGCTTTCGCGACCGAAAGGGAAACCTGCGCATCGCCATCTATCGCGCCAGGGAGGAGGAGTTCCTGGCCTCCGGGCGCTATGTGCAGCGCCTCGACGTGCCGATGACGGCGTCGGGCGAAATGACCGTGTGCGCCCCCGTTCCGGAGCCGGGCGACTATATCGTCGTCGCACTTCACGATCGCGACGCCAACGGCAAGCTCGGCCCGTTCAAGGACGGCGCCGGCTTCTCCCGAAACCCGAAGCTGGCGCTCGCCAAGCCAAAGGTCGAATCGGTGCAGGTCCGGCTCGACGGGGTCACGCCGCTCCGCATCGAGCTCAACTATCTGCAGGGGCTGAAGCCAGCGCCCTGGCAACCGCGACATACTCGCTGACCGACAGCGTCTCGGCCCGGCGGGTCGGATCGATCTCCAACGCCGCCAGAGCCTCCAACGCCCCCGGCAATCCCTTCAGCGACTGGCGCAGCATCTTGCGGCGCTGGCCGAAAGCGGACGCCGTCAACCGTTCCAGAATCTGCATCGGCACCGCCAACTCGGGCACCCGCGGAATCAGCTGCACGACGGCGCTGTCCACCTTGGGCGGCGGCGTGAACGCACGCGCCGGCAGCAGGGTCTTGATCCGCACCTCGCAGCGGACCTGCGCGAGCACCGACAGCCGGCCATACGCCGAGCTACCCGGCTGGGCGACAATCCGGTCTGCCACTTCCTTCTGAAACATCAGCGTTGCCGAGCGCCACCAGGGCAGCCATTGGGCCTCGCTCAGCCATCGCGTCAGCAGCAGCGTGCCGATATTATAGGGGAGGTTCGCAGCGATATGCGCGCCCTTCCCCACCAGTTCCTGCGCATTCACTTTCAGCGCATCGCCGTGCACGATCGTCAGCGCCCCATCGGAGACGGCCGAAATCCGCTGCAGGATTGGCAGCGCCCGCTCGTCCCGCTCCACTGCCACGACTTGCGCACCGGCCTTCAGCAGCGCTCGTGTGAGCCCGCCAGGCCCCGGCCCCACTTCGAAAACCCGGTCCCCTGGCTGCAGAGGGATCGAGCGGACGATCCGGTCCAGCAGGTTCAGGTCCAGCAGGAAGTTCTGCCCCAGCGACTTGTCGGCGCGAAGCCCGGCGGCGGCTATCTCGTCCCTCAGCGGCGGCAGCGCGGCGATGGCTGCCGCAACATCCGTCATGCTGCCCCCGTCACTCAGAGGGCCTGCGCAAGCAGCCGCGTACGGGCGCACTGTCCGGCAAGCGAGATGGCGGCGATCATCGCCCGCGGGTTAGCTTCCCCGCGCCCGGCGATGCCGAACGCCGTGCCATGGTCCGGCGAGGTGCGCAGCACCGGAAGCCCCAGCGTCATGTTGACGCCGCTGTCGAAATACAGCGTCTTCAACGGGATAAGCGCCTGATCATGGTACATGCAGATGGCAACGTCATAGGTCGCCCGCGCGGCGGGATGGAACATCGTGTCCGGCGGCAGCGACCCGCTGACATCGAATCCGTCGTCCCGCAACTGGGCGATTGCCGGCGCGATTATGTCCAGTTCCTCGCGCCCCATGGCACCGCTTTCGCCGGCATGCGGGTTGAGGCCTGCTACCGCCAGACGAGGGCGCGCCACGCCGAAATCGCGGATAAGGCCCCGCACCACCGTGCGTGCACGCGAAACGATAAGCTCGGTCGTCAGCGATTCCGGCACCCGCGCAAGCGGCTTGTGAATGGTCACCGGAACCGTGCGAAGATCCGGCCCGACCATCATCATCGCCACATTTTCAGCCGCCACACCACAGCGCTCTGCGACAAATTCCGTCTGCCCCGGATGGCGGAAGCCGATTGCATAGAGCTGCGACTTGGCGACCGGCCCGGTCACCAGCCCGGACGCCGCGCTGGAACGGGCCAGCCCCACGGCCATTTCCACCGCATCCAGCGCACATCGCGCCCCGGCAAGGTTCGGGACACCCGGCTCGATGTCGCCCGGATCGTCGACCTGGAGCAAGGGCAGCGCCTCTTCAAAGGCGGCGGTCGCCTCCGATGGCCGCGAAATCTGCGCAATCGGCCCGTCCCAAACCGCTTCCACGCTGCGACGATCCCCTATGGCAAAGAAGGGCGGCAGGCGGTGCGCGGACCGAATCGCCCACGCCTTTGCAATCACTTCGGGACCAATGCCGGCGGGATCCCCCAACGACACGGCAAGCGGAGCAATCGACGGTTCCGCTTCGACTGCCGCAAGATCCTGCGACGTTGCCATGGCTCAGCGATAGTCGATTACGGCGTCGCGCCGAAGATCCCGCAGATAGCGGCGCGCGGCACTGTTCACGCGCTGGTCGTTCAGCTGCCCATAGACCTGATCGAAGCTCGGCGTGCCGGCAGAGGCCTTGGGATCATCGCGCCCACATAGAACCAGCACGCGCAGACCGTCCTCGGCCGATCCGAATGGCGGCGTCGCGGCGCCAACCGTCATCTGGCCCAGTATCTGCTGCAGCTGCGGCGGCAGGTCGCCGAGCCGGAGCTGGTCGTTGGAAACGACTTCGGCACCGATCTCCTTTGCGACCGCCTCGGCGCGGCCGCAGCCGCCCATGTTCCGTGTCTTTTCCTGAATGCTGGCGGCAAATTTGCGCGCCTCGGCCTCGCTGATGCCCTGCTTCAGCGGAATGGTCAGCTGCTTCAGGCTCAGGATCGCGCTCGCCGGATCGGCGGAAAGCACCTGCCGCTTGTCGACGAGCGCAACGATCGTCACGCCGCCGGGAACCGCCACGGGGTCCGAAACGCCACCCTTGGGCAGCGAGGCGACAACGCCCTGCAAGGCAGGCGAGAGCTGTTCGGCGCGGATCCATCCAAGATCGCCGCCAAGCTGCGCCGAGGAGCTTTCGGAGAACTGGCGCGCATAGGCGACAAAGCTGGCGCCGGCCCGAACCTGTTCCACGATGCGGCTTGCATCCTGCATCACCTGCGCCTGCAGCTCCGGCGGGGCCGACAGGAAGATTTCGCCGACCCGGAACTCGTCCTGGCCTTTAGATGCCTCCAGCTTCTGGATGATCGCCTGCACTTCATCGTCGCCGACGTTGATGAACGGCTCCACCCGCCGACGGAGCAGACGCGACCAGGCCAGCTCGGCGCGGATCTGCTGCTTGATCGAGGAAGGGGAGGAACCCCCGTCGATCAGGAATTTCTCGAACGCGGCGCGATCCTGGCGGAAATTGGCCGCCACCCGGCCATAGGCCTGCTCGACCTCGGCTTCCGGAATCGTCACCTCGTGGCTCGCAGCCTCCTGGATCTGCAGCTTCTCGTCGATCAGATTCCGCAGCACCTGCAGCCTGAGCACGTTGCGCTCTTCCTCGGAAACCTTGCCGCCATTGGCGATCATCACCAGCCCCAGCCGGTGATCGACATCGGTATCGGTGATGATATCGCCATTGACGATGGCGTTGGCCTTGCGGACGTTCGGGTCCACCGTGCCCATCACGGTAATCTCTGGAAGCTGCAGGGCGGCGGCCTGCCGCTGCGAAGCCGTCAGCGCCGACTGGCCGCCTGCCGGCTGCTGCGCACCGGCCGGGATCGCCCCGGAGAGCGTTGCGGAAAGCGCCAGCAGGGCCGCAACAGCTGTTCGAGCCCGAAATTCGCGTTTCATCGTGATCAAGAAACTCATTTCCTAAACATGCGGATCGGCGCTCCGCATAGACGAGGGGTTGGGAAGGCGCCAGCACCTATGCCGGGAATTGGCTGAACCCGGCGTGAAGTCATCAGCCCAGGTTGCGAAGCGCAAGCGTGAACAGGAAGGTGTTACCCTCCCGTGCGTTCGGATTGTCGACATAGTTGCGCTTCCAGGTCACCCCGAACTCGAAGCACTCATCCGTATAACTGATGCCCAGCCGGTGCCGGATCGGCTGGAAGCCGTCGTTGGTCGTCAGCGGATCTTCCGCCGTGGAGGTGAGGTCCACCACTGCGGAACCGAACACCGCCCAGTATCGGCCAAAGGCAACGCGCGCGCCGGCCCGCACTTCCTCGTGGTCGGTCAGATCCTCGAGGTCGATGTTGCGGTTGTACTTCAGATAGCCGACCGAGACGAAGGTCTGCCGGCTGCCGATGGCTACGTCCGTCTCGTTGCGGCGGACGGCGAGGCTGTCCTTGTCCAGCCGCAGCCGCTGTGTCACCTCCACATACCGGCCGAAGCGAACGGAAGCGCGCCCGACGATATCGGACAAGCGGCTGGAAAGCCCGGTGCCCTCGGGAAACACATCCAGCTGGTTGTCGAGGCGATAGCTTTGCCCCACCTGGGCGAAGATGGCGATGCCCGGCTTTGCCCAGCGCCAGTCCATCCCGTAGGTAACCCGCGCTCCCCCCTCCCAGCGGTCATAGCCCGGAAAACGGTTCAGCGCGAACAGGTTGGATTCCTCCAGGTCAATTGCGCGGCTGTCCTCGTTGGGAATGCCGGCATTGGCCGTTGGGCTGGAAGCGACGAACTGGACGCGGGGCGTTACCGTCTGCAGGCCACCGAATACCGGCCCGGCGAGCGGCCATTCCATGTCCACCGCAGCCAGCGGAATGAAGCGCGCCTGCCAGCCGTCCTTGCCGGCATAGAAGGGATCATCCGCCTCGGCGCCGTCGCTGCTGGTATAGACGTCGCCGCGCATAAGCCCGGTAAAGGTGATCCGCTGTCCCGCCGGCGTCAGGAAGCTGCGATCCCATTGCACGGACGCCAGCGCCCGCGCCATCGACTGGCCTTCCCGCCGGACCAGCGTAAGGCTGTTCGCCTGCAGCATCACGCTGCCGCCAAGGGGCTTTTCGTCAAGCCGCCACAACATGTCGACCAGCGGCAGGGCAAAGGGCACCCGGTCGTTCGGCGTATTCGGCGTCAGGTCCTGAAAGGCCCATCCGCGGACCGAAAAATACCGCTGCGGCTCGAACCGCTCCAGCACATAGGTCGAGCGCAGGCGGGTATCGAGGCTCACCTGATAACGACCCAGGAAGTTGTCGTCGTTGGTGAGACGCGACGAGAAACTGGAACGCCAGCCGTCGCCATGCTCGATCTGGCCTCGCGTCTCGAACGCCCCGCGGAAGGCTCTGTCGGTCTGCACGATGTCGCCGGTGACAGGGTCTTCTTCCTGCCCGCGCGCATAGGTCGCCATCAGCCCCACCTGCACCGGCCCGCCCTCGAACAGCTGCCGGTATTCGGCACCGATCACGGGGGCGACATTGGTATAGATGTTTCCGGTAACGGTAAGGTCGCGGTCGGGTGCCAGAGACCAGAAATAGGGAATCCGGACTTCACCGCCCAGCTCGCGCGAGAGCCTGAAATCCGGCGACAACAGGCCCGACTGGTTATGGTCGAAACCATCCGGATGCGACAATTTGGGAAGCGCCAGTACCGGCACGCCGAACATCTCCAGGCGCGCGCCGGTGTAGTAGATGCGCCCGCGCATCGGATCGTGCACCACCCGCACGGCTTTCAGCTGCCACATCGGCTCCTTGGGGCAACCGGCTTCATCCACAACCGAGCAGGGCGAATAGGCGGCGCGATTCAGGGTGGAGAGGCCGTTCTCGCGCACACCGGTCTTCGCCGCCATCCGGCTGCCGTCCGACAGAATCAGCAGGATATTCTCGACAGCGCCGTCGCGCAGCGTTTCGTTCAGCTCCACATTGTCGGCGACTGCGCGCATGCCATCGCCGTTGTCGATCAGCACATTGCCGCTGGCCGTCACCAGGCCGGTCGAGCGATTGTAGATCACCGTGTCGGCGGTCAGCCTCTGCCCGTCGCGGTGCACAAGCACATTGCCGGTCGCAGTGATGATCTCGCCATTCTCGTCATAGGTGAGGGTGTCGGCCTCAAATTCGACCGTCGGCTGCGGCAGTTCGGGCGCAGCCGCCGGCGGCCCGGGCTCCTGCGCGTGCGCAACGGTGGCCAGAAGCAGGGCGCCGAGCGCGATGGGTAGGGAAAGCGGACGGACCATGGGTTCGCCGGGCTTTAGGGGTGGGCGCTCAGCCATTCAAGCACCGCATTTCATGCATCCGGCGTCAGAAGGGAATGACCGACCCTTCCCGGGTATATTTCAGATAGCCGACGTTCGCCCCCAGCCTCCATCCGGCACCCAGCCGGATCGGAACGAGGATGATATGTCCCCGCTGGTGATAGTTGGCCGATACGCCGCCGATCAGATAGGCCTTGCCCTCGACCGCGGGGAAACGCTGATACAGCTCCTCGGTGTCGTGGAGGTTATAGACCAGCACGAAGCTGCGCGAGGCATCGCCGCCGATGTCAGGCCCGATCGAAGGCCCCGTCCAGTGAACGGGGCGCTCGCCTTCCACCTTGGAAAACAGCTTGCCCTTGCCATAGCGCAGGCCCACCACCAGCGCACCGCCGCCTTCCCGGCCGACGATATAGGCGTTGGGCTTGCCAAGGTCTGCGAAGACCTTCTGGATGACCATCGCAATACCCTCGGTTGCCTCGCCAAAGGCGCCGTCTGCCGCGGTGGTGATTTCCCCGATCTCATAGGCAGCCGCCTGCGCATCGCCCTTCAGGCTTCCATCGCTTTTCGGCGCCGCAGGTGCGGCGGGGACAACGGCCGGAGCAGCTGCTGGCGCTGCCGCCGGCGCCACTGCGGGCAGTTCAGCCGGACTATCCTGTGCGCTGGCGGAACCAGCGGAAAACAGAAGCAGCGCGGTGGAGAGTATTGCGAATTTCATCGCCGAATCCTCTCACAACAAGATGAATCGCATGTGAATCAACGCGGTGCCGCTGCGGCCATCAGCCGTTTACGCAGCCCTTCATCCGCGCTCCGCAACGCCGTTTATCCGCGCTCCGCCACGCCGTTTATCCGCGCTCCGCCACGATGGGATTGGACAGCAAGGGCAGGCCGGAAATATCCACCTCCACCACGTCGCCCGGCATCAGGAACTTCGGAGGAACCCGCTTTTCGCCGACGCCACCGCAGGTCCCGGTGGCGATGATATCGCCCGTCTGCAGTTCGGTGAACGCAGAGATATATGCGATGAGCGCCTCCACGTCGTGCAGCATGAGATCGATGGACGTGTGCTGCACCACCTCTCCATTCACGCGCGTGGTCAGCGAATGCGCCTTGTAGTCCCCGAAGGCTTCCGCAGGCACCAGCTCGGGCCCGATGCTGCCGGATGCGTCGAAATTCTTGCCGCCGGTGAACTGCGCCGTATGCCGCTGCCAGTCGCGAACGGAGCCATCCATGAACGCCGTCCAGCTTGCCACATGCGACAGCGCATTTTCCCGCGACACATGCCGGGCCGGCTTGCCAATCACCAGCGCCAGCTCACCTTCCCAATCGAGGCTTTCCGTATTCACCGGCTTAACGATCGGCTCACCCGCCCGGACCAGCGACTGCGGCGTACGCAGGAAGATCATCGGGTTTGGTCCGCTTTCCCCGCGACCCATTTCGTCCCGGTGCGCGGCATAGTTGACGGCGGCGCAGAAAATACGGGCGTGGCGTTGGGGGAACCAGGTCATGCAGCATTTCTCCTCTTGGCGGCCGGAATACGGACAATTCCTCCGGCCAGGGGCACCACGGCATCTGGAATGCAGCCCAGCGCCACGGCGAATGCCGGATCATCGACCGACAGGCCGCCGGCATAGGCCCCATAGGCGGGCAGCACCAGCCGTTCGGCAGCCATCGCAAAACAGCGCCGGCTGACGCGCACGCCGGCACGCAGTTCCATCGCCACCTTGGGGTGGAAATGCCCACTGATCTCCGGCCCGCCGGAGGGCGTCTGGGCTTCGTGGCGGAGCCAGATGCCGGCCATTTCCACCTCTGCAACGGCCCGCCCGCCGATCTCGACCCCGCTGTCGCCGTCATGGTTGCCCGTTACCCACAGCCAGTCATGGGCGCGCAACAATCGCAGCAGCAGGTCAAGCGCCTCCGGAAGCAGGCGCGAAGGCCCGTTCGAATCGTGGAAGCTGTCGCCCAGCGCAACGATATGCCGCGGACGCACCTGCGCAGCCGCCGCCGCCAGCCGGCGCAGCGATTCCAGGCTGTCATAGGGCGGCAGCAGCCATCCCTGCCGGGCGAAGGCCGATCCCTTTTCCAGATGCAGGTCGGCCACCAGCAGCGTCTGTTCGCCCGGCCAGAACAGCGCGCCGCACGGAAGCGGCACAAAGTCCTGACCTGAGAACGAAAGGGAAACATCGGCCATGCCGTCGCCTTAGCGAACTCAGCCGGATCGATGCAACCTCAAGCCGCTAGAAGCGCGTCGTCCAGCCGATCTCGCCCTGCACCAGCGTCGGGTTGGTATCGGGCGTATCCGGCGCATTCTGCTGCAGCCGCGCGCTGGCCTTGATATCCCCGAATTTCGTAGGCCAGTTTACCCCGCCTTCAAATACCGCAACTTCCTCGCGTGATTTCGAAATGCGATAGCTGGGAATGGAATGCAGGTTCAGCACGATATTCCGGCCGCTCACATACCATCGGCGATTGCGCGAGTCGGTCAGGGCTGAATAGACGGTTATCGCGCGCGCATCCCCATCCAGCGAATGGCCGACCGGACGCCGGCCATAGGTCCAGCCGTCGGTGTAGATGAAATTGTTGTAGGTGCTCCCGGGATAGGCCTTGCTGCCCATCAAACTGCCGAGGAACTTCGCCGCCTGGCTGTCCAGATATTCGAACCCGGCATCCAGCAGCGCCCCATCTTTGCCGACCGGGCCGGAAATCCCGGCTCCGATCTGCCGTGCAAACTGCTCGATCAGGATATTGTCGGCATCCTCGGCAGTCGTCGCGAATGTCAGCTTCAGAATCTGCCCGGTATCGCCAATCGGCCGCCGATAGCTCATGTCGAAGCCGGCCAGCTGGTTGCCCGGCTCATCCAGCGTTCCGGTATTGTCGAAATCCCCGAAACCGATCAGGGCCTTGCCGATGGTCCTCGCGTCACAGGGCCGACCGCTGCCGCAAATCTGGATTCCCCGGTTGAGGCCGATTTCGAAATAGGGTGTCGGCTGAAAGGCAAAACGCATCCCGATCATCGCCGGATTGTCGAAATCGCGCTTCTCGTTGGCGATCGCGACGAAGAAATCGAAGGTCGTCGGCCCCAGCCAGCGCAGCACCGGCGCATCGATGGTAAAGGGCTCCAACCGTCGGAAGCCGACCTTGGGCATCGGCCGGGCGCTGGTGGAAAACAGCATTGCCCCGTCCTGCCCGGCGCCCCACCAATTGTCGATCCAGCCGCCATAGGCCGCCCAGTTGTCGCCCAGACGCAGCGCCACATAGCTCGGATCGGGAGAAAATCCGTTCTTATGCCTTGTGGCTTCCTGGTCCGGGCTGCCATCGCTCTGCCAGGTGCCGCCCCAGGTCACATGCAGGCGCCCCAGATCGTGCGATGCCGAAGCCGTCACTTCCCCCTGGTTGCGGGCCACCCGGTCGAACGTCCGCACCAGCGCCGCATCGTTGGTGCCCATCGCGCGGACCATGAAGCGCGTCTTCTGGCCGGCATATTCCGCCTCTCTTTCCAGCCGGCTGACGGCGGCGGCAATATGCGGGGGCAGCGCTCCATCGGTACGGGCGCGCTCGATCCCGCGATTGATTTGCGACCATGGCAAGGGCCAGGCATCGACCGGCCCCAGAATATAGCCATGCGCCCGCAAAAGCTCCACATCGGTCCGCAGCCGTGCATCCCCGGGGCCCACCCATGGAGAGGCCGCCACGACGGCGCCCTGCAGCAGCAACAGTGCAGCCAGAAACGCCTTCATGCCAATCTCCATTCCTTCCGGGCGATATCCAGCGCCCGTGCATCATCCACATCCAGCCACGGCGCGTCCCCGATATCCACGCAACCTGCAAGCCCGTTCGCCGCCAGCAGCCGGACCCCATCGGAAAGCCCGGGCGCTGCAAGGCCGGCCAACGCCTCAACCAGCTCAGGCCCGATACGGAAAAGCCCGGTGTCGTAGGCATCATAGACGCACAGGCCCTTGCCGATGGCGCGAATCTCCCCGCCATCGGTAAGCACCCGCGTGACATCGGCTTCATCGACCCAGGGATGGCCCAGCCGACGATCGACACCCAGCGCCAGCGCGTGCGCCGCGCCCATCACCAGTCGTCCGACCAGCTCGGGCGAAAGCAAATGGTCCGCCATGGTCAGCAGCGTTCCGGGCCGAACGGATCTGCGCGCGGCAAGGACGGAGACACCGTTCGGCGCCGCCTGCCAGTCGGGGTTGTCCACAAATTCCAACGGCAGCGGTGCCTGGCGAAGCGCTGCCCTTATGTCTTCAGCGCGGTTGCCGACTACTATCGTGACCGACGCGGCCCCGGCCGTCATCAGGCTCTCGATCGAATGCAGGATCAGGGGCTTGCCACCGATATCCGCCAACGGCTTCACCGCTTCCACATCCGCCAGCCGGGAACCGGCCCCGGCTGCCAGGATGATGGCATTGGTCGCAGTGGGCAGGCGCGTCATGATCGGCCGTCCATGCCCGCCGGACGTTTCAGATCAATGGCGGGTGGCGGAAGACGGCCCGGAGTCGCCGACAATGAAGGCATCCAGCGCCGCGCTCGCCGCTGCATCCTCCATCTGCACGGCAGGATGCTTGCAGAAAGCGGCGGAAGGCGCCGCAACCACGCCGCCGATTCCGCGCGCGTGGGCAAGCGCTGCGCAGCGCACCAGATCAATGGCTACACCGGCGGAGTTCGGACTGTCTTCTACGGAAAGCCGCAGCTCGAGGTTCATCGGCACGCCCCCGAACAACTGCCCTTCCATCCGCAGGAAGCAGACCTTGTTGTCGTTCTGCCACGCCACATAATCCGAAGGCCCGACATGGATGTTCTCGTCGTCCAGCCGCCGGTCGGTCGCAGACTGCACGGCCTCGGTCTTGGAGACCTTCTTCGATTCCAGCCGCTCCTTGGCAAGCATGTTCAGGAAGTCCGTGTTGCCGCCCGTATTCAGCTGATAGGTGCGGTCCAGCCGCACGCCCCGCCGCGCAAACAGCTCGGTCAGGGTGCGGTGCACGATGGTCGCCCCCAGCTGCGCCTTGATGTCGTCGCCGATCAGCGGCACGCCGGCGTCGGCAAAGCGCTTCGCCCAGTCCGGATTGCTGGCAATGAAGACCGGGATGTTGTTCACGAACGCGACGCCCGCCTTCAGCGCCGCCTCGGCATAGAATTCGGTCGCCTTCTGGCTGCCCACCGGCAGATAGTTCATCAGCACATGCGCATCGGCGCGCTTCAGTTGCTCCACCACTTCGGCAAGACTCGGCTCAGGCAGGTCTGCCGGGCGGAAACTGCGCGGCTCGGGCGCCTCCAGCATATGCGGCGCCACCCCATCCAGCACCGGGCCCATTGCTACGATTGTGCCGGTCGGCGCCACATGGTCGCAGAACACCGTGGTGCAGTTCGGCTTGGCAAATATCGCCTCTGCGACATCCAGCCCGACCTTGCGCCGATCGACGTCGAATGCCGCCACGACGCGCAGATCTCTCGGCCGCCAGCCGCCAAGATCCCAGTGGCTGAGGCCAATCGCCTCGTTGGCGCCACCGTTGGAATAGTGCGCGATGCCCTGTACCAGCGAGCTTGCGCAGTTCCCGACACCCGCAATCGCGACATTGATCGGCGTCATTCGGGGGTATCGTCCTTCCAGCTCAAACGAGGCCCGTCAACTGAAGGGGCGACACGTTAAGAAAATTGCAACAAGCCGCTCAACTAGCTTCCGCATCCGCCTTCGGCAAGAAATCATAAGAGGTTCCGGCGAAATTCGCGCGCACTTCGTCGCTCACCTGTCTCCCATAGTCTCCAATTGCCTTCAACAGCCGCCAGTGGGAAACGGCAAACGTCACTGCGGCATAGCCCAGCATCACTAGGAAGCCGCCCCACCAGAGCCCGAACAGCCCGAACGGCAAAAGGGTCCAGAAAAAGGTGTTGCGCCGCCCACCGATCAGCCGGAAACCCCGCTCGAACGGCCCCCAGTCGTCCAACTGCCGCCCCGTAAAGCGCCGGAAGAACTCACCCGAAATCGCCTCTGCCAGCGCGAAGATGATGATCCCCCCCGCCGCCAGCCACGCGGCCAGGCCCTGCGTCTGCGACAGCCAGTATCCCAGCGCCAATATCCAGCCATATTCCAGTATCTTGTCCAGTACATGTTCAAGATCGCCCCAGCGCGAAAACTCGTGCCGCGTGCGCGCCAGCTTGCCGTCCACGCCATCCAGCGGCCCCACGATCAGCACCAGCGCCAATGCCCAAAGCGGCTGGCCGGTTGCAAAAAGCCAAACGGCCACAGCCCCCAGCACCCCGGTCAGTACCGTCACCATGTTCGGCGTGATCCAGGTCGGCAGAAGCAACCGCACCAACAGATTCTCGACAGGCGGATGCAGGAACCGCGCCGGCCAGTCCAGGCACCCCTTCTGCGCCGAGGCGAGCAGCCTGTCGGTACCTTGCGCCCGCGCCTCTTCGCTGTCCGGCATTGACCAGATCAACGGCACGTCGCGGCGCCGGTTCGGCGCATAGACGGGCACATCCTCCACAAAGATGCGCCCTGCCCCGGCTTCCACCGCTGCCCGCAACAGCGTTCCGGAAAGCTCCCATTCGCCGAGGCTCGCTGCAACATCTCGCAGCATCGACGCGGGAAGGCGGGCAATTCCGGCCCAATGGTTCGCCGAATCGAGGCGCTCGGCACCGCCGGGCGCCGCAGCGGAAAAAGCGAGCAGAACAGGTGCCACAGGCTCCGCCACCACTGCCGCCACCAGCCTGTCGTCGATCAACAACCCCGGCGCCAGCAGCAGCGCATCGCGCGCTTCACCCTCCAGCCGTTCTGCCAGCTGTCCCGCGTCACTCGTCCGCCAGCAGGCCGGTTCCGCCGCCAGCCGGGCGGCCAGATCCGAGGGCAAGGCCGGGGCCACAAGCCATACCGCCTCGGCGCCGGCCTTCAGCGCCATGCGCACCTGCCGTTCCAGAAGCGTGATGCCACCCACGATCCCAAGCCCGGGGGGCTGTTCTCCGGGCAGGCTTTCCCCCGCCATCACCACCGCGATAAAGCTCATCGGCGCGTCCTTAGCCACGCCTGCGCCGCCCCGCCAGCGCAAAGCGGCGTGCCACACCATCTTGTCGGCCGGCTCTTGCCAGCCGTGTCTGCCTTCATCAGGGTGCAGCGCAACCATGGATTCCGCCCGTCCCATCGAAATCGAGCCCTGGCCCAACCGGCTCCTGATCCACCGTCTGTCTTCGCTGCTGCTGGCGCCAGCGCGTCGCGCCGGTATCCATCCCAATACGGTCACCTGCATGGGCTTCGGATTCGGGCTTCTGGCCGCATCCTCCTATGCGATGGCGGGCCAATCCGGCTCGCGCTGGGCATTTGCGACGCTCGGCCTGCTGCTGATGCTCGCCTGGCTGGTCATGGACGGGCTCGATGGCCAGCTTGCCCGCGCCACCGGCAAGAGCAGCGATATCGGCCGCCTTCTGGACGGCGTGGCGGACTATGCTACATTTGTCGTCGTCAACATCGCCCTCGTTGCCACCCACCCCAGGCCGCTTGCGGCCTTTGCCCTCGCCCTGCTGTCGGGCGTCTTCCACGCGCTCCAGTCGCAATTCTACGAAGGCGAGCGAGCCACCTACATCCGCCGCCTTTCCGGCAAATTTCAGGCGATCGCGCGCGCCGAGGCCGGCGGCCCCTACGAGCGCTTTTACAACCGCTGCGAAGCGCTGCTTGGAAACCGCACCCGCCCGTTCGACCTCAAGCTTCAGGCCGCCGGCCCGGCCGAGCGCGAGCTCCTCCTCTCCCGCTGGCAGCCCGGCGCTGCACGTGCGCTCCGGGCGGCCTCGCCGCTCAGCTCGGATGGCCGCGCCATCGTCATATGGGTCGCCGTCCTCGCGGGCGAAACAATGCTTTACTGGTTCTATGAAATCGGGGTGCTTACTCTTGTCGCGCTTGCCGCAGCGCACAAGCTGAGGCAGTCGGAAGCCGGGGCGATGGCAGGCGACATCGGCGCAGGGCAAACTGCCGGCGCCACGGGTTCGCTGGCCGGGCACGCGCAGAAAAAGGGGCTTACCGGCCATGTCTGAGACGACGACGATCCGCATGTCCTTCCTGGTGGTCAGCCTGCTGGCGATCATCTGGCTGGGGATCGGCTTCTACGCCATGGCAGAGGCCGGGAAACAACCGGAGTCGCTGTTCGAAGCGATCCAGACCTTCGGCCTGATGATCATGCCTGTCGCCACCCTATACGCGCTAGCCGCGGCGCTGGGGCAAAAGGAGCATATCCCGATCCTCGACAAGTCAGACAGCATCGAGGAAACCGAGGCCCGGCTGGCTGGCGCCGTCACCCGCATCGACGCCCTGCGCAATTCCATGGCGGGCGAGCTGAGCGGCCTTGCGGAAACAGCCGAGTCGCTCGAACGCCAGTCTCGTGGCGCACAGAAACTGGTTGCAGAGCTGCAGGCCGCCAGCAACTCTGCCGTCGTTGCCAGCGAAGCCCTCTCGGCGGTCATGCCGCAAGCCCTTGCTGCCGCACAGGAACTGCGCGCGGCAATCGCCACCACCGCCAGCGAAGCCGCAGAGCAAGCCCGACGCGCGGACGCCTCGGCCGCCGCTTTGGCCGCCAGCCTCGGAGCGCTATCGTCCGAGGGAGAAAAGGCCTCCGCCTCGCTTGGCGAATCGCTGGAGCGACTGAGCGTGCAGGCCGAACGCGGGCGCTCTCAGAGCGAGG
The DNA here is from genome assembly GCF_016464365.1 of Sandaracinobacteroides hominis. GTDB lineage: Bacteria > Pseudomonadota > Alphaproteobacteria > Sphingomonadales > Sphingomonadaceae > Sandaracinobacteroides > Sandaracinobacteroides hominis. Next base: position 191,669 of record NZ_JADCUC010000001.1, on the reverse strand, counting down.
CTGGCATGCGCAGCATACGCGGCGAAACCGATACGCTGTTCGAAGTGCTGGAAAATACCGCGGTCGCCAAGCGCGAAGCCATGGGCAGACAGGCGGAAGCCATGCTGGCGCAACTGGCCGAAGCCCAGGCCAAGCTCGAATCGATGGCCACAGCCGCGGCCGGGCAGCTGGCCGAGCGTCTAGAGGCACTGAGCGCCAAGGCCGAGGCGATCGAGGGCCGCCTGAAGGCGCAGGCGTCGATGACGGAGTCGCTCGCCACTTCCGGAGAACGGGCTTTCCAGTTGCTCGATGCCCGCCTGCTGCATAGCAACGAAACCAGCCGCACGTCGCTCGACCGGCTTTCCGCGCGCGTGCAGGAGGTGAACTCCGAAATCGCCGGGCTGACGCTGCCGCTGAAGGACACGCAGGGCGCGGCACAGGATCTCGAAGGCGCCGTCCGCTCGCTGCGTGAAGTAACCATGCAGACCGTCGACGTGCTCGGCGAAACGCTGCCCAACCGCACGGTGGAGGCCGGCAGGGCAGCCGAAGCGCTCACCGCCGAACTTATGGAACTGGTAAGCGCCATCGACGGCGCCTATACCCGCGCCGCCGCGCTCGCCGACCCGATTGCCGAAAGCCGCGCCGCCATCGATTCCGCCAGCGAAGCCTATGCTGCCCAGCGCACCGCCATCGAGGCAGCCGGCCGGGCGCTGGTGGTGGAGTTGCAGCAGGCGCGCACGCTCATCGGCGAAGTCGAGGAACAGACCCGCGACACCTCGCTCTCCGCCGCTTCCCGCCTGGTCGAGGCGATGACCCGCGTGCGCGAAGTTTCCGCCCAGACCACCGGCACCATGCGCGAAATGCTCGAAGGCGTGATCGCCGAAGCCCGCGAAGCACTTGCCACCGCCGCCGACGAAGCCATGCGGCACGGCTTTGCCGAGCCCGTCGCCATTCGCGCGCGGGAGGCTGAGGCAGCAGCAGCAGCGGCCGCCGAACGCACGGCCTCCAGCATGGCAGCTCTCGCCAACACACTGAAACTTCTCGAAGAACGCTCAGCCGACCGGATCGGCCACTTCGAATCCGCGCAGCAGGAGGATCTGCTCGCATCCGCGACCCTGCTCACCGACAGGCTCTCGCAGGCTTCGATTTCCATCTCGTCAGCGCTGGGCAAGCCGATGGACGATGCCGACTGGACGCAATGGCGCAAGGGCGAGCGCGGCTTCTTCAGCCGCCGCGTCCACTCGCTGCTCGATAAGCGGGAAGCAAAGGAGCTGAAGGGGCTGATCGCCGAAGACAGCGAATTCGCCGCCGCTGCTCGCAGCTACACCTCCGCCTTCGATGCCCTGGTGCGCCGCTTCGAAGGCCCGGCGCCGGCGCTTGCCGCCGCCATCCAGGGTTCGGAACAGGGGCGGCTGGCAGCTGCGCTTTCAGAGGTGCTGGAAGGCTAGGACTTTCCCTGCGGTGGCCGGGGAACCAGCTTTTCGAGATCGGCCGCGGTGACCCAGTTCATGTTCCAGTTGAGCAGGAACAGGCCGAAAAGCACGGCTGAGATCAGCGTCGTCCACAGCAGCTTGCGCGGCATGGAGACATGGTGCGGGGCGCTGTCCGCCTGACCCGGCACCTGTGCCTCGCCCAGCTCGCGCGAGGTCTTCACGCCATAAGGCAGCACCAGGAACAACGTCAGCACCCAGAACAGCAAATAGACGGCACAGATGGAAATCCACGACATCGGCGCCCGTCCCTAAAGGCTGATCAGCTGCACTTCGGTGGGCGGCTTCTTACCGGTCCACTGCCGCGCCACACGACGCACGGCCACCTTCACTTCGTCTTCCAGCCGTCGCTTGTCCTTCAGGCCGATCTTGCCGAACGTTTCCGCCGCCGCATCGCAGGCATCGGCCAGGAAGGATTCCTCATCCTCCTCCACCGGTACGCCGCGCGCGATCACCCGCGGTTCCGCCGCCAGCTGGCCGCGCTTGTCCACCACCAGCGTCACCACGATCAGCCCGGCATAGCCAAGCTTCCGCCGCATCGCCATCGTCGCGCCATCCGCCGGCAGGATCACGTCGCCGTCCAGCACCAGCCGTCCATGCACCTCATGGCTCAGCACCTTCGGCTTTCCCGGCGCCAGCCGGATGGCCGCACCGTTCACCGGCACGATCGCTTCCGGCACGCCGACGCTCCGGGCCAGCCGCGCATGTTCTTCCATATGCCGCCGCTCGCCGTGCACCGGCACGGCGATTTGCGGCCTGATCCAGCCATACATGGCTTCCAGCTCGGGCCGCCCGGGATGGCCGGACACATGCACATGCGCCTGCCGGTCGCCGATGATCTCGATGCCGCGCGCGGCCAGCGCATTCTGCACCCGCCCGATCGCCAGCTCGTTCCCCGGAATCTGCTTGGAGGAATAGACGACGAGATCTCCCGCCTCGAGCCGAATCGACGGATGTGACCCATCGGCAATCCGCGCCAGCGCCGCCTGCGGTTCGCCCTGCGTGCCCGTCACCACGATCAGCAGCGTTTCCGGCCGCGCCGTGGCGGCAGCTTCCCAGCTGATGCTATCGGGGAAATCGGTCAGATACCCTGTCGCCTTCGCCACCTGGATGATCCGCTCCAGCGAGCGGCCGGCAATCACCAGCTTCCGCCCGGTAGCCTTCGCCACTTCGCCGATGGTGTGCAGTCGCGTCGCGTTCGACGCAAAGGTCGTCACCACCACCCTGCCCCGCGTGCGGCTCTTCACCAGCTTCATCAGCCCGTCGAATACATCCCCTTCGGATCCCGAAGCTTCCGCGTTGAAGACGTTGGTGGAATCGCCGATCAGCGCCAGCGTGCCCTTGCCGCCATTGGCGCCAATCGCCGTCAGTTCCGCCGCGCTGGCAGGATCGCCCAGCAGCGGCCGGTCGTCCAGCTTCCAGTCGCCTGTGTGGAACAGCCGCCCATAGGGCGTGTCGATCACCAGAGCATTGCCCTCTGGAATGGAATGCGCCAGCGCCACGAATCTCGCCTTGAACGGCCCCAGCTCCACTTCGCCGCCCATCGGGATCACGTGCAGCTTCACTTCGCTCGAGAGGCCTTCGTCTTCCAGCTTGCGCCGGATCAGCCCCGCCGTGAACGGCGTGGCATACAAGGGCACGCCCAGCTCGGCGGCCAGATAGGGAATTGCGCCGATATGATCTTCATGGCCATGCGTCAGGATCACGCCCAGCAGGTCATCACGCCGTTCCTCGATGAAGCGCAGGTCGGGCAGCACCAGCTCCACGCCCGGCAGCGACGGATCGGCAAAGGTCATGCCGAGGTCGCACATGATCCACTTGCCTTGGCAGCCATAAAGATTGACGTTCATGCCGATTTCCCCCGAGCCGCCCAGCGGCAGGAAAATCAGCTCTTCACCAGGTTTCAATTCAACTCAGCCTTCATCGATTTGCAGGCCCGGGCGCAGCGCAACATCGGCGCGTTCGGCTGCAGTATTTCGGTCGTGCACAGGTGCGCGCACCAATTTGCGGTTATGCGCATGGATACGCATCAGTCCCTTGATCGTCAGATCGGGATCCACATAGGAGATAGTGGTTGTGTGGCGACTGAACAATGGCGCCAGCCCGCCAGTTGCAATCACCGTGACCTTCGCATTGATTTCATCGGTCAGGCGTCTGACCAACCCCTCGACCAGCCCGACATAGCCCCAGAACACGCCCGATTGCATGGCATGCACGGTGCCCTTGCCGATCACCCCCAGCCCCTGCCCCGGCGGCTCCACCGCTATGCGCGGCAGCTTTGCCGCCGCCCGATAGAGCGCGTCCATAGAGAGATTGATGCCCGGCGAGATCACCCCGCCCTCATAACTGCCGCCCGCCGAGACGATATCGAACGTCGTCGCCGTGCCGAAATCGATGATGATGAGGTCGCCCGGCCAGATCGCATGCGCGGCAACCGCGTTGACGATGCGGTCAGCCCCCACCTCGCCCGGATTGGGCAGGTTGATCGGCATGCCATAGTCGATGCCCGGCGCCCCGACCACCATCGGCTCCACATCCACATATTTCCGCGCCAGCCCGCGCAGGTTGAACAGCGTCTGCGGCACCACGCTGGCAATGACTACATCCTCGATGTCGGAGCGCTTCAGCCCGTCCATCTCGATCAGCTGGTTCAGCCAGACAGCATATTCGTCGGCGGTGCGGTTGGCATCGGTGGAGATCCGCCAGCGCTTCACGATCTCCCCCCCGCCCTTGCTGCCGTCCACCAGCGCAAAGACGATGTTGGTGTTGCCGACATCGATCGCGAGCAGCATCAGCCTTTTTCCTTTCCCCCGACGGGCTCCGCTCCGGTCGCAGGCCCCGGCTGCCAAACATCACCCGCGTGGATGCGATGGGCCTTTCCATCGTCGCCGTCCAGCAGAAGCGCGCCGTCGGTATCCAGCCCGGCAAAGCTGCCGGCGATCTTTCCCTCGCCGCTGGTCACCAGCAGCCGGGTGCCGAACGGGTGCGCCCGCTCCAGCCAATCCGAACGGATCGGATGGAAGCTGTGCTTGCGCCACATCTCGCGGCGGCGCCCAAAGGCCTCGGCCAGCAGGTTCGCAAAACCCGGGGCCGAAATCTCGATGCCGACTTCGGCCAACGCAATCGTCCGACGATCCGGAAGCACAGGCGCCACCGCCAGGTTTACGCCGATCCCCAGGATGATCACGTCGGCCTCGCGCTCCAGCAGGATGCCCGACAGTTTGGCTTCATCCAGCAGCAGGTCGTTCGGCCATTTCAGCTGCAGACGGCTGGTTTCCACAAATCCGGCTACCACATCGTGCAAGGCCAAAGCCGCAACAAAACCAAGTTCCGCCGCCCAGCCCTCGCCCGGTTGTGGCCGGATCAAGCAGCTCGCGGCCAGATTGCCCTGCGGCATCTGCCATTGCCGGCCGACGCGCCCCCGCCCGCTGGTCTGCCGATCCGCGCGCACCCACTGGCCGTCACCAAACTGGCTGGCGTTTTCGCGCAGCCAGTCGTTGGTCGACCCGACTTCTTCGAGGTGAAGAATCAGAACAAGCTGCTGGCTGCAGCGCGCGTGGCGCTGAGCAGCGGCCCCAGCAGCAGATAGCCCGCCGGCGAGCAGAATAGGGCCGCCAGCAGCATCATGCCCTTGTTGATTACCAGCGTTCCCTCTCCGGACGCGCCCACCACCACGCCGGCCGGCTGGTCGAAGAACAGGACCTTCACGACGCGCAGATAGTAATAGGCCGCCACCACCGAAGCGAGCACGCCCAAAACCGCCAGCAGCCACAGGTTTGCGTCCACCGCCGCGTTGAACACCGCCAGCTTTGCCATGAAGCCGAACAGCGGCGGCAGGCCTGCCAGAGAAAGCATGAAGATCGAAAGCGCCGTCGCCAGCCAGGGGCGCGAACGCGCCAGCCCGGCCAGATCGTCCAGCGTTTCCACCGGGCGACCATCGACATCGGTCAGCATCAGCACGCACAGGAAGGCGCCCAGGGTCATCACCAGATAGATGGCAAGATAGAGCAGCACGGCGGAAGCGCCGTCCGCCGTGGCTGCGGCGAGCCCGATCAGCATGAAGCCGACATTGTTGATCGAGGAATAGGCGAGCAGCCGCTTCACATTGGTCTGCGCGATGGCGCCGAGCGCGCCCAGATACATCGACAGGATCGACATCACGATCACGATCTGCCGCCAATCGCCCACCATGCCGGAGAAGGCGTCCAGCGCCACGCGCAGGAACAGCCCCATGGCGGCCACCTTTGGCGCAGAGGCAAAGAAGGCTGCGACCGGCGTTGGCGCCCCTTCATAGACATCCGGCGTCCACATGTGGAACGGCACGGCGGACACCTTGAACGCGAGGCCCGCCAGCACGAACACCAGCCCGAACAGCGCGCCCATGTTACGCTCGCCGCCGGCGGAAAGCCCGGACGCGATCTGCGTGAAATCGGTGGACCCGACAAAGCCGTAGATGAGGCTGATGCCATAGAGCAGCAGGCCGGACGACAAGGCGCCGAGCACGAAATATTTCAGGCCGGCTTCCGTCGACTTCTGGTCGTCGCGATGGAACGAGGCCAGCACATAGGCCGACAGGCTCATGAGCTCGAGGCCGACATACAGCGCCAGCAGGTTGTTCGCCGATACCATCACGAACATGCCCAGCGTTGAAAGCACGATCAGCACCGGATACTCAAAACGCGAAACGTTCGTCCGCTCCAGCCACGGCACCGCCATCAACACCGAAGCGACGGCGCCCACCAGCAGCAGGATTTTCAGGAAGGCGGAAAGCGCATCGGCCACATACAGGTCGTTCCACGCCAGCTCGCGCACCGGGGAATCATCGACGATTGTCAGTGCCGTCAGCACGAACAGGATGACCGCGCCCCAGCTAAGCCCCTTCACGGAATCATTGCCGCGGAACACGCCCAGCAACAGCAGCACCAGCGCGCCGGCGCCCAGCACCAGTTCGGGCGCGCCGATCGAGAGCGACTGTTGCAACGTCATTCCGAATGTCCTGTCGTCTCGTGCGCGACGGCCGGCGCAGCAGCAACTGCCGCCTTCGCCAGCAGGGGCGTAAATTGCGTCTGCGGCGCGTTCGCCCGCGCCATCCGTGCCATCAGGCTTTCCACCGGTGCCTTCAGCGGCTCCAGGAATGGCTTGGGATAGACACCCATCCACAGCGCCACCAGCGCCAGCGGCACCATGATCGACCATTCGCGGGCGCTGAGGTCAGGCATGGCGGCGGCATCGGCATTCTTCTGCGCGCCGAACATTACCCGCGCAAACAGCCACAGCATATAGGCAGCACCCAGGATCACCCCCGTCGCCATCACGAAGGCGACCCAGGTGTTGGCCTTGAAGATGCCCGTCAGAGCCAGGAATTCGCCGACAAAGCCGGAGGTTCCGGGCAGCGCAATCGAGGCCATGGTGAACAGCAGGAAAAACACCGCATAGCGTGGCATGTTGGTCGTGACGCCGCCGTAACGGTCGATGTCGCGCGTGTGCAACCGGTCATAGATGACGCCGACGCAGAAGAAGAGCGCGGCTGACACCACCCCGTGCGACAGCATCACCACCATCGCGCCCTCCACCCCTTGCGTGTTCAGCGCAAACAGGCCGCCGGTGACAAAGGCCATGTGGGCAACCGACGAATAGGCGATCAGCTTTTTCATGTCTGACTGCACCAGCGCGATCAGCGAGGTGACAACCACAGCGATCATGCTCAGCGCAAACACCAGCCACATCAGTTGTACCGAAGCTTCCGGGAACATCGGCATGGAGAAGCGGATGAAGCCATAGCCGCCCATCTTCAGCAGCACGCCGGCCAGGATCATCGAACCCGCCGTCGGCGCCTCGACGTGCGCGTCGGGCAGCCAGGTGTGCACCGGCCACATCGGCATCTTCACGGCAAAGCTGGCGAAGAAGGCAAGCCACAGCCAGGTCTGCGCATGCACCGGGAAATCATGCGCCATCAGCGCCGGAATATCGGTGGTACCGGCCTCGCGGACCATCCACAGCATCGCCAGCAGCATCAGCACCGAGCCGAGCAACGTGTAGAGGAAAAATTTGTAACTGGCGTAGATCCGCCGCTTGCCGCCCCACACGCCGATGATCAGGTACATCGGGATCAGTCCGGCTTCGAAGAAGATGTAGAAGAGGAACAGGTCGAGGCTGGCGAACACCCCGATCATCAGCGCCTCCATCACCAGGAAGGCGCAGATATATTCTGGCACGCGGGTCTTGATGCTGTCCCAACCGGCGAGGATGCAGAGCGGCATCAGGAACACCGACAGCAGGATCAGCACCAGGCTGATGCCGTCGATCCCAAGATGCCAGCTGAACAGCCCGCCAAACAGCTCGGCCCGCTCGGTAAACTGGAAGGCTGCCGTCGAGCTATCGAACCCGGCCCACAGCACCAGTCCCATCGCAAACAGGACCAGCGTGGTGCCAAGGCCCACCAGCCGCGCCATGCGCGCCTGAGCCTGCTCGTCGCCCGGGAGGAAGAGAACCGCAAGCGCCAGCGCCAGCGGCAGAAGGATCATTGCCGACAGCATCAACGCACCATGAACCAGGTTGCAAACAGAGCGACGCCCGCAAGCATCACCAGCGCATAGGAATAGACAAGGCCGGACTGGAACCGATGGGCAATCCCCGAACCGGAACCGACCAATCCGCTCAACCCGTCGGGCCCGAAGCGGTCGATCAGGCCCTGGTCACCGCGCTTCCAGAAGATGTTGCCCAGCCACAGCGCCGGCTTCACGAACAGCCAGTTGTAGATCTCGTCGAAATACCATTTGTTCGAGAGGAAGGCGTGCAGGTGCCGGAACTGCTTCTTGAAGGCATCGGCCGCCTGCGGGTTGCGGATATAGACCAGGAAGGCGATCGTCAGGCCGGTCAGCATCGCCAGCGTCGGCGACCAATGCACCAGACCCGGCACATGGTGCAGCGCCGCGTAGAACTCGCCGTCATGCACCAGCGACCCGTTCCAGAAGCCATGATGGCCCACGAACATGTCGTTGAAGATGGCGCCGGCAAACAATGCGCCGAAGCTCAGCAGCGCCAGCGGCACCATCATCGGCCAGGGGCTTTCATGCGGGTGATAGCCCGCCGTGCCGTCAGCCTGATCGGCATGGTGATGATCGTCATGCCCGTGATCTGCATGCACGTGATCGTGGTGGTCGTCGTGGCCATGCGCATCATGCACCGCATGCTGGATATGCTCGGACTGCGACCAGCGCGGCTTGCCGAAGAAGGTCTTGAAGATCAGACGCCAGCTGTAGAAACTCGTCAGCAGAGAGGCGAAAATCCCCACCGAGAAGGCCACACGCGAAGCTTCTGTGCCGCGCTCCCACGCCGCAAACAGCACGGCATCCTTCGAGAAATAGCCCGAGGTGTAGTTCACGCCGGTGATCGCAATCGTACCGATCACCATCGCAGCGAAGGTCCAAGGGATCACTTTCCTGAGGCCACCATAATAGCGCATGTCCTGCTCGTGGTGCATCGCATGGATCACCGAGCCGGCGCAGAGGAACAGCAGCGCCTTGAAGAAGGCGTGGGTGAAGAGGTGGAACATCGCCGCCCCATAGGCCCCCGTGCCCGCCGCAAAAAACATGAAGCCCAGCTGCGAGCAGGTGGAATAGGCGATCACCCGCTTGATATCATGCTGCGTCGTCGCAACCGTCGCCGCAAAGATCGCCGTCAGCGCACCGACATAGGTGACAACCGTAGACGCCGTAACCGACGCATCGAACAAAGGCGACATCCGGCACACCAGGAACACGCCCGCCGTCACCATGGTCGCGGCATGGATCAACGCCGACACCGGGGTCGGGCCTTCCATCGCGTCCGGCAACCAGGTGTGCAGCGGCACCTGCGCCGATTTCCCGCAGGCCCCGACGAACAGCAGCAGGGCGAGGCAGGTGATGGCGTCGACCGAGTGGCCGAGGAAGGTGAACGTCGCCCCTTTCGCCGTGGGCACCGCGCTCAGGATGGTATCGAGATCGACCGTGCCGAACAGCATGAACAGCCCGAAGATGCCCAGCATGAAGCCGAAATCGCCCACGCGGTTCACCACGAACGCCTTGATCGCGGCCGCCCAGGCGCTCGGCTTCTTGTACCAGAAGCCGATCAGCAGATAGCTCGCCAGACCCACGCCTTCCCAGCCGAAGAACATCTGCACCAGATTGTCGGCAGTCACCAGCATCAGCATGGCAAAGGTGAACAGCGACAGATAGGCGAAGAAGCGCGGCTGGTCCGGATCCTCCGCCATATAGCCCCAGCTATACAGGTGGACGAGCGCCGACACCGAGGTGATGACGACCAGCATCACGCCGGTCAGGATGTCCACCTTCAGCGACCAGTTTACGGCCAGATCACCGCTGGTGAACCATTGCGCCACCAGCACATCCTGCGCCGGCGCACCGTTGATGAGGCCTATGAACGTCACCCAGCTGAGCGCACAGGAAATGAACAGCGCGCCCGTCGTCACCGACTTCGCCGCCACATTGCCGATCATCCGATTGCCGATACCGGCAATCAGGAAGGCGATCAGGGGAAGAAAAACAAGGATCTGGATCATGTCAGCCGCGCATCTGGCGGACATCATCGACAGCGATGGTCCCGCGGTTCCGGAAATAGACGACAAGGATGGCAAGGCCGATCGCGGCCTCGCCGGCGGCGACCGTCAGCACGAACATCGCGAAGATCTGCCCCACCATGTCCCCCAGGAACACCGAGAAAGCGACGAAATTGATGTTCACCGCCAGCAGGATCAGTTCCACCGACATCAGGATGACGATGATGTTTTTGCGGTTGATCAGGATGCCCAGCACGCCCAGCGTGAACAGGATCGCCCCCACAACCAGATAATGACCGATGCCGATACTCATCCCTGCACTCCCGCGTCCGTATCGACGCCCGCCCCAAGCTGAGGGCGCGTGATCGTCACCGCAGAGGCCGGAGTCCGCGCATTCTGCTTCGAGATGTCCTGCCGCTTCACGCCCGGCCGCCGCCGCAGCGTCAGCACGATGGCGCCGATCATCGCCGTCAGCAGGATCATCCCCGCCATCTGGAAGATGAAGACATAGTCCGTATAGAGGATGGTCCCCAGCGCCTGCGTATTGGACAGCTGCGTTGCCGGCACAGGCGCAGCGCGCGCATCCAGCGCCAGGTCGCCAAACACCCAGGCGCCGCCCACCATCGCCAGCTCGACCGCCAGCACCAGCCCCAGCGCCAGTCCGAACGGCAGATATTTCGAAAAGCCCGCCCGCATCCGCGTGAAATCGATGTCCAGCATCATCACCACGAACAGGAACAGCACGGCAACGGCGCCCACATAGACGATCACCAGGATCATCGCGATGAACTCGGCGCCGATCGCCAGGAACAGTCCGGCCGCGTTGAAGAAGGCAAGGATAAGCCACAGCACGCTGTGGACGGGATTCCTCGCCAGAATCACCATCAACGCCGAGGCCACGACGACCGAGGCGAAGAGATAGAAGATGAGTGCCTGGATCACCGGAAAATTCGGCCCTGATTGAGGAGTTTCATGGGTTTGCGCAGCCGTTAGCGATAGGGGGCGTCGGCGGCAAGGTTGGCGGCGATGGCGCGCTCCCAGCGCTCCCCGTTCGCCAGCAGCCGATCCTTGTCGTACAGCAGCTCCTCGCGCGTCTCCGTCGCGAACTCGAAATTCGGCCCTTCCACGATGGCATCCACCGGGCAGGCCTCCTGGCACAGTCCGCAATAGATGCACTTCGTCATGTCGATGTCATAGCGCGTCGTGCGACGGCTGCCGTCGGCGCGCGGCTCGGCCTCGATGGTGATCGCCTGCGCCGGGCAGACGGCCTCGCACAGCTTGCACGCAATGCAGCGCTCTTCGCCGTTGGGATAGCGCCGCAGCGCGTGCTCGCCGCGGAACCGCGGAGAGAGCGGGCTCTTCTCATAGGGGTAGTTCACCGTCCGCTTGGGGCGGAACATATAGCTGAACGTCAGCGCATGGCCGCGGATAAATTCCAGCAGCAACAGCGACTTGGCGGCCTGCATTACGCTCATGACAGTCCTCCAGAAAGAATGGGGGCTCCATAATGCCCAGAGAAGACCAACCAGCCCGAAACCAGCACCACCCAGAACAGGGTCAGCGGCAGGAACACCTTCCAGCCCAGCCGCATCAGCTGGTCATAGCGATACCTTGGCACCGTCGCCTTCACCCAGGCGAAGACGAAGAACATGAAGACGATCTTGGCGAACAACCAGATGACGCCCGGCACCATGTACAGCGGCTCCCAGTTGAAGGGCGGCAGATAGCCCCCCAGGAACAGGATGCTTGCCAGCGCGCACATCAACAGGACGTTCATATACTCGCCCAGGAAGAACAGGGCGAAGGTCATCGAGGAATATTCCACCTGATAGCCGGCCACCAGCTCGGCCTCGGCCTCGGGCAAGTCGAACGGTGGCCGGTTCGTTTCCGCGAGCGCCGAGATCAGGAACACGATCGCCATCGGAAACAGCAGCGGATTGAAGATGTTGCCGTTGACGACCCCGAAGATGTTGCCACGCTGGCTCTCGACGATATCGGTCAGATTGAAGCTGGAGGCATAGAGCACCACCGTCACGATCACGAAGCCGATGGAGACTTCATAGCTCACCATCTGCGCCGCAGAGCGCAGACCGCCCAGGAACGGATACTTCGAGTTGGAAGCCCAGCCCGACATGATGATGCCATAGACGCCCATCGACGACACCGCGAACAGGTAGAGCAGGCCGACATTGATGTCCGCCAGCACCCAGCCGGCATCGAACGGGATCACCGCCCAGGCCACCAGCGCCAGCACGAAGGTGATCATAGGCGCGATGAAGAAAACACCTTTGTTCGCGCCCGACGGCACGACGGTTTCCTTCAGGAACAGCTTCAGCCCGTCGGCAAAGGGTTGCAGAAAGCCCACCGGCCCTACCACATTAGGACCACGGCGAAGCTGCATGGCAGCCCAAACCTTGCGGTCCATCCACGTGGAAATCGCCATCACCAGCATAACCGGCAGGGCGATCAGCAGGATCAGGATCACATGCGCGACCAGCCAGCCAAAATCTGCGCCCAGATACGTCTGGAAAAACTCGACCATATTACTCAGCCGCCTCCAGAATGGCAGGCGCGCGGCCTTCCAGAATCTCCGCCACGCAGGTCCGCATCGTCGGGCTGGCCCGCAGGATCGGGTTCGAGCTGTAGAAGTCGGTCGCGCGGGCGCGCGTTGCGCCGGCGGGCTTGCCCGTCAGCGTCGCCGCTTCCCACACCGCAGGCTCCAGCCCCTCGCGGCCCAGCTCCGGCCATTCGCCGGCAATGCGCGTGCGCAGCTGGTCCAGATTGTCATAGCCCAGCGTGATGCCCAGCACATCGGCGAGCGCCCGGAAGATCGTCCAGTCCTCGCGCGCGTCGCCCGGCGGGAAGGTTGCCCGCAGCGACCGCTGCACCCGGCCTTCCAGATTGACCCAGGTGCCCGGCTTTTCGGCCCAGGCCGCGCCCGGCAGGATGATGTCGGCGACAGCCGCACCGCGATCGCCATGGGAACCGATGTAGATCTTGGTAGCCCCGCCAAACGGCGCCAGAGCCAGCTCGTCCACGCCCAGCAGGAACAGCACCGACGGCGCCGCAGCGGCGAGCGCGTCTACACCCTCCCCTGCCCAACCCACCGTCATCGCGCCCACGCGGGCGGCGCTGTCGTGCAGGATATTGAAGCCGTTCCAGCCGTCCTTCACCAGCACGTCGGCAAGGCCATGCGCGGCTGCCAGCACGTCGGCGGAGGCATTGCGGCTGCCCACGATCAGCGCCGGGCGCTGCGCCGACTTCAACTTGCCGGCGACATCCTTGGGCAGCTTCGCCAGCAGCCCCAGATCATCGCCCAGATCGGTCACCGGATAGGAGGGGTCACTGCCACCGCCGATGCGCAGCACCGTCGCCCCACCCCGACGCACCGCCTTGCGGATACGGCTGTTCACCAGCGGCGCATCCAGACGCGGATCAGCGCCCACCAGCAGGATCAGATCAGCTGTTTCCAGCCCGGCCAGCGTCGAGTTGAACCGCCAATGCGCCGCCGGCCCGGCATAGGCCGCGCCATCGGTCCGGCTTTCCAGCCGCGTCGCGCCAAGCCCGGTCAGCAGGTCCTTCGCTGCAACCAGTTCCTCGACCGCCGACAGATTGCCGGAAATCGCCGCAATCTTGTCTCCGGCCACGCCCGAAACAGCCGCCTTCACGGCCGCAAAGGCCTGCGCCCAGGTCGCCGGCTTCAGCTCGCCATTCACCCGCACCCACGGGCGATCCAGCCGCCGCTCCTGCAGGCCGTCGCAGCCGAAGCGCGCGGTGTCGGAAATCCACTCCTCGTTCACATCCTCATTCAGGCGCGGCGTCACGCGGACGACGGCTCCCGAACGGCTGTGCACGGTGATGTTGGCGCCCACCGCATCCATCACATCGATGCTGTCGGTGCGCTTCAATTCCCACGGCCGGGCATGGAACGCCGTCGGCTTCGCGGTCAGCGCACCCACCGGGCACAAGTCGATGACATTGCCCGACATTTCGGACGTCACTGCCTGCTCCAGATAGGAAGTGATCTGCATGTTCTCGCCGCGATACAGTGCGCCTATTTCCTCGACGCCGGCCACTTCCTCGGCAAAACGCACACAACGCGTGCACTGGATGCAGCGCGTCATCACCGTCTTGATCAGCGGCCCCATGTGTTTTTCGGTGACGGCGCGCTTGTTCTCTTCAAAGCGCGAATTGCCCCGACCATAGGCCATCGCCTGGTCCTGCAGGTCGCACTCGCCGCCCTGATCGCAGATCGGGCAATCGAGCGGGTGGTTGATGAGGAGAAACTCCATCACCCCCTCGCGCGCCTTCTTCACCATCGGGCTGTCGGTCAGGATATTCTGCCCCTCGGCAGCCGGCAGCGCACAGCTAGCCTGGGGCTTCGGCGGCCCCGGAGACACCTGCACCAGGCACATGCGGCAATTGCCGGCAATCGAAAGCCGCTCATGATAGCAGAAACGCGGGATTTCCTTGCCGGCCGCTTCGCAGGCCTGCATCACCGTGGCACCAGCCGGCACCTCAATCTCGACCCCGTCTACGGTTACCTTAGGCATGCTCTACTCCGCCGCCTGCGCGATTTCGGGAACGCTCACGAACCCGCGACGCTTGGCGATGCGCGCTTCAATCTCCGGCCGGAAATGCCGGATCAGGCCCTGGATCGGCCATGCCGCGGCGTCGCCCAGCGCGCAGATCGTGTGGCCTTCCACCTGTGTTGTCACTTCCAGCAGCATGTCGATCTCATGGGGCTCGGCGTCGCCGCTCGCGAGGCGCTCCATCACCCGCCACATCCAGCCGGTGCCTTCGCGGCACGGCGTGCACTGGCCGCAGCTCTCATGCTTGTAGAAATAGCTGATGCGGGCAATCGCGCGGATAATGTCGGTGGACTTGTCCATCACGATCACCGCTGCCGTGCCAAGGCCGGATTTCAGCTCGCGAAGCCCATCGAAGTCCATCGGCGCATCGATGATCTCGTGCGCAGGCACCAGCGGCACCGACGAACCGCCCGGGATCACCGCCAGCAGGTTATCCCAGCCGCCGCGAATGCCGCCGCAATGCACGTCGATCAGCTCGCGGAACGGCAGGCTCATCGCCTCTTCCACCACGCACGGCTTGTTCACATGGCCGCTGATCTGGAACAGCTTGGTGCCCTGGTTGTTCGGGCGGCCAATGCCCGCAAACCAGTCCGGCCCGCGCCGCAGGATGGTGGGCACAACTGCGATGGACTCGACATTGTTCACCGTCGTCGGGCAGCCATAGAGGCCGACGCCTGCCGGGAAAGGCGGCTTCAGCCGCGGCTGGCCCTTCTTGCCCTCTAGGCTCTCGATCATCGCGGTTTCTTCGCCGCAGATATAGGCGCCGCCGCCGCGATGCACGAACACATCGAAGTCATAGCCGGAACCGCAGGCGTTCTTGCCGATGAAGCCCTTGGCATAGGCTTCCTCGACAGCCGCAAACAGCACCTCGGCCTCGCGGATATATTCGCCGCGAATATAGATATAGGCAGCGCGCGCCCGCATCGCATAGCCGGCGATCAGCGCGCCCTCGATCAGCTTGTGCGGATCGTTGCGGATGATCTCCCGGTCCTTGCACGAACCCGGCTCGGATTCGTCGGCGTTCACCACCAGGAAGCTGGGGCGCCCATCCTTTGGCTCCTTGGGCATGAAGCTCCACTTGAGCCCGGTGGAGAAGCCTGCGCCACCACGCCCGCGCAGCCCTGAATCCTTCACCTGCTGGATGATGGCATCCTGCCCAACGGCCATCAGCGACTTGGTATCCGCCCAGTCGCCACGCTTCATCGCATGCTCAACGCCCCACGGCTGGAAGCCATAGAGGTTGGTGAAAATTCTATCTTTGTCCGCCAGCATCAGGCGATCTCTTTCAGCGTCGTCGGACCGCCTTCGGGGCAGCTGGTCTGCCGGCCGATCTGGCTGCCCGGCTTTGGCGTGCGGCCGGCGATCAGGTCCTCCAGAATGGCGGTCATGCTCTCGTAGGTGAGGTCTTCGTAATTATCGTCGTTCACCTGCACCATCGGCGCATTGGCACAAACGCCCAGGCATTCCACCTCGGTCAGCGTGAACAGGCCGTCGTTGGTGACTTCGCCCTTCTTCAGCCCCTTGTCGGCGCAGGCGCGCAGGATGTCGTCGCTGCCGCGCAGCATGCAGGGCGTGGTTCCACACACCTGCACATGGAAGCGGCCGACCGGCTGCAGATTGTACATCGTATAGAAGGTCGCAACTTCCAGCGCGCGGATCTTCGGCATGCCGATCTGCGCGGCGACGAACTCGATCACCGGCAGCGGCAGCCAGGCCACGCCCGTCATGTCGCGCATCTGATACTGCGCCAGCCACAGCAACGGCATGATCGCAGAGGCTTCACGCCCCTTCGGATAGCGCCCGATGATACGCTCCGCCTCGGCGACATTCGCGTCGGTCCATTTGAAATCGCTGTAGTCGCTCACCGGTCAACCTCGCCAAACACGATATCCAGCGAACCCAGCACGGCAGGCGCATCGGCCAGCATATGGCCCTTCAGCAGATAGTCCATCGCCTGCAGATGGGTCATGCCGGTCGCCCGGATATGGCAGCGATAGGGCTTGTTGGTGCCGTCGCTCACCAGATAGATGCCGAATTCCCCCTTGGGGCTTTCGGTCGCCACATAGACTTCGCCCGGCGGCACCTTGAAGCCCTCGGTATAGAGCTTGAAGTGGTGGATCAGCGCTTCCATCGAGCGCTTCATCTCGCCCCGCTTCGGCGGCGCCACCTTGCGGTCCAGCGTCGAGACCGGCTCGCCCTCGCAATGCGCCAACCTGTTCAGGCACTGGATGATCAGCTTTATCGACTGGCGCATTTCCTCCATGCGCACCATCCAGCGATCATAGCAGTCGCCGTTGTTGCCCACAGGCACTTCGAATTCCAGGTCGGCATAGCATTCATAGGGCTGCGACTTGCGCAGATCCCAGGCGATGCCCGACCCCCGCAGGCAAGGCCCGGTAAAGCCCCAGGCAATCGCTTCCTTCGCCGAAATCACGCCGATATCGACGTTCCGCTGCTTGAAGATGCGGTTGTCGCCGGCCAGCGCCTGCACTTCATCGATTACCTTCGGGAAGGCTTCGGCCCAGGTCCGGATATCTTCGGCGAGGCCCGCCGGCAGATCCTGATGGACGCCGCCGGGGCGGAAATAGGCGGCGTGCATGCGCGCGCCGGAAACCCGTTCGGAGAAGCGATAGATCGCCTCGCGCTCGGCAAACAGCCAGATGATCGGCGTCAGCCCACCCACGTCCATCACATGCGCGCCGACGTTCATGATGTGGTTCGAAACCCGCATCAGCTCGGCCCACAGCACGCGGATCAGCTGCGCCCGCATCGGCACATCCACGCCCAGCAGCTTCTCGATGGCCAACACATAGCTGTGCTCCATCGACATCGGGCTGCAATAATCCAGGCGGTCCATATAGGGCAGCGCCTGGAGGTAGGTCTTGTATTCGATCAGCTTCTCGGTGCCGCGATGCAGCAGCCCGATGTGCGGATCGCAGCGCTCGATCAGCTCGCCGTCCAGCTCCATCACCAGCCGCAGCACGCCGTGTGCAGCCGGGTGCTGAGGCCCGAAGTTGATCATGTAGTTCTGGATGCTGGTGTCGGCCGAAACCAGCGTCGGGTCGATCAGTTGACCTTCCAACACTTCCGCGGTCTGGACTTCGCTCATTTCGCGCCCTCCCCGCCCGGCTTTTTCATTTGGTCGCCATCCGGCTCCGACGCTTTCTCATCTCCGGGCAGCTTCCACTGCCCTTCCCACGGGCTCAGGAAGTCGAAGTTGCGGAAATCCTGCTTCAGCTTCACCGGCGCATAGACAACGCGCTGCTGCTCCTCGGAATAGTGCAGCTCCACATGCCCTGTCAGCGGGAAGTCCTTGCGGAACGGGTGCCCTTCAAAGCCATAGTCGGTGAGGATCCGGCGCAGATCGGGGTTGCCCTCGAAATAGACGCCGTAGCAATCCCACACTTCCCGCTCCAGCCATCCGGCATTCGGGAACAGCGACACGATCGACGGGATCGGCGCCACCTCGTCGGTCGCCACCTTCACCCGCAGCCGCCGGTTATGCCGGAGCGACAGCAGATGATAGTTCACGTCGAACCGCTCAGAACGCTCGGGATAGTCCGCACCGGCAATGTCCAGCATCTGGTCATAGGCCAGATCGGCCGTATCGCGCAGGATCTGCAGCACCACCGCCAGGCTCTCGCGCCGGACCAGCAACGTCAGCTCGCCAACGGCCTCGGCCGCGTCGATCACATGCTCGCCAAGCACCGCCATGGCGCGCTCGGCGACGCCTTCGTTGCCGGGGATCTGGGGAAGATGCGACATCTCAGCGCTCAAAGCTCGCGTTGCGGCGTATTTTCCGCTGCAAGGCCATCACACCATAGACCAGCGCTTCCGCGGTCGGCGGGCAGCCCGGCACATAGATATCGACAGGCACGATGCGGTCGCAGCCGCGCACCACGGAATAGCTATAGTGATAATAGCCTCCGCCATTGGCGCAGCTGCCCATACTGATCACATAGCGCGGTTCCGGCATCTGATCGTACACCCGGCGCAAGGCAGGCGCCATCTTGTTGCAGAGCGTACCGGCGACGATCATCACGTCCGACTGACGCGGGCTGGCGCGCGGCGCCGCACCAAAGCGCTCCATGTCATAATCCGGCATGGACGCATGCATCATCTCGACGGCGCAGCAGGCAAGCCCGAACGTCATCCACCACAGCGAACCGGTGCGCGCCCAGGTGGTCAGATCCTCCAGGCTCGTCACAAGGAAGCCCTTGTTCGATAGCTCGGAGCCGACATCGGCGAAGAACGCGTCCTGCGTAGCGAGATCGCGCGACATCTGTGTGCCGTCAGCGTTGATAAGGGCGGTCGTGCTCATTCCCAGTCCAACGCCCCCTTCTTCCACTCATAGATGAAGCCGATGGTAAGGATGCCAAGGAAGAGCATCATCGAGGCCCAGGCAAACACCAGATCCGCGCCCATATGCTTCAGGCTGACGGCCCATGGGAACAGGAAGGCGACTTCGAGGTCGAAGATGATGAACAGGATCGACACCAGATAGAAGCGCACGTCGAACTGACCCCGCGCCGAGGAGAAGGCGGGAAAGCCGCTCTCATACTCGGTCAGCTTGTCGGCATAGGGCTTCGATGTCCCTATCACGTTCGAAAGGAGAATGGGCAGCCCCGCGAACACCACCGCCAGCACGATGGCAATCCCGAAGAACAGCAGGATCGGGAGATACTCCCGACCGATGGCGGTAACGTCTGGCATGGGCGTGTCTCTAGGCAGTTGGCAGCGTCGCGGCAAGCCTCTGAAAGGGCCAAATTACCCGCATTTGCTGCATGGCAGCACTGCGATCTTGTCAGTTTCTCAAGGCTTTGACGCTATTGCGAAGCGTTATCGAAGCGCCGCGCCCACCAGCTTGTGCAACTTCGAATGGATCTGATCGTTCGCGGCAAGTATTTCGCGCCGTTCCACCATCCGTTCACCACCACGGAAGTCGGAAACAAAACCACCGGCTTCCTTCACCAGCAGCATGCCGGCAGCCACATCCCACGGTTGCAGCCCCTGCTCCCAAAAGCCGTCGAAACGCCCGGCAGCCACCCACGCAAGATCCAGGCTCGCAGCCCCGAAACGACGCACGCCGGCCACTTCCGGAATGACCTTCTGCAGGATCGACTCGAACTGCCGCTGATCGCCATGTCCCTTGTAGGGAATGCCCGTCGCCAGCAGCGACTCGTCCAGCTCGCGGCGGCCCGAAACGCGCAGGCGCGCATTCTGCAGCCACGCCCCGCGCCCCCGCTCCGCCCAGAAGCTCTCGTCCGTCATCGGCTGATAGACGATGCCGGCCACAATCGTCCCCAGATGCTCGACGCCGATCGAAATCGCGAAGTGCGGGATGCCGTGCAGGAAGTTCGAGGTGCCATCCAGCGGATCGATGATGAAGCGCGGGGAATTCTCTTCCTCGCCGGCAATCTCGCCGCCCTCTTCCAGCAGGAAACCCCAGCCGGGACGCGCCCGCTGCAGCTCCTCCAGCAGCGTGCGTTCGCAGGCATTGTCGGCCTGGCTCACGAAGTCCGCCGGCCCCTTCTTGGAGACCTGCAGCTGGCTCACCTCGCCGAAATCCCGGCGCAGCTTCGGAGCCGCCTTGCGGCAGGCGCGCTCCATCACGGTGATGATGGCGGATTGGCTCACTTAGTCGGCCCGCCGCACATAAGCCTGTTCGTACACGTCCACGACAATCCGCGTGCCGGCGCCGATATGCGGCGGCACCATCACGCGCACGCCATTTTCCAGCACCGCCGGCTTGTAGCTCGAAGAGGCGGTCTGCCCCTTCACCACCGCGTCGGCTTCCACGATCAGCGCTTCCACCTGGTCGGGCAGCTGCACGGAAATGGGGCGCTCGTCATAAAGCTCCATGGTCACGTCCATGCCGTCCGTCAGGAAGGCCGCAGCATCGCCCAGCAGGTCGCGCGGCAGCGTCACCTGCTCATAGCTATCCTTGTCCATGAACACGAGGTTGTCGTCCTCGGCATAGAGATACTGGAAGTCCTTGGTGTCCAGCCGCACGCGCTCGACGACTTCGGCTGAACGGAAACGGATGTTGGTCTTGCGGCCATCGATCAGGTTCTTCAGCTCTACCTGCATATAGGCGCCGCCCTTGCCGGGCTGGGTATGCTGCGTCTTCACCGCACGCCAGATTCCGCCTTCATATTCGATGATGTTGCCGGGACGAATGTCCACGCCGCTGATCTTCATGGAAATACACCTGTGGGATGAAACTGAATGCGGCCCCTTAGACGTCGCACACGCCGCGCGCAACCGAGCCGCCTTATGGTCGCTTTCGTCCAAGCCCGCCGTCCGACCTTGCGCTATTGGCTTTGGTCGAGGCGCAGCTTGTTGTCCGGCCTTCCCCGCGAAGACTGAACGACCCGGATGGAGGGCTGCCGGGCACGCGCCGCACCCAACAGGGCGAAGCGGCGGGCGCTGCACAGCAAAGGCAGCGCCCGCCCCAACCGCAGGGGAGACCGCCATGGCAAAATCAACGCGCAAGACCTCTCAGAATCCACCCGCAACCGGCGAAGGTGTCCGCCGCCTGATCGTAGAGCTGAAAGCCACACCGCAGTCGCGCGGCGAAGCCCTCAGCATGGAAGCCGGCATGACCGACAGCATCGCCGGCCTGCTGCAACGCGCCGGCGCGGAGCCGGTCGCAGATTTCGATCCGGTTCTGCTGCCGTCTGTATCCGCGCAGGATCCCATGGCCTCCGATTTCGACAATTCGCGCCGATTCGAAGCCAGTTTTGCGCCCGAGGACCGCACCCTCGTCACGGTGGCGCATGGCGATGAAAAGGTCGCCGAGAAGCTGATGGCAGAGCCGCGCGTGGTCGGTGTCTATGCCGATATCCCGATCGAGCCCTGCATCATCTGCCCGGGCAGCGGTCCGCAGGGCAATACGGCGGACATCGCCCGTCTGCTGTGCACGCCACGCCTCCATTCCAACGGCATGGACGGCTCCGGCGTGCTGCTCGCCATCGTCGATACGGGCATCAACCGGGCGCATCTCGCTTCGCGTGGGCTCACTCCCTCGATGGATTCGGGTCGCAGCTGGGTGCCCGGTGCCGGGATGACGCCGTTCGACGCGCCGGTAGGCCATGGCACCATGTGCGCCTACGACGCGCTGATCGCAGCACCCCGCGCGACGCTCCTCGATATCCAGCTTCTCCGCTCGACGGTCGGCGGCGGCTTCGGCGGCTTCCTGTCGGACGCCGTGCGCGCCTACGCGCATCTGCAGACCATCATGATGGCGCCCACCCGCCCCGGAGAGGCCCGCTCGCTCGTGGTCAACAACAGCTGGGGCATGTTCCATCCCAGCTGGGATTTCCCGGTCGGCAACCCCGGAAATTATTCCGACAACCCCAATCACCCGTTTAACCGCTCGGTAGCAGCGCTGGAGGCGCTCGGTGCCGACATCCTATTCGCGGCAGGCAATTGCGGCGCCAACTGCCCCGACGGCCGCTGCCAGGGCGTCACCGCCAACGCCATCTATGGCGCCAACGGGCACAGCGCCGTCCTCTGCGTCGCCGGCGTCGACACCGGCAAAGTCCGTGTCGGCTACTCCAGTCAGGGTCCCGGCCGTCTCAGCCGCAACAAGCCCGACATCTGTGGCTTCACCCATTTCTCGGGCTCCGGCGTCTATGCCGCAGACGGCGGCACCTCGGCCGCCTGCCCGGTCGTCGCCGGCCTCGTCGCCGCCATCCGAAGCCGCAAGCCGCACCAGCCTGGCAACCCGGCGGTCAGCCCGCACGCCATCCGCGAACTGGTGCGCTCCACAGCCGAGGATCTCGGCAGCGCCGGCTTCGATTTCGACCATGGCTTCGGAGTTGTGAACGGCTGCGGCATTGTCGATCGCGTCGTGCCGCCCGTCATCAAGCCGATCATCAACATCTGCGACCGCTTCCCGGATCTCTGCAAGCCGCGACCCGTACCCATCGACTTCTGCCGCCGCTATCCGCAGCTCTGCAAACTGCAGCTGCCCCCGGTCCCGATCCCCTTCCCGCGCCCCGGATTCGAAGCAGAACAGGCAGCGGCAGATACCCCCGATCTCGAAGCTCTGCTGGCCCGCATGTGGGAGCTGGGCTATGCCGACGCCAAGGCAGAGGGTCATACCCCGGCCGGCCCACCGGCCAAACCCGGTGGATGCAACTGCAGCGGATAAGGACCCACGGAAATGGCGGATTCGGTTCTCGTGCAAATCCATCTGGCCGGATCCGCCAGCCTCGCCGCCGCTGCCCGGAAGCTCGGCGTCCCGGCCGCGAAACTCGATGCCGACTATGGCGTGGTCGCGGTGGACCTCGCCGCCAGCCTGTATGCCGTCAAGCTCGACAAGTCCGAAGCAGGCGCAGCCGAAAAGCTCGGCCAGGGCGGCGCGGAAGGCATTTTCGCAGACCCGAAGATCGAACCCTTCGGCCCGCCCGACAGCTAAGGCGCGTCCTGGCGTCCTGCCATCGCCTCCGCAAAGGCGCGAACATTGGCCTCGGGATCACCTCCCCAGACCGCGCCGGATGTCGCCAAGAAATCCGCCCCCGCTTCCACCAGCGGCCGGCAGTTGCCGGGCGTGATCCCGCCGATCGCCACGCACGGAATGGGGCTCAGCGCCGTCCACCAGCTGAGGATCGCCGGGTCGGCGATATGCTCCACCACCTTCGTCTCGGTCGGGAAAAAGGAACCGAAGGCCACATAGTTCGCCCCGGCCTCCCCGGCCTCCATCGCCAGATGCCGGCTCGCATGGCAGGTGACGCCGATCTGCGCCTCCTTCCCCAACAGTGCCCGCGCCTCCACGGCAGAGCCATCGCCCTGCCCCAGATGCACGCCATCGGCGCCACACCGCTTCGCCAGATCCATTCGATCATTCAGGATAAAGGCCACATCGGCATCCGCGCAGATCGGCATCAGCGCCTCGGCAGCGCGCAGGATCTCGCCGTCATCGACGATCTTCAGCCGCAGCTGATAGGCGGCGATCGCCCCGCCCGCCGCCAGCGCCCGCTTCAACGCTTGCGCGTGTAGCGCCAGCTCGAACATCGGCGGGGAGATCAGATACAGCTGGCACGGCGGACGGCTATCCTCGCCGAACAGCTCGCGGAAACCTTCATCCTTCAGTTCGTCACCGTCGCTCATGCCCCCCTCCATGCGGGCAGAGCGGCCCCACTGGCAAGCCTCAGTGCACCCCGGGGAACAGTTTTCCGACCTTGCGCCGATAGGCCAGATACTGATCGCCGAACTGCTTCACCAGATCGCGCTCCTCCTGGCGGATTCCGATCAGGATATAGACCGACATGCCCGCTGCAAACAGGAAGTGCCCCATCGTCATCAGCGGCGTCGACCAGAAGGCGAGCAGGAAGCCCAGATAGATCGGGTGCCGCACATGCCGATAGAAGAATGGCGTGCGAAACTGCGGCGCCGGAATGTCGTGCCCGCGCAGGTGCGCAAACGCCTGCCTTAGCCCGAACAGCTCGAGATGATTGATAAGGAAGGTGGAAATCAGCACCACCGCCCACCCCAGGAAGAACAGCCCCCGCAGCAGTAGCGCTACCGGCTTCCAGGTCACCAGCCACATGATATTGGGCAACGGCCGCCAGAGGTAAAACAGCAGGATCAGCGCCAGGCTGGCCGCCAGCACATAGAAGCTGCGCTCCAGATGCCGCGGCACCACCCGCGTCCAGCGCGCCTTGAAGCCGGGCCGCGCCATCACGCTGTGCTGCACGCCAAACAGCGCCATCAGCCCCAGGTTGCCCGCCACCGCTATCAGGGTCGGCGCCTGCGGCCCGATATCGACCGTGCGTGCAATGCCGGGAAAATTCCCCACAAAGGCAATCAGGTACAGGAACGTCGCAAAAAAGATGAGATAGACGATTGCCGCAAAGGCCATCCCCAATGCCGCCATAGTCCGCCTCCCAAAGCAGCCGCTGGCACCCTAGCACGAAAGCCCTGCTGGGTCAGCCTTTCACCACCGCCATCACAAATCCGTCCCAACCCTTTGCCCCCACGGTCTGGATCGCCGTCGCCTCCAGCCGCTCCTCGGCCTGCAGCATCTCGAAAAGCTTGCGCGTGCCCACGATGCGCGGCTCAGTGCTCGCCGCATCGATCACGCCGCCGCCGCGCACCACATTATCCACCAGGATCAGCGCCCCCGGCCGTGACAGCCCGATTGCCGCCTGCACATAATTGGCGTTGTTCTCCTTGTCGGCGTCGATGAACACCAGATCGAACGGCGCTTCATCGCCCATCGTCTTCAGGCTCTCCAGCGCGGGCCCCACCCGCACCTCCACCTTTTCCGCCAGACCCGCATGGGCAATGTTCGCGCGCGCCACCTCGGCATGTGTTGGGCTGATTTCCAGCGTCACCAGCCGGCCGCCCTCCGGCAGCGCCCGCGCAAGCCATATCGTCGAAAAGCCGCCCAGCGTGCCCACTTCCAGAATATGCCGGGCGCCGGAAATCCGCGCCAGCAGGTGCAGCATCTTGCCCTGCGCGGCTGACACATCGATCGCCGGCAGCCCGCCCTCGGCATTGCCCTTCAGCGCTGCATCCAGAACCGGATCAGGGCCGAGAAGCTGGCCGGCGATATACGCGTCAACTGCTTCCCAACCCCGATCCGTCATCCGGCTATTCCTTGTTCTGGTAAATCCGCACGATCTTGTCGAGCAGTTCCAGCGCCTCGGCACGCGGCCGCTGGAAGCTGTTGCGGCCGATGATCGAGCCATTGCCGCCGCCATCGCGAATATCGCGCGCATCCTGATAAACGGCGTCTGAACCCTTCGCCGCGCCACCCGAGAAAACCACGATCCGGCGGCCGTTGAAGCAGGCCTTCACCACATGCGCCACCCGGTCGGACTGCTTCGACCAGTCTGTCCCGGCATAGCTCTTCTTCGCGTCTTCCTGCTCGATATGGTCCGAAGGCAGCTTCACCTTGATGATGTGCGCCCCCAGCAGGGCTGCCATGTGTGCGGCATAGGCACCTACATCCAGTGCCAGCTCACCCGATTTCGGCAGCTTGCCGCCGCGCGGATAGCTCCAGATCACGGTCGCGATACCCACCGATTTCGCTTCGGCCGACATCTCCTTGATCTCTTCCATCATCTCGAACACGTCTTCGGAGCCCGGATAGATGGTAAAGCCGATGGCCGCGCAACCCAGCCTGAGCGCATCGTCCACGCTGCCGGTCAGTGCCTGGTTGGCGCCGCCGGCCCAGCTGTTCGAGGAATTCACCTTCAGGATCGTCGGGATGGCGCCTGCAAAGGTGTCGGCACCCGCCTCCAGCATCCCCAGCGGCGCTGCATAGGCATTCAGCCCGGCGTCGATCGCAAGCTGGTAGTGGTAGTGCGGGTCATAGCCCGGCTCGTTCACGGAAAAGCTGCGCGCCGGCCCATGCTCGAAACCCTGGTCTACCGGCAGGATCACCATCTTGCCCGTTCCGCCCAGCCGGCCTTCCATCAGCATGCGGGCCAGATTGCCCTTCGTGCCGGGATTGTCGCTCTCGTAATTGTCGAGGATCTTACGGACGGTCTTGGTGATCTTCATGCAATCAAGCTCCTGTTAGATATCAATTCTTAAGCGCGTCGACGCCCGGCAACGGCTTGCCTTCCATCCATTCCAGAAAGGCGCCCCCCGCTGTCGAGACAAAGCTGAACTTGTCGCCAGCGCCCGCATGGTTCAGCGCCGCCACGGTATCGCCACCGCCCGCCACGCTCACCAGAGTCCCGCCCTCGGTCAGCGCTGCCGCCGTCTTCGCCAGCGCCACCGTCGCCTGATCGAATGGTGCCAGCTCGAACGCCCCCAGCGGCCCGTTCCACACCAGGGTCGCGCAGGTCTTCAGCACATCGCCCAGCGCTTCCACCGCATGCGGCCCAAGGTCGAGGATCATCTCGTCCTCGGCCACCTCGTTCACATTCGCCACCCGGTGCGGCGGATTGGCGCGAAATTCCTTCGCCACCACCACGTCCCACGGCAGATGCACGGTGCAGCCGGCTGCCTCGGCGCGCGAAAGGATGCCCCGCGCTGTGTCGGCCAGATCATGCTCGCACAGGCTCTTGCCGACGCTGATGCCCTTCGCCGCCAGGAAGGTGTTCGCCATCCCGCCGCCGATGATCAGATGATCGACCTTGGTGACCAGATTCGTCAGCACATCCAGCTTCGAGGAGACCTTGGCACCGCCGACCACGGCCGCCACCGGCCGCGCCGGCGTGCCCAGCGCCGCTTCCAGCGCCTTCAGCTCGGCCTCCATCGACCGCCCGGCATAGGCCGGCAGCACATGCGCTAGGCCTTCGGTAGAGGCATGCGCCCGGTGCGCCGCGGAAAAGGCATCATTCACATAGAAGTCGCCCAGCCGCGCCAGCTCCGACACGAATGTCGGATCGTTCTTTTCCTCGCCGGGGTGAAAGCGGGTGTTTTCCAGCACCGTAACGCTGCCGTCTTCCAGTCCCAGCGATTCCGCAACCACCGCGTCGCCAATGCAATCCGGAAGAAATCCCACCCAACGCCCCAGCACCTCGTGCAGCGGGTGCACCACCTTGATCAGCGAGAATTCGTGCGAATGCATGCCCTTGGGCCGCCCGAAGTGCGACAGCAGCAGCACGCGCGCGCCGCGGTCGGCCAGAAAGGCGATGGTGGGAACGGCTGCCTGCAGCCGCGTCCCATCCGTCACATGTTCGCCGTCCATCGGCACATTCAGATCGACCCGAACCAGAACGCGCTTGCCGCTCAGGTCCGCGGGCAGATCATCCAGCGTGCGGAACGGCATCAGAGGAACTTGCCCATCGCCACCGCGGTGTCGGCCATCCGGTTGGAGAAGCCCCACTCATTGTCATACCAGCTCACCACGCGAACCAGCTTGCCTTCCAGCACCGCCGTCTCAAGGCTGTCGACCGTCGACGAGAAGGGGATATGATTGAGATCGATGGAGACCAGCGGATCTTCCGAATAGTCCAATATGCCCTTCAGCGCCCCTTCCGAGGCCGCCTTCAGCGCCGCATTGATCTCTTCCTTGGTCGTGTCCCGGCCGGGCACGAAGGTAAGGTCCACAAGGCTGACGTTCGGCGTCGGCACGCGGATGGCGGAACCATCCAGCTTGCCCTTCAGCTCGGGCAGCACCTCGCCCACGGCGCGGGCTGCGCCCGTCGTCGTCGGGATGATCGACATCGCGGCAGCGCGCGCGCGGCGCATGTCGGGGTGGATCTGGTCCAGGATCTTCTGGTCATTGGTATAGGCGTGCACGGTCGTCATCAGTCCGCGCTGGATGCCAACGGTCTCGTTCATCACCTTGGCGACCGGCGCCAGGCAGTTGGTGGTGCAGCTGGCGTTGGAAACGACGATATGATCCTTCGTCAGCTTCTCGTGGTTCACGCCATAGACAACGGTCAGGTCAACGCCCTTGCCCGGCGCCGAGATCAGCACCCGCTTGGCACCGGCCTCGATATGCGCGCGCGCCTTGTCGGCATCGGTAAAGAAGCCGGTGCACTCCAGTGCGATATCGACGCCCAGTTCCTTGTGCGGCAGCTTCGAGGGATCGCGCTCGGCGGTCACGCGGATCCGCTTGCCGTCCACGATCATGTCCTGCCCGTCCGCCTCGACGGTGCCCGGATAGCGCCCATGCACGCTGTCCCGCTTGAACAGCATGGCGTTGGATTTGGTATCGGCGAGATCGTTGATCGCGACCACTTCAATGTCGGAACGGCCCTGTTCCAGGATTGCCCTCAGAACCAGACGCCCGATCCGTCCAAAGCCGTTGATCGCTACCTTCATATCCCGCTCCTTTTTCAGCCTGTTATTTGTTCAGTCGCTCCAGAACCCGCTGCGAAACCGCATCCGGGGTCAATCCGAAATGTTGGTAAAGGTCGCTGGCCGGAGCAGACGCCCCAAACCCGTCGATGCCGATCATCAACCCGTCCGAGCCGACGATCCGCTCCCAACCAAATGTAGAACCTGCCTCTATCGAGACTTTCAGCACATCGCCCGGGAGCAGATTGTCGCGGACGGATTTCGGCTGCGCCGCCAACCGCTCCCACGAAGGCAGCGAGACCACATCAGCGCCAACGCCCCTGGCTTCCAGCAGCTTCGCGGTTTCCACCGCAATCGCCACTTCGGAGCCCGTCGCCACCAGCACCACCTTGCGCGCCGCAGTCGCCGTCACCAGTCGGTAACCACCCTCGGCCGAACGATTGGCCTCGATATCAAAGCGCAGCGGCGGCAAATTCTGCCGCGACAGCGCCAGCACCGAAGGCCGCGACCGATCCGCCAGCGCCAGCTCCCAGCACTCCGCCGTCTCCACCGCATCGGCCGGGCGATAGACCGCCACGTTGGGCATCGCCCTCAGGCTCGCCAGATGCTCGATCGGCTGGTGCGTCGGCCCATCCTCGCCAAGGCCGATGCTGTCGTGCGTCATCACATAGACAACACCCACCTGCTGCAGCGCTGAAAGGCGGATCGCAGCCCGGCAATAATCGGCAAACACCAGGAAGGTGCCGCCATAAGGAATTACGCCGCCATGCAAGGCCATGCCGTTCATGGCCGCGGCCATGCCGAACTCGCGGATTCCGTAATAGACGTAGCGCCCGCCATAGTTGGCGGCGGAAAACGCCTGCATTCCCGCCGACTTGGTGTTGTTGGAGCCGGTCAGGTCAGCCGAACCGCCAACCGTCTCCGGCACCACCGCATTCACGGCATCCAGCGTCATTTCAGAGGCCTTGCGGCTGGCAACCGGCTTTGCATCCGCCACCAGCTTCGCCTTGAAGTCGGCAATCGAGAAGCCTGCAGGCAGCTCGCCCCGCATCCGCCGCTGGAACTCAGCCTTGTCGGTGCTGGCATTCAGCCGCGCTTCCCAGGCCGCCCGCGCGGCAGCGCCGACCTGACCCACAGCCTTCCAGTTCGCGGCGATGTCGGCCGGAATCTCGAACGGCGGCGAACTCCAGCCCAGTTTTTCGCGCGCGCCGGCAATCTCGGCCGCGCCCAGCGGAGAGCCATGTGCCTTCTCACTGCCGGCCTTGGTCGGCGCGCTGTATCCGATCACCGTCGTGCATTGCACAAGTGTCGGCCGCTCGTCGGCAACCGCCGCATCCAGTGCCTGCCGAATCGACGCCGGATCATGCCCGTCGCAGCGCACCACATGCCAGCCAGCCGAGCGGAACCGCGCCGGCACATCTTCGCTGGAAGACATGGAAATCTTGCCATCGATGGAGATGCCGTTGTCGTCCCACAGCACGTTCAGCCGGCCCAGCTTCAGATGGCCCGCCAGGCCGATCGCCTCGTGGCTCACACCTTCCATCAGGCAGCCGTCGCCGGCGATTACCCAGGTGCGGTGATCGACAAGACCATCGCCGAAGCCGGCATTGAGGTGACGCTCGGCCATCGCCATGCCCACCGCCATCGCCAGGCCCTGCCCCAGCGGGCCGGTGGTGCATTCCACGCCCGGCAGCTCGAAATTCTCCGGATGCCCAGCACACGGGCTGCCCAGCTGCCGGAAGTTGCGGATGTCGTCCATCGTCGGCCGGGCATAACCGGTCAGGTTCAGCAGGGCATAGATCAGCATCGAGCCGTGCCCGGCCGAGAGCACGAAGCGGTCGCGATCGGCCCATTTCGGATCGGCCGGATCGAACTTCAGATACTCGCCCCACAGCACGGTGGCGGCATCCGCCATCCCCATCGGCATACCCGGGTGGCCGCTGTTCGCAGCTTCCACCGCATCCATCGCCAACGCCCGGATGGCATTCGCCATCCCCTTAGCCTTGTCGCCCAACAGCCGTTCAGATGGCATCAGCAGCCCGTTCCTAGTTTACAAGGACCACACAGGTCCGGCTCGCGCCCCGAATAAGGACAACAGCAAACGAATCGCGGCCACGCCGAATCCCGCAGCCGCCGCACGCGGCGCCCTCCTTGCAAAGCAGTCGGCATAAATCAACGCCACATTGGAACAATGCGTTACACTCCCGTCATTGACGTGAACGTAACCAAGGGCTTATCTCTGTCCGTCAAGACGAAATTGGAACATGGTGCGGCAATAGCTCAACTTGACCTTTTGGAGCGAAGACATGAAGCCTGACCTCAGGGGGTATATCGATGAAAGAACCTGAGGGCGGAGCTTTGCTCCAACGGATCGAGGCTGCGCTGAAGCGTGGCGAAGCCGCTGCCGAACGTCTCAGCCGCACGCATGGCGGCCTGCGTGCCGTCGCGCAGGATACGCTGGCCGGGCTCGAAAAGCTGATCGAAGGCGAAAAGAAGCGCTCCAATGGCTGAAATTTCCCTGTCCATCGGCGGCCGCGCCTACAAGCTTGCTTGCCGCGACGGCGAGGAAGAGGATCTGCGCGCCGCGGCCGGCCTGCTCGACAGCCGCGTTTCCTCGCTGATGCAGGCACATGGCGCCGTCGCCGAACCGCGCCTGCTGCTGATGGCCGCGCTGCTGGTCAGCGGTGAACTGCTGGAGCGCAAGTCGAGCGAAGCCCGCATCACGCCTATTTCCGCAGGCGCAGCCCCAGGCCCGGGATCGGAAATACTGGAAGCCCTGGCAATCCGCGCAGAAGCCCTTGCCCGCAAGCTTGAAGAGGCGGCCGACGCAGCCTAAGTATTGGGGCGGCGGGCTCTGCCCGATGCGCGCAATTGAACATCCCTGAGGCGATTAACATTCCGAGGGGGCTGTCCCTGCCGGGCTCCTGGGCCCGATCACATGGTCCCCACCTGACGTCTTGGCGTCAGCGGATCTTCGTGCAAACGGTCGATGCGGACCCGCCACCCTATAAGAAAGGCCGCGGATGCTGAGCGAGGCCGGAGCCGACAAAAAACTCTCCCGCCGAACCGCCCGCGCCGCGCGTTCCGCCTTCCTGGGCGGCCTCTCCCCTATCCTCCGCGTCGGCCTCGAACGCGCTCTGGCCGACATCACCATCCCCCATCTGGGCCCACCCGCCATCCTCGGCACCTACGCCGCCATGGGCGACGAGATAGACCCCACCAGCGTGGAAATGGCCGCCATGGCGCTCGGCTGGCGCCTTGCCTGGCCGCGTGTAACCGGTGCCGCTCCGCTGAGCTTCCACATATCGGACTATCCCAGCCTCAAGCCCGGCTTCCGCGACATCCTGGAGCCCGACGCCACCGCCCCCGTCGCCCGCCCGGATGTCCTGCTCGTCCCGCTCCTCGCTGCCGACCGACAGGGCAATCGCCTGGGCCAGGGCGCCGGCCATTATGACCGCACGCTTGCCGAACTGCGCAGCCACGGCCCGGTCCTCGCCATCGGCCTCGCCTTCGACATCCAGATTGTCCCCGCAGTCCCGGCAGATCGCTGGGACCAGCCACTCGACGCCATTGCGACACCAACCGCCTTCCACCCGGCAGGCACCAGCGCTAAACGCGCCTGATGACCCGTTCCCTCAGAAGGCCGTTCGGCATCCTCGGCCTCATCGTCGCCATCTTCGCTTATGCCCTCTTTGCGGTCTGGCTGTTTGAGCCGGTGGCTAAATTGCATCCGCTGATCCAGCTGCCGATCTGGGCCATCCTCGGCGTCGCCTGGGTAGTCCCGCTGAAGCCGGTCATCATCTGGATCGAAACCGGAAAGTGGAAGGCATGAGGCCCGCCCCCGAAAGCTGCAAAACTATGGCCGACGTCCGCGAAGGCGTCGATTCCGTCGACCGCGACCTCGTCGCCCTCCTCGCCGAACGCTTCCGCTACATGGACGCCGCCGCCCGCATCAAGCCGGCCCGCGGCCATGTCCGCGACGAAACCCGCAAGGCGCAGGTAATCGCCAACGCCGGGCGCGAAGCAGCCCGGCTGGGCCTCGATGCAAAAATAGTTGAACTGCTTTGGGATCAGCTCGTCGAAGCGTCCATCGCGCATGAGCTGGAAGAGTGGGACAGGCTCCGCGAAACCGCGAAATAGTCTGTCCCCTGTCTTGATTTCGGCCTGAAGGCCAAGTCCAAAGTGGCGCGAGCGACGGGGCTCGAACCCGCGACCTCCGGCGTGACAGG
The DNA here is from genome assembly GCF_016464365.1 of Sandaracinobacteroides hominis. Taxonomy (GTDB): domain Bacteria; phylum Pseudomonadota; class Alphaproteobacteria; order Sphingomonadales; family Sphingomonadaceae; genus Sandaracinobacteroides; species Sandaracinobacteroides hominis. Next base: position 159,109 of record NZ_JADCUC010000001.1, on the reverse strand, counting down.
CCGGCACTCTAACCAACTGAGCTACGCCCGCGCACTTTGGAGGCGCGGCTTTATGCGCGCCTCCCTACCCTGTCAACTGACTTCCTGATTTTTCCGCATGGGTTTTCGGGTCTGCCGTTCCGGCAGCATCGAAACATGCTTCACGCGCTCACCCAATCCACAAGATATCCGGCAATTTCCTCGCCCGCATCCTCCTGAAGGAAGTGCCCCGCCCTTTCGATGATCCGGTGCGGCTGTCCCTTCGCCCCGGGAATCCGCGCCTGCAGATGCTTTTCCGCGCCCAGCGTCACGAAATCGCTGTCGCCAAACAAGGTCAGGAAAGGCTTGTCGAATGCCTCCAGCACCTTCCAAGCCTCGCGATTCTCCGCCGCTCCATCCATCTCCGGCGACGTCGGCACCAGCATCGGGAAGCGCCGCGCCCCTGCCTTGAAGCTGTCATCCGGATAGGGCGCATTATAGGCGGCCCGCGCCGCATCGCTCAGCCCGCGCACGGTGCCGCCGGTCACGATGAACCCCGAATCGAAATCCGGAACGCTCTGGCTGAAGTTCCGCCAGGCCTCGAAAGCAGGGGAAGCCTTTCCATCCCCGGTCGGCAGGAAGGTGTTCGCTGCACAAACCCTTGCAAACCGCTCCGGCATGGCCGTCACCAGCCGCAGCCCGATCAGCCCGCCCCAATCCTGGCAGAACAAGGTAACGTCGGACAGATGCTGCGCGCGAAACCATTGCAGCATCCAGTCCACATGCGCCGCATAGCTGTAATCGCTCTGCTCCGTCGGCTTGTCGGACCGCCCAAAGCCCACGAGATCGGGCGCAAGGCAGCGATAGCCGGCCGCCACCAGCACCGGAATCATTTTCCGGTACAGATAGGACCAGCTCGGCTCGCCGTGCATCAGCAGCATCACCGGCCCATTCGCAGGCCCCGCCTCGGCATGGGCGATCCTGATCGCCCCCAGCGCCCCGCCATCGACCTCGGTATAGACAGTCTCGAAATCCCAATCGGGCAGCCCCGCGAATCGCGCATCGGGCGTACGAACTACAGCCATTTTCATCTCCCCGGAATTTCCCGCAATCTGCACGCAAACTATCGGCACTTGCAAGGCCATATTGATTCAAATCATTGTCCACCGCCCTTGCAGATGGCACGAGGCAAGGATGACCGATTTTGACCACCAGCAACTCGCCGCGGAAAGCTGGTTCCGCACGCTGCGCGACAGGATCACCGCCGAGTTCGAAAAGATCGAGGATGAAGGCGCAACCCTCCCCGCCCTCCCCAACGCGCCGGCGGCACCGGGCCGCTTTGTGTACACCCCCTGGGATCGGCTGGATCACACCGGCGCCCATGGGGGCGGCGGAACCATGGGCGTGATGAAGGGCCGCATCTTCGAAAAGGTCGGGGTCAACATCTCGACGGTGCACGGCCAGTTCAACCCGGAGTTCGCCAAATCCATCCCCGGTGCTGCCGAAGACCCCCGCTTTTTCGCCACGGGCATCAGCCTGGTTGCCCATATGGCCAACCCGCATGTGCCCGCCGTCCACATGAACACCCGCTTCCTCGTCACCTCAAAGCGCTGGTTCGGCGGCGGGTCGGACCTGAACCCCGCCCTGCCGCGAGACGAGGATACTGCCTTTTTCAAGGGCGCGTTCGAAGCCGCCGGCAATCGCCACGATCCGGCCCACTGGCCCAGGCACAGCGCCTGGTGCGACGAATATTTCCACATCCCCCACCGCAACCGGAACCGCGGCGTCGGCGGCATTTTCTACGATTGGCTCAACGTCGAAAGCGAAGACGATTTCGAGAGGAATTTCGCCTACACAAGGGACGTCGGCGAAACCTTCCTCGCCACCTTCCCGGTCATAGCGCGGCGGCGCATGGCAGAAGCCTGGAACGAGGAGGAACGCCTCGCCCTGCTCCGCTACCGCGGCCTCTATGCCGAATATAATCTGGTTTACGATCGCGGCACGGCCTTCGGCCTCAAGACCTCCGGCAACATTGATGCCATCCTGATGAGCCTGCCGCCGGAAGCCCGCTGGGATTGAGAAGCGGGGGCGGCCGCGACCGGCGCGGCCGCCCCTCTCCCCTATTTCATCGTCTTCAGCTGCCACGTCACCTTGCGGCTCATCTCGGTCTCCACCGCGCGCCCATCGACCGTCGCCGGCGCAAAGCGCCACCGCCGCTCCGCCACCTGGCAGGCCCGCGCATCCAGCCGCTCAAAGCCGGACGTGCGCGCAATCGTGCAGTCCTTCACCCGGCCATCCGTGCCGACCGTGAAAGACAGCATGGTCTGCCCTTCCTCCCCGGCCCGGCGCGAGGCATCCGGATAATCGTCCGTCGACAGCCCGACCGTCCCGCCGAGCGCCCGGGGCGCCACCCGCACAGGTTCGGGCGGCACAATCGGCACCACCGCCGTTTCACCGATCCCTGCCGCGATCCCGTCTTCGGGCGCAGGCTTCGCCTGCAGAACCTCGTCCGATTTCGCGGGCAGAATATCGATCTGGAGGACCGGCTTGACCACCGTCACCGGGATATCGTCGATCTTCATCGGCAGCTCTTCCTGCTGCACGACAGGCGGCTTCGGCTTGTCCAGCGTCACAACAATCGGCTCCAGCGGCCGTTCCGGCCCCACCGCCACCGCCAGCCCGAACAACAGGGCTGACCCCAGCGCCGCATGCAGCGCCCCAACCCCGACGACAGCCTGCAACCGACGCGAAGTCCGATCTTCGTTCAGATAAGACATAAACGCTCCTCCCAAAGCGGGCGCGTCCGGCGTACCTGTCACGCCAGAGGCGCCCGTGCCGGCGCCTCCTCTCCCTCCAACGGATCTGGGCGTCAGCCCCTAATACTTCTCACAGGTCATTGGCCGCAACAAGGGCCAAGCCTGCACACTTAAACAAATTTTCCCGGCACCGTCGGATGGCTGGAGGACAGCCCGCCATCCACGGCAATTGCCTGCCCGTTCACATAGCTCGCCTCGTCCGACGCCAGGAACACCGCAACTGCCGCCTGCTCCTCCGGACTGGCGTAGCGCCTGAGGGCATTCAGCTGCCCCAACCGGTCCTCCTTGCCCCGCGCCCGCGCGCCCTCGAACATCGGCGCTGTCATTCCGGTCTCGGTCAGACCCGGGCATATGCAGTTAACCCGCACCCCGGTTCCCCCCAGCTGGTTCGCCGCGGTCTGCGTCAGGTTGATCACGCCGGCCTTCGAAGCCGAATAGGGTATCCCGCCAGCCCCCGAACGGATGCCGGCAACGCTCGCCGTAGAGACAATCGCGCCCCGCCCCACGGGCACCATCACCCGCGCCGCTTCCCGGATCGCCAGAAACACACCGATCAGGTTCACCCGCAGCACCGCCTCCCACTCGGACACCTGCAAGTCCGCCAGCATGGTCATCCCGCCGGAAACTCCCGCATTGGCAAACACCGCATCCAGCCGCCCGAAATCGCGCACGGCGCGGTCCACGGCCAAGCCGACAAACGCCTCGTCCGCTGCATCGCCCACCAGCCCCACGGTCTTGCCGCCGGCCGTCTCCACCACTGCCTGCACCGCGTCCGATCGGTCGGCCGCCAGCACCGTCGCCCCCTCGCGCGTGAACTGCAGCACTGCCGCCCGGCCGATGCCCGAAGCCGCCCCCGTCACCAGCACTACCCGTCCCTCAAAGCGCATCCCACTCTCCCCAATCCGGCTTTTGCCACTCTCAGCCGCCAATTTCGACGCTTGCGAAGACCGGCACAACCCGCCAGCACTGTCAGCATGGGCGACCTTATCCTGGCCATCGATTCCGGCACCACCTCCACCCGCGCGCTCGCCTTCTCGCTTTCGGGCGAGATCGTCGATGTTGCGCAGCATGAAATCACCCAGCACTTCCCGCAGCCGGGCTGGGTGCAGCACGACGCCGCCGAAATCTGGCAACTGACCAAACGCGCCGCAGACGAAGTCATGTCCCGCGTGGGCGATCGCGTCGCTGCAATCGGCCTCACCAACCAGCGCGAAACCATCTGCTTCTGGAGCCGCCGCAGCGGCCAGCCGCTCGCCCCCGCAATCGTCTGGCAGGATCGCCGCACGGCAGAAACCTGCGAACAGCTGAAGGAGGCCGGCCACGAAGCACATGTGCAGCAGAAAACCGGCCTGCTTCTCGATCCCTATTTCTCCGCCGGCAAGATCGGCTGGACACTCGCCAACGTCCCCGAGGTCCGCGCCGCCGCAGACAGCGGCGATCTCGCCATCGGCACCGTCGAATCCTGGCTGCTCTACAATCTGACCGCCGGCGCCCTGCACCTCACAGACGCCACCAATGCGTCGCGCACCCAGCTGATGGATCTCGCCACCGCCAGCTGGTCGCCAGAGCTTCTCGACCTGTTCGGCGTCCCCGCCGCCGCGCTGCCCGCAATCTCGCCCACGGCAGGCCTGCTCGGCGAAACCCGCGCCTTCGGCAAGCCGCTCTTCATCTCCGGCATGGCGGGAGACCAGCAGGCCGCCACCATCGGCCAGGCCTGCCTGTCGCCGGGCCTCGCCAAATGCACCTATGGCACCGGCATCTTCATGCTCGCCAACGCCGGCAGCACGCCGCCCATCAGCCACAACCGGCTGCTCGCCACCTACCTTGCCTCGCAGCCGCTGTCCTACGCGCTCGAAGGCTCGATCTTCGTTGGTGGCAACGCCGTCAAATGGCTGCGCGACGGCCTTGGCATTCTCGACACCGCCGCCGAATCAGAGGCGCTCGCCACATCCGTTCCCGACAACGGCGGCGTCAGCTTCGTCCCCGCCTTCGCCGGGCTCGGCGCCCCCCACTGGCAGCCGCATGCGCGCGGCACCCTTACAGGTCTGACGGGCGGCACCACCCGCGCCCACATCGTCCGCGCCACGTTGGAGGCCATGGGGCAACAGACGGCAGACCTGATCGACGCCTTCCACGCCGACGACGTCCAACCTTCCGCGCTCAAGGTCGACGGCGGCATGGTCGCCAACAACTGGCTCTGCCAGGATATCGCCGACGCCACCGGCCTCCCGGTCGAACGCCCGCGCAGCATTGAAACCACCGGCCTGGGCGCCGCCATGCTGGCAGGCGTCGGCGCCGGCATCTTCCCCGACCTTGCCGCCGCCGCCTCAGCAATGGTGCATGCAGACCGCATCTTCGAGCCGGCCAACAGCGGGGAAGACCGCATGGAGCGCCGCGAGGACTGGAAGAAAGCGGTCGCCCAGACGCTCGCCGGGCTGTAAGGCCAAAGACCATGCGAATGCGCGATCTTGAAAAGGCGGCCGGTGTCTCGCGGGAAACGATCCGCTTCTACATCCGCGAAGGCCTCCTCCCCGAGCCGGAGCGCACCCACCGCAACAGCGCCACCTACACCGAAGAACATCTCGCCCGCCTTCTCACCATCCGCCGCCTGAAGGACGAGCGCTTCCTGCCGCTCTCCGTCATCCGCGCCCTGTTCAGCGGTCAGCAGGCCGGCTGGCTCGAACCGCAGATGCTGCCGGAAATCGATCATCTGCTGCGCGATCGCCTGGATGCAGAGGGCGAGCGCGTCGACGCCGCGCAGTTCGTCGTCGACAATGGCGGCGAACCCGATCACCTCGCGGATACCATCGCCGCCGGCCTGATCGCCCCTGCCACAGACGGCACCATTTCGCCCCGCGACCAGCGCATCCTTCGCCTGCTGATCGATGGGGGCCACATCGGCTTCACGCGCGAACGCGGCTATGGCGGCGAAGGCTATGGCCGCCTCGCCGACATCATGCACAGCCTCGCCGAAATCGAAGTCCGCGAGTTCTTCGCCCGCGTTGCCCCGCATGTGGGAGAGCTGGAGGCGGCCGACATGGCGGAACGCGGCATCGGCCTCCTGAACCAGCTGATGGCCGAGCTTTTCACCCGCGAAGTCCTCGCCCTCCTCTCGGAACGCCGCCGCACGGCCAACGACAACCGCTCCGAAGCGGCCAGCAACGGGCAAGACCAACAAGCGTGAACCCGCCCCCCGGCACCCACATCCGCTACGATCTCACGATCGCGCGCATCGGCCCGCCACGTGGCTTCGGCGTCGAAATCTACCGCTCTGCATCGAGGCTCGTCTTCTTCCTGGGCCGCTGGAAAGTCGCCGGCGATTTCCCGCCCCACCCAAAGGCCGTGGTTCTTGCCGCCCCACACACATCGAACTGGGATGGCATCTGGATGATCGCCGCTGCCGGCATCTATCGCATCCGCCTGCACTGGATGGGCAAGGCCAGCCTTGGACGCGGCCCACTTGGCTGGCTGGCAAAGGCCGGCGGCCTGATCCCGATCGACCGCTCCGGCGGCAAGGATCTCGTCCGCGCCACCGTGGAGGCCTTCGAAACCAGCGAACAGCTGCTCATCGCCATTGCGCCCGAGGGCACGCGCGGTTCTGTCGGCGAATGGAAATCCGGCTTTTACCACATTGCCCGGCTGGCCAACGTCCCGATCATATTTGCGGTGATGGACTATGGCACCCGCACCGTCCGCATCAGCGGCGAGATATGGCCCAGCGGCGACTATGCGGCAGACCTCGCCGTCATCCGCACCCATTATGCCGACGCCCGCGGCCGCCACCTCGGCAAATTCTCGCTCGGAGAGGCGGCGCCTAAAATTCCCCCGCAACCGTAATCACCGGGCCGGATCCGGGCAGCGCATTCCCGGCGGCGCGCCAACGGTAATCAACTTGCGCCGTAAACGGCCAGGGGCTGATCTGAAACCGTGCAGAGGGCCCCAGATCCAGCCGCGAAGCCGTCACCCCATAGCTCCGCTGCACGCCACCCCACACACCCGCCCCGCCGTCGATATCCACCCTCCCCATGCGGAACAGCGGCGCCGCCCCCCGCGCCTGCGCTCCGCCATAGACGTCCGGCTGGCTGGTAAAGCCCTCCACCACGCCCGCCTCGCCATAGCCCTCCAGTTTCAGCGGCACGCCGAACGCCTTCGCCCTGCCCTGTGTGCCGCCGGAAACCCGCGCCGCCCAGGCATTGCGCGAATAGACCCCCAACGCAAAGCGCCGCTCCACATCGACGGCCACGGGCAGCGAACGGAACGGCTGCAGCCTGAGGCCCAGCGCCGCCTCCGTCGTCTCACTGTCGATCCCGCCATCCGGTCGGGCAGCAGCCGTCACCCGCCCCACCACCGATACCCGCGCCTTCCCCAGCGGGTTCACCAGATAGGCGATCGCCGCCCCGCTCTGCCCGCCGCCCAGGATGGGAGACGCGGCCAGCGGATCGCCTGTCCCTCCACCCCGCGAAAGCGTATAGGCCGCCAGCGACCAGCGCCGCGTCAGCTGCTTCACATCCGCCTCCCACGCCGCTGCTTCAGGTGCGCCCGGCGCCATCGCCTGCGCCGATTTCAGTAACCGCACGCCCTCGCGCAGATCTCCAGCCCTGATCGCCGCATAGCCGGCCGTTGCGGTCGCATGCGCCGCATTCGGAACTGCGGGCGCTGCATCCGCCGCCGGCTTCGAAACCACCTGCTCCGCTCCGCTCCCCGCCGGCAGCCGATAGTCCAGCGCCAGCATCGGCGGCGGCGCCTGTTCGGTCACCACCCGCACCACGCTCTCCTGCGGCCGCCCCGGCACCTGCTCGATGCGGATCGTCGCCGGCTCCGCGCCACGCGGTCCCCAGCCAGCCGCGATCAACCGCGCCACCGTCTCTTCCGCGACCCCCGCCGCCACCCGCGCCGCCACTTCCGCCGCCAGCCGCACATTGTCGTCGCTCGGCACAGATGCCCGCGCGCCGCTCTCCGGAACGCCTTCCAACCCGATCGCCGATTGCAGCCGAGCCTTCTCCGCCTCGGTTTCCGCCATCCAGCCCGGAAGCCGCCCCACGGCCCAGCCTGCCGCCAGCACCAGCAATATCTGATAAACCCTGAGCGCCCGCCCCGAACGCACACCCCCCACATCACCCATTACGCGCAAGTTCTCCATCCGTCGGAAAGCGATGCTGCGTCTTCCCCCACTCAGTTCCGCCGGTGCCCAGCATGGCCCGGTAACGCTCGGCCGCTCGCACGGCCGCCAGGAAGTTGATGGCATTGGCAACAATGGCGCGAGGCACGGCAAACAGCCCTTCCACCGGCCCATAGAGGCGCGAGGTGAACCAGAAGCGCAGTATCAGCCGCCACGCCAGCAGCGCTGCATTGAACAGCAGGAACCAGGGCAACAGCTCCGAGGCGCCCCCCAGCAAAGGCGGCAGCGGATGTCCCAGTCTCTCGCCCAGTTGGCTCCGCAGCATCAGCTGGGCCGCCAGCAGCAAGGCCGCACCATATCCCATCACCGCAATCGCTGCGGTAAACAGCCCCTTGCGGTCGCGCAGCAACATCCAGCGCACGGCAGGCCCGCCGCCCCATCCCAAACGGTCCCATCCGGAAAGCGCAATTCCCGTCAGCCAGCGCGACTTCTGCTGCACCGCCGCTTCGATCGTGGATGGGAAATAGGCCCGCGTCGCCACCAACCCGTCCGCCATGCGCACACGCGCCATCCGCCCTGTCAGACCCATGGCGTGGATCTTGTGGCCGATCTCATAATCCTCGGTCAGGCTTCCTGCATCGAACGGCGCATTGTCCGCCCCCGCCAGGCACGCAAGCACCTCCCGGTCGATCGCCGTTCCGACACCAGCAGAGGGCACCGGCGCCCGCAGCACCGCCCGCACCAGCATATCCTTTGCGTGCGCCTGCGCAAATTCATCGGCATAATGGCCGGAAACCCATCTCGCGCGGCGGTCGATCAACGGCACCACCGGCAGCTGCACCATCGCCAGCCCCGGCATATGGCGGTCGTAAACCGACAGCGATTGCGGATGCACAACATCCTCGGCGTCGTGCAGCACGATCGCCTTGAAACGTCCTCCCCCGGCCTCTTCCGCCAGCACCGCCCTCCACAGATGGTTCAGGCAATCGGCCTTCGTGGTCGGCCCGGGCCGGCTCGTCACCACCAGCCGCACCCGCGCATCCGCCACCGAACGCACGGCTTCCTGTGTCGCCAGATCATTGGGATATGCGCCCACGAACAGCAGGAAATGCGGATGCTGCATGGTCGCCAGCAGCCGTTGCACCATCGCCCCGATTACCGCGGATTCGTCCCATGCGGGAATGATGACTGCAAACCGCCCCGGCCTCTCCGGCTCCGGCGGCAACGCCGGCGCCCTGCGGAAAGCCACCCGCGCCAGCCAGATCGTATCGACGGCAATATCGTCCAGGCTGGAAAGGGCGATGCCGATGCCGCTCACCCACAGCAGTTCGCGGGTAAGCACGGCAAGCACGGCAAGCAATGGCACCAGATCGGCAGGAGTCATCCGCCTCCAAACGCAACACGATAGCTCGACCCACGAATTGCCTAGCACGCCAATGAAAGGCTTGGAAAGCACCGCGCCCGCTTGACGCACCCCTCCGTTTGGCTAGCAGTCGCGCATGCCTTCTCCACTTCCGGAAACCGCCGTCCTCGATCTCATGCGCCGGGTCTGGGAAACCGGCAGCGAACGCCGTGACCGAACTGGCGTCGGCACCCGCGCCCTCTTCGGCGCCACTCTCCGCTTCGATCTCTCCGACGGAAGCGTCCCCCTCCTCACCACCAAGCGCGTGTTCTGGAAATCCGCGGTGAAGGAACTGATCTGGTTCCTGAACGGTGAAACCTCGATTCGCCCCCTCGTCGCCCAGGGCGTCCATATCTGGACCGACTGGCCGCTCGAAAAATATGCAAAGGCGACCGGCGAACAGCTCAGCCGTGACGAATTCGAGGCCCGCATCCTCGCCGACGATACATTCGCCGCCAAATGGGGCGAACTCGGCCCCGTCTACGGCAAGCAATGGCGCCGCTGGCTGGGCCCCGACGGCCGCGAGCACGACCAGATCGCCGAACTTCTGAAGGGGCTGCGCGAAAACCCCGCCAGCCGCCGCCACATCTTCACCGGCTGGAACGTCGCCGAACTCAGCGGCATGGCGCTCCCGCCCTGCCATATGACCTACCAATATTTCGTCGAACCGCGGGGCAACGGACCAGCAAAGCTCTCCGGAATCCTCTATCAGCGCAGCTGCGACCTTGGCCTGGGCTTCCCGTTCAACATCTTCGAAGCCGCACTTTTGCTGCGCATGCTGGCGCAGCAAACCGGCATGGTGCCCGGCGAAATCATCTGGATGGGCGCAGACGTCCACCTGTACCTGAATCACGCCCACCTGGTCGAAACCCTGCTGTCGCGCGAACCGCGCCCATTCCCCAAACTCGATCTTGCCAAGGCGCCAGACCTCTTCAGCTACCGGCTGGAGGACGTGACGCTGACCGGCTATGATCCCCACCCCGCGATTGCTGCGCCCGTCGCGGTCTAAACGAGCACCGGAGAGCCAATTGAGCCCCACAGTCCAGAATCCAACGCCCGTGATTTCCGCCACCGGCCTTTTCACCCCGGCCGACAGCATTTCCAACGCCGAGTTGGTCGAAAGCTTCAACACCTGGGTCGCGCAGGAAAATGCCGCCAACGCTGCCGCCATAGAGGCGGGCGAAGCCGAGCCGCTCGCCGCCTCCTCCGTCGAGTTCATCGAGAAAGCGAGCGGCATCAAGGCCCGCTACGTCCTTTCCAAGGCGCCCATCCTCGATCCCGAAGTCATGGCCCCGCGCCTCGCCGAGCGTCCGAACGAGGAAATCTCGGTGCTGGCCGAAATCGCCGTAAAGGCCGCCCGCGAGGCCCTCACACGCGCCGGCCGCGATGCGAGGGATGTGGACGCCGTGCTCTGTGCCTGCTCCAACCTGCAGCGCGCCTATCCGGCCATCGCCATCGAAGTGCAGGCAGCGCTCGGCATCGAGGGCTTCGCCTTCGACATGAACGTCGCCTGTTCGTCCGCCACCTTCGGCATCCAGACAGCCGCCGATTTCATCCGCGCTGGCCACGCCCGCAGCGTCCTGGTCGTGAACCCGGAAATCTGCTCCGGCCACCTCAACTGGCGCGACCGCGACAGCCATTTCATCTTCGGCGACGTTGCCACCGCCATCCTCGTAGAAGACAAGGCCATCGCTCCCGCCCTGCACTGGGAGATCCTGGGTACCCGCCTGAAGACCGAATTTTCCAACAATATCCGCAACAACTTCGGCTTCCTGAACCGGGCCGCCCCCGAAGGCGTCGGTCAGCCCGACAAGCTGTTCAAGCAGGAAGGGCGCAAGGTTTTCAAGGAAGTGGTGCCGATGGTCGCCGAGATGATCAACGGCCACATGATGGATCTCGGTCTCGAGGCCTCGGGCTTGCGCCGACTCTGGCTGCACCAGGCCAATGCCGGCATGAACCGCCTGATCGCCGGCAAGGTGCTGGGCCACGAAGCAAGCGCCGACGAAAGCCCGACCGTGCTCGACACTTATGCCAACACCTCGTCGGCGGGCTCGATCATCGCCTTCCACCTCAACTCCGACGATCTGGCCAAAGGCGACACCGGCCTCATCTGCTCGTTCGGCGCCGGATATTCCGCCGGCACGGTTTTTGTCAGGAAAGCTGCCTGATACCCGCTTGAACAGCAGCGCAGGTGCTGCTAGGGCGCGCGCTCACCAGTCGGGAGCCCCGCTCCTGAGACATCGGCGTGCGGTCGTGGCGGAACTGGTAGACGCGCAGCGTTGAGGTCGCTGTGGCCGAAAGGCCGTGGAGGTTCGAGTCCTCTCGACCGCACCAACAATTCATCCCAACATGTTGGTATATACCCGATATTTCCCTGTGATGGAAATATCGTGCCATCGTTTGTCCCCACAGCCGCTGGGATTGAACTGCCGGCAGCCTCGGCGCCTTCCAACGCGCGCTGTGGCCAAATTCCAGCGATTCTGCTCGGCGCTCCGCCAGCGTTTCGCAGGTCAAAGGAAGGACTTTGAGATAGAGCCACATATTGCCGCCGTAGACAACGTTGGTGCCCCAAGGCAGCCAAGGTCGTGGATAAGAATCAGCGGCTAGGATCGTACTGAGCGATACTCCACTGGTGACGCAAACTGCTCGGTGGTGCGGCGCGGGCGCCTGCATGGCAGGCGTGCTTTTTTTGGCCCTTGGCGGCCCTCTCAGCGCCGGACGAAGAACTCGACCGGCACTGACAGTTCCAGTTCGTCGGGCCGTTCCTGCGGAATCGGGGGCAGCGGCTGGGCGCGGCGCAGCGTTTCCAGCGCCGCGCTATCCAGAACCGCGGAGCCGGAGGAGCGTTGTATCCGGGCTGACAGGATAGTGCCCGCCCGGTTCATCCGGAATTGCACATAGGCTACCCCTTGCTCCCGCCGCGCGCGGGCAGCGGCTGGATAGCGGCGATATTTCTCCAGATGCGCCAGCAGCAGGGCCTCCCAGCTTGCCTCCACATTGCTCGATGGCTTGGTGGCGGGCGGCGCCGGGATCGATTTTGGCGCCGTCGTCTCGGGGATGGGCGGCGCCTCGACCACCTGTTCTGCCGGTGCCTCCATCGGCTGGCTGAGAGGGGAGGGCGCCTGGATCGGGGGTGGAGGCTCGGGCCATTCCTTTTCTGGCTTCTGTTCCTTTTGCTCCACCTGCTGCGGCCCTTCGGGCACGTCGCGCACCTCCTCTGGCGTGGAAAACGACAGAAGCTCTACCACCAGCGGCGCGGGCGTTACCGCGACCGGATAGACCATGCCCCATGTGAAGACCGTGGCACCGACAACCAGCAGCACCAGCACACCGGTGCCACCCATCCCTTTCAGCCGGGTGCCCCAGTCCAGCGGCTGTTCGCTATAGCGAACATGGCCATCGCCCGACGACATGAAAGCGGGCGCCACGGGCGACGGGCAGGTGTCAGGCGCCGGATCGGCAAGCTCCACCCCCGATGGATCGTACAGGGCCATTTGTTCAGGCTCCCCCGCCGATGCGCTGCACACTGGCGAAGGCGACGGCCGTTCGACAGTGTGCATCGCGGATTCCATGTCAGAAGCGGTAGTTGAAACCGATACGAAGGCCGTGCGTGTCGGCGCTGTTCCGCGCGTGGCGACCGTTCACGATCTCCGAGCTGCCGGTGTGGTTGGTAGAGACCATGTTGGGCACTTCGCGTTCGCTGCAGAACACACCCATGCCCGGCAATTCACAGATTGGATCGTCTGGTGCGAAGACGGGCGGATCGATGCGGGTGCCTTCCTGGGTAACGACGGTATAGCTGGTGCCGCTGCCAGCCCGGGCGTCCGCGAAGGTGAAGTCGCGCTTGCCGAACCGGCCATAGCTGTATTCCGTCTTTACCGACCAGCGATCGTTGATGGCATGCTCCATACCCAGGGCAAAGGCGACGCCGGTGCGATTCATCGTCGCCTTCTCGACGAACATCAGCTCGGTGCTCTCACCGTCGTAATAATCGTTGACGTAGCGCCTCTGATCCCGCGCCTGACGCTCTTTCAGGAAGGCGACGCCGACACTGCCATAGGCAAGCATGCCGTTGGTGAGACTGTAGCCGACACGGCCGCGCAGGGTGGAGATGCTATCGACTTCATAATGGGTGCTGGCATGTGCAAACCCTACGCCTTCGTTCTGCGGCTGAACCAGTTCCGCCCGCGTCAGCGTATCCTGCGTCGCCTTCAGCCACGACTTGCTGTAGTCGCCCTCGACGCCGATGACGATGCGATTGTCGAACTGGTAGTTGAAGCCAAGCTGGCCGCCGAACAACGGCGCCGGGCCGAGGTTCGCGTTGGCCGATTCACTGGCGGCAACAGGGTCTGGCTTGCCGTCCAGCAGGGTGGTGGTGCCGCGCATGCTGGCCCACGACAGGCCGCCGTGGAAGCCGCCGTAAAGGCCCGTCCAGTCCATATCCCCGCCGCGCCATGCGCTTTCGCGCAACGGCGTGGCCTGCGAAGACGAGGGCTTGCCGCCGAACTGCCCCGTCAGGCTCATGTAGATGGTGCGGCCGGGGCCGGGCTGGTTCACAAGGCCAAGCGGATCGACATAATATTGATCGAACAGGTTTTCCGCACGCAGGGCGGCGGTCAGATTGCTGTTCAGCTTATACTCGGCGAACACGTCCACCAGCGTATACGGCTTCCACTTCACCAGCGAGATGAACTGGCTCATCCCCTCGGCGGTCACCTGGCCGTGGCCGATGGCGCGCGGCCCGTTGTGGATGATGCGGCCGCCGATATCCAGCTTGTCCGCGAGCAGCTTCTGCGTGAGCGTAAGGTCGATCATGTATTCCGGCGGCACATGGTTGGTGGCGTAGTCGGAATAGAGGGTCTTGCTGGCACACACGCCGGCTTCGCGGCAGAACTCCATATCGAGATAATAGTTGCCGCCCAGTTCGGCGGTGAAACCCTTGTTTTCATAGCGGCCCGACAGCTCAAGGCCGGTGAAGCGGGCGCGGTCGATGTTGAAGATCTGCATGCCCGTCCATGTGAAATCCGGCCTCTCCACAAAGGCGCGATACTCCCGCGAGATGTAGTTCTTCACGTTCCAGTTGAAGTAACCCAGCTTCAGCATGGCACTGTCGCCCTCGGCAAACAGGCCGGACTTGCGCAGGTTGGCGCCGGCTTCCAAGTTCCGCGACCGTTCGGGCTTGATGTCGGGATTGGGTATCATTGTGAAGGTGGAGGAGGTTTCGACGAGAGCAGGGAAGCGCAGCGTGCTGCTGTAGTTCCCATAGAGCTGGACGCCTTCGGCCGGATCGATGGTGAGACCGATCGACGGGCTGAAGCCGCCTTCGTTCTGGAATGGCTTTTTGCTGAGCTGCTCCTTGGAATTGGCGTCGGTACGCCGGTCTTCGGACCAGTAATGGGCATAGCGCAGGCCACCGTTCACCGCCAGCCACTCCAGCGGCGTATAGGACAGTTTGGCGAAGGCGGCGATCTCCTCGCGCCGGGCATCCCGCACGTTCAGCCACCCCTCGATCACATCCGTATAAGCGCTGGGGCGGGTGTCTTCCGTCATCCACGACAGGCCGTAGCTTGCGCTCAGCGCGCCCGCATCTTTCAGCGCAAACGCTGATGTGTTGGAGACATCCACCCCCCACATCACCGTGTCGGAGCCGGTGAGATAACCCTTTTTCAGGCCGATGTTTTCGGGCCTAACCCCATAGGCGTTGCGCGGGAGATTGCGCAGACGCAGGTCGGCCGCCCACAGATTGGCCTTCAGGTCGACGAGGTCGTCATCGTCCGGGTTCCAGGCATAACGAATGGTGCCCGTGTCCAGCTTGGTGTCGGCGGGGCGCGTCTGCTGGATGGGTTGGGCGCGGGCGTTCGTCAGGCCGGAGGCGAGCCTGTCGCCAGCTTTGCCGCGATAGCCGGTGTAGCCGAATTGCAGGCTGTGGCCCTCGCCGAGGCTAAACACGGTTTTCAGCAGCCAGGAGTGCGTTTCCAGCTCGGTGTTCAGAACCTCTTCGCCGGCGCGATAGTTGGTGAGACCTTGGTTCTCGACATAATTGGACCATGTCTGACAGTAAGTTGGCGTGGAGCAGATTTCGCGCGGCCCGGTATTGATGGGGCTGGCAGCCGGGCCCTTGTTGCCGGCATGATAATTGCCTTGCTTGCGATAGGCATAGCCGGCGAGGACGTCATAACCGTCCTGCTTGGCAGCCACGACGATGCTGCCAGAGCCGCTCGTCGGCGTGAACAGCCCCGGCCGATCCATTCCGTCAGGCGAGGGCGTCGCAACGCCGGGCGCGTAGGGCGAATTTGGCCAGGCATAGCCGCCGCGGGCGTCGGCCACCGGCTTCGAGGTGTTGGTGCCGAAGCCAGCCTTCACGCGCAGCCCCCAGGTCTCGCCGGGCTCGACGATGTCGTCTGCGCCCAGCGTGCGCATGCTCACCGTTCCGGCGATCCCGCGCGAGGCCATGTCGGAACCCTTGGTGATGTCGATGCCGGCGATAAGATCCGGGTCGACGAAAGTGCGGTTCGACATGCCCTGATAGCCCTGGTAGATCGACATGGCGTTTTCCGCCCCGTCCACCGAGACGGCGACGCGGCCCATGCCCTGCATGCCGCGGATGTTGACGTCCAGTGCGCCTGAGTTGCGCGCTTCGCCAGACATTACCCCCGGCGTTCCGCGCAGGATGTCGGCCGGGCTGGAGCCCCGGAAACGCTCGATCTGCTTGCCGGAGATGTAGTTCGTGGCACCGGGGGTGAAGAAGGGCGCCTCGCTGGCATTGCCGGCGAAGGCGCCGCCGCCGTTCGCCCCTGCGGCCCCTTCGACGCGGAGGGAACCAAGCAGGACGACATCGTTCGCCGCCTGTGGCGCGGGCTCCAGCGCGACGCTGCGACTGTCGACCCAGCGATAGGTAAGGCCGCTGCCCGCAAGCAAGGTGCTGAGAGCGCGCGCGGCCGGCTGGTCGCCCTTCACGGCGGCGGAGCTGCGGCCCGCGATCAGCCCGCCTTCGGCGGTGATCTGGATGCCGGACTGCTTGTTGAACAGTACGATGGCATCCTGAAGCGGCTGCGCCGGAATATCGAAGGCATGTGTTCCGGCGGACTGCGCGAGGGCGGGCGTTGCTGCACAGGTCATGACGAGAGCCGACGTCGCCAGCAGCACGCTTGCGATGGCCGCCGAACGCCCCACGATACCGGCCTTCATCCCGTATGTGTTTCCGCCGCGCATTGATCAGATCTCCTTCAGGCATGTTAATCGCTATTGAGAATTGATTGCATTCAATAGCTGCTCTGAGTGAGACGAACGCCGGATCACGTTTTTCAAAGAAATTTTTCGGCTGGGCGAATTTCCACTGCGACCCGAAGGAAGCCATTGAAAAAGATCAATAAATTACGATTAACCACGGCATTATCCGGCGCACCGTACCGCCGGCGGTTCCCACCAGGGTGCTGAGGGCAGCAGCCGGGTCATGCGCATCATAGACCCCGTCTACCCGCTGGCGGCCGAGGCTCCGCGACAGCAGGATGATCCGGCCACCATACCAGGGGCGCAGTTCTTCGATCACGTCAGCGATGGTGCGATTCCGGACGACCAGGCTGCCGTCGCGCCAGGCGCCAAGCAGGTCTGCGTTGTCGACGCCGGCCTCGATCTCATGTTCGGGGCTGATCCGTACCCATTGGCCGGCGGCAAGTTCCCGCACGCTTGCAGGCGCGACGCCACGATCCATCACCCGTACTCGCCCGTGCCGAACCGAAACATCCGTCGATCCTGCGATGCGCCGCACATCGAAGCTTGTGCCCAGCACGGTTGTGCGCACGTCTCCGGCGACGACACGGAACGGGGCAGCCGGGTTGTGCTTCACATCAAACCAAGCCTGGCCCGAGAGCAGGCGAACGGTGCGCTCGCCAACAGCATATTCCACGGCGATGGCGCTGGCCGGGCCAAGCTGCACCGCGCTGCCGTCCGCCAATTGCACGGCACTGACTTCGCCGGTGCCGGTGATGTGGTCGGATTGCAGGCGCAAAAGCGCGGACGGGGCAAGCCAGAGGACGAGCGCGGCCGCAATGGCGCCCGTGAAGAGCGGGCGGCGCAGGCCTGCAGCGGGCGAGCGCAGCCAGCGCCGCCGCCGGGCGGGCGCGGCTAGGCCTCCGCCGGTCTTTTGGGTGGTGGCGTTGAGCCAATGCTTTTCCAGTTGCGGCGCCGTTTCTCCGATGGCTTCGAAAATGTCCAACACGGATGCCCAGGCCCGCGCATGGTTCGCGTCTGAGTCCAGCCAGGCTTCCAGACGCGCCTGCGCCGCCAGATTATCCGGCTCCTCGCGGAGCAGAATCAGCCAGTCCGATGCCTGACGGTGGGCGTTGCGCAGCTTATCGTCCACGGGCGGCTCCTGCCGCGCGACGATCCGCAGCCGTGGCCGCCCGCTTGGGCTCTGCAGAAAGGAAAGCGGTGGAATCCTCACGCCAGTCAGACGTTTGGGCCGGGCGCTTTTTCAGATGATGAATTTTCATCCTGAGTTCGGCCTACTGAGGCCGCAGCGATCGGCGCATATTGCAAGCCCTTCCGAGACGAGCAGATGGACCAATGCAACCGACACGCCGAGATGATCGGCGATCTCGCGCAGCTTGTGGCCACCGAAGCGATACATCTCGATGGCGATCCGCTGCCGCTCGGGCAGGCCCTGCAGAACATCGAGCACGCAAGCCAGATCCCGGCGGGCAGACAGCGCAGCTTCGGGCGATGCCTGCCCATCTGCCACCATGCGCTCGGCCACATCCATGTCGCCGCCGCTAAACCGGCTTTCCCGCGCTTTCCGACGCAACGCATCGATGGCAAGATTGCGGACCATCCTGTGCAGATACCCCAGAGGATTGCGCACATCGGCGCCCGCTGGCCGCGCGGTCAACGACAGCCAGGCCTCCTGCACGATATCCTCGGCCTGCACCCGATCCCCCACGACTTTCGCCGCATAATCGGTCAGCATCGCCCGATGCGCCATGAAGGACCGCATCGCGGCAGGCTCGGGCTTCACCGTTGACACTTTTCGAAACGCAGCGGGAAACCTTCCATGCCCTGGCATCCGCAACGGATCGAAGAACGGGATTTATTGCGATTTATTCGCAACAATAGATACCCAATGAAATACTGGGATACAAGACGCTCTGGCCATCAAGGGCAGAGGCCAATCCGGGAGACATGGCGCCGTGCATATTGCGGGCAGCGCATATCCTGCTCGGCCGTAGCAGGCGTGGGAATTTGATTCGCTATCCCGGTATCGATGCCGGTGATTCGCTGATGCGGTCAGAGCCCATCGAAGTTTGAGGAAACTGTCTCCCCGATTGGGCGGGGAAACACCTATAACCCTGAACGGACGAAGGGTATTGGGACTACCGAGGCCGAGCATGAATGTCGGAAAAGTCGGCGGTCTCGAGCGCGACCCTCTTGCGCTCGCGAACTGGCAGCTCTGCGTTCTTCAAGTTCTTCTTGCGAGGCGTCGACAGGTCAAATCAGCGATAGCCCATGACGGGGCATGGCGGTAGTCAGTCGACCACACAGTTTCGACCATGCCAGCAGGGCAATCTGTGCCTTGCCGGCATGGTCGATACGGGTAGCGATGGCCGCCTTGCGGCAGCTTACTTCACGTCAACAGTCATGAACTTGAAGGGTTCTGCCGGCACAAATTCCTTCGCGACATTGCCCACATATACTTTCCCCCCGGCGACGGTCAGCTTTTTCACCGGCCTGCCTTTTGCAAAATCGAGGTCGGCAAGTGGCACCCAGAAGCTGTTGGGGCTGGTGGCGCTGTCGAAGAAGTAAACCTTGTTCTTCTGGTCAGCGACCGTCCGCCAGATCGTCGACGCGATGTTCGGGGAACCTGGCGTGGTGATGCCCAGCGGCACCGAAACGGAGCGGATGACGCTGAGAACGCTGGCGGCAGCCTGGTTCTGGTAGCTGTGGCCCGGCACGGCATTGATATAACCCGGGGCGACGCCCGTCGGGATTGCCTCGATCAGAAATGAAGCTCGGGCAAAGCGGTCTGCCGCTCGATTGGTGCCGGGCAGGAAGGTAAGCCCGCCGATTTCCTGCCAATATGTATTCAGCGCGAGTTGCTGATCGTAAGTCGGCGAATTTGTGAGGACGCGGTATTGCTTGCCGTGATGGATCACGAGCTTGCCGCCGATATACTCGAATAT
This sequence comes from Sandaracinobacteroides hominis, assembly GCF_016464365.1. Lineage (GTDB taxonomy): Bacteria > Pseudomonadota > Alphaproteobacteria > Sphingomonadales > Sphingomonadaceae > Sandaracinobacteroides > Sandaracinobacteroides hominis. Next base: position 139,639 of record NZ_JADCUC010000001.1, on the reverse strand, counting down.
GGCGGAATCCCCGCTGGAGTCCGAGATGGCGAGGTGGAGTTGCGCGGTCTTGCCGTTGGGAAGTACGTCTGTGACAACGCGGAACGGCTCCGTTTCGAGCACCGCGACTGCCTCGCTGACGGTTGCGAAGTTGTCGAGCACATATTGCGCCCATAGCGCCATCGACAAGGCTGGCTTGCCCCCGGTGGTGCCGTAATCCGACTCCGCGAGGAAAAGCATGTTCGCGACCAGGCCCTTCTCGTTCATGCCGTCGGCAGAACCGAGCTCATATCCGGACGCGACAACACTGCCGTACTTCGAAGTCCATTTCGGCGTGTTCGCACCGGCCTGTCCAGTGCGGCTGATCCCCCGCGGAAAGGCCCAGAGGTTGGTGTGCATGTCTTCCGCCCAGTCCATGGACCGGCCGGTGATCACGGTGTCGTCGATTCCGAAATAGACCGCACGGGTGCAAGCGGCGGCAGGCGAGAGGCCGATCGCCCCAAGTCCGACCGCACACATGGCTTTCGCGAACGAAGCAGCAAGAGGTTTCACAGCATTCTCCACAGTTTAGAGGAAGTTCAACGCCTGCAACTACGTGGCTGGACTACAAAGTCCTGTCCATACTGGCGAGGATTGGCTCCGGTTTTCCAGAGGCTTTCTGTTTGAGACTTACCTTGCCATTCGAGCCAGCCGAGGAATGTCGATTTCTATTCCAAACCAGTTTTCGGATCTGGTCACACAATATGTCGTGGTATTCTAACGCACCCTGTCGCTCCTCGCTTGTCGTAACGAAGATCTTGGATCAGGTCCATTTTCGTTAGAGCCGTCTCCCGCGGAGATAACCGTGACGGTCCGAGGAAAGATTATGGCTGAGGTGCCTGAGGATGAAGCGAGTCCTATACGCATCAACTAGCCGTCCTTGTCCGATCTCAAGTACCAAGCCCGTGCCGTTGATGAACATAGGGCTAGTTCCGGGAATGGCTGTTGATGGCTCACGAGTCAGCCCAGTCGGTGGAGGCCGTCTCCCTTCACCACTGTGCATCAGATGGGCCCTTCCCACATATTCTCGACACCCAGCCATTGAGCAGGCGACCGTAGTCGGCACGGCTTTCAATAGAGATTGTCCCGGTAGTCCTTGTCGAGTCCCTTCTGCATCAGCCCGGGGATAGACATCACTGTGCCCGCCAGTCTGGCCCCTACCCCTTTGTCTCTGTTCGCCTTCACATGGGCGACTAACATCTGCGCAGGGTTGATGTCTTTCACCGGCGTCACCGGCCATAACCCCGCCCGCTCCAGCGCAGGGCTGTGGCGGAACTCCAATGTCAGATCCTCGACACAGGTTGCAAGGAGCGGGGTCTTGCCCTGATGCGTAAAGGTCCTGCGCATGGCCTCTTCGGTGGTGAGCCGCGCGTTGCCCGCAAGTATGCCTATGCGACTCGATCCCGGAATCAGCAGGGCAGCGGTAATGCGCGGCTGGGCGATGATATTGCGAAAGCTATCGGCGCGGCGGTTGCCGGGGCGTTCGGCGAACCAGAGATTGCCGCCATTGATCCGAGCCATGCTGCCCGCCGGATCTCCCTTTGGGCTGAGATCGGCCCTGCCCTCTGAATCGACGGTTGCCAGTGCCATGAACCTGCTCGCCGCAACGAAGGCGTCGACGTCAGTCGGCGCATCGGCAGGTTGGCTGGACCAGAAGCTCGAACGGATGAGCGCCTTTGCGCAGTGTACGTAGCATTCGTCGACCGCGACGATGGCGTTGCCCTCTTGCACCTCCGCCACCCGGCCGTTGATGCGCAGCGTCTCGCCGATCCCTGGTGCAAGGAACAGTGCACCAACCGCTGATCCGGGGCAGGCAAACACGGGATTGTCGAGTGCGGCCAAGGGAAGTCGAAGGCTGTGGGCGTCGCCGCAGGCGAAGCCCCGGGCACCCCCGCCAACCGTGATGGCCAGCGATGCGCCCTCGCCAAATCCCGCGAACATCAGGGGAGATACAGCGAGCCAGCGCAGCGCTCCGTCGTCGAGATGATCAATCACCTTCAGCTGGACGGGGGGTGGTGTTTTGCCAATGACGGCCTCGAGTGCCTCGACGCTGTTGATTCGCGTCTCCATCAATGCACCGTGTGGCGCGCGGGTATTGCCAGCGCCATCATGATGCGTGTCGAGCAGAGGGCACAGTCCAGTGCGTTTGCGGCACCCTCGTTGCATTCGATGCAGGCGCGGCGGCGCTTCGATCCGTCCAGCAGGCCCAGCAGCAGCGATTCATCATCGGAAAGCGGGATCGCCGTGCCCACGGCGACTGGTCGCCCCAAAGCAGCTTCAAACAACGTCAACAGGCTATCGAAAACCGGCGAGAGCACGGCGCAATCATCGCCAGTCAGAAGTGCCGAAATATGCGGCTGGGCGATCTCTCCGGAATTGCGTGCCGCGCGCCAGCGGCGGGCAACGGCCACGACAAGCTGATTCGCCGCCGGGAGCCGATCCCAAGGCGCGTCCCTCATGACGGCGTTCCGGAATCGCCTGGGCCTGGCACATCCAGTCTCGCCCGTGGCAGCCTCGTCCTCGATCGGCAATATGAAGGCCACATCGTCGACAGTCTCCTATGGTTGGCCATTGCATGACATAATTGCGAACGCTTCGCAATAAAGATTGCCCGTCCATTGTCGACCTGGGCTGGCGAGATGTCTGGAGCGGGCGAGATCACTACAAGCCCGTGTGGTTGTCCTCGCGTTAGGAGCGTTACAGGCTCAAGGCGCTCCAGCTCCGTAGCCGCCAATGCCAAAATCACGCCGTCGGCCGTGATACTGGGCTCGGACAACGGTTAGCAGCCTCTCGAGCGCACCATATTGTTTGGCGGACTTCGCCCACACGCCTTGCATTGGCTAGGCGGCCAGTCGGCCTTGCGCGCCGTTTGATTTGGGGGCGCCCCGCACGCTTCGCATTAGCTCGGGTGGCCCTGCGTGCCGCTCCCTGTTGACGTGCTCGGGCAGCCACGTCCTATAGCGGGCAACCCTGCTACGTCCTGATTTGCCGGAGCCTTCCATGCCGATTCCCCCGGTCCAGCTCTCCCCAGCCTCCGATTGCAGGTCGATGGATCTTACCCTCCGCGATCTCGACCATCTCTTTCGGCAGCCAGAGCTCGATCCGCTGAACGGCAGCTTTTCCACGCAAAGCGGCGTGGAGGCCGTGCTTCAGCGACTGAAGCGCGCCCGTCTGCCCAAGTCCCACCAGCTTCGTCTCAGCATCCAGCTTCCGGCCGATCAGATCTCCACCGACACCCGCGCTCAGGTCGCCAGCGCACTTGCCGCCTATGCCGCCACACGCATCGCGGAAGAACAGGAAAGCCTGCACTTCCTCGGCCGCGAAACCCGCCAGTCGCTCCGGATGGGTGGGCTGTTCCTCATCGCCTGCCTGACCCTCGCCGCGCTGGTGGATTACCTCAACGCCCTCCCCTCCTTCGTGCAGACCTTGCTGCGCGAAAGCCTAGTCATCGCCGGCTGGGTCGGTCTTTGGCATCCGCTCGACCTGCTGCTCTACGCCTGGTGGCCCAGTCGCTACCGGATCAGCCTGCTGAAGCACCTAGAAACGGCAGACGTGCAGCTGAAGCCAGCCTACCCTTAGTCGGCAAAACCAGGAATCGGCTTCCACGCGAAAATGACACCGGTTACTTAAAGCCACGAGGGAGAGTTACCTATGGATTTTACCCGTCGCGACAGCCTGACGCTAGCCGCGCTATCCGGCGCTGCACTCAGCGCAGCCCCAGCCTCTGCGCAAAAACGCCTCTCCGGCGGACCCGACACCAGTCGCTGGAAGCGCGGCTACGACAATCAGCGCATTGCTGATCTCGGCAACGATACCTTCCTTAACCCGCTGATCGCCGGCGACCATCCGGATCCAACGATCCTGAAGGACGGCAAGGACTATTACATGACCTTCTCCACCTTCGAATCCTACCCCGGCCTCATCATCTGGCATAGCCGCGACCTCATCAACTGGACCCCGCGCAAGGCCGCCCTCACCAGGAATATCGGCAGCGTCTGGGCGCCTGAACTCACCAAGCACAAGGGCCGCTACTACCTCTACATTCCCACCAAGAACCCAACGACCAGCTGGGTGATCTGGGCCGACCATATCGACGGCCCGTGGAGCGAACCGAAGGACCTGAACCTCCCCACCCACATCGATCCCGGCCACGCAGTGGGGGAGGACGGCAGCCGCTGGCTCTTCCTGTCAGGCGGCGACCGAATCCGATTGTCAGACGACGGACTATCGACCGTCGGCCAGCCCGAACATGTCTATGACCCATGGCGCTATCCCAGCGACTGGATCGTCGAAGGCTTCGCTCCGGAAGGGCCAAAGATCACCCGCCACGGCGAATATTTCTATCTCATCACCGCAGTAGGCGGCACTGCAGGCCCGCCCACCGGCCACATGGTCGTCGCTGCCCGCTCCAGATCCATCAATGGCCCCTGGGAAAACCACCCCACCAACCCGCTTGTCCGTACCATCTCCCGCGACGAGCATTGGTGGTCACGCGGCCACGCAACGCTGGTCGAAGGCCCCGACGGAAGCTGGTGGGCGGTCTACCACGGATATGAGAACAGCTTCTGGACGCTGGGCCGCCAATGCCTGCTCGATCCCATAGAATGGACGGCCGACGGCTGGTTCCACATGAAGGGCGGCGACCTCTCGCAACCCATCGCCAAGCCCAAGGGCGGCACCGCGGTCATGCACGGCCAGCCCCTTTCCGACGACTTCTCCACGTTGGCGCTCGGTTCCCGCTGGAACTTCTTCCGTCCGGCCGCCGACGAGCGAAGCCGCGTCCGCGTCGCCGACAACACCCTCCTCCTCGACGCTCGCGGCAAGGCTCCGTCCGACAGCTCCCCCCTCATGCTGATCGCCGGCGACGCTGCCTACCAGTTCGAATGCGACATAGAGATCGCAGAGGGCGGCACCGCAGGCCTCATCCTCTTCTACGACGACAAGCTCTATTGCGGCCTAGGCTTCGACGAAGCCCGCTTCGTCACCCATCAATATGGGATAGAGCGCGGCCGCCCCGCCAATCCGCACGGCCGCAAGATGCGCATGCGGGTCACCAACGATCGCCACATCGTGGTTTATGATACCAGTGGCGACGGCGGAAAAACATGGCGGCGCTTCGACCGCGGCATGGAAGTCTCCGGCTATCACCACAATGTGCGCGGCGGCTTCATGATGCTCCGCCCCGGCCTCTATTCAGCCGGCCAGGGCACCGCGAAGTTCAAGGATTTCCGCTTCCGCGCCCTCTAGGACGTGATCGGCCTCGCCATTTGCGGAAAGCTTACAATATGTTCGCGGACTCGGCAGACGTCTCCCTGCTCTGGACGACGCTTCCCGTCGGCGTTGTCCTTCGCCAGCCGCCCGAAGGACGGCGCCGCCCGATTCAACGCCGCCGGCCACACAGCTGACACGCCCCTTGCCGAAGCCTCTTGCGCCGCGCCCGCCCTGTGCCAAATTGCACGACAGGGCGGAGGAACGATATGCAACTACGGGCTGACACGGCGCTGCGGGAGCGTGCCGCACGGGTGATTCCAAACGGCATGTACGGCCATCAGGCCACCCACCTGCTACCACCCGGATTCCCGCAGTTCTTCAGCAGCGCCCACGGCGCCCGCATCCGCGATGCAGACGGCAACAGCTACATCGACCTGATGTGCGCCTATGGCCCCAACCTCTTCGGCTATGCCGACCCCGAAATCGATGCTGCCTATATCGGCCAGCTCCGCCTTGGCGATACCATGACTGGCCCCTCGCCGCTGATGGTCGAGCTCGCCGAACGCCTCACCGCCCGCATCGGGCACGCAGACTGGGTGATCTTCTGCAAGAACGGCACCGACGCCACCACGATGGCGCTCGAAGTCGCCCGCGCCACCACCGGCCGCCGCAAGGTGCTCACCGCCTATGGTGCCTATCATGGCTCCGCGCCCTGGTGCACGCCGGTGAAGGCCGGCACCCTGCCCGAAGACCGCGCCCACCTGCCCCACTTCCTCTACAATGATATCGCCAGCCTGGAGGCAGCCGTGGCAGAGGCCGGCACCGATCTCGCCGCTATCGTCGCCTCGCCCTTCCGCCACGACGCCTTCTTCGATCAGGAGGAACCGACGGCAGACTATGCAAGGGCCGTTCGCGCGCTGGCAGACAGGGCCGGCGCCCTGCTCATCGTCGACGATGTCCGCGCCGGCTTCCGCGTCGCTCGCGATTGCAGCTGGTCAAAGCTCGGAGTCGCACCGGATCTTTCCAGCTGGGGCAAATGCATCGCCAATGGCCATCCGATCAGCTTCCTCGCCGGCAGCGACAGCGCGCGAAAAGGCGCAGAGGCAATCTACGCCACCGGCAGCTTCTGGTTCTCCGCTGCGCCGATGGCGGCCGCGCTCGCCACCCTCGATCGCATCGAGAACAGCTATTATCTCGAACGTCTGAACGATCTCGGCAACCGCCTGCGCCGCGGCCTGGACACCAGCGCCGCCCGCCACGGCTTCAGCCTGAAGCAGACAGGCCCGGTGCAGATGCCGCAGATTCTCCACGCAGAGGATCCGGATTTCGCCCGCGGCTTCGCCTTTGCCGAGGAAATGCTCGCCCGCGGCATCTACCTGCACCCCTGGCACAACATGTTCCTCAACGCCGCCATGACAGAGACCGATATCGACCAGGTCATCGCCGCCGCGGACGACGCCTTCCCGGCGCTCCGCGAACGCCTGTCGACGCTTGCCCCGCACCCGGGCGTCGTTGCACTCATGTCCTCCGTCGCAGGGTAGTTGCAATCCACGCCCAGCAGGGCCAAGCGACTTCGCGATGAGCGAGCAGGACTTCCAGGATACCAACGCAGCGGTCGCCGACAATCGTCTGCAGCCGGGCTTCCTGCGTGCCGTGGAAGCAGCGCTGGAGGCCGAAGACGAAGGCGAAGTCCGGGCGCTCGTAAAGCCGCTTCATCCGGCCGACGTCGCCGACCTCTTCGAACAGCTCGACGCCGACAGGCGCAGCCTCCTCGCCTCCGCCCTCGGCAGCGATCTCAACGCCGACGTGCTGGCGGAAATGAACGATTGGGTCCGCGACGAAGTCGTCGGCGAACTCCCTGCCGCACAGGTCGCCGAAGCGGTCGCGGAAATGGACACCGACGATGCCGTCGCCCTCATCGAAGAGCTGGAACCGGCCGAGCAGGAAGCCGTTCTCGACGAACTCTCCGACGACGACCGCTCGGCAATCGAAACCGCGCTCTCCTATCCGGAGGAATCAGCCGGCCGGATGATGCAGCGCGAGCTGATCGCCGTCCCCGAGGAATGGACGGTCGGGCAGGTCATCGATCACCTCCGCGCCGAAGCCAACGACGTCACCGATTTCTGGGAGATATTCGTCGTCTCGCCAGACAACCGCCCCGTCGGCACCATGCGCCTCTCCTGGATTCTCACTACCCCGCGCTGGGTTCCCGTCTCCGACGTCATGCAGCGCCAGCAGACGCTGATCCCGGTCGACATGGACCAGGAAGAGGTGGCGCTCCGCTTCCAGAAATACGCCCTCATTTCCGCCGCCGTCGTCGATGATGACGGGCGCCTTGCAGGCGTCATTACGGCCGATGACATCGTCCACATCATTTCCGAGGAAGCCGGCGAGGACATCCTGAAGCTCTCCGGCGCTGGCGACGGCGACATCTTCGAACCCGTGCTCGACAGCTACCGCGCCCGCATCCGCTGGCTGGTCGCCAATCTCGGCACGGCCATCGTCTCGGCCAGCGTCATCGCCGCCTTTGGCGCCACCATCGAGCATATGGTGATCCTTGCCGCGCTGTCGCCCATCGTCGCCTCGATCGGTGGCAATACCGGCAACCAGACCATGGCCGTCATCGTCCGCGCGCTTGCCACCGGCCAGCTGACCGTCGCCAACACCGGCCGCACCGTCCGTCGCGAAGCGCTCATTGCCCTCCTCAACGGCGCGACCATCGCGGTCCTGCTGGGAACCGGCGTCGGCCTCATCTTCTCCGACTGGCTGCTGGGCGGCGTCATCGCCGCCGCCATCCTCTTCAACCTCATCCTCGCCGGCTTCGCCGGCGTGCTGGTGCCGCTCGGCCTCAAACGCGCCGGGGCGGACCCGGCCGTCGCCTCATCCGTTTTCGTGACGATGATCACCGATTCGATGGGCTTCCTGCTGTTCCTCGGCCTCGCTACCCTGTCGGGGTTGGTCAGCTAGGGCCGGGCTGGCCAATCAGGAAACAGGGGCCGCCAGGCAGGCCGCCCCCATCCGATCATCAACTGCAGCGGGTGGTGCCCGATCCGGTCGTGCTCGTCGTGCAGCGCGCCCCGCCCTTCACTTCGATATCGCCCGATCCGGTCACGCGCAGCGTCGCCGTGCCGGTCGCAAACCCATCGATGTCGCCAGATCCGGTCACCGTCGCCGCCACCGTTGTGCAGCGCACGTTGCCGGCGTCGATGTCACCACTACCAGTCGTCGCATAGGTGCCGGTGCCGCAGGTCCCGGCTGCGACACCGATGTCGCCCGAACCGGATATGGCAAGGTTCAACGTGGGCGCATTCACCTTGGCCACCTCCATGTCGCCCGAGCCGCTCACCCGGCCGCTGAACGGGCCGCTCACCCGGTCGATATCCATGTCGCCCGAACCGCTGATGATCGCCGCCGTCAACGCCGGCACCGTCACATACACATCTACGCCATCGCGCGAAGTCCAGCTCCAGCTGCCCTTCTTGGTGCCGATCAGCAGCCGGTTGCCTTCCACGCGGATATCCATCCGATCAAGGTCTGCATCGGCGCCAGTCGCCGAAACGGCCGCGGCGCCGCCCACCTTCACATGCACGTCGGTTGAGCCGGTAAGGACAACCTCGCTGAAATTCCCGACAGGAAAATTGCGCTGGGCGGCAAGGGCCGGGGCGGAAACGGCGATAACGGAAACGGCCAGCAGGCCGGCAAGCGAGGTGCGCAAGGATCTTCTCCCTTTCAATCCCTCTCTCGCCACCGCTTCTAGGCGAGCATCCCGGCGACCGCAAGGCCGCGCCGCAAAAGCGAAAAAGCAAAAGGGTGCGGGGCGCATCGGCCCCACACCCCTTGCATTCCCCATTCGCGAAAACCGCTTACGCGGCCTTCAGCACACTTTCGATCTCGCGCTGCGCGGCCGGCTCGTCGATGTTCTTCATCGCCGCCACTTCGCGCGCCAGGCGGCTGATCGCCGCTTCAAAGATCTGCCGTTCGGAATAGCTCTGTTCGGGCTGGTCTTCGGCGCGATGCAGGTCGCGCACCACTTCGGCGATGGAAACCAGGTCGCCGGAATTGATCTTGGCTTCATATTCCTGGGCGCGACGCGACCACATGATGCGCTTGATCTTCGGCTTGCCCTTCAGCGTCAGCAGTGCGTCCTTCAGGGTCGCCTCGCTCGAAAGCTTGCGCATCCCCACGCCCTCGGCCTTGTCGGTAGGAACTTTCAGAGTCATCCGCTCCTTGTCGAAGCGAAGCACATAAAGCTCGAGCTTGGTGCCAGCGATTTCGCTGGAGAGAATCTCGATCACGCGACCAACGCCGTGCTTGGGATACACGACATTGTCACCCACCTGGAAGCTGAGTGCCTTTGCTGCCATTGGCTTGTCTGTCCTTTCTTGGCGTTCGAGCCCGGCCTTGCCTTGCATTCAACCCCGTCGCCTTGCAGGTTGCGGGTAACGCAGCCCTTGCCGGAAGTCACCGCTGACCAATCCTTGGAAAGGGATCGAACGGAACAGGCAGGCAATCCACTATGCCAGCCGGCAGGGCAAAAATCGGCAGATCCGGTCTCGCTCGACATCATCATGTTCATGGCAGTGTCCCGACGAGACCCGGAAGACACACCGCCAGTTGGCGACATTCGAAGAAAAGGCCTTCATCCGTTATGCAAAGCCAACCTTGCTGGGTCAGCCCGGACTAAACCGAACATACAGGAAAACCCGGGCGATTCGCCCGAATCCAACCTGCAGCTTCTCCGATGTGAAACCACATATCAGAAATATGACATGATTTCCACCCCGAAGGCTCTATCCAGCCCTCGGTTCAGCCGAAATCGCAACAATCATGCGGGAAGTTCCTGCACGAAGCAGCCTTTTCAGGCCGCCCCGCTCAATAACGCATCAGATATCGTCGTCCGGCTCAGGCCCGGCAAGAAGCGCATCCGATACCCCGGCAGAATTGGCCCGGATCGCTGCTTCGATCTTCGCGCAGATTTCCGGATTCTCCACCAGGAACTTCTTCGCGTTCTCCCGGCCCTGCCCGATGCGAACGCTATCATGCGAGAACCAGGCGCCGGATTTCTCCACAATGCCCGCCTTCACCCCCAGGTCCAGGATTTCCCCGGTCTTGGAAATGCCCGCGCCATACATGATGTCGAACTCGACCTGCCGGAACGGGGGCGCCACCTTGTTCTTCACCACTTTCACCCGCGTGGTGTTGCCCACGATATCGTCGCGGTCCTTGATCTGCCCCGTGCGGCGGATATCCAGACGCACCGAGGCATAGAATTTCAGCGCATTGCCACCCGTAGTCGTCTCCGGGTTCCCATACATGACGCCGATCTTCATCCGCACCTGGTTGATGAAGATCACCACGCACTTCGAACGGGCGATCGAACCCGTCAGCTTGCGCAGCGCCTGGCTCATCAACCGCGCCTGCAGGCCGACATGGCTGTCGCCCATCTCGCCTTCGATTTCCGCCCGCGGCACCAGCGCCGCCACGGAATCCACCACCAGTACGTCGATGGCGTTCGAACGCACCAGCGTGTCGGTGATTTCCAGCGCCTGCTCGCCGGTATCCGGCTGCGAAACAATCAGATTGTCGGTGTCGACACCCAGCTTCTTGGCATAGATCGGGTCCAGCGCATGCTCGGCGTCCACAAAGGCCGCCACGCCGCCAGCCTTCTGCGCTTCCGCCACGATATGAAGCGCCAGCGTCGTCTTGCCGCTCGATTCCGGGCCATATATCTCGACGATGCGCCCCTTGGGAACGCCGCCGATGCCCAGTGCGATATCCAGCCCCAGCGAGCCGGTGGGGATCGATTCAATCTCCAGCGTCTCGCGCTGGCCCAGCTTCATGGCACTACCCTTGCCGAACGCCCGGTCGATCTGCGCCAGCGCCGCTTCGAGAGCCTTTTCCCTGTCCATCAAATCCCCATTCCGCAATCGGCGAACCGCCGCACATATAGACCCTGAGGCTCGTGCTAGCCGTGCCCCCTCCGGGGCGCAAGGCCACCGTCCGAACTTTTCGTACCCTTTTTGTTCCACCCCTGCAAGCCTTGCGAGCCGCCCTTCACACAAGCTCGCGAATACGTTCCCCAAGTGTCTTCACCGTGAAGGGTTTCGGCAAAAACGCCACATCCAGCCCCGGCACCGCCAGCCGCGCTTCCTCGTCGGCAAATCCCGAGACCAGCAGCACCCGCAGCCCCGGATACAGCCCCCGCGCCCGCCGCGTCAGCTCCACCCCGTCCAGCCCGGGCATGCGGATATCGCTCACCATCAGCGCCGGCCGTTCCGACGCCAGCCGGGCCAGCGCCTGCTCGCCGTCGGCGGCGTGCCGTACCCGGTATCCCAGCCGCTCGAGCCCGCGCGCCACCGACATGCGCAGCAGCAGATCATCCTCCACCAGCAGCACCACCTGCCCGCCCGGCAACGTCGCATAGGGTGTTCGCGCCATCGCCGCGCCGGCTTCCGGCAGATAGACCGCAAAGCGCGCGCCCCCCAGCACGCTGCGATCCTGCAGCAGGAACCCGCCAGACTGCTTCACCAGCCCGAAGGCGCTCGCCAGCCCCAATCCCTGTCCGCCGGGGCGCGTTGTGAAATAGGGCTCGAAGATGCGCGCTGCATGCACCGGGTCGATCCCTGGCCCATTGTCCTCTACCTGCAGCACTGCATAGGGCGCATCCGGCATGAACGTGCGCCCCGCTTCCGGCCGCTCCCCGGGTGCCCGCCGCGCGGTCGAGATCCGCACCAGCCCTCTGGACCGCCGCGTCTCCAGCACGGCATCGCGGGCGTTCAGCACAAGGTTCACCACTACCCGCTCCAGCGCTGTCGGATCCACCCGCACCCGCACATCCTCGCCCCCGGCAAGGTCGAGCCGCACCGAAGCCCCCGCCAGCGCCTCCAGCATGGGCCGAAAGCGCTGCACCAGTGCCGCAAGCCCGGCCGTCTCCGGGTTCAGCATGTCCTGCCGGGAAAAGGCCAGGATCTGCCGCACCAGCGAGCTCGCCTTTACCGCCTGCTCGGCAATCGCCTCCAGATCGCGGCTGTCCTCGCGGCCCATGCCGCCGCGCAGCTGCAGCAGCTCGGCGGTCGCCACGATGCCGCCCAGCATATTGTTCAGATCATGCGCCAGCCCGGCCGCCAGCAGCCCCACCGCCTGTGTCCGCACAGGCGCAACCGGCCCTTCAGCCGTAGCGCTCCTCAAGCCAGGGATCACCGATGTTGTGATAACCGCGAACCTCCCAGAATCCGGGCTTGTCCACGGCGGAAAACTCGATGCGTTTAATCCACTTCGCGCTTTTCCAGAAATACCAGCGCGGAATCACCAGCCGTGCCGGCCCGCCATGCTCGCGCGTCAAAGGCATCCCGTCATGGCTGTGCGCCACCAGGCAGTCCTCTTCCAGGAAATGCGCCAGTTCCACGTTCGTCGTATAGCCGTCATGGCTGTGCAGGATCACATGTGCCGCCTCCGGCTTCGGCTTCACCAGCCCCGCCAGCACGCCGGTCTTCACCCCCTGCCAGCGATTGTCATAGCGGCTCCACTGCGTGACACAGTGGATATCGGAAACATCTTCCGCCTGTGGCAGCGCCAGGAACGCCTCCCAATCCAGCTCCAGCGGATGCTCCACTGCCCCGTCCACGGCCAGCCGCCAGTTCGCAATCTCCACATGTGGCTGCACCCCCAGGTCCAGCACTGGCCAGTTCGTCACCAGCCGCTGCCCCGGCGGCAGCCGCATCTCATGGTCGGGGTCGATCTTTCCCGTCAGCAGTCTGCCGGCGCGCGCCCACGCCTGCTTGGCTTCCGCCAGCTTCCTGTTGAAACTCATACCTCGATCCGGCTGGCGCCGTTGCGCACAACCGGCCGCGCCGCACGCTGCTTCTTTCGCCGCTTCCAGCGCTGCCTCACCCACATCCGCCAGCCCAGATGTACCGCGAGATAGCCGATCGCCGCGGACGCCGCCGCAAACAGCAGCAGCCCCACATAGGTCGGCCCGGCCAGCGTCACGATCCAGTCAAAGGCCCGCTCGATCGCCCCGGCATCGGGCGACAGCGCAAAAAATGTGTCCGATTGCACGCGCAGCGCAAACCGCCCCACCAGATAGGCCAGATAATAGATGAAGGGGACCGTCAACGGATTGGTCACGAAAGTCGCCAGGGCCGCCACCGGCAGATTCGCCCTGGCGCCCACCGCAAACAGTGCGGCGAAGGGCGTCTGCGCCACGGGCACCGCAAAGGCGGCAAACAAGCCCAGCGCAGTACCTCGTGCCACCCCTCTACGGTTCCAGCGCCACAACAGCGGGCTTGAAAGATGCTCGGCAAAAGGCTTCAGCCACCGGTTGCCCAGCAGCTCTTCCCTCGTCGATATCCGCAGCCAGCGCTTCACCCCTGTTTCCATCGCTCCATTTTATGCCGGCGCCCGCTGCCCGCCATTTACGGCAAAGATGTGTCCACCGTGCCCGATACGCAACGGCGGCGGCCACAGATTGCATATTTTCGACAGACTGGAACGGGAACGCGATGGACAGCGGCTGAACCAGGGCTCAGCCCTTCTCGCGCAGCAGCCTCCCCGCCTCCCGCTTCCAGTCCTTTTCCTTTTCGTGCGCGCGCTTGTCGTGCAGCTTCCGCCCCTTGGCGACGGCCAGCTCCACCTTCGCCCGCCCGCGCTCGTTGAAATAGACGGAAATCGGCACCAACGTCATGCCCTGCCGCGCCACCGCCCCGTGCAGCTTCTCGATCTCGCGCTCGCGCAGCAGCAGCTTGCGCGGTCGCTTCGGCTCGTGGTTGAAGCGGTTGCCATGGCTGAACTCGGGGATGTTGGCATTCACCAGCCATACCTCGCCATTCTTTACCTCGGCATAGCTTTCCGCGATCGAGCCTTCGCCAAAGCGCAGGCTCTTCACCTCTGTGCCGGTCAGCACGATCCCGGCGCTCAGAATATCCTCAAAGGCATATTCATAGCGTGCGCGCCGGTTCTCGGCGACGGTCTTCACCTTGGTGCCAACGGGTTTCGGCCGCGCCATCAGCGGAACCCGGCACCGAAGGCGCCGCAAGCGCGACTGCGCGCCCGAAGCGAAGGGGAGGAGAAAGGAAAAATCACGGAGCTATCCCGGCGTGTGCCATGGCCGCCGCAACCTTCGCCCGCGAAGCCTCGCCCGGCGCCACCACCGGCAGCCGCGTCTCCATCCCCACCTTCCCCAGCAGGCTCAGCGCAAATTTCGTCGGCCCGGGCGAAGCGTCGGAAAACAGCGCGCTGTGCAGCGGATACAACTGATCCTGCAGCGCCAGCGCCGTCGCGAAATCGCCGCGCAGGCAAGCCGCCACCTGCTCCGCATTCAGCCGAGGTGCCACGTTCGCGGTCACCGAAATCGCCCCATGCGCCCCATGCGCAACAGACCCCAGCGTCATATAGTCATTGCCGCAGATGATGCGGAAATCCTTGCCGCATTGCTCGCGGATCTGGCTCACCCGCTCGATATCGCCGGTCGATTCCTTTACGCCGATGATGTTCGGATGCAGCGCCAGCTCCGCCATCGTCTCGGTCGTCATGTCGATCCCGCTCCGCACCGGCACATTATACAGAAGGATCGGCAGCGGCCCCTTGTTCGCCAGATGCAGGAAGTGCGCGATCAGCCCGCGCTGCCCCGGCCGATTGTAATAGGGGCAAACCACCAGTGCCACATCCGCCCCGGCCTTCGCCGCGCTCTCCATATGCTGCAGCGCCACCGCCGTATCGTTGGAGCCGCAGCCGGCAATCACCGGCACCCGCCCCTTCGCCGCCTTAACGGTCAGCGCCACCACATGGTCATGCTCTTCGATGGACAGCGTCGCCGATTCGCCCGTCGTCCCGCATGGCACCAGCCCGCTCGACCCCTCAGACACCTGCCAGTCGACGAACTCGGCCAGCGCCCGCTCGTCCACTTTCCCGTCGCGAAACGGGGTCACAAGCGCAGGGATCGAGCCGGTAATCTTCGTCATCATCTGGTCCCAGGATAGAGAGGCGCCGGCGCAAAGCCCGTCACACGGCCTTGGCGCATCTGCCCGGCCTGCCTAAAGACTATGGGATGACCGTGCAACATACCCTTCGCGCCGCCCTGCTGGCTTTCGCCCTCGCCTCCACACCGCTCGCCGCCCCGCTAGCCGCACAGAGCGACACCGCCAGCACCGTCTGGCTCCGCCAGCAGTTCAACGCCTATGATGCCCGCAGCGGCGCCCAGCCCTATGGCGCGCCTTCCCCACTCGCTGACTCGCTCGCCACCTGGGACTGGCTCCGCCGCACCCCGGCCGTCGGCGCCGAACCCTCGCTCGCCGTGCAGGCGAAATTCCTCACCGCCCACCCCGACTGGCCCGGCACCACCGCCATCCGCCGCCGCGCCGAGCAACAGGCAACCGATCAAAAGAAAAGCTCTGACAGCGAAGCACGCGCCTTCTTCCAGCAGCTCCCCCCGCAAACCGCCGGCGGACAGGCGCGCATGGCCCTCATCACCTCCGGCCCAGAGGCCGAAAAGCTTGCAAAGCAAGCCTGGGTCCGCCCCGGCATCCCGCCTGAACTCGCCGATCCGCTCTACGCCCGCTTCGGCTCCAGCTTCACGCCGGCCGATCACGCCCGCCGCGCCGACGCGCTTATCTGGGCCGGACAGACCAGCGCCGCCGCCCGCATAGTCCCCATGCTCGGCGCCGATCAGCAGCAGCTGGCCAACGCCCGCATCGCGCTCCGCTCCAACAGCCCCGGCGCCGAGGCGCTCGCAGCGCAGGTTCCAGCCGCCCTTTCCCGCAATGCAGGCCTCATCTACGATCGCGCCATCTTCCTCGAGCGCGCCGGCCGTCTCTCCGAAGCGGAGGCGCTCCTTGCAGCTGGCAGCAACGACCCGGGGGTCACGGCGCCGGAAACCTGGCTCGAAAAGCGCCTGGCACTGGGCCGCGCCGCCATGCGCCGAGGCGACAACCAGACTGCCTACCGCCTCCTCTCCAACCACCGCACCTACGCCGAAGGCACCAACATCGCCGCGCAGCCGCTCTCCGTACGCGTGGATCTCTCCGACACCGAATGGCTCGCCGGCTGGATCGCGCTCCGCCGCCTCAACCGCCCGGCCGACGCCGTGCGCAACTTCACCAACTTCAACGCCGCCGTCACCACCCCCATCAGCCAGACGCGCGGCGACTACTGGATGGGCCGCGCCGAAAAGGCCCGCAACAACCCCGCCGCCGCCAACGCCGCCTTCGAACGCGCCGCGAAGCACTTCGACTATTATTACGGCCAGCTCGCCACCGAGGAACTCGGCCGCACTCCCGAACTGCCCATGGTCCCGCGCATCAACGTCAGCCTGGCAGACCGCAACAAGGCGGAAACCTCCTCGCTCGCCCGCGCCATGCTGATGCTGAACGACATGGGCGAGCCGGTCCGCGCTTCGCTCTTCGTCCGCGCCCTGGCAGACAGCGCCTCCACCCCTGCCGAGGCCCGCGCTGTCGCCGAACTCGGCCAGCGCATCAACCGCCCCGATCTCGGCGTCTGGGTCTGGAAGGACGCCCGACCCGGCGGCGACCTCTCCACCTTCGATCTCGCTTACCCGCGCCTCCCCGCCAACAGCCCACTGCCGCCCAAGGACTGGGTCATCAGCCACGCCATCGCCCGGCAGGAGAGCAGCTTCGATCGCACCGCCCTCTCATCCGCCGGCGCCCGTGGCCTGATGCAGCTGATGCCCGCCACCGCCAGCGACGTGGCTGCAAAGCTCGGCCTCCCCTACGACGTGAATCGCCTCTTCACCGACCCGGCCTATAACCTCACGCTTGGCAGCTATTATATCGGCCTCCGGCGCGATAATTTCTCCAACGGCGCCATGGCCATCGCCGCCTACAACGCCGGCGCCGGCAACGTCCGCAAATGGATCGCCCTCAATGGAGACCCGCGCGGCGCCACCACCAACGACATGATCGACTGGGTGGAAATGATCCCCATCCAGGAGACCAGAAACTACGTCCAGCGCGTGAGCGAAAACGCCGTCGTCTACAGCCTCTTGGAGCCCAAACGCTTCGGCGCCCGCCCCCGCGTTTCGGAATGGCTGAAGGGCAATTGAGCGATCCCATCACGCCGGCAGGCATGGCCGCGCTGAAGGCGCGCTATGATCATCTGTTCCTGACCGAGCGCCCGCAGATGGTCGAAACCGTCAGCTGGGCGGCCGGCAACGGCGACCGCTCGGAAAACGGCGACTATCTCTATGGCCGCAAACGCCTGCGCGAAATCGACCGCGAGCTAAGCCACCTCGCCAAACGCATGGCGGACCTGCAGGTGGTCGACCCCAGCCGCCAACCCGACAAGACAAGAGTCTTCTTCGGCGCAACGGTAACAGTCGCCGAAATTCTGGAAAACGGGGACGACCGCCGCCAGACCCTGACCCTGGTAGGGCGCGACGAAGCCAATGCCAGCGAAGGCCTGATAGCCTGGAACAGCCCGGTGGCAGTGGCACTGAAGGGAGCCATCACCGGCCAAACCCGCACCGTCCGCCTTCCCACAGGCGAGCGCATCCTCGAAGTGCTGGAAATCCGCTACCCAATCTAAGCCCCATCTCTTCTCCCCTCCCTAGCCGGGAGGGGCCGGGGGTGGGTGGAGCCGCGCCGCCCGCACCAACCTCTAAAGCCAAGCGCCACCATCCCCACCCGTCACCCCGGACTTGCCTGCCCCTGCGAAGGCAGGGGGATCGGAGCCCCGGTTTTCCTGGACATCCGAAGCGGCACGGCCATCATACGCGTGGGTCAGCAGAAAATGGCAGCAAAAACATGCTGACAAGGGAGTTTGACGTGAGCAGCGATCATGTCTGGATGGCGGATTTTTCGAGCGATAGTCGAACGACTGTCGGCTTCATAGATGACATTCGGGAGAAGAGCTTCGAACGCTGGAGCGAGTTTGTTCAAATTGCGGGGAGAGGGGACCCATGGCCTGCGGACGAGTTTCCAAGGATGATTTGGGCTGATGACGACTGGAGCGACAAGCGGTTGGCAAAGGAGCGGGATGTCATCACCGGAACCGTTGCGCCACTGGTGTCTGCGGCGGTTGTAGAGGCGCTGAGCGGGATCGACATCGGTCCATCCAGGTTAGTGCCGACGGAAGTCTTCTTTTCGGACCGTCAGCGCCGGACGGAAAAGCGCTACTTCCAGTTTCATATCACGCCTCGGTTGACGGCGATCGTGCCGGAGCAGTCTCAGAACCTGCGGTACGACAGCATGCATCGTACCTACTCCGCTCACAGTGCGAAGACAGACGACCTGGCTGTTTCACGCGAGGCTGCGGGAGCCCTCAAGATCTGGACAGCCGGCGAAATGATCTCGCAGCATTTCTTCTCTGATGAGGTGGTTCAGGCGCTGAAGAAGGCGAAGCTTGCACGACCATTCCAGCTCACACGCTGCCGGCTAGTCTAGGGCAGTTTAGACAAACCCCAGGACACCATATTTGCGCCGCCAAAGCACACGCGAAAGATGCAAATAACCGTGGAACAAATCCAACGGGGCTAAACCCAACACCAGGAAAAACAACGAAAAAGGAGTGAATCTGTAGGAATTGTTCCACGTGGAACAACCAATTTGGTTATCTCACTGCGGGTCGAGCCTGATCCCCAATTCCTCTTCGGCCAGCTTGCGCAAATCCGAGTCCAGCTCCGGATCCTTCAGCTCCACATCCTCGGCCAGCACATCGGCGATGATCTGCAAGCCCGCAATCCGGGCATGTTTCTTGTGGTTCGCCCCGATCAGGTGCCAGGGCGCATGCTTGGTGTCCGTCTTCTCGAACATGTCCTCATAGGCTTCCAGATAGTCCGCCCGCCGCGATCGATTACGGAAATCCTCGGCGCTCACCTTCCAGCGCTTCCAAGGCTGCTCCAGCCGGTCGATCAGCCGCTCGTCCTGCTCTTCCTGCGTCGTATGCAGGAACAGCTTCACCAGTCGGGTGCCGTCGGCCACCTGCGCCTGCTCGACGGCGTTGATCTCGTCATAGGCGCGCTTCCACTCGTCGCGGGTGGCAAAACCCTCCACCCGCTCCACCAGCACCCGGCCATACCAGCTGCGATCGAAAATCGTCCAGTTCCCACGCGCCGGCAGGCTCTGGGCAAAGCGCACCATGTAATGCTGCTCGCGCTCCACTGCGTTCGGCGCAGCAATCGGCACCACTTCGAAAAATCTCGGGTCCAGTTCGGATGTCAGCCGCTTGATCAGCCCACCCTTGCCGGCGGCGTCCCAGCCTTCCAGCAGGATGATCGCCCGCCGCTTCTGACGATGATAGGCAATCAGGATCTGCGACAGCCGGTACTGCAGCGCTTTCTCGACCTTGGCCGAATCCTTGGGCGCGTGGAGCTGCTCAACCTTGTCGAGCCGCCCGCCCTTACTCACGAAATCAGGCTCATTCAGGCTGCGACCTTCTTCCGGGCCTTTTCCGCCCGTTGCTTTTCCAGCTTCTTCAGTACCATTTCCCGCTTCAACCGCGACAGATGGTCAATGAACAGCACCCCGTTCAGATGGTCCATCTCATGCTGCAAACAGGTCGCCAGCAGCTCGTCCAGCTGCTCGTCGTGGCTGTTGCCATGCTCGTCCAGCCAGCGCGCCCGCACCACCGCCGGCCGCTCCACATCGGCATATTGCCCGGGTACCGACAGGCAGCCCTCGTTGTAAACGCTATAGTCTTCAGACGGATCAAGGATTTCCGGGTTGATGAACACACGCGGATTGGCGGTGCCCTTCCCCTCCGCATCCTCCGGCCCGTCCTGCAGGTCCATCACCAGCAGCCTGAGCGGCACATCCACCTGAGCCGCCGCCAGACCGATCCCCGGCGCATCGTACATCGTCTCGAACATGTCGGCGATCAGCGCCCGAATCTCGTCGTTCACTTCGGCCACGGGCTCGGAAATGCGGCGCAGGCGCGGGTCGGGAACCTCAAGGATGGGCAGGATGGCCATGATGCCTTCTAGCTAGGAAAGCCCCCCGCAGAGGTCAAGTCAGCCGCACGTTGTTCAACAGGTCAGGAAAGGCGAACTTCGTTCAGCAGCGGCCGCCCGGCATCCCAATTGGCAAAGTTCTGCAGAAGGAAGGGTGTCACCTGCCGCACAAAACTGTCGCTGAAGCCACCGATATGCGGCGTCACCAGCATGTTCGGCGCATCCCAGACCGGGCTGTCGGCCGGCAAGGGCTCCGTCTCGAACACATCCAGGGCAGCGCCCGCAATCCGCCCCTCAACCAGGGCCGCCAGCAAGTCCGCCTGCTTCACCACCTTGCCGCGGCCGACATTGATGAACAGCACATGCGGCCGCATCGCCGCAAAAGCCGCCTCGTCGAACATCTCGTGCGTAGCCGGCGTATAGGGCGTAAGCACCACGACAAAATCCGCCTCGGCCAACGCTGCATGCAACTCGGACGTAGGCCGGATGCGGTCGAAACCCTCCGCCTTCGTCCGCCCGCCGCTGACGCCGGTAACTTCCATGTCGAAAGCCTGCGCCCGCTTCGCCAGCGCCACGGCAATCTGTCCGACACCGGTGATCAGCAGCTTCTTCCCCCACAGCAGCCGCTGCGGCTCCACCTTCCACTGATGCGCCGCCTGCCGCGCGAAAATGGCGCGCGTATCGCGCAGCATCGTCAGCAACTGGAAGAACACCAGCTCGCTCATCTGCGGCGCATGCAATCCCGCCGCATTCGAAATCCTGACCCGTTCCGGAATTCCCAGCGGCAGCAGCGGGTCCACCCCGGCGCTCAAGGTCTGGATCCACTCCAGCTTCGGCATCACCTGCACCAGCTCGCGCGTCATCGAATGCGGCAAGGCGATCAGCGCCCGCACCTCGGCGGCGTGGGGCAAGGCATCCTCCACCGATCCGGCCACACGCATTCGCGCCTTCAATGGCTCCAGTCCGGCCGCCAGCCCGCCGGGCGAGGGGATCAGCAAAATCGAATCCATCATGCCAAAGGTCTCCGCAAGCGAAGGGCCTGCGCCAGCGTACCCTCGTCCAGATAATCCAGCTCGCCCCCCACCGGCACGCCATGCGCCAGCTGGCTGATCTTCACCCCCGTGCCCGCCAGCTGCTCGGCGACGAAATGCGCCGTCGTCTGCCCCTCCAGCGTCGCGTTCATCGCCAGCACCACTTCGCTGACCCCATCCGTCACCCGCTCCACCAACTTGCCGATGCTCAAGGCCTCAGGCCCGACCCCGTCCAGCGCCGACAGTGTGCCGCCCAGCACATGATAGCGTCCGGCAAACAAACGCCCCCGCTCCAGTGCCCACAGGTCTGCGACGTCGGCCACCACGCACAGCAACGCCGGATCGCGCTTTGCATCGGTGCAGATGCGGCAGGGATTGGCGATGTCGAGATTCCCGCAGATGTCGCATTCCGACAGCGCCGCATCCACCCGCCCCAGCGCCCCCACCAGCGGCGCCAGCACGGTCTCCCGGTTCTTCAGCAGGTGCAGCACCACCCGCCGCGCCGATCGCGGCCCCAGTCCCGGAAGCCTCGCCACCAGCGAGGTCAGTTGCTGCAACGCATCGTCCATCCTAATGGCTCTGCCATGCGAATTGCCTTCATGGGAACCCCGGATTTTGCGGTATCCGCGCTCGATGCCCTGCATCGGGTCGGGCACGAGATCGCCGCCGTCTATACCCAGCCGCCGCGACCGGCGAACCGCGGCCGGCTGACGCCCTCGCCGGTCCAGCTGCGGGCGGAGGCGCTGGGACTGCAGGTCCG
This sequence comes from Sandaracinobacteroides hominis, assembly GCF_016464365.1. GTDB lineage: Bacteria > Pseudomonadota > Alphaproteobacteria > Sphingomonadales > Sphingomonadaceae > Sandaracinobacteroides > Sandaracinobacteroides hominis. The sequence continues at coordinate 117,720 of NZ_JADCUC010000001.1, read as the reverse complement.
CACCCCCGAACGCCTGAAGGGTGAGGCCGAACAGGCCGAATTCGCAGCGCTCAACCTCGATTGCGCCGTTGTCGCCGCCTATGGGCTGATCCTGCCGCAACCGATCCTCGATGCGCCGCGTCTGGGCTGCCTGAATATCCACGCCTCGCTCCTCCCGCGCTGGCGGGGCGCCGCGCCCGTGCAGCGCGCGATCCTGGCCGGAGACAAGGAAACCGGCGTCACCATCATGCAGATGGAGCGCGGGCTGGATACCGGGCCGATGCTGAGCGAAGCGCGGATCTCCATCGGCCGCGAAACTGCCGGAGAGCTGACGCAAAACCTCGCGGAGCTGGGCGCGCAGCTGCTGCTGGAAACACTGGAGCGCATGCCAGCCGCCACGCCGCAACCGGAGGAGGGCGTCACCTACGCCCACAAGATCGACAAGGCCGAAGCGCGGATCGACTGGGCCGCCTCCGCCGAAGAGATCGACCGGCTGGTCCGCGCCATGCAGCCCAGCCCCGGCGCCTGGTTCGAAAGCGGCGGCCAGCGGGTAAAGCTGATCGCCGCCCTGCCCGCCCCGCAGAACGGCGATCCCGGCCATTATCTGGGCGATGCGCTGGTCGCCGCCGGGTCCGGCTCCCTGTCGCTTGTCACCGTGCAGCCCGAAGGCAGGCCGCGTATGCCTGCCGCCGATTGGCTACGCGGCCGCCGCCTGCAGCCCGGCGAGCCGCTTTGACGCGTTTTCGGCTCACCATCGAGTATGACGGCCGTGCCTTCATGGGCTGGCAGCGACAGGCGCACGGCCCTTCGGTGCAGCAGGCGCTGGAAGCCGCCGTACATGACATCAGCGGCGAGGAAGCGACCGTGCAGGCAGCCGGCCGCACCGACGCCGGTGTCCACGCCAGCGCGATGACGGCGCATCTCGATCTGAAAAGGCAGATGACGCCGTTCCGGCTGATGGAGGCGCTGAACGCCCGGCTGAAGTTCGCCGGCGCGCCGGCCGCGGTGCTCGATGCCAGCGAGGCTGCGCCTGATTTCCACGCCCGCTTTTCCTGTATCGGCCGCGCCTATGCCTACCGCATCCGCTGCCGCCGCGCGCCTCTGACACACGAGCAAGGTCTGGTCTGGCGGCGGCCCAATCTGCTGGACACCGGCGCCATGCAGGAAGCCGCCAACCACCTTGTCGGCCGGCACGATTTCACGACCTTTCGCCATGTCCATTGCCAGGCGCAGTCACCGGTCAAGACATTGGACAGGCTGGATATTTCCGTCGAAGGCGAGTTGGTGACGGTACACGCTGCCGCCCGCTCTTTCCTGCACCACCAGGTTCGCTCGATGGTGGGCGCGCTGGTCACCGTGGGAGAAGGCCGCGCCACCCCTGCCGACGTCAGGACAGCGCTGGAAGCCTGCGACCGTTCGGCGCTAACCCTGAACGCACCACCCGACGGGTTATGGTTCGTTGGAGCTGTTTACCCAGATATTGTCGGCTAAGTTTACAATTCGGCGCTACAAGGCGTTAGCATCCCGTTGAAATGGAGGAATAAACAAGTTGGCATAAATATTGCAGGCATTTAATCAAGTCGCACCAAAAAGCAGGCCGCACATCAAAATGCATCTCAAGCGGGCAGAACAGCAAATGGCTCAAGAGCCGAAATCGGGCATACGCTATGTCATCCTGGTGTGGATCATCGGGCTTACTCTGGGCGTAGCAGCGGGAGCCGCCACCGCGATGCTCCTGATGCCAGAGAGAGATGCAACGCGCGGCGCTCCGGCCAAGCCCGGCTGAGAGCTAGACCAATATTTCCAGCGCGGGTGGATGCCCCAGGAAGGCTTCCGGGCTGGCAGAGCGGCCATAGGCCCCGGCCATGAAAACCGCGACAAGATCCCCTATTTCCGATTGCGGCCATTCGACCTTGTCGGCGAGCCGATCGAGCGGCGTGCACAGGCAACCGACCACCGACGCGGTTTCCGCAGCCGGCCCTCCCCTGCTTGCGTTCACCACCGGATAGTTGCGCCGGATCACCGTGCCGAAATTGCCGGTTGCCGCCAGCTGGTGGTGCAGGCCGCCATCGGTGACGAGGAAGGTCTCGCCACCCGAGCGTTTCCGGTCGACGATCCGGCAGAGATAGACTCCCGCCTCCGCGACGAGCCAGCGTCCAAGCTCCAGCGCGAACCGGGCGTTGCGCAGTGTCGGGGCTCGGCCGGCGAGAATAGCAGTCAGCCCATCGCCCAGCTCGGCCAGATCGAGCTCGCGGTCGCCGGGGAAATAGGGCACGCCGAAGCCGCCCCCCAGATTGACAAAGGGCAGCTCCACGCCGGCCTCACGCGACAGTTCGTCGGCCAGCACGACCGTTGCCGCCTGTGCTTCGAGGATGGCCGGCGCCGAAAGTGCCTGCGACCCGGCAAAGACGTGCAGCCCCCGCAGCTCGAAGGGCGCCTGCTGCATTCGCCGCAGGAGCGGCGGGGCCATGGCTGCATCGACACCGAAAGGTGCGGCGTTGCCGCCCATCTTCATGCCGGAGCCCTTCAGCTGGAACGGCGGATTCACCCGCAGCGCCACACGGGCCGTCTTGCCAAGCGCTTCTGCGATGGCGCCTGCACGCCCCAGCTCGCCTTCGGATTCGATGTTGAGCGTGACCCCGGCCTCTATCGCGGCCTGCAGCTCGCGGTCGCGCTTTCCCGGCCCCGCGAAGCTGATCCGATCGGCCGGCATCCCCGCCTCCAGCGCCTTCGCCATTTCGCCGGCAGAGGCAATGTCGAAGCCGTCCACCAACCCGGTCATATGCGCCATCAGCGGTGGGAACGGGTTCGCCTTCACGGCATAGTGGAGGTGTATGTCGCCAGGCATGGCCGCCCGGAACGCCGCAACGCGGGTCTGCAACAGCCCGGCGACATAGACGAACAGGGGCGTATCGCCGGCTGCGGCGACCAGCTCTGCGGCAGGCCTTCCGGCCAGCAACAACCGCCCATCGCCGTCCCGACAGAATCCGGCTGGCACCCGCTCCCCGCCAGCAGCCGCCTCGCTCAACGCCCGAACCTGTCCCTGAGCGCCGCCCGATCCAGCTTCCCGTTTGCCGAATGCGGCAGCGCGTCCAGCCAGACGATGCCGGCGGGCTGCATATAGGGGGCAGCCTCCTTGCGGAACCAGGCCACCAGCCGCACCTCGGCCTCGGCCTCGCTCAGCCCCTCGGCGGCGCTTGCGACCAGCCGGATGCGCTGGCCGGCCATTTCGTCGGGTATGCCAAGCGCCACCGCCTGCAAGACCGCGCCGCTCAGGTGCGCCAGCTCCTCGATCTCGGTCGGCGATACGCGCGTGCCCATGGTCTTGATGGTCTCGTCCTCGCGGCCAACGAATGTGAGAAGCCCGTCGGCATCGCGCACCACCTTGTCGCCCGACCAGACGGCGATGCCGCCATAACGCGACGTTTCCGGCGCCGGTCTGAACCGCTGTGCCGTGCGTTCGGGATCGCGCCAATAGCCCTGCGTCACCAGCGGCCCTGCATGCACCAGCTCGCCGGCGACGCCGTCAGGCGCCTCGCGTCCGTCCGGGCGGATCACCAGCACCTCCACGTCCGGGATGGCGCGGCCAATGCTGGAGGGATGGCTGTCGGCGAGTTCCGGCGGAAGTGTCGTGGAACGAAAGGCCTCGGTGAGGCCGTACATCAGGTGCAGCCGCGCGTTGGGAAACAGCGCCCGCAGCGCCTTCACCGTCGGCACCGGCAGGCGGCCGCCGCTGTTGGACAGAGTCCGCATCGAGGAAATAGCCTCTGCCGGCCAATCGAGACCGGTCAGCTGCACCCAGAGCGGCGGCACGGCGGCAAGCTGGGTGATGCCGTGGCGGGCGCAGGCCTGCACCACGTCGCGCGGCGTCAGATAGTCCAGCAGCACCACGGAAGCGCCCTTCAGGAACGCGGTCGTCACCTGCGAGAAGCCGAAATCGAAGCTGAGCGGCAGGACGGACAGCACCCGGTCGTCAGCCGCTGTTCCCAGATAGCCGGCGACGCTTCGGGCGCCCGTCAGCAGATTTGCGTGGGTGACCATGACGCCCTTTGGCCGCCCGGTGGAGCCGGAGGTGTAGAGGAGCGCCGCCAGCTCGCCGCCCGCCACGGCCTCGCCTGGCGCGACGCTGCGCAGATCCTGCCAGCCGTCCTCCAGCAGCAGCACCGGGCATGGTGCATCCGTCAGCGTCGCCCCGCGCATCCGGTGCGTGACCAGCAGGGCGGCCTGGGAGTCCGCGAGGATGTGCAGCAACTGCTGCCCGCGCAGCACCGGGTTTACCGGCACCGCCACCGCCCCCGCGCGGGAAATCGCGAACAGCAGCACCACACATTCCAGGCTCTTGGGCAGCCATATCGCGACACGGTCACCTGGATGCACCCGTTGCTGCAGCCCGGCGGCAACCGCCGCGACTTCGGCGCGCAGCTCGCCATAGGTCAGTCGCCGGTCGCGCTCCACCAGTGCAACGGCATCGGCCGGCCCCGCCTCAAGCAGGTCGTGCAGCCGCTGCATCACGTATCGAACGGGTTTTTCCGCGACCGCATGTTGATGCGGATGGGAAGACCCTTCAGGTCGAGATCGTCGCGCAGGCTGTTCACCAGATAGCGGTTGTAGCTTTCCGGAAGCTCGTCGAGCCGGGTGCCGAAGACGATGAAGGTCGGCGGCCGGTTCCGCGCCTGGGTGATGTAGCGCATCTTGATGCGGCGGCCGCCCGGCGCCGGCGGCGGATTGCGATCCAGCGCATGCTCGAACCAGCGGTTCAACGCCGAGGTGGGCACCCGGCGGCTCCAGCGCTCGCGGGTTTCGAAGGCGACCTGCATCAGCGTGTCCAGCCCCTTGCCGGTTAGCGCGGATACCGTCAGCAGCGGCACGCCCTTCACCTGCGCCAGCCCCTCGTCCAGCGCCTTCTTGATGCCGTTGAACAGGCGGCTCTGGTCTTCGGCGGAATCCCATTTGTTGATCGCGACGATCAGGGCGCGGCCTTCCTGCAGCACCATGTCGGCAATGCGCAGATCCTGCGCCTCCAGGCCGAGCGTCGCATCCAGCAGCAGCACGATGACTTCGGCAAAATCAACGGCGTGCCGGGCGTCTGCCACCGCCAGCTTCTCGAGCTTGTCCACCACCTTCGCCTTGCGGCGCATGCCGGCAGTATCGATCAGCTCGACCGGGCGACCCTGCCATTCCCACTGGATGGCGATGGAATCTCGGGTGATTCCGGCCTCTGGCCCGGTCAACAGCCGGTTTTCGCCCAGCAGCTTGTTGATGAGGGTGGATTTTCCCGCGTTGGGGCGGCCGACGATGGCGAGCTTCAGCGGCCCTTCCTCGTCTTCCCCCTCGACCTCTTCCGGTTCGTCGCCCGGCTCGGGGATGAGCGGCGCGAGCGCCTCGAACAGGTCAGCGAGGCCCTCGCCATGTTCGGCCGACAGCGGAACGGGATCGCCCAGACCCAGCTCGAACATTTCCATCAGCCCAGCCTCTGCGGCCTTGCCCTCGCACTTGTTGGCGACGGGGATGATCGGCACCGGCGCTTCCTGCCGCAGCCAGCGGGCGAAATGGCGGTCGGCTTCGGTGAGGCCGGCGCGCACGTCCAGCACGTAGAGCGCGGCCGTCGCGCCATCGAGCGCCGCGCGCGACTGGCTGCGCATCCGATCGGAGAGGCTGCCAGCTTCGGCTTCCTCGAGACCCGCCGTATCGATCACGGTGAACTCGAGGTCGAACAGCTGCCCCTTGCCTTCCCGCCGATCACGCGTCACGCCCGGCTGATCGTCGACCAGCGCAAGCTTCTTGCCGACGAGCCGGTTGAACAGCGTCGACTTGCCGACATTCGGCCGCCCCAGAATGACGATACGAGGCGTGCCCCCGGCCATGGGTTACCTGTAGGCCGTGAGCTTCCCGTCGTCGGCCAGGATATAGAGCATCCCGTTGGCGACGACTGGCGGAAGATAGGCAGGGCCGGAGATGCTGGTGGTGGCAATGATCTCGCCGGTGGTCGGCGAAACGGTCGACATCTTCCCGCGCGAGGAAACCAGAATGAGGCGGTTGCCGGCAAGCACCGGGCCGAACCATTCGATGGCGCCCTTCTTGTCCTTTTCGTCCTTCCAGCGTCCCAGGTGTGAAACCCAGCGAATCTTGCCGTCGGAACGCGACAGCGCCACCAGCTCTGCCTCTACGGTGACTGCAAACACCCAGTCTCCGACAGGCCAGGGCGAGCTGACGCCTGCAAACTCGCGCTCCCACACGCGGGTGCCTGTGGAGAGTTCCAGCGCCACCATGCGGCCGCCGTGGCTGATCGCGAACACGCGGCCGCGATCGACGACCGGCGAAGCGGCGATGCCCGAAAGCGCACCGAGCGCCGTGGTGCGGCCCGTGCGGGACAGCTGATCCTGCCAGGCGGTGCGGCCGTTTTCCACGCGAAGGGCGAACAGCTCGCCGGAAGGGAAACCTGCGACGACGGTATCGAGCGCGATGGCCGGCGATCCCGGCCCGAGGATCGAGGCCGGTTCGACCGTGGCGTTCGCCTGCCAAAGCTGGGCGCCGGTTTCGGCGTTGAGAGCGGTGAGCTGACCGTCCTGGCTGGTGACGAAGACCCGGCCGGCTTCAACGCTGGGTGCTGCGCGCAGCGGCGTGGGGAGGCGCGTGCGCCACAGTTCGGCGCCGGTGCCGGCGTCGAAGGCGACGACGAGGCCGAAGCCGGTGGTGGCGAAAACCCGGCCGTCCATCACCGAGACACCGCCGCCGAAGGCCGGGCGGCTGCCCTCGCCTGCGAGCTCGATGGTCTTGCGCCAGAGGACGCCGCCGGATGTCGCGTCAAAAGCGGAGACCTGGCCTTCGGTATCCATGGTGAACAGCCGGTTGTCGGCGATCACCGGGGTGGCGTTCAGCTTGCGGGTCGCGTCGGAGCCCTTGCCGACGCTGACGGTCCAGGCGCGGGTGAGGCTGTCGGCCAGCGCCAGATGCCCCATGCTGCCCGAGGCGCTGCCGGCGGGCTGCGTCCACGCGGCGTTCACGGACGGCTGCGGCAATACCACGTCGACGCCCTGCAGGTCGGCTTCCGCGACCACCTGCGATTCATAGTCCAGCACGGAAATGCGCTCGCCCATCGTCGCCGGTTTCTTGTTACCGCCCTTGAAGACCTTGCAGCCGGGCGTGGTGGCAAGCGCCAGCGCGGCAAGCGCAAGGATGGCGCCGTTTCTCACGCGGGAATTCTTCACTTGGCTGCCTCTTCTGCGGGCACGGGTGCCGTTTCTGCGGGCGGTGCCTTTGCTGCGGCTTCTTCCTGCTGCTTGCGCTCCTCGGCGATCTTGGTGACGTCCTGCCCCAGCGCGGCCGCCATCTGCTCGGCGCGGGCGCGCATCGAATCAGGGGTGCGCTTGTCGGAGGCCAGGCGATAGAAGAGCGGCCCGGCCTTGTCCGGCTCGCCTGCCTTCAGATGTGCCAGTGCGGCCATTTCGCCGGCCACCGGAAACCAGGGGTTGTCGCCGGTGAGATAAGGGTTGGTGCGCTTCAGGATTTCCGCCGGCGCCAGCTTGTCGAATTCCAGCCGCACCTGCTTCAGCACGGCGGCGTCGCGGAAGGCCTGCGCGGTTTCGGTGTCCTTGGCGACGCTCTGCACTTCGGCGATTGCCTTGTCGGTGTCGCCGCCGTTGAGCGCGATGCCGGCTTTGGTGAAGGCCGCGAGCGAGCGATAGCTGGGGTTGCCCGCTTCGGCGACCTTGCCCAGCTCAGCCATTGCTTCGGTGGTGGCGCCATTCTCCACCTTGCTCAGCGCCGCGGTGAACTGCTCCGAAAGCGCCTCCGTCTTGCGGAGCTGCTCAGCCTGCCACCAGAACCAGCCGCCCAGCGCCGCGAGGCCGATACCGATCGCCAGCAGGATCCAGCGGCCCCACTTGGCAAAGAAATTGCGGAACACGTCTTCGCGATAGGCTTCGTCCACCTCGCGGAGGAAGGCATCGTCGCGGGGATCATTGGGGGTTGCAGGCGGTGTAGTGGCCAAGTTCGAATCCCTGAAATATCACGCAGCCGGCAATGCCGGCCGCTTACTTCCGCGTCCTTTAGAGAGAGGTTCGGGAAAGCGCAAAGCCTCTCGACCGGAGTCCTGAAGGCGGATGTCTTTCCTGCAGATGAACGATCAGCTCTTTGCCTTGGGGCGATAGAGTTCTGCCTCACCCGGAAAGCTCCGGTCCTTCACGGCCGCAGCATAGCTTGCAGCGGCTTCGGTGATGCGCGAGGCAATGTCGTCGAAGCGGCGAACGAAGCGCGGTACGCGCTCGAACATGCCGAGCATGTCGTCCACCACCAGCACCTGTCCATCGCAATCGGGCGAAGCGCCGATGCCGATGGTGGGGCATTTTACCTCTGCCGTGATCGCCTTGGCCAGCGGCTCCATCACACCTTCGATCACCATGGCAAAGGCACCGGCATCGGCGACCGCCCTTGCGTCGGCAGCGATCTTCTTCGCTTCCGCCTCGCTGCGGCCGCGCGCGCCATAGCCGCCGAGCGCGTTCACGGCCTGCGGGGTGAGGCCGATGTGCGCCACCACCGGGATGCCGCGCCTGACGAGAAACTCGATGGTGGGGGCCAGCACCTCGCCGCCTTCCAGCTTCACCGCTGCAGCCCCGGTTTCGCGGAGCACGCGCGAGGCGGTGTGGAAAGCCTGTTCCGGAGACCCCTCGTAGGTGCCGAACGGCAGGTCGATCACCACCACCGAGCGATAGCTGCCGCGCACGACCGCGGCGCCATGGGCGATCATCATCTCCAGCGTGACGCGGACCGTCGTATCGAGACCGTAGATCACCTGCCCCAGGCTGTCTCCCACCAGCAGCATGTCGCAATGCGGGTCCAGCAGCTGCGCCATGCGCGCGGTGTAGGCGGTGAGCATCACCACCGGCTCGGCGGTGACGCCGTCCTTCTTGCGCGCGGCAATGGCGGGAACAGTCAGTCGCCTGACCGGCTCGGGAACCGGATGTGCGCGAGAGGTGGAGGTGTCGAGCGTGAAGGTCGTGGACATGGGCGGCGTCTAGCGGCTTTGTTCGCGGCTGTCAGTCCTGCGGTTGCGGCTGGGCCTGTTCGGCGGCCTTCCTTGCTTCTTTTTCCGCTTTCTTCCGCTCCTTTTCCGCCTTCTCCTCCTGCTTGCGCAGAGCCTTGCCGCGATCCTCGTCGGCCTCCTGCCGGGTTGTGGTGGCTGCGTCCCAGCCGGTTTCGACGACCGTGCCGGCAGCCGAAACGGCCGCGCCGGCGACGGTTCCGACCACACAGCCGCCAAGCAGCGGCAGCAGCGCCAGCACGACAAGGGCGCGCAGCATCAGAGCAGTTCCGCCACCGTTTCAGCCGGGCGGCACAGGCGCACCCCCTTCGGCGAGGCGACGAAGGGGCGCTCCACCAGCACCGGGTGCTGCACCATCGCGTCGAGGATTTCCGCATCGGAGGCGTTTGCCACGGCTTCCGCTTCGGGCGCCCTGGTGCGCAGCGCCTGACGCGGGGTGAGGCCGGCGACGGCGAACATTCCGAGCAGCTGCGGCCTGGTCCAGCCTTCGGCCATATAGTCGATGACCACTGGCTCCGTTCCCGAGGCGCGGATCGCCTCCAGCGCGTTGCGCGAAGTGCCGCATTTTGGATTGTGGTAGATTACGATCATCTGGGCGCTTCTTCCTGTGGAGTGGGTTCGGTTGACGCTTCGGCTGTTCCGGAGGTGCGGCCCGAAACCGCCCGGCTGGCGGCGACACCGGCCGCCGGATTTGCGGTTGCGGCGCCTACTGCTGCACCGGCCGCGACCGGGGCCGCGGTGCGCACCACCGTGCTTGCGGCTGAGCCCACGGCGTTCACGGGGGCCGTAACAACCTGCTTCGGGCTGCATGCCGACAGCAACGCCAGCGTTGCCACCTGGATCCCTCTATTCATCCCGCCTCCCTGCCCGTTCGCCGTTCAAGCCGCAATGTGCAGATTGCGCCATACCGACCAGTTGGTATGTTCATATGCATGGCCGCCGAGTCTCTTTCCTCCACCATCGCCGCGCCAGGCCGACAAAAGCTGCTGGCTGCGGCCATCACCCTGATCCGTCGCAACGGCTATGCTGCCACTTCGGTCGATGAACTGTGCAAAGCCGCCGGCGTCACCAAGGGCGCATTCTTTCACCATTTTGCGTCAAAGGAACGGCTGGCGGTCGCGGCCGCGACACATTTCACCGATGTCGCCGCCGTGTGGTTCGAGCAGGCGCCGTTCCTGAAGCTGGATGATCCGGTCGACCGCATCCTGGGCTATGTCGATTTCCGGCTGGAACGGATCAACGACGATCTTTCGCAATCGACCTGCCTGCTCGGAACGCTGGTGCAGGAGGCCTATGGCAGCAGCCCCGACATCCGCGAGGCCTGTTTCGAGGGAATCAGCCGGCAGGCGGGCGGGCTGCTGCCGGATATCGAGGCGGCGATTGCCGAGCGTGGCCTGAGACTGGATGCCAACTCGCTTGCCATGCACACGCAGGCGGTGCTGCAGGGCGCCTTCATCCTAGCCAAGGCGGCTGACGGCACCCAGCCTGCGATCGACAGCCTGCAACATCTGAAGCGCTATCTTGCCCTGCTGTTCGGGCGCAACCTGGAGGAGGAAATGCCATGACAAACGTGCAGAATCTCTTGCCACACCTGGTCGTAAACGACGCGCCGGCAGCGATCGATTTCTATGTGAAAGCCTTTGACGCGAAGGAAGAAATGCGGCTGCCCGGCCCGGACGGCCGCATCATCCACGCAGCAATCTCTCTGGGCGGCCACATGGTGATGCTGGTGGAGGAATTTCCGGAGATGGGCGGCAAATCCCCTCGCACGCTGGGCGGTTCTCCGGTGACGATCCACCTGAACGTAACCGACGCCGACGCAGCCGTGGCGCAGGCTGCTGCAGCCGGTGCGAAGGTGGCGATGCCGGTGGAGGAGCAGTTCTGAGGCGACCGCTATGGCATGATCGAGAAGATCCGTTCGGCCATTTCTGGTCCATCGCTCACAAGGTGAAACAGGTGGAGTTGGACGAGCTGCGCTCGTTCGCGAAGGCCGACTGCGACGATCGATAGGAGGCAGGAAATGGGATACGAGCTGATGCCCTGCCTCTGGTTCAAGTCGGAGGCGCTGGAAGCCGCGCGATTTTACGAGAAGGCCATTCCGGGCAGCCGGATTACGCAGATCGTGGAGGGCGCGCCGGGCGCGCCGCCGGTGTCTGTCGTGTTCGAGGTGGACGGGAAGCCCTTCCTGGGCCTGAACGGCAATCCGGAACACCGGCCCGACAACAGCGTTTCCTTCGTGTTGAACTGCAATATGCAGGCCGAGATCGACCAGCTTTGGGATGCGCTGCTCGCCGACGGCGGGCGTGAAATGATGTGCGGCTGGCTGATCGACAGGTTCGGTGTCCGCTGGCAGGTCGCACCGCGCCGTTTTCCGGAATGGCTCGGTTCCGGCACAGCTGAGCAGCGCCAGCGCGCAATGCAGGCAATGATGAAAATGGTGAAGATCGACATAGCCGCGATGGAGGCGGCGCACGCAGCATAGGGAGAGCTGAGATGGCTTATGTGGAGGGTTTCGTGATCGCGGTTCCGACCGCGCGCAAGGAGGATTATCGCAAGCTCGCCGAGTCCGCCGCGCCCTTGTTCAAGGATTTTGGCGCGCTCAAGATAGTGGAATGCTGGGGCGATGATGTGCCGGATGGCAAGATCACGAGCTTCCCGATGGCGGTGCAGAAGAAAGACGATGAAACCGTCGTCTTTTCCTGGATCATCTGGCCCGACCGGGAGACGCGCAAGAGCGGACAGGAAAAGATGATGAAGGACGAGCGCATGGCCGGGCTGACCGACATGCCGTTCGACGGAAAGCGGATGATCTTCGGCGGCTTCGATATCCTCGTAGACGCTTGATAAAACTATAAATTCCAGACTGGCGTTCAGCCGAGGAGCAGATGATGAGCTATCTGGATGCAATGATGTGCGCGGTGCAGACGGCGCGAAAAGACGAATATCTGCGCTATGCGGAAAAGACGGCGGTGCTGTTCAGGGAGTTTGGCGCGCTGGGCATCGTGGAGAATTGGGGCAGTGACGTGCCCGACGGCAAGCTGACCAGCTTTCCGCTGGCGGTAAGGAAGGCCGATGGCGAAACGGTTGTGCTGTCGTGGGTCAAATGGCCCGACAAGGCGGTGCGCGACGCAGGCTGGAAGGCGCTGATGGAAAGCGGCCGGATGCAGGAGTTGGGCGAAATGCCGTTCGATGGCCAGCGGATGATCTTTGGAGGTTTTGAAACGGTGCTGGAGCAATGAAAATACCGTTCAACCCCGAGCTCGACCTGGAACTGATCCGCGAGACGCCCGTGTCGCCAGCGCTGTTGTGGCGCTGCTGGACAGATACCGCCCTGCTGAAACAGTGGTTCTGCCCGAAGCCGTGGGAAGTCACCCAAGTGGAGCTGGAGCTGCGCCCGGGCGGCAAGTTCCACACCCTGATGCGCGGACCGGGCGAGGACGGGCAGATCATCGAACCGCCATCCGAGCCGGGTTGCGTGCTGGCGGTAGAACAGGAGCGGCTGCTGGTGTTCACCGATGCGCTGGGGCCGGACTATAGGCCCAAGGCAGATGCCTTCATGACGGCGTTTGTCACGTTCGAACCTTTACCGAATGGCGGCACCCGCTATCGCGCGGTTGCCTGCCATCCGACGGTGGAGAAGCGGCAGCAGCATGAGGCGATGGGTTTCGAGCCCGGCTGGGGCGCTGCATTTGAGCAGCTGGTGGAGCTGGCATCTACGCTTTGAGCGACGCGTAGATTTCGGGTTTGAAGCCTGCGATCAGCACGCCCGGTCCTTCAAGGATCGGGCGTTTGATCATCGAGGGTTGGCTTAGCATCAGCCGGATCGCGCGGTCTGCATCCAGCCCCTCGCGGTCGGCTTCCGGAAGCTTGCGGAAAGTTGTGCCGGCGCGGTTCAGCACCTTCTCCCAGCCGAGCGCAGCGCACCAGCGGCGGAGGTCTGCTTCGGTGACGCCCTCCCTTCTATAGTCGTGAAAACGGTAGGCAACGCCGGCACCGTCGAGCCAGATGCGCGCCTTCTTCATCGTGTCGCAGTTGGGGATACCGTAGATTGTCAGCACCGCTAGTCTTTCAGTTGAAGTTGCGCGCAAGGGCGGGTGCGAAGCGCGGATCGGCCGTGATCGCTTGCGCAATCGCATAAAGTTTCGGGGCGTGCTCGGCGAACCAGGGTTGCTTAGGCCGCCAGTGGCTCATCACCGCGACATAAACGTCAATTGCGCTGAGGCGTTCACCGAGGAACCAGGGGCCGACGGCTGCGGCCTCGACCGCCTGCCACATCTTTTCGCCATAGGCGTCGACGGCCTTCCGGAACGGCTTTTGCGCCACATCCACCTCGACGAAGCGTTCCGGGAGGTCGGCATAGGTGAAGCAGGGGTAGATGTTGGCGACGATGAAGATCAGCCAGCGCAGGAATTGCGCGCGATCGGGCGCGCCGGGCGGCGGCGCGAGCGGTTCGCCCGACGCCTGCTCGGCCAGCCACAGGGTGATCGCGGCGCTTTCCGTCAGCACTTCGCCACTGTCGAGCACCAGCGTTGGCACCTGTGACAGCGGGTTCAGCGGCGCCAGTTTCGCCCGCGCTTCTTGCGACGCCAGCACATCGCCGCTCTGCACGAAGGCATAGGCGATGCCGTAATAGTCGAGCTGAAGCTCGATGATGCTCGAACCCCACCCCTTGCTTCCATATAATTGCATCGCTGCCTCCCGCGGCCACCATATATTGCGGGGGCAAGGCTTTGAAAGCCGTTGTCGCATGCCTGCCATGTTCAGCTTTGGTTTCACTTACCGGCGGCACATGTTTATGCGAACCCTTCGCAACAATTGCCGGAAGATGACCGATGACCAGCAGCAACGCCCATGTCCCCACCCCGATGGCCGAGCGCTATGTGCGGCAGCTTTGCAGCCATTGGGGCCATCGCTTTGCGGTGACGCAGGAAGGGCCGGCCGGCACCATCGATTTCGGCGATGGCAAGTCGTGTGCGCTGGAGGCCAACGACTCGGAACTGCATGTGGCAGTGACCGCTCCCGAGGGGGAGATCGAACGGATGCAGCAGGTCGTGGCCGAACATCTGAACCGGTTTGCGCATCGGGAAGGCGAGCTGACCTTCGACTGGGCGCGCGCCTAGGACGGGATGGCCTGCCATCAAGCGGGGAAAGGCGGCCGATGGATCTCGCCCGATGGCCTCTCCTGGGCGAGCGCTTTCAGCGCCCGCTTCACGTCGTCCTGGATCCTACTCCCACTCGATCGTGCCGGGTGGCTTAGACGTATAGTCATAGACGACCCGGTTGATGCCCTTCACTTCGTTGACGATCCGGGTCGCCACGCGGCTCAGGAAGGTGGCTTCGAATGGGTAGATGTCGGCGGTCATGCCGTCGACCGATGTGACGGCGCGCAGGGCGCAGACGCGGTCGTAGGTGCGGCCGTCGCCCATCACGCCGACAGTGCGCACCGGCAGCAGGACAGCGAAGGCCTGCCAGATCTGGTCGTAGAGGCCGGCGGCGCGGATTTCCTCCAGGTAGACGGCGTCGGCCTGGCGCAGGATATCGCAGGCTTCCTGCGTGACTTCGCCGGGGATGCGGATGCCAAGGCCGGGCCCGGGGAAGGGGTGGCGGCCAACGAAGACGTCGGGCAGCCCCAGTTCGCGGCCCAGTGCGCGGACCTCGTCCTTGAACAGCTCGCGCAGCGGTTCCACCAGCGCCATGTCCATGCGCTCCGGCAGGCCGCCGACATTGTGGTGGCTCTTGATGGTGACGCTGGGGCCGCCGATGAAGCTGACGCTCTCGATAACGTCGGGGTAGAGCGTGCCCTGCGCTAGGAACTTGGCGCCGCCGATCTTCTTCGCCTCGGCCTCGAACACGTCGATGAAGGTCTTGCCGATGAACTTGCGCTTTGCCTCTGGGTCGGTGACGCCGGCGAGGCCGCCCAGGAACTGCTTGCTGGCGTCCACATGGATCAGCGGAATATTGTAATGGTCACGGAACAGGGTGACGACCTGCTCGGCTTCGTTGAGGCGCATGAGGCCGTGGTCGACGAAGACGCAGGTGAGCTGGTCGCCGATGGCTTCGTGAATGAGCACCGCTGCGACGGCCGAATCGACGCCGCCGGAGAGGCCGCAGATAACCTTGCCCTGCCCCACCTGTTGCCGGATCTCGGCGATCTTGGTTTCGCGGAAGCTGGCCATGCTCCAGACCGGCTTGGCACCCGCCACCTTCAGCACGAAATTCTCGATCAGGGCCCGCCCATCCGGCGTGTGCAGCACTTCCGGATGGAACTGCACGCCGAACAGCGATTTTGCTTCGTTGGCGACAAAGGCGAAGGGAGCGCCATCGGATTTCGCCACAACCTCGAAGCCTTCGGGCAGCATGTCCACTTGATCGCCGTGGCTCATCCAGACGAGATGCTTGCCGCCGTCGGTCCAGACGCCTTCGAACAGGCGGCAAGGCGCGACGACCTGCACTTCCGCGCGACCAAATTCGCGGGTCTTGCCCGGGGATACACGGCCGCCCAGAGCCTTCACCATGGCCTGCTGGCCATAACAGATGCCAAGTACCGGCACCTCGGCTGAAAGCACTTCGGGCGGGAGTTCCGGGCTGGTCGCCTCGGTCACGCTGGCCGGGCCGCCGGAGAGGATGATGGCCTTTGGCTTCAGCCGTTCCAGCGCCGTGGCGGCTGCGTGAAACGGCACCACCTCGCAATAGACATGGGCTTCACGCACCCGACGGGCGATCAGCTGGGTTACCTGGCTCCCGAAGTCCAGGATCAGGATTGTATTGGCGGCGGCTTCGGCTGAGACTGACATGGCGAGCCCATAAAGCAGGCCACTCGCTTCAACAAGGCGTTGCCGGAGGAGATGGGCAGACATGCCGAGAATCCATGAAGCTGCCGGACAGGGATATGAAGCGCGGTCGAAAACCTATGTGAGTGGACGACCTGGCTATCCGCCGGAGACGGGAATCTGGCTGCGGGAGGTGCTGGGGCTGGGGTCGGGGCGCAGCGTTGTCGATCTTGGAGCCGGGACGGGCAAGTTCCTGCCCAATCTGCTGGAAACCGGAGCCGAGGTGATTGCAGTGGAGCCTGTGGCGGCGATGCGGGCAAGGCTTTCCGAAGCGTTTCCGCAGGTGAAGGCACTGGAAGGCACTGCGGAACAGATTCCGCTGCCCGCGCAATCTGCCGACGCCATCGTCTGCGCGCAGGCCTTTCACTGGTTCGCCACCCCTGCGGCGTTGGCGGAGATGCATCGGGTGCTGAAGCCGGGCGGGATGCTGGGGTTGATCTGGAATGTGCGCGACGAGCGCGTCGACTGGGTGGCCCGGCTCAGCGCGCTGATAGACCCGCATGGCGGGGACGCACCCCGCTATCGGAGCGGCAAATGGCGGCAGCAGTTTCCAGCGGCGGGGTTTCGCCATGTGGGCGAAGCGCATTTCCGCAACGACCATGTGGGGCCGGCAGAGGATGTGATTGTTGGGCGGACGCTGTCCGTCAGCTTCATCGCCGCCCTGCCGCCAGCCGAACAGGAGGCGGTGGTGCGGCAGGTGCGGGAGTTTATTGCCGCCACCCCTGCCCTGTCCGGTCCGGAGGTCGCCTTCCCCTATGAAACCGCCGCCTTTGCCTATCAGCGAACGTGTTGAACCTCAGCCGGCATCCGGGCCGGCGATCTTTCGAAGCGTGGACTTCCACTCCGGCGCAAGCGCCTGCGGGCGGCGGCTGGGGCGATCGACATAGACATGCACGAAGAAGCCCTGCGCCGCGGGCTGGGGATTGCCCTTCACAAACAGGCCGATGTCATAGCGGACCGACGTGTTGCCGATCTTCGTGGCGACGATGCCGGCCTGTACTTCCTCCGGGAAGGCGACGGGGCGGGCGTAGGTGCAGCCGGTTTCGACGACGAGCCCGATCAGCGGCCCGCGCTCTATATCGAGGAGGCCATGTTCGACCAGCCAGGCGTTCACCGCTGTATCGAAGAAGCTGTAGTAGACGACGTTGTTCACATGGCCATAGACGTCGTTGTCCATCCAGCGGGTAGCGATAGCCCGCCACGCCTTGTAGTGCCCACGGCCCCGAAGCGGCGTTCTGTCAGCCATCGTCAGCGAATCCCCAGATTAGTCATCTAAGCTTCGCCTTAGGGCATCCCGCGTGCCGAAGGGAACGGGTCAGTTCGCCCCACGCAATCGAACCGGCTACAAACGGAAACGGCCCGCCCGGCTGGTGCCGGACGGGCCGTCCCTTTTCCGTTTGCTGCCAGCCTCAGGCTGCTTCGGCCTCGGCGTTCACCGGACCCGAATCCTGACCCTTGGCGCTGACATCGCGGTCGACGAACTCGATCACGGCCATCGCCGCCTGGTCCGAGGCGCGGAAGCCGGCCTTCAACACGCGCACATAGCCGCCCTGACGGGTGGCATAGCGGGCAGCGATCACGTCGAACAGCTTCACGAGCTGGGTATCGTCCTGCAGCCGGGCGTGGGCCAGACGGCGGTTGGAAAGACCGCCCTTCTTTGCCAGCGTTACCAGCTTTTCGACGTAGGGACGAAGTTCCTTCGCCTTCGGCAGGGTGGTGGTGATCTGCTCATGCTTGATCAGCGAAGCCGACATGTTCTTCAGCATGGCCATCCGGTGTTCGGTGGTACGGCCAAGCTTCCGATGGGCAACCTTATGACGCATTTCTCATTCTCCGTTCGTAAGGGGGCCGTGCAAGGTACCCCAATCCAGGCCCGTTTAACCCCGGGCCGATCGGGCTTTAGAATTCCTGCTCAAGCTTCTTGGCAAGATCTTCGATGTTTTCCGGCGGCCAGCCCGGGATATCCATGCCCAGGCGCAGGCCCATGGAAGCGAGAACTTCCTTGATCTCGTTGAGAGACTTGCGGCCGAAGTTCGGGGTGCGGAGCATTTCCGGTTCCGACTTCTGCACCAGGTCGCCGATATAGATAATGTTGTCGTTCTTCAGGCAGTTCGCCGACCGAACCGACAATTCCAGCTCGTCCACCTTCTTCAGGAGGTTGCGGTTCATCATCACGTCGGTCGGAGCTTCTTCCGCGACGCCGCCGGCCACGGGGGCAGCTGCCACCGGGCGGGCTGCCGGCTCTTCGAAGTTGATGAACAGCTGCAGCTGGTCCTGCAGAATGCGGGCGGCATAGCCGACAGCGTCCTCAGGGTTCACCGAGCCGTCGGTTTCCACCGTCAGCGTCAGCTTGTCGTAATCGAGGTCCTGGCCGACGCGGGTCGGTTCGACCTTGTAGGCGACCTGACGCACCGGCGAGAACAGTGCGTCGACGGGGATCAGCCCGATCGGTGCATCTGCCGGACGGTTCTGCGCAGCGGGGACATAGCCCTTGCCGGCCTGAACGGTCAGCTCCATGTTGAACGTCGCGCCTTCGTCCAGCGTGCAGATGACGAGATCCGGGTTGGAAATCTCGATGTCGCCGGTGACGGCGATCTGCCCGGCGGTGACTTCGCCGGGGCCGGAAGCCGACAGCGACAGACGCTTGGGCTGGTCGCCCTGCATCTTCACCACGATCTGCTTCACGTTGAGGACAATGTCGGTCACGTCTTCGCGAACGCCGAGCAGCGAGGAGAACTCGTGCAGCGCGCCATCGATCTTGATGGCCGTCACTGCCGCGCCCTGCAGGCTCGACAGGAGAACCCGCCGCAGCGAGTTGCCAAGGGTGAGGCCGAAACCACGCTCGAGCGGTTCTGCCACAAATTGCTTCTTGCTTGCCGTTCCGCCGGTCTTCACGTCCAGGGCGTTCGGCTTCTTCAGTTCCTGCCAGTTCTTCGCATAGGCTGCTGACACGTGTGTTCACCTTTGCCTTAGGGGTAGAACCCCCGGGATCGCTCTGCTGCCACACCGTCCGGCTGGCCGCAGTATCTTCGTGCCCTCGCGCATATGGCCCTGAAGGACCAATATGCCAGCTCGCCGGCGGCGGGCACCGCCGGCGTGCTCAACCATATGTCAGACGCGGCGGCGCTTCGGCGGACGAACGCCGTTGTGCGGGATCGAGGTCACGTCGCGGATGGACGTGATCTGGAAGCCCACAGCCTGCAGAGCGCGCAGCGCGGATTCACGACCCGAACCCGGGCCCTTCACTTCCACTTCCAGCGTGCGGACGCCGTGTTCGGCGGCCTTCTTGCCGGCGTCTTCAGCGGCGACCTGAGCGGCATAGGGCGTCGATTTGCGGCTGCCCTTGAAGCCCATGGTGCCGGCCGAGGACCAGGCAATCGCGTTGCCTTGTGCGTCGGTGATGGTGATCATGGTGTTGTTGAAGCTGGCGTTCACATGCGCGACGCCGGCGGTGATGTTCTTGCGCTCGCGGCGCTTCAGCCTTTCGGGTGCGCGTGCCATTACTTCTTCTTCCCTGCGATCGGCTTGGCCTTGCCCTTGCGGGTGCGGGCGTTGGTGTGGGTGCGCTGACCGCGAACGGGCAGGCCCTTGCGGTGACGCAGGCCGCGATAGCAGGCCAGGTCCATCAGGCGCTTGATTGCCATCGCGTTGTCACGACGAAGATCGCCCTCGACCGTGTAGTCGCGGTCGATCGTTTCGCGGATCGAAAGCACTTCTGCGTCGGTCAGGTCCTGCACGCGACGCTCGGGCGCCAGGCCCAGCTTCACGGTGATTTCCTTCGCGCGGGTACGGCCGATGCCGTGAATATAGGTCAGCGCAATTTCCACACGCTTGTTGGTGGGGATGTTCACCCCTGCAATACGGGCCACAAACTACTCCTGCTCCACAGAGCGCCTTGGGCTGGGCGCTCCATCTCTTTGCGTTGCCGATCCTTTCACCTGCAAATGACAATGCCACCCGATAGGACGGGGCCATGCCTTGCGCACGTAAAAAGCGGAAAGGGGCTGCTATCCAGCGAATCGGGGTATGTCAACCCCAATCCGGCTTGGTCCTGCACCTGTCGGGCGGGCCGGAACCAGCCCCGGCCCAGGCTTCGTTCTCAATCGCCAGCCTCAAGCCTTATCGAGGATCGCGGCAATCGCGCCCCCGACATCGGTCATGTCTGCCATGCCGTCTACCTGCCGCACCAGGCCGCGTGCCGCGTAGATCGGCAGAATCGGCGCCGTCTTTGCGCGATATTCGCCCATGCGCGTGCGCACGGTTTCCTCGGTATCGTCGGGGCGGCGCTTGAATTCGGTGCTGCCGCATCGATCGCAGACGCCCGCGACCTTCGGCTGCTTGTTACGATCGTGATAGCCTTCGCCGCACGTGGCGCAGGTGAAGCGACCGGTGATGCGATCCACCAGCGCGTCCTCGTCCACCACCAGCTCGATCACATAGTCCAGCTTGCGATTGCGGTTTGCCAGCAGCTCGTCCAGCAGCTCGGCCTGCCGCTCGGTGCGGGGATAGCCGTCAAAGATGACGCCGCTGGAAAGCGGGATGCCGTCGAGATGCTCGCCCAGTATCTCGGCCATCAGCTCATCCGGGAACAGCTTGCCTGCCTTCATGATCTCGTCGGCCATCTGGCCAACCGGGGTGCCGGCCTTTACCGCAGCGCGCAGGATGTCGCCCGTGGAGAGCTGCACCATTCCGCGTTCGTCGACCAGCCGGGTCGCCTGCGTTCCCTTGCCGGCACCCGGAGGCCCCAGAAGAATGATGTTGGTGCCGGTAACAGACGCCCCCTCAGCTGAACTCAACGCCGCCCTCCCCTTAGCTTCGCCTTCTTGATGAGGCCCTCATACTGGTGGGCCAGCATATGGCCCTGAATCTGCGCCACGGTATCCATTGTCACGTTGACGACGATCAGCAGCGAGGTGCCGCCCAGATAGAAGGGCACCGCCATCTGGCTGATCAGGAATTCCGGCATCAGGCAGACCAGAGTCAGGTAAGCCGCACCGATCACCGTGATCCGGGTAAGCACATGATCCAGATACTGCGCGGTCTTCTCGCCCGGGCGGATGCCGGGAACGAAGCCACCCTGCTTTTTCAGGTTTTCAGCCGTTTCTTCGGGGTTGAAGACGATGGCCGTGTAGAAGAAGCTGAAGAAGATGATGCCGCCGGCGTACAGCAGCATATAGAGCGGTGCGCCATGCTGCAGCGCCGTGGTGATCGTAAGCAGCCAGTCCGGGCCACCGCTCTGTCCCATGAACTGGGCAAAGGTCAGCGGCATCAGCAACAGCGACGAGGCGAGGATCGGCGGGATGACGCCCGGCGTGTTCAGCTTCAGCGGCAGGTGCGAGCTGTCGCCCTGGAACATGCGGTTGCCCACCTGGCGCTTGGGATACTGGATCGGAATCCGCCGCTGCGCCCGCTCCATCAGGCAGATGAAAGCGACGACCGCGAGGCCAAGAACGATGATGGTGATGATGAAGCCGGCAGAGACGGCGCCGGTGCGGCCCTGCTCGAACAGGCCGCCGAGTGCCCGCGGGATCTGTGCGACGATGCCGGCCATGATGATGAGCGAGATACCGTTGCCGATGCCGCGGCTGGTGATCTGTTCGCCCAGCCACATCAGGAACAGCGTGCCGCCCAAGAGGGTGATGATGGTGGAAATGCGGAAGAACCAGCCCGGATCGATCACGGCCGCTATACCGTTGCCGGAACCCCAGGCCTCGAGGCCGACGGCGATCGAATAGCCCTGGAAGATGGTGAGCACGACGGTGCCGAACCGGGTGTACTGGTTCAGCTTCTTGCGGCCGCTCTCGCCTTCTTTCTTCAGTGCCTTCCAGGGTTCGTAGATCGAGCCCATCAGCTGCACGACGATGGAGGCGGTGATGTAGGGCATGATGCCGAGCGCGATGATCGACATCCGCTCCAGCGCGCCGCCCGAGAACATGTTGAAGAAATCGAGCATGCCGCCCGATGTCTGATTGAACAGCTGGGAAAGTGCCTGCGGGTCGATGCCGGGCAGCGGCACGAACGAACAGAGGCGGAAGACGATGAGCGCGCCGATGGTGAACCACAGGCGCTTCTTGAGTTCGGTCGCCTTGGAGAAGTTGGCGAAACTCAGATTCTGGGCAAGCGTATCGGCGGCAGTCGCCATCTCGTCATCCTAACAGGAGCCGCATCCGCCGGGGGCGGCGCTAACCTCGGAAAGTGCCGATGTAGGCGCGCACCCCGGCTTTGGGAAGATGGGCTCAGGCTTCTGCCTGAGCCTTCTTCACCGGCAGGGTCACTTTACCGCCGGCAGCCTCGACAGCCGCCTGGGCGGACTTCGTGACGCCAGCGACCGAAATGTCCAGCTTGGCCTTCAGTTCGCCCTTGCCGAGCAGACGGACGCCATCCTTCGGCTGGGTGACGAGACCGGCAGCCTGCAGCGCAGCGAGATCGATCGCCTTGCCGGCGTCGAGACGGCCGGCATCGACGGCCTTCTGGATCGCGCCGATGTTGACTTCGCTGTACTCGGCCCGGTTCGGCTTGTTGAAGCCGCGCTTCGGAAGCCGCATGTGCAGCGGCATCTGGCCGCCTTCGAAGCCCTTGATGGCAACGCCCGAACGGCTCTTCTGGCCCTTCTGGCCGCGGCCGCTGGTTTTGCCTACGCCCGAGCCGATACCGCGGCCCACGCGCACCCGATCCTTGCGGGCGCCGGCATTGTCGTTGATTTCGTTCAGTTTCATATCTGCACTCGCTTTCGCTTGTTACGCGCAGTGAAGAGCCGAGGGCTTAACCCTCGACCTTCACCATATGCTTTACCTTGGCGATCATGCCGCGCACCTCGGGGGTGTCCTGCAATTCCCGCGTCCGGTTCATCTTGTTGAGGCCCAGGCCCACCAGGGTGGCGCGCTGTTCCTTGGTGCGGCGGATCGGCGAACCGGTCTGGGTCACCTTGACAGTCTTTACGTCAGCCATTTGTCACGCTCCTCAGGCAACAACCGCGTCGGCGTCAGCAGCGGCTTGCGCCACGCTGATGTCGCCACGGCGAGCCAGCAGGTCGGCAACCTTCTTGCCACGACGCTGGGCGACAGTCCTCGGCGAGGTCTGCTCTTCCAGAGCGGCGAAGGTAGCGCGCACCATGTTGTAGGGGTTGTTGGAACCGGTCGACTTGGAAACCACGTCGGCCACGCCCAGGCTTTCGAAGACAGCGCGCATCGGGCCGCCGGCGATGATGCCGGTACCGGCCGTCGCCGAACGCACATGAACCTTGCCGGCGCCGAAATGGCCATAGCCATCATGGTGCAGCGTGCGGCCTTCGCGCAGCGGAACGCGAATCATCGCCTTCTTCGCGGCAGCGGTTGCCTTGGAAATGGCTTCCGGCACTTCGCGCGCCTTGCCATGGCCAAAGCCGACCCGGCCCTTGCCGTCGCCGACGACGACCAGAGCTGCAAAGCCGAAGCGCTTGCCGCCCTTCACCGTCTTCGAGACGCGGTTGATGTGAACCAGCTTCTCGATCAGTTCCTGGCCATCTTCGCCATCGGCAGCGCGCGGTTCGCGACGGCGACGGTCGCCATCACGGCCACCGCCCGGTCCACCACGACCACGGCCACCCTGGCCGCCCTGACCACCACGACCGCCACGGTCGCCACCGCGGCCGCGCGGGCCACGATCTTCGGTCGGTGCCACGGCTTCGGTGCCAGCGGCTTCGGTTTCGATCACGTCGTCAACCATATCAGAACTCCAGTCCGCCCTCGCGGGCGGCGTCGGCAAGCGCCTTCACCCGGCCGTGGAAAATGAAGCCGCCACGGTCGAACACGACCTTGGAGACCCCGGCAGCCTTGGCGCGCTCGGCAACGAGCTTGCCTACGGCAGCAGCGGCCGCAACCGTTGCACCCGTGCCGGAGAAATCCTTCTCCAGCGTGGAGGCAGCGGCCAGCGTCTTGCCGGCTGCGTCGTCGATCACCTGCACATAGATGTGCTGCTGCGAGCGATGCACCGAAAGCCGCGGACGGCCACCGGCCTTCGAAACGAGGGCCGTGCGCACGCGGCGCCGACGGGCCTCGAAGGGGGAAAGATGCTTCACCATTACTTCTTCTTCCCTTCCTTGCGGAAGATGAACTCGCCGCGATACTTGATGCCCTTGCCCTTATAGGGTTCCGGCTTGCGCCAGCGGCGAACTTCCGCGGCCACCTGGCCCACCTTCTGCCGGTCAGAGCCGGTGATTTCCACCGTCGTCTGGTCAGGCGTCTTGATGGTGATGCCTTCGGGGATGTCGTAGTTGACATCGTGGCTGTAGCCGAGCTGCAGCTTCAGGATCTTGCCCTGAACGGAGGCACGGTAGCCGACGCCGGTGATTTCCAGCACCTTGGTGAAGCCGTCGGAGACGCCCACCACCAGGTTCGAAACCAGCGTGCGCTGCATGCCCCAGAAGGCACGGGCGCGCTTGGTGTCGTTGGCCGGGTTCACGCGGATCTCGTTGCCTTCGATCACATAGGCGATGTCGGGCACGGTCGGCATCGAGAGGACGCCTTTCGGACCCTTCACCTCGATGATGCCATCGCTGATCTGGGCATTCACGCCGCTGGGCAGCGAAACGGGTTTTTTTCCAATGCGCGACATATCAGAACACCTGGCAGAGGACTTCGCCGCCGACGTTCTCGGTCCGAGCTTCCGCATCGGAGAGAACGCCCTTCGGCGTCGAGACGATGGTGATTCCAAGGCCGTTCTTCACGCGCGGCAGCTCGGTGGCACCGGCATAGACGCGGCGACCGGGCTTCGACACGCGCGAGACGTGCTGGATCGCCGGCTGGCCTTCGAAATACTTCAGCTCGATACGGATGGTCGGCGTCGGCCCCGTGTTCTCCTCCTTGGAGTAGCCACGGATATAGCCTTCGCGCTGCAGCACATCGAGCACGCTGGCCCGCAGACGGGAAGCCGGAGTCAGGACGCTGTCCTTCTTCGCGGACTGGCCGTTGCGGATACGGGTGAGCATATCACCCAGGGGATCGGTCATGTTCATATCTCTGGCCTTACCAGCTCGACTTGGTGAGGCCGGGAATCAGGCCCTTGTTGCCCAGTTCCCGCAGCATCACCCGCGACAGCTTGAACTTGCGATAGTAGGCGCGGCTGCGCCCGGTCAGTTCGCAACGGTTGCGCACCCGGGTCGGGTTCGCATTGCGCGGCAATTCCGCCATTTTCAGGCGTGCAATCAGACGCTCGCCTTCATCGCGGCTCTCGTCGTTCGCAATTGCCTTCAGCTTCTCGAACTTCGCAGCATACTGCTTGACCAGCGCCTTGCGGCGCTCGTTCTTGTTCACAGAACTCAGTTTCGCCATGGACTTAAGCTCTTTCTATCTCAGGCCGCGGCCGCAGCGGCGCGGGCTTCGGCGTCGCCCACGAAGGGCATGCCGAAGTGGCGAAGAAGCGCGCGCGCCTCGTCGTCCGTGCCGGCGGTGGTGGTAACAATGATGTCCATGCCCCGGATCTTGTCGATCTTGTCGTAGGGCACTTCCGGGAAAATGATCTGCTCTTTCAAGCCCATTGCGAAGTTGCCACGGCCATCGAAGCTCTTCGGGTTCAGGCCACGGAAATCCTTCACGCGGGGAAGCGCGATGGTAACCAGACGGTCGAGGAATTCGTACATGCGGTCGGAACGCAGGGTCACCTTGCAGCCGATCGGCATGCCTTCGCGCAGCTTGAACTGCGCGATCGACTTCGTCGCCTTGGTGACGACAGGCTTCTGGCCGGCGATTGCCATCATTTCGGCAGCCGCGATTTCGACCTTCTTCTTGTCCTGGGTGGCTTCACCCACGCCCATGTTGATGACGATCTTTTCGATCTTCGGAACCTGCATGTGGTTCTTGTAGCCGAACTCTTCCGTCATCGCGGCCTTGATGCTCTCGTCATAGAGCTTCTGCAGCCGCGGCTTCTGCTTTTGATCAGCCATTGAGCACCTCACCCGAGCCCTTCAGGACCCGAACCTTCTTGCCGTCGCGCACTTCGAAGCCGACGCGAGCGGGCTTGCCCGTCTTCGGATCCTTGATGGCCACGTTCGACACGTTGATAGCCGCTTCGCGACGCTTGACCCCACCTTCGGGATCAGCCTGCGAGGGCTTGGTATGACGGGCGATCATGTTCACGCCCGAAACGACGACCTTGCCGTCCTTCGGCATGGACTGGACAACCTGACCTTCGCGGCCCTTGTCCTTGCCCGTCAGCACGACGACGGTGTCGCCCTTGCGGATCTTAGCCATCGACATCACAGCACCTCCGGCGCGAGCGAAATGATCTTCATGTGACCGGTCGAGCGCAGTTCACGCACCACCGGGCCAAAGATACGGGTGCCGATCGGCTCCTCGTTCTTGTTGATCAGCACGGCGGCATTGCCGTCGAAGCGGATCACCGAACCGTCGGCGCGACGGATGTCCTTGGCGGTGCGAACGACGACAGCGCGATGCACGTCGCCCTTCTTCACGCGGCCCTTCGGCTGCGCTTCCTTCACCGAGACGACGATCACGTCGCCCACGCCGGCGAAGCGCCGCTTGGAGCCGCCCAGCACCTTGATGCACATGACGCGCTTGGCGCCGCTGTTGTCAGCGACATCCAGGTTGGTTTGCATCTGGATCATTAGGCGACCTTCTCAAGCAGGCGCCAGGTCTTCAGCTTGGAGACCGGAGCGCATTCCTCGATCCGCACGACATCGCCTTCCTTCGCGGTATTGGCTTCGTCGTGGGCATGATATTTCTTAGAACGGCGGATGATCTTGCCATACAGCGGGTGCGGCACCTGCCGCTCCACCAGCACAACCACCGTCTTGTCCGTCTTGTCGGAGACCACCGTCCCCTGAAGCACGCGCTTGGGCATGGTACTCTCCTTAGGCTTCAGTCGCCTGCGCACCAGACTCATTTCTGGCGGCGCGGGCGGTCTGTTCGGTCTGGATCTTGGCGATGCTGCGACGCACCTCCCTGACCCGGCTCGGCTTCTCCAGCTGCTGGGTGGCAGACTGGAAGCGCAGGTTCAGCTGCTCGCGCTTAAGCGCCTGCAGATCACCCATAAGGTCGGCGTCGGAACGCCCCTTGTAATCGATTTTGGCCATGGATCAGCCTTCCTTCTGCTCACCCAGGCGGGTGACCATCTTCACCTTGATCGGCAGCTTGGCGGCGGCGCGCTCGAAGGCACCGGCGGCAATCTCGGCGGTCACGCCGTCGATCTCGAACATGATGCGACCCGGCTTCACGCGGGCGACCCAATATTCCGGGTTACCCTTGCCCGAGCCCATGCGGACTTCGGCCGGCTTCGACGAAACCGGAACGTCGGGGAAAATGCGGATCCACAAGCGCCCCTGGCGCTTCATGTGGCGGGTGATCGCGCGGCGGGCGCTTTCGATCTGGCGCGCGGTGATCCGCTCGGGCGCCATCGCCTTCAGGCCGAAGGCGCCGAAGTTCAGCGCGGTTCCGCCCTTGGCATCACCGTGAATGCGGCCCTTGAAGGCCTTGCGGAACTTTGTCCGTTTGGGTTGCAGCATCTTTTCTCGCCTTCAGACAGGGAATTGCCCCCGATAAGGCGACGCTTGTCAGCGTCGCTTATCGTGCGGGACGAACTCCCGAAGTTTGGGATTCCATCATCAGCCGGTCTTGTGCCATCGGGTCGTGGCCAAGGATTTCGCCCTTGTACACCCAGACCTTCACGCCGCAGACGCCATAGGCCGTGTGGGCCTGGGCTTCGGCATAATCGACGTTGGCGCGCAGCGTGTGCAGCGGCACCTTGCCTTCACGATACGTCTCGGTACGGGCGATTTCCGCCCCACCCAGACGACCGCCGCAGGTGATCTTGATGCCTTCGGCACCCAGACGCTGCGCGGATTGCACGGCACGCTTCATCGCCCGACGGAACGCCACGCGGCGCTCCAGCTGGTCGGCAATGCCCTGCGCGATCAGGCGGGCATCGACTTCCGGCTTGCGGATTTCGACGATGTTGAGCGAAACTTCGCTCTTCGTCATCGCGCCGATCGCCTTCTTCAGCTTCTCGATGTCGGCGCCCTTCTTGCCGATGATCACGCCGGGGCGTGCGGCAAAGACGGACACGCGGCACAGCTTGGCTGGACGCTCGATGACCACCTTGGAGATGGCGGCCTGCGGATGGTTCTTCAGGACATACTGGCGGATCTTCAGATCTTCCAGCAGCAGCCGACCATAATCGTCGCCGGCGGCATACCAGCGCGAATCCCAGGTGCGGTTGATCTGGAGCCGAAGCCCGATGGGGGAAGTTTTCTGACCCATGTTAGGCGCCCGCCTCCTCGTTGATGTCACGTTCCTGCACAACGATGCGCAGCTTGGCGAAAGGCTTCACGATGCGGGTCGAACGGCCACGCGCACGGGTCGCGAAACGCTTCATGGTGATCGACTTGCCGACCGAAGCTTCCTTCACCCACAGCCGGTCGATATCCAGGTTGTGGTTGTTTTCCGCGTTGGCGATCGCCGACTGCAGGCACTTGCGAACGTCAACCGCCATCGCCTTCGACGAGAAGGTGAGCGCATTGACGGCTTCGCCGGCCTTCTTGCCGCGAATGAGTCCGGCGACGAGGTTCAGCTTCTGGGGCGAACCGCGCACGGTGGTCGCAACCGCGAGCGCTTCACGCTCGCCGACCTTGCGACCTGCTACTGGTTTCGACATCTCTCGCTTACCTCTTCGACTTCTTGTCGGCTGCGTGGCCGGGGAAGGTGCGCGTCGGCGCAAACTCGCCGAGCTTCATGCCCACCATTTCTTCCGACACCGAAACCGGCACGAACTTCTTTCCGTTATACACACTGAACGTGTGCCCAACGAATTGCGGCAGGATGGTGGAGCGGCGCGACCAGGTCTTGATCGGACCACGGGCACCGGATTCTACCTTCTTCAACAGGCTCAGTTCGACGAACGGGCCCTTCCAGACGGAGCGTGCCATCCCTTACCTCTTCTTCTTCGCGTGACGCGAACGAATGATCATCTTGTCGGTCGCCTTGTTGGAACGAGTCTTGGCGCCCTTCGTCGGCTTGCCCCACGGGGTAACCGGGTGGCGGCCGCCCGAAGTCCGGCCTTCACCACCGCCGTGCGGGTGGTCGACCGGGTTCTTGGCGACGCCGCGCGTCAGCGGACGCTTGCCCAGCCAGCGGTTGCGGCCGGCCTTCGCAAGATTCTGGTTCGAGTTGTCGGGGTTCGAAACCGCGCCAACCGTCGCCATGCAATCCGAACGCACATAGCGCTGCTCGCCGGAGTTCAGGCGGATGATGACCATCCCCCGATCGCGGCCGACGACCTGGATGAAGGTACCGGCAGCACGGGCCAGCTGGCCGCCCTTGCCGGGCTTCAGCTCCACGTTGTGCACGATGGTGCCAACCGGCATCTGGCCGATCTCCATCGCGTTGCCGGGCTTCACGTCGACCTTCTTGCCGGCCACGACCTGATCGCCGGGCGCGAGGCGCTGCGGAGCCAGGATATAGGCCTGCTTGCCGTCGGGATAGTTGACGAGCGCGATGAACGCGGAACGGTTGGGGTCATACTCCAGCCGCTCGACGGTCGCCGCCACATCCCAGGTCCGACGCTTGAAGTCGATGATCCGGTAGGACTGCTTGTGCCCGCCGCCGATGCCGCGAGCCGTTGCATGGCCCATGTTGTTCCGGCCGCCGGACTTTTTCAGTCCTTCGGTCAGAGACTTCACCGGCTTGCCCTTGTGGAGGCTCGACCGGTCGACAAGGATCAGGCCACGACGGGCCGGGCTTGTCGGGTTGTAGTTCTTAAGTGCCATGGCGTCAGTTACCCCCCGCCTTCACTTCGGCGGTCACGTCGATCGACTGGCCGTCGGCCAGAGTCACGATGGCCTTCTTGAGATCATTGCGGCGGTAGGGTTGCCCCTTCCACTTCTTGGTCTTGCCCTTCTGGATCAGCGTGTTCACGTTCGTCACCTTGACGTTGAACAGCGCCTCGACGGCAGCCTTGATCTCCGGCTTCGAAGCGGTCTTGGCCACTGCGAAAACCAGCTGGTTATGTTCGCCGACCAGGGTCGACTTCTCGGTGATGATGGGCTTCACCACCACGTCGAAGTGCTTCAGGTCGATGCTTTCGGAAGCCTTAGCCATTTTGTTGCGCCTCCGTCTGATGGCCGCCGGCGACGAAACGCGCCTCCAGTTGCTCGACCGCTGCGCGCGTCAGCACCAGGTGATCGTGGTTCAGGATGTCATAGACGTTGGCGCCGACTGCCGGCAGCACGTCAACCTTGTACAGGTTGCGGCTCGCCAGAGCGAAGTTCACGTCCACGGCAGTCCCGTCGATGAAGAGGCCGTTGGCCACGCCCAGCTTGCCGAGCGTTTCCTTCAGACCCTTGGTCTTGGCGGCGTCCAGCGCGAGGTTGTCGACGACAACCAGCTTGCCTTCCTTGGCCTTGACCGACAGCGCGACCTTCAGGCCCAGCGCACGGACCTTCTTGTTCAGGCCCGGATCGAAGTCACGGACGCGGGGGCCATGGGCCTTGCCGCCACCGATGAACTGCGGAGCAGCGCGGTTGCCGTGACGGGCCGTGCCGCCACCCTTCTGCTTGCCGAACTTCTTGCCGGTGCGCGCAACGTCCGCACGCTCCTTGGCGCCGCGAGCGGTCGCCCGGCGCTTCTCCAGCTGCCAGGTCACCACGCGGTGCAGGATGTCGGCGCGCGGCTCCAGACCGAACACGTCGGCGTTGAGCTCGAGCTCACCGGCCTTGCCGCCGGCCAGCGTTTGCACTTCTACTTTCATCACGCTTGCTCCTCAGCCGGGGTTTCCGTGGCGGGAGCTTCAGCGGGCGTGTCGGCAGCAGCGGCGCCATCGTTGGCACCCTTCAGAGCGGCCGGATACGGTGCATCGGCCGGACGCGACACCTTCACGCTGTCGCGGATCAGCAGCCAGCCGCCCTTCGAGCCGGGCACGGAGCCCTTCACGAACAGCAGATCGCGCTCGGCGTCCGTCATCACGATTTCAAGATTTTGCTGGGTGCGGTTCTTGTCACCCATGTGGCCCGCCATCTTCTTGTTCTTGAAGACCTTGCCGGGATCCTGGCGCTGACCGGTCGAACCGAGCGAACGGTGCGACACGGAGACGCCGTGCGTTGCGCGCAGACCACCGAAGCCCCAACGCTTCATGCCGCCCGCAAAGCCCTTGCCCTGCGTGGCGCCCGTGACGTCGACCATCTGGCCAACGACGAAGTGGGTTGCGGAAATTGCCGCGCCGACATCGACCAGAGCGTCTTCCGACACCGGGAATTCGGCGAGCACAGCCTTGGGCTCCACTTCGGCCTTGCCGAAGTGGCCGCGCTCGGGCTTGGTGAGGTTCTTGGCCTTGGCCGTACCCGAGCCGAGCTGGACAGCAACATAACCGTCGCGATCAGCCGTCTTCTGGGCAACCACCTGGCAATTTTCGAGTGCCAGGACCGTGACGGGCACATGGACCCCGTCTTCACGGAACAGACGGGTCATGCCCATCTTCCTGGCGATAACGCCGGTTCGCATTCCATTTCCTTCATTCAGAGGCCCGTTGAGCGAAATCTCTCGAGGCTTGACTACTCAGAGGCCCTCCGAAAACGCCGGAAGGCTTGTTCAGGCTACAAGGTTACCCCTGCAGCTTGATCTCGACATCCACACCCGCAGCCAGATCGAGCTTCATCAGCGCGTCCACGGTTTGCGGGGTGGGCTTAACGATATCCAGCAGCCGCTTGTACGTCCGAACTTCGAACTGCTCGCGCGACTTCTTGTCGACGTGCGGGCTGCGGTTGACGGTGAACTTCTCGATCCGGGTCGGAAGCGGGATCGGACCGCGAACATCAGCACCCGTGCGCTTGGCGGTGTCTGCAATCTCCCCCGTCGCGGCATCGAGCACGCGATGGTCAAAGGCTTTCAGACGGATGCGGATATTCTGCGTTTCCATGTTTCCAACTTCTTTTCAGTCGGCGGGACTCCCTTTCTCGGGACGACCGCCGATTCAAACCGGATTAAAAGTTCAAACAGCCCGACCGGTTGCTTCAGAAAATAACCTCTGCAACCGCAGAGCGATCCCGAAACACCCGACCAAAAAGCAATCCCGCCCAGCCGATGACGAATCACCGGCCGGGCGGGAGGCAGGCCTATATTACTTTATGATGCTGGCGACAACCCCTGCGCCAACGGTCCGGCCACCTTCGCGAATGGCGAAGCGCAGGCCTTGTTCCATGGCGATCGGGGCGATCAGCTTCACGGCGAGCGTGATGTTGTCGCCAGGCATCACCATCTCGGTGCCTTCCGGCAGCTCGACAGTGCCCGTCACGTCGGTCGTGCGGAAGTAGAACTGCGGACGATAGTTGGCGAAGAACGGCGTGTGACGGCCACCCTCGTCCTTCGACAGCACGTACACTTCGGCCTTGAACTCGGTGTGCGGCGTGATGGTGCCGGGCTTGGCCAGAACCTGGCCGCGCTCGACGTCTTCCCGCTTGGTGCCGCGCAGCAGGGCGCCGATGTTGTCGCCGGCCTGACCCTGGTCGAGCAGCTTGCGGAACATTTCGACGCCGGTGCAGACCGTCTTCACGGTGTCCTTGATGCCGACGATTTCGACTTCTTCACCAACCTTGATGATGCCGGTTTCGACACGGCCGGTCACCACGGTGCCGCGGCCCGAGATCGAGAACACGTCTTCGATCGGCATCAGGAACGGCTTGTCCAGCGGACGCTCCGGCTGCGGGATGTACTCGTCGACGGCAGCCATCAGCTTCAGAACAGCGTCGCGGCCGATTTCGGGCTTCTTGTCTTCCAGAGCCATCAGGGCCGAACCCTTGATGATCGGAATATCGTCGCCCGGGAAGTCGTACTTGGACAGCAGTTCGCGGATTTCCAGCTCGACGAGTTCGAGGATTTCCTCGTCGTCAACCTGGTCGACCTTGTTCATGAACACGACCATGGCCGGCACACCGACCTGCTTCGCGAGCAGGATGTGCTCCTTGGTCTGCGGCATCGGGCCGTCGGTGGCCGAAACAACCAGGATCGCGCCGTCCATCTGGGCGGCACCGGTGATCATGTTCTTCACATAGTCGGCGTGGCCGGGGCAATCGACGTGCGCATAGTGACGGTTCTGCGTCTCATACTCGACGTGTGCGGTCGAGATGGTGATGCCGCGCTCGCGCTCTTCCGGGGCCTTGTCGATCTGGTCGTAGGCGGTGAACGTAGCGCCACCGGTTTCGGCCAGGATCTTCGTGATAGCCGCCGTCAGCGAGGTCTTGCCGTGGTCGACGTGACCGATGGTGCCGATGTTGCAGTGCGGCTTGTTCCGCTCAAACTTCGCCTTCGCCATATTACTGTCCTCTTTGCTTAATCTGTTGTCTTGTAAACAGGTTTCCGGCTCGGCTGGCTTACGCCAGCTTTGCCTTCACTTCTTCGGCCACGTTTGCAGGCACTTCTTCATAGTGGCTGAACTGCATCGTGTATTGTGCACGGCCCTGCGTCATCGAACGCAGCTGGTTCACATAGCCGAACATGTTTGCCAGCGGCACCATGGCTTCGATCACTTGCGCGTTGCCGCGGGTGTCGGTGCCCTGGATCTGGCCACGGCGGCTGTTCAAGTCGCCGATGCAGTCGCCCATGAAGTCTTCGGGCGTCACCACCTCGACCTTCATCATCGGCTCCAGCAGCTTGATGCCGGCCTTGGAAGCCGCTTCGCGCATGGCGCCGCGGCCGGTGATTTCGAAGGCCAGGGCCGACGAGTCGACGTCGTGATAGGCGCCGTCATACAGCGTCACCTTGAAGTCGATGATGGGGAAGCCGATGAGCGCGCCCGAAGCCGCCACTTCACGGATACCCTTTTCAACGGCCGGAATATATTCCTTCGGAACGTTGCCGCCCTTCACTTCGTCGACGAAGATGATGCCCGAACCGCGCTCGCCCGGTTCCACAATCATCTTCACGCGACCGAACTGGCCGGTGCCGCCCGACTGCTTCTTGTGCGTGTAGTCGACATCGACCTTGCGGCCGATCGATTCCCGGTAAGCGACCTGCGGAGCGCCGACATTGGCTTCCACCTTGAACTCGCGGCGCATGCGATCGACGAGGATTTCCAGGTGAAGTTCACCCATGCCCTTGATGATCGTCTGGCCGGATTCGAGGTCCGAGGTGACGCGGAACGAAGGATCTTCCTGCGCCAGGCGGTTGAGGGCGATGCCCATCTTTTCCTGGTCAGCCTTGGTCTTGGGTTCCACCGCGACCTCGATGACGGGGTCCGGGAATTCCATCCGCTCGAGGATGATCGGCTTCAGCGGCGCGCAGAGCGTGTCGCCGGTCGTCACATCCTTCAGGCCAACCAGCGCGACGATGTCGCCGGCATAGGCTTCCTTGATGTCCTCGCGATTGTTGGCATGCATCAGCAGCATACGGCCGATCTTCTCGCGCTTGTCCTTGACGGAGTTCAGCACGGTCGACGCCGCTTCCATCTTGCCCGAATAGATGCGGGCAAAGGTGAGCGTGCCGACGAACGGGTCGGTCATGATCTTGAACGCCAGAGCGCTGAACGGTGCTTCGTCGTCTGCCTTGCGGGTGTCGCTTTCGCCGTTGGGCAGCACGCCTTCGACGGGCGGGATGTCCAGCGGGCTCGGCAGATAGTCGATGACAGCATCCAGCAGGGGCTGCACGCCCTTGTTCTTGAAGGCCGAGCCGCACAGCACCGGCACGAAGTCGAACGCCAGCGTGCCCTTGCGGATCAGCGCCTTCAGCGTCGCGACGTCGGGCTCATTGCCTTCCAGATAGGCTTCCATCGCCGCATCGTCTTGCTCGACGGCGATCTCGATGAGTTCGGCCCGGGCAGCGGCCGCCGCGTCGGCATAGTCAGCCGGGATGTCCTTGTATTCGAACTTGGCGCCCAGGCTTTCTTCCAGCCAGATGATGGCGCGGTTCTCGACCAGGTCGACGAGGCCGACGAAATCGCCCTCCAGGCCGATCGGCAGATAGAGCACGGCCGTGCGCGCGCCCAGACGATCCTTGATCATCTGCACGCAGCGATCGAAGTTTGCGCCGGTACGGTCCAGCTTGTTCACGAAGCACATGCGCGGCACGCGATACTTGTCGGCCTGGCGCCACACCGTTTCCGATTGCGGTTCCACGCCTGCAACACCGTCGAAGCAGGTGATCGCTCCATCGAGCACGCGCAGCGAACGCTCGACTTCAATGGTGAAGTCAACGTGGCCAGGCGTGTCGATGATGTTGATGCGGTGGTCGTTCCAGAAGCACGTCGTTGCAGCCGACGTGATCGTGATCCCGCGCTCCTGCTCCTGCTCCATCCAGTCCATCGTCGCCGTGCCTTCGTGCACTTCGCCGATCTTGTAGGACTTGCCGGTGTAATAGAGGATCCGCTCGGTCGTGGTCGTCTTGCCGGCATCGATGTGTGCCATGATGCCGATATTGCGATATTTCTGGAGCGGGTGAACGCGGGCCATGGAAAACTCCGGGTGTCTGGTTTTGAATACCGCTGGACTACCAGCGATAATGCGAGAAGGCGCGGTTGGCTTCGGCCATCTTGTGCGTATCTTCCCGCTTCTTCACGGCAGCACCCCGGTTGTTGGAGGCTTCGAGAAGCTCAGCCGAAAGACGAGCCGACATGGTCTTTTCCGGACGGTTGCGCGCCGAAGCGATCAGCCAGCGGATGGCCAGGGCCTGGGCCCGCTCGGGGCGGACTTCGACCGGCACCTGATAGGTGGCACCGCCAACGCGGCGCGAACGCACTTCCACCAGCGGACGCACGTTGGCGAGCGCATCGTGGAACACGCCCAGCGGGTCGCGCTTGGCACGCTGCTCGACGACGTCGAGGGCGGAATAGACGATCGACTCGGCGACCGACTTCTTCCCCTCGTACATCACGAGGTTCATGAACTTGGTGAGAACCTGATCGCCGAAACGGGGATCGGGAAGGATTTCGCGCTTTTCGGGGCGACGACGACGTGACATTTTCCTGGTCTCCCCAGCTTACTTCGGACGCTTCGCGCCGTACTTCGAGCGCGATTGCTTACGGTTCTTGACGCCTTGCGTATCGAGGACGCCGCGGAGCACGTGGTAACGCACGCCGGGCAAATCCTTCACGCGGCCGCCGCGAATCAGAACCACCGAGTGTTCCTGAAGGTTATGGCCTTCGCCGGGGATGTAGCCGATGACTTCAAAGCCATTGGTCAGGCGGATCTTCGCAACCTTACGAAGGGCCGAGTTCGGCTTCTTCGGGGTCGTGGTATAGACCCGGGTGCAGACGCCGCGCTTTTGCGGGCACGACTGCATGGCAGGCGCCGTCTCGCGGACGCGCTGGGGCGTACGGCCCTTGCGAATCAATTGGTTGATAGTCGGCATAGAGTCTGTTTGCTTCCTGCTGTTCGGTGCCGGTTCGCCCGACGCCTACTCCAGAACCAGCCCGCCCGTTCCAGCGCACCGCACGGATGCACCCCACGGCATAAGCGCGTGTCAGCCCCGTTACCGGATGCCTCACGCGCACGGCCCAGCCTGTCGTTCCTCAGTTTCGCCGCCCGGCGCGCAGAATCTGCCTGCCCGAAAGCGAGCGCGGCCCATAGCCTCAGCGCCCCTGAACGTCAACAGCGAAGCGCAGCCGGGCATCCCCGAGCGTCTCCGCTTGCCAGCCTCTGCCGGGCCATGCAACCCATCTGCATCAGCAAGCGGAGCAGCGCATGGCCATCCACCTTACCCACACCGCCCCCAGGACCGTTCCCCTCGACACCTTGCACCCGGCCCTCGCTGAGCATCTGCGTGCCACCCAGCCGCAGCTCTGCGCAACCGGCGAGATCCCCGTCGAAGTCGTGACGCGCGCCCGCACCGAACATATCGAGGAACTGCTGAAGGACCGGGAGGGCCGGCTTTCCGAGCTGGACGCCGCCGTTGCGCGGAGCATCGCCGAAGAACAGACCATCGCCGACGACGTAGAGGCAGCGTATGACGCCCGACGCAGTTTCGGCGACCGGGCGTCAGACGCCATCGCGGATTTCGGCGGCAGCTGGACCTTCATCCTGATCTTCGCCGGCTTTCTGGGCAGCTGGATGCTCTACAACAACGCACAGGGCGGAAAGGGCTTCGATCCTTATCCGTTCATCCTGCTCAACCTCATTCTTTCCACCATCGCCGCCATCCAGGCACCCATCATCATGATGAGCCAGGGCCGCCAGGAGGAAAAGGACAGGCTGCGCGCCCGCAACGACTATCAGGTGAACCTGAAGGCCGAGCTGGAGATACGCCACCTGCATGACAAGCTGGACCATCTGCACCGTCGGCAGCTGGAGACGCTGAAGGACCTGCGCGCCGTGATCGAGGGAAACCCCCCCGCCTGAACCGTTCGGTCAGCGGCGGTCGGCGACCACTTCGCCGCCCTTTACCACAACCTTCGCGGCCATCAGCGGCTCCACGCTTGCCAGCGGGTCGCCGGCCACTGCCACGATATCGGCGTAGCGTCCCGGTGCGATTGCGCCGACGTCCTTTTCCCGGCCCAATGCCTCGGCCGCCGTGCTGGTTGCCGCCCGCAGCACCTGCAGCGGCGACATGCCATAGCGGGCCATGGTGCCGAACTGGTTCACTGCAAGCTCGTGCGGCATCACCCCGGCATCGGTTCCGAACACCATCTTCACGCCAGCGGCATTGGCCTTGCGGAATCCCTCGCGCTGGACATCGGCGACTTCGCGGTCCTTGCGGAGGTTATCTTCCAGCACGCCGTTCTTCTTGCCTTCGGACTGG
Organism: Sandaracinobacteroides hominis; assembly: GCF_016464365.1. GTDB lineage: Bacteria > Pseudomonadota > Alphaproteobacteria > Sphingomonadales > Sphingomonadaceae > Sandaracinobacteroides > Sandaracinobacteroides hominis. The sequence goes on along the minus strand of NZ_JADCUC010000001.1, from coordinate 80,164 downwards.
GTGTAATCGGTGTTGTAGATGTCCATGCTGAGGTAGGCGCCGCGCTCCTTGGCGAGCTTGATGCCTTCGTCGTCGATCAGGCTGGCGTGCTCGATGGTGTCGATGCCGGCGCGGATCGCGGCCTTTATGCCGGAGGCACCATGGGCGTGGGCCGCGACCTTTACGCCCCACATATGTGCCTCGTCGGCGATCGCCTTCAGCTCTTCCTCGCGCAGTTGCTGCTGGCCCGGTTCGGTGTTGCGGCTGAAGACCCCGCCTGTAGCGCAGACCTTGATGACTTCGGCGCCATATTTGCGCACTTCGCGTACTTTGGCCCTCAGCGCATCGACGCCGTCGGCCACGCCAGGGCTCTTCGCCTCGAAGCTTGGCGGGAAGAAAGTCTCGTCGCAATGGCCGCCGGTGGCGCCCAGCGCATAGGTTGCCGGCACGATGCGGGAACCCTGCAGCCGGCCGTCCTCGATCGCCTGCTTGATGGCAACATCGTCAAAACCGCTGGACCCTACGTTGCGGACAGTGGTGATCCCCGTCGCCAGCATCTTGCCGGCGTTTTGTGCGCCGACCAATACCCAGTAATTGTCGGTCTTCAGCAGCGCGTCCATCGGCTGCATCTTCGGGTCGCTCGTCAGGTGGACGTGCATGTCGATAAAGCCCGGAACCAGCGTCAGCCCGGCGAGGTCGATCCGCTTTGCGCCTTCGGGAACGGCGACCGAGCCCTGCCGGCCGACGCTGACGATACGGCCCTCGGTGACGACAATGGCCGGCGCATCCACCATCCGCCCGGTGAGCACATCGACCATGCGGTCGGCAGTGATGAAGACGGTCTCGGCAGAAACGGGCGCCGCCAGAATAAGGGCGGCGGCCAACAGCAGATGCTTCATGCGATTTCCCTGACGCAGTTTATTGTTGTCTGCCGCGTTCCTGAACGGCCAGCCGGCGCTTGGCAACCTCGTCGGGGGTGACGGCGCGGTTGACTGCAGAAGAGCGGGAGGTTTCGAGAGCAAGGCCGTCGCCGAAGGTGCCGGCAAAGCCGTCGTCGATCAGCTTCTTGTAGGCGCTGGAAAACTGCGGATCGATGCTCGCCATGTCGGTCGCCAGCTTCTTCGCCACCGTCAGCAGCTCGGCGGCGGGCACCACCCGGTTTACCAGACCCCAGCGCTCGGCGGTCGGGGCGTCGAGGAAGTTGCCCGAGAGGCTCAGCTCCTTGGCCCGGTAGATGCCGAGCAGCCGGGACAGTTTCTGCGACAGGCCCCAGCCGGGCATGATGCCGACGCGGGCATGGGTATCGGCAAAGCGGGCATTCTCGCTGGCGATCAGCACATCGCAGGCCAGCGCCAGTTCGAAGCCGCCGGTAATGGCGACACCATTGATCGCGCCGATGACCGGCTTGCGGCATTGCTCCACTGCCTTCACCGGGTTCGCCTGTGGTGCAGCGCCGGTCGCATCGTCCATTGCCGAGCTGTCGGAGCCCAGTTCCTTCAGGTCGAGGCCGGCGGTGAAGGCGCGCTCGCCTGCTCCGGTCAGCACCACCACCCGCACTTCATCGCGGCGATCCATCTCCACCATCACCGCCGCCAGTTCGGCCCGGAGTGCCTTCGACAGCGCGTTCATCGCTTCGGGACGGTTCAGCGTCACCACTGCGACTGCGTCTTCGACTTCCACTTCAACCAGCGCCATGGCCTTCACTCCTTCTCCGGATGGCCTGCCCTATCCCTTCCGTGCCGGCCCCTGCCACCCTGAATCCAGTGAGTGTCGCTTGCCAGCAACGCCGGAACGCCGCAGTCTGAAGGCGGGGAGATTGTTGCATGTTCATCGGCCATTATGCACCGGCGCTGGCACTGGCGGCGCATCCGAAATCGCCGCCGGCCTGGAGCCTGTTCATCAGTGCGCAGCTGGTCGATTACCTGTTCTTCCTGTTCGTCTTTCCAGGCATCGAGACCGGGCTGCCCGATCTGACGGCGCCTTCCGCCCTGCCCTTTGACCTGCAGGCGCCGCTGACCCACAGCCTGCTCGGATCGGCCGCCATCGCCGTCACCTGGGGCATCATGTTCGCCTTCATCGCGCCTGCCGACAGACGCCCGCAATGGGCGGTGCTGTCGGCGCTGGCGGTGATCTCCCACTGGTTCCTGGACTGGCTTGTGCACCGCCCAGACCTGCCGCTGGCGCCCGGCATGGAGCCGCTGGGTCTGGGCCTCTGGTATCACCCGATGATCGCCTGGCCACTGGAGATCGGGCTGCTCGCGCTGGGCACCTGGTACTTCACCCGCGCCGTGCCGGAGCGGACGGGGCGGGCGTGGATCCTGTTTGCCATCCTCGTCGTCTCGCAGATCGTCAGCCGCACCTTGCTGCCGCCGGCGGAGAGCATCACCGCTCTCGCCCCCAGTGCACTGATTTCCTACACGGTGTTCGCGGCTATCGCGGCGTGGGCGTTGCGCCGGCCTTCAGTGCCGGCCTAGGGCCGGCACGCCGCAATCTGCCAGCCACCGATCGATCGCATCATAGGCAGCTGGTGGCCGCGTCTTATCCTCTGCGTCGCCGCAGGGTATGAAGATCACCATTCCCTGCCGCGCTCGCGTCAGCAGGACGCGATAGCTGTTGACGATGTATGCCCGTTTGTCGGCATCGTTCACCGCTTCCCACGCGGACCCGCGGAACCTCCTGGGCACCCAGCTATTGTCGCTACGCAGCAAGTTGAGATCCCAGGCAACTGCCGCCCAATCAAGCTCCAGGCCCTGGACATCGAACTCGGTCGCTGCATCCTCCAGCGCGTTTGAAGCGCGAATGTCAGCCCCTTCATTCAGAAACCAGCTCGCTACCTCCACTTTGGCTTTCACATGCAGGCCCTCGGGCTTCAGCCGAATGGCGTTGGAGGATGCCAGCAAACCTGTTCGCTCCCCTGCCCGCCGCTTCTCTCGAAGCCAGAGCCTTGCAGCTGCGAGCGATCTTGTACGCACGATCGGAAAGCGGTCGAAGGCGGGGAGGAGCAGCTTTGCCCGCCCTGAGTCTTCGGACAGCAAAGCCGCTACAAACGCAGAAACTGTCTCCGCACGAAACGAACGCACCGAAACACCCAGATGTAATGCCGCATCGAGCCCGCCAGATCGACGTTCCAGCATCCAGCGCATCTCTGCCGAAAGGTGGGAATCCGCGCGCAACAGCTGCGGCGACGCGTGCACCGTCCAATCCGCCAGCTCGCCCGTCGCAAGTGCGGCGATCCAGGCGCTGATCCCTGCTTCTCCCCGGTTGATCTCCTGGCCTTCGCCAATGAGACAGACGACAGTGCACCAATCGGCGTGCCGATTCATCACCGAGAGCAGAAACTCGGGCTCGGATTGATCGAACCCCGTCAACCCGCGCTTCTCCCGCATGAAACGACTGGTTTCATCCCGGTTCCAGGCGCGTTGTGCCTCGTCGAACACTACAACATGCTCGGAAGGCAGATCGACGTTGCCGGCATACTCATCCCGAAAATGATGCACATTCTGGATGAACTTGTCCGGCGATCGGCCGGCAATATGCCTTGCCTCAGGATCTCCCGGTTCTGGTGCCCGCTCTCGCCGCCGAAGGTCCCTCTTCAACGCTTCCCTGAGCACTGTCACAAGCGGTCCATTGCCTGACAGAAAGGTAGCATCCTCACCATCACCGCGTCCCATCCGGCTGCAGGCGATATTGAGCCCCGCCAAGGTTTTTCCGGCCCCCGGGACACCGGTGACAAAGCAGAGCGATTTGCGCCGATTGGCATGCGCGGCCTGGATTATGCCGCCTATTGCATCCGCTGTTCGGCTGAGGTTCTCCGCCCCGGCCTCCGAACGGGATATTTCGGCCACCTGATGCCCGCGGAACATCGCTTGCGCAGCCTCCACGATTGTCGGCGTGGGTCGATAGCCGCCTGCCGCCCACATCTTCGCGTCGAGAGGCGTCTGCCCGTCCGCTGCCAGCATTTGCCGCATGGCCGGTAACACATCTTCTGCGGACAGGCATGCCGGTGCCGCCACGCCATCGGGCGCGAATCCAAGCCCGATTGGCTGCGCCTGGGCATGCGTCGCAATCAGGAGTGGAACGATCCGGCGATCGTGGCTGGTTTGGTGAAAGCTTTTCAGGTCAAGCGCATAGCCATGCACTTGCTCCACAGCGTGTGGGGCAAATTCGCGTGCGCCGACCTTGTATTCAAGTACCAGCACAAGCCCGCCCAACACCACAACGGCATCGGCCCGCCTACCCATGCGAGGGATGGCGAACTCGAGGAAGAAGTGGGCGGCCGGAAACGCGCTTCCGAGCTCGCGGAGATGTGCAATCTCGAACTTCCACGCTTCCTTCTGCGGAAGCTCGAGCGGAAACGGCAGACGATCGGCCAAAGCGCCCAGGATCGCGTCCGGGTCAGCCCGCGCGATCTCCGTTCCCGTCCCCTGCCATCACGCCTGAACCACATCTCTGTTCACCAGCTGCAAAAGCGCGCGTCAATCCAATGGTGGGTTGTTGCAATCATTTCGGAGCATTAGCGTTTGTCGCATGTCCAGAACCCTCCCCGTCGTCGCGGCGCTGAGTGCGCTTTCCGCTATCGTTCTGGGGGCATTTGGAGCGCATGCAATCAGCGATCCACAGGCGAAGAGGTGGATAGAGACGGCGGTGCTGTTCCAGTTGCCGCATGCGGTTGCTGTGTTTGCGTTGCTGGGGTGGCGGGATGTGCGGGGTGTGCGGCTGGGGGCCTGGGCGTTGCTGGCGGGCAGCCTGTTGTTTGCCGGGTCGCTGCACGCGCTGGCGCTGGGGCTGCCGCGCGGGATGGCGGCGCTGGCACCCGTGGGTGGGGTTTTGATGATGCTGGGGTGGGGGTGGATTGCTGTTGTGGCGCTGCGGGGGCGGTGATTTTGGGGGTTCTAACTGGACGGAAGGCGCTGGTGTAGAAGGCCGTCGGCCTGGCCGCCGAGTCCGGCTGGGGTAAAAATGGGCAGGAAGGAAGGGTCCGGCTAAGCCGGACTCGTCAGACGGGTTCGGTGGCCTAATGGCCACCGCCCGCCGCCTGCCCCTGCGAATGCAGGGGGCCGGGCTTACGCGGAGTCGCGTGTTGGCGCCTTGCGCTAAACGTCGCTCCGCTGGCTGCTAGGCAGCCAGCCCGTGGCAGTGCTTGAACTTCTTACCTGAGCCGCATGGGCAAAGCGTGTTGCGCGCCACCGTGCGCTGCCAGCTTTCCGGGTCTTCGGGGATGAAGTCCGGGCCGAACAGGTGGGCGACCGATTGCGCGGCATCGACTTCGTCGGTGGAAAGCGGATCGCCCATCGCGAACATGCCCGGCGCGGAAACGGCGAACTGGTCAGACGGCAGCGGCTGAAGGTCGGCAGCGAACGGGTCGGCGCCCGATGCGCCCGGCATCATCTTCAGAAAGTCGGGCAGATCGGGCAGCGGCATCGCCTCGGGCGCGCGGAACTCGGCGAAGGCGAGCATGCGGGTCACATCCTCGCGCACATTACGCAGCATCCGCTCGAACAGCTGGAAGGCTTCGGCCTTATACTCGTTGATCGGCTGCTTCTGCGCATAGGCGCGCAGGTGGACGACCTGACGCAGCGCGTCGAGCGTCGCCAGATGCTCTTTCCAGTGGTGGTCGAGGCTTTGCAGCAGGAAGTTCTTTTCGACCTGCAGCCAGCTTTCCTCAGGGATATTGGCCTGCTTTGCGGCCATGTTCTGATCGATGAGGGTATTGATGCGCTCGACGAAGATTTCCTGATCGACCGCTTCTTCCTTCACCCAGTCGGCGATCGGGAGGTCTAGGTTCAGCTGGTTGAGGGCCGCTTCGCGCAGGCCTTCCACATCCCACTGATCGGGGTAGCTGCCCGCGGGGGCGAACTGCTCAACCATGTCGGCGACGCTGTCCTGGCGGAATTCCAGCACGATGTCGGAGATCTTGTCGGCGTCCATCACGTCGGCGCGCTGCTCGTAGACCACCTTGCGCTGATCGTTCATCACGTCGTCGTACTGGAGCAGCTGCTTGCGGATGTCGTAGTTGCGCGCTTCGACCTTCTTCTGCGCGGTCTCGATGGCCTTGGAGATCCACGGGTGGACGATGGCCTCACCGTCGTCGAGGCCCGAGTTCATCACCCGCGTCAGCATGTTCTGCTGGCCGAAGATGCGCAGCAGATCGTCGTCGAGGCTGAGATAAAAACGGCTGAGGCCGGGGTCGCCCTGACGGCCGGAGCGGCCGCGCAGCTGGTTGTCGATCCGGCGGCTTTCGTGGCGTTCGGTGCCCAGCACGAACAGGCCGCCGGCTTCGCGCACCTTGTCGCGCTCGGCTGCCACCTCAGCCTTGATGTCGGCGATCCGGGCGTCGCGCTCGGGGCCTTCCTCAAGCCCGGCAAGCTCGTCGTCGATACGGAATTCCACGTTGCCGCCGAGCTGGATGTCGGTGCCGCGGCCGGCCATGTTGGTGGCGATGGTGACGGCGCCCAGACGGCCAGCCTGCGCCACGATATGGGCTTCGCTTTCGTGAAAGCGGGCGTTCAGCACGCTGTGCTCCACGCCTTCGCGGCGGAGGAATTCCGAGAGGGTTTCCGATTTCTCGATAGACACGGTGCCGACGAGCACCGGCTGCCCGAGTGCGGACTTTTCCTTCACCGTCTTGACGATGGCGGCGAACTTGTCGGCCTCGTTCTTGTAGAATTCGTCCTGATTGTCGATCCGGCGGACCGGCAGGTTGGTGGGTATCTCGATGACGTTGAGCTTGTAGATATCGTAGAATTCCGGCGCTTCGGTGAGCGCCGTACCGGTCATCCCCGAGAGCTTGGGGTAGAGGCGGAAATAGTTCTGGAAGGTGATCGAGGCGAGCGTCTGGTTCTCGGGCTGGATGTTGACGCCCTCTTTCGCTTCTACCGCCTGGTGCAGGCCGTCGGACCAGCGGCGGCCGTCCATCATGCGGCCGGTGAATTCGTCGATGATGACGACCTTGCCGTCGCGGACGATATAGTCCGTATCAAGGCGGAACATGTGCACGGCGCGGAGCGCCTGGTTCAGGTGGTGCACGACTTGGGTGTTCTCAAAATCGTAGAGATTCTCGCCATGCAGATGGCCGGCTGCCTCTAGGGCGCGCTCGGCGAATTCGGTGCCCTCTTCGGTGAGGATGATGGACTTGCCCTTTTCATCCTTCTCATAATGTTCGGGGCGGAGCGTCTTCACCACCTGGTCGACGGCAATATAGAGCTCGCTCTTGTCGTCGGTGGGGCCGGAGATGATGAGCGGGGTGCGGGCTTCGTCGATGAGGATCGAATCGACTTCGTCGACGATGGCGAAATTGAAGGCGCGCTGCACCATCTGCGAGCGCTCGTACTTCATGTTGTCGCGCAGATAGTCGAAGCCGAACTCGTTGTTGGTGCCGTAGGTGACATCGGCTTCATAGGCCTGGCGGCGCTCGACATCGTGCATGTTGGGCAGGATCGCGCCGACGCTGAGGCCGAGCCAGCGGTGGACGCGGCCCATCCATTCGCTGTCGCGCTTGGCCAGATAGTCGTTGACGGTGACGACGTGCACGCCCTTGCCCTCGAGGGCGTTCAGGTAGGTGGCGGTGGTTGCGACCAGCGTTTTCCCTTCGCCCGTGCGCATTTCGGCGATTTCGCCGCGATGCAAAACGATGCCGCCGATCAGCTGCACGTCGAAGTGGCGCATGCCCAGCACGCGTTTCGAGGCTTCGCGGACGGTGGCGAAGGCTTCCGGGAGGAGGCTGTCCAGCTTTTCGCCGTTGGCGAGGCGCTCGCGGAAGAGGTCGGTCTGGGCCTTCAGCTCCTCGTCGGTCATGGCTTCGAACTTGGGTTCGATGGCGTTGACCGAGCGGACGAGCGGAGCGAGCGACTTCACATAGCGGTCGTTGGACGAGCCGAAGATGGCCTTGGCGACCTTGTTCAAGCCAAGCATGAATAGCCTTCACGTAAAACGGGGCGGGCCGCAGCCGGTGGGCAGCAGCGCCAACGGGGGTCAAATAGGTATGGGCGACGATAGCGTCAATTGCGGCGCGCGGGAGAGTTTTGCATTAACGAATAGCGGCGGGCCTTCCGGGGAAGGCCCGCCGCTGCTTGTGGCTGTGCTTTACGGCTGCTTATGCAGCGATCATGCGGCGTCGGCGCATCGCGCTACCCACCATGCCAAAGCCCATGATCATCATCGCCCAAGTGGCGGCTTCCGGCACGGCTCCGGCGAAGCGCACTTCGGAAAGACCGGTCCAGGGCTGCGCTTCGTTGGTGGGAAGATCGCGGTCCTGGTTGCTGAGCAGGTCGAACTTCACATAGCGGGCGGTGCCGGACAGGGCGACGACTTCAGCCGGGATCGGCAGGCCGGTGCCGCGCCGCAGTTCGGTGGTGAGGATCGAGGTGAAGCCGACGCCGTCCATCGAGATGGAGATTTCGAGGTCCTTCACGCCGCGGCCCAGACTGGTACCCCAGCCGAAGTCCTGGTTGTAGTTCCAGATGCTGGTGCTGGTGAGGTGCACCGTCTGGCCGAGATCGAAGACGAGCCAGTGGGGGATCTGGTCCCACGTGCTCTGCCACATGTTATTGAACTGGCCGTCGTGCAGCTTGCCGGACATCCCGCTGCCGTTGATGAGGTTGGCGACCGGGTAGAAATCGTTGAAGGTGTCGGATGCAGTGACGGCGACCGGGGTGATGACGGCAGCAGTGGCCGGTGCAGCGAAAGCTGCGGCGACGGCGGCGACGAGAATCAAGCGTGACATCAGTGTCTCCCTGTTTGCGATGGAGCGCATGTGGGGGAGGCAGATTTCGATCTGGTTACAGATTGTTTAGGAGTTTTTTACATCTGGCCGACGGCTTGTTGCACCCTTTCGCCGTGGCGAATGCCCGGCTAAGCGACGCCGATGGATATGTCCCCCCTTGCCCGCCCCTTCCCAGTCCTGCCTGAAGTTGCCGGCGTGCGCCGCGGTGTTGCGACCGCCGGATACAAGAACTGGGTTCGCGCCGATGTGACGCTGCTGGCGTTTGAAGCCGGGACCACGGTGGCGGGCGTTACCACGCAATCGAAATGCCCCTCGCCCGAAGTGGAGCTGTGCCGCCGGCATCTGCCCGGTGGGATGGCGCGCGGGCTGGTGGTGAATGCCGGGAACAGCAACGCCTTTACCGGCATGCGCGGCGCGGAAGCCTGCGCGCGCCAGGTGGCGGAAGCGGCGCGACTGTTGGGCTGTGCGCCGGGCGACGTATTTGCCGCATCGACCGGGGTGATCGGTGTGCCGCTGCCGGCGGAGAAGGCCGAGGCCGGAGTCGGGGCGGCGCATGCGGCGCTGGGCCGGGCAAGCTGGCTGGACGTGACGAAAGCGATCGGCACGACCGACACCTTCCCCAAGGCAGCCAGCCGCGAAGCCATCGTCGGCGGGGTGAAGGTGACGCTGGTGGGCTTCATCAAGGGCTCCGGCATGATCGCGCCCGATATGGCGACAATGCTGGGTTTCATCCTGACCGATGCGGCCGTTGCGGCGCCGTTGCTGCAGCAGATGCTGGCCTCGGCGAATGCGCGGACATTTTCCTGCATCACTGTTGATGGCGACACGTCGACCTCGGATACCGTGCTGGCCTTTGCGACCGGAGCTGCAGGGAACGGGATGCTGCGGGTGCAGACGGATGCGGGGGCGGATGCGTTCGCGGCGGCGCTGCACGATCTCTGCCGCGAGCTTGCGCAACTGGTGGTGAGGGACGGCGAAGGCGCCTCGCGCTTTGTGGAAATCCGCGTTTCAGGCGCGGTTTCCGATGCAAGCGCGCACCGGGTGGCGATGAGCATCGCCAATTCGCCGCTGGTGAAGACGGCGATAGCCGGCGGCGACGCCAATTGGGGCCGGGTGGTGATGGCTGTGGGCAAGGCCGGCGAACCGGCCGAGCGCGACCTGCTCTCCATCCGCTTCGGCGGCGTCGAGGTCGCAGCCGGCGGCATGGTGGTGGCCGGATATGACGAAGCGCCGGTGGCGGCGCATCTGGCCGGCCAGGAAGTCGATATCGCTGTCGACCTGGGGCTGGGAGACGGCCGCGCGACGGTTTGGACGAGCGACCTGACGCATGGCTATATCTCGATAAATGCCGATTATCGCAGCTGACCCGCCCTATTTCGCCGGGCCGGCCGGCTGGTGGGCGATGCTGAAGACGCGGGCGAGACGCCAGTTCCTGCCGTCATAGGCCCATAGCTGGATGAAGCGGGCGCGGCCGACCAGCTGCTCCGGGCCGTCGCCCCTGCGTTCGAAGAAGATGTGTTCGCCTTCCTCGATGGCGCCGTAACCGGGGACCGGGTTCACCTTCAGCGTTGCGCCAACCAGTTCGCGACGCGAGCGCCAGGCATCCGGCGCCTTTCGCGCGGCGCAGCTTTTTGCATATCCCTGAACGAAGCTCTTCGCGCCGCCGGCAACCTTGCCGTCGCGGTCGTGATACATGCGGCACGACGATTGCGGCCGCTGCCGCGATAAGGGCCTGAAACATAGACCAGCTATCGCGCTGCTGCGCGAAGCGTGCAGGCATGCCGCATGACGACGATCATCCTGCACCATTATCCGACCTCTCCCTGGGCCGAGGCTGTGCGTCTGGCGCTGGGGCTGAAGAAGCTGGAGTGGGGATCGGTGACAGCCCCGGTAGTGATGCCCAAGCCAGAACTTGCCGTCCTGACGGGCGGCTATGCGCGGATACCGGTGCTGCAATCGGGGGCGGATATTTTCTGCGACAGTGCGGCCGCGATGGATGCGCTGGAGACGCTGCACCCGGAGCCGAGCCTGTATCCGGCGCCACTGGGGCAAGGGCATCGGCTGCTGGCGGCGCAGGCGGGTGGCGCGACATTCTTTGCGGCGGTCGGGTCGGCGCTGGGGAACCTGCCGATTGGCGGCAACGAGGAATTCTGGGCTGACCGGGAAAAGCGCTTCGGCATGAAGGAGCCGGCTTTCCGGGCGATGGCGCCGCATCTGGCGACGCAATTCCGTGCCTATCTGGGGCTGCTGGAAGCAACCTTGTCGGACGGGCGGAGTTTTCTGGGGGGCGATGCCGCCGGGCACGGCGACCTCGCCAACTACCAGCTGATCTGGTTTCAGGATTTCGCTGGCCCCGGAAGCGTGGCGGCGATCATCCAGGCGCGGCCGCAACTGGGGGCATGGCTGCAGCGCGTGGAAGCGCTGGGACATGGCACGCCGCGAGACATGCGCAGTGAGGAGGCGATTGCCGTGGCGCGCGATGCGGAGCCGACGGTGCGCGGTATTGTCGATCCGGCGAGCGGCTTTTCAGCCGGGCAGCAGGTGCTGGTTTCGCAGGAAGCGTCGAAGGACGCGCCGACCGAAGGCCGGCTGGCGGTGCTGACCGACCGCCGCATCAGCCTGCTGCGCGACCATCCCGCGGTGGGGACGGTCGCGGTGCATTTCCCGCGTGCGGGGCAGGTCGTGATGCCAGCTTAAAGCGCTTCCTGGACCCAGCTTTTCAGGGCCGACTTCGGAGCCGCGCCGAGCTTGGAGGCAACGACTTCGCCGCCCTTGAAGATGAGCATGGTGGGAATCGAGCGGACGTTGAATTTCGACGCCCATTCCGGATCGTCGTCGATGTTCACCTTGGCGATCGTCAGCTGACCGGATAGCTCATCGGCGATTTCCTCGAGAGCCGGGCCGATCATGCGGCAGGGACCGCACCATTCCGCCCAGAAATCCACGAGCACGGGGGTTTCGCTGCCCAGCACATCGGCCTCGAACGAGGCATCGGTCACTTTCACGGTTGCCACATCAATCTCCTTTGAAAGCAGACATAGACCTGTGCGCCGCTCATTCAAGCGGCAGCAGGCCTTCCATCAGCTTGGGGGGCAGCAAGAGGAACTTTGGGCCTGCGGTGTAGAGCAGCGCAGCCTCGACACTGCGGCCGGGGAAGGCGCGCTGGAGGACTGCCGTGTAGGCGGCCATCTGGCGGCGGTGAGGAAGCGGGATTTCCTGCGGTGAGGCGGGGATACGGAGCCCCGTCTTGAAATCGACGATCAGGACACGCGTTTCCTCGACGAGGAGGCGGTCGACAGTGCCGAGGATGGCCTGATCGTTGACGAGAGCTGCGACCGGGGCTTCGGCGAGACTGGAGGGGCCGAAGAGCGCGGCGTAGGCGGGGTCCCCAAGGACGGCCAGTACTTCGTCGGCTATGCGGTCCGGATGCGCGGCGCCCTGCGCGGTGAGCCAGGCGATGGCACGGGCGCGGCGTTCGGCCGGCGGGACTTGCGGCAGCCGCTCGAAAAGCTTGTGGACAAGGCTGCCGCGCTGGGCGGCGGCGCGCATGGCGGCGGCTGCCGGGCCTTCGGGTGGTTCGTCGGGCATGGCGGACGGGGTGAGCGGGCGGGACGGGCGTTCGATCGGTGGGGCCGGCGTGATGAGGATTTCGTGGATCTCGTGCTGCGTGGATTCGGCTTCAACAGTGGTCGTTTCAGGGACGGGCACGGTCCATTCGCCGCGGCGGATGCGCAGGGCCTCCTTGCCGAACAGCACGATGCGTTCGGGCTCCAGCGCCTCCATCGCCGGGCGGATGCGGTTGTGCCAGCTGGTGTCCTTTTCGGTTCCCAGATGCTTGTAGGCTGCGGCGCCGACTGCGCCGCCGATATAGAGGTGATCGGCCGCGCGGGTGAGGCCGACGTAGAGGAGGCGGAGATCCTCCTGTGCTTCGCGGGCGTCGATTTCGGCAAGCAGATCCTTGATCTTCTGCGGGTTTTCCTTTGCCGATGGGTGGAACAGCGGTACCTTCGGCGCGCCGTCGAGGGAGACGGGGACATGGCCGCTCCGGTCCTCGCGGCGCTTGTGGGCGCTGTCTGCCAACACCACGACAGGTGCCTCCAGCCCCTTGGAGCCGTGGATCGTCATCAGTCGCACCTGCCCGCGCGGCGCCTCGCTGTCGCGCTTCACATCGGAGCCCTCGGCCTCGATCCACGCTAGGAAGGCGGCGAGCGCGGGCGGGTGACGGGCTTCGAAGGCGAGCGCCTGCAGCAGCAATTCGTCGAGGGGGTCGTTTGCCTCTGGCCCTAGGCGGGCCACGAGGCGGCGACGGCCCGAGAGTGGGCCGGACAGGATGGTGTCGAGAAAGGCATAGGGGCCACCGAAATCTGCGAGCGCGAGGACTGCCGAGAGGAAGGCGCGGGCCTGTTGGGCCTGGGGGTCGGAGGATGCGCCCAGCTTTGCCCAGATGCCGGGCTTGCCGTTGGAAAGGCGGCGCAGCTGTTCGTGGTCCCAGCCGAGGAAGGGAGAGACGAGGAGCGTTGCCAGCGTCAGGTCGTCCTCGGGCTGGACTGCGAAGCGGACGAGCGCGAGGCAATCGAGGACGGCGAGCGGCTCGGTGAGGAGCAGGCGATCGACGCCGGCGACCGGCACACCGGCTTCGTGCAGACGGCCGACGAGGGCGGCCATCAGCCAGCTGCGCTTGCGCAGCAGGACAAGGATATCCTGCGGTTCCGCCCAACGGCTTTTCGCCGGGAGCCAGAGGCGGTTGGGGCTGCTGCGGTCGAGCCAGCCGGCGATCTCGGCGGCGAGATGTTTCGCCATCAGGCGGTCAGCGGCTTCGCTGTTGTCCTCGATGTCGTCGCCTTCTTCGCCCTCCGGCGTGAGGACGGGCCAGAGCACGACTTCTCCCGGGGCCGTCGCCCGGTAGGGCTGGTGCGGTGGCGGGGCGGCCGGCAGCCCCAGCGCGCTGGCGGTGGCCGATTCCAGAAAGGCATTGACGAGATCGAGCACGGCCGGGCCGGAGCGGAAGCTGAGATCGAGATCGACGGGTTGCAACGGCCGGCCGGAGGTGGCGGCAGCCGGAGAAATGCGGGCGGCTTCCGCCTGAAAGACCTTCGGGTCGGTGCCCTGGAAGCCGTAGATCGCCTGCTTGTAGTCGCCGACGACGAACAGGCTGCGGCGGCGCCCTGATTCCCTTTCGGCAAAGGGGTCGAAGAAGTCCTCGATGATGCGGCCGATGATCGCCCATTGCCGCTGGTTGGTGTCCTGCGCTTCGTCGACGAGAACGTGGTCGAAGCGGCTGTCGAGCTTCCAGGCGACATAGGAGGGGATGCCATCCGGCCCGAGCAGGCGGGCGGTTTCGGCGATCATGTCGTCGAAATCGATGGCGACCTGCGCGCGTTTCAGACGGGCATAGCGCTGGACGACGCGGTGGCCGGCGCGCAGCGTGCGGGCGGCGAGTTCGGCGGCGGCAATGCGCTTGTCGAGATCGGCCAGCAGCAGCAGGTCGGCAGCGATGTCGTCGATGGTGCCGCGAAGGGATGGGGTCTTCTTGACGGCATGCTGGTGTTTTTTTGGTTCGCCCTCCTGCGTGAGGACGAGCTTCCAAAGGTCAGAGAAGGTTGCGACGCGGGTTGCGGTGTCTCCGGCGAGCCATGTGCGGGCGGCGGCGGCGTCTTTCTGGCCGGTGGCTGTTCCCCATGCCTCCATGCCTTCGGCCAGTTCCGCGAGCCTTGCATCATCGTGGACGGCGGGATCGAGGGCTTCGGCGAGGCGTTCGCCGGGCCGCTCCGTTGCGCCCACACCCAGCCAGCGGCGGATGGCTGGTTCGAAGCCGTCTTCACTGGTGAAGGCGGCGACCCCTTCGGAATGGGCGATCATGCGGTCGAGGATGCGCATCACTCCGCCCTCGCCCTTCAGGATGGAGAGCTGGGCGAGATCGTCGAGGTAGCGCTGGTCGCCTGCGGATTGCGCCTGCGCGATGACTTCATTGAGCGCCTGCCGGCGGAGCTGGGTGGCGTCGCGTTCCTCCAGCGCGCGGAAGCCCGGTTGCAGGCCGGCCTCTACCGGGAAGGCGGCGAGCAACCCCTGCGCGAAGCTGTGCAGGGTCTGTACGCGCAAGCCGCCGGGAACGTCGAGGGCGTGGGCGAAGAGGGTGCGGGCGCGGCGACGGAGCGCGTCGGTGGGGGTGAGGCCGAGGACTGCGAGTTCGGCGTTGAGGTCCGCATCGTCCAGTGTCTGCCATTGCCCGAGCCGCTTGGTGAGGCGGTTCTGCATCTCGGCTGCCGCCGCCTTGGTGAAGGTGAGCGCGAGGATGCGATCGGGCGGGCTGCCGGCGAGCAGCAGACGCAGCATGCGGTCGGTGAGGACATGGGTCTTGCCCGTGCCGGCAGACGCCGCGACCCAGACATGGCGCGCGGGGTCCGCCGCGATCAGCTGGCTTTCGGTGCGGTTCAGCACCTGCTTCTCGCCTGCCTGCTTGCTCATCTGCCGAGCCATTCGGCGACGCGGGCGAGATGGTCATAGTCGCGGAAGCGGCGACCGTGCACCAAGTGGGTTTTCGCCGTGAAAGGGCGATCTCCCAGCAGATATTGGGCGGCCAGTTCCTGAAAATCGCGCCAGGCCTCGGAGATATGCTCGGGAACCGGTTTCGCGTCCTTGCCGGTGCCGAGGGCGGCGCGCAGCCTACCGGGATCGACGCCGCCGGAAAGTTTCACATAGTCGAGCGCGGCGACCGGCGTGGCAGGGATGCCTTCGAAGGCGCCTGCCTGAAGCATGGCGCCCAGCAGGCCAAGCTGCGTTTCCCAGAGGCCGGCGACGTCGCCCACCGACGGGAGCGCGCCGGTCTTGTAGTCGAGGATGCGCAGGGCTTCCTGGCCGTTTTTGCTCTTATCGATGCGGTCGGCCCGGCCGTTCAGGGTGATGCCGTTCCAGAGGAGGCTGGCCTTTACCTCCGGGGCGAGCGGCTGCCACTGTTCGTCGGCGTCGATTGCCTCGACGACGAAATCGATCATCCGCTCGACGCGCGGCCGCCAGAGGGCTTCAAGCTCGGGGCGGTCGCCGAGCTTTGCCAGTTGCGCGGTGAGGATGGGGGCAAGTTCACCGCCTGTGGTCAGCCATTGCTCCAGGATGTTGTGGACGGCCTGTCCGCGCTCGCCGCCGGTGGGCTCGGCGTCGCGCGGATCGAGCGGCTTCAGACCGAGCATGTGGCGGGCGTAGAAGGCGAAGGGATCGGCCTTCAGCATGGCGACTTCGGTGACTCGGATTCGGCGCGGGCGGTCGGCGGCCGGGGGTTGCGGCGCGGGTTGCGGGATGGGCGGGCTTTGCGTCGGGTTGTCGAGGCTGCAGGCGACGGCGAGGAGGGCTGCCGCCGAAGGGGAGAGCCGGCCATCGTCGGGCGTGCTGCCGGCGGCAGCGGCGAGGCGTTGCCAGAAGCGGGAGGGGACCGAAGGTGCGCTGCCTTCGCGGGCGGCCCGGGTGAGAAGTACTTCGCGGGCGCCGAGACCGGAGACGAAGTCATGCGCCTGCAGGCCGGTGCGGCGGGCAAGGCCGGGGAGGCCCAGCGCGCGGCGGATGGCCGGCGCGAGGAAGGGATCCGGAGCGGGCGTGCCGGGCCAGACGCCTTCGTTGAGGCCGCCCATGATGAGCAGGTCCGCCGATTGCAGCCGGGCTTCGAGCGGGCCCCAGATGGCGAGTTGCGGGTGCTTAGAAGCGCGCGGACGGACGGTTTCGCCGGACATCAGCGCGGTGGCGAAGGCGGCGGCGTCTGCAGCTTCGATGGGAAGGCTGGCGAGGTCGGCGCGGGAGGCTTCTAGCGCTTCGAACAGGCGGGCGAGGGTGCGGCCACCCTCCCCAGCCCAAAGCGCATCACCGGCGAGGGCGTGGGCGACGGCGCGGAGCTGGTCGACGAGAGCTTCGGCGTTGGCGGGGATTCGGTCGAGCGGGGCGATCAGCGGCGCGGCTTCTTCGGCCCACCAGTCTCTGAGATCGGGGGCGGCCTTGTTGTAGGCGAGGCGCCGGGAAATGCCTTCGAGCCCGGGCGGCGGGCGCAGACCGTGCAGGGCGGCAAGATCGAGGCTGCGGACCCGGTTCAGCCAGTGCAGGCGGTCCGCGCCGGCACGGACGAGCGGATGTTGCAGCAGGGCGAGGAGCGGGACGGGCGCGAAGCGTTCGCCGGCCGCGGCGGCGATGGCGACGAGCAGGCTGCCGGGCGGGCTGACGGCTAGCGGCGTGCCGGCGGAGTCGTCGATGTCGATGCCGAAGCGCTTCAGCTGGACGGTCACGCGCCGCGCGAGCGCGCGGTCCGGGGTGACGAGAGCGGCGGTGGTGCCCGGACGCTCGGCGACCTGCCGGAGCGCGAGGGCGATCACGAGCGCTTCCTCGGCGGAATTGGCTGTTTCGACGAGGCGCAGGCCGGCTAGCGCCTCGGGGGCGGCGGGCTCGCTGCGTTCGCCACTGAGTTCGGGGGGCTGCATCGCGCGGCCGGCCAGCGCGGCGCGGGCGGGGCTGCTGCCGGGGAGCGGCGACTGGTGCGGCCAGGGCTCGACCTCCAGCGGCGAGACATCGGCCCTGCGCAGCAGCTGGGCCATGCCGAACTGCGGATGGGTTTCGAGGCCGGGTTCGCTGTCGGAGCCGTGTATCATCTCCCAGGTGTCGGCGTCGAGGCCGGTATCGAAGCCGGGGAGGATGAGGCCGCAGCCGGGGCTGCGCACGAGGACGCGGGCGAGGCGGGCGAGCGCGGGCGGGGCGCTGGCGAAACCGGCGAGGAAGACCGGGTGCGCCGGCGGGGCGGCGGCATAGCGGGCGGTGAGCGCTGCCAGTTGCAGGTTGCGGCGGGCGCTGGAGTCCATGACACCGCGTTCGGCCAACAGTTCCGGCCAGAAGCGCATCAGCGCTTCGAGAATGCGGGCATTTTTCTGCCAATGGCCCTGCAGTTCGCCTTCCGGGACTGCCTCGGCGATGTCGGCGGCGCGGCGGCCTTCGATTTCGAGCGCGTCGAGCGTGGCGGCGAGTTGGTTGGCGAGCGCGAGGGCTTCGGCAGCGGCGAGATCGAAGGGGCCGGCGAGAATTTTTGCCAGGGCGAGGCGGCGGGCGTGCGGGGCGACGGGGGGCAGCGCTTCGGCGGGACCTTCCAGTGTTTCGGCGAAGGCGCCCGGAGACTGATCGGAGAAATCGTCGCTCTCCACGTCTCCCACCGGGGCGAGGCGGGGCAGCAGCAGCGCCTTGCCTTCGGACTGGCGGACGAAGGCATCGCCCAGCGCGCGGACGGCGCGGCGGGTGGGGAGCAGAATGTGCACGCGGGCGAGATCAAGTGGATCGGGGTGGCGGGCGATGAGGCCGGCGGCAAGGTCGTCGGCGAACGGCCGCCAGCCGGGGATGGTGGTGAGGCCGGGTCTGGAGCTCACCTCAGAAGCGGTCCAGCAGCGCCTCGGTCTGCTTGACGGCGGCGGCTGTGCCGACATCGAACCAGAGGCCCTGATGGGTGACGCCGTAGAGGCGGCCTTCGGCAGCGGCCTTGTCCCACAGGCTGTTCATGGAGAAGGGCGTGGCTTCGACGCCTTCGAACAGGCGCTTCGACAGCATTTGCAGGCCGGTGTAGACGAAGGGAGCGACGCGCGGCGGGCGGCGGCGGCTGAGGCGACCCAGGGGGTCCATGTGGAAATCTCCCGGGCCACCGTGGCAATTGGCGCGGGCGAGCGGGATCAGCAGCAGCAGCGCATCCATCGCCTCGTCGTCCCAGCGTTCAGCCAGCAGCCGGGCACCGCCGACCGGTCCGTCGATCCAGATATTGTCGGCGTTGATCGAGAGGAAGGGGTCTGTCTTGATCAGCGGCAGCGCCTTGGTGAGGCCGCCGCCGGTCTCAAGGAGCAGCGCGCGCTCGTCAGAGATCTGCACGTTGAGGCCCGAGGGCCTCGCGGCGAGATGCGCCTCCACGCTGTCAGCCATATAGTGGACGTTCACCACCACGTCGGTGACGCCGCCAGCCTTCAGCGTGTCGAGCGCGCGATCCAGCAGCGAGCGGCCGGCGACTTCGACCAGCGGCTTGGGGCGGGTCGCGGTGAGCGGGCGCATCCGGCGGCCAAGGCCGGCGGCGAGCACCATGGCGGAGGTGGGAGCTGCCTTCTTCACTTGCACCATTCTGCCCGGAGGCTTGATGGGACGTTCGCGTCGAACCAGTCGCGCACGGGGGCGAGCGCCGGGTGGGCAAGGTTGCGTTCGGTGTAGCCCCAGACGCGCGGCAGCCGCTCGACATAGCCGGCCCGGCCGTCGCGATCCCTGAGGCGAACGAAGATTCCGAGGATCTTCACGTTGCGCTGGGCGCCGAGCACTTCATAGCTGGCGCGGAAGGCGACTGGGTCCGCGATTTGCGCAGCCTTGGCAAAGCGGCTCAGCATCTCTCGCTCCAGCTTTGGCGAAACGTCGCGGCGGGCATCCTGCAGCAGCGAGACGAGATCATAGGCGGCATGCCCGGCAAGTGCGTCCTGGAAATCGAGCAGGCCAAGTGTTTGCACGCCGGAGCGATCGGGGAGCAGGAGGAGGTTTTCGGCGTGATAGTCGCGCAAGGTTACGACCGGGTTGCGCTCGGTTTCCTCCAGCACGCCAGCCCACACATGGTCCCAGGCGGCGAGATAGGCGTCTGCATCCACCTGGATCCCGGCGGCCTTCGCATACCAGTCCGGAAAGAGCATCACTTCGCGGGCGAGCACCGTGCGATCATAGGGCGGCAGGTCATCCGGCGGGACGAGGCGCTGGAGGTGGGCGAGAATATCGACCGCTGTGGCGTAGGTCTCCTCCTCCAGATGCTGTTCGACCGAGAGCACCGGGCCGACGAGGCGGTCGCCGAAATCCTCGATCAGAAGGAAGCCCTGTGCGAGGTCAGAGGCGAGGAGCCGTGGAGCGGAAAAGCCGGAAGAGACGAGGAAATCGGCGACGCTGATGAAGGGGCGCACATCCTCATGCTCGGGCGGAGCGTCCATCAGCACGGCGCGGCGGCCGCGGTCGGTGACGCGGAAATAGCGGCGGAAGCTGGCATCGCCGGCGAGCGGCGATACCTCGGCCCCGGCCCAGCCGGAGGCCGCGAGGAAATCGGTGGTGCCGGTTCTGGGGATCATGCGGCGCAGGTCCGGAAGATCGTCCGGAAGCGATAAGTCAGCGTGGCGGCCATCGGCTTTCCCAAGCCGGGGGCGCGCGCCAAGTCAAGCGCCGGCTTGGGGTGCCAGCCCCGTCGAGGCGGAGCCAGAGTGCCTCGGGCCAGAGATTCCGGCCCAGCCGTTCGGGCCATTCGACGAGCAGCGCGCCTTCCACCAGCCAGTCATCGAGGGCGAGCGGCTCGGCTTCCGCCGGGGTATCGAGCCGATAGAGATCGGCGTGGGCGATGGGGGGATCGAGCGCGTCGTAATATTGGACAAGCGTGAAGGTGGGGCTGGGGACTTCGCCGGTGTGGCGCAATCCTTCGAGGATGGCGCGGGCGAGCGTGGTCTTGCCAGTGCCCAGATCCCCGGAGAGGGCGATCACGTCGCCCGGTTGCAGGACGGCGGCGAGCCGGGCTCCGATAGCGCGGAGCCCGGCCTCGTCGAGTTCGAGCGACTGCTCAGTAACGGTAGTGATCGGGCTTGAACGGCCCGGCCTGCGAAACGCCGATATAGGCGGCCTGCTTCGGCGTCAGCGTCGTCAGCTTCACGCCCAGCTTTTCGAGGTGGAGCGCGGCCACCTTTTCGTCAAGGTGCTTCGGAAGCACATAGACTTCGTTCCTGTACTTGTCGCCGCCGGTCCAAAGCTCGATCTGGGCAAGCACCTGGTTGGTGAAGCTGGACGACATCACGAACGAGGGGTGGCCGGTGGCGCAACCGAGGTTCACGAGGCGGCCCTTGGCCAGGACCAGGATCTTCTTGCCGTCGGGAAATTCGACTTCGTCGACCTGCGGCTTGATCTCGGTCCACTTCATGTTGGCGAGGCCGGCGATCTCGATTTCCGAGTCGAAGTGGCCGATGTTGCAGACGATCGCCATGTTCTTCATCGCGCGCATGTGATCGACGGTGATGACGGCCTCGTTGCCGGTCGCCGTCACGAAGATGTCGGCGCGGGTGACGGCATCCTCCATGGTGACGACTTCATAGCCTTCCATGGCGGCCTGCAGAGCGCAGATCGGATCGATTTCGGTGACGATCACGCGGGCGCCGCCATTGCGGAGCGAAGCTGCCGAGCCCTTGCCGACGTCGCCGAAGCCGGCGACGCAGGCCACCTTGCCGGCGAGCATGACGTCGGTGGCGCGGCGGATGGCGTCGACCAGCGATTCCTTGCAGCCATAGAGGTTGTCGAACTTCGACTTGGTGACGCTGTCGTTGACGTTGATCGCCGGGAACGGAAGCTTGCCCTTCTTCGACAGTTCGTAGAGGCGGTGGACGCCAGTGGTGGTTTCTTCGGAGACGCCCTTGATGGCGGCAACCGTCTTCGTGAGGTAGCCGGGGCGTTCGGCGATGAAGCGCTTCAGCGTGGCGGCGAAGATTTCCTCTTCCTCGTTGCCGGGGGTGAACAGGGTTTCGCCGGCCTCGACGCGGGCGCCCCAGAGCGCGAACATGGTGGCGTCGCCGCCGTCGTCGAGGATCATGTTGCAGGTGACGTCCTGCCCCCAATCGAAGATGCGGACGACATAGTCCCAATATTCCTCCAGCGTTTCGCCCTTGACCGCGAACACCGGGATGTTGCGCGCGGCGATGGCGGCGGCGGCATGATCCTGGGTGGAGAAGATGTTGCACGAGGCCCAGCGGATCTCGGCGCCGAGATCGGCCAGCGTCTCGATCAGCACGGCCGTCTGGATGGTCATGTGCAGCGAGCCGGTGATGCGCGCACCCTTCAGCGGCTTCGTCGTGCCGAACTCTTCGCGGAGCGCCATCAGGCCGGGCATTTCGGTTTCGGCGATGGCGATCTCCTTGCGGCCGAAATCGGCGAGGCCGATGTCTGCGATCACGAAATCGGTGAAATCGGGCTTATGCGCGGTGGCCACGGGCGGCTCCTCATATGGGGAAAACAGGCCTGCGCCTTAGCCGTCGGCGCAAACACTTGCAACTTTCTTTATGTCTTTATGTGATGCGCGAGGTGCGAAGCGGCACCTCGCGCATACGGATTTCAGCTTTTTGATGCAGGTTTGGCAGCGGGCTTCGCGGCCGTCTTTGCCGTGGCAACTTTCGGGGGTGCGCCGTCGATCATGATCAGCTCCTCCCGTTCGACGACATAGGGTGGCGGATAGCCGGCCGAGGCGAAGGTGGAGGCGATCGCCTTGTTGGTGTCGAAATAGACCTGCCAATAATGATCTGTGTGGCAATGCGGACGGACGCACAGCAAGGTTCCGCGCTCGTTGAAATCGAGGATCTCGACCGTGGGCGCCGGATCGGCGAGCACATTGGGAATGGCTGCGAGCGCCGGCTTCAGCTTCTCGATGGCAGCCAGCGGGTCGATGCCGAAGGCGAGCTGCGCCTGCCGTTCCACCCGGCGGTGCGGGTTGGCGCTGTAGTTCTTGATGACGTCGGTCGAAACCTTGGAGTTGCCGACCACATGGACGACATTGTCGGGACTGTTGAGGATGGTGTTGAACATGCCGATTTCCGTCACCGTGCCCTCCACGCCGCCGGCGACGACATAGTCGCCGACTTTGTAGGGGCGGAAGATGATGAGGAAGGCGCCGGCGGCGAAATTGCCGAGCAGGCCCGACCAGGCGGCACCGATGGCGAGGCCGACACCGGCGAGGAGCGCGGCGAAGCTGGTCGTCTGCAGGCCGAAGTAGCCGAGGATCGCGACCACCAGCAGGATGTTGAGGACCACCGACAGGATGTTGGCGATGTAGCGCTGCAGCGTGGGATCGAAGTTGCGCGCGGTTAAGATGCGCGAAAGGCCCTTGATGGCGAAGCTGATCAGCCAGCGGCCGATCATGTAAAGGACGAAAGCCGCGCCCACCTTGATGGCGACAGCCGTGATGATCGGCACCGCCTTGTCCCACATGACTACGAAATCCATTCGGTGTTCCCCTGTTGTGTGGCGCCGTCATGCGGCAGGTCGCTGCTGCAGACTGCGCAGATTTCGCCAATTTGCGGCGGCGAAAGACTGCGCCGCTTTTTTGCGCGGGTAAAGACGCCGGGCTTTGGCAAGCGCAAAGGGATGCGGTAGCGGACGCCGGATGTTCGACTGCCGCCAACCCTTTGCCCTGTTGTGGGACGTTGATCTGGGGGCGGCGCGGCTGTTCACCGGCTTTCGCCGCTGGGCGGCCGACCTGCGCGCGGTGGACGATTGGCTGGCGGGCGGCATTTCCTATGAGGCCGGGCATGTGGGCGAGCCGCGGCTGGCCGGGCTGGCGCATGGCGAGCCGTGGATGCGGATGGGGCGCTTCGGGCCGCCGGCGCTGCTGGATTTCGCGGCGGTCATGCAGCTGCTGCAGCCGTTCCGAGGACCGGTGGCAGTGGGAGAGGTGGAACCGTTGGTGGCGAGAGACGACTGGCTGGCGGCGGTTGGTCGGGTGCAGGACTATGTCGCGGCGGGCGATATCTATCAGGCGAACCTGACCTTTCCGGCGCAGGTAGCTGTGCGCGGGCATCCACTGGCGTTGTTTGCGCGGCTGTTTTCGCCGGCGGCCGCGCCGCATGGCGGGGTGATGCATGACGGCGCGGGTCGCTGGTGGCTGAGCCTGTCGCCGGAGCTTTTTTTCACTCTGGCGGACGGCGTTCTGACGGCGCGGCCGATGAAGGGGACTGCGGCGCGCCCTGCCCTGCCGGAGGCCGATCGGGTGGCGGCGGCGGGGCTGGCGGCGGACGGGAAGAATCGAGCGGAAAACCTGATGATTACCGACCTGATCCGCAACGATCTCTCACGGGTGGCGGTGCCCGGGAGCGTGAAGGTGCCGGAGCTGTTCCGCGTGGAGAGTTATCCAAGCGTCCACCAGATGACATCAACGGTTACAGCGCAGCTTGCGGCGGGACTGGAGGCGGCGGACGTGGTGCAGGCGCTGTTTCCGTGCGGATCGGTGACGGGGGCTCCGAAGATCCGGGCGATGCAGGTGATTGCGGAACTGGAGGCCGCGCCGCGCGGACTGTATTGCGGAAGCCTTGGCTGGATTGCGCCGGCTGGGCGGGCGGCGCGCTTCAACGTGGCGATCCGGACGCTGGAGCTATGCGACGGCACGGCACGGCTGGGGCTGGGGGCGGGCATCGTTGCCGACAGCATTGCCGCCGATGAGTGGGAGGAATGCCTCACCAAGGGCCGCTTTCTGCACGCGTCGCGCCCGCGCACGTTGATCGAGACAATGCGGCTGGGGGCGGACGGACGGATCGCCCGCATCGATCTGCATCTGCACCGGCTGGGGGGATCGGCTGCGCGGTTCGGATTTCGCTTCGATGCGGGCGCGGTTGGGGCGCGCTTGCGGCAATTGCCGGAGGGACCGGCGCGGCGGCTGCGGCTGTTGCTGGATGCCGGCGGCGCCGTCGCCCTGCAGCTTTCGCCGCTGCCGGCTGTTCCGTCGGGCCCGGTGCAGGCGGCGATCGTGCCGCTGCCCATCGCCGCCGGAGACTGGAGGCTGGCCCACAAGACAGGGGACAGGGACTTCTATGACCGGGCGCGAAGCGAGAATTTTGAAGTGGTTTTCGAGAGGCCCGACGGGTTGCTGACCGAGGGCAGCTTCACCAGCCTGTTCGTCGAGCGGGATGGCGTGCTGCTGACACCGCCGATTGGCCTGGGGCTGTTGCCCGGGGTGCTGCGGGCGGAACTGCTGGCGAGCGGACAAGCGGTGGAAGCCGAATTGCGATGCGACGATCTGGCCGGCGGCTTCTGGCTGGGCAATTCGGTGCGCGGATTGTTCGCAGCGCGGCTTTGAACGCTTGCCGCATTGCAGCGACGCGCCTAAGCCGCGCGCGGACTTTCTCTCCCGAAGGACTCGACAAATGGGACTGCTTTCTGCCGCCATCAACCGTATCCAGCCTTCGCCCACCATCGCGGTGTCGAACAAGGCTGCAGAGCTGAAGGCGGCCGGGCGCGACATTATCGGTCTTGGTGCGGGCGAGCCGGATTTCGACACGCCGGACTTTGTGAAAGAGGCTGCGATCGAGGCGATCCGCAAGGGGCAGACGAAATATACCATCGTCGATGGTACGCCCGAGCTGAAGAAGGCCATCCAGGCAAAGTTCAAGCGCGACAATGGGCTGGACTATGCGCTGGACGAGATCAGCGTGAACGTCGGCGGCAAGCAGACCATCTTCAACGCCTTCGTGGCGACGCTGGACCCCGGCGACGAGGTCGTGATTCCGGCGCCATATTGGGTTTCCTATCCGGATATCGTGCTGTTCTGCGGCGCCAAGCCGGTGATCCTTCCCTGCCCGCTGGAAGCCGGTTTCAAGCTGCAGCCCGCACAGCTGGACGCCGCGATTACGCCCCAGACCAAGTGGGTGCTGCTGAACTCGCCGTCGAACCCGACGGGGGCGGCCTATACCTATGACGAGCTGAAGGCGCTGGCCGACGTGCTGATGGGCCACCCGCACGTCTATATCCTGACCGACGACATGTATGAACATGTGGTCTATGACGATTTCAAGTTCGCCACCATCGCCGAGGTGGAGCCGCGGCTCTATGAGCGGACGCTGACGGTGAACGGCGCCTCCAAGGCCTATGCGATGACAGGCTGGCGCATCGGTTTCGCGGGCGGGCCGAAGCCGATCATCAAGGCGATGGCGAAGATCCAGTCGCAATCGACATCCAACCCCTGCTCTATCGCGCAGGCGGCGGTGGTGGCGGCGCTGAACGGGCCGCAGGATTTCCTGATCGAGCGCAACAAGGCGTTTCAGGAGCGGCGCGACCTTGTCGTTTCGATGCTGAACCAGGCAAACGGCCTCTCCTGCCCGCAGCCGGAAGGGGCGTTTTACGTCTATCCCGACTGCTCTGGCCTGATCGGCAAGACAACGCCGAGCGGCAAGCTGCTGACCAATGACGAGGATGTGGCGGCCTATTTCCTGGATACCGAGGGCGTCGCCGTGGTGCATGGCGCAGCGTTCGGGCTCTCGCCCGCGTTCCGCATCAGCTATGCGACGTCGACCAGCGTGCTGGAGGATGCCTGCCGGCGTATCCAGCGCGCCTGCGCACAGGTCGCCTAAGCCAGCCACATCGCTGCCAGCCTTGGTGCGGAACAGCGCGCAGACCGCCGGGTCTGCGAACGGGCCCATGCGCGCCCATTTCCAGCGGGCGATGACGGCGGTGCCATATTGGTGTGACAGGGTCGCCGGTTCGCGGTGTGGATCCCCGCTATCTGGCCGCCGCAACCAGATTAATGGGCTGCGCCATCTTGGATGTAACTTCCGGTTCAGTTCCATCGTATAACATCGGGCCATGCGCTATCTTCAAAGACCCGACTGGCACCTTCCCGAAGCGGCGGCGACGCCCGAAGGCCTCTTTCTGGGGCGGCGGCAGATCGTCGCCGGGATGGCGGCGGCTGGATTGTTGCCTGGCATGACAGCGGCGGCGCCGGCCGCGCTTGCGTCGCGGCGGACGGTTTCGCTGAACGAAGAACCGACCTCGCTGGAAGCGGTGACAGGCTATAACAATTTCTATGAGTTCGGGCTGGACAAGGGCGATCCGGCCGAGAACTCCGGCACCCTGCGGCCTTCGCCCTGGACGCTGAAGGTGGGCGGCATGGTGAACAAGCCGCTGACGCTGGACGTGGACAGCTGGATATCGAAGCTGAGCCTGGAAGAGCGCGTCTATCGGATGCGCTGCGTGGAGGGCTGGTCGATGGTGATCCCGTGGGTGGGATTTCCCTTGGCGGCGCTGGTGAAGGCAGCCGAGCCGCTGTCTGGGGCGAAGTATGTGCGGTTCACGACCCTGAATGATCCCAAGCAGATGCCGGGCCTGAAATTTCCGGCGCTGGATTGGCCCTATCGCGAAGGGCTGCGGATGGACGAAGCGATGAACCCGCTGGCGATACTGGCGGTGGGGCTCTATGGGCGGCGGCTGCCAAACCAGAACGGCGCGCCGATCCGGCTGGTGGTGCCGTGGAAATATGGCTTCAAGTCGATCAAGTCGATTGTTGCGGTGGATTTCGTGGAGCGGCAGCCGCTGACCAGTTGGAACCAGTCGCAGCCTTCAGAGTATGGATTTTATTCCAACGTGAACCCGGACGTGGACCATCCGCGCTGGAGCCAGGCGACCGAGCGGCGGATCGGCGAATTCCGCAAGCGGGCGACCTTGCCGTTCAACGGCTATGGCGAGCAGGTGGCGGCGATGTATCGCGGCATGGACCTGAAGAAGTTCTTCTGAAGTGGCGTTGGATTCGCCAGAACCTGCCAAGCTGCGGATTTCGAGCGCAGCGCGGTTGAATGCCCCTCCGCGCTGGCTGAAGCCCGTCGTGCATCTATTGGCGGCGCTGCCGGCGCTTTGGCTGTTGTGGGCGTGGGGGGATTTGCTGTTCCTGAATCCGGCCTCGATGCAGCTGTCGGCAGAGCCGGTCGCCTATACGCATAATCTGCTGGGGCTGACGGCGCTCAGGTGTCTGCTGGCCTGTCTGGCGGTTACGCCGGTCTTCAAGTTGAGCGGCTGGACGCCGGTGATGTCGCTGAGGCGGATGCTGGGGTTGTGGGCCTTCGCCTATGCGGTGGCGCATTTGCTGTTCTACATGGCGATGGAGCTGGATTTCAGCCTGACGCTGCTGCTGAAGGAGGTGGCGAAGCGGCAGTTCATCCTGTTCGGGATGCTGGCGCTGCTGTCGATGCTGCCTCTGGCGCTGACGAGCACGCGCGCCGCGATCAAGCGGCTGGGCGGGAGGGCGTGGCAGCGGCTGCACCGGCTGGTGTATCTGGCCGGCCTTGCGGCGGCGGTGCATTTCATCCTGCGGGTGAAGGGCTTCCAGCTGGAGCCGTGGGTGTATCTGGTGGTGCTGGTGCTGCTGCTGGCGATCAGGCTTTTGCCCAATCGCAAACGGGCCAGCCGCGCAGCTGCGCAACCTGCCTGAGTGCATCGGACGGATTGGCGGCCACCGGTTCGTCTGCCCATTCGAGCACAATCAGGTCGCTCACATGATCCGACGAGAATTTTACATGGGTGGGCCGGGCGTCGAGGCTTGCGAGGATCATCCGCAGCTTGCCGATATCGTAGCAGTTCTCGCCGCGGATTTCGGGCGTGAGGAAATCGCCTTCCCAGCGGTTTTCGGTGGCGACGATGCGATCTATGCCCCAGCGCCGGGCCAAGGCTTCGACGTAGTGGCGGCAGCTGGCGGTGGCAATGGCGACTTCGAAGCCCGCAGTGCGATCGGCGGCGATGGCGGCCAGCGCGCCCTGCAGTTCGTTGTCCGCGCCGAAGCCGGCGGCAAAGCTGTCGGCCGCGCGCTCCACCTTTTCGCGTGGGCTCCGGCGGCCGATCATCAGCGCTTGTGTAGCCTGTTTCAGCCCCTTGCGGTCGGTGAGGTGCAGCGCATAGCCAAGCGCAGGCACCAGCATCAGCGGCGCCAGGAGCAGCCGCGCGGGCGCTTCGGTGCGGGCGTAGTGGAAGAGCCACGACATCCAGCTCGGCTTGCGGATAATGGTATAGTCCATGTCGTAGATGGATAGCTTCATTGCTCCTGGCTCCCGTCCGGGCTTCTGGGGTTCATCTGGCGCCATGTCGGAGGTGGAACCCGGTCCTTCTGCGGCAGTTTCCACAGGCCGCGCCCGGCCTTTCGGGCGGCGTCCTGCCCGGCGCGGATGTGGCTGTCCTTCATATAGCGATCGAATGCCCAGGCATGTCCCTGCTCTGTCATCCAGGCGTTCACATAGGTCTTGCCTACCCAGACGCGGGCGACCACCCGGTTGTAGCGATCACGATCCGTCACTTCCACGCGCACCTGTTTGCCGTTCACCAGCAGCCGCAGCGCCGACCGCGACTGAATGCCCCATGGCTGCGAATATTCCGGCGCATCGATGCCGGCCAGCCGGATTTCGCTGGTGCGCTTAACATCCGGGCGGAACACCAGAAGGGAGTCTCCATCCTTGACGCGGGTAACGCGTCCTTCAAATGCTGCGCGGGTAACGCGTCCCTCAAATGCTGCGCGGGTAGCGCGGCCCTCGAAGCTGCTGGCCTGCAACGGGATTGCCGCAAGCAGAACAAACGTGAAAAGCAGGCGGCGAAACATCTGCCCTTCCCTTGCACCGGCAAGGGCCGATATGCAAAGTGCGTTCAACAGGGAGGAGCTGCAAGACCGGATGCCGCTGATCGCGCCCCCTGACGCCTCCGCAACGCATGCCAGCCTTACGGCAGACGGCAAGCTGCTGCGCCTGGAAGGGCGGCTGACAATTGCCAACGCGGCGAAGCTGGAGGTGGAGCTGGGCTCTCTGCTGGACGGTTTCGACGGTCCTGTGGCGATCGACCTGTCGCGGGTGGAGCGGATCGACACGGTTGGCGCCTGGATCGTGCACCGGCTGCTGCGCGACCGCCCCGGCAGCGAGGTGAAGGGCGGTTCGCCGACAGCACAGAAGCTTTTGACCGAGGTGGCGGCCGCCGATCGACCCTGCGCCGTGCGGCCAGTTGCAGAGCCGTTCCTGGAGCGCGAGCTGGTTCGGCTTGGCGCCTATATGGTCGAGTTCCGCGACACGCTGATGGCGGGGCTGTCGTTCGTGGGGCTGACGATTATTTCGGCCTGGCAGGCCTTTCGGAGCGGTCGCGGGGTGCGGGTGAACGCCATCACCGTACAGATGGAGCAGGTGGGGGTGAACGCCATCGGCATCATCGGGCTGATGAGCTTCCTGATCGGCATCGTGCTGGCGCAGCAGGGGGCGACGCAGCTGAAGCAGTTCGGGGCGGAAATCTTTGTCATCAACCTTGTCGGCCGGGTGACCTTCCGCGAGCTGGGCATCTTGCTGACGGCGATCATGGTGGCAGGGCGTTCGGCCTCTGCCTTTGCAGCGCAGATCGGCTCGATGCAGCTGGCCGAGGAAGTGGATGCCATGCGCACCATCGGCGTCGATCCAGTGGAGGTGCTGGTGCTGCCGCGGGTGATCGCGCTGACGCTGATGCTGCCGCTGCTGGCCTTCTACGCATCGATTCTTGCCGTTATCGGCGGCGGTCTCTTCACCTGGGCTTCGCTGGACATTCCGCCTGCCACTTATGTGCAGCGGCTGCGCGAGGTGGTGCCGATGTCCGATGTGTGGATCGGGCTTTCCAAGGCACCTGTCTTTGGGGCGATCATCGCCATCATCGGCTGCCATCAGGGCTTTCAGGTGAGCGGCAATGCGGAATCGGTGGGCATCCGCACGACCCGTGCCGTGGTGGAGGCGATCTTTATCGTCATCGTGCTGGATGCCTTCTTCGCCGTCTTCTATTCGGCGCTGGGCTATAACTGATGGCGGAGAGGGAACCGATCATCGAAGTGCGCGGGCTGGTGAACCGCTTCGGCAAGCAGGCAGTGCACGAGGGGCTGGACCTCGACGTCTATCCCGGCGAGATTCTGGGCGTGGTGGGCGGTTCGGGTGCGGGGAAGTCGGTGTTGATGCGCTCGATTATCGGCCTCAGGAAACCCGACGAGGGATCGATCCGCGTGCTGGGGCAGGAGGTGCTGGGTGCCGATATCACCCAGGATCCCGGAATCACAAGGCGCTGGGGCGTGCTGTTTCAGGGGGGCGCGCTGTTTTCCGGGCTGACGGTGGCGGAAAATGTGCAGGTGCCGATGCGCGAATATTTCGCACTTTCCGACGAGCTGATGGACGAGATTGCCGCCTACAAGATCTCGATGGTGGGTCTGCCGCCAGAGGCCGGGCCGAAATATCCCTCGGAGCTTTCCGGTGGCATGCGAAAGCGCGCGGCGCTGGCCCGAGCGCTGGCGCTGGATCCGATGCTGCTGTTCCTGGACGAACCGACAGCCGGGCTGGATCCGATTGCTGCCGACGGGTTCGACAAGCTGATCCGGACTCTGGCCGATACCATGCAGCTGACCGTGTTCCTGATCACGCACGATCTCGACACGCTGCACGCCATCTGCGACCGGGTAGCTGTGATCGCCGACCGGAAAATCATCGCCAGCGGGACAGTTGCCGAGTTGACGCGGTTCGAGCATCCGTGGGTGCAGGAATATTTTGCCGGTCCCCGTGGCCGGGCTGCGGCCGTTGCCTCTGAACCGGGGCGCGGGCCGGGTGTGGACGGGCCGCATGCGCCTCTGGAGGTCGGCTGATGGAGAGACGCAATTCGTACATGCTGGTGGGCGCCGTCACCTTCATACTGGTGCTGGCGCTGTTCGGCTTCGTGCTGTGGCTGGCGCGCTTTTCCCGCGAGGACAAGGATGCCTATGACATCTTCTTCGCCCAGTCGGTCGCGGGGCTTGCGGTAGGATCGAACGTCTCCTTTTCCGGCGTGCCCGTGGGTCAGGTGCGGCAGATCGCGCTGATGCCGGAAACGCCACAGTTCATTCGCGTGCGGATCGAACTGCAGCCGGATACGCCGGTGCTGGCCGGCACCACCGCCTCGCTGACGTCTGTCGGCTTTACCGGCGTAACCGAAGTGCAGCTGAGCGGCAGCATGCGCGGGCAGGCGCCGCTGACCGAGCCCGGCCCCTATGGCGTGCCGGTGATCCCGGCGACCCCGGGCGGCTTCGGACAGCTGCTGGAATCGGCGCCGCAGGTACTGGAGCGCGCGTCCACCCTCTTGGCACGGCTGAACGAAGTGTTTGATGATGAAAACCGGGCGGCGCTGGCGAGCCTGGTGACCAACCTGGACAAGACGGCGAGCGTGGTGGCCGAGGAGGGCCCCGCGATTCGCCGGACCTTGCGCGAAGCCGAGCAGACGCTGAAGGCCGCCACGCGCGCTGCCGACAGCCTCGCCCAGGCCGGAAACACGGCGAATACGCTGCTGACCGAGGATGGGAAGCCACTGGTCGCCGAGCTGAAGCGCGCCATTGTCACCACCGAGGCAACGCTGAGCCGCGTCGAGAAGCTGACCGCTGCCGCCGAGCCGGGCGTGAACACGCTGGCGACGCAGACGGTGCCGCAGGTGAATCAGCTGGTGGCCGAACTGCGTGACGTGACGCAGCAGTTGGGGGCGCTGGCGGCCAAGATCGACGAGGATCCACTGGGCACCGTGGTGGGCGGACGTCCGCTTCCCGATTATGAACCGGAGAAACAGAAATGACGCGCGCCCTGCCCCTGTCGATCCTTGCCGGTTGCGGGATGCTGACGCTGTCCGGTTGCGGTCCGCTGGTGCAGATCGGCGGCAATGCCCCGCGACCGGACGCGCTCTATACGATTTCGGCGCCGCCGCCCGCGTCGGTGGCGGTTGGCCAGCAGCCGGTGGACATGAAGGCGGCGGTGACGATCGATACGCCGGCAGTGCCCGGCCCGCTGCAGACGCTGCGTATCCCGGTGACCGTTTCCGACACCAGCATCCAGTATGTGCAATCGGCGCAATGGGCCGAGCAGCCGAACCGGCTGTTCCAGCGGCTGTTGGCCGATACGCTGACGGCGAACGGAATTGCCGTCATCGACCAGCGCTCCAGCGGGCAGATCGGCGGACGGCGGTTGACGGGGCAGCTGATGGCCTTTGGCGTGGACGTGCGCGGGGGGCCTGCCGTGAAGATCCGCTATGATGCGACACTCTATGGCCCGGCTGGCATCCGCCAGCGGAGATTCGAGCGGGAAGCGGCACTGGGCCGGGTGGACGGCCCGGAAGCGTCGACCGCGCTGAACGGCGTTGCGAACCTGATCGCGGCAGATGTTGCGAAATGGGTTGGAACTTCGGGTTGACCGGTGCGTGACGGGAGGCTAACGCCCCTGCCTCACGGCTGGCGGGGTAGCTCAGCTGGTTAGAGCACAGGATTCATAACCCTGAGGCCGCGGGTTCAAGTCCCGCCCCCGCCACCAAGTGTATCTAAGCAGTTGAAATGCTTAGAACATGTTGAAATCACAGGGATTTTCTACACGCGACTGCTACACGTGCGGCAGTTGGAAGAAGATTGGCGGGATAGCTCTGCACAGGAGTTTCGGCAGGAGGCTCGGGAGCCTATCCGGCAGCGCATTCTATCTCTGATGGAAAAGCCCACCCGCGACCTGACGCCGAAGGATGCTGCCGCCATAAGTATCGCCCGAGAACTGCGGCGTGAGCGGGACGAGGAACGGCACCGGGCGCACATGGCCAAAGCGCGGGAACGGACGGCGAGGCGCAGGACGGAAACGCAGATTGCAGCACCCTTCGCCGAACCCGCCTTGCTGCGTCGCCTGCGACGACCACCATTCTGAGGCGTTGGAGCCTCCGGCAAAGCCGGGGCGTGTCACCCAGCCCGCCGACGAGCGGTGGATCGTCAGGCGAGCTTGGCGCCAGGATCACGTCGTCAACTACGCCTGCGGTGGGACCGGATCCGCATGCCTGTGAACAACTTTCCAGTCCTCGCCCTCCAACCGGAATACCGTGGTGACGCGCAGAGCTGCTGGTGACGAGTCGTCCGCGCCACCAAACTTTACGTGTCCGCGCTCCACTTCCACGATCACGGCCAGATTATCTGCGACATACGCCGCGACCCGTTCAAAGTCGGTCGCTGCACCCTCCCGAAAATTTGCTGCCGCCCTGGCAAGGGCGGCCTCGACCTGCTCGCGCCCGACCGCAAACGGGCCGAAAGGATTGCCCCAGCTTACATCGTCACGATCGCTCAACAGAGCCGCATAGCCCTGGCCGCTCCCCTTGAGCATCGTGTCGAGGGCACGCTGATTGAGCGCAATGGCCTCTTCGAGTGTGGTTGCCGTCATCTTTCGCAATCCTCCTGTGGTGTCTGGTCCAGGGCTTGAAACGTCATCATACCGCTATACGATTCTCGCGACCGATGCGTGAGAAACGATCGCCGGCAAACGATGCGTAGCGTGGGATGCCAGGACGTGAACCCAAAGAGGGCGCGTGCAGCAAACGGCCTGCATCCCGCATGAAGACGTCGTACTGCGCGGAAACAGTTTAACGCATCTGTTCATATCGGAGCGGTCGCTCATCAGCGCACGGTCATCATAGCTGCAGAATAGGGTCTGATCAGTTGTCGTGCCCTGGGCCAGTCGCCGTGAAGCCAGAGGTCTCGCGCTTCGGGGTTGGCTGGAAGTATCGTCGGCATGGCGTCACGGCCTGCCATCTGCAGAACGTCATTTGGCGGGCAGGTCAACAGCGCAAAACTCGGAACCTCGCTGTCCTTCCACACACCTGCCAGGGCGAAAAGAGGCTGGTCAGCGCAGCCGACCCAATGCCGCAGGCGACGACCGTCCCGGTCTCTCCCCTTTCCCGGAACCAGGAACGCTGTGGCCGGTACCAGGCACCGGAACTCGGCGTTGCGCAGGTTGCCAATCCAGAACGGGCTATCGGCATTGCGCACGGTCAACACGCCGTATCCAGCTTCGGTCGAAGCCGGTCCCGGAGGTGGCACACCCCACACACGCGGCACGATCCGCGCCGTCAGCTGTTTGCCGGCGGGTCGTGGGCCAGCAATGAAATCGCGCCCGGCGGTGACGACAGGTGCAAATCCTCCCGGCGCAATCTGGCCGCCCGCCCACGGATCCGCTCCAGCCCTGGCATTAAAGGCTCGGGCAATATCGGCGGAGGTAGAATCGATGCGATAGAGCGCGGTCATGAGGAGCACGGCCTATGTGTCGTCACCCGCAGACTGTCGAACATCGAGTTTGCCTTGGCAAGCGGATGGCAGACCGGAGGTGCGTAGTGGTCACCCGCAACCGTTCGTCAATTGTTCGTCTGGCGGAGAGGATAGAACCAACCGATCCATCACACCCAAAGCAGCCTCCAAAAGACAACCTTGAATCAGACTTCGAAACCAAAAGAAATCCTAAGAGTCCACACCACCTAGGGCGACTTGTCCGCCACCAGCGCCAGGCACTCCCGCGTGCAATCATCGACGACACACAGGATGCGAAACCGCAGGCCGCAGGCCATTGCATCGCCCACAAAGTCCAGGCTCCATCTCTGGTTGGGCCCCTGTGGCAGCATCATCGGCGACCTGGTGCCCAGCGCCCGCTTGCGCCCTCCACGCCACCTGACCTTCAACCCTTCCGGTAGATCCTCAGCAGCTTCTTGTGGTTGGGCGCGATCCCTTCACGTTCCAGCAGATAGCCCAGGCGCCAGTAGCCGAACCGCCGACGCTCGCCTGCCAGCACGCGCAGCCGGGACCGCAACTCGGCATCGTCCGGGCGCGTGGGCACATAGCGCGCCACCCGCCGCGCGATCCCCCACCAGTTGACACGCCCGACGCTCGCTCAGCCCATACTGTTCCCGGGCATGTGCGACCGCGTCCCGCTTCGCGTCGCGCGTCACCATTTTTTTGATGTCAGATCCTTCCGCACCGCATTGTCGAGCATCGCTTCGGCCAGCAGCCTCTTCAGCCGGCTGTTCTCATCCTCCAGCGCCCGCAGCCGCTTGGCCTCCGACACCTCAAGACCGCCGAACTTCGCCTTCCACTTGTAGAAGGTCGGCGAGCTGATCCCGTGGCGGCGACAGACCTCCACCGTTCGTGACCCCGCCTCCTGCTCTCGTAAAATCCCGATCATCTGCTCTTCGCTGAACCTGCTCCGCTTCATCCGTCCGTCTCCTCATGAGCCGGACCTACCTCATCGCAGTCACATTTCAGGGGAGCACGTCACCAGCTTTCCGCCTTGTTGAGCATATTGTTCAGGATCGACATGACACGATTGGCACCGCCGGGACCTACCCTGTTATTGAGATCTGCAAACCATTTGGTGACATCAGCCTCATTGAGCGCATCGATGAAAATGTCCGGGAACGCATCGTCCAGATATAGCCGCCGATATTTTTCCTGGCTGATCAGCGTCGACAGCTTCCAGTGCGGCGACCAGCGCCGCCAATATTCCTCGAGGAAATCATCGAACCGAGGGGCTCCGCGGATGCGCTTGCGCTCGGCTGCCGGATCGAGCCCAACCTGAGCGTAGGCGATCACGCGCCGGGCAACCATTGTAGCCTGGTAACGTGTGATCACCGCCGCCGAGCCGATAGTGATGGTGCGGAGGCGACCAGCCATCCGGGTCTGCACAATGTAGACTTTCCGGCCTGAAGCGTAGTGGCGAATACCGAATCCGTGCTCGATGCCGAGCCATGTGGTTGTGCGCGGCTTGCCCTTGGGCAGGCGCATGAAGTCAACATTTGCACCAACTTCCGCCAGCGCCTCGGCGACCACCCTTTTGAGTGCGAAGGCGGTCATTGGCGCAGCCCGATCGCCTGCGCCAGGTTCCCGGAGATGCGCACCGCTGCATCTGCGATCACGTCGTCGGAAAGATGCGCATACTTTGCAGTTGTCTCTGGAAGGAGGTGTCCCAGCAGCTTGCCGATCATGGCGAGCGGCACATTGTCCATTATAAGGCCATCGTCCGTAGCGAAACTGCTCGAAAAAGTCCTCAGAAATCCGTCATTTCGGGGGACCAAATAGCCAACAGACATCTCTGTACTATCTAGCTGATCTCCGAAATAGATCGTTGATTTTATTCGGCAATTTTCCATGAGCGCACCTCGCGGTGGGTTCGGTGAGCATCGGGCGCCGCTTGTTAGCTGCCATCATCGAGCCATCGCAGTTCTCTGGGACGGGTAACCGTGAGAGCAGTTTCACGGTCTCGCCGTTCTGTTGCCACGCGGATCGTCTGATGAGATTGAGGCCGGGTGCGTGATGCTCTGGACATTCTGCTGTCAGTTGCAGCCCCGGCGGCTGAGAGGCGGATCATGCTTGAGCCCGGTGTTTCATATTGGCGGGCACATGGAAGCGCCGGGTCCGCCGGGCTCTGCTACGAGGCCGAGATGCCGGTTGGCGTTCACATCAGCGCCGGGCGTGGCCGCGTGGAAACCCAGATCGACGGTCAGCGGATTGCCTTTGTCGGCCCAAGCTTCGCCAGGTTCACGCTGATGGAGCCGACCAGATGTGCCACGGCGATTTTGGCCGGGACCCACTGGACCAGCCTCGGGCTATGGATTGCGCCTTCAAGCGATCTCTATCCACTGCTTTCGGACGAAAGGACCAGCGTTCCTCGGCCTTGCCCGCCGCCGGCCGGAATCCTGGCCTTGATCGGTGGCAGCTGGTCCCAAAGATACCGCGGCGTCGCGCATCAATGGGCACTGCGGGCGGAGGCCTATGCGTTGCTGGCGTCCAGCAGCAATGGCGAAGGCCAATCCTTTCGGCCCCCAGCATTCCATCGCCGAGAGGCGGTGGCAGCGGCGCGTGCCATCATCGATAACGAATATGCCGATCCGCCAACTCTTGCTGAGCTTGCCCGTTGCGTCGGGGTCAACCGCCGATATCTCACACATGATTTCCGGGAACGCTATGGGCGCTCAATTGCAGCCCATATCGCGGCGCTCAGGCTTCAGCATGCAGACGACATGCTGGCTGCGGGCCTTCCCGTGGGGGAGGTTGCAGCCAGGGTCGGGCTCAGCCCCAGCCACTTCGCCCAGGCCTACCGCCGGCGTTTCGGCCACCCGCCGAGCCGACGCATGTAAGACGATCCCAGGATCGACGATAGAAGTGCCGTGATCGACGATGCCCCCAGTTGTGCCGTTGGCGCCCTCTGTTATTGCGAGCGTCTCGCATGATATAGGGTTACATCCGCTTGGCACATTTCCGCATAGCTTTCCGCTTCGCTGCCATGACGCTGGCACCGGCTTCTGCGTTCGCACAGGAGGCGCCAACCGGGCCCGACATCGTCGTGACGGCCACCAAGTCCGATCAGCGGCTTCTGGAAGTCCCGGCCAGCTTGACCGTCTACGACCAGCGCTTCATCGAACAGGCGCGCATCCGCTCCCTCCGTCAGCTGGCGGATTACTCGCCGAACGTGTCGATCAACCAGATCGGCCAGATCGGCGGGACCTTCATCTCCATCCGTGGGATCGAATCCAATCCTTTCATCGTGAACCGAGCGGCTGTCTATATCGACGGTATCCCCTTCCGGGACCCGGATGCGCAGGTCCTGGCCGATGCGGCCCAGATCGAGATCCTGAAAGGCCCGCAAGGCACGCTCTATGGCGCGAACGCCAGCGCCGGTGTCATTGTCATCCGCACGCTAGACCCGACGGAACAGCTCTCTGCGCGCGCATCCGTCGGTATAGAAGCGTTTGGGAACGGCCAAAGCTGGCCGATTATCGGAAGGGTGTCCGGTCCTCTGACCGACACGCTCAGTGCCTCAGTTTCGATTTCGCACCAGCATGGTGCGTCCTTCGTGCGGAACGCGGCTTCGTCCATCGATCAGGCCGGCAGCCTCACCAACGTTCAGGGCGTTGCAAAGCTGCGCTTCGCGCCGTCGGCCGACACGCGCCTCGACATCCTGGCGTTTCGAACGGCCGTCACCGCGCCGGGCCTGTATGAGCAGGAGTTCGCTCCCGTCG
This sequence comes from Sandaracinobacteroides hominis, assembly GCF_016464365.1. GTDB lineage: Bacteria > Pseudomonadota > Alphaproteobacteria > Sphingomonadales > Sphingomonadaceae > Sandaracinobacteroides > Sandaracinobacteroides hominis. The sequence goes on along the minus strand of NZ_JADCUC010000001.1, from coordinate 42,141 downwards.
ATCGCGCCATTTACGATCGCAACTATCGGGACAGTTTCAATGGCGGGCGCAGCATTGCGCGGTTCGGATTGCTGCACGATGCCCCAAAGCGCACCCGCGAGCGTGAGTGGGGCATTGGCGCCGCGCTTACCCAAGCGCTGGGCGACACGGTCGAACTCTCGCTTGCCGCATCGTTTCGTGCGGAGGATGAAACCGCCTTCGGCACCGATCTTGACCTGACCGCATCTCCTGCCGCTGCCGGCGGCGACGAGGACCGGAACCGCTATCTCAACATCGAGTGGCGCGTCTCTGGCGGCAGGCAGAATGGGCTGCGCTGGGTTGCGGGCGCGATGTTGTACGAAGAGCACAAGCGGCAAAGCCTGTCGACGCTGGTGGGACCGGGGACACTCGACGATTTCAGTCCGGCGCCGCCGCAGTTCGCCGATGCAAGAGACATCGCCGTCTTCGGGCAGGTTATTGCCCCCCTCGCGCCCCGTCTCGAGGCAACGGTTGGTCTGCGCTACGACAATGCCCGGCGGGCGCGCCGACAGGAGGCAGGGGTGCTCGATCTCGGGCCGCTCGGGCAATTCGGCTTTGATGCTGTCGACCAGTCCGCGACGTTCGACAATTTCCTTCCGCGCTTCGCCCTGTCCTACGTGCTGGCACCCCGAGCCCAGGTATATGCCAGTGCCGCCAAGGGCTGGCTGCCGGGCGGATTCAACCTCGAAGCGACACGGCTGGGCGCGGAGCTGGATTTCGGCCGGTTCGGGAACGAGGCGCTCTGGTCCTACGAAGTTGGTGCGAAGGCCGAACTGCTTGATCGCCGCCTCTTTCTGGCAGGGGCCATGTTCCTGATCGATGCGCCCAGCTGGCAGGAGTTCAATGTGCTGACCGGCCCCGGCGGCGAAGTTTTGTCTACCAATCTCATCACCTCCAACGCCGCTATCAGGAGCCGGGGATTCGAGATCGAGCTTCAAGCACGGCCCGCCCGCGGCCTCGAGCTGATCCTGGGCATGGGCCATATCGATGCCACTTACCGGCGCTACGCCTTTTCGCCGACGCAGGACTTTGCCGGCAACCGGGTAAAGCTCGTGCCCGAGTTCGATGTAACGACCGTTCTCCAGTATCACGCGCCGGCTGGCTGGTTCGTACGCGGGGAGGCACGGCTGACGGGCCGAACCGCGCTCAACGCCGAAAACAGCCTGTTCCAGAATGGTGTGACGCTTGGCGCACAGGCGGGATTTGAAACCGACCGGTTCACCGTCCGTGCCTTTGGCAGCAACCTCAGCAACAGCCGATACTTCGCGGGACAAGCCTATACCAACTTCCTGTTCGGCAACGATGGCACCTTCTACGCCCCCCTGGCACCCCCCCGCGTCATAGGGCTTGAGATGGAAGCCAGATTCTAACCCGCGATCAGAAGCGCATTATTTGCCGCGGAGCCAATGCCGCAGATTCTGTCACTCCGGTCATCATCCCAACCGCGAGCCTCTTTACCGCTTCGTGGTCCTTCGGAAAACGGTCGCTGCCGGCGGCTCGGCATCGTGCCCTACAAGCGCGTCGGATTTTCGAGGCCCGCGTAGACGGTGTCGGCGTCGAAGGCCTTCTCGGTCTCCGTCATGCGCAGCGGGACAACCCCGCCCCCTCCCGCCGCGTCGAGATCAATCGCCCGATAGAAGCAGGAGCGATAGCCGACATGGCAGCTGCCCGGCCCCTCCAGCCGTACCTGCAGGATCAGCGCATCCTGGTCGTCGTCCACCAGCAGCGCCTCCACATGCTGGAAAAAGCCGCTGTGCGCTCCCTTGTGCCAAAGCGCTTGGCGGCTGCGGGACCAGTAGTGCGCCAGGCGAGTCTCTATCGTGCGGCGCAGCGCCTCGGCATTCATCCAGCCCAGCATCAGCACTGCGCCCGACGCGGCATCGGTGGTCACCACCGGCACCAGCCCGTCGGCGTCGAACTTCGGGGCCAGCTCCAGCCCGATCTCGACCTGTTCCACACTCTCCCGGTCCGCGAACCTCACGCCAGTGTCTCCAGCTTCCTGACCCATCGGGTCGTTCCTCCATCGTCGATCAGCCGGATGTCGAGCGCCGCCAGCCTGTCCCGGATCCGATCCGCCTGGTCCCAGTGGCCGGCTGCGCGGGCGCTCGCCCGCTCGTCGATCAGCGCGGCAACTTCGGCATCGCTTGCCATATCGCCCCCATCCCCCTGCGTGTCGGCCTGCCAGCGGTCCGGCTGCTCCAGCAGGCCGACCAGTTTGCCGGCAGCCCGCAGAGCTGCCCCCAGGCGCTGTCGCTCCGGACCCGGATTGGCCGCGCGGATTCGCTTCGCAAGCGCCGCCATCGCCGCCAGCGCGCGCGGAAAGGCGAGATCGTCCTGCAGCGCTGCTTCGACGGAGGCCAGGGCCTCCGGGTCGAGCGGCGCGGCCGGATCGGCCGGCCCGGCAAGCGCCAGCGCGGCATAGAGGCGCTCCAGCGTGCGCACCGCACGCGCGGCTGCCGCCTCCGACCAGTCGACCGGCTGGCGATACTGCGCCGACAGCAGAACCAGCCGCAGTGCTTCGCCCGGCCAGCGCTCCAGTGCGCTGCGCACGGTGATCATGTTGCCGGCCGATTTCGCCATCTTGGCGCCTTCCACCGTCACCATGCCGTTGTGCAGCCAGAGCCCGGCATAGGGCGCAGGGTCGTCGCGTGCTGCTGTCCCCTGCGCAATCTCGTTCTCATGATGCGGGAAGATCAGGTCTGCACCGCCGCCGTGGATGTCGATGCCTGCCCCCATCTGGCATTCGATCATCGCCGAGCATTCGATGTGCCACCCGGGCCGGCCGCGCCCCCATGGACTGTCCCAGCCGGGCTGGTCGTCCGTGCTCGGTTTCCACAACACAAAGTCCGCGGGATGCTTCTTGAAGGGGGCCACCTCCACCCGCGCGCCGGCAATCATGTCTTCGAGGCTTCGGCCGGAGAGACGACCATAGGCAGGGAAGCTCGGCACGTGGAACAGCACATGGCCGTCTGCGGCATAGGCATGGCCGCGCGCAATCAGCCGCTCGACGAGATCAAGGATGGCCGGCACATGCGTTGTCACGCGGGGTTCGAGATCCGGCGGCAGGCACCCAATGCTCGCCATGTCCTCGCGATAGGCGTCGGTGAAGCGGTTGGTGATGGCCTCGATCGGCACCCCCTGCCGGGCCGCGGCCGCGTTGATCTTGTCGTCGATGTCGGTGATGTTGCGGGCATATACGACGCGGTGGAACTGCGTCCGCAGCAGCCGGGCCAGCACATCGAACACGACCGCCGGGCGGGCATTTCCCAAATGGGCATAGTCATAGACGGTGGGGCCGCAGACATAGAGGGTCACCCGTTCCGGATCGCGCGCAACGAACGGCGCTTTATCGCCGCCCAGGCTGTTGGTGAAGCGCAGCGTCATGCGACCGCCGCCGGCGCGGGCGGGAGGGGGAGATCGTCGGCACCCCGTATGGCAACGCCATCCAGGCGATCCGTCAGCATCTTGATCATTCCAGCCAAAGTATCGCCCGTCATGTCGCGGACGATGAAGACGATGCGCGACCGCCGATCCGTGCCGGGCCACTTTTCCAGCAGATAGACGGGGTGGAGCACATGCTGCACCCCATGCAGCACGACGGGCCGCTCCTCGCCGGCGACGTTCAGAATGGCTTTCAGCCGAAGAAGCTCCGGGCCGGCGAATATGGCGAGGATGCCGATCCAGTTGACCAACACATCCTCCGGGATGGGCTGCGCGATGGTGAGGCAGACCGAGCGGATGTGGTCGTCGTGCCGGTTCTCGTCATGCGTATGGGCGTGCCCGTGATCGTGGCCCTGATCGTGGTGGTGGTCGTGGTGGTGGTCGTGGTGGTGACCATGACCTGCACCATGGTGCTGCTGACGGTAACTCTCGGCTGCAAGCCATTCGAGCACGACCTCGCCCTTGGTCGACGGGTCATAGACGCCGGCTCCGAACAGCGAGGCGGGCGTGCATTCGCCCTGGACGATGCGCTGGATCGGCGCGGCCGAATTCAGCGCGCGCAGACGGGCTTCGAGCGCCGCGATCTCCGCTTCGTCCGCGATATCTGTCTTGGTGACCATGAGCCGGTCGGCCATGGCGGCCTGCTTGACCGCTTCCTCCTGCCGGTCGAGCGTCGCCATCCCGTTCACGGAATCGACGGTCGTCACCACGCTGTCCAGCGCATAGAGATCGAGCAGCCCCGGATCCGTCATCAGGGTGTGCAGGATCGGCGCCGGGTCCGCGAGCCCGGTCGTTTCGATGATGACCCGGTCGAACCAGCGCTTGCCGCCCCGCGCATAGCGCCACCAGACGTCGCGCAGGGTCTTCTGCAAATCCGATCGGATGGTACAGCACAGACACCCGCTCGACATCTCGACCGCCACGCTCTCCTTCGATCGCGCCATCAGGTCATGGTCCAGCCCGATGCTGCCGAACTCGTTGATGACAACCAGCGTCCGGGCGAACGCCGGATCGCGCAAGATGCGGTTGAGGAGCGTGGTCTTGCCACTGCCCAGAAAGCCCGTCAGCACGCTGATCGGGATGGGGGCTTCGTTCCATTCGTCGGCTGACCATGGTTGGGCCGGGTCGATGTTCATGGGAAGGCTTGTTCCTGTTGCTTACCTGCGGCAATCCGTGCACAGGCATCGATATAATGATATACTATATCATTAGTCACGATCCCACCCCTTGGAAAGGCCTTCCCTGATGCTCGACTTGCTTGCGCCTGGTCCTGTCCGCCGGACGCGGGAGCAGGCCGAAGCCGCCGTCCGCTGCCTGATCGAGTGGGCAGGCGACGACCCGGATCGCGAGGGGCTGGTGGGCACGCCCGACCGCGTTGTCCGCTCCTACGAGGAGTTCTTCGCCGGCTATGCGGAGGACCCGAAGGCGATGCTTGCCACCACGTTCGAGGAGACCGACAGCTACGACGAGATGGTCCTGCTGCGCGATATTCGCCTGGAATCGCACTGTGAGCATCATATGGTCCCGATCATCGGAAAGGCCCATGTCGCCTATCTGCCGGCCGGGCGGGTCGTCGGCATCTCCAAGCTTGCGCGGGTGGTGGAGGCTTTCGCCAAGCGGCTGCAGATCCAGGAAACGCTGACGGCGCAGATCGCCGACACCATTGAGGAGGTGCTGCGCCCCAGGGGCGTTGCCGTGGTGATCGAGGCTGCACACCAGTGCATGACCACGCGGGGGATCAAGAAACCCGGTGTAACCATGACAAGCAGCCGGATGCTGGGCGAGTTCCGGAACAATGCCGTTACCCGCGGCGAATTCCTGCAGTTGCTCGCCATGCCTCGGTGATCGATTGGCAAGGCATCGCAGAAACCCCCTTTTCAATGTAACTTCATATCATGAAAAGGAAGCGCCTAAGGCTGAATTCATTGGAGCGCACATGAATCCGACACCAATCGCCCTTGTGCTGGCTTGCCTTCCGACCGGTGCGATTGTTGCGTCAGTCCCAGCTGCGGCTGCGAGTGATGTCGCCGACAAGGCTGCCGTATCCGACTTGCGATCTGGCTTCAGGATAGCTGCCGCTCATTCGGTCGGTGCTGAATCCTGTCCGGTTAGCAGGCGTGCGCCTCGCCCATAGGTGAACCAGGCCCACGACCAGTTCACATACACGAGCAGCCTGCTGCGAAAATCGACCAGCAGCATCAGGTGAACCATCGACCAGACGACCCAGGCTGGGAAGCCCTTGAGCTGGAACTTGCCGAAGTCCGCGATCGCCCGGGATCGCCCGATGACGGCCATCGTGCCCAAATTGCGATACCGGAAGGGCGGCGTCGGCCCGCGTCCGGTGATCGTCGCGGCCAGCAGCTTGCCGACATAGGCTCCCTGCTGCTTGGCTACCGGGGCAAGGCCCGGAAGAGGATTGCCCGTGCCCGGATCGAAGCTTGCAACATCGCCAATCGCAAAAATGCATGGATGGCCTGGCACCGAGCAGTCCGGAAGTACTTTGACGGCGCCGTTCCGCGCACTTGCCGCGCCGAGCCATTGCGCAGCCGGGCGGGCTTGCGTCCCGGCACACCACACTACCGTCTGCGCGCCGATCCTCTCGCCTCCAAGGACAATGCCGTCCGCATCGACGAGGCTTACGGCCTGACCGAGGCGCACGTCCACGCCGAGCGACGCAAGTGCCTCGGCGGCATAGGCTGGCAAGTCCTTCGGAAACGCGCCAAGCACATTCTGGCCGGCTTCGCACAGGATGATCCGGGCAGACTGCGGATCGATACGCCGGAAATCCCGGGCCAGCGTAGAGCGCGCCAGTTCTGCAATCGTTCCCGCCAGCTCGACCCCTGTCGGACCGCCGCCGACAATGACAAAGGTCAGGAGGCGCTTCACCTCGTCGGGGTCTTCAGATTGTTCCGCGCGCTCGAAGGCGGACAGCAGCCTTTTCCGGATATCCAGCGCGTCATCGAGAGATTTCAGAACCTGCGAATGTTCTGCCCAATCATCATGGCCGAAGAAGCTATAGGCGGCTCCGGTGGCCAGCACGAGATAGTCGAAGGCGATACGACGCCCGTCGACGAGAACGACAGCCTTGCCGGCCGTATCGATACCGGCAACCTCAGCCATCAACACCGTGGCATTATTCTGGCCGCGCAGGAGAACGCGGCTGGCCGTGGCGATATCCGCAGGCGACAGCGCAGCTGTTGCCACCTGATACAGCAACGGCTGGAACAGATGGTGATTGGTTCTGTCGATCAGGACTATGTCGGCCTCTGCTCGCTTCAGGGAGCGGGCCGTTGCCATGCCGCCGAAGCCAGCGCCCACGATCACTATCTTTGGACGCATCATCACCCTCAATCTTGCAGAGCCATTCGGCGGTTTTGCCGGCAGGCCAGATACGCATTGGCGCAGGGCGCCCCTGACATCAAATGATTGGGTGCGAGCATTTATTGTGCCGCGGACGCAGGGCCACAAACAACATGGATAGGCCATGTGCTGCAAGTCGCCTGCTTCGGCGTCCGCTGATCTCTGCCGACTTTTGCCCCGTCGATGCCTGGCCAAACAAGGCATAATGCTATTGCGACAGAGCCGCAATAGCATTATGCCCCACCCCGAAACAGACTCGATAAAGGGGCCTACATGCGTTTCCACGGCGTCAACGCCTTGCTTCTCCTTGCCGCTGGCGCAACGTCGCCTGCCCTCGCCGCCGATGGCGCGGATGAGCAATCGTCCGATACGATTGTGGTCACCGCCACGGGCCAGAGCCAGGCGATTTCCTCCACCAAGACCGACACACCACTGATCGAGACGCCGCAGTCGATCTCCATCATCACCCGCGAGGAAATGGACCTGCGTGGCGTCCACACGGTGGCAGAAGCACTTTCCTATTCAGCGGGGGTGCAGGCCGAGGCCGGCGGCATCGACAGCCGGGTGGATGATGTGTCGGTGCGGGGCTTTGCTGCGGGCGGCTTCTCCAGCTCCAACAATTTTGTCGACGGCATGCGTCTGCCCTCGGGCGGACAGTGGACGCGGACGTCCTTTGATCCATTCGGTCTGCAACAGATCGACGTTCTCAAGGGCCCATCCTCGGTTCTCTACGGTCAGGTCGCTCCGGGCGGCCTCGTCAACCTCGTCACCAAGCGGCCTGATCGCAACTCACATGGCGAAGTGATGCTGCAGGCGGCGGGCTTCACCAAGCTCAGCCGCTGGCAGGGGCAGGCAGCGGTCGACATCGGCGGCGCGCTTGCGTCCGATGGCGATATCAGCGCCCGCTTCGTCGGCCTCTATCGCGACGGGCAGACGCAGATCGACGAGACCTCGAACAGCCGTCTCTATCTCGCGCCAAGCTTCACCTTCGCGCCGACCGATACCACCAGCTTCACCCTGCTGGTGCAGTATCAGCGCGACCGTGGCGGCTCCACCTACCAGTTCCTGCCCAAGACCGGGACGCTCGTGGAAACCAATGGCGGCCGCATCGGCCATGATTCTTATCTTGGCGAGCCGGACTGGAACACCTTCGATCGCGACCAGCTGCTGATCGCCGGCCTGTTCCAGCACAAATTCTCCGACGCGATCACGTACCGGCTGAACGCGCGCTACACCTACGTGGATTCACTCTATCAGGTGACGGTGCTCGCGGGAGACACGGTGACCACGGCGGCAGGATGCGTCGGCATCGCGGGCTGCATTGTCGGCCAGACCATCCGTCGCCGCGCCGTGCAGGGCGACGGCTGGTCAAAGGGGCTGGCGATGGACAACCAGCTTGAGGGCCGCTTCTCGACCGGTTCGATCGATCACGTCGTGCTGGGCGGCTTCGATTACTTCTTCACCGGGTGGCAACATCACCGCGATCTGGTGAAGGCAGCCCGAGTTCTGCCGCTGCTCGACATCTTCAACCCGGTCCCACGTGGCTCGGCCGACTACGCCGCCAACATGGCGCCCCAGGTCTATACCCGCTCCAACGGCGAGCAGACCGGCCTTTACGGGCAGGACCAGATGTCGATCGGCAACCTGCGCGTCACCGTCGGTGGCCGCTATGACTGGGCTGACGAAACGCAGGTGAACCAGATCAACCAGGCGCGCACCAACATCAAGGCCGACGCCTTTACCTGGCGTGCCGGGGGCGTCTATCTGTTCGACAACGGGCTGGCACCCTATCTCACCTATGCGACATCGTTCCAGCCGACTTCGGGCCAGTATTTCGATGGCACGCCCTTCGAGCCGACGACAGGCCAGCAGTGGGAAGGCGGCATCCGCTGGCAGCCCAACGACAGCCAGATCTATGTGACGCTTGGCGCCTATCAGATCACCCAGCAGAACATCACGACGCCAGATCCCGATCTGTCGCACGTCTGCGGCGGCGGCCAGTGCTCGGTGCAGACCGGCGAGGCGCGCATTCGCGGGCTGGAGCTGGAAGGCCGCGCTACGCTGCCTTTCGGGGTGGCAGCGATCGTCACCTTCACCAAGCTGGACGGCAAGATCACCAGATCGAACACGCCGGCGGAAGTCGACAACCGCATGGCACAGGTGCCGGACTATATGGCCTCGGCGTTCCTCAACTACACCGTGCCGTCGGGCGCACTGGCCGGCCTCGGCTTCGGGGGCGGCGTCCGCTACACGGGCACCACCTATGGTGATGTCGCCAATACGCTGGAAATCCCGTCCCACACGTTGTTCGACGCGCTCCTGCGCTATGAGTTCGGCAAGGACGGTGGCGCTCTCGAGGGTTTCTCCATCTCTGCCAACGCCCGCAACCTCGCGAACAAGACCTATGTCGCCACCTGTGGCAGCGTCGCCGCCTGCTATTATGGCTCGGGCCGCACGCTGAACATCCGGGCGCAATACCGGTGGTGATCCGCGTCGCGCTGCTGCTGGCGCTGGTGGCGATACCGGCGGTTACGCAGGCTGAAAGCTGGAGCATCGCGGCTTCCGACGTGCGCGACGTGCGTGCCGCAGACGGCACCGCGTATCGCATCATCCTGCGGCGGCCTTCGGGCGAGCCGCCGGCGGGTGGCTGGCCGTCGCTGTGGCTGCTGGATGGCGACCAGAATTTCGCCACCGCCGCCGACTATTACGCCCGTCTCAACCGTTTTGCCGCAAAGACGGTGAGCGACGGCTATATCATCGCCATCATCCCGCCCGACATGAAGCGCCGGAATTTCGACTATACGCCCCCTGCGGAAGACGACCGCTTCCAGGGGCTTGGCGGTGCAGCGGCCTTTCGCAAATTCGTCACGGCGCAGCTCCTTCCTTCCCTCGGGAAGGAGCTGCAGCTCGATCCTTCGCGTCGCTCGTTGATGGGGCACAGCCACGGCGGCCTGTTCGTGATCGACACGCTGCTGGCGGATCCGGGGTTGTTCCGCACCTATGTCGCTTCCAGCCCGTCTCTGTGGGCGGCACCGAACCACCTGGAAGGCGGGATCGCCGCCTTGCCCAGGCGGCTGGGGGCGTCCGCCCCTTCCGTCATCCTGACCGTGGGCACGCAGGAAAAGGGTGGGCCGGCGGGCGCCTTCGACGGCGTTGCCGCCAATCGGGCACTTGCCGAAAAGCTGTCCGCCAGCGGGCTCAAGGTGCGGTTCCGCCCGCTGGAGAACGAGAACCACGGCTCCGCTGTTCTGCCGGCAATCGGCCAGGCCTTGCCGGAGGTATTCGCGCGATGATCGTTGTGCTGGGGGCAATGCTGGCGCTGGCCGGAGCGCTGGTCCTCTATGTCGAACACCGGCCGAAAGGGCGCGGCGTGGCCGTGCGCCGGCCATTGGTGCGAGCGCTGGGTTGGGCGCTGCTGGCTGCAGCGCTTGCCGTGCTGCTCACCCATTTCGGTCCGGCGACGGCGATATTCGTGTTCCTGCTGCTGCTGATGCTGGCCTGGATGCTGGCGCCGCTGATTGCCACCTTCGCGCGCCCCGGTTCGGGAGAGTCCTGATGACCCAACTCCTCACCAGCCGCGACTGGTTCGGCAAGGCGCTCGCGGCCGCCACACTCGGTTTCCTGCTGGCCGTGGGCATTTCCGGGCTTTGGACATGGTTCGGGCCCGGCGGCTTCAGGGGCGGCCCGGTGAAAATGCAGATCTCGATGTGGATGGTGCCTTTGTGGTGGGGCCTCGTCTGCTCGCTGGTGTTCTTCTTCCCGTCCCCTCGCGCCGCGTGGGGCTGGCTGGGGCTTGCCAATCTCGTCGTCTGGGGCATCGTCCTCGGCGGCCAGCGAATGATGAGCTGAAACGATGCGTCAGGATGTGGTGAAAACCTACAAGGACGTGCACAGCTGGGTTGGCATTGTCTCGGGCATGTTCCTGTTCATCGCCTTCTTTGCCGGCGCGTTGACGATGTTCCGTGAGCCGCTGACGCGGTGGGCAACGCCGCCGTCCACCCAGTTTTCCGCGCCGGTCCCGCTGGAACGCGTGGAGGAGCTGATTGCCGCCGTGGCGATCACCCACCCAAAGGCCGCCGACAGCTACACCATCCAGCTTGAGCCGGGACCGGAAATGCCCGCCCGCCTCTATTGGAACGAGGGCCAGCGCCGCGAGCCGAAGCTGATGGGGGCAAATCTCGCGCCCGACGGGACGCTGGAGGTCCATCCCGTTCAGGAATCAAAGCTGGGCTATCTGGCGGATGAGCTTCACCGGCGTGTCGGCCTGCCGCTGCCGAACAGCGTGGCGCTGCCGATCACCGGGATCGTCTCCATGCTCTATTTCGTGGCGCTGGTTTCCGGCCTCATCATCCTGCTGCCCAGTCTGGTGAAGGATTTGTTCGCCGTCCGCGTGGGGCAGAATCTGAAGCGCATGTGGCTCGACGTGCACAATGTGCTGGGGCTGTTCAGCCTGCCGTTCCACCTGATGATTGCGCTCACCGCCATCGTCTTTGCCGTGCACGACCAGATCTACGACGCGCAGGACAAGCTGATCTACCAGGACAGGATCGAGGAGCGCTGGGAGGATCATGAACACCCGCCCGCGCCGGACAAGGCAACGCCGCTGCTATCCGTCACGGCGCTGCTCGCCGAGCTGAAGCGGCAGGCGCCCGGGTTCACGCCCGTCACTCTCGCCTACAGCCGCGAGGAAGAGGACCATGGCGGGCATATGGGCCTGCGCGTGGCGGGTCACGACGATCGCTTTGGCCACCGGTCGGGCGAAGTCGGCTATGTCGGCGTGGATTCGACAACAGGGCTGATGAACGAGACAGAGATGATGCCCGGCTTTCAAAAGGCGGCAGAGGCGACCGTCACCAGCTTTTTCACACTTCACTTCGGCAGCTTTGGCGGCCTTCCGGTGCGATGGGGCTATTTCCTGATGGGTATCGCCGGCACCTTCATCTTCTACACTGGCAACCTGCTGTGGATCGAAAGCCGCCGCAAGCGCGAGCGGCGCAACTCCGGACCGGTCGAACAGAGCCGGCAGACCTATGCACTGGCGGCGCTGACGGTGGGCGTCACGCTCGGCTCGGTGATCGGGGTCGGGTTCTCCATTGCCGCCGCCAAGCTGCTGCCCGGCCGCGTCGCCGACGTCGAAAGCTGGCATATCGGCATCTACTACGGGTTCTTCGTGGCCGCCGTCGTCTGGGCCTTCGGACGCGGAGCTGCCCGCGCCGGCGGAGAGTTGCTGCTCGCCGCCGCGGTCGCTTTCCTCGCCATCCCGTTGGTCACGCTATTGGCGCCAGGCGCCTGGAGCCATCCCGGCCCGACGCGCCTCGTGGACGGACTGGCACTGGCGGCGGCGTTGACCCTTTTCTATCTGGCGCGTCTTGCCCGCAAGCGATCGATATCCGGTCAGCCGGGCAGCGTCTGGTCAAAGAGCGGACCGAAGAAGCTTGTCAGTCTCTGAGCAAGAATTCGCTGTCGATATCGCCGGCATTCCGGACATTCAGCGCGTTCTGCCTGCCTTCAATTGCCGCCATTCATTCAGCTTACAGTAGCCCGCTTGTCCGCTACTGCGCCTATTCGACGTCAACCAGTACCGCATTCGACAACAGCGTCAGTCGGTTGCCCTCATAGACCGCAAGCCGAAGGATGTGGCGCCCAGGCGCGAGCGTGATGGCAATGGTGGGGCTCTGTTCCGGGTCTGCCAGTTGACCGACCCATCGGGCCATCTTGATCGGATCGGTCGGTCGGTCGGTCGAAACCGTCAACGGTTCGCTTATTCGGACGGTTTGCCTCGCAACAGTTCGAGTGCCGTCCAACAGGAGCAGTTCGCCGCCGCGCCCCAGCCGAAGTTTCGTTTCCACCCGCACTTCTCCCGTGCTGGCGGCCAGTTTCCCTCCCATGCAGGCTTGCGCTTTGGCTGCGTGGACGCAGAAGTCGACGAGGTTGCCGGGGCCGGCGCCCAAATCGATGAACATCCGGCCGGCGCGGATCCCGGCCAGGACTCCTCGCTGGGTCAGATCTTCTGCCTGCACCACGGTTGCTGGCCGCCCGACGTCACCGAAAGCTTCGCGGTCCAGCGGCCCGTCATGGTTGTCAGACGATCCCAGCGCTCCGACCGGTCCGTGCTTCCCGAGCCAGTCCAGCCAGAAAGGCGTGCCGTCGACCGGGCCGGTGGGATCGCCGCCAATGGCGTTGATGGCGCTGCCGTTAACCGTTTCGATGGCGTCCACGCGGGCGGGATCTACATCGGGCATTGTCCAGCCGCAGCCCATGCAGGCTTCGCCCGACGGAAGCGCCGGATGGTTGACGACGACGATGCCGCCCAGCCGATGCACTTCATCGGCGATGCTGTTGAAGGTGACGTAGCCGCCCGGCTGGATGCGGAAATCCAGCTGCTTCGTCACGCCATGGATGTTGAAATGGCCGAAGAAGGTGGTGATTTCCCGACCGGGGATCAGCAGCAGCTTGTCAAAATAGGGCTGGGCTTCAAGCAGGCCATTGTGGTGGCTGATGCTGTTGTGCTCGGTGACGGAAACGAAATCCAGGCCGCGAACAGCTGCTGTCTGCAAGGTCCGGAACAGCGGGCACGGCACTTTGGCTGCATCCCGCCGAGACTGTGCGTGGGGAACGCAGCTGCCGTCGGAATGGCCGGTGTGCAGGTGCAGGTCTCCGCGATACCAGCCCGGCCCGCGCCCGGCAGTGGGGGGCGCGATATCCGGCTCGCCCGGCTTCAGGAACCAGAGCTTCGCCTGCCAGTTCGCCGTCACCCCTTCGCGGATGTTGGGAACGGCGATCAGCAGCTTCCATTGGCCGGCCGGCATTGGGCCGGCGATGTAGGAGGGCGTCGCCGCCGTCTCGCCCACAAGCACTACCCGTTTGTTAGAGCCGGATGCGCCGCGAATCCCGTTTGGGTCCTCAAGGCCGATGTCAATGACGGTGCGCTGTTCCTGCTCGTCCAGGCTTACCTGCAACAGAAGCCTGTCTGCACCCTTCGGGAACTGGAAGGGCGCCGACAAATAGGTCTGGTGATCGGCGCGGGTGATCCGGCCTGAGAGGATCGTGTCGGGTGCGCGACCACCCGCCGGGGCGGTGGCGGCAGCGGGCGCCGGCGGCGCGGCCGCTGCTGGCGCCGTAAGCAGGGCCAGCAGCAGCCACGCAAGCCCGCGCATCAGAAGCTGACCGTTGCCGAGGCGCGGATGATGCGGCCGAAGTTCGGCCGCGCCAGGAAGTAGCGCGCGCCCGCGTCGCCGGAAATGAAGCTGCCCGCGCGCGGGTTGCCTTCGGTCAGCTGCAGCGTGTCGAACAGGTTCGAGACATTGAAGCCCAGCGCGATGTTCTTCGTCACCTCGGCGCGCATGTTCAGGTTCACATTGGTAAAGGCCGGAAGCGGCTGGGTGTTGGCGATGTCGGCATAGCGCTTGGTGAAATGCTCTATCTCCACCTCGCCCCGGAAGCGGTCGTCAAAAAGGTTGATGCCGGGCGTGACGCGGAGCGCCAGTTTCGGGACACGGATCAGCTGGTTGCCGCTGAAGTCGAATTCCTTGCCGGTGTTGTCGGTGTAGTGGAAGTTCTTGTACTGTGGGTCCTGCCAGGTGAGCGTGACGCCGAGATCGAACCATTCGACCGGACGAACCATGCCCTCCGCCTCAAGCCCGAAGGTCTCCGTGCCGGCGATGGCGATGCGCGACAGATAGGTATTGGTGGCATTGTCGAAATACCAGTCGGTCAGCGTCAGCCGCTCGAACTTGGTCCAGAAGGCGGTGGCGAACAGGCTGAACATCTCGCCACCATATTTGAAGCCCACTTCGCCCATCTTGATCGGCACCTTTGCCATGTCGGTGCGGGTGGGGTTGCCATTCCACTCCCCGGCGGAGGGCAGGCGGAAGGTGTCGGTATAGCGGGCGAACAGGCCCATGCCGGGATGAAACTGCCAGTTGCCGCCGATGGTCCAGCCGAAGCCATCAAAGCTCTGGCGGACATTGGTGAAGCCGTTTCCGAAGGTGAGCACGCTGTTGTCGGCAAGCGTCGTCGGATCGCCAAGGTTCACCGTCGTCTTTTTGGCGACGAGGCCACCGAAGGTCAGCTTTTCGTAGCGGCCGGCGAAATCGATGCGGATATCGGGCGTTACCTGCCATTCGTCTCCAGCGTAGAAGGCGATGTTGTCGGTCGACATTCCGACATTGTCGAAGATGGAGCCATAGCGCACGAAGCCGTTGTCGGTGACACGGCCCACCGTCGCACCGCCGGCGTCGACGGCGATCGCATCGATGCGGCGAGGATTGCCGCGCACGTCCAGAAGCGCCGTTCCCATGTAGCGATCGAAGCGATAGTCGGAATGGGCATAGGTGAAGCCCACCGCAAGCGCATGGTTGCCGATATCGGCCGTCACCCGGTTGTCGGAGATGATTTCGTCCAGCGGCACCGAAACGGACAGGAAATTGCCCTGCACCATCAGCCCGTTGCCGTTGGCGTCAGCCGGAACGGCCGTGCCATCGTCGGCATAGCGCAGCTGTATGCCGGTTGCGGTTGTGAAGCCGCCGGCCCTTGCCTGCCCCAGAAGCACTGTCCGGTAATTGGCTATAGTGTCGACATTGCCTGTGGGAAACAGCGCGTTCCGAAGGATGTCGCTGGTGCGGTAGCGATTGCGGGTTTCGAAGCGAACGCCGTCAGTGAGGCGCACCTTGGCTTGCAGCGTTACTGCCGTCAGCTTGGTATGGCTGCCTTCAGTCAGGTCGAAATCATACGGGCGGCCGACATTCTTGATGTCGACGCGCTTGTTGTTGCTTCCGGAAAGCGTGTCTTTCAGCGGATCGAAGCCGGCCACCGAGTCGATGCCGCCGTCTGCATCGAAGGTGAGCGGCACCGGCAGATAGAAGGGCGTGCGGTCGTCGATGTGCTTCACGTCGAGGAGGAGGCTGTTGTCGCCGTCGTCATAGTTGACGGTGGCGCGGATCTGCCCGCCCTTTTCCGCGGTGAAGCCCATGTCGCGCATGCCATCGCCCTGGCGGTAGAAGCCTCCGACGAAGACGCCGAGATTGGGTGCGATCTCCTTGCCGAACCAGGCGTCGACGCGGTGGGCAGTGGTATTGGTGAAGGTGTAGCGCACGGAGCCGGCACCATCGGGTGTGTCGGTGCCCTTGCGGGTGATGAAGTTGACGACGCCACCGGGCGAGTTGGGCGAGAAGATGGAGGCCGGGCCACCACGCACGGCCTCCACGCGGGCGATGGTGTCGTCGACGCGGAAGCTCTGGTCGGCATTGAGGTAACCAAGCGCGCCGTCATATTGCACGGGCGAGCTGTTTTCCTGCAGGCCGACGGAGGAATAGCCATCTGTCGGGATGCCGCGCGCGCGGACGTTGTTGGAGCCTTCGCCGCCAGACGATTCCACCCAAAAGCCGGGGACGCGGCGGAACGTGTCTGCCGTGGAGATGGGCGGCGCGACCTTCAGCGATTGCTGGTCGATGGTGGTGATCGCAAAGCTCGCCTCGGCCTTGCGCATTTCTGATCCGGCAGCGCGGCCGGTGACGATGATGGTATCGAAATCGGATGCGGGGGCTTCATCAGCGGTCTGCGCCACGGCGGGAATGGCGCAGCAAAGCGCGACGAGGGAAACAGCAATACGCATCGACATGGACGGCCCCTTTTGTAGACATTCTGATGGAGCGCGTCCCTATGCCGGGACTGTTTCAGCGGAGGGTCAACTGTGTTTCGATGCAAAGACATCAGGCGGTACATACCGAAATCTCCGCATCGTTGCGCCGACCTGAGGCGGCGCGAAGCCTAGGTGTTTAGCGCCCGATTGATCATGCCGGATAGCAGCCGTTCGATCAGCGACAAACGAACAGCAGCACAGCTCTGTTCGTTAGCGCATCTGGAATTGCCGCATCAGCGTCCGGTAGTAGCTTCGAGCCATTGGAACAATGTCGGTCCCGGTCTACACGCCCCGCAATGCAGGGGTTGGATATTGCCATAGCCGGGTGCGGACCATGTGGGCTGGCTGCCGCATTGATGTTGCAACGGGCCGGCAACAACGTGAGCCTGTTCGAGCGGTTCGAAAGCCCCCAGCCTATTGGTTCAGGCCTGATGCTGCAGCCCACCGGAATGGCAGTTCTGGCCGAACTGGGATTGCTAAAACGGGCCCTTGGCATGGGCTCCCGTGTGGACCGACTGTTTGGAAAGGCTAACGAACGCATCGTGCTGGACGTTAGCTACTCGGCTCTGCGCGGGCAGCAAGCGTTCGGGATCGGCATCCATCGGGCAAGCCTGTTCGCGTTATTGTTCAACGCCGCGAAAGCTGCGGCTATTCCCATCCACACCGGCCGGTCCATCAACGGCAGCGGACTGAAGGGTAACCGGAGATTTCTGCGGTTCGCAGATGGAGAGCAGAGTAGCCCATTCGATCTGGTGGTGGATGCGCTGGGCACCCGCACACCGTTGGCGCCTGCAACCGGCAGGGAACTTGCCTATGGCGCACTCTGGGCGAGCCTGGACTGGCCTGCATCCGGGTTCGATCCGCACACGCTGGAACAGCGTTATGAACGGGCCAGCATCATGGCGGGGGTCTTGCCTATCGGGACTCCTCCTGCCGCGGGCGAGCCGCAGACCGCCTTCTTCTGGTCGCTGCGAGCGGACAGGCTGGCGGAATGGCAAGCGGGCGGCCTCGCTGCGTGGAAAGCGCGTGTGGCGAAGCTGTGGCCCAGCTGTGCCCCGTTGCTGGACCAGATCGATGATCCGGCGCAGCTAACCTTCGCGCGCTATGCCCATCGGACGCTTGCGCGCCCGACCGAGCAGGCGCTGATCCATATTGGGGATGCCTGGCATTCCGCCAGCCCGCAGCTGGGCCAAGGAGCGAATATGGCTCTGCTGGACGCCTGGGCGCTGGCCATGGGGTTGGAAAGCGCCGCGACCGTCGATGAGGCCGTTGCAACCGCAGTTCGGCTGCGACGACGCCACGTTCTGCTGTACCAGTGGCTCACGAACCTGTTCACACCGGTCTATCAGTCGGACAGCCGGCTGTTGCCGTTCGTGCGCGACAGGCTGGTCGGCCCGGTTTCAAGGCTATGGCCGGCGACTTTCATCCAGGCTGCCATGGTAAGTGGCCTTGTCGGCAATCCGCTGAAACCGCTCAACCTGTCCACTGACAAGGTTCTGGCGGAATGAGCCTTATTCTGCTGCTTGGCGGCTACGGCGGCTTTGGCGGCCGGATCGCGCACCGGCTGGCGGCAGCCGGCCACGAAGTGCTCGTTGCCGGGCGATCGCCGGACAGGGCGCAAGCCTTTTGTGCCGGCACCCCCCGCCTCTCGCCCATCGTCGTCGATCGGGCACAAACTGCCGAGGCCTTGCGCGTGTATCGGCCCGATCTCCTGCGCTTCGAAATTCAGCCAGCCGATGAGTGCCGTTAGCTCCAGGGTCGCACCGGTATCGGGATGCTGCCATGTACGGTCGGAGTTGATTGTGATCGGCAGGCAGCCGGCGTGGCATTCGTCGGCCGCCATGTGTTTTCTGACGAGCTGGTCGGTCAGCGCGTCCCGTAGCGCGGCGGCGGTCGTACCCATTCCCACTGCAGGTCGCCTATTTCTCCTAGCCGTGCCCCGGTGTAGAGAAGTAGCCTGATGAGTGCGACTTCCGAGGGGTTTCATACGCGGCTTGGCTCTGCCGGGATTGCCGACATGTTCCAATACAAGCCATGGCAATGCCCCTGTCGACCACAGCCGACCACCCTCCGCACCGATGTGGCCTCAGTCTCAGTGTCAAAATTCTGCCCTTGATTCGCAATCCAGCCGGGAACGGTTGCTGCGAACGCCTGAACCTATCGCGAATTTTCCCGGATGTCCGCCTGGGCTCTGGACCCAATCGCCGCGCCAGATAAAAAATAAAGGCAAATTACTTGACTAATAAATCATATCGGCGTTTCCATCCCGTGAAACGGTATGAGAGAGGATTTCATGGCTCGGGATAAGACATCAAGTGGCGACGCAGACCGTCGCATTCCTAAGGGCGGCTATCTTTCCAGGGAAGAGGTGGCGGCAATCACGCCCGAGGAACTCACCCGCCGCATTCGGAGCCTGGTGCCTCTCATCGAAGCGAACGCCGCGGAGGCGGAACGTTTGCGTCGGCCGGTCGATGCGGTTTGGCAGGCGCTGCGCGACAGCGGATTTTTCTATCAGTTTGTGCCCAAGGTCTATGGCGGGATAGAGACGGATTTCGATTCGTTCATCGATGCCAGTCTGGCGATCGCGGAGGCCGACCCTTCCACCTCGTGGGTGGCGACCTTCTGCGCTGAACATAATTGGCTGCTGTCGCACTTTCCGAAGGCCACGCTGGACGCGATCTGGGGCGGCGACCATCCCTATATCATTGCCCCTTATTCCGCTTCCCCTCCTGGAAAGGCAATTCCGGTGGATGGCGGCTATCGCGTCACCGGCCGCTGGAGCTGGGGCACCGGAATCATGCATGCGGACTGGGTGATGCTGAACAGTCTCATTCCCCAAGCGGAAGGCCCGCCGCAGCAAGCCATGGTATTGTTGCGGGCTGAGGAGGTTCGGGTGCCCGACACCTGGCAAATGTTCGGCATGGCCGGTACGGGCAGCAACGACATTGTTGTGGAAGACGTCTTCGTGCCGACGGACCGTGCCGTGGTGAATCTGGCGCGGAGTGGCCGCCAGCCAAACGAGCGGGCCTTCGAGAACCCCATCTATGGCGTTCCCATGCTGCCATTCCTGGCGATGTCTGCCGCCATCCCTGCCCTGGGCGCAACGCGCGGGATGCTGAAAGCGTACCAGAACCGACTTGAGCATCACCTTCGTGGCGGAAGCAACACCGTGCAGGCGGAAAAGGTCGCCCCGCACATACGGCTTGGGCGCGCCGATCTCCTGGCGCGTTCGGCGGAGGCACTTATCCGGGATGCAGGGCGCAATCTGATTGAAGTCGCAAAGCTTGAGGAGCCGGAGCAAACGCCAGCGCGAATTGCTGTGCGAGGCCAGCTGGCGCTTGCAGTTGCACAATGCCGTGATGCCGCCCTGCTTCTGGCCGAAGGGGCCGGATCGGGCGCCCTGTCTTTGGACAATCCCTTCCAGCGGAACTTCCGCGACCTGTTTGCCATGTCCACCCACATCGTGTTCGATGTCGACATCGCCTTCGAACTGCATGGTCGGGCCCTGCTTGGACTTCCGCCAAACGCGCTGGCGCACTGACCTCGGGTCAGGATCTGCTCGGCTCGATCGGTTGGGGCTTTGCCCTGGGGGAACGCGGAGGACGTCCACGACGCTTTGGTGCAGGAGGAGGAGACCCGAATGCCGTCGCCACAATTTCTGCCGGCGATGCACCCCAGTCGCGACTGAAGATCTCCTTCAGATGCTGGACATCCCGCGCACCGACTCGGGAGGCGAGGACTGCATCAATCGTGTCGAAAATCTTTACCGCGTCGCGCCGGATCGCCGCGGACTGCGGACTAAACGCGGCACGCTGCGCGCGGCGATCATCCGGGTCCGGCCCCAGAGTCACCAGCCCTGCGGCCTCCATCTCCGCCAACGCGTGGCTGATAGCCTGACGGCTGATCCCGATGTTGCGCGCCAATTGCGTCGGCCGGCAGACACCGGCCGACATGTTGGTGAAAATCATCGAATGGGTGCGTGACAGCGACGCCCATCCGTTGGCGCGCAATCCCGCCTGCAGTGCCTCGTCGTACCAGTACACCGCCGCCAGCATGTCGACCATCAGCAAAGGCATTGAGGTCACGCAGATTCTCTCCGATCGTCGATCGACTTGCGATTCCCCGTGCTCGCCGATCCGCTTCTATTGCCAGCTCTGGCTAGCGTCGAATCCATCCTGAAAGCCAGCATTTGTCCACGCCTTCCCTCACCAATGGTCGCAGGCTGACAGGCCGAAGTGAGCTACGCCGGGATGCCGAGCCATTCTGGCCGATATTATTTACCAGATATTTTACCAGAAAATTCTCCGCCATATTGAGCTATTTAACACATAATATATTGATATATAAACGCAATATGTTTCACAGATAGAATGCAGCCGAAAAACAAAGGACAATATTATTCCTATTTTTTAGATGACAACTGCCAACCAATCCACCAATATCTCCGGGCTGAGGCGCGATGAACTGGCAATGTACCGGATCACGCTGCCTCGTGACGGGATGGGGAGGATTGAATGAAGTCAAAAACCGTAAGCGGGGTTGTCGGCTTGGCTGCGCTGTGGTGGCCCGCCTTCGCACATGCCCAGGAAACCGGCCTGAGCGACATTGTCGTCACCGCCCAGAGCCGCGAATCTTCTCTGGCAACGACGCCAATCCCCGTGAGCGTCATGTCAGGGGACGAGCTGGCCAGGCAGAACATCGTCGAACTCAGGGATCTGAAGGCGCTGGCGCCGGGCGTGACGTTCAACGAATCTCCGATCGGCCTTGTTGCGGTCAGCGTCCGCGGCGTGGGCTCTGCTTCGAGCAACCAGTTGCTCGAACAATCCGTCGGCCTGTTTGTCGACGGGGTCTATCATCCGCGTGCAAGGCAGCTGCGCGATGCGCTGTTCGATGTCGAACGGCTGGAGATCATCAAGGGAAGTCAGGGCGTCCTGTTCGGCAAGAACACCAGTGTCGGGGCAATAAGCATCATTTCCCGACGCCCGGGGGATAGCTTCGGCGGCTATGTGTCCGGAGGCTATGAACTGGAATATGGGGCTGCCAATGCGCAGGGCGCGCTCGACATCCCGTTGAGTGATACCGTTCACGTCAGGATGTCGGGGCTCTACTCGAACGCGAAGGGCTGGGTCGAAAACCGCTTCACCGGGCGTGAAGATCCGCGAACAGAACGCTGGGTCCTGCGCTCGATGATCGAGTTTGACCCGACCGACGAGCTGAATATCCTGCTGAAACTGCAGGCCAGCGGCCTAAGAACGGATGGCATTGCCTTTGAGTTTATCCAGCCGGACAACCCGGCTGTGCTTGTGGCGGCTGGCGTTCTTGATGGAGGTTTGCTGCCGTTCGTCACCTACAACGGGGCAAATGGCGGGGCCGGGAACCCGTATGAAAAGCAAACGGGATATGATCCTGCCCTGATCATCACCTATGATTTTGCGAATGGTGGCAGTCTGATCTCGACTACCAGCTACACGAACTACGACTTTGAGGGTGCCCATGACACGGATGTGACGCCCCAGCCCTACATCTTCACGCAGTTTGGCGAAAAATTCAGGCAATACAGTCAGGAGTTTCGCTATATTTCCCCAGCCGACAAGAAGATCAGCTATATCATCGGCGGCGCTTATATCCACCATACGATAAGCTTCCCGACGGCGAACAATTATCGGGGATTTCCGGCCGCTCCGCCTTTCCATCTGACGGGTCGTGTGGAAAACAACTTCAAGCAGGATGGCGATGCGTTTTCCCTGTTCGGCCAGCTGAGCTGGGAGATCAACGAACGGCTGCGGTTCGACCTTGGCGCCAGATTCGGCCATGAAGAAAAGAACGGCCATTTCGAAAAGAAGCGCCCGGATCTGTTTGGCGACACCTCACCGACCAACCTCGTTCGGCTTGCCTATCAAGGGGGCACGCGCAGTGACACGATCAAGGATGACACGATCGATGCGGCGGCTACGATCAGCTACAATCTGACGGACAGCTCGGTCGCCTATCTGAACGTCGGGCGCGGCACAAAAGGAGGCTCGTTCAACAACACCACAAGGCTGGCCCAGCCCACCCCAAATCCCTGGACGTTGGCGCCCGAAAAGGCGGATACGATCGAGGTTGGCATCAAGGGTCGCTTTCTGGACAATCGGATATATAGCGGCGGCGGGCTGAATGACTCCATGTTGCGCGGTATCGAGACTCGACGTGGCGTTGCTGACTTAGCGTTGCGAGCAGACCTGCCGTGGCGGCAGTGCCGCCTCAGCAGGTCTGCCCCGCAATCACAGCCGCATTCGCATTGATGTGCCTTTCAGTGCAAAACGGTGTGACCGTTGAAAGAGCCGATCAATGATGGCGTCGGCAAGGTGCGGCGCGTCGAGATAGTCGTGCCACTCCTCAGGGGCCAGCTGACCCATAACAATGGTCGATCCTGCGTCTATCCTGCCTTCTAACAGTTCGAGTAAATCCTCCTTGGCGCGGAGGGTGATCGGCGCGATCCCAAAATCGTCCAAGATCAACAACGATGCTGAGATCAGGGAATGGCGCAGCTTGCTGATCGAGCCATCGATGTGCGCCAGCGCCATCTGTTCGAGAATCGGATTGGTGCGAACGTAGCGAACCGACAGGCCGCAATCTATCGCTGCCGCCCCGAATGCGGAACCGAGAAATGACTTCCCGGAGCCGGCCGGGCCGGTGATCAGTACGTTGTCGCAGCGTCGGATCCACCCGCAGGTCAGCAATTCCGCTACATAGGCGCGATCAAGGCCGCGTTGGGCCTCGAAGTTGATCTCACGCGGGTCAGCCACAATCTTGAACTTGGCTTGCCGCAGAAGCCGTCGACGTGTCCGATGGTCGCGTTCGTGCTCCTCCATAGCGGCAAGATGGTCGAGCCGTTCCTCGAACGGCATCGCCGAAAACGCGGATGAGCCCAACTGCTGATCAAAGGCTTTCACCATGCCTGCGAGGTGTAGCGACACAAGTCGCTCTCTTGTGCTGTACATCGCCTTACCCCTTCTTGCCAAAGTAGCGAGCGCCCCGAACGTTCCGCTGAGGCTTTGGCGGCGCCGCCTGGGCCAAAGGCTCCGGCATCGAGGACTCAATGCCTTTGTCGAGCGCGTTGCGGACGTGATCGAACCTAAGGTCCTGGAAGCTGTTAGCCCGCCGGCAGGCTTGCTCGAATCTTTGCCGTCCGTGGATTCTCGGCAGGTTCTGTATCCATGCAATGCGCTGGCGCCGCTGGATCTCAGGAAGTTCGGTCCGCATGACTTCAACTTCGGCCAGCTTTTCGACGTCGGCCGTGTAGCGTTTTGCCCATTCCATGAGGTCTGTCTGGGAGGCAAAGGAGTGGCTTGGTGGCCGATGTTGGTCGTTCGTGATCCTGCAGTTAAGCGAATAGGCTCTCGTGTGGACGGCAACCGAGAGCCCATCAACAAACAGCTCGACGAGGCTCCCGGTAGCCCGCACGTCTGCGTTTTGGCCGACAAGCCGATGCGGGACGGAATAGTAGTTGGATTTGTACTCGACGTGATAGTCCTTCGCGATCTTGCGGGAGACCGTCGGCTCACGCAGTTCGAACCGCTGTGCGGGGAGCGGTTTCAGGTGCATCCGTTCTTCAGCCTCAAACAATGACCGACGCGAATGTCCGTTCGCGCGCCTCATCGGCCGATTGTTCAACTGCTCCACGATGTCGTCGAGCACGCGCTGCATCTCGTCGATTTCGAGCAGCGGCCGCTGGGATAGGCGAATACCGAGCAGCCGCTGCACCAACTTAACGGAATTCTCGACTGCCGATTTGTCCTGCGGTCGGCCGGGACGTGCCGGTACCACTGCAGCACCATAGTGGTCAGCAAAGGCCTGGTATTGTTCCTGCAGCCTCGGCGGCCCGTACTTGGGCCTTGAGATCACCGCCGCTTTCAGATTGTCGGGAACCAGGATGGCCGGCACGCCACCATAATAGTGCAACGCTCGCTGATTGCCTTCGATATGGTCGCCGACGGTTTCGCTGCGAACGATCGCGGCGGCAATCAGCCGCGAAAACGGTAGGGCTGCAACGAAGAGCTTAAATTTTCGGCGCTCGTGCCCGCCGTTTTCTCGACCCTCCGGCATATAGCCTGCATAGTCAGTTTGATTGGCGTAGCCTGGGACATGATCAAGACGCAATATCGGATCAAGTGCTTGCAGGTGAAGGCGAAGGTGCTCACAATACGTGCGGTAAGCCATCGCACAATCTTCACCTACCCGACCCACGTAGATCGCGTGGGTTTCCAGCCTGTTGAGGCCAGAACGAATGGCCCGAACCTCGTCGTCCCAATCTGGCAACGCTGTACCCCTCAATGCGGGCCTACGGCGGCGGATGAAACTATCCAGTTGCTGGTCAGTCATTAGATCAAGCTGCGTGGAGGTGATCTCCTTCTCCTCCAGGATCCTGCGCCAATTACGCACGGTATTGTGTGACATGCCTCTCTGTTCGGCGATGAAGTTGGGCGAATGGTTTGTGGTAAGAATCTGCCGTAGAACGGCCCTCAGGTTCGATTGCACGATATTACTCCTCCGGGCGGCCAGGGCGCGCCCTTCCAATTCCGGGACAGCGTCCCAGCTTGACATCTGCCGGTGATGCGAGGAGAAGGTCGGTGTAAGGTTTGGACCTTCGTTGCCGGGCTTCGATGTTGTCGCATCGAAGCCCGTCGCATTTTCCAGCTCGAAATGTTCGGCTTCTGGCGGATGAACTCCGCGAATGGTCGAGCTTTATGGCATGTCCTTCTCCTTCCCAGTTTGGCGGGCGGCGATGAGCCAGTCGGCTACATCCGTGCTCAGCGCGAATGAACCGCGGCGGGCCGGCAGCGTAAATATGTTGAGGCTGATGCGGCCCTGACGACGTGCCTGGCGAAAAGCCGCCGCGTTGCTGTAGCCGAGCGCCCGCACCAAATCCGCTCCGCCTACGACCGGACCATAAAGTTCGAGGAACTCCGCTCGCAGTCGGCCATGCGTATCGGCGAGGTGGGCATGATTGTTTGCCTTGCTTTCGGTCATGTGCGCTCTCCGCTGCTCGGTTGCGCCTGGTTGCGCCCGGATTTCGATTCGCTAAAACCCGAACCGAAATGTTGATTTTCTGTACCCCATGAATCCCGGGGAGAAGCCGGCGCGCGGACGACGGAAGACCGCCGAGGTGCGGCGACTGCGGACTCGCATTTGGTACCGCTCCGTCGAGTTGGGGCTGGGAGTTTCGTCCTCCTATGCCGTGGAGCGCCGCCTGGAACCAGACAAGGTCAAGGCCGGACCCGATGGGGTGTTTCGGCCCCGCAAGTGGGACAAATACAAAGCGGGCAAGAGTGTCCCGATTGATCGAGACGATGATGACAATTCCGTCAATCTGGCCGAAGCCGCGGCAGCTGGCACAGCCCGCTGGTTCAGAAGCCCGATCTGGAATGCCCTGGAAGGAAAATTGACTCGCGGTGATGTCGAGGCCGCCCTCTGGGCTCACGAGCTTCTGCGCCCCATTCTATTCGAGCAGCATTGGGCGCCCGCTTGGGAACTCGCCGAGCTCGACGACATAGCAGTAGCGGCCATCGGGCGAATTGACGGGCTGGATCTGCTGGAGTTGACGCTCCTCTATCTCGAGCTTTCGCAAACGATCAATTCACATGACCTGCGCATAAAGGCGATTGATCTCTACTTTGGCAATTTGCGACGCATTTCGGAGATACCGGCGCTCGATACAAATTTTGGTCATCTCTTTGACGCGATCGGCAATCGCTACAGGCAATGGCTGTTTGTCCGCTCGACGCGTAAGCTCGATGTATTCTTCCCCTGGCGATCGGAACTGCCGGACAAGGCGCACTTGTTTCCCTCTGCACCCGGGATCCTCGATTGGACCGAGTGACCCGGCGCAGGAAATCGAGATTGAGGTGCCGGCCAATTAGGCGCTGATCAGATGCATGCCGAGTGTCTGATAAAATACGACATAATCTGCTTTTCAGCTTCGCCAGAGGGGCACATGGACAACCGCAATTCGACGACCTAGGTTTTCGACCATGCGAGGGATATGCATTCGTCCAGTGTCGCCATCAGATCAGGCGAAGTTCGTTAAGTTTCTTAACAAGGTCGGAGGATATGACGAGGTCTCGCGTCTCAACAGGGAGTTTCTCGCTATCCGCGCCGCAGGGCACAAGGCGAAGATCGTTCGCAACCCAGAGACCAAAAAATACTCGGTCCAGATCGACGACTCATAATATTTGCTACTTGGCACCGCGGCGATCCGAGAAGCGGCGCTCAACGGGCCCCTCCTCCACAACGTTCAGATGCTCTGATCTACTCTGATACGTGCGCGCATGTGCCCCATCATAATCGAGATGCTCAATGCGCCGGCCACTTTCGTTCAGCAGGAAGAACTGACGCCGATCCGAATAGGTTTGGAGCTAGAGGCTGGCACCTTGGACCTCTTCCACCCCATTGTCCTGAAGCGCGAAGAGCGTTTCGGCCAGCACATCAGCAAATTCCGCTATCGTGTATCGACCGCCGAGTGTGATCTTCATACGTCGCCATATCCCAGACCCAGAAAGCCGGGCCTTGGTAACATCCGCGACTGAGTCCGAATGCGCCGCCGTCTTTGGGCGAAGCCTTGGACATGCACGACGGCGACCCGGCCAGAACCTGGCCAAGCCTCAGTCGCGCGTCGGGGTTACCAAGCCCCACTGCAGCCATGTGCGCCGCAGCAACGGTCTTATTGCAGCCTGATGCTATGATGTCATCAGTCCAGCTGCCTTGGCAGTTGTTGCGAATTGCAGCGAATTTGCGTCGGAGCGGCAGAGCGGACTGACTCTGGGCAGGATGTCGACAATTTGCAGGCAGTGGAGCGGCAAAGCATGGCGCCTATTGCGCCTCCCTGATATTTCGATATATCCGGAATTATGGATTCAAAGAACGCACTCGACGCCCTTGCGGCCCTCTCTCAGGAGACGAGGCTCGACGCATTTCGACTGCTTGTGCGCCACGAGCCTGACGGTTTGCCGGCGGGCGAGATTGCCCGCGATCTTCAGGTGCCGGCCAACACTCTTTCTACCCACCTGGCCATTCTTTCGCGAGCCGGTCTCGTCACATCCGAACGGCATAGTCGCGTCATCCAATACCGCGCTGATGTCGATGGCTTGCGGGCGCTGATGTTGTTTCTTGCCAAAGACTGCTGCCAGGGGCGCCCCGAGCTTTGCGAGCCGCTGTTGGCAGAACTCACCTGCTGCTGATGGAGTGAAGCATGTCCGATAAGGCTGAGGGCGCGTCTTCGCCGCGCGTGAGTGCTGCGTGATGGCGACCGATATCATCGTCTATCACAACCCCGAGTGCGGAACGTCGCGCAACACGCTCGGTCTCATCCGTAACGCCGGGATTGAGCCGCATGTCATCGAGTATCTGAAGACCCCGCCGTCACGGACGCTGCTGGAAAGCCTGATCGAGCGGGCCGGCATTACGCCCCGCGACCTGCTGCGGGAGAAGGGGACACCCTATGCGGACCTCAACCTTGGCAACCCCGAACTTACTGACAAACAGCTGATCGACGCCATGATGGCGCACCCGATCCTCATCAACCGACCGCTCGTCGTCTCGCCATTGGGTGTGAAGCTGTGCCGTCCGTCAGAGGAAGTGCTCGACCTACTGCCAGCGCCACAGCAGGGCGCGTTCACCAAGGAAGACGGCGAACAAGTCATCGACGCCGATGGTAATCGTTTGGAGCCTGGGCAACCATGAGCAGTTCTGCCCGCGCACGTCTCTCCTTCCTCGATCGCTATCTGACGCTGTGGATTTTCCTCGCAATGGCGGCGGGCGTCGCCCTTGGCGCGCTGTTTCCGGCGCTGCCGGCAACGATCGACAGCTTCAGCATCGGCACCACCAACCTGCCTATCGCCGTCGGGCTCATCCTGATGATGTATCCGCCTCTCGCCCGGGTTCGCTATGAGGAACTGCCCCTGGTGTTCCGCGACAAGCGCATTCTGGCCATCTCGCTCGTCCAAAACTGGATCATCGGCCCGGTGCTGATGTTCGCGCTCGCCGTCATCTTCCTGCGCGATCACCCCGAATACATGACCGGGCTGATCCTTATCGGCCTCGCCCGCTGCATCGCGATGGTGATTGTCTGGAACCAGCTGGCGAAGGGTGATAACCAGTATGTAGCGGCATTGGTCGCGTTCAACTCGCTGTTCCAGATCCTCTTCTTCAGTATTTACGCCTGGTTCTTCCTCGCGTTCCTGCCGCCGCTGCTGGGGCTGGAAGGCAGTGTCATCGACATCAGCTTCTGGACCATTGCACAGGCGGTCCTCATTTATCTCGGCATCCCATTCGCTGCCGGCTTCCTAACCCGACGCGTGTTGGTCGCACGCAAGGGCAACGACTGGTATGAACAGCGCTTCCTTACAAAGATCGGCCCCGTCACGCTGCTGGCGCTGCTGTTCACGATCGTCGCCATGTTCAGCCTGAAGGGTCAGGATATCCTGACCCTGCCGGGTGACGCGATCCGCATCGCCATCCCGCTCGTCATCTATTTCGTTGTCCAGTTCCTCATCAGCTTCTGGATGGGGAAACTGATCGAGGCGGATTATCCCCGCACGTCCGCCGTTGCGTTCACAGCAGCCGGCAACAATTTCGAGCTGGCAATTGCCGTTGCCATCGCGGCCTTTGGCCTTGCATCGCCGGTCGCCTTTGCAGCCGTCATCGGCCCGCTTGTCGAGGTGCCGGTGCTGATCCTGTTGGTGAACGTCGCCTTCTGGCTGGGCCGCCGATGGTTCCCCGCTACCACGCCCAGCCTTTCCGCCAAGGATATTGCATGAGCCGTTTGCGTACACTTCCGGACCCCGATCATTTTCCGGCTCTGAGGCCCGAGTATGTGCACCGCCTGCCTGCGCTGGGTCTTGGCGAACTCGACCCACCACCGCGCATCCTGCTACTCTAACCAGCCTGCACAGATCCACTGCATTCGAGATAGGTCAACTCACGCCTGACGGTGTCGTAGACCGTATCGAGATGATCCTCGATCAGGTCGAAGAAGAGCTGGCGCCGTTCCGCTTCCGCCGCATCCCGCGCGGGCGCCAGCGGGGCGCCGATCCGGCGCCGGCGGGCGGGACGCTTGTATTCAGAATCGTGCTTGAGGCGCGCCACATGCCGGTCAACCCGCTGGCGCAGGTCGGCAAAGGCCTTGCGCAGGACAGGCTCGATCTCGAACCCCTCTTCCTGTGCCGCGATCACGCCTGACGGCAGTTGCAGGCGCAGGCTGACTTTGATGCGCTTCTTGCCCCTCGTCTGCGAGGCAACCACTTCGAGCCGGACCAGATCCTCGCGAAAGCGCGCAAGGTGCGGTTCAAGTTGCCGCACTTCTTCCTCGATGACCTCAGGCGCGCGCTGTTGGCCGTGCCGGTCGAGATTGCGGAATGATCTAATGACGTTCATGCCGTGGACCTTCCTATAACTCTCCGAAGAGATGGTCCGGCGCGACCGATATCGCGCCGGGCCAGTCTTTTGCGCTGTCACTCGGCGGACTTGTCGTCCTTGGACTGCACCTCATCCCCAACGCTGGGCTTCGGAACGTCCGTGTTGTTTTCGGCAACTTCGCTGGGCTCCTCGATCCCGGCCTTGGCCTGATCGTCCGGGCTGTCGTCACCGGTGTCCTTTACGATCTTTTCGAACACGACCCTCTGTTCGTCTTCCGACCAGGCGACGCGGACCTTGTCACCATCCTCGATCCGCCCGGAGAGCATCTCGCGGGCCAACTCGGTCTCCAACTGCGACCGGATCAGCCGGCGCAGCTCGCGGGCACCGAATTCGGGACGGAAGCCGACCGCGCCGAAGTGATCCACGACGCTCACATCGAGTTCGAGTTCGACGCCCTGGGTAAGGGCGGTCCGCTTCACCCGGTTGAGCTGCAACTCGACGATCTGGCGGATTTCCGACTGGTTCAGCGAGTGGAAGACGATGATCTCGTCGATCCGGTTGATGAACTCTGGCCGGAAATGACCGCGCAACACCTCCATCAGTTCGGATTTCTGCTTGGCCTCGTCGAACTCACTGCTGCCGCGTTTCGTGAGGTTGCGCTGGATGATGTCCGAACCGAGGTTCGAGGTGGCGATGATGATGGTGTTAGTGAAGTCCACCACGCGGCCCTTGCCATCTGTCAGGCGGCCATCGTCGAACACCTGAAGCAGGATGTTGTAGACATCGGGATGCGCCTTTTCGATCTCGTCGAGGAGCACGACCGAGTAGGGCCGACGGCGCACCTTCTCCGTCAGCTGCCCGCCTTCGTCGTATCCGACGTAGCCCGGAGGCGCGCCAACCAGCCGGGCAACCGAGTGGCGCTCGCCATACTCCGACATGTCGATGCGGATGATTGCGTCCTGATCGCCAAAGATTACTTCGGCGAGCGTCTTGGCCAGTTCCGTCTTGCCAACCCCGGTCGGCCCGAGGAAGAGGAATGTCGCGGTCGGGCCGCGTCCCTCGCGCAGTCCTGCACGCGCCAGCCGCACCGCATCGGCCACGGCGCGGATCGCTTCTTCCTGGCCGATGACGCGCTCGTGCAGCTTCTCCTCGAGCTTGAGGAGCTTGTCCTTCTCCTCGGTGGTCAGGTCCGTGACCGGAACGCCGGTGATCTTGGAGACGATCTGCGCGACGTGATCGGCGCGCACCTCGGTGGTCGCCGAAGCCTGATCGCGCTTCCAGATCTCCAGAAGCTCGTCCAGCTCCTTCTGCTTCTGCTCCAGCTCCTTCTTCAGTTCTGCTGCTCGGTCGAATTGCTTGCGGGCTGCGGCATAGTCCTGTTCGCGCTTGATCTGCGCGACCTCGGCTTCGAGTTCCTGCACGTCCACGGGCCGAGCAGTGGCCGAGATCTTCACCCGCGCCGCGGCCTGGTCGATCAGGTCGATCGCCTTGTCGGGCATGAAGCGACCGGTGATATAGCGATCCGAAAGCTCCGCGGCGGCGATGATCGCCTCGTCGGTGATCGTCACCTTGTGGTGGCTTTCGAGCGTGTCGCGCAGCCCGCGCAGAATCATGATCGTCTGTGCGACAGTGGGCTCGTCCACATAAACCGGCTGGAACCGTCGCTCGAGCGCCGCGTCCTTCTCGATGTATTTCTGGTACTCGTTGAGCGTCGTCGCGCCGATCAGGTTCAGCTCGCCCCGCGCCAGCGCCGGCTTGAAGGTGTTGGCGATGTCAAGACCACCTTCGCCACCGCCCTGGCCGGCGCCGACGATGGTGTGCATCTCGTCGATGAACAGGATCAGGCTGTCCTTCTCCTCGGTGATCTCCTTGAGGATCTTCTGCACCCGCTCCTCGAACTCGCCGCGATACTTCGACCCGGCCACCATCGAGTTGATGTTAAGCTCGACCAGCCGCTTGTCGCGCAGCGCCTCGGGCACTTCGCCGGCGACGATCCGTTGTGCAAGTCCCTCGACGATGGCGGTCTTGCCCACGCCGGGCTCGCCGATCAGTACCGGGTTGTTCTTTTTCCGGCGGGCCAGCACTTCGATCGTCGTCTCGATCTCGCGGGCGCGGCCGATGACGGGATCGAGCTTGCCATCGCGGGCGAGCTTCGTCAGGTCACGGCTGAACTGGTCGAGATCGGGGGTGTTCGACGGAGTCTCGACGCGGCCTTCCTCGGCTCCCTTGCCGACCACCTTCGTCACCTGCTGACGCAGCGCCTGCGGCGTCAACCCCAGCTTGCGCAGCATCGCCGCGGCCAGGCCTTCACCTTCCTCGGCAAGTCCGATCAGAAGGTGCTCGGGACCGACATAGGAATGGCCGAGTTCGTTCGAGGCGATGAAGGCCCGGTTCAGCGCGTCCTTCAGGCGAGGGCTTACGCCGATTTCGCCCTCCGTCCTGGCGTCTCCACGCTTCGCTTCCTTCTCGATCTGGCGCCGCAGATCGTCCACATCGACCTTGAACTGTTCCAGGATCGTCTTGACGACGTCAGACGGGGTCAATGCCAGAAGCAGATGTTCGGTATCGACCTCGCTGCGCCCGAATTCCCCGGCCTTCTGTGCTGCATCCTGCAGCAGCTTGTTGCCCTGTTCGCTCAGCCGGTCGGCGATGGTGCGTCCGCCGCCGCGCCGCGATCCACGCCGCGGCGCGCCCTCGCCGAAAGTGGCGTCGACGACAGCGTCATCGCCATTACCCATAGAGCCGAGCGTGCCGCCTCGCAGCGGACTGTCACCAAAGAGGCTGCCGAAACCCCTCTCGCCGAAGAATTCGTCAAGAAGGGAACGCCGCCCGAACAGGGACTCCAGCGGCGAGGCGCTGCGTCCCGACCGGCGCGCTATTTCGCTGTAGTGCTGATCGCACAGCTCCATGTTCTGAACCCTGCCGTTCACCGAGGCGCGCACGCGCGCCGTCGCCGGGCGACCGCAAATATCGCAAGCTCCGTTTGCCATTCGTCTTCTCCGTTTCTCTATCCAGTCAGGGTTGTCCGCCGATCATCTGCGCCAGTTGTCCGTCGTCAGAACATTTGGCACAACTCGCGGCGTAAGTTAGCGGAGTGCGGACCTCGTCTGGGGGTTGATGTTAGGCGGCGAGCTTGCGGTGTTGCAAGCGCCGATGTTCGATGGTCTGTCGCTTGATCCTTTCACGTTGTTTGATGATGGCTGGCGCCCTGCCGAAGTAGGCGTCGGCGGGCGTCACGTTGTTCAGGCTCTCGTGATATCGCTGGTGGTTGTAGTGCTCGACGAAGGCCTCGATCTGGGCTTCAAGGTCGCCGGGCAGGAAGTAGTTCTCGAGCAGGATGCGGTTCTTCAGAGTCTGGTGCCAGCGCTCGATCTTTCCCTGGGTCTGCGGGTGGCACGGTGCGCCGCGAACGTGGCTCATCTTGTTGGCTTCGATGTATTCCGCCAGTTCGCCGGCGATGTAGCTGGGGCCGTTATCGCTGAGCAGCCTGGGCTTGTGCAGTACCCTGGCGCTGTCACAGCCCGATGCGGCCAATGCCATGTCCAGCGTGTCGGTGACGTCCTCGGCGCGCATGTTGGTGCACAGCTTCCAGGCGATGATGTAGCGCGAGAAGTCGTCGAGCACGGTCGACAGGTACATCCAGCCCCAGCCGATGATCTTGAAGTAGGTAAAGTCAGTCTGCCACATCTCGTTCGGCCGGGTGGTCCTGGTGTGGAACTGATCGGCGGCCTTGATCACGACGTAGGCCGGGCTGGTGATCAGGCCGTGGGCCTTCAGGAGGCGGTAAACCGTGGCTTCCGATACGAAGTAACGCCTTTCGTCGGTAAAGCGCACTGCCAGCTCCCGTGGGCTCAGCTCGGACTGCTCCAGCGCCAGTTCGATGATCTGATCATGGATGTCAGGCGGGATCCGGTTCCATACGCGGCTCGGCGTGGATGGCCGATCTTCCAACGCCTCCGGCCCGCCTTCGAGGAAGCGGTCGTACCAGCGGTAGAACGTCCGACGGGCGATGCCGAGCTTGTCGAGCGTTCGCTTGGCAGGCAGGTGCGACTGCTCGACGATCCGGATGATCTCGAGCTTCTCGGATGCGGGATACCTCATTCGTCGCCTTCCCCATCCGCGATCATGCTTTTTTTCAGCAGACGGTTCTCGAGCGTCAGGTCGGCAACGCATTCCTTCAGGGCACGGGCCTCACGGCGCAGGTCCTGCACCTCGCCAGTGGTCGCGGCGCGGGCGGTGTCACCCGCCAGCCGGCGCTTGCCCGCTTCCATGAACTCCTTCGACCAGGTGTAGTACAGGCTCTGGGCGATGCCTTCCTTGCGGCACAGCTCGGCAATGCTGTCCTCGCCGCGCAGGCCTTCGAGCACGATGCGGATCTTGTCCTCGGCCGAGAAATGCCGGCGGGTCTGCCGCCGGATGTCCTTCACCACCCGCTCAGCAGGGGCCTTGGCAGGCGATTTTTTCAAGGAGTGCTGGGGCTTCATCTTCGTTCCTTCGTCACTACGACGAAGCCCCAACACTCCTTAATTCACAACCTCAAATCTGTGCCATAGGTGCTGACGGGGAACAAGCACGAAGAAGGCCGCGTTGCGGCTGGTCGATCCGATCCGCGTCGGCGGAACCCTGTCACAACCCAGGATCACGGTTGCGGAGGACGGAAGAGAATCGAAAGGCGGCATCGTGGGGGCGATCGGCCGCTCGATCGGAAGCGCTTTGGGCCTGCGCAAGGACCAGCCCGCCCCGCCGGCCATCCCGCCGGTGGATTGCGAGAGGCTTGTGGCTGGAGCCTTGCGCTAGGCGGGTCGGGGGCCGAAGCCCCCTCCCCTCGCTCCTCACTGCTTGATCGTCACCTCCACGCGGCGGGCGGCTGCATAGCCTTCCGAC
Organism: Sandaracinobacteroides hominis; assembly: GCF_016464365.1. Lineage (GTDB taxonomy): Bacteria > Pseudomonadota > Alphaproteobacteria > Sphingomonadales > Sphingomonadaceae > Sandaracinobacteroides > Sandaracinobacteroides hominis. The sequence continues at coordinate 7,403 of NZ_JADCUC010000001.1, read as the reverse complement.
GTATCGGTGGGCGCTGCGGGCTTATCGAGATCGACGCGGTCGGCCGCGAAGCCGGCGGCAACCAGCGCCGCCTTCACCTGCTCGGCGCGATTCTTGGACAGTTCGGCATTGGCGGCTGCGTCTCCGGTCGGGTCGTTGAAGCCCGACACCGACAGCCGGGATTGCGGGTGACTGTCATAATAGCTCTTCACCGCAGCCGATGCAGCTGCGAGGTCGGTTGAGACATCGCTCTTGCCGACATCGAAGAAGACGACCAGCAGCGGCAGGCCCGCACGGTCCTGGGCGATAACGCCGGAGCCGGTCGGAATCACGGGCGCGGCGACCGGCGCCGTTTGCACGGCGGCAGGTTCAACTGCGGCCGGCGTGACGACCTCTTCCTTTGTTCCGCGTCCGAAGAGGTACCAGAGCAGCGCCAGGATCGCCAAGGCCAGCAGCAGCCATTTCCATATGCCGGAGCTGGCGGCGGTTTCCGCAACCGGTGCGGCAGCAGCCGCTGGCGCAACAGGCGAGATCAGCTGCCGCAGTTGCGGCGGCAGCATCGACTCATAGCTGTCCTTTTCGGTCGCCAGCAGGTTTCGCAGGCCGTGCACGGTCGGAGCGCCGCCCAGCGCCTTGCCGATGCCGCCGACCAGGAGCGGGCCCGCCAGCGCCATCAGCGAATTGACCGTTCCGTTCTTCAGTCCGAACATCGCCGCAACCGCCGTGGCGATCGGCACCATGTTGGAGCCGAGGATCTGCGAGGCGAGGCCGCCGAGGCCCGTGGAGGCAGGTGCCGACCCGGAGAGCAGCGCGGCCGGATTATCCAGCGGGTTTCCGCCCGCGATACCGCCCGAAATCGTCGAGACGAGGCCACCAAGGTCAGCGCCCGACGCAGCCTTGCCGGCAAAGGCTGCCAACAGCAAAGGCAGGATTGCGGACAGTCCCTTTACACTGGAATCCGGGTTGTCGCCCAGCATCGAGCCCAGCGCGTCGCCGGTGTTTGCGGGCAACGCCCCCATAATGGTTTCGACAAGATTGGTCATTGTGTTTGCTCCCTTGTTGCCGGGGGAGACTGCACTTTTCGGTCAACCATGTCTATCGCGGCAAGCCCAGCTCAATCGCCCGTCTGCAGACGCTCCACAAGCTGCTTCACCGTTGGGACGAAGCCATTGGAATAAAAGGGATCCTGCTTGAACATATAGGCGGAGTGGCCGGCGAACATCAGTTCATGCTCCGGATCTGCACCATGGGCGATGTCCTGCAGAGTCTTCTGGATGCAGAAGCTGCGCGGGTCGGCCAGATAGCCGGTGGTGTGGTCGTCATGGTCCTTCCACGCGGAGAAGGCACAGTGGCTGAGACAGCCCATGCAATCGGCCTGGTCCTTGCGGATCATCTTCGCCTCGTCGGCGCCGACGAAGATGAGGGTGTTGTCGGGCGTCTTCAGCGCCGTGTCGAAGCCGTCACCGTTCCATGTCCGCGCGCGGTTCAGGTCGTCGCGGGTGACATAATAGGTCTTGCGACCGACGCCGACGTCGAGCGTGTACTGGTGGTCGCCTGCCGCCTCGGTGCTGAAGGCAATTTGCCGTTCCGAGCGGCCTTCGAGGCTTCGCAGAAAGGTGTTGCGCACCGCCGACGAGTAAAAGCCTGTGGGCGAGAATTTGTGCAGCAGGATGTCGCCCTCGTCCAGAGTGGGCAGGCGCGCCTTCCAGACATCGGGGATGGGGCTTTCCTGCGTCAGCAACGGACGGGTGCCGAACTGGAACAGGATCTTGCCCAGCTCGGGATTGTCGATCCAATGCGCCCAGTCGCGCAAATACCAGACGCCGCCCGCCATCACGATGGGAACGCTGTCTGGGATACCGCCTTCGCGCATCACCTCGCGCAGGTCCTTCACGCGCGGATAGGGATCCTGGGGCGCGCGAGGGTCTTCGGCGTTGGAAAGACCGTTGTGGCCGCCCGCCAGCCAGGGGTCTTCATAGACGACGGCGCCCAGCCATTCGGCGGCCTTGGAGTAAGCGCGCTTCCACAGGGCGCGGAAGGCACGGCCCGAAGAGATGATCGGATAGTAGTAGACGCCGTGGCGAGCGGCGATTTCGGACAGCTTGTAGGGCATGCCCGCGCCGCATGTCACACCGTGCAGCATCCCCTTGGTCTGTTCCAGCGTGCCTTCCAGAACGCGCTGGGCGCCGCCCATCTCCCACAGCACGTTGATGTTGAGCGCTCCGCGCCCGGCGCGGATCTCGTCGCCGGCGATGTCGTAGGCGCGCTTCACCTGCTCGACGGCGCCGTCGATGCCGTATTGCACCAGCTCTTCGTGGCGCAGCTCGCGGGTGCGACCGCGGTAGATTTGCGGAATGACGTCGCCATTGGCGTCATAGCTGTCGGCATTCACCGCCGAAACCGTGCCCAGGCCGCCGGCCTTTGCCCAGGCCCCGGCAGACGCATGGTTGGTGGCGGAAACGCCCTTGCCGCCCTCGACGAGCGGCAGGAAGGTCTGGCCGCCGACGGTCACTTCACTCAGAGCTTTCAAGTCTCTCTCCTCTTGCCCGCCATTTTAGCAGCAGGCGTGCGTGATTGCTGCACGCTTTTATCGGTCGCCTCAGGCGAAGGCGGCAGCCGTGATGGCGGCACGCAGTTCAGGGATCCCCTGCTTGGCTTCGGAACTGGTGGCAATGATGGTCGGGTGCGCGGCCGGATGCTTGCGCGCTTCCTCCTCCACCACGGTGATGGTCGCAGCCAGCTGGGTCGGCTTGATCTTGTCGGCCTTGGTGAGGACGATCTGGTAGGACACTGCGGACTTGTCCATCAGCTCCATGATCTCGCGGTCGACGGGCTTCAGGCCGTGGCGGCTGTCCACCAGCACCAGCACGCGCTTCAGCGTCGCGCGGCCGCGCAGATAGTCGCCGATCAGCAGCCCCCACTGCCGGATCAGGTCCTTGGGCGCTTCGGCATAGCCATAACCGGGCATGTCGACGAGCCGCAGGACGGGCGGCTCCCCGACCTGGAACAGGTTCAGTTCCTGCGTGCGGCCGGGCGTGTTCGACGTACGTGCAAGGCCCTGCCGGTTCGTCAGCGCGTTCAGCAGCGATGACTTGCCCACGTTGGAACGACCGGCAAAGGCGACTTCCGGCACGTCGGCACGGGGGAGGAAGTCCAGCTTGGGCGCGGAAAGCTGGAAGGCGATGGGGCCTGCGAACAGTTTGCGCGCTTCCTCCAGCCGGAATGCATCCTCCGTCATTTTGCGGGTGCCGGTGCGGGTGCCGGATACTTCTTCAGAAGCACCCACTGCTGCAGGATGGAAACGAGGTTGTTGACGATCCAGTAGATCTGCAGGCCGGCCGCGAACGGCGCCATCATGAACATGAACAGCCACGGCATCCAGGCAAAGACCTTTGCCTGGATTTCATCCATCGGCTGCGGGTTCAGCTTGAACTGCACGAACATGGTGATGCCCAGGATGATCGGCAGCACGCCCAGGTGCAGGAAGCCCGGGGGATCCCAGGGGATGAGGCCGAACAGGTTCAGCGGCGTCAGCGGATCGGGCGCGGACAGGTCCTTGATCCACAGGAAGGCCGGCTGGTGGCGAATTTCAACTGAGATCAGCAGTGTCTTGTAGAGGGCGTAGAAGATCGGGATCTGCAGCAGGATCGGCAGGCAACCGGCAAGCGGATTGATCTTCTCGCGCTTGTAGAGCTCCATCAGCTCAACCTGCTGCTTCTGCTTATCGTCCTTGTACTTCTCCTGAAGCTCTTTCATCTTCGGCGCGAAGATGCGCATTTTCGCCATGCTGGCATATTGCTTGTTGGCGATCGGAAACAGCACGGCACGGACGATCAGGGTGAGGCCGACGATGGCCAGCGCATAGTTGCCGAGGAGGCTGTAGAGCCAGCCCAGCAGCCCGGCGATGGGTTGGGCGATGAACCAGAACCAGCCCCAGGCGAGTGCCCGGTCGAACAGCGGCGCCCCCAGATCATCGCGTACCTGGTTCAGCAGGCGGCGCTCCTTGGCGCCGGCGAACAGGTGGCTGGTCGTGCTGGAAGTCTGGCCGGGCTGCAGTGTTTCGGACGCCTTCAGCCAGTCCGTCTGGTAGCGGTCGCCGTCGGCAGCGGTGAAGCGAGCCTCGATATTGCTGTTCTGGTCGGGGATGAGGGCTGCGAGCCAGTGCTTGTCGGTAAGACCGAGCCAGCCGCCCTTGGAGGCGATGGTCTGCGGGCCGTCGTCGCGCAGCTTGTCAAAGCTGATGTCGCCTTCCTTCAGCGTTCCATCGAGCACGGCGATGGGGCCGATGTGCAGGTTCATCTGATCCTTGGTGTCGAAGCGGCCGGTGCGGTTCACATAACCGAACGGGCGCAGCGATACCGGACTTGCCGAGCCGTTGAGGACGCTCTGCTGGACGGTGAAGAGGAAATTGTCGTCAACCGAAATGACTTGCTGGAAGACCAGCTTTTCCGGGCTGGTCCAGCGCAGGGTGACCGGTTTGCCCGGGCTCAGCGTCTGGGCGGAGGCCGTCCAGACGGCGTTGGCCGGAGGCGCGCCCGGCCCGACCCAGCCAAAGCCGGCGAAATAGGCGTTCTTTGCACCCGACGGGGCGAACAGCCGCACCGGCGGCGAGTTCGGGGCAATGGAAACGGTGTGATCGCGCAGCACCAGATCGTCGATGCGGGCGCCGGCAAGATTGATCGAACCCTTCAGTCGCGGCGTGTCGATGGCGATGCGCGGGGCAGCGGCCGCGGCTGCCTCTGCCGAAATCACCTGCGGTGCGGCGGGCGCCGCGGATGCACCGGGGGTAACCGGGCCAGCCGGCGCGGCCGTGCTGGCAGGCGCCGTGCGGGCGGGCGGCGGAGGCGTGGGGAAGAAGCGTTCGGAGACGAAGGTCCAGCCGAAAAGGACAAAGGCCGACAGCACGACGGCCAGGATCAGGTTGCGATTCTCGGTGGTCACTTCAGTGGCTCGCCTTATTCCGGTCGCCAGAGGGCTCGGGTTTCCATGGGGCCAGCCGGAACCGGCTGGGAACGGGGTCATATCCTTTGCCGCCCCAGGGATGGCAGCGCGCGATCCGCACCGCCGTCAGCCAGAGGCCGGCTAATAGTCCGTGCCGCCTTAGAGCCTCGATGCCGTAATGGGAACAGCTGGGCGTGAATCTGCAGCTGGGTGGCAGCACGGTGGAGAATGTCAGCTGCCACAGCCGGAACAGACCAGCGACGGCGCGGGCGGGGAGTTCGGCAATCTTCATGGCCGGTCCAGCTTGCGGCGGGCCTTGGTGAGCGCCTTGCGGGTGAGGTCCAGCAGCTCTTCGAAGGGGGTTTCGTCCTTTTGCGGGCGGGCGATGAAGACATGATCGGCCGAGGGAATCGCAAGGCTGGGCATGGCAAGCCGCGCAACTTCCCGCAGGCGACGACGGGCGCGATTGCGCGCAACGGCGTTGCCGACCTTCTTGCTGACGGTGAAACCGGAGCGGGAAACGCCAAGCGCGGTCGGTTTCACCAGCAGCACGAACGGCGGCATGGGCACGCGAATTCCGCTGTTGGCAGACAGGAAATCGCGGCGGACGCGGATACGGTCGATGGCAACCGATGCAGCCGATTCGCCGGAGACAGAATGAAACGCGGCCGGCACAGGGCCAGCCGCGACTGTTTCATCAGGCATGAATCTTGTCCGGCAGTCCAGAACAGCTCGGCTCAGGCCGAGAGGGCCGAACAGCTCGGCTCAGGCCGAGAGGACCTTGCGGCCGCGCGCGCGGCGGCGGGCCAGCACCTTGCGGCCACCAACAGTCGCCATGCGGGCGCGGAAGCCGTGGCGGCGGGCGCGGACGAGCTTGGACGGTTGATAGGTGCGCTTCATTGGTCAGGCCTCGAAATAGGGTATGGGCCGACAGCCACAGCTGCCGACAAGAGCGCGCCGCATAGCGAAGGGGCGGCGAAAGGTCAACCACAGTCGCAAACAGGTGGCAATCCTGCGCGATCGGGTTATGGCCTTGTCACATGACCCAGTTCGACCTGACCGAAGACCAGCTTTTCATCCGCGAAACGGCGCAGCGGTTCACGGCGTCCGAGATCACGCCCTTTGCCGCGGAATGGGACGAAAAGCATCACTTCCCGCGCGAGACCATCCGCAAGGCCGCCGAGCTGGGCTTTGGCGCCATTTATGTGAGCGAGGAATCGGGTGGCATTGGCCTGGGGCGGATGGAATCGGCGCTGATCATGGAGGCCATGGCCTATGGCTGCCCCGCTACATCGGCCTTCATTTCCATCCATAACATGGCGAGCTGGATGATCGACTGCTTCGGCGGCGAGGCGGTGAAGGCGAAATATCTGCCGCAACTGGTGACGATGGAGAAGATCGCCAGCTATTGCCTGACCGAGCCGGGCTCGGGGTCGGATGCGGTGGCGCTGAAGACAAGCGCTGTGCGCGACGGTGACCACTATGTGGTGACCGGTTCCAAGGCGTTCATCTCGGGCGCAGGCGCAAACGAGATCTATGTGACGATGGTGCGCACGGGCGGCGAAGGTGCCGGCGGGGTTTCCTGCCTGGTGATCGAGAAGGACATGCCGGGCGTTTCCTTCGGCGCCAATGAGCGCAAGCTTGGATGGCGCTGCCAACCGACTGCGCTGGTGCATTTCGACGGCGTGCGGGTGCCGGCGGAGAATCTGGTCGGCGTGGAAGGACAGGGCTTCAAGATCGCCATGGCCGGCCTTGACGGCGGGCGGTTGAACATCGGCGCCTGTTCATTGGGCGGCTCGCAGCGGGCGCTGGACGAGACCCTCATCTATGTCCGCGACCGCAGGCAGTTCGGGAAGAGCATCGTCGATTTCCAGGCGACGCAGTTCACGCTGGCCGACATGGAGACGGAGCTGCAGGCCGCACGTGCGCTGCTGTATCTGGCGGCTGCCAAAGTGACGTCGGGTGCGCCGGACAAGACCAAGTTCGCCGCCATGGCAAAGCGGCTGGCGACGGATACCGGAAGCTCGGTCGTGGACCGGGCGCTGCAGCTGCACGGCGGCTATGGCTATCTGATGGATTACCCGATCGAGAAGCTGTGGCGCGATCTGCGCGTGCACCGCATTCTGGAGGGCACGAACGAAATCATGCGGGTGATCACCGCGCGCGAGCTGCTGAAAGTTTCGAACTAGGCCGGATCGACATTCATCGTAACCATATCATTGCTGCGGCGAGGTGAATGAAGCCGGTGAAGTGGATGGTTCGTCGATCGTAGCGGGTAGCGAAACGGCGGAAATGCTTGAGGCGGCCGAAGCATCGCTCGATCCGGTTGCGCTGCTTGTAGAGTTCGGTGTCGTGGGGGATGAAGACTTTGCGATTGCGCTTGGACGGTATCACCGCCTGCGCCTCCATCTGAGCGATCGTCTCGCGTAAGCCATTACTGTCATAGGCTTTATCGGCGAGGATGGCATCCGCTTGCTGGCCCT